>CALKGE010000001.1 GCA_938084685.1 uncultured Pirellulaceae bacterium
ACGACACAAAATCATTTTCAGAAGATAGGTAAAGGAAATGGCCAAGGAGACTTTCGAACGTACAAAACCCCACGTCAACGTGGGTACGATCGGCCACATTGACCATGGTAAAACAACCACCACTGGTGCGATTCTTGCAGTACAGGCTGCCAAGGGTCTGGCTGAATTCAAGGAATACTCCGAGATTGCAAAAGGTGGTACAGTTCGCGATGAAACTAAGACTGTTACCATTGCTGTAGCTCACGTTGAGTATGAAAGTGAAACTCGTCACTACGCACACATTGACTGTCCTGGACACGCTGACTTCATTAAAAACATGATCACCGGTGCTGCTCAGATGGACGGTGCGATTTTGGTGGTTTCAGCTGCTGACGGACCAATGCCTCAGACTAAAGAGCATGTCCTGTTGGCAAAGCAGGTCGACGTACCAGCAATTGTGGTATTCCTCAACAAATGTGACCTCGTGGATGACGAAGAGCTGCTGGAATTGGTGGAACTCGAAGTTCGTGAACTGTTGAGCAAGTACGACTTCGACGGTGACAACGCAACGATCGTTCGTGGTTCGGCATTGCCTGCTTATCAGAATCCTTCCGATCCTGAAGCTTCTGCTTGTATTAGCGAACTGGTCGCAGCCATTGATGCCAACGTTCCAGAACCGGATCGTGATGAAGATAAGCCATTTTTGATGGCCATCGAAGACGTCTTCTCCATTGAAGGTCGTGGTACTGTGGCAACAGGTCGTATCGAGCGTGGTGTGATCAACGTTGGCGACGATGTTGAAATCGTTGGCCTGAAAGATACTCACACCACTACATGTACTGGTGTAGAGATGTTCCGCAAGCTGCTCGATAAGGGTATGGCTGGGGACAATGTTGGGTGTCTTCTGCGTGGTGTGAAACGAGAAGAAATCGAACGTGGACAGGTTCTCGCTGCTCCTGGTAGTATCACTCCTCACTTCAAATTCGAAGGAGAAGTTTACTGTCTGAGTAAAGAAGAAGGTGGACGTCACACTCCATTCTTCAGCGGTTACCGACCTCAATTCTTCTTCCGTACCACCGACGTGACAGGTACAGCAAATCTGCTGGGCGCTGAAATGTGCATGCCTGGCGACAATGTCAAAATGGAAGTAGAACTGCACAAGCCGATCGCGATGGACGAAGGAGTACGCTTCGCTATCCGTGAAGGTGGTCGAACTGTCGGTTCTGGCGTAGTAACAAAGATTGTCGAGTAAGACTCGGGGATCTTTAAACAGGGGTGTAGCTCAATTGGTAGAGCATTGGTTTCCAAAACCAAAGGTTGCGGGTTCAAGTCCCTCCGCCCCTGCCATATAATCCTTGATCCGAGCTGCAGGAATTTCACCTGCTTCTCGGGTCAGGGGATATTTAGTTGAAAGTACAACACTGATTTACTCATCGTGCGGGATGGATCTGTTACACGTACGAGAGTTTCCACCGCTTAGGTGGACAGCAATTCCTCAACGCTGGAAGATGATTCGAGGTTTTGTTGAATAAGAGTCAGAGGTCATCTGGATCGCCAGGTGGCAGGAAAACCTGACTCTGATTTTGGCCTGATGGACTCAGAGCTGGAATATGATAGCGGGAAACTATCATAAATCCAACTGAACCATTGCTTCTGAGGCTGAGTAGTCGGTTAGTAACTCAGAGCTCCTTTATCCGATTAACTGGATTGATCGGAGGTCTGAATATTAATTGGATGACAACGACGTAATGTCTAAAAGCACAAATTCGCAGTCTACTGGTAAGTCAGAACAGACCGCGGTCAATGTTAAACTGTTGGGAACTTTGTTCAGCGCAACTCGCCATCGCCCTACGATGGGGTTGGTAACGCGCCGTACGACCATGTTGACATTGATTATTGTGTTTGCTTTAGGGATTTGGTCACTCAACATTTGGGTCAAAGGTAATTTAGAGGGTTCGTTATTCGGGCTCGATATCAATTACACCTGCGGTTTTCTGTTAGTGGCTTCATTCTGGTTTAGCTACCGCATTGTGCACTGGTTTAAATTCGCCGAGTTTTTAATTGCCGTGCAGAACGAAATGGCGAAGGTTTCCTGGCCGAAACGCCCGGAACTGGTTCGCAGTTCCTTCGTTGTTATCTTGACCATGTTTTTACTTACAGCGGCCTTGTTCGGGTATGACCTGGTCTGGCAGCTGCTGCTGAAGGCGATTGGTATTAGTGCTTAGCTGACGTTTCAGCTGAGGATGAAACCACAACCTGAGCAACCCTTTTAGAATCCTGTCAGGTTATTCACTGATCGGATTACTACCCTGATAAGTTACCAGTCTGACTCCCCAGTCAGTGGTATTTGTGTTCGGAGTTTTTACCGTGAACGAATTTCAAGACGAATCCAATGAGTCGTTAGAACCACAGTCCGAATCTGTGGCTGACGACAACGTTTCCCAAGATTCTGTTCAAGATTCTGTTCCTGAAGAAGTCAGCGGCGAAGCGGCAGAAGTGCAGCAGGACTCGCCAGCTGAAACGGAAGCTGCCGTGGAGCAACCAGTCACAGAAGTCACATCTGCTGAACCTGCAGAAGCAGAAGCTGAAACTGTAGAAACAGTAGCAGCGGACGTGCAGGAAGAAGCAGAAGCAGAAGCAGAAGAGCAGGTAGAACCTGAACCAGAACCTGAACCAGAACCTGAGCCGGTTGTTGAAGAGCCTGAAGTTGCTGACGAAGACGCTCCGTTTGATCCTCACAACATCCCCAAGAAATACGATAGCCAGACATTTGCGTGGTACATCCTGAAGGTGCAGGTAAACCGTGAAACTTCCATCCGCGACGGACTGCTACGACGCATCAAGATGGAAGGACTCGAAGATTACTTTGAAGAGGTCATTGTCCCGACCGAGGACATTGTCGAGTTTACTCGCAGTGGAAAACGAAAGGTTGTAAAACGCAAGCTTTATCCCGGCTACATCATGGTCAGGATGATGCTGCAGGACGAATCCTGGTTCCTTGTCCGTGAGACTCCGGGAATCGGTGACTTCACAGGTACTTTTGGTAAGCCGACGCCGATGCCGGCAGATGAAGTAGAACGAATTCTGAGTGTCGCTCTGCCTGAAGAAGATACCGAGGGTGATGAGCCACAACTCAGGACAGCTATTCCATTCAAGGCGGGTGATCGAGTACGAGTCAAGGATGGAAACTTCCAGAACTTTGAAGGCGAAGTGGATGGTATTGACGAAGCCAACGGGCGGGTTACTTTGATTATCAACATCTTCGGCCGAAGTACTCCTGTCGAACTTGAACACTGGCAGATCGAAGAGATTTAATCACAACTTACATTTTGGCCGTTGGCACGAGAGGCGTTGACCGTCAGTGCTGTTGGCCTTCGCATGAAAACAACCAATCACAACTGTGATATTTAACGGTGACTAGAAATGGCTAAAGAAGTAGTAGGAGAAACTAAATTCCAGGTACCCGGCGGTCAGGCAACGCCTGCTCCACCAGTCGGTACAGCACTCGGTAAATTCGGAGTGAACCTTGGGGATTTCGTGACTCAGTTTAATGACCGCACGCGTGAACTCAACGGAACTCCTGTTCCTGTGATCGTCACAGTCTACAACGACCGCAGTTTTGACTTTATTGTCAAGAGTCCGCCGGCAGCCTCGCTGCTGAAGGAAGCCGCTGGCATCGCAAAGGGATCAGGAGAACCGCACGTCACCAAAGTTGGCAGCGTGACGATTGATCAGATTGATGAAATCATCAAAGTGAAGATGGCAGACCTGAACGCTCGTGATACCGAACATGCTCGCAATATCATCAAAGGTACTGCTCGTAGCATGGGCATCACTGTAGACGAGTAATTAATACAAAAACCACTTAGTAATACTGGTAAATAAAAAGATGGCTAAGAAATCAAAACGATATCTGGCACAACTTGAAAAAGCTGAAGCCGCCGGAGCCTTAAGTGTGACGGAAGCGGTTGGATTGCTGAAATCATTTGGCGATACCAAGTTTGATCAGACTGTCGAAATCCATATGAGTCTGGGAATCGATCCCAAGCAGGCTGATCAGATCATCCGAGGCTCGCTCGCATTGACACACGGCATCGGGCGTGAGCTCCGTATCGTCGTCTTCGCCAAAGGCGAGAATGCTTCGGCAGCAGAAGCAGCCGGAGTGGATGAAGTTGGTGCCGAAGACCTGGCCAAGAAGATCAGCGACGGCTGGACAGATTTTGACGTCTGTATTGCCACGCCTGACATGATGGGTCTGGTCGGACCACTCGGGAAAGTACTTGGGCCCCGCGGCCTGATGCCATCCCCTCGTGCTGGCACAGTCACTCCAGATGTCGCTCGCGTTGTCGGTGAATACAAAGCGGGTAAGATCGAGTTCCGTAACGACCCCGGTGGAAACGTGCATGCCGTTGTAGGACGCCTCAGTTTTGAGCCCGCTCAGCTGGAAGACAACATTAACGAATTCATCAGCCACATTGATTCACTCAAGCCGGCAACCATCAAAGGAACTTACGTGAAAGGTATTTCCGTCTGTGCCACGATGAGCCCTGGAATCGAAGTCGGTATTTAATAAACCCAATTTAACCCAAGTTTGGAAAACAGTGTCCACGTGAATCTGAAAGGTTCGGACTCGCAGTCAGGCACTGACATTCATCAATAAGTACGAGACAATGAGTAAATTCGTCAAGAACTTGATCGTCGATCAGATAAAGAAAGAACTCGCAGAAGTACAGGACTGCGTGTTAGTTAACGTGATCGGACTGGACGCCGGGGAATCCGGTCAGTTACGCGATCGTTTGCATGAAAAGAACATCAACATCCGAGTTGTCAAAAAGAGTCTGGCAATTCGCGCTACCGAAGGCACCACCCTGGCGCCCGCCTTTGAAGGGGTTGGGGGTAGTGTCGCCGTCTGTTGGGGCGGCAGCGATTTTGTTTCCATGGTGAAAGAGATCGTCGAGCTGGACAAAGACGAAAACAACTTCGAAGCATTTGCTGCCTGTGGTGGTGTACTCGACGGAGAAGCACTCACTCCAGCCGCCGTTGCTGAAATTAGTAAGTGGCCTACTCGGGAAGAAGTACTGGCAACCATTGTCGCTCAGCTACTTGGCCCTGGAGCCACCCTGTCTGCCCAGCTGATTGGCCCCGGTGGAACTCTGGCTGCTCAGATCAGTGAGATCGATGGAGCCGGCACGGGTGCCAGCGAAGAAGTTGCAGCGGAAGACACCGAAGAAGCTCCAGCTGAAGAAGCTGTCGCAGAAGAGGCTCCTGCTGAAGAAGCAGCCAATGAAGAGGAATCAATAGAAGAAGCACCAGCCGAAGAGGCGAGTGCTGACGCTGAACAGGAGGATGCCGAAGAGGCATCTGACGAATAAGTTTGTTTTCCGAATCCCGCCGTTGGGATCCGGAGACTTTTGAATACAAATGTATTTTTTGTTTTTGCAGTCGGAAATAACCCAGTAGGTACAGCTCCGTAGGGTTTCCGAGTTGCCCAGATAAAGTGAGAAAGGCTTAATCTGAAAATGTCTGACGAAGCAGCAACAGTAGAAGTATCTGCCGAACTCTCAGCCTTAGGCGATCAGCTTGCGGAATTGTCCCTCAAGCAGGCCAAAGAACTCAGTGACTACCTCAAAAACGAGCACGGTATTGAAGCCGCTGCTGGTGGTGGTGCCGTTGTCGTAGCCGCACCCGGTGGTGATGGTGGTGATGGCGCAGCCGCTGAAGAGAAAACTGAATTCAATGTTGTTCTAACTGGCTTTGGCGACAAGAAATTGAATGTCGTTAAAGAAGTGAAGAACATCACTGGCCAAAGCCTGATGGATGCCAAGAAGCTGGTTGAAGGTGTACCTGCCACAATCAAAGAAGGTGCAGCCAAAGACGAAGCGGAAGCTATCAAGGAAAAGCTCGAAGCTGCCGGTGGTACTGTAGAACTTCAATAGTTCGCAGAATATCCCGACAGTCGGATGTAGCTTTGCCGTTACAACATCAGCAGATCACAGGGAAAAACCAGACGATTTCGAATGATTCGTTTTCGGTATTCTCTCTGTGCATTCTGCCGGGCTTTCTGAGTTTTTGTTGACAGGCGATGCTGTATCCTCTGGTTTTTCCAGGATGGATTAAGCGTGCGCAGCTTGTTGCGCTCTCGCTTAGTTTTCGGATTCCAGTAAAAACGGTGGATATTCATCCTGCTTTGCCGTTACACTAGAGCGTTGACTTAGTGACGCTGTTGGCGGGCAAATGCAGTTACTATCTGGAAGAATGGGAGCCTGAAAGTCGAACGACGGCTTTTGGGTGGGGGACAGTGAGCACAATCGTCTTGGTGTTCCCTTTCAGCTTCAGATAGTTTGAATTTCCGGAACTAGTACATTGGCAGCCCAAGTTAGGGTTACCAGCCCCGGTTCGAGTGATGCAGCCGGGATTGTGAAAGGTGGTCGTTTGACTCAGGTTAGTATCGCCAGAAGTTTTTCAAAAAAATTCTTCGACGATTACAAAACCCAGGAAGTAACTGCGCAGAATGTGCGCGCTTCTCTGATCTCACGACGATCCTCTCAATCCAACCATGGCACTCATTCCCCAGGGACTTGCCAGTTCCCAACACCTGACAGCATGGGATTGAACGAAAACGACCACGCACTATTTGAAATCTGAAAGAAGCATGTCTCACCCGTTTGTTCGGGGTAGACATGCTTTGTTTTTTGGATGTACGGCAGTGCTACCCCACCTGACACTCGGAACAGAACTAATTATTAACCCCACTAACGACGTGAAACCGTAAGTTGATCTTCCTTTCAAGCAGATCACTTTTTTCCACGGAGCAACAACATGCCAATTAAAGCACAACGTCGCCTGGAGCCTACCAATATCCACCGTTTTGGTCGCGGATATGATGCGCATCCTATCCCCGACCTGACCGCCATTCAGACTGCCAGCTACGAAGCATTCCAGCAGTCGGACGTCAGCCCGGACAAGCGTAAAGAGCAGGGACTTCAGGGAGTTCTGCAGGAGATCTTTCCTGTGGAGAGCTATGACAAACAACTCACACTCGACTACCTGGACTACGATGTGGGTAAGCCGCGATACACTCCTGAAGAATGCCGGCAACTGCGTCTGACCTATGGGCGACCTCTCAAAGTCCGCCTGCGTCTGAACAAGGAAGAACCCATCGAGGAAGAAGTATACCTCGGAGACCTACCGGTCATGATGGGTGGCGGGGAATTCATCATCAATGGTGCCGAGCGTGTTGTGGTGAGTCAGCTTCACCGTTCTCCTGGTGTTGACTTTGTGATGGAAGCGGACACGACGACAGACCGCAAGCTGGCCAGTTGCCGAGTGATTCCCGAGCGTGGTAGCTGGATCGAAGTGAACGTTACGAAGAAAGATCTGCTGAGCATCCGCATCGACCAGAGCGGCAGGTTTTCTGCGATGACACTGCTGCGTGCCATGGGCCCCGAGTACAGCTCGGATGCCGACATCCTCAGGACTTTCTATGACACTGCAGTAGAGAAAGTCAAAGATGGTCGCAGTGTCAGCAAGATCGAAGGCAAGATCGCTGTAGATGACGTCGTTTATCCAGGTGGTAGTGAACGTGCCGGAGAGATCATCCTCGAGGCTGGCCAGAAGATCACTCGTAACGCCGCAGAACTCATCTGCACTTCCGGACTCGACACCATCGAAGTCATGGAACCGACCAAGAGCAACCTGATCTTCAACTCGCTGGCCGACGATACGACCAGCAGCCATGAAGAAGCGTTATTGCGGATTTACCAGCGGCTACGTCCTGGAAACCCGCCCCAGCTTGAAAAAGCCAGAACGCTCTTCCAAGAAAAGTTCTTCGATTCCAATCGTTACCGTTTGGGCCGAGTGGGACGTTTTCGTATCAACCGCAAATTCGGACTGGACTTGCCTGAAACCGAGATGGCCCTGCGTCCGGACGATCTGGTCGCTTCGATCGAATACCTGATCGGTCTCACCGTCCAGGAAGAAGGAATTCACGTTGACGACATCGATAACCTCGGTAACCGACGTCTACGTACTATCGACGAACTGGCTTCCGATGAACTGCGCAAAGGTTTCCTGAAACTCCGTCGCACAGTTCAGGAACGTATGAGTCTTAAAGACCAGGAGGACATGACTCCTCGTAGTCTCATCAACCCCAAGAGCATTTCAGCCGCGATCGAATATTTCTTTGGTCGAGGTGAACTTTCCCAGGTGGTAGACCAGACAAATCCTCTGAGTCAGTTGACGCATGAACGTCGTCTGTCGGCTCTTGGTCCTGGAGGTCTGAATCGTAAACGAGCTGGTTTTGAAGTGCGAGACGTCCACATTTCGCACTACGGCCGAATCTGCCCGATTGAGACGCCTGAAGGTACCAACATTGGTCTGATCTCAAGTCTGGCAATTTACGCCAGCGTGGATGATTACGGTTTTCTGGTCACGCCGTACCGTAAAGTTGTCAACGGTAAAGTCACCGACGAGATTTGTACGCTACGGGCTGACGAAGAAGCCAATGCCTATGTGGCTCCGGCTGACATCGCCGTCGAAGGCAACAAGATTGTCGGTGGACCCAACCTGATCGCTCGTATCCGGGGTGACTTCCGAATTGTGAATCCGGAAGAAATCCAGTACATGGATATCGCTCCATGTCAAATGGTCGGTGTCTCTGCCAACCTGATTCCTTTCCTGGAACACGACGATGCAAACCGCGCCCTGATGGGATCGAACATGCAACGTCAGGCAGTTCCGCTGCTCGAAGCAGAACCGCCGATTGTAGGTACCGGGATGGAACGCCATATAGCTCAAAACTCAAGTATGGTCGTACGTGCTCAGGTTTCGGGCAAAGTCAATCAGGTAGACGCGACACAGATTACCGTTGGCACAACTGTTCACAAATTGAAGAAGTATGTCGGCCTGAACGAGCGGACCTGTAACAACCAGAAACCAATTGTTGCTCTGGGCGACAAAGTAGAAGCCGGTCAGGTGATTGCGGACGGTGCAGCTACTCGCAAAGGGGAACTGTCACTGGGCCGTAACGTACTCGTCGGCTTCATGTCCTATGAAGGGTACAACTTTGAAGACGCGATTATCATCAGTGAAGAGTTGGTGGTGAATGACGTATACACTTCGATTCATATTGAAGAATACGATGTTGAAATTCGCGAAACCAAACTCGGTCGCGAAGAATTCACCCGGGACATTCCTAACGTCAGCGAAAAGATGCTTCGCAACCTTGACGATAACGGAATTGTTCAGGTGGGAACTTATGTGAAACCTGGAGACATTCTGGTCGGTAAGGTATCACCAAAATCCAAAACGGAACTGACTCCGGAAGAGAAACTTCTCCACGCGATCTTCGGACGTGCTGGGGAGGATGTGAAAAACGATTCGTTGGAAGTGCCTTCAGGCGTGGAAGGAATCGTGATTGACACCGAAAAATTCTCGCGACGCATGAGTCTTTCCGACGTGGAACGTAAGATCTTTGAAAAGGATCTCAAAGAAGCCGAAACGACTGGTAACGCGCTGGTTGTAGAGGCTTTTCTGGATATGATTGCCGAATTGGAAGGTGTCCTGGGACGCAAGTTGAACGACGAAGACGGAACTCCGTATCGCTCGAACGACGACATCAAATATCTGGCCGACGTCGCCGAACAGTTCCGCATTCAAAGTGTCACTGGTTCCATGCGAAGTGATGATGCGATCAGCAAAATCACGAAGATCTATAAGGCTCACCAAAGTGTGATCGAAAAGGCGCTGGATACCCGCGATCGCGAACTCAACACCATGAAACGTGGTGATGAACTGCGTAGCGGTGTATTGCAGATGGTGAAGGTTTACATTGCCACCAAACGAACCATTTCGGTGGGTGACAAGATGGCCGGTCGCCATGGTAACAAAGGGGTCATCGCCAAGATTCTGCCTGTCGAAGACATGCCGTTTCTGGAAGATGGAACTCCCATCCAGATTATGCTCAATCCGCTCGGAGTTCCTTCCCGAATGAATGTGGGTCAAATCCTTGAGACTCACCTGGGTTGGGCCGGAGCCAGACTGGGGACCCAGTTCCAGACTCCGATTTTTGACGGAGCCAAAGAAGACGAGATTAATCAATGGCTCGACAAAGCCGGCTTGCCGTCTCACGGTAAGGTAACTTTGTTCAACGGTCGTACAGGCCAGGCCATGGAACAGGAAACGACTGTCGGCTACATCTACATGCTGAAGCTGCACCATCTGGTGGATGATAAGGTTCACGCGCGAAGCACCGGACCATACTCGCTGATTACCCAGCAACCACTCGGTGGAAAAGCCCGTTTCGGCGGACAGCGATTTGGAGAAATGGAAGTGTGGGCTCTGGAAGCATACGGAGCCGCTTACATTCTTCAGGAGCTGTTAACCGTCAAAAGTGACGACGTGGAAGGTCGAACCAAGATCTACGAATCGATGGTGAAAGGTGAAAACACACTGGAAGCAGGCACCCCTGCCAGCTTTGATGTGCTCACCAACGAGATTCGTGGCCTGGCCCTGAATATGCAGCTTGAGAAACGGCGTATTTAATCCCGAGTTTTCATTTCCTGAATCAACAACCAACCCTGTTAACTGCACATCGCGGTTAATGTGATCCCAAACGGAGCACGATTAAATGACAGTTGGCGAAAATACTTACGACAGAATCAATGATTATGCTTCAGTGAAAATTTCACTGGCGCGACCACACGACATCCGTAGCTGGTCATTTGGTGAAGTCAAAAAGCCTGAAACTATTAACTACCGAACCTACCGACCAGAAAAGGACGGTTTGTTCTGTGAACGCATCTTTGGCCCTGAAAAGGACTGGGAATGTGCCTGTGGTAAATACCGCGGGATGAAATATAAGGGAATGATCTGTGATCGCTGTGGTGTGAAAGTCACCCATTCCCGCGTTCGCCGGAAACGTATGGGCCATATCGAACTGGCGGCACCGGTGGTCCATATCTGGTTCTTCAAAGCCATGCCCAGTCGTCTGGGTAATCTGCTGGCAATGAAAACTACCAGCTTGGAGAAAGTTATTTACTTCCAGGATTACGTGGTAGTCGATCCAGGCGAAACGGATCTGGAATTCCAGCAGCTACTGACCGAGGAAGAGTATCGTGCTGCTCGCGAACAGTACGGTCCCGGCGCATTCGAAGCGGATATGGGAGCCGAAGCGGTCCGTAAACTACTCTCCAAAATGGATCTCGTTCAGCTGTCAGAAGACCTGCGTAATGAACTGGAAACGACCAACAGCAAGCAGAAGAAGAAGGATCTTACCAAGCGTCTTCTGATTGTTGAGTCGATTCGGGATAGTGAAAACCGACCCGAGTGGATGGTGCTGGAAGTTATTCCTGTTATTCCTCCGGACCTCCGTCCGTTGGTACTGCTCGATTCAGGTAACTTTGCAACCAGTGATTTGAACGACCTTTATCGGCGAATCATCAACCGCAACAACCGCTTGCGCAAACTGGTTGATCTGAATGCTCCAGAAGTGATCATTCGTAACGAAAAGCGAATGCTGCAGCAGTCGGTCGACGCCTTGTTTGATAACAACCGTTGTAAACGTCCTGTTCTGGGAAGCAGCAATCGACCCCTGAAATCACTCACCGATATGATCAAGGGTAAGCAGGGACGATTCCGTGAAAATCTGCTGGGTAAACGTGTTGATTACTCGGCTCGTTCTGTGATCGTAGTCGGCCCACGTCTGAAACTGCATCAATGTGGACTGCCCAAGAAGATTGCTCTGGAACTGTTCCAGCCATTTATCATTCGCAAACTGAAAGAATTGGGACACGCCGATACGATCAAGAGTGCGAAGAAGATGCTGGAGCGGAAAGACGAGGAAGTCTGGGATATTCTGGAAATGGTAATCCAGAACCACCCGGTGCTGCTCAACCGTGCTCCTACACTTCACCGTATGGGGATTCAGGCCTTTGAACCGACGTTGGTAGAAGGTAATGCCATTCACCTGCATCCGCTGGTTTGCAAAGGCTTTAATGCTGACTTTGACGGAGACCAGATGGCGGTACACCTGCCACTTTCTGTGGAAGCTCAGGTCGAAGCGCATACTCTGATGCTGGCAACCAACAATATCTTTGCTCCGTCCAACGGAAAGCCGATCATGAGTCCTTCTCAGGACGTCGTCATGGGTTGCTACTACTGCACACTCGCTCTGAATGATCGCAAAGGGGAGGGCATGACGTTTTCCAGCCCGGATGAAGCGGACTTCGCTTTCGCTCAGGGTGTGATCGACCTGCAGGCCAAGATCAATGTTCGTCTACCTCAGAGTCGTCGAGTGAAAACGGAAAACGACAGCGCTATCTTTGGTGAAATCATCGAAACGACCTATGGTCGTATCCGATTCAACATGATGCTGCCGACCGGAATGGACTTCTACAACAAGACGCTGCGTAGTGGTGACTTGTCGAGCATTATTGCTGACTGCTATGAACGTCTGGGACGAGCTGCCACGATTGACTTGCTGGACGACATGATGCAGTTCGGCTTCCACGAAAGTACTCGTTCCGGTCTCTCCTTCGCCGTAGATGACCTGGTAACTCCGGCTGAAAAAGTGGAAGAAATCAACGACGCCGAGAAGAAAGTGCTTCGCTTTGCCAAGTTGTATCAGCGTGGTGTGATCACCGAAATGGAACGGTACAACCAGGTACTCGATACCTGGACGCATGCTCGTGAGGCCATCACCAGTAAGATGATGGATGCCATGGAGCATGACTACCGTGAAGAGACGCGTGATGGCTATGTGAACCCTGTATTCCTGATGGCCCACTCTGGTGCCCGTGGTGGTATCGAACAGATTCGCCAGCTGGCCGGTATGCGAGGTCTGATGGCCAAGCCAACTGGTGAAATCATTGAAACGCCAATTAAGGCGAACTTCCGGGAAGGCCTGAGTGTACTGGAATACTTCAGTTCCACACACGGTGCCCGAAAAGGTTTGGCCGATACGGCATTGAAGACAGCTGACTCCGGTTACCTCACTCGTAAACTGGCAGACGTTGCTCAGAATGTTGTCGTGACCATGGATGACTGCGGTACGACTCAGGGTATCACCAAAGGTGTTATCTACCGAGGCGAGAAGGTCGAAGTGAAACTGGCAGATGCGATCTTTGGTCGAGTCAGTCGTCAGCCGATCGCCGATCTGGTGACCGGGGAAGTGATCGTAGCTGAGAATGAAATGATCACCACCGAGAGTGCTCGGAAGATCGAGGAACTGGGTGTGGATAAGATTCAGGTCCGTTCTGCGATGACCTGTGAAGCTCCATTGGGTGTCTGCCGCTGCTGCTATGGAATGGACCTGGCCACAGGCCAGCTGGTCGAAGAAGGGATGGCAGTCGGTATTATTGCCGCTCAGAGTATCGGAGAGCCTGGTACTCAGTTAACCATGCGTACTTTCCATATTGGTGGTACGGTTAATACGAGCGTGGAAGAAAGTGATATCAAATCCCAGAAGGGAGGTATCATCAAATTCACTCACCTTCGCCATGTAGAAAACGAAGCTGGTGAAAAAATCGTACTCACTCGAAACAGTGAAGTCGCGATTCTGGATCCGAAAGGCCGTGAACTCGAGAAACACCCTGTTCCTGCCGGTTCGATTCTCCGCGTTTCTGAAGACGATAATGTGAAGGCTGGAAAGATCCTTTGTGAATGGGATCCACACAGTATTCCGATTATCGCCGAGGTAGGTGGTAAGGTTCGCTATGAAGACGTTGTCGAAGGCGAAACGCTGCTACTGGAAAAAGACGCTGGTGGTAGCATGCGTAAGATGATCATGGATCACAAAGGTGAACTGCATCCACAGATTGTCATGGAAGATGCCGAGGGGCGTCCACAGGACGTTTACTATCTTCCAGAAGGTGCTCATATCGAAGTGGAAGAAGGAGATAGCATCAAGGCGGGTGCCGTCCTGGCCAAGACTCCTCGTGAAGCCTCCGGGGTCACCGACATTACCGGTGGTCTGCCACGAGTTACCGAGATCTTTGAAGCTCGTAAACCAAAGGATCCATCCGTGATCGCTGAAATCGACGGCGTGGTTGAGATTCTGGGTGAAAAGAAACGTGGAAAACGATCGATCATCGTTCGCAACGAAGAGACGGGGATCGAACGCGAACACCTGGTTCCTCCAGGTAAACGCTTCTTCGTTCATTCAGGTGATATCGTAGTTGCCGGTAAAGAACTGGTGGACGGACCTTTGGTGCCACATGATATCCTGCGAGTTTCCGGCGAAGAGGAAGTTCAACGATATCTGCTTCGTGAAATTCAACAGGTTTATCGTAGCCAGCGAGTGGAAATCAATGATAAGCACATCGAAATCATTGTCGCTCGCATGTTACGTAAGATCAAAATTGAATCGGCAGGTGACACCAATCTGTTGGCGGGTATGATCGTCGACAAGTTTGATTTCCGCAAAGCCAATGATGCGGTCAGCAAATGCTTGAAGATCAAATCAGCGGGCGATTCAGGATTCGAAGAAGGTGCGATCGTACCGAAATCAGTCCTGCAGGAAACCAATGACCAATTGGAAGCTGAAGGGAAGACTCCCGCCAAAGGGTCCAAACCCAAGCCGGCCACCGCCAGCACTCAGCTTCTGGGGATTACCAAAGCAGCCGTTCAAAGCTCCAGCTTTATCTCGGCTGCCAGTTTCCAGGAAACCACCAAGGTTCTCACCGAAGCAGCATTAGCCAGTAAGGTGGACCGCCTTGTGGGTCTCAAGGAAAACGTGATTCTGGGGCACCTGATTCCGGCCGGTACCGGTTTCCGCAAGTTCCAGGAGAGCGAAGTTCGGTATCAACCCGATGCGCTTCAGGCCATCAGTGAAGAAAAAGCAGAAGCTATGGGCCCCGAATTTCCACTGCTACAGGCAGGTGCCGAATTGCTGGGAGAAACCGAAGCTCCTGCTCCTTCGCTCGATTCCCTGCTTGGTGGTAGTGATACCCCTGACGAAGGAAATCCTGAAGAATAGAGTGAGCTTATAGTGATACGAGCTGTTTGCCGTTACAATAACGGCAAACAGCAGTATGACTGCTCCATTACGCATTTCAGACTTGTTCAAATGCGACCAAATACAAGAATGACCGATGGATTCTGGTCAGTTTTCTAAGGCAAGGTTAGCCTGGCAAGTTGTTCTTTAAAAACATCGATTGGCAATTGACAACGATACTAAAGAGTGTAACTTGAGTAGTTTCCGGGAGTTTTACAGCTCTCTGCAGGGTCTCACCCACCTCGGATGGGGTAGACTTGGGAACAAATCATTAAAATGCAATTAACATAACGGCTTTTGGAAATACCCTATGCCAACCATTAATCAGCTCATTCGTAAAAACCGCAAGAAGAAACGCAGCAAGTCCAAAGCACCTGTACTTGAGCACTGTCCTCAAAAACAGGGGGTTTGTCTTCAGGTACGTACGATGACGCCTAAGAAACCGAACTCGGCACTGCGAAAAATCACTCGTGTGCGTCTTTCCAATGGAAAGGAAGTTACGGTGTACATCCCGGGTGAAGGTCATAACCTCCAGGAGCACTCGATTGTGCTGGTTCGAGGTGGGCGTGTTCGCGACTTACCAGGTGTACGTTACCAGGTCGTTCGCGGTGCTCGCGATACGCTTGGGGTTGATGGACGAAAGCAGTCCCGCAGTCGTTATGGTGTAAAGCGATCCTGATACCAATCGCAGTTTTTAGCTAACCGATAGAGAGTTAAGAGACAATCCAAGATGGGTAAGATTACCGCAAGTAAAGAACAGCTGAAGCCAGATCCCAGGTTCAATTCACTGCTGGCCAGCAAGTTCATCAACTGCCTGATGCTCGACGGCAAGAAAACTGTCGCTCAAAATGTGTTCTACCAGGCACTCGAAGAAATCAGTACTCGCGTGACTGATGCTGAGCCTCTGGATGTGTTCACTGAAGCGGTGGAAAACGTGAAGCCTCACATCGAAGTTCGTTCCAAGCGAGTTGGTGGTGCGGCGTATCAGGTCCCCATGCAGGTGAATCGGAGCCGCCAGCAAGCTCTGGCCTTCCGCTGGATCCTGATGGCTGTCCGTGAAAAGAAAGGACGCCCCACACATCTGAAACTCGCTGATGAGCTGGTAGCTGCCTACAAAAAAGAAGGGGCTGCCATCACTCGCCGTGAAAACGTTCACCGAATGGCTGACGCCAACAAAGCGTTTGCTCACTTTGCCTGGTAAGCATTCCAATTCAAATCAAGCCGCGTTGGACGACTTCGTCACGCGGCTTTTTTTGTGCTTACAGCTAAACCTGTTTCATTCAACAAGCTGTTCAAGTTGCCAAGTCCTTCCCGGGACAAATCCATTCCGCTAAACTCTCTAAACTTCCGGAGTCCCAACCATGACTCGTCAAATCGACAAGCTTCGCAATATCGGAATTATTGCTCATATAGATGCCGGAAAGACGACGGTCACAGAACGTATGCTCTTTTACAGCGGAGCCAAACATCGGGTCGGAATGGTTGATAGAGGGACCACCGCAACAGATGATGATCCTGAGGAACAGGAGCGCGGAATCACTATCTACTCCGCCTGTGTGACATTCAATTGGAAAGACATCCACATCAATCTGCTCGATACACCCGGTCATGTTGATTTCACTGCCGAAGTGGAACGCTGCCTGCGAGTACTTGATGGGGCCGTGGTTGTCTTCAGCGCCCGCGAAGGCGTTGAAGCTCAAAGCGAAACGGTTTGGCGTCAGGCGGACAGGTACAGCGTACCACGCGTGGCGTTCATCAATAAGATGGACCGCGAAGGAGCGGATTTCGAAAATGTCTTTAATGAGATGGGAAATCGCCTGCAGGCCAATCCGGTTGCTATCCAGGTACCGGTCGGCGCAGGGCCTGCGCACGTCGACAATCCTTTTTGTGGTGTCCTGGACCTGATCCGTCTCAAAATGCTGCAGTTTGATGCGGAATCTGAAGGGGCTGAGATTAGCGAGTCAGATATCCCCGACGAACATATGGCTCTCGCTGAGCTATGGCGTGAATCGATGCTTGAGCAACTTGCCGAATACAGTGATGAACTGATGGAACTGGTTTTAATGGAGGAGGATGTCCCCGAGCAGCTTCTCCATGATGTTTTGCGGAAAGCGACGATCGATCGTTCCATTCAGCCGGTCATGTGTGGCTCGGCACTGCACGGAATTGGTGTCCAACCAGTGCTCGATGCTGTGCAATACTACCTGCCCAGCCCTCAGGAACGGCCACCGGTAGAAGGGGAAGCCGTTGGCAAGGGGAAGAAAAGTCAATCCGGAATGATCTCCAGAAAACCCGCAGCAAGTGAACCGTTCTCTGGTCTGGTGTTCAAGGTTATTCCAGCCAGAACCGGCGACATCGCCTGGGTCCGCGTCTACTCCGGGCAACTCAAAGCCAATTCCCGAGTTTACAATCCGGGCAAGGATAAAAAAGACAACGTCGCTCAGCTCTGGCAAATCTATGCCACGCGGAAAGACCCTCAGGGACAGATTGATGTGGTCGAAACGGGAGACATCGTTGGCATCATCGGTCTGCGGCACAGTATTACTGGTGATACACTCTGTGATGCCAACAACCCTATTTTGCTGGAGACGATAGAGTTCCCAGAAACGGTGATTTCGATGGCCATTGAGCCAGAGAATACAACTGAACGGGAAAAACTGGAAGATACGCTGGCCATGCTACTTCGTCAGGACCCCACGCTGGAAGTCATCAGTGGTGAGACCGGACAGACTCTCATGCGAGGCATGGGGGAATTGCACCTGGAAGTCATCAAGAACCGTCTGCTTCGCGAATACAACCTGAATGTTCGCTTCCATAAACCGCAGGTAAGTTACCGCGAAACAATTCAGCATTCGGTGGAAGTGGTTGGCGAGTGCAATCGGCTGATCAACGGTATCCAGAAGTTCGCTCGCGTCAAACTGAGGCTCGAGCCCGACGACAAGGTGACTCAGGGGGTCGCGATCATGAACGAGATGGCGGCGGAGACATTACCTCCCGAATTACTGGAAGCGACTTTTGATGAACTGAGAAACTGTGCTTCGGGGGGTGGTTCTATTGCAGGATTCCCGCTGATGAAGATCAAAGCCACCGTTCTGGATGCGGAGTTGGCTGAGGAAGGATCTGATGATATCGCCTTTCGCATAGCAGCCTCGCACGCGTTTGAGCAGGGACTTCAAAATGGGAAACCGGTACTGCTTGAGCCCATTATGCAATTATCGATTACGACACCCGAGGAGTATCTCGGGGATTTTGTCGGTGACCTGCAGATGCGCAGAGCAGTGATTGTTTCGACTGATCCTCGCGGAGATCGTACCGACATTGTCGCTCATGCTCCGATGAAAGAGCTATTTGGCTATTCCAGTGCGATGCGCAGCTTGAGTCAGGGTCGAGCTGGTTGCAGCATTGAGCCGCTAAAATACAGTCCTGCTCCGTCCGAGGACCTGGAAGGACTTGGTTTTTAGTACCAGCTCGGAGCTCCTGTCCTGAACGGCCAAAAGTGAAAATCAGGTGATCTCGGCAGGGATTTCGGTACCGACCTGTGGTATCGGGAAGGCTGCAGGGATTAGCGACCTTTGATTGTCCGGAGAAACTTGCAAAAAAACAGGCCGAATACACCGTTTTTCGTTGAGTTGAAATTGAGAGTAACACGATACATACTGACTATTGCAACAGTCTGAAAGCACGGCCCGGTTAATCGAATTTTTTTAGCCTTTTTTGAAAATCTCGCTGTTGACGATCCCCCCGCAGGGACGTACCTTAGACTGTTTCCCCACCTAACATTATTGTGACCTGTTCAGGGCGCTTTGATTACAAACGAAGTGGTTTGTTAAGTGTGCTGGCAGGGATTGGCAATTGGGTGCCTTCTGCTTTACGCAGAAGAACTTTCGAGGCGCTGACAATGGATGTCGCTTTGCCTTCAGGGGTGTTTTACGCCCTGGCATAGCTGATGGCTGTTAGTGCTGAGTGTAGACATATGTTTTTTGAACCCTATTAAACTCATTAGGGAGTTTTACGTTGGCAAAACAAACTGAAGTCCTCCGCATACGAATGGAAGCTTACGATCACGCGATTCTGGACCAGAGCGCTCTTGATATCGTAGACACAGCCAAGCGAACCCACTCGGAAGTACATGGCCCCATTCCACTGCCGACTCGTATTGAACGGTACACGGTTCTCCGTAGTCCTCATGTCAATAAGAAGTCACGGCAGCAATTTGAAATTCGTACTCACAAGCGGATCATCGACATTGTCGAGGCGACTGCGGGTACGATCGAGGCATTGAACAAACTGAACCTGCCAGCTGGTGTGGAAGTAAAGATTAAAGCTACGACTCGTTAATGTGGACGTGAATACCGTAGCAGGTGCTTGAAGACAACTTGAAGATAACTAGAAGACAACTAGTCCTCAGGCGAATAAAAACCAAGAGACAATTCAACATTATGAATGGAAGTCCGTCAGGTAACTTCCTCCCGTTGGCAACAACTCCGGGACAGTCCTGATCGACAATGACCACGAGGCATATTGCGATGACCAAGGGAATACTAGGCCGTAAGGTCGGTATGACGCAGATTTATGATGAACAGGGCAATGCTGTCTCTGTCACAGTGATTGAGGCAGGTCCTTGTCACGTTCTGCAGATTCGAACAATTGACCGGGACGGTTACGAAGCAGTTCAACTCGGCTTCGACGACAAAAAGCGTCCTCAGGGCAAGCGAGTAAACCAGAGTCAGGCTCGTCGCAGTGAACGTGGTCATGTCAGTGGCAAGCTGGGCAGCAAGCGTAGTGATCGCCGTGCCGCCGCTGGCATAGAAGCAACTCCCAAGGCTGAATGCGAGCCCAAGAAATTCATTCGCGAGTTGCGTGGTTCCACCGAAGGTTATGAAGTGGGCCAGGAAATCACCGTAGCCAATCTGGTAGAGGTCGGCAGTGTTGATGTTCAAGCGATCAGCAAAGGGCGTGGTTTTGCCGGTGTAATGAAACGGCATAACTTCTCAGGCCAGCGTGCCACTCACGGAGTGAAGAAAGTCCACCGTCATGCTGGTGGTACGGGCATGAGTGCTTCTCCGAGCCGCTTATTTAAGGGGAAGCGGATGGCGGGTCAGTATGGCGCCAAGCAAGTCACCAATCGTAACCTGAAGCTGGTTCGCGTCGATGAAGACAACAACCTGCTGTTGGTACACGGTAGTGTACCGGGCCCCAACGGTGGATACGTGGTCGTCAATGAAACCAACCATGTTGGTTAGTGAAAGTCAATCGAAAGAAAAGCTCCTTTAGGGCATAAAACAATGGCAACATTAGACGTATACAACCTGTCCGGCGACGTTACCGGCAGCATTGAAATTGATACGGAAAAGCTTCCAGAGATCAGTAAGCAATTGCTGCACGACGTTGTCGTGATGTATCAGAACAATTTGCGACAGGGCAGTGCCAAGACGAAGACTCGCGGTGAAGTTGCCGGTTCACGTCGTAAGATGTATCGCCAGAAGGGGACTGGTAACGCTCGTGCCGGTCACCGGACCAGCGGTATTCGTCGTGGTGGTGGTCACATCTTTGCCAAAGCACCTCGTGATTTCTACTATCGTCTGCCGGCCAAGGCAGTTCGTAAGGCGACACGGATGGCGATTGCCTCGAAGATTGAAGACAACGAAATCGTTGTTGTCGACGGGCTGAGCCTCGATGCTCCTCGCACCAAGGAAATTACAGGCCTTTTGAGTAACCTGGATCTCAGCGGTAAGAGTGCCTTGATTACGACAGCAGAAAACGACACGAACGTTTACAAGAGTGCTCGCAATATTCAGCGAGTGGATGTCTCCACGCTGGATAACCTGAACGCCCTCAGCGTATTAAAGGTGGACGCACTTGTAATGACTCGGGAAGCGGTAGAAGCATTAAACGCCAAATTAAATGCTTAGCCGCTTTTTTTAATTGAAATACAAAAGCCTTAAACAACAGGTTTAACAATGGCTCAATCTGGTATCCAAAATCGACAACCCAAATCACGGCTCAAACTTGAGCCGCACCAGGTTATCCTGCGACCGCTGGTAACCGAGAAGGGAATTCACCGCAGCACGCGTCATCACCAATACGCTTTCGAGGTTAATCCTCTGGCGGACAAGATCATGATTCGTGAAGCGATTGAAGCGTTGTACCCCAACGTTGTGGTTACTAAAGTTGCGACGCAAAACCGCAAGGGAAAAGCTCGCCGCTACCGTTACCGCATGGGTAAGACCAAGAACTGGAAGAAAGCTATTGTTTCGTTGGATCCAAATCACGGAGAAATTGAATTCTTTTAATGGTTGGTAGGACGGGACCTGCAAGACGTCCCTGCTTTGACAACCTCGGATTGAGAGAATTGAGAAATAGACAATGGGTATTCGACATTACAAGCCGACAACACCAGGACGACGTGGTGCGACTGTTAGTGACTTCAAGGATCTGACACCGGGATACGAAGTAGAGAAATCTCTGCTGCGTCCTGTCAACAAAACTGGGGGTCGTAACAACCAGGGCAAGATTACTGCTCATCATCGTGGCGGTGGTCACAAGCGTCGTTATCGCGTGATTGACTTCAAGCGGTACAAGGATGGCATTGAGGCACGGGTAGATTCGATTCAGTACGATCCTAACCGTAGTGCTCGCATTGCCTTGCTGAAATACGCGGACGGAGAAAAGCGGTATATGATCGCTCCGGAGGGACTGGCGGCAGGCATGACTGTTATCAGTGGTGATGCGGTTGAGCCCAAAGTGGGTAACTGCATGCAGCTGAAGAACATTCCTACGGGCATGACAGTTCACAACATCGAATTGTATCCGGGGCGGGGTGCTACCATGTGCCGCAGTGCTGGAACGAGTGCTGTGCTGATGGCTCGGGAAGGTACCTGGGCTCAGTTGTCACTGCCAAGTGGTGAAATTCGCCGAGTGCCTATTAAATGCCGAGCGGTCATTGGCAAAGTGGGCAATACGGATCATAACGCGATTGTGCTGGGTAAAGCAGGGCGAAAGCGTTGGTTAGGTCGTCGTCCTCATGTTCGTGGTACGGCCATGAACCCGATCGATCACCCGCACGGTGGTGGTGAAGGTCGCACCAAGGGTGGACGTCATCCTGTGAGCCCAACCGGGGTTCCTGCCAAGGGTGGTTCCACTCGTAAGCGTCGTAAACCGTCGAATGCCTCGATCGTGCGTCGTCGTCGTTCCCGTCGTTACGGTCAACTGAAACTGAAATAGTACTCGTTGTAGTATTTAACAAACCATAGAAGGTCAACCATGAGTAGATCTCTGAAAAAAGGTCCTTTTGTCGATTTTAAGACGTTTCGCAAAGTCGAGCGTCAGGTTGAGGAAGGCATAAACAAACCAATCAAAACCTGGGCTCGTGCCTGCACGATTGTACCAGAGTTTGTGGGTTTCACTTTTTTGGTCCATAACGGCCGCCAGCATGTAGAAGTTCATATCACTGAAGATATGGTCGGACACAAGCTGGGTGAATTCGCTCCGACGCGAACATTCAAAGGCCACAAGGACTGAGTGACAGGTAAGTAAATTTAACCGATTAGTAGAGGGAACAGGCCCATGGCAGGCAAACAGTTCCAGGCAAATCATCGATACGCACGTATTAGTGCTCGCAAAGTTCGTCCTCTGGCCGATTTGGTTCGGGGTAAAAACGTGGTGGATGCGTTGAGTATCCTTGAATACCAGCCTCAGCGGGGAGCATACCTGTTGAAGAAGGTGATCGAGAGTGCATTGGGAAATGCAATGGACCCTGATCAATCTTCTGATTCTTCAATGGTACGTCCCGAGGATCTGGTGATTTCCGAAGTGCGAGTTGACGGTGGTCCGATGTTCAAACGGATGCGACCCCGAGCTCGTGGGATGGCATTTGTTATCAAGAAACGAACATCTCACATCCGAGTCGTACTCGGAAGTGACTCGGAAGTGACTCGGAAGTAAAGAGTAAGTAATACAAAGCAAGGGAGGTTTGTTTCGGTCCGCCAGTGGTGGTGGAAATTCCGGGCAGCCTTGAGAAACCCCAGAGAGTAGTAAAAAACTATGGGTCAAAAAGTAAATCCTATCGGCTTCAGGACAGGTGTGGTTCAGGGTTGGAAGAGTCGCTGGTACGCTTCCAAACAGGAATTTGCCGGCCTGCTTCTGGAAGACAAGAAGATCCGCGAGTTTATCAAAGATCATCCGAAGCGACCTCAGTACCGTAACGCCGGTATTGATCGCATCGAAATCGAGCGTACTCGGGATGAAGTCAAGGTCATCCTGCATGTCGCTCGGCCTGGTCTGATCATTGGTAAGAAGGGTCAGGAAGTTGAGCTGCTGCAGGAAGAGTTGCAGAATCTGGTTGGACGTCGAATCAATCTGAAGATTGAAGAGATTTCCCGCCCGGAGCTTCAGGCTCAACTTGTTGCCGAAGACATTGCTGGTCAGCTTTCGCGTCGAGCAAGTTTCCGTCGAACGATGAAGCGTTCCATGGAACAGACGATGGACGCTGGTGCCAAAGGGATCAAGATCCAGTTGGCTGGCCGATTAGGTGGAGCTGAAATGGCTCGCCGCGAAAAACAAATCACCGGATCGATTCCGCTGAGTACTTTGTCTGCCAAGATTGATTACGGTTTTGCCGAATCATGGACAGCTCAGGGTCACATCGGAGTTCAGGTCTGGATTAATCAAGGTAAATATCAGGGAGACAGTTCCGATGGCGCTAATGCCGAGACGGATAAAGCATCGAAAGGTGCAAAGAGGCCGAATAAAGGGTAACGCGACTCGTGGAAACAAGGTCGTATTCGGAGAATATGGCCTCCAAGCGTTACAAGCCGGCTGGATTAAAGCTCAAACCATTGAAGCGGGACGTGTTGCTGCTCAGCAGTACATCCGTGGCGGTGGCGGTAAGCTCTACGTACGTATGTTCCCTCACCGTTCGATTACCTCCACCCCTTTGGAAACTCGAATGGGTAAAGGTAAAGGGGAACCCGAAGCATGGGTAGCTACGGTCAAGCCAGGCACCATTCTTTATGAATTGGGTAATGTCAGTGAGCAGCAGGCTCGAGTCTGTTTTGCTCGTTTGGCTCACAAGTTGCCAGTCAAAGTACGTTTTGTAAAGACGCGTCCTGAATTGGGTGCATAGTAAACCAAATAGTATCTTTCGCAGCATTTCCCCACGAGTGCACCGGCGGAAGAGGAGAATAAAAAAGAGATGAAGGCTCAAGAACTTCGAGACATGACAAACGAGGATTTACAGCAAACTCTTGCTGATACCTCCAAGCGATTGTTTGAACTGCGAGTTCAGGCTCAGGCCGAGCGTTTAGATGCTCCTTCTGAGATCCGCCGTAACCGTCGGTTGATTGCCCGCATTAAAACCATACAGGCTCAGCGAGAGGCAGACCAGCCAGCAGAAGCTGACGATGCCGAGTAATCGTCTGAGAGTTACTCTGGGAGTTGCGAAAATCAGCCCTCGGGAAAACCAAACCAAGAACACCATTCCAAACAAGTTAGAAAACCAGATTAGAGCGAACCATGCCGAAAAAAGTAGCCGTTGGCGTAGTGAAAAGTGACAAGATGGACAAGACACGTCGAGTAGAAATTCCTCGTCTGGTCCGTCACCCACTCTATGGCAAGTACGTAAGTAAGCAGACCGTCTGCTACGTCCATGACGAAGATAATGTATCCAATCAGGGAGACCTGGTGGAGATCATCGAAAGTGTTCGACGCAGCAAGAACAAGCGTTGGGATCTGGTCCGGGTCGTGGAAGAGAATACAGAGGTTGATGTGGTGGCACTACGAGCTGCTCAACGTCAGCAACAACTTGATGCCGAACTGACCGGTGTCAGCCAGGGAGAAGAAGCGGCGCCCGCCGAGCAGGCAGTGGAAGCTCCTGCAGAAGAGGCAGACGCACAGCTGGCTGATGAGGTAACGGAAGAAGCTTCCGAAGAAGCTACGGACGAGGCTCAGGAGTAAAGTAACCAGGAAGGTTAAGCGTTCTGCTTTTTACGAGGTAGAGTTTAGTTTAACCATTACCAGTAACCACAGTTTCAAATCGAAATTCGTGTAAAGCAATGATTCAACAAGAAACAAGACTGAATGTAGCGGACAACACAGGGGCACGGGAAGTTGCCTGTATCAAGGTGCTTGGTGGCTCACGCCGTCGAACTGCCGGGCTCGGTGATGTGATCGTCTGCAGTGTGAAAAGTGTCTCTCCGGGTAGTGACGTCAAAAAGAAGTCCATTGTCCGAGCAGTCATCGTTCGCTGTAAGCAGCCGACACGTCGACCTGACGGAAGCTACATAAAATTTGACAGTAACGCAGTGGTTTTAATCGACAAGGATGGCAACCCTCGGGGGACTCGTATCTTTGGTGCCGTTGCCCGGGAACTGCGAGACAACAAATATATGAGAATTGTCAGCCTCGCAAATGAGGTGGTGTAACAATGAGAATCAATAAAGATGACCGAGTGCTTGTCATAGCGGGCAAGGACAAAGGACGTACCGGAACTGTACTGACTGTTGATCGCCAGGGCGATCGCGTGACGGTTTCGGGAGTCAATATCGTGAAAAAAACTGTTCGCCGCAGCCAGCAGCATCCACAGGGTGGAATCATCGACGTCGAGCGTCCGATTCATATCTCGAATGTGATGCGAGTGGATGAAGAGAGCGGTGTCGCTCGTCGCCAGACCGTCGAAGGTTCGGGGCGCGAGAAACAACGTGTGTTCAAGCAGCATGATGGACGACCGATCGGCAGTTCCGATCAGTAGCGGTAACAAGTAAGCCTGCCTGGCAGGTGAGATATAACAAGGAGACTTTCTTCAGCCGATGTAACAACGCGATTCATCGTACAGAGAAAGCGAAAAGAAATGAAACCAAGACTTCAGGAAAAGTTCGAAACTGAAATTCGTTCCTCGATGGCTGAAAGCCGCGAGGGTACCAATGTTCACGCACTGCCACAATTGCAGAAAATCGTCGTCAACATGGGTGTCGGAAAAGCGATTGATGACAAGAAGTATCTGGAAATGGCTGTTTCAGCACTGACTGAAATAACCGGCCAGAAGCCAATCATCACACGTGCTCGCCAATCCATCGCCGGTTTTAAGTTGCGGGAAGGACAGGCGATTGGAGCCAAAGTAACGCTGCGACGTCAACGGATGTACGAATTCCTGGACCGACTGGTTTCGATTGCTCTGCCCCGAGTTCGTGACTTCCGAGGCATCAGCCGTACGGCGTTTGATGGTAACGGAAATTACAGTCTGGGGCTGACCGAGCAGACAGTCTTTCCGGAATTGAACCCGGACAAGTACCTGTTGCCGCAGGGAATGAATATTTCATTTGTAACCTCGGCCGAAACCAATGAAGACGCTTTGGAACTGCTGCAGAAATTCGGCATGCCGTTCAAAGCTGCTTCGTAATGTGAACAACGTGATGAATTGCATGGTTTGCAAGCTATGAAATTCAATCCTGTTTTTAGTCCAGCTTTATGCCAAAGGAAATAAAGTGGCCAGTAAATCAAAAATTGCCAAAGCAAACCGAGTACCGAAGTACTCAAGCCGTAGTGAGCGACGCTGTCAAATCTGCGGCCGACCTCGTTCTGTGTATCGAAAATTTGGAATCTGTCGTATTTGCTTCCGTAAATTGGCAGACCAAGGTTTGATTCCTGGCGTCCGTAAAGCTAGCTGGTAAAAGGAACTGATATCACTATGATGACCGACCCTATTGCCGACATGTTAACACGGATTCGAAACTCCGTACGTGTTGAGCACCCTGTTACCGATATCCCGGCTTCCAAGATTAAACGTGGAGTGGCTGAGGTATTGAAACGAGAAGGTTACATTTGGGACTTCGAAGAAATCGAAGCCTCTCCCCGTAACATACTTCGCCTTGAACTTAAATACGGCAACAACGGTGATCGCCTGATTCAACACATTAAACGAATCAGCAAGCCTGGCCGTCGAGTTTATGCCAAAGCGAATGAATTACGGCCTGTTCTCAACGGAATGGGAATCACTGTAATCAGCTCAAGTCAGGGTGTGATCAGTGACCGAGAAGCGCGAACGCGTGGAATCGGTGGCGAAGTCCTTTGTGAAATCTACTAAGCCGCAGAGGCTGTTTTAGCAGTCCTCCCAGGCGAGTCGATCCCGGCTGAGTTTTGATGTTCCATCCGACATCAGAACTGGCTCACAAAAGAACACTCGGAATTGATAATCCCGGTTTACATAAGTCCATCATCGAAAACAAAAATAACAAGTCAGAAGACAACGAGTCAGAATACGAGTTGCCCCATGTCACGTATAGGTAAAAAACCTGTTGAAATCCTTAGTGGCGTCACCGTGAGTGTCGCCGGTGGTACTGTCAGTGTGGAAGGTCCGGAAGGAAAGCTTACCTACCAGCACCGCCCTGAGATTACAGTGGAAATCAACAGTGAAGACAATACAGTCATTGTAGATCGCATCAATAACCAACGCGAATCCCGCGCCTTGCACGGGCTGACCCGAGCTTTGATCAATAACATGATCGTCGGCGTCAAAGAGGGATACGAGAAGCGTTTGGAAATTGTGGGTGTGGGATACAACGGTCAGATCCAGGGAGACACGCTGAAACTGCGAGTCGGGTACGCCAACGAACTGCAGAAGAAGATCCCTGCCGGTCTGGATGTTTCCTGCCCGGACAACACGCACATCGTGGTCAAAGGTCCTGACAAACAAAAAGTAGGCCAGTTTGCAGCTGAAGTACGAGCTCTGCGAAAGCCGGAACCTTACAAGGGAAAGGGGATTCGCTACGAAGGTGAATACATCAAGATCAAACCAGGTAAAGCTGCCACTTAATAGGCCTCGTAAATAATCCATTTCAACAGCTCAAAACCCAAAAGGGTCTGAACCGTGAATAAAAACAAGTTTCTCAACAAGCAACGTCAACGCCGGTCATTCCATAACCGCAATCGATTGCGTAGCGATTCCGATGCACCACGCATGTGCGTGACTCGTTCCCACAACAACATTTACTGTCAAATCATCGACGATGAGGCTGGTAAAACAATTGTTGCTGTTGGAACTCAGAGCAAAGAAGTTCGTGAAAGCATTGGTTACGGTGGTAATGCCGACGCTGCCAGTAAAATCGGAACGGCCGTTGCTGAAAAAGCACTGGCCGCCGGTATTAAAAAGGTCAAGTTCGATCGTGGTGCCAGCAAGTACCATGGCCGCCTTGCCGCGTTGGCCGATGCTGCTCGGGAAGCTGGGTTAGATTTTTAAGATACTACATTGAGGTGATTCTGCTGTCAGGCAGAGCCACCGGTTTCATTTTTTAGGGAGCAGCCGTATCGTGGCTACGAACTCTAACAACGAATTCATCGATCGCGTCATTAAGATCAAACGTTGCGCCGCCGTTGTCAAAGGTGGTCGACGCTTCAGTTTTGCAGCCATGGTTGTCGTTGGTGACGGTAAGGGCAAAGTGGGATGGGGCTATGGCAAAGCCAACGAAGTTCCTCCCAGCGTGCAAAAAGCCACCAAACAGGCTCAGAATAGCATGATCAACGTTCCTGTTCAGGACGGCACGATCCCCCATCAGATTAACGGGAAATTTGGAGCAGCCAAAGTAACGCTCATTCCGGCCGGTCCCGGTACCGGGATTATCGCTGGAGACGCTGTTCGCAGCGTCTGTGAAGCGGCTGGAATCTCCAATATCCTGACAAAAAGTTTCGGTACGAATAACCCGGTGACGCTGGTTAAAGCAACCATCGCAGCACTAGGCAAACTACGTACCAAGGAAGAAGTTCAACGATTGCGAGAGGTTAGTCTCTAATGAAACTTCACGACATAAATCAAGGTATTCACAAGAATAAGAAACGCCATCGCATCGGTCGTGGCCCTGGCAGTGGTTGGGGTAAAACCGCTGGACGAGGGCATAACGGTCAGAAGTCCCGTAGTGGCTGGTCGCAGAAAGCGACCTTCCAGGGGGGGACGATGCCGATGGTTCGCCGAATCCCAAAACGCGGATTTAACAACCGCTTTGCATTGAATGTTGTCACGGTCAATATCAAAGACCTGGAGCGAACATTTAATGACGGTGATCAGGTGACACCTGAAACATTGAAAGCTCATTCGCTGGCACAAACCCGGTATGACGTACTCAAGGTTTTAGGCGAAGGCGAGTTGACCAAGAAGCTGAATGTAGAAGCACACCGCTTCAGCAGTTCAGCCAAAGAAAAGATCGAAGCCGCTGGTGGAACCATCACGATTCTTCCTGGCAAAGCGCCGGTCGTCAAAAACAAGATGGATGGAACCTAAACGTACCGCTACCTGGCTACCATGCCCGCCATGGTGAGGATAAGTAAAGAGACCAGCCACCAGAAAACGGCCTGCCTTTCGTATTAACCCTGGTAACACAAAGATGTTGGAAAAGCTTCGAGTTATATTCACAATCCCGGAACTGAGGAAGAAAGTCCTCATTACGCTGATACTGCTCGGTGTTTATCGCATCGGTTACCATATCACGCTGCCCGTGGTAGACCAGAACGCAATCGCTTCCAACGCTGCAGATTCTGGAACACTGGGTGGGCTGATTCAGCGAGTTTCGGTCTTTTCGGCCAGTAACCTGCAACAGGCAACCATTTTCGGCCTGGGAATCATGCCTTACATTTCGGCATCCATTATCTTCCAGATCCTTGGAAGTTTCGTCCCTTCTATTCAGAGTCTGAAGAAAGAGGGGCAGGCCGGGATGAAGAAGATCAATGACTACACTCGGTATCTCACCGTCGTGCTCTGCGTCCTGCAAAGTGCCGTGTACGTCTTTGCCTATCTGGATAACAGTAATCTGATCGCCGATGCCTTTAACGTTGGTACAGAGGATCAAAAATCACTCAGTTTTGGCTGGAGTATAACCTCCATCATGATCATGACCTGCGGAGCTACCTTCCTGATGTGGCTGGGGGAACAGATCGATGAATATGGTATCGGCAATGGTATCAGCCTGCTGATCATGGCAGGGATCCTGGCTGCCATGCCTGCCGCCCTGACCGACCTGTTTCAGAACTCGGAATTCACACTCAAGGGTCTTGGTGGAGACGTCGGTGTGGAAACGATGATATTACTGGCTTGTGTCTTCGTAGCTGTCGTGGTGGGTGTGGTATTCATCACGATTGGCCAACGACGAATTCCAACTCAGAGTGCGAAACATGTTCGCGGTCGACGGGTCTTTGGGGGGACACGTCAGTACTTGCCGCTACGAGTAAATCAGGGTGGAGTGATGCCTATTATCTTCGCTTCCAGTTTACTCATGATCCCCGGAATCCTGTTCAGCTTCCTGGAACAACTTGTTGCAGCCGACGGTACGATGGGCACCATTCTGTCCGGATTGTCACTCGCGTTTCAACCTGGCTCAGGATTTATGTACAACATGATGTACATCGGAATGATTTACTTCTTCTGCTACTTCTGGACTGCGATTACTTTCAATCCGAAAGAAATGGCAGATAACCTCAAGGAGTACGGAAGCTTTATTCAGGGTTATCGCCCGGGGAAACGTACTGCGGATTACCTGGAAAAAGTGATGGTCCGAATTACCTATGTTGGTGCTGCCTTCCTTTCAGTGGTTGCAATTGTTCCCACACTCGTTGCCAGCTGGTTGAATGTGGATATGCAACTGGCCAGCTTCTACGGTGGAACTGGGTTGCTGATTGGTGTCAGTGTCGCATTTGATCTGGTGCAGAAGATTGATTCTCACCTGGTCATGACGAGTCACAAAGGACTTTTAGAATCCTGATGATGCTCCATGCATTAGAAGAAGTCGTCACTATAGTCCTTCCCTTTGAAATAGCAACCAGGAGAAAGAACGGATGATCATTGTCTTCGTTGGCCCGCCTGGTTCCGGAAAAGGCACGCAATGTAAGTTGCTTGCAGCACACCTTGGTGTGACACACCTTTCAACCGGAGAGTTATTTCGAATCCAGATGGAATCGGGATCCGAGCTTGGCCAAGTAGCTGCCAGCTTTATTGATCGCGGAAATCTGGTACCCGACCATGTCACGGTTGACATTGTCAAAGAAAGTTTAGGCGAAGCCCAGTTTAATGTGGGATGTTTGCTGGACGGTTTCCCCCGCTCCGTACCGCAAGCTCAAGCATTAGATGCCATCCTGGCTGAAAATAATAGCCAGGTGGACCTGGTACTCCTCCTGGACGTGGACCAAAACGTCCTCGTGGACCGAATGCTCGCAAGAAAGCGAAAAGACGACACGTTAAATACGATCCAGCAGCGATTCGAGGCCTACGAACAATGGACTCGGCCACTATTGGAATACTACCAGAACCGGGGAGTTCTGGTGTCTGTCGACGGTAGAGGAGATGTTGACAGTGTTTTTGAACGGATTCGTCAGGTGGTGAGTGCTGTGGAAGCAGCCAACCAATAACCTGACCTGAAATGCCTAAACCTGCTTCTTTTAGAAGATTTCGCCCCTTGTGGGCAGGTTTGAGCGAAGTTTATACTAACTTACTTGCAAACTGTTTTTTGAGGCCGGTATAGAGATGAAAGTTCGAGCGAGTGTCAAGCGAATTTGCGAACATTGCAAAGTCGTTCGCCGCAAGGGACGAGTATACGTTATCTGCAGCAACCCACGCCATAAACAGCGCCAGGGCTAAGCTGACAAAGGCTGTTTGGGCCTGCGGACAGGAAGTACGCACGTCAACGTTTTTAATTACTGATAGTTAACAGAGAGTAAGTCATTCTCTGTTTTTGCAATAAATTTAACCAAGGAGTATTGGCATGCCACGTCTTTTAGGTGTGGATATTCCCAACGACAAAAAGACCGTTATTTCTCTGACTTACCTATTTGGAGTCGGACATAAGACGGCGCGCGATCTGTGTCACAAGGCTAATATCGACCCCTCGACACCCGCTCGCGATTTGGCAGAAGATGAATTGAGCCGTCTGGCCACAATTCTCGAAGAAGATTACACGGTGGAAGGTCCGCTACGTCGACAGGTTCAGCAAAATATTGCTCGTCTGCGTAACATCCGATCTTACCGAGGTATCCGCCATCGTATGGGACTTCCGGTCCGCGGACAGAACACTCAAACCAACGCCCGTACCCGCAAAGGTCCCAAGAAAACAGTTGCAGGTAAGAAAGGGGTTAAAGACCTCCGTTAACCTCCGGGTCCCTTTGGTCCCGATCACAGGTTAACAATTTACCTGGCATTTTAATCAGTTTCATAACTGACATTCCTATTCAGAGGAGCATTTGGCTGTGGCCAAGACTAAAAAACGAAAACCCCGTCGTAACGTAACAGTTGCCATCGCCCATGTGAAAGCAACTTTTAATAACACGACTGTGACGATCACCGATACCAAAGGTGATACGTTGTGCTGGGCAAGTGCTGGCACGAGCGGCTTCAAAGGAAGTCGTAAGAGCACGCCGTTTGCCGGCCAGTGTGCTGCTCAACAGGCAGCGGAAAAGGCGCTGAAGTATGGCGTTAAAGAAGTCGACGTTCGCGTAAAAGGACCGGGAAGTGGCCGCGAAAGCGCTATTACCGCCCTGCAACAGGCCGGCCTCAATGTGAAGACCATCGAAGATCAAACTCCGATTCCTCACAACGGCTGCCGTCCACCCAAAAAGCGTCGAGTCTAGTTCTTAACCCGAACAATACTCCCTTTGCATCCCTTCCCATGATGGGAAATCCCGCCCTTTCACGACTATTCGGAGAAACCTGATTATGCATATTCGATGGAGAATGCTTGAGCTACCAAGTGTTGTTGAATGCGATAAATCAACGTTGAGCGATACCTACGGTAAGTTTACTGCTGAACCTTTTGAACGCGGGTTTGGTGTTACGATCGGTAACAGCCTGCGACGAATCCTGCTGTCAAGCCTGATGGGTAGTGCTGTCACACAAATCAAAATTCAGGGTGCACAACACGAATTCACATCCATTCCTGGCGTTGTCGAAGATGTCACAGACATTCTCCTGAACGTCAAAGCCCTGTCGATTAAAAATCACTCGGAAAGCCTCAAGGTAATCACCATCGAAAAGAACTCCGCTGGTACGATCACCGGCAGTGATATCATGACCGATGCTGATGTTAAAATCATCAATGGTGACCATGTCATCGCCACACTGACCGAAGACGTGCCTTTCATGATGGAAATGGTCGTTGAAAACGGTCGCGGCTATGACCCCGCTTCCGAACGAGAAAACGGCGAAAATGAAATTGGAATCATTCCTATTGATGCTGTTTACAGTCCCGTAACCCGAGTCCGCTACCATGTGGAAGAAACTCGCGTTGGACAAAAAACCAACTACGACAAACTGACAATAGAAATCTGGACTGATGGAACCATCAATCCGGAAATGGCACTTGTCGAAGCTGCCAAAATTCTGCGCAAACACCTCAACCCATTCGTTCAGTATTCTGAACTGGGTGGACAGGTACACGCCGCCGACCGTTCGGCTCGTAGCCCAGAAGATATCGAACTCGACGCTAAACTGAATATGCCTTTGGCATCGCTGCAGTTATCTGTGCGAGCCAACAATTGTCTGGAATCTGAGCAGATCCACACTGTTCGTGATCTTGTTCAACAGACAGAAGATGGCTTGCTCGAAGTTCGAAATTTTGGAGAAACCACTTTGACAGAAGTTCGAGCCAAACTGGCAGAACTCGGGTTACACCTGGGAATGCGAGTTCCACCTCAACCTCCTCAATCCACTTTTTAACTACAATCCCACCGGGCATTAAGAATACAGGTTTAAAAGAACCATGCGACACAGACGTCGAGGCCGACAACTTGGCCGCACATCACCTCACCGCAAAGCAATGTTGAGAAACATGGCTAGTAGTCTGTTCCTGACTGAGCGTAATGAACTGGAACACGAAATCCACGGAAATGCTCCTCGTGTTCGCCGTCGTATCGTGACGACAATCCAGAAGGCTAAAGAAGTACGTTCCATCGTGGAAAAATGTATCACGCTGGCTCGTAAGGTTCAGCCCTGTTACGACGAAGCCAGAGCACTCCTGCCAGACTCCCTGCAAGGAGACGGCTTTGATCGAAGCAGTTCAGCTTATAAAGCCTGGCGACAGAGTGATGATTGGCAACGATGGGCCGAGTCACGTGCTCCGATCGTCAATGCCCAACGTAAAGCTCTGCAAATGCTTGGCAACCGCGAAGCGGTCGATATCCTCTTCAACGATATCGCTCCGGCCCTGCTCGAAGAAAACCCGGAACGCGTTAGCGGGTTTACCCGTATTTTGAAAATCGCAAAGCCACGACTCGGCGATAACGGAACTCAGGCTATCCTCGAGATCGTCGGAGAAGAGAACAACCGTGATACATCCGGCTCAGCTGCTCCACAGGCTCCAATCCTGGAAGCCGACGAGGAAGAAGTAGTCGCCGACGATGCTGCCGCGGATGCAGAGGAAGTTTCTGAGCAAGCCTCTGAAGAAGCTGATCAGGCTGCTGAAGAAGAAGCGGAAGACACAGAAGAAGCTGGCGAAGTTGACCAGGCCAACGATGAATCTGAAGAGGCTGAGTCCACCGACGAAGCTGAAAGTGCAGAAGCGGAAGACACCGAAGAAGAGTAATCCTCGGGCGTCACGCTCATGACGCATCTTCGGTTCACTCCAGACCAACAGGACCCGTTGCCCCTCGGCAATGGGTCCTTTTTTATTGACCGGAGCTCCATCCGCACTTGCTGAACCATGCAAGAGCGGGAATTGCGAGCTATCCTGCCCGGCGAATCGGAATGAGCTTGGGCTGAGGGACTTTGACGCCAACGATTTTGCCATACTTCTGCTGTAATGTGGCAAACTTGCAGGTCACAAACTCGTAAACGTCCGACGAAGGGCCCATCTGCAACCACTCCCGAGCAAACAGTAGCATCTGGCGGTCATATTCCTTTTCACTGGAAGTGTGCACGTAACAACGACCAGCATGACGACGAATATCTCCATTAAAGTCGGCACTGATATGCCAAAGTTCATGAAAGATTGTTGTCAACTTCTCTTCAAACGATTCGTTATGAAACCGAGGCAGATAGAATTTCAGGATATACAGCATTTCTACGCCCTGAGCATCAAACAGACGCTGAGCACGAAACAGACGTCCTCGTCTTTTACCTTCCATCGCACCATGCTCAAATCGCATCGGTGTTAAGGATGCGTGAATCCCGTGTCGCACTCCCTTTCGTGCCTGGGAAAACGCAACGGCAACCCGAGACATATCAATATGCCTCATCTGTGGATGACGCCAACAGATGTCCTCACACAACCGTCTCATATGCCATGTAAAGTCAAAGCCGGGCGGAACCACTTCACCAGTCAACTGGTCACGACACTTCACTCGCGGAGACTTCGACGTTAATGGCTGAGGTTGTATCATCAAATCTCAAATTACTTGAAAATGTTATCGAACAGGATGCATTTGCCCCCGGTTACTATTGGGCATCGGCTACTCTCAGAGTGATATTGATTTTATCACTGGAAAAGCGTTACTCTTTTCTGCTGTCTCAAGCGGTCCGCCGTGCCAATATACCTGCAACTCTCGTCTCAAGGATAGTCAATTTGAGTTTTCCACGACTCAAGGCATTCGTGTTAATCACCATAGCCACGACGCTATGCGGGTGTCATCTATTGAAAACTCCGAAATGGGCATTACAAAAGGAGGTGGAAAAATCCCCACTCTCCTCTCCTCGGCTTGCTGAAGATTCCGTGGTCATTGAAGTTTCCTTTATCAGGGTTGCGACCGAAAACCGGGAAGCAATTGAAAAGGCCTGGAATGATATTGATGAAACGCATATTCCCGCCGAACTGCGAACCAAACTCACCGAAAACGGCTTTCGCTACGGCAAGCTGCCCAGTGCAATCCCATCATCATTCGAACAACTTTTGACTGATGACAAAAACACCACCGACCCTACAGCTCAAGCGGGCAACCTGAATCTGAATCTTGGCCTCCGCAACCGACGTTTGCAGTGCAGTGCTGGCAGCGAAAACCATATCGTACTCAGCGATTCAGTCGTCAACGATATGGTCGTCATACATTCTGAAGACCAGTACACTTCCGCCGAACGTTTCCAACAGGCTCAGTGCCAGTTTGAATTTCGCACTTACCCTCAACCCAATGGATCGGTACGGTTAGAAGTGGTACCACAAATCCACCACGGTGCAGCCAAATCACATTTTCACGGCCACGACGGCGCTTGGCTCCTGAGAACACAACGTGAAATCGAAGAATATACCGACCTGCTGGTCGATACCAACCTGCAACCAGGCGAATCGTTGTTGTTGAGCTGTACTGAGTTGGCACCTGGCCTGGGAGGACACTTCTTTTCTGACAATGATGATCAGACAGAGGTTCAGCATATGCTGAGGCTTCGAGTCCTTCACACGCAGTACGACGATCTCTTTCAGAATCCGTCCGGCGATAGTCCGTAGGCCCGCTGAGAGTCTGGAAAGACTCTCAATTCCAGCGGCAACGCCAGGCAAACCGCTATCTTTGTTGATTTTGAAGGTTTAAACCTGATAACCCCCTTTTTCATATAGAAAAGTCACTAAATAATAAGAGCTGACCTGTCGGTTACGGTGAATAATTCCAAGTTCTTATTACCTGCTTCAGTACCTGTCTAATTGGTGAAGCACTTATTTTCCAAGGAGTATTTGAATGGCACTCGTTCCTCTACGTGTAGTTTTGGACCATGCTGCAGAAAACGACTATGGCGTTGCAGCATTTAACGTCAACAATATGGAACAGATCCAGTCCATTATGGAAGCTGCTGAAGAGACCGATTCCCCGGTCATCGTACAGGCTTCCCGGGGTGCCCGTGCTTATTCCCAGGACATTTATCTCCGTAATCTGATGCAGGCGGCCGCTGAGCTGTATCCTCACATTCCTATCGTGATGCATCAGGACCATGGAAACAGCGTGGAAACCTGTGCCAGTGCAATCGAAAACGGGTTCACTTCCGTCATGATGGACGGTTCACTGAAAGAAGATGGTAAGACACCCGCTGATTTTGAATACAATGTCAAAATCACTCGGGAAGTAGTTGAATTAGCCCATGCCAAAGGAGTCAGCGTCGAAGGTGAACTCGGATGCCTCGGTTCACTGGAAACCGGAATGGGTGAAGCAGAAGATGGCCACGGAGCCGAAGGAGTTCTGTCACACGATCAATTGCTGACCGACCCGGACGAAGCGGCCCAGTTTGTGGAGGCAACGGGTGTCGATGCTCTGGCCGTAGCAATCGGTACCAGCCACGGAGCCTACAAGTTCACAAAAGCTCCAACCGGTGATGTCCTGGCGATGGATCGAATCGAAGCAATTCACGCCAAGCTGCCAAACACTCACCTGGTCATGCATGGCAGTTCGTCTGTTCCGCAGGAACTGCAGGACATCATTAATAAGTATGGTGGTGCCATTAAACAGACGTACGGCGTACCTGTCGAAGAAATTCAACGAGGCATCCGGTCTGGTGTTCGTAAAATCAACGTCGATACGGATAACCGTCTGGCTATCACCGGAGCAATTCGCAAGGTTCTGGCAGAGAATCCCGCTGAATTTGATCCTCGAGCATACCTCAAGCCAGCACGAGCTGCGATGAAGCAGGTTTGTATCGATCGCATGGTTGCCTTCGGTCAAGCAGGAAATGCTGCTGATCTCCGCAGCAAGCTGTAAACTGCTCGATAGGGTCCTTTCGACGCCCTCCGATGCAGACCCTAATCGAGATTGCTCTCGATAGCAAAACTGCGTTAAAATCTTCACTCGGATCTCGAGTACGGTGCTGCGCGCAGCGAAAAGCGGTTTCTGCCGGGTAGGTCCTGTACTCAGATCAACACCGGTCAGGGAAGACGGATTGTGAGTTCAGAAGCGTCAAATCCACAGCAACAAACCGGCTCTAACTCAATGGGGCCATTTGAACAGCTGCGCCTGGCACAGGAAATAATTGCAACTGAAGCAGCAGCGCTCAACAGTCTGGCCGGTAATCTCACATCCACATTCGTCGATGCCGTTGCTGCAGTAAGAGAATGTCGTGGCAATCTCATTATTATCGGGATGGGTAAAGCGGGATTAATCGGGCAAAAGCTGGTGGCGACCTTTGCCTCAACTGGCACACCTGCTCACTTTTTACACCCAGCCGAAGCAGTCCACGGTGATTTGGGCCGTGTCCAGGCCGGAGACGCTGTGCTGCTGCTATCCTATAGCGGAGAAACGGAAGAAGTAACCCGACTGCTTCCCTCGCTAGCCCAGCTCGGCGTGCCCAAAATAGCGATCACCTCAAGTCCCACAAGCACTCTGGCCATGCAATCCGACGTTGTTTTGGAGCTGGGAAGTCTGGTCGAAGCCGGCGCACTGGGGCTGGCCCCCAGCACCAGTACCACAGCCATGCTGGCTCTCGGTGATGCGTTGGCGCTGGTGGTCAGTAGATTACGAGCATTCACGTCGCTCGACTTCGCTCGATTTCATCCTGCAGGTTCACTGGGGAAAAAACTCTCCCGCGTCTCCGATTGCATGCGTTCGTTGAGTCAATGCCGAGTCGCTCATCAGGATCGCACCATCCGTGAAGTATTCATTGCGAGTCAATTACCCGGTCGGCGTACCGGTGCAGTGATGTTGATCGACGATCAACAGCGCCTGACGGGTCTTTTTACTGATAGCGATCTCGCTCGACTTCTTGAACAAAACAAGGAGTCCTGTTTCGATACCGAAATCAGTCAGTTTATGACGAGTCATCCAATCTGTATTCATGAAAACCAGATGTTAACAGACGCTGTCGAAATACTCGCACAACGGCGTATCAGCGAACTACCGGTCGTCAACGAAAACAACCAACCGGTAGGAATGATCGATATTACAGATACGGTCGCCTTATTGCCTACCGGGGATTCGGATTCCACATCCACCATTCCCTTTCCAGGGGGAGAGAATTAGAAACAACCTATGTCCAACCACGGTGATTTTGAAAACATAACGCTCATCCTGTCAGATGTCGACGGTGTCCTGACGGATGGAGGTATTTCCTTCGATAATAACGGAATCGAATCGAAGAAGTTCCACATCAAGGATGGCTTGGGCATCAAAATGTGGCAACGGGCAGGATTCCGATTCGGAATCCTGACTGCAAGAACTTCCCACATCGTCAAAGTTCGTAGCGCAGAATTGGGTATCGACCTTGTACGCCAGGGGTTTGAAGCCAAACTTCCCACCACCGAAGCTCTGGCAGCAAGTATGAATCTGGGGATGGGCGAAATCTGTTATATCGGGGATGACCTTACCGATCTGCCTGTTATTCGAGCAGTGGGACTGGGAGTCGCTGTCGCAGATGCCGCAACTGAGTTACTGAAAGCGGCCGACCTGGTTACGCAAAAGGCCGGCGGACAGGGAGCTGTGCGGGAGCTTATTGAAACGATCCTCCGTTCAACTGGCCGCTGGGACGACCTGGTTCAGCAGTATTACGCACACTAACAAAGTACTTCTTTGTCACGAAACATGATTCAACGCATTTTGGGAACGATCAGCTGCCTGGTAATCGTTACGGTTGCCTATTCCGTTTATGCGCTCACAGCTGCCCCCATCATCGAACCAGCCTACGTCACTCGTGCAACAAGTACCGAACGTTCTGAATTCTACTGGGAAACTGCTCCTTCCCAAAATCGCCAAAAGCTCAAGTCGCTCTTTAAGGAAGATGCCTGGCAGCTCGATTCACCCAAGGTAGTTGAATGGCCTCGAGGCATTTTGCTTTTCCAGGAATACGAACAGATTGATGACGAATTGATTATCAAACCCTGTACCTGTGTAATCTTTCAGGATGGGAAGAAAAATGGGCGTCTGATCACCATGCATGCTCCTCACGGTGCTGTGATTGCCCAGGAGACTCTTTCGGCTAATCCCCATCAGCAACAGGAGTTTTCTGGTCGGTTCATCGGTGACGTTGTAATTCACAGCGCAGAATCAGCTGCCGGTGCAAATGATGCCATTCAGTTTATCACTCGTAATGTTCAATTTGAAAAAAATAGAATTTGGACAACCCATGATGTGGATTTCAAGTATGCCGGCCATCGTGGAAAGGGGCGGGACCTGATTATCACTCTGGGTGAACAGGAAAAATCCCGTTCTCAAAGCGAACCTCCAAATCTGCTCTCCAGACTTGATTCCATCGAACTCATCCATCTGGACGAACTGGTTTTGCAGGTCGAAAAGCAGATCTTACCCACCGTCGCCTTAACTGCCAGCAAAGCCGGAGCACCGGCTGAAAAACAGGATCCATCAACAGAAATGGTCATCCGCTGTAACGGCCCATTTCGCATTGATGCTGCTAATTACCGGATATCGCTTGAGGAACAGGTACAGGTGGCCTTTCGGGAAGAAGGCCGAGTCGATGATACGATGATTTGTGATCAGCTGCAGGTTACTTTCACCCCCCCGTATTCCTCTGAACCAGATTCCAACAATCCGCTTCTGAAAATGACATCCAGGTTTAACCCGCAGAGCGTCATTGCGGACGGGAATCCTGTCCTGATTCAATCCCAAAGCCGGAACTTGATGATCAAAGGTCAGCGAGTTTCCATCGATCTGGAAAAACTGAAGTTCTCGATCAAAGATGCTGTAGAAAGCGTCATTGAATTTGAAGAGTTTGCGATCAAAGTTCCCAAACTCGAATACACGTTTGCCGATGATCCAGGCCGGCTGGGAACGTACCTGGCAGAAGGCCCTGGCGAATTGCGAATGAAACCGACCGCCGAGAATCCGGCAGCCGAAGAGTTCCTCGTTCAGTGGAAAGCTCACAGTACACTGACCGTGAATGAGAATCAGGAGAAGTTACTGGAACTCAACAAAGACGCTCGCATCCAACTATCCAATACAGAATCGATCGCATGCGATCGACTGCATATCTGGCTGGAAGAAACTGAGATTCCTCAGAAGGATGACGAGGCAAGTCCTAAATACGAAGTCTCTCCTTACAAGATGGCAGCCACTGGTCATGTGGAAATTGAGTTACCTGAATTGCATGCCGTTGCCCAGCAAGCCCATATGTGGATCACTCGTGATAAAGACGCTGATCAGAAAATCACATCCGTCACAGATCGCGTCATCAACTCTCGCGACGCGACGGACCAGAATGATTCGCCACAGGACACCTCTCCCCCAGCACGTTATTTCGTTAAGGGCGAAAGCCTGAAACTCGATCTCCGACAAACTGCCGACGGGTTTCAGATTCACGGAGCGATGATGGAAGGCGACCTTTCTTTCCATCAGGAACCGCTACCCGGTCAATCCAGATCTTCGCTGGTACTGCACGGCGAGCGTATCCGTATGACTCGGGGACTAACCGGTCTGGCTGAACTGAAGATCGACGGAAAAGAGCGACAGGGACAACCTGCCTGGATTACCTACAAGGGATTTCAACTGTCAGGAAACTCCATTCAGTTAAACCAGCAAATGAATCTGGTATGGATTCAAGGACAAGGGGAACTTGTTTACCTTGCTCCTGAGGACCCGAACCCAGCGAATGCCAAACGGATTACCTGGAGCGAGCAGATGGCGTTCACTGGTTCCAAGATTCAACTTATTGGCAATGTACAATCCCGATTTCGGTTTCCCTTAGCTAATGAGGAAATTCAAGAAATCGACTTATCGTGTAATGTCCTTGAACTACACCTCAATCAGCGCCTCAGTTTCCAGGATCCTCAATTGGATCAACCACTGGACATCCGCGAATTAAAGGCCGTCAATAATGTTGATCTGTGGCGTCGGATCATTGATAAGAACAAACAGCACAAGAGTCAGCAAAAAGTGCGGGTCGAGCATGTCAGTTATTTTCCGCTGGAAAGCCGGATTGCTGTGTTTGGTCAGGGTAGCATTCGTCATACTGCCATCAACGACGGGAAACAGTCTTTCTTTGGAACTTCACCGCAATCCAACGAGAATGAACTGCGGTGTGTGTCAGTTGAATTCAATGAAGGACTGACTGGCAAACTGGCGAAGCTCAATCTGACATTCCGAGGCAAAGTGCAGGCTTTGACGAGTACTGTACCACGCTGGGACAGCCAACTCACGTCGGAATCCGTACGGCAGTCCCAGGGTGCCGAGCTCAATTGTGATGCCTTATCCGTTGCCGATATCAGTCAAACAAAAGAAAACTCCTATGTTCTGTCTGCTACCGGAAACACCTATATCTATCAGGCCGACTATACTGCGCTGGCACACCGTATTTCCTATTCACAACAGAAAAACCACATTGTTATGGAAGGTGGACGTGGTGAAGCCAAGCTTTGGCTCAATACCAACAAAACGCCCACACCTAATGCAGCTGCACGAAAAATCATCTATGACTTGAAGTCGGGTAAAGTGGACGTTCATTCACCCAGTTTTCTGGACTCTGGTCGCTCACCGGACTTGTCAGGCCAAAGGTAACCTCTGCCGCTCTGCGTCCAATCGTTCAGCCAGAAAATCAATCGCCTGTCTCGCCTGCACCCGATAATAACCAAACCCGTGTCCTCCAGCAGTCGTCTCCAGATCATACTCGTGAGGCACTCCCAAAGAATACAGCTTCATCTGCAGACGATCTACACCTTCGAACCAGTCGTGATCCACCGGGTCACAGCAGAAAAACTGATGTCGCGGCCAATTGAGCGGGTGGATATGCAGCAGGGCTGAGTCCTGCCGAGCAACCTCGGGGTCGTCATACATCAGCGGTAACGTCTCATCGATCCCCTGTTTCATCCTCAGGTGATAATCAATCGCTGGTGAAACTGCCGCAACGATAGGAAAGATTCCTGGGTACTTGTAACTCAACCGCAACGCTCCCTGTCCACCCATGCTCGTTCCCAGCAAAGCAATCCGGGGAGAGGCAACTTTCCAATGGTCCCGGATAAAGTGGAGGATATTATTCCGCACGTAGGATTCTGCGGACATTTCTGAGTCAAACTCTGCACAAATCCTGTCTGACCACCAGCTTCGTTTTGTACGCGGACCAATCACTCGCAAACCATGACGCTCGAATTCCTGAGTAAATTCTTCTTTATCGTTTAACCACTCACCACTTACTCCATGCAGATAAATCACCACGTACCCGTGCGGAGAAGGTTCAGCAGGTTCATAGATTTCACATGGATGACCATCCACCTGGATCATTGACCACATTCGTAAATTCCTCAGAAACACCTTACTTGGTAAGCCGAAACACTGAAGTTTAATTGATTAGACACAATGAGTACAATGGCCTGCACACACTCATGTTACCCCAAGCAGATTGCCAGGAACCTAACAGGATTAAACGTGAAAGTACTCCTTTCCGAAGAGCAGCTTCAGCAGGGCATCGCCCGGATGGCAGCAGAAATCAATCAGCGGTTCGGCCGGCAACCGTTGACCATAATCTGTGTCATGACCGGAAGTATTATTCTTGTGGCTGACCTGATCCGACAACTGGAAATGCCCGTGAAACTTGGTTCGATCCATACCAGCAGTTATCGTGGAGAGACAAAGCGTGGTGATTTACAATTGGACGCTTCCATGCTGCCTGATCTAACGGATGCTCAAGTTCTCATTGTTGATGACATCTTTGATACCGGGCATACTCTGGATGCAGTTTCCCGACACATTCAATCTTTGGGAGCGGCTGATGTGGGCACAGCAGTACTCCTCTATAAACATGGCAGGCAGGAAATCGAGTTTGATGTCGACTTTATCGGATTCGATATTCCTGATGAATTTGTCGTTGGATACGGGCTCGATTATCAGGGAATCTACCGTAACCTGCCTTACGTGGGCGTCATGGAATCGGACGACCTGTCCCCAGACGCATAACACTTCCATCACCTACAGGAACTTTCAGGTTCTCAGTCATGAAAATTGCTATGATCACACGACGCTTCTGGCCGCTGGTAGGCGGAGCAGAAATGGTCATGGCAAACCTTGCTTCAGAATTCAAACGACAGGGCGCAGAGCCGTTTCTGCTTACCGCACAATGGAACTCGGACTGGCCAAAACAGTTTACCCATCGCGACGTCGAGGTACACCGCTTACCCAATCCTGAACAACGGGGTTGGGGGACCCTGGTCTACATGGACGCCCTCTCCCACTGGCTGAGGAAAAACAGGGATACTTACGATGTGGTATTTGTCTCCATGCTGAAACACTCGGCATACGCCGCCGTGACGGCCTGCCGTAAACAACGTCAGAGCGTTGTCCTGCGAGTTGAAGGTGGTGGTGACACCGGAGATTGCCACTGGCATAAGGTTGCTCGATTTGGAGGCCGGATTCGCCGTCGATGCAAGCAGGCAGATGCAGTGATTGCTCCCAGCGAAGCAACCCATGATGAGTTGGTTGACGCTCAGTTCCCACTGGACCGAATTCATCACATCCCCAACGGTGTCGCTCTGGCTTCAAAAAGTCGAACGACCGATGATATGATTTCAGCTCGCCGAATTCTGGCTCAGAATCATCATGATTTTACTTCCCACGCCGAACATAAAGTCAGTGTTTATACTGGTCGACTCACTCGAAATAAAGGACTCTTCGAACTACTTGACGCTTGGCGGACGGTCGTCAACCAGCAGCCTCACAGTCAGCTGTGGCTTATCGGAGAGGGGCCGGACAGGGAAGCATTGTATGACCGCATTCGTGAACTGGAGTTGGTCGGTCACGTACTCATGCCCGGCGCTTTTGATGATGTCAGCGATCTCTTACAAGCAGCCAACACCTTTATCCTTCCGTCCTACATGGAAGGCCTTTCCCTATCGCTTCTGGAAGCGATGGCCCATCATGTTCACGTCATTGCCAGTGACATTGCGGGCAATCACCAGTTAATCGACAGTGGTGTTCACGGGCGACTCGTTCCCGTAAAACAATCTGTTCCACTGGCTCAGGCAATTCTCTCCGCTCATACGACAGATAATTCAGATATGATAAACGCGGCTTTCGAGCGGGTACGCCAGGAATTTTCACTCGAATCGATGGCTCGCAAACATCTGCAAGTATTTCAAGACACTCTGCGTATTGGTAGATAATGTCAGACTCACTCCACATTCTACCGTCTACCGATGACGTAGCCTCACTGGCCCAGATCCGGAGTCTGGCTCAACAAACTGCAACCCAGCAAACCTGTCTCTGTCTGAGTGATCCTGGCCTGAGTAGTAGCCAGATTCAGAATTGGTTCGGACCTCACGTTGTACTACACACGGTTCAATCCCGCTCCCCTTTGATGCATTGCGTAAAGCTCTACCAGCTGGCTCGCCGAATGAAAATCGGACAGCAGCATGCGTTGTGCTGGAATCCCGCCCGATTTCCAGCATCTGCCCTGCCAATGCTCAAGCTACTCGACAGCTTCGACAGCATGATCACCACCCCGTCCAAACGTGAATTGGCTTATCCAGGCATGACCGGTCACACGGTCCTGAAAAACAGCAAACAGATATTTGTCTCTTCTGATTATCTACGTACCGCTCACTTTCCGGACAGTACTGTCCTCAGCCCGATCGTCGCTGCTCCTGCACCCTGCCAGCCGGACTGGAATTTGAGACAACAACTAGGCCTGTCACCATCGACCACCGTCATGTTAAGCATGGGGCGGCTGGATTCGTCCTGCCGGTTGAAAGAAGCAGTCTGGATTACAGGAATTCTGGAAAACCTGCATCAGGAAATTCACCTGGTACTCTGCGGTCAGGGAGCCCAAAGAAGGACGTTGGAGCAGTACCGGGATCAGATGTTGCTGCGGCCACGAATTCATTTCACGCCGCCATGGTGCAATCACGCATCTCTGATGCAACAAGCTGATTGTCTGCTTGTGACTGCCGATCACTCCGGTCGTGACTGGGCAATTCTACAGGCAATCCAGTACGAGCTTCCTGTAGTAGCAAGTCGAAGTGACGGGAACGAAGAATGCGTCGTTCACGAACAAACCGGATTCATTGGCGGTCCTTCTGCAGGGGGCCTTGCCAAGTTTATTCACCAGTTGATGATTCAGTCTGATTTGCTACCACCGAAAAGAAAGGAATCAGCAGAAAACGAACTGATTGGGCAATGGGCTGCTGTGCTTAACCGGTAAAAATACGCCCTGCGTGTGAACCAATGGAGACGTTGCGGCGATATAGATAGTAGTAAACTCTTAGCAATCTTTCGTTAATAAACTATGTGTGGCATCACCGGCGCTGTTTGGCTCAATAACTCCCGGCACATCTCCCGGGAACAGCTCGAAAATATGACCAGCTGTCTATCGCACCGCGGGCCAGATGATGTCGGTACATATTATCGGGATCATCATGCGTCCTCCACTTCTCCTGCTGTGGCACTAGGATTTCGCCGACTTTCCATCATCGATCTGCAAACTGGTCATCAACCAATCAGTAATGAAGACGAAACCATTTGGCTCATTTTCAATGGGGAAATCTACAACTACCGCCAATTAAGGAAAGAGCTGCAGGCCGACGGACATCAATTCCGAACCCAAAGTGACTCGGAAGTCATCGTACACCTTTATGAGAAGTACGGCACTGAAATGTTCCAGCACCTCAATGGAATGTTCGGTTTGGCACTATGGGATAATAAACAGAAGCAACTGGTGCTGGGACGAGACCGGCTCGGACAGAAACCACTCTACTACAGCCATCAGACAGATCGACTGCTGTTTGCCAGCGAATTAAAGAGTTTACTTGCCAGCGGCGAAGTAAAACGGGATATTGATCCCCGAGCCCTGGACCACTACTTCGTTTATCAATATATCCCCCACCCGCTGTGTATCTTTCAAGGAGTGCAAAAGCTTCCACCCGGTCACTACGCACTCTACAAACAGGGTGAACTGACCATTGAAAAATACTGGAATCCGAACTTCCAAACATCTCACTCACTCAGCCCGCAGGAGACTCAAAACCGGATTCGTGACCTTTTGACTGAAAGTGTACAACTTCGCCTCCAAAGCGACGTGCCACTTGGGGCTTTTCTTTCAGGTGGCGTGGATTCTTCCCTACTCGTTGCATTAATGCAGCAACATGCCAGCCACCGTGTCAAAACGTTTTCTATCGGGTTCCCGGTAAAGCAGTACGACGAATCCACTTATGCCAGACAAGTAGCCAAACATCTCGACACAGAACACCATGAAATGATGGTTGAACCGAGTGCTGTGGAAATCCTGCCGTCACTTGTTCAGTATTACGACGAGCCTTTTTCTGATAGCAGTGCCATTCCCACCTGGTATGTATCACAGTTTACGCGTCAACATGTGACGGTCGCTATTTCCGGAGACGGTGGTGACGAGTTGTTTGCCGGATACCCCAGATACCAAGCGGTCGATCTGGCTCGAAAAATCGACCGCTTGCCCCCACTAAAGTATCTGTTGGGCAGTGGCATAGCCCGCTGTTTGCCCCATGGATCAAAGTACAAAGGATTCTTGCGACGACTCAAACGATTCCTGACGCCGATCGCCTATTCACCGGTCCATCGGTATCTCAGTTGGATCAACATATTCCCGTACGAAAATCGTCTGGAATATTACTCCGATGAATTTCAAAGTTCTCTCGAAGATCATGATCCCGCCAATTTTCTCACGCGGGCCTGGCAGCTCACCTCAGGCAGGTCGCCGGTAACGCAGGCATCTTTGGGTGATCTGGTTACCTATCTTCCATGTGATCTTAATACGAAAGTCGATATTGCCAGCATGGCACACAGCCTCGAATGTCGGCAACCGTTTCTGGACCATCGGCTGGTAGAATTTGCAGCAGGGATTCCCGCCGGCCTCAAATTCAAACAGGGCCACGGTAAACAGATCCTGAAAAAGACCTTTCAAGACTTGCTCCCTGACGATATCTGGAATCGACCGAAGAGGGGATTCGGAGTTCCTCTGGATACCTGGTTTCGCAAGGAATTACGCCAACGTACTTACGACAGCCTGCTCTCACCCGGAGCTGAATGTCACCGCTGGATCAGATCATCCCAGATCGAACGTCTGTTGCAGGAACACTGCGCGGAAAAGAGAGATCACAGTTCGCGTCTCTGGTCCCTGCTGATCCTGGAAAACTGGCTGCAACACTGGGCCTGACACGTTAACTCTGACGTGCTTGCCAAACCGGACCGTTGGGAAATTCGAATTCATCCAGTGAAGCCGGTTTCATCGTGATACTGTACCCCGGAGCGGTAGGTGGCATATAAGCGCCATCCTGCATAACAACGGGGTTCTCGAAATGCTCGTGCAAGTGATCAACATATTCGATCAAACGGTTTTCCGTTGTGCCACTCACGCAAACATAATCAAACATTGCCAGATGCTGAACATATTCGCACAACCCAACTCCACCTGCATGCGGACAGACTGGCACATCGAACTTTTTGGCCATCAGAATAATTGACAGGATCTCGTTAACGCCACCTACACGAGTGCTGTCGATCTGGCAAACATCAATCGCATCAGCCTGCAAAAACTGCTTGAAGAGAATACGATTCTGACACATTTCCCCTGTCGCCACACCAACACCTAAAGGTCGTATTGCCTGGGCGATGGCGGCATGCCCCAGTACATCATCCGGACTCGTTGGCTCTTCGATGAACCAGGGTTTGAACTCAGCTAGCCGAGTCATATTCTCGATCGCTTCACCAACTCCCCATACCTGATTGGCATCCATCATCATTCTACGGTCATATCCAATTTCCTCGCGAATGATCTTTGCCCGGCGAATGTCGTCATTGATATCACGTCCCACTTTGATTTTGTAATGAGACCATCCAGCGGCCACACCTTCCTGACAAAGTCGGCGAAGCTTTTCTTCGCTGTAACCCAACCAGCCTGCCGAAGTGGTGTAGGAAGGAAATCCGTTGGTTAGCAGATCATCAATTCGCTCCTGCCGTGAATCATACATTTCCTGAAGAATCTGTAATGCATCTTCAGGTGCCAGAGCATCATCGATATATCGAAAGTCGATACACCGTACAATCTCTTCCGGAGTCATGTCACACAAAAGTCGCCATACTGGTTTCCCCTCCGATTTTGCCCACAGGTCCCATAGTGCGTTAGTCACGGCACCAACGGCAAAGTGCATCACACCCTTATCCGGACCCATCCAGCGCAACTGACTGTCACCGGTTAAATGACGCCAGTATTTTCCCATGTCGGACGTGATCTCTTCCAGCGTTTGGCCAACCACCAATCGCTTCATTGCGTCTACCGCACCGGAAATCAGTTCTGTGCCACGACCCAGCGTAAAGGAAAGACCGTGACCCACCAGATCACCATCTGTGAACAAAGTGATGTAGCCACACGAATAATCCGGGTCCGGATTCATTGCATCTGATCCATCCAGATGATCTGAGGTTGGGAATCGAATATCGCGTACTTCAATGTCGGTGATCGTAATCGTCATTACTTCTCTTTCGTTAGTTCCCACGCTTTTTCTATCGCTCGAGCGCCACCGCTATCAAACAATTCCAGTTCTGACCGGATGAAGGGGAAATAGTCGTTGGTGCCAAAGTAAGCTTCTGTAGCTTCAGCAAAATATTCCATTTGATTCGTTGTGCTGTAATGCTTTACCTGTTTACCATTACTTCGCATTACCTTCTGATATTGCCCGGTCTTCATCGCAGCCCGAAAGGCTTTCAGAATACCCGGATTGTCAAACCCTTCTGACAGGAACTGATCATGATAAGCATGCGCCAATTCATGTAATACCATATAGGGTTGAGAAATTGTCCATTTGACAAAGTTCTGTGCATTGGAGATTTCAACACACTTAACCTTATCCGGATTCATATCGTTATCAACCAACCACTGCCGGCCCGGATGGTAGGCAGCACACGGGTGATGAGGTTCTTCGTATTCCAGCCAAATCACCACCTGCTGAAGTTTTGTAACAGCGGATGCTGGCATCACTCGCTCAATTTTAAAGAGCTGGTGATCCATGACTTCCATGGCCTGCTTGTACAAATCACTGTGCCCCCGCATTAACAACTTGTTGACACGTAACGTGTACCCGCGCAGGTTGATATCACGGTAATTTGATGTCGGGGCGTAATGCCGAGTTTGATCAATCGTTCTCTTTTCCGAACCAGCCGGTTTATCCTGGCTGTAAAGCTCGGAAATACAAACAAAGACCAACAACAGTACCAATGGCATGTTTCTCATGGTGATACTCCATAAAAATTCAATCCATCCTCAGCATACCAAATCTGATTCCACTTCAAGAGTCCCCCTGAAAGTGTCAGTTCGATGACAGACATTCGCTATCCGACTTGCTCAATGCCAGTACAATGACGGCTATCCTGCTCAAGTTCAATCTATCGGTATTCAGCCCTTTCCCTGATAGATCCTGTCATTGAACGCGTTTGTGACTTCTGAGCCTCCCCCCTGGATTCATCCCGATATTTCCAGATGGATCGGCCCCAGACAATACTGTTACCAGTTACCACCCAACCCGCCCAACAGATCGGTGGCCATAGTTTCATCTCGGGTTACACGCCCTCTGTATGAGCAACATGAATGGTTTGGGAAACTACGCCGGACCCTTAAATCACTAACCAACTCCAATTCGCCGCTGCTAACTACTCCCAAAACATCAACCCACCGTTTTCTCACAGCCTACGCGGTTAAACATGGAATTCCGGTCGCTCAGACTACCTTCTGCCAGTGCCACTCGCATTGGATCAATCAGACTCGAGACCCGACATCGTTCAGACCATACGAATGTGTGATCAGCCCTTTGACTCAATACCATCTGGAAACAAATGTCATCCTGCCTCATCTTCCCCTACGGGATCGACTGTTGGTGGGTGGAGCTCATCAACTGTATGTCCTTGACGCTCGTCCACTGAGTAAAACTGCTCAACTACTTGGTTATCGAACGTGGTGCACTATCCACTGTGAGCCATCCTCTCATGCTCCATCTGCCGCAATGCTACCAGCTTCCAGAGGTTCTACAGAAACCTATCCACTCGCTCCTGTTCCCGACTGGTTCACTCGACACTCATCACTTGCCCATTGGACCCGCGCAGTCGATGGCCCCTGGCCAGGTCAATCTGCTGAAAGCTGGATTAATCAGCTTATTGATGGGAATAAACAGGCAAATCACTCAGCAATCGCCACGCTAACCAATATCGTCGTTCAACAACGAATCCTGGGTTCATGCCGTACCATTCGAGAAGGCCATAAGGTTGTCTGCTTAACGGCAGTACCACTACATCAATGGCCCCTACGAGCGGTTTACCGTTCACACCTCAGGCGGTGGGACTTCTGTCCCTATGGAATCCTACTGGGCCCCAGGGCGGTAAAGATGTTGAATCCCCGAAAAGTCAGTTACGGTGGTGAAGAACTCTGGAAAACGTTACCTCCCGCAGACCGACCGTTCTTTCAGGCAAACGATTGTCAGATCGATTGGCGAGTAGAACAGGAATATCGTATTGTAGGAGATCTTGATTTGAGCCACTTTCAGCCTGACGACCTGATTGTCTTTACAAAAACGCAAGCAGAAGCCAACACGCTGCAATCAAACTCCATCTGGCCTGTGTTCCCGTTCGATTATTTAGCCGAGCTTGCTAAAATACAGGCGTAGACAACCCAATTGCCACTTCAAACAATAAGAATGAATGTCTGTTTCACGTAAACTGTTTATTGAGAATCTGGAAAATGCTGGTGTCCTGTCGGAAGAACAGGTTCGAGACAGGATAGCTGAGCTGCCTACTGAGCAGCAGCCTATCGACGGTGACACACTGGCGGACTTACTGATCCAGGATGGCACACTGACCTCGTATCAGGCGGAACAACTAAATCGCGCAACACCCAGAAACCTTCGTTTCGGTAATTATCAGCTTGTCGACATTCTGGGACGGGGTGGGATGGGTACCGTTTACAAAGCCGTTCATACCGTCATGAAGCATGAAGTGGCCATTAAAGTGATTTCGCAGGAGTCCAGTGATAACACCGATAATCATTTCAAGCGATTCCAACGCGAAGTCCAAGCTGTTGCCAAACTCTCCCACGACAATATTGTATCCGCGCTCGATGCCGGTGAAGAAGAGGGGAAATTCTTTCTGGTCATGGAACTCGTTCATGGAGATGACCTTGGGAAAATCTCGAAGTGCGAGGGAAAGCTTCCTGTTCATGAAGTAATCGACTACGTCATGCAAACAGCCGTCGGACTCAAGTATGCTCATCAGGAAGGAATCGTTCATCGAGATATTAAACCTCATAACCTGTTGCTTTCCAGCGACGGCATGGTCAAGATCCTTGATCTAGGACTGGTTTCACTGCAGCGATCAGAAGATGCATTGGAAGATAGTCTGACAGGTCAGGACCAAATCATCGGCACGATCGATTACATGTCTCCCGAGCAAGCCAAGGACGTACACGCTGTCGATGCCCGCACCGATATCTACAGCCTCGGCTGCACATTGTTTCGGCTCCTGACAGGCGTCGTTCCTTATCAGGGAAAATCTGCCATCGAGCGTCTGCTCGCTCATCGTGATAACCCTATCCCATCTCTGCATGACTTTCGGTCCGACGTTCCGGAACTTCTCGATCAAATATTCCAGCGGATGGTGGCTAAGGAGCCGGAAGATCGCTACCAGACCATGGAGGAGCTGCTGGAAGCGCTGGAGACCTGTCGACTGGCAAATGCTACCGTCGCACCCACGATTCTGACCGACCAGTCTCCACTGCCAGCAATCGAAGAATTCACTTTAGATTTGGATGGTAATGAAATATCAACAGTCGAAATTGCTCGAGAAGAAGTCGAATCGATCAATACTTCGGACCAACCTTTACCTGCTAAAGTTAAGGCTGTTCCCACAATTGCCTCTGGGCAGATTTCTGAAACCATCACAAGAACGCGACGATTTGGCCGAGGCAATTCGATTCTGGTCGCTCTAGCGATTCTGATACTGGCGGGCGTCGGTGGTGCGTTATGGTATACCAGCCGGCCTGGCTATGTTGAGGTTGATTTTCCCATCGAATACAGGGAGGGTCGCTGGGAAATTGAAATTCGGGATAAGAATGAAAATCGAGTCCTGCACTTGACCGAACGCGATGCCGAAGGCTTTGACAATTCCAATCCCATCAAACTCTCACTCGACCCGGGTGCGTACACCTACTATATGTCTCGACCTCCTTTTTTCCCAAACAAAGGTCGTTTCACAATGGACCGAGGAAAGACAATTCTGATCGATGGGTCAGACTGGGAAACCAGCGACCTGCAGGAACTGGGACTTATCGGAAACGACCCTCCGGACGATTCAGAAAACGGAGAATCCACACCGGATAATTGATGTCTCACCAGACCGTCTCTGCCTGCAGGCGTCTGATTCATGTTCTGCTGCCAGCATTGAGGTCTGATCAATATCTCTAATTCTGTTTCACTTCGGTGGTAGCTCGATTGATCCGCTGGTCATATTTGAAATACAGCTTTTTGTGTCTATCCGAAAGATCGACGCGGCGTCCTTGAATAAATGCTGCTTCCACATGCGTGCGAATATCCAGAATATTGCCATCGGTGATCACAAGCGTCGCGTCCTTTCCCTGTTCCAAACTTCCCACCTGCTTATCCACTCCCAGTATTTCAGCTGTACTCAGGGTAATTGAACGTAAAGCAGCATCCATGGGTAATCCATAAGCATGAGCTGTACCGGCGTGAAAAGGCAGATTCCGTACCATGGAAGCTCCAAATCGACCATCAGACGCAATACAAAACCGGACACCAGCCTTATGTAATAAAGCAGGAAGCTCATAGGGCAGGTCGTAGTAATCGTCGTCCCGCCGGGGAGTTCGATAAACGCCCCCCAGGATGACCGCGACGTCATGCTTTTTGAGTAACTCGGTACAGTGAATCGCATCGTAGCCACCGCTGATAATCAGCTTCACCTTCTGCCTTACAGCGAAAGCAACTGCTGCCTGAATCTGATCGGCATTTTCTGCATTGGCAATCACCGGGATTTTGCCTCCCAGCACATCGCGCATGGCTTCCCACTTCAGATCGATTTTTGCTGCAGGATTTTGACGACGGGCCTCATCATAACGCCGAGCCATGTTAAAGAACTCTTCCAACTGCTGCATGTTTTTGTCGCGTGCATTAGCTGCGTTTTTCTCGCTACTGGTCAGCTGCCAGTCACTCACCGTAGCCATGAGAGGCCAATTAACATGCAGGCCTGCTCCCGAACGAATGGTCAGGTCTTCATACGTCCAACCGTCCAGCTGGATTACAGCACTCTGCCCGGAGACCACTCCTCCTGAAGGAGCGGTCAGGCACAGCAGGACTCCATTACTTCGCGTGGTCGGGATGATTTCACTATCCGGATTAATAGCAACATGGGCTTTGACGTTGGGATTGAAATTACCTGTCTCCCGTTCGTCTCGTGTTGCACGCACAGCATTGATTTCCACGAGTCCCATATTACTGTTGGCATCGATCAGTCCCGGGAATATATGCTTACCTTTGACATTGATGACTTCAACGTCGGCGGGCAGATCCACTTCGGCGCCAACAGCGGTGATCCTGCCATCGGTGAATAGCAAAGTACCACCAGGAATCGTCTCTCCACTGACCGTATGAATCGTTCCGCCTACTAACGCGATTGGATGATCCTGTTTCGCTCCTGGAACTTCAGGCACGGCTGCCCAGCTCAAGGAAGTAAGCAGCAGACCAACTGCCATGACCAGAACATTTCTGCAATTAACCATTGGTAGACTTTCATAGTGATTTCCAGAACGATTCGATGAGTAACTTTGTTTCGCCTTATTCATTTCCACCTGCCCGATTCTCCCTATTCTGTTGTTCCAGTTGCTCCATCTGCTCCTGATTGATCAATTGCATCAACTGCTGCAGCCGACTTTGCTGCTGCCCTGCGTGAAAGCATTGATTGGAATGACGGTGAGTACGGCAAAAGACATCTTCGCGAGGCCACAAATCAGACTCTTTCACTGGGTCTCCCGATTCCGTCAACATGGTTTCGTCCGACGTCAGGATTTTTTGAATCAACGCCTCACGACGTTGCTTCAGCATGACGCGTGAAGCAATATCCTCTTCACGGTCAAAGTATTTGCGGCCATCGATCCAGGTCTGTTCGCAGCGGCTGAATACAGAAAGCGGATCTCCACTCCAAATCACAAAATCGGCATGTTTACCTGTTTCCAACGAACCTACAAACTGTTCTATACGCAGTTGTTTGGCTGGGTTCAGTGTGACAAATTTCAGAGCTTCGGCGGGACTCACGCCACCGTATCTCACTGCCTTAGCCGCCTCATGGTTCAGGTGACGGCCCAGCTCGCGATCGTCCGAATTGAAGGATACAACGATACCTGCTTTGTGCATCAATTTACCGTTATACGGAATAGCATCCATCACCTCGTACTTGTAAGCCCACCAGTCAGCAAAGGTGGACCCCATGGCCCCGTGAGCCGCCATCTCCTCGGCGACCTTATACCCTTCCAGAATATGTTGCAGCGTTCCGACGGTGACATTGAATTCTTCCAGCGTTCTCAAGAGAGCAAGTATCTCATCCTGACGGTAGCTGTGGCAGTGAATCCATCGTTTGTGATCCAGAACCTCAGCAATCGCTTCCAACTCGTAATCAAAGCGGGGTGGTACACCTTTCTTTGTGGCATTCCATTGAGTCCAATCCTTCTTGTACTGTCGAGCTCTCACAAAAGCATCACGAATAATCTGTTCCACTCCCATTCGTGTTTGAGGGTAACGGGTTGTATAATCATCCCCCCAGTTGCTTTGCTTTACGTTCTCTCCTAACGCGAACTTGATACCCAATGGCGCACCGATGAACTTCAATTCTTCGCCCGTTGCCCCCCATCGCAGCTTGATGACCTGGTTCTGCCCGCCGATCGGATTCGCCGAACCATGTAAAATATTAGACGTCGTCACGCCACCAGCTAGCTGGCGATAAATCGTTTTATCATGAGCATCAATAAAGTCACCAATTCGGACTTCCGCAGTAATCGCCTGAGCACTTTCATTGATACCGCCATCGGTTGCCATGTGACTGTGAGCGTCAATAATACCGGCAGTCACATGCTGACCCTGCAGGTCTACCACAGTCGCACCCCGAGGCGATTTTAGATCATCGCCTACTGCAATGATTTTCCCTTGATCCACGAGCATGCTGCCCTTTTCCAGAATTCCCTGAGGACCGGACGTCCAAATCGTGGCATTCGTCAGAAACAGAAGTTTCGCCTGAGCTGGCGGCTGGTCACGACCAAAAGCTCCCAATGGATAGTTCACTTCGAACATTGCTGCCGTAGCTTCCCCAGATGCGTCAGTCTCCTGAGGTTCATCCACGTCCTCGGAACCTTCTTCACTCATGATTGCGGTGGCAGCGATCTTTCCTGACGTGCCATCGGTAGCAACCCATTGTCCAACTCCCTGCTGTGCCTGGGAATCAACAAAAGTCAAAGTGAATCGAATCAGACCTTCTTTACCAAACTGGTCAGCCGGCAGAACAGCACTCAGACGAGCATCACGAATGGATGCTTTTGATAATTTGACGGTGATCATCTGATCGTCAGCATCGACCAGCCGCACGGCTCCCTCCAGAGCAGGTGCTTTGCCACTCAGCTCCAGAGTCAGATCACGGGCTTCCAGATCGCCTGATAATTTCCAACTGCCATCCAGTACCAAGAGTGGTGAAGGGGAGAATTCGAAGCGTTCGCCGGTCACCCAGACCTCTGCAATTTCCGCTCCATCTTCAAACAGATTACCTGATGAAATAACCAGGCTGGCCAGATAGTTCTTTTCGACCTTCCCCAACACGGAATCCATGCCAGTCAACTCGGCTGGAACCGTCGTAATGGCTGCCAATGCTGCAGTTTGAGTTAGTCCACGTTTTACTGCCTGTCGAACTTTCTTCAGAAACTCTTCACGGTCGTTTAATCCCTGAGTCGTCAGGGCGACAGTTGCCCCTGCCTTCACTAAACGGCCCGGATTTTCTGGAGCCAGGTCCCAGTGCATCATACTTTCAAGTGATACGGCCCGAGCCGACTCAATACTGCCGACATTGGGTGCCGTGGGGAAATTGACCGGTAGAATAATGGAACGTCGGGTCGCTAGGATACTACTTAGACGCTGGTACTCATACCCGGAACCCACCATGATCGCCTGGATCCCAAACTGTTTTGCAAACCGGTCTGCTCGCAGAAAAAACTGCTCATCACTGGTTTCAAATACGACCACCTGAGAATCACTCAAAACAGGATCAAGTGCTGCTAAAGCATCATTACGTTCCGGCCTCGGATTGGCCGGATTACTTTGATGAGCTTCCCAGGCTTTGGCATACCAGGCGGTGTCCATCAGTGCCTGCCTGGCCAAAGCAACGGCTCCCATGGGAGAATTTGGATACTTATCTCGGCTTCGTCCCCGAGGCACGGTAAGCCGCAAATGCTGAAACAGGTCAGCTTGGAGCACGGCAGTACTATTGTCACCGGTTCCAGTCGAAACCAGAACACTTGTACCACGAATGATTCCAGTTTTGGGTGCAAGCACTCGCGCAGCAAATCCTTGGCTACGAAACTGGCGATTGATGTTTTCATCAGCAGCATAGACGTCGGCCACAGAAAGTTGCGGCGTAACGGCGTCATTCCAGTACGGAGCTCCCTGGGTTGTCAGAGTACGATCAACCTCTGCGGGTGAATACGCATCGATAAAGCCGGCATACACGTAACGACCATCAAGTTCTATTACGTTGGCACCAGCTGGAATACGCTGATTGACTCCCACTTTACGGATCAGGTTACCTTCCAGAACGACATCCCCGTTTTCAATCACTTGCCCCGGTCTGACAACGATCGTCCCACCACGTAAAACCGTAATCGAAGGCGTATTGTCCTTTAAGCCAACCACTGGCCTGGAACCGGGTATCTGCCCAGCAGCCGGGATGGTTGTTAACACCGTAGCGGTGAACGCGGCTGCCAGAAACCATCGATTTAAATTCTTCATCTGGTAATACCTTTTTGTTGCTCTGTTTTTATGCACCTACAATCCTAAGTTATCCCTGGTGGTTTAGAAATCCTCGGGAATACGTTAATTTCATGTTCATTGACTGGTGTACAATAACGACACGGTTCCTGCCAGCTTGCTACAACCCGGACGCGGAAATCCTTTATGCCAACTCGTAACGTTATGATCATCACGGCGGCCATGCTGTTGTCGATCATTTGCTATTCCAAGATCCCTCAGAACCAGTACGCTCAGTTCTATGACCGAGCAACCAAAGTTTTGGGAAAACGCTACGTCCATGAAGTCGATCAGGAAAAATTATTCCAGGGCGCGATGACCGGCATGATGGCCACTCTGGATGAGCACTCCAATTATCTTCCCCCCCGACAGTACGAAGGACTTGATGCAATCCTCAATCAGGAATTTGGTGGGCTGGGAATTCAAATCGAAAGCCTTGAAGATTCGACAGAACTGAGAATTATTACACCTGTCCTGGGCAGTCCGGCTCTGGCTGCAGGCCTACAGGCAGATGACGTCATCGTGAAGATCGGAAACAAATTCACCAAGGACATGCCAGAGGACGAATCCTTCAATCTGTTACGCGGCGCAGAAGGAACGTCGGTCGATTTATCCATCCGTCGGGATGGCCAGCCCGATCTGCTTGAATTCACAATCACGCGGAGGATTGTCAGAACGAGTACGTTACGAGGGTTTCAACGCCAGGAAAACGGAACCTGGGATTACCGTCTTCCAGCTCCGGATGGGCATTTCCTGTACCTTCAACTCACCGATTTCGGACAACGAACGGATCAGGAAGTTCGACAGGTCATGATAGCAGCTCAGGAATCGACTGGATATGAAGGTATTATTCTGGACTTACGAGGCAATGGTGGAGGGCTGTTACTTTCGGCCGTCGATGTCTGCGATCTCTTTATCGACGAAGAAACCGTGGTCAAAGTTCAGTACAGAGAAGAACAGCAGGATATTACGTATTCAAGCTCGGTAGGTGCAACGCTGGATGCGACTACTCCAATGGTCATTCTGATTGACCGTGATTCGGCTAGTGCAAGTGAAATCACGGCAGCCTGCCTGCAGGATTACGATAGGGCGGTCGTTATTGGTGAACGTAGTTACGGCAAAGGATCGGTGCAGGATGTCGTCGTACTAGACACAGCAGGGGACAATCATGCCATTAAATACACCGTGGCCCATTATGTCCGACCCAGCGGCAAAAATATCCACCGCACCCAACCTGTCGAACAAATGCCACCAGGTCAGGATTGGGGCGTACAGCCAAATGATGGATACGCACTGCCTTTTGACCAGCAGCAACGTCTGGCTTATCTCCAGGACAAACGAAAACGCTTTATCATCAAACCGGCAAAGGATACCGGCGACACCGACAGCACTTCGGAAGAAACCACCATCGAGTTTGAAGACGATGATTCCGTCTTTATCGATTTACACCTGCAGCGAGCCATTGAATATCTGAATTCACGGCAACTGTAATCTGCTCAGAATTCTTTCAGTGCCGTGGAGATGTCCTGAATCATGGCCTTTCCATCCCCGAACAGCATCGATGAATTCTCGGCAGCAAACAATGGATTGGCGATCCCTGCATAACCAGGGCTTAAACTTCGTTTGATAATCACTACCTGACGCGCTGCATCTACATTGAGAATTGGCATACCTGAAATCGGTGTCCCCTCTTTACGAGCCTCTGGGTTCACCACATCATTGGCACCGATGACGATAGCAATGTCCACCTCATCAAAGGCAGGATTGATTTCCTCCAACGTCTTCAACTGTTCATAGTCCACATCTGCTTCAGCCAGCAGAACATTCATGTGACCAGGCATTCGACCGGCAACCGGATGAATCGCATATTCCACGGTCGCTCCTCGCTCCTCAATCAGCTTGGCCAGATCACTGACAGCATTCTGAGCCTGAGCGACTGCCATGCCATAACCAGGTACAAAGACAACCCGGTCCGCAAAATCAACCATAACCGCAACGTCCTCAGCGGTGGTACGTTTAACCGTGGCGTACACAGCCTCATCTTCCTCATACGACGAAGCTGCACCACCACCGAACAGTACATTCAATAGTGAGCGATTCATGGCTTTACACATCAGACTAGTAAGAATAATTCCCGAAGCTCCCACCAGGGATCCTGAAATAATGAGGACAGGCTGATCAACAACGAACCCGGTAGCTGCAGCAGCCAAACCGGAATACGAATTCAATAGTGCAATCACCACTGGCATGTCCGCTCCACCAATAGGTGTCGTGAGTGTGTACCCCAGGGCGCTACCCAGCAGACAGATCCCAATGAAATAAATGGTGACATTGCCCGTAGTAATCATGGAGTAAATACACCAGATACACCCGAACAGCATGAGTAGATTCAGTAAGTGACGAACCACATCTGGAAGTGGAATCGACTTTTTGAAAAAGGCCAATTCCTGAAGTTTACCGGCGGCCACTCCACTACCAATAAAAGTCACCGCGCCGATCAGCCCCGATAAACCACCGGCCACCAGGACTTCCACCGGCAGCACACTTTCGGCAGATGCCTTCAGGCTAGCAGCAGCAACAAGTACAGACGCCAATCCGCCCACACCGTTAAAAATCGCTACCAACTGGGGCATCTCGGTCATCTGAACACGAGTGGCAAGCATGGTGCCAAAAAACGTACCGACAAAAATGGCTCCGATAATGGTACCAATAGGTAGCGTCAGACTCGCTTGAATCGCCTCACTATCCAGCGTAATCGCAAAGGAAACTCCGGCTGCGATTAACATACCCAGAACACCCAGCAGGTTGCCCAGGACGGCCGACCGGGGATGGCTCATTTTCTTGATCCCCATAATGAAGAGGATCGCAGACAATAAGTAAAGTAAGTCAAAGATTACAGTGTTTAATTCCACCACGATGGGTAATCCTATATTTGTTTTCGCGGGTTAAGGTTCATTCATCTTCCGAAAATTGCCTGCAAGGCAATGAAGGTTAAGCTGCCTTCTTCTTTTTCCTGGAAGAAAACATGCTCAACATCCTGTGGGTCACTCCGAATCCACCTACCACGTTGACCATCGCCAACGCAATTGCCAGACCGGCCAATAACAATGCGAATTTGTCGTCGGAAGTAACACAATCGGAGACCACCAGAATCGCACCAACAATCGTGATGCCACTAATAGCATTCGAGCCGGACATCAACGGTGTGTGTAAGGTCTGAGGAACTTTAGTTATGACTTCAAAGCCTACAAATACTGACACGACAAACAGCGCGATACCCGCCATCAAGGCTTCATAGCGATCCATCGTGAAACTGGAAGATGCTGCGGCTGGTTCATCTTCTGTCGCAGCCGAAGAACCGACTTCCGTGTTTTCAACTGAAGTGCCTTCCGGGCTTTCAACTGTATTGGCAGGAGGAGTTGACGGCTCAAGATTGTCCTGAGCCACAAGAATGCCAGCAAAAAGCATGACACCTAATCCAAGCCATTTAATCCATCCGGACGCACTTGTATTCGTTTGATTTTTCATAAATCTGATCATCACTCAAATTAAATAAACAACTGTCTTTGACTGTGGGCAAAGGTCTGGTATTCGCTTCTGACAACTACAAATTACGCGTCTTCATAATCGCTGAAATCGTAATCGGGTTCATCATCATCCGTATAGTCTTCTTCCGCGTCGTAATCTTCAAGTTCGTATTCCTGATCTTCCAAATCTTCCGGGTCTTCCTGCCCGTCGGCTTCCTCTTCCGCTACTTCCTCTTCATACTCTTCCAGTTCGTACTCTTGAGCGTCTGCATCTTCTTCATCCAGTTCACTCTCCAGTTCACTCTCTAGCTCCTCTGGCTCGTCAGCTTCCTGCTCAGTTCCCTCTTCGTATTCAACTTCTTCATATTCCAATTCTTCGTATTCTTCGTCGTCCTCGACTTCTTCCGAATCATCTGAACCGTCATCGGCCAATTCGTCCTCGTATTCTTCGTCTTCGCCCAATTCCTCATCCGAAGTGAACTCTGCTTCGACGTCATACTCGTCTACCAGCTCATCATCTGATTCAGCAATTGCCAGTTCCTGCTCATCCGGCGATTCGTCATCGCCTGATTCCGATAGAACAGCTGACCAATCTTCCTCGTCCGACGCGTCCTCTTCATCAGCCGCCAGTTCCTGGTCGTCCGACCATGAACTTTCCGTACTGTCTGTTGCTACGTCTTCAACTTGCTCGTCATCAGCTAGTCTCTCTTCTTTCTCATCGCCAGCGTCCAGCGCTGTTATATCATCGCCTGCACCCGATTCCCCTTCAGATGGCTCAGCATCTGTGGCAGCCGTCTCTGCTGGGACCGCCGAATCGACGGCAACACCTAAAATGGATCCGATTCGCTCGTTGACAATTTCGCCATCCTTCATCACCAGGCAGCCGGAGATGATGTCATCACTCAAATCGAGTTCAATTTCACCGTCGTCGCTAATCAAGTGCAGCAACAGATTTGTCACGTTGTTACCAAACATCTGGCTGGCGTGATATGGAATTTCTGCAGGCAAGTTGGTCGGGCCAAGAATCGTCACACCATCGACGACAATCGTCTGATCAGCTTCTGTCTCCGCACAGTTTCCTCCCCGTTCTGCTGCCAGATCGACAATTACCGAACCGGCTGCCATCGCCTGTACTGCTTCACTGGTTAACAGCAGGGGCGACTGGCGACCAGGTATAGCCGCTGTCGTAATGACGATATCATGCTCGGCAGCAACCTCAGCCATGAACGCTCGCTGATGAATCAGAAAATCTTCCGTTTGCTCTTTGGCATAACCACCGGCATCCTCAGAGTCTTCCGTTTCCAGCTCCAATTCAACAAATTTGGCGCCCACACTTTCAACCTGTTCCCGACAGTCCGGCCGCACATCATACGCACTGACGATGGCACCCAGCCGCTTTGCCGTGGCCGCGGCCTGCAACCCAGCCACACCAGCTCCGATGATAAATACTCGAGCAGCGGCCAAAGTCCCCGCGGCCGTCATATTCAGTGGAAACATTCGAGGCAATTGATAAGCAGCATGAAGGACGGCCCGATAACCTGCAATGGTTGCCATGGACGAGAGAACATCCATGCTTTGCGCCCGAGTGATACGGGGAACCATTTCCAACGCAATCTGGCTCACTCCGGAATGAGCCAATTCTGCGATTGCAGGTGCATTCCCGAGCGGGTCACACATTCCGATGACCAGCTGCCCCGAACTTAGTATTTCCAGATCGTCGCGACCAGTCGCAGCATTGGCACCCAGACTACGCACTTGAACCAGCACATCAGCCCCTCGGAGCCCATTACGATCTGTAACCGAAGCACCTGCCTCGATGTAAAGCTGATCAGCAATGCCGGCCGCTTCACCAGCCCCTTGCTCCACAAGTACTTGATAGCCAGCGTCGCTAAGTTTTTCCACATTCTCCGGCAACAGGGCCACTCGGCGTTCACCTGGGAAACGTTCCCGAACAACTGCAACTTTTTTCATAATGGTTTTTTCTTCAAATTCACAACTGGAGATTGTGACTCAACTGCCGCTGTGGTCACGTCCAAGAGAAACTACTCAGGGTAAAATCTTTCAGGTCATCTACTACCACTGCTGGTAAGCAGTACAAACACCTATGAACTAATAATAATAGAACATCTTCAGGCTACTGACAGCTATCCCAAATTACCCAAACTGGTAACTATTTATAGGTGTTCCTGACTAAGACCATCCTCTATTGTCATCCAAATGTTGCATTCAACAAGCACCGTTCTGGCAATACAAATCCAGGCGGTAGGTGGGAAGGACGAAAGAGACCGAAGGAACTCACAAGTCAGGACCTCTCTCATGGCGTTGCTTTTTTCCTCATGACCAGACCGGCAAAGAATTCATTTCTTTGCGCTACTTGAGAATCCGATAAAAAGCCTGTTAGTACGTGTTTTTAGCCCTTGTGAGGTCCAATTTGCAGGGTTAGAATCGCATGTTTCCCGACATATTTATGTACTTACTATATATACGAGGTAAGAACGTTGGTCGCTCAAAAGACCTATATGGCTAAAAATGGCGAAGTCACCCAAAACTGGTGGCTCGTAGATGCATCCGATAAAAGCGTAGGCCGTTTGGCCAGCGATATTGCAGTGATTCTGATGGGTAAAGATAAACCGTCATACACTCCTCATGTTGACACCGGCGACTTTGTCGTTGTCATCAACGCTGAAAAGGTAACTTTCAGTGGTAAAAAATGGGAGCAGAAGACGTATACCTGGTATACCGGTTACCCGGGTCAGAAGTCGATCACTGCTGAAAAGCGTATGGAAAAGGCACCTGAGCTGATTCTGGAAGAAGCTGTGCGACGTATGTTGCCTAAAAACAAGCTAGGCCGAGTCATGCTCAGCAAGCTGAAAATCTTCACTGGTGGGGACCACAACCATCAGGCTCAGAATCCAACTCCACGAGAACTTGGCTAAACATTATCTGGGTACATTGCACGTTTTCCTTTTATAAAACCTATTTTCGATCCAACAACAAAACAAAACCATGCCAGCAGTAGTTAAGAAATGCAAATTCAACGGTGATGCCCTTGGCACCGGTCGACGTAAGTCCTCAGTCGCTCGTGTACGAGTACGTCCTGGTTCAGGCGTCATCACGATCAACAAAAAGCCGCTTGATGAATACTTCAAGTTTGAGAAAGACCGTCGGGCAATCCAGGAAGTTCTGGAAACCGCAGGTGAGGCAGACAGTGTTGATGTGATTTGCACCTGTAATGGTGGGGGAACGACCGGTCAATCCGGAGCAGTCCGGATGGGCCTGGCTCGGGCTATCATCAGTCACAATGAAGAGCATTTCTCTGCCATGCGTGACGGAGGATTCCTGACACGTGACTCACGTATGAGTGAACGTAAGAAACCTGGTCTGCACGGTGCTCGTCGAGGAACCCAGTTCTCGAAACGTTAATCCGTTTCAGATGCCAGTTAATCCAAACAGGAAAACTCCAGTCAATTACCGACTGGAGTTTTTTTATGGATGCGTATGAACCGGCAGTACTTACGGGCGAGCTCTTAATTTCAGCGCATAAAAAAACCCTGATCAAACCAGGGTTTCCAAGTGCGGGTGAGAAGATTCGAACTTCCACGGGATTAACTCCCACATGGCCCTCAACCATGCGCGTCTGCCAGTTCCGCCACACCCGCGAGGCAAGTTTTCAGTCTAGGTAAATAATTGATGGCGTCAACCACCTGCCCAGTAACCATTTTGGCGATTTGATTGTAACGGTTATTCCGACCGGTTATTACGGTTACGTCAATTCAAACCAACATGCCAGACAGGATTCCTGACAATCCTCCTTCTGAGGGGATTCCAGATAACGAATCGACTTCACTCAGGTCGATGAACGTAGATACCGGTCATGGAAGTCGGCAACTTAATTCTCAAGGAGCGGTTCTTGACACGTTGAAACACCTCTTTTCTATCTCCTCCCATGACGACACCAAACCTAAAACTCTTTTCTGAAACAACTCGTGCTACCACCATGGCAGACAAACCATTACCGGATTTTGGTCTCTCCGATATGCAATCGCTGCTGGAATCCAATACTGCTACCGTTTCCATCGAGGGTCTCGAATTCCAGGTCAAGCAGCAGATTGGTCAGATCCTTGCAACCGCCTCAACCGCCTTGGTGGCAGATTGGGCTGCCGTCTATTTACTGGACGACGAAACGCAAAACCTGATCCTTATCGATAGCTGCTCCACCTCTTCAAGTAGAATACAGACAGCTGACGAAATCCGAACTCTACAGTTCAGTGCCGCTGATCTGGAAGCACTTACCGGCCATGTCGTGACCCTCGAAAGCCAGCAACGCATGGACGTATGGAATGCTCCTGTTCAGGCGCAGTCTGGTATCTGTGTTCCTCTGATCTCCAATGACGTACCCATCGGCACCGTCTGGTTTGCCTTCAGCAATCCTATCGAACCAGCTCAACTGCAAAGTGCTTTATGCGAAGTCATTGCGGACCGAGTGGTTGATTATCTCACCAATCGGCTGGCACCTGTAAACTCTACGCAGCACACCCATCTGGATGACGTCGCAAAACGTTGGCAACACAGCCGCCTCGCCTATCAACATATTGAAATCGACGGTTGGGACATTCAGGGATGGATCAACCCTGAAGCACCGATCCATCACACCTTTTACGACTGGCAATCACGCGATGAAGGTATTAACATCTCGATCGCTCATGCTCAGGGCCTGAGTATTGAAGCCGCCTTGACAACGGCTGTGATTCAAACAGGAGTCCGAGCAACCGCTCAGGAAATGAATTCACCGTCAGATACTCTGGAACGTGTGAACGAATACCTCTGGCGAGGTTGTACAGGTGATCAATTCGCCGATCTGTGCCAGTTATCACTTGATCAACACAGTCGTCAAATTACGTTTAGCTCGGCCGGCTCCACCGTAATACTACACGTAACCGCCGAAGGAATTGCCGAACCCGGCGAAGGCCAAGCGGGTCCTGAACTGGGAGTCATGGACTACGGAGAATACGAGAACCAGTGCTGTGTCGTTCAAAAAGGTGAGTTTCTGATTTTGCTCACCGAAAATGCTTTTGCCGCCATCGATGGAACGACTTCTCAGGATAAGATCGAGAAAATCCAGCGTACTGTTGGTAAAGGGTCACGTCTTTCTGCTGCTGACATGATCAAACGCCTGCGAAAACTTACTCTCAATCTTGTCCAGAACGATGCCAGTATTGTTGTGATGAAACGACAAAACTGATCTGGCTCGGTTTCACTTCAGACTTCTCACAGGTACCGGGAAATTGGCAATCCCTGCGCAGCCAATGCGTCCACTTTGGCGGTCACCTCTGCGTCTTCGATCAGTGGAGGAGCGTGATGTGGTTTGATCCGCGCGTCGATCACCAACGAACCCTCGCAACCCCAGTGCTTATGACGAGTAAAAGCAGCGATCCCTTGCACATCAACCGCGGGGTTACTGCGAGTAAAAGTGACCCACTGAAAATTTCGGATATTGGCTGAAGTCAACTCCGAGTCGTCCGCCAGCACAATCAAAGGGAACTGGTTTATCGAATCCTGTACTCCAAATGCCTGACAAAACCGCTGTAAGTCCGCAGAGTAATCCTCCTCGGCTTTCGGAGCCTGAATTACCAGCACGCCAGGCATCAGTATCCGAGGATCAGCATATCCCGCTGGAAGTTTTATCTCCGGCGGCAACGCTGCAGGCAATTCTCGTTGCACCGCTCCACGAGCGGCTACCACCAGTTTGGATCCTCGATTCAAACCGTGTCCTGAATAATCCAGCGTGTCAATTGTCGTTTCCGTTTGGAAATGCAGGTCCCGACGCCAATCAACCCTACGTAAGACGTGCTGTAAAAATGCTGATGAATCCTCTATGTCCAACGACTCGTCATCGAATCGATTTACGATGAAAAGATACTTGGCTAACGAAAGTTGTCCCTGCCCTAAAACCGCATTAGCCTGAGTCAATAACTCCTCAGGTCGGCTGTGGTGACAAAAAGGAGTATAGCGTTCGCTCCCAATCGCAAAGAGCAATGGATGTACTCCAGCCGCATCCACTGCATGAACAGCTTTCACACCAGGTAAAACTGTTGGTATCACCGGACCTGTAATCTCATGGATCAACTCCCCAAACCGGGTATCTTCCTGAGGAGGACGACCGACCACCGTAAACGGCCAGATCGCGTCCTTACGATGACGCACTCGAGTCACCTTCATCACTGGAAACTCGTGGGTCAGGCTGTAATACCCCAGATGATCACCAAATGGCCCTTCTGGACGTGTCGCTCCAGGTACGATTTCACCTTCGATACAAAAATCTGCTTCAGCATAAATCGGTAGCTGTCCCGGCTGCTGGATCATACCAATCCGGCTTCCGGATAACGCTCCGGCAAACGTCAACTCACTCATCCCCTCCGGCAGTGGCATTACCGCCGCCAGTGTCATCGCCGGACTACCACCTGCAAAGATATTAACCTTCAACGGTTTATCCTGAGCTATGGCAGCCTGCTGATGAACTCCAATTCCTCGATGAATCTGGTAATGGAGCCCCACCTCTCTATCAGGAACATATTCACCGCCACTCAACTGCACCCGGTACATTCCGAGATTTGCCGTCATCATTCCTGGCCGATCAGGGTGCTCCGTGTATACCTGAGGTAATGTTATAAATGCGCCTCCATCATCCGGCCAACTCTGCATTTGTGGTAAATCGGATATTTGACATGTTGCATCCAGGATTGGTCCACCACTTCTACGCTTGGGAAACATCTTCCAGGCCTGCCAGGGCAACCCCAGATTTCGCAGCGGGTGCTTTAGCACCTGAACAGGATCCACCTTGGCCGCGACCAGTCGTTTGACCAACTTCAAAGTATCCCGAAAAATGAATTCGCTGCGTTCGAGCGTACCAAACAGATTGGAAACCATGGGAAACCGGCAACCGGTGACGTTAGTAAACAACAGAGCCGGACCACCAGCAGCAAAGACGCGTCGATGTATTTCCGCAGCTTCCAGGTAGGGGTCAACCGGTTGATCGATCTGAATCAACCGTCCTGCCGAGGCTAGATCTTTTACGCACTGTTGAAGATTCTTCACCGCCATGGATGTCTGCCACTATCGCTCAATGCTCATCAAAACCAGTCTAATACCCGTTCAACGGGGGCTGTTGATCACTACTTCAATCGACATCTATCATAACAAGTCCCCATGAAATCCAAGGGAAGCGGACCAATGAATAAGCAGACTGCTGTAAAAATCAGTAGAATAACCTACTGGAATTTGAAAGTCATGACGACTCCAAACTTCCCCTCTTCCAACAACCTACTGTGCGACAAGGACGGGCACCCATGATTACGGCTACGACTTCGGAATCCATTAAAGATATTCAGGCTGATGCCGTTGTGATCGGTATCTCCGGCAAGACACTTACCGGCGCTGCGGCTGAGTTAAACGAAGCTACCCAAGGCGGACTGCAGTCTTTAATTGATTCAGAAAAAGCGAAAACGGGTTCTGGTAAAGTGACATCCTGGCTGGAACCTCAGGGAATCCAGGCATCGACCATCGTTATTGCCGGCTTGGGAGAACAGCCGACAGCAGGTGATTGCTATAAAGCCGGAGGAGCTGCGGCCAAAGCACTCGCCGGCACCAAACTGGACACCGTCGCGTTTTATTTTCCGGGAATTGACGGAGTCTTACTTGAATCGGCCGTAGCCGGAAGTGTCGTAGGATGCACCGGGCAGGAACTCCATAAGGAAAAACCAAGTCTGCACCCACCAAACCAGATCCTTTGGGCCACTGGTGATGGCGCAGCGGTAAATGCCGGAACTAAAATCGGCGACGGAGTCAATCTCACCAGAGAACTGGTTAACCAGCCCCCCAACTACATCTATCCGGAATCGTTTGCCAACCGGGCAGCAGAGCTGGCGGAATTGGAAAATGTCACTGTCGAGATCTGGGATAAAGAGAAGTTGCTGGCAGAAAACTGCGGGTCGTTATTAGGCGTTGCGCAGGGCTCCGACTTTGACCCCAGATTGGTCATCCTTCGTTATCAGGGCAACAATTCTGAAAATCCAAGTATGGCCATTGTTGGCAAGGGAGTTACCTACGATAGTGGAGGACTCTCCTTGAAGCCCAGCGATGGTCAAAAAACGATGAAGTGTGATATGGCTGGCGCTGCGACTGTCGTAGGTACCATCAAGTCGATCGCCGAATTGGGATCGCCATGCCATATCATCGGACTCGTCGGTCTGGTCGAAAACATGATAAGCGGTAATTCGTATCGACTTGGAGACGTATTGACTTCCCGTAATGGCAAAACAATCGAAGTGTTAAACACAGATGCAGAAGGCCGCCTGGTACTTGCTGATGTACTCGACGTAACACTGGGGCTGAAACCTGATCGCATTGTTGATCTGGCTACGCTCACAGGTGCCTGTTGTGTTGCACTGGGGCTTGATATTGCGGGTCTTTTTACAAACAACCAATCCTGGTGTGATCAAATCATCGAATCAGCCGCGGAAGTTGGCGAAGAAGTCTGGCAACTCCCCATGACGAAGCACTTTAGTGAGCAACTTAAAAGTAAAGTAGCTGACCTGCGGAATATTGGAGCTGGTCGCTGGGGTGGGGCGATCACGGCTGCCAAATTCCTGGAAGAGTTTGTAGATAGTACCCCCTGGACTCATATTGATATCGCCGGACCAGCCTTTGCGGATTCGGCAAAATCCTATATAGATGGTGGTGCTAGCGGCACCATGGTACGTACGCTCGTCAATATTGCTCGGGGACTGTAAGCTGGTCATGCATCCCTGAAGAAGGAATCTCGGGGGTAGGGAAACCTGTTTATCGCGTGAGGTTGTCCATTGGACTTGATTGCAAATTTTATCGATCAGCATCAATACATGATCTATCTGATCTGTGTACCGGTACTCGGTATTTCAGCTCAGTGGCTTGCTTGGCGTCTGCGCCTGCCTTCCATTCTTTTACTGCTTGGATTTGGAATCCTGCTTGGACAGGCGATTACTCCGACCGACGTAATCAAAAATCTTCCCCGCATCGATTCCTTGCCAGCCACCTCGAACACGATTGAACAGCACAGCGAAGGGGTGTCTCCTGCCGTCAGTGCCGACAGTACTCAAAACCCTTCGCATCAACACGCGCTGTTGCACGATGGGGACATCGACGTCAATGCGCTGCTGCTGCCACTCATTTCTTTCTGTGTGGCCATCATTCTGTTTGAAGGCGGGTTAACACTCCGCTTCGGCGAGCTGAAAGAAGCAGGTGGCGCAACCATTAGATTGTGTACGATCGGAGCCGGTGTGACCTGGCTGCTATCGAGCATTGCCGTCTACTACATTGCTGGTTTTGAAAGTTGGCAGTTATCTGCTCTCGTTGGTGCCTTCATGGTTGTTACTGGGCCAACGGTCGTCATTCCTCTGCTACGGCACATCCACCCATCAAAAAAAATGGGGTCGATCGCAAAATGGGAAGGGATCATCATTGACCCTATCGGAGCAGTTCTGGCCGTTTTGGTATTCGAATTTATTCGTAATTTTGACCAGGAAGAACCGTTCTTTGAAGTCATTGTGGCCTTGTTGATTACGATTACCACGGGATTGGTCATCGCCTATATCTCTTCAAAGCTACTCCTCCTGTTCACTCGCAAATACTGGATCCCTGACTACCTGCATGGCGTAGTATTCCTGGCGGTTGCTCTGGGAACATTCGGGATTTCCAATCTGATTCAGGAAGAATCGGGACTGTTAACTGTAACCGTGCTGGGGATCCTGCTGGTGAATCAGAAAGAAGTTGCCATTCATCACATTATTGAATTCAAAGAACATCTCGGTGTCTTTCTTATTTCCAGCCTGTTTATTGTGCTTGGCTCCAATTTCGATCTGGCACAGATTCCGGAAGTTGGTTGGCAAGGCCTTGGTTTTCTGACCGTGATGATCATTGTGGTCCGCCCTGCCAGTGTATTCATATCGACTATCAAATCTGATCTCTCTTTCAAGGAAAAAATCTTCCTCTCCTTTCTCGCCCCACGCGGGATTGTGGCGGCTGCGGTCGCGAGTGTTTTTGCGTTGGAGCTGGGCCATGTCGAAGGGATGGACCAGGCGTTAGTCGATAAGATTGTCCCGCTTACTTTTATCCTGATCGTAGGTACTGTGGCTGTTTATGGGTTGGGAGCCGCACCGTTGGCTAAATTTTTGGGGCTCAGTGAAACCAATCCCCAGGGAATCCTGTTTGCTGGCGCGGATCAGTGGGCACGAAACCTGGCAGTCGCTTTACAACAGACCGGCCAGAACGTACTAATGCTGGACACTAGTTTCAATAATTGGAGTCAGTGTCGGATGGTGGGCATTCCGGCAGAATGTGCCAGCGTTCTTTCAGATTATGTCCAGGAAGAACTTGATTTGAGTGGGATTGGACGCATTATGGCTGTCACACCCAATGACGAAGTCAATGCGTTAGCCATGCAGGAGTTTTCCAGTATCTTTGGCCGTCAAAATATTTATCGTATGGCTCCCTGGGATTTCAAAAAGGGCCGACGCTCCAGCGAAGGAGGCCACGCTGCCGGTCGTTGGATCTGTCACCCTCAGGTCACACACAACCTCATGCGGCAGCAGGTGCGAGATGGTGGTACGTTCAAAGTGACGCGCATCAGCGATGAATTCACCTACGAACAGTTTATGGAACATAACGGTGCAAACTGTATCCTCTTCTTCACCATAGACTCCAATAACAACTTGAATATCAATACCGTCGAGGATCCACTCAAGGTCAAGTCGGGCGATACCATCGTGGCATTTGTCCCCGGTTCCGAACTTGGTTTCAATCCCAATAGCATTGAAGAATCATAGGCAACCATTTCGGCCAATCCAGCCTCTGAACGATGACTGGATCGAGCTCGTCCAGTCTGATTCGAGATATCGCCAACCGGTGGAATGTTCTACAATGGCGGGCAAACACTTTCTTTCTCTTTCGCGAACAGGTGCGATATGTTTACGGTAAACTGGATTGCCAAAATTCTGCCGCTTGCAGTCTTCACAAGTATTTCTCTGATGGCTGGCTGTGGTTCCGATCAACAGACTGCAGATAATGAAGACTCGGGGTTCGTAGTAGTTAACGAAGACGATCATGCCAACAAAATCACCGTCCCGGTCGCTCCGAAACCGCAAACAGAGGAGCAACCAGCTGTCGAACCTGTACCCCAGCCGTCTCCAACGACAGAAGAAAATGCTGCACCGCCGACCAATGAACGACCAACTTTCATCGCCCTGCTGGCTAATACTCTGGGAGAACCTGTTCCGACGGCTGAATCTTCTGTAGAAACACTGCAAAAATTCATCACCATCCTCAATGAACAACCTCAGCGTGCTCAAAATCAGCAGCAGCACCTGCAGTTACTTCAGGCCATCACGCCAGACGTAATTAGTCTCTGTGACATGTTGCTCGCGAAAGACAACCTGACGCAAACAGAAAAGCTCTTTACCTACAACACCAAATACAACGCACTCACCCAGGCTCTCCGGATCGGTGACCGAAAAGCGCTTGCCTTGCTCGGCCAACTCACAGCCACCATGTCAGCCGATAAGGATGAACTGGTCGCGCGAAATGGCAAACTACTCGGACTCCAAACCGCCACCCAAAAACGTCTTTTTGACGCCCAGGGTGCCGGCAATCTCTCGACAGCGATTGATGCGATCGGTCGAGATATTGAGCCTTGGCTTGAGGGCTATACGGATAGCCAGGAAGTCTTCGCCGTCCTTCAGGGAATCGGCCTGAGAATCCAGCAAATGGATGCCGAAAAAGGAAATGACCTGTTACAGTCCATTGCTGAATCCTTCAAGGAAAGCACAGATGCATCCATCGCCTTGGAAGCTCGCGCAACGCTTGAACAACCGGCGATCGATGACTCCGGTGTCTTTCCAGCTGCCACCAATTACATCAACGCTCCGAACTCGGAAGAAAACAAAACGGCCTTAATCGAAGCGCTCGATAAAGTACTCAACAACCCTGATCGCGGAATCGGAACACTTCGTATATTGCTGGATATCCTTCAGAGTATCAAAGACGACGAAATCGCCTACATGGTGATCGATAAAACATCAGCTGCCTTTGCCGAGCTGGAAAATGAAGAACTGACTTCTCAGGCAAAACAACAACTGGAAAACCTGGTAGCGCAAAGACTGGCTGACCAACTCGAAATCCTCGAGAAATTCCAGGCTTTGAAGACCAATCCTACAGATGACGCCAAAGCGGCGATCGTTTCGGCATACCAGCAGATGATCGAGCATCCCAGATTGAATGCCACTCTACTGCTTTCCATGATGCCTTTTGTGGAAATGCTTGCTGATATAGACAAAGAAGCGACTTCTCAGATCAAGGACCTTTCGCTGCAGGCAGCGGAATCGTTACTCGATGACGAGCAAAAAGGCTTCCTCACCGACAGTCTCACAAAGATCGTCAATCGAGCCAACCTGCCGGGCACTACCATGGCCTTACCAACCCGGACTCTTGATGGTGAACCATTCGACTGGGCTTCGCTACACGGTAATTATGTGGTGGTTGACTTCTGGGCAACCTGGTGCGGTCCCTGTCTGGCGGCCATTCCTCACATGGAAGAACTGCAACAGAAATATGCCGATCAAAATTTGAAGTTCATTGGCTACAGCATCGATGCAGACCGGGAACAACTCAGAAACTTCCTTGCCGAACGAAAAGCGAATCAGCAGGAGCTCAAGTGGCCGGTGGTAATAGATGACTATGATGTCCCTGCTGACACACTTGACGCTGGCAACGCCGTCGAGCTCTCCTGGAACATGCCGTCCACCAAATACTGCGGTATTCAAGCCATACCAACCATGGTCCTGCTGGATCCCGACGGAAAGGTCATCAAACTCATTGAAGGCATTCAGGAGTTGCCAGCAGAGTTGGAAAAGATTTTTTCGGAAACAGAGGAGCCGTCGGACGAGCTATCTGATAAGCCAGAGACGACCGGTAGCAGCCAGCGGCTGGCAATTCCACCGCATTTTCAATTTGCGGTCCAGGCTCTCTTGCCTTCAATATCCGGCCAGACTGACGATGAATCAGACGAACCAAGCGATCTCCTTGAGGGTAATCCCTATCTGGCACCAGCAGATTTGGATCAACTGGAGTTAATCGATTATCTGTTCGACATGCAGGAGAAAGTTTCCGCTATCCGTCACCGTCCCGGATTTGCCGAAGCGGTACTCGATGCTTCCAAACGACTTTTGGCTATGGATGCGTCAGATAAATTTCATATCATCGCGGCTGAAACCGCCTGTGAAGTCCTTCATGAGCAAGCGGGGCTGGGCAACGAAGCACTGGATAAACTGCTGGTTACCTTTGTTGAATCACTTCGAGATGACCCGCGAGAAAAAATTAAAGGGCTGGTCGAATTCCACCAGGTGGAACGTCGGATACTGGACGTGGATGACCTGGAATGGAAAGAAATTGCTTCCATTCTGGAGGATACTCATACCTATCTGAAGGACAGAACACTACAAAAAGAACATCTCCGTATGGCCGTTGCTGTCGTCCATGCGATTAATCAGTCAGACGATTTTGAAATTCGAGCCGATCAGTATGAACGGTTCGGGAAGCTGTTCGCCGGCAGCGATTTCAAACGATTGGCCAACTACGGAAAGAGCATCGTTAAGGCTGCCAATAGCGGCCCTGGAGCGTCCGAGCTGGTGGGCAAAGAGCTTGAAATCACCGGCCTGACAGACTTTGGGCAGCCGATCGACTGGAAGGCGTATCGTGGCAAGGTCGTACTCATCGATTTCTGGGCAACCTGGTGTGGTCCCTGTCGAGCTGAGATCCCAAATATCAAAGCCATCCACAAAGAACTGCCTCGTGAGCAGTTCGATGTCGTCGCTGTTAATCTGGATCGTGATGAAGAGGCGCTCAGCACTTTCCTGAAAGACAATCCCTTGCCGTGGACCAATGTCATTGGTAAAGATGCGTTTGCCGTGGCAGAAAAATACGGTATCACTGCCTTGCCCACCATGATGGCGGTTGGGCCAGACGGAAAGATACTGGCAGTCGCTCACCGCGTGGAAGCTTTAAAGCCGATCATTGCCAAGGCCATTAAAGAATTGCCATAGATCGCTCTCGGCCTTTAGCGGGGTAAGTTGTGCCCCATTTTGTCGCGTTTGGTTTCCAGATACTTTTCGTTGTGCTCATTCGCATCACTCACGATCGGTACCTGATCGACGACTTGCACGTTGTAACCTCGCAGGTTGAACGCTTCGATCTTTTTGGGATTATTCGTTAGCAGACGTAATTTCGTCAGCCCCAGATCTTTGAGAATCTGCAGTCCAACTCCGTAGTCCCGCATGTCCGCCGCATGTCCCAGAGCATGATTGGCTTCAACCGTGTCCATCCCCTGTTCCTGAAGCGAATAAGCTTTCACTTTTTCTGCCAGTCCAATACCACGACCTTCCTGCGGAAGATAAACAACGGCTCCGCAACCATTGCGACTGATCATTTCAAGGGCCATATGAAGTTGATCTCCACAGTCACAACGAAGGCTGGTGAGCACGTCACCGGTGAAGCAACTGGAGTGCATACGTACTAGCGGAGCGTCATCGCAGTTACTCAGGTCCCCCATGTGAATCACCACAGGCTCCAGATCTTCGAAGTCCACGCTGTAAACAACAATATCAAAGTCGCCGTACCTGGTCGGTAGTTTGGCCTCTGCCGTTCGATGAACCAGCTTTTCACTCACTCGTCGATGTGCAATCAACTGTTCGATTGAAATGATTTGGAGGTTTTGTTTGCTTGCCAGCTTCAGCAGGTCTTCACGCGAAGCACGATTTCCGGTTTCATCAAGAATTTCACAAAGCACGGCCGCTGGTTGCAGGCCTGCCATTCTCACCAGATCGACACTTGCCTCGGTATGACCGGCACGCCGCAGAACTCCACCCTGTTTTGCTACCAACAGATGAACATGGCCTGGTCGGACAAAATCCTGTGGACCACTGTTCGGATCCGCAATCGTCCTGACCGTTAAACAGCGCTCGTCAGCCGTCACCCCAGTTCGACACTGAACGTGATCCAGAGGTGTCATGAAGGCGGTACCGAGCTTCGAGTTATTAGCGTCTACCAGTGGAGCCAGTTCGAGTCGTTCCGCCGTGTCTGGAAGGACTGAAAGACAGAAGTCACCTCGTCCACTCAATACCAGGTTCATCGTCTCGGGTGTCGCTTTTTCGGCAGCGCAGATGAAATCACCCTCGTTTTCACGGTCTTCCGCATCAACGACGATGACTACTTCGCCGCGAGCAATGGCGTCAACGGCTTGTTGTACAGTCGAAAACTCTGGATTCATTTCCTGACTTTTCCTTCATGGGTAAACTCGTATTCGGCCCTGCAATGTAATTTGGCCGTAACTCTGCCTCTATGCAAATTATAGACCTCGGTCGACTCTTTGCTGAGGGGCTAATATGTAGAATAATGAGAAGCAATTGGTGACCATGCGTGGAGTTCCGATTATTCCTAATACACGGGGAATACTCTCCCCAACCGAAGAAACGTCAGCTGTTTCAAAATGCTTAAACGTGAAGAATACATCGAACAGGCCTACTTTTTTCAAACGGTCGGTCTGCGCCTGCCACAACGTATTCCTCTGCAGGATGTCATTCAACAGGTTCGCGATGAAGTACTGGCAACAACCAAACTTCCGCTGGCTCTGGATTACATGCTCTCCGAGCTCTGTCATAGCGGCACGCTCCATCCGGCGATGCAACAATTGGGGCATTATTTCACTCCCTTTCAAACCTACCTGATGACCGAAGCCGAAAGCGATGAAGGGAAATTTGATCTGAGAACCGCTGTGGAGGTGCTTAAGAGCGAAGCTGAGTATCGTGCAGAATCGCCCACCAGAACCGGGCTCTTCATGTACCAACTCGAATGTCTGTGCCACAATCGACTCAAATATGACACCGGGCTGAAAGCTATCAGCGAAGATCCTATTTATGATCAGGACTGGAAAGATTGGATCCTGGTGGTACGGCGACAGATAGGGATCGTTGATTTAGCGGACCTGATCTATATCAGAAGCTGGCACCTGGCCAATCGGCAGAACGGCCACGCGGAACCCGAGCAGGCAATGCTGTTTGGTGAACAGGAAGGAAGAATTGCCTTGGCGAACCGCCAAAAGGAACCCATGTTTCTGTTCGCTGCGCTCCAAAGACAACTTGGCTACCCCAAAGTGCCAAGACCCAAGCAGGAAGAAGAATCTGCCACTCGCCTGCTGCTGCTCGAACGCAAAGTCGATCAACTAACGCAAAGAATGAAGCTTATCGAAGACGATGCTCGCGACTCCGTCGACCTCTCAAAATTCTACAAAAAGCAGGACTAGTCGCTAATCCCAGGCTCTCAAACCACTGCATTAGCCAGGCTAGTCCTGCAGCTCTGGTCACACGTCAGCCAGTGATCTGACGCGGCAAAAATCATTTAACAAAATCTCCCCAATTCTTTCTTTTCGGTAGTGTTAACAAATACCTTGGGGTGGTAAATTTCAATTAATGTGGTGTAAACTTTATACACCTCTCAGGGGAGCAAAAGAGATTACTAAATCAACGTCCTGGTACTATCTCGGACGTTGGAATTACAACAACAAGCATTAGATACGGTTATAGAATACGGAGCGGAATTCAACTAACAGCCAACCTTCTGCATTTCAATTTGCAGCATTAGTTGCTCCGTAACTTTACATTTGAAAGGACTATAGTCGGCGTTCCCCTTCCCCCCCTTTAACTCCATAGATTTATAGTTCTTACGATAAATATCCAATGGCATCTACAGTAGAAAACATACCCCGCGCAACTATTCGATTTGCCGGTGACTCCGGTGACGGTATGCAGTTAACCGGAGCTCAGTTAACCAATACGTCCGCTCTGGCCGGAAATGATGTAGCAACGTTTCCTGACTTCCCTGCGGAAATTCGAGCTCCCCGAGGTACACGTGCTGGTGTTTCCGGGTTTCAGGTCCAATTCGCTTCAGAAGATATCTTCACGCCAGGGGATCAGCTTGACACGCTGGTGGTCATGAACCCTGCTGCCCTGATCACTAATATTAGTGACCTGCGAAGTGGTGGCTTGTTGATCGTGAACGAAGACAGTTTTGTCGACAAAGAATTTCGTCTGGCCAAACTGGAATACAACCCACTCGATGACCCGGATATGGATCAATATCGGGTCATCAAGATTAAAATGACCTTGTTGACCCGTACCGCCGTCGAAGAACTGGAACTCAGTACCAAGATCGCGGATCGCTGTAAGAATTTCTTTGCGATGGGATTTGTCTACTGGCTTTACAATCGTAACCTCCAGCCAACGCTGGACTTTATCCAGGCGAAATTTGGCGGCAAACCTGATATTGCAGCTGCCAATGAGAAAGCATTGCGAGCCGGGTACAACTATGGCGAAACAACCGAAGCCGCCATCAGTACGTTCAAGGTCGACAAAGCAAAGCTGAAACCGGGCACCTATAAAAACATTATGGGCAATCAGGCTTTGGCCTGGGGATGTATCACTGCCTCCAAGCTGAGTGACAAAGATCTGTTTCTTGGCTCCTATCCGATCACACCCGCCTCAGACATTCTGCACGAATTATCCAAGCACAAGAAGTTCGGGGTTCGTACATTTCAGGCGGAAGATGAAATCGCAGCAGTTTGTGCAACCATTGGAGCGGCCTTCGGTGGTCACATGGCTATCACCACTTCCAGTGGCCCTGGAATCGCGTTGAAAGGCGAAGCCATGGGGCTGGGGATGATTCTGGAGCTGCCCATGCTGATTATCAATGTTCAGCGTGGTGGCCCAAGTACCGGTCTGCCCACCAAGACGGAACAGTCCGACCTGCTGCAATGCATGTATGGCCGAAACGGAGAATCACCACTGCCGGTCATCGCTGCCCAGAGTCCAGCGGACTGCTTCTCAACAGCCATCGACGCATGGCGCGTCGCTGTCAGGTTCATGTGCCCGGTCGTTGTACTCACCGATGGTTATATCGCCAACGGCGCGGAACCGTGGAAGATCCCGGACTTTGACTCTCTGGAGAAAATCGAAGTCAATCACCCAGGCGAACGTAGCGAAGACGCCCCTCCATTTCTCCCCTATAAGCGTGACGAAAACCTGTCCCGTCCATGGGCTCTGCCGGGGACGAAAGGGCTGGAACACCGCATTGGTGGGTTGGAAAAAGAACATGAGACCGGTGACGTCAGCTATGACCCGGAAAACCACGAATTCATGTGCAAAATACGTCAGGAGAAAATAGATCGGATTGCCGATTTTATTCCAGAGCTGGAAGTGGATGGAGAAGACTCCGGAGATCTCCTGGTTCTGAGCTGGGGAGGTACCTACGGTGCCTGTACCACTGCCGTTTCACACTGTCGAGAGGAAGGACTCAGCGTTTCCCATGCTCACCTCAGGTTCCTCAATCCTTTCCCCAGGAATCTGGGAAGTTTGATAGGCAACTTCAAAAAAGTTGTTATTCCTGAACTGAACCTGGGACAGTTGCAAAAGATTATCCGAGCAACCTACGGTGTGGATGCCAAGGGAATTCATAAACTGAAGGGACGCCCATTCACCGTCTCGGAATTAGTAGAACAATTTAAGGAACTGATCGGCTAAACAGGTTCGATCAACGTTTCATCGAATATCAGGTAAATCTCAATGAGCACAGAACTACCAGTACTTAAGCCTGCTGACTTTGGAAGTGATCAGGATGTCCGTTGGTGTCCCGGTTGCGGAGACTACTCCATTCTGGCCCAGATGAAAAAAGCACTAGCGACTCAGGGAATCCCGCGAGAAAAAATTGCTTTCATCTCCGGTATCGGTTGCTCCAGCCGTTTTCCGTACTACATGTCTACTTACGGTATGCACTCCATCCACGGTCGTGCTCCCTCATTTGCCACAGGTCTAAAATCTGTTCGGCCGGACCTGCAGGTCTGGGTCATCACAGGCGACGGTGATGCGTTGAGTATCGGCGGTAATCACCTGATGCATGCCATTCGCCGTAACGTGAACGTCAATATTATCCTGTTCAACAATCGCATTTATGGCCTCACAAAAGGACAGTATTCACCTACTTCTGAAGTGGGAAAAATTACCAAGAGCAGTCCGATGGGATCTGTCGATAATCCATTGACTCCTTTGTCCCTTGCCGTGGGTTGTGGGGCAACTTTCATTGCCCGTAGTATCGACACCCATATAAAACATCTGGGAAGTACCCTGTTGGCAGCCGCTGAACATCAAGGAACCTCTTTTGTTGAAGTCTATCAAAACTGCAACATCTTCAATGACGGAGCCTGGAAATATGCGACCGACCGGGAAACGAAGCAGGATAACATTGTCGAACTGGAGCACGGCAAGCCCCTGATCTTCGGCGCCGAAAGTGATAAAGGAATTCGACTCAACGGGCTAAACCCTGAAGTGGTTGAACTGGGCAGCGGAATCGCCGAAGATGACCTGCTCTTTCATGATGCTCAGGCTCCTGAACCCACAATGGCTTACCTCTTGTCGCGAATGCGTCAGCCGGAATTCCCGGAAGCCATTGGAATCTTCAGAAAAGTTGATGCTCCGGTCTATGATGATCAGCTCAACTCTCAGGTAACAGCAGCTCAGCAGGCCGCTCCAGACGCTTCTTTGAATGCCCTGTTTAACTCAGGTAATACATGGGAAGTCGAATAAGCAGTAATGCATAGAAAAAGCCCGGGAACCCCTTAGATCCACAGATCCTCAGGTTCCCGGGCTTTTTTAATGCGCCGTCTGAAGTCCTGAGTTACATAAACTCCTGACTCAGAGGCTTAATGGTTACTTCCGGAATATGCGCTCGAGGAGGCAAAGTTGCAATCGACAAGGCCAGATGCCCCAAATCCTCTGGCTGCAACATTCTGGCACGATGTTCGTCGGTGACCGGATTAGGCCGTTTTTCCAAAATTGGAGTTTCCACTTCTCCTGGATAAATATTCGTAACCCGCACTCCATCGGCATTGGCTTCGTTCGAACTGGCAATACCCAATGCTGCCATGGCAAATTTCGATGCGGAATATGCTACGCCTCCCAAAGCGGTAGAACGAATTCCGGAAATGGACGAGATATTAATCACAATACCATCTCCCCGCTCGCGCATTTGAGGCAGGACTTCATACATTGTGTAATAAGCACCACTCGCATTGATCGCCATCACCTGATCCCATTGCTCCGGTTGCATCGCTTCGATCGTACGATTTGGAATGTTGGTACCGGCTGAATTTACCAGGATATCAATCGGACCAACATTTTCGGCCACCCACGCAAAAAATGCTTTGACGCTGTCCAGACAGGCAACATCCATTGTGTGGTAGAGTATTTGGCCGGCACCCTCCCAGGCTTCCGTTGCTGCTTTCAGCGGCTCTTCACGACGCCCGGCAATCACAACTCTGCATCCTTCTGCCGCAAACGCGTGCGCAATCCCTAATCCGATCCCAGTACCACCACCTGTAATTACGGCGGTCTTTCCTTCAAGTCTCATATCATTTCGCTTCATAATTTAATTAGTGTCTATTTCAATCCACGGTAAGCATGCTCGCCTGTCCGCAATGATCTATACGTTACTAATCCTTGTTTAATCCCCGTTGAACTGCTTTTCAAGTAAGGGAGTCATCAAATAACCGGGATTACCCTGCTTCGGCATTCGCCAGATGGAACTCGCACCAGGAAAACTAATCTGCTTTGTGATGAATCCAATAATTGCACATGATAATCGTATGAAAGATAATGGGACGTGTTCCTCCTCTGCAAAGGAATGAGCAACGATCTATTTCCCGCCAATGGGTCTAATCAGCAAGCTATGGCAAACAGTGAAGATGTAATCGACCCGATCGACGGCACAATTTCCATCGTGACTCCTGAAAACATCACGTTTCGTTACAGCGTGGCAGGCCCCTTTCAGCGAGTAACAGCCTTCGCTATCGATTTTCTAATACGGCTGGGAATCATTATTATGCTGCTGGTGCTGACCCTTGCGCTAGTTTCCAGCATTGGTGAAATCGGAGTCGGATTCTTCCTGCTTTCCAACTTCATACTTAACTGGTTTTACGGGGCTGTCTTTGAAACATACATGAATGGTCAGACACCAGGGAAACGGCTCATGGGAATCCGCGCCGTCACCGTCGACGGGAAGCCCATCAACGCCATGCAGGCGGTCATGAGGAATCTCATCCGTACCGCAGATACATATCCGTTAGTCAGTCCGGCCATGTTTGGCATCGAATTTACCGATAACCCGGTTTACCAGTCGGCATTTATCCCCACCTTTATCATGGGGCTGGTCGTGATGAGTATGAACAAGCGTTATCAACGCATCGGTGATCTGGTGGCAGGCACCATGGTAATTGTCGATCAACGCAAGTCGACGTTCGGTCTGATCGACGTCCGCTCACCAGCCGTACTCCAGATTGCTGCCATGGTTCCCGCCACTTTTCGCGCCGATCAGGAAATGTCTCAGGCACTCGCTCACTTTGTGGACCAGCGACCTCGATTGTCGGACGCGCGGCGTCGTGAAATCGCCACGCACCTGACCAAACCACTTTCCAAAGAACTGGGGCTTCCACCTCACCTCAATCCGGACCTGCTGTTACAGGCGTTGTACTACCGGGCATTTGTTTCTGATGCGCAGGAGGAATTGGCGCAACTTGCTCCGACTGCCGTCCTCCAGTATCACATCCCAGCTCAGCAACCCGTCGGTTTCGGTCAGCCTCCCGTCCAGTTACATGCCTACCCGTCGGCCCATCCTCAACCAGCTCGTCCGGGTCATCCTGGTCATCCGGGTCGTCCTGGTCGTCCTCCCCATGGAGGATTGATGCAGTGAAGGTAGCCGACTTACTATTACAACGCCAACAACAGTGGCAAGAGCTTGAATTTCTTTGTGACACCGTTGCCAACCGTCGTGCCGCTTCCATTCCGGCTGAACAACTGTCGACGTTCGCATCACTCTACCGCAGTGCGTGCGCAGATCTTGCTCTGGCAGATTCCTACAACCTACCCCCGGAAACTGTGGAGTATCTGCATCGACTTGTCGGAAGAGCTCATAGTCGCCTTTATCGCTCCCGACGATTCCAGTTCTCTGCCTGGTTCCATGTACTTGTCTTCGATGTCCCTCGAAGAATCCTGCGAGACAGCTGTGTTCAGTTCATGTTCATTTTCTTTTACGGAACGTTTCTGCTTTCAGCCTATCTGGCATACGAAACCGAGATGTTTCCGGACTACCATATCGACATTATTACGCAGGAACAACTCTGGTCACTCGAAGAAATGTACTCCACCTCGGTCGCAGACGATCAGCGAGGATTTGGCGCCGGTGGAATGGCGGCCGGATTTTATGCAAATCACAACACCGGGATCGGGCTCAGCTGTTTCGTTACCGGAATCCTGATCATTCCAGGTCTGCTGGTCACCCTGTTTAATTCAGCGTTTCTCGGAGCTGTCTTTGGATACATGGCTCGTGAAGACGTTCCCATGACGGACAATTTCGTTGAATTCGTTACTGCCCATGGCCCATTTGAACTCACCGCGATCGTACTTGCCGCTGCCGCAGGTTTAAGACTTGGGATCTCGTGGGTCAAAACCAACGGGCTATCGCGCAGTGCTTCGCTGAAAAAATCCGGCATGGAAAGCATGCCTATCATGGGTGTCTCCATCGTCTTTTTCTTCCTTGCTGCACTCATCGAAGGCTTTATTTCCCCGTCAGGGCTGCATTACAACTTCAAACTCACCATCTGCATCGTCTCAGCAACCTTCATTCTGGTTTATCTGGTTGGCTTTGGTCTTTTCCGGGGAGGACGTCATGCAATTCGATAAAACGCATATTCAAATCCGAAACCGGACCGAAAGCGAATTGCTCGATATCTCCTTGCACGTTTTCCGCCGATTCCCTGTACAGATTGTTACCTCCTTCCTGGTGCTGGCGATCCCACTGTTGTTGATCAACGACTTATTGCTGAGTCACGTTTTAACCATCGAGTTTAATGCCACTCAATACGGATCCCAGTCAATCGTGGAAACGGAATTTACAACCTCCGACCTGAACTTCACGATGTACATCTACCTGCAAATAGTGCTCATCATTACGCTGGCACCCATTGCCTCCATCCTTTCGACAATGATGCTCAGCAAACTCATCTTCAATGAAAAGCCAACCATCAAGGGTTTGATAAGAAGCACACGATCATGCTTTTGGAATATCGTCCTGGCATTTGGGTTTCGCCGCGGAGTATTCATCATGATCGGCTTGCTACTACTGCTATTTGACTATGGACAGGATACCCGCCAGATCGTGCTCACCTTTTATACATTAACCTTTATCTTCATCCTGCTGGTTCGTGGGAATCGCCCCTACACTCTGGAAATCATCCTGCTGGAACGCCCTGGACGAGACTCCGGCCAGGGAATGACGCTCGGTCAAAGAAGTAAAATGCTCCATACGGCCACTGGTGGCAACGTATTGGGGCGTAGTATGTTCGGACTACTGGTAGGCATACTGTTTTCGTTGTGCCTTTATGGCGCAATCACGTTCTTTTCCATGTCGCTATTCACAGAATCCGGTACCATTGAAAGTTCCGTCTTTGCTGCTCGCTGGATCTTCCCCATCTCATGCTGGCTGGCTGTCTGTTATACCTCGGTAGTACGGTTTATGAATTACATTGATACTCGGATTCTGACAGAAGGGTGGGAAGCGGAACTCAAGATTCGTTCGGAAGCCTACAAACTTCAACAACGGCAGCAACCAGGTACAAGCTGGTAAGGAGGCATTCCATGAGAAATCAAATCCTGCTTATCCTTCAGGCATTCCTCCTGGCAAATCTGTGCACCGCTTCAGTGATTGCGCAGCAGAACACAGATCCTGTTGAATCGGGGCGTAAAGCTCTTACGCGCGAAACCCCGTTTCCCTGGTATGACGAGCAAACCGACCGGCTCCGTCGTATCCCTCTCGATACCGAATTCATCAAACGTATGCAGGAACGTCTGGAAACGATGGAAGGATTGGAAGACCGGCTGCAAGACTGGTTGGATGACATCGAGACGGACTTCGACCCCGATGACCTGCCGGCACCTGATATGCAGGATCTGGAAAGTGCATTAGAAGATTTCGATTACGAAGCCTTCCGGGAACGATTTGAAGATTTTATGCGGCGACTGGCCGAAAACCAGGCGGAAAACGAAGTTGGCCCCAATGACCGTCTTAATCCAGGAGGCCGTACAAATGACGCTGGTAGTGGTAACCCGTTTCGCGGCGACTCAGACTCGCCCTGGGAAGGTAGTGGTTCAAGCAATAGCTCGTCCGGAGGTCCAGGGGGATTCGATCCTCCCGACCTGGGATTCATTGGTGAAGGCGCAGGATTTGCCAAAGCGTTGTTCTATATCGTTTTAGGAATTGTCGTAGTTGCTTTGATCGGCCTGATTGTGTGGGCCATCATCAATCGCGAGAAAACCAGAAAAGATCCCGGAGTGTCGTCAGAAACAGCAACCGTATCTGATGAACAACGTATCGAGGAATTACCATTCCAGCTTGATTCCGCTTATAAAGACCTCCTCGATCGAGCCCGTGATTGCTATCAGGCGGGTGATTACGAGCAGGCCATTATTTACCTGTTCAGTTACGAACTGATTCAACTGGATAAAGCGGCATTAATCAAACTGGCACGCGGTAAAACGAATCACCAGTATCTTCGCGAGATCCAGCCCAACGAATCGCTGCGGTCTCGGCTGGCAACCACCGTCAGGGCATTTGAAGATGTCTTCTTCGGTAATAAAGAACTCAGCCAACGGCGGTTTGAAGAATGCTGGCAGGAAGTCAGCAGCTTTCAGCAGCTGACGCCGGCACCTACGATGGGAGTAGTCTGATGCCGTTTCTACATCCTGGTCAATTTCGCTCCCTCCTCACCGGAATTCTACTGCTGGTATCCCTGGCTCTACCAGTTCTGGGCCAGGAAGAAGAAATTGATGCCACATACGGACAGGGAAACCACTCCAAAGGTAGATACAGCATCAATGGCACGGGCGTACTGGCTCAGATGTTTGAAGATCGGGGCCATCAGGTTTATTACTCACGTGTTCTGGGGCGGCCAACACGTAAGGCCGATGTCATTATCTGGGCACCGGATAATTTCCATGTACCAACGGAAGCCGAAGTAGCAGCGATCGAACAATGGCTCAAACAGAAGAATAACCGCACGTTTGTCTTTATTGGACGTGACTATGACGCAACGATGGACTACTGGATCGATGTTGCTAAAGATGCCAGCCCGGAAGAACAGGCCATGCTCACACTCAAGTTGGCCGATGTCTGGGGTGCTCATCAGGTCAAACGGATGGCCATCATTGACGAGGAAGACTGTGGCTGGTTCAAAATTCAAGCTGATAGTACGGTTCGCACGATTCGTTCTGCCAGATCCACCTCAGATTGGCTGGACGGAGTTTCAACCAATGGCCTGAAAATGCGACTGCAAAGTTATTTCGTCGAATCGGATAAAGGCCGGAGCTCCAGTTTCAACCGCTATGAATTCGATACTCAGCTCTTCTTTCAAAACATTCCGCTTGTCACTCGAGTGAGCAATCCGATGAAAATTGGGCGTAGCCAAGTCTATGTGATCGCCAACGGTTCCTTCCTTCTCAATGTCCCACTGGTTCATCATGAACACCGCAAGTTAGCGAGTAAGCTCATTGATCGGGTTGGCCGCGATAAGACCGTCTGTTTTCTGGAAAGTGAATTCGATGACTGGGCGGATGTCCCCGTTCTGGAAAACGCGTCTTCCACCGCGCGTCCTCCAAGCATTATCACAATTCTGCAAACTTGGCCTTTTGGAATTATTCTGATTCACCTCATCGTGATCGGGATCGTCTATTGTTTCTACCGCTATCCAATCTTTGGACGCCCCAAAACGAAATACAAGCTAAACTCGGTTATCGACGACGCCAATGAAAGCCAGAGTGTTTCCAACTTTGGACGACATGTCCGCGCACTCGGCGACCTGTTACGCAGAAGTGGTAATGCGGTCTTCGCCAACCACTGTTTGCAGAATTATCACGCCCGAGCGAGTGATCAGACTACCTATCAACCACAAAAACAAAAAAAGAAACCATCCTGAAAGGACCTCAAGCAAGGTAATCGAAATGTCTATAGGTACCTTTAATTGCCCATCCTGTGCACAACCGTTGACGCTTCCCCCTTCCTTTACCGGAACACAGGTGCAGTGTCCCCAATGTCAAAACATTATCAATCTCCCAGGGCAGGGGGCCGCTCCTCCCATGCCTCAGCCCGTAGTACCACAACCAGTCACTCCACAACCAGTCACTCCGCAACCGGTAGCCAATAGTCCGGCCGTCGGCAATATAGGCAAAATGTCGTTGACCAATTCGGCAGATACCGGAGCCGATACGCCCACCCGCCAGCTCTTTAACAAGATTACTGCTGAAGTTGCCAAAGTTTTCGTCGGACAGGAAGAACTCGTTCTGGGCACGTTAGTCGCACTCTTTTCCAACGGCCATGTATTGATTGAAAGCGTGCCTGGCCTGGGAAAAACTCTGTTTGTTCGAACACTGGGCCATGTACTGGGATGTGATTTCGGTCGCATTCAGTTCACGGCAGACCTCATGCCGTCTGACATCACTGGCGCGCCCGTCTTTAACATGAAAACGCAGGAGTTCACATTCCATCCAGGTCCAGTTTTCACTCAGCTACTTCTGGCTGACGAAATTAACCGCTCACCTGCAAAAACTCATGCCGCACTGCTTGAAATCATGCAGGAACACCGGGTCACCGTTGATGGTAAGAGTTATCAACTGGACCCGCCTTTCCTGGTGATCGCCACTCAGAACCCTGTCGAACAGGAAGGAACGTACAATCTGCCAGAAGCTCAATTGGATCGTTTCATGATGAAGCTGATCGTGAATTACCCCACGGAGCAACAGGAGGCCGACATTCTTAAACAGCATAGTCTGCAGAAGAACATTGATGAGTTTCTCCAAAACGAAGTTCAAACCGTTTCTTCACCAGCCGAAATCAATGCTGCTATTAAAGCGAATGCTGATATCCGTATCGATGACGCTTTGGCAAACTACATTAATAAGATCGTACGCTTAACTCGTCAGTGGCCCCAGTTATATATGGGAGCATCACCTCGAGCAGGCCTTGCTTTGATGCAGGGAGCGCGTACGTTGGCAGCCTTCCAGGGACGGGACTATGCCATCCCTGATGACGTCGTCCAGATCACGCTGCCGGTGCTACGTCACCGGGTAATGCTTACCGCTGAAGCTGAAGTGGAAGGCCAGCAGGCCGATCAGATACTTACCGATATGATCCGTACCGTCGAAGTGCCTCGCCTCTGAAACAGAGAACATTACCAGTTAAACCGGAAAACGAGTATTTGTCGTGGAAGATAACCTGGAACAAATCCAGCAACAAGCGCAGGAGAATCTGGAGATCCTTCAGATGTTTCCGTGGTTAACGCTTGTCATCTTCACACTGCCGCTCCTGTTTGTCGCTCGGAAAAAGGTTTATCCCAACCTGATCTATGTAGTAGCCCTGTTCCTGCCTGCACTAGTTAGCTTCAGCATTATCATCTCGCCCAATATGCTACTGCCCGCGATTCTGCTCGACGTGTGCATCTTCGGCATTGCCGGCTTCGATCTATTTACGATCCCGGCAGAGTCTTCTTTAAGTGCCGAGCGTATTCATCAGAAGGTCGCGTCACTGGCGAAGCCTGCCGGCATCAAGTTTAAACTCACAAACAATGGCAAACGTTCCTTATCCGTTTCCATGGTCGATGACATTCCGGAAGAATTTGAAGTCGATGTTGCGAAGTTCTCCACAAGAATTGCTCCTGAACAAACACTTGAGTTCGAATACACTGTCACGCCGTTGCAACGGGGCAGGTTCCCTATGGACGGTATTCACGTGAAAGTTCGCTCGTTCTTCGGTTTCTGGGTTCGACACCTTATCTTGCCGGCTACCAGTGAATTGCATGTTTACCCTGACCTGAAGCAATTATCCCATTACGCCTTATTAGCGCGCACAAATCGTCTGGCACTACTCGGTGTGCGACGTACTCGGAAGATAGGTCAGGACAACGAATTTGAACGACTGCGCGAATATACTCGCGACGACCATTACAAAAACATCAACTGGCGCGCCAGTGCCCGGCATAATAAACTGATCGTAAAAGATTACCAGGCCAGTCAGAGTCAGCGGGTTATCTTTCTCGTCGACTGCGGTCGCATGATGACTAATGAGTCTGACGGGATGTCGTTCGTCGATCATGCACTTAATTCCGCACTCATGCTCAGCCACGTTGCCCTGTCTCAGGGAGATTCGGTGGGCTTGATCTGCTTCTCAGACAAAGTTCATTGCTTTGTGCCACCCCGCAGTGGGACAGGGCACATGAATCAGTTACTGCATGCCAGTTTCAACCAGTTCCCCCGGATGGTCGAATCACGTTACGACGAAGCTTTCCTCTATCTGGCAAACCGTTGTAATAAACGGGCAATGGTCGTACTGATTACCAATGTAGTGGATGAAGTCAATTCACAGCAGGTCGTTCAATACATGCAAACGGTTTCCAAACGTCACTTGCCTGTCAGCGTCATGATGAGAGATTATGAAATTTATCGCGAGGTGGAACAAACCGAGAATCTCTACAATGCTGCCGCCGCCGCGCAGATTCTCAACTGGCGACACGACGTACTCAATACACTGAGTCATCAAGGAGTATTCGCACTGGATGTTCTGCCCGAAGAACTGACCGCACCTTTGATTAATCAGTATCTGGAAATCAAAGCCCGCCACCTGCTCTAAGCCGACCGCGTTCATCTGCTGATTCAGTGGATGTTTTCACATTCTCTGAATAGGGGCCGGTTTCACAATCTGTCGTTTTGAAGTAATTTGGAAGTATAATTTAATCCATTTCCAGACGACATTAAGAGTGAAACAACCTGAGGATGAGCGATCCATACTTCCAACCGTTATTTGCTGACAGAATCGGTGGCGAAAACTACGGTAAAGGAACCGAAATCTATAAATTTGAGAAAATCAAGCGTGCGAAACGAAAAGCACTGGCTGATTTCCCAGACCGACTCCTGCTGGATTTCGGCATCGGTGAAAATGATGCTCCTGCAGACGAAGCTGTACGTGAAGTCATGGCTCGGGAGATTCATCTGCAGGAAAACCGGGGTTATGCAGATAACGGCATCGCAGAATTCAAAGAAGCGGTTGCTCGTTTTATGCAACGGAATTTCAATGTGGAGCTGGATGCCAACACAGAAGTAAATCACTGCATTGGTTCCAAAACCGCTCTTTCGATGATCCCAGCCTGCTTCATCAACCCGGGCGATATCACTCTCATGACCGTTCCTGGTTATCCGGTTGCAGGTACGCATACAAAATATTACGGAGGGATTGTCCACGAACTACCTCTGCTGGCGGAAAACAACTTTCTGCCAGATCTTGATTCAATTCCTCAGGACGTTTTAGAGCGGGCCAAGCTGCTGGTAATCAACTACCCGAATAGCCCCACTGGAAAACTGGCTCCTGCTGAATTCTTTGAAAAGGTTGTGCAGTTCGCCAAGGACAACAACATTGTCGTCGTACAGGATGCGGCTCATATCCTGCTTACCTTCGACGGCCGGCCTACCAGCTTTCTGGAAACTCCCGGAGCTCGTGATGTCGGAGTTGAAATCCACTCGCTTTCCAAAGGCTTTGACATGATTGGTTGGAGAATTGGATGGGTTTGTGGCAATCCACTTCTGGTGCAGGCATTTTCGGATGTCAAGGACAACTGTGACAGTGGACAGTTCATTGCTATCCAGAAAGCGGCCGCGGCGGCTCTGGATAACGATTCCATCCCTCAACGTATCCGTACAAAGTATCAACGCCGGATGACATCCCTGGTGGAGACTCTGCAGGGCTGCGGCTTCCAGTGCGAAATGCCTGGCGGCTCGTATTTCCTCTACACGCCAGCCCCAACAGGCGTAGAGGGTGGCCCGACGTTCGCCAATGCAGAAGAAGCCAGCCAGTACCTGATCACCGAACATGGTATTGTGACCGTACCGTGGGACAACGCCGGAGCTTTCCTGCGATTCTCGGTTACCTATGTCGCTGACGATCAGCAACGGGAAGAGGAACTGATGCAGGAAACCGTTGCTCGTCTCGGTAATGTACCCTTCACCTTTTAGGCAGACTGAGCGGTATACCGCTTTTGCTCGGTATTACCCAGGTACTTTTCCTTCACGGCCTGATCGTTGAATGCTTCTTCGCTGGTGCCGTCAAACAGGAACTCGCCACGATCAATGACGTAAACACGATCAACGATTTCCAGGATCTCGAGTGCTGCATGATCCGTGATGAAGAACGAAATTCCTTCGGACTTACGTAATTCAGAAATCGTGGTCTGAATTCCATCAATTGTCTTTGGATCAATCCCTGCAAAGGGTTCGTCCAGCATGATGATTTCGGGTTCCAGAATCAGACAACGAGCAATTTCCAGCCGCCGACGCTCTCCACCGGAAACGCGCCCCGCCTTGGTCTTACGGATTTCAGTAAGATTAAAACGTTTCAGCAATTCGTTGCATCGATCTCGCTTCTCTTTACCTCGGAAACCCTGAAGCTCGATCATCAGGTTCAAATTCTGCTCGACCGACAACTTGGCAAAGACGCTCGAATCCTGAGGCAGGTAGCCCATTTGGCCTTCACGAGCACGGCGATACATTGGCCAATTTGTTACATCCTGACCCTGCAAAATGACGGAACCTTCGTCAGGACGTTCCATCCCGCATGTCATTTTAAATGTTGTAGTTTTCCCGGCGCCATTGGGGCCAAGTAACCCCACAATTTCACCTGCTTCCACTGAAAAGCTGACGCCATTTACGACCCGTTTACGGCCATAGGTCTTCACTAACTTATTGACTTCCAGAATTGGCATTCTGTCGCTACTCGCACTAAAACGCAAAAACGTTACGGCATGTATCTTACTGTATTACACCGATGCGTGAAAAGTTCGGTATGATTGGTAAGTCGAGTAGGGGGTCCCCATAGGGATGAGGCCAGTAGATCAGCAGCGCCTCTCCAATAAACAGCTTACGATTAAACGTATGTTTCCCCAGATAGTCTTTCCAGGTCGTGCTCCGCGCATCCGCACTCGCCGGACTGTTATCACCCATCGGGAAGAACTCGTCCTGCATCACATTAAAAACAAGCTGTTCCCGATTCTGAAAGAACTCGGAATCATTCCAGGCCGGAAACAGGTCGAGATGCAGCTTGATAACATTTTGCCGAGTGGCTGTCTGCCGGTTAGGCGATAACCAGAGCGGGTCAATACGTTGCAGATCCTTCCGGTAAGCATCTATCAAGCCAAGTGTAGTTTGTGATGTCGGGTGGATGTCCTCGTTGTATTCATAGCCCACCATGGCGCTGTGATGAGATGCGATGTAGTAGACGTCCCGATACACTCGAGCATCTTCAAGGGTAACAGCAAGTCCTGTGGAATGCAGGCCTGCAGGAAACAAATCCCCCGGATCGTCAACTGACCATTTTGGCCCCAGAATTCTTTCGGTGACAAAAGTAGCCGGATGATTCAATGTGATGAGTTCATCATCCACCCAGACACGCAACTCGTTGTCAAAATTGCTGTAGCGAATCGTGTGAGTTCCTTTGCCGCGAATCACCGTTTGACCTTCCAGCGTGGGACCTTCGTATCCCGTGCCACCATCAGCATCGGTCGACACAAAGAACTTTTCACCACCGTCTATCGACAGCGTAAGTTTTCCCGTTGCTACGTCTATTTCACCCTCGTAATAGACACCAGATTCAACAATATCAAAACCCAACTTGCCAGTGTCACTCTCAATTACAACGTCAAATTCGACCGCTAGATCACCTACCCAGTACTGGCCACGCGATGACCCGGACGGCCAGCGGGACCGCAGCATCTGGGATACTCCGCTGACGACAATATTCGGTGCAAGCTGCTCGTTCTGCAGTATGTCACGAAACTTGGCAATATAGTCCTGACCATCCTCGATCACCATGCCATGGCCGGACAGATCAGATTCCGAGCCTTCAGTAACGTCGTCACCAACAGGACTTGCAAATACCGTTCCGGCACTGGATTCAAAAGCTGAACGGGTGATGGTTGTGTTGTACGCATAAACGTCCGTAATCAACTTGGGGCGTGGCCAGAAGATCGTACTTAATTGCTCCCGGTACTGAGCTGCTTCAGCTGTACGACCCTCTGCCTCGGCTTGATTGATACTGCCAAGTACCTGGTTGTAAATCACCCAAAAATTCTGATCCGGAATATTGTGGTGATAACGAATACTAACTTTATCCGCATTGGTTCCGTCAATCGAGTAGTTGAACCCTTCGTTGGTTGGCTTCCAATTTCCGGGCGTCCCCTCTACTTTCGGCGGACGATAGTCATTTAGATAATCACCCACCATTCGCCAGGGTTGAGGCCACATCAGGCGATCCAGGCTTGCCGGTCGATACTGCGTATCGTGAACCAACTGCATCATTGCCAGCTGCTTGTGTTCCGGTTTACGGCGAATCTCAAATACCGCATTCGTATTTGTCAGAGGCCTGGTATGAATGTCACCGTTGGACACCAATACTTTTTCATTAGGCAATCCAACCAGTCTCTTGATGTAATTCTCTGTTGGATCGATCGGGTTTTTAAAGACAATGACATCCCATCGCTTGGGATCATTGAACATGTAGGCGAATTTATTAACAAGAATACGGTCACCTGAAAACGAATTCTTGGAAAGGTCTTTTTCTTTGTCCAGAACTTCGGTGAAGCCACACATCGGACAGACCGTCGCAATCACCTCATCTACTTTGTCATTTTCTTCACTCGCACCAGCTCGATACTGATAATCGCAAACATGACATCGATGTTCAATATGCGTTCCCTGAAGACCATGTGCCATGGAACCAGTGGGAATAATGTACGCTTCAACAACAAAGCCGCGAAAGATGAAGGCGAGAATAATGGCGATTGCAAAACCTTCCAGCATATCGCGAATGTACATGACGAAACCGTCACGAATCTCATCGAATTCAGAATTGCTGCTCATAACTACCGTAAATAATCCCACTCGGCTATTTCAGCCGCACCCTCGGCTATTTCAGCCGCACCAGAGAAACTGGACGACTAACTATCAATCCCTAACAGTATACCTGAGAACTTGCAGAGGACGGAACCGGGGATGATTTGCCCTTGCCTGGAAAAACCTCAGTCAACGCCCACACCCAGCATAGCCTCACGACCAATTCCAACTCCCCATTGCCGGCAATCCCGTGAAACTGGCTGATTGTCACCAATCAGTAAATAGTCCTTATCACCTGATCCTCCTCGAAATTCCCAGCGATCTGCCGAATAGTCTGCTCCCAGCCAGAAAACGTCACGAGCCAGCCGTACCCGGTTGAGGTCAAGTATTCCCTCATCCACCGCTACCGATAGGGGCATCTTGCGTACCAATTCGTCGGCACCAAAATTCCCTGTCAGTCCCAGACTCTCAATCGGCACTGCCCATTGATCACTGCCCAGCTCGACGACAAACTGACTATCAATCCGACCCACTCGTAGTTTCATTTCGCTTCCCAGTTTATGCCATTTCAAAGGAGTAAATGAGGTCGAATGCCGAACGAAGTGCGATTGAAAAACCTGAAGAGTGAATTGGTGACAATCCAGTTCCAATTCCACATCCAGCAATCGGATGCGAATAACTCCTGGCTCGTAGATTCTGAAATCCAAGTCAACCACAAAGTCATCCACAAAGTTTAATTGAGATCGTGCGATGTACTGGTTATAGGGGAGGTAATCAAAGATCGCTGCGTCGGTCCCACGTTCCACTCGGGGAACATAGCCGGCAACAACGTTCCAGTGATGAAAGTCCAGCCACTGAGGGCGAGTTTTTTGGGGGGCGTCAAAAGCAAAAACCTTTTCCGTTGTAAAGATCCACCCTTGATCATCACCTCGTACCCCGAAACGCCGCAGTAAATTAAAGGAGGAATCCAGCGGTTGATAGCGGCTATCAAACAGTACCGTACTCAATAAATCAAATTCCGCCAGACTCTTTTGATACAACTGCCCGTCAACAAAGAGCTCACCTTGCTCCATCGCAATCTTTTCACCCGGTAGACCTACCACACGTTTGATGTACTGCTGACCATCATACTCGAACACAACGCGTTGCCACCGCGTTAAGATCTCCTCGTCAATTACCTGAAACGTTGTCTGAGGCAGACGGGTGACCAGATCATCGATCGAATTAGGTGCACCGCAATTGAAGCAGATTGGCAGATTTGACTCACTCACCGTGTCCGCATCCACCAGGAATGGTATCTGGCAGTCATAACATTCAATGGCAAAGTGAGGTCCGGGAACTGCGTTGGCCATGCTGCTGGAAACGACAGGTGCATGAAATAATCGATTTCCGGTGTACTGACCCAACCACCATCCAATACAGGCTCCGGCCAATAAGATACCTGACGCAACGAGGTAGACGAACGGCCGGTTCTGATGGGACATGCCAGTTATTTCTTCTCCTGGCCTTTATCCAGCACCGCCATGAATGCTTTTTGAGGAATATCTACACTGCCGATACTCTTCATCCGCTTTTTACCTTCTCTCTGCTTCGCCCAAAGTTTTTTCTTACGGGAAATGTCCCCGCCATAACACTTGGCCGTAACATTCTTACGTAATGCTCGAACGGTCTCCCGAGCAATAATCTTGGAACCAATCGCTGCCTGAACTGCTACTTCAAACATATGCCGATCGATTTCTTCTTTCAGCTTCTTGCATACTGCACGACCTCGAACCTGTGCATCAGCACGGTGACATATCACACTCAGAGCATCCACCCGGTTACCATTGACCAGAATATCCATGCGGACCAGATCGGCTGCCTGGTATCCAATAATCTCGTAATCCATGGTTCCATAGCCGCGTGTTGAGCTCTTCAGCTTATCATGCAGATCATAAATCACCTCTGCAAGCGGCAGGTCGTAGGTGAGCATCATGCGTGTCGTAGAAATATACTCCTGAGACTGCTGCACTCCTCGTCGCTCATTACACAATTTCATGATGGCCCCGACATACTCGCCAGGAGTGATGAAGTTTACTCGTACGATTGGCTGACGAAACTCTAGAATGTCACCCGATTCAGGGACTTCCTGGGGACGATGAATCCGAAGTTCGGTACCATCTTTTTTCGTCACCTCATAGGTCACGTTCGGTGCCGTCTGAATCAGATCCACATCAGATTCCTGTTCCAGTCGCTGCTGGACGATTTCCATGTGTAACAGCCCCAGGAAACCACAGCGAAATCCGAAACCTAGCGCTTCACTCGTCTCAGCTTCAAATTCAAAACTCGGGTCGTTAATTCTTAATCGCCCCAATGCATCACGCAGTTCCTTAAAGTCCTGGCCGTCTGATGGATAGAGTCCACAGTACACCATCCTTTTAGGTTCCTGGTAGCCAGGCAACGGTTCCACTATTGAGTTGCTCAGACAAAGCGTATCTCCGATGTGGACCATATCGAGTGATTTGATATTGCAAATCACATACCCCACCTGTCCGGCCTGTAACTGATCACAGGGAGTTTGCTGAGGCGTAAACTGACCGATTTCAATGACGTCGTGTGTAGAACCCGCTCGAATGAACTTGATCTTATCCCCTTTGCGAATCGTACCTTCCATCACGCGGATATAAGTAATCGCTCCTCGGAATTCGTCATAATGCGAATCAAAAACCATGGCTGCCAATTCAGCCTGAGGATCACCGGTTGGAGGAGGAACGTGTTCAATGATGGCATCGAGCAACTGCTCGATGCCAATCCCCTCTTTGGCACTGACCTTCTGAACTTCTGCTTCTCCCAGACCAAACTGCTGTTCGATCTCTTCCACAACCTCATCTACTCGAGCATAATCCAGATCGATTTTATTGATGACAGGAATGATCGCCAGATTATGGTCAAATGCGTTGTAACCATTGGCAACCGTCTGTGCTTCCACGCCCTGGAACGCATCGACCAGTAGTAAAGCACCTTCACAGCATGTTAAGGCGCGGGAGACTTCGTACTGAAAATCGACATGCCCTGGTGTATCAATCAGATTCAATTGGTACGTTTCATTGCCACGTTTGTACTCGACGCTGACGCTCCGCGCCTTGATCGTAATTCCACGGTCACGCTCCAGCTGCATATCGTCCAGCATCTGCTCCTTCATCTCACGTTCAGAAACTGTACCGGTATACTCCAGCAAGCGATCTGCAAGGGTGCTTTTCCCATGGTCGATGTGAGCAATAATGCTAAAGTTTCTTATCTTGCGGCAATCCATGTAACCGATTTGTCTCTGCTGCTTAAACTCTCAGGAAGTCTTGCCAAATTGCTTTCGAGCGGCACCCGCTGCTCCGATAAACCCGCATGAGCTGCCAAGTGTCGCAAAATCTATAATCGTATCTTCAGCCAGAACTGGAAAGGTCAACTCTCTCACCATGTAACGAATAGTCTCCAAAAATATCCGCCCTATGGCTGAATTCATGCCGCCAAAGTTCATTCCGCCTCCCAGAACAACAATACCGGGATCAATCATATGCATCATCGAAACAATCCCTCGCCCCAGTATTTCACCGGTCTCTATGATCATCTCCCGTGCCAGAGCATCTCCCTGTTCCGCATGCGTAGCGATATCCACGGCACTGAACTCTCCGGCTTCGTCCAATTTCATTTTTAAAGAAGACGAATCACCTGCTTCCAACCTTTCGGTCACCCGCAGGACAACACTTGTTGCACTCACATAGGCTTCCAGATGTCCCGCCTGCCCGCAAGGGCACACTCTGGCATCTGGACTGGTATCAATAACAATATGCCCGCATTCACTACCATGACTGTGATCACCATGCACCGGCTCATCCTGGATAATGATACCACCACCCACGCCAGTACCAAGAGTAATCATGATCAGGCTGTCATACTCCCGTCCACGACCTACCCAGTATTCTCCAAAGGCCGCCGCATTACCGTCGTTGAGAAACATCACCGGTTTGCCTGATTCTGCTTCGAGATGACTACGGATCGGAAAGAAATCCCAGCCACTCATATTGGGCATATGAAGAGTCCTACCCTCTTTGACATTCATCGTACCGGGAGTCCCCAGTCCAATCGCCCTGATCTGCTCCCAGGTCACACCTGCCTGGGGCAACAGCGATTTTGCAAATGCCAGTATACGTGAAACACCGTCCTCAGCACCTCGCTGATGGTCCGTCGCAATCTTTCCATGCGCAAGGGGATGACCGGCATCATCTACGATCCCGATCTTAATGTTTGTCCCCCCCACATCGATCCCAAGGTAAACAGGACTTCCCTCATTTTCTACAGATGACATCTGCGAAACAGACTCCTAACCAGTATCTTTCTCTGCCCTTTCATTCTAGACCAAAGCCATCATGCTGTAATTGTTGAATTTACGAATGTCAGCTGGCTTGCCGGTATTCAGTTGTCCCGCTTCATGACCATCAAGCCCACGACAGTCAGAATGATTCCACCCACCATCCAGCCACTCACCGGCTCCTGGAATATCACGGCACCGGAAATCGCTCCCAGGGACGCCTGGCTCGCATTGACCAGATTGTAGCGAGTTACGGATAGGACTTTGATCGCAGACACAAGAGCCACAAACGCCACGGCATTACACACACCGGCTAAAGTCATTTGTATCAGATTCACCCATTCCAGATTTCGTTCCACTTGCCAGGCTCCGTTGCCAGAACTCAGCATCAGCAGAAACAAGAAGCCACTGAGGCTGATGATGGTCATGATCGCCGGCTGAGATACACCACGATTGCCCACCACTTTGATGGCGGCTCCGAAGAACCCGTAATTGATGCCAGAAAGGATCACGGCACCAATGGCCAGTGCCAACAGGTAGCGGTTGCTGTCAGGGTCAATCAGCGTTTTTGTCAGCTGTGCAAAAGCCTCCTCGCCGCCACTGGACAGGACGATCACGGCCGTGATCAGAATTACCATCGACCACAACGTCCGTCGTGATGGCGTATCTTTCAGCAGGCACCAGTCAACCAGCGCTCCGGTCACAATCAGAACTCCCAAACAAATTGGCACAGCCAGACTGATACCAATCTTGTTGAGTGACCATTGAAATCCGACATTTCCCAAAAAGTGGGAAGTGATGGATACAAATATCAGAGCCAGAATCAGCACGGGCGGACAGAACCGGCGTTCCACATTCCGGTAATGCCAGATCAACCAGGGAAATACAATCAGTATCGTCGGCACCGCTTTGATACAACTCACCCACACAGGATCGCAATCGTCGACAGCGCGCAGAAAGATATTAGCAGCCGAGTATCCTATGGAGGAAACCGCCCCCAGCATAATACCACGACGATACAAATCGTCTCCTGCAATAGTGGCCTGACCTTTCACTTCTGTTTCCGCTCTACCGTAAATCTCGGGAAGAAAAATCCTGACGAAATTGCTCAGCCGAGACCCCTCTGCAAAGCAACTTCAGGGGTTCGGGCAACGACAGATCTTCAAGTCGAGTGAATTGAAGAGGATCGCCAGAGGACGTCGAAAACGAATCGTCCATTGTACGACCGAAAACTAGAAAGCGAACCTCTAAATCCAGCAAATCCCGAAAGACTTCTTCCCGATCCTGATCGTCACAGTAATATCTTGATTCAGCGATCCGTACAATTGTGTCGACTCCAACCAGAAAACAAACTCCACCAACAAGCTCAACTTTTTCCCGGAATGTAGCTGCCCGGGAAATGATCAGATCACGAGTGATACAAATTGGTAACAGTCGCTCAATACATTCGACTTCCGACAATTCCGGTTTATCAACATTCTCCACCGATAGCTCAAAATGAACTTTGTGGTTGGTCGACCGCTGCACGAATTCTGCCATTTCCAAATGACCAGCATGCACCGGATTGAAAGCTCCGGACAGCACATGACAGATATCGTCGGAACCAACGATACTATATTTCTGACGCCCGTGCCAAACCTCAGAGACAGCCAGAAAGAGCTTTTGAATACGGTGAACTATTCTCAACATCACGGTCGCAGCCAGCTGCTGACGCTCTGTTCGACTAGCCGGTAAAAGGTGCTCCTGGTGGCATGTCGTCACCACTTGACCGTCGAGTTGAACCGCAATGCCCAGGAAAACAACTCCATCCAGTCCTGCAGGAGACTCCGGCCCCAAGTGACCGGTGATCGAAACAGCCCACCGCGCTTCTGGAGTTTGAGTTAATGCTCCGGTAGCCATCTGGATTGCCACCGTTTCACTCACAGGCCCTAAACTTGCCAGATCAGTCTGACTCACTCCAAGCCATCGGTGCTTGGAAGCATTTCGGTAAGTAACGTGCGAGCCACAGAAGTATTCAGAAATCCCGGGCTGTTGACCGAGCACAGAGGCTGCTAGTCCGCTCGTACAACTCTCCGCCAGTACAAACCTGTCGCCAAGCTGCTCAGCCAATTGACGGACTTCAAAAGCCAGCTTATTCAGTTCCGATAAGTGATCGTCGTCAGACACGCAACAGCTACTTACTTAGAATCAGATGGCAAAGCTGATTTTGTATTCTCTTCCAACCACTGCTTACCGTTTTTTGTCCACCAGCTATCCCATTTTGCATGCGCTTTGTCACGATGCTCATCTTCTGTAAATCCACAGGAATAGACTTCGTAAACATAAACAGCACTGGGACGTGAAAATCTGTAGCCATACTCTTCCGGACTCTGCTTCGTCAGATGCAGCAGCATGATTAACGCCGTATCGCGCAACTGCGTTTTAATCAGTTTGCCGCCGGCCTGCGGAGTACTCCAGGTATGCACTAACCTCCTCTGTGACAGCAAAGGGAGTAAGAGTTCCACTTCGCTGGGACCCCCGAATCGACCAGCACAGATAGCTGCATACTGCTCACTTGTCGAAAAATTTTCCGCTTTGGTTAGAATTTCACGAGAAACTGTCAAACCTGACTGCTCGAAACCATAATTCAAGATCAGCATCAAACCAAGCATCTTATTGCGCGACCGTGCTGCCATCTCCGCCCACTCGCGCGTCATTCGTTTGCCGACATCCGAATCGGGTTTATCAATGATTTGTGACTTAATTGGCGAGTAATTAAGCACGTTGCAAATCGGAGATATCAGCGAATCCCGTTCAGACGAATTGATCTCCGCAGCACCTAAAATGACGGTCGCAATACTTTCGATCTGAGGGATCGTGGGGCCGTAGCTGCCGTAAGGTTGAAGTTGTTTGGTGCGTTCCTGAAGAATCTCGGCAAGCCCCTGTTTGGACTCTATCCTCCCCAACAGCCGGGCCTCAGCTCGAACCATTGACGCGAAAAACTTGCGTTCGGCAGGACTCGAACCAATCCTTTCCTCGTAGAGATCCCAACCCGGCAAATCATGTTCCAACTTACCTTCCGTATCGTCAATGAAACGCTGTAACCTCAGTTCAAAATCCTTGTACAACAGGTCGATATAGATGCGTCGTACTCGGCTACGTATTTCAAGATCCGGGTTGCGTAATTCGGCTATCAACTCGCGACGGGCTGCAAGTCCAATCCCGGTCAGTTTGGCATGTGCTCGTTCCCGAACCTGGTAGGACTGATCTCCTAATTGCCCAATTAACTTTTGATACTCCGGATTAAACTCATCCACCTGTTGTTGCGCATCACTCACCCCGGTCGTCGAAAAGACAACCAGTGCCAGGACAAGGTTAACTGTGGAATGGAAGTTGATTCGATACATCGAGATAAGTTTCTGGTCAGTAGGTCTGAGGCCGCTGAAGAATTATACCAACCCTATTATAGGTCATAAATCCTCTGGACTCAGAATCCATGATCCTATTCCCTCCAGGGAAATTCGGTGCAAAACAGCTGTTTTTACTGTGTTTGGGAAGCTGATACTGATTTTTCCCTTTTTTTCTTCTTCACAAACCAATATTCGATCTCGCTTGGCGAATGAAGTGTTAGTCAGTAACGCTGAAATGGATTTCAGCATTTTGTAATCAGGATGTTCCCTCCAGCCGGTAAATGAACCCGGCGAGGCATGCACAGTTTCAATCGCAGATTCTCTTGAAAGGAGACCTAACGATGAAAAAGAAAATATTGTATGTCGGAGGCGGTGCCACTGCAGTCATGCTGCTCCTTGCACTGCTATTCGGCAGCGACGCAACAAGTTATGTAACCACCTCGGTGGCTAGTGTTCGGGATTCCGTGAAAAACTCGGTACCTGTCGAATTCGAATTGGAAAGAGCTCGCCAGGAAATCTCGGACATCACACCCGAGATTCGGAAAAACATGGAAATCATCGCACGGGAGGAAGTCAAAATCGAAAAGCTCGAAGCCAACATTATTCAATTCGAAGAAAAGCTGGCTGAAGACGAGAAGTCCATCAAACGACTGAACGCAGATCTTGCTTCCGGAGTCGAGTATGTTGTTTATCACGGAATCGAGTATTCATCGAACGACGTGAAACGAGACCTGACCAATCGTTTCGATGAATTCAAAACAGACAACGAGACTCTGGCGAATCTCAAGAAGCTTCATGTCACTCGCATGGATAACCTGAAAACCGTTCGTAACCGACTGGCATCCATGCAGGCTTCACAGCGTAAGCTGCGAGTGGAAATCGAAAGTCTTGCTGCTCGTAACAAGATGATCGAAGTTACCAAGTCTGCCAGCGAGTTTGAGATCGACGACAGTCAATTGGCCAAGGCGAATGCCCTGCTCGAAAATCTGGACTCACGTCTGAGTACAGAGGAAAAGTTGTCTCATGTCTCAAATCAGTCTCTGGACCGTATCCCCGTGGAAACGGAAGCGACTGCCGACATCCTTGACGAAGTTACCAGTTATTTTGAGTCTACGAAGCCTGCAACTTCGAAGACCAGGTTAGCAGGTAAATAGAAGCTCCGATGCCGGGAATCGGGGTTCACGCTCAGGCGTGGACCCCTTTTCCTGCGCAGGCGACGAAAGCTGATAGACTAATAGGAAATACGCATGATGAATACGACTGGAATACACCGGACTCGCACGAACAACTTTTCCACTCGTGTTGCGGCCACGCCGCCTGAAAACTCGTCGGTCAAACATCATTACTACTTCCGAACTAACAAGAACATTATGAAAGCCGTCTCCGAGCGTTTCTTAGTATGGATTGATGCCGTGGGTGGCTATCTCGTATGCCTCAACGATCAATTATTACTCGGACAAGCCAGACCCAACTCCCAGGTCGATATCCCGCTTGTGGCAGACGTTTCCAGTAGGCATGCCCGTATTAAACGAGAGGGAGAGGAAGGAGACTACGTGATCGAACCACTCGCGGAAGTCACCGTTCAAAACAAGGAAATTCAATCTCCTACTCTGTTACACCATGGGGACATGATTTCGCTGGGAAGCGCTCAACTGCGATTCACCAAACCACACCCCCTCAGCTCCAGTGCTCGTCTGGATCTGCTCGGCAGCAGTCGAACCAGCCCCTTTGCAGATGCCGTCCTCCTGATGAGTGACACCCTGATTATTGGGAATAATCTGGCCAACCATGTCGTCTATCATGGGGAAAACCATCAAGTGGTTTTATACAGACAGGATGGACAACTACTCTGTCGCTCTGACCAGCAAGTCAACCTGGACGGAGTATCGGGCCAAACCAATGGCGAACTATTCTATGGATCCCAGGTTAAAAGTGACCATATTTCCTTCAGCCTCGAAGACGTGTGAACTTTCCACACAGACAAGTTTTTGCATTCCATTAAGCGAGTATTTAACCTGAAAAGCAACACTCCTTTTTCCTCTTCAGAAACATGAAATTTACCTACTCCACTGGCGACGCTCCTCTGGATGGTTACACCATCAAGCGAGGACTTGGTCGAGGCGGCTTCGGAGAAGTCTACTTCGCTGTGAGCGACGTAGGGAAAGAAGTTGCACTCAAAAAAGTCGACTTCATGGATGCCGACCGAGGGGATAGTCTGATCCTGAATATCAATCATCAAAACCTCGTCCTGCTCTTTGATATCAAACATACCGAGGGTCAGGATGAATCGTGGATCATCATGGAGTACATGTCGGGTAGCAGTTTAAGAGATATCCTGACGCGACATCCCGATGGTCTCACTGAAGACGAAGCGGCTGCATGGTTTTTCTCCATCGCCAGCGGTGTGCACCGTCTTCATGACAACGGATATGTCCACCGTGACCTCAAACCAGGTAACGTCTTTGTCAGTGAAGGCCATATCAAAGTCGGTGATTATGGCCTTTCCAAGTTGATCGCCCACAGCCAGCAGCATAATAACACACGAGCGATTGGAACCTGCCGTTATATGGCTCCAGAGATCGGTCAGGGAAATTACGGACGTCAGATCGACATTTACGCGTTAGGGATCATCCTTTACGAACTCCTGCAGGGTAACATTCCATTTGATGGTGAATCCGACGCTGAAATCCTCACCAAGCATCTTACTCAGGAACCGAATTTGAGCGGCATTCCCGCTCCCTTTCGCCCCGCCATCCAAAAAGCCCTGCAAAAGGATCCTCGAAAACGATATCAATCTGTGGTCGATATGATGCTGGAAGTACCAGCTCCTAATTATCAGTTGACATCAGGCCTGCTACGTCCCCAGTTGCCTTCCGAATACCTCGAACAACTGGAAGATTCAAAACGGGAACCAGCCATTACTTCGCCAGCGAGTTCTCCAGCGGAAGCAAGCTCTGCCAACCAGGACGCCACACCAACGACATCCTCGCAAAAACGACCCACCGATCGGCCTAACGCCTCTGCTGCCAGGATCCCCACTCTGGAAAACGTACCGGTTCGCCCGCCAGCTCCAATTACAGATCGTCCAGCAACCGCTCGCTACTATCGAGCGTCAGGAACCTATCGAGCCCGCACAAAATCGTGGAAAGACGTGGCGATGGAGGAGCTCAGTACGCACGATCGATCGCAAAAAGTGAGTGAACTTACTGCGTCCATGACCCGAGCCGTCTTGGGCGCTGCCGGCAGCTCCGCTCTGATCCTGGGCGTCTACCTGACAAACCAGAATTTGACTTCGGTTCAGATCACGCAGTGGTCTATCTGGATCCTGTCGGTCATGGTGCTCAGTAGCTGGGCAGTACTTATCACCGGCAAAATCTGGGAATCTTCAGCTGATGAAGAAGGCTCGAAAAGGCTTGTCATGTTTGCTGTCGGAGCGGGGTTAGGAATACTCCATTTGGGAATTGGTAACTTTCTGCAGTTGGATTTTTCCTCCATACACTCGGAAAACAGTTACTGGCCGTGGGTGCTCGACAAATGGAAGTTATCGGCCGGAGGTGAGCCGTCTTATATCCATTTCGCAATTTTCACCGGTTTGCTGTTTTCACTGTGCCGCTGGTGGCTGCATGCCACACCAGCTCGCAGTTCCCGCTACGACCTCCTGGCAGCGTTGATGTTCGCCATGGTCGCCTGGTTTCTTCCCGTTGCTCCACAACCGTTAATGCCTGGTGTTGTGGGTTTCACCGCGTTAGTTATTCAATTTTCGACTCCGAGTTTTACCGTAGCACAACGGCGCCACTTTCAATCCGTGGCAGACACATGGTGGCAACATGATCAGTAAAATCACCATCGCTATCGCATTGCTGCTGATACATGGCTCGGATCTTTACAGCCAGCAAACGAGCTCGGACAACAATCCACCGACATTCTACCGCTTTGATCTGGATAGCCAGACCAAACAGGAATCGGTCGTTCTCCCCGATCAACAATTACCTAATGGAAACCCCTACGCCATTCCGATCCAGTCTGAATTCTCCGTCAGTATTGCCGATGCAACGGACAGTTTTCTGGCCAAAGTCGATGCCGCCATCGACAACATCATAAATGAAGTCACCAAAGACCATCCGCAGGGCAGGGCATTACTTCAGCAACAGGGATTACAGATAAACCTCCAGAATCTGGCGGCTGACAGCGATCTCTTTCTGAAACAGCATACCCCGGTTGTGGAAGGCGAGCTCTCGGACATCTCCAACTACCATCTCGTTGGTGTTGTCGATCTGCAGCCTCTTCAATCGGAGATCCATCAACGGTGGAACGAAGTGCTTCTCGGAAAACGCCTTGTTCAGTACAGCATGATTGCCAGTGTTATTCTGATCGTCCTGTTTTTGCTGCGAGGGAATCAGGTGATGCGCAGTCGTAACACACCGAGGTCAATTTTAATCGCGGTCAATTCTGTCATTCTTCTAGCCACGTTCGTCGCTCTGGGCGTGATTGCCATGATGCTTGAATGGGTCTGATTTCTTGTCGTCCCCCCTCCCAGCACGGTACAATTCGCTTAACCACTTAACGTGTTGGGAATCTACATGGCCGAAGTCGACAAATTGCTGATTCAGGATATCCGTACGGGATCAGATGATGCCTGGATGCATTTCGTTGAACGCTTTGGCGGAAGACTTCAGGCATTTGTTCGCAAGAAGATCCGCGACCCAGCAACCGTTGACGATATCGTTCAGGACACGTTCATCGGATTCATTAACAGTCTGCCAAATTTCGACGAATCCCGACCGATTGATAGTTTCCTGTTTACGATCTGCCGCTATCGACTAATTGACCATTTTAAAAAGACAGGCCGACGGAATGTGGTCTCCATGACAACCGACGATTCCCAGCAACAGATCGACTTGCCCGCCGGAGATCGTAGTGTCTCAACGCTCTTTCGCAGTGGCGAACGCCGGCAAGCCGAACACGAAGCACTATTGCAAATTCTCGAAAAAGAAGTCTCGTTGCTGGTGGAAAGTGAAGCCTGGGTCAAATTGTCCTGCTTGGAGTTGATCTTTGTAAGCGGTACGCCCAATAAGGAAATCGCCGAGTTGCTTGAATTAACCCAACAGCAGGTCGCCAGTTTCAAACACGAGTTCATTGATAAGATCAAACGGCATATGCTGCGACTGGGAGTCAACACCGATCTATTTCCCGAACTGTATTCCGAGCCATAACCCTCCTGGGGAGACGAGTCATATGCATTCCTTTAGCGATTCTGAGATCGCCGCTTATCTGGAAGAAGACCTGGAAGCAACACGCGCTTCCGCTTTGGAAGCAGTATCGGTCGAGGACACTTCGCTGCAGCAGCGCATACAACAGATCCGACAACAAATGAATGACGGGGAACATTCGCTGGGAGCAATCTGGCGACAACACAATCTGAGTTGTCCTGGTCGCAAAACTCTTGGCGGCTATTTACTCGGGATCCTACCCGATGCCCAGTCACTGTTCATTCGTTCGCACATTGAAACTCGAGGATGCCTCACCTGCCAGGCCAATCTCGACGACCTGGAACAACAGCAGACGGAAACTCAGGATACGCTGGCTGCTCGGGCAACACGTTATTTCCACTCCAGTATCGGACACCTATCACAACAAAGCGACAACGAAAAATGATGACGCGACCCCCACATACCTTGCTAATCCTCCTGGCTTTGACACTGCTGAGTGCGTCAGTCTCAGCCAACGAATTCGTCCCCCGTACCACCATCCATCAGCGCAATGGCGACTGGAAATCGCCTGCCAGCAATTATGTCATTCTGGAACGTGACGGTGTAAAAATCGTAGTCGTCAACAACGAAGCTGTCGACAATGAAGTCCTGCCCGGACACAAAGCCGGCTACAGTGGAATCGCCCGTATTTCACATTCACAACAATCGCGAAATCTGTTTGTCCCAAGTTATGCGGGAATCAATTATGAGCATATCCATGACGGAAAAAACCGCGATCGTAAGATCCTGTTCGAGCCACGTAATCTGCCAATGGAGTTGCGCATCATCCACAAGCACGCCGTCGAACTCTATCAGGCACCAGCCGGAAACTATCAACTCGAAAGTTGCCAACGCTATGAGCTGCTGGAAAACGGAACGCTCCAGATGACGTACGAATGTACTCCCCGAGCTAAGACCTTTGAGAATGGTTACATCGGCCTTTTTTGGGCAAGCTACATCAACCAACCGGAAGATATGGCCATCCATTTTCCGGGCTACGAAAATTTGGAAGACAAATCAAACCAGAACCTTCCCAGTCCGAAAATGGTTCGGGCAGTGACACCTCAACACGGAGTTCTGGCTACGCACCGAGGAAAACTCGATCACCGACAATTCAAACATGACGCAGACTTCCCCCTGTCACTTGTCTTCGGGCATTCAAAACACCGCTTTCATGAACCCTGGTACTACGGAGTCAGCCACGGAATGGGATTTGCGCAAATCTTTCGTGAGGCAGATCACATGCGGCTGACACAGTCACCCTCTGGTGGTGGGAAAGGAAACCCTGCCTGGGACTTTCAATACTTCATCCCCGAGTATAAAGTTGGCAAGACCTACCGGTTTGTCATGCGAGCGGTCTATCACCCAATTGACAAGCAATCCGAGTTCCTTGACCGCATTGAGAAAGAATACTCCGAGCTCAATCAGAAGCAGTAGATTACCGGTTCTTGAGGTAGTCTGTGCTTGGCACTTCACCCTTGATACGATCCGGGTTGGCTGGTGAAGGGAACTGAATATTGGGCTCGGGCGTCGCCCCCAATTCCGTTTCCGCCAAATCCACCAATGCCTGTAAAGCAAATCCTTCAGGCACCTCTTCATCGAACTGTGACAACAGCTCAACGTAGTTCGCGATCGAAGGCATCAGGTTATGTCCCGTATCTTTTGTAATCATTGATGGGTATTTCTCGAAAATGTCCGTCCACATGGACCAGGCTTTTTCATATTCCTGTCGAGCTGGCTCGAGTCGAGCGGCAACGAACAACTCGTCGGCAACAGCCGTTGTTTTACGTGCATTGATCGCCAGGTCGAGTTGTTCCATTTCACAACGTCGAAGCCAGTAATCGTAGTTAATCATGGAACGCATGTAATTTACCGCATCGGCTTTCATCGCCTCTACTTCCGCTTTGGCAGCAATCGACAAGGCCTGCTCTTTCACTGACTCCGGCATCGCTTCGGCAACATCAGTCTCCGAAACAAATAATGCCTCATTCGCTTCCATAACCAGCCGATCGTGATATTCGGTACGTAAATCAGCAGCCAGTTTCAGTGCTTCCTTTTGAGGATGCGTCAGCTGTTCATGTCGCTGATTTCGTAGATTCTCCCGTACGTCTGGCCCGAGTGCATCAAGGTCGCGACGCAGTTGTTCCAGCTTCTGTTGGAACTCATCTCCCTGATTCAAACGCAGCGTACTGCCCGTAAATTTGGATAGAATGTCCAACGTACCCAGCTCGACAAGACCCGCATGAGCTGTGGCAAAGGCCTGTTGAGCATTGGTATCCAGATACCCCTCATCTTCCAAAGCAATGGCGTAATAAATCAACGCCTGGGGTTTACGTTCATAAATCCTCAGCCAGTCATCCGAAATACCGACGTCGCTGAACTTGGCAACGTCTTCGCTCTTTTGAAACCAGCGATTTGCAACCTTCCAATTATCCGGATTCCCATCGACTCCGGCTACCAGCTGCGAGTCCATTTCCAGACCATAGTTTTCCATGCGTTGATGAAATGGCTCATCCACAGAAAACAGCCGGCGAAACTGACGCTTCTCATCCGAGCCGCCGATCTTGGAACCAGTGTAATCTCCTACGGCCTGAACCAGCTTGGCGTTCTGACTGTTGTATTTGGTTCCCTCCATCAGAAAGTCAATTCCACGCCGCACCCACTGATAACGATGACGGTAATTATCAAAATCAACCGAAATGTTATAAGCCAGGTTGTGAGCTTGAAACTTCCAGATTTGAACAAAGTTTGGCTGTAATTTGGCGATTTGATTTACGGTCGCTGTGACATTGTCATAGTCTTCCATTTTCTGGAAGCGCGTGGCTTTTTGCCACAACACAATAACGGCAATGGGACGCAAGCCAAGGGTCGCCAATTGCATGGTAGAGCTAACCGGATCAATCTCGCCCAGATTGGACTGCGCCAGATAATTCTCTGCTCGCAATTGCGCTAACTTTCCACCTCGACCACCGTCAGTATCACTGGTCGCCGGCTGTCCCAGATAGAACAACGGGAAAAGTAACAGAACAATACCTGTGATGTAGCTGACTTTACGCTTGAAAGAAGTTTCTAAGTTCACGCTGCAATTTCCCTAGATGAGATTACAAAGTATCCGGCAAATAATAAGACAGTGAAATACACCAATGTCGTCGTTATCTGTTTCAGGATAAGCTCCAGATGGATGTCATAGCCATAAGCAACCTTGGAGGCCATGTTGAATTGTGGAAAATCTGGAGCCAGATTAGCGACACTCTCCATGGTGTCCAAATAGAGCGAATCCAGCGCCTGGATCACGGACGTCGCAGTCTCCCCCATATCCAATTCAACCGTTGCTCCCTGTTGAGTAATATTACGGATTAACGATTCAATTGGACCGCCTCCTGGGTTCTCGCCTGACTGTACTTCTCCAATAAACCCGGAAGAAATACCCATCACAACAATCGACAACGTCGCCACCATGGCCACAATTCCATTCAGGAACGTACTGAAGAATACCCCAAACGATGTGACCAGCACCAACTGCATCCAAATTCCCAGATAGCACTTGAAGAAATTCATTTCAAAAGAACCTTCCGGAGCCGGAATGTAGACGTCAGCCTGAGCCATGCCAAAAAATTGAGCATGATCGCGGCAACGCACATGAACTTCCAGACTACCCTTCGTTACCAGATCTTGAAACAGATTCACTTTTTCAAGTTCAGCTGTATCTGGATTCTGCTTACGGATGTCGTTGTAGTCAATGTTTATCTGAAACGTTTGAAATTCCTCCGCCTCGAATGGAATCGGAGCACTATAACGTTCCCGGACGGGCAGAGCTTTGTCCGGATTTACCAGAAGAATCTCACCACGGACTTTGCCCTCGATATCTCCCTTGGTCGTTCTGAAGACTCGCAAATTTAATTCCAGAGGTAAAACTCCTTCGTCACCCCCAGGACCGGTGCTAAACATTTCTGGACTCAGATCTTCAAAAGTCCAGATCGCCGTACTCAACGTGTTACCCTCAATGTATTCACGGTACGTCCACTCTTTACCAGGGTTTATCCCACCATCTTCACTCTCACGACCATAGCGATCAAGAAAACGAAGACTGCCGTACACCGGTACACGAGCCAGCAGGTCGCCAGTAGGTGGCCCCAGTACGTAATTTTCTCCATCCCGGAAGATCGTATGAGAGTGCCCCTGAGCCACTTCCGTAACACCAACTGGCCCTTCGCCTTCCAAATTACGATTGATGAGGAAGTCATGGCGATGATGAGAATCTACAGAAGTGAAGCCTGTACCCAATCCTGTCTCCTCATCCCATTCGATCGATGCTGTGTCGATGGTATGAGAATGATCCAGGCCACGGACCACAAATACATAACTGACAATTCCCATCAATAGTAACAAGACGGTTCCTACAGCGCCGAACCCCAGTACCCGACCCAGAAATATCTCATGGGCCCGGACTGGCTTGGTCGTAATGGTATAAATTGTCTTGTTTTTGATGTCGTTGGGCAGACTGAACGAACTGACAAACATCGCCAGTGCCAACAATAAGTAAGTGCTGGTCGAGATTACAAAGCCGAGATAAAGACGAGCAGGGTGATCATTTTGTACGTCAAGGAACCAACCTGCAAACAGCAGCAGGACAACGAATAATGCAAAGATGATCAGAACTTTATTGCGAATGGCTTCCTGAATTGCCAAGCGGGACATACCTATCGTTCGCTGCAGCGATGAACGAGGAAAGTCTTCAAAGATAGCCCGCTTAAGACCACCACCAACAATGGACACTGCCTGACCGGGAGTGTTACGAATCGCAGTCAGCGCAAAAGCGATCACTGTCCAAGCAACGAAGATAACCAGTGCCAGCACGACGAAGCCACCCAGGGCGTTCGCCAACCACTCACCGTAAGAAATAAACTCGCTAGGATCTACAACCATCTGTCCGTCGTTCCACTAAAACTCTATTGATTCAACAAGCAAGAAGTCGTTGTCTAGGATTCGTCTTCTGAATCAACCGATTCATCACTTGCCCCGGTAGTTTCAGCAGCAGCTACAGGCTCCTGCTGATCCCGCTCCCGCTTTCGGTTGTAGCCCGGACGAGCTTTACTGTCTCGCACAATGCCCAGGAAGAGGTCTTCCAAAGTCGTCGTTGGATTTTCCATCGACACCAGATCAGCCTGGTCGCTTTCAATAATGCTTCGAATCTGCTGCTGAGCCTCTTCACTCAATCCCTTTGCCTGAATCTGAGTAATGTCACGAACACTAAGCAGGTTTTCAACCGCTCCCATCTCTTTCAGCTCACCCTGATGAAGGATGGCAATTCGATCGCACACGTCCTGTACATCTGCCAGTAAGTGGCTGCACATGAGAATCGTTTTACCCTGATCCCGTAAGCGGACAATCAGCTCTTTCATTTCACGAGTACCAATGGGATCGAGTCCAGTGGTCGGCTCGTCCAATACAATCAGCTCAGGATCATTGATCAAAGCCTGCGCCAAACCAATACGACGCGTCATACCTTTCGAGTACTCTTTCAACTGCCGGCGTTTCGCCCATTCAATGTCAATCAACTTGATCAGGTCGCGAACACGTTGTTTACGACGACCTGCCGACATGTTAAACAGGCGACCATAAAAGTCCAAAGTCTCTTCGGCATTGAGAAATTTGTAGAGATAGGATTCTTCCGGTAAATAACCAATCCGCTCGTTCTTGGAAACATCCGATGCTTCCTTGTTAAACACGAGCGCCTGTCCGCTTGTGGGAAACAGTAATCCCAGAATCAATTTGATCGTGGTTGATTTGCCTGAACCATTGGGGCCCAACAGGCCAAAGATCTCACCGCGACGGACCTCCAGGTCAAGGGACTCCAAAGCGTTTACTTTTGGTCGTCCCCAAAAATCTTTGTAGACCTTGGTGAGATTACGAGTTTCGATAATGACATCCTGTTTGTCGTCGACTGATTTGGACATCTAAAACCTTTCTGATGACAGGCAACTACTACTTTCCGGCAACGTCGTTCATGCGGAGTAACGATCGCCAGGAACAATTCTTTCAATACGTATCAGGAGTAATAGCTGTTCATTGCGAGCAGCCAACCATTTCTTTTCCTGCACGGTACAACAGGAGTTTGTTAAAAAAACTCCTATCGTGGTGTTAAAGTATGCGGCTTGAACACTATAAATAAGGCATAGGAATGCTGTCAAAATGAAGATATCCCATCTGCTTTTCGGACCTTTTGACGGTCATACAGGTTGTATCAGTTGATTGGTGGAGCACTAGCTTAAACTCGTCCCGATCGGCACACCAATCATCCCTCCGCCCAATCCAAATGATGTCGTCCAATTTACACATTCAGACATACGCCGATGCTCAGGCATTCCTGTTCAGTCGCTTTGATCTCGAGCGAACCATGAATTCATCATCCCCGGATACGTTCAAACTTGATCGCATGCGGCAATTAGCCGAACTATTGGGGAACCCGCAAAGCAAACTATCCTGTATCCATATTGCCGGCACGAAAGGAAAAGGATCTGTCTCATCCATGGTGAGCCAGATTCTGACCGATGCTGGATATAGTACCGGACTGTTTATTTCCCCCCACCTGGAACATCTGCGGCAACGGTTTTGTATTAACAACGCTCCCTGCAGCGAAGAGGACTTTCTTCGTATCATCCAGCAAATCGTCCCGGCCGTCGAGGAAATGGATCGACGCGATGGTGAACAGCCTGAATTCGACCTGAAGCCAACATTTTTTGAAATCACAACCCTGTTCGCGTTTCTCTATTTTCATCAGGCCAATGTAAACGTCGCCGTAGTCGAAGTGGGACTCGGAGGACGACTCGACAGCACAAATATCTGTGAACCGATCGTCACTGCCATTACGAATATTGGGTTGGATCACACAAAAATTCTGGGAGATACGCTGGAGCTTATTGCCAGGGAAAAGGCTGGAATCATCAAACCTGAAGTTCCCGTGGTCAGCGGCTGCACGGTGGACGCTCCAATGCAGGAAATTGAAACCATCGCCAAACATCAGCACGCTCCTGTACTTCGACTGGGGCGCGACATCGTCGTCTCCGCCGCTGATGATCCTGCAATTCACCCCAATCTGAAGCATGTCTCAATCCAGGGGGAAGTCATGTGGTCTGATCTGAATATCGGCATACCGGGACAACACCAGATCACCAACGCTGCTGTCTGTCTGGGGCTCATTTATGAACTACGTAAACAAGGGTTTACGATCCCTGATGAAGCGGTTCGGTCCGGTCTGGCAAATGTAACATGCCCTGGACGTCTTGAGTTGATCGAAACGTCCCCTCGTATACTGCTCGATGTTTCCCACAATCCAGGTTCTGCGACGGCCTTGACCCATTTTCTCCGTCAAAATTTCTCCGGAACCAGAATGCATCTCATTCTGAGCTGCAGCAGAGACAAACAGTACAACGAGATCGTCAAGCTTCTGGCACCTGAATTTCACAGTATCACCTTGACCCGCTTTCAAAAGAATCCCCGCGCGGTGGAACCAGAGGAACTCTACCAGCACGCAGTTACGGCCTGCAACAATCTGGCACCGAGAAAAGAGATTGTGGAGAATCCGCAGGATGCCCTGAAATCGGCCCTCGATAACGCCAAGGCTGAAGATCTGATCGTCATTACCGGATCTTTCTACCTGATCGCCGAATTAAGGCCGCTGGTGATCCAGAAAGCCGATCAGCACCGCGAACAATAGAACAGGTTGTAAAGGCAATCAATCGCATCAAGCCAGAATGGGCTTGATAACTTCGCCGGCGACATCCGTCAAACGGAAATCCCGACCCTGATAAGGGAACGTGAGTTGCTGGTGATCGATCCCCAGCTGATGCAACATTGTTGCGTGCAGGTCGTTAATGTGTACAACGTTTTCGACCGCATTGTATCCAAGTTCATCTGTAGCTCCATACGTCATGCCTCCCCGTATCCCTCCTCCAGCCAGAAACATACTGAAAGCACGCATGTGGTGATCGCGACCGACTGCACCTTTGTTGGATTGGGCCATCGGAGTTCGACCAAACTCGCCACCGAATACGATTAATGTATCCCGCAACATATCGCGCTGCTTCAAATCCTTGATCAATGCAGCGGTAGGTCGATCACACAATCCTGTACAAATACCCATATAACGCACCAGATCATTGTGATGATCCCAGCCTCGATGATACAGATGGATGAACCGTACTCCATTTTCAGCAAGACGGCGGGCCAAAAGGCAATTGTAGGCATACGAACCATCTGCTCCTGAAACACCATACATTTCCAGCGTCTCCTGGGATTCCTGGCTAATATCCATCAGTTCCGGTACTGACTGCTGCATCCTGAAAGCAAGTTCATACTGCTGAATCCGAGTGCGGATCTCGGGATTGTCCACCACCTGATCCCTGATTCCATTCAGTCCGTTGACAACTTCGATCACTCGTTGCTGCTGATCACGGCTGACACCGGCAGGATTCCGTACGAAGTGAACAGGATCTCCTGTGGAATTGAACTGAATCCCCTGAAATCGGCCCGGCAAAAATCCGCTGTGCCATTGTCGCGTGGCAATCGGTTGCGGATTGCGACCTCCTTTGCTTGTTAACACAACAAACCCTGGCAAATTTGCTGATTCACTTCCCAGCCCATATGTCACCCACGATCCCATACTGGGGCGGCCGGAGATCGAAGTGCCAGTGTTCATGACGGTGTGTGCCGGATCATGGTTAATCTGATCCGTATGCAGGCTATTGATAATGCACAACTCGTCAGCAACAGATCCGAGGTGAGGAAAGACTTCGGAAATTTGCTGACCTGACTCACCAAAACGCTTAAATGGAATCATGGGAGCCTGACAGACAAGTTTCTGACCCTGAAGCTGAGCGATCGGCTGATTGGCAGTGTAAGACTCAGGCATCGGTTGACCATGCATCTCCTTCAGTTTTGGTTTGAAGTCAAATGACTCCAGATGAGATGGACCACCTGCCATACAAAGAAAAATCACCCGCTTGGCTTTGACTGGATAATGTGGCGTCCCGTCTATCCCTGCTGCCAGACCTTCTGCGGCAGTGGCTTCTGATTGGCACAAACCTGCCAAAGCTGCCAAGCCCAATCCTCCAGAGGTACGCCCCAGAAATGCCCGTCTGGTTAATTCCGCAGTATGTTCGTTAATTGAATTCATTTGAGAGTTCACCCTTGAATCCTTGAATCCTTGTATGTTAATTCCGGTAAATCGCTTCATTGACATTAAGTAACGCTCGACCCACCATGGCCCAGGCCGAAGCTTCACTAATCTCAATTCCTGCATCAAGCTGAAACTGACCCACACGCTGCAGCTGCTTCGCTGCTTCGAGATCCGTAGCGTACTGGAGTTTTAGCTGCTCGAGTAATTCGGCGACCTTTGACATTTCAGCGACCGTTGCACTACGCGACAGAACCGTCCGGAACAACCACTGAATCCGTTGCTCGTCCGTCTTACCACCTTCCAGGATCACACGTTGTCCGAGAGCTCGAGCTGCTTCTACGTACGTCGGGTCATTCAGCAACGTCAACGCAGCCGAAGGAGTGTTCGAAACTGATCGCTGAGCGACACATTCTTCCCTTGTCGGAGCGTCAAACGCCAGCATCGACGGATGTACAAAGGTACGTTGCCAGTGAGTATATAACCCTCGCCTGTACTGTTGGTCTCCGGTATCGGCTACCCAGCGGCGAGTTGGAAAATTGAGGTACTGCCAGTATCCGGCCGGCTGATAAGGAAATGCGCTGGGGCCGCCCACGGTGGGGTCCAACAAACCGGAAGTCGCCAACGCCGTATCCCGAATGAATTCAGCATCCAATCGCCAGCGAAGCTGTCTGGCAAAAAACCTGTTTTCAGGATCCACCTGAATCGCTTGCTGCGAAATTAGTGAACTCTGCCGATACGTATGCGATGAAACGATGTACCTGATCAACCCCTTCACGTCCCAGCCTGAATCCATAAAACGGTGAGCCAGGAAGTCTAACAGTTCCGGATGAGTTGGGGCTTCACCCTGAGCGCCTATGTCATCCAGTCGCGGAGTGATCCCACGGCCAAAGAAGAGTTTCCAGAGCCGGTTTACAAACACCCGACTCGTCAATGGATTGTCTTTGGAAACAATCCAGTTTGCCAGGTCGAGTCGTGTTAGCCGATCCTCTCGATCTTCGTTTTGAATTCTGAGCGAAGCCGGAACCGCTGGTAATACCACGGCACCGGACTTGTCCAACCAGTCGCCTCGCGGCAGGATACGAATCTCCCGCGGAGTCACACTTTTGGTGATCATGGTTCGTACGAATTTTTTCTCCAGTTCGGCTCGAGCTTCTGTTAATGCTTCAATCTTCGCCTGATCCCCGGCCACTTGAGCCTTCTCAAGTTCGATTTCAATCCGCTCCAACTCCGCTCGCTGCGGCAGCGTGGCAACTCGAATCTCCGGATCCCGACGGCCACCGCCGTACTTTCCTACTTCCTGAATATCCGCAAAAAATGCTCCGAAGCTGTAAAAATCCCTGGTCGTAAACGGATCATACTTATGGTCATGACATTCTGCACAACCCAGGGTAATGCCTAACCAGGCGCCGGCTGTCGTCCGTATACGATCAGCAGCATGCTTGACGATATACTCGCCAGGTTGAGCACCACCCTCTTCGGTCGTCTTATTAAGTCGGTTGTATCCAGTTGCAATGATCTGCCACTCGGTTGGTTCCGCCAAAAGATCCCCGGCCAACTGTTCAATGGTGAAGGTATCAAATGGCGTGTTTTCATTAAAGGACTTGATCACATAGTCACGGTACGGAGAAATGTGAACCGTGACATCACTGTGATAACCACCTGAATCCGCATAACGAACAAGATCCAGCCATTGCTGAGCCATCCGCTCACCAAAACTCTCGGAAGCCAAAAACCGTTCTACGATCGATGCGTAAGACTGTTGGCCATCCACAAATTCCTGAACCTCTTCGAGTGAGGGCGGTAGGCCTCGAAGATCAAAACTGAGACGACGTAACAACGTCACCTTGTCAGCCAATTCACTCTGGGACAGACCAGGGCTGCTTTGCTGTATTTGATTTGCTATGAAACTGTCAATTTCATTGGCAATCTGAGCTCCCTTTACCTCAGGCACTTCAGGCGCAACCAATGGCCGAAAGGCCCAATGGGACTCCCACCGCGCGCCTTCCTCAACCCAACGGCGGAGAACGTCCTTCTGTTTTCCCGTTAGCGGTTTTTGAAAATGCGGCGGAGGCATCACCAGCTCCGGCGATGATTCCTGAATACGCATGACAAGCAGACTTGCCTGGGGATCTCCCGGCCTTACCGCAACGCTTCCATCCCGGTCCGCTTTGGCAAAGGCTTCCAAATCCAACCGCAGGTCTGCTTCACGTTGTGCAGCATCCGGACCGTGACAGGCAAAACAATGCTTGGCAAGAATGGGACGGACATCCCGACTAAAGGAAACCGTCGGCTCGGACGCAGATAGTGATCCTGCCCACAGGATTGTGAGTGATAAAAGTGAATAGAGTAATTTCATTTACCTGGTGCCCTTGAGTGTGCTCAGAAAGCTGACCACGTCCGCTAATTCCTGGACTGTCAGATTCTTGATTAAATCCTGAGGCATAATGGAAACAGTATCTGCCTGTTTTATATCGATTTCTGCTGGCAGGACACTGTGTTGCTCACCGTGCGAGTCCACATAAAACTGCCTCCCGTCACGATCTTCGCCAACTTGCATTCCGGTGATCAATCGCCCATCGTCAAGTATCAGTTTCCAGGCCTGAAATCGAGGAGCTATGTTGCGACTGGGTTGGACAATTGACTCAAGGATTTTGTCATAAGCAAGTGTATCACCGATTCGACTTAAATCCGGTCCAACCTCGTTTCCTCGACCATCTACCTGATGACACTGGAAACAGCCTCCAGACTGACCATTGTAAAAGACACGTTCTCCACGAGTGGGATCCCCCTGAGGCAACACGGAAACCCAGTCCGCAACAGAACGTTTCTTCCATGATTCCGGGACAACCGGCGACGAGGTAAGTTTTTCAAGCAAACTTTTTTCTTGTTCGGTACGAACGTTTTCCTGCAAGGCGAGCAACTCCTGAGGTTTGGGAAGATAACCACGCAATGAACGCAATGCCTCTTCCGCTACCGCGCCATCTTCACTTCCGGAAAATTCCAATAGCGCATCCGTATTCTCTTTAGAATCTGGCTGCATCGCGGCGACTGCCATTGTCCGAGTCTCACTGGTTAACGACTGATTAGCCGCAATGGTTCGAATCACATTCTGAGCTTTAACATCAGGGTGCACCTGGAGTTTGGCAATCACTTCACGGACAACCTGACTGTCATTTCCTGAAAGAAGTTGGGACAGTGCTGCCACACTTCCCAACGCATGAGTCGGTGAGATATTACGAATCGCATAACGTCGCAGATCTTCCGAGGCATGTTCATCTTCCAGAATACGTTGTGCAAACCAATCATTTCCCGTCTTGTCCACGTTAACTGGTGAATTACCTTCAAGCAGATCCAACGTCGCCAAAGCTGTCTGAATAAGTTTCTCACTGGTAGCAATCGAGAAAAGATTTTCGTTGAGCATCTGCTTCCATTCCGTCAGGGACTGATCACCAATCCACTTGAGTGCAAGAAACCGAAGTCGCTGATCAGGGTGTCGTAACAACTGGTCCAGGGAACGTTGCAGCGATGCCGGAGCAGATTGCTGTTGTAATAGAACGATTGCCAACTGCACATCAACTGATGCATGCGCATCAAACGGTTTGGACAAATCGAAGGTTGCTCCCGGATTCCTCATGCTTTGACGAGCGGCCTGGCGCAGGAATGAATCCTCGCTGGCCAACGCAGTTTCCAGTAATGAATACAGCTCGCCACTACCGCTGGCCCGCGTCTTCCGCCAGGCTGCCGCTTTCACCATGGCGTCGCTGTCGCCGGATAATACCGTTAACAACTGACTATCGGACAATCGCAACCTTGTGACAGCTACCTCCCGTACTCGCTGATTCTCATCCTGAATCAGCTGATCTGCAAGTTCAGGCGAAACCAGCCCCACCTGATCCAGCGCCAAAATGGCTTCGACACGGATCCGAGCCTCTTTGGAACTGCGGGCAACATCTTCCAAATACTGTAAATCATCTTTTCCACTCCGGGCAAGCTGCTGCGCGGCACGACGTCGTACAGGAAGATCCTGATGCAACAAGCGATCCCGCAGCGATTCCACCTGCGAAGGTAATGGCGTCGTCACTTTCCGGGAGCGGATTCTCCAAACGCGCCCAAACCCGTGAATGTTGTAACTCTTATCAACCCAATCGGTCATGTATAAGCTTCCATCGGGAGCCGTTGTCAGGCTGATGGGGCGAAACCGATCATCACCCTGAATAACTGTTGTCATCTCTGTCCGAAAGGAGGCTCCCTGCGGAATTAAACGATGAAATTCCAATCGATTGTGAATCCAGGCAGCCGTGACAAAAACGCCCCCGAGATAGTCCGCAGGTAAATGAGTCGACTCGTAAGCCAGGACTCCTGACGGACCGTCTCCCACGCCCGAGGCCATCGGCAACATACCTGGATTTTCACCATTCCAGGCTGTATAGGGATGAAGCCCCTTTCTTCCATATTTGAATCGATAGCCATAATCCCCATGAGCAACAACATGATTCAATCGGCATGGAGGACGTGAATCGGCGTCATTATCGACCATGAACATGCGACCAAAAGCATCGATGGTCGTTCTGTAAGGATTCCAAAAACCTGTCGCGTAACGTTCCAAACGTGAACCGTCGGCTCGCATGCGGAAAATGCTGCCTCCTTCACCGCCACCGCTGACCACCGAGCCATCCGATCCCACCATCGAATAGTCTTCCCCCAGGTTTTCCCCTAATCCAAAAAAAACGTCACCATCTTCATTGAAGGAAAAGCCGGAAATCCCGTTATGGGGATAGTTCCCTTTCGTGATGAGATGAACTACCGTTCGGTTCTCCTCGGCCACGCCGTCATGATCACTATCTCGCAAAATCATCACACTTCGACGAGTCGCCAGATAGATGTCACCATTGGGGTGCGCCGCCAGATTCATCGTCTGTGTCGTCCCTTCGAAGAAAACAGTCTTCTTATCTGCGCGACCGTCTCCATCCGTGTCCTGGAACCAGAGCACGCGATCATGCTTCGGGCCTGCATAGTTCTCAGGAGGAAAATGTGTATGACATTCAACCACCAACACCTTGCCATCGTGTGTAACAGCGATGCCAGTCGGAGTGGTCAGATCGGGATGAGAAACGAATTCTTCCAAAATCAACCGATCATCAAGTACACTCGGAGGCTTCGAGCCGTCAGCTAACTGCCCGAATGTGATATTGGTGAAAAGCAGGCTCATAACAGCCAGTAAGTAACTGCGCATTTCTATTCTCCTGTCGCTCTAAGTCTCAATTTTAACCCATCAACCCCCGGTTCGATGGTACTTAACGTTCTGAAGAGAAAGAACGTTTCAAAGCAGATGGAATTCTCGCCGGCAGCGGTTTTTCTTCTGCCGGGAGCAAACCCGCAGCCCGCTTTGCCTGAAGGATCTGTTGGCCTTTGAGGAAGGTGGCGCGATCCAGCGATTCAAAATCATGAATTCGCACGCCGAGATAGATTTGAGTTTCACCTTTCTGAGAACTCAGGGCGCGATGTGTTAGCAGTGGAGCAACTCCAACGATTGGCAGATACGACAACCCCGGAATCCCTCGATAAATCGCGCCTTCTGCTCCATAACGGACATTGCCGAGCAGTACGAAACCACCATCCGGCACATTGACTGTTGTTCCGACCGAGGTGATTTGACCCGATGGCAGTATTACCACCTGAGCATCGACCTGCGCAGCTGCAGCGATCAGCAGAATGAAAGTAAGCAGGCTCTTACCATACATCTTACTTCTCTTATTTAGCCTCGGCGGGCTTCGCTTCGAGCCGGCAGATTTGCGCAGAACCATTGGAGCTGGCAAGCGCAACCTGAATACCATCCGGATGCATCGCTAGTTCACGCGCGACATCACCGAATTTCACTCGATGGAAATCCTTGTCTTCCGAGGGGTTAATAAAGACCAGATGAGCTCCCGCTGAACCACCTACACCGATCACGAGATAGCCATCTTCATGTTGATACATTTGCCAGGCAATTGCCTGCAAACCGTCGATCGACCAGGTTTTTCCAGCTTCCTTCGTTTCCACATCCATGGAAATTACTAATGGAGTCTGAACCGCTCCCAACGGATTAGTCCCTTTGTGCAAACCGCAAGCATAGAGTGTTTTATTGTCGAGACTCAACGCCATGCCACGAACTCCGCCGTAACTGACCTGCTGACCACCATTGTATGTATGTAGAGCCGCGCCGTCGTAATTGGCAATCTCTTTTGACTCAGCAACATTCCATCGTTTGATCTGGCCGGTCAAGTCACCGCTAAACAGAGTTCCATCGGTCGGATGCCAGAGCAGACTATACACATCACGCTCATGACCGACCAACTCGGCAACTAATTTACCGGTCTCCATTTCCCAAAGTTTTACAATCCGATCGTTACCTGCCGAAGCAAGTAATTTTCCGTCCGGACTGAGTGAAATGGCTCGAATCCAGCCTTTATGCGCCACGATTTCGCGAATCGGCTTGGGTTCTTCCCGATCATCCTCCACGTTCCAGAAAAACAACCGGTCGTCGTAGCCACTGCTGACAACGGTCTTACCGTCCTTGGAAAACTCAAGGCCACGTACCCATGAGTTATGGGCTTTGTAGACCTTCATGGAGTCGTCCGCCAGCGTCCAGCGGATGACTGAGAAGTCCTGCGAAGTACCAAACAGATAGCGGCCGGTCGGGTCGAAACGACACGAAATCAATGGCTTCGCGTATTTCAACGTCTTCGAAAGGTGAGTCGCTTTGGGGTCCGTCTTGCCGTCTGGAAAAGTCATTAGGTTAATAACTCCTCAATAGGAGCATGAGAAGGATCGGCAATTGGTATGTCCTGGCCACCGATACTAAAGTGCCCCAGCGAATCGATACCGACTGCCTGCAGGTAGGTATGGAAGAGGTGCCCATGATCCACTTCACGGTCTACCACCTTAACCCCATCTGCACCGGTTGCACCAACGACGGCACCCCGCTGGATGCCGGCGCCACCCAGACAAATAGACCAGGAGGAACCCCAGTGGTCACGTCCGTACCGCTGGTTAATTCGAGGTGTCCGACCAAACTCACTGAGAACAACAATCAGCGTGCTGTCCAACATACCTCGGTCAGCAATATCCTGAACAAACGTCCCAAACGCCCTGTCAAACTCTCCCAACTGCTCAAAGTGGAAATTGAAGTTCTCGTTGTGCGTGTCATAGTTGGAGTGCGTCACCTGAACCATGGTAACACCGTTTTCCAGCAACCGACGAGCCAACAAAGTATGCTGACCCAACTGGTGGTCACCGTACCGTTCGTGATCCTTCTGAGGTTCTTTGGTGATATCGAATACGTCTCGCTGCGCCATGAGCTGCTGAGCCTGTTCGTAACTCTGCGTGTAGGCATCCGTCTGAGCCGAACGACGACGAAGGGAAAAGTCGTTGTTGGCCAACTTACGGAAATCATTACGCAACATATCCCGCTTTTCGTCGATGGATGACGGACGCGCTGAATTGGCTGGTGGCTTGCCGCTGGCGATACGGATGCTGGCAAATGCGGGACCCAAATAGGCCGAATCATTACTCCGACCACCCGTGCTGCTGGAAACCTGGATATATCCAGGAAGCGAATTCTTGTCTGCACCCAGCCCCTTGGCCATCACGGCACCAATCTGAGGGAATTCCTGAGCCGGAGTCTGACGACGTCCAGTAAACATCATGTAACGACCCTTACCATGGTCATTCTCTCTGGTGTTAACACTTCGTACCAACGCCAGGTGGTGCATCTGCCGGGCTGTGATTGGCAATAGTTCGGAGATATGAATGCCGGGCACCGAAGTCGGTATCGCTCGGAACGGACCACCTGTGTCCTGTCCAGGCTTTGGATCCCAGCTCTCCAATTGGCTCAATCCGCCAGCCATATTGAATACCACGACCCGTTTTTGCTGACTGGTTAATTCGCTCGCAATGGCTGGATTGGCAAACACACCTAACCCACCCACTACCGACGAGGCACCAGCTGCACCAAGCATTCCTCCCAGAAATCCCCGACGCGCGATACCGTGCTCAGCTGACTTGCATGAATAGTGACACTTCATTTCCTTGTTTTCCCTTCAACAAAAAGAGTTCTAGTGGTTAAACCGGAACTCGGCGGATGCCAGCAATGCCCAAACCATATCCTGTAATGCCTGCTGTTTCTGATCGTCCACACCGTCCAGGAATTCCTGGACACGCTGTGTCTCGGCAGAACTTGGCTTACGGGAAAGCACGCTGATATATAAATCCTCTGCTATTTGAGCAGAGTCTTCAAGCTTTACTAAACGACCGACCAGGTAACTATTGGATCCCAACCATCCTATTAACCGTGAACCGTTGGTGATATAAAGTGCCTGGTCGATGGTCGAGAAGAAATCTGTTTGCACCTGACCAGCTCCAGCGCCGTACAGGCTGATAAAATCTCTGCGTATTCCAGCGATCTTCTTCTCTACCCCTTCACTGATTTCTCGCTCTCGCTGAATCATCCGGGCTCTATCCTGTTTATCGGCATCGGAAAGTGGAGCCGCTTTATCTAATTCTGCGATCGTGGAACGTCGATAAGTTTCCGTCACTCCCATTGATTCCATCATCGCATTGGCCAGCTGCTCCGGAGACAACGCTCGCAGATCACTCACCACAAACTGATTCACCAATTGACGTGACAACTTTTCTGTCGATTCATCATATTGCTCACCCAAATCAGATGCCGTTTTGGAAACCGTAGCCAATGACTGCTGAAGCTTCCCGTGACCTGCTTCAGCAGCGGCCAGTTTATTTACCATGACCTTCATCTTTTCCGTCGCCGTCGTCACAACCTTCGTCCTGGCATCAACATCCTGCGAAGCCTTTTGAACTGCTGTATCGAGACTTGCCAGTTCTGCCTGCAAACGAGCCTGACTGGCAGCAAGTTCTTTTTGAGTTGCCAACACCTGCTGGTCATCCTCGATGGCAGCCGTGGCCTTTGCAGCTGATTCGATCACGCCAGCCAATAACTCAAGCGCCTCGGACTTGCTATTGCGAGCAGCAGTCGCTTTCGTCCTTTCCGCCTCAGCAGATTGCTGAGCAGTCACGGCAGCTGTCATTTCGGACTGAGCTTGAGCGACCTCTGATTTCAGCGATGTCAACGCCGCCTTCGATGCCGCAACTTCCGCTGTTACCTCTTCTACTTTCTGACGGGCACTCAGCGTTTCCTGTTTCAATTGAGCGTTCGACAGGATCTTGCCGAACTCGTACTCCTGAGTTTCATATGCAGTCACCAAAGTCTGCAACCGCTCGAACTCATTTCGTAATGTCTGCTCCTGCACTTCGATTACGTGCAACTCTTTTTTGGCAGGCTCCCAGGCGGCGTAGGCTTTATCTAATGTTTCCTGAAGAGGAGCAAGAGTCTCCTCTTCTTTTTGGCCCTGCTCAGTAGCCTTTGTTTTGGCATCAGTCTGTTTGGTAATCACCGCTACAGAAGCGTCCAGCTTTGCCTTGAATTTAGCAGCCGCATCCTTGGCCACTGGGTCATCCGGAAGACTCTCCAGTACTTTGGCAATACTGGCGTGAGCCGCGGCATAAGCGTCGCGGAGAGGCGTCTGTGCGTCAATGACTGTCTGAGCTGCAAAGACTGCACCATCCTGAGCGAGAAACTTATCCAACTGAGCCGCCGCTGCGGTATCCGCTGCTACATAGGCTTTACGAACGTCGGCATGCTTCAGTCGCAATGCTTTCAATTCCTCCAGCTTAGCTTCCCATTTTGCTAATGCTTCAAAAGAGAGGGCATCCGTCTTTTCCCTTTCCTGGGATATCCGATCAATTTTGTTCTGAATGTCGGCTGGCGATGATTGCAGTGCCGTTCCCAGGTCGTAGCTACGTTGATAAGTCTTTGATAACGCAACTTCCTTGAGGAACTGCTTTACATCAAAATTCAAATCTACAATCGCTTCTTCCAATACCTGCATTAGAGCCGGGTTGGCAGGAGGATTACCTGGATGATTCAGATCGACTGGCGTAACCAACGCTCGCCCGTTCAACATTCCCCACAATCGATTGGCAATATTACGGTTGAAAGCACTGTTGCTTCCGTTCGTCGCCAGTTCGGCCAGCTGCTGACGACGACTGTAAGCTGGCTCGCTCACCCGATTACCATGGGGACGTACCGTGTATTCTTCAAGCTTCTTCAGATAAGGCTCAACCACCGGATTATCTCCGGGCAAGTGGGGGCCCGTTTCCCCCGCTTCTTCGGTGAAGACACTTTTGAAGGTGACATTACCCACGCTCTTTTCCGCATAGTACACCTGCTTGGCTGCATTGGTGAACAACTGACTCCGATTCAGGAAAGCAAACAATCCGTAATAATCATCCTGATAGTAGGTATCGATCAACGGGTGGTTGTGACACTGAGCACACTGCATATCGCGACCGAGAAAAATACGACCCACGTCCCGCGTCAAACGATTAGTCTCACCCTTACGGTCCAGATAAAACTTGGCTGCTGGACGCAGTGCCGCATCCGTTCCACCGGCTGACAGAATTTCCTGAGCTAGTACATTGTAGGGTTTGTTCTTGGCAAACGATTCGTACAAATACTGTCGCCACTCAGGTGACTTCACTGCTGAATCTGCCGTTCGCTCCATAAGCATTACATCAAAAGCTGTTGCTAAATGGTGATTTAATCGAGGATCGTTAATCAAACGCTCCACCAACTTTGCACGACGGTCCTCTGACTCATCATTCAGAAAAGCTTTGGCCTCTTCCAGGCGAGGAACTGTACCCAGCAGATCCAGGTAAACTCGGCGCATGAACTCGGCATCGGTCGCCAGCAACGAAGTACTCACCGGTTGCTGCAACGATACCGCCGCATCAATACGCTGGTGGAGTGGTAATGGATTCTGCTGAGCGGAAAGAGAGCTGCTGGAAAGCAAAACTCCAATTAACAGAACAGGAATCAGACCAGATGGTTTCATGTTTGCCTCCGATGAACTTCCTTTCATTCAGGACGAAGCTGAAGTTCATTCGTATGGATCAAAAAATACCGCCAACAAAAGGTGGGCTTTGAAGTTGGCTCAGAGCTGTGTGCGTCTACCTTTATAATCGGTCTCAACGACCCTTTTATCTTAGTTAAGGTAGTTTATGCGGGTCAAACTCGATTCCCCGCCGAGCAATAAAGAAAGCTATCTCTAAACCCCCATATTAACTATAAAACCGCCGTGTAGGCGTACATCGAGTGTAAATCTGGGTTACAAAGCCCAATTTGATCGAAGGGCTGAATAAGTTTTCTAATCTGCTGCTCAAACCACTCGGCATTTTCCCATTGGCTGGAATCCGCAATTCTTGTGGCCAGTTGGTAGCCCTCTCGTATTAAAGCCACCATCTGCGCATCATCGGAAAGGAAGATTCCAGGTGGCACCTCCGAAGTTCCCTGCACCATCCTCTGGGTCTCATAGTTGTGAGCTGCTGTGAAGTAAAGCATGCAGTAAGCCTCGAAGTGGCGTTTGCTGGGCATCAACTTGTAACAACCGGCGATCAACAGATCAATCAATTTCAACTCGTCATAAACAGCTTCGGTGTAACTACTCATGCGACCGTCCGTGATTTCCCCGGACGAAAAAATATCGGCCAACCGTTCGACTCCACTCAGCGAATGTGCAATCCCTGTACTGTGTAAAGGGTCCACAAATCCAATGGTGTGTGGCAAAGCTACCCACCCCGGTCCACACCCTCGCACAGCCAATCGCTGGAGTCGACTGGTCCGTAACCATGCCGGCGTTGCAGGATCAAATTCAGCATTGACCAACATCGCCGCCAATGCCGGATAAGTTGACAACATCTCCTCCCAACCAGGCTGGGGCTCGCGACAGTTGCGGTCTGTTACCAACCCCAGACTGGTCACGCCATTGTCAAATCTTAAACTCCACAACCACTGGGATTTCAGCATGTGGTGTTGAGCGGCATTGTCAGATGGAAACGGAAAATCTGACATATCCGCTCCACCACTCAGCAACAGATCATCGTATCGCTTTACGTTTTGAAAATGCGCAAAAACTGCGGAACTGTCTGTTTCCAAGTCGTCTCTGATTTCGTCGGCATCACCAGCCAGGCTACACATCACGGCACCCGCACCGGAAGCATCAACAATCCAGTTGAAACCTGATGCATCGCCATTGCTCGAACCAGGATAGACCTGCCAAATCCTGGTCGATTCGTCAAAGATGGCGTCCGTCACCACCGAGTCCGCATAACAAGTCACTCCTTGATCAGCTGCATAATTCCACAGAAACTGGTCGACGTCCTGACGGTACCAATGGGTATCAGACTGAGCATCAGAGCTACTGGCTGCTACCAATAGTTCACGAACATGCCCTGATGTCACCTGAGGTTCTTCGCCTTCCACATGAAAGAAATAGCTAAACCCCCGTTTCAAACCGACACCGACAGACGGAAGTTCTTCCTTCCATAGGCCATAACGCGTCAGCGGAAGCAGTTCAGGCAAATCGTACTTTTCAATCAACGCTCTGAGAATAAATCCCGCAGTCGGAGTGGAAGATTCACCGATGGCAAACCTTGGGTGAGACGACTTGTCGATCAGAGTCACTTGGTGTCCAAGCTTGTGAAGGATCACGGCAAGCAACGAGCCGCTGAAGCCACCACCAATTACCAGAATCGTTTGACGACTAGGCACATTCATGACACGACACCCCAGGTTCCAGCCTCTGGGTCTGATTCATTCTGGCAATTCGACTTAATCTGGCTTCCCGGCAAACCTCACAACCAGAAAACAATTGACTGTCCCACAGGTCCATAAAAACACGTCCCCGATTCATCCCGATTCCAGCTTCCAAAACGTCTTCCAGGCTGGCGATCTGAGGTGGTTCGAAGAGGCCCGCTGCCCGAAGTTGATCCATCGTTCCATTGCCTCCGCGGACAGGTACCAGCGAACAGCACTCGACTCCACAATCAAACGCAAACTCTATCGATTTGACCGCCCAATCCACACCTTCCTGTTCGCTGAGTGATGGAGGTTTCACCAGAATAAATGTCCGCGCACGGACACCTCCTGCAACCAACCGCTCAACCGCTTGACGGTATTGCTCCAAGGACATTTGTTTGTTGAGCCAAGGTAGCACCTCCGGATGAATCGTTTCCAGTCCGACGGCCACCTCCAACTGCGTAGGTAAACGCGATTGGAATTCAAACAAAGCCTTTCCACAAAAGGCCGGATGGTTTTCAACAATCACCGTCTCGAAATTTTGTACTAACTGGCAAATACCATCCCAATCCTCTACAGGGACGGCTCGTTGATCGAAAAAGTTACTGCTGTTGTACAGCTTGATGGCAGACACTTCAGACTTTCCCGGGTTGCCCGGATCAACACCCAAATCCTGCAAGGCAAAAGTAATCTGTTCGTTGATGGCACCTTTCGGAGTGGCCGTATCGAGTGTATTCTTCCACAGATCACACATCGTACACCGAAATGGGCACTCGCTTCCCGTAAGAAACAGCGTCACGACCTGCTGCAAAACGCGGTCAACATTACACTCGGATTCGATCATCCAGGCATAAGGTCTATCCGGCGTGACCAGATTTTTCGCAGGCCGTTGAGCAGCAATTTGCTCCGAATTTAAGACAGGCAGAACCATGGAAGCTTAGCTGTTAAACAGGTCGGAAAAGGCATCCCGGTAGGCCTGTTCGGCAGGAGGAAAAGCATCCTGAAAGATCTCTTCCGAAGCCGCACCATGCTGAAATCTTCGTTTCTCAAAAACTGGCATCGTGACTCCAGTCACAGCCTCCACTCCACGACGTACAATCTCACCTTTGAGTTCATAAAGTCGAGTTTGATCCCAATCCGTCAACTCGATAAATGGAATCCCTTCGGCTACTTCAATTACTGAAGGAAGAGCAAAGGGGCTGAAGCCCCGAAAACCCAGTACCGCTGCCGGAGCATAACTTCGTACATGTCCCCGGCTTTGTCCACCGGAATAGGTCAGCGAGTGCTTGATGGACTCGACACCCCATCCTTCCTGATAAAGCATGAGATTATTGAGCACACTGACAATCGTCAGTTCAGGATTATCTTCAATTGGATAGTCCTTCAGGTTTTCATCGCCTCCGTCCCCATCAATCAAATAGACCCAATCGGGATACAGGGCACGGATTTTCTTTAACAAAGCGTTGGCCATGGCAGCGGACTGCACATCCAACGGTTTGTAGTCCTCAATCACCTTGATCGTTTCACGATAGTCAACGGCCTCCTGCTCGACGTCAATAACTTCCAGAAACATGCTCATGTCCGTCTCAGCGGCAAACTGCTTCGCCTGAGCCGCATCTGCCGATGTTCCAGCGACATTGAGGGTAAAGGCCTTTAGACGAGTCGGAGCTTGACCGCGCTGCAGCAACAAATGCCGCAGAACAACCAGAACAGCTCCGCTGTCGATACCACCAGAAAACAGGACTCCCAACGGCTCCGACTCATCAATCGTATCCAGCCACTTGTCCATCTCCTCTGCCAGCTTACCGATATAACGCTCACCAATTTCAGCTAGATCAGTACTCAGCGCATTGCGTTCAGGCGTAAAAAACCGAGTATTCATCGGGTTGGGATCGGGACAGCCAATCAGTGCAATCTCTACCACATAGTGAGCAGGAACCATACGGGTGTAGGAAGGGTGAAATTGATCTTCGAGTCCTTCTTCCGCAAGTGCTTCTCGAAGCTGCTCCATCCGTTCCGCGACAATCAGGCATGGTCCTTCAGCACGTTTGGCCAGAAAATAACGCATAGGCCGACCGATCGAACGTGCCATTCGAACAATGTTGCCCCGTTTCTGAACAATGGCAAATTGTCCATCAATCTCACCGACACGCTCCGCATCTCCCGAACCAACTCGTTCAGCCGCTTCTTCGTACTTCATATTCAGAAGTACATTACCAGCGGGATCCATCAGATCCACGACACGTTCTACGTAACGATGTTGATGCATAAGTAGCACTCCTTTGGAATAACGCTCGCGCTCTCTTCACGCCTAGTACGTTACTATATCAAAAAAAGTTTGTGCTTTTTCCGCTTTCCTTTCCGATTTCAAGCCGCCTTTTGGCGTCGTTTTGCAACTTAACTTTGGGAGAGACAAGATGCATTGATCAACAAGGCACTCGCTATAACACAGGAGGAATTCCAATGGCTATTGCACATCAAATGCCACATCGCTTTGCGGGCCGCGCGCTCAAAATAGCAGAACAGATTCGTACTGGCACCAAGGTTACTGCTGAAAACCTCGCGCAAAAATTTAATGTCAGCAAGCGTACCATCTATCGCGATCTGGACCTGCTGCGGAAGTCCGGAATCGTCGTTCAGTACGACAATCTGGCGGACAGCTACTGTATCATCAACGACTCGCCGAAACCTCGCGAAGGTGAATTTCAGGTCCATCGCCGTTGTGATATCAACCATCTTCGTGATCTGATTCTCGCAATCCGTTGCTCACCCTGGATGAATATCGAAGAAGCGCATCATGGTCTGGATACCGTGTTGGAGATGTTTATGGATAAACTGAATTTACCCCAGCAGCAGGCAATTCGACGACTTTATCAGGCTTGTAACTTCAAAACTCATCTCCCTCTCTGTTCCACTCTCGAGCGGGATCTATTGCAAGCACTGGCTGACAGTATCTTGCATAAGAGAACCCTGAACATCCTGATCGTGGATGCTCTGATCAGTCAAAGTCCGGACATTCAGATCGAGAACTGGGAAGACTATGCAGTCTGGTTACAATTTGACATTCACGACATCTACGTCCACGAAGCAAAATGGTATTTCTCAGGCTTCTGCTATCAGCATCAACAACTGGAACACCATGAATTAAAGAATGTCATGAACGTGACGCTGGCAACCCCGCAAACCTCGCAAACCTCGCAAACCTCAACAGCTGCGTTCATTTAACCCAGACAATGGATAGTCGACTACGGGTGCGGACACGTCATCGTTTGAATAGCAATGATCCTGTTGTTGCTGAATACCTTAGAGCAGTATGACGACGGTGGCGTGTCCAGCCAACAAGTAAGCTGCGGTTAAAACCTGCCATCGGTCACCTGAAATTTGGTCGGTTTCCCCAGCGACTCTCCCCCAAGCTGCAGCCACTGGATCGACCAGCGAAGCATCGTCTCCAAAGAAATCAATGGCTCACCAATCAGCGAATAGTTGTGTGCGGCCTGACTCAAAAGGGCCGTTGGGAGTTCCGTCTCTTTAAACCGAACTTCATTGCCGACCATACGCCCCACCTGTTCTGCCACTTCACGAACCGATATTACATCCGGTCCCGTCATATTGATGGCTCGTGCTGGAACCTGAGCGAGTTCGAGGCTCCTCAACGCCATCGCATTGGCATCACCCAGCCAAACCGCATTGAAATAACCCATCGCCAATGGAATTGTCTGTTCGGCCAGAACTTTAGATACAATATCGATTAACACTCCATAGCGAAGTTCTGTGGCGTAATTCAGGCGGAGAATGCATACGGGCACCTGAAGGGATTGCGAGTAATATTCATACATTCTCTCACGGCCCAGAGCAGCCATCGCATACTCGCCGTCAGGATTCAGTTCACCACTCTCCATACTTCCGCCGGACTGCACGTCGACCATGCCATAGACATTACCAGTAGAAAAAACCGCTATTTGACTGGTCGGATAACGTCTGCAGATCGCCGCAGGAATCTCGCAGTTCGTAGCCCAGGTAAGTCCCAGATTGTCCGCTGCTCCGAATTTGAATCCGGACAGATTCAGAACATACGCTGCCTCTGGCAAACGGCTCACCGATGCTGGATCAAGTAGATCGCAGGCATGGGTGGCAATTCCGATACTTTCCAATCGCTGACGAACATCCGGATTGGAAAATCGGGACACCGCCGTCAATGTTACCGACGACCCCGATTCAATAATGGCACGGTGGGCCATGCGTGCCATGGTAGGCCCCATTTTCCCGCCCACTCCTAACATTACCAGCGGCCCATCCAAACGGCCAAACATCTCAATCACCTCATCGGTTGGGATGCTGAGGATATCCTCTAACGCCTCAGTTGACCGAGGTGCATCCTGATGATTAAGAGCCCTTATCTGCTGACTCGACATAGTCAAACACTCCGGTTACCGACGACTGAGCCAGAAGGCCGGCGAAAAGAGAATCAGGATCGGAAAAACTTCCAGTCGTCCCAGCATCATCAGCCAGGTAAAGATCAACTTGGAGAACGGCGAGTAGGTTCCGTAATTCGATGTGGCACCGACGATCCCCAAACCGGGACCAATATTATTAAGCGTGGCGACGACCGCACTGGCGTTATCGACCATCTTGTTGTTGAGATCATCCTGATGCCAGGTCATATCAGGCTCAATCGCCATGATCAGCAGCCAGGTCAAGGTAAACAGGATTGCAATGAACCCGAAGTAGGCCAGAATGCTACGACGCATTTCCTTATCATCGAATGTCTCACCGCCAAGTTTCAATGGCATGACAACATTTGGATGATACAGATGCTCCACTTCCTGACGCAGGATTTTTACAAACAGGATATGGCGAATGACCTTCATGCCACCCCCTGTACTACCGGCACAACCACCCACGAACATCAGCCCTAACAGCAACGCCCGACCAAACTGATTCCATTCGTTAAAGTCATGTGTCCCGTAACCCGTGGTTGTGATGATGGCTACCACCTGAAACAGACCGTATCGCACTGACCTCGAGATCTTCTCGAACAAGGACGTGTTGACTGCATCACCCGGCAAATCCCAATCGCCAAAAGATAAGCCGTAGAGCATGATAAACAGAGTAACGACTCCGATAATACCCAGGTAAACTCGCAACTCCGTATCTCTGAATACCTGTATGACCTGCTCCTTCCAACGCTGCAGACGATTTGAGTTACCAGCTTTCAGGATGACCAGCAGGTAGAGTAGTGCAAAGTTGGTTCCCGCCAGGATCATGAAAAAGGTAATGGTGTAGTCGACATAGGCACTGTCGAACGCCTTGATGCTCGTGTCATATGTACTGAAACCACCAGTCGCCATCGTGCCAAAAGCATGACATAACGCATCAAATAAATTCATTTTAAACAACAGAAGTATTGTCAGTGCAGTATTCATCAGGACATAAAGCCCTCCAAATCGCCAGGCGGCATGCTGCATGCGAGGTGTATTACCCTCTTTGGTCGGCCCCGGCATCTCGGCTCGCATCAGCGCCTTCCCCGCAGAACTCCCCCCCAGCAGCACAACAAACAGTACGATGATCCCCAATCCACCAAGAAAGTGCGTTGTGCTGCGCCAGAACAGAATGCAGTGAGGTACAAATACCGGATCCTCAAGTTTACTGATGACAGTGGCACCAGTCGTGCTAAAGCCGGACTGGGACTCAAACATGGCATCTCCAAATCGCATGGAAATCCAATCGACTTTGACTCGTGTCGAGCTCTCCGTTAGAGCACCATCCAATGTGAGTTTCTTTCCGATGCCTGCTTCGGTGAGCAACGTGGTGATGGCTGACTGAACCTGAACATCACTCAGGTTGGTATGGGCCGCGATCTGCTCAAGCGTCATTCCCTGCGATGGCATCTCTGGCTCGTAGATCACCGCGTGCAAAACGTTGTATTGCTGGTCACTGAGTTGCAGGTCATAGCCGGACCAGTTTTGACGCCAGTGATACGCATGTTCGTATACTTCAGCATATTGGGGTCCTTCGAGCCGGATAGTCGGAGCATACTTTACGCCGGCAATGATATAAGGCAATCCACCCAGAATGGTCACAATGATCCAACTAAGACCAACAGTGGCCATCGCCTCTTTACGGTAAAGACCTTCGTTTTTCTCACCCTTGGCCCAATGGCGTAAAAGAAAGCCAACGAGCAGGCTAACCAACACACTGAAAAGTAATCCCCGTACGCCATCTGTTTCCAGGGAAAGCTGCGAATAATCCTCGTTGGAACGATGACCAAACCTGGGAATGGCACACAGACTGCAAACAGACATGGCCGCTGCCACGAAAAAGCAGATAATGCTCAGGAAGTAACTAACAACGCGAAAGTTCATGTTCGCCTAACGACTGGTCCCACTGAATTTTTCTACAACTTCATTCACCGCATCTGCATGGATCAAAGCGACGACATAATCTCCCGCTTTGAAATGTTCATCACGGCGAGGTACCCTGGCAGCCCCCTGGCTGGAAACAGCTGCAATCAGGCATTTACCCAAAGGAAGTGCCAGATTGGCCAATACATGCTCTTCAGCCTCCGAGCCCGTCTGGACTTCAATTTCGTAAACGCCAATATCCGTGTTCGGAAGCGGATTCGTGGAAATCACCGCTCCCGTTGTCAAAAATGTCTGCACCTGTTCGACCATCGCAGTACGAGGACTGACGGCGCGGTTAATGCCAAGACGGCGGACCACCTGAGCGTAGTCGGGTCGGGAGACAACGCACACAATCGTCTTATCGTCTCGCTCCACACCCGGCGTACTATTCACGATATCGTCAACCCCAACACTCGTCATAATGTTGCTTTCGTCGTCACCCATACAGGCTACGAAGAAGTCGGTCTTTTCGACATGCTCTTCCAGCAATGTCTGGCGATAGGTGGCGTCAGCCTGCAAAACGGTTACTTCCGGAAGTTGAGCAGCTAACAACTGACTCCGTTCCAGATCACGTTCAATCAAAATGGTATCATACGGTCCGGACTCAAGAATCTTCGCCAAAAAGACCGCGATGTTGCCCCCGCCCGCAATCACAACTTCCTTCTTGTGACGATTCTTAAGCGCCTTGTCGAGCAACGAATCAACATCGTCATCGTCGCCGATCAACAGAATCTGGTCGTCTACCTGTAACACGTCATCGGCATGAGCAAGACGGGTTGTCGTTTCCTGAGTCTGTTCGTCGACACGCGTGATCGAACCAATGCGAACCGAACCAGGAAGTTTCAGCTCTTTCAGCGGAACTCCAAGTATTTTTGCTTTCTTGCTCAGGCGCACACTTTGAACTTTGATCGACCCACGCGCCACATGTTCCAAGACGACAGAACCCGGAGTCCTGATTTCCCGAGCCAGTTCAATGGCTGTCAGTTCTTCCAGGCTGATCAATCGGTCAATGGCAAATTCTGTTTCGTAATCAAAGGTGCTCTTGTCAAACATGACCGGAGTATGAATCCGAGCAACTGATCGGCGGCAGCCCATTCGTTTTGCCATCGCAGCAGCCAATACATTCGTTGACTCGTCGCCAGTAACTGCCAGACACAAATCCATGGTAAGTGTCTGCGCTTGAAATAGAAGCGTGGAGTCTATGCCTGATCCGACAAACGCCTGAACATCAAAACGATCGTTCAATCGCTGAATCACTTCCGGATTCGTGTCAATGACCGTGACATCATGGTGAGGACAAAGAGTCTCGGCAATCCAGCTACCTACTGTGCCGCCGCCAAGAATAATGATTCGCATATGAGGTGTGCGATGAACCTCCAATTAGTATTTGATGAGACCGCCTTTATTTTAATAAGCCCATGCTGGATGTGCCAAGTAATAGACGGTGGTGTTAAGCAATCCACATCAATCAGCGACAGAACGATAAAAGATCACCAAAAAAGGTCTATCCTGTAACAAAAACACCCCGTTCAGACTGAACTTGCCTGCCAGAAATCCCCCTGGACTTCGCCCCACAAGAAATACGTGATGGGCCTGGGCGATCAATTGAAAAAGCTCAATATCAGGGCTACCACAAACACGCAGCCGGTTAATAGTAATAGCCAGGTTCCCACTTTAATGGCTTCTACAGTGATCACTTTCCAGTCTTCGTGCCGTGTGGCTCCGTAGACAAGACTGGTGCAGAGAACCAATGGGATTAAATAGAATACCTGCTCCCAGCCCGACATCGCTCCCGGACCAGCTCCCAATAATATCAGCAGGGAAAGGAAACTCATCATTCTTCCTCGTCTCCTTCGCCATCATCCTCTTCATCATCTGCCAATTCCTGGTACAAAACGGCCGGTCCACAGTAAGCGTCAAAAATGGCAAACATGTTTAACAGCCCTGCGACAAACGTATAGAGTGTCCCCATTTGAAAATACGCGTGGTAATCCGCGTGCCACTGCCTGCGTTCACCCGCAATGGGAGGAGCAAACTTTCCACCCATCAGAGGTTTGATCATGCTTGCCGGATCCGCCTCCTGGCCTCGAACAACACGATTTTGTACAACGGCCGGAATAGCTGCACTGCCGACAAAAGCCTGCCCTATAAATTGCCAACGAACATCCGGACTGCGAAACGAACAATAGACTGCTTTACCGCCACTCAATTGCAGACCAAATATGAATAGCAAAGAAACGGATAGAAAAATTGCAATCCCTTTGGACGTCCGACCCTGATAGAGATGTCCCACTCCGGGTACAAGCCAACCCAGTAGAGCCGCTACACCCCGATTCTTTAAATCGAGCGTAAATTCAAGTTCTCCATCAGTGGCCATTGTATTGATGCCTTCGTGCCTTAAGCGCTTTCCCGAACTTTGCTGTCTTGATGTGTGGACGATCCCCGGGCGAGTGTATTGTAAACTACACTTTTGGAATTCGAAACTGGACAACACTAACGTCCCAGTAACATTCGAGCGGCTACCGCCATCGCCGCTGTTTCGATACGCAAAATCCTGGCACCCAGTTCAAGAAGACTCCAGCCTGCGGCTAATGCTTGATCAACCTCAGCCTCGCAGAATCCACCCTCGGGACCGATTGCCACAGCTGCTTCTCCCGCCGTAATGTCCAAAGCCTCAGATCCAGCGAATTCGAGTTCTTCCGCTCCCGGGGCTGACGGTGGGTGAGCAATCCAGCAATTCGGGTAAGTTTGAGACAGGAACTCCGAGAGATGCTGCGGAGCAGTAATCTCCATCAGCCTGTTTCTACCACATTGCTTGGAAGCTTCTATCACCTGCCGACGAAGACGGACGATTGCCTTTTCAACCGGTTGAGCCACGCCGTTTTCCGTAATTAATGGAACGACTCGATGAACGCCCAGTTCAACCAATTTGCCGATCACCCACTTCTGTCGATCCCCTTTGGGTAGAGCAATGCCAAGCACCAGTGCTATAGAAGGTTCCCGTGAAACCTCAGCAGAACTCACTATTTGCAGTGTCGCATCATTTCGTCGGATTTCCTCTACCCGAGCCTGCCACTGCCAACCGGATCCATCGAATAGCTCAACCTGATCGCCCGGTTTGGCTCGCATCACTTTGAGCAGATGCTGCGCTTCCTGCCCGTCAAGGATCGCCTCAGACGAATCTGGCGCAGGTGCTTGCTCTAAAAAATACCGCTGTCCCATGATCTTCAAGGTGCCCTAGTAATGAATCGTCATACCGGCAATCAGATAGTTCGCATCAAAGGATCTAAGCCGCAAATGCTCATAACCAATAGTAACTCGAGCTCGATGGAAGTACCGCGAATAGCTGGTCGTGATTCGAGTTAAGTTAGCATCACCTATCCAACCCAGATCCAGATCGAAATCGACAGCGCCAGGGTGATCCAGATAGAACGTACCACCATAGGTAAAATTAAATCCGCCATCCGAGCCGCCTGAATCTGACTGCCAGTTGTAGCCCAGACCGGTCCGAAATTCAGCCTGAGTGGACTGAGCAAACCTCCAGGTAAGATTGATATCGCCGAGCCACGTTTGATCGTGAGCACCTAAACCCTGCTGTTCGCGCAAGTAGTCGAAAGAGGCATCCAGACCGTACCGTTTGCTGGTATCGAACTGCAACCGAGTCGTTATCTTTTGTTGTCTGTCCAGATTGTCTCCGTATTGGGTTCCCAATCGAAGTCGACTTGTTTTTAGATCGGGTTGCCAAAGTGGTTCAATGATCAGGTTACCAAACTGCTGGTCTGCAAACGGGTACTTTGTGAAATAAGCAACCTGTCCATCATCTTCCATATAATGCTGTGGAATGGTAATCGGGAGTGACAATACTGTAAACGCGACATATGCACAGATCTCACTGGCCCACGCATCGAAATCATATTCAAGCGTTCCGTCATCGTCATGCCATATATCGTAGTCATTGGAGTGCCGATCGTCGGCGATACGTGACAAACGATGCCCCGCACGCGGCCCGTCCATGGAATGACGTGCATCGCCAATCGTGTCCTGAGCGGAGACTCTTGCCGCCAAACAATTCAGCAGAACCAGTGCCACCCACTCTTTATGAAGCATCGTTTCTTTCCTCATGGGGGAATATTAAACTCTTCCCATGTCTCAGATCAATCTCTAATCAGGTGATAATCAGGTGACACCCACTCGGTACGATTCGTAAGAACGCTCAACAGCCAACTTCGAGTGGGTGGCACTTATTTGTATTTTGGCGCGTAAATGCACCGAAAACACTGGGAAAACAGGCTTGGCAGCTGGCCTATCGAGTGGGTGGCACCTGATCAAAGAACGTTAGACGCTTATCCAGTGCAGAGGGTCGGTTTCCCGTCGACTGGCCCAGATTGTCGTATCGGAAAATTCATTCGACAACTGTGTCGCCAGCGTTTCCAATGCAAATCGTTCACTGGCAAAATGGCCTGGCAAGATCATGGCCATGCCCAGAGCTTCTGCTTCCAGGCAGGTATGAAATCTGGCTTCTCCGGTCAGCAGCACCTGACAACCAGCTCGGGAAGCAGAATGAATAAACTCGCCAGCACTTCCACACCCCACTGCCACGCGTGTCACTTCTGTCGCTGCATCTCCCACGACATGCAGACCTTCAACCTGTAAGAATTCGGCTACTAACGCAGCCAATGCACCTAGTGTCATCAAATGACAATCGCCTTGGCGTCCCGTTCCCAGTCCATGAAGCAATTCGTCATCGGTGTCAGCAAGCGGCATTAACGGCGCTATGTTCTGTAACTCAAGCCCTTCAGCCAGCTGCTGATTAATTCCGCGCCGCGCAGAATCGAATGCTGTATGGGGGCTATAAAGAGAGATACGGTTGGAAGCGAGTTTCCATAGCAAAGAGCCTGCAGGGGAATCCGTGGTGATTTGCTTGACACCCTTAAAGGGCAGGGGATGATGGGTTACCACAAGGTCCACTTCGTCCACGATAGCTTCGTCAACGACACCGGCTGTGACCGTCAGGCAAGTCATCACCTTTTCAACAGGCTCCTCACGATCACCCACAAGTAACCCTACATTATCCCAATCTTCTGCCAGGCCGGTCGGGGCCAATGATTCCAAAAATCGGCAAATATCTGCAACCGTTGTCATGAACCACTCTTTATTGCAAACCGTCTTCGTCAATCATTCCGGTGCGAAAACTATTCGTCCGTCTCGTCAGATTCATCAGGTTTTTCGGGGGCTGGTTCTATGGTGCCGAACAGATGGCCACCCACTTCACCGTGGCTCCAGGTACCTGCGTACTTGCCCTTGTAAATCACCACTCGGGAACTAAATGTTCCCAACCCGGGAATATTGGCATTGGTCAGCGTGATCACTGGTGTGGTACCCGCCCATTGCACCTGAAGCGGCATGGGGACGGTAATATCCTTACCACCATATTGGACACGAGCTGTGAACAGCCAATATTCACCTTCTGGAAGTTTTTTTACGGACTTGATCGTATATGTTTCTTTTGGCAAGTCACCCTGAGGATCCCGGCCCAAGACGGTGAAGTTCCCTTTGAACTGGACATTCGTCAGCTTTTTCTCAAGCAGATCATACAGTTTTTGCTTTTCTGGTGAGACGCTCGGCGCCACCGGTTTTTCCTGAGCCGCTGCTCCGGACTCCAGATAAACACTCACGACGATCGCCAGACACCATGCTGTTATCTTACCCATTCGACTCATAGCAACACCTTCTGGATTCTTCAATGATTAATGAACTTTGTTGGCAGTAACAGACTGCTTCCTGAAACCTGCTTTAACCTGCCATCTATCAAAGCTGCTTTCGTCATTGTGTCTGTTTAACCAGTAGGCCGCAAGCAACTTCAGATGAGTTTCTCCTCGGTTCAGATTCGCTTGAGTATCTCAATGGTCTCTGCGATTTCAACGACAGGGTTATGTGAAAACTCACGATCCACAGTGAAGTATCCCGCGTACTGCTGCTGTTCGAGCAAGCCAAAGATCTCGTCAAAATCAACCACACCGCTACCAAAGGCAACTTCTTCACCGCGGCCAGTCGCAATATCCCTGATGCCATCCTTGATACGCATGTGAGCGATAAATGGTGCCAAAGCGTTTGCAGCTTCGGATGACGAGTGCCCATGCATGATCAGACTGGCTGGATCAAAATCCACCGCTCCACATCCAGGTGGCAGTTGCTGCAACAGTTCTGCCAGTATGGCACCACTTTCTGAACCTGTTCGAGCTGCCAGCGACACGCCAACACGCTGGCCATGTTCACCAATATCCGTAAGCACATCCGCCAGCATTACAAAATCGGGGTGAGTGTTATCTTCCGGCACTCGCCCTATTCGATTCACCACGACATTGGCACCAAGCCGGTAGGCTAAATCCATGGCTCGCTTGGTCGCCTCCACTCGACGATCCAGATCTGCATAAACGTTATAGCCTCGTCGAGTCTGAAAAGTTAATGCACTGACACCCAGCCCCTGATCCTCCAGCAACTTACTAATATGCCGAATAGCTGAATCACTCAGATCACGCATATCGATTTCAGAACGCGCATCAATCTCAACCGCCTCAGCACCAACCGACGCAGCAGTCACGAGCGCCTTTTGGAAGGGCTGAGCAAAACAAGCCAGACGTACAGCAGTGCGAATCCGAAGCAAAATATTTCCTCTCAAATTCCTGAATTATTGAGTCTCAACCTATCATCACTTGACCTCGCCGACCAGTACAAGATGACTTCCCAATAACGCTCATTGAGCATTCAATACTCTGCAAATACAATAAGTCGTTCACACCCATTGCCCTCTCAATCCACGATTTCATGTTCCATGCCTCATAAGTTTCTTACCGCGCTGCCAGTCTTCAACGAAGCTAAATACGTCAATGAAGTGTTGGATTTAGTCAAGCAGAACAGTAAATATGTGCTGGTCGTCGACGATGGCTCTACGGATGGGACATCCGAACTGCTCGCTCAACGCAATGACGTCATCGTAATCCAACATGAGCAAAACAGTGGTTACGGCGCTGCACTCAGAACCGCGTTTCAATACGCCATAGAAAATGAATTTGAAATCATTGTGACGATAGACTGTGATGGCCAACACGAACCGCAACGCATTTCCGAATTTGTGGAAGCCTGCTGTGACGGCGTCGACATCGTTTCTGGCAGCCGCTATTTGAAGCAATTCGATGAAGACACTACGGCTCCTGAACAACGACGGCGAATCAATCAAATCGTAGCCGCTGAAATCCAACGTCGCCTGGGAATCAAACTGACGGACGCTTTCTGCGGGTTTAAAGCTTACAGTACGAGTGGACTAAAAAAACTGAATCTGACCGAGAACGGTTACGCCATGCCACTTGAACTTTGGGTGCAGGCAGCCCAGCATAAATTAAAAATCATTGAGTGGCCTGTGCCGCTGATTTACCTTGATGAAGCCCGCTCATTTGGCGGCGTACTGGATGATGCTTCTACGAGACTGGAATACTATCATCTGGTGCTTGATCGTAGTATCGCCAAGACTGAACAATTTGCCTAAGCAAGGTAACTCTACAGCTGTGCCCATGAGTGATACTCCAATCCAATACCGCAAACTTCGAGCTCCTCAGCAGCACAACACGACGCTGATCGATCCCCCACTTTCGGAATCGTCGCAACTTCTTGAAACCAATCTGCAACTGATTTATCGCTCGGATTCCGTGCAGGTCTGCGGAGAACCGCTGTCGGCATTACGTGTCGCAGCCCGAAAGTCACTCCTCAGAAAAGCGATAGAACACACAACGTCGTACTCAAATCAACCGACCAACATTCATGAAAACAGAATCTTCCTGTCGGGTCACCAACCAAAACTCTTTCATCCCGGTGTCTGGTTTAAAAACGTCCTGCTCCACCAACTGGCTGAAAAACTCGATGCTACTCCGATTAATGTCATCATCGACAACGATCTGTGCGGCGAACTATCTATCATGGTTCCCAGTGGAACGCTTCAATCACCCGAGGTAACTAAAGTCCCCTACGATGATTCAAATGACAATCTCCCCTTTGAAGAAGTGACTGTCAGCAATCAGCAACTTTTCGATTCGTTTGCCGCTCGCGTTGCCAAAACCCTGATTCACTGCGACACACGACCTGATATCGACCAATTCTGGAAATTTGCTACGGAATCGGAGACAAACAACCTTGGCCTGAAACTAGCTCAAGCCCGCCATCAACTTGAGTTGCAACACGGCATTAACAATCTTGAAATTCCACTCAGCACCATTTGCCAAACGCCCGAATTCCTGAAATTCTGTACTCACCTGATGATGCAAGCCGACGAATTTCGATCTATCTACAACACCTCCCTGCAGGAATATCGCAACGTTCACAAGATCCGCAGCAGTTCGCATCCGGTTCCAGCACTGGAAGAAATCAATGGCGCCGTCGAAGTTCCCTTTTGGATCTGGACAGATACTGAGCCAGAAAGGAAACCTCTTTATTGTCTGGCAGCCGAAGGTCAACTGACATTGCAATCGGCAAGTGGTCACATGTACGGAACGCTCGGTTTTTCTGAGGGGCAGGAATCTGCGCTGGAACAGTTGACCGCGTTGGTGAAATCCGGAGTGAAGATTCGACCGCGTGCATTAACTACAACCATGTATTGCCGGTTGATGCTCTCAGATTTATTTATTCACGGAATTGGAGGAGGGAAATATGATCAGCTAACAGACCAGATCGCCACACAATTTTTTCAAGCTCCTCTGCCTGACTTTCTGGTAGCAACGGCAACTGCCCAGCTCTTTGGTGACCAACTTGAAAACCCTACTGACAAATTGCACGCTCTGGAAACAGACCTCCGTAACCTCGAATTCTCTCCTGACAAGTTTGCTCGCAAGCTGGTAAATCAAGAGGACCGTCGGGCCACCGAATTAGAAAAACTGATCAACCAGAAGCTTCAACATGTACAGAAAGAAGTTACGCCTGAGGATCGACCGGTATGGCATCTCGAACTGCAGCACATACATCACGAAATCAAATCCTTGCTTCAGGACGATCTAACCTCACTGCTGGCAATGAAAGAATCGCTCCAAAATCAACTTCGAGCCTATGAATTGCTGAATTCCCGCGAGTATTCGCTTGTGCTATTTAATGTAAAAACTTTACTGGATTCACTGGTAACTGCTGCAATTACGCCTTAAATTACAAATGCAAAAGGATTTGCGGATGGAGCCAAATGTAACTCGTGGAGGGATTCCGTGGTATGAGTTCGAGCATTACGACGCGACGAACGATAACGCTTGATGGGGATCAGGCTAGTGTAATTGTTCTTGGAGATTCTGCCTTTGAACGTGGGACAGTTACTGTAACCACCGGCAGAGCGGGAGATCATCCCGCTATCTTTCGCTTTCTTCAAAATATCTTCCGTCTGCCTACGTCAACTGACTACGCAGCCCAGCTGGAAGATCCTCAATACGAACCACGAGATCGTGTTGTAGCTAAGCTGGGAAACCAGATCATCGGACATGCTCGCGTGCAAATGCGAGACATCCAGTTTGGTGACATCCAAATCCCTGTCGGCTTCCTTTGCGAAATGGGAACCGCTCCTGAATTCCGAAAACAGGGGATTGGTTCGGCACTCCTGGATCAAGCAGAACAGCTCATGCGCGAGCAAGGCGCAGTTCTGGGAATCCTGCGAACTCCGGCCGTCTCCTTCTACCAGCAACACGGCTGGGGTGTCGGTGGTCAACACAATTACAGCGTTACCTCTCCCAGAAATATCCTGTCGCTTTTACGCCGGATGGATCTGGAACGGGAACCCAGAACAACCAATCCACTTGATCAACCGCAGGTTTCTCTGAATGTACGAATCTGGCGGCATGTGGAACAGGAAGCTTTAATGCGGCTGTATAAGCAGAATCTGCACGGCCGATTCGGAGCGATAGTTCGTACGGATGCAACCTGGCGATGGCTCCTGAATCGACATAGCTTCGAACAGGTGTACGTCGCTATTGATGGTCCAAAAAAACTCACCATCGAAAGCGGCTTTGATTCGATCGTGGGCTATGCCATCGTCAAAGATGGGCGCATTCTGGAATTAATGACCGATAACAGCCGGCCGGATATCGTACCAGAGCTACTGGAACGTATCTGCAGTGACGTCATCGAACGTAAAGATGTCCCTGTGCGACTCGATGCACCCGATGGCGATCCTTTGCACGAATTGATGAGAGGTGCCGGAGGAGAGTTCCTGAAACGAACCGTTGCCGGAGGAGAAGTCATCCTCAGTAAAGTATTTAACCCGCTAACGCTGTTGAAGCAGGTACGCCACCTGCTTAATGATCGCGCCAAGGCAGCTAATGTGAAATTGCCCACCAGCCTGGGTTTAGTACTGGATGGCAAAGCTTACACATTAACACTCACTCCGCGATCAGCAAAAGTCACTCGGGGAAAAGTCGGTAAGAGCTTTATCACCATGTCAAAATCTGTTTTTTCTCAGTTGCTATTGGGAGTCTATTCGGCAGAGAATGCGATCCAGGCAAGAGAACTCCAGGCATCTACTAAAGTCGCAGAGCAACTAGCAGCAACACTCTTCCAGCAGCTACCCGGGCACCTGCCACCGCTCGATGACCTGTTAGCGTAGAACTTCTATCCAATGAATACTGATCCACCAGCAACTACCTCTCAACTGCAAAAGGTAGGCTGGTTGGCGGTTATCCTCGTAGCCGGCATCAGTGTTTATGCCCCCTTTTCCCAACCTCCCGCCGTCGCCACCGATGTGGGAACCTACCTGCTGGCAAATGCCACCAACAGCAGCCGATATCCATCTGTTCTTACCTCAGTCGATCCCAAAGATCTTTCACGGGACCGACACTCACCGATCACCTGGTGGCCCGAGTCCTACGGTGGCATTCCAGAATTCGTGCAAAAATCTTCCAGCCAGATCGGCTTCGATCTCAACATTGGACAGGTTATTCAATGGACAACTATTCTGGGTTGGCTCATAGGTATTGCACTCTGGTACTGGTTTTTCAAACTGGTGGTGCCTCCCAAAACTCTTCCCTGGATCTTTCTCATTTTCCTTTCGGCTCGTTACAGTCATGCCAATTTCTACCTGTATGACGGAGGCGAATTTTTTTATTGGGTATTGTTTCCCGCCGTCCTGGTTCTGAATTACAAAGCGGTTACCTCGGATCAGTCAACAAGGCGTGCAGTGTACTTCGCCGCCGGAGCAGGTGCTGCGACGCCGTTGCTGGTCCTGGTGAAATACAGTGCCGGACTGAGTATGGTAGGATTTGGAGTGGCCTGGCTCTGGTTGGGCTGTACAAATCGAGTTCGTAGGCGTTGCTTCATAAACTGGTGTGTCAATGCTGGTACGATCGCAGGATTTATCATCTGGCTGGGGCTGATCCCCGAGGGTAACCCGACTCAGGTAGATTCACCGTGGCAATGGACTCCAATTCCGTGGATCACTGGAGCCTGGCTGTTTGCCATGACTGACCTGGGGACTCTGGTTAATAAATTTACGCTCGATGTCCTCCCGGCGATGGGAAGTCACCAGGACGGCTCGGAAGGCTGGTTGTTTCTGCCAGCAGCAATCCTGCTGTGGTGGGTTTTGAAATCACATTTCAAAACCAGAGCTGCACGGTTAATGGAACAGCAGCGGTTATCGAATTGCTCTCTTCTGTTGATCGGACATCTTCTCGGTTTCAGTGCGATCCTGCTACTGCTGCTCGTTCGCGGAAGTGCGATTCATCTGGACACTCGATTTCTCCGCCCGGCTGCCATCGCTGTCATGCCACTCACACTAATGACGCTCTGGGATGTCCGGCTATCCTCTCAGCGGCCACTTCGCTTTGCTGCCTGGCTACTACTGGGGATGCTGGCCGTCATTCCTTCGTTATATGGCCTGGCAGCACTCGGTCATAAAACCTTTATCCGATCCCAATATGCAGATGCACTCACCGATCCGGTTGGCCTACGGCACGATGTGTTAAGCCCTGGTGGAAGCGCGGTCTCCTTCTTTCATGAATTGTCGTCGATCACTACGACCAACGATGTCATCTATCTTCTTGAACCAACAATGGGAATTTCCGTACACCAAGGAAGGTTGTTCGTTGAAGAACATGCTCATCTGCGAAGCAAAGAAGTGTTGGCTTCCCGAAGCTACCACGGCACTCCCGCTGGCAAGCTCTACATTCCCCTCCCCAAAACGATGGTCGCCGATGGAAGGGCCCAGGCCATTCAGGACTCGTTCAAAGACATTTCGTCCTGGAAAGAAATCAACATGGACAGTCAACCGGAATGGTTACTGTTTATTGGCGAATAAGCAGCTTGCTTTTGCGGGAACATTGGCTTCGACTGGTTTTGATAGAATAAAAGTCCAATAAAAACTGCTTTGCTCCCAACGGATGACTAACAGCATGAGATTCAACTTCAAAACCTGTGCAACACTCGTTCTGTGCTCTCTTTTCCTGAATTCACTGTGCGGCTGTTCCAGTGAAAATGAACAGGCTGGTATCGTGCCAGATGCCGCGAAGGCCGAGTTACGAATCGGAGTCATGCCAAAACTCGTGGGAATTTCGTACTTCGAAGCGACAGGGGAGGGCGCACAGCAGGCAGGCGAAGAATTAAACATCGATGTTCATTACGATGGCCCAACTTCAGCGTTACATGAAGATCAGGTACGTATGCTAAACACCTGGATGGCGCAAGACTTTGATGTACTGGCAGTCGCCCCCAATGATCCTGATGCCATTGCTTCTACTTTACGCTCGGCCGGACGGGAAGGTTTTACCGTGATGACATGGGATACAGATGCTCATCCGGATAACTCCCGCCGCCAGATCTTTGTCAATCAGGCGTCGAATCAAGCGATTGCCGATTCGATGGTTGACATTATGGTGGAGGGATTAAAAGCGACGGGCAAAGATCCGCAAGGAAAATTCCTGATCGTCTCTGGGACACCCACCGCCTCAAATCAAAACACGTGGATCAGGTTTATGAAAGAGCGGATGGCTGCCGAGTACCCTGAAATGGAGCTGCTGGAAACACTTATGCCGGGTGAAGACCAGAATAAGGCACAGGAAATGACAACCTCCGCATTGAATTCGCATGGAGATATTCAAGGTGTCTGGGGGCTCACATCCGTCGCAGTCCCTGGTGCCGCCAAAGCGGTTGAAGACGCAGGAAAAGCCGGTGAGATTTTCGTTACCGGAATCGGACTACCTTCCAGTATGAGACCGTTTGTGAAAAGCGGTACCTGTACCAAGTTTGCGCTTTGGGATCCGGTAGACCTTGGATACCTCACTGTCTACGTCGCTCATCATCTCCAAACCCAGGAGACCCTGGAAGATGGAACGTACGACTTTGGACGGATCAAGGGAGTGGTTGTCAAAGGTGGCCAGGCCATTCTGGGACCACCGATCGTCTTTACCAAAGAAAACATCGACGACTACAGTTTTTGATCTGACAATCGCAACTTCAAGAAGAATTATTAAACCGTTAATACAGAGCTCGGTAAATTATGGACATGATTCGCGTTGGAATAATTGGCTTCGGAGCGAACACCCGTTTACGTCACGCACCCGGATTCCTGGCCTGTGAAAATGTCACACTGGCCGCCGTCTGCAATCGTTCGCTCGAATCATCTCAACGTGCGGCCAATGAATATGACATCCCCCAAGTCTACGAGTCCTGGCAGCAGGTTGTCGAAGATCCGGATATTGATGCAATCTGTATTGGAACCTGGCCCTACCTGCACTGCCCAATCACGCTGGCAGCTCTCGAGCATGGGAAACACGTGCTTACAGAAGCGCGTATGGCAATGGATAACGACGAAGCTCGCCAGATGTTGGCTGCCAGCCAGCAACATCCGAACCTGGTCACTCAAATCGTACCCAGTCCTCTGGGTATGCGCGCACACAAGATGGTCAAACAGATCCTTGCCGATGGAAGACTTGGAGAACTACGCGAAGTTATTGTATTAGGTACCAATAATGCCTATGCCGATTCCCAATCGCCGCTGCACTGGCGACAGTCAGGCCCCTACAGCGGTATCAATATGCTCGCCCTGGGAATCATCCATGAACCACTCGTGCGATGGATCGACGATCCCATCCGAGTTCTTGCTAGTACTCAAACTTTCACCCCTGCTCGTCTGAATGAAGAAACCGGTGTTTCAGAACCTGTCGGGACGCCAGATTCCGTCCAGGTCATTACGGAATTTCCATGCGGGGCCCGTGGTATGTATCACATGAGTGGAGTCGTTCATCATGGACCTGGCCCGCAGATTCACCTGTATGGGAGCCAAGGTACGCTGAAATATGTTATGGCTCCCGACAACCAATTGTACTTCGGAGCCGCTGGTGACACCGACATGACTGAAGTCATCGTCCCAGACGAACTGGTTCTCGACTGGCGAGTTGAGGAGGAGTTCATTAATGCCATTCGTGGTATTGAACCAATCGAATTCAACGACTTTGCCAAAGGAGTTCGATATATGGAATTCACTCGAGCAGTGCAACAGAGCGCTGCATCCGGCCAGGCAGTCGATATCCATTACTCGGCTTAGTAGCTCGATAAGCCTCCACTGCAGGGCAGTGATGCCTCTAGCCAAGCGATACTTTGATCACTGGTTGTGTTGCATCAATTCAATCGCCTGGCCAGCCATTGATTCCAGACTGCAATGGCAACCACAAGTATCCCCATCACGATCATTTTGATGCGAGCGTCCATCCATTTGTAATCATTGGCCATCAGATCGAGACAAATATCAAGTGATGCCATGACACATAAACCCAACAGAGTTCTACTGATGGAGCCATGCCCCCCCGTGATGAGCGTACCACCCACCACCACACAGGCTATGACTTTCAATTCAGCCCCCTGATGAGCATTGGCAATCGCTGTGGTACGGGACATCACGTACATCACCGCAACCACTCCTGCCAGCAAGCCGCTGAGCATGTAAACCCCGAGCAACGTTCGATTCACAGGCAGAGCAACAAAACGTGCGGCGACCGGATTTTCACCGAGATAAAAACAAGTGCGGCCGGTTCTGGTGTGATGAAGCAAAACATGAGCTGCGACTGCGGCCAGCCCGAAGACAAAATACTGAGCTGGCCAGCGACCAAAGTAAATCGCCTCCTCAAGTTCAATCGGCATGGAAATACCGGCTACCGGAGCGATCGATAACGCCAGTCCCGCATATAGCGCCATCGTGGCCAATGTAACGATCAGCGGTGACAATCCTCTGACAATGGCCAGTCCGTTAACACTGCCAGCGAACACGCCAACCAGAACAGCACCACCACCTGCTGCAGGAAAGGGCCAGGAATATTCATCGAAGAGAACTCCGACAGTGACAACACACAACGCCACGATCGAGGCCACTGACAGATCAATTCCACCAGAAATTATGATGGCAGTCATTGCCAGTGCCAACAGACCGATTTCCATCCATTCCACTCCAGTCTGAATCAGAGCAGCCGGACGCTCCACCTTGGTCACCATAATGAGCATGGCAATGGCAAGTAACACCAGAGGAACCAGTAGTGTGAACACGGTCGAATTTGTTCTGGATCGATTCATCAGCTGATCTCGCTCCTGCGCTCTTGCCGAAATCGATGACCGCGACGAGCCAGATGGCGGGCACTAAGGTGGTCCAGTGTTATTGCAAACAGGATTGCCAAACCAACTACCAACTTTATCTTTCCCGCGGATGCCTGATATTGGATCAGTACAGCCTGCAACGTCTTCAGCAGAATCGCTCCCAATGCAACTCCCACCACACTGCCTCGCCCCCCCGTAATCGAAACACCGCCGATGACGGCAATGGCGATGGCATCCAGTTCCCAGCTTTCTCCCAGAGTCGCCTGCATCTGAGTGGTCGTCGCTAACTGCAAGAGCCCGGACAGTGCTACCAGGACTCCACTCAATACAAAAGCCCAGCACCATACCACCGGTTTACGAATCCCCAACAACTCTGCGGCTGTCTCTGAATTTCCCACCACATAAAGATGTCGACCTCGACGATGTCGAGTCATAAAAAAATGAACCAGAGTGAATATGACGGCACCATAAACGAGCGATGACGGGAAATCTCCTTTACGAGCAATCCAGGTGAAGAACTCCGGAACATCTGTAATCGACTCGCCTTGCATGAGCACCGAAACCATTCCTCGATAGGCATAGAGCATCCCTAGCGTAACTACAATTGGATGAACATTGCCCCAAATCGACATGGCAACATTTAACAGACTGCCTGTAACAGCTACCAAAATGGCCACGACAAACCCCGCTGGAATCGCCTGACCGGGTGGGAGACCTGAGGTCATGACGAGGCCACCAGCTGCCGTCGCCAAACCCAACAGCGAGCCGATGGAAATGTCGATAGCCCCCACAATAATCACGATGGCTGCAGCCAGCCCAAGGATTGCCCAGGGAACGACATTAACCAGCAGGACGGTAAAATCAAACTCTGGATTCTTCCACTTCAAGATGGACATCAACACGGCCGAAATCGCCGCCAACGCAAATTCGGTTACGTAACGACCAACAAATGAGCCTCGTGTTGCTGACTGGGACGAACGTTTGGGTTTGTCGTATTGCAAAGCCTGATCAGGAAAAGCTAACGCGGCCACTGATTCCGCCGTTGCTTCGGTCATTGGCATTTCGCCCGATATCTCCCCATCACGAAAAACCACTATGCGGTGGCTATACCGCAGTACTTCTGGCAACTCCGAGCTGATAAACAGAATGGCACAACCTTCTGCTGCGAGCTGCGCCAAGATGTTATGAATTTCCTCCTTCGCTCCAATGTCCACTCCCCGAGTTGGTTCATCGAGAATCAGGATCTTCGGTTTGTTAAGCAGCCAGCGGCCAACCAGCACCTTCTGTTGATTCCCTCCGGACAAATCCTCTATGGCTTGAGATGTTGAAGCGAATTTAACACTAAGTTGCTGTTTAACCTCATCGGTAGCAGCCGCTTCTTTGGCACGACTGGTGAAAGGGCCACTTCCCAAATGACTCAAAGCAGCCGCAACTGTATTTTCTGTTACATTGTGCCATCGAAAGATTCCTTGATTCAAACGGTCTTCCGTGACAAGACCGATACCCCGGGCAACCGCGTCCCGGGGGCTGCGAATCTGAACTGGTTCGCCTTCCACAGACACCGTACCCTGGTGACACTCACGAACGCCGAATAAGGTCTCGGCAAACTCTGTACGACCCGCCCCAACCAGGCCGTAAATGCCTACAATTTCGCCTTGCTTCACTGAAAGCGATACATCACGAACACTACCGGTAATATCACGCAGTCCAGAAACGACCAATCGTTCTGGGGCCGTGTGATCAGAACCTGACTCCAGGACTTGCCGCCGCCGATCCACGTCGAAGGGCCGCCCGACCATCGCTTCTACCAGAGCATGCTCGGTCACGTCACTAATCGTTTTGGTCCATATGAGTTTACCGTCACGCAACACACTAATTGTGTCACTCAGTTCAAAAATCTCCTCCTGCCTGTGTGAAACGTAAACAATGGCTGCACCCTGTTTTTTCAGTTTGTTGATTTGCGCAAACAACCATTCGGTTTCAGAAGCACTTAATGCACTGGTCGGCTCATCCAGAATTAACACTTTGACGCTTTGGGAGACGGCTGAGGCTACTTGCAACATCTGCCGCTGAGCGACGGTAAGAACGGAGGCAGGTAACCGGGGATCGATCGGCTCGGGCAGAGATACCAGACAACTGGCGGCGATTTCCTGATTGCGAGTCCAGGAAATAAATCCTGATGAATCGACCGGGAGTCCCTGTAATAACGCAATATTTTCAGCCACACTCAGGTGATCAAATAACTCGGTCTCCTGAAAAACGGTAACCACTCCGTTATCCCGAGCACCAACCGGAGAATGATACGGCGGGCCCTGTCTCAGTCCAACCTTGCCGTGATCGGCAGAATATACTCCCGCTGCCAGATGAATCAGAGTGCTTTTGCCTGCACCATTTTCACCAACGATTGCGTGAACCTCACCCGCTCGTAACGAAATGGAAACATCATCCAACGCAGTGACGCCGGGAAACGTCCTGATTACTCTGTCCCACTCAAAAACAATGTCACTCATGACTCGTGAAGTAGTTGGCTCCTGGATGGTTCCGACTTCAATAAGCTGACATTATACGCCACAATAAGAAACGTTACGCATATGAACCGGACTCCTGATTCGCAAACCATGGAATTACAAATCGCTCTATTGATTGCCGCCAATTTTCTGCTCGGCTATCTGGTCAAAGGCCGGTGGGGTCAGAACTATAAACCCCTATGGGTAGATCACATAACAGGACTGCCAAATCGCGCTAATTTCGATCGTGCCGTCGAACTCGCATTACGTGCACCAACGGAAGCGGGGTTGGTCATTATTGACCTGGATGATTTCAAATCCATCAATGACCAGCAAGGACATCTGGCCGGAGATGCGCTACTCAAAAGTGCGGCGGAAACATTGTCAGATCTGACCAGCGATTACGGGACCCTGTTTCGCTGGGGAGGTGATGAATTTGTGCTACTGGTCCCGACAACCAATCATCATCTCGATAATATTTGCTCGATGATCGAAACACAATTCAGCAAAGCCGATGTCGGCCTGAGATGCTCTACAGGATCTGCCAGCCGGCAACCAGATGACACTCCGGCGACATTCTTTGAACGCGCCGATCAAAATCTCTACGCGAATAAATCATAAGGCCCGCAAAGTCACCTTGACCCCAACAAGGTTTGTCCATTAATCTCCCGCCCTGTTGGAGAGAAACACTCTCCGACACGATTTTCCGACTCGGCGGCACGGAGGCCACTGGGTTGGAAATCAACCAATCCAATCGCTCCCGAAGTGAAAGTCGGAATCCTCTGCCCCCCTGGGATCCACTGACATTTTGGGAGCTTTTTTTATGCGTCCGCCGAATTCGCCCATCAATAAGTGCCACCCACTCTCTTCGCACCAATTCACGCTAAACTCACCGCTTAAATAGGTGCCACCCACTCGTTTCCGGGCCCTTCCGAGCGGTTTTCAGCTATTGCAAGAGTGGGTGTCACCTAATGATTTTGAAAGAGTGGGTGGCACCTAATGATTTCAGAGGTTTGAACAAGATCTCCCCAAAAACTGCCTATTTATCGCAAATTATCCATTCAAAGGTATGAGGCTCCAATCTCAACTGCCGAAAGGGATTTTGATCTTGATGGCGAGGAGTCCAGAGACGTGATACGGCAGATTTCTTTTGTGCTACTGTTAACCACTCTGACAGCTACTGTCAGTGCCGAGTCGACGTTGGTGCCTGACATTCAACAACGTATCGACGAAATAGCCAAAGCTGGTGCTGACACGTTCACTCATCGTGCAGAACGAACGCCCAAACCAGCGAAATACTCGCGTCCAGACACCCACGCCTCGGCTCATCTCATGGGGGCTCATCTGCACGGTCCGTCTGAACGGATGATCGAATACAAATACATGAACATGTCGATGTCTGGTCTTTTCGCAGGTGAAACTGAATTGTCCAACGCCGAGGTTTTGACCAACTACCCAACCACGATGGTCATTCCGGAACGGATGAGTATGGAAATGCATATGCTCCACTACATGGCAGGCTGGAAAGAAGGTATCACGCTTTACATCATGCCCATGTGGCTTAGTAACACCATGGAAATGACTCCCTACATGAAAGATGAAGGGGGAATGAAAATGGCGATGGCAACACAGCGGCGAACAAATTCAGGATTCGGGGACTTACCCTTCGGAGCACTTTGGCAAATTCGATCAAACGAGGAAGAAAGAACGGAACTGATTCTCAACATTGGATTCTCCGCTCCTACCGGTGACATCGATGGGACAACCTCAAGTCCCATGAATCCGATGATGCAGATTGAGTACCCCTATCCGATGCGACTTGGTGCCGGTACCTGGATGGCTCGTCCGGGAATCACGTGGAATAAATATACGGATGACTCCAGTTTCGGTGTACAACTCCAGACGAACATCGCGTTGGGTAAAAGTGACGCCGGTTATGCTCCCAGTGATACTTACCGACTGAACGGCTGGTACAGTAAGCTCTTTAGCGAGGACAAAACCTGGGCTTATACCTTGAGAACGGAAGGGATCTGGGCAAGCGACTATCAGGGACAGGATCCGCAACTGGAAACCATGACAATGGGCTCGCCACCAATGACTCTGGCTCAAATGAATCCTGCAGCCAACGGCGCATTTCGAGGCGGGCAGTTCATGAACTTTGGTTACGGCCTCATCAAATCACTCCGAGATGGCAGCCGCCTCAATTTTGAATTCACTCATCCGGTGCATCAGGACTTTCGAGGCTTACAGATGGGAACCGACTGGACAATCGCCGCGAGCTGGTCCAAGTCCTATTAAAGATCGACCAAACGCAAGCATTACTCTTCCCGAGCAGAATATTCTTCACCATTAATCAGCGTCAACGGTGGATCTTCTGTGGGAGCCTGAAGAGTCTGAGGCACACGTTCTATCGTCTCCTCACTCTTTGTACCACTGGATATCACAGTCAACGAATCCGCTCCAGATGCATTGACGTAATTCCTGAGTGGATACTGCCACTGTGGCTGGCTTCCCACAACTGGCACCCATCCGGTGACAAAGGGCCGCAAACTACCATGTTGAAACGAGCCAAAACCACCATGTGGGACGGTCAAATAAGGAGCCTCCATGACCAGCGATCGGTCCATGCCCTGGCTGGCCCACAGATTAAATCGCCCTCGCAGATTCCCAAACCGAAATCCCGCTCCGAATCTGGCATCCCGCCCGTCATATCCACCATAGGGAGGGATGACAGGTGCACCCCAGTTGAAGAACCAGCCGCCCCGCCTGAAGTTCTGTTCCAGATAGCATGACGAACCAATATTCTCGTACCATCGTTCAGTAATCCGACCATGGGGTACTGAGAGAACGGTCTGCTGCGCATCCAGCTGGGAACTGTACAGCAGGGCACAACTGGCGACGGTAATCAACAGGCATTTGTTCAACATGCTTCTATTATCCGGCCATACCCCAAAGCAGTCCAATAAAAAACGTAGGGATGACCGTAGCCATCAAAAACGCTCCTATTGCCTGCCCCATAGGCTTTTCTTGAGTTTTGGATAGTCCGCAACACATTTGGACACACCAGAAAATCGGAAAGAAAACCGGCCCGAGAAACGGGACAGCCAATGTCTGCAAGTTGGCTCCCAAACTATATGCCATCATACGATTGGTCGTAGCAAATGGTTTTTCCGTCCCCCCCACAACAAATGCGGCTGCATACAGCAATGCTCCAAAACAGAACATGAAAATGGGAATCAGCAGCAACCCGATCCCGAACCAAATCCCAATGCCAACTCCGAACTGACTTGCGAGTTTCAGATAATCGACACCATCAGGCATATGAGGCGCAGCCAGCAGGCAGGCAACAATTAGCACGGGAATCATGGCAATCGCAAATAGAATCGTCGCCATCATATGACCTGCCACGGCAAATCCTATCGGGTTCCCCAAACCATCATCTTCGTACATTTGCTGAAAGGCTGTATTTGGCCTGAACAAAATCAATTTGCAGGTTGGCCAAAATCGTCCACCCTGTTCCGGTGGATTTTCCCAGGGAAGCCCATCACGTTTTACCGAAGTCTTTTCAGTCGTCGGCGTGGATGGCTTTACCATCTTGTCAGAGCCCCAGCTACCCGCTTGCAAAGGCGATTCGGGGACATAACCTTTCAGCAGGTCGGGGCCAGCCAGGTTTACCTTGACCGAAGTAACGGGCTTCATGGGAGACTGCAACGCCGAATGCTTGACTCGAAACCCGGCCGCTGTCGAGTAATATGGAATATCAACCGTCGCGCGACAGTTTGGACAACGCCCTTTCTTGCCAGCATGCTCCTTGGGTACTCGAACCTGCTGGCGACAGTCCCTGCATTCGAACTGGATTTTTTCCGCTTCGGCTTTATCCAGTTCGGATGCCTCTGTAGAGTCTTCGGCCGTTTGCGAGTCTGCAGTCTGCGCTTTGGATTTGGCCGATTCCACCAATTCCAATCGAAGGCTCGCCACACTCAACCGGGAAATCGCTTCACAACTTGTGCATTGAATCTTCTTATGTGCTTTATCTGCCGGAATCGACAATCTATGGTCACAGACACGACACCGAAATCGATAGTAATCGGACTTCTCGCCACGATGATAATTGGCCTTTAAGATCAGCACGACTCCATTCCCATCGCGGATCTCGTCGAGTTTACCTTCCAGGTCGGCAATGGGAATCTCCATGACGGACTGGCACTCAGGACAAGCTCCTTTCATACCGGCCGTAGAACCAGGCGCACTGATTGGCGACTTGCACGACTTGCAGAGGAAATCGATCTGGGCAGGTAAGGAGTTCAAAGCGGGTTCAGAAGAAAAGACAGGGACGACGCTTACGCCATCATTTTATTCGCCAGCTGGCCCTAAAGTCGAACAGGAATTCCCCGTGCAGCCATCAACTGCTTGGTTTCCTGGATAGTATATTCACCAAAGTGGAATATACTGGCGGCCAAAGCTGCATTTGCTTTGCCCAGTAAAATCGCATCTGCCAAATGTTCTGGTGAGCCAGCCCCGCCGCTGGCCACTACAGGAATCGAAACCGCCTCGCTGACCGCTCGAGTGATCTCAATATCATACCCATCTTTGGTTCCGTCACAGTCCATGCTGGTCAACACAATCTCACCTGCGCCAAGCCGCTCCACTTCCTTTGCCCAGCTCACAGCCTCAAGCCCAGTTGGCGTACGGCCTCCATTGATATGAACTTCCCAGACTTCGCGACCATCGCGCTGAATCCGTTTGGGATCAATGTTCACCACAATACACTGACTACCAAATTTACGGGCAGCCTCGCGGACGAATTCTGGATCTTTGCAGGCGGCTGAATTAATCGACACCTTATCGGCTCCAGCCTTCAGGAGTGATCGAATATCTTCGATAGTTCGGATACCTCCCCCCACCGTGAGTGGCATAAAAATCTGCTCGGCGGTCCGTTTAACGACATCCAGCATGATATTCCGCCCTTCATGGCTCGCTGTGATATCCAAAAAGACCAACTCGTCTGCCCCCTCGCGTTCATAACGCGAAGCCACCTGAACCGGGTCACCCGCATCGCGCAAATTGACAAAGTTCGTTCCTTTGACAACTCGCCCGCTTTCCACATCCAGACAGGGAATAATTCGATTCGCCAGCATATTCAGAGACTCTCGCTCCTGTCGTCCATTTCGATATCTTAATGAACCTCGGCAATCGCCTCTTTGGCGACTTCGATGCACTGCTTTATATCATCAATGGGATTCTGTGGATTCGCTTCATATTCCAGAGAGATGGAACCGTCGGCCGGGAACTTCACTTTTTTCAAGGCTTTGAACACTCCGACAACATCCAGGTGACCTTCGCCAATGACGGTGTTGTGCGAAACTTTCTCCATTTTCGCTTCATCTTTTATATGCAAAGCGAAAACCCGATTCTTAAGCCGCAGAATTGCTTCGACAGGATCTTCCTTACTCCGAATAAAGTGTCCAGTATCAACACAGGCACCAATTAACGGATGGTGATCTCGCACCGCATCGACAACCGAGTCTATCTTGTCGTAGAGGGCATCTGGGCCATGATTATGAATAGCAATGCGGATGTTATATTCGGCAACCAGTTTGTCGAGCGAATCGAAAGAATCCGGAGTTGGATTGGCAGTGATACATTTCACACCGATACGCTTGGCAAAATCGAATACACTCTTATTCGTTTCGTGGTCTTTATTGAATCCCCACACACCGTGAGCAGCCATGGTGATCTCGGCTTTTTTAAGCAAATCCTTCAGATTCGCCAATCCTTGCTCATCGATATCTTTGGGCACATGATTGGGATAAAACTCGACAAAATGAAGGCCCATACCCTGGATATGGCGGATCGCTTCGAGCAGGTTAAAGCCTCGCAGCGAGTAACTCTGGATACCAATTGGCAAACCCTTGAACGGATCGTCTGCGGCGGAGGCGCGAGGTACATCCAGCATCGAAACTCCGGCCACAGCAGCAGCGGCCAACATCTGGCGGCGGTCCAATAAAAACTGACTCATTATTTCATCACCCAATCAAAATTCCACGTTGAGGTTAAATCGTCTTGCCTTCAGTATAGAACATTTGATGGCGCTCTAGAACCTGCCGCCTCGACTCACGATAATTGACCTTGGAACACAACCACTCGAGTTCACGAATTCGAGCCTGCACAAAAATATCCATGTGCTATACTTGTAAATACTCTGGATTAGGCGAACGATCCTGATAATCAGCTTTTCAACTAATCAGAAGAATCCGTTTGATTTCTTCAAACGTCCCGTGGCTGGTCCATATCAAGCTCAAAACACATCCATAACACGAAGGACCGGCATCATCCGGCAAAGTGGAGTACTAGAAGATGGCGTCAACAGAACAAACCGAGGGAAATGTTGATCAGGTAATGGAGCGATTCCTTCAAAAGAAGGAAGACCTCGAAGTCGATAAGATCTTCCGTGCGTTGGTAAAACTCGAGGGCTCGGACCTGCACCTCAAAGTGGGGCGTCCTCCCATCGTGCGCGTCAATGGTACGCTACGGGAACTCAATCGTGGTCCCATTGAACGGGAAGAAATGGTGCGGCTGCTGTTCCCCATGATGGACAAAAAGAACCGCAAGATTTTTGAAGATGAAGGCGGAGCTGACTTTGCCTATACGGTCGATGTGGATGGTGAGACCTGGCGATTCCGAGTAAACATGTTGACTCAGCTGGGTAACATCGGACTGGTGGCACGTCGCATTAGTAACTGGATTCCTGATTTTCGTGGACTCCATCTACCACCAGTTATGGAATCACTCTGTCATTTCGATCAGGGTATGGTTTTGCTGGCCGGCGTTACGGGTTCCGGGAAATCAACCACGATTGCCTCGATGCTCAACTACATTAACAGCATCTACCGCAAACATATCCTGACTCTCGAAGACCCCATCGAATTTGTTTACACGGAAGACAAGTGTTTGATCAATCAACGTGAAGTTGGTCAGGATGTGAAGGACTTTGAAATTGCGATGAAGCATGCCGTGCGTGAAGACCCCGATATTATTTTGGTCGGAGAAATGCGTGACGAAGAAACGTTTATGACAGCCATTCATGCCGCAGAAACTGGTCACCTGGTGTTCGGAACAGTTCACGCCTCAAGCTCTGCCACCACCATCGGGCGTATTCTGGACCTCTTCCCGGAAGAAATGCACGGTGCCATTCGAAGTGCAATCGCCTTTAATATGAAAGGCATCGTCGCCCAGAAACTGCTGCCATCGATTCGGGAAGGTGTAGGCCGAGTGCCAACCTGTGAAATAATGACCTTTACCCCCATGATTACAAAACTGGTCCTCGAAGGTAGTGATGAAAAACTGCCCGATGCCATTCGTATCGGTGCGGAAGAAGGGATGCAAGACTTTACCATGAGTCTCAAACAACTCATCGACGACGAGTTGATCGACCGGGAAACCGCATTCAAAGTTGCACCTAACCGTGATGCTCTGAAAATGGCCATCAAGGGAATCAATGTTTCAACACCAGGTATTATCTAACATCAGATACCAACCACTCCGATTACTTTTTGATACTCTTCATTGAGGATATACAACCAAAACTATGGCAACGGACACTGAAGGCCTGTCCCCAAACGAAATGGGGCCCCCTGTCGATCTTCGCTCCACAACAGGTGATAACTCAGCCAATCAGACTGCTGAAATCCAATGTCGGCAGTCCATGGGAATTGTCCCTGCGAAACAAGTTCTTTATGAAGCGTTGGTGAACGACGCCGAACGGGTTTTGATTGATTGCACGGTGCAGGGCGCCACGTCACAAATCGAAGTCGATGGATTATGGCAGCAACTGCCATCCTTGGACCCCCAAAGCGCCAGTATGATGGTCGCTGTGATGAAAACACTCGCTCATCTTAATCCTCAGGACCGTGTCAGCGAACAAAAAGGGGAATTCACAGCCAATAGCGGTGAAATCGGACGTCGCTGCCATATCACATCCATCGGCACGCAAACCGGTGAACGCATTGTTCTCAAACTACAACCCAAAAAACCCCGCTTCAAATCAATCACCGACCTCGGGATTCGTGACGAAATCCTGGACAAGTTCAAACAGCTCACCGGTAAATACATGGAAAACCCGGATGAACAAATTCACAGTGGAATCTTCATTATTTCTGCTCCGGCCAACGGCGGAGGACTTTCCACCGTCTGGACTCATGCACTGGGTGCCACAGACAGGTTCATGCGAGATTTCATCTGCCTGGAACCACGGGGCCTGAATGAAACCGAAGTGGAAAACGTGCAGACGATCGAAGTCGACATGGCTGGCGGGCAGACGTTCCCACAGCAAATTGAAAAGGCCAAACTTAAAGAACCCGATGTCTACGTATTACCTGTCGTTCCAAATAAAGAAACGCTGGACGTTCTTTGCGACGAAGCCATCAATAACAACCGCATGTCGATCATCTCTGTGAACGCAACCGATGGAGTCGAAGCCATCCACAAAATACGGACGCTCGGGGTCGCTCCGGATAAGTTCGCTAAATGCCTCAATGGAGTCATGCACATGCGAATGTGTCGCAAACTATGTGACAACTGCAAACAACCGTTTCAGCCGGGCCCACAATACATTCAGCAACTGGGACTTCCCCCGTCGCATGTGCAGGTACTCTATCAGCACTACCAGCCTGTCATGGATGAAAACGGAAACCTGCCCGAGCCATGTCCTGCCTGCGTCGGAAAAGGATTCAGTGGTCGTACCGGAATGTTTGAGTTGATCGAATTGGACGATCAGTTACGTCAGGCTGTCGCAACACAACCAGACCTGAATGCCATTCGCCAGTTAGCTCAGCAACTGGGTAATAAATCCACTCAGCAGGAAGGTATCCTTCACCTGGCTAAGGGAATCACTTCGATTCAGGAATTACAGCGAGCTTTATCGAGTTAACTTACGTAGTAAAACTCATACCACTTCTCAAGACGTTAACAGGAACTTCTGCCGTGGACGAGGGTCACTCACCATATCAAGCTCCCAACGCTGGCGATGAAAGGCATGATGTCTGGGGGGAAGCAACAGGCTATCGTCGAGTTCACTGGGCAGCCATGACCTCAGTTTTTCTGGCTGTACTGGCTCCATTGGCAATTTTTATTTTTGGCCTGATTGCCATTCCGACCCTCGGTCTCATCTTTGGTGCCATCGGATACTCGCATATCAGTAAGAAACCCGAAATCTATGCAGGAAAACGAATCGCTACCATCGGTTTGTCGTTATCGCTGATTTTTGGTTTATGGAGTGCACTGAATCAATACAATAACCGGGACTACTTATATACCCAGGCACTGGAGCAAACCAGAGTCTGGCTGACCTATATAAAAGAAGGAAAACTGGGACACGCGCACCAAGTCATGCTAGCTGTACAGGGTCGCAACCACGATGCGGGCGACATCGAAGAGTTCTATCAAAATGATCGAGCCATACTGGAAGAACAACAGGCACGGTTTGCCCGCCTGCCTATGAAACTGATGTTGGATCATATCGATCGCTGGGAACCAGCTGATCTCCGCCTGCTCAATAATGTCCTGCAACGAGGCATTAAAAAGAACGAAATACAGCTTGTTCAGGAATACCTGTTACCCCTTCAGGGAGATTCGGATGAAGCGATCGCCTTCAGGATTCAGTACTGGCGTCAGTTTTTTCCAGAAGGAAGATCCAGCCATTGGCAGATCGAAGGAATAGGAATGCTTGACGGGACTTTCGGCGACGACGACAACGACTCTCATGCTGGGCACAACCACTAACCAATCTCTGCTGCGGACTCAGTCACCACATTCGTCCTCGGCAATGAATCGATAAACAACTGCCCGTAAAACTTCGTGCGGATACGCGGGTCCAGTACCACCACAATTCCGTGGTCGCTCCTCGAGCGAATCAAACGACCAAATCCCTGTTTGAACTTGATAGTTGCTTCCGGCAATTGGAAGTCCATAAACGGGTTCCCTCCTTCCGCTTTGATCTTTTCCAGACGTGCTTCCAGCAAAGGTTGATCCGGAACACTAAAAGGTAAACGTGGAATAATTACGTTTTGCAAAGCGTCGCCCGGCACATCCACTCCCTGCCAAAAACTGTCCGTCCCGAACAACACAGCACGAGGATTCTCTTTAAAACGTCGAATCATCTCGGTCCGCGGAACCCCGTCCCCCTGACTGATCACGCCAAGTTGCCTTTCGGTCAACCATGGAGTTAACGCCGAAGTCAAAAAACGGATCATGTCATAGCTCGTACACAGGACAAAGGCATGGCCATCTGTTCGGTCAACATACCGCTTGATCATCTCGACTGTCTGTCGACGAAACTGGTCCCTTTGCTGACCTGGGTCCGCCATGCCACCAACAAGAATAAGTTCCGACTGCTGCTCGTAATCAAACGGGCTGCCTATTTGCGCGGTATTGGAATCTGTCAGACCAATGCGGGAACGGAAAAACTGAAACTGCTCGTCACGCCCGACCGCCAGAGTGGCGCTTGTAAGAACCACACTTGGCACTTTGGAAAACAGCTCTCTCCTTAAAACCGGACCAACATCCAGCGGAGCACCTCGCAATGAAACCCGAGGGCCACTACGTTTGGTATGGTAAGCTTCGAGCCAGTAAACCATATCGGGCGATGACTGTTCCATCCACTGGTGCAAGCCGTCTGATAATGTCTCCAAGCGAGCAACTGCCGACGTGTAATCCTTACGGTCCGAGGTATCTTCAATACCGGATGCCGCCTGCCTGATCATCCCGGCCAAGCGGGACAACTCAGGGCTCAACACATTATCAAACACCCTCTTCCTGTGCATGCGACCGTTGGACTTCGGATGACTCTCTCTCCATTCCAATATCCGGCCAAAGAGCTGGTCAGCAGCCACGTAACAGCGGACAACCTGTCGCTGAGCTTTATCATGTCTGCCTTCCACCAGGAGTCCTTTATTGGTCCGGTCGTTGTACAGTTTCCTCAGGATGTAAGTAATCTGCCCCGATGTGATACTTGGGCCAAGATGATCCCCGGCGACGCCTTCCACAGTATGAGCCTCGTCCAGAATCACTGCGTCATAGTCGGGCAATACACTCACTCCCTGACTTCGCAGAGCCAAATCGCTGAAAAACAGTGCGTGATTGACAATGATAATCTGAGCATGTTCCATTCGCCGCCGCGCACGAAAGTAAAAGCATGACTTGTGTGACGGGCAACTGCGTCCCATGCAATTCCCGGAATCACTGGCAACTTCATCCCATACCGCTGGTAACGGTTGAAAGGGAAGCGTGCTGCGGCTACCGTCGGTTGTCTCTTTTGCCCATTGGTTAATCTGATCGAGTTGATCGAGCTCCTGATTGCCTTCAAACAGAGTAGCGCTCCGCTTCATTGCATTTTTCAATCGGCGCTGGCTCAGATAATTCGCTCGCCCCTTGACCAACACGGCAGAAAACTCCCGTGGGATCACACTATTGAGCAGAGGCAAATCCTTGCCCAACAGCTGTTCCTGAAGACTGATGGTATGCGTCGAAATCACGATTCGGCGTTGGCGTTTTTCACCATCTTCCGTTTCGATCAGACCCTCGTGCGGGTCCGTTGCCGCCAGGATCGAAGGGACCAGATACGCAAAGCTTTTACCGACACCTGTTCCAGCCTCCACAACCAGATGACGCTGATCAGCTAAAGCAATCGCGACTGCTTCGGCCATTTCAAGCTGCTGCATGCGATGCTCATAATTTTTAAGTCGCGCAGCAATCCTGCCTTCCGGACCCAGAACATCCTCGGCTTCTAAGAACTCACTTTCCAAAACTACGCCTCTGCGATCAGTGCGCCGTCACGACGACTTGCCGCGAGGATAGGGATAAGTTGCAACAACACCTTCTGCGGGACTGCTGGCGGTGGCATATAACCGTTTGGGAATCCGACCGGCCAGATAGGCCATCCGCCCAGCCCTGGTGGCATGCTGCATCGCTTGAGCCATCATGCGAGGATCACGAGCATGGGCGATGGCCGTGTTCAGCAGCACGCCATCCACACCAAGCTCCATCGCCTGAGCGACATCGCTGGCAGTTCCAACTCCTGCATCCACAATCACCGGATAATCCGGATCCTCGTCTTTCAGATATTCCAGAATAATCCGGATGCTGTTGGGATTGAGAATTCCCTGGCCGGATCCAATCGGGCTACCAGCAGGCATCACGGCGGCTGCGCCCGCAGCCTTGAGCCGACGTGCGATCACAGGATCATCACTGGTGTAGCAAAGAACATGAAAGCCATCATCCACCAGTTTTTCAGTGGCTTCGAGCGTTGCTACGGGGTCAGGAAGTAACGTCTTACTGTCGCCCAGACATTCCAGCTTGACCCAGTCTGCTCCGGGGTTCCCCAATGTCCGTAGGATCTCGCGACCCATCCTGGCCACACGAATCGCATCGGCAGCACTGTAGCAACCTGCTGTATTGGGAAGCAGGAGGTATTTATCCGAGTCAATAAAATCTAGCAGGTTTTCGCCATCGGCATCATGCAAACGCTCGCGACGAACTGCCACCGTAATGCACTGAGCACCAGAAAGCTCCAGGCATTCTCTCATCATTGAGGCGTTCTCGTAGCGACCGCTACCTACAATCAACCGACTGGATAACTCGAACGGGCCAACCCGAAGCGATCCCTGGTCCGTTGCATGTTGATTTATTTCGAATTCCGTTGCCATTGTCTCAACAGGCTCTGCTGCTAGCCGCCACCGACGAGCGTTACCACTTCCAGTTTGTCACCTTCGGTAAGAACATACTCCGCATGCTTCTCAAAGGGAACGATTTCCAGATTAAGTTCTACTGCCACATGGCGTGTCGTGATTTCGAGTTGCTCCAGCAACATCGACAGTGTCGTACCATCCGCCAGCTCAACCGACTCTCCATTTACGTGCACGTTCAATGCTGCTGATCTCCGCTTCCCGCTTTATCTTTCAAGTCTGAAGCTACTGACTCAACGTGATGTTTCGAGCCTGTCCAGCGTACATCTTCACCAAAACACCACTTTGAGGACGACCGGTAGACTCCAACTGTCGATTCCACGGCACATAATATGTTGCAAAATTTCCGGTCGTGGCATCGATAATATAAACCAGACAGTTGCCGGGACGTGGATTACCAATGAACTGGGATTCACCGGTCACCATCAGCAAGCGAGGTTTTTTCGTACGTTGCACCTGCAAGTCATTGAAAACGTTCGTCTTGAAAATTCCACCGAATTGCCCGGTGCGAGCATAGGGAACAATACACTGCAAGTCACCGGTCAGTGCATCCAGGAAGAATGCTCCTTCCGCCTGATCCGAAATTGCACCAGTAGCGACAGAAAAATTATCTGAGCTATCACTCGCGGCTGCTTTCAAAACCAACCCGTCAAGGTCGAACGTCGAAACCTGCTCGCTCGACTTCATTCCAATCACGGTTCCAATGACCATGGAGATACCGAACAGTAACCCGATACCAATACCAGCAATAAGCGACCTGTTTTTCATGAAAAGGCTCTCGTTATTCGTTGAAGTGAAAAATGGAGGATTGAAAGCGGCCATCCCAGAGCCAATTCATTCGGGCGCTGATAATGTCCGCACCTAATTATAGGCCAAAACGATTCCAGAATTAACCAGCGGCACGATGCTTTGGCCCAGCTACCACCCTGTTTTCATAAGAATCCGGAAGCGGGACAAATCCCGTCCCGACTGGAACGTGCTGCCGGATATGCTAAAAAAGAAGAAGTAATTACTTTCCATCCAATGATGAACTACACGACTCCATTCATCCATTTGGAAACTTGTGAGAGTTTCCCTGATGATCGATGGGGCAAAACAGGAGCACTTTGCATATGTCCACCAATGGTGACTTGAATAGAAAACTGCGAATGGCGCTGGTTGGCGGAGGAGCGGGCTCGTTTATTGGCCGCGTTCACTGTACGGCCGCCGTACTGGATAACCGCGCAGCTTTGGTAGCCGGAGCACTCTCTTCGAATCCCGAACGAGCCAAAGCCTCTGCTCCAGCTTATGACATCGCCGAAAGTCGGGCCTATGGATCCTATCAGGAAATGCTGGACACTGAGTCTGCATTGCCTGAGGACGAACGTATCGATTTTGTGTCTGTTGCCACTCCCAACCATACCCACTTCGAAATTGCCAAAGCAGCTGTCGAAAAAGGCTTCAATGTCATTTGTGATAAACCCATGACATTTGATCTCGCACAGGCCGAAGAACTGGCAGCTGTCGTGGATAACTCGGATGTCGTTTTCGCCGTCAGTCATAACTACACCGGCTATCCGCTGGTCCGTCAGGCCCGTGAAATGATTCTCAATGGTGAGTTAGGAGAGATCCAGGCCGTCCGTGCTTGCTATATCCAGGGCTGGTTACGAACCCGACTGGAAGAAGATGACCAAAAACAGGCTGCCTGGAGAACAGACCCCTCGAAGAGCGGAGCTGCTGGCTGCTTCGGCGACATCGCAACACACGCTTACAACCTTGGGCGATACATGACCGGGCTGCTGCCAGATCAGATCAGCTGCCATCTACGTACGTTTGAGGAAGGCCGCCAGCTGGATGACTACGGTACTGCTGTCATTCAGTATGAAAACGGAGGACTCGGCACCGTCACGGCTTCGCAAATCAGTCATGGGCGCGAGAACGACCTGTTTATCGAGATCGATGGCACCAAAGGAGCGCTTCAGTGGCGACAGGAAAATCCGAATGAAATGATCGTTCGTAAGAATGGCGAACCACACAAGATTTATACACGTGACCCCAATGCTCCCTTTATGAACGCAAGTGGTGCCGCAGCATGCCGACTCCCCAGTGGTCATCCTGAAGCATTTTTCGAAGCATTCGCCAATGTCTACCGCTCGGCATATGATGCCATGACAGATCGTGCATTGGGTAATGCGGTCGAAAAAATGGATACCATTTATCCCAATGTGCACGATGGCGTGGAAGGGATGTACTTCATTCAGCAATGTGTCGCCAGCTCAGCCGATAACGGTGCCTGGCTGCCTCTTAAACATGACCGAGCCCGTCGATAAACCAGAAAAACATTAATACCTAAAAGGAAAATTACTATGATCCGTAAACTGATGATGGCGCTGCCCGCCCTGCTGTTGGCCGCAGGTTTCACGCTGGCAGACAAAAAAAATGATGGCTTTGTAACTATTACCAACGGCAAAGATTTCAGCGGCTGGAAAGCCAGCGAGAACAAGGATTCCTGGAGTATGAAAGACGGAGCGTTTGTCGCTCATGGCCCCCGCAGCCACCTCTTCTACCAGGCCGACAAACCATTTAAGAACTTCGAACTCAAAGTGGACGTCATGACAGAACCCGGAAGTAATGGCGGGATCTATTTCCATACCAAATATCAGGAAGCTGGCTGGCCAAAGTATGGCTACGAAGCTCAGGTTAATATCACGCACGGCGACCCGAAAAAAAGTGGTAGCCTTTACGGTGTCGTCAATATTGCCGATCCCATGTTGAAAGATAACGAGTACTACGAAACACACATTATCGTGAAGGATCGCAACGTTGTTATCAAACTCAACGGTCGGACTGTTGTCGATTACACCGAACCCAAAGGGCAGGAAGCCTTCAGCAAAGATTTCGAACGCCGACTTGGTGATGGGACATTTGCGCTGCAATGCCACGATCCGAAAAGTATTGTGCACTTCAAAAACATCCGAGTGAAACGGCTCGACTGATTCGTGGCACAATCAGGCGAAGAATGTAATATTTAGTCAATCCCTGTCCACACGTGGTCGATACTCCTTACACTTCGGCTAATCCGGCAGAGGGACCAAATTTTAGCGTAAGCCAGGAGCACTAATACGACAGTGCAGAAGCACGTCAGCCTCCTCGCTTGTCTCGCAGCGACTCCGCTCGCCGCATTCACAGCCGAAGTTTTTTAATAAGTAAAACCCCGGTAGCAGACTTAATTGCTACCGGGGTTTTTTATGGGCCTTTGACCATGCCTGCCAGGCCTGGAACAATCTCAGGTATGATGGCGATATGACTTACGCCAGATACAATCGCCAGCAAAGTTATCAATGGAATTATGACCATCCGCCAGAGATCGTGGATGTTGACGTCCCTGATTGGCCTGGCCATACCTCCTTCTGCGGTTACCAACTTAAGTCCCCTTTGGGGATGCCTGCCGGACCGCTTCTGAATGGCCAATGGTGCCTATACTATGCCAGCCTTGGATTTGACCTTGTCACCTATAAAACTGTCCGCAGCAGTTACCGAGCCTGTTACGATCTGCCAAACCTGCAACCGGTCAAAGTGGGCATGCTGCAGGGAAATGAAACGGATGTGCCAACCCAGGACGAAATGACTGGAAGCTGGGCCGTATCCTACGGAATGCCGTCGACCGAACCAGAGGTATGGCAACAGGACGTTGCCCGCACACGTGAACTACTGGATGACGACAAAGTGCTCTGTGTCTCAGTCGTCGGATCCGTCCAGCCGGACTGGACACTTCAGCAACTGGCCGATGACTATGCACTTTGTGGCCGCCTGGCCGTGGAGAGTGGAGCCGATTTTGTCGAAGCTAATTTCTCCTGCCCCAACGTGTCCACCTGCGATGGTCAGCTTTTTCAAATCCCTGAAGACTGTCGTACTGTTGTGGAAACGATACGTGCACAGATCGGCGACGTACCACTTATCGGGAAGATCGGACGAATTGCCCAGGGCGATGATATGCATCGACTGCTGGCAGCTATTCACCCGTTTGTAGATGCCCTGGCAATGACCAACAGTATTGCTACCCGAGTGAAAAATGCGCAGGGACAGTTTTTGTTTGACGGACAGCGGCGAGGAATTTGTGGTAAAGCAACCCTCGACGCGTCGATTGAACAAACCGGGTGGGCGCGCGACATCATTCGTGAAAACAAATATGATGTGGAGCTAATCGGAGTGGGAGGTGCTAGCTGCCTGGAGGATGTGCAACAGTATCTCCAGGCCGGAGCCGGAGCCGTCCACATTGCTACCGCAGCAATGCAAAATCCACTCGTTGCTGTAGAAATCAAGAACGAAGCTGCTGAAAAATCGCCCGCTAACTAGACTCTCTGGTCACCAACATATTTTCAGCGCATTGAAAAACGGGCCCGGAATACTAAGCTCTCAATTCGTAAACCAAAGATGTCCCCAGTGACAACCGACGGAAGCAAACGTTTGCCGGTTTTGGTTACAAATCAGACCTTAATAATTCTGGCCCGTTGTTGGAAGTTTGGGAAAAAGAGTCTCACTTACAGTCCCCACCGAAGTTAAACTCGCTCTCCCGTAAAGACAACGTATTTTATTTACTTCGCCCTTGCACCCTATCTATCGCATTTTCCCTACTCGTCTCTTTTCCGAAAATGTTAACAGATCCGAATTGTTTGCCAATGCTATCCATCTTTATAACGACTTTGCGGGTTATGCCGGTTGCCCGCCGCTCTCGCCAAAACCCGGAATAAACGACAGGTTCAGCGGTGTAATGAGTTCTTTTTTTCCCGTTTTAGAGAAGGACGATGTCCGATTTACCTAGTACAATTCAGTCAAGCGTCTAAACTTTCATTCTGAATAATCAGGTAACGAGAAAATGTCTAGCAACATATTCCGTATCATCTTTTGCTTTCTTATGTCTTGGACAGTAACGGTCAAAGCACAAAACACATCAGAAGCAAAGCTCTTTGGTCAGGGCGTTCACGCTTATAACGATGGTCAATTCGAAACCGCGCTGGGGATCTTCAATGATGCCGTCAAACAGGGCACCGATGATCCACGCGTTTACCTGTTTCGTGGACTGGCCTATCACCAGCTGGGTAAAGAGACGGAATCTTTGAAGGACCTACGGGAAGGGGCCAAACTGGAAGCGGTAGACAAGCGCGGTTTTTATCCTGTTTCACCAGCATTGATACGAGTTCAGGGAAAGGTTCGTCTTCAAATCGAAAACCTTCGCCGGGAAGCCAAAGCCAATTTAGTGGCAATCGAAAAAGCACGTGCTGCCGCTCGTTACGAAGAACAAAAAGCAAATGAAGCTGCGGCACTGCGGCGTCCCGCAACAACCGATGCTCCGACCACCCCACGCGACCCCCAGCAATCCATTCGACCGGAAAACCCATTTGCTCCGGGCAACATTGCCGGGATCAAAAGCAATCCTTCCAACGTCACCGTCTCAAGAACAAATCCGGCTGCTGCGGTAGATGACAAGGATCCACTGGCTAATCTGAAGAAAACACCCATGCCAACAAACCCAGCCAATAACAATAACCCACCGGCTGGAAATAATCCTTTCGCGCCAGCCAACCCTGCCAACAATAATCCTCCAGCAAATAACACTCCACCAGCCAACAATAATCCATTCGCTCCTAACAACAATACAAACGATGCCGCACCGCCAGCAGACGCACCCGGTAACGCTCAGAAAAGTGGCGGTACACTCGGAGCGATTCTGGGTTCGTTTAATCCCTTCGGTGGTAGCGATGCCAAGCCGATGGACAACAACATTCCCGCTGGCGACGATGCTTCTTCGCCGCTTGACTCAATCAAGAAATTGATCCAGGAGAACCTGCCCGGAGGTGGTGGCGGAGCACCTAACAATCCAGGTGCACCCGGCGGAGCTCCAAACCCTGGTAACAACCCACCCAATCCCGCACCAAATCCCTTCAAGTAGAATTCACTCGAACATAAACTCCGGTTGTCCAAGCTGATGGAATACCGGAGTTTTTTTGTGCGCTAAATGGGGTGAATTGTGTAGATACCCGCCCCCTTCTTTTTAAGTTAAAATGAACACGTCGCCCTGCAGTCTTTTGGTACGGCACACTTTCATATTCCTCCCTATCTTTAAATAGCCAAGTATGTCAAGTACGCTCGGATCAGACATGAATCGCTTCTCATTTGCTGTTCTTTCAACTGTTTTAACTCTCACTCTTTCTGTTCAAACGCTCCTGGGCGCTCCGACAATTAACAATGTCAGCGTTCCGGGAATCCAGGCCGGGAAAAAAGTACAAATCACGGTTACCGGTGTCGATCTGGCTCCTGCTCCCAAGCTGATCGCTTCCTTTCCGATCGCTTCACAAACGGCGTTGCCCGGTTCAGGCAATGGCAAAGCGGTCATCGAGTTGACGACTGACGCAATTCAACCTGGCATTCACTGGATTCGAGTTGCCAGTGATCAAGGAATCTCCAATGCCCTTTCACTCGGCGTTGATAATCTCCCTCAGATGCCGTTCGCTGAAACCGTAGAGACACTTCCTGTGGCACTTTCCGGTGACCTTACCGAAGGGAACATACTCAAGACATCATTCTCTGCTAAAGCTGGTGACCCGATTGTGGTTGACGTAGAAGGCCGAAGAATTGGCTCCAACATTCGGCCTGTCCTGAGACTGCTGGACGCATCAGGCGTACAGATGGGCTTTAGTGGCCCTCAGCCCGAGCTGCACGGAGACGCTCGTATTACTACGACGATTGCAGCCGATGGAATCTACACTCTGGAAATGCACGACATCCTCTACAAAGGCCCAGCCCCTGGCCGTTTCCGATTGAAGATTGGAAATCTTTCCTTTGCAGATCTGGCGTTCCCGATGGGTATTCAAGCTGGTCAAGCGACCAGTGTAAAGTACGGCCGCAGCAATATTGAAAGTGCCGTGGAAGTCAGTTCTCCCACCGACGTCATCGGCTCGCTACCGCTTCCTGGTACCGGACATGCCACAGGTTCGCGTCCACGACTTATCTTCAGCCACCATGCAGAATATGTTGAGTCGGATCAGGCCGGCGATGTACCAGCAGCACCTGTCGGGATTAATGGATGGCTTTCAAAGCAGGGCGAAACTGACAGCTTCAAAGTACTCGCTAAACCTGGGTCGAAGTTACGACTGGACGTTGTGGCCCGCCGCGCAGGCTCACCGCTCGATGGCGTTCTGATAGTAAAAGGCGCCAATGGAGCTCAGATCGGTCGCAATGACGACCGCCCCGGCATGTCCGACCCCGGTCTGGATATAACTGTTCCAGCCGGTTCCGAATTCATTACCGTAGAACTCAATGATCTGCTTCGCCGAGGAGGCGAAGACTTTATTTACCGCATTGAGATTCAGGACATCAGCCAGCCACAGTTTGCGGCGACCTTTGGTCAGGATCGTCTGCAGGTCCCTGCCGGTTCCACTCAAACGGTCATCGTCGATATTGCGCGACAGGGATACAACGGGAATGTGAATCTGGAATTTGAAGGCCTCCCGGAAGGAGTCACCGTAGCCGGTAATCAGGTCTTAGCAGGTCGCACCCGAGGCCTCGTTTCCATCACCGCTGCGGACGGAGTTGCTGTTGCTTCGGTAGGTCGAATTATCGCCACGGCCGAGGATGAAAACGTAGGTACTCGTAAAGTCGCTGTCGTAGGAGCCGATAGTCCCCACTACCGTGTGCTGCCGGAATTGCGTCAAAGCCTGGGAATTGCTCGGGTTACCGGAGCTCCAATCGGAGTTTCACTTACTTTGGACTCGACAGACTTGCAGGGGCCGCGCGGCAAATTCATTCCTGTCGCTGTTAACGTCGCCCGAAAGGACGGAGTCGCCGGTAATATCCGTCTACGTCTGGTGTCCAATCAAACCATGCCTCGTAAGAAGGTCAAACAGAACAACAAAGATGTGGAAGTGGATGACACAGATAGAGCACTGCGTCTGAGTGAAAATCCTGTGCTGGCAGCCGACGTCACCAGCACCACAGTCAATCTCTGGGTTCCCCATGACCTGGGACTAATGGCCTGGCGTGGGGCGATCGTGGCCGAGCTGTTAAGCGCAGATAGCAAAAACGTAGTGGCAACCGTCTCTACAGCCCAACTGACCGTCACACCACTCGACGCGATCAGCATCGCACTTACAACCGATGCCAATATTCAGGCACGTGCTGGAGAAGGCGAGACCGGGCACTTTGCCGGGACGATTACCCGCGCTGCCGGTTTTGATCCTCCAGTCACCGTGACACTTGCCGGACTTCCCGAAGGCTACACTGCTCCTAGCGTTGAGGTACCCGCAGATCAGAAGGAATTCAAGCTGGAAGTACGTTTCGCCAAAGAAGCCAAGCCCGCCGATTTGAAAAACATCAAGCTGGTAGCTAACGCTGCTACCGACCTTAAGCCGGAAGTCAGAGTTACCAGCAATCAGGTAAACACCAATATTAAGGTCGTGGCACAACAGTAAAAAACCTGCCACTTGGCCAGCACTACGCCAGTTAACTCGGGGTCATCATGATGCGCTTTTCCAATCAACTACTGACGCTGACCGTGCTTGCATTGAGCGCGACGATTGCTCAAACTTCTACCGCGCAAGCTCAGAATAAAGCGACACGCCCCAACATCCTGTTTATCTTTTCGGACGATCACGCCTATCAGTCGATCAGCGCTTACGGCAGCGTAGTAAATCAAACTCCCAATCTGGACCGTATCGCCAATGAAGGAATGCGATTTGACCGAGCCTTTGTGACTAATTCCATCTGCGGCCCATCCCGGGCAGTCGTCCTCACAGGTAAGTATGGTCACCTCAATGGCTTTGTTCGAAATGGAAATACGTTTAACGGCAACCAGCAGACCGTTTCAAAGCTCTTGCAAAAAGCTGGCTACCAGACCGCTGTCATAGGAAAGTGGCACCTCAAAAGTACTCCCATCGGATTCGACTATTACCACGTACTTATCGGACAGGGTCCTTACTACAACCCGCCCATGAGAACCACAGAAGGGCCGGTCAATCACATTGGTTACACAACAGAAATCATTACAGATCAAACTCTCAAATACCTCAAAGAACGACGTGACCCAGAGAAGCCGTTCTTTCTGATGTACCAGCACAAGGCTCCTCACCGAAACTGGCAACCCGGGCCTCAGGAAATTAATAACTACAACAACGAGACGATTCCCGAACCGATTACCTTATTTGATGACTACAAAGGCCGTACCTCAGCGGCCCGCAATCAGGCGATGACCGTCAAAGACCACCTGAGTCGTTTCGACCTGAAACTGGACCCTCCCAAAAACTTGACGCCCGAACAACTCAAAGTCTGGAATGCAGCCTACGACAAAAAAAATGCAGAGCTGGAAAAACTGAATCTGGAAGGTGATGCACTCATTCGTTGGAAATATCAACGCTATGTCAAAGACTACCTGCGTTGTATCGATAGCGTGGATAAGAATGTCGGCCGGGTCCTCGACTATCTGGAGGAATCCGGGCTCGCGGAAAACACCATCGTCATTTACACATCGGATCAGGGTTGGTATCTCGGCGAACATGGCTGGTATGACAAACGGTGGATGTACGAAGAATCATTTCGCACGCCACTGATGGTGCGCTGGCCAGGTAAGATCAAACCCGGCACGGTTAGTAAGGACATGGTCATGAACCTCGACTTTGCGCAGACGTTCCTCGACATTGCTGGCGCCGAGCAACCCGCAGATATGCAAGGTGCCAGTATGAAACCAGTCTTTGAGGGTGAAACTCCTGATGATTGGCGTCAGAGTGTCTACTATCACTACTACGAATTCCCCGGAGCTCACAGCGTTGCGAAACATAACGGAGTGCGTACGGAACGTTACAAGTTGATCAACTTCTATGAAAACAAAGAGTGGGAATTATTCGACCTGCAGGAAGACCCCAACGAACTTAGCAGCGTCTACGACAATCCGGATTATGCAGATATCAAGAAAGAACTTGAAGGGGAACTAAAACGGCTGCAGGAGTTCTACAAAGACGATGGAACGGTCATCAATTTCGGCGCGGCCCGCGCCAAGGCATATCCCACTCAATTGGTACGCCGTTTCCGTTTCGGAGATTCCGAGAACACTGAAAAGTCACCCCACGGTACAGCGGTTGTTACCAATGGTAAGAAACAAGTTTTCAATCAACCCAGCAGTGGCAAATTCAATCCGGAATATAAACCTGTCACCCTGGGTGGTTTCATTTATCCCACCAGCGGTAACGGAGTCATCGCCGCTCAGGGAGGCGCATCATTGGGCTACACCATGCAGCTCGTGAATGGAAAGATTTCTTTTTCGGTCAGATCGCAGGGACAGTTGTTCTCGGCTGTTGGTCCTGAAATTGCGCTGAATCAATGGACCCACGTCGTTGCAGTGCTTAATCGCAACGCCAAACTGACCTTTTTCGTTGATGGCAAGGAAATCCAGACCGATATTAAAGCTGCCTTTCTCACCGGAGCACCTGCCGATGCTTTTACACTGGGATTGGACGGAGGTTCCCTGGTGGGAGAATATGGAGCGGCCAATGGGTTCCAGGGTAAAATCGCCGACTTCCGACTCTATTGGGGAACGCTCGACAAAGAAGAACTTCAAGGCTGGAGAGATCCCAATTAGAACTTACTTCTTCCCGCACCGTTTTTCGCAGATCGAAGGACACCTCTGGTTACCCATTCACCTTTCACTGGATTCAAACCCATGAAACTCAACCGACGTCAGGCAATTCAAACCGCCACCGCTGCCCTGGCTACAACCGGAACTGTACAACACGTTTCCGCCACTACCCGGAATAACCGGGAGAAACCGTTTGGCTACTGCTTCAATACAAGCTGTGTCAGAGGACAAAAACTGACACTCGACCAACAAGTCGATCTGGTTATCAAGGCTGGGTATGAAGGCATCGAACCCTGGATTCGCGATATGCAGGCGTTCAAAGATGGTGGAGGCAGTTTAAAAGACCTGGGCAAAAAGCTGGCTGACAATAATGTTCAAGTCGTCAGTGCCATCGGTTTCGCCCGCTGGATTGTCAACGACGATGCAGAACGAGCCAAAGGTCTGGAGACTGCCAAGCATGACATGGGTTTACTGAAAGAAATGGGAGGAGTACGAATTGCTGCTCCACCTGTCGGTGCCACGAATATTGAAAACTTCGATCTGTTCGCCGCTGCCAGTCGATACTACGACCTTTGCGAAGTGGGACGCAATGCAGGGATTGCACCTCAGTTGGAACTTTGGGGATTCTCCAAAACGCTGAGCAGGCTAGGTGAGCTGGCGTTTGTGGCGGCGGAGGCTGGACATCCGGATGCCTGCATTCTGCCGGACATCTATCATATCTACAAAGGTGGTTCATCGTTTGAAGGCTTGAAAATGCTCAATGGTCAGCATATTCACTGCTTCCATGTCAACGATTATCCCGCCGATCCTCCCCGCGATACGATCGCAGATAAAGACAGAGTCCATGTGGGTGATGGCGTGGCGCCTGTCACCAACATCCTGCAGATGGTCCACAAAGCTGGCTGCCAAGGCATGCTGTCGCTGGAATTATTCAATCCTGAATATTGGAAACAGGATCCGCTTCAGGTAGCGACCGAAGGCCTGGCCAAAGTGAAAGCCGCCGTTGCCAAAGCGTTTGGATAAGAAGTTTCTCCCATCAACGAGCAATGATCGTGGCCGTAGCGAACAAAAAGAAAATCCTCTTCCCGCTACTGGCAATCTGCGTTGGCTTATTGCCACTCGTCCTGCTGGAAGGGATCTTTCGGGTTTTTGACTTCGCTTCACCTCAACAGGTTGTCGACACGTCGTCAGGGTTTTCCGGCTACCAACCGTTATTCTCTCTGGATGACTCGAAAACCACATACACCACCACACGAAATCGCGCTCTTTATTTTGGTGATCAAGCATTTGAAGCGGTCAAGCCGGAACATATTTTCCGCATGTTTTTCCTGGGAGGATCCACAGTTCGCGGGCGCCCTTTTGCAGTCGATTCCGCCTTTGCGAAATGGGTCGAACTGGAGCTGAACCAACGTAGTCACTCAACGTCCTATCAGTCGGTCAATTGCGGCGGTCTCTCCTACGCCAGCTTCCGATTAAAACACATAAGCCAGGAAGTTCTGAACTATAAGCCTGACCTGCTTGTATTGGCGACAGGACACAACGAGTTCCTGGAAAATCGGACCTTCCATCAGCAGCGCCAACAAAGTGAAGCCCGCAGCGCCCTGGAGTCACTTCGACTGGTCGTCTGGCTGAGGAGTATGCTGGGACAGGATGTCGATTCGTTTAAAGACTCGTCGGACCAACAGCTACCGGAAAACGTCACCACCCGATTGGATGAAGAAAGCGGCTACGCCTCGTACCATTGGGATCCTCAGTGGAAAACTGAGGTCACTGGTCAATACAAAGAATCTTTGCAGGCCATCATTCAGCAATGCCGAACAGCAAACATACCGTTAGTGCTCGTCTGTCTTGGGTCCAATCTGAGAGATTGCCCTCCATTCAAATCTGAATTTCCGCCCGATCTGACGACTCAAAACAAACAGGATTTTCTGGATCTGTTTGCTCAGGCAACTGACCTGGCAAATCAACCAGCCGTTGCCCTGGAACGATACAAACAATGTCTAGCGATCACCGACCAGCACGCACTGTTACACTACCGCATTGGCCGAGCGTTGGAACAAACCGGCGATACTAAAAACGCCTACCAACATTATCTCAAGGCCAAAGACCTGGATATCTGTCCGCTCCGATTAACGGAAGAGATGGACAAAATCCAGCGACAACTGGCGCGTAAGTACCATGTCCCGCTGGTAGATGCTCGGACAACACTGGAAAGTGCAAGTATGGCTGGTATCCCCGGTTACGAAATGTACGTCGATCACGTGCATCCTACCTTGCATGGGCACCAGATGATTGCCGGAGCGATCGTAGATATGTTACTCGAACAGGATCTGGTTCAGGTCGATCGTGATATGGATATCAGAGAATACCAGAGCCTCTATAGTGATTACCTGCAGTCCTTACCACTTGCCTTCTTCAGCAATGGTGCGCGTCGAGTAAACTGGCTGGAAGATTGGGCTCGTCGCGATAAGCAGATCGTGGAACTCAAACCATTTGACTTACGCGGACATTTGGCGGTTGTACATCGTCAACTCGGATTCGACCAATTTGAACACGCGCAACATGAACTTGATAAGACCCGGGAAAAATTCGGCAATATCAGTGAAGCGGTGCTTCAACAGGCATTCACGTTCCACAGCCATGGTCGCTATCAGACCGCCCGCATGCTGCTCGAATGGCTCTATGAAAATGAAACCGATGAAATACTGGTGCAGCAAATTCAATATGCGCGGATGATCAATGCCGAGTGCCTGGGAGATCGTGGCGTGGCGATCCTGATTTATGACAATTACTTTAAACGCCTGCCGTTTGAAGTGAGTGGAAATGCGCCGTGGCGCGAGTTCATGCCTGACATCTGGGAACGAGTGAATTTGGAGAATCAGTAAATATGGATCTGCCTACCGAATTTAATTCCATTGATGTGATTCTTCCGGACTTGACCAGATTATTTGGTAATCGTCTCTCGCTTGACACGGAAGTACTGGAAGCACACGGACATGACGTATCCAGACATGATACGCAGCCACCTCAGGCAGTCATCTATCCACTTCAGACTGAAGAAGTCGCTGCCGCAGTGAAACTTTGTCATGACAACCGTGTCCCGGTAATCCCGTTTGGTACAGGAACAGCTGTGGAAGGAGGCGTCGTGGCCGTTCATGGCGGATTGTCTATCGATCTGACACATATGAACCAAATCCTGGCTATCAACGTTACCGATGCCGATGCGGTCGTGCAGGCAGGTGTCACCCGATATCAGTTAAATGATGCCTTGCAGACCGGGAATACCGGACTGATCTTTACGGTAAACCCAGGGGCTGATGCATCACTCGGAGGTATGGCAGCAACGCGCGCATCTGGTAGTTCGACGGTAAAATACGGGACCATGCGGGAAAACACTTTGGCCCTCACCATGGTTCTGGCCAATGGAGAAATCATCCGTACGGGCAGTCGTGCTCGCAAGTCCTCCGCCGGGTACGACCTGACACACCTGTTTGTCGGTAGTGAAGGTACTCTGGGAGTAATCACTGAAGTGACCGTCAAACTGTACCCCGAACCTGCTCAGATTTCTTCTGCAATCTGTCCCTTCGATTCGATTGAAAACGCAGTCAACGCCGTTCTTGAAATTTTGGCTGCGGGAATTCCTGTAGCTCGCATCGAATTGCTGGACGAAGTCCTGATCGACGCGGTGAATCGGTACAGCGGTCTCGATAACCAGTTAACTCCGACAATCTTTTTTGAATTTCACGGCAGTCAGGACCACGTCACGGAACAGACACAACTCGCTAAACAGATCGCTGCCAAACACGGTGGCTCGGCATTTCAATGGGCCGTCGACCAACAACAGCGTGAACGGCTATGGCAAGCCAGGTATGACTCCTTTCACGCAGTCATGGCACTTCGCGAAAATGCGGCCGGCTATGTGACCGACGTATGCGTACCTGTTTCAAAACTCGCACAGTGCTTTCTGGAAGCTAAAAGGATTGTCAGCGAGGCTTCTCTACCAGCTCCTGTCTTTGGACATGTCGGCGACGGCAACTTTCATGTCGTCTTCCCGCTCGACCCCGACAATCCGGCCGAATTGGAGGAAGTCACTGGCTACCACCAGCAACTCATCGATATGGCCCTCGCCGCCGGTGGGACCTGTACTGGAGAACATGGAATCGGCATCGGCAAAAGAAAAGCTTTACGACAGGAATTTGACAATGCTGTCGACACCATGCAGCAGATCAAACGGGCACTCGACCCGCACAATATCATGAACCCCGGAAAAGTTGTGTAAAATAGAAGTCCCCCCACTCAAGCACACCTTACTCCCTTTCTGGAACTTAAACTATGAAAATCAATCCCTTTGTGCTCGTCACCCTGTTACTACTCAACTCAACTCTGTTGGCCGATGGCGAAGGAGACAATAATCCTGAAACCGTTCGACAGATTCCCCGAGTCGGTATCACGGTCAAACAGGTAGATCGAAGTCGGCTGGAAGCAGGCTTGAAAGAGCTGGATGGATTGCTCAAACAACTTGCATCTTCCAAATCTGAACTCGCCGCGGCGCTGTTGCCAGATGTGGAAATCTATCACCGAGCGGTACAGGACAACCTGGAACATCAGGAGTTCTTTAGCGAGAAAGACATCCCCAAAGCTGATGCTGCATTGGCCAGTGGGAAGGAACGTGCCCAGCAGTTACTCCGAGGCGAAGCTCCCTGGCTTCACCAGACAGGGTTAGTCATGCGTGGCTTCCGGAGTGAACTGGACGGTTCCGCACAACCGTACGGTCTGGTAATCCCGGATAATTATCAAGCCGGTGGCGAAAAGGCCGTCCGGCTGGATATCTGGTTCCACGGGCGCGGGGAAACCCTCAGTGAAACCAACTTTATTGACAGGCAGACGAAAGTTATTGGTTATTACGCCCCCCGGGACACCATCGTTCTCCATCCTTATGGTCGCTACAGCAATGCCTTTAAATTTGCTGGCGAGATTGATGTGCTTGAAGCACTGGAGCATGTCAAATCGCAATATCGCATCAATGACGATCTGGTCAGCGTACGTGGATTCTCCATGGGCGGAGCAGGGTGCTGGCAGTTTGCCCATCTCTATGCTGACCGCTGGTTCGCTGCCACTCCCGGAGCAGGTTTTTCAGAAACTCCGGAATTCCTAAAATATTTCCAGAAAGAAACCCTGCTTCCCTACTGGTGGGAAGAAAAGCTTTGGCGTTGGTACGACACGGACGATAACGCCATCAACCTGTCCCATGTCCCTGTGATCGCTTACAGCGGCGAGGATGATATCCAAAAGCAGGCCGCCGATGTGATGGAAACTGCATTGGCTAAAGAAGGTATTGATCTGGTTCATATCATTGGGCCGAAAACCGGACACCGAATTCATCCGGACTCACAGGCCATCATTGAAGAGAAGATGTACAGTCTGGCTCGCGTCGGCAATGACAAATTACCACTAACTGTCAACAAGATTACTCACTCGCTGAAATACAACCGACAGTACTGGCTGACAGTTACTGGCCTGAAAGAACATTGGGAACCTGGCAGAGTGAAAGCCGAAATTATTGGTAACGAAGTCAGGATCACCTCGACAGATGTGACCGGACTCAAATTCGACATGGCGGCCGGTCTGGCACCTTTTGATATCACCCAGAAAGTCACTGTGGAAATCAACAAACAAGTGCTGGAAGCCCCTGGTGCCGGGTCTGATCGCAGTTGGTCGTTTGCGGTTCATCTGGTCGATGACAACTGGGTGGCAGGCGCAAACCCACGCGAAGGACTGCGAAAACGACATGGACTTCAAGGACCGATCGATGATGCTTTTCTCAGCAGCTTTTTGATGGTCACTCCTACTGGTTCACCTGTCAATGAAACCATTGGGAAGTGGACGGCAGGCGAACAGGCTCATGCCATCAAACACTGGCGACAGCACTTCCGTGGTCATGCCCGCGTCAAAGCGGATACCGAGATCACCGACGATGATATTGCTCAGCACAACCTCATTCTCTGGGGTGACTTCAAATCCAACAAAATCATCGCCGATATCATCGCTCGCCTGCCGCTCACCTGGGACGAACGAGGAGTTTCTGTTGGCGAAAATGTGTTTGATGCAAAGAGCCATGCTCCGATCATGATCTACCCCAACCCACTTAATCCACGCAAATATATTGTCATCAACAGTGGCTTTACCTACCGGGAATACGCTTACCTGAATAACGCTCGTCAAGTCCCTATGCTTCCTGACTGGGCTATTGTCGATGTGGTGAATAAACCGGAACCAAATGACTCCATCTACCGGTTTCCCGGGATCCCTAAAGATGCCAACTTCTTTGGTGAAAGCTGGGAAGTGAAATAACCTATGGCAAGCAGAATCATCATGAAGTCGTTTCTACCAGCACTTTGCGTAGTCGCTGGATTGCTGTCTGCCGCCCACTCCGCATTCGGTGCTCCCAAAAAACGTTCCGGAGTGGATCCGGGAGAGCGGATCTATTTCAAACAGTGTGCTCATTGCCATGGCATGCAAGGAGAAGGCGTTATCGGCGTTAACGAAAATCCGTTGTACGGCACGAAACGGCTCCCCGAATTGATTCAGGTTATTGTTGACACAATGCCTGAGGAAAAACCGAACGCCTGTCGAGGAGACAATGCAGTAGCGGTTGGTCGATATATCTATGAAACGTTCTATACACCGGAAGCCCGAGCCAGCCAAAAACCACCTCGCATTGAACTGGCTCGACTGACCAACCGGCAATACCGGCAATCGGTCGGTGATATCTTTGCTGAGTTCCTTGGCAAGCCGCAGCTTAACGATGAGCGGGGAATCAAAGCTCGCTACTACGACACTCGCGGTTTCGGCAAACAGGTTGGTGAAGAAGTTGTCGACAGCATCGACTACGACTTTGACCAGAAACTGCCTCACGAAAAGATCTCCAAAAAGGAAGAGTTCAGTGTCCGTTGGGAAGGTGCCATCATTGCCGAAGAAAGTGGCGTCTATGAATTCATCGTCAAAAGCCCTAACAGTATCCGGCTTTATGTGAACAGCCGTACAAACCGGTTGATCGATAAGTATGTGGCAACCCGGGATAGCGATGCCGAGTACAAAGGAAGCATCTATCTGCAGGGAGGCATGCCATATTACTTTCGCCTGGAAACTTTCCGATTCAAGGACCCCACCGCATCAATGAGTGTGATGTGGATACCACCAGGTGGTACTCGCCAAATTATCCCCAAACGCAATTTCTATCCCTCCTGGGTCGGCACCAGCATTGTCGTTCAAACTCCATTTCCGCCGGATGATAGTGCCAGTGGATACGAACGCGGAATTTCGATCAGTCCTGAATGGGATGAAGCTACCACCAATGCCGCCATCGAAGTTGCTCAGCAGGTAGTACCACTGATGGATCGCATGGCAAAAACCAACAGCCAGGACGAGAATCGTCAGGAAAAACTCAAAGCCTTCTGCTACTCGCTAGTCGAATATGCGTTTCGGAGGCCTTTAACTGACGAACAGAAATCCATCTATGTCGACAGCTTTTTCTCGGACGAGCTGGAACTTACAGACACTGTCAAACGTGTCATCATTTCCACTTTGAAATCACCACTGTTTCTCTATCCGGAACTAAACCGACATCCAAATTCACCCGCTGCTGACAGCTATCTGATCGCCAGCCGTCTCGCGCTCGCCCTCTGGGACTCGGTCCCCGACACTGCACTCAGAAACGCGGCCGCACAGGGTAGTCTAATGGACGCGGCCCAGGTCGAGCTGCAAATCAAACGCATGCTGACCAACCGTCGCACCCGATCCAAGCTCGACTACTTCCTGCTGCATTGGTTACAGCTGAATGAAAAGGGTGAGTTCTCCAAAGACGAGCAACAATTCGCTGGCTTTAGCGAGTCAGTAAAAGCAGATTTAAGGCAATCGCTACGACTGCTTTTCCAGGAAATTGTTTGGAGTGATGCCTCGGACTATCGTCAGCTCTTTCAGGCTACCACGATTCCGGTGAATCAGAATCTGGCTGACTTCTATCGGATCGACGGCGTTGAAGGAACCGATTTTCAGCAGGCCGCTATCAGTCAACACGGTAGCGGTGGCATTTTGACTCACCCCTATATGCTCTCGATGCTGGCCTATCGGGACAACAGTTCACCAATTCATCGTGGCGTATTTATTACTCGCCGGTTGATGGGCCGCACTCTGAAAGAACCTCCACAGGCAACCGAATTTGTAAGTGCCGATTTCGAGGAAGGACTCACTATCCGTGAAAAAGTCACGCTGATTACCGAGCCGACTGCTTGTGCAGGCTGTCATAACATTATTAATCCTCTGGGGTTCAGCCTTGAGAATTTTGATGCGGTTGGCCGATATCGAAATCAGGAAGTTGGTAAAGCCATCAATGCGGTCGCCAACTATAATACGGTAGATGGAGAATCGGTCGAATTAGCTGGAGCAACCGGGCTGGCGGAGCTGATCAGCACCAGCCCACAAGCTCATGGTGCCTTCGTTGATCACCTGTTCCATCAGGCAGTGAAGCAGCCGATCAACGCATATGGTGATTCACTCCGAGAAGAACTCATAACACAATTTCAAAACTCCGGATTTAATATACAGCAGTTGCTGGTCAATATTGTCCGCGAGTCAGCATTGTTTAACCCTCAGCGGGAAGAATAATTATGGTCATCCAGCATCGTCGAAAATTCCTTCAGGAAATGGGCTTTTCAGGTGCCAGCCTCCCGTTGCTTATGGGGTTGCCAGCCTTTTCACAGGCTGACACTGCGACCGCCAAGCAGCGAATGATTGTGGTCTTCAGTCCGAATGGTACGATTCCCGGTGACTTCTGGCCGGACAAGGCGGGGGCTGACTTCAAGCTCAAACGCATCATGGAATCGTTGCAGCCCTATCAGGATCAAATGCTGATCCTCAAAGGAGTTTGTGATCAGATCCGAGGTGATGGTGACAGCCATATGCGAGGAATGAGTTGCCTGCTGACCGGGATCGAGCTGCTACCAGGAAATATTCAGGGTGGTAGCCACACACCCGCCGGTTGGGCAAGTGGCTTGTCCATCGACCAGGAGATCAAGAACTTTCTGCAGAGCAAGCCAGAAACGGAAACGCGATTTGGATCGCTTGAATTCGGAGTGGTTGTTCCAGACCGTGCCGACCCATGGACTCGCATGATTTACTCAGGTTCCAACAAGCCTGTCGCTCCGATTGATGATCCCTATGTCATGTTCAATAAACTGTACGGAAAGTTGGAAGACCGTAAGAGTGTTGAAAGCATCTTGGATCAAGTGCGCAATGATTTGCGACGCGCGAGAACTCTGGTTGGCAAAGAAGACCGCGAGCTGCTGGAACGTCACGAGCAGTTTATCCGCGACATGGAGGCCAGGATTAAGCGGGATGCCGAACACAAGTTGGATATTCCTGCTCCTGTTCAGAAAGCGGGAATCAAGAATGCTAATGAGAATATGCCGACGTTGAGTCGCATGCAAATCGACATGATGGTCAACAGTTTGCAGAACGACATGGCGCGAGTTGCCTCGTTGCAATACACTCGCAGTGTCGGGCAGGCTAAGATGACCTGGCTGGGAATTAAGGAAGGGCACCATGGTCTGTCGCACGAACCGGACAGTGATCAGGAAGCGGTTGAAAAGCTGGTAAAGATCAACCAGTGGTACTGTGAAGAGATTGCTTATCTGGCCAAGCGTCTGGCTGAGACCCCTGAGCCTGATGGTACAGGTTCCATGCTGGATAACACAACGATTGTCTGGACCAACGAGCTTGGCAAAGGCAACTCGCATACGCTGAACGACATTCCTTTTGTGCTGATCGGCGGCGGACTCCGCTTCAAAATGGGGCGTTCGTTACAGTATGGCCGCGTGCCCCATAACAGGCTATTGATGGCCTTTGCTCATGCATTTGGTCATCGCGTGGAGTCATTTGGGAACGCCAATTACTGCGGAGACGGTCCACTTCACGACCTCACATAGGCGTGGTAATATAAACGAACTATTGAGGGCGGTTAGCTCAGTTGGTTAGAGCGCCACGTTGACATCGTGGAGGTCGTTGGTTCGAATCCAATATCGCCCACTACGTAAAAAGCCGAGATGAATGAGTTTATTCACCTCGGTTTTTGTCTTTTAAATCGCAATAAACCCCAAATCGACGCTGATGTTAAGTGGTTTTAAGTATTCAGCGCTGGCAACAATTTCGATCATTGTTTCAATCTTACCGTGCCAAGAGTGAACTGTTTCTGCTAAGTAGTATTTGCCTGATTCGATGTGCGTCTATCGAATTGTTGTCCACTTCAATTTCTGGGTTATCGCCAACAGCCAATTGAATGGCATTATAATTCGTCGTAACCCCAACAATTACATCTCTGATGCCATTTAAGGACGTTCACTATGTCGTGGGAACAACGAGTACGGGCCCTGGAAGACAAGGTAGAAAAACTGGAAAGTGAATCCACGGAGAAGGAAAAGAAGGGAAAATTTCTCTTCCGTGAGTTTGTCTATGATTTAATCTATCCCGCCATGCTGGGGTCAATGTTGTATGATCTTGTCGTGGCGGCGGATTTCTTAAACGACGGCATGACCTCTCAATGGTTCGTCAAACTTGCCGTTGTTTGTATCTACCTCACAGACTGGTTGTACATCAAAGTGGCAGACTTAACCGACCTTCTCGATTGGCAGAAAAAAAACGCAAAATTCGTGGATTTGCTTAGTGCTGCCGTATTCTTGATTGCCTTCAAAGCTGCCGATGGATTCGTTGCAGGGCAATCCCCGAGCTACATTATTGTGCTTGGCGCAATTTTTGCTATCACCGTCGTGTATTTCGCGTTCCACAAGTTTTCCAAGAATAATTACAAAATCGAAGTCCCATTTAGTCTTATAATCGGGATCGTCTTATTAGAGGCGATTTTGGTCCTTCTCTTTTCAGTCAAACCTCTGGACGACATTGGGCAAGCATCAATTGGCTGGTATACATTTGTTACCTTGACGCTCTGCTTCGGGATGTATGCATTGATGGTGATCCTGCTCCACATTCAGAAACACTCCGCTTGAATACCTGTTGCAACGATAATTGGTTGCAAAAGAATTGGCTCAGGGTCGCTCATATACTCGCCAGCATACTGTGGGTCTCCAAGAGTCTGGATTAGTCGACATACCGGAACGATGTTAAACTTAACGGCAGCTTTGCCAGCAATATTTGAATAGCTAAAACACCAAGAGAAGTGACTCATGGCCGCTCGAAGTAAACAGGACGAACGTATTGCCAATATGACGTTTTCCTCCGTCTATCCACACTACATCAACAAAGTTGAGAAAAAAGGACGGACTGTCGAAGATCTGCATCGGATCATTGAATGGCTCACTGGCTTCAAGGGAAAGAAGCTGCAAAAACTAATTGATGATCAGGTGACGTTCGAGCAGTTCTTTAACAAGGCCCAGTTAAATGCTAACGTCCATCTGATCACCGGCGTCGTCTGTGGATACCGGGTGGAAGAGATCGAAAATCCACTGACCCAGCAAGTCCGGTACCTGGACAAACTGATCGACGAACTGGCCCGAGGCAAAAAGATGGAAAGTATCCTGCGATCCTGACATAGAATCGCCACTTCTTTCAAAGACGTCAATTTGGGTAATCCTTGGCTGGAAATGTTCTTGCCCAAAGTTGACGAGCCTGTAGTAACGCTCAACTCAGGTAACTGGTAAGCCGATTCTTTACTGGTACTGGCAGGGGCTTCTAAACCCAACGACTCTAATTCCTGTATTTTTCACGAATTAACGAACCTTTACATCTGCTCATTGGTTTAACTAACGGCACCCACCTGTTTTCAGGACAAAAAGCTTCTAAATGCGCTCAAAAATAGTTGTCATTGGTATCCTGGCGGGACTATTGTCCTGCCTCTGGTTCTCACAAAACGCCTCGCAAGAGCGTAGCTTTACCGTTCGTGTACCAGCTGACTTTGAAAGGAGTCTCAGTCTGGTCGTAGCATATGAAAAAGAGCCGATAAAGGGCGAGCGAAATGAAACTCTGGCTGCGCAAAGGAATGTGCTGGATGAAATTATTTCAGCGTGTCACACCAATGTAGATATCACCGTGCTTGTATCAAGCGAAGAAGCTAAAACTCGCGCACAGCAAAAAGTTGAAGAGAACGGAGTTCAGGGAGACAAAATCAATTTTGTAGATCTGGATTTTAACTCCCTGTGGATTAGAGACTTTGGAGCCATCGAGATCGTCGATAGCTCCGGAGCTCCTAAATGGTTGGATTTTGAGTACTTTCTTCCGGGCAATTCGTGGATCGATGATGGCGGGAATTACACAGGTCGCCCGGCGGACGACGATGCTTTTAAGAAGTTTGCTACGCTTTCTGATATTAACACGCAAAAGGTACCTCTGGTATTGCATGGCGGTGCCATTGCATCTAATGGCAATGGACTCATTCTAATCTCGGAAGCTGTTTTTGAGTGGAATCACCATCGATTTGACTATGACGAAAAGACAACTCGAGGGCTGTTTGAACAGTATTTCCCCGGAAACCAAATTGAATTCATTCCTCCACTACAGGGAGAACCAACTGGGCACCTGGATATCTTTCTGGTTTTCGTCGGGGAACAAACTGTTTTAATTGGAGAACTTGACTCGGCGCACGACGAATTCAATAAGTACCGTCTCGACCGCATCGCATCCCGATTAAAAGACCTGAGTTACCATGGCGACTCACTAAATGTCCGACGCATTCCCATGCCAATTCGTGGGCAGCAGGGAACCATCGGGACGTACACCAATGTAGTATTCGCCAACGGAAAACTACTGATGCCAATTTATACAGGAGACGAAAGTTTCCGCGAACAGGCGAAGGCTATCTATCGTGAAGTACTTCCAGATTGGGAAATAGTTGAATTCCATTCCGACGCACTAATGGCTGCTGAAGGTGCGCTGCATTGCGTTACCTGGAATAACAAGGTTCAGAAACCTGACTCCAGCAAGCATTAGTATTGGGAACTCCCCGATGGGACTTTGTCGGAATTAGGCAAATGAAATTGGCGGACGAAAGTGAAGTTATATCGGTAAGGGACAAAGGCCGTTCGTTCGCATTTCCAAAAGCGTTCATGTCCGGTGCAGGAAACCACACATAGTTTCCGAATGACTAGACGGCGTTCCATTGGCAGTCTCGTATTGTAATTTGACAGAGTGTGTCCGAGTTTTCTCAGAGACGGACTCAACGTCCCGGATTATGCTGAAGCAGCAAGGTTTAGTGAACGGCGACCTGGCACTTTTGTATCAGGGAGTAGTTTATTCTCAAAACTCCAAGCCACTTCCTCTGAAAGACCATTGCTTTTACCGTTCAAACGTGGCGGGAATGGAAAATCGAAAACCCTGAAGGGATGGTTCTTCAAGAGCTTTTAAGGTAGTCCGCTGGATTCAAAAACATACTTTTGCTGCAGTACCTGATGTAACTCTTACGTGCACCGAGACGTTGGACATTCAAATTAGCGGGAAGTAATGCGAAATGATCCCAGGAAAGCTCGAGCCGCCGTACGCTCCACTGGTCGCTCAAAGGCAAACGCAACGGTGAACAAAGTCCCACGTCTAAAAACAATTAATTGCTCGACATAGTACGTATCAAGTCCCCTTTTAATCTCAAAGGAAACTTGTACGGCGTTCTGAATGTCAAAAGGGTTTGACTTTACCGTCACCTTGGATGCTTTTAAACTTTTCCCCACCGCGTCTGCGTAGCGTCGAAGATTCGCAAGAGACATTTTCATGAGTGATATTGGTCTTGCAGAATAGGAATACTGCGTCCCTGATTTCGAAACGAACCGATAGACGAACAGCTCTTTGACCTTTCCAGCGTCTGTATACTTTTCCTTCCGCTTGGATGGTTTCTCTGGAAAACGCAATTCCACCTGATTAGCTTCATCACGGAAAACGTACGACAACTCGCACAAGTCTTGTGTGCAGAGTCCTAAAAAGATCAGGACCAATATCTTTAAGGAATAACCTAATGCCATCGTATTCTAGTGGTGAGCAGGAACACCTCGTGGCATTCAACACTTCTTACACAATTAAAGACAAGGCTGGCATTGTATCATGTCCTTTGCGGGTGACCTAACTCTTTTTGCAGCATGCTACGATTGGAATGCTGCTCACCGGTCGTATGCTCAAACAGCAACGAAACAATCGTTCTGTTAAAGTCAATTATTAGAAAGAGCAAACCTGAAGCCGACCAGAACAAGATACAGCTATGGACTCTATCCGTTTAACACCAGACTGCTACCTCCGTACGCTTGAAAAAGATGATGCCGACGAATTGTTTGAAGTCATCCATTCGAATCGTGACCGATTGAGAAAATGGATGCCTTGGGTTGATTCAACACGCAGCTCTGCTGACACACGCCACTTCATCGAAAACGCAATCGCTGGACGAAGCAGTGGCAATTACCAGTTCGCGATCGTTCAAAACGGCTCGATCGTCGGAGTCATTGGATTTGCAAAAACGGATTCCGCAAACCAATGTGCCATGATCGGTTACTGGATTGATGAGCAAGTGGAAGGGAGGGGACTAATGACCCTTGCAGTGAGAGCGCTGCTCAAGTTTGGGTATGAAGAACTCGAACTGAATCGGATCGTGATTCGTGCGCAACCTGACAACATCCGCAGCTGTGCAATTCCCGAACGGCTTGGATTCACTCTGGAAGGTACTGCCCAGCAAGCGGAGCTGCTCTACGGCAAGTTTGTCGATTTGAGAGTTTATGCACTTGTTAAACCGATTTGGGAATCCAGCATGAAGCAATCCTGATCGAACCTGTCAGATAGGGATGACTTTTTCCCCATATTCAATATTTGGTCTACCAAGCAGACAGTAACGTCTCACGCTTCAACAGACGCTAGAATGAAAAGTACGAATCTGATCCTCTTCTCACTTCAATTTTCTGAGTATGACGACCGATAAACGACCTGGCTTGCTTCCGATCGTGCTGACGACTGCCGTTGTAGTTGTTCTGGCGGTTAGCCTGTTCAATGCAGTGTCGCAGTCCGCGAGCTCTGTTGAAGCTGATTTTTGGCTAATTTACCACGACGATGCGAGTCGGGAACAACGTACCGAGGCCGTTCTCCGGTTGCTCGAAGAGAAAAACCAGATCTGGATGGGCGCGAATCTTACCGGGGTCACTCTTTCCGGACTCGAATTGCATCTGGCCGACGTCCAGGATGCAACACTCAACGAATCATTGCTGGTCGGTACCGACCTTAGTGGAGCTACACTCGATCGGAGCGATCTCAACGCCTCCGATCTGCAAAACGCAAATTTTAGTGGTGCCAGCCTGAAAGAAGTTTCTCTTCTACGAAGTAGACTGGATCACGTCAATTTTGAATTAAGCACTCTTTACCAGGCCAGTCTGGAACAAGCCACCGCCAGATCGGCCAATTTCTCCGGAGCAAACCTGTCGGAAAGCTACTGTCTTATGGCAGACTTTTCGGATGCTACCTTCCTGGATACTCAGTTTGACTATGCCAATCTGGAAGCTGTCATCTTCCATCGAGCGGATCTCACCAATGTCAACTTTGAGGGAGCGTTGCTGCTGGATACCGACTTCCAGGACGCCAACTGGTGGCGAGCGGTAGGCATCGATCAGGAACTACTTGCCAAATTCAAAGAACAATTTGCTCCGTCTGATAAGGCTCCGGCTACCTTTCAAAAAGACTATCAGGCCTGGCTGGCTGAACAGTGATTATTTGGGCAGGTTCCCCGAAACTAACTCTTCTACTGTCAGCTTCATAAACATGATGTGGCTGCGACTTCCTTCAAATACAATGCCCACGTGCTCATCATCTATCTGCACCAGACTCGGATAACCAAACCCTGTGTTGGCATCCAGCAAATAGTGGTGAGATTCAGGCCAGGTGTCCCCATCATCAAAACTCACCTTGATCGTGTGTTTCTCGCGACGCTCAACTGAATTGGGATTCGCAAACAACAGCGCTGTTTTGCTCTGACCATTCTGCTGATAATGAATTCGAATCGTGCTGCCATTACAAATCGGCTCAACGAGTGCTTTATGGTGAGTGGGATGTTCTGACCAGGTTGCTCCTAAATCTGATGTCACCATCACCGCTCGACGCATATGCCTTGCTTCCCGACTCGACCGCATGTTTAACATGATCCGACCATCGGTCAACTCCACCGCCTGACATTCACTCGAGACCGCACCGGTTGGATTGCCAACATGCCAACGGCGACCATGGTTTCGACTCGACATGATCGTCGAGAAAGACTCGCCGTCAGCGTTACGTCCCTGAACCGGCATGACCAAAGTCCCATTGGTCAGCGTGATTCCATTTTGCGGAGCGGGAGCGAACAATACCCACTCTTCCTTCTTCAAATCACGAGTCACATTCTTGAGTCCAGACCAGGTTTCACCATGGTCTTTCGAAGTTGTCAGCAGCATTTGCGCCGCTTTGCCGACCTCGAAGCCCGCTTCGCTACCATCACCATTCCATTGATGCTTGCCCGGCTTCCCATACATCCAGACGGCCCACACAAATATCCTGCCAGTTCGAGGATCAACGATCACTCCTGGATCACTAATCCCATTCTGGTCTTCGGGTAGCCCTCCCCAGGCTCCCCGGTCCATAATGGGTCGGGGATTGGTCCACGTCTGTCCTCCATCGGTACTCTTGCTCATACCAATATCAATATCTTCCTGCAGATCCTTCGTGCGATTGTGTCGCATGTCGTAGAACGCGAGCAGGGAACCATCCTTGGCTCGTGTGATCGCCGGAATTCGGTAAGTATGGGTGCCACCCTGACCCTGTTGGCACAAAGCGTAGCCGATCCGAATTTTGCGTCCGGGCATTTGATCCTGCGGTTTGATATTACCTTCCGTTGTTTCTATCTGAGTGCATTCCAGATCGATGTAATGCAGTAGACTTGCCGTTGGCTTTAATTTGCATGACACCCAAAACCAATTGTCCCCCTTCTTTAGAGAAATATTGCGTTGGAAGATGATCCGGTCAGCAGGGCTCGTCCCGGTACCAATTTTCCATTTTGTATCCAGTTCCCCATTGGGGCCGCCCACAAACAAAGTCGTACTGGCGATATCCTGGATGTCATCCGTCCCTCTTAAATCAAAGCGAAGCGAGCGGATTTCGATCCCTTCTTCTTCAGCCGTCACCTTAAGTTCAACAATATTGTTGTGTTCCCGACCGACCAAAGCAGGATAAGATCGTTGTAATTGAATAGCGTGGACGACGGGAGCAGCACTCGCTAAGCCTGCCCAGAAAAAAGAAATGACCCCAAGGATCCGTGAAAATTGATTTAAGTGCATAACCAGAACCTTCTATAATTGAACCTGCTACTCATTTTACTTCCTTTGTTTACTCGGCGTATTTGAAATTTCATCAATGAGTCCCATTCCCAGGTTCGCCAGATTCTCCAGGCTTGCCAGGTTCGCCAGCCTCGTCTTACTCCTGCTTGCCGCAAAGATCACTCTCGGTGAAGAGCAGACTCCTGAAGAGCTTTCTCGAGTAACCAACCGACAGGAATTTATTGACTGGCTGGAAGGTGAAATCGAGTAATACAATTCTCTGCAGCAGTCCTTGAGCCATCACATTCAGGCATCACCGCTCCTCGCTCATGTCACTAAGGCTCAGTCGAAGCCCTTGCAAGCGAAACAGTGGTACGACAAAGCATTCGAGCTGGCATCTCAACAAGAGAACCGGCAGTATCATCGTTTCCTCTTCAGCTATGCCCAGGAAACCGGCGACCTTGAACTGGCAACAACCATCGCCGAAGCGGCTGCTCCGAGGAAGACTGTGGGGAACTCGCTACGAAACAAGCTGGCGATTTGGAAGTATCGAGCCGGAGATCGTGACGCCCTTCAGGAGTATCCATACGGCAAGCAAACCTTCTACACGGCCATGGATCTGGGTCAGATGCATGTCGAACTTGAGGAGTACAAAGAAGCGGAAACACTGGTAACTGGTATCACGATCACATCGGAAAATGATCCGCTCGACGTGACCGGTCTCATCCTGGAAGCGATTGCTAAAGACCTGCTGGCCGAAGGAGAAAAGGAGCGGGCATTAGAGTTCATTGATAAGGCCTATGACATTGCTGGCAAACAGTTTTATACCGGATTTGGAATTGAGCTGGCATATCTGGGCATGCATGGAAAGCTTGTGGAAAACATGGACCGCCTGGCGAAACAAGCGGCCGCCTACCGAGGACATTTCGCCAGAGAACTTACCCAGTCTTTAGTGCGTGAACTCATTGAAATAAAAGAGCTCGATGTTGCTTTGAAGGCAGCAAAATATCTCGACGACGTTGAGGATCGGGAAAACTCGATCACCAATGTCGCTTTGGCCTACGCTGATCACGGCGATGAGGACCGTGCTAAAAAGCTTATCAGTCTCATGAATTCTCCTAAGGCCAAATTCCATGGACAGGTGAGGCTTGCTTCTTTTTATGCGTCTCAGGATAAACTGGACACGGCCAGATCGATGGCGTCTACTACCAATACGGAGATGAAAGAGGAAGAGGAGGTGAATTTGAATTACGTCAGATCCACACTTTGCACTCTTCTGGTCAAGCTGGGAGACTACAATACCGCTCTGTCACTCGTCCAGGAAACCGACGACGATTATAAACTCAAGATCTTACAGTCTGCAGTGCGAGGAGTCACACAATGACCGTCTTCAACAAAATCCTCCTTTCAGTCACCTGTCTTTGTGTATTAGCATTCTGTTTGCCAATTCAGGCTGCTGAATCAATCTTGATTGGTGACCAGGAATTCATGCTCGTACGCGAGAGTGACGCTCGAACCTATAACCTCTATACACAAGAATCGGGAAAGTGGGCACAACATCGTTTTGATGAAGACGTCACGCATCAGCCTGTTATTTCATCCTCCGTTGTGCTCTTCGGTTTAAATGGACAGAACTACCGGAAGCTCGTTGCTGCCAGTCCTCAGGGGCGCTGGAGCACATTTTTGCTGGAGAAACCAATAACCGGAGAAGTGATACCGATCGTGGGAAATCAGGTTGGTGCCTATCGTATCGGCGACCAGACCATTGCGTATAGTGGCATTGTCAATCGCTGGGATACCATTGAAAGTGCTGGAACGCCGTATGTGCACAATGATTTCGTACTGTCATACACGCCTGACAGTTACTCAGTATTTAGTTCCCAGACAGGCAAGTGGGCAACGATAAAGAATGTCAATCCAAAATCACACATCACAACCGAATCACTGGTAGTCGTATTCGGAAAGGATGCTCAATCCTTTCATGTTTTTTCACAGGCGTCAGGAAAGTGGGATAGCTGCAGTGTGCCAGAGGGTTGTAGTTATCAACCGGTTGTGAGTCGCAACCTGGTTGCGATGAGTATTAAGGGAAAAGAAATCCGATCTCTCGTAGCCTCCGGAGCCGACGGAAAATGGCGTACGTTGCGTCTGCAACAGCCTGTCACTGATTCAGCCAGTCCCGTCGTCAGTGACCACATCGTTTCCTATGATTTGGGCGACGTCGTAGTTGGTTTTAGCGGGTCCAGTGGCAAATGGGGCGTGCTAAAAACCAGTGGCCGTCCGTCAATCCAGCAAAGTAGCATTGTTATTCAGGAGCAGGAAACCATCGCCGTATTTAACGGCAAGACTGGTCGCTGGAGTCGAACTGGTCCGTGATGTGATTTGACCGAGGACGTTACTTCGTGGCAACATAGCCGTGGGTATTAAACCACTCCCATGCATCTTCAACCGCTTCTCGAGGATCTGTAATGCTGTAGTCCAGCTCCGCTTCAGCTCGGGAACTGTCATAGTAATGGAACAGTGATCCCATTTTGATTGCGGCTGAATTAATATCTGACTCACGACGCGTCAGTTTCGCTGCAATATCTCCTACCAAGCCTGCAATGGCGGTAATTGCCTTCCCCATTTTTCGTCGGGGCGGTTTGGTGCCGGCAATATCTGCGATCAGACTCCAGGCATCAAAGTAAGACATCAACGTTCCGCCAAGTATATAGTTTCTACCGGTTTTACCTTTTTCTAAAGCGGCCAGAATGCCTTCCGTCACATCACCAATGTGGCAGATCGTCATCCCACCGCTGGGAGCGATAGGAGGTTTCTTCAGTGCCACCTCAAGTAACATCTTTCCGGAAGACGGCTTCCAGTCATGCGGTCCGAGCATAAACCCCGGATTTACAATTACGGCATCCAACCCATCATTGATGAACTTCCGCAATTCCTGCTCAGCCTCAGATTTACTCACCACGTAAGAGCAGGGGATTTTCCCAGTTCGCGGAGTCTCTTCATTGGCAGGCTCGTCTTCCGCTCCAATCCCCAGCGCGTCGACGCTTGAGACATATACCATCCGAATATCATTGACCAATGCAGCTTTCGCCAGATTGATCGTGCCCCCAACATTCACTTCACGCTGACGGTCCAGCTGTGTCCAACCGATGTGCACCATCGCGGCCGCATGGATGACCGCATCTACATCCTCACAAGCACGGATCACACTGTCACTATCGCAAATGTCACCTTGAACCAACTCGACATCAAGGCCCTCAAAGCAGGGTTGCGGAGCTGTATCCCGTACAAGCACTCGCACCTGAAAGCCGATTTGGAGCAACTTGCGAACTACATTGTTCCCAACAAAACCAGTTCCACCGGTAACTAAGATTGTCATTCGTCTTCCTTAACGTGGAAGCCGTCTCGCAGCAGACGGTCAAATTTGAATACTTCAATCTAACAGTGATCGTACAAATGGTCTCGAATACGTTCACACTTTTCTCAAGAAACTGCAGATTGCTGAGAAACTGGTTAAACTGGGGACCCATTTTGAAAAGTATTTACCCCGCTTTTTCCATCGGGACATACCAATTAAACCTGACCGGAACTAGTTAGTTCCGTTTTTCACAAGAGAATTTATGAAGGAAAGCACTGAAGCAGGATTGCAACCTGACGCAATGTTGGTGTTATTGGTTCGTCTAGCCGTCGAATGGATGTCCGGAAGGAAACGGAAAGTTATAATCAAACGATATTTGGTTCACTCTCCACAACCGTCCTATTTCTTTACTGGACAACATGATGTATCGATACTCAACCAACGTCCTGCTCGCCGCACTTCTATGTTGGCCTCTGACTCTTCAGGCTAATAACGATAAGGATCTTCCTAATATCATCTATATCATGTTTGATGACATGGGTTACGGTGACCTCAGTTGTTACGGCCAGGAAACCCTGAAGACTCCTCACATCGATCAGATTGCCAAAGAGGGCATGCGGTTCACTGACCACTATGCTGGTCATACGGTCTGCCGTCCCTCTCGACTAGTTTTATTAACCGGCAAGCACAGTGGTCATACTCCCATCCATGGCAACGCACCCTACACGCTGCCGGAAAACGCTCAGACCGTCACTACGCTTCTTAAAGAAGCTGGCTATGAAACCGGTGGCGTTGGCAAGTGGGCCTTGGGGCTACCGAATACAGCAGGAGTGCCATCCAAACAGGGATTCGATTACTGGTTTGGTTATCTGAACCAAGGTCGAGCTCATAATTTTTACCCGGAGTATCTTTGGGAGAATGAAGAGCAATTCATTTTGACCGGCAATGTCGAAGGCCCCATGAAAAATGTCTCGACATCCCGCGAAACCTATTCTCATGACGTCATGCACACTAAAGCGCTAAGTTTCATTCGCCGGAATTTCCGCCGCCCGTTTTTCCTGCAGGCTCACTATACAATTCCTCACACGAATAACGAAGGTGGCCGTGCCACCGGAAACGGTCAGGAAGTTCCCGACCATGGTGAATTTGCCGACAAGAACTGGCCCGAACCTGAAAAGGGATTTGCAGCCATGATCACTCGCCTCGATGGACACATCGGCGAAATGATGGCTCTGCTGAAAGAGCTGGGGATAGACGAACAAACGCTGGTCATTTTTACATCTGACAACGGTCCGCATCAGGAAGGCGGGCACAAAATGGAGTTCTTTAACTCCAACGGAGAGCTGCGCGGATACAAGCGTGATCTCTATGATGGTGGTATACGTGTACCGATGATCGCCAGATGGCCGGGGCAAATTGAACCTGACACAACCTCAGATCACCCCTCCGCCTTTTGGGACTTTCTACCTACCGCCTGCGAATTGGCTGGTGTTGATGTTCCGGAAACTACCGACGGTATTTCCTATCTTCCAACGCTGCTGGGCGAACCACAGGAGAAGCATGAATACCTGTTCTGGCGAGCGGGACAGAAATTTGCGGTGCGACAGGGGAAATGGAAAGCTGTGCGAGTTAGCGATAAGTCTGAAACCGAGCTATATGACTTGGCAGAAGACATCGGCGAGCAGAATAATCTGGCCGAAAAACACCCTGAGCTGGTAGCTCGATTTGATGCGATTATTGCAGAACATCGTTAAGCGACTTGTCAGCAAACCAGATGTCGCCTCCCTCCTGACGACACGAATTATCCTGCACAAAGTGCCGTAACCTGAAAGACTTCAGCCATGAAGCCACTTGTCGTATCCCAGCAATTCAATGCGTCTGCAGAAGAGCTATTCGAAATCGTTGCCCATATCGAAGTCGTTTCTAAAATCATTCCGAAAATCAAAAAGGTAGTCTTCTTATCTGAGCAAAAACGTGGTGTTGGAACCCGGTTTGCTGAAACTCGCCAAATGGGGAAAAGACAGGCAACCATGGAATTCGAAGTGACCGAATATGACGCACCTCGCACCGTCCGGTTTGTCTGCGAGGATGACATGCAAACAGTCTGGGACTCGGTTTACGAATTGGAAGACTGTAACGGTGTTACTAATCTGACACTGACCATGCATTGCAATCCAAAGACGTTTGGAGTGAATCTGATATGGCCTCTGATGAAATTCATCGTGAAGAAAGGGGTGCAAGCCGACTTTCGTTATATCGCAGATCATTTGGCCCAGACAACCAATTCGCACGAATGATTCACTCACTTCGGCGAAAACGCAACTTCTTCACCTGATACCTACGCTCGCCCAAATCGACTTGCTCTTGTTCCAGAGCGTTGGGACATATTATTATCTCCTGCTGCTACGGCTTATATCTCTCCTTGCTGACCGCAAACCGGCTTACCCCTACCTACGACACGCTGCATTGATACTTCAATGATCATTTCACATAAACACAAATTCATCTTTGTCCATTTGTCGCATACCAGCGGACGCAGTATTACGATGGATCTCGTGGAACACTGCGGGAAAGATGACATTGTCACGCCAACGGGTGATTACCAAGGTCAGAACTGTAATGGCTGGAGTCGTCATATGCCAGCCCGTGAGATAAAACAACGCATCGGTGACGAAATCTGGAATTCCTATTTCAGCTTCTGTATGGAACGTAACCCGTGGGACAAAGTAACTTCCAATTACTGGTACAAGCGGGGTTACAAACACAAGGAAGCCCGTGCGGCAGAGCAGGTTTCTATTGTGGAGCGAATCTTTCGTAACTGCACTGGTTATCCTTGGGGACTTAACACCTGGCTGCGATACCGATTAATCAAGAACTGGTTTTCAGCCGCCCAGAGACCAAAGCTACCCCGAGGGTCCTACTGGTTTACAGACCACCAGGGAAACATCATTGTTGATGCCATACTCCGGTATGAGCATCGTGGCGACCACCTGCAGCAACTTTCAGAACGGCTCGGCCTTTCCGTTGGCGGCGAGTCGGCAGAAGGGCGTCTTACTCGCAAAACAAAAAGAAACTATGTCGAGGAATATGACGACTGGGGAGAGAACGCCATTCGTCGGTTCTTTGCCACCGATCTGTCAGTCCTGGGATACGAATTTGGTGAGCCGGCACCGAGTGATATTATCGAGGCTAAAGGCACGAATATCTTTGCCACCTAATTGCGGCGGTACCCTTTAGAGATCTCGCCAGGACTGCTCGTCATATCCAAAATTGACAAAGTCCTGTTTGTACAGTTTGATCATCCGTTCCGCGATTTCATCGTTGAGTACGGAAGTGTCCTTCTTGCCGCTGGAATTTCTCGGTTTTCCCACAACTCCCTCAACCCAGTTTTCATCTATCCCCAGTGCCGCTAAGATCTGGCATACCCCTTGGGCAAACCCTGTCTCCATCTGGTGGATGTGATCATAGTCTATGACATCTGCATGAAGCACCGAAGCCTGAGTGTCCCAATGCTGATTACGTTTCCCTTCCGGCAGGGATTCCACGAAGTGCAGGAATGTATCAAATGAGACTACTTCCTCTGGATCCGAGCCCTGTAAGCCATGATCGGCTGCAAACCTTCTGATCACCGGCATTAATTTCACCATGCTGCGAGGCCAGCCTTCGTGGTGTCCTTTCACTAATTTATCATTCCAGGCCGAAATCGCTCGGGAAAACGGGTTGCGAACGAAACAGTGAAATTCATATTGCTCGGGATAGCGAAATGCATGAATATAATCCCGCAACGGAGCTGTCATATATCGCCGAGTTTCATTCATTGGCCACCACCGACCTCGCATCGGCTGCATTTGGTGCCGCTTTAATCCTTCCACAAGAATCGAACGAAATGACGTGGAGCCAACTTTGGGATTAAGGCAGACAACCAGCTTAACATCCCGTCGCACGTAGACTTTGTATGGGCTGAAGTGTTTTCGGCTGAAAAGCTTCCATATATCCAGAAGGGAATTGCTCATAGTGCGAGGCATTTTAGATCATTCTAAATGGCCGGACAACAGCACATGGAAGTCTTGGAAGATTCAAAGCTTACGGCCTAAAATCATATGGTATGGTTTTAAAAACAGAAATTGTTGAAAGATATACGATCAAGTCATGTGGCAGAAACTTAATCTCACCCTCCTGTTTTTCCTTGCAACACCTGGAGTGCTGTGGGGCCAGCGTAAAACTCGAGAATTTCCATTGAATCTCAAGGAATCGCAGCAACCTACTGCTATTTTCCTGGTTCATGGCAGCTTCGCAGGCAATGAAACCTGGCCATTGATCGTGGATGACAAAGTTAGCTTCGCCTCGGAATTAAAACGCTCCTGTGGAGACCGAGCGAAAATTCATCATTTTGTTTGGAGCGGGCAAAACAAACATCAAGCTCGTCTCGATGCGGCGGGCAATCTTGTCCGGGAAATTGAAGAATTCGCCGAAGAAAATGAGCGCGTCGCAATTATTGGTCATAGCCATGGTGGCAACGTCGCACTACTGGCTGCCTCCAAACTTTCTCGCCCCGTTGATCTGGTCGTCTGTCTGTCTACCCCTCACCTGTATCTCGTCATGGAAAATGCGGAGGGCGAAGAAGTTCCACTGCCGGTCTATTGCCCTCCTGAAAACCAGAAGCAAATCAAGAATATTGTCTGCCTTAATCCCAAAAACGATCACGTGCCCGATTTTTGGGCTGAAATAAACGGAGTCAATGATGATTCAGCAATTGATCTGACCAGGTCATGGCGACGAGCACAACAGCTGATTCTGCCCAAGGTCGGCGGCCCTTTTCATGATCTGGCAACCCGAGTGGGGCTCACTGACGAAATTGTAAATCTGGAAAGCCGTGATAGTCTCATTGTTACCAAACACAACATCAAGTATCGATCTGATGTGAGTGGTGTCGATATGAAACATTCCGTGGTTCACTCCTGCAGGATGGGGTACATTCTGGGTAAAGTCGTATGCCACGAAATGAATGACAGTTTGGCCGAGTACCTGGCAACGATCTATCAGCAGTCACCAGCCGATGACGGAACAGTTATCAAATCTGACGTACTCGCACAGATGAGAAAAAAGCACTATGAACATATCGAACATCCTCAGGCTCAAGTTGCACTGCAAATAAAATCCGCCGAAATCGAACTTAAAAAAGGCTCTGCCCTCGCGCTGGCCAATGAAGAATTACCTGATCTCTACTTTGTCATTCGCTCATTGGATGACAAAAAAATAATTGAAGTCGATGAGGCAGATGACAGTCTGAAGGCAAATTGGGATCTGGATTCTTTTGACGAGCTATTGCCCGTGCTGGGAGCTGGAAAGCTTCAGGTCTGGGACGACGACACTTTCAGTGACGACCCTATTGGAGAACCTGTTGTCTTTACACTGTCATTCGAACCCGATCAGTTTGAACACGAAATGCAAGTGAAGACCGAACACTACACCATCACCATCGACTGGCAACGCCTTCACGAATAGTCTCCTGTTGTCCAATCCCCGCTGCTTCTTTCTTAGCCCCCTATCGCGCTAAACGCCCAAAATCGATCTACGGCAAATTACTCGCCTCCCAATCAGGTGACACCCACTCATTACCAGGCCATTCTGGTCGTTTTCTGCCCCAATTCGAGTGGGTGGCACTTAATCCCAGCACTTAATCCCAGTCCCAATCAGGTGACACCCACTCATTGCCAGGCCATTCTGGTCGTTTTCTGCCCCAAACCGAGTGGGTGGCACTTATTTTGATCGTCTTGCAAACCGCGATTGAGCCATTCCGCCTGTCTAGCTTACAATTCGCGATGTTTTTGAGGAGATTTTGAGAGTGCAGAAGCGAGTTCAAACTGACTCGAACCCCAGGTTGCGGGGTGGGGAACGGCTGGAAGACCGGCGAATGCTGGCCTCAGGCGTCGCTGCATGCAATCTGGTCTCTCAACCTGTCACTCCTGACACTGGATCTGCGTTCCATCAACCATTTGTCATCGCCGACGCCTTGCCTGGCAAACGCCGTCACTCACCTCGCGTCGCACTGTTCGAAAACCTGGAGCAACTTCCGGATCGATATACCATCCACGCCTCTGTCCGATCCACGATCGATCCAATTACTACAGGTTGCACTCGGCTCGCAGACAAACGCCTGCGGACCAACGGGTTGATCATCTTCGATTATCAGAACGACCGAAATTACAAATTTGCTGGTTTCGATGCTCGCAAGAATCTGTGGCTCATCGGTAGCAGGCACCAGAACCGCTTTGTCATCCGCGATCGCTTACGGGAACCTATCGAAGCTCACAAGACATACGATCTTACACTCAACATCGAAGGCACGTACGCCGAGCTACTGGTCAATGGCGAACTCAAGCTTTCTCATACGTTCCGTTCACTGGACAGTTCGAATCAGTTGGGCCTGGGGACATTAATGTCGAAGGCCACAGAATTTGGAAACATTCGTATACGAGACTATTTCCCTTTATCGAAAACTGTGAATGACAGTTTCCGCACCACTCAAGGGCTTACGGAATTGATCGATGTGCTGGCCAATGATCAAGTACCATACGATGTCGACGCCATCTTAACGCTTCCCCAATCCGAATTTGATCTGGGACAAGCGATCGTCGTCGATAATCAGTTGCAGTTTCAGGCACATATTGATCGTTTTGGGGAAGAGATGATTCCCTACAACGTCGAGGACCAATTCGGTCGGGTCGTATCTGGAGAATTAAATCTCTCGGTAAGTTCACAACTTCCGCTCCAGTTCAACTGGGATGGCTCTGCCCTTGATCAACTGGAATTGCTGGAAGGAGTTCATGAAAACATCACGACTACCGAGACTCCACTCCACCGTCTCACTGGGTTGGAAATACTTGACATCGGTCTTTCGCCAGAGAAGTTTACGATGACCACGTCCGTCGTTCCTCATCCTGACAATCTTCGCACCAACGGTGGTGGTTATCTGGTCTTTGACTATGTGGATCCTGACCATTACAAGTATGCCGGAATCGTTGCAGGGAAGAGAACAGCCGTCATTGGTGAAGTACTGAACGGACATTCCTTCCGCCATCGAACCAAATTTGTGGGCAAACCTGACAACAAGGAGTATCGTTTAAAGCTCATCGTGCTAGGCAATCAGACTCGACTCTTGATCAACGACACACAATATCTTTCGCTCCAATTCAGAACTGACGTTTCCTCAGGCCAATTGGGGCTCAAAGGCCACCGCCGTGGCTCCATCTTCAAACCTTTATCGGTAGACAATCTCGATCCACCGACAGCTGGAATCAATGCGTATCATAAAGTCCCTGTACACGAGGACGTCTCGCTGGAGCACTTGATTCGAATTCCTGACGACGCCACCATTACCAGCGCTACGGTACCTCATGGTACAGTTCGAATCGAAGGAAACCAGCTTGTCTATCGCTCGGCGCCCCATCACTGGGGCCCTACCATAATCGACTACGAAGTTGAATTTCCTGACGGAGACACCGTTCAAAGGACTCTGCCTATCGCACCTGGAGTCAGTTTCCCGGTCTCTGCAAAACTCACTCCATTTGGCTACTTGGACTCCGATGTCCCCATGAACGACCTGGGCTTTGCAATTCACGGCAAGGGATTCTATCAGGAGAACGAATATCCGCTCCCCTTCGGTGGATATGAAAGTGTTACTGACTACAATATGCTCTTCCTCAATGAGACTCTTCCTGAAGAGTTTGATATCGTGCTTAATTCACGCGAATGGGAAAGCACTTTTGAGCCAATCATCTTTGACTATCAGGACCAGCTTAACTACAAGTTTGTCGGCATGTCACACGTTGAAAGTTTTTTTGAGGCAGAGTCGTTAATTGATAATGTCATAAACGCAGTACTCTTTCCCGATCGCACTCGGTGGGAGCTAGGAGAGATGGTAAACGGAGAAGAACGAATCCTCAAAGTAAGGGGGAAAAGACTAAACCTCGGTAGCAATCTAAATACTCGCGTACATGTTAGAGATAACTTCATTACTGTCTACGCCGACGGTACTAAGGTAACTTCGTACGAATTTCCGGAATCCTTACGATACGGTGCTGTCGGCGTTTACTCCCCAGTCGCTGACCGTACTTATCGCACACTAAGCATTGTTCCACCGAACGAACTGGTTGAGCCAGACAATTACAATCAGGAACTTCAGGGGCAGTTGTGGCACGAGTCGGAAAACGTAGTTGAAGTTCAACCCGACTCCAGCGGCATGTCGGTACATATGCTACCGGACAGCTTTGTTGGTCCTCGCCAAATAGTTACACACGTGACGACCCTGAGAAACACTCACGACGAACTGGCCAATGGCTTTATCGCCTTCGACTATGTAGACGATAACAACTTCAAAGTTGCCGGCATACAGATCGGTGCACAATCCATGGTGATTGGCGAAGTCATTGATGGTCAATTTAACGCCTTGACCAGCTTCGATCACACCATGGCTGTCGGGCAGGAAATCAAGCTTAGAGTCTTTGTGGACAGTTCACTGGTTACCCTGACGGTCGATGACCAACAGGAAATCTCCTATGACTTCGGTGATGATGATTTAGGTACTCAATTCGGCTATGCAACTTTTGTGAGTCCAGCCTATTTCAAAAACACATCTATCGAATCCGATGGTTATAGCTGGTCGTGGAGCGACGAATGACGCATACCTCTTTTGGAAAAAACTCGATGTGCCTCATCGAAACGAACCGATATCAAATTAAAAAGCCCCTTTTTTCTGTTAGTATAAAGGTGTTCTGTAAATCCAAGGTTTCGACTGATGCTAACCATTCATGACAAGGGGATGACGCTATGTGACGGGGTTACCCGACGTGAGGCATTGCGCGTTGGCGGATTGGGACTCGGCGGCCTGTCACTGGCAAACCTGTTAAAAACTCGGGCCAAAGCAAGTCCGGTTGCAGCTTCGGGATTGCCCGGATTCGGTAAAGCGAAATCAGTGATTGTCTTTGGACTAATCGGAGGAATTCCTCAGCACGAGACATGGGACCCCAAGCCGGATGCACCGGCCGAGATCCGCGGTGAATTCGGAGCCATTCCAACCAGCACACCCGGACTTCATGTTGGGGAACTGATGCCGAAAACAGCTCGGCTGACCGACAAAATTGCTGTGCTGCGAGCGGTCGTTACTAATGACAATTCCCACTCATCCAGTGGCTACCAGATGCTGACCGGTATCGAGCACAACCCGATGAACCGGGAAAATGCTCTACCAGGCGCTCCTAATGATCACCCCAGTCTGGCCGCCGTTGTCAGAGCCTTGCGGGAAGACAGGGGCCTGCCTTCCTCGATAATCTTACCAGAGCATATCTGGAATGACGGTAATAAACCGTGGCCCGGTCAGGATGCAGGCTTTGCAGGTCGAGCACACGATCCATGGCTCATCAAGTGTTATCCAAATGAGAATCGGTTCGACGTTCCTGGCATGACTCTGACAAATGATTTGACACCCGTACGGGTAAACAACAGGCAGTCGCTGCTAACACAAATCAACCAGGTTCAAGAAACGCTGACGAAATCGAAAGCCGTAGAAACCTACAACATCCATTCGCAGAAAGCCTATAGCCTTCTGGGGTCGGGTGCTGCCAGAGATGCCTTCGACCTTACGAAAGAATCCGAACAGACTCGTGAACGCTATGGCCCGGGACGATTTGCCCAGAGCTGCCTACTGGCACGACGCTTAGTCGAGGCGGATGTCTCGCTTGTACAAATCAACTGGACTCGAGTAGTTGATGACCGCAAATTTGAAAACCAGGGTGGTTGGGACACTCACAAAAAACACTGCCAATCGCTCAAAGAACATTTGATGCCCAGTATGGATCAAACGTTCAGTGCACTGATTGAAGATTTGGATCAACGAGGACTACTCGATGAAACGCTGGTCGTCATGTTCAGTGAATTTGGTCATACTCCTAAAATCAACGGCAATGCCGGGCGTGATCACTGGGGCCGAGCTTTTTCTATCGCACTGGCCGGCGGCGGAGTTCGCGGTGGAGCAGTTCACGGTGTTACCGACAAGCATGCCGCACACCCTGTTGACGGAGCAGTCCGACCACGGGACTTGCTGGCCACGATCTATCATCTGATGGGTTACCCGGGCCATTCCGAAATCTACGACCCGTTCAATCGGCCAGTCCAGATCAGTCGAGGAGAAGTTATCACAGAGATACTCTGATTGCTCCTCCCACAAAGCCACAAAAAAACCGCTCTGTGCTGCATATCAGACCAGAGCGGTTTTGTATTTCAGCTTCGATTAATACTCAAAGTCCGGATTCAGACCCGGCTGTGGCACTGGATACTTTCCATCTTCAAATGGTTGAAGAATCGAATCACCGTCGAGCGTCAGGTTTTCAATACCTTCACCAAAGTCTGCTTCGTGGTTGAGCATATCTTCCACGGTAACCTGCTGGCCAGTATGAGCGGCCAATCGTCCCATCGAAGTTACCAGACTCGCCATCGTCCCTCGCGGAGCTTCGTTATACTCCAGATCGTTGCGAATCGCATCAATGTAATGATTCCACTCAAGCTGATATGGATTCGGTTCAGGCTTACCCCATTCCCAAGCCAGATTTTCCTTGGTCATGGCGTGCCCGTTGTAAAGACGAGCTTTAGAGGGTGCATGACCTGACTGGGAAATCACTGCAATTCCTTTCGAACCATGAGCATAACTGGCAAACTCATTGTGACAGCCAGGGATAGTACGACCATTCATAAAGGCCTTCGTACCGTCCTCGAACGTGTACTCGATTGCATACGAGTCAAAATTCTGATCGATATTATCGCCACGGTAGTGTCTTCCACCCGAAGCTTTCGCCGACACAGGCCAGGCATCCTTCATCCAGCACATTTCATCAATGTTGTGAATCAGAAAATCTGAAACGGCTCCGCCACTTAACCACAGGAAACCGTGGAAGTTTTTAATCTGATACATCAGGTCAGAGATACCTGGTGGCTTCGGAGGCACAGCAGCATAACCGGTTGGACCGGCCATACGATAGGCTCGCAGCATGTTCACTTCACCAATTTCACCATTTTGAATACGGTCAAAGAGTTCATTACGAGCATCACAGTGACGGCACATCAGGCCAACAGCCACTTTCAGATTCTTTTCTGATGCCTTGTCAGCCAGCTCAAACATTTTCTTGGAACCCGGTCCATCAACGGTGACCGGCTTTTCCATAAATACGTTGAGTCCTTTCTCGATGGCATAGCCGAAATGCAACCAGCGGAAAGCAGGGGGAGTCGTCAAGATAACGACATCGCCTTTCTTCAGGCAGTCCATCGCCTGTTTATAGGCTTCAAAACCTAAAAACTTCCGTTCATCTGGCACATCAACCGTTTTGGGAAACTTACGTACCAGACTTTCATAGCTTGCTTTCTGGCGGTGTTCAAACACATCTGCCATGGCAACCAATTCGATGCTCTCATTAGGAACACTCAACGCATTGGAAGCAGCTCCTGTTCCTCGTCCCCCGCAGCCAACCAATGCAACACGGATTTTACCCTTGGCTGCAGCATGGACCGGTTGAACGGCGGACAAAACACTCGTGGTCGCAGCAGCGGCCACACCTGTTGTCTTGAGAAAGTCCCGTCGTGAGTTATGACTCTCGCTCATCATATATTCCCTTGTCAGTATTTTTTTGATTGTTTGAATGAATGAATTTTAAACCACGAATTACCCCAATGCCACAAGAACCTGAAGTGGAGAATCCGATTACTCGGCGGGGTTGTCCTTATCAAACTGCAACGGCAGCGCTTTGTCCCAAATCTCCTGAAGCTCCTCTTTCGTAGGCGATTCAAGAGGTCGAACGATACGCAGTCCAACATGCAGTGCATCGGTGTGGTACCAGATACTTTGTGGTTCCTGTGGATCCTGAAATTTCCAATCTTCGGTGGATGCCAGTCGAGCAGCACTGCGCAACGACTTGGCGCCATCCTGCCAGCTTCCTCCGCGAACAACACGTGGATAGAGTTTCAATGGTACGTTAACAGGATTGACCGCACCGGCCTCGGTGTTTCCATAAAACTCAGTGTCATACTGGTCCAGCACCCATTCAGCGACGTTTCCGTGCATATCGTACAAACCCCAAGGATTTGGTAATTTCTTTCCCACCTTTTGATACTTGTCGTTAGAGTTCTCGACGTACCAGGCATAATCACCAATTTTGGATGCATCGTCGCCCCAACTATAGCGGGTCGTCGTACCAGCGCGGCAAGCGTACTCCCATTCGGCTTCGGTTGGTAAACGATAATAACGTCCGGTCTTGGCAGACAGCCACTGGCAAAACGTACGCGCCGCATGCTGTGTCATGCTAATAGCAGGGTACCCACGTTTGCCCATACCAAACGTCATATCGGTATAGGGCGCTGTTGGCTTGGAAATCGTCAGCGGCTCGGCAAGCTTATCACGCTCGTTGGCAGCACGACCGTAAACTTTACGAATTTGAATATCGATATCAGACATCCAGACTTCGTAAACATCCCATGTAATCTCCGTTTTGCCCATCCAAAAAGGTTCGATCTGAATCTCGTGCTGCGGGCCTTCATCATTACCTCGGCCCTTCTCTTTCCTGGGACTACCCATGACAAACTTTCCGCTTGGAATGGGAAGCATTTCGATTTTGTTACGAGTATGCTCAACCACTTCCGAGTACGGTTTCATCTCCTTTTCAGAAGATGCTTCGCTTTCAGGGATTTTAATGGGGGCGGGGTGGTCTAATTGGGCATTGGCGACTGCCGTCAACAGTAGAAATGCCGGAACCGAGAAACCAAATAACTTCATTTTTGCAAAACCAATGATCACAACTGTTTCGAAGATGAATGAATCTTTACTCTTCTATTATAGGCACGACATTTGGTCATGCGAATTGGTCACCGGCAGCTAGGAAGTCATCTCATCCATCCCTGCAGAATTTGCTTTGAGCATATTCACCAACGTGACAAACTCGCCACCATAAGCAAGCAGTCGAGCGCCTTGCTGAAATCTCTTTTTACCCGTTGCCACGTCTGGTACAGGCAGACCCCACGCTTTGCCGTACTGTTGGCATAACGCAGCCACCTTCTCAATTGCCTCTTCCAGAGTAAATCCAGGATCATTCTTGGATATTCTCAGCTGCAAATCCCCCGGTCCAACGAATACACCATCCACTCCTTCGGTCGCGATGATTTGTTCGGCATTTGCCAACGCTTCCGGGGTCTCAATCTGGCAGATCAGAAATGAATTCTCGTTGGCCTGAGTTGTGTATTCGCCCGCATCCGAAAACATGAAGTCATTGTCCTGGCCCACGCCATCAATTCCCCGGTCTCCTAACGGTGGAAACTTGACGCAATCCCGCAGGTAAACTGCTCGTTCAACGTCATTGACATGGGGGACAAGCAACCCGGAAGCTCCGTCCTCAAAATGCCGGTAGAGGGTGATTTTGTCGATCGATGACGGACGCATCATGCAATCAATATCGTGCTGATGGCAATACGCCATGACTGCTTGCAATTCCCGGGGATCCCAGGCACGGTGTTCGGCATCAAGCCAAATTGCGTCAAATCCGGCTCGAGCAGCATGAGCAACATAAAACGGTAAAAAATGTCCCAGCGCACAAATCTTGACCAACTCGTTGGCCTTCAGTTTCTCAATGGTCTTACTTCGTCGCACGTCATCATTCCTTGCAATCTTGGTATTCTTGGTATTCCTGGTATTCCCGGCATTCTTGGCTGCAACAGAGAACTTCAAATAATTGATGGATATCGTACCATGTAGGTTTATAAATAGAAGTAATTTAAATCACCTACTACGTGGTTCCCGTTTTAAACACAGGACACCGTTCCCTGGCACAGGAGGCCATTGATGCTTCGCAGCGTGACAATTGACAACAAACTGTTGAACTATCTGGTGGATGTCATCAATCAGGAGTTTAACGCAGGAAGGGAAATGACTCGTAGCAAACTTTCCAATGCCATCTGGGATTATGAAAAAGGCGCGATCGAACAGGAACAGGACGAGCAGGAATAAACATGTTGGTACGCAAGCTGATTCTGGCATTGGGCACTCTGCTGAGCCTGCCCGCCATTCTACTGGCTGATGACTCGCAACAGAGTGGCGTCGGTGCCATTGATTACGGAGTCCTGGGCCTCTATATCCTGGGAACCATTTATCTGGGGTACTTCATTTCGAAGCGTCAAAAAAGCCGGGAGGAATACTTCACCGGTGGCGGCAATATGAATTCGATTCTGATCGGTGTCTCGCTGTTTGCGACGCTGCTGAGTACCATTTCCTATCTGGGGATGCCGGGAGAAGCCGCGGGCAAAGGACCTGTACACTTTGTGGGGTACATCGGATATCCGGTGATCTTTTTTGTCTTCGCCATCCTCATGCTACCCACCTACATGAACCAACGGGTAACCAGTGCTTATGAATTGCTGGAAGACAAGCTTGGTGTAAAGTTTCGTTTGGCTGGCGGCCTGATGTTCCTGACCTTGCGTCTGATCTGGATGGCCGTACTGTTAAAAGCAGCCGGTGATGCGATGGTCACGATGTTGGATATCGACCAAAGCTGGAGTCTGCTGGTTGTGGCGGTGATCGGGCTGGTTGCTATTATCTATACCTCGCTGGGTGGCCTGCAAGCTGTAGTCATCACCGATGCCATGCAGACGATTCTACTATATGGCGGTGCGTTGACCGTCCTGGTCATCATTACCATCGACTACGGGGGCTTCGGTTGGATCCCTACGGAATGGCCAAAAAACTGGGACGCTCAACCAATCTTCCCCATCAATCCGGAAACTGGCACTCTCGATCTGGAAATCCGTGTATCGTGGTTTGGTTCAATACTCACGGGAGTCATCTGGTATGTTGCGACTCTGGGAAGTGACCAGACAACGGTACAGCGATTTATGGCAACCAAGGATACTGCCAGTGCTCGTACCGCCGTGCTTTGGCAGTTAGTCGTCAGTATTGTAGTCGGAACGACCCTCTGTTTCGTGGGGATTGCTCTCATGTCCTATTACCAAAGCATGGAGCCGCCCGTCCCGCAGTTGGAATCAGGCACGATGGAGGATTTTCAGGCCTTTGAAAAAATCTTCATCAGCAACCACGCAATGAAACCGACAGCTTCCGATACTGCCTTTATCCTTGGCTGGTCAGAGGCTGATGCTGAAGCTGTGGTCAAGTACACCAATCGCCTGCAACTTGAAGCTGACCAGTACTTTCCACACTTCATTGCCCACGGCCTGCCTACAGGACTGACGGGTCTGGTGATTGCTGCCATGTTCGCCGCAGCGATGTCCAGCCTGGACTCGGGTGTAAATTCCATCACGGCAGTTATCTCCACCGACTTTATCGAACGAACACGAACGGAGAAGATGTCTGAAAAACAACAACTGGTTACCGCTCGATTGATTGCCGTCATTGTCGGAGTGGTCGTTGTATTTGGAAGCGCGCTGACGGAATTTATCCAGGGAAACATCATGGAGATTACTGCCAGTGCCGTCAATCTTCTCACTACTCCGATCTTTGGACTCTTCGTTTATGCGCTTTACCTCAAGCGCCCCAATCCAGCTATCGTAGGGATCGCCACCATGGTTGGCGTTGCGACCGCCCTGTTTCTTGCATTTGGCGATGAACTGGGCTGGCACAAAATCAGCTTTCAGTGGATCGGCCCGTTTGCACTCGCTGCCAACCTGGTAGTCGGTCTGGGGCTACATTTATTTTTCCGTCGGAAGTTGCCAGCAGACTCGACTTCTCACGAAGTGTAAATTTCAGCTAGGGTTCGTCTTGAGCCTGTTGAGCATTTCAACATGCTCGCTCGCCGAAGCCCCATATAAGATTTCCACCGAAATGATGGACGGTGCGAATGTATCCTCAATTTGGGTCGGAGCAAGTGCCTTTGTGGATCAACCGCAGTGGAGTTCCAACGGCAAGTCACCGTCAATTGCATCCAATCCGGGCGGGATCTATGTCAGCCCGGATTCAGCATAGGTCGCCTTACCTTCAGGAGGAGGAAACGATGGAATCGCTGGGTTTTCCCGCTACGGCTACGGGACTTATCTCTTCCAGGCATTGGATTTGAAGAAAGAGGTACGCCGCGTCCAAACTGGCGCTTATCCAAGAAGCATCGGCTGGGATACCAAGGGCGAGTGGATTTATGCTCAGGATTTTGACCACCAGCTTAAAGTCTATGACAACAAATCGGGAGACTTCAGATCTGAATTCCAGCTTGCTGATCGTGGAAGTGATCAGGTGAGATTCACCTCGCATCCCGCAGGAAAGGGCCGTTTGCTGGTAACACTGGTTGGTGGTAAACCCCAATCATCCGGTCCGGCACGATTGTTTTTCGTTGAACTTCGCTAGTCCAACACCCCCATTTGTTAGTTAGCCAATTCCTGCTGGTACTGGTCGCGCGCCTTGATCTGATCAAGCGTGCTCTGAACATTGTCCTTGATACTCTTAATTGATTCCGCGGGAGTGGAAACACTATTCTGCGGTGACTCTCCAGACGGCTGCACTTCGGCTTCGTCATGATTCGTGCACCCAGCTGCTGTAAGCAATACTAATAACAAAAATAGTTTTTTCATCATATGAGCCTTTGCTGTGGTTTACTTAATTTCGACTAGTCCGGGAAACAGTACCTAGGATTGGTTCCAGGGCATCTTGCACAGAACGATTCCCATACCACAGGTGTCTGTGATTCCTGAGAAGACCAGGCCGCCTCCGACAAAACCAGCGATTGCCAATCCGACCCATGCTGGTTGCATCAGGGCAGAAATGACAACGCCAGTCAACACAAGCGACCCAGCTGCGATTCGCACCTGACGATCAAGTGCCATGACATTCTTACCGCTACATTCGGCAGCAAACCTGCCTCCACCCATGCATCGGTACCTCCCACGACATTGATAACATTGACACAACCGGCCTCCATTAATTTCTGGCAGGCCTTCGAGCTTCGCCCTCCCATTTTGCAAACGACATAGAGCGGTTGATCCGGACACTGACGTCCCTGCTGGATCGCGGACACATCAAGCTGATCGAGAGGGTGATTTACGGCGAACTCGATATGAACCGCTGAATACTCTGCCGGAGTGCGTACGTCAATCAGCTCTAATTCTGAATCCGTTTCTTGTTTTGCTTTTAATTCATTTACAGTTATCGTATTCAATGACATCTCGGGTGCTCGCGGGAAATTACGTTCAATTACCGATTCAGTATAGTCGATAGGTAGTTTTCCGGGCTTGTGACAAAGTTCTCTTCATTGACACCAACCACATGCGTCATGGCATTTCTCCCAAAATCGGTCTTATGCAGTTTTCATACCGCCACTATACTTAGCGCCATGCCGTGAATGGCGACTTAGATTGTAAGTTCATCCTTTGTAGCGATGAGCGTCGCGTTCGCATCCTTTCAACAGCAGATAGAGTAAAAATGGTAACCATAACCCTTCCAGATGGTTCAACAAAAGAATATGAAAATGCAGTAACTCCGGGACAGGTCGCCGCTGATATTGGCCCTGGTTTAGCCAAAGCAGCGATGGCAGCAGAAGTCGACGGCCAAATTGTCGGTCTTGATCATGTCATTGACGACGGTAGTAACTCAGCTCTGAAACTCTTTACAAAAAAAGACCCTGAAGCACTTGGTGTCATGCGACATTCGGCCGCTCACGTGATGGCCCGCGCCATTATGAGAATATTCCCGGGCGTGCAATTGGCTTTCGGGCCCACCATCGATGGTGGCTTCTATTACGACTTCGACCTGGAACACAAACTGAGCGAAGAGGACTTCGAAGCGATCGAAGCCGAAATGAAGAAGATCATCAAGGCCAATGAAGCTTTCGAACGTATTGAGACAGATCGCGAGGAAGCACTCAATATCGTCAAGGATCTGAAACAGGAATACAAAGTCGAACATATCAGCGAAGGTCTTGCCGAACACGATCAGCTGTCGTTCTATCGGCAGGGTGAGTTCATCGACCTATGTCGCGGACCTCACATTCCCTCCGCCGGAGCGATCGGTGCCTGTAAGCTACTGAGTGTCGCTGGCGCGTACTGGAAGGGAAGCTCGGACAACAAACAGCTGCAACGCGTTTACGCAACTGCCTTCTTTGACAAACAGGATCTGGAAGATCACCTCGCACGAATCGAAGAAGCCAAACGTCGTGACCACCGAACCCTTGGTAAGCAACTCGACCTGTTTACCATCAATCCACTCGTAGGTTCCGGGCTGGTTTTGTGGCAACCGAAGGGTGCCATCATCCGTAGCACGCTGGAGAATTTTGTTCGTGACGAGTTGCAGAAACGTGGCTACCAACCGGTTTACACTCCGAACATCGGCAAGATTGATCTTTACGAAACGTCCGGCCACTATCCGTATTACAAAGAGAGTATGTTTGCTCCCATCAAAATGGACGACGGTGAAGAGTACTTGCTCAAACCGATGAACTGCCCTCACCACGTCATGATTTATAAATCCAGGCCGCGAAGTTATCGCGAACTGCCACTACGTCTTGCTGAATTCGGAACGGTTTACCGCTATGAACAATCCGGCGAGTTGAATGGCATGACACGCGTTCGCGGATTCACTCAGGATGACGCTCATATTTTCTGCATGGCCGATCAGGTGCCAGCTGAATTTATGGGATGTATCGAGATGACCCAGTTTGTGCTGAAGAGTCTGGGGCTGGACAATTATCGAGTACGTCTTGGATTCCGTGACCCCAACAGCGATAAGTACGTTGGTTCAAAGGATCTCTGGGATCACGCCCAACATGCGTTGGTGGAAGTCTGTCAAACATTAGGAATCGAAGCGGAAGCTGAAGAAGGGGAAGCGGCGTTTTATGGACCAAAGGCAGACTTTGTCTTGACCGATTGTCTGGGGCGGGAGTGGCAGCTGGGTACAGTTCAACTCGATTACAACCTGCCAAGCGAAGACCGATTCTCGCTGGAATACGTCGGCTCTGATAACCTCGGCCATGTCCCTGTCATGATTCACCGCGCACCACTTGGGTCGATGGAGCGATTCATTGGCATGTTAATCGAACACTTTGCCGGAGCGTTTCCACTCTGGCTAGCGCCCGAGCAAGCTCGTGTTGTGGTGGTGAGTCAGAAGTTTGAGGAATATGGGCGACAGGTAGAAGCTCAATTGCGGGACGCGGGAATGCGAGTCAGTGGTGATTACCGAGCAGAAAAAATCGGTGCCAAGATTCGTGATGCCCAGCTCGAACTTATACCCTACATGTTGATTGTTGGCGGCCGGGAAATGGAAAATGGAGAAGTCAGTGTGCGGGACCGCATCGACGGTGATTTGGGAGCCATGCCGATTGCTGAGGCATTAGCGAAATTTCAAGACGAAATTAACAATCGGGTGGTTCGTAAGACGTTCAGTGGTAGTGCTGGGTTTGTCTCCCGCGGTGCTCAAAATGAATATTAATGTTCACCGGAGAAGGTTAGGTAGAAAGCACTTTTTAAAGCCTTATATTTGACGTTAGAACTTCCCTTCCAGCCGTTTATCTATATAGAATTACGTTTGTAGAAGCAGTAATTATTTCTGCTTGTTTCATCTCTCAAAACAAGGATATCAATCATCGACCGCGACAGTACTCGTATTAATGATCAGATTCGAATTTCACCCATTCGAGTGATTAGCCATGATGGAGAACAGCTTGGCATTATTGAAACGGACCAAGCCAAAGAAATTGCAGCGAAAGCAGGGTTAGACCTGGTGGAGGTCGCTCCTAATGAACGCCCACCCGTCTGCCGCATTATGGATTACGGTAAATATAAGTACGAAAAGAAGAAAAAAGCTTCTCGTAATACCTCGCATACCAAGACAAAGGAAGTTCGCCTTCGTCCTAAAACCGGTGAACATGATATCCAGTTCAAGGTCAATCAAGCCAAAAAGTTCCTCAAGCACAAAGACAAGGTGCAGATCTCTGTCCTGTTCCGTGGTCGCGAGATGGCTCATATCGAAGAAGGCCGCCGTGTGATGAACGACGTGCTGGAAGAGCTGGAAGAATTTGGCAAAGTCGAACAAACACCGCAGCAACATGGCCGACGCATGATCGCCATGGTGGTACCGAGGTAGGTTATTCAGAGCCTGAGTTCTGATGAAGAATGCTGTTGAGTGTCTCCAGCGTTTTGCGAGCCATCACATCAGCATTCCGCCGCTTCAGCACCGCTTCACGTCCCTGGTGCCCCAGCGCCTTTAACGCTGTGCGATCCTGCAAGACAGAGTGCCAACACTCAGCTAATGCCTGAGCATCATCGGGTGGAACAGGATAGCCACCGCCCAGATCCGCTATCAGTTCCGGAAACGCACCATGTTCCGGTACGACAACCGGAACTCCGTGTGCCAGCGCCTCCAATACAAACAGTCCTTTCGGGTCTTTATAAATAGTGGGAACGCAAACCAGATCTGATTCGCTCAGCAGAGTAAATTTACTTGGTCGATCCACCGTACCATAGTCAACGAAGACGTCTTCCAAATCGGCATCTTTGAGTCGCTGGAGTTGTTGCTCCACAAATTGTTGATTGGTAGCACCCCGCCACCCAGCCAGATGCAAACGAATGTCATCTGTATCCGGCATCTGTTTTAATTCGAGGAAAGCGTCAATCAATAGGTGGAGCCCTTTTTCTTTGGACATGCGTGCCATATAGCCGATGGTTCTGGGGCGACTGGAATCCGTCGTAGCTGCCGAAATTCCCTCGGTGTCGATTCCAAGCGGCACAACATGTACCTTGTCGGCCGGAATCTTAAGCAGCGACATCATGTACTCTTTGTAGTATTCGCTATGCACCAGAAATCCGTCGACTTGCGGCACTATTTGTCGCAGAATATCGATCGCCTGGCTCTGGAAGGGTTCGATGAGATCTTCGAGAAAAATGTCATCTCCCTGGAGCGTGACGATGACCGGAATGCCAAGTCGTTTCAATTCGGGAATACAACCGCCAATCAGCAGGTTACTCAGCAGAACAACATCAGGGCGAACATCCTGAACCAGCCAATCGCATAACCGTTTAACTTCTTTTCGCTGGTTACCATTTCTTCCCTTAAGCATTGAGACCGTAAGCGCACCAAGGGCACGGGCGCTTATTTCAAGTCCTCGTGAGGTCGCTTTTCGCAGCAGCCATTTGCTATCCAGAAATCGGTCCAGGAAGGCCGGCAGATAACGAAACAAAGAAAGTTTCTGCTGCAGATAGACGTTAATTCCACCAAAGAATACCTGGTCGACACTTACGTCTTCCTCGTCGGTTCGGATAGGTGTGTAGGTGGGGATGAGCAAGGCATCGACTCCCTGTTCGTTCCATGCTCGGGCTAACGTATTATCATGCAGGCAACTGCCACAAATCATATTGGCAGCCCCGCTGGTCAGGTAAGCTATTCGCTGAATCCCCTTGATGTCGTCCATCACCCCAGCTTAATCAATCAGCCCCACACGCTCAATCAATACCACGAGCAAGGAACTGCCAATCGTTAATCTCGGAAAGAACATGGGAGTCAGCGGGCGAAGCTACGCGTTACTTCTACTCTTCTTTCCTGGTGCGGTAGTACAGCATTGCCAGTAGAGCCATGACCATCAGGGTTACGTAGCGAATCGGCCCATCTTCAAATACGATCGTGGCCGAGATGATGATCATCAGCATATACCCATGCACGAAACGACTCCACCACACTCCTGGCGTCTCGAGGATGCAGTCCACCAACCAAATGAGCAGAAAGAGATAATTGAAGTAGATCCCATACTCGAATCGCAACCCAGTCACCCGCAGCGTCTCGACGATCGTATGCTTCACCGCAGCCTGATGATCCCAATGGTGAATAAACTGAAACGCACAGAACACATGAATCAGAGCGAACAGGCAGCCAGACCGCCACAGAATTCGATAGGTTTTTTGCCGTTTCGCGTCATCGGTAACAAGAAACGTGACAGCGACGGCCGATGCGTAGAAAGCCAACGACAACCAGATTGTCAAAGGGACCATTTTTGCACCTCAAAAAAACCACATAACGGCGTTTATCTATTAGATTTACCCCCTTTTGTGAGAGCAAGAACGAGCTTAAAATATCAGATTCCCAGTGGATGTTTTACGTCATTTAAGTAAGAAAGCAAAAACCGACGATGCCAAAGCAGAAGACCCACAAGGGAACTAAGAAGCGATTCCGTTTGTCGGCCAAGGGCAAGGCCAAGCACCGTAGTGCTGGAACCAGCCATCTGGCTCAGGCTGTCTCGAATAAGCGTAAGCGAAATCTTCGTGGTACGACAGTCCAGGCTACCTGCGACGAAAAGAAGATCGCAAAAGCACTGAACGGGTACAGCAACTAGATCAGCTGTATCAACCAGATCATTCTTAGTGTTCCCCTAAGACTTGAATTAACTGAAATATTACCAACCGCGTGGGCATAGAACGTTTTCGCAAGAAAAGGCCTGACGAGGTAACAAGGAACGAAAAGCTATGAGAACAACATACGGTGCAGCTCGTGCCAAGGCAAAACGCCGTCTTTTCAAACGAGCCAAAGGAAATCGAGGCGGACGTCGAAACTTACTCCGCACAGTCAAAGAAACAGAAGTACGTTCAGGTGCTTATTCTTACCGCGACCGAAAAGTCCGTGCTCGTGACTTCCGTCGCCTGTGGATCACTCGACTGAATGCAGCCTGTCGGCTTCACGACATGCGATACAGCCAGTTTATTCACGGTTTGAACAAAGCTAACATCCAACTGGATCGCAAGTCACTCAGCGAAATGGCAATTCATGACCCAGCCGGTTTTGAAGCAGTTGTTGACATCGTCAAAGCTGCCCTTGCCGGTTAACGCTCATCTTCGCAGAATGAAGATTGAAACATGTTCAGGAGAGGAAGTCAGCTAGACTTTACTCTCCTGTTCTTTTTTAACCCTTAAATTCCTTTCAGAAACTTCATCATGGCACTGCAGGAATTTCTTGATCAACTGGAACAGCTTGTCTCGGAAGCCGAGTCCACTTTTAGTGCGACCGAAAGTACTGACGCTCTGGAAGAAGCTCGTGTCGAGTTTCTAGGAGCCAAGAACGGCAAACTCAAATCCGTTCAAAAGCTGATGGGATCGGTCGACAAGGAGGACAAGCCTCTTGCTGGTAAAACCTTCAACGAGACCAAAGGGCGTATCGAAAGCGCGTTCGAGACGGCCAACGAGCGGATTCAAGGCGGGGCGGGAGACGCCGAGCGGGATACACAGTTCGACCCGTCTCTACCCGGAGCCAGTTTCAAAATTGGCCGTATTCACCCAATCACCCAAACCATTGAAGAGCTCAAGGACATCATGGGACGACTCGGTTTTTCCACCGCAGACGGCCCTGAAATTGAGGATGATTGGCATAACTTCGTCGCATTAAACATTCCTGACGATCATCCTGCCCGCGACCCGCTGGAGAATTTTTACCTGGCAACCGCCGAAGCCAGTTCGGGTGAAAAGAACCAGGTCAATCTGCTACTCCGTAGTCAGACCAGTACGGTTCAAATCCGTGTGATGGAAAAAACCAAACCACCAATTCGAATTATTTCTCTCGGTCGCGTTTACCGTCCGGACACTGCTGATGCCACGCATTATCCCATGTTTCATCAGATTGAAGGGTTAATGATCGACACGAATGTGACGATGGCCGACTTAAAAAGTGTCCTGCGTCTGTTCGCCACGAGCTATCTGGGGGATGACGTAACTATTCGATTCCGGCCTTCGTTCTTCCCCTTTACGGAACCGAGTGTTGAAGCGGATTACTATTGGAATGGACAATGGATCGAATTTGGAGGCGCCGGAATGGTCGACCCCAATGTTCTCCAGGCAGTCGGTTATGATCCTGAAGAAGTCACTGGCTTCGCGTTCGGGCTGGGAGTCGAACGACTCTGTATGCGTCGCCATGGAATTACAGACATCCGCGAATTCTATAAGAATGACGTTCGTTTTCTGGCTCAGTTTTAGTCTCTTCCCTTTTACCTCGCACCTTAAAACCCCAACAGAATCATGCTCGTTTCCTGGAATTGGCTTAAACAATACGTTGCACTTGATATGGATCGTGAAGAGCTGGAAAACCGGCTTGCCATGTCGGGGCTCAATCATGAAGGCACTGAAACTGTTTTCGACGATCTGGCAATTGATCTGGAAGTCACCAGTAACCGCCCGGATTGCCTGGGGCATATCGGCGTTGCTCGCGAAATCGCTGTCCTGTACGACCTGTCGCTTTCCCTTCCTGATCCTGACCCCACTGCCGCTGGCCCAAGCGCCGATTCCGGCTTCAGCGTCACGATCGACGCTCCGGAACTTTGTCCCCGATATACGGCACGCATCATTCGCGGCGTCAAAATTGGAGAAAGCCCCCAATGGATGCAGGATCAACTGCGAACTGTGTTCGCTCCGGTCAATAAAGACTGGAAGCCGGTCAACAACGTTGTCGACATCACAAACTATGTGCTGATGGAATGTGGGCAACCTCTGCATGCTTTTGATCTGGCCAAACTGCAGGGTAACCAGATCATTGTACGGGAAGCTGCAGAAGATGAAGCGTTTGAGGCCATCGACCACCACACTTATACACTAGCGCCTGGAATGTGCGTCATCGCTGACGCGAATCGACCTGTAGCCATTGCCGGAATCATGGGGGGCGCTGACAGTGAAGTGGGCGACGATACCGTCGATATCCTTATTGAATCAGCTGCCTTTTCCTCGATGGCAACCAGGACCACTTCACGGGCACTCAACCTCCACAGCCCGTCATCCTATCGGTTTGAACGAGCTCTGGATCCTGAAGGGATTGAATGGGCTGCCAATCGCGCCTGCGAGCTGATTCTGGAACACTGCGGTGGAACTTTGGATGAAGGCTTTATTAATGACGGAGCAACTACCTGGCAGCCTGAACCCGTGGTAATGCGGCTATCCCAGATTGAACGTGTTCTGGGGATTTCCATTGATGCCGAGCAGGTGAAGCGCATTCTGCTTGCCCTGGGGAATACTGAAACTACCAGCGACGAGAATTCGATCACCGTAACGCCTCCTACCTGGCGACGTGACCTGACCAGGGAAGCTGATCTGCTGGAAGAAATTGCTCGTATTCATGGATACGAAAAAATCCCTGAAGATGTTGGAGTCCCGATGGCGGCTTCCTTCAAAAGCGATTGGGACCGGGTCGCTTCCAAGTTACGAACAACCATGACATCTATCGGATTCGACGAATCACTGACGGCCAGCGTCGTTCCGGCTGCCTGGACTCAAACCTACAGCCCCTGGTCTTCCGCAGCGCCGTTACGAACAATGTCACCCATGCTCAAAGGGGCGGATGCCCTGCGTACCAGTCTGGTGCCAAGTTTGCTGGAAGTGCGACGCATCAATCAATCACTGGCTAATCCAAATGTCGAATTGTTCGAAACTGCCAAGGTATACCTGCCACAGGATGAAGGCTTGCCACAGGAACAATGGACTTTGGGAATCACCAGTGGACAAGGCTTTCATCACCTGAAGGGTGTAATCGAAACCATGCTTCACTCTCTCAAAATTGAAGAGGTGTTGACGGTCGAGCCCACGCAACAGGACTTGCTCCACGCTGACTACAGTGCATCGCTAAGTCTCAATGGGGAACACTTTGGGTTTCTGGGAGAAGTGAATGCCGGAGGACTTAAGACCTTTTCATTACGCAATCCAGCCAGCGTAGCTGAAATCCGGATGGATCTCCTGGTCCAACATGCAACGCTGATTCCTCAGCACTCGCAGCTGAGTAACTTTCCGGCGATTACACGTGACATCAATGTCGTTTTGGCTGAATCTGTTCGCTGGGATGCACTGGAGGCTAGTGTACGCAGTGCCGTTGACGCCGGGCTGCTCGAAGACGTTACCTACCAGGAAACCTACCGGGACCCGCAGCGTGACGGAGACGATGTGAAACGCGTGTTATTCACAGTCAAGTTACGTCGAGGTGACCAGACGATGACCAGTGAAGAAGCGGATAGCGTTCGCGGCCAAATCGTAGCTGCTATTGAATCTCAACTGGACGGAAATCTTCTGGGTTAAGGCCTCAGGTTATTTCACCGATCGGGCTTTGTTGAATCAAAAAAACAGTCCGTTGATGCAACACGATCCCGAGTCATAAAACGATAGCAGTTCAGCTCTTTTCCCTATCCCACCGCAACTGGTCTTGCCTGAAAAAGCAAAGTCCATCAAATTACTCATCCGCTCATCATTAATACTTATTCGTTTTTGTGTGGATGGCATCTTTCGTGTCACTTTACGCCTTCATTCTCGCGCTACTGGTCGTTCCAGGTTCCCCGACAGATCAGCCTGTCGTAGTCCACTTTACTGCACCGTGGTGTCCATCCTGCGTGAAAATGAAACCCGCCACGAAGAGTCTTAAAAATCAAGGCTATGACATTCGGGTAGTGGACGTAACATCCAATGAATCTTTAGCTCGCCGCTACAACATTCGCGAGTTACCCGCCACTGTCACTGTACACCAGGGAAAAATAATACACCGCCGCATTGGCTTCATGAATGAACAACAGCTCAGAGTATTTATCACTGCTGGCTCTGAAACTCTCAAACGCCCACGCGTCGTTCAACCGGTTACAACAATTTCGCGTGCAACCATGATGGAAGACTCTCTGGAAAAAGCTGCTCCATCGGGTTGGCTCAGCATCAATCGGGCTGGAGCTCAACCGTTGCTTCAGAAGTTACCTCAATCTCCAGGACGCCAACTACTGCGGGCAACCGTGCGTATTGAATTACGTGACAGCAGCGGTATTTCCTATGGCAGCGGTACAATTATTCATGCCCAACAGCAACGCGCGCTGGTTGCCACCTGCGGCCATCTCTTCCGTGAATCGCAGGGCAAGACCCCGGTTCATGTCGACGTTTACTATCCCGGCGGAGTTAAACGGGTCGTTGGAAGAGTCTTAATATATGACGCGAACAAATATGATGTCGCTTTATTAACCATTCCCTTTGACGGTGGCATTACTCCAATCCCTCTTGCTGCCAAGCCTGCACCCAGCGTACAGCAACGAGTGATCTCGGCGGGAAGTAATGGTGGCGCAAAACCAACACTCGAGCGGACAGTGATTAACTCACTGAACCGGTATGAAGGTCCGGATAATATTCAAATCCATGGAGCGCCAGCAGGCGGGCGCAGTGGCGGCGGCCTGGTCGATCAAAACGGGAATCTAATCGGAATCTGCAATGCGGCCGACCACGAAGACAACGAAGGGTTTTATGTGAGTTCCCGATACATCGCATTGATGATGCAACGTCTGGGAATCGAAGACCTGATTTCAAACCAGGCAGTCGTCAAAGCACAGCCTCGCATCGAGCCAGCGGCTAACTCAGCTTCTGTCCCGGCTATAGTCGACTCGCAATAGACATTCAGCCACGCGGCCAACTTCATCAGGCCCGCGACGCTGACCATATTGCGGCCAGGCGGTGACTCCATCAAGCTCCGGCATCAGTTCCACAAGTTGGCTCACGAGCGTTTCCGCCAAAGCAGACATTTTGTCCGTCTCGGCCTGATCAGAGATACTCATGGCACTTCGCATGATTCTCACCATCGCAGCCCGTTTTTTCACGGGATTGTCGAGTGTTGATTCAGGTTCTTCAATGAGATCAACCACCGGCACATCCAGTGCTTTACTCCATTTAGCCAATTCCGTCAGCGTCAGATTTGCTGTGGGCTTTTCCTGTTTTCGCAAGGTTCGTACGTCGACGCCGGTATGCCGAGCGACACTGCGCAAAGTCATCTCCTGCTGTTCACGTACAAAAGCAATGCGATTCACCGGCCGATCAGCCTGTTCTACAGGTAAGGAGAACTTACGCTTTCGAGTTTGAGTACTGGTTTTTGTATTGGCTCGCTTTACAGATGCAGGAGCCAGAGCATCCAAAAGGTTAAATTGTAAATCGACAGTAGCCATGAAGAGCGTCCTTCACAAAAATGGAATAATTAAGTATGGAATGATCGCTTACCCCCGTTAGACGCGCTATTCACCTGGCGCGTTCCATCGAAAAACAAAAAAATTTACATTCTTTTTCAGGCTGGAAAAAGATCTGCATTCGCCTGCCTCACGTATTCTTGTCCGGATTCATCATTGATCATGCTGGTTCCCGGCTAATCGGAGGTAATCCGGGTAATCGTGGTTACAAAACAGCCTGAACAATTCATAATGAACTGACGAAATTACCTGTTTGCAGAGAATTCAATGGCTTCAGAACCAGGCGATAATGGTCCGGACTTTTCCCGTAACAACGGGTTACTGCCCGCCATTGCGCAGGATGCCCAGTCTGGAAAGGTTCTGATGATGGCATGGATGAACCAGGAAGCTTACGAGGAGACAATTCGAACCGGTCAGGCTGTTTACTTCAGCCGTAGCCGGAATAAGCTGTGGTACAAGGGTGAAGAAAGCGGCCATGTACAAACCGTCGTCCAAATATTGGTTGACTGTGATCGTGACACCATTCTCATGAAAGTAAATCAACAAGGTGCCGCATGTCACGAAGGTTATGAGTCCTGTTTTTTCCGGGAAGTGGCTCCGGATGGACTAACGACCATCGAAGCACGGCTCGTTGATCCCGACGACATCTACAACAAATAGTCCAATCAACAAACCCACAAGGAACACAACCATGAGTGCTGATACCAAAATCGAAGAACTGGGTCTGGAACTGCCTCCCGCTCCCAAACCAGGCGGCGTCTACAAACCAGTCGTCATCAGCGGCAATATGTGCTACGTTTCCGGGCACGGTCCACTTCGTCCAGACGGAACGATGTTCACTGGTCGGGTTGGCGCCGATGTCGACTTGGAATATGGTTATCAGTCCGCACGTCAGACAGGATTGGCCATTCTTGCCACGCTGAAAGCAAACCTCGGCAGTCTGGATCGAGTCAAGAAGGTCGTCAAGACATTAGGAATGGTGAATTGCAGCCCAGACTTTGGTGAACAACCCAAGGTGATCAACGGCTACAGTGATCTGATGGCCGAAATCTTCGGACCTGATAACGGAGTCGGAGCTCGCAGTGCCGTTGGCATGGGAGCATTACCGGGAAACATCACGACCGAAATCGAGGTCATCTTTGAACTGAATGACGAATAATATCACCCCAAGCACTTTGAGCTGGAAAACTCTGAAAAACCTTTATGGCTAACTCTCGCAAAATCCTCGTAACCTCTGCGCTGCCTTACGCCAATGGCCCGATTCATCTCGGACATCTGGTGGAATACATCCAGACTGACATCTGGGTTAAATTCCAAAAATTGCGTGGCAACGACTGTATCTACCTCTGCGCCGACGACACTCATGGTACCGCCATCATGATGAGTGCTCAGCGTACTGGATGCAGCGAAGAGGAATGGATTGAGGGAATCTCGGAAAAACACCAGCGGGATTTTTCCCAGTTTGGCATCGAGTTCGATAATTATGGTGGCACGAACAGTCCAGAAAACTATGAGCTGTGCAAGCAATTCTGGCAGGCCTTTCGTGATGCTGGATTAATCCGGGAAGAAGCAGTCACGCAGTTATTTGATGACGAGAAAGGGATCTTTCTGGCCGATCGGTTTGTCCGTGGAAAGTGCCCCAAGTGCGGAGCAGATGATCAGTATGGTGACAGCTGCGATCAGTGCGGTGCCACTTACAGTGCTCGGGAGATCATCAATCCGGTAAGCACACTTTCGGAAACGACGCCCTCGGTAAAGACGGCAGATCACCTGTTTATCCAAATTGAGCAATTGCATGATTTTCTGGATGAGTGGACCCAGTCGGGCGACCACCTGCAAACCGAAATCGCCAATTACCTGAAGGGGCATTTCCTGAATGAGCCGCTGCGTGACTGGGATGTATCCCGGCCACAACCTTATTTTGGATTTGAGATCCCTGATGCTCCGGGACATTACTGGTTCGTCTGGTTTGATGCCCCTATCGGCTACATGGCTTCTACCAAACAGTACTGTGACCGAACCGGTGATGACTTCGACAGCTGGTGGAAAGATCCTGATACGGAAATCCATCACTTCATCGGCAAGGACATCACGTATTTTCACACCCTTTTCTGGCCTGCCATGTTAAAGGTGGCAGGATTTAATCTGCCAGAGAAAATTCATATCCACGGTTTTCTGACAGTGGATGGTCGTAAGATGTCAAAACGGGATGGTACGTTTGTCAAAGCCGAGACTTTTCTGAAGCACTTGAACCCTGCAGCACTGCGGTACTACTACGCATCCAAATTGAACAATCGGGTTGAAGATCTGGATCTTAACCTGAAGGAATTCACTACCAAGGTGAATACCGATCTGGTTGGAAAATTTGTCAATCTGGCCAGCCGAACTGCCAAGTTTATTCAGCAATCGGGACTTTCTTCCGAATACCCCGATGATGGAGGACTTTTTCAGCAAGGCGTCGACGCTGGGGAAGCAATCGCCGCTGCCTATGAAGCATGCGACTTTAACCGGGCCATACGATTGATCATGGAATTAGCTGACCGGGCTAATCCCTATGTGGAAAGCAACGCTCCCTGGACGCTGCGCAAGGATCCCGAGCGGCAACAGGAGTTACAGGACATTTGTACCGTCGCCCTTAATCTGTTTCGGCAGATCGTTATTTACCTGCAACCCGTCCTGCCGGAGATTGCTGACAAAACAGGAGCTCTGTTGGGAGACCCAATCACTCGTTGGGAACAGGCGGCCACGCCATTAGTCGGCACGCCAGTTGCCAAATTTGAACACATGATGAAACGCATTGAAGAGAAAGACGTAGATGCAATGATCGAAGAATCAAAAGCAGAAAATGCTGCTGCCGAAGCAGCTGCCAGCGAAACTCAGTACAACGACAGCGCTCAGCCGCTCATCGATGAACCTTTGGCTGATGAAATTACCTTTGACGAATTTGCCAAAGTCGATCTACGTGTCGCTCGGGTCATCAAGGCCGAACACGTGGAAGAGGCGAACAAGCTTCTCAAACTGACATTGAGTCTCGGCGGTGAGGAAACTCGTCAGGTCTTTGCAGGTATTAAAAAAGCCTACAATCCGGAAGATCTGGAAGGACGCCTGGTCGTGATGGTTGCCAACCTGGCGCCCAGAAAAATGCGTTTCGGCGTCAGTGAAGGAATGATCACGGCAGCGGGTCCGGGAGGCGAAGAAGTCTTCATGCTGGGCATCGATGAAGGAGCTCAACCTGGACAGCGCGTCCATTAGACGCTATCCATCCGATTCCGCCGCACCTAAACGCTTCCCGCCGGTACCAACTTCTACCGGCGGGAAATCTTTTTTGGTCAGGTGTGCAGTCACTGCCGATGCAGCATCCATTCCATAATCATGGGGATCGTCAAATCGAAGCGTTGCATAATCCGTGGTGTTCTCTTCGCGGAAGAGGTGCAGAGTTTGTGTAGGAAATGCGAATTGAATCCCTAATATCTGAGCCACGCGCATGATATCGGTCAGCAATCGATGACGTTCCCGCAGTTCAGTCGGCCAATCATTGCATTCAAAAAACATATAAAGCAGGATGTCGATGCTGCTCGCACTCAGGTCATTCACATAGACCTGGAAGTAATCTTTGCGTGTATAGGGATGCCGCCGAATGACCTCTCGAATCCCCTCGCAAAAAGCATCCAGCTGTTCAGGAGTCGTATCGTACTGAACACCTACTTTGGTGGTAAACCGTCTGAATTCCCGCTTCCCCATATTGTCGACAATGGCAGTGGTTAGACGGCTGTTGGGCAGGACAACCACTGAGTTATAGAACGTGCGAACACGCGTACTTCGCATGCCCACGTTTTCGACGGTTCCTTCGACACCGTCCGATACAATCCAGTCGCCAATCTCAAATGGCCTGTCTGCCAAGACGGTCAGCGAGCCAAACAGGTTACTGAGTGTATCCTGCGAGGCAAAGGCGAGCGCAGCACCCCCGATCCCCAGACCACCAACCAGCGCTGTCACATCCAGCTGGAAAACATCCGCGAACAGTACAAGTCCGACACAAATCGCAAAAGCCTTGCACCCCTTACGGACCAGCGGAATCAACAAATCATCAAACTTGGTTTCGGTAGTCGATGCCTTACGAGTCACAAAACTGGAAACCCAGTCGATCAATCGGAAAGCTGTCCAGACGGCAGCCACCACCGTAAAGAACTTAAGAGCAACGGTCACGATGAGCAGCAGACTCAGAGGCAGTCCAATCCAGAATGCGCCCCAGTACCAAACCACGGCCTGTGCCAGTAAGCCCACCGGCTTCCATACTTTACGCGCTTGTCTTTGATCGTCCGGACTGTCTTCGTCTTTCTCCTCGCGACGAATCCAACGAACAGCAATCGTTAAAAGCTTACGAACACACAGGTCGGCCAGGAACCCCAGAAAGATCAGTGCCAGACAGCCGATCCACTGATAGTCGGCCAGAAGAAACCGAGTCGTGTGAAAGGTCTCCGGAAACCAGCTGCGAAATTCCTCGGCCCAGGTCTCATGCAACTCGATGGTCTGATCTAAATCCATTGTCAGACCAGTTTCCTCTTCTTGCTGAGCAGTAACTGGTAAGGTCATGAGCACTACGACGCTCATTCCAAGAATCAGTTTCTTCGCTACGTACACAGTCGCTGTCTCCCTTTGCACCACTTACTATCGCGCAAAGTATAGCAATCCGGAGTGCTTCAATAACAGACTGATTAAGACTGATGCAATGCGTACGTCCAGCGGTGCAGGATCGTTCTACTCAGCAGTGACGTCATTCCGACCATGAAAATGCCTAGCAGCGTGGAAAGCAAAATACTGGCATAGAGCACTTCCACCTGAAAATTCTGGCTGCTCATAAAGATGTAATATCCCAGGCCGCGGTTATCAATGTCGTGACCCGCCATGTATTCACCAACAACCGCTCCGACGATTGTAAGTCCAGCTGAAATTCGGGCACCCGTCAGAAGATAGGGTACGGCGTTGGGTAATTTTAATTTGAATAAAACTTCATTTCGATTCGCCCGGTACAACTGCAATAGCTCGACTAGACCTGGATCGATCGTCGTCAATCCAGTGGTGACATTGGTTATCACCGGGAAGATGCTGATCACCGTCACGATAACCACCACACTACCTAATCCACCCCCAAACCAGATTATCACCAGAGGCGCGATGGCTACAATCGGCACAGTTTGCAGCATAATCATGTAAGGATATACACTCTGTTTTGCCAATCGTGATACAGAAAACAAAAGTGCTAGCAAAACACCAATACAAATCGATATCGAAAATCCTGCGAGTGCCGCCAAGCCAGTTACCAGAGTCGCTTTTACTAACTCTCCAATCTTCTTCCAGCTTTCTTCCGCTATCTCCAGGGGACTGGGCAGAATGATTCGCTTGATCTCAAAAATCTGATCGGCTATTTGCCAGAGAGTCAAAACCAGTACCAAAAAGAGCAATGGCAGGACAATGACACGTATCTCATCCCACTTCATTCCATCGCCTCCTGCAACTTTTCTGTCACTTCTCTAACGACTGCCAGATAATCTGCAGAAACTCTTAGCTCTGCCGTTCTGGATTCCGGCAAGGTAATTTCAACATCGCTGACAATTTCACCATGCCGATTCATGATCAGGACACGATTGCTCAGATAGACTGCTTCGGAAACATTATGAGTCACAAACAGTGTTGTGAGCTGCTGCTCCCGGCAAATCTCGTGTATCAACTGATTCAGTTGCTGACGTAGTAGTTCGTCAAGGGCTGCAAAGGGCTCATCCATAAACAGAATGTCCGGGCGAGTAACCAGAGCTCGTGCCATTGATACTCGCATCCGCATTCCGCCAGACAACTGCCGTGGAAACTTGGTCAGATCTTCTACGTCCAATCCAACCAGCTGGATCGTCTCGTCGATCGTCAGTCGATCAATACTCTCCTCCGGCTGCCGCTTGCTCCCACTCAGCTCCAATGGCAGGCCAACGTTATCGCTTACATTCCGCCAGGGCATGAGCGTAGGATCCTGAAATACAAATGCCGGTGTTTGGTAGTCGGTCTTAAAACTTTCGGCCTCCACCGGTATCAAGCGGGCCATCGCTCGCAGAAGCGTAGACTTTCCACATCCAGACGGTCCAACCACAGAACACCATTGGCCACGTGGTACCTCAAGCGAAAGTCCGTTGAGGATACGGATTCCTCCTAAAGTAACATTCAATGATGAGAGGTTGATGACGTGATTCATTAATTTGATAGTCTGAAATGGGTGACCGGCACTGTTTTCAAGTCCACCTGCTTTTATAATAAACAACGCCGACCAACCGTTGATAACCAATTAAGCGTGGCAAATAAATACATGGATAGCCGTCCCATGCCCGAGAGTCCTCCGCTTCCTGGATCGATCACGATACAGGGATCCATCCCGGTAGCCTTTGACCCTACGTTGCTGGGAGTGATCATAGTCGATCACGGCTCCAAGCGCGAAGACAGTAATGTCTATGTACATGAAATTGCCAGGCTCTTTCAACAGATCTCGGAAACCGCGATTGTCGAGCCAGCTCATATGGAGTTGGCCTCACCCGACATCGATGCCGCTTATCAGGCCTGCGTAGCACAGGGAGCCCATTACATTGTTGTCCATCCCTACTTTTTGGCCCCAGGTCGGCACTGGCACGAAGACATTCCTGAACTGGCAAGAATGGCTGCTCAGAAACATCCTGACACCTGCTGTGTGGTAACCGCACCTCTCGGCATTCATCGCTCAATGGTGGATGTAATGACCTCGCGAATCCAGGATGCACTCCCGTCTAACGAACAAGAACAATATGAATAAATTACACCTGCTACTATTCGTCCTGATATTTACAGCCGGCTGCAAACCCGAAGGCGACGTGCCCCCAACCAATGCCGTTGAAAACAACAGCACGGAGTTAAAAAAGGTCTCTTTACAGCTCAACTGGTTCCCCGAAGCGGAGCATGGAGGATACTACGCGGCACTGGTACACGAGTTCTTTGAAGAGGAAGGGCTCGACGTTGAAATTCTTGCCGGCGGCCCAAATAGTCCGGTCATACAGAAACTTGTATCCGGCCAAGCCGACTTCATTGTTGGTAATGCTGATCAGGTCCTTACCAGCCGAGCGAAAGATTCGAATGCCGTCGCCTTGTTCGCTCCTCTGCAAACTAGCCCACGTTGTATCATGGTGCACGAAAGTGCTGGTATTGAGACGTTGGCAGATCTTAAGGATATGACTTTAGGTATGAGTGCGGGGCGAGCGTTTGCGCTTTACATGCAAAAACATTTGCCCATGGAAAATGTAAAGCTCGTCGGCTACCCGGGAAGTCCTGCCGTCTTTCTGAACGATAGCAACTACGGCCAGCAGGCCTACGTCTTCAGCGAGCCGTTTGTTGCCAGAAAATCGGGCGGTGATCCCAAAGTTCTTATGGTCTCCGACCTGGGTTATAATCCTTATACCAGTCTCCTGATTACCACTCAGGAAACAGTCGACGCCCAAGCGGAACTCGTCACACGGATGATCCGAGCAAGCAAAAAAGGGTGGCTCCAGTATTTGGAAGACTCGACTAAAACCAATCACCATATTCACTCGCTCAATAAAGAAATGAGCGAAGAAATCTTGGCCTTTGGCGCTGAAACGCTTCAGGACCTCTGTCTACCTGATGGGTTGCAGAAAGAAGGTCTCGGTACGATGACGCGCGAGCGGTGGCAAGTATTACGAGACCAGCTCATCGAAATCGAACTCATTGATGAGACGGTCGACTTCCAGAATGCGTTTCTTCAGTAGATCACCCTTGGCGCGCTGGCTATGTCTGAATTGCTTGGATTCGGACCGACATATGGGGTATTATCATAGCTGTAACTAATCAAAAAAGCGGAATCCCTTAGATGAATTACTCATTACACCTTATCGCTGCTGCCAACCCGATTGAAATTGTCGGGCTGGCATTGATCGTACTCCTGATGCTGGGGCTCGTCGTGATCGCCTTAAAGTACGGATCTTTGTGGTGGGAAGGTTATAACTGTGGAGCGCAGATCGGACTATTCGAACTCGTCATGATGGGCCTGCGACAGGTCAATCAAAAGGCGATTATGAAGGCGAAGATCAAAGCGGTGCAGGCACAACTGAAAACAGAACGTGACCAATTGCCCAATACACCGATCGACGGAACCTTTGTTACGACCCAGCGACTGGAAGCACACTATTTAGCGGGAGGCAGTGTCGGCAATATCATCGAAGCCCTGGTTCGATCCAAAAATGCCGGTATCTCGCTCGAATTTGATCAAGCTGCCGCAATCGATCTGGCGGGCCGGGATGTGGTGGAAGCTGTCCAAACCAGTGTCGACCCAAAAGTCATTAGCTGTCCTGATCCGCGGCGCAGCGGCAAGGAATATCTAAGTGCGGTTGCCAAGGACGGAGTTGAGTTGAAAGTTCATGCGCAAGTCACCGTACGAACAAATCTGGAGCAGCTGATCGGTGGAGCAACTGAGGAAACAATCATTGCCCGCGTGGGGGAAAGTATCATTTCCGCTATTGGTTCGGCTACAAAACACTCTGATGTACTACAAAATCCAGGAATGATCACTAAAGCGGTACTGGAACGTGGCTTAGACTCACAAACAGCATTTGAGATCGTATCGATTGACATTGCCGGTGCGGTGGTCGGCGAAAACATTGGATCTCGCCTGCAGGTTGATCAGGCAGAAGCTGATACGCGCGTTGCCCGTGCACGAGCTGAACAACGTCGAGCCGAAGCCATTGCTGTGGAACAGGAACAAAAAGCGGAAGTTGTTGGTAACGAGGCTTCCCTGATACAGGCCGAAGCGGAAGTACCGCGTGCCATGGCCGAAGCCTTCCGAACTGGAAATATTGAAACACAAGGTTAATCCATTGCTTGCTCTCCGATCTACTCTTCTTGCAGTCTGCTGCTCGCTCTTACTTATCCCCATGCTTCACGCCGATGACCTTACAGACACGCAGCAAAAGTTACTGAAAACTTTTCGCAGCGAGTTTGTACAGATCACGCCTGGCAAGGGAAAGTTTCCTAAATCGTTCGAGATGGGAAGTGATCTCCCATCTGAATCTCCCAAGCATACTGTCACTTTCGATTATTCATTCTTCGTTGCTAGATACGAAGTTCCACAAAATCTGTGGGAAGCGGTTATGGGCAGTAACCCCTCGCGATGGAAAGGCCCGCGAAACTCCGTCGAAGAACTCACGTTTCACGACGCTCAAAAGTTCTGCCAGACCGCGACAAAGATGATGCGGGAAGCAAAACTCATTGAAAAAAATCAGACCGTCCGGTTGCCCTCCGAAGCAGAGTGGGAATACTTTGCCAGAGCCGGCACGAAAACCGTCTATAGCTTCGGAGACGAAGTAAAACTACTCGGAGACTATGCCTGGTTCACCGGCAATGCCGCCGGCAATGATCCTCCTGTCGGAGTGAAGAAACCCAATGCCTGGGGTCTATATGATATTCATGGCTACCTGTGGGAGTGGTGTACTGATACAGGTAGTGATTCCTATCAATCTGCTCCGAAAGATGGCCGAGCACAAATTGACAAGGATTCCAAAACAAGAATCCTGCGCGGGGGCAGCTGGAAAGACAAAGCTGACAAATTAACCAGTAGTTACCGTTTTGTCGTCCCTGCCGAGCTTACCGACGATGCTGTCGGACTTCGGTGCATACTCACTACAAAATAATAATCTGGCAATGATTCCATAGCGGAGATCAATCATGAGCACACAAACCAGACGATCTTTTTTAGCAACCAGTGGGGCACTGGCGGCGACTCCTTATATCTTCCAGAACACCAACACGTTTGCTCAGGAAAACAATTCGGCCAACGACAAGCTGGGGGTCGGCTGCATCGGCCTGGGCGGCCGGGGTTCAGGTATCGCTCGTCAGGCTTTACAACTCGGAACTCCTGTCATTGCCTGCGATGTGGACAAAAACAGAGCTGAAGGGTTTGCCAAAGGTGCTGCCAATAACTGCCCGGCAGTTCAGGATTACCGACACGTTCTCGATCATAAGGATGTGGATGTCGTCACCATTGGAACTCCGGATCACTGGCACTCCAAGATTGCAATCGATGCCATGCGAGCAGGCAAGGATGTGTACTGCGAAAAACCCCTCACGCTGACGGTGGACGAAGGAATCAAGATCTGTGAGGTCGTTAAAGAAACGGGCAAGGTCTTTCAGGTCGGAACACAGCAGCGATCCGAATATGGCGGCGCATTTCTGCAAGCGGTTGCTGTTTGCCATCTGGGCTGGCTGGGAGACAACCTGCAAGCACTGTCATCCGTCGGAACAGCGCAAAAAGGAGGCCCGTTTACGCCCTCCGACCCTCCTGCCAATCTGGACTGGAATATGTGGCTGGGACAAGCTCCGGATACAGACTACATCAAGGAACGAACTCACTACCAGTTCCGCTGGTGGCTGGAATACTCTGGTGGTCAGGTGACGGACTGGGGTGTCCATCATACCGACATCGCCATGTGGGCACTCGGTCTTCACGAAACAGGCCCTGTCTCGATTGAAGGGAAGGGTACCTTTGATAAACGACCCAACTGCTATAACGTGGCGCATACCTTTGATGCGCTGATGAAGTTTAAAAATGGTAGTTCTATCAACCTTACCAGTGGCAAAAACGAACTGATCATTGAGGGTTCTCAAGGAAAGCTGCGAGTTAATCGTGGCGGAATTACTGGAAAGATTGTGGACGAAATCAAAGCAGATAAGTCGCTGCAGGAACAGTTGGCAGCGAAGGTTGAAGAAGTCTATCGGGGTAAGGTAACACCCCACATGGTTAATTTCTTTAACTCTGTTAAGAGTCGTAAACTACCGATTTCAGATGTGTTTACTCATCATCGCAGTGTAAGCGTTTGCCATTTGGCGAATATTGCCATGCGGCTAGATCGTAAACTCACTTTTGATCCAGATGCACAAACCTTCCAGGGTGACGACGAGGCGAACTCAATGTTGTCTCGCGAGCAACGTAAAGGGTTTGAAGTCGGTTAGATTAACGCAATAATATAAACCGCGGTTCGGATCTTTTATGGAATTGATCTGTCGCGGTTTTTTTACGTCTCTGGAGCATTTCCAATGCATCTTAAATCTGTCATTACCGGCGTTGTACTGGCCACGATTCTGATAACGCTCGTTTATCTCAACAATATTGCCAGCCAGGAAGCTCATCAACCTGCCGGCCAACAGGGTGAAACGAATGAGGCAACCGCGATCGAGCCTGCTGAACCAAATGAGGGCGGGCTGGTTGCACGTAGTAATGAAACGGAGGAGCCTGGCCCTGCCGATGAAGCAGGACTTTTAATCAAAGACTCTGTCGATACCGATTTCATTTTGGACGACTACCAGATCGCAGTCTGGATCAATGTCCGCAAACTGTTGAAGTCCCAATTTACGGACAGGTTTATAAAACTCGCTTCACAAAACGCTTTAAGTCCCAACCCTCTTGACGACCTTAAACTGACCACAGGGATGGATGCTGCATTCGTCAAAAGCGCACTCTTTCTCAGTTCTGTACCCAAAACACCAGTAACAACTTCTTCTCAAGATCAGATTGAAGTTGATGTTACTTTACCTCCAGATTCTGAGTCCACTGATGAGTCTGAGCAGGAGGCTACTGAAGAGACCAGTATTGAAGAAGAGATTATCGGCGATTCTGCTCTGGCCCAGGAGACGGAACTACCAGAAGGAACGGCGGAGCCACTCGAAGAAGTTGAAATCTATTCAGAATCTGCACAGCCTGACGTAAAATACGGCGCAATCATCACCTTTACCAAGGCAATCGATCTCAATCCGATCGTAGGAAAGATCACCACCGATCAGTCCTTCGACTTTTTCGACAACGAGCCAGTATCTGACCCTGTCCCCGGTACCAAAGTGCAATACAACGGTGTCACCTACACTCGGGGAGCTGGAATGAAGCCGTCAGTCTGCATCTATGATGAAACGACGCTGCTGGTAGCCAGTGAGGATCAGCTCAAAGCCATGATCGACAAAAAAGGTGGCAATGGCAAGCTAGCTTCCACAGTAGGTAACATTAAACAGGATAACACCTTTGCATTTTGTGCTAACTTTCGTAATGGAATTACCCTCCCACCGACAGAGAACTTCAGCCCAGCCGGGTTGGCCGGACCACAGTTTCAGGTGCTCTTTGATCTGATACGCAAAGTCAGTTCTGCAACGCTGATCCTGAATCCAGATTCTGACACGCCGGTAAGCCTGCAAGTTGCTGGACAGGACGACAAAGCTACAAAAGATGTCTTCATGCAAATCAACATGCTGGCCACCCTGGCGAAAGTGATGCTTCCAGCACAGATCCAGCAATTCGAGTCCAACCCAAATGCTGAACCTGAGATGGTACAACTCTTAACCACTGGTGCTGAACTTGCAAAGAACCTGTCAGTCACCAATGAAGGAGATCAGGTTAATGTGCTGCTTACCTGGAACGACTCCTTACGAACAAAACTGCTCGATATGTTTACATTGGGACTCGGAAACGCCCGAGGTTCAGCGCGCAAAATGCAGAGCAAAAACAATATGAAGCAGATTGGCATAGCCGTTTATAACTACGAATTCACTCACCGGGGCCTTCCCACTGGTGAGATCGACGGCATTAAGTACGCCGAGGGGACACCTTTGTTAAGTTGGCGCGTTCACATCCTGCCATTTATTGAAGAACAAGCATTATACGAACGGTTCCATTTGGATGAACCATGGAATAGCGAACACAACATTCAGTTGCTTGAGGAAATACCCCCCGTCTATCAGCATCCGAATTACAAGGATCTCAAAGGGAAGACGGTCTATCGAGTTCCAGCCGGGGACAGCTCGGTTTTGGGAAGCAATAAACCAGTCGGCTTGAGGGATATTCAGGATGGTACCTCTCAAACTGCCATGGTTATCGAAGTTGGGCAGGATAAGGCAATTGAGTGGACCAAGCCTGAACCGTTACCGGTCGATCTGCAGGATGTCGTTTCATCCTTCGGCGAATTGAAGAAGGCCGTGACGGTTCTTCTGGCAGACGGAGCTGTATTGGACCTGCCGCAGTCAATGGACAACACAACGTGGAAGGGTCTGCTTAGTCGCAATGGTGGCGAGATCCTTGAGTTACCTCGTTAACCATTGGTTACGGTTTAGAATTCAGAGCAAAATTCAATATCCGAACCGCTGAGCCACGGCTCAACGCATCACGCGCCTGACTGATACGTACCGTAATCGTGTGCTCTCCCGCATCCAGCCCCTCCGCCAGCATCACCGTACGTGGGTAATGCAACCCTGTGCTATGACGATGAAACAGGTTAACACCTCGCCAGTGGTCCTGGCCATCCACTATCATCTCCAGCGCAGCGGCATCCGGTCCAGCTAGCACATAAATCCCAATAGATGGGCCCTTAAATGTATAAGTAAATTCGCTGTGCACCTTATTACTGTGCAGCAACTTCAGGCCCCCAAACTGCTGTCTGAAGCTGCCCTTAATATTCTTCCAATCCGGAATTGATACCGTCCAGTGTTCATCCCTCTTCGCTGTCTCTGGGGCTGCCAACCGTCCCCATACATAGCTACCTTCATCCAGCAATTTATCCGGTACCGGGTGATCAGTGACTACCGTACTTTCGACGGCCCAGCCCTGCTGTAATAGCTTGGCAATCATGGCAGTGCAAATCGCGTTGCCATAGGGTTTGGGATGCACGCCTCCGTACAGTTCCCAGGTCGTTTTCTTCGCCTTGATGAGCTCTGTCAATTCGCTACATAAATCACATGTGGAGACCCGATAATACTCGCATACCCGCCGGTGAGCATCGATCGACACAGGCAATTCTCCCTTGCCAATGGTCTCCATCATTCCCAGATTCGCAAAGTGGGTTACGACGATATCTGCTTTGGGATTATGTCGCCGTACCTGTGCAATCAGCCCTTCCATGCCTCGGATAGCATGCACCGAATCATGACCGGCATCCTGGTCGTCATTGACTGCAAATTCGATAAAGATCAAATCGACATTGCCCTGGGACAAAACATCGCGCGTTAAACGATGAGCACCGGTCATGGAACATGTGGAAGCAATCCCGGCATCGGTAAACTTGAACTTCGTCTGAGGGAAATGCTCCTGCAGAAATTCGCAGACCATCGGTCGATAGCCATTCATCTGCGTGATGCTACCGCCAATAAAAGCGACATGACCTTTACCTGTTTGCTCGAACACCAATTTGCTGTTGGTGAGCGTACCGCGGAGATGAATGTTGCCATTGGAAATGGCGGGAATCTCCTCGGCGGTTACCGAGCAGGTACTAATCCGTAAAAGAGTAACAATCGCAAATAGTTGTAGCGCTAGTCGCATTACGCGATGATATCCTCGACTACTTGGGCATCCGCATTGACGGTCAGTTTTTGTTCCTGCCCGTTATGCAAATAGAACAGATCCTTGTGATCAATTCCAAACAGCTTGAAGACCGTCGCCTGATAATCATTTGGCTTGACTATATTCTCGGCCGCGCGATGTCCAACTTCGTCTGAATTACCATAAGTAATTCCGGGCTTGATACCGCCACCAGCCAGCCAGGTGCTGAAACCCTGTCCATTGTGGTCACGCCCACCCGTGTTAGGGTCTCCTTCGACCACTGGCAGTCGGCCAATTTCACCACCCCAATGCACGAGCACTTCATCCAGCATGCCTCGTTGCTTGAGATCTTTCACCAATGCCGCGGACGGCTTATCCGTCTTACGACAGGCGCTGGGGAGCGATGTATGCAGTGAATTATGATTATCCCAGGGCTGACCCGCATGGAACAATTGCACAAAACGGACTCCTCGTTCCACCAGACGTCTAGCGATCAGACAACGAGTTCCATATTCCCGGGTCGCATCCTGGTCAATGCCATAGAGTTTGTGTGTTGCTTCTGTCTCTTTGGATATATCCAGCGCTTCACGAGCAGCATCTTGCATCCGAGCTGCCAGTTCATAGCTGGCAATGCGAGCCTCCAGTTCATGCTCACCAGGATGCTTCTCGGCATGCCGCCGGTTGAGTTTGCCAAGAAATCCCAGATTCGATGCCTGCACATCACCTCGCAGGTGTTCTGGCGCATCCAGGTTGAGGATCCGCGGTTCTTTTGGTCGCAGCACGGTCCCTTGATAGATCGAGGGCATCCAGCCATTGGACCAATTATGCGTTGAATCCACCGGATGTCCACCGGGATCAGTCAAAACCATATAGGCGGGCAAATTCTGGGACTCGCTGCCCAGCGCGTAGGTGATCCAGCTACCCAGAGCAGGGCGGCCCGTTACACCGGCGATCCCAGCATTCATATACCGGATCGAAACTTCATGACCGTTATGTCCGGTATGCATGGAACGAATGAGGCACATGTCATCAGCAATCGATCCCATGTAAGGAATCAGTTCTGACATCTCTATCCCGGACTCGCCATGCTTGTGAAATTTGAATGGCGTCCCTTTGAGAACTTTGGTTGCCCGCTTGATAAAACTGAATCCGATATCGCCATCATACGTTTTACCGTTAAGCCGAGTCAGCTCAGGCTTAGGGTCAAACAAATCCATATGAGCAGGACCGCCGTGCTGAAAGAGCGAAATCATCGCCTTAGCCCGGGGTTCCTGATGAGGCTGCTTTGCCGTGAGGTCAAATTTCTGAGGGCCAAGTTTAACGTTACGGGGAACGCCGAGTAAATTCTCTTCCTGCAGTATGGACGCCAACGCCACCATACCCAGGCCCATGGCATTTTCGCGTAAGAACCCGCGCCGAGTAAAACTTGTATGTGTACCTGATCCGGTCATTGATCCTATTCCATATAAAGGAACTGATTCGAAGTCAGCAATGCCTGACAGTAGTTGGTCATTGCCTGTTCAAAGGGTGATTCGTTTTTGGAAGCAATCAGTAACTGTACCTGTTGCTCAATAAATTCGATGGAAAGCTGTACTTCCTCTCGCGTCGGTGGACGTCCGTAGGCCAGATACCATCCATAAGCAATTTGCTCAGCAATCGTCGCATTCAATTCATAGCCGCTCTGATCCAGAGGGCCGTGAAATTCTTTCGCTGATTCCCATGCCAGGGACATGTCCGATTCAAGCAGCGTAATAGAGTACGTATTTGAAAACGAGTCGGAAGTGTGGTTTTCCACCCTATCAACAATCGCATCGATCGTGTCACCAGCCTCGACTTCAAAAGTCACATCATAGTCCGCATTTCCTGTTTTGGCTGACCATTGTCCAACCTGGCCAGTCCGACTGCTGTACAACGTGAGACGCACTCCGTCTCCGTTGTCGGATGGATGATGAAGCTTTCCCTGGATCCGAATCTTGCCACTGACAGGAGCAGTCCAACGACGGATCGGACTCATCTCGACGGACGCAGTATGGCCACCGGTAGGATTCAAAAATGAAAACCCTAGCTTGTCATCTGGTATCTTCTCACCACCTTTCCAGGTGTTGTCCCCAAAAAACGGATAGTGTGTGAAGGTCACCTTGGCAATCTCACCTTCAGGTGCTTCGCCCACCATGCCATAACCAAAGGACCAGGGATTTGCATTATTGAGTCCATTGTCCGGCAGGACCAACTCGATCCCGTTGGTCACGGACGAATCCACCTTGCCCTGAGCTTCCTGATTTAATCGGGATGCAAAGAAATCTGCTGACCTGAGTATAAAGTCGCTATTCATCAACATTAGTGACTGGGTTGCCACCGTTGAATTTTCCCGCTTCGTACAATTGATCTCCATTGCCGGGGCATCAAATGCCTTGAGAAGCGCGATGGGCTCCGTACGCTTCATTTGCAGATAAACGCTACGACGCTGAACTTCACCATTAATGATGATCTGCCCGGACGTGTCTTTGCCGACCATCACCGGAGCACCAAAGGACGCCTTATCCAGCTTGCCGCTGACCGCCAGAATGGAATCCCGAATCGCCTCAGCATCGAGACGCTTCACTGGGAAATGGGAATACAGCTGGTTTCCACCGTCGATCTGATCAGCTTCTGGTGTCCGCTTCGATTGCTGCAAATAAACAGTAGATGTCATGATGACACGATGCAGATGCTTGAGGCTCCAGCCCTTGGCCATAAATTCATCAGACAGCCAGTCCAAAACCTCGGGTTGCGTCGGCATGGAGCCCAGACGGCCAAATTCACCTGGCGTATCAACAATGCCAGTACCAAAGTGATGCATCCAGAATCGATTCACTAACACGCGTGCCACCAACGGATGACGGCCACTGGTTAACCAGCGAGCATATTGCAAACGACGTCCGGTCGTTGGCGACCCTTCCGGATTGTCCTTAATTTCAAAAGGGCTGTCGGCCGGAGCGGTGACGGTCAGTCCACCAGGAGCTACCTCCTGCTGCGGCTGTCGATAATCGCCCCGATAAAACAAGTGAGTCGGATCCACTTCCGGTACCTGTTTCGTCAACGCTCTGATGTACTCATGTACTGGCTTGGTACCGCGTAACGCTGCGATCTCGCCGTCAAGTTTCTTCAATTCGTCAGCATGGCCCTGATTGTACTGGTACAAAACACCTGGACTCAGATTACCTATATTTGGATTCTTGGCGAGCAAAGCTTTCTGTTCATCGGTGCGCTTGTCACCCGCCGTACGGTATGCCGTCTCCAACGATTCCCGTAAGGATGGGTCTACTTTCTCCAGTTCCGCCTTGAGTGCCAAATCCATGAATTCTTTTTGTTTGGCATTTCGGGCTGCTCCCTTTTCTTGCGCCTGCGCTTCAATTTCTGCAGCCTTGGCATGGTCTTCATCGGTGTACAGCGAGACCGCACGGTTACCGGGTACCTTCCATCGCTTCGGATTCAATGCCGGTTCAAAAATGGCTCGAAACCGGTAGTAGTCTTCATGCGAGATGGGGTCATAGCGGTGGTCATGACATTGAGCACAACCCATCGAAACACCTAGCAATCCCGTCGAGACAATCTTAATGGTATCAATAACTACCTGATTTCGATTCTCTTCGTTGTTCGCCTGTCCGGTACCATCTGCCGCCATCCGCAAATAACCGGTTGCCGTGAGTTTATCAATTTCCTGAGCCGTCATATTCTTGTACGGTGGCTCAACCAGTTCATCTCCGGCAAGCTGCCATGTAATGAATTGGTCAAAGGGCATATCGATCCCAATCGCTCGGATTACCCAGTCTCGATACTTGTAGGCCCATTGACGATTGGCGTCACTGTTGGTGGAACCTTCCGAGTCGGCATACCCCGCGACATCCAACCAATGACGCCCCCAACGTTCGCCGTACTGAGGGCTTTCCAGTAAGCGATCAATGGTCTTTTCCCATGCTTCCGGACTTTCATCAGCCAAAAAGGCGTTCAATTCCTCCGGGGCCGGAGGCAGTCCGGTTAATGCCAGTGTTGCACGACGTAAAAGTGTTGCCTTGTCTGCCAGAGGAGCAAATGAGAGTCCTTGAGATTCCATCTTTGCCAATAGCAACGCATCGATCGGAGTACGCACCTGATCCACGTTCGTCACCAGAGGCATCGCTGGCCGCTGAATCGGTTGGAAAGCCCAGTAAGAACGCTCTTCCAATGAGATGCCCAACCCCGAACCAATCGTAGCCGGTTCAGGCCGAGCGGTTTTGGCTCCCTCCAGAATCCACTGACGAATGATCGCAATCTGATCATCTGGCACGCGATGCGAACCCGGGGGCATTTCGCCACTGACAATGCGTTCAAAGAAGTAACTTTCTTCCGGTTTACCCTTTACTAACGCTGGCCCTATCTCGCCACCTTTTTCCATCAACCGGACAAGTCGCAAGTCCAACTCGCCCTTGACTTCTTTTTCTGCTCCGTGACAGTCAAAACAATGAGCTCGAAAAATAGGACGAATATGCTTCTCAAAAGTGAGAGGTTCGTCTGCATGGGCATGCGAGAAAACACCAAGTAAAAGTGTCATCAAAGCACAATAATGGCGGCTATTCATAGCAAGTTAGGTGGGCTAAGTACGGTGGGATATGTTCCTTCTATTTTAGGCTAATTGGATCGCTGCAGAAACACTCGTTTTCAGAGACCAATGCTAAAAGAAATAACACAAAAAATCCCGCACTGGCAAACGAAAGCCCAGCGGGGAAATTTCTGTCATACAAATCAGTATGTTGCTTATTGGCGATGATCCCAGTGTTCGTAAAGTAGAGTCGTAAGCTCTTTCACAATCTCTGGATTTTCTGCCGCTCGATTATCTGTCTCGGTCGGGTCCACTCGGAGATTATAGAGCTGCGGGCCTTTTTCTGTGCGTGGATGTGACCATTTATAACGGTTAACGATACCATCATAAGTCAGCAACAACTTCCAATCGCCCCGAATGACCCAGCGGTAGAGTAACGTTCTGGTAACATCGTTGAGATCAGCAATATCGTGGGCATATGACTCACCGTAGAGTGCTCGATGTGGTACCTCTCGGCCTTGAGCAACATCAATCAGGTTCTTCCCCTGCATCTGTTTGGTCTTTCGCAGACCTGCAAGTTCAAGGATGGTGGGTGCAATATCAATGGAGCTGACCAATTGACCACGATTACCCGGACGCACCTGGCCTGGCCAGCGAACCATGATTGGCGTACGAATACCACCTTCGTTCGCAGATTGCTTCGATTTTGGAGCATATGACGATCGCCAGGCCGGCCCAAGATCCATATCCGGAGTTTTCTGAATCCAGCCGTTATCGGTGACGTACATGACGACCGTGTTCTTCTTCAGGCCTTCGTCGTCAATGATTTGCAGCAGTTCACCACACGTTTCATCAAACCACTCGCACATGGCGTAGTACTTGGCCAGTTGTACAGGCCGCCCCTCGGCAGTGTACTTTGCCAGTAAACGCTCGGGAGGATTATGAGGTGTGTGTGGAAGGAACGGAGCATACCAAACAAAGAACGGCTTTTCTTCCGCCTTGGCTTCCTTAATAAAAGCATGAACTGGTTCCATGCCCTTTCGGCCGATGTCCAGCCCAACGTCACCATGGCGACCGCCTCGTTGAGGATCACCATGCGTCATTCCGTGAGTAAATCCGCCTCGCGAATAATGTCCCTCCCACCATTTGCCACTTTGATGACTCAGATAACCTCTCTCCTGAAGCATACGTGGCACGGTATCAATTCGATCGATATTCGCAATCAGCTGATTGCGCAGCTCCTGATAGGCTCCCGGCTTTGCATCCCGTCCTAATGGAGTCGGGTCGTTACCGATAATTCGATGATGTCGGGGATACAGTCCCGAAATCAGGGTAGCCAGAGAAGGGCGGCAAAGTGCCTGCGGAACATAGCCTCGTGTAAACGTGGCACTTTCCCGCGCCAGTTGATCCAGATGCGGAGTTTTGATAACCGGATGGGCCATGAAACTGTAATCGGTCCATGCCTGATCATCAGAAATAATGAGCACGACATTGGGATTCTCTGGCAAGTCGGTCTTTGGTTTTACCTGTGGCGACTTGGGCACAGGCTTGGTTTCCTGCTGCTTGGCCTCCTGAGCCTTTTGGCGGAGGTAGTTATTCGTTGGCATCAGCTCATAACTGTATTTCCCGCCATATGAATCTCTCAACTCGATACAACGATTACGCATTTTTTTGAGTCGTGATTTGTACTTTGGATTCGTCGCCAGATTCGTCAATTGGTCCGGATCGGTTTGCAGGTCATGAAGGAATTCGTAATCATCCTGAAAATAGTTTGCATAAACCCAGCGCTGGTCTCGTACACCTTCCCATTTAGGAATTCGCCCTGGCACATCCATCAGGTGTTCACAGAAGAAGTCGGTCCGCCAATTCGCAGCTACATTCCCTGCCACCAGATTTGAAAGATCTTCTCCCTGATACTGACTGGGCAATTCGACACCAGCGGCTCCGACAAAGGTACTCGCCAGATCCAGATTGAGGACAACTTCATCCCGCACCTGGCCTTTGGCATCCTCATCGACGCGCGGGTCAGCGATAATCATGGGCACGCGCAATGATTCTTCGTAATGCGACCATTTGCCTGCAAACCCTCGCTGGGCCATATAGTATCCGTTATCCCCGGTGTAGATAACGATCGTATTATCGTCCAGTCCGAGCTCTTCCAACTTACTGATGACACGGCCCACGACGTGATCAATACCGCTGAGCATGCGATAGTAGGCACGGATATTCTTCTCGTACTTTTCCTTCGTGTCCCATCGCCAGAAAAATCTTTCCCGATTAAGGCTTTCCCGCAGGAATTCAGGCTGACTGGCAAAAATCTCGGGATCATTGAGTCGTGGCGCGGGAATCTCCACATCTTCGTACATGCCATCAGTGACCTTTGGCCAGGGAAAATGATCTTCCTTGTCATTGTCTTCAGCATGGGTCGCATTAAAACTCACAGACAATACAAAAGGTTGATCCTGATTGGCTTGAATGAACTCGATCGCCGCATCGCCGGAGAGCTGTGTGGTGTGTCGCAGCGTTCCATCTTCCTGCTTCTTAAAATACTTGTTGCGATTAATCGGTCGGAAGAAATCAAATGCCTGGTCTGTGCCGCCAGTAAATCCGACACCGAACTTGCCAACAAATCCTGTCTTGTAACCCGCTTGTTTCAAAACAACGGGATACGAGTTCGAAACGAAGTCCTGAGCAATTGCTGGAGTACCGAAGGTGTAGTGATGACTGCGTTCTACCATACCGGTAAAAATCGTCGCTCGACTTGCTGCACAGATGGAAGTCGTCACAAATGCGTTCGTGAACCTGGTACCGCGTGCCGCCAGCTTATCGAGATTCGGCGTCTTCACAAACGAGTGGCCATAGCATCCCAGCTGGTCGTTTCGCTGATCATCTGCCAGAAAGAAAACGATGTTAGGCCGTTCGGCAGCCTGCGCGGGTTTATGCAGGAAAGAGAATAAAGCCAACACGCCAACTAGTGTTGAAAAAGCATATTTATGAATCATCGATTAGGGTCTCTCTCTGGAGAGTTCTTAAGTCATTAAAAAGACACCCGATCACCGCAGGAAAGATCCCACCGCGTTTGGGTGTCCTGTTGAAAGCATGAAAAACTAGCTGATCGTCAACCGTTCTTTCCAGTCACCATGGTAATCCCGCTGCCAAAGAGCCATAGCTTCTTTATCTTCGAGAATGTGACCGTTGGAAGTGTCGCAATTCAGGACACGGCCGACGCGCTGCGAAATATTGCCCAGGTGGCAAAGCAAAGTGCTGCGGTGGCCAATTTCGATCTCTGCATGCAAGCTTTCCGGATCATTCGATCGAATTGCTTTAACCAGATTGTCTATGTGTTCAGGTTGCCCCTGACCGCCAGTAACACGTTTGACTTCCTTATTGCCACGATCGTAAACCACATAACCACCGCCACCCAGGAATTCGACCATGCCGTTGTCGCCAAAAACTTTGACAAAGCCTGAGCCGTTTCGGTTACAACTGCTGCCCTGCCACGTAATCTGAGTTTCGTTTTCAAACTCAAATGAGACAATGTGGGTATCCGGCGTTTCCTGATCGTCATCAAAATAGTAACGACCTCCACTGGAACTGACCGCCTTTGGAAACTCAACTTGAAGTGCCCAGCGGGCGATATCTAGCGAGTGGATACCGTTGTTACCCAGTTCTCCATTGCCGTAGAACCAGCGCCAGTGCCAGTTGTAATGGACCAGGTTATCGATATATTCCCGTCGCGGAATTGGGCCCTGCCAACGCTCATAGTCCAGATATTCCGGCACGTCAGCAGGTTTTCCCGAACCGATCGAGCCACGCGCACTGAAGTAGACACAACGAGCCGAACGGACGTTTCCAATTCCACCACCGTGAATAAATTCAATTCCTTCGCGATAGGTCGGAGCACTACGGCGCTGAGTCCCGATCTGGACACAGACATTGTTCTTACGAGCCGCAGCAATTTGCATCTCACCTTCCCACGGATTCTGACAACATGGCTTTTCGACATACACGTGCTTGCCAGCCTCGGCGGCTACGATAGTTGTCGGAGCGTGCCAGTGATTTGGGGCAGCACAGGCTACGATGTCAACTTCGTCGTCTTCGATAAACGTTTCCCACGTGGTGATGGCTTGAGGACGATAGCCTACTTTGCCTTCCAGTTCATCCGCTGCCCGTTCGGCGCGGTTTTTATCCACATCACAAACGTACTTCACAACGCACTGACTGTGTTTAGAAAAAGTATCAGCCAGACTTCGACCACGACTCATGCCCATCACGGCCACTACCAGTTTGTCATCATCTGCATTGGCTTTGGCCGAAGAAGCTAATGTTGTCGCCGCCGCTGTGGCCGCACTTGCAGTGATAAAATCCCGACGTTTTACATTTTGATTTTGCGCATTTGCAGACATAGCATACCCCTAAGGAATGAAATTGATCGCCAAACGCAAAAAACCACAGCGTTTGACTTTAGCCCATCAACTCACGTATGGGAGTTGGGTCGCTAACCAGGTGAGCGGGACGACCTTGAGGCGTATATAGAATTTTACCCGGGTCGATGCCGAGTTTCGAGTAAACAGTCGCAACAAAATTCTCAGGGCTCTTTACATTTTCGATCGCCGAATACCCTTTGCGGTCGGTTGCCCCTACCACAACACCTCCAGGAGTACCTCCACCGGCCATCAAAACACTCATCGCATTGGCCCAGTGATCACGCCCTGGAGTTGTTTGACCGGAAAGTGTTGATATCTTCGGTGTGCGTCCGAACTCGCCCAACGCCAGCACCATCGTATCTTCCAGCATTCCTCGTTCATCCAGATCAGAAATCAATGCGGCCACCGACTGGTCCCAGGAAGGAAGTCGAGTCCGACAGGTACCAAAGATATTACTGTGATGATCCCAGCCACCGTCATAAACCGTAACAAACGGAACTCCTGATTCCACAAGACGACGGGCCAGCAAGCAGCGTTGACCGAAGGAGTTGCGATAATAACGATCACGCATCTCATCGGATTCCTGCGAAATATCGAATGCCATTTGTGCTTCGGGCGACAGAACAAGACTCATCCCCTGTTCATAATACTCATCAATCGCTACGGCTGGGTCGCCAGCTGCCTTATCGTTAAATCGCTTCATACGATCCAGCAGACTACGAACGTTGGACTTGGATCTGAACTGGCCGTCAGTCAAACCGCCTGGAATCGCAACGTCCCGCACTCGGAAACTACTTCCATTGGGGTCGTCGGCGACAACGAAAGGAGCGTGATTCGCACCAAGGAAGTTTGGACCACCACTACGCGACATGCGAGGCATCGAAAAATAGTTAGGCAGCGCATTCTTTGTACCCAACTCATGGCTGACCACGCTTCCCATACTCGGATGGAAACTGACGAAGGCTCCGCAGCCAACCGGAATTCGAGGTGGCGAGCCAGTCATCATGTAGTGATTACCCGCGCCGTGGTTGCCCTGATTGTGACGAATCGATCGGATCATGGCGTATTTGTCACTAATCGCAGCAAGTTTGGTCATGTGTTCCGAATAGTGAACTCCGGGATTGGTCGTTTGGCACGTTCCAAATTCACCGCGGATCTCAGCGGGCGCATCCGGCTTGGGATCAAACATTTCAAAGTGTGTTGGACCACCATCCATCCAAATCAAAATGCAGCGTTTGGCTGTACCAGCAATCGGACTGGCATCTTTAGCCTGCGCTTGCATACGAAGAGAATCTGTCAGACTAAGGCCTGCTCCAAACATTCCTCCCAAACCCAGTTTGAGAGTATGACGACGAGTAAGCCCTTCACAATTTGAATATTTCTTCATTGGTTTATCACAAATAATACGAACCTGATATCCACACTTAATAATACCTCACAGCCCCTAACCGTGAAATATATATCAACGGACCAGATCGACCTTCTTTTCGGCAGTATGCATCCCTTTTGCGTCCCGAATCGTCGCTCGAAGCACAATAGGAGCGTTAATTACCATGTTTTCTGTATCGGCAAACAAAACTTCAATAACACCCTCATTCTTTTCCGGTGGAATAGAAACCGGTGTTGCCGTTACCCCTTTCAGGTGGTTCGGCATCACAATATCGACAACCACCGTTCCTTTCAATTCTCCACGATTCACTGTAAAAGGAAGCTTCTGTTTGCCCCCCGGAACGAATTGGATCGACTCGATCGTACTTGTAATCGACGACAGCGAAGGAGAGACAAAACAGATAATTTGATCGTCCTGAGCACCAGATGAATGGCTCACCCGATGCTTCGTACCGTCATAGTCAGTAATGATTGCGGAACCACAAATGACCATCCGCGCCGTTCTTCCTGGCTGCATCCAAGGAGCTAATTGAATCGCATAGTCATACTGTTCGGCGCCAGCTGGCACAATAACCTTCCCTCCGGTAACACCTTGTAAATGGCGTATCTGTTTGTCCGCCATAGTGATCTCAATCGGCCCATCGTATCCCGATCGTTCGATAAACAGCGTCTTTTGAAACGTGGACCCACGATGAGCATAGTTCGTATCAAACGTACCGAACAGCTTGAAGGGAGTGGGAATCGCAATGGCCAGCTTGAGCTGGTCGATCCCTTTCCAGTTTGCAGTGGATGTTACCGTTTGCTCGGCAGCCGCTTCTTCTGGAGCGGCGAGCACTGCTTTGCCTTGAACCATTATTACATAGTTGGAAATCTTCACCTTATCATCACACTTCAATGTGACGTCTGTATCCGTTTTACCCTTGGCGATGGTTGTCCCTTCGACAGTCACACCATCGGGTAATCCCAGGAACTCCAATACGATCTCTTCATCCAGCCCTCCCAACCGCTCGGCTGATACCTTGATCTTCGCCGTCTGTTCTCGCACAAGCGTCAATTCACTTGCCGGCAGGGACAGTCTGAAGTTCTTTTCCGTTGAAGGGGGAGCCGCGGTTAACCGATACCCGTAATTCTCTCCGCCCCGACTTCCAAATCGTTCTGCAACAATGAGCCGATAAACCCCATCCTCTTTGAACGTGTATACAAAAGACGAATCTGTATTCCCTTTTCCCACGTCATCGTTACTGGCGATGACCTTGTTATCCACATCCAACAATTCAAGCACGGAATCCAGATTGGAGCCAAATTGAGCCGCTACCAGATCAAATCGAATAGCCTGTCCAGCCACACCGTGAATAACCCACTCGTCCTTCTGACCAGCTGCGGTGATCTGTCCATTGAAAACAGCCGGCAGCGAAATTCCTTTTGTTATATCCTGATTGAACTTGCCCTCTACGAATTCAGGATATGTGCTAACTTGCAGTTGGAATCGTCCGCCGTCTGGCAGTGCAACTTGCTGGATGTTCTGTTCACTATTCAATTCAACAGCGACTGTGCCGTCACCAAGTTTATGGCCTGCGAGTGTCACATCAACTTTGGTTCCTCGTTGGCCTCCGTAGGGAAACACGGAATCGATAACCTGGTCATCTGTAATCGTCAGCCGATATACGTAGTTTTGTAAGCCACCAAATTGGCTGTCGTGTATGCGAACCTCAAAAATACCGTCGTTATCTGCCGTAAAGCGGAGAAATGAGTCGTTACCAAAATGGTCAACATTCTCGGCCACCGTATCACCTTCAGGGCCAAGCACTTCGATGCGAGCGTCGAGAGGGTAACCGAGGCGTGCTGACATCACTTCCACAGTGTACGACTTGCCCTTTTGAGCCTGAAACTGCCAGAAATCAACGTCCTCTCGGGGAAAGATGCGGCCGTTGATTGTCAGTGGCAGTTCGACTTTTACTGGAACCGGAGTGCCATCGATTTCCTGCTCAACGATTTCCGGTAGATCACCTACCACAAAGGGCTGAGCGGGCACGATGCCCTGACTGGTCCAGACACGCCAATAGTGAGTGCCTGGTGCGGCATCAGCGGCAACTTCAAACACAGCAGCGTTGTCGACCGGATAATCTTCTTTTGCCTGCGACGCCGGCATTGCGATTCGAGGACCCTCAAACCATAACGTTCGAGGTAATCGCGTGACGCGTGATGAGGGCTTGATGGATGCGTCGAGGAATTCAATCGGAGCGCTATCGAACAGATAGAAGCCACCAATTCGAACATCAACCTTCGTTCCTCGTTGTGCTCCGGCCGGATACACATAGGAAATTCCAGGGGGTTCTGCCAGCACGATGCCCGCCAGAAAACCGGCCATCGCAACCTGATACAGGCAATGCTTGAACACGTACGACATGAATCTTGTGCCCTTTCCTAAAAGAGCCCGGGGATAACGCGACCGGTACCCGGCACAAGTGGTACGGGCCGACCATCCGGTGTGTAATACACTTTTTCCGGATCAATGCCCATCCCATGGTAAATGGTAGCCATCAAATCGGCCGGACCGAATGGCGTTGTCGCCGGTCGCTCGGCCCGTTCGTTCGAAGCTCCGATCACTCGTCCTCCCTGAATACCGCCGCCAGCCAGGGCAATGGCACAACTGGGGCCCCAGTGATCTCGTCCGGCAGAATTGTTTATGCGAGGAGTTCGTCCAAACTCACCAGTCACCAGTACCATAGTGGAATCAAGCATGCCCCGGTCGTCCAAATCCGATAGCAGCGACGACATCGCGGCATCCAACTTGGGTAACAGCTCGTTTTTCAGCACATGGAAGTTGTTGTAATGCGTGTCCCAGTCGATGTGATTCACAAAAGCACAGCGAACACCAGCTTCGATCAAACGCCGAGCCATCAGGCATGACTGCCCTAACATGTTACGTCCGTATTTTTCACGTACCGCATCCGGTTCGCTGTTGATATCAAACGCTGCCTTGGTCGCTTCAGATGTCATCAGCTCAAAAGCTTTTTCCTGGTACGTGCGCATCGCCCGGGCGCCTTGATTGGCCTGCGTAATGGCAGATTGCTCGTAACGATTAATGGTTTTTAGCAAGGATCGACGATTGTTGAGCCGACGCGATTCGATCGCAACAGGCGGCGCGAGATCCGGTACTTTGAAATCTGGAGCATTGGGATCAGCTCCTACAACAAAGGGCGCGGCCGAGGAGCCGAGATAGCTTGAGCCTGCACTGTTATGCATCCGCGGCAGACAAACATAAGGGGGTACGCCGCCACGCGGACCCAGCTCTTTCCCGATAACAGCTCCCACACATGGCTTCTGGTTATTGGGTTTCAACCCGCCATTAAACCCGGGGCCGTGAGGATAGCCCGTCAGCATAAAGTGATCCGCCTGACCATGATTACTGTTGGCATGGCCAAAGGATCGAACGAGCGAGAACTTATCATGGACTTTGGCGATTTTGGGTAAGTGCTCGCTAATCTGAACTCCCGGCAAGACCGTTGAAATCGGCGAGAATTCTCCTCGGAATTCTGCGGGAGCATTCGGTTTCATATCCCATGTGTCGATGGTCGAAAGTCCGCCCTGCAAGAAAACAATAATCAGCGATGTTTCTTTTGTGTCGACGCCATTCGCTTTTAAGCGTGCTTCGTGCTCCAGCAAGCTGGGCAGGGTGAGGCCCATACCAAACGCACCAGCGGCACCAAACCGCAACATGTCCCGCCGGTGAATACCATCACAAAATCGTTGTTTACTCATCCTGCTAACCTCGTAGTTAGTGGTTAAATAAGAACTCGAGCGAATTCATTACACTCCAGACCACGTCTTCCAAAGCCGATTGCCTGTTTTCAGCTTCATTCAGATATTTGACTGCCGCATCAAGTTCCGTCTGCTCGGGGTAGCGGGCATAGCAGCTTAGATAGATCTGCTCGACCGCTTTTGCATTGTCTGGATAATTAGCCGCAATGACCCGAAGGCGACCGCTTTGATGACTGAGTTTCTTATGAATGGCGGGAGAATTCAAAACATGGAGTACCTGACTAATGGTAGGTTCACTGATTCGCTCACATTCACAGGCTGTCGCCCGCACCGGCCTGCCGAACACTTTCAGAAAATAATTGGGTACCGAACTGTCCCATAACTCAATGGCTCGGCTGCCTGATGGGACGCCTTCGAATTTCTCTGGGCGTCCGGTGACTTGGGAAATGGCGTCCAGCATGACTTCTGCTTCCAGCTGCTTGAACAAATAGCGGGAAAAATTCTGCTCATCCCGCTCATTCGTCGCATTCACATCAGGTGCCCGCTGGTAGGTGGCACTCATGAGTATGGTCTTGATGAGACGACGATAGTCGAAGCCAACTTCCACAAAATGCTGCGCCAGAGCGTCGAGCAAAGCCGGGTTGGTCGGTGGGTTGGTGAGCCGGACATCGTCCACCGGCTCAATAATGCCTCGTCCCATGAAATGCGCCCAGGTTCTGTTGGCAACATTACGAGCAAACCATGGGTTTTCAGGAGCCGTCATCCAATCAGCCAGTACAAGACGGCGATCGCCAGAGGGAGACTGTTCAGGCATGGTCGTTCCTAAAGCATAGGCATTTACGGTTTCTCCAGTCCGAGGGTGGCGGGTTACTGGATCACCGCTGGTCAACAACATCTCACCTGACTGTGACTGCTTGTATCGCAACTGAGTAAAAAAGGCCTGCATTCCAAAGTAGTCTTCCTGACCCCAGCGATCATAGGGATGATGGTGGCACTCTGCACACTCGATCCGAATGCCCAGAAATACCTGACTTACCGTACTCGCCCTTTTGTTGGCAGTTGGAACAGCTTTGTAAAAAAGCCCGGCTGGCGACTCACGAAGCGGGCCTTCCGCCACCAGTAATTCTCTGGCAAATTGGTCCAGCGGCTTGTTCTCGCGAAAACTCTGGCGAATCCAGTTGTAGTAGAGATAGGCATTTTCATGGCCAAGTGCCAAACGATCAACACGCAGTAGATCGGACCATTTCAGAGCCCAGTAAGTGTTGAATTCCTCTCTCTTCAACAACGCATCTATTAATTGCTCACGCTTGTCCGGTGACCGGGATGCCAAAAAGTCCCGGGCCTCCTTGGCGGTTGGAAGCGTACCAATCGTATCAATGTATACCCGTCGCAAGAACTGCTCATCACTGCAATCACCGGAAGCGATGATGTTGAGTTTCTTAAGGTTGTCCAGAACGTGGCCATCTACAAAGTTTGCTTGCCGGGAATCAGGGTAACTGGCGATGGTTTCACTACGGGGAACAAAGACCTGCAACAGGTCGACTCGTCCCATGTAAGTACCCATCACTGCTGCCGTGCCGGGTGACTGGCCAGCCGTAACATGCCCAAGGGCATCCACAACCGCCTGATTGGGTGAGTTGGTTTGAAATTGGGTTAATTCAGTCACATCGACCTGACGACCATCGGATAAGGTAGCCATCGCTCGTAATTGCTGCGTTTCACCCATTGTGAAAATACGCTGGCGAGGTGTCAGTTCCAATGAAACTACCGTCGGATCTTCCTCGGTGCCAACCGGCATTCCCTGAGCAATCCAATCGCGAAGTGTACGGTACTCTGGACGTTCAGGTGGTATCGGAATACCTCCGCCGTGTGGTGTACCTCCACTCATCTTCCGTAATAGCAGACTTGCCTGAGGAGATCCCGGAAATACCCGCCGACCCCGGCCCTGCATGACTATCGACTGGTAATCCATCACTGGGTCTGAACCAAAGACAGACAGCTTGAACCCATTCTGCCCTTCTGCCTTACCATGGCACCCGGATGTGTTGCAGCGATAACGATTAAGAATGGGAATAATGTCGTTGGCAAAATTCAGCGTCAGACGAGCATGGGTGTGATTTGTTTTTACCGGGATAGACAGGACATGGTCTTTCCATCTAACAGTAACCGCTCCCTCGCCGTCAGTAACACTGCGGACAACGCCCAAACGTGAAACGCTGGCATTGCCAGAATCTGTTTCATACTGAGCCTGATGAGTCAGGTCGGTTGGTTCGCCGTTAGCGTTGTAACCCGTTACCAATAGCTGAACGGACGAGTCTTTACCTTCGAGCACAACATTGGCCGGTGTTACATCCATACGCACATACTGGTCACCCAAAGCGCGCACCGACAGAACAGAGGCTGAGAAAAAGCAGACAACGAATAACAGGCGGGGTCGTCTCATGCCCTCCATTTTAGCCTAATTCAGACGTCCAGCTAAATAGAAACAATCAAACTACTGCTAGCTTTTAATGTTCTCAATTGCTTTGAATTAGCTCTGCGGGAAGACTCCGAGGATCAACGGACACAATGTTTGATGGATCGGAGTAATTACAGAAAGTGCCTGGTATTCCTGAGGCTCTATTGCTGGTCGAATTCTATCGGAGGCCCGAAAAGTTCTGGTTCCATATTTGCCGGAGCCCCGTATATTAAATCTAGTAACGCGAAGAATCCCGGATAAAAATCATCCAGGTCAGATCTTGACTTGAACACCGGCTTGCCTGACTGATCGGCCCACAGACTCAAGTGCCCATGCTTCAGATCGACCGCCTCAAGCGCCTGATACGGAATTATTTCCGAATGACCTGAACGCTGAATGCAGAGGAGGCCACTCGACGTAAACGTCATGTTCGCAGTCCATGGCACCTTCTGTCCACTGCATACCTGCTGCACTATTTCGGCCGAACGCTGGTGACAGGCAATGGCCGGAAACGAGCATACCTGCGAATCTTTTTTATGTGTTTGCTCCCGATAGCGAATGGAAACTGCCTCTCCATCATTCATTCCATCTACTCTGATGACAAAATCTGTAACGGCTAAAAACGGGTATTGGGAATTTATGGCATTTCCATACACAAACTTCGTTATCCGATCAAACGGCAGGATCAACGAGTGGTTTTTACGAGCCAACTCGACGCCGTATTGGTAACATCGAAAGGTCTTTATAAATCGGGGAATGACATACAAGAGCAGGACGAGTGCGAAAACCAATGTTCCAATTAGCCACGGAAGTTCGGCCCACGCCCGAGCAACAACAGGTCGATTCTCGTTGGCGGATAAATACTTACTAAAATTTAAAATAATGAGAATTGCCACAAGAAAAGACGCCAGAATGAGATAATTATGCAACGACCTCAAGAAGGATTTGCCACGACGCTCAAAAATCAGGCGTCCTAATTGCGGGTGTTCGGCAACGGAGTCCATCCAGTTTCTCGTTATTCCGGCTTGGGCCATAAAGCATATCCTGAAACTTTAACTCGTACTTGCCAAAGAGTTTTCCCGGCAGTGATGAACAGCGTTTTCATATCTGAACCGCCAAAACAGCAATTGGTTACCATATCCTCTGGAACTGGAATAATTCCCTGTAACTCACCATCAGGTGAAAACACATACACACCTGCGGGATTATCAAGATTTTGATTCGGATACTTGCGATTAGCTCCGGCTGTTACATACAAATTGCCTTCGCTATCCATACACATTCCGTCTCCGCCACGACCTTTTCCAAAATCATGTAATTCTCTGGGCTTCCCTGTGGGTAACCCGCTTCCGCCGTCATTAAGAGTGAAGGCCCAAAGCTTTCGCTGAGGAACCACCGGGTTATTGTCGACAACATAGAGTGTCTTTTCATCCTGGCTAATCGCAATTCCGTTGGGCCGGGCAACGATTTTGTTATCCAATACACGTACTAAATCTGTGCCGTCCGAATTGACCCTGTAGACACCTTCCACTCCGTCCAGCTCAAGCATGCTGCGGTCGGGTGAATAGTAGGGATCGGTAAAGTAGATACGTCCTGCTTTATCTATGCAAAGGTCGTTCGGACTGTTGAATCGCTTACCGTTAAACTTGTCAACAATAACCGTTTGCTCCTTGCTAATGGGATCGATGCGTACAATCCGGCGACCTCCCAATCCCCCCTTTTCGTTGCCCTGACACGCGATCAGGAAACCTTTTGCATCGAACATCAATCCGTTCGCTCGGCCACTGGGGCGGAGGAACGTGTCAGCCACGGCAGACCCTGGAGCTAAACGCATGATGCGATTGTTCTGAATATCGGTATAGAAAACACTACCATCGCGATGGTAGGCCGGACCTTCGGTGAATACCAACTCGTTGACAGCTGTCACTTCAGAGTCAACCACCGCAGGGACCTGCTGGCCAAAAGTCGCTTGAGGTAAAGAGATCAGTAAACCAAACAACAAAGCAGTGACTAATTTCATTGATGCAAACCTATGATTCAAAAATGATGCGTCTTCGGCCCATTGTAAGCGCAAAACCAACCCAATGGGACCTAAATAGGCGACCTAAATAGGTGACACCCACTCATTCCGGGCCGTTTTCGACCTTTCCAGCCTCCCACATTAAGTGACACCCACTCGGTTCTGGGATTTCATGGCTTCTCCCAAATCACCTGTCTTCCCTTGGCTGCCAACTCCAAAAAGTGGGTGGCACTTATTTCGATGCACCTGATCAGGTGACACCCACTCGACGGGGCTTCCGCTCTTCAGAGGAGTTGGAAGCTATAAACGTTAACGCTCACTTAGAGATTCTGATGACATGACTGTCAAAAGTGCCATCCGGGCGGAGGTCGAAAGTACGTAGACCTGGAGAGCTTGATTCGATGGCGAACTCATCTGAATTCGGCTTGAATTGCACACAAGTACTCGGAGTGGTGAAGACGTCGGCATGAAAGATTTGCGTATAAAACTCCTGATGCACATGCCCGCAGACGACAAATTTTATTTGCGGAAAGTCTTCAACAAGATTGGAAAACACGCCCAGTGACACCAGTGACAACTGATCCAACCACTGGCTACCAACAAAGACGGGTGGATGATGCATAAAAAGAGCTACCGGTCCCGGCGCTTGCATCACAGCCTCACGTAACCAGGCCCACTGATTTCCAGCCAAGTCACCCTCGACCGCGCCTTCGATGAGCGTATCCAGTCCTATCAACGTCCAGCCCTCAAGCTCGTCAAGAAAAGAAACGCTGTCCTGATCATTTCGAATCATCCCAGAAAACACTTTTTGCATCGGTACTCGAGCGTCGTGATTCCCGGGGATCACTCGTAGCCGATCATGCCAGGGCGTCAGTGCGTCAAAGAGTTCCTGATAAGCTTCCTCGCCTTCATCATGTACCAGATCACCGGTGACAATCAGTCGATCGCAATCGGAGTAATGCTGGCCGAGGTAATCTCTCACTCTGAGAAATGCTGAGCGTGTATCGTGTTCCAGCAAAAGTGGCCCGCCGTCGGCGACAAAATGGATGTCCGTAATTTGAACAATCTGGGCCATTAGAATTCCTACTCGGCAGCTTCTTCTTTCGGGGTTGTCGTAATGAACAACGGTCCGCTGGTGTAGGTAGCTTTCATCACAAAATTGAGTGACACATTGGCCATGATGCAAAATTGTTGTCGTTCAGCCCGTTCCAAGGTATCATCCGCCACCAGTGTCACATGCCCCTTTAATTCACCGGAGGTGAGCAGGACTTTACTCTTATTCCCATCCATTTTAACGCCCTTGGGAAGCGAGTTGCCCCACACCTGATTGAGATGTTGATAAATGACGTCCAACGAAATATTCTTATCAAAACCTTCCGCCCGTACGAGTTCGACATCGATCTTCACTTCCTCACCGGGCTTCAGATTGATTTCGTTGGCACTAACTTTTAGCTGCCGAATATCGCTTGGTTTTTGAACCGACACGGTATAGGAATCGACCGGGTAATGATTACGTCCACCACCCGGCATATACGTTTCCTGATAGGGAACAGCATCGACGAGTAATTCTGTCTGTTTTTCCTGCTCCCCTTCGTCGAGCAAGGCACTCCCATAGATTCTTACATGCTGAGCATCGAAGGGAGCATCACCGTTGGCGGTAAAAATGATACATCCATCCTGACCGCTGGCCAGGATCTTTCCGGCAGTTGCCTGAACTCCGGCCGGGAGATTTTCCGCATGCAATTGAATGTCGCCAGCAAATCCGTTAAATCGTTTTGCCCGAACAAACAACACTCCGGAGGTACCGGGAGTGGTCAGCGTTTTATCTGTATCCAATGTCAATTCAAACGTAGGAGCACTCCGGCTAATTTCAATCGCATAAACAAAATCCTCGCCTCCGCGAAGATGACGATCATAGATAGAGACGTGATACACGCCATCTGCGGGCACGGTAAAGTTGTCGTATTTGGAGTCCCAATTGGAACGTCGGCCGAAGGTATAATCATCGGCCGAATAGAGTCGTTTACCTTGAGCATCTTCGATGGAGATAAAGCTGTCGAGCATGGACTGACTGCGGCGGGCGATTACTTCAAACGTCAATGTATCTCCCTTTTTCGCTTCGAAGCTGAAGTAATCGATGTCTGCCTCTTTATCCATTCTTCCGTTGACGACTGCAGGTACTTCGATGCGCTGAGCATGTTCGACATCATCATTGTCGTCACCTGCTTCACTGATTACCTTCTCGCCGCTAACGTAGACAGGAATGGGGTCATACAAACCGCCGTCAGGTGTTGGCAGCGAGAGCCACTGGCGGCCGGGCTTGAGCGACAGCGGAAATGAATCGAACGTTGCCGTGGTACCTGCTGGCAGGCTTTCACCGATCAATTCAAAGGTAACCGGTTGGTCGGCTGCGATTGCCAGCGGAAATGCATTGGTAGGAAACGGTCTATCAATCACCTCGATGGCGTAGTTCCAGTATGCATTTGCTTTGTAGCGAACATCCCGGACCTCGATAAAATACTCGCCGGTCTGAGGAATTTCCACCACGAGATAGGGATCTGCTGCAAAGTAATTGTCACAAGCGGCAACGGTGGATCCCAGATGATTCTTAACCGTGATAATTGGATCCGCGTGTGTTTGCAAATCATGAATTCGATCCTGCAGCCGCATACACCGACAATGAATCACCAGTTGCTGGCCAGCTTCTGCGGAAAACTTGAAATAGTCCAAGTCTTCGTTCTTTTCCAAAACTCCGGTCAGGGTGGCAGGAACTTGAAACGCTTTGGCCCCCTCCATCGTGTCAGTCTTCACATCATCCCATACCACTGGATCGCGGGTAATCACAATCTGACCGACTGTGGAAACTCCTCGGTCTGTAAACACTTTGAAATCTCGCACACCAGGTTGCGCATCTGGCGTGGCAGCAAATTTGATCGTTAGATTGGTGAGAGATGGTTCTTTGACTTCCTCGCCCTCTTTCGCTTCAGGCGGTGCCGGGTGAAGTACTTCTCCGGTTACCCCCTGCCCAGAAACCATTACCTTATTGGCACCCCACATACTGGATCGCGACTTCACCACCATGTCGGCACTGGTACCAACCTGAATTGCGATCGGTTCGAGCGTCATCAGCATTGGGTAGGAAGTCTGCGCGGTAGTCGTAGCTGCTGCGAACAATACGAATATCAGGCTAGACAACAAATTCTTCATCATTCAATCCTCGATCATCACCTCTGTTTACCGCACGTAGATAAACTCTTTGGCATTGATTAACGCCCACAACACATCGCCGAGTCCTTCCTTACGATCCGTAGCTTCGGCAACAATACCTTTACAAACAGCCAACTCTTCCTCTGTCGGATCTCGCGACCAGGTTGCCATAAACAAGGCGGCGATGATTTCATCATCCGACTTTTCTGCAGCGATCAGTTTGCTCAACCGCCCATCTTGCTGATCAATCTTGGCATTGATCGTGTCGCCATTAAGCGTATGCAGCGCCTGCGCGAGATTCTCGTCGGGCGTCCGTTCGCACTCGCACACACTGACGCGCCGAGGTTTTCCGAAGGTCTTCAAAAAGTAGTTGTTGTAATTCGTATCCGGCAGCTCGATTGCCCGAGTACCCAATGGCAGATTGGTAAATTTGGTCGTCGTATCTGTCGCTGTGTTGATTGCATCGAGCAGTGGCTCGGCCGCAATCCGTTTCACCTTGTAGTACGCGTAGAATTTCCCAGCCGTCTTATTGAGTTCTGTTGGCTGAGACGATAGTTGATAAAGGCGGGAATTCATAATCACCTTCACTAACTGTTTCACGTCATACTGATTCTCTTCCAGATACTGGGCCAACGCGGCAAACATCTCTTCATTGGTTGCCGGATTTGTCGAACGCAGGTCATCCACTGGTTCTACCAATCCACGTCCGAGCAGGTAGCTCACATACCGATTTACAATACTCTTGGCAAACCACGGATTATCTGGCGATGCGAGCCATTGCGCTAACGGAATTCTTCTATCAAGCGGATGTTCCATGGCTTCACCATGTAGCACCGTTGGCACCATGTTTTTGCCTGTGCGAGGATGGCGAGCTTCACCAGATGGTTTCACGACTACAACCCGTTCACGCCCAAACAATCCGAACTCTTCGCTATTCTTCGTCCCGACCCTGGAAAAGAATGCTGCCATTCCGTAATAATCGGCTTGGCTAAAACTTTCAAAGGGATGATGGTGGCACTTCGCACACTCCAAGCGAATCCCCATAAACAGCTGGCTGGTTGCTTCGGTCAAGGAAGTTGGATTGGCATTAATCTGGTAGTAGTTTGCCGGACCGTTCATATACAGCGAACCTTTAGCCGTAATGATCTCTTTGACAAAAGCGTCCATACCCTTATTCACTCGAAACGACTCGCGAATCCAGTTGTGCAGTGCCCACATACCCTGTTCACCGAGATTGTCCGTACTGTTACGGATCAGATCGGACCACTTGAGTGTCCAGTAGGCAGCATAACGGTCGTTGTAAATGTCCAGTGCGGGATCTCCGGTCAATCCCAGCAACTGATCAATCAGCTTCTCCCGTTTATTGGGATCCTCTTTAGAAAGGAACGATTCCACTTCTTCTGGGAGAGGAAGACTTCCAATCGCATCCAGGTATGCTCGGCGTACAAAGGTTGCATCATCACAAACAGGTGAAGGAGCGATTCCGAGTTCTTCGAATTTGGCGATAGCGAATTCATCGATGAAATTGTTACTCTTCCACTGAGTCAAATCGGGCGCTTCACTGTAAGGCGTTGTCACCATGCAAATCTCGGCCTTCCCTTCATACCGCACCATGACACCAGCCTGGCCTCGACCATTGGTCGTAATCATCCCGGTCTCGCTCACATCCAGCATGCCTTCGTCCAAAGAGTCGTAACGGGCAAGCGGAGTCACGTCGCGTGTGGAATCATCGGCATACCGGGCGACCACGCGTAGTTGTTGCGATGAATCGACGACTGCCACTCGACGCCGAGGATAAACTTCAATCGACACCACTTCGTTTGGTTCGCTGACAGGTGCCGGTGCACCGGACTGTAGCCAGTCTACTAACGTGTCGTACATCACCGTACCTTCTCGCAGCCGGCGACCACCTCCATGAGGCGCTTTCATCGTCGGTTTGAGAAGGAGCAGGCTATTGGCAGGGTTGATAAAATCGACGCGCCGCTGCAACTCGTCTTTCACAATCGACGTGTAGTCTTTCCGTGCATCAAATCCAAAGACGGAAAGCACAAAGCCACCCTTCCCATGCTGACTCGCATGACAGGCTCCCATATTGCATCCAGCCTTCGACAGAATTGGACGGATGGAGTAATCAAAATCCAGCTTGGCGTTCTCGTCCACATTGGCAACCGTGACCGCGACGGACGATTTCCAGTCCCCGACGGCGATCTGAATTTCAGCTGTCCCATTGCTCTGAGCCTGAACCAGCCCATCGGAGTCCACTGAAACAATTGCTGCATCGGATGTTGTATAGCTCGCCTGAGCGGTAGCATCCTGACTGGCGGGGTCAATCTGGCCAGCGATCAGCTGCGTAACAACCAACTGTGTTTGAGAATACTTTCCATTGAGCTCCACGGTACCGGGGTGCACTGCAAATTCGGCTGCCGCCACAGGCAGACACAACAGACTAAGTGTTAGACTGAGTACTTGAGAGATGCGCATCGTTTTCAGGTGGGAAATACAGGTGGGATTAAAGGTACCTGTATTCTAATTAAAAAACGACACCCAACCGGCCAGATATTGCATTCTGGCTCCAAGATTTTTGCTATTTCGAGACCGCCCAGTCGATCGCATTCTTGAGCAGAATACTCATCTGTGACTGTTCAAACTCGCCAACATGGCCCAACGAAGTATAAAACGCCTTGCCACCGAAGCTCGTCTTATTCGTCCAGGCGATTGGCTCCGTTGGTTCACCTTCGATCGTACCTGACAGAATCGCGGTGGTGTTTTCAGCGATCGGATTGACGATATAGAGTGACCCGGTACCACGAAACGCATCGACATCCACTCCTTCCAGAATCGGATGGTCGGTCACTTTTTTAATAGTCACTGCTTTTCCAGCACCATGGTGACCAGTATAGCTGCCGCCCCACACTTGAGCATCAAATGCCTCCCAGACGACATGACCTTCTGGCGGCTCTGCTCCACGTAAAGAAAAAGCATGATTGGCGGTCCGAATTCCGACCACCGGCTTACCCGCTTTGATATGTTCTTCTACGGCCTTGAAATCGTCAAGCTGCAAAGCCCGTCGACGCACACTGATTAACAGAACGTCAGCATCCCTTACCGCCTCAGCCGTACCGGGGATGTCGTTCCGCTCGCCCTGACCTTCTTCGTCGCAATGCAGGATCGTTACTTTGTAGTCCTGGCCCAGATGTTCCAGTGCAAATTCCGGCAATGTCTCATTTGTTACATACTCGCGTTCGGCAACCAGCATAACGACATGAGGTCGGGTATCCTTGCTGAACTGATATGGTTGCCCGCCAAGTAGTTGATCGCTGGTGATCGTTGGACAGACCCATTTTTCAATGTGCTCGATAATCAGATCGGTCCCCGTGAAGTGGCTGACATAAGGTTTCATCTTTGGATTGTACATGGTGTCAGTCAGGTCCCGACAAAGCACAACATTCTTGCCGTTGGCGGCCAGACGGCGAAGGCCAAACGGTCTGCCGAGTACGCACATGTTCGTATGCACCCCGACAAGAATTACATTTTGAATTCCTGCGGCTTCCATCACATTCCAGATTTCGACGCCACTGTCGCTGATCACATCTCGCTTGTGAATGTCCAGCAACTCTGTTTGCTTTGTCCAGGGCGCACGCGGATTTAGCCCTTTTTCTGCCAATTCTTTGGCCCATGCTTCATGCTCGGCCGGATCATCATCCTCGCCACCATCTGTCTGATCGATTGGATAAACCCCTTGTTCCTCTTCGGGAATACTGTAACACCACTGGCCGATGTCCTTCGGCAAGTTGGATGCTTGAGGAGCAGCCTGAGCACGTTTTCGCCCAGGATGATTTTCATAAGGCTTCATGCAACTACTGGGAGCATGAATGATCAGCGCGCCAGTTTTACGAGCATTTTTCAAAAACTGATTCATCCGCGGAGCCATTTCAGCACCTCGCCGGGTCGCATTCAAGCAGTGGTGCAGGTCCCACATATCGCACACGATAACGGCCGTCTCCGACGCCTTCCAGTTTTCCTGTTGATACACCGGTTGAAACCGCACGTTTTCTGCGGAGGTCGGGGATAGCGAACGTTTGAGAATCTCAAAGCTGCCATGATCTGCGGCGTTCGCGAAGGTGGAAGAGAATACCAGCAGGGCAACGATAACAGTCTTAAGGCGCATGGGTCAGGAACCAATCCTAGTTAGAGTTAAACCAATGTTTTTACTCTTCCGTTTATACCATACGCAGAAAGGGGCATCACAATGAAAGCTCGCCGATGCCGCGGCTTTGCGGAACAGGCTTCAAACGCCGTCCTGGAAGCTATACCAGTTCAGGAATGACCTTGCCCTGATCGAGCAGATATTTTGGACGTCCGGTGGGATCCAGAAGCGTTGTTCGATCCGCCAGGATGCCCAGGTTATGGTAGAGCGTGTACAACGCATCCTGATAGTGAATTGGACGGCTGGTCGCTTCGCCCGCCAACTTATCAGTCGAACCAATGACCTGACCGACCTTCATTTTACCGCCAGCAAAAATAGCGGGAGCAACCCGAGGCCAATGGTCACGCCCGGCTTTCGCGTTGATCTTCGGAGTGCGACCAAACTCACCCCACAGAATAATCGACACGTCATTCAGCATTCCGCGTGACTGCAAATCTTTCATGAACGTAACAATTGCGTGATCTACGATGGGCAACGTATATTTCATTCGAGTGAAGTTGTCAGAATGCGTATCAAAGTCACTAAAAGTAACACTGACACAACGCACTCCAGCTTCGAGGAGCCGACGGGTCAAAAGCAACTTCAAGGCCGCCTTTGGTTCGTCAGCCGTTGTGAATCGCTGACTGGTAACACTCCACTTAGGCTTATACTGCTCGACCACACTTGGATCTTCCTTGGAAAGATCCAATGCTTCTGCAAATTTCCCGGACAGCAGAATGCCTGTCGCCTGTTGTGAAAATCGATCCATGGCATCCATCATGCCGCTGGAATCGACGTCACGACGAATTCGGTCCAATCCTGCCAGCAATGTATTACGATTCGCCAGACGATCTGCATTGAGTTCTGCGTTCAGCGACAGGCTGGTCGTGTGGTTGGAACCCAGGCGGGCCAATTCACCCTGCATACCAGGCTCGAGTGGACGACTGAACATGCTCGACATATCTGGGCGAAACGGCTTATAGGACGGACCCAGAAATCCGGGGCGACCACTATTTCGAACCAGTGGTCGGCCCTGCATCAAATCAACATAAGTCGGTGCAGGATCGGTTACCTTCCCAAGTAACTTGGTGAGAACACACCCCATTGCAGGACGACCACCAAATCCTTCCATGTCCTTGACCGAAAAGCCGGACATGCACTGGAATGCATCATGCCGCCCTTCTGCGCCGACCATACTGCGAACAAAGGCAAATTGATCCGCATGCTGTGCCATCTGCGGCATCAACTCACAAATCTGAAAACCGGGCAGTTTGGTAGAGATCGGCTGAAAGATGCCTCGAGTTTCAATCGGCGCATCGGGCTTCATATCGATCGTGTCCATCTGGGGTGGACCACCATCAAGGTGAATATTCACGATCGCTTTATTAGAGGAACCGATTCCTGCCTGAGCTTCAAGGCGTAATAAATCTGCCAGCGACAGACCGACCATACCGGCGGCACCTGCCGTTAAAAAGTCACGACGTAAAACACCGTCACAATGTCTGACCTGATTACCTCGAAGCCTTATCACAACTCAACCCCTTACATCCATTCCCTGATAGGTCGACCTTCGATCAGCCGAATCGGCCTACCGTCTGGAGCCTGAGTGATCATGTCGATCGGCATTCCCATTTTCGAGTAGACCGTAGCAGCGATGTCTTCCGAGAAATACTCATCTTTGGACACATAACCACCTTCATCATCCGTGGCACCCAGAATCGTCCCTGCCGGCACTCCAGCTCCAGCCATCAAAGCAAAGCCCGTGCTGGCCCAGTGGTCCCGACCGCTTGCCGAGTTAATCTTTGGTGTTCGACCAAAATCGGTAAACCAGCAAACAAGTGTTGAATCGAGTAGCCCTCGTTGTTCAAGATCAATGATCAGCTGAGGAATCGCCTGATCCACGGGAGGCATGCGGGACTTCAGACCTTTAAAGTTGTTCTGGTGAGTGTCCCAGCCACCATCGGTGACGGTCACAAACCGTACGCCAGATTCAATCAGTCTTCGTGCCATCAGGCAACTTTGACCAAATCGGTTCTGACCATAGGCTGCACGTAAAGACTCTTCTTCAGACTCCAACGCAAATGCTTTTTTTGTCTCCGGAGCCGTAATCATATTCAGTGCAGCTTTGTAGTGTTCATCCAAAGCAGCAAACGCATCCTGTTGCAAATCTGTTTCACGCTGCAGTGCGTCCAACTTAGCGAGCGCATTCTTACGGCGATCAATCCGTTCAAAATTCACTCCCTGCGGAGGCGTAATATCGCGGACGACGAAATTCTTGGCCGCCGGATCTGCTGAAATCACAAAGGGATTGTGTTCCAAACCAAGCACACCAGACGTTCCGCCACCAAAACGTCGATCGATCTGTTCACCCAGTTGGACAAACGGAGGCATCGCCGATTTGAATCCATGGTAAAAACTGACTACGCTGCCATAAGTCGGATATCCCACAGCCGGATTAAATTTGCGACCGCTCATAACATACTGGTCGGCCGAGCCGTGGCTACCATTCTTCGGATTCCAGCCTCTCAGTACTGAAAACTTATCTGCGTGTTTGGCCAGATTTGGACAGACTTCGGTAAACTTGACACCGGAAATCGCGGTATCAATCACCCCAAATTCACCTCGGACGCTCGTCGGAGCATCAGGTTTGGGATCCAGCGTGTCGTGATGACTTGTCCCACCCCGTGTCCAAATCAGAATGCAATTATTCGGGGTCTTCTGAGCAGCCTTAGCCTGTAAAAACTGTGGCAACGCCAAGCCCAAACCGGACAAGGCACCGATTTCCAGGAAGTTACGGCGAGTTACTCCATCACAGTATTTGTGACTCATCTTCATTTCAGTTCCTGCTAATTAAATTGTCGTCAGCATTCTGCTCGTTTAAATAATATCAGACGCCCTCATCCCCTACTATAAGAATCGGCGTGGCGGCCATGGCAAAAACAGGCCACCACCAGCCCGATTGAGGGGGTTTAAGCCAATAACTTCGTTATTATCTGACTTTGATCGGTCTGAATCAGCTTCCGTTTCTGTCCATTGTGTTCGAAATAGAGTCTTTCCGGATCGAGTCCAAACAGGTGGAATAGCGTGTGATGATAGTCATAATGATTGACGATATCTTCCACCGCTTTATGGCTAAAATCATCGGTAGCCCCATGAACATAGCCTGCTTTAAACCCTCCACCGGCTACCCATTGGCTGAACCCGTAGGTGTTATGATCGCGGCCGATATTCTGGGTTCCAGTATCATTTTGAATCACTGGCAGACGTCCCATCTCACCACCCCAATGCACAATCGTTTCATCGAGAAGACCACGACGTTTGAGGTCTGTTACCAGCGCAGCTGATGGTTGATCTACTTTCTTGCATGCGTCAGGTAACGATTTCAAAATTCGGCCGTGGTGGTCCCAGAATTGATTTTGTGTAAACACCTGTACGAACCGGACTCCCCGTTCAATCATTCGTCGCGCAATTAAACATCGCGATCCAAAATCCCGAGTCGCCGGCTGATCCATCCCGTACAGCCGCTTCGTCTCTTCGGTTTCGCCGCTGAGATCCATGGCTTCCACCGCCGCAGTCTGCATGCGAGCAGCAAGTTCATACATATCAATCCGTGCCGCATAATCGAACTCGCCGGGCTTACGCGCCAGATCGGACTGATTCAGTTTCTGCAGATAGGAAAGCAGCTTCTTCTGCGGAGCACCTTCAAGTCTGGCAGGAGGAGTAAGATTAAGAATCCGAGGTTCGGTGGGTCGAATCACCGTTCCCTGATAAATCGATGGCAGGTAACCGTTATGCCAGTTTCCTACTCCATCAACAGGCAGCTGACCCGGGTCGATCAGCGCCATGTAGGGAGGAAGGCTGTTGGTTTCACCTCCTAGACCATACGTCAACCAACTGCCCAATACAGGATGCATGGCGGCAGTCGTGCCACTGTTCATCGCGCGGATACTCTGGCCATGATTGTTCACGCCCGTATGCATGGAACGGATGAGCGTAACGTCGTCGGCGATACCACCCAGATGGGGAACCAATTCTGACAGCTCCATTCCGCATTCACCATGATGCCGGAATTTCCAGGGAGGAGCCATAATCTTCGAACTGGCCTGAGCCGCATTATCATATTTGATATCGCCCGGGAAGGTTTCCCCGTCACGTTTCATCAACTCCTCTTTAGGGTCAAACAGGTCGATTTGACTGGGACCTCCCTGCATCCACAAGGAAATCATCGCTTTGGCTTTTGCCGGCTTGGGAGCTGTTTTCGGAGTCGTATCAAAACTCTCGCCAACTAACGAAGGTTTGGCAGGAGCAGCCAGCAATCGCTGGTCTTTCAAATTCAATGCGGCCAGCAACCCAGCCAATCCCATCCCGGCTGAAGCAAGTAATTCTCGTCGATTAGTATTCTTATCCATGACCGTAAAAACCTATTCGATATAGAGAAACTGATTACTACTGAGCAGGGCCTGACAGAACAGAGCAACCGCATCGATGACCGGGTCGTCATCGAGCTTCTTCAGCTCATAATCTTTAGTCAGCAATTCCTGCATCTGGGTCACAAAGTCTATCGCCTCTGCTTTCTTGTCCTCCGGAATCTCCTGACCAAATGCCAACTGCCATGCTTCGGACACTTGGGTTCCAATATCCTGGGTTTGCCTGGTAAGGCGTACAGCAAAAAATCGTGACTGCGCCGTTATAAAATCGCTGTTGAGCAGCGCCAGAGATTGTGTGGCCACGGTGGAGGATGGTCTCTGCGTACAGTTCGGAGCCAACTCTGGCAGGTCAAAAGGTTCCAGGACAGCCAACGGTCGACTTCGCCGCACCTGCACGTAAAGACTCCGCCGATACTGCTGGCCTTTCATATCGATCACAGGGCCAGGTCGACCAGCGTTGAGATTTTCTTTACCAATTACCCACTGGCCTGTTCTGTCCGCCATGACAGGAATCGATTTACCGGTCATCTGGTAATCCAGCATTCCTGAAACGGCCAAAATCGAATCCCGGACCGCTTCAGATTCCAGTCGTCGTACCGGCATCGACCACAACAGACGTTTTTGCCGATCGGCGGCATTTCCTTTGTCATGGCGTGCCGAAGATTGCTGGTAGGCTGTCGAAGTCATGATCAATCGATGGATATGTTTAATGTCCCAGCCACTTCGAACGAATTCGTCAGCCAACCAGTCCAATAGCTCCGGATGGGTCGGCCGACCGCCGAGAAATCCAAAATCTCCAGGGGTGTCGACAATGCCAATACCGAAATGATGAGCCCAGATCCGATTGACCATCACGCGGGCAACCAATGGATGTTCACCGCTGGTCAACAACTTTGCAAAGGCGAGACGCCGGCCAGTCGTGTTACGGGACTCTTCATTTGAGGGGATTTCAACTGTGGCAAGGCCACTTAAAACTGATAGTTCACCAGGTTCGACCGGATCCAGCGGACTATCATGGTTACCCCGGGCAAAAACATACGTTACCGGCGGTTCCGCGGTCGGTTCGGTCAACGCCCTCAGAAATTCCTCGGGTTTCAATGCTTCCCGAAGTTTGGTCTGCCGTGCGGTATACGCCTTCAAATCTTCTGACGCCGGTCGGTCAAACAAGTACAGATTGCCCGGTGTCACCACGGTACTCGGGTACTTCTTGATTAAAGCCTTTTGCTCCTCAGTACGATCTTTTGCCGCAACGGCATGCGCTTCACGAACAGACTGCTGAACATCTTCCGGCAGTTTGGCAATTTCTTTCTCGAATGTCGCGTCAATGTACTCCTGCTGCTTTTTAACCCGCTCAGCTTCAATTTCCTTTATTTGAGCCTCGGTGGCAGCCTTCGTTTCGCGATCAGCATCGGTGTACAAGGAAACTTTACGGCTCTGCGGCGCAACCCAGGACTTCCAGTTCAGCGCCGGTTCAAAAATTGCCCGCAGACGATAGTAGTCCGTTTGGGAAATTGGATCATAGCGATGGTGGTGGCACTGAGCACAACCAACGGTCAGACCTGTCAGTGAGGTCGTTACCATTTTGAGAGTGTCACTCACCACTGCATTACGGCCTTCGTCGGTTCCGGCCCCCGCGCCGGTACCATCAGCAACCATGCGTAAGAAACCTGTACCGGTCAGACGTTCGACCTGATCCGCCGACATATCGGAAAGCGGACCATTGATCAATTCATCACCGGCAAGCTGCTCCTGGACAAACTGGTCATACGGCTTACCTTGATTAAACGAGCGAACAACATAGTCACGGTAGAAATAAGCCCACGGACGTTCGGCATCTGCGTCTGTCTGTCCTTCCGAGTCTGCATAGCCTGCCGCATCCAGCCAATGCCTGCCCCATCGTTCGCCATACCGAGGTGAACTCAGTAGCTGGTCAATCAGGTTCTCATAGGCAGCCGGATCCTCATTGGCAATAAACTGTCGCACCTGATCCGGCTCGGCCGGCAGGCCCGTCAGATCCAGATACGCTCGCCGGATCAAGGTTGCACGCGTTGCACGAGACGAATAGGAAAGCCCTGCCTCTTGCAATCTGGCAAGCAGAAAAAGATCGACGGGGTTGGCGGCGAGTTGAGCATCGTTAACTGTCGGCAACGGCGGTCGCTCAACCGGTTTAAACGACCAGAATTGTCGCTCCTGTTCGGTAATATAAAACCCCAGATCAATGGTGGCCGGTTCCGTACCTTCAATGTTGGCACCCGCGGCGATCCAGTTGATGATCGTAGTTACTTCCTGTTCGGTTGGTCGGACTGTCACATCTTCCGGCGGCATGATGCCATCGCTAAGATACTGCACCAGCAGACTTTCCTCGGGGTTCCCTGCAACAATTGCCGCACCGGAATCTCCACCTGTCAACATGAACCGTCTAAGACGCAGATCGAGCCCACCGCCGAGTTCTTCTTCCTCACCATGACAGTGAAAGCAGTGGGCTTTGAGGATTGGGCGCACATCTTTCTCGAACGAGACGGCACCGGCAGCAGCCAAGTGGGACGCACTTGCCAGGAGGACAGCAAGTATTGTTATCAGGCGGGAGGATTTCATACCTCTATCTTAACGTCAAACTCAAAACGATTTGAGGCTAATTGCTTCTTACTCGAGGTAATTCTACGCGCAGATGCAGGTGCTCCATGATGCTTTTCAGGCAATCTGCTGTAATGAATCTGAGGGGGGTGGAGCAGCAAATTCTAAGCCTGTACGCCCAGCAACTCGCCCGTACTGTCTTTGAAAGCTGGTGTATCAACGCCCATCTTATTCAGCATCGTGACAAACAGGTTTGACATGGGAACATCATTGTTCACTTTCAGATACTGATTATGAGTCAGCCCCAGTTTGTTACCGCCGGCAAAGACGAGCGGATAGTTGCTGTTGTTGTGAGTTGTGCTGTTGCTACTTCCATAGAGAACCATCGTCCGGTCCAACAGAGTCCCATCGCCCTCCTGACTCGATTGCAATCGCTCCAGGAAATAGGTCAACTGCTCGACCATAAATCGATCCCACTCACCCAACGCAACAGCCCCTTCAGGTTTATTCCAGCCATGAGCGAGTGTATGCAGATTAGCCTTGAAGCCTTCCCGGAAGGGAAAAGGCCCTGCCACACTGGAAGCATCCGCCATGCTGGCAATCTGATAAGTGGCCACTCGAGTCGAATCTGTTTTGAAGGCCAGCCACATCAAATCGTACATCGTACGCATGTACTCCTTCGGAGCTTCTGTATCGGCATCCAGTTGGAGTACGGCTCGCTCTTCATCCGTAAGTGAGGGAAGCGGAATATCGAGCCACTTCTGAGTGTTCTTCACACGCTGTTCAATTTGGCGTACGGAAGATAAATACTCATCCAACTTTTCCTGGTCACGCCGACCTAACCGGCGTCGCAGTGAATTGGAATCTTCCAGCACCAGGTCCAGCATACTGCTGGCACTACGCAATCGCCGCTGGTTACGCTGCAGATCAGCATCTGCAGTTCCAAACATTCGGTTGAAAATCATTTCTGGCTGATTCAGAGCCGGCACCGGACGACCCTTATCGTCATAGCTCAGAGTACTGGAACGAGTCGGTTCCCCTACGCCGCCATCAGTACTCATAGTCAGCGAAGCAAACCGGGTTTGATCGCCAATGGCATTCGCGGCAACCTGATCCACGGAAACCGTATTGTGCAGCAGTTTCTTGTCAAACAGTGCGCCGGTCAGGAATGTATCACCCGTATCATGCCCGCCCATACGACGACCATTAGGGTGTGACATGCCACCGATGACCGTCACCGATTTACGCACAGACTCCAAAGGCTTGAGACTCGCATTGAAAGTAAAGTCTTTTCCTTCACCGTCCGGGAACCAACGCCATTGATGCAAATCACCACCTTCCTTAGGCAGGCTAATCCCAAACGGAAAGTACATCGCACACATACGCGCGGGCAATTCACTCGTCTGAGTCTCTGTGCCCATCGCTTCCATGTAAGGAAGCGCCATGGAGACCCCACTGCCAAGCAGAAAAGTACGGCGATTTAAATGCCAGGATTTCATAGTATTTGCCTCAAAGGTTCATATGTTTCACGGCGGGAATTCGTCCGTGCATCATCCTAAATATCCATACTAACGTACAGACGAATTGCTACCAACGATTATTTCGTCCGGAAAGCATCGCTCGCCACCAGCTGTTGAATCAGTCCCAACATTCGATGTTCGTTGCGAGTAAAGCTACTGGTTAAATCGTCAATTAAATCCTCATCACTTAACTCCAGATTCCGCCCCAACGCGTAAACGGCGAGTCGCGAAACGAGTGCTCTGGAAAAATCGTCACTTCGATTTTCGATCAAGTATTTCTTCAAGCTCAGCATTCCCTGCAGTTCCGTTCCATCGGGCAGCGTATCGACCGCCACAACCGGCTTTTGATGAACTTCCGTTCTGTACAATCCGATGGCGTCGTAATTCTCCAGAGCGACACCCCAAGGGTCAATTCCCCGGTGGCAGGATGCGCAGGATTCTTTATCGCGATGTACTTCCAGCTGTTCGCGAATTGTCAGTTTTGCGAAGTCCGGATTGGTTTCGTCCAACCCCGGAACATCTGGCGGAGGTGGAGCAGGGGGGTCATTTAACAATCGATCTCGCAACCAAACTGCTCGGCGTATCGGATGAGAATCTTTCCCGGTGGATCCTAGCATGAGCACGCTCGACTGGCCTAACAGTCCACCGCGGTTTTCATCCTGTAAAGCGACCTGCCGATAAGACTGCCCTAGCACACCATCGACTCCGTAATGACGTGCCAGCCGTTCGTTCATCATCGTAAAGTCTGAATCGAGTAGATTCATGGCGCTCAGGTCATGCAATACAAGATGACGCAGGAAGTGCCGAGTTTCCATCAACATTTCCTGTTTAAGCTCTGGCCGGAAGCCTTGATAGGTTCCCGTATCGATCGCAATCTGGGCTGTGTTTTCCAATTTGAGCCACTGGTCGGTAAACTGCTGGAAAAATCGCCAACCACGCTGGTCATGTAACATTCGTTCGACCTGTGCTGCCAGCACCGCTGGTTTGGACAACTGACCTGTTTCTGCTAAATGCAGCAACTGCTGATCCGGCATTGTGCTCCAAAGAAAATAAGAGAGCCGTGATGCCAGTTCCCAATCGGTCAGATCACGCTTTTTATCCTGAGCAGGTTCCACTAAATACAGAAACGGCGGGCTGATCAATGCCATAGCCAGAGTCTCTTTCATCGCTTCTTCGAAACTTGGAAACTCCCTGCGAATCGAAAGATAAAAATCGACGAACCGCTGTATTTCGTCTTCTGTCGCCGGCCGCCGAAATGCTCTTTTCAAAAATCGCTCCATGACCTGAGCCACATAGCCCTGCTCATCGAACTCTCGCATTTCAGATTCAAAAAGGATCTCGCGATGCCGCCGGGGAGGCCATTGATCATAAACCGGCCCTTTGAAAGTCACGGATTCGATATGAATTACCGGGTAACCCTCTTCGGCGGGAAAGCCCTTTTTCTTTTTCCCGTCCCGTTCCAATTCTATTTCTTTTGGCTTGGCTGCTCCATCGTCGTACTGATTTAACACGCGTACAACCAGTCCGGGGAATTTTCCCTGGCCTCGAACAGGTAAGGGGTGATTCTCCACTCGACCAGTAAATTCATAGGTCGTCGACTCCGGCCTGGTAATCTCGATTGTCTCTGTAACTTTCCAGATCTGTTCCGTGTCCGGCCGATAACCAACCGAAACTTCCATTAAAGGAGCACCTCGGCCAGCGGGAATATCTGCTCGAGCAGTAACAGTAACCAGATAGTCTCCTTCTTCCGGGTAAGTATCCACCATCTTGCCGTAGAACCCCTGCCAACGGCCCAGATAATTGGAAACCTCATAGTTGAACCACTTGTCGCCCACATTGCTTTTTTCAAATGTGTGTTCAAACACTTCTGGGGGATCATCACTGACGATCACTCGATCCAGAGCTCGGCGAGCGGCATCGAGGTAGTATTCCAGCTGGATCGCAGTCATCTGCAACGACTGGCCATTGTTTTTGAATCCGTCTGGCGAAGCACCTTCAGGCGGGAGATCACGCGCGTAATCCATTTCCAGATCAAAGAGGTCGCGCATCGTGTTCTGATATTCTTCACGGTTTAACCGTCGTAATACGACTCGACCACCCGTGCTCTTCATTTCAGCCTTAACACGATCAATTTCCCCGCGTATCCAGTTCACCAGGACAGTGCGTTCTCTTGACGTAAGTGCTTCAGCGTCTTCCGGCGGCATGTCGCCTTTATTAAGGACATGCATCGCTTCGTGCCACGCAGTTGCAGCAGCACGGTCGCCGAGAAAATCGATAGAGAGATTGTCCAGACGAACGTCCGCTTCCTGGACCTCCGGGCCATGACAGCCAAAACACTTGGCCTCCAGGATTGGTAGAACGGTCGACCTGAATTTTCGGTTTCCTGGAGGCTTTATTGCATGTACAGCAGAAGCCAGCACCAGGAGAAGGCAAAGGGCCACCGGCATGATTGTTCTGAGGTTTTTCATACTTGAATTTTAACCTCTCGAACGATTCGCGTGGAACCTCAGCAAGGCCTCGAGGCACAATGAGTGCGGCTAAACATCACACCACTGGATCGCCTGATGTAATCCCGCTACCGGATCGCGTGTGGGAATGAATTCGTGTCCCACATGCCCATCATATCCAACATCGACCAGAGCCTGCATGCAGGCCGGATAGTTGATCTCCTGCTTGTCATCCAACTCGGCACGCCCCGGGTTACCGGCAGTGTGAATATGACCGAGCCAGTCTTTGTGCTGATGAATCCGGCGAACGATATCGCCATTCATGATCGAAACGTGATAGATATCAAATAGAAGTTTCAGATTTGGCGAGCCAACCTCTTTCAGAATATCAATACAATACTCAACATCATCACCTGCGTAACCCGGGTGGCCCTTCATCGGGTGAGTGTCGTCGCGTGTATTCAAATGTTCCATACAGATGGTCACGCCTGCCTTCTCCGCATAGCCGACTACTTCTTTAAATCCTTTAACACAATGAGCAGCACCTTCCTCCTTGGTCAATCCTTCGTCATAACCTGTAAAGGCTATCACTTTCTTCCAGCCAAACGTTTTGCACTGATCGATAGACTTTTTCGTGGCAGCAATAACCAGCTCATGGTATTTGGGATTATTGAATCCCCGCATAAACGGCGGGCCCCCGATATCGATACCAGCAATGGCACATTCCATACCATGTTTCTTCAGATCGGGATAATATTTGGGATTCAACAACTCAACACTTGCACATCCCATTTCTTTGGCTACCGGGATCAATTCATCCGGCGTCCAGTAATCCTGAAAGCACCAGGCGACAATAGAATGTTTAATGTTGCCCTTCTTCGCAACACGGCGAATCCGCTTGCCCACATTGATCTCCTGTTCGGCCTGTTCGGCCTGTTCGGCGTGGGTTGGCGACGCGGCAAGAGCACCACCTACCGCGGCGGCCGTCGATAACATCTGTCGTCGGTTCAATTTACCCATGAAATGATCCCATTAAACGAAAAGAGTAATCACTAAAAAGCGTCAATAATCGTGCTGGCAGACTCTACTCGAGCTTCCGCCGCATTGTAAATCGCCTTGGTAAAGGCCGGAACGTCTTCGCCGACCACAATGAGACGATGCGGAGCATGCAACGCCAAAATTCCCGGCAGATCACCATACTTGATTGCCCCAGGCAGAAAATCAACATCGTCGTATTGCGTGATCTTTCCGAAACGAAAACCCTGCGTGTCTATAATGGCGGTCTTCACTGCCCCGCCCACTAGCGCTCGTGCGGTGGCTGCAACCGGTCCTGCGCCGTTGGTACCCACCACAACGATATTCTTCGTCCCATGTTCGTCACTCGCCACGAATGAAATCAATGTCAATAGATCGTGTACCCGTTGGACAAACAGCGTGTTGTTATAGCCATAGGTATAAGCCGGAACTTTACGGTTTGTCGTGGTGGCAAGTCGCTGCTGGTCGAGCGTTTCACCCTCCATCAGGAATTCACCCTGGTAAAGCAGGTCTGCTCCAATCACCGAAACACCAGCGTCAAGCAGTGTAGCAACTTCTGCATTGGGACCCCCATCATCTCCATACATTCCGGCTTTGCCCTGGCCGTCAGCCCAGACAACAACGGTGCCTGTCCATTTTGTTTTCGTGGGGAAGAAGGAAGCAACCGGTAATTCCTCACCAGCAGGTTTGTATCGCAGAATGTCCGTGAACTCCAGATAACCGTCCGGTTCGAATTTACCAACCTTCTCGCGACCAATATCATCTGCTGCTGCAAGCCCGCGGCCGACGATCGCTTTCAGTGCCTCACCGTGCAAGCCTTGCAACGCGTCGACTTTGTTTTCCGCCGTGCGCAACTGGCGATTGATCTGCTGATTACTGTCCTGATCGATTGCCCGCAGTAGTTTGACCTCATGGGGAACACCTGCTTCTGGCGCCGGATGATCATCATCCCAGACGGTATATTCCTCTGCGGAAAGTGGCCTCCAGTCCTCTTCTACGATTGGTTCTTTCAGTCCGAGCTCCAAATGCCTGTTAAACCAGTGATACATATGTCTGCGAGTCACATAGTTGTAGTTGTGCCCAAAGTTCAAGTAGGAAACACAAAATACGTCATCGACGTCACCGACCATTTTGTAAAGTTGCTGAAGCTCTGGGTAACCTTTCGTCTGAATCTCTTTGGTCCAGTCGTTGGCGCCAGTCATGGCGATAGGGCGGGGAGCAAACAGAGCCGTCAATTCAACATTGCCTGTATCGACTCGCAATAAACTGCAGTTCTCACAGGGACACCCTCCCTGCATTGCTGTCGATACCATACCCTGTGGGAACGAAACGATAGGGCGTGGATCCAGAGCGCCGAGCAAAATGGTCTGCGTCCCACCACCGCTACCACCGGTAATCCCTATCCGTTTCCCATCCACATCCGGCAAAGATTGCAGAAAGTCCAGCGCGCGAATCGAGTTCCAGGTCTGTACGCCCATGATACTCTGCATCCGCATTTCTGCTTGTGCAGAAAAGAAACCCCACCTGGTCGGTGACTCAAGATCGGGCCGACGATCGTTCAGACGATGAGAAACTCCCATAGGGATCTGCTGGGAATCAACGTATCCCTCCATATCGTAGATAAAGGTGACACACCCCATACGAGCAAGTTGGGCACAACGCGCAAGCTTGGGGAAACGACCCGAGTTTTCATGTTTTTCATCCCCGTTGGCGATGAGTGACTTGATCGAGTCTCCATGGTCCTGCATGCGACCACCATGGCCGTGCGGCGTCAGCACAGCAGGCGACTTACCTTCACTTTTTTCCGGGCGAAATAGCAGACCCGAAACAAAATGGCCCGGATAGCTTTCAAAATTTACCTTTTCAATCGTGAAGCCATCTCGTACCGACTTGCCATAGATCTTTACATTCAGGGGCGTTTTCGTCGGCTGAGGCCAAAGACCTAATGCCACTCGTAGTCGCATCCGCAACTGATCGCGGCGAGCCTCCCATGCTGCGGTCGTCGAAGGTACGTCAAACGGAAAATAGTTATTCAGATGACGCAGTTCTCCCAGACGACTGTCGCGGGGCCGTTGTCCTTCTTTATATACGCTGGTTTGAGCAAACAGATTGGCAGTTATTAAACAGATAACTGCGCAGGCAAAACCCTGAGCCCTATTCATGGCTTGATCCCCATTAGATAGTCCGATCAGACAAAGTAGTCCGCAGGTGCAGCTACTTCAGTTCTTTAATCTCAATATTACGAAACTGAACCGGATCGTTGTGCCCGGCAAAACCGAAGTGTCCTTCCAGCAAACTCAGACCCGGGTGTTTTTTCAGCACCTCAGGATCCTTCGCCAATTCGGCAACATCCGCATCCAGGATAACTGCACCATTGAGTTCCACTTTGATTTTGGTTCCCTGAACAGTCACTTCTTCGTAATTCCAGCTACCTGCTTCATAGAGGTAGCCCTGAGCAGCTGGTATCAATCCATAAACTGAACCATGGAATTGGTAAGGTGCGAGCTTACCCGGATATTGCGTATCAAGGACTTGCAGCTCGGTCATACCCTGATAAGCAGGGTTACCGCTTCCCGGATACCGAATCGCCAGGCCGTTGTTACCAGCTGGTGGCATTTTAATTTCCAGACGAACCACAAAGTCCTTGTATTTCTTTTCTGTGTAGAGGTTTCCACCTTTACCTTTCTGGCATTGGATCGCTCCATCTACAACTTCGTATTCATTCACTGCACCAGCCCAGCCTGTCAGGTCTTTGCCGTTGAATACTGATTCGAATCCTTTACTGGAGGAGGACTCACGCAAAATCTTGTTCGCTTCGTCCGGACCAATCTCACGAACAAAAATATTTCGCCAGCTAATTTCCCCACCATGAGTTTGCAGCTGGATGGGTCCTTTCGGGAAGATCGGGCGTTTACGATCGAAGTAGTTCTCCATGATCGCATTATCTACAACCAGTTTGCCGTTAAGCCAAACACTCGTGCGAGCTCCGATCTGACGGATTTTAAAACTGTTCCATTCGCCAAACGGTTTGTCAGCAAGTACCAGCGGATCCTTGCCTTTCGCGCCTTTACTATTATTCCACAGACCTCCGGAGCCTTTATCTCCGCCGATGCCAAACTTCTTTTCATCCGTATAATCCCAAATCTGAACCTGAGGAACTGCTTTGAGGTAAATACCGCTGTCAGCCCCGGCGACCGTTTTGTAATCGATCATCAGTTCGTAGTTGGTGAACTCGGCTTCACTCGTCAGGTAAAGTCCGTACCCGTCATTTACCAGTACGCCATCTTTCACCGACCAGTGCTGGTTAATATCCTGCAGGCTTTCCTTCTTATAAGCAGCCTGTTCTTCGGCCGACATTCCCCAAAGTGTTTCTGGGTTTTTCGTGGACCAACCGTACCAACCAGTAACGTCTTTACCATTAAACAAAGCTTTCCAGCCTTTTGGCGGAACATTTAATTCACCAGCAAATGCAGGCATAGCAATGAAGGCGGCCAGAACCAGTGAAAGGATCGTTTTTTGAAGTCTCAAGGTATTATCTCCACGCAGGGAAGGGGGGCGATCTAGTGATTTTTGATATTCACTCATCCTAAACCGTCTGCAGAGCGAATTCCACGCTTCGTTCAAAGAATTTCAAGGTTCTGCTACCTCGTGGACGCTACGCAATAATTTTGTCAATCAGATGACCATGCACGTCCGTCAAACGGCGATCGAGCCCGTTGTTGCGGACCGTTAATCGCTTGTGGTCAATGCCCAGCAGATGAAGCATCGTTGCATGAATATCATAGACCTGGGTCGGATTTGCGCGATCGAGTGGTTTGTAGCCCCACTGATCCGACTCACCTGCTGTGACACCACCTTTGATGCCTCCGCCACAAAGCCAGTTTGTAAACACAAACGGGTTATGGTCCCGGCCCTTACTACCCTGGCTACTCGGCATACGACCAAACTCGGTCGTCCACAAAATCAACGTGTCCTTCAGCATGTCCCGCTGCTTGAGATCTTTAATCAAAGCAGCTGTCCCTATCGCCATACCTTTTGCCAGTGGGCCGTGGTCCCTGGCAATGTCTTCATGACTATCCCAGTTCCTTCGAGGAAAACCGTTATCGTTACCGGACCAGATCTGAACGAATCGCACGCCTTTTTCCAGCAGCCGTCGGGCAATCAGACACTTACGCCCAAAATATTCTGCTTCCTCGGGAATATTAATCTCCGGACCATAGGTAGCACCTTCATTTGCCAAGCCATACATTTTGCGAATGTATTCGGGTTCCTGAGAAATATCGAGTACCTCCGGAGCACTCAACTGCATACGAGCCGCCAATTCATAACTTTCAATGCGTGCCTCAAGTCGAGAATCCCCTGGCCGCTGATCAGCATAGCCCCTGTTGATTCGATTAAGCAATTGAAGCCCTCGTTGATCCCCGTCTTTGGTGATAAAGTTTGCGCGCGGCGTCAGATTCTCAATAGGATTCTCTCGTTGTGGAAAGATCGTAGTTCCCTGGCTGCTAGCAGGAAGAAAGGCAGAACCCCAATTCTTCGGGCCGTTAGAAGCGTAACCCCGATGGTCTGGCAGCACGACAAACGTGGGCAAATTGTCGTTCTCGCTACCCAGCGCATAGCTGATCCAGGCTCCCATTCCCGGGAACCCCGGGCGTTGAAACCCGGTTGCCTGCAAGTAAGTCGCCTGACTGTGAACTCCGGTCTTGCCAATCAGGTTGTGGATAAATGCCATTTCATCGACGACATCGCCCAACGGAGCGACAGCATCACTGAGATACTTTCCAGAATCTCCATAAGGGCGGAATTTAAAATACGACTTGGTCCACGGTCCGGCACCATTCTGAAACAGCTCGACCTTTTCTCCAAAATCAGATGGCTCACCATGATGTTCATCCAGCCACGGTTTGTGATCCCACAGGTCAATGTGACTAGCCGCACCCGCCATAAAGAGCTGAATCACTCTGGTCGCTTTAGGGGGATGATGCAGGACACCTCCCAACACTCCGTCCGTCGCTGCTACCAGCGGTTCATCACTCAGCATGGAAGTGAGAGCTATCGCTCCTAATCCACCTCCTGAATTCCGAAGAAATTCACGACGTGACGGTTGGCTAATCTGTTGGACAGTTCTGTTTAACATGAGCTGGCAGCGCGAATGAGTTAGTCTACAAAAACAAATTCATGAAGGTTGTATAGTAAGCGGCAAAGGTTTTCCAAGCGGTGCTGATCGACGTAAGCCATTAACTCTGACTGTTCGTCCATCGTTGGTTTTCGTCCAGTAATCCGAACGAACGCCGTTGCCACGCGAGTAGCCGGATCATCCGTTGCCGTTTGCAGATCTGCTGCAAAATGCTCGGCCATTGCCAAGTTGAACTTATTGTTAAGTAGTGCCAGAGCCTGGATGGATGTCAGTGTTTCATTTCGTTGAGGAGTACTTTTGGACGAATCCGCACAGTCCAATATGGTCATAAACGGGTCGGGCTGACTTCGCACAATAAACCGGTACACACTTCGCCGATGACTCGTCTCGTCATTCGGATCGTGCAAGTGGTACTCGTAGTGTGGCGAGTGCTGAGGATGCTCGAGCTTAAACAAGTAGTAGCCAGGACCACCCATCTGGTTATTCAAACGCCCGCTCACCTGCAGAATGGAATCCCGTACTTCTTCTGCCGACAATTTGCGACGATTCATTCTCCACAGAAACTGATTATCACTATCGATCCGGCTGTTCTCGTCGTGATGTGTCGAAGCCTGCCGATAGGTCGAGCTAAGTAAAATCAGCCGATGCAAATGTTTCATGGACTGACCTTGATCCCGAAATTCAATCGCCAGCCAGTCTAACAGCCGAGGATGTGTCGGTAGCTGTCCCATACGGCCAAGGTCATTGGGGGTCGAAACTATTCCCTGGCCAAAGTGATGCTGCCAGATGCGATTTACAATACTTCGCCAGGTAAGCGGTTGGTCTTGATGCACAATCCACCGAGCCAATGCAACGCGACGGTCACCTTCGGAATGACTCTCTGGCAAAGCAAACACACCATCCTCATTGAGCAGAGGTATGGTGCCAGGCTCAGTACTGCTCCGTTCCTGCAGAATATCACCACGATAAAGAACTTTGATCGTTCGAGGTTTACCCATGGTGGGTTTGAACGAGCCCTGAGTGGCAAAGTCCGTCGCGGCAGCGAATACCATTCGCCCTTGAGGCAGTGCCGCAAGTTCCCTGTTCAAGTCCGCTTGCTGTTTTGTCAGATCCTGCTGTAACTTCTGTCGCTGCGGTGTATTGACCGACGCCATGAGCCGGGAAGCTTTCACGAGCAGCGTGGCCCGTTGCTGTGTCTTGCCGATGTCCCGGGGCGTGGGCCATTTTCCATCAGTGAGATTCTTTCGGCCCCACCGAACCGGTGCTTCGATAGTGGTCAGCGAAGTTACCGTCTTGCCCAATGCAACATTCGTTCCATCGGCCGTCAACGCTACCAACTCTGACAAAGCAAACATGGCAGCGCCGCTACGGTCAAAAAGCTTGCTGGCAGTCAGCCGCACATAGCGCCCAGCAGCCTGTTTTTTGACGGTGTAATAAGCGAGGCCGGGATTGGGATAATCTGCTTTACTTTCATCGGCTATCAGGATCGCTGTTTTGAATTCAGGGTCATCCGACACTTCCACTTTAAAACGAATCGGGAAACCAAAACCGTTTCCGATACCCCCAAAATCATCGCTGCAGGGATGCAGACGAATTTCGTTGAATTCGACGGTCGTACCCAGATCAACCTGAACCCATTGATTCGTTTGCTCAGCTGGATTGACTGCCGTGTGATATCCATACGCGTCATCTCGCTGATCCAGGGCCGCAGATTCGTCGAGTTCCTTGGCGGCCTGTAATGCGGTCTGGTACTCTGCCCCTGCTGCTTCTCGAATCTCCTGCTCGAGGGCCATCCGCCTGGCAGCAATCTCTTTGTTTGCTATCGCAATTTCCTTTCGTCTGGCAATAGCGGCGGGGTCGACATCGTACGGTCGTTCTGCTTTATCAACGGCAGCAAATACCGACTGCAGATTAAAGTAATGCTGCTGTGTCACGGCATCAAACTTGTGGTTATGGCAACGAGCACATTGAACGGTCGTACTGACAAACGTGTTCATAACATTTGTCACCATTTCATCACGATCAATGTAACGAGCGATCCGTCCATCTATCTTTGTTTCCGGCACTTCGACATGCCCGATAAAATCCCACGGACCTGCAGCAATAAATCCAAGTCCCAGAATTCCATCCGGTGTGCCCGGATACAACTGATCTCCGGCCAATTGCTCCTGAACAAACCGAGCGTAGGGTTTATCCTGATTAAAGCTGCGAACGACGTAGTCTCTGTACGGCCAGGCATTCGGTCTGAGCTTATCTTTGTCGTACCCGGCGGTATCGGCATACTTCACAACATCCAACCAATGCCGCGCCCACCGCTCGCCGTAAGCTGGCGACGCTAACAACTGATCGATCAGTTTCTCAAAGGCCAGCGGATCATCCGAATGAACAAAGGCTGCTACTTGCTGCGGCGTAGGTGGCAGCCCCAGCAAATCGTAATAAACTCGGCGAATCAGCGTGCGACGACTGGCCGGTCTGGATGGTACAAGTTCTTTTTCCGTGAGCCGGGCAAGGACAAAGGCATCGATCGGATTTTCAATGGCAAAGTAATCACTAAACGGATTGTCAACTGCAGGAACTGTTTGTGGTTGCAGAGAACGCCAGGACCACCAGTCAGTATTGGTAATCGCCTGCTCCGTCATGACAAACCCGTCGGGCCAGAACGCGCCATTTTCAATCCAGGATGAAAGGATCGCTATCTCTTCCGGTTTCAAGGGTTCACGATCTTTGGGCATCGCTGGCGGCTCATCGCCGTCAGGCTTCAACACTGCCAGAAAGTGACTTGCCGCAGGATCACCCGGTTCGATATATCCTGATTCGAATATTTCCGCTTTGGTTTGAATCGCAAAATCACCCTTGTGATTTTCCGAGTCATGACATGCAAAACAGTGTTTCTGAAGTAGAGGAACAACCTCTTTTCCAAACGAATCGCTGGAAGGATTTTCAGCCATCACCCAGGGTGAAGTCAGCGGAAAAAAGAGCAGAAAGAACGGAAGTTTTGCCGGTAGGGTTATCATGAACTCCAGCATACCACACCGGAACGATTTATCCATAAACCGCTGCTTCTGCTTTGACCCGCTCGATGACATCCTCGCGCCGCACCAGAACCAGTAAAGCCAGGATGACAATATTCAGAAATCCCATAGCCGTAAATGAATGCTCGGCTCCAAAAAAGCCCTCGACTTCACCAGCAATGAAGTTCCCTACAACGTGTCCGACGTTGGAAAGCGTCATAAAAATCGTGAACATCGTGGCACTCGATTTTGTCCAGGACAAGGTCATCGATTCTGCCAGATAGTTAACTACAAAGGCTGCCAGGAAAATCTTGTACCCAACGGCATAACTCCAGACGATGTGGTTATCCCAATACCCATCGGCCGCCAATGAAGTGGGGTAGGAATGACTCCAATAATCCGAACTGAAGGCAAACAGAATGGACACCAGACCATAGCCGCCCATTCCGAACACCATCATTTTTCTCCGCCCAAACCGATCTCCCAGAAATCCGCAGAGGACTGCCGAGATTGCTTCTGGTACACCCGCATAGCCCATGACATGGCTGGTATGCGTCGAACTCCATCCTATCCTCTGGTTGCATACCGTTTTTAGCACGGTTTCCATAACCCCCCAGCCAATCAGACTGAGAAGTACCAAAAAGAAAAACGAAACGGTTGTCCTCATGGAGAACCCACGAATCACGTCCTGGACAATTAGCCAGCAGCTGCGATGACCCGTCTGTTCCGATCCAGTCCCGTCTTCTGGTTTATAGGAGTCCCAAGGAAACCTTTTATCCCCCCGACGCTCTACAAGTAACAACGGGACAAGCATAATCAGCAGCAACAATATGATCTGAACGGCCACTGCGCCCTGAATTCCATAATCATTCATGACCGTTGCCAGCACCGCTGCTCCGCCGGACGTGCCAAGCAGCTTGCTTGCCCACATTGCTCCGTTCACCGCACCCTGTTCCGATTCCGGCAAAATATCGACGGCCAGCGCATCGGAAACGACATCCTGTAGAACCACAAAGACATTGTGCACAAAGAACGTCCATAACAGTAAGTCGGCTGACTTTTCTATATCCATCCCGTCGCCCACCAGGTACGGTTCGGCGAAATAGATACCCACCAACGCCAAAGCCATCAGCATCTGGGCCAGCACAATCCAGGGTCGTCGCCGACCAAAGCCTTTAAATTGCAGCGAATCGATCACCGGAGCCCAGATGATCTTAAATGTCCAGGGAAGCAGGGCAAACGCTGTGAGCTGGCCGACCCGATCTGTGCTGAGGCCCTCACCCGACAGATAATTCGCCATGGTGATTGTCATAAATCCCCATGGAACTCCCTGGGCAAAGTAGAGGATGCAAAGAGTGAAAACTCGTTGCACCCGGTTATCAGCTAATGCCATTGATCGGGTCTTTTCTGCTAACGAACGGGCTTCCCGGCGATGGTGGTCGGAATTGCCACCAGTTTACTGCCGCAGGTAACGAACAGTGTCTTCCGATTCCGCCCTCCAAAAGTACAGTTTGTGATTGTGTCTTCCGGAGTTTCTCTGAAGGCAAGTAATTTCCCCTGCGGTGAAATTACATGGATACCAGGTTTGGTATCCAACGTTTCACTGGTATTGCGTGTGGCATGTAAGCCGGCGGCTACGTACAGATTGCCTCGAACATCGATCGCCATACCATCGCCGCTTCTACCTGGATAAAAATCGATAAGGACCTTTTCATGACTCAAACTACCGTCCGCTTCAATCTTATAGCTACGGATGTCCCGATGATGATCCACATCCGGATGGGCTTCAATCAGATATAACGCTTTCCCATCAGGTGACGTAACCAATCCGTTGGGCATGTGAATGTCGGGCCAGGCAAGTACCTGATCCAGCTTGCCGTCCGGATCGAGTCGGTAAACGGCATTGACGTTCCCCTGGGAAGGGTCTTCCGTACCGGGCCGTGAAGAAAAGAAACAACGTCCCCGATAGTCAAAGCAGAGATCATTCGGAGCAGCAAGTGGGAAAGAATTGTAGGAATCGACCAGCACGCTAATCTCGCCCGTACGACGGTGGGTCATTGTTACCCTGCCAGCTCCGCCCTCACAGGCCCAAAGATTTCCTTTGGCATCAAAATGCAACCCGTTGGCTTTGTTGCTCTTTTCGCGGTATACCGATAACCCATTCCCGTCCCACTTCAGAATCTTCTCGGCAGGAACATTCGTAAAGTAAAGCGCGCCGTTGCCCCACGCCGGACCTTCGGTGAAAACTTTGGAGTCTTCAATGGTCGCCAGAATCTGAACGTCACCCAGATAGGATTCTGTATCCAGGTTTTGATAATCGGCTCCAGAACTGGTTTTTGTTATCGCGGAAACTGTCGCTACAACACCTATGGTTTTGAGAGCCTGCCGCCGTGTCACAAGTTGACCCATGGATGTTTCCTTTCAGAGTAGTTCGCGTGGCCGCCCGACATGAGAAGTTAGTAATGGATTATAGAGCAGAATATTATGCGCCGCGCATAAAAAAACAGCCCATGCGAACACGGGCTGTTTCCTGTTTGACAAGCTGTACGCTGTCTTGCACGGTTGTGACTAGGGACCCATGCAAATGACAAGTGCAAACAGCGTGAAACCTTCGATCAGAGCGGCAGCAATAATCATGGCTGTCTGAATCTGTGAGGCTTTTTCTGGCTGACGAGCCATACTTTCAAATGCACCTACGGCCAATTTGCCGATACCTGCAGCGGCACCGATGGTCACCAGGCCGGCACCAAATGCACCTGAGAAAGTAATAAGTGCTTGTTCGCCATCTTGAGCGAGTGCTGGCGTAGCAATAACAAGTAAAGCACCCAGGCTCCACATAGCTAGTTTAGCTAATTTGTTCACGGAATTATCTCCTACAATCTAACGTCTAGACGTGGCTCATTTGTGTGGCGGATCAGGCCACGAGCCAAACATTTACGAATATTCTTCAATTTGGTTTCAACCACCAATTCGGGGAACATACCAAACCAGCCGATGCTTCCGATTCCGGTTGAAACCAATAGGCTAATGTGACAATAGTATGTCGTCAACCTTCCGCAATTGGATAATCTGACAGAAATGTTAAAAACTATCAAATTCTCCTGTCTTGGCTAGTTTGACGGTAGGTTTGATTACCTTTTTCTTCAGTTGATCGATCAACACGGCCACCAGAATAAGCGTGCCGTAAATCACCATCTGCCGATACGAATCAACTCCTGCCATATTCAAACCGTTTTGGATCACACCTAGAATCAGGGCCCCTATAAAGGTACCGAAAATCTTTCCTTCACCACCCATCAGGCTGGTGCCGCCCACGACCACCGCGGCAATCACCTGCAGTTCATAGAATTCACCCGCCTTGGGTCGTCCGGTTCCAAAATGAGAAACATCCAGCACACCTGCCAGGCCCGCTGACAATCCACAAATTGCATACACGGCAATCAAAACCGCCACCACTGGCACTCCGGAAAGCCGAGCGGCCGTCTCATTTCCACCAACCGCATAGACATAACGCCCGAATGCGGTATGGTTCATGACGACATGCGCCGCGATAAACAGCAATACCATTAATACAATCTGGCTGGGTATCCCCAAAAAAGACGACGAATAAAGAGTTCCTATCGACTCCGCTTCTATTTTTACTGCGTCGGCTCCCCCCGCCAGGATGTAGGACATTCCCCGGGCAATCATCATAAGCCCCAAAGTGACCACAAACGGAGGGACCTTAAATGCCGTCACAATGACACCAGCAAACATACCTGCCAACGCACAGACACCCATGGCCACTGCAAACGCAGCCGCGATGTCCCATCCACCAGCCTCTTTACCTCCCAAATAACTCTGGATCGTCGTGGCTGTCACCACGGCGGCCAGCGCCATCAAGCTACCGACAGACAGATCAATACCAGCAGTGATAATCACCAGCGTCATACCAATCGCCATAATGGCAATCGGCGCATTCTGATTAAGAATTCCAATCAGATTATTCGCCGTCAAAAACGTCGGCCAACGGTAACTTGGCGGCTTTGCTATTTTGAGGTTCTTTAATGCCGGATACAGCGAAGCCATCTCGACTCGCGACTGGGAACTTAACACTCGCCACTTGGAAGAAAAGTCATGCGTTGCTACAAAGTCGAGTCTTTCATCCTGTTGCCCGAGCAATTCCAGACGTTTTCTGAGGCTGGTTGGATCTCCCAGCTCTACTCCCACTACATGGGCTCCCCCTTGTTCCAACCCTTCCCGAAGTGCGTTGGCAAAGGCTTTGTCCGCTGCGGTTGTTCGAGCAACCACCAGGACATTAATATCCGCTCCGGCTTCTTTCACCAGGCTGGCTGCTAACTTTCTGGCAGCGCCCGGATCCTCCGGTTGCATATCGCTGATCGTCAGCAGGCTAATTAACAAACAAAGTGCAATGAGCACGAACACCATGCCATAATCAACCAGTAATACGCGAATGTATTTATTCTTCATCATTGAGCACTTACGACTTCTTTCGATCCCGTTGCCAGTCTCATCAGATCCTCTTGCGTTACATTCTCATTGTCCAGGCACCCGGCAACCCGGCCCTCATGCATCACCAGTATTCTGTCACTCAGCCCCAAAACTTCTGGCAGCTCAGAACTGATCATGATGATCGCCTTTCCCTGCCGAGCAAGTTCATTCATTAGCAAATAGATTTCGTACTTGGCCCCTACATCAATTCCCCGAGTGGGCTCATCAAAAATAATCACCTCTGCATTTCGTTGCAGCCATTTTGCCAGAACAACCTTTTGCTGGTTTCCTCCGGACAACGTCTCGGCAATCTGGTTTCCACCGGTCACCTTGATTTTTAGCTGATCAACGAATCTGGCAAACGCTTTACTCTCATCCCGCTTGCTTATAAAACCAGCCCGTTTGAAATCTTGCATGTTGGGCAGACCGAAGTTTTCCTGCACAGAAAGCCCCAAGACTAACCCCTGGCCTTTACGATCCTCGGTCAACAAACAGATCCCCTGTGCAATTGCGTGCCGGGGCGAGCGGATGGTGAGCGTCCGACCATCGAGTGTAATCGAACCCGCATCCGGTTTATCAGCACCGAACAACAATCGCACTGTTTCCGTCCGACCAGCCCCAACCAGTCCAGCGATTCCCAGAATCTCGCCAGCTCGGACATCGAACGAAACATCCTGGACCGCCGCCCCGCGGCTCAGTCCTTCGACCACTAATCTTGTCTCACCCACCGGACGAATTTCATCCGGGAATTCGTTATCCAGACTACGTCCCACCATCATTTCGATGATTTCATCGCGGGTGACATCCTGAGCGTTGCGAGTACCGACGTGCTGTCCGTCACGTAACACCATGATGCGATCTGCCAACCGTTCAATTTCATTCAATCGGTGGCTTATGTAGATAACCCCGATGCCCTGTCGACGTAACTCATCCACAATCGCGTACAACCCTTCCACCTCTCTGGGAGTCAGCGCGGCACTCGGTTCATCCATGACAACAATCTGAGCACTCTGCGCCAGGGCTTTAGCTATTTCCACTACTTGCTGCTGGGCAACGGTCAGGTCGCGACAAAGGGCATTAGGATCCACCGGGACACCAATCCGGTCAAACAATTCCCGCGCCGCTTCCTCTTCCTGGCTTCTGGCTACCCAGCTTAAGGCTCCCTTTTCCTGGCCCAGGAAGATGTTTTCGCGGGCACTGAGAGCGGGAATCAGATTGAATTCCTGATAAATGATCCCCACGCCGGCCTGCTGGGACGCTGTGGGGGTATCGATTCGGATTTCCTGGCCGTTGATTTTAATCGTACCGGCGTCAGGAGAATGCACTCCTCCCAGCATCTTGATCAGCGTACTTTTGCCCGCTCCATTTTCTCCCAGCAGTGCAAGTACTTCGCCCGGGTAAAGTTCCAGATTGACGTCAGACAAGGCGCGCACACCTGGAAATGACTTTGATACATTCGCCATTTCCAATAATGGCTGCCTGTTATCCGAATTCCCGGAGTTCGAATCGTCGGCCATTTATTCCGCCGCTTTTAACTCTGGATCCTTTTCCGCATCTTCTTTCTTATAGAGTGCCGTGGGGATCAACGTTATCTTTTCGTACTCCTGCCCGGCCTGATAGGCGAGCAGTTTCTCAATGATCCCTTGGCCCATCTGTTTGGGGAACTGGATGGGATCAGCATATATCTTGCCTTCCAGAATTGCCTGCTTTCCAGCCAGCTCGCCGTCAAAACCAACAATCTGGATCACATCCAGTCTGTCTGCTTCCTTCACCGCTTGCCAGGCTCCTAAAGCTGAGGGATCGTTAATGGCAAAAATACCTCGCAGATTGGGATGCGCCTTGAGGCTGTCAGCGGCTGCTTTATAACCGATGTCCTGATCACCACCACCATTGATCTCAGCCACAATCGTGATCTTGCCATCGTCTGTCGATGCGTTATGTTCGTCCAAAACTTTCTTGAAGCCATCGACGCGCAGTACACACGAGTTGGCTTGCTTGAAGTCCAGTACCAGAACTTCTCCCCCCTCTTCGCCCAGTACTTCAACCATCGCACCGCCGGCCAGTTCACCACCCTGAAAGTTGTCGGTCCCGATGTGACCGGCAATCTCAATGTCTTCGGCAACACATTGCAGGTCGCAAGTGAATACAGGGATGCCCGCCTCATTCGCCTTTTTGATCGCCGGTCCAATTGCCAGACGGTCTGTGGGATTAAGCACGATGGCATCGACACCCTGACTAATGAAGTCTTCAATCTGATTCGCCTGTTTGTTGACATCGGTGTCCGCATCAGTGGTAATCACAGAAAAACCGTGTTCAGCGCCCGCTTGCTTGAGACTGTCAGAGATGATCACAAAAAACGGATTTTTCAGAGACATCGCTGAATACCCAATCGTCCCCTCAGCTGGGGCAGGCTCGGTACCCTGATCCACACCGGCATCCACCTGACTATTGTCATTCTGAATGACCGAGGCATCCTCACTGGAACACCCAAGAGTCAACAATGCCAATACGAGAGGCAACCAGACATGTTTCGCCATCTATCTAAATCCTCAACAGTTACAGAGTAAAAGGGTATCTTCTATATATACACTGATATATTAAGTAGAAGCGCGGTGTAGTTAACATCTTACAGAGTATGACGAGTTTCATTCACCGGGCTTTCAAGATTCAGTATATTAAAGAATCATATCCCGCCACGTTTTTACAAACGTATTATCAAAAATTTCCAATTGGTTGGTATGGTTCCAACATCTTTTTTCCAACGAGTGCTGTCATGAAACGTACCCTGTCCTCTATTCTCGTTCTGGCTCTCCTTGTCACTACCAGTCATGCCGAAAACTGGACTAACTGGCGGGGCCCCAAATTCAGTGGAGTAGCACCTCAAGGAGATTATCCGACCACCTGGAATGCCGATCAAAATGTCTCCTGGAAACTGGAGCTCCCCGGTGTTGGTTCATCCACACCGGCCATCTGGGAAGACAATATCCTGCTGACAGCCAACGATGGCGGCTTTAATCTGGTTATTTGTCTGGATCGTGCTGGCAAAGAAAAATGGCGCACCAAGCTTGGTTCCTCCCGCGACGGAAAACACCGTAAAGCGAGCGGTAGCAATCCTTCTCCGATTACGGACGGCAAATCAATTTTTGTTTACTACAAAAGTGGTGATCTGGCATCACTGGACTTCAACGGCAAAGTGAATTGGGTTGCCAATATCCAGGAAAAGCACGGCGAAGACACGTTATGGTGGGACCTGGGAACATCACCAGTTCTCACCAGAGATTCTGTCGTGATTGCCGTTATGCAAACAGGCCCCAGCTTCCTGCTGGCTATTGACAAGGAAACTGGCAAGCAAAGCTGGAAAGTCGAGCGTAATCTGGATGCTCCATTGGAAGCCGCTCAAAGTTACTCCACGCCTATCGTGGTCAATGACAATGGAAAGGAGGCTCTGATCGTTTTAGGGGCTGATTACGTAACTGGCCACGACGCATCCAACGGAAAAGAATTGTGGCGAATCGGGACCTTGAATCCAAATGGTGAAAAGTATTGGCGAAGCATCGCTTCACCCGTTCTCAGTGACGGCATCCTGCTTGCTCCCTATGCTCGAGGCAAAACTCTGACTGCCATCAACCTTAAAGAAGCGAAGCCGACAGTCGCGTGGACGATTGATGGTATCTGTGCTGATGTACCAACCCCGATCGCGATCAACGGAACAGCCATTTGTACAACCGACCGAGGTCGGGTCACCAGAATCGACGTCAAAACAGGTAAACAAATCTGGCAAACCGAGCTGGAGAAATCACGGATGTCATTTTCCGCGTCGCCAATTCTGGCTGGAAACCATGTCTATCTCACACGTGAAGACGGGGTTACTTTTGTCGTCAATGCAGAAAATGGAGATGTCGTCTCCAAAAACACGCTGGCCGAAGAATTTACCGTCTCCACACCCGTTTTCACCGACGGTCGTATTCTGGTACGGACCATGCAAACTCTCTACTGCATTGGCAAGTAAGAGGATATGCCAGAGTTCAAGCCTGTTTCCGGACCGTCCGCCTGGATCGGTAAAGAAATTACCTTGCGCGACGACTGGCGTGTTGAGTTGACTCCTTCTCATCTCGACGAATTAACAGAAGCTCTGAATCAAACAGCTACGTTACCTCTTGAATCTATCCACCAGGAAAACTTCCGGCTTCCCACTCTGGGGCCTTTGCTAGCTCGTATTCAGGACCAGCTGGAAAATGGATCCGGAGCTACCATCATTAAAGGATTTCCAGTAGAAGGCTTCACGACTTCACAAGCCGAGCGTCATTTCTGGGGCGTGTCGTCCTATATCGGTACAGCGGTTTCTCAGAGTGCCACTGGGGAACGAATCTTTCATGTACGCGATGAAGGTTTTCAGGAAGGTCATCCAAAAGCGCGAGGCCCCAATACACGAAAGCGACTCCGATTTCACACCGACCGCTGTGACGTCATCGGATTCATGTGCCTGCAGCAAGCACTATCGGGTGGAGTCAATCAACTGGTAAGCAGCGTTGCTGTTTATAACCAAATTCTGGAGGAGCGTCCTGACTTATTGTCCGAACTGATGTCGCCTTACTATTACAAGCGGCATAATGTCGATACTGGTAGCACACTGCCTTACTGCCAGCAACCAATCTTCTCATTTCGTGACGGCCTGTTTGCTTCTGCCTATCTCCGCGTTCTGATCGATCGGGCCTATGCAGATAACGACATCCCGCCGATGACAAGTGCACAACAGGAAGCACTGGATTTCGTCGATGAAGTAACCGCTCGTCCTGAAATGCATGTCGAATTTCGTCAGGAGCCGGGTGACATCGTCTTCCTTAATAACTGGATCACCTACCATCGCCGTACAGAATTTACTGACCATCCTGACTCGGCAAAACGCAGGCACATCCTACGACTCTGGCTTGCCACACCCAACAGTCGGGCGATCGATGAAATGTTTCGAGCTAACTATGGAGCGGTGGAGGCCGGAGCAATCCGTGGGGGTATGCATGCGACTTCCTGATCATCATCGTGCAACTCGCCCTGGCAGCGCTTTCACTTAATGGAGTTGAAACGAGGGTTCAATTAAATGAACACTGCGATAAAGCAACTCCTCAAACTAACTCCGCAAAACGAGCGTGAGTCGACTTACCGGGCGTGCTGGGTGCGATATCCAAAGCGCGAATTGCCTCGTATCAGCAATCTTGCTTCAAAAGCAGTGGCAATGACGGAACATCTTGGTCAAAATAGAATTTGATAACGGGAGACCATCGGGCCATCTCGGTTGGCTGGTTAAATTCACTAGAACATTTTCATTACCGGAATTAATGCACCATGCGAAAAGTTACATTGTTAAGCCTGTTTCTGGCATTCACTACCGTGTTGACCGTCAAGGCGGGCGATCAGTGGATTACTTTTGAAGGCAAAGATGGTCCTGGTAAAGGTAAACACATTGTCTTTGTTAGTGGCGATGACGAGTACCGCAGTGAAGAAGGGCTGCCCCAGCTTGCCAAGATCATGGCCACGCATCATGGGTTTAAATGCACTGTCTTGTTTGCGATTGATCCGAATACAGGAGCGATCACACCAAGTCACCAGACAAATATTCCTGGGCTGGACGCCTTGGACGATGCCGATCTGGCTGTCTTCCTGCTCCGATTCCGTAACCTGCCCGACGATCAGATGAAACACATCGTTGACTATACGAATTCTGGCAAACCGATTATCGGCATGCGGACATCCACACATGCTTTCAACATTCGGGCAGACAGCAAGTATCACAAATACACTTTCAACTTCAATGGCGACTACAAAAAAGGCTGGGGACGACAGGTATTGGGCGAGACCTGGATCAACCACCATGGCCATCATGGTCGCGAAAGTACCGGTGGAGTACCTGTGAAGGGCAAGGAAGATCATCCCATCCTCCGTGGCTGCAAAGGTATCTGGGGAGATACGGATGTCTACGGAGTCACCAATCTGGAAGGAGACTCCGATCCAATCCTGTTGGGCGCTGTACTCGACGGCATGACACCCGATGCCAAACCAGTCGACGGAAAAAAGAATGACCCGATGATGCCCGTCGCCTGGGTAAAAACTTACAAAGGTGAGACCGGGAATGTTGCCAAAGTCTTTAACACTACGATGGGTGCCGCTACCGATCTGGTTTCCGAAGGCACTCGCCGCATGATGGTCAATGCCATGTTTTGGGGACTGGAAATGGAAGATAAAATCACTGCTGACCTCGACGTCAGCCTGGTGGGTGAGTATAAACCAACTCGATTTGGTTTTGGAGGTTTCAGAAAAGGCCTGAAACCGTCCGACTACAAATAATAGAGTATGAAGATTTAAGTCGGAGTTTGACTGATGTTGTCATTTCATGATGGACTTTCCAGACGATCCTTTTTGCAAGTTGGGGCCTGCGGGCTATCCGGTCTGGGGCTGTCGCAATTGATGGCAGCGTCCGGCGAAAACGATCCCTGGCGGTTGTTTTCTGGCAAAACTGTCATTTTTCTATTTCAACACGGCGGGCCCAGCCAGTTTGAAACCTTTGACCCTAAAATGAATGCGCCGGGCGGCATCCGCAGCATGACTGGTGCCATACCAACGAGCGTTCCTGGTACTGAGTTTGGCGGAACGATGCATCAGTTGGCAAATCATGCGGATAAGTTCACCGTTGTTCGCTCGTATCAGACCGGCTCGAGTGCTCACAAGATTCAGCCGATCGTTTCAGCTGATACCTTTGGTGCGAACATCGGTAGCTATTTAACGAGGGTCGTTGGTACCAACAATCCTGAAAACGGAATGCCTCTGAACGTCGCAGCCTTTCCCAATGCGGTTGTCGAAGACGAGCCCGGCCCTTTTAACAACTTCGGCAGATTCGCCGATGCAGGACCATTCAGCAAAGGCTTCGAACCTTTTGTTCCCGGAACTGGAGGCAATTTTCAAGAAGACCTCAAGCTTCATATTGATCGACTGCGACTGAATGACCGTCAGGCATTGCTCAAGAACCTTGATAAAATCAAGCGGCAAGTTGACTCGGATGGTTCGCTGGAAGGGCTGGATAAATTCCAGTCCCAGGCATTCGATGTCATTTTGGGAGGCGTGTCCGATGCCTTCGATCTGTCCCAGGAAGATCAAAAGACGATCGACCGCTATGACACTGCTCCTCTCACGCGCTTTGACGAGTGGAAGGATAAGAACAACAAGAATCACTATAAGGCAAACTCGAATTCACTTGGCAAGCTGTTATTGCTGGCTCGTCGACTGGCCGAACGTGGTTGTGGTTTTATAACGATAACTACGTCCTTTGTGTGGGACATGCATGCGGATCAAAACAATCTGGGGATGGTCCGCGGAATGGACTACGTCGGTAGCCCGTTCGACCATGCCGTGGCTGCTTTCATTGAAGATATTGAAGCCCGCGGCATGCAGGATGACATTCTTTTGGTCGCTACCGGGGAAATGGGACGCACGCCGAAGATCAACGCGCGTGCCGGCCGAGATCACTGGGGCGGGCTAACCCCCTTACTGCTCTACGGTACCGGGATTCCTCGTGGACACATCGTCGGACAGTCCGCTAAAGATGGCGGCACACCAGCAACAACACCAGTCAGAACTCCGAATTTGGTCGCCACCTGCCTCGACACTTTGCTGGACGTTTCGCGACTTCGTCTGCGTGTCGATGTTCCCATGGAAGCGTTAAAGGTCATTGCCGGATCCGAGCCGATTGCCGGGCTGGGCTAATAGCTACTCTCCACTCAACTCCTTGTGAAAGTTTCTATTGCGATGTGCAAAACAGTGGCGCTACTGATTACTCTTCTATTCATTTCGGGCTCAACACGGGGCGAAGCCCCTGAAAAGTACCGCGGTGCAACACCCTATAAATACAAGACCGTCGGCGATACCGATTTGTATTTGTACGTTTTCACACCGGAAGGTCACCAGCCAAGCGACTCGCGACCAGCGGCTGTTTTCTTTTTTGGCGGAGGCTGGAACGGCGGCACGCCTTCCCAGTTTGTACCGCACGCAAGACACCTCAGCCATCGAGCAATGGTGGCGGTCGTCGCTGACTATCGAGTAAAAAGTCGGCAGGGCACATCTCCGCGAGAATGTGTCAAAGATGGCAAATCTGCTGTCAGGTGGCTGAGGGCCAACGCAGCCAGGCTGGGAATCGATTCACAACGTCTTGCAGCAGGTGGCGGATCAGCCGGTGGTCACGTTGCAGCCGCAACAGGCAATCTGCTGGGCCTGGAAGAAGAAAAGGAAGATCTCCGCATAAGCAGTAAGCCTAACGCATTACTTCTGTTTAACCCTGTCTATGACAATGGCCCGCAAGGTTACGGATACGAACGCGTCAAGGATTACTACAAAGAGATTTCACCTATCCACAACATTCGCCAGGGAGCTCCACCGACGATCGTATTTCTGGGAACCGAAGATAAATTGATTCCTGTCAGTACGGCCAAGCAGTATCAGAATTTGATGGAAAAGGTTGATGCGCAATGCGAGCACCACTTTTACGAGGGACAACCGCATGGCTTCTTTAACTACGCCAAAAAAGAGTACTTTGTCGACACGGTCACCAAAATGGATCTATTCCTGCAAAAACTGGGATGGATTCAGGGGGAGGTCGAACTGGATTATGAAGCGGTGAAACAGTAATGAGCGTGGACGAACGCATTCAAGCAAAGCTGCAGCGGATTGATGAATCCCATCAAGTCATACCTGGCCGAACTGCGTTGCTGGTCATCGATATGCAGCATGGATTCGTCGACGAAGGAGCGTCACTGGAAATCCCCAAAGCGCAAGAAATCATTCCGAATCTTCAGTCTTTAGTGCAGGCCTTCCGTGGCGCTCAGATGCCTGTGATCTTTACCGAGTTTGTTTATGCGGACACCATTCCCTGTTTGCGAGGAGATCCATTTGGTCCGGAACACCTGGGAGCTGAGCCCGACACACCGACCGGCTTTGGTTATCCTTCAAACAATTGCAAAATCGGGGTCGCGCCGGGAACAGGCAAAGAATCTGCTGCTACGATCGACGCCCTGCAGCCAATGGAGTCCGAACTGGTGATCCAGGGCCATACCTATGACAAGTTCTATGGCACCCATCTGGACCTGGCGTTACGTAGTCTGAATATTGACCGATTTGTTATCACTGGCGTAACGACTGACTGCTGCGTCAACAGTACCATCGTTTCTGGTTCAACACGTAATTACCGCGTGACAGCAGTCAGCGATGGCATGGCCACCATCGATGACCATATCCATGACGCCTGCCTGCAAATCTGGGAAAACAAGTTCGCGCGAATCAGGACAACCGAGCAGGTCTTGTCTGAAATCAGCAACTAATTTTGCTCTTCCCAATTACTGAGCAACTCGAATCGGTCTAAGCCCTTTATAAACAGCACCGTTTGGCTGCCGCGCCTGCACTTCGATGGTATACGAACCTGCTGGGAGATCGGTCGGCAATACCGCTTTCCACAGGTGTCCGGCTGCTACCGGAGCTGACATGGGTACCCAATCGATCTTTCCATCCAGCTTTTTGATCAGCGCCTGTTCCTGATCAAACAGTCGTTTGTAGTCAGGGTCCAACTCCTGGTGGGCAGCCAGCATTTCCAGCTTGACCGCCTTCCCTTTACGATTCCGAATCACAGCGGTTACTTCCGTCTTGACCGAACCCGAAAAGACGTTGGCATAAACGTGTGCTGGCTCCTGTTGATCGCCGATCTCAACCGGTGCAGATAAATGCATTTGATATTCCGGACGCCGATTAGCTGCCTGGAACTGGAAGGAGTACTGATTCCCGTCGAACGTAACGATCGAATATCCATTGGGGACTCCATCGCGGGAGTATGCGTGCGGGATATTGCCATACTTTTTGATCCCTCGCCACCAACTACCACTCGCTGTTACGTTAATCACGTGATGGTGCGGTTTCTCGCCTTCCCAGCCATCGTTCTTATTCAGGTAGAGGTGCTGCTGGTAATGCTGATGTCCAGAAACACTCATGGTAAACGGCCGATCTTTCAGCAATTTGAAGATGGCTCCCCGCTGCTCCATTTTGGTGATTGGGATATGCATCATCAACACGACGAGTTTCTCATCTGGCACAAGTTTCAGATCGTTTTCCAGAAAAGTTAGCTGAGCTTTACTGATGCCTCCACGATAACTGTGCTTTCCAGTTTGGCCGTCGTAATACCAATCCACATTATCCATTACCACAAAATGAGCCTTGCCATATTCGAACGAATAATAGGATGGCCCAAAGATGCGCTCAAAGGTTTCGTCACTCTGCGCATCCTCTTTCGCTTCCCGGTTCACATCGTGATTACCGATCACGTTGTACCAGGGAATTCCTAATAGCGCTATACCCTGATTCTGGGACTCAAACAGGCTCAGGTCATCAAACATGATGTCGCCCAGCGTAACGCCAAACGACGCATCGGTCCCAACCAACTCCTCCAGAATATCCTGTATGAGATAATCCACCTCTGTCTGATTTCTGGGCTGAGGATCTGCGAACATGATCGCCTTGAACAACTCCGGCTCTTTCACCGGATAAAGAGCGAAGTCGACACTGGCAGGTAAATCTCCAGTTGGTTCCACTCCGGCAAATCTGGTTCCCTGAGGTGATCCGTGGGGTTTGTGGATGTAATAGAATCGAGGCAGATTGTTTTCACTCAAAGGAGTCATCCATCCGGCCGGCTTGATCACAAACAGGATCGTATCGTCCGATACCGGTAGCTCGTAAATGCCTTCTTTTGAAGTGCGAGTTATCATCTCGCCGTTGGAAACACGAATATTCTCCAGTCCCTTTTCACCTGCATCAAATTTCTGATTGAAATTGGCGTCGTGAAACACGCGACCCCTTGCCATTTGCTGAGCCTGCAACGACTCGCCACATAACCAACCGGAGGCCAAAACCATTACCAGGAAAAGACGATTCATACACTCAAAAACCTTATGTGAGAACATGACAAGTAAATTGAATTCTGTACCCCTATTCAACTCGATTTACACCATGTGATGTGAATTCAGTCTGAGATTATTTTAAACTAATAGTTGTTTTGTTCTCCTTCTGTGGGTGTCTCCCTGACTATGCAATCGAGTGAATTCATTGACCTGATCCAAAAGCGACTTGGAGACCCCTTGTCCAACAAGCAGCTGGAATATTTGCTTGACCAAGCCGTGACGCAACCGGCACTATTCGCTGCAGCTTGTCAGGAGATCAAAGCGCAGAACATTGAGGTGATTCCGGTAGATCTGGATGACGACTCAGCCATGGACGATCTGGTTGCCTGGCTGAGTCAACTGGCTTCGACTCGTAATGCCGGGAAAGGTTTTAACCACCTGCTGATCGGATTCGCCCTGTTGCTGCTGGTGGTTGCGGTTGGATCGTGGTTGGCATTTTTTCGTCAGGACAATCCGGAACTGGCTGGCAACTCGGCTTCCGAAAACTCTACGGACAGTGAACTGGCGAATTCCACCGACGTAATCCCATCAGAAGAGGATATCGAGCAGGAACAGGACAACAATGACCAACAGCAGGCATCTGGTGATCCTCCGGAGCGGCATAACCCGCCCGACTCGGAAGCAGACGATCCACCACCCATGCCCATGATTCCAGTCGCGAATGAATTGATGCTGCCTGAACGCCCTGTAACTCCCACCTGGCAGTCTTTCCATGACCCTGCTGCTCGACTGGATCACTCATGGACCTCGACCATTTCCCGCTTCATCCGGCCTGCCGATCAGGAACCCGGAACACTGAAGCCCATTCAACGCGACGGGCAAACCGAATACTTCGAACTTTTGGGGGACTTCATCCTGCCGCCTCCTGACAGCGATGGTCGTAGCTTGCGGATGAGGTTTTCTGATTTGCGAAGTCTTGTCATCACTGCCGTGAATGATTCTCAGCAGGTTGAACTGAGCTACGACGGTCACCTCAACATGAAGCGATACACGGCGCTACCCGTTCCCCAATACACCACCAGTTTGCCTTCTTCCTACCAGTATCGAATGCGGCGTCATTTCGTGGAATCCCGAGTCGATCCAACAATTGACTTTGACTGGGGACTGGAAGGGCCTCTGGTAAATGGTCGGCAAGTTGACCGGGACTACTTCAGCGTTGAATGGTCTGGTGTGCTGCTTGTTCCTGAATCAGGTCGCTATACGTTTTATCTCAACATCGACGACGGCTATGCGTTAGACGTAAACAACTTGAGGATTGGCGAACGCTGGAGTCCTGTGTTGCCGGAAGGAGCCGCTACGCAGCATGCGATCGATCTGACCGAAGGATCTGTCCCCTTCAAGTTACAGTTTTTCAGTGACAGGATGGAAGCCAGAGCTCGAGTTGAATGGGAAACTGCGGATATTCCTCGGCAAGTTATACCGCCTGCTCACTTCAGAACAGGATCCGACGAAAACGCTGGCCAAGGGTTGCTTGCTCATTACTGTTATGGGCCGGTTGTGGAGGCGAGTGAAACACCGGCAACGCGAGCCGTTGACCTTGCCAGTGACGACAACGGAATGTGGTATGCGTTAACCCGAGGGGCGATCAATCTGCGTTTTCAGAATAATCAATTTCTGGTTGCCAGAGGCGACGTACCGATGACCTCCCTGCCGATGGACGCTCCTCCCAGCCACTTAACGATGAAGGTTCAGTCCCGTCTGCGATTCCTGGATTCCTATAATTTTGAGCCGCTGGAACTCGCTGCTTCACATGCTGTTGATCTGGGTAAGGCAATTTCTGCCGGGGATTTATCCTGGTTTGAGTCGACAGACAATCCTGCAACGGAATCCCGCTTTGACTACGACGACGATGGAAATGTTCACCTTTCGCGTGCTCAGGGGGACGCTGCCATTCATTTGTCCACCAAGGTTGCATTGAAAGGGTCCACCGAAATCTACGCCTTGATGGAGCCGCAGCATCTGGCTGGCATTCGTTTTCAGCATCCCCAAACCGGCGTTTATCACAGCCTGTTTCTGTTGCAACAGGGAGACGAATTTGCAATCTCCGCGAACCCAACGGACCTGACTTTTACCTCAGCTCAGTATCGCGCTGGCATGCGGACCAAAGGGCCTGTCTGGTGGCGGGCACAATACTCGGACGATATGTTTGTCATTTCCTGCAGCCGGGATGGAAAACACTGGCTGCCGGGTCATACATTTTCGTTGGCTAGCACCACGCCAATCAAGCGGGAAATCTCTTTTGGTCCCACGATTCACACCGGAACGGAACAAACGTCCGTACAACTTAACAAAATACTGATTGAACACGATGACCTGATTGAGCAACTTTCTTTTAATCTGCCGATCGGGTCTGTACCCAGTCTTACAGCAATCGAGCGACCTGTTAGCCTACGGCTGCCTGATTACATCGATTCACTGGAGTTACAACGGCCGGATCATATTTCACCCGAACAATGGCGGCTCGCATGTTATGCGAAAGTTTTGCAGCTGGACGCACCACCGGCAATGCGCGTTGAAGGCCTGATAAAACTGCTGCATTATGCTGTAAAACACCATCGAGACTTCCGCAAAATACGTCGAGCACTGGCTCGGGTCCCCGGGCGGCTCCAATTTCGCCGGCCTGATACCGACATCGCTTCCTGGGTCAACGTTCACATTCTGTACGACATTCTTGCTGCCAGGTTATGGTTCGAAGGAAAGCCTGAACAATTGGAAGCATTGATCGCCGACTGGACAACGATCGATGCCGGGGCAGGCGGCCGTCAAAGATATAACATGCCGGTCTCACCAGAACTGCTGACCCGGCTCTACCTGTATCACTTACGTAATGAGCTGCGTTGGGAAGAACTCTATTCTTTCGCCACGCGGATCGATTACTTATCGTTGCCGGCGCATGGATCTCAGATTTCTGACAAGGATTTTGCGACCTGGCGGACAGCCCGGTGGCTGCAAGCGGATGCTGCAGACTATCTGCAGGGAGCGATCAAGCCAAATGATGTGGCACGCTTTCAGGCAGAACGCTCCCATCAAGTGGAAACAGACCGTGAAACTGTAAACTCCATGCTGGAACTTCTACAGGCAGTCGAAACCAACGATCTTGATAATGCAATGAAGATGATCATTGATCATCCACTGGTTACTGGATTATTCCCGGTCGACCAATACGGCATGCACTACCAGTCAGGCACGACATTTCTCAGCTCCCTGTTCACTCAGCACGAAGCATTTGCTGCCAAAATGCGCGCGGAAGGTTCAGAACTCGCTGATCTCAGACTTACCGCCGCTCTTAACAGCAGGGACTATCATGAGCTGAATGAAATCGCTCGGAAATTCCCCGGCACCGAGGCTGCCCGAAGGGCACTGCAGTTAACAGCAGACCAACGACTGTCAGCAGGACAATTCCTGCCTGCTGCACAACGTTATCAGGAGTTGATCGAACACTACCCGGACGAATACCACGGGCTTTGGTTAGCCAAAGCAACACTCGCTCTGGCACTGGCCGGACAGAATCCTGACCGCGAGATCGTTGCGGATGTTGCTTTGGAGGGTGGCGACATAACCACCGCGGAATTTAATGCGCTGGTTACGCAACTAGTCAACCAGCGCAACGCCCAAAGCCGCATTCCTGCTAAACCTGCTCTTCCCTTGGGGCAACGTACCGTGAATCCTGTCAAAGATATCACCATTCCCGGGGCGGCTCGGAGCGTGCAGCGAATTCGTCAAACAAGTTTCTATGACTTGGGAACCCAGTTGATTATCAACACGCCTGCAGGGATGAGTTGTTTGAATGCAGCAGACAATCGGATTGTGTGGGAAAAGCTGGATGACGGACGAGGTATCCCCGTTGAATACTGTTATGCTGGAAAACCCGCGCGCGTGGGCCCGGATCTGTTTTCTGCTGTCTTTACACAACAGAAGTTACTCTGGCGCAAATTGAGTGTCGCTACAGGTGAGCCTCTGTGGGAAGTTGCAGTCAACGGTTTCCCATTAGGTGATCCAATCGTGGCAGGAAATTCCATCTTTGTGTTGAAGGTCATCCCCCAACAAACCACGTTCGGCCAGATTGTTTTTGAACAGATCAATTCCACCAACGGAATCGTGTCCCGTTCAGCACCATTGATGACCATTCAACGAAAGCCCGAGCTTTTTCAATCCGCCCGATGCGTGCTTGCACAGGATAGTATCGTCCTGGTTCTTGACAGTACGATCTATTGTCTGAATCTGGAGGGAGAACTGATGTGGGCCAGAATGCTCAGTCAGGTTCCTCGGCTTGCCGATCAACACCTCTACGATCGTATTAATGCCACCCAGCCACTGGTGAGCGGAGACCGTATTGTGGTACATGCCGCTGGTTCCCCGGACGTTGTTTGTCTGGACAGAAAAACGGGAGCCACTCTTTGGCGGTTTCAACAGCCCGACATTCAGGAATTGGTCGGACTTTGGAAAGATCGAATCGTTCTCAGTTGCCGAAACGGCGTGCAGGCGATTAGTGTGAAATTTGGCACCCCCCTGTGGTTCCAACCAGGAAGCCCCAATCCCAGTGCCGTTCGGATCATGGACAATTCCGTATTAATTTGCAGTCTGGACAAAAAGCCCACCAGCCGTGTTGTTCCGCTAAGCAATCAGCGGACGTTGTTGTGGGTTCAACCACAAACCGGGAAAATCGTACAAGAGGCTGAGATCGTGGGTCAGGAATCCGCCCTGTTTGACATTGAGTACATTTTTCCGTTCGGAAATAAACTTTATGGAATCAGTAACGTAAGCACGGGCAGTCATTCACTAAAGCTTATCGAGGTGGTGCTGCCATGATTCTGCGAACCATGCTGATGTTGTTTCTGCTGACTTCTGCTTTGCCGGCTCAGGAACCTCAATACCGAGTGATCTTTGGTGCCAAGGAATTCGTAACCGGCATAAAACTTACCGGCTGGGACAGACTCGATAATCCAGCCAAGCTCGATGAGACACCTCTGTTTACTGATGCCAAAAGCATTCGGTATCTTGAAAAACTGGGAGCATCACTCGATCGGGCGGCCACCTTTCTGGAGTTTCACAATCATGATCGTCTGCCAGGACAGGTCATTGGATTCGGTGATGCCGATCCTGTTCGCGGAGTGCCCGCGCATTTTATCGTTCACCTAAGTGGGAATTATCGTCCGTTTGCCGAATCAGATGGCACGGTCCGTATTAAGGCGAGCCACGTAAAGCGAGTGGTTTTGCAATCGTCGAGAATCACCGAAACCGAACATCCTCCTGGAACGATTGTGCTGCGTGACGAATCACTGATTCAGGCAACCAGCATGCGTTGGTCCGAAACAGGGTTGCGTGCACTGAGCGAAAATCGGTCGGTCTCGGCCAACTGGGTTCAACTGGCTGCCGTTTTTCCAAATGCCAGTAAATTCTTACAGCCGGTTGAAACCGTACTGGACGATCTGCTGGCACCTTGCAACGCTCCCACGAGTCGTCTTGCCCGTTATGCCACAACCGACGGAGGAATCTTTACCTTTCGTGAAAGCATGCTCATACCGCTCCGGCGTGAAAGCAATCTGGTGTTTCACACCGTCCAGCCTGCCTGGGCTCTTGATGGCATTCGAATTCTTTTTGATAGTGTTTCTCACATCAGCTATAGGGAATACAATCAGCTTCCTCTCTCGTCCCTGCCAGCGAAAGTTGTGGAAGAACGAAACTTCACCGGGTTTCAAAGACCCTGGAAACGAAACCAGAACCGGCAGGGGGCTGTATTGACTGTCGGTGACATGAAGGGAATCGTGGGGCTCTGTACCCATTCATACAGCAAGCTTTCTTTTCGGCTGCCACCTGGGGTGGTCACCCGGTTTCACTCTTACGTCGGTATTGACCACAGCGCGGAAGGTGGTGGTTGTGCTCAGGTGCGAGTCGCCAAAGTAGCGTCCGCTGGAAATGAATCTGTGGTATATCAGAGTGGTTTTCTGGTTGGTTCTGGTCCACCTGTAACCGCTGATGTGAGTGGGCTAACCGACGCGGAACACTTGATTGTTGAAACCGACTACGGACATACAGGGCGACCGGCAGATGCTGATCCATTTGATATTCGTGATGATGTCAGTTGGATTATGCCATTGCTAACACTGGACCTGACCGTGGCACGGCAAAAAGCTGGTGGTCTGACTCGATACCTATCATCCCTGTCCGACTGGCAGGTCCCCGAAAACCTTCGTTCTCACATCGAACTTACCTCGCACTGGGATTCCACCGGAGGCCGCTGGCTAACGACCATCTCCTGGAAAGCCCCGATTGCAGCCGTCGCCGATCAACCCGTTTTGGAATTTCAACGCAAGGTAAAATTGACCGCCAATAACAGCTGGGTCGTTGTTTCCGCTTCGGCCAATGGAATTGGGGATAAAACAACCACCATTCAAGTTCAAGTCGACGGTGAACCTGTCACTTCGATCATGAATGGGAATATCAGCTTGACAGGCCAGATAGCCAAGTTCGAAGCAAGGCACTGGTTGCTCGGAGATAAAGTCGGTGAGGAAGTTGATGTTCGCATTCAGGTAATGCCTCGTGAAGCAGGCACTTACCAGCCACAAGGAATTACCTTTGCCATGTTTGGTCTCCAGCCAATCGTGCGCGGTCTTCCTCCATCCGGTCAGTTACCTGTCCCGGATGTTGCTCTGTCGACGCTGACTCCGGTTAAATTTGCTTTGCCCGGACACACCGCAATGCCAAAACCTGGCTTGCTCAAGGAAGAGGTACCTCTGCATGTCAGATCGCTTGTCGTGCCTGATGGTTACGTTTTTCCTGGCCGCAGCGAAATCGTCTATTCCTTGAAGCCGGAATATACTCACTTGGAGATGATCCTCGGTTTGGCTGATGGCCCAACAGCTGCCGGAGCCTACGAAGTTTTCGTAGACGGCCAGGATGAACCAATCTGGACCTCCAAGGAATTGTTTACTGAAAGTCAGGGCACGAGTCAGGCAAATGGGTATTTCTCACGCCAGATGCAAGGAGCCTATGTTCGTATTCCCATTGCTGAAGGACACAAAACCATCACTATTCGTAGTGGTACTCAAACCAGTACTGGCCTGCTGGGTAATGCGGGCTTCCGGACCAAATAATCGAAATTGACTGAACCTGAGTTCAGGTGCAAGCCCCATCAGGTTGTCTGTGTATAATAGCAACAACCCTTTTTCAACAGGTTGTAGAGTAGAAATGAAACGTACTGTTATCGCCATACTGATGTGCATCACAACGGTATTTTTTGCGCCACTCCGCTGCTACGCGGAAGGCGAATGGGAAATCACATCGGAAAGTGAGAAAGCTGTCGAACGGGGTCTGGCATGGCTGGCCCGAAATCAGGGACCCGCCGGGAACTGGGAAAGCCAGGACCTGGGCCTGGTGGCACTTGGTGCGATGGCATTTCTCTCAGCAGGACATGCCCCTGGTCGAAGCCAATACGGAGACAATGTTAAGCGGGCGTTGGATTATATTATCGTCAATGCCAAACCCTCCGGGCTGTTAAACGTAACCAGTGAAGGCCGTGATATGTATAACCACGGTTTGGCCACCTTCTGTTTGACTCAGGCTTATGGAAACGTTCCTGACCGTCGACTCGGCAAAGTGCTTGATAAAGGGATCCAGTTAATCTGTAACGTGCAGTGCGATGACGGAGGCTGGGATTACGTGGCCCGGCAGCAGAGTCGTGGACACGATCTATCACTAGCGGTGATGCAGGCGAAAGCATTGCGAGGTGCAACGGATATCGGGCTGGACATTCCACCGCAGGTCATCGAAAAAGCGATCGCTTCTGTGCGAGGTTACTACCGCCCGCTGGCCGCCGCCGACGGAAAACAGTATGGGACGGACCCTCTGGGGGCTCGGCCTGGGGCATTTACCTACAGTGGCGGAAAAGTTACCACAGCCATGGCTGCTGCTGGAGCAGTCTGTCTTCAGGAATTTGGTCAGTATGATGATTTTCGTATTCCCCGCAGTCTTGATTATGTAGCGAATGACATTCAAAAGATGCCCGTGCGAACAGGGCACATCCCCTTTGATGCGTACACCATGTTTTATGTGGGGCAAGGGCTTTATCAGGTGGGTGGACAGCGGTGGAAAACGAATTATCCCATCATTAGGGATGCTATTGTAAAGTCCCAGTACAGTTCTACTCGCCCCGATGTTGACGGTTCGTGGGAAGGTGGCCGAGTGGGGGGTACACCTGGCAAACTATTTGGAACTTCTGTCGCTGTTTTTGTTCTCTCGATTCCCAACCGGTATCTACCAATACTGCAAGAAGGTGAATCTCCCAACTCTCAATGACGTCGTATTTGTAACTGAATGAATTTTCTCGCTTCCTGGTTTTTACCCGCATTGGCCGCCGTTGCAGGTCCTACGTTGATTCATCTGCTGAATCGACGACGTTACCGTACCCGGCAATGGGCTGCGATGCAGTTTCTCAGGGAAGCGGTAAAACGCAATCGTCGAGCTATCCAGATACGGGACCTGGTGCTGCTCGCCATCCGTACCCTCGTCGTACTGCTGTTTGTGTTGGCCATGGCCAGACCTTACTGGGTCGGAGGAGGCCAGCAGGCCTACAATGGTAGCGAACCTATCCACGCCGTCGTGGTCCTCGACAACAGCCTCTCCATGGGCTACACCGCCCTGGATAAGTCACTGCTGGACGACGCTAAATCTCAGGCCGCGACTTTCGTAGAAACTCTCCCTTCTGGCAGCGAAGTTTCCGTCATTCCAATGTGTACTCAGCCTCACTGGTTCAGTGTGGGAGCCTATTCGTCGCGGGAAGATGCGCTGAACGCCATTGAACAGGTGCGTGTCGTGGATCAGACGGCAAACCTGCGAACTGCTGTAGAGCGAGCAACCTTGGCTTTGCAGCAGGATAGCGGAGTACAAACCAAGCGGGTCATTATGCTGGGAGACCTGCAAACTCATGGCTGGCAGGATAACAATCTCGAAGAAACGTTGGCCAGCCTGGGTGACGTGCAAATCGTAGCTGTGCAGCCAGCTGAAACAGATAATTCATGGATCAGCGATTTTTATCTGAGGGACGGTATCGCGGATGCGGAATCGACCGCTCATTTCATTGGAACTGTACGGCATGAAGGGGTGGAGTCAAGAAGTAACGTCACCGTTTCGCTGATCATCAATGATCAGGTGGTGGCCGAGCAGATATTACAATTGCAACCCGGTCAAGCGACCGCCGTTCATTTTGAACATCAGTTTGTTACGGCCGGGTCTTCGAAAGAACCAGAATTTGCTCGAGCGGAATTGATGCTTGATACTGACCGTCTTCCCATTGATGACCGACGTGTCTGCGTTGTTCCGGTCATCGCCCGCGTTCCGGTGGTTTTCATCGACCAGTACGGCTCGGATGAAAATCTCGAACGTGGTCGTCTGGGCGAATCGTTTATGTTACGACACCTGCTGGCACCTGCATTAGATGACGACATCGAACATAAGTCGCTGATTGATGTTATTCATAGAACCATCGAGAGCTTTACCATCGAAGATTTACAGGATGCCCGTTGTGTGATCATTTCCGGCAGCGTTGCACCCAACGTTGCGGATGCCGTTACACTCCGCGAATATGCAGAGCAGGGGGGGCAGATTCTGATCACTGCTGGTGGGCTCTTTGAAGCAAATGCCTGGAACACCTCAGCCTGGGATGACGGCAATGGATTTCTGCCGATCCCCCTTTCTTCGCAGCCACTGGGAAGTCTGCCTCCTGAGAATACTCAACAGTGGCCCACCTTTCGACTCGACCCGGAAACCTTTGATGACCCAATCTACAATCTTCAGATGCCAGAAGACGAATTTAAGGATTTGGTTTCTGCTCCGATTTTTTACAAGGCCGTCGCTACTGACGACCAGTCTCTGGATGATTTTGACGAAAAGGAATTGGCCCGTGTTCAGGAAATGCTGGCCAGCAGTACTCCGCAAACCCGATGGCTAAACTGGACCAATCCATTGGGGCGCCACTACAGCGAATTTACGCCCGAACAAATCGTCGCTCGTAATCGCCCTCGTATCCTGGGACGATATGACAACAAACAACCCTTCCTTGTCGAACGGAAAATTGGTCAGGGACACGTTCAGATTTTAACCTCGGGAGTTTTTCCTGAATGGAATGACCTTTCTGTTGATACTGGTGTCCTGTTGCTCGATCGCATTGTCCGCACTTCGCTGGTCCGGTCGTTACCTGAACGAACCATGCCAACCCAGGAAGAGATGGTTATCCCTGTCTCGACGCGGTATCAACACGCCGATCACCAACTTGCCTGGCCCATCCATTCTGCACTGGAAACCGAAGCTGTGGCCGTCGAAGTGCTCGGCTCGCAAAAATATGGTGTCGTTGTTCGTGGCGCTACCGCTCGCGGATTTTATCAATTGAATCGCATTGATGCTGAAAATGGTGACGAAATCCCAGTCATGCTCCTGGGGTTTAACGGCACGAGTGAAGAAAGCGACCTGACATTTCAACAGACAGACGAGCTGCAGGCGCAAGTAGCCAGCAATCGGGTGCGCTGGTTAACTGCTGGCGAAGCAATTTCTCTGGAAGGGGAAACCTACCTGGGTAGCGGCACTTGGCGATGGCTGATGATCCTGCTATTGCTGCTCCTTTTGGTCGAAATGGCAGTACTCGCCTCCAGAAAGCGGGAAGAAGAAACGACCGCCGGAGGGGTGACCGCATGAATGCTATAGCCCGCCTACTGGGAATCAACGCTTCTGATGAAATTCATGAAATCGACATGAAGTTTGCTGCCTGGTGGAGCGAAGGGCGAGCGGTCCTGGTAGTGCTGGTCTGTCTGGGATTAGCCGCTCTGGGGACTTTTTTCTACTATCGAATGCAACAGGAGCAGCCACTTATCAAGCATAAGAAGCGTCGTATTCTGTTGGCCGTTTTCAGGAGCCTGTTGTTAGCGACCATCGGGTTTATCCTGGCAGAACCAATCGTATCCGTTTCGCTCACCGAACACCCACGGCCACTGCTGCTGATGTTATTTGACGGCTCGGACAGCATGAATCTGACGGACGAACTCTCTGCCGAACAGGCTGATGCTCTGGCTAGTATGACGCCAGAAAGTATTGATCCTGCTGCCAGCACACGGCTCGAGTTATTAAATCACACGCTCAAGCAAGGGCCGCTCGCCGACACGCTTGCCGAACTTCATGAAAGATTCGATGTCCGTTACTACACTACCGACGAAGGACATTCCATCAAAGAGCTTGATCAGCACCCCGACACCCATGTTCTGACCGAGCAGCTTGCTGCTGACATTCAAACCACCGCTATTGGAAGTTCACTGGATGAATTGAACCGCCGACATGGCACCAGGCATTTAGCTGGGGTCGTGGTGGTAAGTGATTTTGGACAAAACGCTGGGAATCCGGCACTCACCTCTGCCGAGCAACTTGATGTCCCGATTATTGCTACCGGCGTTGGCCCCCAGGAAGTCATCGATGTCTCCCTTGCCCTGCAAGCTCCTCTTGTCCTTAAACAGGATGAAAACACCGCTGTCTCGGCAACACTCAACCAACAGGGCGCCACCGGCTCGAGCGTCAGTATTCAGCTTTTTCAGCGACGCCTGGGTACAGCAACGGACGCGGTCACGTCTACCGAGAAGCTGCCCGTTGGAGAACCTGTCACCGCCGTGCTGGAGGATGGGCCGATCAATGTCGATCTACCGTATCTCCCCGATCAATCCGGACGCTTTGAGCTAATTGCGGAAGTATCAAGTCTGGCCGGTGAAGTGAATTCTCGGAATAACGAAGCTGGCCGTGAAGTCATCATTCGGGATGAATCGTTGAACCTTTTCTTTGTAGAACATGAGCCAACGTGGGAGTGGAGGTTTGTAAAAGAAGTCTTTCATCGGGATCCATTGATTGGCTATGAAGGCTTTCGCACCTTTCTGCGATCTGCCGATTTCAAAGTCCGACAGTCGAATGATTTGTTTGTGGACCGACTGGTTCGTCCCAGAAAAGAGTTTTTCTCCAATGACGTGGTGCTCATCAGCGATGTGCCGAGCGAGATGCTGACAACACCATTTCAGGATCAGCTGGTTGAGTATGTCGAGCGTTTTGGTGGGGGGCTGGTGGTTATCGCTGGGCCTCGATTTAGTATCGGAGCACTTCAAGGAACACAGCTCGCCGATATGCTACCAGTCGTTGTAGACCGATCAATGCGTCCCAAACCATCAAAATTTCAGATGTCGTTCACTCCTCAGGCTGAAAATAACCCATTCGTAAATCTGGGAGACAATCCTGCTCAGAACGACTTGGCCTGGAATAATATGGGCGATATCCCCTGGTACCAGCCGGTACTCCGAGCTCATCCTTTGGCCACCGTTCTGGCCACTCATCCTACGGACAAAACGGTTGATAATACCGACTTGCAGCCAATTATCGCGACGCGACGGTATGGGAAAGGCGAGGTTATCTACATCGGGTTCAACGAAACCTGGCGGCTTCGTCGTAAATATGGTGAACGATTCTACCGCCAATTCTGGGGACAAATGATATACCGTTTAGGCCTGGGCCGCGCACTGGGGCAACAAAAACGATTTTCACCGGCCACAGACCTGACAACCTACCAGACCGGTGAACGGGTTACCGTGACAGTGGAGGCCTATAACCAGAATTATGAAAACCTGGATGTTGATAATTTACAGGCCAGACTGCTGCGTCAAACCGCCGCTGGGTCACAATCCGTTGATGATATCCAGATTCCTCTGGCCCGCGACAATGTCGTTTTTGAAACTTCCATTCCCCCTTTGGAGCCTGGGCTATACCGACTGTTGGTAATGGATCCTGAAACCAACGAAGAATTCGAGCTCGGATTCGAAGTCACAACCGCTTCACGCGAGCGGTTGGACGTCGTCCGAAACACCTCATTACAGAAGCAGCTCGGGGATATCACCGGTGGACAAGCCTGCGAACTTTACGAACTTCCTGAAGTCCTCGACCAATTGGAGACCCGGGATATTACTCAATATACCGAACGTCAGCTTCCTCTCTGGAATACCTGGTTTATTCTGTTGCTCGTTTTGATTGTGATGCACACAGAATGGCTGGCCCGTAAACTAACCAACCTTCGTTAAATCATGGCAAACCTTTCACCCTTACATCGCGGTATCAAAAAAGTCCGGCGCTTCCGCAGTGTCGCTCGGATTGGCTCCGGCCTTGCGCAGTGGGTAACGGCTGCAGGATGGTTATTGCTGGTCACCTTCGCTTTGGACTGGTTGTCCGAAATGGACAGCGTGGAACGGATCGTGCTGTTGGCTATCGAGGCTGTCGTGCTGGTCTGGTTATTCAAGAAATACCTCCTGCCTGCGCTGACAGCCAAGGAAACCCTGATTGGGGTCGCTGCCCGGATCGAGACTCATCAGAACGTGCAATCTGATCTGGTTGCTGCGCTTCAGTTTAGTGATGTCAGTATGAGTCAATTCGGCTCGGACCAACTGCGGCAGCAGGTCGTCGACGATACCGCCAAACTCTCTTCAAGCATCAACTATCTCTTTGGATTCTCTCGCCCGGAACTATGGAAAAACCTGCTTTGCGGAGCAGCAACTATCGGCGTCATTATTGCTGTGGCTCTGTCCGCACCCGATTACTTCAGTGTGTTCCTGAAGCGCATGGTATTGAGTGAACACACCTATCCAACAAAAACCGTGATTTTGTCACTGGAAACCGTTGAAGCAAACCGTGTCATCGGCCGTCCAGTTACTTTTGTGGTTCGAGTTGATGAAAACAAGGTGGTGCCTGAGGCTGGCCTGTTGACGATTCACGGGAAAAATGACACTCAATCGGAACTGGCACTATTGCGTGTTGGTAACACAAATGAATACACCGTCACGCTGCCGCGGGTCATCGACGAGTTTGAGGTTTCCGCTGTCGTCGGTGATGACCACCATCCTCGTACAAAAGTCAAAGTGTTAGAAGTTCCACGAGTGGAGCTGGAGATGAAAGCTGATATCCCGGCCTATGCCGTGGAATCATTCAGCGTAAAGTCTACCGGCGGCCGCATTCAAAGTGTGCTTGCCGGATCAAATGTTCACCCCATGCTGAAGTCAACGAACAAGGAGCTGCAGCGCGCCACAATACAACTGGGAGAAGAGGTTTTCGAGCTAAAACAGAGTGGTGACCACTGGGTCATGCCCGCAGATGATCATCCATTGATCAATGTCGCATCGACCATCAAATACCAAATAAGTGTTACAGATACCGATGGAATCAGCCCAGACCGACCGATTACCGGTATTTTGCAGGTCCGGCCAGATCAAAATCCAAGGATTGCTGCGGCAACCGTGATAAACTTAGTATTGAGCGGCGCAGCCCCACGGATTAAATTTCGTGCAGTCGATGACTTTGGAATCGATCATATTGCCGCAGACATCACTATCAGTCGCGCCGGAAAAGATGCCAGCGATGACACAATTACCAGGATGATCGCCCAGTCTGAATCACACGCAAAGTTGGTGGACAATACTGTTGCCATCGAGCTTACTGACTTTGATTTAGAGATTGGTGATTCCGTGTTAGTCACTTTGCAGGTAACCGATTATCGTGGCCAACAGGAAGGCATCACGGTCGCATCCGATCCCATTGAATTTACGGTAACAAGTCGAGCAAATTTCCTGGCTGCCATGCGGGATATTGACTCGGAAACAGACGAGAAGCTTGATCAGATTATTAGAGCCCAATTAGGGGTTGGAGACCGTCAATAATGAACGTCCGAATAAAACTGATGCTGACCGGGGTATTGGTAGCCTGCCTAAGCTGTGCTCCACTTGCTGCTCAGCAAACTCCGCCTGCCGCACCTTCTTTGGCCAACCGCTTACAGATAGATCGATACAAAGTAAATCAACAGCGAGCACGAGATCTTACAGCAGACCTGCTTTCCATTCTGGTCGACCGACAAATACAACAGCTGGAAGACAACCGACTTACTGACTTGCCCCTGTATGAAGACCTCAAATCGATGCGTGGGCGAATGGGTGACCTGGCCGCACAGAAAATGCCTGACGTCATTGAACTGCTTGTTAATGCCGATGTGGCAAAGCCGTCCGAGAGACAAGAAATCATGTCGCAGGTGCATGGTCGGATGCGAGAAATCCTGCGAGATCTGCTGAGAGAGCGGGAGCGACTCCGCCTGCGTCGACAACAAGCTGAGCTCATTGAGCGGATCGGGGAAATCGTGGTGCAGCAACGTGCCACGCTGGAGAATACACTCACCCTTTCAACTGCACAGGAACAACTGGTCCTGAGCACCATTGATTCGCAAAAAAATGTCGCTGTTCTGGTAGACGCCTTTAATGAGACACTCGTGCTTGTACAGGACTGGACAGGCGAACTTGGCCGGCTCGCCAAAGAATGTACCACAGTACTTGAAAAGAATGAGGTTGCAAAACTTCTGCGGCAGGCTGAAGCTCAGCTTGAGGCTACAGAATTCAACAAGGCTGCCGAAACAGAGAAACAGATCGTAACCGTGCTGGAGAGTATTCTTCTTAAAATCCGCCGCTTTGAGGATCCTGCCTGGATCGATGCGGATGCTGCCGAAGCCGCAGAAGATATCATTTCTGCCCAGGAAGCCCTGAAAGAAGAGCTTGAAACTGTCGATCCAGAGGATGATTCAAAGATCGACGAACTGGTTCAGGCCCAGAATCTAATCCGTGAAAAGCTTCAGCGGTTGGAGAACCTGGTTGCAAATGACGAAAATGCGGCAGAGCTGATTGAGCGAGCCGAAGAAGCGGCTATGGAAGCCCGGGAAGAAATCTTTGAAGGTGACGTCGAAGCAGCCATGGAGGATCAGGAAGAAATTATTGGCACTCTGGCGGAACTACAGGACCAGCTTGATGCCCAGACGAATCTGCTCGATCCCGATTTGTCCTCCGAAGAATACACCGAAATTGCGGATGCTCTGGAAAAAACTCGTGAGCAACTTGAAGCTGCGGATGATTTGAATTCCGAAGCGGCAGAAGCCCTGCAGCAGGATCAGGTCGCCGAAGCTGCTAACACGGAAGAACAGGCCAGTAAAGCAACTGAACAGGCAATGAATGAAGCCGGCGAAGCAAACCTTCCGGAATCTGTTGCCGAGGCGGTTGAGCAGGCTGATCAATCGGCCCAGGAAGCAGCCGAAGCAGCGGTTGACGCAAACAAAGCCAAGGACAACGAACAAACAGCGGAAGAGACCCAGGACAGTGCCGAAGAAGCTGTGGCCGAAGCTGGGGAAGATATCAAGGAAGCAATTGGTCGCACCAAGGAGGCTGAAGAAGAAGCGCGCAAAAATGCACTTGCTGCCAAGCTGGGAGAATTGAACCGGGCAATCGATACTCTGGAACGGGCAGCTGCCGAGGCGAGGGATAACGCTGAGCAGCTTGCTGGCGAAAAGACTCCTGACAACAAATCAAAAGAGGCTATCAAAGAGGACTTCAACACGACCGCAGAACTTGCCAGGGAGGTTGCCAAAGGTGTTGAGAATCTGTCGCCCGAAGCTACCGAAGAACTAAATCAGGCTGCTGAAACTTCTGAACAGATTGCCGAAGCTGTGGGCGATACTGTGCCTGAAGAAGGTGATCGCAATGATCAGCCGCAGCCGGAAAACAATACCAACGATAAGCCTCAAAATACAAAGGACTCTGATGAGAACAAGCCTGATCCGGATGGTGATAACACACCAGCAGATAATGCTCCGGAAAAGGGTGAGCCTGCCAAAGAAGGTGGAGAAGCCGAGCCAGAAAATCCGGAAGACATTCAAGCCCGTCAGGAAAATGCCGAGCAGGCTGAGCAGGTGGCTGAGAACCTCGAGAACGCTGCTAATCAAATCCGGGAAGAGGTGTCCAAAACCGCCAACGAACTTATCGACGAACTCCGCAAACAACTTGCCGATGTCAATGACGTTCAGGAAGACTTGAACGCACTGGCTGAAGCCGAGAACCCAACCGCCGAACAAATTGCAGAAGTGGCGGAAGAAACACTCCAGTCCCTTCCAGATGCCGGTAACGCTCTTCAACAGGCTGCCGAAGCCGCTGCGCAACAACAGGCTGCTGAAACTCCCCAAAACCCCTCGGGCCAGCAACCCCAGCAACCGCAACCAAATCAACAGGAACAAAAGCCTGAAAATGGAGCATCGGATAATAACAAGGACGGTGAGCCCGATGATCCTGCTGTCGATCAGGAACGTCAATTGCTGCAGGCGGAGGTCCTGGCAGACATGAAAGAAGAGAAAATTCAACAGGAGCTGCAACTAGCCAATTTCCTGGCCCAGCTCGCTGAGCAGGGTGAGGAATCCGCTCAGGAACTCGCCGAAATGCGTGAAAAGCTGGACTCCGATGACCCGCATAAGCCGAACCCCAATGAGCTTTTTAATGCGGTGATGGAACAGGCGGAGGCGCTTGCCGGAGTTGGTCAGCTCGCCGCAGAAATCGCTGATCAGGAGACAATCGCGAATCAACCAATTGTGGAAGCATCCGCTTTGGCTGAAGAATTAACACAAAACAATCCTCTGCCCGAGGATCCACAACTGGCTAGCGCAGAACCCGCCGAGCCAGGACAACAACCGATGCCGGGAAATGAGCCGGCTACTGGTGGTGAGCCGATGCCAGGTGGGGAGCCGATGCCAGGTGGGGAACCTATGCCCGGCGGGCAGCCGATGCCACCTTCCCCTGCTGCCGAGCCCCAACCAATCGCTGCCGCGGAACCACCGAACGATAGCTTTATCCCGGAAGATGCTTTGAAAACGGCTGAACTGATGTCAGGGCAGGATCTGGGTGAGGAATTGGCTCAAACAGAACAGCCCATGCCGGGAGGTGAGCCTGCTCCTGGTGGTGAACCGATGCCCGGAGGAGAACCGATGCCAGGTGGTCAGCCCATGCCGGGAGGCCAACCAATGCCCGGTGGACAGCCGATGCCCGGAGGGGAGCCAATGCAATCTGACCAACCTCAGCTTGGCGCAGCCACTGCCGAAGGCGGAGCCGCAAGTAAAGGCAAGCTTGGGCCTTCCGAAAATGAAGCTCCCAAGGACGGCCCAGTAGAAATCGCGGAAGCCCAGACAGATAATGATTCCCGAGTCCCCGGCGGTAGAAATGGGGATGCGAATGCCACGCCAATAGGTGCTCCAAAGTCCCCCTGGGTTACTTCACTGCCAAAATCAGTACAGCAGGCCATCAAGTCGAGAACCAAACGTACGCTGCCAGCTGGTTACGAAGAGCGGCTTAAAAAGTATTTCAACAGCATTAAATAAACACCACGGATTGAACCACTTAAGATCTGGAAAACCGAATATGTCGGATGAAAACCAATTGAATCACGACGGCGATGTACAGGCCGTTGAAGCCTGGGCTACCAAGTGTCAGGACCTGCGAACGGAATTGCAAAAATCAATTATTGGTCAGGACGATGTCATCGAACAGGTGCTCATTGCTATTCTGGCTCGTGGACATGCGCTGCTGGAGGGTGTCCCCGGGCTGGCCAAGACTCTGATGATTTCTTCGATTGCCGAAGCATTGACGCTGTCATTTCACCGCATTCAGTTTACGCCTGACCTGATGCCCTCTGATATCACCGGAACGGACGTTCTACGTGAAGATCCTGTAACAAAAGAGCGGGAATATTCATTTGTTCAGGGGCCTATTTTTGCAAACATGATTCTGGCAGACGAAATCAACCGTACACCTCCAAAAACGCAGGCTGCCATGCTGGAAGCCATGCAGGAACGAATCATCTCTGCCGGCGGAAAAACTCATAAATTACCTGCCCCCTTCTTCGTACTGGCAACTCAAAACCCACTGGAACAGGAAGGAACTTATCCCCTTCCGGAAGCTCAACTTGACCGCTTCCTGCTATATATCAAAGTGGGCTATCCAACAGCGGCAGAAGAATGGGAGATTGCCCGGAAGGTTTCAGCAGGATCGCTGGGAGGCATTGAGTCCATTATTTCTGCAGAAGAAATCATCGATGCCCAAGCATTAACTCAACGAATGCCGGTCTGTGATCAGGTACTCGGTTATGCTCATGCCCTGGTTCGAGCAACACGGCCGGGGACTGTCGAAGCACTGGACTTTGTCAATGAGTCTGTAGGCTGGGGCGCTGGTCCTCGTGGGGTACTTTCCCTGATTTCCTGCGCGAAAGCCCGGGCACTGCTTAAAGGACGGTATCACACCAGCGTCGAAGATGTACAAGCAGTCGTACTTCCTGCACTTCGTCACCGAATCGCCCCTAACTATGCCGGAATGGCCGCCGGCCTGAACAGCGAAAAGTTGTTGGAAATGCTCTTGGACGCTGTTCCCGCCGATCAAACGTTTAACGAACCAGCCGCCGTTTAACTCCTCCTGCTAACGAAGATGTCTTCAGCAATTCTTAACAAGTACATTCGCCCGGAAGTACTGAGTCAACTCAGTCGTTTCAAGGTGAATCCCCGACAGCTTGTCGAAGGCAATCTGTCCGGAGCTCATAAGAGTCCATTCCATGGGTTCGCTGTGGAATTTGCGAGTCATCGTGAATATGTCGCTGGAGACGATCTGAGACATCTTGATTGGAAAGTCTATTTCCGTCATGAACGGCATGTGATCAAACAGTATGAGATGGAGACCAATCTTAATTGTCATCTCGTTCTCGATGTTTCTGCCTCCATGAGATATGGTGAACAAGATCAGCAAAAACTGCTTTACGGATCTCAAATCGCCACGACACTGGCCTACCTGGTTGTCGAACAGTCAGACCGTGTTTCCTTGACCACGTTTGATAACAAATCCCGTGGCTATCTCGCTCCATCAAACAACATGGGCCAGATCATCCGTATGACCGAATCTCTGGATCAGGTGAAGGCGGTAAATAAAACCAATATCGCCCGCACGCTGGGTGAAGTTTCCGCAAAAATTGGACGGCGAAGTATCGTGGTTGTGATCTCCGATTTCTTTGTGGATCTGGAAGATCTGGAAAACGCGATTCAAAGACTTCGATACGATAATCACGAAGTGGTTTTGATGCATGTAATGCATGAGGATGAATTGCGTTTCGAACTCGATGGCATGGTTCGCTTTATTGGTCTGGAAGACCCTGACCAGCTGTTAACGCGTCCCTATGATATACGCGAGGCTTACTTGGAAGCCGTGGAGCGGTTTCTTGTTGAATTTCAAAAGCTCTGTGACACCAATCGGTGTGAGTACGTTCTTTGCAATACCAGCAAAGATCTTGGAACAACCTTCGCTCAATACCTGCAACGACGGTCGCAGGCTGGTAGATTGTAATTACCTGCTACGATTGCTGGCAGATCCAGTTCCAATACCTGTTCCAAACCCGTTTCACTCTACCATGCGCTCTTCCCTGCTTTTCGCTCTCATCATTCTTCCTGTTACTCTTTGCGCTGCAGATAAACCGAACGTAATCCTTGTGATGGCAGACGACATGGGCTATGGCCAGACTGGCTACTATGACCACCCCGTACTCAAGACACCCAATCTCGACACAATGGCATCCAACGGAATACGATTTGATCGTTTCTATGCCGGCGCACCAAACTGCTCACCGACTCGTGCCACCGTGCTTACGGGCCGAACCAATGACCGTACTGGAGTGCATAACCATGGTTACGCCATCAATAAACAGGAAAAGACTGTGGCTCGGGCTTTCCAAAAAGCCGGCTACTCAACCGCTCACTTCGGCAAGTGGCACTTGAACGGCCTGCGCGGACCGGGAGCCCCTATTTTCCGTGAAGATGCACACCATCCTGGTCATCTGGGGTTTGACTATTGGCTCAGCGTCACCAATTTCTTCGACATGAATCCAATCCTCAGCCGTAATGGCGTTTGGGAAGAGCATGGAGGAGACTCGTCTGAAATCGTTGTTAACGAAGCGTTGGATTACATTCGCGGTGAGAACGAAAAGGGTAATCCGGTATTTGTCGTTATCTGGTACGGTACTCCGCACAGCCCCTTTATGGCCTTTGAGTCTGATGCCAGGGCCTTCAGTGATCTGACCACCGCTTCCAAAAACCACTATGCCGAGTTGGTAGCGATGGACCGATCTATCGGACACCTCCGCAAAGAACTCCGGGATTTCGGCATGGCCGATGATACCATTCTCTGGTTTAACAGTGATAACGGTGGCCTCCCTGGGATCAAGCCCGGGACCGTTGGCGAATTAAGAGGATTCAAGAACTCTGTTTACGAGGGAGGGTTGCGAGTACCCGCGGTAGTTGAGTGGCCCGCCCATATCAAACCTCAGATCTCCAGTTTTCCTGCCTGTACCATGGATATTTTCCCAACACTCATCGACTTTGCTGGATTGCCCAAAAACTCTATCAACCGAGTCACCGATGGAATGTCCCTGGCTTCTATCATTAACACCAGTCAATCCCGCCGGCCTGCCCCCATTGGATTTCGGCATACCGGTCGTGCGGCCTGGCTGGACAACAACTACAAATTAATCACTCTCAAAGTCGGCAGTGGTCAATACGAACTCTATGATCTGGCATCCGACCCCAGAGAACAGAAAAACATTCTCGAACAGGCTCCTGAAGTCGCCAGCCGAATGATTAAATCGTTTGAAGTCTGGATTGCGTCTGTGGAGGCAAGTCGCATGGGAGCGGACTATGCATCAGGCAAAGTCGATCCTTTCCCGCGTCCCCAACAAACCGATCTGATGACCCTGCCAGAATACCAAAAGCACTTTGATGAGTGGATTAAGCGGCCCGAGTTCAAACCTTACATCGAACGTGAACTAAGACGCCAGGCGAACCTGAAAAAGAAAAAGTAACGGTTTCTGACCTGAGTCTTAGACGTCCAGATTCTGTACTTCCAGCGCGTGCTTCTCGATAAACTCGCGCCGCGGTTCAACCTTATCTCCCATCAGAATGCGGAACATTTCATCTGCTGCTGCCAAGTCCTGCATGGTTACTTTAACGAGTGTTCTATTCTCAGGGTCGAGTGTCGTTTCGCGCAGCTCTTCGGCATTCATTTCCCCCAGGCCTTTGAAACGAGTGAGCTGCAATCCTTTCTCGCCAGCCGAGCGAACCGCAGCGGTTAAGCCTCGCAGATCCTCCAGATGAATGTCCATTTCACCCCGTCGCAGGATATAGCGAGGAATCTCCATTCCAGTCCGTTCCTGTGGGAGCAAGGCCTGGACATCCAGCCCGTAATCGGTCAGAGCCTTGAGTCCAGCATTGATCGTTCTGACTTCATGGAGTTCGACAACATGGATTACGTTTTCCGGAGCGATCGTCGCTTCTTCACCATCGACTGGCTCTTCAGTGTCCTCCGGAGTATTAGCTTCAATAAAATCATCTACTTCCGAGCGTTCGGTAAACCAGTGGTCTCCTGTTCCCTGAAAAACATGAAAGACAGGTAACTTGTTGCTTACCGGATTCAACCGTTCGGCATGCACTCTCAGGTTGATACCTCTGCGTTCCAGGGCGATCAAAGCGTCTTCAATCTCTGCCAGAGTACGACAGAGATCGTTCATTTTCTCACCCGAAAACTCCTGGCCGTCTTCGGTGATAAAGACAGCATCGGCCAAACCTTTTTCCAACAGCTGGGCCTTCATTTCGTCTTCACTTTGAACGTAGTAGACTTCTTTGCCCCGACGAACTCTGAAAAGAGGAGGCTGAGCAACATACACGTGCCCACGTTCCACCAGGCTGTGCATTTGACGGTAAAAGAAGCAGAGTAGCAACGTACGAATATGTGAACCATCAACATCCGCATCTGTCATGATGATGATCTTGTTATAACGCAGTTTATCCAGTTGCTGGTCGTCGCCAATTCCACTACCAATCGCATTAATCATGCTTTGAACTTCTTCATTGGCGAGTACTTTATCCACGCGGGATTTATAGGCATTAATAATTTTACCTCGTAAGGGAAGAATCGCCTGATAGTCCTTGAGACGTCCTCCTTCTGCCGATCCACCCGCCGAATCCCCTTCCACCAGGTACAGTTCACACTTTTCCATATCCTTGCTGATACAGTCTCGCAGCTTCCCTGGCAAACTTCCTCCGCCCAATACGTCCTTACGCTTGCGCATCAGCTGGCGGGCTTTTTTTGCCGCTTCGCGAGCTTCCATCGCCGTAATACCCTTGTTGACGATAATCCTGGCGTTCTTCGGATTCTCTTCGAGGTATTTCGTAAACGCGGTGTGGAATGCCGTAGCAATCGCCGATTCGACTTCCCGGTTACCAAGCTTGGTTTTCGTCTGCCCTTCAAACTGTGGATGTGCTACGCGCGTGGAAATCACTACCGTGATTCCCTCGCGAACATCATCGCCAGAAGGAACATCCTTGGCATCCTTGATGATTTTCTCTTTAACACCGTAGGTATTGAGGACGCGAGTCAGAGCTTTGCGGAAACCGGTTTCGTGCGTCCCCCCTTCGTGAGTGTGAATATTGTTCACATAGGAGTGCAGGTGTTCGGAATAGTCGTTGGTATATTGCAGGGCAATCTCAAAGCCGACGACTGTCCCATCTTCCACTTCCTGTTCACCATTCAGGTAGAAGACATCGGCATGCAGTACATCACTAGCTCGATTCAGGTGATGCACAAAGTCAATGATACCGTCTTCATAGCAGTAGAAGTCCTCCTGATCAGATCGCTCGTCGCGTACCTCAATACTGACCCCCTTATTCAGGAAAGCCAGGTCCTGCAGACGCTTGGCCAGAATATCATACTGAAACTTGGTGGTTTCGAAGATTTCACCATCAGGCTTGAAGGTCACTTTCGTTCCTGTTTCCGCTGATTTCTCTCCGCGTTTTACTGGCCCAGTGGCGATTCCATATTCATATTCCTGCCGGTAAACAAACCCATCCCGATGAACCTCTGCTTTGCACCACTGGCTAAGAAAATTCACTACCGTTACGCCGACGCCGTGGAGCCCCCCAGATGTTTGATAGGCCCCCTTATCAAACTTTCCTCCAAACTTGAGGACAGTCATCACTCCTTCCAGAGTTGAAACTTCACGGTCAAACTCTTCAGTTAGACCTTCGTGAAGTTCCACGGGGATTCCTCGGCCATCATCTTCAACAGTCACGCTGCCGTCCGGATTGATAACAACTACAACCTTCGAAGCATGCCCAGCCATCGCTTCGTCGATCGAATTATCGACGACTTCGTAGACTAAATGATGCAAGCCACGATTAAAGGTATCACCGATATACATACCAGGGCGTTTACGGACGTGATCACGGTCTGACAAGTGCTGTAAATTTTCGGCGTTATATTCACCGTTCGCACCATTCTCGATTTGCTCGTCACTCATATAAGTTCTTTTCTATCTCCAGCTACCGTGTGCCTTATGAAGTTAAAAATCCACCACACGTAGCTTCAGGTCTCTAACCTTAGGGCCATCCAGCTTTTCGTTGAGTTGCTGAATGACTACCTGTTTTTGAAATGTCAATTCCTGCATGACTGCAGAATTCCGGCAATGGACATCCAATATTCCCCGCCGAATGTTGCCAGCTTTGGTCGCAGACGCCAGCGGTCCAGCAACCTCGCTCCAAATTCTTTCCAGAGAGCTGGCTGCCTGAACGCGGGCATAACCCGTTTTGGACATCAAGCGACTCAGAATGTTATCAATGCGGGGAGTAAGAGGTACAAACCTCTGCCGCTTGCGTAAATCCTCAAATCGCTGCTCATCCGGTGTTAAATCTCCCGACACCTATCCCTACCGATCTCGCGCCAGCGGCATAATGATATAGGAATAACCATCCTCTGTAGACAGCAGAACAGCTGCCTGGCCGCCTTCCAGATCAAATGTAAAATTCGCCTCGGAATCCAGCACCCGCAGAAAATGCTCAACGTAGCGATGATCCAGGCTCACAGAAACTTCACTGCCGCTATAACTAATGGGCATCTCGGTATGACTTTGCCCTCTCTCGGCCGCAGTCGCGTCCATAGCAAGCGTTCCATCACCAAACGTAAAGGTTATGCCACGACTTTCCTCATTGGCCACAATGGACGCCTGGCGCAATCGTCCGTAAACCGTTCCGGCGGTCAATTCGATCGTAGAACTTTCCGTGCGGTTGGGGAACACATCCCTCCATTTCGGAAATCGTCCTTCGACCAGTCGAGAAGTCAGAGTGACAGAGTCCGTCTTGAATGCCAGTTGATTGTCACTGGGAATTATCAGCACCGTGCTGTCCGGATCTCCCAACGCTCGGGCAATAAGGTTCATTGAGCGAGATGGCACAATCGTGCTAGACTTACCAAGCTGAACGTCCCCGACGATTTCCACTGGCCCCTGCATTTTTGCCAGCCGTCGTCCATCCGTTCCTACGGCGATCAGGTTGCTACCTTCCGTCTCTAGAAGAATCCCTCCCAGCGCATACCGACTGCTTTCATTGTCCGTTGCAAAGATCGTTCGCTTTACCAGCTCGCCCAGCAATCCAGCGGAAACCTGAATACAATTACCTCCTTCAACATTCTGCACATCTGGAAACTCTTCAGCGTTCTGTGACGGAAGGCTGTAGTTGCTGGAACCACCAGTTACTTTAATTTCTGCTCCATCCACCGCGACCGTCAGCTGATCATCACTGCTTTCACGGAGAATATTCCCGAACAGATCTACGGGTAATACGATGCTTCCTGGCACCTCAATAGCAACTCCTTCGACAGTCACACGAATGCCAACTTCTGTATCTGTGGCCATCAGGATTGCATCCGTTTCCGTTCCAATCATTTTGACGCATTGCAGAACAGGCTTAGGGCTCCGGGAAGGAGCAACGGAGGCTGCCGGTTGAAATGCAGCCAACATTTTCTCGCGGTCAAATGTGAATTTCATGTCCGATCTTTCGTTTCTTGGTCAGAGATGGATTTAATAATTATTTTTTAAATACAGTCGTATTAAAAAGGAGCTCAGTTCAGGTGTCGACAGGCTGAAAAATGGAGTGTCAACGCTCGAAATTTACAGAGTCAAAGGGAAATTTGTATACGTGTAAAACGTGTCGAATCAAAGTAAATTCAACGTCCACACATGTCCGATTCAGGCTTGTCGTGTCGAGCAAATTCTGGGTTACCACTTCTGCATCCAGGATTCTCGACGTCGATCGAGGTTGAATAGACCAGTTTTCCACAAGACTCCATGTTGAATATTGATGTTCAGTTAATGTTGGTCTTCTAAGGTATATTTGCGCATTAATTTGTCAGCGATTTCTTCTATCGCCAGGCGGATGGAAGCGTCCTGTCCCAGCAGCCTGTCGATCTTTTTGAAAGCATGCATGATTGTACTGTGATCCCGCTTTCCAAAATACTGGCCAATTTCTCCGAAGCTGGCAGAGGTAAACCGTCGGCACAGGTAAACGGCAATACCACGGGCTCGCACCACGTATTGCCTCCGGGAAGTGCTCTTCATGTCGTTGAGGCGTATATTCAAGTGCTTACTAACGATGCCGGCAATTGCTCGGATGTCCGGTCGAGTGGCGGTAGCCTGTTGTGCAAGCAATTGCTGGATATCTGACTCAGACGATCCTTCACTGAAAGCGACGTCGGCCTTACTGCGGATACGGATCAGCGCCTGGCGAAGCTTGGGGACGGTATCGTTTTGGAATCCGAGCTGGCTTGAAGGCTTTACCAACGAAGTTCGCGTGTCCGTATCGAGCTTCACACCGTGCTGTTTGGCAAGCTGCTGCACGAGAATTTCTTTTGCGTCCGGGCCGGGCGGTTTAACTTCGATTTGTAATCCACCCATCAGTCGGCTCGTTAATCGATCGTCGAAGTCTGAAAGGTGTGTGGGCAATTCAGGAAGGCAAATCACCATCATCTGATCGTTTGCATGATAATGGTCGATGATATTGCATAACATCTGCTGAGCAGCACTTCGTGTTTTTAACATCTGAAGATCATCGATAACTAACAGGCCTGCACCCAGAAAACGCTGGCGGAAATCATTGATGGAGTGCGTGTAAACAGCTCGGGCATGCATTCGGGCAAAGTCTGTGCCAGTTGTGTGTAACGTTTTTTGATCGGGATAACGTTGAAACCATTGAGCAATCAAGGTGTGGCTTAGTGCAGATTTGCCGGTGCCTGGTTGACCATAAAGAACAAGCGGGCTGGCGATCACCTGCTGAGCCAGGACACATTCCAGGGCCTGACGGACAGCGGCATTTTCTTTGCCAAAAATAAACTGTCCGAGGACATCCTCTGATGTAGAGGAAGAACTGTTTTCGAACAATTCCATCTGCTCTGCGCCAGTAGGCTCCAGGCGCTTGATCGGAATGGCGAAAATGCCGTTAGCCACGAAAGATTCCGTTTACAGTAAAAGTCAATTTGACCCTAGAAAAAAAGGCTAAAAAGGCCTGCCCAGAGTATAGAAAAGAACGGTAAATACCGTCGTCATCACGGCAATTTACAATTCCCCCATTATAGAGTTTTTTGAAGGAGAATACGAGCAGCCCGAAGGGGTTAAATCAACCAAAAAATGAAGCGACTACAGGACCGAAACGACAGCACAAATGCGAGCGATCGCCTCTTCTACTTCTTCTTCGGAATTGAAGATTCCCAGGCTAAACCGAAGAGCCCCTTCGATGACATCCTCAGCCAGCCCCATGGCGACCAGAGTGGGCGAAGGCTCGCTGGAACCAGAAGCACAGGCAGATCCGGTGCTGCAGCAAACACCAGCAACATCCAACGCCATTAAAATAGCCTGCCGGTCCAGTCCGCGGAAGGCAATGTTTGAAGTGTGAGGGAGCCGGGGGGCTGAGCGGGCAAGGACTGTTGCGCAGTCGAGCTGTGCGACCACAGCCGATTCAAGCTTATCACGCAGTCGGATCAAATGCTCACGATGCTCAACCTGCTGCGCCAGATAAAGCTCTGCTGCTTTGGTGAACCCAGCTGCGAGCGTAACCGATTCTGTACCTGGGCGGATGGCGGACTGTTGGAAACCACCATGCAAAATGGGGCGAGGTGCGGACCCATGCCTGGCAATCAACGCTCCTGCACCACGGGGGCCGTGTATTTTATGGGCCGAGACGGTCATCGAAGTGATCCCCAGCTGCCGAAAATCTACCTCCGTCTTGCCAACAGCCTGAACAGCATCTGCGTGGACGGGAACTTGATATCGGTCGCAAATGGAAACGATTTGTTCGATGGGTTGAATCACCCCAGTTTCATTGTTGGCCAGCATTGTGGCGACGAGGAAGGTGTCCTGGTTGATGAGAGACTCCAGGTGCTCACAGTCAATTTGGCCGTTGGCCAGTGTCCTGATGACCTGCACATCAACACCCTGCGAAGCAAGCCATTGGGCTGAGGCAGTAACGCTTGGGTGTTCAATACCGGAAATAATCAGCCGATTCTTGTTTTCATTAGCAAGGTGATATCCCTGAATGGCCAAATTGTTTGCTTCGGTCCCACCACTGGTAAAGAAGAGGTGGTCAGCGTGGATGTCTTCTAAATGTAATCCGAGCAGAGCTCCGAGCTTCTCGCGAGCAGACTCCAGTTCGTGACGAGCCTCCCTGCCAAGCTGGTGTTGGCTTGCAGGGTTTACAAGACCGCGCTGATTGTACTCTGCCATCGTCTGAGCGACGTCAGGGTGCAACGTTGTTGTGGCGTTGTTGTCGAGATAAATGGGGGCCATGGTACTCATTTTAGCCCCCTGCAAGAGCAATGCCTAAGGGGGCAAAAGAGGTTATTTGCAAGATCGCGAATGGGGAAATCTACCTATCATTTGTTAGGCGGATAGCGGTATTATTATCAATCAGGAAGCATCTTTATGTCAGGAAAACGTCCAGCCAGAAACTGCCAGAAAACCCTTCTGCTAAGAAGGAGGAATATCTGGCTGCGCCGAGGGGCTGTTTTGCCGCCTGTGGTACAGCCTTCCGAGGATGAAGCGACTCGCATGACCCGGGTCGAAGGAATTCTGTTTTTGGCCCGAGAGCCACTTGCGAGCGGGAAAATAGCTCAGCTGGCAGGTATCAGTGACGGCCGGGAAGTTCGTTCACTGATCGCCTGGCTTAACGAGCAGTATGATGCTCGCGCTCAATCGTTTCGGATAGAGCAAATAGCCGGAGGCTTTCGCTTTTTGACCAAACAGGCGTATTCATCATGGGTACGCAGGCTTCAGTCGCCCCCTTCCCCGGTTCGGTTCAGCAGGCCGATGATGGAAACACTTTCAGTGATCGCCTACCGTCAACCTGTCATGCGATCCGAAGTAGAGGCGGTCCGAGGCGTTGGATGTGGCGAAGTAATTCGTCAGTTGATGGACAGCGGCTACGTTCGTATCAGCGGCCGAAGTGAAGACCTGGGAAGACCTTTTCTCTACTCCACCTCCAAAGCGTTTTTGGAAGCCTTTGGTCTGAACAGTCTGGATGAATTGCCAGCGATTCATCTGCCTGAAACCGAGGCGGATGATGAACTGGAGACGCAGCAGGCTGAACCGGAAATCGAAGACAACGAGGAATATGAAGAAGAGGATCAGGCGGCGTAAGGCCGTAGGGAGCCTAGTCTTTTAGCTGAAATAGCTTCTTCAGAGCGTCCAGTAATCCCGATCCTTCCTCTGGGTGGATTTCCTCTCGCAGCGATTCAAGTGGTGGATGAAGCAACTTATTCACCACTCGGCCTAACGCCACATCGATTTCCTTACGAACTTTTGGGTCATTAGCAGCATCGCCAAGTTTGTTGAGCAGGCGCTCAAGTTCTGCTGCTTTGATTTCGTTTGCCTGTTGCTTTAGTCGGCCAATCCACGGACCGGTGACACGCCGGTAGAGGTCGGTCATAAAACGACTAGTTTCGCTATCGATGATTTGTTCAGCTTTAGGCCATTCCCGTTCCCGGGCCTTACGATTACGGTCACAGACAGCTTGCAGGTCATCGATCGAATAGAGATACACACCTAAAAAGTCCGCTAGTGCCGGGTCAATGTCTCGAGGGACCGCCAGATCCAGGATGAATAAAGGCTTCTGATATCTTCGTTCCGAAATGCTCTGAAACGTCTCGGCAGTAATAATAGGCTCGGTAGCTCCGGTAGCGCTAACAATGAGGTCTGCCTCGACCAGTAAGTCGTCCAATTGCTCCCAGGCAACCGCTGTGCCAGTTGTTCGGGCTGCCAGATCAATCGCTCGCTGGTGGTTGCGATTAACAATGCGAACGTCCTGAGCATTTCTATCGATGAGATACTGCAGTGTTTCTTCGCCCATCTCTCCAGCGCCGATGACCAGGATCACCTTATCATCAAACCGCTCAAAGAATTGGCTGGCATAATCAGCTACCGCGACCGACGGAATGCTGACTCGTTTGCGATGGATCTCTGTTTCTGTTTGCACTCGCTTGGCTACTCGCATCGCTGCCTGGAAGGATGAATGCGTCAGAGGGCCAGTATTCTCTCCTTCATTGGCCATGTCATAGGCCTGTTTTACCTGAGAAAGAATCTGTGCTTCACCAATGACCATACTGTCGAGGCTGGCGGCTGTGGTGAATAAATGCCGAATGGCGTCCTCACCATCAAGGGACCGAAGCTCCGTGGCAATTTCCTCGGCAGCAAGTCCATGGTAGTTGGCCACAAAGTTGATCAACTGCTGAGCACTGGGGCAGTTCTCCTCGTCTTCGGCTGCCGTGTAGATTTCGACCCGGTTGCAGGTGGAAAGCAGCACGGCTTCCGAGTGGGGGAATGTGGTTCTCATTTTTGCTAACGCTTCCACCACTTGATTAGGCTGAAAAGCAAGCTTTTCCCGGAAGGCAACATCTGTGTGATGATGACTGCAGCCGATCATCTGTAATTTCATGACAGCAGCCCTCCAACAGAAAAAGTGCAGGAGAGAGGGTCAGGCTGAGCCGCATGTTCAGCCATGAATGCAAAACCCAGTACCATTACCAGAAAGACAAAGCTGGCGAGCGTTAGATAAGCGATTTTGCGTCCCTGTCGTGCCGGTTTATACAGCGCTTCGAAGATGCTGACGGTAATCAACCATAAAAGTAGAGCGCCAGATGAAAGAACAACCGAATCTGTCCAGGGAATCCCATTCTGGTTTTCAGCATTTTTCAGAATGTTCATGATGACCCCGGATACCAATCCAGCAGCAATCAGTCCAGTCGCATAAAACAGTGATTGTCGGTTGCATTGCTCCAGCCACTCGAGGCTGGGTAAACGAAATCCGAGTCGTGGCGGCAGTTTCTTTTTCAGCCGGAAAGCATGAATCAGGTACATTGTGCCAGCTACGAAAGCCACGATCATCGCTGAAGTACCTAACAGCAGCGAGGTGCCGTGTGTGATGGCCCAAACATTGGCAGCTTCTGTCTGAGTAAATGCATCCCGATCTTTAACAAACAGGGCTACAACGATAAATGCGAGTATCAATGGCAAAAAGAAAATACCGATGGAGTTCTCTTTTTTCTTGATGGCGATAATCGCATAAGTGATAGCGACTGCAAGGGAGACCATCAGGCACCAGTCATACCAGCTGGACATGGGAGTTCCACCGCTAAAATCTTTTTGGAATTTCAGCCAGAGGTAAATGGTGTGAGCAAAGATTCCAGCGATGGTCAGTCCGACGATAACCAGAAATCGAATCGGCGCACGAAAGAACAGGCGCGAGATTTCAAGAATCATCGCGATCGCATAGCTAAAGGCAAAGCAGGACAACGAAATCTTCGTCATCCAACTACCGTCCGGGTTGTCCATAACGAAACCGTCCCAACAGCATAAAAGGGGTTATTTTCAGCAAGCCATCGCCAAAAATCGTAAAAGAGAGTCCATCCTGCTACAGGTAATTTTATCCAGCAAGGGGCAGGCAAGTGAAGTGGGCAATCAGTCAGCCCCGCGTAAACATCGTGATCGTAGCGATTGGCTCGACACAGTCGTTACAACTGGAATCATTGTAAGGTCCCGTAGTGCAAGAAAGAGGACACTACAGCAACGGCGGTGGCGGACAATCTTTTCAGGATGATGAGCCAGATTTTAGTTGGACTCGTTCTGGTCCAGACCCAACTCTTTTATTTTTTTATGGAGCGTATTACGGTTGATACCCAGCATGGCGGCGGCCTTTGTTTGTGTCCCCCCGCAGGCAAGAAGCACCTGATGAATCAGTTCGCGCTCCAGATTTTCAACCAGCTTTGCATGCAGGTTCCCGTCGGCCGGGTTGAGGTCCTGCAAGCCCTGCTTAACCAGCATCGTGTTGAGATCCTTCAACTCAATCGGTTTGCCGCCGCGGGGCCGAATTGGCTTAGGGTCGCTTCCCAGCACGGAAGGTGGTAGAAGTTCAATGGTGAATTCATCTCCTGAAGCCATGACGACTGCACGCTCAACATAGTTCTGAAGTTCACGGACATTTCCGGGCCAGTGGTACTGCTGCAGCGCGGCAAGCACTTCCCGGGAAAGATGAACTACATAGCGATCATAGGCTTCGTTGTAGTGATTAAGAAAAAATGTAACCAGCTCGGGAATGTCTTCCCGGCGGTTTCTTAGTGGCGGAATTTCAATCGGCACGACGTTAAGCCGCCAGTAAACATCTTCCCGGAAGCGACCTTCGTGAACTTCATCCATCAGGTCCCGGTTACTGGCAGCGATGACTCGCGTATCAATACTGATTGTTTGCGTATCACCAACACGTTCAAATTCACGCTCCTGAAGAACGCGCAGTAGCTTTACCTGAAGCTGTAGCGTGGTCGAGTTGATCTCGTCAAGAAAGATGGTGCCGGAATGAGCGGCTTCAAATCTTCCGGTACGATTGCTGACCGCGCCGGTGAACGAACCCTTCACGTGACCAAACAATTCACTTTCCAGCAGGCTTTCACTCAGAGCACCGCAGTTCACTTTCACGAACGGTCCGTTGTAGCGGTTGCTAAGCATGTGAATCGCATTGGCGATAAGTTCTTTTCCAGTCCCGGTTTCACCCAGCAGCAGCACGGACGCATTGCTTTTGGCGACCTGCTGCGTCAGCTGATAAACCTGCTGCATCGCCTGACTGGTGCCAATGATACCTTCGATCGAGAAGGATTCCGGGGAGTTTCCCCCAGACGTCCGGTTACTAAAACCGGAAGACTCACCGGATGATCCAAATGGCTCAGATGTAGCCATGACTTTCAACAATGCTTCCAGGACAAAACAAAAAATGGCCAGTTCCTGCAGACTTGGCCCCGCCTGTTAAAACTGATTGTAACAACATCTAAAAAGATGGGTGGGGTGTACAAGTTGTTATTCAGTTGAAGACTGCGTTGGTTTCGTCGGCGCTTCGATCGAGTCCAGCAGTCCACCAAGAATGTCGAGCTCTTCCTGAAGACCATCGACGCTCTTATTGTAAAGATCATACTGCTGAAGGATTTCGTTGCGGGTAAGCAGGATGCGATAACTCGATACATGGCGACGAAAAGCATCAGCAGCGAGTTTTCGATTTTCGAGGATTTCTGTGTTCTGGCTGGCCAGTGTTAGCAGCGCCCGTTGAGATTCCGGCGTAGGGATTTGGGCCAGCGCGTTGGTAGCAGGGCCGCATAAGCGTGGGAAGAACAAGGCATTGATGATGGGCTGCTGATGTTGGACTGGGTTGAAGAATTCGTAGGTGTCCGGTTCAGCCAATATGCGATCAAACCACTCCAGACAGGTTTTGGCCTGGCCAAAACGTTCTTCGACAGTAATTGCCTGATACATTGCCGCCTGTCGCAACGCGCGCGTCTGGAAAAGAGCTTGATCCGGTGTTGTCGGTTCGAACAGAGCAAAAGTAAGAGGGTCGACGTCCGCTAGCCGCTGGGCGCGGGAACGGTCCCGATTTCCCTCAACGGACGGTAACGGCTTGGTGTCACCGTCGTCTGCTTCCGCTTCGAGTGTGCCAAGGCGGTATTTGAGGCTCCGCAGTTTGTACTCTGGGTTGGTGGCCACTTCTGCCTGGTGCAGAATCGGATTCCTGAAAAAGCCGTTCTCGTCTTTGCCTCTGATGCTGCTTTGGACAACACGAGCAAATTCGATTTCCAGATTAGGGAGATCGTCAATCACTATTCCGATGGGGATGTCAGCAGTCCGCGGGTCGTTTCGCAATGCAAAGACAGTGTCGCTGAGCCCAGGATTCTGTATGGCCTCGCCCAGAACAATAATTTCATAGTCTGGATTTTGCTGGGCCCGTTTGATGAGCTCACGGCCAGTCAGTACACGATCGCAGACAACACCGGTTTGAGATAAAAGCGCTGCCCACTTGAGACCTCGGTCTGGTTTGACATCAGCTACGATCGCCTTGCGTTCACCAGCTGTTTGTACGAAATAAGCCGCCGTACTGGCAACGTAGCTGCTGCCAGGGAATGGCCGTGTTGGATCGAGTTTGAAGATGGCATTGGCGACGGCAAATCGAACTCGTCGACTGGGGTTATTAAGAGCCTGAATGACGCGCGTTGATGTCCCACTGGTAGAGTACAACAGTGACTCCTCGCCGATCTCTCCCAGTACTTCTGCTGCGCCTACAGCAGCGGGATAACGCCTGGTTTCCAGACAATATTCGAGGAGGGACAGAACGTATTGGGGAGATTCCTGACTGAGCAGCGCTTTTGTGCCCTCTTCCAGCGGTTGATTGACACCATTGAGTACCTTGCTGGATTCCAGCACGCTCCGCAAAAAGAGCTGTTTATACTTGGGATTTTGCCGGTCGAGATTGTACAGGTCTCGGGAAGCCTTTGTGGCGTAGACCAGGCTGATGATCCGAGCATCGCGTAGCTCGGGTACCACGGTTTTCTGACTCGTATCATACGTCCACAACACCAGCCGCCCCTGGCTGTCCTGAGGTAGCATCAGATCACCTTCAAGATAGCGGTTGAACTGTTGTAGCAGGTACTGAGCAGCTTCTGCGCGAGTTGGAACAACACCAACAATTTCCGTGATGGCCTGCCTGGCTGCTTTACCGAGAACCGAATCTGCTGGTTCATTGACGGTGAACACAACAATCCTGTCCGCAATACGTATCGCTCCTAATTTACCCAAGGCAGAGATGATTCGAGCTTTGTGTTGCTCGTCATCTACCTCCAAAAACCCAATTGTCGGCTCTACAGCGACATTGCCCATGCCCACCAGGGCCGCTTCGATGTGGTTGTAGTAAGCTTCCCGCGCCGGGTTCCCCAGAGCATTTCCGAGGGCAACGGCAGCATTAATATCAGAGGCACGTAACTCACTGGCAGCTCGCCGACGCGTAAACCCATCCTCGCTTCCGAGATCATCGATAAGCTGCGAAACTCGGGCGTCATCTTTCAAATAAACAATTGCGCCTTGACGAATAGTCGCCACAAACTGATCTCCTTCAGGCTGAAGCCGCTTGTGCGTCGCGATTTCATACAGGAATGCCGAGTTCAGTGATCGTTGAATTTCGGAACATTCGCGTGGGGTTGGCATCAGCGTTTGAAACGTCTTAATAAATCGACGAGCAACATCGGTACGACCTAACTGGACACAAAGACGAATCGCTTCAGCTAACTCAAGTGGTGTTTTCGGATCTTCGATCAGCAATTGACGGATGATCAGATTGTTTTCTCCAGCTAGCGGATTGGCAGGGAGATTGGCATTCGGCTGGCCAGCGGGTCCACCTGCCGGCTGAGCTGCTGACGCAGCTCCAAATGGATTATTTTGAGCAAAAATATTTGCAGAAAAAATCGGAGAAATAACTGCCAGAATGAGCAAACTTGCTCCAACTCGGAAGAGAGGACAACGACGTTGGCATTTTTTCAAACTGTTAAACATGACCTAAACCACCCAAAAACCGCAGTTTTACACCACCAGGCGCGCAACACCCCATAGTTGACGTAAACTATTAAAAATAAAGGAGTTACATGAGGGGAGGCTATTACTCCAAGCGTGTTTTCCACGCTGTAATTTGGGCTTTAACCTGGTCAGGAGCGGTAGAGCCATAGCTTTTAAAGGCAGCAATGGCATTTTTCACACCTAGTACTCCATATATCTTTTCGTCCAAATCGGGTGAAAGCTTTTGGAACTCCTCCAAAGGAAGTTCTGCGAGCGTCGTATTGTTTTCCGTGGCCAGGCTGACCAGCGAGCCAACCATGTGGTGAGCTGTACGCTGCGGGATTCCTTGCAGGATCAGATATTCCATCATGGTAGTGGCGTCGAGGAAGCCTTTTTCGAGGCGGCTGTTGATGCTTTCCTTTTTGAGTGTGGCTCCCTGAACAAGCGGGACAGCAATATCAAGACATGCCTCGACCGTATCAAATGCATCAAACAGTGCTGGCTTGTCTTCCTGTAAATCCCGGTTGTATGCCAGCGGCAGTCCCTTCACGAGGACCAGCAGCGTTTGCAGGTTTCCAATAACTCGCCCGGTTTTACCCCGCACCAATTCCAGAATATCAGGATTGATTTTTTGGGGCATGATTGACGAGCCAGTACAGAATTCATGGGGAAGATCAATAAAATCGAATTCCACAGTTTTCCACAGAATCCATTCTTCGGCCCAACTGCTCAAGTGAACGGCAATCACCGAAAGTGCAAAGGCGGATTCAAGTACGAAGTCGCGATCACTGGAAACATCCAGACTGTTGGCGGCAACGCTATCAAATCCGAGTCGTTCGGCAGTATCCTGCCGGTCAATAGGAATCGAGGTACCAGCCACCGCCGCCACACCGAGACTGGAAACATTGAGTCGTTTTCGGCAGTCGGCGATTCGTTCCCGGTCACGTTGAAATTTTTCGCAATAGGCTATCCAATAATGTGGTGCCAGCACAGGTTGTGCTCGTTGCAAATGTGTGTAGGCAGGGACTACCGTATCGAGATCCTGTTCGCATCGTTCCAGGAAGGACCGTTGCAATTGCAGCAGCAATTGATCAACCCGGTCGAGTGCGTCGCGGATCCACAATCGAAAGTCGGTGCTTACCTGGTCATTTCGGCTACGACCGGTATGTAGTTTTCTACCGGTATCACCAAGTTTGTCGATAAGCAGTTTTTCGATATGCATATGGATATCTTCCAGCGAGACCGAAGTGGTGAAATCACCTGCTTCGATATCTGCTTTGATTTCCAGCAGCGTTTTTTCGATGGCATCCCGTTCCTCGGTAGTCAGGATACCGACTTTTTCCAGCATTTGTGCATGAGCGATTGACCCCTGAATGTCGTGCGCATAGAGACGAGCATCGAAGCTGATGCTTTCTGTGAAAAGCTCAACTCGACTATCTGTATCTTTGGCGAAGACGCCGGATCGTGAAGGACTGGCCACGGTACTTACTGCACTTTGCTAGGAAAAGAACGGCAGGGGTTAGCAAGTGTTCATGCTAGATACGCGGCTCTGGACTGTCAACGAGCGGAGCGATTGTCGACATTGAAGTGGTGTTCGCGTAATACTGGCAGGGGAAGTCATAAATTTGCTCTTCGGCCGCTTGCGGAAACGGTAGTCGGCGGGATAAAATCAGGAAATTTTATGCGCTTAGTACACCCCGACGTGTTCAGGGTCACTCTGCGAGGTCTTGCTGAGTGTTGATGAACTACGGCAAAGCAGACGAAGAAGACGACTTTTAGACCCGGAAAGCAGTAGCTCGTGCCACGACGCGACGACATTAAGAAGATCTTATTAATTGGTTCTGGCCCCATTGTAATCGGGCAGGCCTGCGAATTTGACTATTCAGGAACTCAGGCTTGCAAGGCACTTCGAGAAGAAGGTTATGAGGTGGTTCTGGTAAATTCAAATCCAGCGACCATTATGACCGATCCGGCATCGGCAGACCGAACCTATATCGAGCCACTTACCTGGCAGATGGTCGAAAAAGTCATTGCTGAAGAGCAACCTGACGCATTGCTTCCCACGCTTGGCGGTCAAACCGGACTGAACGTGGCAATGGATCTGGATCGTCACGGAGTGCTGGAAAAGTACGGAGTGGAAATGATTGCTGCCGACGCGGCGGTCATTGCCAAAGCGGAAGAACGGGACCAATTCAAAGTAGCAATGGAGAAGATCGGTCTGGGCGTCTGTAAAGGTCAGACGGTACATACGATAGCCGAGGCTCGGGACTTCCTGAGTGAGATTGGCCTACCGGCTGTTATTCGACCGTCTTTCACCATGGGAGGGGCTGGTTCGGCGATTGCCTATAATCGGGAAGAATTTGATTCGCTTGTTCGTAACGGCCTTGATCAGTCGCCAGTCACCGAGGTGTTGGTGGAAGAGTCCATCATTGGATGGAAAGAATACGAAATGGAAGTGATGCGTGATCGCCTTGATAATGTGGTGATCATTTGCGCCATTGAAAACTTTGACCCGATGGGCATCCATACTGGAGACTCGATTACCGTAGCTCCGGCTCAGACGCTGACTGATAAAGAGTATCAGCGGATGCGTGATGCATCCCTGGCAGTGATTCGGGAAATTGGAGTGGAAACGGGCGGTTCCAATATTCAATTTGCCATCAATCCTGAAGACGGTCGTATGATTGTCATTGAAATGAATCCTCGCGTTAGTCGGTCCAGTGCGCTGGCCAGTAAAGCAACCGGGTTTCCGATTGCAAAGATTGCTGCCAAGCTGGCTGTTGGCTACAGCCTGAACGAATTGAAAAACGATATCACGCGCGAGACGTTGGCCTGCTTTGAACCGACCATCGATTATGTGGTTACCAAGATACCGAGATTTGCTTTTGAAAAGTTCCCGGAAGCCGATTCCACGCTGACCACGCAAATGAAGAGTGTTGGTGAGACGATGGCCATTGGTCGAACCTTCAAGGAGTCGTTTCAGAAGGCGCTTCGTGGTCTGGAAGTAGGTAGCTTTGGTTTTGGTTGTGATGGCAAGGATCTTTGGGGGACGGATGAGCAACCTGCTCACGAAGAGATTCGAGCCAAACTCAGTATTCCCAATGCACAGCGGGTCTGGTACCTGCGCTATGCTATTAAAGCCGGGTACACTGCCGAGCAAATACACGAAATCACTCACATCGACCCCTGGTTTTTAGATCAATTGTTTGAATTGGTGGAAATCGAAAACCAGATTATCGAATGTGGATCCACAGAAAACATCGATCAGGCGCTGTTAAAGAAAATCAAACAGAACGGTTTCTCAGATCGTCAATTGGCGACGCTGCTCAATAGCAGTGAAATAGCAATTCGTCAGTGGCGAAAAGGCCTTGGCGTGGAACCTGTTTTTAAGTCGGTAGACACTTGTGCGGCGGAATTCGAAGCCTACACACCGTATTACTACTCAACTTATGAAGACGAGAACGAGGCTCCGGAAAAACCAGAGGGTAAAAAACGGATCATGATTCTCGGTGGTGGCCCCAACCGTATTGGTCAGGGAATCGAATTCGATTACTGCTGTTGTCATGCCAGTTTTGCTCTGCGTGAAATGGGTATTGAGTCCATCATGGTGAATTCCAATCCGGAAACCGTGAGTACCGACTACGACACGAGTGATCTGCTCTTTTTTGAACCACTTACGATTGAAGATGTTCTGAACATCTATGACCGCGTACAACCTGATGGAGTGATTGTACAGTTTGGTGGTCAGACGCCGCTGAATCTGGCGCGGGGACTTCAATTGGCTGGCGTACCGATTATAGGTACTACGGTAGACACGATTGAAGCGGCCGAAGACCGGGAAAAATTCCAGCAGTTGCTAAATAAACTCGGCCTTCATCAGCCACCCAATGGCATCGCACGGAACATGGAGGAAGCTCGTTTGGAAGTTGCTGAAATCGGTTATCCGGTTTTGGTTCGCCCCAGTTTTGTCCTTGGCGGTCGTGCGATGGAAATCTGTTATGACCAATCGCAATTCGAACGATTTGTCGCTGAAGCATTTGTTGTTGCTCAGGGTCAGCCCGTACTGATTGATAAGTTCCTGGAAGACGCGACCGAAGTGGATGTGGATGCTATTTGTGATCGCTCCCGAGTCGTTGTTGCCGGAGTGATGGAGCATATCGAGGAAGCTGGCGTGCATTCGGGTGACTCAGCCTGTGCCATACCACCTTACAGCCTGCCTGGACCAGTGGTAGACGAAATCCGTCAGGCGACCGAGGCACTGGCGATGGAGTTGCAGGTTTGCGGGTTGATGAATATTCAGTTTGCGGTCAAGAAGGAAGACGGAGAAAATAAAATCTACGTGCTTGAGGTTAATCCCCGAGCAAGTCGCACGGTGCCGTTTGTGGCCAAGGCAACAGGATTTCCAGTCGCCAAGATCGCAACGCAAGTGATGACGGGTAAAACGCTGGACGAACTTGGAATTGATGCAGCGCCTGTGCCGGGGCATGTGTCAGTGAAGGAGAGTGTCTTCCCGTTCCGCAAATTTGCAGGTGTTGACATCATTCTTGGCCCCGAAATGCGATCCACCGGCGAAGTGATGGGTTCCAGTGAACGGTTCTCTATCGCGTTCGCCAAGAGTCAGCTGGGAGCAGGTATTATTCTTCCTACTGAAGGAAAGATCTTCTTAAGCGTTACTCAGCGTCACAAAGAGATCATCAAAGATCTGGCTCGACGACTGCATGCAATGGGCTTCAGCCTGATGGCAACGGAAGGAACAGCCAGTAGTCTTGAAGAAGTCGATATTCCGGTTCAGCGAGTGAAGAAGATTGCCGAGGGTCATCCAAATCTGATCGACCATTTGATCGATGGAGAGGTGGCATTGGCGATGAATACTCCTAATGGAAAAGGTGCTCGCACTGACGAGGGTAAGATTCGAGCGGCAGCGGTCTCCTATGGTGTTCCCTGTATTACGACGATTCAGGCTGCCGAAGCGGCCGTTCAAGCCATGGAAGCGCTGCGGCAGGAAGAGATGAGCGTCGTGGCTCTACAGGATCGAAACTAGCGTCGCGCGACCCACCAACGCAGCGGCTCTCTGTTTCATCAGATTACAACGCGCATAAAAATCCCCCCGCGCCTGGTATACCAAAGGTACCGCACCGGGGGGTTTTTTGTTAGCTGAAGATTGCGGTAACAGGATCAGCTTTCACTAGTTCGCGAGGCTGATTCAGGTGGTTGTACACAATCGTGGCAGGATTGATACCGATGGAATGATACATCGTTGCCAGCAATTCCGTAGGATGGACAGGGTCACGCAATGGGGCAGATCCGGTTTTGTCGGATTCACCATAAACGAAACCACGTTTTGCACCGGCACCAGCCACAATCGAAGTGTAGCAGTAAGGCCAGTGGTCACGACCGTCATCACTGTTGCTGTTTCCGGAGGTGCTCACGCCACGCTGTGGGCTGCGGCCGAATTCACCGATAGCGACAACCAGAGTATCATCCAGCATGCCACGTTCATCCAGATCGCCAATCAGGCCGCTCAGGCCTGCATCGAGCATCGGTCCCGACTCATTCTTCATACGACCCGAAAGTCCGACGTGTACGTCAAAGGAGTGGCGGTCGGAGTTAGCAACTTTTGGCCAGATCACTTCTACCACGCGAGTACCGGCTTCGACCAAACGCCGAGCCAGCAGGCAGCTTTGGCCAAACGTATTTCGACCATAACGATCACGTGTGGCGTCAGACTCCTTGGTCAGATCGAACGCATTACGAGCTCGTCCTGAACTGATCAGATTCATGGCTGAATCAAAATACTCATTCAGGCTGTAATCCTTGGTAGCCTTATCGATCTGCGGCATGCCCTCATTGATCAGCGTACGCAGTCGAGCGCGGCGATCCAGACGACCAGTTGATACTTCCTTACGTAACTGCAGGTCGTCAACATTGATTCGATCCATCTTGTTCTGATCAAGATCCGACCCTGGTGGGAAGAGGTAGTATGGGTCATAAGCTCGACCCAGGAACCCGGCAGTACCAGATTTGTTTACTACGTTACTTTCCTGCAATGGTCGTGGCATCATCACAAAGGGAAGCATGGGAACTTCCGGTGGTTTAATACGAATGATGTTACTACCGAAGTTCGGGAAGTCTTTTGGAGAAGGAGGCTCCAACTGACCCGAAGGGCTGACTTTGTCTGCCGTGTAACCAGTGTGAATCTGGTAGATCGCTGCCGTGTGATTGAACAGTCCGACCGGCGTGTAACTCATGGAACGAATCATCGTCAACTTGTCTGTAACCTGAGCCAGCTTGGGAAGGTTTTCGGTCACATCCATTCCAGGCACTTTTGTGGGAATGCGCTTGAAAACACTACGGACGTTATCTGGTACGTCGTCCTTGGGATCCCACAGGTCCAGATGACTGGGGCCACCCTGCAAGTAGACGAGAATGATGCTCTTGGCTTTATTCCAGCCTGGGCCACCACCAGTGGATTCATTGTTGGCCTGGGCACTCTGGAGCTCCATCATTTGTCCAAGCGACATGCCCATCATGGCGGAACCACCAACTCGGAGAAGATCTCGCCGGCTGGGGCCTACACCCTTATCGCAATTGTCTTTTCCTGCTTGACCTGGAATGCGTAACATTCGGTCACCTCCTTCAATACAACACACGGATCGCTGGTTGTTTTTTATTTGTTTCGAATCCACACGAAAACTGTACCACGAGTGTAGAAACGTACCAGCTAATAGTATAAATCGTGCGTTTATATACGGTCAATCGAAGTAATTTAGTTATTTATTCTATTGTTTGTGAACTACATCGAGTTGATTCACCTCTCGCCCTGCTAAATGCCCTTGTCTTTGCAGCAAGTAATGCAGTACAAATCGCTCCGGAGCCCTTCTTAGTTGGCTCGTCTGACACGTTTTTTGGACATAGGAATCCCCCGGAATGAAACGACGCGATGTTTTGACAGGCTTGATTGGCCTGACCGGTTTTTTAACGATTTCGGTAGCGGACAGACACGGTCAAGCGGCAGATGTAGCGCCACTTGTCGACCAACTTAAAGCGGGCCTCAAGGCCCGCAAGCCAGCGGAACATCTATTCATCGAGCAGGTTGGCAATCTGGTCAAAGAGCGCGTCTTGCCGGTGTCCATGGTTCTAGGAATTTTTTCCTATGCTCGTAAGAAACATTCGCGCTACCCTTTCCCTTACTTCCAGCAAGCGTTAAGAATAAGAGCTGAGAAGGAATTCGGAGTTAAGCTCTAAGTCGCTTTCAGGCCTGCCCACAGGATCGCTGTGTAGACGACCCGCCGCAGTCAGTCTGGAGTGCGAGTGGATGACAGGGTAACCATGAAAACGCTTATTAAAAACGCGCAAGTTGTGCTTCCAAAGGAAATCGCTCAGGTTTCTGTACTTGTTGAAAATGACAAAATTGCGGCCATTGATCCTTCGATTGCCACGGAAGCGGACGAAGTGGTAGACGCAGAAGGCCTCCATCTGATTCCAGGAGTGATTGATGATCAGGTGCATTTTCGTGAGCCTGGACTGACTCACAAAGAAGATCTTACTCATGCCAGCCGAGCGTGTGCAGCGGGTGGAGTCACGACGTTTCTGGAAATGCCGAATACCATTCCCAACGCAATTACCCAGGAATTGCTCGAGGAGAAACTGGCGCTGGGTGCAGCATCCAGTATGGTCAACTACGGTTTCTACATTGGTGCCACGCCAGACAATGCTGAGGAGTTAAGTCGCGCTCATCGAACGCCGGGGATCAAGATCTTCATTGGATCGAGCACTGGCAATTTGCTGGTAGATCAGCAGGAAGCACTGGAGCGGATTTTCGCGTTAACCACTCTGCCGATCACGGCACACTGCGAAGACGAAGCAACTGTTCAGGCGAACAAACAAAAGTATGCCGGTACCACCGACGTCCGGGACCATTCCAGAATTCGTGACGTGGAAGCTGCAGTGATTGCCACTCGCCGCGCCATCGATCTGGCGCAGCGACATAACCACCGTTTCCATGTATTGCACGTTTCCACCGGAGCCGAAGCGGATTTTCTGGGTGACTTTGGAGGACTGATTACGGCTGAGGCCTGTCCCCATCACTTATTCTTTAACGTGAATGATTATGATCGCTTGGGGACTCTGATCCAGATGAACCCGTCGATCAAATCGGCGGAAGACAATGCGAAGATCTGGCAGGCATTACACGCCGGACGAATCCAGGTTGTTGCCACCGACCATGCTCCGCATACGTTGGAAGAAAAGGCCCAGCGATACCCCGTATCCCCTTCAGGTTTACCCGCTGTGGAAAACTCGCTCGCGCTAATGCTCAATGAAGTCAATCGGGGGAACTGCACGTTGCAGCAGGTAGTATCCTGGATGTGTGACGCACCGGCTCGTGTTTGGGATATTATCAATAAAGGCCGTATTCAAGTTGGCTACGACGCCGACCTGGCGTTGGTGGACATGAATTTGCAAAAGACGGTTCGAAACGAAGCCCAGCAGACCAAATGTAAGTGGTCACCCTGGGATGGCGAAACGTTACAGGGCTGGGCAGTACGAACCTGGGTCATGGGAACCGAAGTTTATCGCGATGGACAATTGCAACTGGATCATCGGGGCCAGGAAGCTCAATACGATCATGCTCGCGGTGGATACTGGGCGACACAGGATTAACCCGGCAGCCTGGCCGGGCCACTCAAGTTGACGTCCGCCGTGCCTAGCCGCCCCACCGCTCTTCTTTCCAGGGGTCACCATGGTTGTGATAGCCACCCCGTTCCCAATATCCGGGTTGATCTTCCGCGACCAATTCGATGCCACAAATCCACTTGGCACTTTTCCAGGCATATAGTTGAGGCACCATCGCGCGTACCGGTCCTCCATGATCAGCGTCGATTGGTTTTCCGTCATGAGTGTCTGCCAACAACACATCCGCCTGCAAAAAATCATCCAGCGGAAGATTTGTCGTCCAACCATTGTCGTAGCCGTGGAGAATCACAAATCGAGCTTCGCCTTGCACTCCTGCTCGTTCCAGCAAGTGGTTACTGGAAACACCCTCCCACAAATTTCCAAGTCGGGACCACTGAGTGACGCAGTGAAAGTCAGCAAAGACTTTCACGCGCGGTTCGGCCTGAAATGCCGGCAGGCTTAAGGTGAACGGATTGTCTACCAGCCCAAAGACTTTCAATTGCCAATCGGCGGGAATCTGCGGAGTACCGGTGGCGTCAAGGACTGGCCACTTACGAGTACGGGCCTGGTTGGGCGGGATACGATTGTCGCGCTGTGTATCAGGACTGATGATCACGTCATCAGACAGGTCCTCGCTGTCTGGAATATCACCGTGCTGGTATTTGTCATCGTTTGAGGGGGTGTAGTTATCCACGGTTGCACTCACTGCATGGAGTCGGAGGTGACATCTTCTTCTGTAACAAGTTTGCTTTCGAGCAGATAGCGAACCAGATTATTCATCATCTCGCTCATCAGAATCTGCTGACCTGTTTCCTGATGTTCAATCGCATAGGCTGCCGGGTCAAACAGAAACGTTGTTTGACCTGCCTGATCTGTAAACCGCAATGCAAATGCCCACTGTAGCGGAAGATCGGGGAGGCTCTGATCCCACCGGTAGGTGTGATCCTGGATGAAAGTGTGTTGCATGTGAACCATGCCACGAGCGGAGCTTATGTCTTGAACAGAGAGGATGGTCATTTCACCTGTGGAAGTCTTCAGGGTCGGCTGTTCAGCGATTGGCTGGTTTTCGTGGGAATTGTCCAGCAGCAGCAATTCAATCGTTTCGGCATGCCTCAGTCGTGTTGCCGCTTCAATACCAAAGAAACGGATCACCTGATCCCCTGTGTGGACGTTGTGCCACCAGGCATATCCGCTCATCAAAATCGAGATGCCAAAAATACTGATGATGACCAGCTTGCCTTGGGTTGACTGCTTCATCTTTTGCGCTCGCTATTTTCCAAGCGATGTGTGGACGTAAGCGAATCCTGCGCCGACTAAAAAGCCTACCAGATGAGCCAGATGGCTGATCCCATCGTTACCAGGAGAAAGAAAAACACCGTAGAATAACCAGGCCATCGAAAGCAGGAGAATGAAAGGTGTTACCAGCATTCCTACCGACGGCTTGAGCTTCATTTTGCACCAGCCAAACCCAATCAGGGCATACACGACTCCGGACATGCCTACGACTTTACTTCCGTTCAAGCCGCGGAAGCCAAACAACCCTTCCCCGGGAAGAAGTAAGGGAACAACCACACTCGCCAAGGCTGCTGTAAATAAAAGCGCGGCAAATGTTTTAAGACCAAATCGCACTTCCATGAGCGTGCCCAGATAGTACAGCCAGTACATATTGAAAAAGATATGTATGAAACCAGCCAAAAAGTGGTTGCTGCTCTGCTCATCACTTGCACCGCTTCCATGCACGAAGACCGGCGTGATGAGCCGCCAAAGCTGGCCTTCCGAGATGTGTTGAAAACGGTATTCGCGTTCTGTGTAAGGAACTTGGGTGCCATCTACCGTTTTGAAGAAACTGGAGCGGGAATCGTCCACGACTTCCAACGCATTGCGGACAAGATTGGAGTTGTTGTTGTCAGAGTCCTGGAAGAAAAGGCTGGCTCCAAACACAATTACACAAATCAGGATGACTTTACGAGTCAGTGTGTCTTTCCGCTGCATAGCGGCCGCCATGCTGTGAGGGTCGCGGAATTGAGTGCGAACTTCGATAGTCCTGGCTCGTTTTACGCGCTTTGCTCTTTCCTGTTTGATCTGTTGCTGGATCCTCTTTGCCTGGGTGAAGGCATCCAGAAATTCACTTGCTTCCGGGTTGGCGTTGAAGCGCTGAAGTAATTCGCGGGCTTTTGGGAGAGCATCTTCGTCGATGATCCACAGATCCCACTGGTTTTCCTGACCACGCAGGACCTGAGCTTCCACTTTGTTGACGGTCAGTACAGCCGTAAACCGGCTGGCGTCCATTTCCTGCTCGAAGGTGTGCAACTTTCTCATAAATCTACCGACCCGCACTCCCTAATTGAACGCAGCTAGAGCGAGGGCTTCATCGACGTCGTCGACCAATTCAACATGACCGATACGCGTGGGCAGGATGAATCGAATTTTACCATGCTCAGTCTTCTTGTCCCGCTTCATCGCTTCCACCAACGGCTCTCGTGCCAGATCCTCTGGCAAGTCGATAGGCAGATGAAGCTGAACTAGCAGGTCATGTTGTCGAGCGGTCACTTCATCTGTAATGCGTCCCAGCGCTTCAGCCAGCCGTGATGCACAGAGCATCCCGATCGCAACAGCTTCACCGTGCATGTAGGTTCCATAGCCGGCACAGGCTTCGATTGCATGACAAAACGTGTGCCCGTAATTCAGAATGGCGCGGAGCCCGCTGGTTTCCCGTTCGTCATTCTCCACACAATACGCTTTTAACTCGCAACACCGAGCGATCACATCACGCATAAATTCCGCATCCCGCTCCATGATCAGCCCCACGTTATTCTCCAGTAGACTGAAGAATTGTTCGTCCTGGATGACGCCGTACTTAACCACTTCAGCCAGACCGGCCTGATAGTCCCGAGCTGGTAGACTTTGCAGCACACTCACGTCGACAAGCACTGCTTGAGGTTGCCAGAAGGCTCCCACCATGTTCTTGGCGCCAGGCAGATTGATTCCAACTTTGCCGCCGACACTGCTATCGACAGCGGCTAGTAACGTTGTCGGGATTTGAACAAAGCGGATGCCACGGCAGTACGTGGCGGCAATGAACCCGGCCAGATCACCGACGACTCCTCCCCCCAAAGCAATAATGATCGTTTTGCGATCCGCTCCCAGCGCGAGCAACTGTTGCCATAGTTCTTCAGCGATTGATGCGGACTTGCTTGTTTCACCAGCCGGCACGGTCATGATGTCAACTTGCAGGCCCTCTTGAGCTAATGCCTTGAGAACGGTTTCACCATACAGCTGACGGACATTGGAGTCAGTGATGATCACGACGTGCGACACATCACCGATTCCTTTTACCATACGGCCAACGCTCGAAAGATTATCGGAGCCAATCTGGATATCGTAACTGCGCTCGGCAAGATTGATAGTGACGGTGGTGGTTTCAACACTCAAGGTGGACTCTGCCTTTGTTGTTGGAAATGTGAGACTAACTCACGCGTTGGATGTCCTCGGCCGAAGCAGTAATTTTACGGCAAAAGCCTGTGTAAAGACGAACATACTCCATACCGGCGCACTGGTCCGCACTGTCGTGAAGAGCACGATGTGTCTTTGCTTTGTCGGCAACCTCCACACCTGCAGGCCAAATGGTATCTTCTTCCACAACTAATGCTTCACGGTAATCATCGTATTTATCGGCCACGATGGTATTCTCCTAATGCGAGCACAAACGGCAAAAACAGATTTCTTACTGCATTCAAATATAACCGTGAGGCAGCTGGTTGTGAATGAGCACAAATCAGTGGACCACCAGAATCGAATCCGGCTTGGAATTGAGTTAACAGAAGAGAGTCCTGTGGGAGCAAAGCAACTCGGTGAACATGCGGCATGTGCAGGTTGTAACGATCGTAGTGGTTGATAGTGATTTCCGCATTATTCAAGGCACGAAATGCAGGCCGTATCGATTGTAGCGATGCCAAATGCTGAACCTTGGAATTGTTGCCATTTTGAGGCAATAGAAGATGCCAATGAACGCCGATTCCATTCTCAGCAAATAAAGCCAATTCCCCCTACCAGACGCATCTTTGCTTTTTTCCAGAGCGCCATTTCGCTTTGGTTTCCAAAGACTTTTACGTACTTGAATGAGCAGGCATGATGCGGCAATTCCCCCTGGCTTTGTTTCTCGCTTCAGCAGTATTTGCTGTTTCGCTAAGTGCGGAAACAGTTGGGCAGGACGAGCCCTCGCTATTCAATCCCTACCGGGAACCTGCGCGGCCCCTTTCTCCAGAATCCCAATGGGGCGGTCGGATTCAACCATCCAGCAACATTACCACTCTGCCACCGGTCCACTCAGGCCCAACCTACTCACCGACAGTGAAGCCGTTGCCACCATATTCTCCGGCACAATTGGGTGCGAATCAGGAAACAGACCAGAGAAGGAACGTTCTTCCATCCCAGCCTTGGTCCTCGCATTCGCCAACCCCGATTTATAACGGCGCGGCTACAAATTCCAGATCTCCCTGGACTGCAAATCGTCAATATGAACAACGACTGGCGGCAATGAACAACGATACGCGGTTCTATCAAAAAGAACGCCAGCAAAAAGAACGCCAGCAAAAACAACGCCAGGCTGCGACACGACCAGACCTGGACTTTCAGGTTCGTAGTCTGTTCATGACCAAGGACAACTCGCCCACGCAGTCTTTGGCTCAGTCCTCACAGGGTACGATCACTACCAGAGATGCGGATCTGGATGGTATCAGTGGTTTGGAAGCAACGTTTTTTAAAGCACTGCCGGATCAAACGCGGGCAGAGCTGGTTTACTGGGGATTGTTCACCGAGGGTGATTCTGCCGGGCAACAGGGTGTCCTGTCCGGCATCCAGACGACACTTGATATCTCAGGACTCAATTACGGTAGTGTCGGTGATCCTCTCAGCGATCAGTTTAATGGTGTAACTGACGCTTCACTCAGACGAGGATTTGAGTATCACAATCTGGAATTGAATTGGGGAGGTACGGCCAGAGGAGAACAGGTAACCCTGCAGTATCTGGCAGGCTTTCGCTACTTCAAAGCAAGTGAAAATCTTGCTTTACAGATGGGAGATGTTTCGCTGGTTGGCAAAGATGACAATCACCTTTTCGGATTTCAGGTAGGAACACATTTTGCCTGGCAGCCTAAGGAGCGAATTGAATTTCACAGCGGTGTGAAATTCGGGATATTTGCCAATTCGATAGACCATCAACTACGTATCCAGGGCCCCGCCGGATTTGCTTACGCTGGTACAGTTGCGTCTCCGCAGCCACTCAATCAGAATCTGGATACTAGCACTGTTGCCACCTTAGGGCAGTTGGATCTGGGGTTTACCTACCACGTAAACGAACGGCTTCGATTGACTAGTGGATACCGAATCGTCAGTGTGACGGGCCTTTCCTTGCCGGTCAACCAGCTATCTCAGAGCCTTGCCGAGCAGACCGGTAGCCCCAGTTTGCATTCTGACGGCAGCATCCTGTTGCACGGCGCTTATGTTGGTCTGAAATACGATTTCTAAACGGACCCGAGTTTGTTTAACCAGTCTCAGGCATGAACGAGGGCATGTTTACGCCGTTATACGGTTGAAAATCTCCGTATACCTGACAGAAGTGCATCTCGCAGTTGCGAGCGCCCCAGTCATAAGCCGTACGTACAAGGGACTCGGATTCTACGGGAAGCAGGAAAACAGGAGTATTGCCGGCGTGTTGAGCTAGTTGATGAGCCAATAGAGCAATGGCAACGTTGTCAGTTGTTGCAACACCTGGTCCGATCAGATTGGTAGCCGGATGAGCACACGACCCCAGAAACCCGACGAGGTTTTCAGATTCAGGACACGTATAAACGGACATACTCCAAAACCCGTCCTGATTTTCAATTAGATAGCGGTAGTCCTGTTCGCGAGTAATTCCAGCGATCTGATATTCAAGATCTGCCATGGCTGCGACATCATCCAGCGTGGCGGCACGCACATTGATCAGACCCTCTGGTTGGTGAGCAAATCCGGATTCCGGGATTTCCAGAAACATATCCTGATAAGCATGCCGGGGCACGAACCCCGCTTTGTTATAGAGTGAAAACGAATCAACATTGATAGCGCTTTGGGTGAGCCGCAGTGGCTTGCTGCTGGATTCAGCGTAGTCGATGATATGCTGCAAAAGGGCTTTACCAGCGCCACTGCCGAAGTGATTTGGATGGACAGTCATAATACCCAGCGAGACATGATGTTGCCGAGGGTGATAGAAGCAGGATGCCATCAGCCTGCCGGTTTCGCGATGTTCGGCTACGATACCACAGTTTGGATCGAGCGATTCATACACATCAAAGAAGACATTGCAGCTGGACGGGCCGCCAGTAAAGATGGGCGGACAGCCATGCGTTTGATACCAGTGATTAATCGAGATGCAGATTAGCTCGGCGACTTCATGGCGGTCATCCGCCGTCATCGTGCGAACAGTAAAAGACATGTCGATTCCTCCGAGACTGGTTTAGAATGGCGCGGGATCGTCCTCAGGGTCTGCTTCCACCCCGGCAGGTTCTCCCATATCCTCGGCCGAGACCATCGTTGGTTCGCTTGGCAATTCAATCATCTGAATCAACGCATAGAGATGACCGGTCACCTGAGCGGCTTCTACTTCCTGCCAGCCAGTAGCTTTGTGCCGCAGAATTGCAATTTTGAACTCATCCAAAGCATTCTGCAAATCTGACGGAAGCTCATTGAGGTTTTCAAAGGGACGAATGGCATCGCCTGGTAGAGCAGTGACCGCGCTTTCCAGCTCACGAGGAGCCGCTTCGATCCTGTCGTTGACCGCAGCGCCATAGGCGTCAGAGTCACCAAAGTCGGGGCCTATTGCATAATCAGGCCCGGCCGAGGCTTCGTCATAAGATCCGCGAATTGTATTATCGCCAGGCGCATAATCGTTTTTGATCGGAGTTTCGTCCGCTGGCAGCGTCATGACGTCTTCATCCAGCTCAGCATAGATGACATCCTTGTCATCCGGCTTTTCGCCGGGTGCTCCTCCCATCGCTTCCCAGCGCTGTTCCCGCATGAAAGAGACGGACCAATTGTTTTGAAGAGCACCTTCCAGCCACATTTCGGCATCTGACCAATCGATGGCTGCCTGAAAGTGGGTCCAGGACAAATGGTCAAACTCCTGATAACTATCGCCAAAGCGTTGATACACTCGCCGTAAGCGACCGACGTGCTGACCTGTGACTGTGCCATTGAAGTGTCTGGCCCAGGCTTCATCCGAGTATTGCTGGACAGGAGCACCAGCTTCAATCAAAGCAGCTCGCCATTGATGAATGATCTCCCCCTTTTGCCAGTTGGTGTGGCTGACCAGCGTTTCCCATTGGTGGATAAAGGGTTCCGAGGTTGAGTGGAGAAGTTCTGAATCGAACTCATCCTCTTCTTCCAGCACGGCAGTATCGACAGAAGAGACTTCTTCAACCGATGCTGCAAGAATCTCTTCCGAGTTCATCGGATCATCGTCACTGATGGTATTTTCTGATTCCGTCTGAAACAGGGCATCAGATTCCTGCTCAGACACCTCAGGGTTCTCGCTCTGAAAATCAGTGTGTCCAGGTTCAGCGGCATCACTATTTAACTCGTTTTGCTCGCCATCATTAAACAAATCGCCTTGCATCATGCGTCTATCTTCCTGAATCGCTAATGTTTAACCGGGGTGATGGTTTGTTCTGAGAAAAGATAAGCTAACAGGTGCAGTTAAAAGTAAAAGTAAACCGCGATCATCAACGACGAAAACCTGTAAATACAGGTTTATTCCCGTATGTAGTCGCGGAACCTGCTGTGGGGAAAACTTGTCGACAATCGGGAACTGACAGGATTGGCTATGTAGAGAGAGCGAAATCCGGAGGGTTGTCAGTCTTCCTGCTGCTCGGCGGGCTCTTTGGCAGGCTCGATGGTGATCAGAAACAGGACTCGTAGTTTGTCTGCCATCTTTCTTTTGAGCAGATCGGTGTAACGATCCTTGGCTTCTACGTATTCATTTCGTTTGTCGTCGTTATCGGCGAAATATTGTTTCGCTTGCAGCTTTCCCAGCAGAGAGACGAGCTCATCGGGTGTTTGATTGACAGCAAAAGTGACATCCGGCCGGCTCTTTGCTTGTTTTTCCTGAAGCGGGACCGACGGTGCAACGTTGTCGAGGGATTTTGGTTGGATAGTGGCACTTTCGAGGTCGTCGCTGTTTTTTTCGGGGGCGTCAGCGACAACAGGCGGATCGAGGATATCGAACAACCTGGACAATTCGTTTCGAGAGACAGAAATGTTAAATACCTGGTCTGCTTCCAATCGCGAACGTTCCACAAGTTTGGCTTGATTTGGATCCGCATTGAACCGTGATTGCGCCGCCAGTCCTCCTTGCACGGCCGCTCGCTGATGAGCACTGTTGGCGGCCCGGGGAGGGGCACCCAATGCTGGACTGTTTTCGGGAGCACTTCGATGCAACGCTGAACTCAGGGTTTCCGCTTCCAGAACTTCCGCATTGTTCACGCCTCCAAAACCTCCGGCCATCCCTTCCGGGGCTTCCGCGGCTTCAACAGCACCATCGGCCAAGTCCGATTCTGCACTAAACAGTTCGGGTTGAAAATTGGTATGGGGTTCAGGTGAAAGCCCGGAAGAATCCTCGGCCAAAGCGAGCTGTTCTTCTTTCGTGTCACGTGGCAGCTTCAGTAGCGTAATCATGACAAGCAGGCAGGCTGCCAGACTGGCGCAGGCGGTGAACCAGATTTTTCGGTGGTTAGTTCCCGCAGGCCTTTTAACTTCAGGTTGAGGTGTCCGAGCTTGTCCGACTGCCTGCTGGAGTACATCTTCCAGATCGTGAGCATGGTAAACCGGCAGCAGGTCAAAACCTTCGCGTAATAGTTCGAGTTCGTCCTTGAGCTTTTGAAGATTGGGATCGCGCGCAAGTGCAGCTTCCACAAGTTCTCGTTCTTCCGTCGAGACTTCGTGGTCGAGGTAGGCGCTGATCAGTTCTTCGTTAATCTTACTCATGACATTGGTGAGTTTTGTTTGAACAGTTTGAACAGGGGAATCAATTTTTCCCGCAGCTGAAGTCGACCTCGGTGTATTCGGCTGCGTACAGTTCCCTGACTAATGTCTAAAATATCTCCGATCGTTTTATAATCGCATCCTTCGATTTCTCGCAGGATAATGACTGCTCGAAATTCGTCAGGCAATTCGCCAATGGCAGCATGCAGCAACTCGGCCCGTTCAGCCCGTAAGCTCGCTGCATCCACAGGGTCGACGGTGGAGACAGGTTCTTCTCCTAACGCGCTTTTTTGACTGTCCATGGAGATCATAGGATGCTCACGTCGGCGGTGGCTAAAGGCCAAATTGACGGCGATGCGATACAGCCAGGTGTAGAAGGAACTCCTACCCTGATAGGTTTCCAGCTTGACATAAGCCTGGATCAAGGCGTCCTGTAACACATCTTCTGCAGCTTCCGCATTTCTCAGGATATGAACCAGAGTGTTGAACAAACGATCTCCGTACGGGGAGATTAGCTGTTCAAATGCTTCGCTTGATCCGGCCAGGATACTTCGAATTAGCTCTTGTTCGTTTTGAGACACGGCCACTGTGAATATTTGGATGTCCAAAGGAGTGGAAAAGTTCCCGAAAAAGGAAAAAATCGGGTCCTCTGGCTTATACGGGCCGGAGTACTTACCATCTTTGTCAGTGACTGGAAAGAAGTCAAATCAAGTGTCGGATGTTGCTGCGAGTTCTTTCGGCCGTTGTGAAGGATAAGCTAAGGGCTGTCCCCTCACATGGGTGAATGTCCAGAGAGCAATCCCGAAAAGGATTGTCAAAATACTGAATAACTGGGAAATAGTTAATCCGGTTCCCAGTTGTCCAAGTTCATCAGAGCGTACCCATTCCAGCAGGAAGCGGGTGATTGGATACAGTATAAAAATCAGCGCCAGGATTTGGCCGTCACGTTTCCGGTAGGGAAAGTAGGCCCACAGCAGCAGACAGAGCAGGCCTCCGTTGATACTGCTGTAGATCTGAGCCGGATAGACTCGCAGAGAACGAGCCGGCATTTCTCCGACAGTCAATTGGTCAACGACACTCCCATTGGCTTCCAGCAAAAACGCGGTCTCTCCCAGGAGCTGTTTTTCAAAATACTCACTAAACGCACCATCGAGCAGCCGCATATTGATGGTGATCGGCGAGCCGTTTCGCAGGCCACTCTGTTCTCCAATGGAATCTGGTTGGACGGAGGTGATCACGCCGTTCCAGCGATAGCCGTTTCGGTATTCAAAATCCGCTGTAATACCTCTGGTCAATAATGGCTTTTCGAATAGCAAGCCCTGGTCCAGATGTTGCATGTAGGGTGGACTGCCTCCCGGGAACTGGACTCCCCAAAGATCGTCCGTGCTCAATCCGCCGAAACAGCAGCCATTCATGAAGCACCCCAGCCGCCCGAAAAACATACCCAGGGCCAGTGATGGAACGATCAGGTCCAGTGTAGCCAGTTTTGGTAGTTTTCTGCGAATCAGGAAAATGGAGCAGCCGATCAATCCTCCTACAAAGGCACCGTAGACGACCAGACCACCTTCAGTGAACTTCAATATTTTCAGCAGGGTGTCGCTCCATGCAACCACTCCCTTGCTATCGGTAACAGCAAATTCAGCCCATTTCTGCATGACGTACCAGAGGCGGCCCCCGAGTACACCTCCGACGAACAAAAACAGAGTCATGGTGAACACCACATCCGGGTGGACACCCTGGCGTCTGGCCTGAATGGACGCCAGCAGGATTCCACTGGAGACACCCAGCAACACGAAGAACCCGTATCCGCGAATCTGGATGCCGGTAGGGCCTTCGGAATCGGTCGGTTCGACGAAGGGCACCACCACAGCAATGATCAGTCCAATGGCTATGATTGGTATCAGCGGGTGTCCCACGCCTTCCTGCTTGCGGGAAGCAGACTGCATGTAGTACCGCGTGAGCCAGACGCCGCCGAAAATGCACCAGCATATCAGGGCCCAGCCGAAACCAAACAGGGGCAGACCAGCAAATTCGTGTGGAATGTGGATTAAAGTCTGTTGCATACCAGGACACTGATCCGGCAGATTTATTGAGCTAAAAGGACGTTGTCGATAAGCCGGGTAGCTCCAATACGGACAGCTCCGATGGCGATGGTGTTTTCATCAACTCGCTGCACCGGTTCCAGGCTTCGTTTATCAACTAGTGCAACATAATCTATCTGGTCAATTGACGCATCAGCAAGTATTTGCGAGGCAGCCTTTAAAAGGGATGCGGCCTCCAAATTGCCACTGCCAGCAAGATCTCTGATATGAAAAAGTGCTCGGGACAGCCCTGCCGCCTGCTGGCGCTGGACGGTGGAAAGATAGCTATTTCGGCTACTTAGCGCCAGTCCGTCTTCGTCACGAACAATTGGGCAGACCACCATGTCAATCGGGAGATGAAAGTCCTCTATCATCTGTTGAATGACTCGTGTTTGCTGATAATCTTTTTGACCAAAATAGGCTACGTCGGCTGGAATCAGCTGGAACAATTTGAGCACGATCGTGGCGACACCTTCGAAGTGACCGGGGCGGAGCGCACCTTCCAGGGGTTTGGCGACGTCCGCGGGCATCACGCTGGTACTTGCGCCGGGTGGATACATGGTGTCCACGTCAGGAGCAAAGACCGCATGGACATCAAACTGGCTCAGCAAATCAGTATCCTGTTGCAGATCTCTGGGGTACTTGTCGAGGTCTTCTCCTGGCCCGAACTGGGTTGGATTCACGAAAATGGTGACGATGGTGAAATCCGTTTCCTCGGTACAGCGGTGGACAAGGCTGAGGTGCCCGTCGTGAAGAGCTCCCATGGTGGGCACAAGTCCAACACGTTTGCCTTCCCGCTTTTGTTTTTCGACGAGAGCGAGCATTTGTTCGGGGTCAGAAAGGATAGCTGGGCGCATGTGAAAGATACGATTGTTAGTTGTTACCGATGACAGGTTGCCAGTGCAGACAGTTCCTGGGCGAGTACTTCATGGTTGAAGTTATCCAGAAAAAGCCACGGAGTGATGATGCGATCCGGCATCATTTTTGTCACCAGTTGATGTCGGGATTCATTATGAATATTGTCTGTCAGAATTACGAGTAGTCTGGGTGGGAGGAGATCCTGTTCGAACCGTTGGACCTCAGGCAGCAATCCGGGATGTTCGATCAAACATTGACGAGGTGCAAAATTGCAGAGGACAAACTGGTCGCTGGTACTCTGCAGCTGCAACGCATCATAGTTTGTCTGGAGTGTGGCGACATTATGAGCGACCGGCAGGGAGTCAGCGACGAGCACAGATTTTTCGCGAGTTAGTTTCCGTAGCGCATCTTGTGGAGATTCTCCTGCATGTGTCATGACGATGGCATAATTCCCAGCGGTATCCAGGTGATCAAGGTGGTGCTGGTAGCTCCATCCAGTTTCAGAATGAATGTCCTGCGGCACCAGATCACAGACTGGCTCGAGCACAAACCGTCGGAGAGTCATGCGAGGATGAGGGATGGTAAGATCCGGAGAACTGATCACCAGTTGGCCAAACGTAAGGATGTCGATGTCGAGCGTTCGCGCATCCCACCGCGCATGCCGCTCGCGACCATGTTCCTGTTCAATCAGATGGACGGCGCGGAGTAACTGATAGGGGTCGAGCGTCGTAGTAATTTCGACCGCGGCGTTGAGAAAGGGATCCTGGCCAGCGGGTCCACCTACCGGTTTGGACGAGCGAAAATGACTTGGTCGAACGGAAAGAATTCCAGAAGTTTGCTGGATCCTGGTCACGGCATGCTCCAGATTTTTCTGGCGGTCGCCGAGATTAGATCCCAGCGAAAGCAAACTTTTTTGGAGCTTGGCCATCCAACAAATCCTGTTAGGCAGAAAAATCGCAGTCAGCGTCGAACTCGATTTTAGTATTTTTCCCATTCGCAGCCGAACAAGATGGCGACTCAGCGCATAAAAAATGGCGGGAGACCAATTCCTAATTGCATCTCACCGCCGTTGGCTGTTCCGCACGATCCCTGCGCGGCAATGCCAAAAGAAAGCGTTAGGGAGGACCTCCGAGCCACGGCATTGGCCGTCGACTGTCGCTCCGATCAGTCGTCGCTCCCCAAGGCTTTGCTGTACTCATAAGTTTTACAAGCACAGTGATCCCGGGTGGGAAAGCTGTTTGGACCAGAAGGTCTATGGTGAGTTGCTTTTGGAATTTGCTTTTATTTGCCTTCGGAAAAAGAACAATTCCCAGGCGCGTAGCGGTGGCGCAGTTGGGGAGCTCTTTTTTCAAAGAAAAATATGTAACAACAGAACCTGCCTCAAGGTGATAAGGATCAGACTGGCCTCTGTCGTTGCAAAGCAAAGTTCGGAAAGAACCTCGCGAAGGACCAATGTTGGTATCAAACAACAGGAGCCATTTTTACGGACGAGAAGAAAATGTCAAGCAAGCAGCGTTAGATTTTCTGAGGATTCTTTTTTTGTTTTTTGTTTTGAATTAATTTGCCGGGCCATTGAAACTCGTTTCGAAAATTCGTATGGCCGACACGGTGAGTTGTTTGGTATTCTTGGCAGATTATTTCGAGCATTTAGTAAGGCATGATTCAACGGTAGAGCGACATTCAAGTGTTGCCAGAGAGCTTTTATGCGACCATCCTTTCAATCCGATTCGTTGACAGACGAGGAGAAATCCAGAGTATCGGCGGCGTTGGCCGACGTGACAACGGACTGCTCTGACAGTGATCCGATTTCCACTCATTACGACAAACTTGTAAGTGTATTGGGCAGTGAACTCTGCGATCGCGCTGGCATTTATGTAATGCCTGAGAACTTCAAGTTGTCCGTCGTGATCCCGATCTATAACGAAGTAAAAACGCTGGAAGAAGTAGTGGGAAAGGTTCGGTCGATCGGATTGAATCTGGAAATGGTTCTTGTGGACGACGGTAGTACCGATGGTACCCGGGAGCTGCTGGAGCAGATGGATGGTGCCGAGGATTTGAAGATCGTTTTCCATCCTCAGAACAAAGGAAAAGGTGCCGCAGTTCGTACTGGGTTTCAGGAAGCGACCGGTGATGTGATTGTCATTCAGGATGCTGATCTGGAGTACAACCCTGGCGAGTTTCGCTACCTGCTGCAACCGATTGTCGAAGACCGAGCTGACATCGTTTATGGCTCACGATTTCAAATCAAGGAGAAAGCTCATTCGCCTGCCTGGCACATGGCGGTGAATGGTTTCATCACCTGGTTGTGTAACCTGATGACCGGATTGAAATTCACAGATGTGGAAACCTGCTATAAACTCTTTCGCCGTCCGTTGATTCAGGAGATCGCACCGGGCATGAAAGAAAACCGGTTCGGTATCGAGATTGAAATGACGGCAAAATTGGCTCGCCGTTCCAAGCAAAACGGTACGCGGTTTTTTGAAAGGCCAATCAGCTATCAACGGCGATCCTACGAAGAGGGCAAAAAGATCGGCTGGAAGGATGGCGTGAGTGCGCTGCGTTGTATTTTTTGGTACGGCCTGTTTGGTTAAACAAAATCTTTCGGCAGAGAGACCAGGTTAAAGAACATGGTGGACAGTCCGCAAACCGAGTCGGAGCAATCTGTCGCTGCCATTCCCGAGCAGGTGCAGCAGGAAACCCGTAAAGTGTTGCTGCTGCAGATTGCCCGACAAATCGTCGCGATTAGCGGAGCCGCGGCGCTCTACCGGCTGTTGGGCCCCGAGCCGTTTGGGCTGTATGGAATGGTCATTCCATTGCTCATGCTGCCTCGGATGGCTGCTACGTTGGGCCTCTCCACGGCAGCCGTGCAATCCGAGAGTTTGTCGCAGAGTCTACGCTCGACAGTTTTTTCAATCACCCTGTTTCTGGGGATCATGGCGGCGCTGGTCACCGGTGCTCTGGGACATCTGTTTAGTCGGATTTATCAGGTACCCGAGTTGGTCTGGATTTGCTGGACTTTTGCCGGGACGACGGTTGTGGATTCACTGGGATTAACCCATTTTGCCGGTCTGCAGCGGCAGCTGAAACTGGGGCGAATCGCGGCGATTCGGTTGGCGGGGCAGACAATCGCAGCCATTGTATCGGTGGCAGTGGCAGTTCGGCTTCAGCAGGACGTACTGACTTCCGGAATCTTGGCGCTGATCGCCATGGAATTCACTCAGTTGACGGTGAATACTCTGGGCTATTGGTGGCACGGTCGTTGGCTGCCAGGCCGGCCTGTCACAAGTGAATTGAAACAACTGCTGGCTTTTGGCGGCAATTACTCGCTGAGCAGTCTTGTTTTCTATGCCGGACAAAACCTGGACAAAGTGATGCTGGCGGTGATTCTTGGTTCTACGCAAACCGGACAACGACTGCTTGGAATGTACACGGCAATGTACAACCAGATGATGAAACCGGTCTATTTCGTTACCGATCCGGTTACCAGTGTGATGCTGCCCGCCCTGTCTCGTGCTCGCCAGAATGCGGGTAACTATCATCGAATTGCCATGAACTTTTACCGCTTCACTGCTATCCTGCTCGTGCCGGCAGGTGTTGGTTTGGCAGTGGTAAGTGAGGATGCTGTTTTGTTGATCAGCGGACCCAATTGGGACGAAGCGGCAACATTTCTGTTCGCTCTGGCGCCAGCCATCTGTGTACACGGACTCATTAATATCTCAGGCAGTTTACTGGCATCGGTCGGTCAGACTGGACGATTGCTGGGTGCGGCAGCGATTCTGTTTGTTATTCAGGCTCAGGGCTTAGCGGCAGCTTACTGGTTCGCAGGTCAGTTGGAATCCAGTTCAGGCCGGTCAACCGAAGAGGTGGTCAGTGTGGCAGTGGCGGTGAGTTACTCGATGGTTCTGATCTTTGTAACGGTACCCTATCTGGCCTTTTGCTTTTCTCGAGTTGGCCTGTCGTTACGGCTGTTACTGGGGGACTTGATTCAGATTCTGGGTCGTTCGATGCTGATGGGAGTGACCGTCTGGTTTGTTCAGGACTTGATGTTGCTGGCAGAGTGGAGCTTGTATGTGCGCTTCCCCGTGGCCATCGCGGTTGGGGTGTTAGCTTATGCTGTCCTGATGTGGCCTCGGATTCAGCAGTATGTCATTCCGTTTCTCACCAAGCGTCAGGAGGGGCTGGCATGAGTGGTGACCGTACAAAGAACCAGATATGTTTTTTGGTTCTGGCGGTGACGTTCGCACTGGTCTGGATGGTGGAGCAGACCGATATTTCGCCCACCTTGCGGTACGTTGCCTATGCGCTGGCAACGGTGGTGCTTGTTGCATTAATGGTCCTGATTCGCAAGCCCCTTTCTGATCGACCTGGAAGCACATTACTGAAACAATTGGGCGACCAGGCTGATCCTCTGCTGGCGTGGGAGGATGAGCTGAAACGTCAGCAGGAATCGCTGGAAAGTTTTGCACGGCAGCTTGACCAGCGATATACCAATTTGTCGCAGAAGTTAATCGCCTTTCACGAATGGTCAGAATTTCCTCCGCCGATCGACCTGGATGAAGGTATTCAGATAGCCATCGACCGGGGAGATCTGCCGGACGACGTTTTGCTTGCTGAGCTCGTCGAAAAAGATCGTCTGACGATCGAATTTCTGGAAGAACAGGCCAAACGGATCTTCGAGAAGATTCTTCAGAACAAATACACGATCGATGGAGAACTGCAGCCCAGGATGCTGCGTAGTGAAGCGATTGAAATTGCAGAGTCCGTTGCCAGGATTTATCAGCCGGACGCAAAGTTTCCTTTGATGGAAACCAGTGCGGAACAGATTATGTTTGCTGCCAGTCGAGTCTGTCTGCAGACACTGGTTGTGATGGACGAGCTTCCGTTGAATGTAAAACAGATGAATGTCCAGAGTCTCTACGGATATATCTCGAAGGCAGTCAAAGCTTACGGAGTCTATAAGAAGGCAAAACCGTTGCTGGATTATGCCAGCAGCGCAGTGTACGCAGGTCGATTTGCCTGGGGAGCGAATCCGGTAGCCACCGGCGCCATGTGGTTGCTTCAGAGTGCGGGCAAAAAAGCTGCTTCCAACGTGGCCGGAAAATACCTGAATGAACAGGCGATGAGCCTGTTAAGTAATGTCATCCATGCGATTGGTTTTGAAGCGGCACAGATTTATGGAGGCGATTTTCGACATCGGGATGCCAACTGGATTTATGGTGTCGAACTGGTGGAAACGGTGAACCACTTTCAGTTTGACAGACAGTCGTTGATTGCCGCGCTGGAGGAATTGGGATCGCTGAAGTTTCGTAGCGAATACGATCGCGTGTTTTTATATCGCTGTGTCGCTGTGGGAAAGAGTCCTGATGCGCGCCGATACCGCGCAGCTGCAATTCTGACTGCTGAACAGAAGCAGGCTGTTTATCTTAAAATTGGTGACTATCTGAAGACGCATTATGAAGGCCTGGATACTGACCGCATTGAAAAATGGCGATTGCGCCTGCGGAAGCATCTGGGACTCAAGCGTTGACCAAACAATTTTCTTCGGCCGGTTGGGTCAGCACGTGACATCCGCCATAATGGAAGCTGCAATCGGAAGCCTTTTGGTTCTAACGAAACAGGGACATCAGTCATGGTTGAATTACCGCGTGTATTCAAAGTTCGACAGCACTTTCAGGCAGTGGAATGTGAAGATGTGGCAGCGGAGGTGGAGACTCAGTTAACCCGGCTGGATTTAGGGCAAACGATCAAGCACGGTGACACTGTTGCCATCTCGGCCGGTAGTCGGGGCATCGCTAATATTCATACTGCCATTCGCGCGATTGTGCAGCATGTCCAGTCGCTCGGCGGAGAACCTTTCGTTGTACCGGCGATGGGCAGCCACGGAGGGGGTACCGCAGAAGGCCAACGGGCAATTGTCGAAGGTTACGGAATGACCGAGGAGTTTCTCGGATGCCCTATCAAAGCCACCATGGAAACGCATATTGTCTGTCAGGCAGATGAGGGATTTCCCGTCCATTTTGATAAGTACGCCTGGGAAGCAGACCACGTCATTGTCTGCAATCGTATCAAGCCTCACACCAACTTTGCCGGAGATATTGAAAGTGGCCTGATGAAGATGATGCTTATCGGCCTGGGAAAACACAACGGAGCGAAAATCTATCATCGTGCTATCAACGATTACAGCTTTGGTCAGATTGTCCGCAGTGTTGCAAAAGAAGTGCTGGATAAATGTGGTGTCGTGGCGGGCGTTGCTTTAGTAGAAAATCAATTCGATCACACCGCGCTGGTGGAAGCGGTTGCCCCGGACGATTTTGAAAGCCGCGAAAAGGAGCTGTTGTTGCTGGCGAAACAATACATGCCCAGTATTCCGTTCGAGGAAGTTCAGTTTCTGGCCATTGATGAAATGGGTAAAGACATCAGTGGCTCGGGAATGGACACCAATGTGATTGGCCGCAAATATAACGACCACAAGGCAACTGGCGATGAAACGCCACGTGTTAAATATATCGCTGTGCGTGGGTTGACTCCGGTGACACACGGAAACGCCACCGGACTGGGAATGGCAGAGTTCTGTCGCAGCCGGGTAGCCCGCGAAGTGGATCAGAAAATCACTCGCATAAACTGCATCACCGGCGGGCACATTACCGCGGCGATGAGTCCGCTAGATTATGAGACCGACTATGAAATCTTCGACGTGGTCACTCAGTCCGTGGGACTTACCGAACCACAGGACATTCGTTTTGTCTGGATTCGTAATACGCTGGATGTTGCCGAGTTCATTTGCAGCGAAGCCTATCTGTCGCAGGTACAACAACGGGAAGATCTGGAGCAAATCAGCGAATTACACGAGTTACCCTTCGATCAGGAGGGCAATCTGCCCGATTTCGTTCAGCAGGCATTGACTGGCGAGCCCGATCTATAACTTCGAGCCGCAGTATTTGCAGTAGATGGCGTCATCGTCATGCCCTTCTTTGGTACACGTCAGACACGCTTGAGTGTTGGTTTGTGCTTTGGAAGCGGCAATGATTTCCACCGAGAAGATTCCGCTGGGAACAATGATGATTGCATAACCAAGAATCATTGCGATGGCAGCGATCGTTTGTCCAGGAACCGTTTGTGGAGCGATATCTCCATAACCGACAGTGGTAATCGTTACGATCGCCCAGTAAATGCTTTTGGGGATTGAGGTGAAGTCCGAGCTTTCACTGTAAAGGTTCTCAATGACATAAACAGTCGTCCCCATGACCAGAATCAGACTCATCACTACCAGCAGAAACACAACGATCTTGGGCCGTGCTGCTCGTAGTGCTTCCAAAAGAACGCGGGACTCCTGGACGTAACTGTGCAGCCTGAAAATTCGAAAGATTCTGATCAAACGGAGTACGCGGACTACGGAAAGCGCTTGGGATCCCGGGATGATGAGACCCACGTAGGTTGGCAGGATGGATAACAGATCAACGATGCCCCAGAAACTGAAAATGTAGCGTAACGGTTCGCGTACACAGGCGATACGCATGGCGTATTCGATGCTGAAGGCAATAGTAATAGCCCATTCGGTGATGTTTAACCATTTGCCGTAGTGCTCGTCGATTGCTTGAACACTTTGCAGCATCACGATCAGAACACTGATGACAATCGCAATCAGTAACCCAACATCAAAAGCTTTCCCTTTGGGTGTATCCGCTTCGAAAATGATCTCATGCCAACGAAAACGCCAGTCCGCCGCTTTGTGAGGTTCAGGAGGTGCTTCAGCTGCCGGTTTTTCAGGCATCAATTCTGAGTCTGTCATGTAGTTGATTCTACGCAGAGAACAGAAGGAGGGTAAAGAAGCTCTTCCACGGTGTGTATGATGTGAAGTATGTCTGAATCGCAACTGGATCATTCCAAACGCACGTTGTCCGCCATGGATGCAGCTAGCATCGTCGTGGGGATTATCATCGGAGCCGGGATCTACAGGACAACTCCGACCATTGCCGCCGTGACTTCCAACACCACCTGGTTGATCGGGGTATGGATACTGGGGGGATGTTTCGCCCTCATCGGAGCGCTCTGTTATGTTGAGTTGGCAATACGGATTCCTGACGATGGTGGGGAATATGCATATCTGCGTAGGGGATTTAACAGTTCCGCGGCGACCATCTACGCCTGGATTGAGTTCTGGATTATTCGTCCTGGTAGCACCGGGCCCATGGCGATTTTGTTTGGCGAATATGCACACCGCGTTTATCCGCTGGTGGAAAATGAAATCATCAGCAGCGTACTTTATGCAGCTCTGGCTACCGTTGGGATGCTGATCGTGAATCTTCGCGGATTGAAGGCAGGCAAAGGAACTCAGAACGCATTGACCGTCGTGAAAGTCGTCGCACTGGTGTTACTGATCGCGATCTCCTTCGGAGCCGTCTTCGCAGGAGCCAACGTACCCGCCGCTGTTCAGCCCGAGCGTGTTTCGTCGGGACAGTCACTTGATGGTTTCCTGTTGGCGATGGTACTTGTGATGTTTACCTATGGTGGGTGGAATGATGTTTCATTTGTGGCGTCTGAAGTGAAGCAGCCGCAGAAGAATATCCTGCGAGGACTGCTGATTGGAATTTTTACTGTCGTCGTGATCTACATCCTTATCAACATTGCCATGGTGATGACGCTGGGGCAGGCAGGTCTGGCAGCGTCTCAGACGCCAGCGACTGACATGCTGCGGCTAACAGCTGGACAGCATGCCGAAAAAATAATGGCGGTGTTGATCTGCATTTCGGCATTAGGCGCAGTAAACGCCATGCTCATTACCAGCGCCCGGATCTATCATGCCCTGGGAAAACAGGTGGCTGCCTTCAGTTGGCTGGGGCAGTGGAACGAGCGACTCCATGTCCCCGCTCGTTCCTTGTGGCTGCAAACGGTCGTTGTGTTGATGATGGTGGTCGGTTTTGGGTTACAAGACGAGGGATTTGAGTTGCTGGTACTCTTTGTTTCACCTTTCATGTGGATATTTCTGGCACTGATAGGAGTAAGTTTGATAAGAGTACGTCGACGGGCATTGAATGCGGATTGTGGTTTTCAGGTACCGCTGTATCCCTTGCTTCCCATCACGTTCATCGGTTCCAGTCTTTTTATGGTGTATCGGAGCCTGAGTTACTTGCAGCTTCAGGTGACAGAGAGAAAACTGCTGGACAACAGCTTCTTTCTTTTTCTCTTTTTCTTTACGGTGGCGGTGGTTCTGTCTGCCTTTGCAGTTTCAGTCTGGTCCGCTGGACGGCGGAAATAAAAAAAGCTCGCCGCGGTTAAAGGTAGAGCTTCAATCCGCGGCGAGCAATTATTGCTACTAAGCTTCCATTAATTCAGTCTCCGACACCAATGTCGTCGTCATATGCTTGAAGAATTAGTAGCTGTTCCCGTCGTTCGTGTCGCCTGAGGTCGTTGTGGAATCCGTGAAACTCTTTTGCCACCTGCCGAAAAGCGACTTGTAACGACCCACGATTTTGCAAAGCCCAGGTGAAATTGACCAGCTCTGATATACGGTCCTGTAATCGACGGTGTTCTTTCAACAGGTTTTCGGCAAGGTCGCTCAACCGCGGTGCAATTTCCACCGGGTCGTCCAGATATCCAAAGGCTTCCTCCAAACTGAAGTGGGTGGCCAGCTGATCTCGTAGTCGGGTCAGCCGGACACAAAAAAACATGCAGCCGTCAGTTGTTTTTAGGCGGTAATTGCAAGCCACTTCCAGATCATCCACCAGCTGCCACAGTTCACGATTGAGCTGTTTGATTTCTTCCAGAAATGCCGAATTGATCGCTTTTGTCTTCGTTTGGAGAAGCACTTGCAAACCCTCCTGTGGTTAGACCTGTTTGAGGAATATATCCTCTGTTCGCTGAGGTGCTCATAAGCCGGAGAATCATGAACAAAGATGAGACGAGCGTCGGCAGCGATAAGAAAAGGAGTTGTCGGGCAGCAAAGGGGTCAAAGATGAGATACAGGAAAATCAGCTGCCATTGCTAAACGATAACCTGTAGGATGACCGAACGCAAGAAAAATCTTAGTGAACCTTTTCACAAGATATCCCGGTCGGGCCAGCCGGCCTGGATGACGTGCCAACTATAGTGGATAGGAGATAATCAGGGGGCGGTTGAACTACCCCTGTCAGGAGTGAACATGGCTGAGTCGAAAAAGCGAGCAACATCGAGTAATGTGCCGAGCACTGAATTGTGGCAGCGGTTGGATACGACGGTACCCCACAACATGCCTCTTTACCTGGCCGCTGTCTGGCAGTGTGAATCAACAAGCCAGGCTGATAGCCTGCTGGCAGGTGAAACGGAGGGGTATGTTTATCAGCGCGATCGTCATCCTAATGCCGATTTGTTCGTCGAGGCTTGTAAAGCGTTGCATCAAGCTGATCAGGCAGCCATTACGGCTTCCGGGATGGCGGCAATCGCCTTGGCGGTCTTATCGCAGTTGGAAACCGGTGACCACGTCCTGGTAAGCAACCAGCTCTATGGCCGTACGACATTGTTACTCACCTCCGAATTGACGAGACTGGGAATCGGCCATACGCTGATCGACCCCAGTGACTTACAGGGCGTGAGCGAGGCAATGACGGCGGAGACCAAGATGGTGGTTGTGGAAACGATTGCAAATCCGCTGTTGAGAGTAGTTGATATCCAGGGTTTGGCCGAGATTGCGCACCAGCACCAAGCCGTGCTGTTGGTTGATAATACGTTTGCAACGCCGGCGATCTGTAAACCACTTACATTGGGTGCTGATCTGGTTATGGAGAGCGTCAGCAAGTTTATGAATGGGCATGGAGATGTCATGCTGGGGATGCTGGCAGGCAAGGAGGAGCATTGGGGTCGTGTCGAAACGGTTAACGCTGCCTGGGGGTTTGCCAGCAGCCCGCTCGAATGCTGGTTGGCCTGTCGGGGTGTATCTACATTGACACTGCGTATGCGTCAGGCGAGTGCTACGGCGCTGGCAGCAGCTCGTTTTCTGGAAGACCGGGACGATATCGAGTCAGTTCAGTATCCTGGTTTGCAGACTCACAAAGACCACCAACTAGCCAGTCAGCAATTTAGCAACGGGTTTGGTCACATGGTAACCTTCCAACTCTCCGGCGGTCGGGAAGCTGCTGATAGAATGATAGCCAGCGGCGAAATTCCTTTCTGTCCTTCGTTGGGAGATGTCACAACGACGCTTAGTCATCCGGCCTCGACGAGCCACCGGGGACTGTCTGCAGAGCAACGCCTGACACTTGGTATTACCGACGGCACGATTCGCTTGTCCGTCGGCGTAGATGAAAGCGATGAGGTGCTCGATAGCCTGGAGCAGGCATTGCAGCAAGTATCAGAATAGTCGGTTTTTCAGAAATCCAGACTGGTGGTAGTTACCACTCTGCCGTAAACTCAATGAATACAAACCACTTATCATAATGAGCTGTTATTTTCTGGAGCCTGAATGAACAAAAAAGAAGAAGCACTTGAAGTAGAAGGTACGGTGACCCAGGCACTGGCAAACACTCGTTTCCGCGTGCAGCTGGAGAATGGTGCCGAGGTACTGGCACACGTTGCTGGTCGAATGCGCAAACACTTTATTCGTATTGTCCCAGGCGACAAAGTTCGAGTTGAACTGTCTCCTTATGACCTTACCAAAGGCCGCATTACCTACCGCGAACGCTAAAAATTCGGTGTTTGCGACAAAAGTGTTTTCAGTTCACTCAGAATTAATCCACAAAAAACCGGTACTTTTGATGACAGCCAGTGTTGAAAGAGTGCCCAGCTTTTCGGATGAAAAGATAAGCCATTGTTTTCAGCCGCGAGCTGACGTGACGGCGGTCTGGTAACCGAAACCCTGACTATTCTGGCACGGAAGCTGGAGCCTGCGCCCGATCAGGATGAGGCGAAAACGAAACAAACAGACACTGTATAGCCACAGTGTTTTTTACACACTATTTATGACTGCAGGAGATTCCCTGATGGTAAACCGAATCAAGCAACAATGGTTAGCAGTGTTGTTAGTGTTGAGTGCGGCAGTGACCCCGGTACTCGCTCAAGCTCCGTCGGCCAAGCCCATGGCCGTGATCGCGATTAACAGTTACGACAATTTGTCCAAGGATTTTGGTTGGGTTGCTGACCTGGTGGGACCTCCTGGTACATCAGCGATGATTCAAGCCCAGGGCGCTCAGTTCTCTCAGCTGATTGACACAACCAAACCGATCGGAATCGTTGTTCAAGCGGACGGTGTTTTGGGTGCCAAAGTTTTGGGGTTCATACCTACCCCAAATGTTCAACCTTTGATTGGTATGTTGGCTCTGTTTGGAGTTACTGCGCAGCCGACCACGGATGGAATACTGGAATTGCGTAGCGGTGGCAACCCTGCCTTTGACGAAGAAGTCGGTGGTCCTATGGCTTATATCAAACAAGGTGATGGCTGGGCGTTTGTTTCGAACAATCGGGAAGCATTGGCCGAAACTCCTGCCGATCCAGTTGCCCTGCTTGGTGGACTGGAAAAGGAATATGACATTGCTATCCAGGGTAACATCGATGCAGTTCCTCTGCCTTTCATGCAAATAGCCATGAGTCAGATTCAGGTCGGGATTAACGCTTCCACGGCAGAGCCATTGCCAGGAGAAACAGAACAGGCCTGGGAAGCAAGGCGAGCTCTGGCGCAGAAATCCATGGAAGACATGCAGAAAGCGCTGAATGATATGAAATCCTTGACTCTGGGATTTAATATCGATCAGACGAAACAGTCCGTCTACTTTGATTTTGGAATGGATTTCAAGGAAGGTTCAGAAACTGTGGCAGCGGTGGATTACGGTGATTCCACGACAGATCTGTCAGGTTTTATTGTCGATGACGCAGCCGCCACCATCGCTAGTGCCCAAAAGGTTGATCCAATTCAGGCCGCTCAGGCAGTAGCGCAGTTTGAAGCAATGCGTGAACAGGCATTGCGACAACTGGAAAACGACCCCAACATTCCCACAGATCAACTTCGTTCCGTGGCCATAAAAACGGTATCCACAGTGATGGATGTATTGAAAGATACTGTTTTGGCTGGGCAGATCGATGTAGCTGGCAGCGTGACCCTGGACGATGGTTTCCTGGCAATTGGTGCAGCGAAAGTGGCACAAGCAGATTCGCTGGATGGAGTTTTCCGTGAATTGGTAGCACTTGCCAAAGAAGAAGATCCTTCTTTTCCGCCTGTGCAACTGGATGTGCTGAAGCACGCCGGAGCTTCGTTTCACAGTTTGAGTATTCCTGTACCGCCATTTGATGAACAAGCTCAGGCGATTTTTGGTGAATCGTTTGATATCTCCTTTGGTACCAGTGCTGATCATGTTTACCTTGGCGCCGGGAAAGGAAATCTGGATAAACTGAAAGAAGCCATTGATGCATCTGCTGCTAACAAGGGAGCAAAAGGTGAGTTGATGAAAATGGAAGCATCCGCTTCCAAGATCTTGCTCTTCGCGGCCGAACAGGCTCAGGATCCAACGCTTCAACAGGCTGCCGCCGCAGCTTCCGGAGATAAGGACAAAGCTCGGATGCAGGTGATTCCGATCGAAAACGGAGCTAAGTTCCGGTTTGAGATAGAAGCCGGAGTTCTCAAAGCGATCGGTGTAGGGATCCAGGCCGCTCAGCCTCAAGACGACGACAGTCCTTTCTAGGGACTCAAAAATCATCCTGAAAACATGGCGGTGCCCGGCAATAGCTTCGGCACCGCTCTCTTTTTCATTCTCGGTCCTGACTTGGGACTCCAGTTTTATGAAAAGGTTTTAAGATGCCCACTCCAGGTACTTTTTCAACGTCACGTCAGGATATTGCTGGCGTTTCCATTGCTGAAATTGCACAGCAGTTTGGTACTCCTGCGTTTGTCTATGACGCGGCAGTGATCGTCGAACGAATTGAAGATTTGGAGGCGTTTGATCTGATTCGATATGCTCAGAAAGCGTGTTCCAACATCGCAGTTCTGGATCTGGTAAGACGTCATGGCGTTGTCGTAGACGCGGTGAGTGCCGGGGAAATTCATCGCGCATTGCGCGCGGGATACCAGGGAGGTGTTACCGCGGAAGGTGTTCACGAAATTGTGTATACGGCGGATATCTTTGACGCGGATGCTTTGGAGTTGGTAATCGAGCACGACATTCACGTCAATTGCGGGTCGCCCGATATGATCGACCAGTTGGCTGCTCGAAAACCCGGTGCAGAAATCACGTTACGGCTGAACCCAGGTTTTGGTCATGGCCATAGTCAAAAAACCAATACCGGTGGCCAACAATCCAAGCATGGAATCTGGTACGAGCAAATTGAAGATTGTAAACAGCGTGCAGCTCAGTATGGTATTACCATCACGGGATTGCACATGCATATCGGTTCAGGGACAGACCTTGAACATCTGGCGCAGGTTTGTGGAGCCATGCAGCAGGCTGTGCGAAAAGTAGGCAATAGTGTAACGACCATCAGCGCCGGGGGTGGATTGCCTGTCCCGTATAATGCCGATCAATCCTACGTAGATCTGGAGAAGTATTTTGCGTTATGGGATGAAGCTCGGAAGGAACTTGAGGCAGAGCAGGGTCATTCCATTCAACTTGAAATTGAACCGGGACGCTATTTAGCAGCGGAAAGCGGAAACCTGGTTACCGAGATTCGCGCCATCAAAAGGATGGGTGAAAACATGTTCTACCTCGTCGATGCAGGGTTTAACAATCTGGCGCGACCGATCATGTATGGTGCTTATCACCCCATCTCAGTGGTGGCGGGTGACGAGTCGCCTCGTGAAGAAGTGGATGTTGTCGTCGGTGGCCCGCTTTGTGAATCGGGGGATATCTTTACTCAGGAAGAGGGAGGCTTCGTAAGTCAGCGAAGCCTGCCACAGGCGGAAGTTGGTGAATACCTGGTGCTAGAATGTGCTGGCGCCTATGGTAGCGTCATGGGTTCAAACTATAATTCCAAGCCTCTGGCGGCTGAGGTGATGATCGTCGATGGTCAGCCGCAATTGATTCGCCAACGTCAATCCTATGACGACCTGATGCGGGGTGAACGTCTGCTTGATTAAGAATATGCAGATTGAACCCTTGATGAACTTGGCTGATTTCAGTGAAGAAGACTGCGAGAAACGTTGTGGACGGTGTTTGCTGGGCGCCGATGAGTATTTATAATCAAAAGACTCGAAGGCAATTGAATTTGCCATACTTCGCATAGAAACGAACAAAGGATGCATGTCGATGGGCAAAAAGAAAGCTCCTCGCAAAAAGGTACCTAAAACGCTGGCAGTCATTAACGCTGATAACTGCACGGGCTGCGAGTCCTGTCGTGAAGTGTGTCCGGTAGATTGTATCGATTTCAATCAGATAGGATTGGGTACGAAAGGGAACCAGAGTTGGTGTGAGATCGACCTGGAGCGATGTGTGGGCTGTGAGGTTTGCGTACATATCCCTTCTCAGAAGTCGAATCCTTACGAGCTGTTGGTTTGTCCGTGGGACGCTATCGAAATGGTCCCAACCGAAGAGGTTGCTCAGGTGGTCGCACAAATCGGTGGCCCACCGGAGTATGTCTACGAAAACTGGGACCGCCTCGTTGGTACCGCGCAGCATCTGGCTGAGCTGCGGGCCAGTAGCTGACCTGCATGCTATCGGAGCGGCCGTCAGCGATTTTCTTGAACGACGCGCGGCCATAACGCTCCCTGCTTTAGCACTCTGTGGAATGTTGTACAATGCAGTTTCAACCTGCGCCGGCTTTTAGCAGCGCGCGACCTTGTATTTTCGAGTGACAAGACATTGACCAACTGGGATCAAATCAGGCAGGGTGACTGTATCGAAGGCCTTCAAGGTCTCGAAGATGAATGTGTTGATCTGGCCTTCGCTGATCCACCTTTCAACATTGGATATCAATACGATGTTTACCAGGACAGTCGGGATCATGACGAGTACCTCGAATGGACTCGGAAATGGATGCTGGAAGTGAAACGGGTCCTGAAGGAAGATGGGACACTTTGGTTGGCCATCGGTGATGAATATGCCGCCGAAATGAAGGTGCTGATGCAAAGAGAACTGGGGTTCACCTGTCGCAGCTGGGTCATCTGGTACTACACCTTCGGCGTAAATTGCACTCGAAAATTCAATCGATCTCATGCTCACCTTTTCCACATGGTAAAGGATGCCAATAACTTTACATTCAATGCGGACGAGATTCGCGTCCCGTCGGCGCGTCAATTGGTGTACGGCGATAAGCGAGCGAATTCGAAAGGTAGATTGCCGGATGATACCTGGGTGCTGAGGCCTCAGGATTTGCCCGATGGTTTTTGTGCGGATGATGATACCTGGTATTTTCCGCGTGTTGCAGGAACGTTTAAGGAGCGGCAGGGATTTCACGGCTGCCAAATGCCGGAACAATTGCTCGGGCGAATTGTACGCGTATCCAGTCATGCGGGGGACCTGGTTCTTGATCCGTTTGGAGGTAGCGGTACTACTCTGGCTGTTGCCAAAAAGCTGGACCGCCGTTTTTTGGGATTCGAATTGTCTCCGGATTATGTCAGCGCGATCGAGAAGCGTCTGGAAGGGATTTCTATTGGGGATGAGCTGGAAGGAGCACCCGAGCCGCAGCTGAGTGCACCTGCGACAGCTAACGGCCGCCGTGTGAAACTGGCCAAACAAGAGAACACAGATCAACCGTCTTTACCAGGAATGGATGAATGAAATACGCGATTTGCAATGAGACGTTTCAGGATTGGCCTTTTGAAAAGGCATTTCAGTATGCCAGACAGTTGGGCTACGAAGCACTGGAATTTGCTCCTTTTACGATTCATGAAGATGCCTACCAGATTTCAGCCGAACGTCGAGCAGAAGTTCGTTCGCTTGCCGAAGACAATGGACTCCAGATCATCGGACTCCATTGGTTGCTCGCCAAAACAGAAGGCTATTATCTGACCACTTCCGATGCGGATGTTCGGCAACGAACGGCGGATTATCTTGCCGAATTAGCTCGCCTGTGCAGTGACCTTGGAGGCCATATCATGGTTCTCGGGTCGCCTCAGCAACGTAATCTGCTGCCGGGAATCAATCATGATCAGGCGCTAGATTTTGCCGCAGACGTGTTGAAACAGGCAGCCCCTGTTTTTGAAGAGCGGGGTGTTATTCTGGCAGTGGAGCCCTTGTCACCGTTGGAGGGAGATTTTTTACTGACCGCTGATCAGGGAGCAGATCTCTGCAGCCGGGTCAACCATGAATGTGTCCAGCTTCATTTGGATGTAAAAGCGATGTGTTCGATGGGCGAGCCGGTGGAGGATATCATCCGTAAACATGCCGGCATTACTGCTCATTTTCACGCCAATGATGAAAACCTTCGCGGGCCAGGTATGGGCGACGTTGATTTTCTTCCTATTATGCAGGCACTCAAAGATACGCAATATGATGGTTGGGTGAGTGTCGAAGTGTTTGACTATGAACCTGGCATTGAAGCATTGGCTAGTGAAAGCATCGCTTATCTGAAAGAGATCGAAAGACAGTTAAGCTGATAGTCGGTCTGCGAGGTTCCTGGGATGAGTGAGTGGCAGGATGTTCTTTTTGGTGTAACAGTATTTCATCTCGTGGCGGTAGTGTTCTGGGAAGCGCTGGGACATTATGCGTTTTTCCGTATTCCGCATCTCCGCGACAAATTGTGTGATGTACCGAAACCGTGGCCTACGGTTTCCATCATCTTTGCAGCCAAAGATGAAGAACGGGAAATTGAGCAGGCGGTTCGTAGTATGCTCAAGGTCGATTATCCTCAGCTTCAGTACACGGCTGTCAATGATCGTTCGACCGATCGGACCGGAGAGATACTCGACCGGCTCGCCCAACAGGACCCTCGGCTTCAAGTTGTACATATCGACCGACTGCCAGATGGCTGGCTGGGAAAGAACCATGCATTGCATCAGGCGGCGCTGGCGACAGAATCCGACTATTTGTTGTTTACCGATGCGGACGTTTCTTTTGATAAGGACTCTGTTCGGCGGGCAGTGAGTTATGCCGAACACCACCAGGTAGACCACTTGGCACTATTCCCTCACGTGCCGATGCCCAGTCTGCTTCTGAACGCATTCGTCATTTTCTTTTTCAAGACCTTTGTCGTTTATTATCGAGCATGGAGAGTCTCGAATCGAAAGAGTAAAGCTTTCATCGGGATTGGTGCATTCAATCTGGTGCGGAGTGCGGTTTTTCGGGAACTGGGTGGGTTTGAACGAATTCGGATGGAAGTCGTCGATGACCTGCTGCTGGGACAAATGATCAAGCAGCACGGTTTCCATCAACACTCGCTCGTCGCCCGCGAAGACCTCAGTGTTCCCTGGTATCTGTCTGTACGTGAAATGGTAGTTGGACTGGATAAAAATACCTATGCTGGCTTGAACTATAACCCGTTTATGCTGATCACGATGATCTTTGTCGTAACGCTCACATTCCTTTGGCCTTTTGTGGGAATGTTTTTGTTTGAGGGCGGCTTGAGAAATCTGTTTCTGGCAATCAACGCCATTTTGATTCTCTCCTCTGGCTGGATGGCGATTCGCATGAAGTTGAACCCACTGGCGGCTGTCTGTATTCCCGTCATCGTCGGCATATTCGTTTTCACGATCGCACGAGCTGGAATTATCTTTTACGTTCGAGGTGGGATAAAATGGCGGGGTACCTTGTATACCAAAGATCAATTAAAGAGTGGACGATTATAGGAGCGAGAATTCAGTGAGCTACCGTCGATTAGTGTTTCTGTTATGTATGTTTTTGATGACCTCGCCATTGGTGGCAGCACCGACGTGGCAGGCAGGTTCGGCTCGAATTAAACTAACGCCCGAACAATTCATGTGGATGTCGGGATATGGTGGTCGTACAGTTCCGGCAGACGGGAAGTTAACAGACATCTGGGCCAAAGCACTCGTTCTGAAAGATGCCCGTGGTAAAGAGGTTGTCCTGATTACAGCCGACTTGATCGGCATCGGAGCGGAATCGACGAAGTGGATTGCTCAACAATTGAAGAAGAATCACGGGCTCGAGAGAAAACAGTTTGCGATTGCTACATCGCATACTCATACCGGGCCGGCGTTGTCGGATAACCTGGTGCCACTACACTATCTGCGAGCGGACGAAGCTCAACAGAATCGGATAGTGCAATACACGCTCAAGATGCGGCAGATGCTTGTCGACATCGTTGGGCAGGCCTACAAGGATTTGGAGCCAGTTTATCTCACATCGGGCAACGGTTTATGCACGGTTGCAGTGAATCGCCGCACCAATTCCGAACGGGAAGTTCCGCAGAAGCGACTCGCAGGGCAGCTCAACGGTCCTTACGACCATGACGTTCCAGTACTTGCATTGCGGACAGCGGATTACAAATTAAAAACGGTCGTCTTTGGCTATGCTTGCCACTCGACCGTGCTTTCGTTTACTCAATGGTCCGGCGACTATCCCGGATTTGCTCAGATCGAACTGGAAGCGATGTATCCTGGCGCAACTGCTATGTTCTGGGCAGGTTGCGGAGCAGACCAGAATCCGCTGCCCCGACGAACCGTAGAATTGGCGAAACATTACGGGCAACGGGTGGCGCAGTCTGTGGACAGTGTTTTGCGAGGAATCATGACACCAGTCGATGGCGAGTTGGTAGCGCACTACAAGGAGATAGAAGCTAAAACACAGGAGCCGATAGGCCGCGAACAGCTCAACGATCTGCTGGAAAACGGAAATCAGTATGAAAAACCATATGCTCAATATGTGTTGAAACTGTTGGGTGACAAAGATTCGTTACCAGCAACCTATCCCTATCCGATTCAGACGTGGCATCTGGGCGAGCTCCGCATGGTATTTCTGGGCGGTGAAGTCGTTGTCGACTATGCGGTGAAGCTGAAACAACTGGAAACAGGCGCCAAAAATACAAATGTCTGGGTTGCTGGGTATGCGAATGACGTAATGGCATATATTCCGTCCACACGAGTCCTGCTTGAAGGAGGTTATGAAGGTGGCGGTTCCAATACGTATTACGGGTTCCCGGCACTGTGGAGTGAAAAATTTGAAGGACAGATTCTTCAAGAAACTCGCCGTCAAATGAACTCCGAATAAGCCTGCAGTTCGGCCATGACTAGAATCGGATGGGCAACAGATATCCACCTGAGTGTCTGTACGGATGAGATTCGTCAACAATTTTATGACGAAGTCCGTTTGACGAATGTCGATGCTCTGTGGATCGGTGGTGACATTGGCGAAGCAGACAATATCGAAGACCTGCTGACCGAATTACTCACGGCGGTTGAGACGAAGGTCTACTTCGTCCTTGGAAATCATGACTTCTATTTCGGTAGTATTCACAAAGTTCGTGAAGCGGCGAGTCAATTTTGTGAACGGTTTGAGAATGCGGTTTATCTGAGTTGTTCGCAGGTCCAGGAAGTGACGCCCGGAATTGGGCTGGTCGGTCATGACGGTTGGGCCGATGGTCGTTTTGGAAATTATGAAACCAGCATGATCATGATGAACGACTATCGACATATTCAGGAGCTTTCCCGCTTTGGAAAACTTGAACGTTGGGATTACTTGAAAGAGCAGGGGGATCTGGCGGCAAGCCATTTACGTGAGGTGCTGCCCGAGGCCATGCAGAGATATGGAGAAGTCTATGTTGTTACGCATGTGCCGCCTTTGCAGGATGCTTGCTGGTATGAAGGGCAAACAGCGGATGACCAATGGGCGCCTCACTTTACCTGCAAAGCTGTGGGTGATGCCTTGCTGGAAGTTGCAGCTCAATACCGCGATACAAAACTGTCGGTTCTCTGTGGACACACTCATAGCCCGGGAATCTGTCACCCGGCACCTAATGTAACCATCTATACCGACGGAGCAGAATACGAACATCCTCGACTTAGTCGCGTCATTGAATTGGAATAAGTGGCACGTGACCGAGCCGGACGCCAGGGCGAGATCAGGCCCGGGGGAAAGGGAAGGGGAGGACTTCAGTGATCGAATTTTTATTGAGAGCGATCATGGCCAGCCTGTCAAAACCTAAAGCGACTCCACAACAGTCGGGCAAACCATGCTTCATCGCTTTTGCCAGATAGCTATCAACGGGTAACACAGGCCGATTATCCGACTGTCGCAGCGCATTGGTCTTCAGGTTTCGCTCGTATAGCTCGTTCGCGTCAAGTAATTCGTGATAGCCATTGGCCAGCTCAATTCCATGAACATATAACTCAAATCGCTCGGCAACCAGCGGGTTGTCCGGATGAATGCGAGCCAATGCGGATTGACTTGCCGGGTATTCATAGAGAATGCAGGGTTTCTGGAGTCCCAACTGGGGCTGAATAAACTCGGTCAACAACAGATCCAGCCAGTCTGTTCTGGCAAGACTTTGCCATGTCGGTGACATCCGCATGTCCAGCGCTGCGATGACATGCATGAGATCCTGGTCCGAGATTTCCAGTGGATCAAAATCAAGAAGCTTTTGGAAAGCCTGCTGATAGGTGATCTGTTCAAAGCTCTCAAATGCTAACAGCTCAGTGATAAGCTCGCCCAAAAACTGCATTGCCTGCTGAGTGGTATCTCCGACCCGGTACCATTCGACCATGGTGAATTCGAGATTATGGAGGGGCCCCTGTTCCTCATCGCGATATGCCCGGCCAACCTGAAAAATGGACTTCATTCCGGACGCCAACAGTCGCTTCATCCCAAACTCGGGTGACGTCTGCAGCCAGTACGGTTTCCCTCCAATTTCTACCTGGATGGGATGCAGGTATCGGTCAACGACGGTATCAGCAGACAGGGTTGGTGTTTCCACTTCGTCAAACCCGGCGTCGTAGAAGAACTGACGGAGCCGCCTTAAGAGATTGCTTCTTTCCCGGAGTGTTGCGACCGTGGCGGTCGATGCAAAGTCTTCCAGACAGTTGGTATTCGCCTGCGAGACGCTGGTTTGCATCGCGGAATAGAACCGGAGCTCCATTTCGGCAATCTGAATTTGGTCACCATGATGTAGGTGAAACGGCTGTTGCACGAGCGCCCCGTTCACGTACGTGTCGTCAGAGTTACTGAGCTCTTCGATCACCACGTGGCCGTTGCTTACGAGCAAACGAGCATGCTGCCGACCGATAGCCTCCAAGCTCACCTGTAGCTGGCCATGCTCATCGTGACCAAGGATATTTTGGCCCGCGGACAATCTGAACAGTCGTCCCTGATCGAGCCCGTTGGTGATGATTAGGTAGGCCATCATTCCGGCCTCGCAAGATAGTTACTTCAGGCTGACGCGTTCTACGTAATCTCCGGTACGAGTATCTACCTTGATTACGTTGCCCATTTCAATAAAGGCTGGACAAATGATCTCGGCACCCGTTTCCACTTTGACAGGTTTTGTCACGTTGGTCGCGGTGTCCCCCTTGGCTCCTGGCTCACAGAATTCCACGGCGAGTTCGACATGGTTGGGAGGTGTAATGGTAATCGGATTACCGTTCCACAGCACGGCGTGGCACTTCATGCCTTCTTTGAGATATTTCCAGTAATCGCCAACCTGATCCGCCGACAGTTCGTACTGATCGAAGTCTGTATTGTTCATGAAGTAGAACGTATCGGTCTGACGGTAGAGAAACTGGCAATCGATTTCTTCGACATCAGCAGCTTCCAGGGAGTCACCACCCTTATAAGTACGATCCAGGACGGTTCCGCGAATCAAGTTTCGTAACTTGCATTTGTAAAGAGCGTTTCCTTTACCTGGCTTCACGAAATTCATCTCAATCATCAGATAAGGTTCGTTATCGATTTCGACTCGGAGTCCCTTGCGGAAATCGTTAGTTTTATAGCTTGCCACGGCGTACTTTTTCCTTGTTGATTGTCAGTTGACGTACACGGGGGTTGGTACAATCGAATGATTCCATCCAACTTTATCAAGTGTTTACTATAACCATGACATCCCACTTATCACAGACCAAACGGACGTCTGGCGAGTCTTCGAGTGAGGTGGTGTCATGGCAGGCGGAGATGAAGCGGGCGATACGTTCCTCCAGTGATTTGTGTGAGTATCTGCATCTCAATCCAGAGGAGGTTGGCTCGGCCGAAAATGATTTCCCGGTATTTGTGCCTCTTTCCTTTGCTGCTCGCATGCAGCCTGGTGACCCGCAAGATCCTCTGCTGCTGCAAGTGCTTGCCCGGATGGAGGAGTCCGTCGAAGTGGCAGGTTATCGGGCAGATCCCAACGGGGAAGCTCATGCGGGTTTATCAGCAGGCATCCTTCAAAAGTACGCTTCTCGTGCTCTGTTGATATCGACAGGCGTGTGTGCAGTTCATTGCCGTTACTGTTTTCGCCGGCACTTTCCCTATGCAGATGCTCCGTCTGGTATGGAGCAGTGGAAGCACTCTCTGGAGGCGATTGCCAGCGACAGTCAGATTGAAGAAGTCATTCTCAGCGGTGGGGACCCACTTGTTCTATCTGACCAGATGCTCGGGCAGCTGCTTAAGAAGTTGGCAGACATTCCGCACCTGAAACACGTACGTATTCACACTCGTACACCCATCATCATCGCTTCACGGATCACGGATTCTTTGCTTGCCCATCTGAATTCCACTCGGCTGAACATCTGGTTTGTGATTCATGCTAATCATGCTCGTGAACTTGATGGGGAAGTATTAGCGGGCCTGTCACAGCTGCAGCAAATTGGTATTCCAGTATTGAATCAGGCGGTGTTACTACGTGGGATCAATGACAGTGAAGAGGCGCTTTATCAGTTGTGCAAGCGATTGATGGAGGCTCAGATTATTCCGTACTATTTACACCAGCTTGATAAAGTGGCGGGCGCCGCGCATTTTCACGTTCCCATTGAACGTGGCCGCGAGCTGATTGCCGCGATCAGAAAGCGGCTACCAGGTTACGCTGTTCCTCGGTATGTAAAGGAAACCGAGGGTGAACCATCCAAGACGGTTTTAGCATAAGGAGGCAGATGAGATGGCACTGGAACGAGTGCTCGAACCGGAGGTGATGGACACTTTCGAGGAAGCGCGGGACTATGACAGCATGGATCATCGGGCAGTGAATCAGCTGTTTGTCGAAGACTTCCTTGCTATGGGCGATATTGGTACCGACATCCTGGACGTTGGTACAGGGACGGCTCAGATCCCGGTCGAACTCTGTCGTCAATCCGATTCATGCCGTATTATTGCGATCGACCTGGCAGCGCACATGCTGGATCTTGCCAGGTTCAATCTCGAAGTTGACGGTTTGACGCAGCGCATTTTCCTGCAGCAAATCGACGCCAAGGACATGGCGTTCGAATCAGAAATGTTCGATAGCGTCATGTCCAATAGTATCATCCATCACATTCCGGATCCGCTTTCTGTATTACAGGAATCGGTACGAGTAACACGTCCTGGAGGACTTCTCTTTTTTCGTGATCTTATGAGACCTGAATCGGCCGAGCAGGTCTCACAGTTGGTGGAGACTTATGCAGGTGATGAGAACGAACATCAGCAGGGGATGTTTGAGGCTTCACTTCGAGCGGCTTTGAGTCTTGACGAAATACGAGCGATGGTGGAATCGCTGGGTTTCGCTGCAGAGACGGTGCAGGCGACAAGTGATCGTCACTGGACCTGGATCGCGCGCATTCCAGAAGCGTAAAAGAGCTTAAACTAGTAATGGCGGGTGGCTAAAAATAAGGCCAGTTCATGGTACACTACACGTCATGAATTGCATGGATGCCATGTACGAATAGTGGGTTTGCCAGTTCACAGGATGGATTAGCGACGATGCAGCAGTATCTTGATTTAATGCGTCGTATTCTGGAAGAGGGTGCGGATAAGACTGACCGTACCGGTACCGGTACGAAGAGTGTGTTTGGACATCAGATGCGTTTTGATTTGTCGGAGTCATTTCCGTTGCTGACCACCAAGAAACTTCACTTGCGATCCATCATCCATGAGTTGTTGTGGTTTTTGACGGGTGACACAAATATTCGTTATCTGCGCGAGAACAAGGTGACGATCTGGGATGAATGGGCTGATTCGCAGGGCAATCTGGGACCAGTCTACGGTCAGCAGTGGCGTTGTTGGGAATCGTCGGATGGGCGCGTGATCGATCAGGTTTCACAGGTGATCGAGCAGATCAAGACCAACCCCGATTCGCGTCGCCTCATCGTGAGTGCCTGGAACGTTGGCGAATTGGACAAAATGGCGCTTCCTCCCTGCCACCTGTTGTTCCAGTTTTATGTTGCCGACGGCAAGCTGTCATGCCAGCTTTATCAACGCAGTGCCGACGTCTTTTTGGGAGTGCCATTTAACATCGCTTCCTATTCTCTGTTGTGCATGATGATGGCGCAGGTCTGTGGGCTCGAGCCGGGCGAGTTTGTCCACACGCTGGGCGATGCTCATCTCTACAGCAATCACCTCGAGCAGACTGAACTGCAGCTTTCCCGGGAACCAAGAAAACTGCCCCGCATGATAATTAATCCGGAAGTCGACAACCTGTTCGATTTTAAGTTTGAGGATTTTGAGTTGGTAGACTACGACCCACATCCTCACATCAAAGCACCTGTAGCGGTATAACCATGACGGTTTCGATCATTGTTGCGATGGCCGAGAATGGTGTGATTGGCCGGGACATGGATCTCCCCTGGCATATCTCGGCAGACCTGAAGCGATTTAAGGCACTGACAATGGGGCATCACATTGTCATGGGTCGCAAGACATACGAATCGATTGGTCGTCTGTTGCCAGGCAGGACGACGGTTATTATTACCCGGCAGGCCGATTATCATGTCGCTGGCGCCGTCGTTGTTCATTCTTTGGAAGCGGCGCGGGCAGTAGCTGCCGAGGATAGCGAGTTGTTCATTATCGGCGGCGGCCAAATCTATGAACTTGCGCTGCCACTGGCGGAGAAGTTGCACATCACGCGCGTGCATACCGAAGTCGACGGTGATACCCTGTTTCCTGATGTACACTGGGAAGACTGGCAACTGATCGGTGCCGAGCGTCATTCGGCGGATGAGAAAAACGATTATGACTACACGTTCGAGTCATATCAGAAAAAATCGTCATAACCCGCCTGATTGCTTGCAGTAGACGGCAGATATTCGCATGGCCATCCAGGCCGAGGATTTCAGGTTCGTTCGTAGAAAACAGATCGCCTCAAATTTTTTTGCTCTGTTTGAACCATTGAAGTTATGATGCGTATATCTATACATAATCATGCATGAGACACCGGTGATGCCCATGACGGGTGATGAATATTCGGATGAGCGGCTACTCTCACTCTACAAGAAAGAGGGAGATCGTGAGCTGTTTGCGCAACTCGTTCGCCGTTACGAGCGCGAGTTGTACAGTTATTTACGCCGGTACATGGGTAATGCTGAGATGGCTGAAGATGTCTTTCAATCGACATTCCTTCAGGTGCATCTCAAGTGTGATCAGTTTGATGAAGGCCGTCGCTTTCGTCCCTGGCTGTATACGATCGCCACCAATCAGGCAATTGATTCGCAGAGGCGTAACAAGCGGCATCGAATGGCGAGTCTTGATCGCACCACCAAAACAGATGATTCGGTTGATATTGGCTCGTTCGTCAATCTGTTGGAAGGCAGTGAAGGTGATCCGTTGGACCATGTTGCTCAGCTTGAACGCGGACAATGGGTGCAGCAGGCGATCGGTGAATTGTCTGAACAGATGCGCAGCGTCATTAACCTGATCTATTACCAGGGCATGAAATATCGTGAAGCGGCTGAGATACTTGAGATTCCTGTAGGGACGGTGAAGAGCAGGTTGCATGCTGCGGTCATGAAACTCCATGAGGCGTGGCAACGTACGCATCAGCAAGAAAACGAATCTTAGGTATAGATAACAAAACGGGTAGACGAGTAATTGTGATGGAATTTGATTTAGTTGGTTACGAGATGGGTGCTCTGGATCCAGACGAGCACGCTCAGGTTGAACGGGCACTCGAAACAGATAAGCAGCTGCGGCAGCAATTAGCTTTGATCCGTACGGCCCTGAGTCCTCTCGAGTCCTGTCGTTACTGTGAGCCGACTGCTGGCTTGGTCGAGTGCACGCTGGACTATGTGTTTGAGCAGGTTGATTCTCACAAAGTTCAACCAGCAGGCATTCAGTCGCTGTCATCACTGAATTCAGCAGAGTATGTTTCCGGGGCCAGTTCCCGCTGGCGGATGGCAGACTTCCTGGTACTTAGCGTTATCCTGCTATGCCTCGGCATGCTGGTTTCGCCGGCTCTTTATAACAGCCGGTTTGTTGCCGGAAAACTTGCCTGTCAGGATAATTTGCATCATCTCTATCGTGGCATGCATAACTACTTGCTTACCAACGACGGAGTGTACCCAACGGCTCCTCTGACCAATGTGTCCATTTCCGGGATCCAGGCACCCATGTTAAAAGAGTACACCAGTGTTGAAGAAGAGCGCTTCTTCTGTCCGACGGCTCCGGAGACATTAGCATGGCGACCGCAGGGTATCCCCACGGTGCAAACCGTTGTGGACGCAACTCCGGAAGCTCTTGATAGCCTGTTGCACATGGGCGGGACTTATGGATATAACATTGGTCATCAGGATCAGGGACGGCTTATGCCGGTGAGGCATCAAGGGCGACCCTATTACGCTCTGGTTGCAGATCGACCGACAGGTGATTCGGTCAGTCGTCGTAGCATGAATCATGACGGCATTGGCCAGAATGTTCTCTTTGAAGATGGTCATGTTGCTTTCCTGCGGGAAACAAAAGAAAAGACATTGGGTGACCTGTATTTCGTCAGCGACCGGGGATTAGTAGAACCTGGAATGCACAGCAACGATGCAGTGATTATGGAGAGTGGCGTAAAGCTGTTTACCGAAGACTAATTAGAACAGGTCCCGGATAAACTTTCGATTAATGAGAAACATAACCCTTTGACAGAGGCAGAGCTTCGGTCGAAGGGTTTTTTCTTGCAAAAATATCCTGCGCGGCAGCATTTGCGCGCGAATAATTGCTTGCCGAAATCAACGCCCCTGATTCTTTCTACATGAACATACACCACAGTGTTTTGCTACGAACAAATACGATTGGCCGGCTGGATTGCATTTTCCAGCAATGAACTGCTGCAATCGATGCAGTCACTCCACAGTGTTCATGCGAGGCATTATTATATTGCTCAACGCAAGCGATATCAGTGGTACTGGCGACAGTTTCTGGAATCAGATAGTGAGCAGCAACTGGAGATTGCCAAAAGCATCATGATGTCAGAAATTCTGACACGGATTTGGACGACAGCAGTCCATGGCTGGTATCTCTACACACCGGATATGACGATTGGCCTTGAAGCAGAGTCCAACCGAAACCTGTATCTGGCTATGCAGGCGGACCATCATACCTTGAAGTTGCGGATGGTGGAGGGCATTTCAGGAGCGCGTAACCAGTTGCAGCTCAAAGAATTCCGTCGACAGTGCCAGCGGTGGACTGATCTGCTGTTGGCTTACATGGGCCAGCTACCCGGCTCTCAGGCATTTGGTTATCGGCGAGAGCGGATTGACAGGCACCTTGAAGACCTGCAGTTTCAAATTGATTCTGGACAGCAGCAGGCGGCCCGAAAATTCACCAACCTGTCACTCAAGCAGGCTTTTCCCAAGCGCCAGCAGCCGTCGCTAACAGATCTGGAAACGCTCTATGATTTGAATGGCTATCTGGCCACAAGTATCGTTTCAAGCTTTGAACGACATTTGATGGAGATCCCTGAGTGCTGGCAGAGCTACTGGCATCCTGCTGTGTCTCAGGATATCACTCTGGCAAAACATTTGATTCAACGGTGGCAAAGAGTGGAAAGTGGTGACCAGCACTTTTGGAATTAGCCGTGGCGCAGTACCTTGCGGTGTTCCACGAGACGTCGGATATTATCGAGGTCATCACTGGGAGTGGCTTCGATGAGTGAGCGAGTATAATCCTGGCGGGGATTACGGTAGATCGCTTCAGACGGACCGTATTCGACAAATTGCCCTTCTTTCATGACAGCCATCATGTCGGCCATAAATTTAACCACCGACAGGTCATGACTAATGAAAATATAGGTGAGTCCGCGGCTTTCCTGCAGATCGTTGAGCAGATTCAATATCTGTGCCTGCACAGAGACATCCAGAGCGGAGACAGACTCGTCGCAAATAATAAACTCCGGTTCGACCGCGAGTGCTCGGGCAATGCAGATTCGTTGCCTTTGCCCGCCCGAAAATTCGTGCGGATAACGTTTCAGATGCTCAGCCAAAAGTCCAACTTCTTCCAGCAACTGAGCAGCCCGGTCTCGCCGATCCCGCTTGGAGTTCCCGAATTTATGCACGGCCATGGCTTCCATGAGCATGCTTTCAATGGTGATCCGCGGATTGAGCGAGGCATAGGGATCCTGAAAGATGATCTGAATTTTCTGGCGTAGTGATTTGATGCTGCTGGCGTTTAATTCTTCACCATCGTACTGGATAGATCCTGATGTTGGTCGGATTAGTTGCAGAATGGCGCGACCAGTGGTTGTCTTACCACATCCGGATTCTCCGACAAGGCCGAGTGTCTGCCCTCGGTAGATATCGAAATCGATTCCATCAACAGCTTTGACATAACCAACAGTACGTTTCAGCACACCTTCTTTGATCGGAAAGTGGACCTTGAGCTGATCCACGCTCAACAGAGGCTGTTCAGTTTCCGGAACGCAGGTGGCACCTCGTCCATACGTGGCAGGGTCATCGGTAAAACCCAAAGTCTCAAGTTCAGACTGCTTGTTCAACAATCGACCCCGGCCATGGGTTTCATAATAGCGCATCTGCTCGTGGTCGACCGGCTTTTCAGTGATATCGGGTGATCCGTCATTCTGAATTTGATAGTCCATGAAGTCCGACACCACCGGCAGCCGTTTAAATTTCGACTCCAATTGCGGTCGGCATGCTAACAACCCTTTCGTGTACGGATGCTCAGGATTCTCAAAGAGGGAGATGACATCCTTGTGTTCTACGATTTTACCGCGGAACATTACTGCAACGTCATCTGCAATTTCAGCAATCACGCCCAGGTCATGTGTAATAAACAAAATGGACATCCCACGTTCATCACGCAGCTTACGGATCAAATCCAGAATTTGCTTTTGAATCGTGACATCAAGCGCCGTAGTGGGCTCGTCCGCGATAAGCAGTTTTGGATTGCACGATAACGCCATGGCAATCATGACGCGCTGTTTTTGACCACCAGACATTTCATGAGGGTAACTGTAGATACGTCGCTCGGGTTCCGGAATGCCCACTTCACGGAACAATTCGATAGTGCGCCGAGCGGCCTCTTCTTTTGATACGTTTTGGTGAAGTATGATGGCTTCCATCACTTGAGCACCGACCTGGTACACAGGATTTAGCGAGGTGCCCGGTTCCTGGAAAATCATGCTGATTTCACCACCCCGAATATCACACATATCTTTTTCAGGGAGTTTGACGAGGTCTTTGCCGAGAAAGACAATTTCACTGTCATGGATTGTTGCGTTAAGAGGTAGCAATCTCATGATCGAAAGCGAGGTGACGGACTTTCCTGAACCGGATTCACCTACCAGTCCCAGCGTATAACCCGAGTTAATGTCGAAGGAAACGTCATTCACTGCCTTCACGACTTCATCATCTCCATGGAAGTGGGTCTTGAGGTTCTTGATTTGTATGAGTGGTGATGACATGAGCAGGATATCGTTCGCTGGTTGATCTAGCGTTGGCCTCTTAAGCGTGGGTCGGATGCATCTCGGAGTGCTTCGCCGACGAGGTTATAGCACGTGATGGTAATAAAAATAGCAATGCCCGGAGAGAATATGATCCAGGGGGCAATGTTCATTGATTCGCGACCAGTGCTCAGGATGCCACCCCAGGAAGGAATGGGGATTGTAATTCCCAGACCGAGGAAGGATAGAGCACTTTCGGTCAGGATCGCTCCTGCAATGCCAAAAGTCGCACTTACCAGCACCGGTGCGATCGCGTTGGGCAATACGTGCCTGAAAATAATGCGCCGCGAAGAATAGCCAAGTGCGCGACCCGCTAAAACAAATTCCTGATTCCCCAGACGCAGGAATTCACCGCGAATAAGACGAGCGACACCTGTCCATGCAGTGAGCCCGATGATAATCATGATTTTGAAAATGCCGGGACCGAGAAATGCGACGATGGCAATAATCAGAAAGAAGTGAGGGAAACAGATTACCACTTCGATCAATCTGGAAATGATCATATCGACCTTGCCCCGGAAGTACCCGGCGACAGAGCCCACAATGATACCGATGAAGACATAGATCGACACGGCCACGATTCCAACGGCCAGACTGACTTGTCCTCCCCAGACCATGCGTGACGCCAGGTCTCTGCCTTGACCGTCTGTGCCTAACAGGTGCGGCTTAACCCAGATCGTTCCCTGCAGGTCCGCTTCATCCTCTCCGATCGTCATGGGCCTGGTGTTTTTAGCTGATAGATGCGATTCCGCAATTCCATAAGGGATGAGCGGCCAGCTGCACCATTCGTAAACGATATCCGTATTGTTGGTTATTTCACTTCCATCACTGGCAAAGATTGCTGCCTTATAGTCAGCGTTATCAACATAGAAAGGGACCGCCAAAAACCAGATGATTCCGACGGAAAGAGGCAGTATTCCAAAAAGTATCAGGAGGCATTTTTGCCATTGTGCGGTAGTCCAGTTGCGACTCCATCGGCGCATCACCTTCGTCCAGAGAGGGAGGCTGAGCAGCACGAGATTTGCTGTGATTAGCATGGCGGCAAGCGGCCCGATGGAATGAATAACTGGAAAACCAAGTTGAGTTTTTAGTTCGACCTGAGTACTCCGGAATTGTTGCCTCAGTTGCTGACGTAATGGTTCGATCGTTTGGTATTGCTCGACAGAGAGAGGCTGTTGGGCTACCAATTCCTCAATCTGAGACTTGAAGGGAATAAACTGCTTTCTGTACGGCTCGGTTAATTGGCCATCGATTTGGGATACCAGACGTAAAACAAATTCGTCGTCAATATTCCCAGTCACCAATTCGCCTTCGGCTGTATTGTGGTCCAACTGGCGAATCACTCCGCGGAGATCCAGCAGTGCTTTCTTGTATTCAAAAAAGTTCTTACCCGAATAAACCAGGGGGCGGTTATTGGCTAGGAAGGGAGCAAAGATGGCGCTGGAAACGAGGATCACAATAATGATCAACGCCACGACAGCAGTTCTGTTTTTCTTGAATTGCGTCCAGATAAGAGCCCATTGACCCTGCGTTTTTGTAGTACTCATCCGCCCTATCCCTCATCCGAAAAGGTGACTTGAGGGTTGACCAGCACATAGAGCAGGTCAGAAATCAGAATACCGAACAACGTGAGAATGGACGAAAGAATTAGTGTTGCCATGACGACGTCGTATTCACGACGGAACACGGCATCGATAGAAAACTTGCCCATCCCTGGAATCTGGAATATGGTTTCAATAATGACGCTGCCACCCACCAGGAAGGGCAGCAATGATGCGAACAAGGTGATGATGGGAAACAGACTGTTGCGCAGGGCGTGGACAAAGATGACACGCATCTTGCTGGCTCCTTTAGCGCGTGCTGTGCGAATGTAATCCTGACGAATGACTTCCATCATGCCAGCTCGCATTTGCCGACTTATGTAGGCGAGCCCACCATAAGTCATGCAAATGATGGGAAGCGCTGCATGATGAGCCATATCCATAAACCATGCGAAACCACTCAGGTTGTCTGCATCCGCACCATGCAGGTTCATGGTGGGGAACCAGATCCAGCCTGACTTGTCACTAAACCAGTGCCGCAATACTTCGGCAACAAAGAACGATGGCAGGCTGTAAAAAATGAACAGCGTAATCGTAGAAGATTTATCCAGCAGGGAGTCCGGGTTGGCGGCACTGAAAATACCTAAGGGAATTGCAATCAGGTAGATAAGCATGAAGACAACAAGATTCATACCCATCGTCACCTTGAGCGCATCAAACATGTCATCAATGATCGGTTTTTCCTGCTGAAAGTAGGTAAGATCCATCGTGAACAGGCGTTTGATGAAATACCCAAATTGAATGTGCAGGGCTTCGTCGAGATGATACTTTTCGCGGAATCGTTTTTCTGCCTGCTCAGTACCCTTTTGTGCATCCAGTCCAGCCGTTGCCTGACCAGCGCCTCCGAATTTTTGTGCACTAGGGTCCCCAGGAGCCAGTTTGACGATGATAAATGAGATAACAATAATCCCAAACATCGTCGGAATCATGAGTAGAAACCGCTTTAACAGATAAGCTTTCATAGTCCTCCGATGACGAAATACGTTTAAGTTGTAAACAGCTTAACTATTGCAGTTCTTTGGGAATATACCATTCGGTCAGATCAAAACCGGGACGTAAACGATACCATTTGACGCCTCGGAATTTACTGTTGTAAACAGCAACTTCCTGGGCGGCATAGAGGAACATGTAAGGCTGCTCCCGGTCCAGGATGCGGTGGAAGGACCAGTGGATACGTTTTCGTTTTTCGGGATCCAGTGTGATACGTAGTTGATCGATTAAAGCATCCGCTTGATCGTTGGCAAAAGATACGTGATTCGAGCCGCGACTTTCTTTCGTGGCGCCACTGCTATGCCAGATCTGAAAGGGGTCTGATTCTAGTGCCTGAGCCCATCCCAATCGCACGACATCCGGTTCTTTTGCTTTGACTTTATCAATGAAGGAAGCCCATTCGAGTTGAGTTGTTGCCAGAGTGATACCAGCCTTTTTAAAGTTCTCCTGTACCATGGCAACCTGAGCATCTACTGTTGGATTTCCTGGTGGAAACAGGATTTCCAACTCAAGCGGTTCTCCGTTTTTATCCAGGACACCATCTCCGTTCGAATCAAACCACCCAGCCTCGGAAAGCAATTCCTTTGCCAGAGCTGGGTCGTGCGCGATCGGTGTAACGGAGTGATCGTAGCCAGGGCCAAAGTAGTATTGGGACCCAGTGACAGTGACAGCTGCTCCGTATAATTTCTCTTGAATGAATTCGTCCACGTCGAACAGCATCTTTAAAGCAATGCGAACACGTCGGTCTTGCAATTTTTCGTTGAGCATATTCCAGCCAAAATAGCTGAACGAAGGTGAATACCACCTTGCTTTTACGTGCTTATTCTCTTTGAACCACTCGGGCTCATCTTTGAGTTCGTCGAAGAACTGATCATTGTTCATACGCCAGAGGAAATCTACTTCACCTGCTCTGAAGGCGGCCATGGCAGTCGTGGCATCAGGAATGAATTTGACAATGATCCGATCCAGATAGGCTGGGTCGTCGGTATTCCAGTAACTTGGATTGCGAACGAATTCTATGCGATCCGAAACGATCCATTTGTCAATGACGTAGGGTCCGGTTCCGATCGGCTTCTGGTTATATCTATCGTCGGTGTTGAAGAACTTGCCGAAAGGCTGGCCGTGAGCGCTAATCTTATCTTGGGCATCTTCCTCCTCTGGCTGCAGGTTCTCCAGTGTTAATTGTTTCCCCTCTTCAGCCAGATATTGCTCAAAGACATGGAACGGTGGAGTATAGAAAGCCAGGCCCATGGTGAACTCAAAAGCTTTGAAGTATTGAGTTCTGTATTTCAATCGGAGAGTAGCTTTGTCGATCGCTTTGCACTCGACGATATCCGCGTAGTACGTTCGAATCGCTTCACCATCGACAAAAGGGTTATTGATTACAGCGAATCCAAATTCCAGATCTTTGGTGGTAAACGGTTTCCCGTCAGACCAGGTAGCCTTTTCGTTCAGGCTGTAGGTGAAAACGGTTTCCCGTTGAATGTCAGACCATTCACCAGCATTGAGTGTCACCGGTTCGGTCAGCGGATTTCCATTTGCAGCTGGTGTTACGGTTAGCGAGCCATCCTCGTTCAGTTTGGTAACACCGGCCAATTCGGCTCCTACTTTGACATCATAGGTTCCGGGCACTAATCCACTGATTTTCAATTTGCCTTCGGCATCACTCCAGAAATGATAGCCGGCAATCGGTGCTCCCAGCATATCCTTGCTGGTAGCATAAAACCCGACCCACGTATTTCCTAAAAGAGTTCCACTCTGGTCGTAGGTCTGAAAAATTTCAGTCTGTTCGTCATTCTTGAACGTGACGGATAAGCCCTCATCAGGAGCATCAGATCCGATGCTAATCTGACGTTCGTAGTTGGCCAGATTGGAAGCGAGCTTGACTGAATCTTCTTTAATCCAGCCAGAAGCGATGGAAGGTTCAAATTCCAGAGTCTCAGGGTTTTGCTGGGCTAATGCCAACTGAATCCACTCACCCAGATAGGTTTGGATCGCCGAAGTTTCGACAATGGGATTCATCGTTTTGGGCTCGGCCGCCGCTCGTATGGTGATCTGTCCACCTGTGACTGGAGTTGTTTCGGATGTGGCATAAGTGTTGAATTCGTCCTTTGGCAACTCTCCGATAATCGTGATGTTTGCTTTTTCTTTCTGTATCCGGGGAATCTCGATACCGTCTACTTCTGTCATGACGGGAACATAGGGAACGTCTTCGTAACCGATCCATTTCCCGTCAGCTTCAATTGCATCTACGTTTTCAGTTTGTGAATTTCCACTCGACGAGTCACCGGCCGCATCATTATCGTTTTTTGTAGTCGTTGCGTTGCCCGGGGATGAGTCGGTTGAGGACGAGCATCCAATAGCGATTGCGCTTAAGAGCAGTAACACGATACCGACGATTTTTGGGGGATGAGTCATAGTTGAGGAGACCTCAAAAAAGTATTGAATGCGGCGAAGGATTGTCGCGAATGATGTCGCAACAGGTATTCTAAAGCATACGGCTTTGCGGGGTCTAGCCAATCCGCGGGTGATTTATGGAAGGATGCGAAATGTCTACAATCAATGGAGCGTTGAGCGAATGGTGCTCATTTTGTTGAGGGATTTGTATGGTTGGAAAAAAGCTTGATTGGGTGCAGGACGAACTGTCAGCCCGGGATGAGCAAGGGCTGCTGCGGCGGCTGAATTCCTGCGAGCGGACGGCTGATCCGGTTGAATTGATCGTCGACGGGAAATCCCTGATCAACTTTGCCAGTAACGATTATCTTGGACTGGCCGCCGATCTGGCGAGCGAACTTCAGCGGACAAGCAGGGGAAGTCAAGGTTGGGGGAGTGGCGCCAGTCCGTTGATAACTGGGCGATCTGAAGCCCACCAGCAATTGGAAACAGCACTGGCTGAATTCAAAGGTACCGAAGCAGCGTTGTCTTTCTCCACAGGGTACGCCGCTAATATTGGTGCGATCACCGCCGTGACCGGTGAACAGGATGTTATTTTCAGTGATGCCCGCAACCATGCCAGTATCATTGATGGCTGTCGTCTTTCCCGAGCGGATGTGCAGATTTACCGACATAATGACATCGACCACCTGACCGAACTTTGCAGTCAGGCATCCGGTTACCGCAGGAAGCTCATCGTGACCGATTCACTGTTCAGTATGGATGGTGATCTGGCTCGGCTGGATGTGCTTGCTGAACTAGCGGAACAATGCGACGCGATGCTGATGGTTGATGAGGCTCATGCCACCGGAGTTTTCGGTAAAAGTGGACGCGGACTGGCTCAACAGTTGGATTGTGAATCTGGTATTGATATTTCCGTCGGTACACTCAGCAAAGCCTTGGGATCCATCGGCGGATTTGTCGGTGGCAATCAGGAACTTATCGACCTTCTGGTTAACAAGGCACGTCCCTATATTTATTCGACCGCCATGCCTTCTCTTTGTGCCCAAGCTGGGAAACTGGCGTTGGAGCGAGTGATAGCCGAGCCTGAACGAAGGCACATGCTGTTTGAGCGTGTGCGCTATCTGTCTGATGGTCTGCGACAACGAGGGCTGCTGGAGCAGCGGGAAGATTCACCAATCGTTCCGGTCGTATCAGGCGACCCCAAGGTGGCATTGGCGAGATCAAAACAGCTTGGTGAAGCAGGTTTTTATATTCCCGCGATTCGCCCCCCGACTGTTCCAGTGGGAGCGAGTTGTCTCCGCATTAGCCTGAGCAGCGCGCATACTGTTGACCAGTTGGACCAACTGATGGACGCGTTGCGCTAGAAACTTATTCGTGCCGTAGCGCTTCAATCGGATCCATCTTGGCGGCTCGGATGGCCGGATAGACTCCGAAGATTGTTCCGACCGCGACCGCGATTCCAAACGAAATTGGAATGGAGGCCTCGACAATCTGTGGCGTCATTGACTGGATTTCCGGAGGTAGTCCTGCCATCTGCTCAGGGAAGTACTTGTATAACATCTGCCTTCCAACAATGACGGTTGTGGGGCCCAGAAAGCCCGCCACAATTCCGACCAGCCCACCGAGGATTGACAGAGTAATCGTCTCTACCAGGAATTGGCGGATGATGGCAGATTGTCGGGCGCCAAGTGCTCGTCGAATTCCGATCTCCCGAGTTCTTTCGGTGACGGTAGCCAGCATGATATTCATAATTCCAATACCGCCAACCAACAGTGAGACTCCGGCAATCAGAGCCATGAAGACCATAAACATCAGCCGCGTGTTTTTGGCTTGTTCAAGGAGTTCGAGCGGAACGACAATACTGATATCCTCGATTTCGTCATGTTTCCGCAGCGCATCCTTGATGAGGTTAAAGGCGGGCATGACTCGATTAATGTCGGAGATTTGAAACGTTGCCTGATGAACTTCTACTTTTTCTCCTCCAAACGACCCACCGACTGCCGTAAAGATCTCCTTACCCATGCGAGTATTGAAGGTGGTGAAAGGTATGTAGACATCTTTGGTAAAGTCTTCTGCTGCCAGCGAGCCACCAATACCGGCCGAAGCACCTCGGGGCTTGAGTACGCCGATCACTTCAAACAGGTCCGTTTTATTTCTGAGCCGGATCTTTTTGCCAATGGGATCCTGATAAGGAAACAGCTTCTTCGCGATTTCATGTGCGAGGATACAGTAGTCCCGGTGTTTCGCAACATCACTTCCCGAGAGAAACCGTCCCCGATCGATCTCCAGGTTAGTGGCATCATAATAAGCAGGCACCGAACCAACGAGCCGACCGTCAACTTCGATTCCGCCGTAGTTAAATTTGAATTCCACTTCACGAATCGGGATAGCGCTGATGACATCAGGAATTGTCTCCTGAAGCATCTCAAATTCCGTAAGGGTGAGTCCGTATTCAGCCAGAATACCGTCGATGTCCTGAGGTTTGATCGAACGAACGATGATGTTTTGAGCACCAAGTGATTCAATTTGGCGCTGTGCTTCCTGGCTGATCCCTTCACCGATCGCGAGCAGCCAAATGACAGAGGCAACACCGATAAAGATACCAAGCACGGTCAGCATGGAACGCATCGGATGTAGCATCAGACTTTTGATACCCAACTGAATCGTTCTTAACCAGCTTTGAAGATACGCCATGGAATCTATTCTCCGGTGACAACAGACGTTTCATCTTCGTCTTCTGTCTGGTTTTTATCGAGTTCGTACTGGTTGGACGAATCAGTTTCTCCTGATGCTTCACTGGAATTGAGCTCCAGTATTTCCCAGCTATTTTCGGGGATGATTTCGCCAGTCTCCTCATCGGTGAAGCGAAGGCGATCATGGTTGAGCTCATCCGATACGATCAGGCCGTCACGAAGTCGAATGACCCGCTTGGTTCGCGTGGCAACATCATCTTCGTGCGTCACCATGATAATTGTCTTGCCCTGATCGTTAAGCCGTTCGTAAAGCGTCAGAATTTCTTCGGTGGTCTTGGTATCAAGGTTACCTGTTGATTCGTCCGCCAGGATGTAGTACGGGTCATTGACCAGACTGCGAGCAATCGCAACACGCTGCTGCTGTCCACCTGAAAGCTGCGTGGGGCGGTGGTCCAATCGGTCTCCCAGCCCAACAAGCCCTGCCAGTTCGACACAGCGACGGTAGGATTGTCGATTCAGCTTACCCTGGTAGTAGAGTGGTACCTGGATATTTTCCACGACACTCAACTGAGCAATCAGATTGTAGCTTTGAAAGACAAAGCCAATTCGACTTGCTCGGATGTCCGATAACTGATTGTCGCTCATGTGGAAGATGTTATCTTCACCCAGCAACAAATCACCGGTCGTAGGTTTGTCGAGACAGCCGATGAGATTCAGAAGTGTACTCTTACCGGATCCGGAAGGCCCCATGATTGCGACATAGTCTCCTTCAGGAACTTCAAAAGAGACCCCTCGCAACGCATGGACAGTTTCGGACTTGGTGATGTAGTCTTTTGTTAAATTTTTAACAGTCAGTGCAGTTGCAGGCACTTATCGTCCTCCTCTGCCGCCACCAGGGCCTCTACCACCGGGAGCTCCACCAGCTTCCTGGGCTTTGGCCATCTTGATGCCGGCAGCGACCAGCTCGTCTTTGCTGAGTTGACCATCCTTGTTGGTGTCGCTGGCTTTCAGCCGCTTGCCGAATTCGCCGGCGACTGCAAGTTCGTCTGAATCGATGACATCATCTTTATTCTTGTCCATTCGTTCCAGCATCTTGGTTGCGCCTTCTTCGGCCTGTTTTTTATACCGGGCCGTCTTTTCTTCTTCAGTTTCAGCAGCCTTTTCCCCAGCTCCTCCTACAGTGGCCTGGTCTTTGAGTGGAACCAAGGTATCCTGGGTCTTGGAAATAAAGGTGGCCAGTTCATCGACATCGATGCGACCATCTTTGTTGAGGTCGGTAGTCGTCACGTTGCTGATCCCCTCATATCCCAGAGTCACATTCATCTTGTCGACATCTTCTTTACTCAACGAACCGTATTCGTCGTTGTTTGCTGAGAAACGCTTCATTGCCGCTCGGGCACGATGGTGCGAAACAAGAGCTCGTAAGAACTCGGGGTACTCGCGAGGGTTCTGGACAATCTGATCACCTTTTTCGATATCGGAATCATCGCTGACGACCAGAGTCTTTTCATTGCTTCCTTCGTATTCGATCATCCTTGCTTCGATCGAAAACTCTTCGCCCTCGTCACCATGCATCTTTCCAAGCGTTTCCGAGTGCAGAGGATTGCTGGCATCGTAGGGAACACGAACCAGGACGAAACTTTGTTCGGAATCTTCGTGCAGGCATTGAACAGGGATCTGCAGTCTGTCTGGTTCCTGACTAACGGTGATTTCCACATCGGCTGAAAGCCCGACTCGAACACCTTCACTGTCCCCTTCAATCTTAATAAAGGTGGCAAATCGCTTTACCTTATCACTCCAGTGCTGTCGCTCTGCATACCGGTTGATACTGGTGACTACCCCACTGAACTCACGATCTTCCAGAGCACCTACTTTGATTTTTACGGGGAGGCCTTCCCGTACAGCAGCAATTTTACCTTCAGCAATCGGTGCTTTGACTTGAAGTTGTGCCAGATCAGGCAAGCGGATAATGGCTTGTCGCTCACGAACGGTTGCACCTAGTTCCACCGTAAAGCTCTGATCGCCATACTGGTAGTTCGCATGCACGACGGTACCTGCTTTAGGGGCGAAAATCTTGCACTTGGAGATCATGTCATTAATCTCTTCAAGCTTTTTCAGCTCTTCGTCATAGTTTTTGTTTTCAGCTTCAAGCGTTGCTTTGCAAGTTTCGATATCGGCATCGAAACCGACGGTCATTTTTTCTTTGGTGATTTCGCGAAGCGTTCTTAACTCGGTTTCGCGTAGTGCCAATTCCAGTGAAGCTCGCTGAACAGCAAATCGTTTGGCCGACAATTGTTGCTGTGTTAGAAATCCTCGAGCTGCCAGACGTTCACTGAACGTTGCCAGGTCCTGGGCCGCCGAAAAATTCTGCTTGGCAATCAAAATATTAGATTCAATCGTTTGCTCATTGGTCTTAAACGTACCTTGGGTGTATTCCTGTTTTGAGATTTCAGCCTGTCGCAATGCTGCAGCTGCGGATGTTCGAGTGGATTCGGCACGGTTGACTACCACCTGCTGTGCTTGTTTCTCATCTTCCAATGTTGAAGTATCGAGTTCGACAAGTAGATCACCCTCTTCCACCACAATACCTTCTTCGACCACATAGATGATTTCGATACCACCGGGTGCCCGAACTTCGCATTTGACCTCTTCATTCTGAGCGGACTCAATGTCGCCTGTTTCATTGATCGAATGGGTGTAGAGTTCGCGCTTGGCCTCACTGAACTGAAAGCTGTAAACAATCTCCGGCTCAATTACCCCTTGCAGCATGTTCCAGGCATACCACCCGACACCGCCAATCGCGGCCAGAATGACGACAAAGATTACGTTTGTGTTACCACGGAGCCTTTGGGGTATTCGAGAATTCATTTTTTTGTGGGGGGTGGGGAGTTGAAGGGAAAGTGAGACACCTGAAAAGTCATTTCAGAGTGTAACTTGCATTATCTATCTACGAGGAAGATTTTGTAAGGCAAAAACGGATAATTTGCGCCTTTCGCAACCTTATATAAACACTGATCAAAGCTCAAAGTTTCTCCCTAGTCACTCAAGTACAGCGGAAAAAACAGAGTTTGTATGACTTTGAACACAAAGCTTCACGTTTAGCTAAATCTCACCAGCTTCGTCATCATCTTCATTTTGCAACTTTTCAGGAGCTACAGGATAGCCATGGACGGGCCCGATTGCCCCCGGGTCGATCCAGGCGCCATTTTCGTCGATGGACATTGTGCCGAGTTGGAAATCCAGCAGGCCCCGGTTAATTTCATAACCAACCCATACACGCAATAGTTCATTCTGAGAGCCTTGCAGTTGTTGCAGGGAATTAATCAGACGTCCAGCGATTTCAGGTGACTGACGCTCGTTTTCATTTTCAGGTGGTTTCTGAATTTCCATGCGTTGAAACAGTACGTTTCTCGTCGCTACCTGAAGTTGTTTGCGGTTTGCCTCAAATTCGATTTTCTGCATCGTGATGTCACGCAGCGCATTTTTCATAGCCAGAAATTGACCATCTTCGTATTTGTAGTAACCTCGCAACGCGCTTTGATACTCCAATAAACTTTGACGGTAAATGTTTCGTTCTCGTAATCGGGTGATTGGTGCATCCCAGGCAACTCCCGCTTGAAGTGTACCGGTGGTATCACGGAAGCGGAATGGATCGTCACCTGTATTGCCAAGCGTGCCTCGCACGGTAAGCGATAAATCACTTTCCAATCGGTCGGCATTAAAGGCTAACAAACGCCATTGGTCCATCAATTGAGCTCGCTGATTCATCCAGTCCAGCCGGTTTTCAGATGCGATGTTGTAAGCATCCCGCGTGGTGAGATCGATTGGGATCAGGGCGATGGATTCGGCACGAGCACTGGTGATTACTAAAGACAATTCAAGAGCATCGTTTTGCAGTTCCAGAATCCGTTCGGGAATCTGGGAGATGATCTGTTCGTCCAGTGCCTGGTACAGGTCCTCCTCATTCATGGCCGGACCATTTTTGAGTATGGCGTCAACCCGATCTGCGAATCCTGCTATGGCTTCATGTTTTTCCTCCAAGCGACGTTCAATATCGTCTATATCCGCTGTCAAAAGACGGGGAAGAGTGTCCAAGTAGTTGCCATCGAGCAATTCGGATTCCAAAGCGGATGCAGGAACGAGCGGATTGTCTTTGAGTTCTGCTCGCAGGTTATCGATTGACTTTTTACGAGCGGGAACAAGCTCTTCGAGGTTTGCTATGTCTCGGCGTGCGTCGACCGTGGCAGCTCTGACGCCGTTGAAGAGTTCGGTAAGAGTTGTAATTTCTTCACGTATTTGATTGAGGCCTGCTTCAACTTCTGGTCCCCAGGCGATGCCCAACGGCTGCAATTGTTCGGCCGGCATTGGCATCGGCTGCAATTGCGGTTGTTCCGCCCGCAGCGATGTATTGATGATCTCACCAATCCGCTCCTGAAGTTCGAGGATCTCATTCTGAAGATCTTGCACGCCAACATCAATCAGGTCGAACTGAGCCAGTTCACCTCCATCGATGACAACTTCTACATCCGGCGGTAAACCGATCTGATTGATGAAATTATCCAGCTGGCCATCATAGGCAGCTTCCTGCTGAATGAGCTGAGTGATTTCACGGTAGAACTGGGCTTTGGTTCGCTGCACGTTGTTAAAGTCAGTAAGTCCGGCTTCAAGATAAGACTCAAATAAATTGAGCGATCCCTTCAATGCAACAATGTTGGCCCGTTGGTTGATCAGACCTTTTTGGCTTTGAAGCAATCCCATGTATCCGCCGGCATTTGTGCCGCTACCTCCGCCACCGCGAAAGCCACCGACACCACCAAAGCCTCCGGAACCAACGCCGGTAAACCCGGAAAGCCCCGAGCCACCAAACAGACCACCGATACGCTGAATGCCTCCACCGCCTTGGCCGGTCGTAACCGTCATATAGTAGCCTTTTCGGTAACGTTGGTATTGCCGCACGTTATAGAGTAAGCCACGTTCGGCTCGTGTCAGCCGTTCCAGAACCTGATCTTTACCCCCCTGACGAAGCAACGGTTGGATAATGTTGACGTCCAGCAGTGTGGTCGTGCCAAAGGCGTCCGGTCCACTGAATTGCCACATCAGGCTGTTGGCGAAATTGACGAATGCCGTCGCACCAGATGCGTACTTTTGCCGCATTTGAATACTACGCGTGTTAAGTGACAAATTGCTGGCCGCACTGCCAGTGGTTGCCGCGCCGAGCGTTCGGTAATTGCCGCCATAGCCGCCATAGAACTGAGTGTCAAAATCAAATCGCTCGGCACTAACATCCAGTGCCGACAGGTACATCTGCTCGAGTTGGTTACGGTAGTCGGTAGAGTGTAACAGAGCGAGCTTTAGTGCTTTGCTTGCATCCAGATGTAGTTTGCCGTCTTCGCCGATTGGCAAATGTTTACGCCACTCAGGGTTTTCAAATGTCTTGAGCTTTTCGTGTTCGTCCCAGCCATCGTATCCCTCCATTCCGTCGACTTCATCCATGTAAATTGATGCGGCGGCGTCGTCGGGAGGCATAGGCGGATTATCCGGATCATAATCCATGTACATACGGCTCTTTGGATCGATCTTGATCGTGAAGTCTTGCATGCTCCATCTATCATCGGTCCCTTTTTCGTTCAGGATATAGAGGGCCTCATGGTCAGCCTGTTTTCGATAGAACGAACGGCTGCATCCTGTCAGGTTAGCCAGCAGCAAAGCTACAACACCAGTACCCAAGGCCAGGGCTTTACATGTGGCTAAATGGCGTAAATATGAACTCACTTGTCGAGCTTTCATCAAGGCTATTAAATTGGTGTACTTTGGGAGAGGGGTAAGAGGCCCGATTGTCGCCTTACTACATTCGGGAACACTCTCTGGCATGAGCCTTGCTGGCAAAACAGGTAAACTGGGTAGTCATTACTGCCTGCGCAGACTCTACGGCCATGGCGTACTAATCGCCGGAGAATTGGGTTTTCTTGAGAGAATCCAATCTTAAATCCGCAAGGATTTTGGGGCAGGGAAAACTCATCGATCCGTCACCTGTCGGGCTTGGAAACACGTGAAAACGGGGCTTCCACCAAAAATTTGCTTTTCACGATCGATCGCCGTAGGATCAAATAGAAGCGGAGGGGTGATTTTTTGCCAATCGTCGACGGGTGTGCAGGTCAGCTATCAGTAATAACGGGTGGCAAAATAGTGTTAAAAACAACCGGATTTACTGATAGGACCACCTAAAAGGTGGTAAATGCATAGCCCCTGTATTGTCGATAGTAGAGGATGAGTGCAATTGTCGTTTGCGCAAAAATAGCATTTTGTGATTCCACGCTTCTATATATAGGAGCTTGCTTTTCAGAGATGCGGGCTTCCAACTGAGAGTCAAAGTCAGGAAAGACCATGTCAACAGCAGAGATCTTTGTCGTCGTATACGGTTTGTTTTTTACCGTATGGCTGTTTCTTTCGATAAAACAGTGGCGTTGGTTCCATGTATTTATGACATTTCTGTTGCTTATTTCAACGTTGCTGTTAACTCAGCTCACTTCTTATGTTCTCGATTTCCGGAACAATGCGACGCAGGAATACAGACAAGCCGCCGCGGCACGAGATAAAGTTGCGGCAGAGAACAAGTTGATTCTTACTGGCCTGGACGATAAGAGTGCCAGAGCGGAATTTGATTCACTGGTGTCGCTCAGGCGTCAGTTGGAGCGCGCATTAGAAGGGCGAGGTCGCGTTTGGGAAGGCGCTACACTAGGTAATATTCAAGAAGTGGCAGCGATTGTTGGAACGACCGCGACAGTGACACTTACTGACGACACGCATGGCATTGAAGCAGGTGCCCGCCTGTTTGTTTTTGCTGAACAGGAGATCGATGTTGTCGATGCTCCCGCTGCCGCTCCCGCTGATCCGAACGCTCCACCTTTGCCAGGTGCTGCACCCGCTCCGGCTGCCAAAATGAAAGTCCCTGCGATTTACCTTGGTGAATATGACGTAGAAACAGTGAATGCGGCCGCGATTACGGTTAAGTGCGCGTTTGCCCCGCGAGTGTTTAACCCTGCATTCTTCGCCGATGGTATAACTCTGGCTTTGTATGAAACCATTCCATCCGATTCACACTACAAGTTTGCGACGCGACCAGAAGACAAATATGAGCAACTGCGGCAGGGTGGCCTGGACAACTCGGAAGCGCTATTTGGTCAAATGGATCCGCAGCACATCAACAATATTTTTCGCACGGTGGTGGTGCCTCTGATTCAGAACCAGCACACCATTGCTAATGCCAACGAAATACTGGCGAAGAATCAGATTGTTCTGGGTACACTGGGCGATAAACTGGTGGAGCAATTTGTCGCAGACGGAAGTCCTATAAATGGTCGTGAGGTTGACCGCAAGAACGTTTGGTACAAGATTCAATTCACCGAAAAGACGACTTTATCGCAAAAGGTTAACGGCGATGAAGCTCAGGCAGCACTCACCGATGCCGGCATTTTCGAGGTTGGGGAAGCTATCGTCCCGCAGTTCTACCACTTCTCTCCCAATACAGTTAATTTTGACGGTCAAACTATTTCAGTCTCAGCGGGCAATAAGACGGATTCCATCACATTTGAAGAAGGCGATATCGCCTATATCTGTGCTGCCGAGAAAATTGTTCAGGACAATCGAATTGTACCGGTCGAGGTACTGGTTTCCGGAGCAGAAGGAGTGGAGCCGGTTGCTCGTAAAATTGTGGAGTACTATGTACGTCCGTTGCACGACTACAATCATGTTTTCCATAGCTATGAGGCTCGATTACAAACGTTGGCATATAGTGACGATAATGCTCGACATGACATTGTCTCCACCACGGCAGCACGGAATGATGCCGCCGTTCAAATTGAATATCGAAAACGGGAAAAGAAAGAACTGGAGCTGGACCTGGAACTGCATCGTCGTGACGAGTACGAAGCAGAACTCTACTCGCAGGCATTGGTGGCCGAGGTCGAAAAACTGACAGCCTCACTGGCCGATTTGTTCGACCGTAATCAGGCTTTGGCGCAGGCATTAGCTGATCGTCAGGCGCAGCTTGAAGAAGCGATTGATGCTCGTACCAAGGAAGCCGTGAACGCTGCCGGCAATTCAGAAGAATAAATAATCTTCGGGTCACGGTTTACCCACTCTTGGGTAAAATGGATGGTTATGGGAATCTACGACCGTGATTACTATCAGCAGGAAGAAGTGCCGCACCATACCAGAGCTGCGCGCAGATTGCAGGGAATATCGGTCACCAACAAATTGCTAATAGCCAATGTGGTTGTTTATCTGGGATGTTGGCTCTTTAGTAGTGGTAGCGATGAGCGCACCGAATCCATTTACGATGCTTTATCGATCGGTAACGATTACTTCACTCGTCCGTGGGAAATCTGGAGATGGATCACCTACGGCTTTATGCACTCGCCGTTCTGGCTTGCGAGCGGAAGTATTTGGCATTTGGCCTTTAATGGTTTTGCCTTATGGATGTTTGGGAGATTTGTTGAGCAACGTTACGGAAGTGCCGAGTTCCTGCGGTTCTATATTTTGGCGATTGTTTTCAGCGGCCTGGTTTTTGTGATTACTGAACTGGGTGGCGCGCCCGCTCAGGCTGTGGGAGCTTCTGGAGGAGTGGTCGCCATCGTTATCCTTTTCTGCTTTCTGTATCCCCACGAAAAACTTTTGATTTATGGCATCATCCCGGTACCGGCCTGGTTGTTTGGCATTCTGTTAGTCGGAATGGATGTTCTTAATGGAATTAATGAAGCTAAAGGAATTGGAAGTAGAATCGCCTGGCAGGCACACTTGGGTGGAGCCGGTTTTGCGGCCGCCTATTACCTTTTGAATTGGAATTTTTCGTTCCTCGGTGGGATCTTTTCAGGACGTAAGCCAAGGCTGTCCGTCTATCGAAAGGAAAGTTCAAAGTCCGATGTTTCAGATGAACCCAGTGCAGAATCTCAACTTATCGCCCAGGGCGAGGAAATACTGCAACAGGTGCACGAGTCTGGCGAGTCGAGTTTGACAGCTCGCCAACGCAGAATGCTGAAACGTTATAGCGAATTGATGCAAAAGCGCCGGGGGCGTGACGATGATCAGTATCGATTCTAGATCACAGGGAATGACTCGCCGGCAGATGCTGATGTCCATGGGTGGCGGAGCCGGAATGATTGCCTTGCAATCGATCCTGGCCGAACAGGCAACTCAAGCAGCCGTACCCGGTAAACCGCATTTTGAACCGCGGGCGACGCGCGTAATTTGGCTGTTCATGCATGGTGGCCCAAGCCATGTGGATCTGTTTGACCCAAAACCTGAATTAGTGAAATATGCCGGAAAACCAATTCCGGATTCCTTTGGTTCGGTGATGACACGTCGAAACGTGGCGAAGAATCCGTTGCTCGGACCTATCATGCCGTTTCGTCAACGTGGCACTTCTGGTCTCGAGATCAGCGACTTTCTGCCCCATCTTGCAAGCCATGCAGATCGACTTTGCGTTATTCGATCGATGCATGGTGATAGTGTTAATCACCCTCAATCCGTGTACCAGATGAATACAGGTAAAATCCTGATGGGGCATCCGAGTGTGGGGAGCTGGGTGGCTTATGGTCTGGGGACAGCAAACAGAGATATGCCGGCGTTTGTTGTATTGCCGGATCCAGGCGGCGGATTGAAAGGAGGCCCGCCAGCTTGGGGAAGCGGTTATCTGCCTGCCAGTCATCAGGGAGTGACGATGCGGCCTGGCAAGGCGCCGATTCTGAATCTGACACCTCAACCAGGTATTACTCCCGATAGCCAACACGATGCGTTCGCTCTGTTGCAGGATATCAATGGAGGGTTTGTCGAACGGGTTGGTGAGGATGATGCCTTGCAAGCCAGGATCGCTGCGTATGAACTGGCCTTTCGTATGCAGGCTGCTGCACCGGAACTGGTCGATATTTCCAAAGAAACTGAACAGACACATCGGCTGTACGGGCTGGAGAATAAGACCACGGCAGAATTCGGCCGGCGATGTTTGCTTGCTCGCCGAATGATCGAACAGGGTGTTCGGTTTGTACAGGTCCACTCAGGAGATACACTCGGCTGGGATGCCCATCGTGATGTGCTAAGTAACCACTCCAGGTATTGTGAGAGTACCGATTTACCCATAGCGGGATTGTTGACGGATCTGGAGCAACGAGGATTGTTGGACGATACGCTGGTTGTCTGGTGTGGAGAATTTGGACGGATGCCCATGAGTGAACAGGGCAAAGGTCGCGATCACAACCCGTGGGGTTATTGTAGCTGGCTTGCCGGCGCAGGGATCGAGGGCGGTCGTGCCATTGGAGCTACCGATCCGATCGGATTGCGAGCTGCAGAAGATAAAGTCCATGTGCGGGATTTTCATGCGACGTTACTTCATCTAATGGGTCTTGATCATCACGAGCTTTCCTACTTTCACAATGGCTTGGAAGAGCGGTTGACCGGTCCCCAGGAAGCTCATGTGGTGGAGGCAATATGATGCGAGAGGCGTTTTGTATCGTTTTGCTCTTCTGCCCGTTGATGGCTGAGTGTCAAGAGTACCGGGAAAGCCCGATCACCGAGGAAGAACGAGAGCATTGGTCCTTCATGCCGATTCAACGGCCAGCGGTTCCAGTGGTAAGTGATGATAGCTGGTCAAAGAATCCAATCGATGCTTTCATTCTGGAGAAGATTCGTCGAGCTGGATTGCAACCGATGCCTGCTGCTAATCATGCGGCTCTGGTGAGACGTATTTATCTGGGGCTTACCGGCATGCCGCCTGCCTATTCAGAAGTTGTTGCCGAGCGACCTTATGAACAGATCGTTGATGAGTTGTTGAGTTCGCCGAGATTTGGCGAACGCCAGGCGCAGCATTGGCTTGACCTGGCAAGGTTTGCAGAAACCGATGGATTTGAACATGACAAGGTCCGAGCCAATGCCTGGCGATACCGGGATTGGGTAATCGCTGCCTTCAATAGAAACCTGCCTTATGATCAATTCGTTCGACAGCAACTGGCGGCGGATGAATTGACTGGTTCGAGTGAAGCTCATGTTGCCACGATGTTTTGCTTGTCGGGACCCGATATGCCTGATATTAATTCGCAACAGGAGCGTCGGCATTCGCTACTGAACGAAATGACCAGTACGGTCGGCGCTGTCTTTATGGGGCTGCAGGTTGGTTGTGCACAGTGTCATGACCACAAATATGATCCGATCAGTCAGTCGGATTTTTATCGGTTGCGAGCCATGTTTCAGCCCGCTGTTCATGTTGTTAAGAACCAGAGTGTTGGCGGATTGGAGGAGCAGGGCGAACCTGCAGTAGCCCATCTGATGATCCGGGGTGAATTTAACAGGCCCGGAATCGAACTCGAACCAGGCGTATTGCGAGTGATCTCGGGAACAGACTCGATTGCGATCAACAGGACCGGGCAGGGAACGGCGGGTCGCCGTCTGGCGTTGGCAGACTGGTTGGTTGATAAGAACCATCCCTTAACTGCTCGAGTTATGGTGAATCGGATGTGGCAACAACACTTCGGTACCGGCCTGGTTTCCACGCACAGCGATTTTGGCACCATGGGTACCTCGCCGACACATCCGGAGTTACTGGACTGGCTGGCAGCAGAATTACAGTCCCGTCATTGGGATTTAAAGGTGATTCATCGTCTGATCGTGACCAGTGCTACTTACATGCAGGCCAGTCAGAGTAACGAGCAGCTTGAAGAGAACAAAAAAGAAGACCCGGATAACGCCTTTTGGAGCCGATTTCCTCGTCAGCGACTGGATGGAGAAGTGATTCGTGATGCGATGCTGAAGGCTGCCGGATGTATGCAGTTGGAAATGGGAGGGCCGGGCGTGCGGCCACCTATCCAGAAAGAAGTCGCTCAGACACTTTTGAAAAACCAGTGGGAGGTCTCGCCACAGGAGAGTGACCATTATCGGCGAAGTATTTATGTCTTTGCCCGTAGAAACCTGCGTTACCCGCTGTTTGAGGCATTTGATCGACCTGATGCAAATGCCAGCTGTCCCCAACGTCAAAAGACTACCACAGCACCACAGGCTTTGATTCTGTTCAACTCGAAGCTGACTCTTGATCTGGCTCGAAAAATGGCCGGTGACATACTGCGGACCACCAGAGATGATGATGCGTTTATTCGAGAAGTGTTGCGACGCTGCTGGAGTCGTGAACCAGAGCCGGAATTGCTGGAGACCGCTCGTAACTTTTTCACCGAAAGTCGTGACAGGGCTGACAAAGTCTCTGCTGATCAACTGAATCAGGTGACACCCACTCCACTGCCGGCAGAATTGAGCATTCGGGATTCGGCTGTTTATGTGGAATTCTGCCTCGTCGCCTTTAATACACTCGAATTTATTGTCATACAGTAGTCCAAGGTTTGGGTTCAAATCCGAGAATGATTGGGGACCTCCGAGTGGGTGTCACCTAATGCAGCGTGAGAATAGATTCTTTCTGGAAACAGGTGAGAGGCCCTGAGAAGTCTCTTATAATTCAGGAATGATTGATCGATTTGGTTGTTGGTACGGAATTCCGTTGCGATTGGCGGGCATGGCAATGCTTGTCACCGGGCTCGTGGTACCGGTATATGGTGAGCAATCGGATTTGACTCAGGATGCTCTAAAAATCCTGAAGGCCAAGTGCTCCAAATGTCACCGTGCTGACAACCGTAAGGCAGATCTGGATCTTTCTTCGCTCGCAGCGATTCAAAAAGGTGGTGAATCGGGAGCGGTTCTTGCAGTCGATTACAAAGAGAGCCTGCTCTGGGAAATGATCGATAGTGAGCTGATGCCACCCGAGGATGAGGTTCCGCTGACCGAAGAGGAACGAAATCTTTTGGAAAACTGGCTCAAGCAGACCAGGTTGACTGCACCGCCTGGAAAAGAAATCTCGCAGTGGGACGTACTTCCCATTTTGCAACTACGTTGTGCTGTTTGTCACGGCAAGACGGTAGTAGAGGCAGGACTCGACTTGCGATCTCATGGTTCGATTCTAAAGGGCGGTAAATCGGGGCCAGCGATTGTTCCTGGAAAGCCGGCTGAAAGTTTGCTGATCAAGCGGATCCATGCCGGTGAAATGCCTCCCAAACGTCGGATCGTCGAAGCAAGCATCAAAGTCATTACACCCACTGAAGTAGAGTTAGTTGAGCGGTGGATTGCGGCAGGCGCTCCAAATGATACAGCGGTAATTGATGCGCCGGATGGGGGTCCAGATCCGTTAGTTACCGACGCAGAACGGGATTTCTGGGCTTTTCGTACACCTGAGAAGAGTCCTCTTCCCGCCGTATTGGCGAAAGCCTGGCCCCAAAATCCAATCGATACCTTTATTTTGAGCGGAATGGAAAAGGCAGGGCTTTCACCTTCTGATCGAGCGGGTAGAGAGGTACTGATTCGCCGGGTTTACTTTGATCTGTTAGGGATTCCACCGACCAGACAACAGTTAGACGTATTTCTAAACGACGATTCTCCTCTGGCTTACGAGCGGTTGATCGATCGGGTTCTGGCATCTCCTTACTACGGAGAACGTTGGGGGGGATTGTGGCTGGATCTGGCAGGGTACTCGGATAGTGAAGGTATTCAGGAGAGTGATCCGGTACGCCCGTCGAATTACCTTTACCGAGACTATGTCATTCGAGCTTTTAACAATGACAAGCCGTACTCGCGATTTCTCATGGAGCAGCTGGCAGGCGATGACCTGGCAGACTATACAGATCCAGCCAACGTCAACTCGGAAGTGGTAGACAATTTGATTGCGACAGGATTTTTACGCCAAAGCTCTGATGGAACGTTTTCGAATATCACCGGATTCGTTCCGGACAGAAACCGATACATCGGCGCGACAATCGAAGTTTTCAGTTCGGCAGTACTGGGGCTTACTTTGAAGTGTGCCAAATGTCACAGTCATAAATTTGATCCCATTCCGCAACGGGACTACTACCGATTGTTGGCGGTCTTCAAGGGGGCATTGGACGAGAACGCATGGATGAGTCCTTTGCGGGATCGTGGTGTTACATCCCTCAAGCCGATGCGGCTACTCAATGTCACTGAGACAGACAAACGGACTGCCATGGATACTCATAACGCTCAGATAGCCCAGGAAGTTGCTGCGCTTACCGGCCAGCGGTCCGCGCTGGAGACGGCAACGATTACTCGGTTACAAGACGCTGAATTTGCCGCGTTACCCGAGGAGATTCGTGAAGATGTCCGAGTAGCACTCAATCAGCAGGAAGCCAAACGGACAAACGTTCAGAAGTATCTGGTAGAGAAGTTTGAAAAACAGATACGGTATGACGTAGCTCGTGCGGAAGGGGCCGACGCGGACTTCAAAGTGCAACGTGCAAAACTAACAGCAGCCGTAGATGCCAAGCAAAAAGAGACTCAGGCGATCACTCCAATTCGAGCACTGTGGGATCGGGGAGATCCTTCACCCACATACATTCTGGCTCGGGGTGATTACTTAAACCCTACCAGGATGGTCGGTCCCGGAGTTCCAGCCGTGCTGACCGACGGCAACTCAAAATTCGAAGTGGAAAAACCGTTCGAGAATTCTCCAAGCACGGGCCGTCGTCTGGCATTGGCTCGCTGGACGATTGACAAGTCGCACCCGCTTACAGCTCGGGTCATGGTAAACCGCATCTGGAAGTTCCACTTTCAACAGGGAATTGTCAGGACGTTGGATAACTTTGGATTATCTGGAGCCAAACCATCCCATCCTGAGTTACTGGATTGGCTGGCTGTAGAGTTCATGGAAAGTGACTGGAGTATCAAGCATATCCATCGTTTGATTCTGACCAGTGCCACTTATCAGCAGGACTCTCTGAAATCTGAACAGCACGAATTGCGGGATTCCGAAAACAAGTGGCTAAGTCGAATGCCGATGCGGCGAATGGATGCGGAAATGATTCGCGACACACTAATCACCTTAGCCGGTGTTCGGTGGGACAATCAGTTTGGTCCGGCCGACCCCGTTGCTTCCCGGGCCGATGGGCTGGTAACGTCCACACCAACAAACAATTCATGGCGCCGCAGTATCTATGTGCTTCATCGACGATCCCAGATGCCGACATTACTCACATCCTTTGACCGGCCACGCATGAGTCCTAACTGTATCGAGCGTACTGAATCGACGGTGGCACCCCAGGCGCTGCACTTGATGAATAATCAGCAGGTTAAATCCTGGGCGACCCAGTTTGCGCATCGAGTCATCGATAGGATGGGAGCTGACAGGGAGGCACAAGTCAGGGAAGTGTACGTTCAGGCACTGAGCCGCCAGCCTGATCCAGATGAGTTGAAATTGACACTGGAAGCGATGCAGAAGATGTCCGGAATTCTTTCTGCGGACAAGACGGATGCAGAGGTTGACCGTCTGGTGCTAGGTAACGTATGCCATGCGCTGATTAACTCGGCTGCTTTCATTTATGTTGATTGAAGTCTCATGAACTACGAATCGAACTACGAATCGAACTACGAATCGAACCACGAATCGAACCACGAACCGGCATCGTTCAGTCGCCGCCGCTGGTTAACCAGTACGGCGGCAGGCTTGCAAGCCGCTGCATTGACGCACTTGTTTAGCCAGGACGTTTATGGACTTGAGACACCAACACCACGGCAAGTCTACGATTTGCGGCCGCAGCCAACTCACCATGAACCTCAAGCGAAGAGTGTTATTCATCTGTTCATGAATGGTGGCCCCAGCCAGATGGATCTGTTTGATCCAAAGCCCGAACTCGATAAGCGTCACGGCCAGGCTTACTTCAGTGAACTGGCCTCAGAGGTTGAGAGCCCGACGGCGGCCGGAGCCTTGATGAAGTGTCCCTACAAATTCGCTCAGCATGGCGAGGCAGGCCAGTGGGTTTCCGGCGCATTGCCACATACGGCACAGATGGTCGACGAACTGGCCATCATCAAGTCCATGTACACAACGAATCTCACTCATGAACCGGCGTTGTTCAAAATTCATGGCGGACAGGAACTTCCGGGCATGCCTTCCATTGGCTCCTGGATTTCCTATGGGCTGGGTACGGAAAACCAGAATCTACCGGCCTATATTGTTCTGGATGATCCACTTGGGTTACCGGTGAATCAGACTCAGAGCTGGCAGTCAGGTTTTCTGCCTCCGATGTATCAAGGGACGCGCTTTCGCAGTACCGGTGAGCCGGTACTCAATTTAAAGCGAGAGTATGCACAAGCGGATGAGGTGACATCGCTGGAGCGGGAATTAATCGCAGGTCTGGACAGGATTCATCGAGACAAGCGGCCTGGCCAGCTGCGTCTCGATGCCCGCATGGCCAGTTATGAACTTGCCGCGCGTATGCAGTTGGAGGCGACCGATGCGTTGGATATTTCAAAAGAAACTCAGGCTACTTTGGACATGTATGGAATCGGCAAAGAACCAACCGATTCCTATGGTCGCCGTTGCTTGTACGCTCGGCGACTTGTGGAACGCGGTGTCCGATTTGTGCAGTTGTACATTAACTTTCAAATTTGGGACAACCACACTGGTTTGACCGCAGGATGCAAAGGAGCTTGTGATCGAACGGACTTGCCGATTGCTGGGCTTATCCGGGATCTCAAGCAGCGGGGATTGCTGGACGGAACGCTGGTGGTCTGGGGCGGAGAATTTGGCCGCTTGCCGATTGCTCAGTTACCGGCGAATAAAGACACAGCCAATGCTGGTCGCGATCACAATAAAAATGCAATGATTACCTGGATGGCGGGTGGAGGTGTGAAACCGGGCGTCTCCATCGGGGCCACCGATGAACTCGGTTTCGCAGCCGTCGAAGATCGTATTTCAGTGGCCGATTGGCATGCCACCATTCTGCATCAATTGGGACTGCATTATGAACATCTCTATTTTGAACGGAATGGACTCAAAGACCGCCTGACCGGTGTAGAGGAAGCTCATATTATCAAGTCCATCCTGAAGTAGAGCAGAGCGACAGTCCCGCTTTTTTTTGGCCTGACGTTTTACCACCAGGTTCGTCATGGTGCTGGGAGTCGAAACTCGCCGGCAATGGAGTGGGTACTACTCAAAGTAGCAGGATCCTTACTCTTCCAGCGTAACCCGGATCGGGTGGGCAAAGTCGTTGTCGTAGCGAGAGATTACCGTCGCTTTGGCTTTGTCCTGATGGATGACGAGTCTGTGACGAGTTGTAAATATCTCGCCTGGTTTTATTGGAAAGTCGTCCAGCACCATCGGGGAGAAGCAGAAGTAGGGCATGGAGGGGTGTAAGCGAACGGGTTGTGGAGCGCGGAAATTGTCCGGATGTCCGATGACAGCGATCCCAGAGTGCGAAAGGTTGTTTTGAGAAGGGACGGGCCCGTAAATATCGACCCAGGTTGGTCGGGTATGATTCCCATTGGACCCGGTCTTTTCCTTCACTGGTCAGGAAATTCCCACCCTGATTCCAATTGCGTCGACCTCGTATCGCAAAGCCACCGTAATGGTTTTTCTGAATAAGCAAGGGGTGTTCGGTGGCGCATTGCTGGTGGGACACAAAGTCTACCAGGAAAAAATCTGTTGTTTGGTAGACGTGAACTTTCCAATCTTCATCTAAGGCAGTGACTTGCTTGTCCGTTCCGGGAAAAGCAATGTGTTTCAGTCTGGTTACAAAGCCTCCGAATACCGGGCCGGTAACCGTTTCCACAACTTCCCGATGAAAGACATCTCCCAGTTTGGCACTTTGCTCCCAAAAGTTGACGAACTCGCCACGAAACATGGTTTTCTTATAGGGGAACATGATGCCATGCTGATGATAGTGATCGGGCGGAAAGTCATCGGTCAGTACATTGCCGGCGGGATCGTATACCGGGTGAATGAATCCTGAGCGGGCATAAAAGGGTTGAGCCGGATCAGGACTTGGTCGGATATCGACGTTGTACTCAAGCACAGGTTTTGCACCGATACTGATTTTGATTGCTCCGTCTGCCTGTTTGGCACTCACCGGTCGGACCTTTTTGGGCAGGCGATCGACAAGGATGATGCGATAGGACCTGCTTTGCCCGGCGTACAGTGGTTGCTCAAGCATCCAGACTATTTCGGGTTGTTCCGAGGAGTGATCAATCTGTACAGGAACACGCTGATTCGTATCGTTGGCAATCAGGACCAGCGGGTGGTTTTCAGGGATGCGCTCCGGAATGGGACAACGTACCGGAACATTGATTCGGTCGAACTTGCCCGCTTCGATTTTAATCGTCTCTGCCAGGGCCGATATTTGCATGGCGAACAACAGCAGGAGTCCGGACATCAGTTTGGATGGAATTGAAAGCATGGGTGCGATCCAATTTGAGTTTTTAGCGCCTATTCGACTACCAGCGTTTCAGCATACAATATAGCTACCGTTATTCGGAACCAATCAATAGGAGAATTCCAACATGCTAAAGCGAATGTTCATGAGTGCATTTGCAATGATGGCACTCGCTAGTGCCATGGTTGTATCTGCAGCGGACGCGCCGGCAGCATTGAACTTCAAAGCCAAAGATATCGATGGTAAAGAAGTTAATCTGTCAAAGTACAAAGGGCGCGTGGTACTGGTTGTTAATCTGGCAAGCCGCTGAGGACTGACGCCTCAGTACCTGCAGTTGCAGGGTTTGCACAGTAAATACAATGCCAAGGGCCTCTCAGTTGTCGGTTTTCCCTGTAATCAATTTGGGAAACAGGAGCCGGGAACAGAAGCACAGATCAAGGAATTCTGTACGTCGAATTATAAAGTCGAATTTGACTTGTATTCCAAGATCGATGTGAACGGAGATGCGGCTCATCCGTTTTATAAGTATCTTACGAGTCAGGAGACGAAACCGAAGGGAGCCGGCAAGGTATCCTGGAACTTCGAAAAATTCCTGCTTGATCGCAAAGGCAATGTGATCGCTCGCTTTGAACCTCGCACCAAACCTGATGCTCCTGAAATCATCAAGCTTATCGAAGCCAACCTTGCTAAATAAAAGGTTTGCAGATTCCATTACAGAAAGCCGTGTGCCACATTCGGTGTGGTAGGCGGCTTTTGTTTATTACCAAGGACCTCCACTTTTCCAGTTACCGTGAACGCAGAGATTTCCGCCATCGTTAACCTTCTCGGACAGCCATCCTCGCATCAGCGTTGGCCGGTTGCTATTGAGACGTGGTTTGTTGGCTGTGAACAGGAGGAACTGGGTGATCTTGTCGACGTGCTTCTTCAGCAGGAGCCACCTCTACCGACAGAGGAAGAAGAGGGTAATTGGGGACGGCTGTTTGAACACCTTCTGCAAAGAGAACGTGCCGATCTGGCCAGCGAACTTGAAATAGTTCATCCTTCGACAGAACGTATCAGTCAACTTTATGATTCTCTGGGGCCAGCCAGTCGGGTACGACACTTACTGTTGGCTCTTCTGGCGCAGCGCAGCAAACCAGCAAGTATTGAAGCGATGGTCTCCCGTCTAATCGACAGTCCGCCCATCGAAGTGAGTGGTTTTGCGGTGGCCTTAAGTCCGTTTCTGCAACGCGACACCAATTGGGACTTACTGTTCCCCCGGTTATTTCAGGCACTATCACATCCAGTCGCCGCCTCGGCCATATTGGATCTGTCCAACTACCTGACTCGCCAGGGAAAAGTCACCAGTCATCCTGCTGTTGATCTGGTGGACCAACTCGAACAGCTCCTGAAAGGAGTGGTTAACCAGTTGGCGAGCATAGAAGATGGTTCGATCATGAAGACGGCAATGGAGCTGTCGCCTGAAGAAATTGCTTCGCAGGTCAATGAAGGGATTGCTTTAGCGTCCGCGTTGTGTGATGCCATTGCCCTGATCGGCAAGGAAGACAACACTGGGGCCCTGTTTCAAGCCATGGATCTTGCTCACCGACGTATTCAGGCCGAAGCGGCCGCTGCGCTGGTTCGTTTAAATAATGAGGCTGGGAAACAGAGATTGGGAGGTCTGGCAGAGGAGGCGAGTATCCGGTTGCGGGTGCTGGCTTATGCTGAAGAACTGGATATCCTCGACGAAATTGACGCTCAGTACCAAACTCCAGTTGCTCGAGCGGAAGGAGCACTTGCGTTACATTTGGCAGAGCCACACATCATGGGCTTGCCGCCGACATCGATCAATCTGTTTGATCAAACTCGGCTGTTCTGGCCCGGCTTTGATGAACCGCAGGATTGTTTTTTGTTTGAATACGAATATGCGTTGGGTGGTGAGCCGTTCCGGAATATTGGTATAGGTGCTCCGGAAGTGCTTAGCGCCGGCAGTGATTTAACCGGCCTGTCCACCGAAGATATTTCCGCCTATTTTGCTGGGCTGATTGTTTCTCACACAGACATCTTTGAGATGCCGGCAGACGATCTGGATTCGCAGGCACAGATTAAAGCAGATCGCTATCTTCAACAGTTACGTGAATCCGGCTATGAGGACATAATTCCCGTCACGTATGGTTTCTTTTTCGAACATCAGGCATTAGCCGCAGCTGCTCGCCAGGGAGATCAGCTTGGCGTGCTGGTAATCGACGACAACGAAGTCCTGTGGTTGCCGCACACGTCGACGACTCGTGTACTGACAGCAGATGATGCTTACCACATCTATAAAGGCCGCAAGTTATTTGCGTCTTTTCAGCTGCAGGTGGAGTAGTGTCATGAGTAATGAATCAGAATCGCCATCGGCAGAAACGGATCTCTCTTCTCGGCAACCGGCATCGCGGATGCGAACATTGCTGCCTGTGTTGGCTGTGCTGCTGGGTCTGCTTCTTTTCCAGAATCTGCGACCCGGCGCCTATGACGAGTTCCTTGGTCAGACATTTGATTATCAAGGAGTGAGTTACACCGGGGAGCGGATTTCAGCTGAGCAGTTGAACGGGTCGGTTGTGGTATTAAATTTTTGGGCGACCTATTGTCCGTATTGTCTGGAAGACATTGAGCATCTCAAGCAACTCGATGATGAGCTACGCTATCATGATTTCAAGATTGTGGGTATCAGTTCGGATAGTCGGGCATCGCTGGATGCGTTTTTTGAACAACGGGACCCATTGCCCTGGCCAACGTTTTATGGTCAGGATGGGCGCGACTTGGGTCGAACTTATAAGGTTTCAACGATTCCCCGGGTCATGCTGCTGGACCGAGAGGGGCAAATCGTGGCGGTTGCTCGTGGGATCGACGATATAAAACGCCAAGTGATGCAACTGGTTCATGAGGGTTGACATTCTCAGTCTGCCCGATTCCCGGTAGGCTATAGATATCAACGGAAAAAACTGAATTTGAGAACTGAATGAATAAACCGAACAATCAAAAGAAGACAAATAGTCAAAATACGCAATCGGAAGTGAGTTTCGCCGATATGGAGCTCACCGATGAAATGATGAAAGCATTGGAGCGTGCAGGTTATGAAACACCATCACCGGTTCAGGCGGGCGTGATTCCCCCCGTCCTGGATGGCCAGGATGTCATGGGACAGGCACAGACCGGAACGGGGAAGACAGCGGCATTTGCCATTCCGATTCTGGAACAACTGGCGCCCCGTGAGGAGATCTCAAGCGTCCAGGCACTCGTTCTTGTGCCTACTCGCGAATTGGCGGTTCAGGTTCGAAATGAATTCGAGAAGCTCGCCTATTTTATGGACTTCAAAACGGTTGCGATCTACGGAGGCCATTCGATCAGGAAACAGATCGAGGAATTAAAGCGGGGAGTACAGGTTGTGGTCGGTACGCCAGGGCGAGTGCTGGATCATATTCGCCGTAAAACACTCGATCTTCGTGAGACCTGGTGTGTCACGCTGGACGAGGCGGACCGGATGCTGGATATCGGGTTTCGCCCGGACATTGAAAGGATTCTTAGTAGCATCTCGCGCAAAGATCGACAGACGCTGTTGCTCAGCGCGACCGTTCCACCTTCGATCGAACGATTAGCAAAACGCTACATGCACGAACCAACTGTCCTTGATTTTTCCAAGGATGCGGTATCCGGAGACAGTATTGAGCAGTACTATTTCTCGGTCGACAAGGTGAAAAAATTCGAGCTGCTAGAACGGCTGCTCAATCGGGAGAAACCAGAGCAAGCCATTATTTTTTGCCGTACCAGGCGGGGTACCTATAAACTTGCCAAGCGTCTCAAAGAGTCGTTTTCGCACGTTGGCTGCATCCATGGAGATATGAACCAGCCAGTTCGTGATCGAGTGATGAAGAAATTCCGGGACGAACAACTTAAAATACTGGTAGCCACCGATGTCGTCGGACGGGGCATCGACGTGACCACCATTTCTCATATCATCAACTTTGATACGCCGGAAGACTGCGATGACTATGTTCATCGCATTGGCCGAACCGGACGGATGGGGAAAGAGGGTGTTGCCTATACGTTTGTATCGGAAGACGACGGTGAGTTATTGACACGCATTGAAATTCGTGTCAACCAGCTGCTTGAGCAGGTCTACATGGAAGGTATGGAATTGAAGCGGGAAGTAAAACAGGATGTGAATCCGGAACGATTGGCGGCGGTGGCAGCAATGCGCGGCCGGGGACCGAAGAAACATCGTCGGAGACTATAAAGATGACTCAGCGGTTCCCATTTCTTAATTGTTCGCCGGGGTTTTGGGGATCGATCGTCATTTCAGTCTGTTTGGGGGCAGGCATACCTGGCTGCGATTCCCGCGAGGCGGCTCAGGCCGATCATGTTTCGAGCCAGTCTTCCCAGTCAAAAAATCGGACTGCGGATACGACTCAATCAGACAGCTCGGGCCAGCAGGCTTCCAGTACCGCTTCTACTCGAGTGCAGGCACAGACCTCGGTGGATCCATCACTCGATCCTGCAGAAACCATGTCACCCAAGCAGGAAGGCGGCCCCAAGGTTTCACCGCTGCCAGTGCAGTTTCAGGGTCCGGATGCTGAAGCAAAACAACTCCAGGTGGACCCTGAACGTCTGCTGGCTCACGGTATTCGTACGTTGACCGGTAAACATTTGATTCTGCATACCGACCTGCCATTGGATGATGAACTCCGCAGTTTGCCAGATCTGTTTACAACCAGTACGCAGCAGTTCTGTTCGTACTTCCAGGTCGAGCCTGAAAAAGTTGCGGCCTGGCGGGTCCGCGCCTGCATCATTCAGGACATGGAAAAGTTCGAGAAGGCTGGCCTGCTGCCGCAGGTGTTGCCGAAATTTCAGCATGGCTATGCATTAGGAGACCGGCTTTTTCTGAAGGAGCAGCCCAGCGAATACTACCGTCGGCATTTGCTCATTCATGAAAGCACTCACGCTTTTATGCTCAGATTCTTCCAGGGAGCTGGTCCTCCGTGGTACATGGAAGGTATGGCCGAGTTACTGGGGACGCATCAGTGGGATGGAGAACAGCTTACTCTTCGTCACTTTCCCGCGACCAAGGAAGAAGTACCATTTTGGGGACGGGTGAAGATTATCAAGGATGATGTTGCAGCTCAGAAGGGAAAGATGATTGAAGAGGTGATGCAGTACGGTAGTAATGCTCATCTGGATGTAGCAGCCTATGGTTGGAGTTGGGCAGCAGCGACTTTTCTTGATCAGCATCCTGATTTTCAGAAGACTTTTCGCAAACAAATAGCACATGCCGGAGATTCGTCTCCTCAGTTTTCGGTCAGTTTAGTCGAAGCCTACGGTGATCAGTGGTTCCAGGTTCGTCAGCAATGGCAGCTGTTCGTCATGAACATGGAGTATGGTTACGATATTGCCCGCGAAGCGATCGATGCGGTACCGATCCAGACCTACGCAGACCTTCCACCTCAACAAACTATTCAGGTTAAGGCGAACCGGGGTTGGCAGTCGACAGGATTGTTCGTCACGCAGGGAGCGAAACTGCAGCTTGAAGCCAGTGGACGCTTTGTCGTTTATCAGTCGGATGCCACAGCCGATCAGCCTGCAGAGCAGTGGGAAGCCGAGGCCGATGGTATTACGATTCGATATTACCGCGGACAGCCGCTCGGCAAGTTACTGATCGCAATTGACAATCTGAACCAGACGGGCCTCACCGGCCTGGTGTCCTACGGAGCGATCGGTGCTGGTGGAGAAATTGAGATTCCGTATGATGGTGTTCTCTACCTTCGCGTCAACGATTCGCCAGCGGAGCTGAGTGACAATCAGGGCGAATTAGAAGTTAAAATGTCACTAATGGAGCAGGACTAACTAATTCGTTGCCTGCCCAATTGACGATTCCAGTCTGGGACTCAACAATTTGATAGAGTTGGGAGCGTGGGCGCCCGTCAATTTGCAGATAGTTAGATTTAATTAGAACAACGCATGAGCATACTACAGTCACAAGATCCTGCCGTATTTGCTGCCATTCAGTCCGAAGAAGTTCGGCAACGCTCCGGACTGGAATTAATCGCCAGCGAAAACTACACCAGCCGGGCGGTGATGGAAGCCTGTGGAAGTGTATTGACGAATAAATATGCGGAAGGTTATCCGGGGCGTCGTTATTATGGCGGTTGTGTGCATGTTGACACTGCCGAGTCTATTGCGATAGCCCGCGCGAAAGAACTTTTTGGTGCTGAAGCGGTCAACGTTCAGCCTCATTCAGGCTCGCAGGCAAACACAGCGATCTATCTGTCCTGTCTGGAATATGGCGACAAGGTGCTGGGCCTCAATTTGGCTCATGGAGGCCACTTAACCCATGGCATGCACCTGAATGTTTCAGGGATTCTTTATGATTTTGTCAGCTACGGAGTGGATTCTGAAACACACCGGTTGGATATGGATCAGGTCGCGCGATTGGCCAAAGAGCATAAGCCGAAGTTGATTGTGGCCGGCGCAAGTGCTTATCCTCGCGAGATACCCCACGAGAAATTTGCAGAGATTGCGGAGGATGTCGGAGCAAAGCTGTTTGTAGACATGGCACACTATGCAGGTTTGGTAGCAGCCGGAGTTCATCATAATCCGGTGGAGTGTGCAGATTTCGTAACGACGACGACTCACAAAACACTTCGTGGTCCTCGCGGCGGTATGGTGATGTGTAAAGAAGAGCATGCCAAGGCGATCAATCGGAGTGTTTTTCCTGGGCTTCAAGGGGGCCCTCTGATGCATATTGTTGCTGGTAAGGCAGTTTGCTTCGGTGAAGCGCTGACAGACAATTTCAGGCAATATGGTCAGCAAATAGTGGATAACGCTAAGGTGCTGGCCGATACGCTGATGACCGGCGGTCTGACTCTTGTCAGTGGTGGTACGGACAATCATCTCATGCTGATCAACGTCTTTGCGTCTCTTGCCATAGGTGGCAGTGCTGCAGAAGCAATTCTGGATCAGTGTGGAATTACTACGAATAAGAATATGCTGCCATTTGACCAACGGAAGCCGAATGATCCATCCGGAGTTCGGATTGGAACACCAGCGCTGACCAGTCGTGGAATGGGGACGGATGAAATGGTTACGATAGGCAACTGGATTGTTTCTGCATTGCAGAACCCTGAAGATCAGCATTTGCATCAGTCCATCAAGAATGATGTCGAATCACTTTGTGAGCAATTTCCGGTTCCGGCCGATCAGTAACAAGTATTATTGCCTCTTTCTTTAGTCGGGCAGAATGGATTTTTAGTACGATATAGGAAGTTCCAGTGAGTGTCCTTGGGGAGACTTGTCGGAGAATCTAATCGTACGCCTTGGGGCTTAAACACCATGTCACAAACCAGTCGTGTTTTGATTGCGGACGACAATCAGGCTAATTGCGAATTATTGGATGCCTACCTGGCTGATCTTGATTGTGAAGTTGATTTTGCCATGGATGGTCAGGACACACTGGATAAAGTGCGATCGTTCGCGCCAGACCTTATTTTGCTGGACATTATGATGCCAAAGTTTAATGGCTTTGAAGTTTGTCAGCAGATTAAGTCGGATCCGGAATTGAAACGAACCATGATTCTGATGGTCACGGCATTAAATGAACGAGGAGATATCGAACGTGCAGTGCAGGCCGGTACGGATGACTTTTTGTCCAAGCCAGTCAATCAGGTAGAGTTGGTAAAGCGAGTGGAGAACATGCTTAAGCTTAAGGGAGTGACCGACGAAGTAGAGCGTCTGCGTAAGTATATAGAGGAGATGGAACAGCAACCGTAATCTGATCCACTCGCATTGTTTAACAGACAGGCTGAGGGGTGGCACAGGCCACTGACCGCCACATGAATATTCGACAACAGCAACGACAAAATCTGCAGCCCGGGATGCCAGGCGTTGCATGCCTGTTGCTGATGTTTTGGGGCACAACGGTCGGTTTGGCTGAGGACTCGCTGGAAACGCAGAAGACTCAGGTTGCCGTTCTGATTGATCAACTCGGAGACGGCGACTTTACCACCCGGGAACTTGCGCAAAGCAAACTTCGGGAACTCGGGTTGATCGCCTTTGATCAGTTGTTTGCTGCTCAAACTCATAATGATATCGAAATTGCCAAACGAGCAACGTATCTTATTCGTAGCCTGCAGGTTCAGTGGGCATTACGAACCGATGCTCCGGAAGTTCGACGGTTACTGGCAAAATACGAAGAAACCAACGCGGCAGGGCGACGAAGTTTAATGGAACAACTGGCGGCTTTGCCAGATGGAAAAGGACTGAACGCATTAAGTCGTATGGTCCGTTTTGAATTTGACGGACGTCAGTCCCGTTATGCAGCCTTGCAGGTGATGAAACTGAAACTGCCAGAGGAAGCTGCTGAGTTGCAAGCCTTTGCGACACATTTGCAGGACTTGCACCGATTGAGTTCCCGTACGGCCGCTCGCTGGATTGATGCGTATGCTGTCAGTCTTGTCGCTCCGGAGGAGTCCGTCGGGTTATGGGAACAGATCGGCAGGAAGGAAGAGCAGCTACTGACTACATTTCCCGGGCGCACGAGTCGTGCTTTGGTCGGGGACTTGCTGCGAAGACAGTTTAAGCTGTTACGGCAGTTGGAACGACAGGATGATGCAGAGGCAGTTGCCAGGCGGAGTGTCAATTTGCTGGATGGTTCTCGTGAACAACTGATTGAAGCAATTGATTGGTTCGCAAGTGAAAAGAGCTGGATGTTCGCACAAGTGATCGCGGACCGGTTTCCGGTCGAGTTCCAGGAATACCCGGAACTCATGTATCGTCTGGCGGAGGCGTTTCTGCAGGGTGGCGACAATGAACGAGCAGATAAGCAGGCCGAGTTGGCGCTGGCGATCAATCCGCAGGACCTCGACGCGCACATCACCATCGCTTCGTTTCTTACGGCACGGCAACACCATCGATGGGCTATTGCGGAATATGAACAGGGGCTTACGCATGTGCCTCTGGAATCTGAAGCAGGAGTCCGGATGCGGATTTTGCTGGGTGAGTTGTTCCATGATTTGAAGCAGGACCATGATGCTCGGCTTGTCTTTGAGCCGGTAGTAGAGAACCGCGAAAATGAAGATCTGAAACAATCCGTCGTGCGGTTTTATTCACAAATGGAATCTTTCGTTTCACGCTACTGGTACTTCCGCGCGTGCGATCATGCCAGCCGGGAAGAGTGGGATCAACAGCGTGAGTGTCTGGAGGCTGGATTGGCTGAAGATCCTGACGACGGCGATATCCTGATTGCGATGTTTCGATTTGAAGAATCGGATGAAGCATTTCGCGAAAAGACTCTGCAAGCGATCAACGCTTCGGTGCAGTCGCATGAGGATGATGTTAAAGCCGTAGAAATCAAAATCAAAAATACGCTGGATCGACTCGAGAAATCACGTTTGGAGTGGAATTTAGCCCGGATATTCAACCAGTATGCCTGGCTCGTCGGTAATACAACCGGTGACTATCAACGAGCCATCTCATACAGCAGACGCTCGCTCGAATTGAGAAACTGGGAGTCGGCGAGTTATCTGGATACGCTCGGCCACTGCTATTATGCTGCGAAAGACTATGAAAATGCAGTGAAGTACCAGCAACTGGCTGTTGACAAGGATCCTGGAAGTCTGGGAATGCGACGTCAACTGGAAGTGTTTCAGAAAGCTCTTCGTCAGCAACGGGAAAACCAGGGTTAGAGTTAAACCGGGTTCAGATTTTTCTATGGCGCCCAATTTGTCTTACTAGCTTTTATTTCTGGATAAGCGAGATAAGCGAGATAAGCGACTTGGCATCTGCGTTTCACCGTTATCTGGAAGATTCAAAAACACCGCTGACGAATCTCGTGTTCTATCTTCCCTGGTTAATCCTCTACGAGTTGGGGTTGTGGGGCAGTGGTGACTCTTACAGAAATCTGGCCAGTACCTGGTTGAGAGAGGTGCTGCAATGGGCCGGATTTAGCCAGTACTTTTTGCTCCCCGTGCTCTCCTGTGCGGTACTGCTAGCCTGGCATCATCTTGTCAGGCTGCCGTGGCGGGTTTACTGGCATGGTCTGCCTGGGATGTTTCTCGAATGCATGCTCTATGCAGCATTGTTGCTGGGCATGTTCCAACTTCAGCAGGTGGCAGTAGATGTGATGGTCCAGTTGCCATATGGATCGGCGCTAGCGACACTGGATGTTGATACCAGCCTGGATGCGAATGTGCACTTGATGCTGAGCATGGTCGGCGCGGGGATTTATGAGGAATTGTTTTTCCGCTTGTTACTGCTGCCAGTGGTGATCTGGGTTCTGTTGCGAATTGAATTGAAGGACTGGCTGGCCTACGGGTTGGGGGTTGTGATCGTCAGCGCCGTTTTTGCTGCTGCACATTCGATCGGTGCTGAGCAGGACTGGTTTACGTTCACGTTTCGGTTTTTAGTGGGCGTGGTTTTAGCTACGGTGTTTCTGAAACGAGGGTTCGGAATTGCAGTCGGAGTACACGCTCTATACAACATCTCCGTGGCACTGATGTATTAGCCGTGTCGTGATGTTTAGACGCGGAAGAGCGACTGGCTCTTGATGATTGCCAGATCGTCTGGAAACGTGTGGAAGGCCTGAACCAGCAGACTGTTTTGCCGGGTTTCCAGGTTGATATAGCTCATTGCACCGGTGGCCACACGTCGGTGATTGTTAAAGAAATGTACCATTCCTCGAACTTCACTGTCCTGGCTCAGTTCCTGCTGAAACGCCCAAAAGATTTCCTGAGGCACGACTTCCAACTGAAAACTGGTTTGGTATTCGATACCCCGACAGTTGATGACTTCATTACGTTCGCCAGCAATCGGATGTGCCAACAGTCTACGGCGTTGAGGTAACGGCTGCGATTGAGCGGCCGCGACTTCGGCGATGGTGGAGCCGCCATGCTTAAACGTAATGACATGGCCATCACGAGTGATGTCTACTTGCGCTTCGTAACTGCCGCGTTGTATTGGGCGGCTCTGGAAAACGTCAAAAAGTTCAGGGTGCAGAGAGCGAGAAAAGAGTTGAAACGTAAGTTCCTTGACTTTCGGTCTTAAAGAAAGCACACCGAGGTTCCCGTATTTGTAATCCTGTCAAAGCGATAAGAGCCTGACGGATGTTATTTTATTTTTCAGGTACTACAGCGGGTGCTGAACCGTGACATTCAACCTCCGCGTTCCCTTCTCTGTTGTGACCATTATAGGACTTTCCTCAGTTGGCCACAAAGTCTACTGCTGTAAATTCCGGTGATACCAGAATAATTTTGATATGAGTCTTCGAATCGCTAGCAGGATGTGGTCGTTTGCCATAGAAACCGACGGATGACCTCGTTGACTTTTTGCGGATTTTCCAGGGGGGCCATGTGGCCCACGCCGTCAATGATTTCCAGCGCCGCGTCGGGTAGAGCTTCAGCCATAGTCTGCATCTGCTCGACAGGACTGATTTGGTCGAGTTCTCCACAGATCAGGAGAGTTGGGATCTGGATTTTGGGTAGCCATGTGGAGGCGTCATTGCGGCTGGCAAGCGCAAGCTGGGTTTCCGCAATCATCTGGGGGTTGCTACTGGCGATGACATCCCGAAGTTGAGACACACGTTCCGGAGTAGCCTGAGCAGATTGCGGACTGAATAGCCTGGGGATCATGGTGTCGGCTGCCAGGATGCTTCCCTGGGAGCCTTGCTCTGTAATACGTGCAGCCATTTGTCGTCGGCCTCGGGCCATGGGAGCTGAGTCGCCAGCACTACGAGTATCACACTGGATCAGGCGATGAATCTTACTCGGATAGTGTTTCCAGAATTCCCATCCGATGTAGCCTCCCATCGACAGTCCACAGTAGGTGATTGGTTGAGTAATGGTCAGTGTATCAAGCAAACCGGCAAGATCATGGGCAAATTGTTTCATGGAAATGGGAGCACGACCTCGGGAGGATTGACCGAATCCGCGCAAATCCGGCGAGATCACCTGGTATCTGGTTGCCAACACTTCGAATTGAAACCGCCACATCGAGTGGTCGAGTGGAAAGCCATGCACCATTAGTAGCGGCGGGCCGTGACCACGGATTTGATAAGCAATTTCGATATCGTTAACTTTGGCTCGGAACATGAACCTGCTTTCTGGCCAGGCTGGCGACGGCAATGAGCAGGAGCCCGAGTGCCGCTACGCCGATTTCGATATAGGCGTAAAGATGTAACTTTTTGTAGCGCCTCTCATTTTGCTGGAAGGTAGCGATTTGTTGTTCACCGAGTCCCATTCCTCGTACAAGCCGCCACTGTTTGATGGCGCCAAGCGGATCCATCTGATCGATGACGATATTTCCATAGATAATTTGTTCATTCGTCTCATCGGTCAGATCGAGTTGACTGGCCTGGTAGAAGTGGAAGCCTGCCAGTCCTACCCCAAGTGCAAGGAGGATACTGCCGAACGCGAAGAGCAGACCGTTGTGTTTGTCCCAAGCCAGCTCTTTGGTATTTGATGATTCGCCAGCTTGCGGTAACTCACGAATCTCTCGGAGATTGGGAACAACCGTTTCCGCTCCACAATCGGCACATTCCAGCGTCTTACCGGCATCGAAGGTTGCGATACTGAATTGCGAACCACATTTACATGGGAGTAAGTAGATAGCCATGAGTTTTATTATCAGTTGACGGATTGAAAGAGTTTAGTCTGAAGGTGCAGCAGATCCTCGGGCGGCCCACCAGGGCAGGCTGATTCCGCCATCCACCAGTAACGTCGCCCCGGTCATGTATTCGTGTCGGGGGTCGCTGAGGAACAGGATGGCCTCGGCGATTTCCTGCGGGTTCCCCAGTCGCCCCATAGGAATTTTAGCTCCTGCCTTCTCCAGTGTCTCTTCACTGGCGAATTTTCGTTCTCCCGGAGTGTCAATCCAACCGGGTTGAATCATGTTGATTCGAATCTTGTGTTCCGCCACTTCAATGGCTGCTGTGCGGGCCATGTGTTCGAGCGCCGCCTTGGACATGTTGTAAGCCATCGCTCGGGGTGCGGGAATAAAAGCGTGAGGTGAACTTACCAGCGTAATGACTCCTCCGTCGCCCTGTGCGATCATCTGCTGAGTTGCGACTCGGGTCAGATAGAAAGCACCCCACATGGTCACATCCACCGTTCTGCGAAAGCCCTCCATATCAGCCTGATAAAATAGTTCGCGATCGCTGTAGGCCGCGTTGCTGACGGCGATATCAAGCCGCCCAAACTCGCTCACAGCCCTGTCAACCAGTGTTTGTACAGAATCCAGATCCGCGACATCTGCCTGGTGGGCGACTGCCTTTCCGCCAGCATCTTTGATAGCACGAACCACCTCTTCTGCCTGGTCGGGATGCGATCGATAGTTGACAACTACTTTGGCGCCAGCGCGTCCGAATGCAATGGCTGAGGCTCGGCCGATTCCAAGGCTGGCTCCGGTGACGATGACTACTTGATCTGAAAAATTAGTACTCATAAATGTGTTACTGACTCATCAACAGGAAGTGGGTAATTGGTATTGAAAGTATGCCACTTAATTCTCGTCAGGCATTTAATTTCTTACGCAGAACTGTCTAAGTTGGCTCGCAATTCAACAGAAAAAAGTGAGCGGAATTCCCGAGGTTTCTGGATGGAGTTGGCGATGTCTGTCGAAACGACACCAGGATGAAGGCCGAACATGCTCCCAGTTTGTCATCGTGAACAGGGGCAGGCGGTTCTCTGTTTGGACGTCGGATTGGTCGAGTTATGAGGATTCTCTGGAATCCTCTGAGTTTGAGACTAGACCCTCTACTGGCCGTAGTTAAAATTAACGACATGACGGTGGCTCAAATAAACCAATTGGGATGGTAGGTGAGCTTATCAGTGAAACGCTCGACGTCATGGGGCATCCACGAGGTGTCTCCGGTCGAGGCGGTTGGAGCTGAAACCGCAGGCCGGCTTGTCTGGTCTTCCGGTCTGTCTGGTATGTCAAGTTGCGAAGACTGAATTAAGTTGTTCGCGGACCCTGGTAGAGTTTTAGGCTCCGTGAATGTTTAACGAGGTCGAGTTAGTAAGTTGGTCGGGCTGCACGTATTGTTACGAGCAAACCCCAATAACAGGTGTGCTAATTCGATTGAAATGTTTCGCAGTGACAACCACCGAGTCGACCTGATGGTAGGATAGCATCAAGTTCAACAGTGAGCCGACGGTGAAATGCCGATGCCATGTTGGACTTCTAAACCATCAGATTGCAGGTTGATTTTGTCAGCAGTGAGTCTTCAACATTCAGACTCATTGGGGGTCGTCCGAGTCAGTAGTAGGATGGATGTTCTACTTATATGATGAGTACGATATTCCTCAGGTGTACCCCGGCGCCTGATGGTGAATGGCATGGAATAAATGCCATTGGTCATATCCGAAAAATATTAAACAACACAAGAGTAACGTATGAGCATATACGATCCACTTCTTGATGACTTTGAAGAAGATAGTGAAGTAACCGTCGCCCGCGGTTTTCAAAAACAGACAGATGAATCGGACGAGGAGAATCAGAAGTCCTCGGCCAACAAAAGCGAGAGTGCTGATCCCGAAGAAAATTCGGATGATGAGCTGGTAGAGGTAGAGGAGCAGGAAGCCTGGTCGGATGACCCGGTGCGAATGTATCTGACTCAGATGGGTGAAATCCCTCTGTTGACTCGAGTAGAAGAGATTCGCCTGGCAAAACGTATCGAAGACACGCGTCGCGCTTTTCGCGCCAAGTTGCTCGAATGTGACTATGTCTTTCAAATGGCCTTTAAGATTCTTCGTCGCGTCCATCACGGTGAACTGCCGTTCGACCGTACCGTTCAGGTTTCTGTTACCGACCGTCTCGAGAAAGAACAAATCATGGGGCGTATGCCTCATAATCTGGAAGTGATCGAGACTCTGGTTCGATTGAACAAGCGGGATTTCCGCGTTGCTGTCAGTAAATCGTTTTCGAAAGCCGAACGCCGGGAAGCCTGGAAAAACCTGGGGCGTCGTCGCCGTCGTTGTGTTCGTCTGGTGGAAGAACTTGGTTTACGAACGCAGCGGATTGAACCAATGATCAATACGCTGAATGATTTCAGTGACTGTATTGATAAGCTGTTGCTGGATATTCAGGAAGCCAAAGATAACAAAGATCATCAACGTAAGCGCGACCTGCTTTCGCAGTATCGCAATATTATGCTTGCCATTCAGGAGACGCCTACCAGTCTTCGTAACCGAGTGAAATATCTCAATACGGTTTATGCCGAGTATCAGCAGGCGAAGCGGGAGTTGTCAGAAGGAAACCTGCGACTGGTCGTATCGATTGCCAAGAAGTATCGTAATCGTGGCTTGAGTTTTCTGGATCTGATCCAGGAAGGTAACGCTGGTTTGATGCGAGCGGTTGATAAGTTTGAATATCGCCGCGGCTTCAAGTTTTGTACCTATGCAACCTGGTGGATTCGTCAGGCGATTACTCGTGCCGTTGCAGACCAGAGCCGTACGATCCGGATTCCCGTGCACATGGTGGAAACGATGTCACGCGTTCGAAATGTCTCTCGCCAACTGGTCCAGGAACTGGGGCGGGAGCCGACTTTGGAAGAGACGGCTCGTCGAGCAGAAACGACAGTTGAAGAAGCTCGACGTGTGCTGGCCATGAGTCGTTACCCAATCAGCCTCGATCGCCCGGTTGGAAACAGTGAAGATAGCCAGTTCGGAGATTTACTGCCCGATGGCGACGCTGAAAGTCCCGCTTCGGGAGCTTCTCAGGAAATGCTTCGTGATCGTATCAATCGTGTTCTCAAGACGTTGAGTTATCGTGAACGCGAAATTATCAAGCTGCGATACGGTCTGGGCGATGGATACAGCTATACGCTAGAAGAAGTGGGACACATCTTCAAAGTGACTCGAGAGCGAATTCGTCAGATCGAGGCCAAAGCGGTCCGTAAATTGCAGCAACCAAGCCGCAGCCAGGAGCTGGTAGGTTTCCTCGATTAAGCAATCAATTCTACGAAAACGCGTGTTGCCAGGCAGCACGCGTTTTTTTATGCGCCAATGTTGTTTGTGGGGGCAGATATAGAATCTGGCAGTCGCATTTGCCACCCCGCTTGGAGAAAAGAACGGTTGGTTTTCTATTGACCGTCCGTTACAGATTTCGAGCGATCGATGCTCCAACCAGTCTGCCACTGGTCATTGCCCAGGCAATATGACACCCGTGACTCCAAAGAATCATGCCGTTAAGTCCACATTGCCCGACAGCATAAAGTCCCGGGATCACTTTCTGATCTGTATCCAGTACTTGTAGCTGCTGGTTCACCGCTGGGCTTCCTTCAGTGGTCGTGAAATACGACTTCACCGGCCCTAGCAAGACCCACGGCCCGACACGGCTACCAAACGATTGCCGAGCTGTTTCGATCAGGCATTCGCCTGGCACTCCTGTCGTCCGAGCCAATTCTTCGAGCGTGTCGGTCCTGGTAGTAATATCGGCTCGCAAACGTAAATAGTCATCGACATAGGCATAGGCAATATCAGGGGCTGTTGATACAAAGTGGGGCCAATGAGAAAATCTGGCAATCTGTTCCGGTCCCAGCAGGATGTATGCCTGCTTGTCTGGCTGTCGCGAGACAGCACGGTTACGTTCCTCCACATCGGTTTCTACACAAAACCGTTCACCATGTTTGTTGATCAGAATGGCACCGTGGTCAAACAGGGCATCTTCCGGGTGCTGCCAGGTGACAAGCAGTCGTTTGATGATCTTTCGAAAAACCCACTGAGGTAACAGACTGGCGATCCAGTTTTGTAGCTTGGCCAGCGGGCCAGTGACAGGCAGCCACTGCTGAAATGGACGTCTAGCGGTAGCGATAAACCGAAGCTCGGGCCCATAAGTGATATCCATATTTACCAGTTTCGCGTTAACACTTTCGGCTAACAGGTGGCCCAGTCCGGTTGCATTTGGATTGATGCCATCAATGTTCTCATAGCCAGGTCCCTTGAACCGTTTGATTAATGCCGGATTGTTGGCATAGTCTCCGGCCGCCAGTATGACAGCATGCTTGGCGTACAGAGTATGCTGATCGCCAGCAGCGTTGCAATACTGGACGCCCGTTACTCGTTTTCCATCGGTTTTCAAATGTTCCACGGTGGCTCGCGGGAGAATTTCGACTCCATGTTTTCTTGCTGCGAGCTGCAGTCTGGCGATATAAGCTTTCGCACCGGGTACCACATTGTGCATACGAGGTTGCGTGTTTGGAGGTTCTGCGGCCGGTCCGACGAATTGGATGCCATGGGATTGTAACCAGTCGATGGTGTCTGCCGCATGTCGCACGAAAAATGCGCGGTGCGTAGGATTATTGCGAGCTTCGATATCAGCAGGAGCAAATTCCGTAAGATCAATCTGATGCTGCTCGGCCGTGTCCACAATACCCTGTTTGCGCTGGAACGTAGTTCCTGCGGCAGTAAAAGAGCCGACAGCGATTCCCGTCGTACCGCCCGTTTGCTCACATGCTTCAAGCACAACCGTTGTCAGATGGTGCTCTGCACAGGATACGGCGGCCGCTAACCCGCTACCTCCGGCTCCAACCACAATCACGTCAGGCTGCTTGTGTTCCATCGGTCACTGGCTGTTAAAGATTCTTTCGAAACGGCGACGATTTTCCTGGCAGTATCGGCGACAGACAGTTACCAGAGATTGAGGGCTTTCATATCCCAGAAGGGACGCCAGTTTTTCGAGCTCCAATTGCTGTTCAGGTAAATCGTGCCGGTGTGCGGTGTCCATCAGACGTAGGCCTGACTCGACCCGTCTCAAAAACAGATACGACTTACTCAGCGTCGTAGCATCATCCTCAGATAACAGGCCATGTTCTTTCAGCTTTTCCAACGCTACCAAAGTCCCCGGATGCTGGATTCCTTCGATATCCCCATGGGTAAGTTGTAACATTTGAACAATGTATTCAATGTCCATCGTTCCCCCACGAAAACGTTTCAGGTTTCTATCGGTTGCACCGGACTCCGATTCAATGCGTGTCTGGTAGATTTGAGATATCAACGAGGTCTTCTGATTGGCCGTGGCTATCGTTCGGGAAATGATGTTCTGAGCACGGTTTTTGGCGCTGTCCGACCCCAACAGGATGCGTGCTTTGCATAAGCCCATATACTGCCAAAGTGGGACTTCAGCTTGACTGAGATACGCATCATAGTCATCCAGCGAAATGGCCAGAGGGGCATGTTGGTGTGTTGCCCGTAGCTTGCTATCAATATCAAACAGACGCCCATGTGGCCGTGTGCGAGTCGCCGTCTGAAGAACTCGCTTTGCCAGCTCATTGAAGAAATGGTGATTGGAGGTTTGGCGAATCTTGTGGTTCCGCCGCGTTGGCTGTGTGCTGCCTTCTCCTTCATACAGGAAGAGTATATCCACGTCACTGTGAAAGTTGGGTTCCTGACCTCCCAGTTTTCCCAGGCCAATCAGTACCGGAGAAGCGGGCTCTCCATCGCATGGTCCTCCTTCCATCATCGGCTGACCATGTTTTTCGACCAGTTGCCGATAATGCTCGTGGACGATTTCCCGCAGACAAATTTCGATGATGTCGGACAGAGATTTATGTGAATCGGCCAGCGAGTCTTTACCGAGGATTTCACGGACACCGACGCGGAGGTGCTGAGCGTGTTTGAAGGCCAGTACCACGTCAACCAATTCCTGCCCTTCGATTTGAGCACCTTTGACCAGTTCGGTCATCACACGTTGAAGTGATTCCTGGGTGGGCAGGTGATCGAGAATGAGGCAATCCAGCAGCTCATCGATCATGCCCGGATAACTGGTGAGGATCGTGATGAGGTAAGGGCTGTTGGAGCAAAGTTTGACGTAGAGGTTGAGAGTAGCAGGGTTTACCTGAAACAGCTCCCAGAGGACCCCTTTTCCGCCAAGTGAATCACTGACAGTACTCAGATTGGCAAGTGTCATATCCGGATCAGGAGTTTGAGCGATGGACTCAAGTAATCTCGGCGCGATCATCGCCAAAAAGTGCCGGCACCGGCGAGTGGACAGAAAAGGTATACGCTCTGTTGCCAAGTCCATGAGATACTGGTAGCAGGACTGAACGTCCTTGAAGTTGTGTTTTCCTAACACTTCTTCAAGCATTTCGTCACCGGGGTCCGGACTGAGAATCAGGTCTACTTCCGGCTCGGTTTCCTGGTCGTCATCAAACGAGGATTCAAGTAATCGATCAAGTATTTGCTGACTGACCTGGAGCAGATGAGCCACATCGTTTTGTAATGTTTCTGGGGCCTCTTCACCTTGATATCCCAGACTTTGAGCGAGGGCGGTGAGTTCCGCTGGTTCATTTGGAATGGTCGTCGTCGTTACGTTATCCAGTGTTTGCAGTCGATGATGGATTCGCTTGAGTTCGAGGAAGGAGTCTCGCAGAACATTGGATTCTTCCTGTGACAGCAGGCCAGCCTTATGCAGTTGCAGGATGGCTGGCAGAGTGCCACGGACACGAATTGCTTCAAAGCTGCCGCCATTGATCAATTGCAGAAAAGGGACAACGAAATTGATCTCCCTGATTCCGCCCGGAGCATTGACGACATCCTGTTGACCGGTATCTTCCCAACGATGCAGCCGCCGTTTTTGAGCTTTGATTCCAGTGATGTCGGCACGGTTGAGGTAGCGTCGATAGATCCATTTTTCCATGTGTTTCAGGAATCGCTGACCTAATCGGAGATCACCAGCAATGGCTCGGGCATTGATCAATTCCTGACGTTGCCAGGTTCTACCCGAAAAGTCAAGGAATCGAATAGCATCGTTAATATGAACGGCTGTTGTGGAAGATTGGGCAGATAATTGAAAGCTGATGTCAATATCCAGTAGTTTGGTGCCGTTGGGCAGGGTCAGAAAACTGATGGTGTCGTTGAGAATAGTCGCATAACGCTGTTCATCCTGCGACTGCCCGGATGGTGATTCTGACGGTTTGTTTTGATAGATCAGAAAGGCTTGCAGCGTGGTTCCGTAGCTGAGTTGGTTGCCAGCCAGATCTCCCAGAGCAATGAGCGAGAAGGGAAGGTCGGCGGCCGAGGTAGCATTCAGCTGATGTTTCTTAATTGATTTCCGTGAGGCCAGCTCCACAGCACTTTGCAGCAGGGCTTCACAGAGTATGGATGTTTGATTGGCAACCACATCAGCGGGCTGTTTCATGACCAGGTCACCATAAGCAATCCGCAGCAGCTCGCGATTCCGGATCCGTTCGAGTTGCTCTGAAATGTCCGGATCACTTGCCAGATTCAGCACCTCGGTTCGGATTTCATCAATCAGGATTGCTCGATCAACCGGTTGGCCGTCGGTCATACGAAGCAGGTCGTAGCACTCCGGATCCTGGATAAGAAGTTCAGCGATTTGCTCACTGGCTGAAAACATGACCAGCAAAGTTGGCAATGCGGACTGGTCTCGTTCCCAAAGTGAACCCAGTGCAATGGGGTTACGTGATACGTTGGAGAATCGAGCCAGATAATTCAACGCTTGATTTGGCTTGGGTACGTTGGGAAGTGCCTGTTCCAGTTGAGTTGCTGTAACAGCGACCAGATCGAGTGTCATACCGGACTCGGCAATAGCTGTTAACGCGTCATGTGCCTGACGCTTATCCGTGAGTGTCACGCTTTGAAACCACTTACGGGCGACAGCAGGTGAATCGAGAATTGTGATAAGCTGCTCGGTGTCCATGACCTGATCGCGTTCCTGAATATATTCCTAGTCTAGCACGCCACGACAGGAATCGACAATTACGAGTGCACTCAGGATTGGACCAGCTGTAACCAGTCGATTTCCTGGCTCAGTCCCTGCTGGAAACCGACGGTGGCCAGAACGGGAGGGATACAACACCGTTCAATTTCCGCTGGATTCGAACGAAGGCTCAGATCCTGATCTCCGACAGGCTTCAGATGATTGATAATCACGCCTGCGATAGGAATTCCATCTTCGTAGGAAGCTGCCGTAATGAGCGTCTGCAGGGTGTGATTAATACACCCCAGTTTGTTGGGGACGACAACCACGAGCGGAAAGCCGAATGCATAAGCCAGATCCGCAACAAAGTGCTCGTCACTGATCGGTGACATCAGCCCACCTGCTCCTTCGACAATGATAAAGTCTGAATGTTCTTGCCAGAACTGGATTCCATCTACCAGCAACTGCGAGTTAATCTCTTTTCCCTCTGCCTTGGCGGCGAGATGGGGTGCCAGCGGAGCGGCAAACATTTGTGGGCAAACATCTTCTACTGTGCCAGGTTTACCAGCCGCATTCCACAGCGCATCTGCATCTTCACTGAATAGTGTGCCGTTGCCTTGATCGATACAACCACTGGCGGCTGGTTTGTAGACGCCGACGTTCACACCCTGAGCTCGCAGTTGCCTGGCAATGAGTGCAGATACGTACGTTTTCCCGACTTCGGTGTCGGTGCCAGTAACAAAGATTCCCGCTGTCATGAGGTGATTCAGATTTCCAGATATTCTTCGAGAGCTTCTCGCATTACCGCTGGATTGGGGTCGACGTCGGTCCAGATTTTGAATCCGATGACGGCTTGGTTGACGAGCATGCCCAGGCCATCCAGAGTTCGACATTCACGTTGTTGGGCATCACGAAGCAGGCGAGTCATGGGCGGGTTGAAGACGACGTCCGCGACAACCATGTCGGATGAAAGTGTTTCGACATCCAGGGGTACTCGGGCATCGGCATCTCCCAGCCCAATACTTGTTGCGTTAATTACGACATTGACGTCATCATCCACTTCGTAATCACCATCCAGAACAATCAGACTGGCGTGTACCCCTTCGATGTTGTTAAGCAGGTCGACCAGCTCCTGACCACGGGATTCAGTGCGATTCACAATGGTGATGTCGGTCACTCCGTTGAGTGCCAGTTCTACTGAAATGGCTCGCGCGGCTCCTCCCGCACCCAGGATCACGACTTTTTGCCCGGCAGGTTCGAGTACTGTTTTCAGCGACTGGACAAATCCTTTGCCATCGGTGTTTTCACCGATCAACTGACCATCCACCACATTGACACAGTTGACCGCGCCCATACGTTCAGCAGCTTCACTCAGTCCGTCAAGATATTGAATCACTTCCACCTTATGAGGGATAGTAAAGTTTCCTCCCCGCAGTCCCATGGCCCGAAAACCAGCCATCGCATCTTTTAAATTCTCGGCAGGGACTTCCAGAGTGAGATATCGCCAGTCGAGTTCACAGTCTTCAAAAGCTCGTTCCATCATAAATTGAGTGGGATTACCGGCGACCGGCTGCCCCATGCATGACACAAGTTCTTGAATTGGTTTATCTGCCACGGTGAAAGTCCTTACGTGGAAGGGTCTAAGTATCGAGTTCCCGTTATGTTTAGTTTTATTAGGGAGAATTCAGTTCTGCAATTATGGGTTTCAAAAATCCGTACCTAATTACTCTGGTTACTTTGGTTACTCTGGCAAGTAGATTCGGTTAACAGGTGCAGATTCCATGGTCGTGTTATTGCGGCGGGCTTTGATGCGGACGTAGGGAGCTGCATAGCAGCAACGTTCGCCAAAACTGTCGCGAGGTGCATTGGGGTCAGCGTGAAACGGCTCGACCAGATCTTCAATAACAAAACCACTGCGGCAGATACCACCGATGATTTCTTCCCACCGATGAAGAAACTCCATCGTTCCCTCTTCCCGTAAGCGAGTACCCTGGACCGGCGGTAGTGGTCCCTGCCGATAGTAGGGTTCTATCAATTCATAGCCATTGGCTGAGCGATTCGTGCTGGCTTGCAGACTGGTCGGTTGCTTGTGCTGGCTGATGTATAGCCCGCCGGGCCTGGTAATCCGGGCAACTTCAGAAAAGACGTTTGCAATCGATGGAAGATAACAGGTGCTTACCGGATGGATGACAATGTCAAACGCTGCATTGGTAAACATTGACAGGTCATCCATCGATGTTTCAACCACTCGTAGATCCATACCGCGTTCGGCAGCGACTTCGCGGTCAAGTTCCAGCATGGCAGGCGAGATATCAACCACAGTTACGTTGGCACCCGTTGCCGCGTAGATTGCACTTTGTCGGCCACCCCCAGCGGCTAAACAGAGAACTTCCTTTCCGCTAAGATCTCCTCCCAGCCAACCAATTGCATCGACCGTGTGCAGAGGTTGATGAAGGTCTTCATCTTTGGCAGGTCGAGTAAACCGCTTTTTCCCGGCCACCATCCGATTCCAGGCATCACGATTGTGCTGTTTGGCAATGGCTTGCTGATTGTCGTCCATAATTCGCTCCTACTCCGTTTCGACGTGCACATTCTGACCTTGCGCATTGGTTTGAAATTTGCTGAGCCAGTCGAAAGCGGCAGCGGCGATTCCTTCGTGTCCCCCTTCAAAAATGGTGACTCGGCTTTGAGCCGCATAGCGCCGCAGGTGGATTTCGCGTCCTAACACTTTGTCTGTCATCTGGTCAGAGGCCCAGGGAGTGACGAGGCGTCCAGCGGGAGTACTCAAAGCTTTCATCTCCTGGGCAGTAACAGGTTTTGTTTTCGCTGCCGTGGCGATTACATTGAACGCCTTCAGGGAATGTGAAATGGGTACAGATCCTGTGTGGCCGTCATGGATTCCGGCAGCTATATCGAGGGGGACTCGTATCGAATTTGCCAGATAGTGGATGGGGGATCGTTCTTTATACTGTTGATCGACCATGGCATTGGTTCCAGGTGCGCCACCACAACTTGCTCGCAGCATGGCCCCGTATCTTGTTTCGGCATGTTTTTCATGCCACTTGGAGAGGTCACTAATGCCTACCCAGGCACTGGCTGCCGTCCAGTACTGTGGGTGCCGACTCACCATCAGCATCGTCATATGCCCGCCGCCTGAAACACCCGCAAGATAAATCCTCGATTTATCCGTGCGATACGTGGCTTTGGCGTAGGCCAGGGCATCGAGAATATCCTGCTGGGCGAGCTTACTACCGCAAGCTTCGGGCCGACTGTTGGGGCCACGGAAGTGAGGGAAGATGTAGATCCAGTCGCGATCAAAGGCCTGCTTTTCCCACTCGGCGTTGTTCTGTTCCACCGAACTGCTCCAGGTATGCAAGGCAACCAGGACCGGATATCGTTGGCTTTCAGATGTGTCATACCCCTTGGGCAGGATGACGTAACAGGGCTGCTGCGAGTTGTCGACCGAACTGGTAATCATTACCTTCTGCTTTGTCTGGCCGTAGACTGAAGCGGTGCACAGTAGTGCTAACATGCCAAGGCAAAAGGGCCGGGTTATGGTTGTTGAAGAGATCATTTTTGAAGACTCAAAGATAAGAATTACGACGTGGAAGTTTGACTAGCACCAATTGGAGCACTTAAAATGAAAGTTCGGTGAATCCCACCTTATATGCATCCTACCTTTTTATACGTTCACCTGAAGCAGTTATGAAAGAATTACGACGTCTGATCCCCGTCTTTCTGGTGGTAATAATTTTTGGCACCCATTCGGTGTTGGCCGCCCCTAATATTACGTCCGCTTCTCCTCGTGGAATACCTGCTGGAGCAACAACAGAGGTTAGTTTGGCGGGAGCGTCTCTGACATCACCACTGAAGGTTTGGACAAGTTTTCCAGCCGACGTGGAAGTGTTAGCAACGCCGGAAGGAGTGGATGATGCGACCCATGCAAAGCTCCGGGTTACCCTGGCCGATAGTGTTGAAGTTGGAGTAGGAGCGATTTCAGTTGCCAATGCTACGGGTGTATCCCAGCTTTATATCGTGGTTGTTGATGATGCACCAGTGATTACAGAGCCGTCGCCCAATAATGCGTTGGCTGATGCGGCGTTGATTACCTTACCTGCAGCGGTTCAGGCTGCATCCAGCGGTGCGGCAGCCGACTTTTTCAAGTTTGAAGCTCGAGCCGGGCAGGTTGTTTCAGTCGATGTGTTGGCGTCGCGCGTGAACTCTACGATGGATCCTGTGGTCAGGCTTCTGGCTGCGGACGGAACAGAGTTGGCCTATGCAGATGACAGCGAAGGTTTAGGAGCGGATGCTCGAGTGCAGACAAAGATTCCCGCCGACGGTCAATATGCGGTCGAGGTTCAGGATAGCAAGTATGCCGGTAATCTTCCCTACTACATCCGGATTGGAGAATTTCCACTCGCTACAACAACATTGCCTGCAGCTATTCAGGTTGGCGGTGAGCGTGAAGTGAATTTTACTGGTTCGGGTGTGGAGGCAATCTCGGATAAAGTGGTTCTCGCTGCAACCAGTGCGGGTGGTGATGTTCATGCAGGTGCTCGGGCCGAGCAGGGGCAAATGTCGGGCTTTGCGCGAGCCCTGGCCAGTTCGCATCCGCAGGCAGTGGAAGTAGAACCGAATAACGAAATCGCTCAGGCAACCGGAGCGGTATTTCCCGGTGGTGCCAGTGGTGTTTTTCAGCAGGCCGGGGACAAAGATTATTTCAAATTCAGTGCCACCAAGGGCCAACGTTTGCGTTTTTCAGGTCACTCGCTGAAACTTGGTTCGCCAGCGGTCGTTAATTTCCGAGTGCTCAAGCTGGACGGAAGTCAACTCGCTGCAGCACCAATCAATCCGGAAAACGAGTACGCTGTGGCATGGAGTGTCCCGGAAGATGGTGAATATCTGTTGGAAACCAGCGAGTTGCTGCAACGTGGTGGTGAAGCATATGCCTACGTCGTTGAAGTTGCGGCCGGCAACACGTTTACGCTGACTCTGAAAAATGATAAAGCCACTCGCAATCGATTCCTGGTGGATGAAGGTAAAGGTGGATTTCAGTTTCCCATCACCGTACTCCGTGATGGCTATGTCGGTCCTATCACGATTAAATCAAGGACTGAGATTCCTGGAGCTACCTGGCACAATAATGTGATTGCCAAAGATGGTAAAGAAATTACGGTGCTACTGGAGTTTTCAGAGGAGACGAAGGCCGGAGATTTTGTCAATCTGGAAATCGTGGGTGAGGCAGAAATCGATGGTCAGACGGTTCAAGTTCCTTTGACATCCCGGGACTGGACGAGAACTCAGTTTGCGCCCATCACTTATCCCTATGCATTTTTGCAGGGAGTGGTTCAGTATACGACTGTGCCCGCGATTGAAGAGTTCTTTGAGCCCAAGTTTGAGCCGGAAGCGGTCTATGTCGCCCGTGGAGAGACAACGGCAACGCTCAAGATGTCGACCGCCAGTAAGCACAAGGACTTCAAGGGCACGTTGGCTCGAATGTTTGAGGATGTTCCAGAAGGCATTACCGTGGCAGATAAAGCGGACAAAGGAGTCCACACCATTACGGTGACGGTACCTGCTGATCTGGCGGAAGAAAAAGCATTCACAGTGAAAGCTTATGCGGAACATGCAGGTCACCTGCAGTTTGTAAAACGGAGTGTTCCGATCAAGGTGGTGGACCCACTGACTGTCACGATCAAACTCGAAGCGGCCATTGCTGCCGGAGCAAGCCAAAAGGCAATAGTATCTGTGGTCCGGGGGCCTGGTTCCGCTGCGGAGCCTGTCACACTGACGCTGGCGGGCTTGCCAGACAAGGTGACCGTTCCTGCAGAGCTGACCATTGCTGCAGATAAAACAGAGTTGGAAGTAGAAATAGCAGCGGCCGCTGATGCAGCTGTCGCCAAAACAGACGGGATCACCGTCACTGCAAAGTCAAAATATGCTGGCAAAGATGTGTCAGCTGTTAGTGCCGCCATCACAGTTGAAGTGAAAGCGGCAGAATAGCCTTTAAGGAATTAGTAGTAATGCAATTTCGTAACCTGCGTAAAACGTATGTGTTAATGGTAGCCAGTTTGCTCTGGAGTGGTTTAGCCACCGTGGGCCTGCAGGCGGAAGAAGCTCAGCTCGAGCGGATTGAAGTCTATCCTGCTGAAGTGCAGTTGACTGGTGTGCGAGAGCAGGCCCAGTTGGTTGTGACGGGGCATTTTGCGGATGGTTCTATCCAGGACCTGACGCGCGCGGCTACCGTCTCGACAGCTAATGCGGAGGTGGTGACTGTTGATGGAACGGTTGCTTATCCTCAAGCCAATGGGGACGGCGCACTGAATGTTGAAGCTGGAGGAAAAACGGCCACGGTGAAAGTGGTTGTGACGAATCAGGATCAGCCTCAACCGGTCTCTTTCCTGTACGATACGTTAGCTGCATTGAGTAAGAATTCGTGTAATGCCGGTGCCTGCCATGGTTCGCCAAGTGGAAAAGGAGGTTTTCGTTTATCGCTACGAGCCTTTGATCCAAAGCTGGATGAACTGACTCTCATCCGGGAAGATTTTGGCCGTCGTACCAATTCACTGGATCCAGAAAACAGCCTGTTGTTGCTCAAGCCACTGATGAAAGTCGCTCATGGAGGGGGTCGGCAAATTCGCGCGGGCGATCCTGCTTACGCCGTGATTCGGGACTGGATTGCGGAGGGGTGCAAAATGGATACTGCCGAGGCGGCTCGTCCGGTGAAAATCGAAGTTTATCCGAAGTCCGGCCGAGTATTAAAGAAACCCGCGATGCAGCAGCAGCTCAGTGTGTGGGCCCATTTTTCCGATGGAAGTGTCCGCGACGTAACTCCGTTGGCCGTCTTCTCCAGCTCTGATGTGGAAGTTGCTGATGTGGATCGTAATGGATTAGTTGAAGGACTCAAGCGAGGTGAGGTCGCTGTGGTTGTTCGCTATCTTGAGTTCATCGAGTCGAGTTTCATTACGTTTGTAGAGGATGTCGAGAATTTTGTCTGGAACGATCCTCAAGTTAATAACTATATCGATGTTGCTGTTGACGACAAACTCAAGCAATTAAAGTATCTGCCTTCCGACTTGTGTACGGATGAGGAATTTATTCGTCGTGTTTACCTGGATGTCATTGGTATCCTGCCGACGCTGGAGGAAGTGACCGCATTTGCGGCGGATGAAGATCCGGCCAAACGTGACAAGACGATCGACAGTTTGCTCGATCGATCCGAGTTTTCCAAGTTTTGGGCTCTTAAATGGGGTGACTTATTACGTTTGACCAGTGGCCAGGTGACCAACGAAGGTGTGTATAAATACTATCGCTGGGTGGAACGGTCTTTCCGGGAAAACCAGCCCTATGATGAATTTGCCACGGAACTGCTTACGGCAACGGGAAGTACATTCAGTAATCCGGCAGCTAATTTTTATCGCACGTCGAAGGATATGAATGACTGCGTCGAAACAATCTCGCAGGTGTTCCTCGGCGCACGTTTGCAATGTGCCAAATGTCATAATCATCCGTTTGAACGCTGGACGCAGGATAACTACTATGGCATGGCAGCATTTTTCAACCGGGTGCAACGAGCCAACACGAAGCGTGCTAATGAGATGTTTATCTACGTTTCTCAAAGCGGGGAAGTTACGCAACCTCGTACTCAACAGCAGATGAAACCATGGGCGCCGGGTGTAGGAGACATTGAGGAACCCAACGAGTTTGATCGACGAATCGACTTTGCCAACTGGTTAACCAAACCAGACAACCCTTACTTTGCCAAGATTGAAGTAAATCGCATTTGGAGCCAGGTCTTTGGGCGAGGAATCGTTGAGCCGGCAGATGATTTCCGCGATACCAATCCACCCAGTAATGCCGTATTGCTGGATCAATTGGCAAAGGATTTCGTTGAGAACGGCTATGACCGGAAAAAAATACTGGCGACGATCCTGAAAAGCCGAACCTATCAGACCAGCTATCAGCCAAATGAATTTAACGAGGACGATACCAAGTACTTCTCGCACTATCAGCCTCGATTATTGTCAGCCGAACAGCTGCTCGATGCGATCTGTCATGTAACTCAGGTAGCAGAGTCCTTTGGTGGTTTGCCTCCCGGAACGAAGGCAACCCATTTGCCGGCGCCGGATCTGGTGAATAACGAGTTTCTCAAGATCTTTGGTCAGCCAGAACGTCAAACGGTATGTGCTTGTGAGCGTACCAATGAATCCAACCTGAGTATGGCGATTCAGTTTTTCAATGGTCCGTTGATTTACAACAAACTGAAAAACGAATCCAATTCGTTCCGTAAGTCGATTACGGCAGGAGAAGATGACACGCAGATTATCACTCGACTCTATAACCTGGCGGTTTGCCGAAATCCAAGTGAAACGGAATTGAAAGCCAGCCTGGATCACATTGCGTCCAAAGAGAACCGGGTAGAGGCATTGGAAGACATTTGCTGGGCGATTCTTAATACCAATGAATTCCTGTTCCAGCACTAAGAACTAACTCGAGAGTATTATCAGACAGATGAATAAGTTTTCCCTATCCCTTTGTGTTGCAGCACTTTTATTACCTTCTTTAAATGCTCAGGATGCGGTCAGTTTCAAAGCCGACATTGCTCCGATTCTGATCAACAATTGTCTTGCCTGCCACGGCCCGAAAAAGGCAGAAGGCGGATATCGTGTTGACACGTTTGAGCGGTTTTTGCGGGAGGGAGATTCCGGGGCAGCAGCCATTACGGCTGGAAATCATGATGAGAGCGAATCTCTGCGTAGAATTAAGTCAGAGGACGAGTTCGAGCGAATGCCGCTCGAAAACGATCCCCTCGCCGCAGCGGAAATCGAGCTCATTGAAAAGTGGGTCACCGAGGGTGCAAAATATGACGCGGAAGACCCTAAAGCGTTTCTGTCAACCATCGTTCCGGCACCGACACATCCGACACCGCCGGAAGTTTATCCCCTTACTGTCCCGATTACGTCAGTAGCATTCAGTCCTGACGGCAGCCAGGTCGTGACAGGTGGCTATCACGAAGTCGTTCTGTGGAATGCCACTGACGGTACGCTTGTAAAGCGAATTCAAAATGTGGGCCAACGTACATTTGCACTTCGCTTCAGTCATGATGGTCAGCATCTCGTTGCAGCGGGAGGTGCTCCGGGAAAGCTTGGTGAAGCGCGTATTTTCGATGCGGCTTCCGGTGACCTGGTGACCGTTTTAGGTACGACGTCTGATGTTGTATTGGATGTACAGTTCAGTCCGGCTGGTGATCGCCTGGCGATTGCCGGAGCAGATAGTACGATCAGAATTTACGAGTTTCCGGCGGGTAACCTGGTACGTGCGATTTCCAGTCACTCGGACTGGATCATGGCCGTTGCCTGGGATAATGAAGGGAAGCGTCTGGCGTCCGCGTCACGTGATAAGACAGCCAAGTTGTTTGATGTGGAGACCGGTGAGTTGCTGGTGACCTACAGTGGGCACAACAATCACGTGAAAGGGGTGGCTTTTCACCCGGACAATCAGCATATCTATACCGCCGGTGGAGATAAAAAGGTTCACTGGTGGAAAGCTGCTGACGCGAAGAAAGTTGGAGAGCTTGCTCAGGGCGGAGAAGTATACAAGTTGGAAAAGATCGGTGGCGTGATTACAACGTCTTCGGCCGATCGAACAGTCCGTCAGATCGATGCCGCCACGCAAAAAGAGGTGCGTAATTATGGTGGACATGCCGACTGGACTCTGTCATCGGCATTCCATGAGTCGACCAAACGGATTGCCGGCGGTGCTTTCGACGGCGCCGTAAAGATTTGGAATACCGAAGATGGCGCAGAAGTAATCTCCTTTGTTGCGGCTCCGGGTGCGAAATAACCTGGATGCCGTCATTGCAATGGAATGGCCCTCAATCCGCGGATTGGGTTCTGGTTCTTGCTCATGGTGCCGGAGCAGGCATGGATTCGCCGTTTATGCAGACCATGGCAGAATCTCTGGGACAACACCGTATCCGGGTGGGGCGCTTCAATTTTCCCTATATGGTGCGCGCCATTAGCGAAGGTAAACGCAGGCCTCCCGACTCGGCTTCCAGGCTTTTGGATTCGTGGGCAGAGGTGGTCGAGGAAGTCGCTGCAAAACTGAAGCCAGGCCAACGATTGGCGATCGGTGGGAAATCCATGGGAGGCCGGATTGCTTCGATGTCGACACAGCTGGACCCAGTCAGCGCATTGGTTTGTCTCGGGTATCCCTTTCATCCCCCCGGGAAGCCAGAGAAATTACGCACGGAACATTTTTCAACAATCCAGGTGCCTACGTTGATTCTCCAGGGAGAGCGGGATCCGTTTGGCAACGGAGAGGAAGTTCGGCACATGAAGTTTCCAGGTCACTTCAAAACAATTCTGCTTGCCGATGGTGACCATAGTTTCAAGCCGCGGAAAGCGTCAGGCAGGACGCTCCAGCAAAACATGGAGCAGGCAACGATGGCGGTGGTCGAGATGTTAAGGTCGTGTTGACGAATCTGGCAAAAAGCCCGCTTCGTCCCATCCCCGTTCCAGGTTATACGCTTTTACAAGAGCTTCCAGCGTCTGACGGTTTAGCACGGCATCTGTGTCATCCTCCAATGCTGTTGTCAGCATGCGTTCGGGCAGAGTGTCTTCTGCGGGTGTCCAGCCGCTGAGGATGTTGAAATGTTTTTTGGTGTTGACGATCGCTTCAGCTGCTCGCACCATCTGCTCGGCATTCAAATTCCAACCGGTTACCAGATTAAGCATGCTTGCACATTCCGCAAAATAATCGTCAAATACGCCACGCAGGAATTTGCAGAGGATAAGTGAATCCATCATGGCGGCTTTGTTTTCCGTCTCTACCGCAAGACGAGCCTGACTCACTTTGGCATGGCGGCGGTCGACATGTTCCGAGAAGTCGACTTCATAGGCACCGCTACGGTTGTGATCGGCTCCCCGGGTCCCCACGGCAAAACCAAGTGCCATGGTTTGTAGTGCTCGAGGTTCGTAGCCAGGCAGTTCCAATCCTTTCACCTGAGGGGCGAATGAGATCGTGTTATGCCCCAGTTCCATTGCCAAAGCGCGACTTCCTTTCGCCAGCGAGATACCAAGTGACTTTTGCTGTCCGATCAGGTGGATCGCCTTGTGCAGAGCTTCACCGCTGCCAAAGCGAAGCCATGGTTCCTGAAGATAACCCTGCTCCACACACTCCATGGCAAATGCGATAGTTCCCCCGGTGCTGATAGTGTCGAGACCGTAATGATCGCACAGGTGGGAAGCCTGCAGGACGATTTGCTGATCGCTGATTTCACAAAGCGGTCCTAGTGCAAACAGATTTTCGTACTCAATACGAGTTTGGGATGGTTTACCGTCGACGGGAATGGAATAGATGTGAGTACATCCAATTGTGCAGGCGGCACAACTTTCACGCATTTTGTCCCGCACAGCATTCATGGCTTCCGGAGACAGATTTTCTGCGTTTTCAAAAGAACCTTTTTGAAAATTACGAGTGGGTAGGCAATGAAGTCGGTTGAAAACGAGTACGTTCGCTGCCGTACCTAACTCACGATATTTCTCTGTGGCTGGCCCGAAGGATCGCTGGGATAAATTCCGTGCCTGTTGAACGAGTCCCTGAGTGTCAAACCAGGAAGTTCGCTGGTCACCACGCACGGCAATCGCCTTGATGTTTTTGGAGCCAAGCACCGCGCCGCTGCCACCACGGCCCGCATGGCGTCCGCTGTGCGAGATGGTCGCATATCTGACAAGGTGTTCCCCGGCCGGGCCAATAACGGCAAATGAGTATTCCTGACCGAATGCGGTTCGCAATTGTTGCTCCGTCTGTTCGGCAGGCAGTCCGCAGAGATGATCGGCCGGCTGTAGCGTAACATGGCCATTGTCGATGACGAGTATGGATGGCGACTCTGCCCGACCAGTGATGAGCAGTGCATCATAGCCGGTTCGTTTTCCAGCAAGGGCAAAACGACTACTCGCAAGCGAGTCATTGATACGGCCGGTCAAAGGGCTGCGGCTGACGACGGCGAATTTGGCGCTGGTAGTGAGAGGGCTGCCGACGAGAGGGCTGAAGGCAAAAACAATACTAGCCTGAGAAGACAAGGGATCATGCTTCCATGCTTCATGTTCCATCAGGAGATGGGTACCAAGCCCGCTTCCACCGATCATCTGTTGTAAAACGTCGGCTTGCAATGGATGGCAGCTTGCCGCCCCAGAGGTGACATCGATTTCCAGATAGCGGTAATGATAGCCGTGTGCTTCACTCACGTTAGCCACCCGCATCCATGGAAAGGATCAGCAGGGCATCCCCATCCCGGGCCGTCCCATTTTCGGTTTGATAGAATCGTGTGCCGTTAAGATTGACCGTCAGATGCTGGTTAAGACGGTCTCCTGCCATACAGTTCCGCTGAAATTCAGGATGTTTCCGTGCAACGGCGAGGATGACATCATGAATTTCCATTTCCTCCTGATCAAATTCATAGACTTCACTGGCGATTCCAACACGCTGGCGCGGAATGCCGTAATACTCAATTTTGATTTTCATGGAAAATGGATACGATGGGGCGGAGTTGCTTGCAAGATGGTCTGGCAGCCATAAAAATATAGCTTCTCTTCATGTTAAGCATAGAAGGGAAGATCGACAATGAATCAATGTTTCAGAGAACAGGATCCTCGCCCGTTACAGGGATCCATTTCAGGAGAACTTAGAATATGTACCGTACTTTAACACGAACCCTGGCCATGTTAGCTGTCCTGGCTGCCGGAGTGATCACGGCTAACGCAGCTGGTCCAAAGATTGTAGATCCCGCAAAAGTAGACAGCGATTATGCGCTGCAGGGGGAATATACTGGCGAGTTCCAAAGAGATGGAAAGACATATAAGGCGGGCGCTCAGATTATTGCTTTAGGCAATGGCGAGTTTGCAGGCGCCTATTATCCCGGGGGATTGCCAGGCGATGGCTTCGGGCTGGACAAATCCAAGGTAGTTCGAGCCAATGGTAAATTGGAAAATGGGGAAGTGAAATTCACGTCTGATAAGGGCACAGCTGTTTTGTCCAAGGAGGGAATCGCTCTTTTTGATCCTCAGGGTAACGGCGGAGCTGTGCTGAAAAAGGTCAATCGCCAAAGCCCAACGCTGGGGAAGAAACCTCCCCAGGGAGCGGTAGTTCTGTTTGACGGATCGAATGTGGAGAACTGGAAGAATGGCCGGTTATCCGATGATGGCCTGTTGATGGAGGGGACGACCAGTAAGAATCTGTTTCAGGACCATCATATTCATTTAGAATTCCGCATCCCCTACCAGCCGCTTGATCGTGGTCAAGGGCGAGGAAACTCAGGTATCTACGTTCAGGGACGCTATGAGATCCAGATGCTTGATTCGTTCGGATTGCATGGTGCGATGAATGAATGCGGAGGGATTTACAGTGTGGCGGAAACGCCGATTAATATGGCATTTCCGCCATTGACCTGGCAAACCTACGATATTTATTACACTGCCGGGCGGTATGATGATAATCAGAAGGTTGTAACGCACCCTTCGATTACTGTTTACCACAACGGAGTGAAGATTCACGATAAGGTTCAGCTGCCCGGAGAACGAAATACAACGGCAGCTCCATTGAAAGCGGGTCCGGCTCCAGGTCCCGTCTACTTACAGAACCACGGCTGCCCGGTACGTTACCGAAATATCTGGGTCGTCGAAAGCTCGGACGAGAAATAGTCGCGGTTTCAACGATATGAAGTAATGGAGGCTATGGTCCTACTCGGGGCTGTAGCCTTCTTTGTCAATGACTTCAAAGATGTAGCCGTTAGGATCTCTGAAAAAGAAACGTTCAAAGGGAGTGTCCCGTAAAGGGTCGATTAATTCTGCATGATGTTCAAGCAACCGGGCTTTGAGGGCTGGAAATTCACTTCCTTGATAGAATATTGCAAAGTGTCGACCAAATTCAGCTTCATACGGAGATACTTCGAAGTTTTCGACGTGTAGTAAATGGAGCTGTTGGCCAGGTGCGATATCGAGCCATGCTGCTGTGCGATCGATGTTGTCAGGGCGGGAAATCGGGGTCCAGCCCAGAGTGTTTTGAAAAAATTGGCTGGAAGCGATAACATCCTGTGTGGCAAGTGTTAAATGAGCAAACGACATGGGAGTTCCTTATTGGTGATACGGCTTCTATCATAAATGAGGTAGCGAATACAATAAACTCAGACGAAGCGATTCGTTTTGAATTGCCACGAGTAATATGAACAGAGCATTTTTAGATATGAAATTGTGGAAAGTAGTTTGTCTGTTATTGGTCATGTTGGCTGGCTGTGGTGATACCGAACAGGCGGAACAGACCAGTACCGAAAAACCTCGTACTCTTATTCCAGGTGTGGATGTCCCGCTGAATCCCCAAGGAGATATTCGTCCCAAGGAGAAGCCGAAGAAAAGGCTGGACCTTGAGCCTGAAGCACCTCCGCGTCGAATCGTTAATACTGCGGGTGTTGTTCAACCAGAAGTGACAAAGCTGCTGACGCAAATAGATGCCAGTCGACAGGAAGGACCGACAGCTGTTGCCTGGGTGATCGATCGAAGTAAAAGTGCGGCGAATATGGTCGATGGAATTCGTCTTCAAGTCCAGTCTTACTATGATGAACTGGCTTTTGAACGGAAACAGCTTGAAATGGAGGAGGCAGCTGAGATTGAGCACCATCATTTGTATACGGCCATCTACACCTTTGGAGAAACGGTCGAGTGTACGTTACCAGTCAGTGGCGAATTAAAGGCGGCAAAAGACGCGCTCTCAACGATCCCGGTTGATAACACCGGCGTGGAAAACGCCTTCGCGGCACTCAAGCTGGCAGTGGATGATATAACGGACCTTCGGGTGAATGATGGTTACGAAGTGTTTCTGATAGTGATTACGGATGAGGCGGGTGATGACCAGCAGCTCGCGGATGAAATTCGACCGGAACTGTCAAAGTACGCGATGCCACTCTACGTGGTCGGAGTGAATGCTCCGTTCGGTAGACGGGCAATTCTTCCTGAACATGTCGAAGCTGGTGCTAATGGGAAAGGTGAGAAGCAGTTTATTAATCAGGGGCCCGAAACTCGGGAGCTGGAACAGCTGCTGCTTGCATATCCCGCCGCAGGATTGAGTATGGATACGGTTGACAGTGGATATGGACCGTTTGCGTGGGAGTTGTTATGTCGAAGTAGTGGTGGACTCTTTCTTGGGGTCAAAGCTCCCGGCTATACGTCTTCTATGCTGAGTCGTCCGGGGAGTCGCCCTACCGCATTGATTGGTTCCTACGGAGGAGCCCAGATGACCAAATACGCTCCGGACTACGTAAGCCGTGCCAAGTACGATGCAATGGTACAGGCTAACGGTGCAGTCAAAGCGTTGCTGGAAGTAGCGAAAATGAAAGATATTCCGACTCTGAATAATTACCGAGTCGATTTTGAAGGTACGGATGTAACGCGTTTGAATCAGATGCTCAGTCAGGCACAATTGGGGGCAGCCCAGATCGAACCTGCGCTCAACGCGGCCTACAACGTTCTCGTCGTCGGCGAACCGGATCGTGAAAACCTGACCAAACCTCGATGGCAGGCCGGATACGATTTGGCCATGGGAAGAATTCTGGCAGCGAAATCCCGAGTGGAAGGATACAACGCGATGCTGGCAGCGTTGAAGCGCGGGAAGTCATTTGAAAACGAAGGCAGCACACGTTGGGTGTTAACTCCGGCTGAACAAACGGAAGCTGGTAGCGCGGTGAAAAAGATAGGCGAAAGAGCGTTGGAGTATCTGCAACGTGTAATTGCAGACCACCAGGGCACTCCGTGGGCGCAAATGGCGGAGATGGAATTACAGGTTCCAGTGGGTTGGAAATGGGTGGAACAATAAATGACAGATGACAACAACGACCAGACAGAGCAGGGTTTTCAGCTTCCCATTTACAAGTCACAGGATTGCTCAACGGCTGATCCGACACCTCAAGTGACGCTCGACATGTTCAATGAATTGCAATTGGAAGTGTTGCAGTTGCGCGCCGAGTTCGCCAAATTGCGGAATCAGGTTGAACAGCAGAATGCCGCGAATGATTAAAGCGTCTTCAGAAGGTCACTGACGATCGCTGTCAGTTTTGGTTCCGCCAGACGGGCAATATCGACGACTTCCTCCGCAGATGTTTCTGACAGAGCGTCTGGTTTTGCCACGTTGGTGACGGCCGACAGTGCGAGCACTCGCATGTTCAATGAATGGGCCGTGAGAACTTCAGGAACCGTGGACATCCCGACGACATCGCCTCCAATCTCTCGTACCATCCGGTATTCGCTGCGAGTTTCATAATTGGGACCGGTGAGACTTACATAACATCCTTCCTGGATGTAAAAGTCCTGTTTACGACCCGTCTCCAAGGCCAGATCAATGAAGGCGCGATCGTAAAACAGTGTTCCCGGTTGTTGATCCATCTCAGCCGTGTGTGTCGGATTCCGCAGCTTGGCATGCTGTTGGAACATCAGATTGATGTGACTGTTGATGACCATCACGTCACCACTGGTGAACCTGGGATTGACTCCGCCGCTAGCGTTGGAAACGACCAGAATTTCTGCTCCCAGTTTTTGCATGACATAAACTGGCAGGACGGCATCCAGAAGCGTATAGCCTTCATAGAGATGAAATCGGCCTTGCATGGCTATGACTGGCACACCTTCCAGTAACCCTACGACTAATTGCCCCTGATGACTCAACGCAGTGGACTGGGGAAAGTGTGGAATCTCTCGGTATGGCAGTGTGACTTCAGGCTTGATACGAGTTGCAAGTTTGCCGAGTCCGGTTCCCAGAATGATGGCAACAAGTGGCCTGGATGTAATGTGTCGGCCGACGTAGTCGGTCGCCTCGTCGATCCTTTCAAAATATTGCAATGAGTCACGTGGCATGGCTGATACTACGATCGTTCCTCTGCCAACACGCCTTTCACCAGAGCAGTCAAATGGGGTTCCGCTTGATTGGCGACAGCAATGATTTCCTCGACATTCGCTGGTTTGAGGGCATCCGGTAAACACATGTCGGTAATGATGGAAAACCCAACAACGCGGAGCCCGCAATGTACGGCGACGATCACTTCCGGTACCGTTGACATTCCAACAACATCAGCCCCAATCGTCCGCAGAAAACGGTATTCCGCTCGTGTTTCCAGATTCGGTCCCGCGACAGCTACAAAGACTCCTCTGTGAGCGATGATGTCCTGTTTGCGAGCAATCGCCAGAGCGCGATCGACTAATGATTGCTGATATGGCTCGCACATATCAGGGAACCGGGGACCTAAACGATCATCATTGATACCAATCAGAGGGTTGTCACCCATGAGGTTGATATGATCTTCGATGACCATGATATCGCCACAACGGTAGTTCGGGTTCATGCCTCCACAAGCATTGGATACGACCAGAAGTTCTGCCCCTAAAGCTTTCATGACACGTACCGGCAGCGTGATCATTTTGAGCGAGTAACCTTCATACATGTGCATCCGGCCTTCCATCGCTACGATCGGAATCCCGGATAGCATGCCACAAACCAGTCGTCCGGCATGACTGACAGCAGTGGATACTGGAAAATGAGGAATGTCGCCATATTCGATGGTTGCTTCGACTTCAATTTCCTCAACCAGACTGCCAAGGCCTGTCCCCAGGATGACACCAGCATGAGGCGTCTTATCCCACTGCTTCCTGATTTTGGCTACGGCATCTTCAATTTTGTCGTGCAAATCCAACATGATGAAACTCCTTGGTTGAAAGGCAGAGGCACCAGATGATCAATCTCGTGCCTAGATTCTAACAAATACGTCTAAAAATACATCCAGCCTACTCCAAACCCGGTGCCACCCACTCGGTCAGGGTTGGAAATCGGCTGAAATGGTCTGGCAATGAGTGGGTGTCACCTGTTGGTGGGTAATTTTTGCGCGATGGTTCTGAAATCTGCTGGGACAGGGTCGGACAGACGATCGATATCTCATTTATTAAGGATGGGAAGCCTGCGAGACCCACTAGCGGAGATGAAGGTGTGAGTTCACAATAAATGTTTGATAAGGAGGGGGAAGCGTGCCGATTTTAGCTAGATAGGCACAAATCTTCACTTAGATTGCTGGCATACCAAGGCAATTTACCCTTTGGGAAGCACATTATGTCCAAAACTTACATCATCATTCCTGGCCGTACTAGTCAGCAGGGAGTGGGTATTAATGAAGGTAAGTTTGAAGAGACCTATCAAAGCGAGATTTCCGTTTTGCAAGTTTCTGAAGAGGATATGGCAGAGCTTGAGCTGGAGGCAGGAGACTGGGTTCGCGTAACAAGCGAACACGGCCAGATTGAAATCCGGGTTAAAGCGGCAAAGAAAGGTGAATTACCTGCCGGGCTGTTATTCATTGCTTATGGTGACTATTCAAGTCGACTGATGGGCGCTGACACGCATGGCTCCGGGATGCCAACAAGTAAGGGATTTGACGTGACGATGGAAAAGATCGCTGCTCCTGTGGAGTAGTTCCCGTCTAAGTGCCAATTAACAGGAGAAATTAACTGGAGCGAACGCTCCCGTCGGTCAGACTGATTCGTGCGAACTGGTGAAAACTGGTCAGGTCTGAACGAGTTTGATATCGCACGCACAGTGGAGCGTAACCTCATGGCTACTGTTACAACTGATGCGTCGCAACAAGAACCGGAATTAAAAGTAGTTGAAGATGCGACATGCACATTTTGCGGATGTGTCTGTGATGACATCGATTTGACTGTCAAAGGTCACGAAATCACGAAGGCTAAACGAGCCTGTGTGCTGGGAACGGCCTGGTTTCTAAACCACTCGGTGGACGATCGTCCATCCTGCCTGATTAAGGGGCAGCCTGCCTCGGTGGAAGAGGGAATTGAACGAGCCTCCCAGATTCTAACCAAGTCACGTTATCCTCTGATGTATGGTCTGAGTGATACGACGAGCGAAGCGCAGCGAGTGGCGGTCAGTATCGCCGACTGGGTGGGAGCGAATCTTGATACAACTACCTCTGTTTGCCACGGTCCGTCGGGAATGGCGTTTCAGGGAGTTGGTGAAGTAACCTGCTCGTTAGGCGAAGTTCGCAATCGGGGAGACATGATCATTTTCTGGGGAGCCAATCCTGCTGAAAGTCACCCTCGTCACTTTACCCGTTACAGCTTGATGCCCAAGGGAATGTTTGTTCCTAATGGCCGCAAGGATCGTACGTGCGTGGTGATCGACGTTCGTAAAACCAAATCAGCCAATACTGCTGATATCTTCATTCAGCTTAAACCCCGTTCTGATTTCGAGGCGTTGTGGGCGCTGCGTGCATTAGCAGCTGGAGTCGAACTGGAAGCTGCGCAGGTATTGGCAGACACAGGAGTCGAGCTTGCGGTCTGGCAGGATCTCATGGACCGCATGAAGGCGTCACGTTTTGGCGTGTTCTTCTTTGGAATGGGATTGACGATGACTCGGGGTAAGCATGCCAACACCGAAGCACTGCTCGAATTGACTCGGGATATGAACCGTCACACTCGATTTGTCTGTAAGCCGAATCGGGGGCATGGCAACGTGACGGGAGCCGATAATGTGGTGGCCTGGAGAACCGGTTATCCATTTGGCGTGAATTTAGCTCGCGGTTATCCTCGCTTCAACCCGGGTGAATACACGGCCTCGGATGTTCTTGCCCGGCAGGAAGCAGATGCGGCGATTATTATCGCCAGTGACCCGATGGCGAATTTCAGCGAACCCGCACGTCAGCATTTGAAGTCCATTCCCTACATCGCGTTTGATCCTAAGGAGACGCCGACGACCAGACATGCCGAAGTTGCGTTCACGGTAGCAACCTATGGCATTAATGTTCCAGGGACAGTCTATCGAATGGATGACATACCGATTTCTTTAAGACCAGCTTTTGAGTGCCATCATCCGGCCGATCTGGAGATTCTTCAGAGAATTGAAAAGCGGGTCCAGGAATTGATTGCTCTGGAAGCTCCGGCTGAGAATGATAATTCCAGTTTGCGGCCAGCGCGTGATTTAGCGAACGGGGTCGCTGCCGAGTAATCGCCGTAGCATGCCAAGTTGTCCTGCGTGTAACATTTCGTGATGAGCGCAGAAAATGAGGCACCCCAGTTTGGTGGGATAGGCAGCATACGGATCTTCGACAGGCTCGTTTAATTGCTCGAGAGGATACGTAGCGAGTTCTTCCATCGACTGATTGTAAACTCGTTCAAACACATTCAGGATCTCATCGGGAGCCGGATAGAACTCTGGATCCTGACGAGGAGTGGAGCCACGAGAGAATTTTTTTCGAAACGCTGAAGACATCAATTCGGTGTCTTCCAGTTTTCGACCGCGTTGGCGGAAAAGCACCAGGCCGTACTGAGCCATGGCGAGGTGCCCGACCTGCCAGGCAACATGATTTAACCCTTCAATGGGTTGTCGAAACCAGTCGTTTTGGCCGATACCATCCAGTAGAGAATGGGTGTATTGACGAGCAGCAACGATTTGATCGACGGCCATTTGAAGATTTGCGGAATTGGACACGGACTTCTTTTCTGCATGAAAATAACGACTCAGGTTATTGGTAAAACCACATGACGACAGCGTACTTAAAACTTGCCGGTGGATATGTTTACGATCCAATAAATGGCGTGGACGGTCAAGTACAGGACATTTGGATCCAGGACGGTAAGATCGTGGATCCACCCGGTCCGGGAGTTCGCGCTGGTCGTGTCATCGATCTGGCTGGATACGTGGTGATGCCTGGCGGAGTTGATATGCATTGTCATATCGCTGGTCCCAAAGTGAATATGGCTCGTAAAATGCGTCCTGAAGAAAAGCGGCGCGATGAAGTTATTGAGCGAACTCAGAAGACACACAGTGGAACAATGGGTAGTGTTCCCAGCACCTTCGCGACCGGGTACAAGTATATTGGTCTGGGATATACGACTGCTTTTGATGCCGCGGTTCCTCCGATGTCGGCACGGCACGCCCATGAAGAATTTGAAGATACTCCCTGTATCGACAAAGGATTCTATGTGCTCACCGGGAACAATCACTTCGTGATGAAATCGATTGCTGACAATGAACCGGCAAAACTCAAGGGATTTGTGGCCTGGTTGCTGGGCGCCGCCAAGGGATACGCTCCGAAGCTCGTCAATCCAGGAGGAGTTGAAGTCTGGAAGCATCATCCGCGAGGTAATGTGGATACGGTCGACCAGATGGTTGACCACTATAACGTGACTCCTCGCCAGATCATCTCGGAATTAACTCGTACCGCCAACGAAATCGGATTACCCCATCCCGTTCATATTCATTGCAACAATCTGGGAATGCCGGGGAATTATTCAACGACGCTCAATACGATGGATGCGTTAAATGGTCATAACGGCCATATTACTCACATTCAATTCCACAGTTATGGTGGTGGGGAAGGCGAAGAAGAGACCTTCTGCAGTCGGGTGCCCGAGCTGGTCGAGTATGTGAATTCGCATGAGAACGTTACGGTGGACGTTGGTCAGGTCATGTTTGGCGAGACGACCAGCATGACCGGTGACGGCCCGTTGGGTTATTACCTGCACAACGTTTATGGAACCAAGTGGTTCAGTGCTGATACTGAACTGGAATCGGGTTGCGGTATCGCTCCGATCAAATACCGAAACAAAAGTCTGGTGCATGCGCTGCAGTGGGCGATTGGTTTGGAGTGGTATCTGTTGGTGGATGACCCTTGGCGAGTGGTCATGAGTACGGATCATCCTAACGGAGGCTCTTTCCTGGCCTATCCTCAGATCATTCGACTGTTAATGGACAGCACTTACCGCAAGGAAGTATTGAAGACGGTACATCCTGAGGTGATGAATCGTTGCATCCTGGCGGATCTGAAACGGGAATATACGCTTAACGAGATCTGTATTATCACTCGCAGTGGTCCGGCAAAAATCCTGGGGCTCAAGAATAAAGGGCATCTAGGAGCTGGAGCGGATGCAGACATTACGGTGTACCTGCCTCATGAAAACAAAGAGACCATGTTTGAATTGCCAAAATACGTGATCAAGTCCGGAATCGTGGTTGTGGAAGACGGAGAGATTCGTGAGCCACTTCTCGGGAAGACATTACATGTTGATCCGGATTATGACAAAGAAATTGAAGGAGATATCTCGAATTGGTTCGAAGAGTATTACTCGATCCGATTCCGAAACTACCCGGTACAGGATGGTTACTTGCACGACGCCGAAGTTGTGGAGTGCGATCCTGATGCGAGTTAGTTTGCCGACTTGAACTGTGCTAGAACTCTGGAGTCCGGTTCGAAACCGGCCTGTTTCAGAGCGGCAAGGTAGTCGTCCGGTTCATTGATATTGATCAAACTGGACAGATGCGGGTCAGCACCCAGCAGATCCTGAGTGGATACGGTGACCGTATCGATCAGGTCGAATAAGAACAAAGGTCGTCGTTTATCAGCGTCCAGCAGTGAGTCAATCACTGGAATGAGGGAGGTACGATATACGGCAGCCAGTGGATGGCGAAACCCGTCTTCCACAACCACGGCAGCGTCGGCGTCGCCGAGTCTGTCAGCGACAGCACTGACCCAAGCAGGCTGAAGCAGTGGAACGTCACAACTGGTAACGTATGCGGCTTGTGTCACTGGAGCATCCTTTTCAGGGAACTGTTCCACAGCAGCGAGCCCCATACGAATTCCTTCCAGGGGTCCTTGTCCGGGCGAACGATCCTGAGTGATCAGGATATCGTCTGGTAACACGGGCAAGGATTGATTGTCGGCCTTGACGACGGCAATCGGTTTGGTGACTTCCGACATGATGCGAACAACCCGTTGCAGCATGGTTTCCTTACCAAACGGTAATAAAGCTTTGCTCAGCCCCATACGACGGCTTTTTCCGCCACAAAGGACAATTCCGGCGATTGGTTGTTGTAAATTGGTCATTCCATCCCCTAACCAAGAATCCAGTATATAGAGTTTATAATTCCCCGCGAGTTGTTTTTACAGATAAGAACGATCCATGACTCTGGAACTTACTTACCAAGGCAATACGACGATCCCTCTTGAAATCGAAGGGATTAACCCTGATACGGTTGAGCAATTAACGATTGCGGAAATCGAAAAGCTACCGATCTTTCACGGTAAAGACAAATGCGTGCTTGCTGATTACTTCAAGGTGAGTGGAGACGCAGCAGACCAGCATATCAATCTGAGTGGTCAGCTTGCCGGAGTGCATTGGATTGGTACGAAGATGGAGCGAGGTACGATCACCATTGAGGGTGATTGTGGTCGGCATCTGGGTAGTGAGATGCGAGGTGGCACGATTACAGTGCAGGGTAATGCGAGTGACTGGATTGGTGCAGAAATGAGGGGCGGTCACATTCGGGTTCACGGTAATGCAGGACATCAGGTTGGAGCAGCCTACCGCGGAAGTGAGCGAGGAATGAACCGGGGGACGATCATCATTGACGGAAACGCCGGTAACGAAATCGGCTTAACCATGCGGCGCGGATTGATTGTGATTGGAGGCAACGCAGGTGATCTCGTCGGCTTTCGCATGCTGGCCGGTACGATTCTGCTGTGCGGAGAATCTGGGATCCGTCATGGAGCGGGTATGCGTCGCGGTTCCATTATCTTTATGGGGGACCAACATCCGCAACTGTTACCCAGCTTCCGGCACGCGGTAAACTATCAACCCGAGTTCATGAAAGTGCTTCTGCGAAAACTCCGTCACAGTGGATTTGAAGTGCCCGATGATTTGCTTGATGCTTCCTATGATCTGTTTCATGGCGATATGATCGAAGGTGGACGGGGCGAGATTCTGCTGCGAAGGTGATTCGTGTTCCGGGGTAAAGCATCAAGGTTGCAGGCCCAGCTTTGCCAGTTGTTCTTGGATCTCGCTGCTCTTCAAGGCATGCAGAAAGGCTGTTACGGCCGGTTTATCCCGACGAGCAGCCGGGAGGATGAAATCGAACTCTTCGTCCGCTACCGGCAGGAAACCCAGTACAGGACTAACGACACCCTGAATGGCCACGCCCCAGTCGGCAGATCCATGCTCCACACTGGCAGCTACTGCATGGTGGCTGCGGGACTGAAAGGAATAACCCGTTGGTAATTGCGTCTGGCCTTCGAGTAGTTGATCGATCAGGATTCTGGTACCACTCCCCTGATTACGATTAACCATATGAATCGATGGGTCGTTACAGACCAGCCTTATCAGTGCCTCGAGCGATTTATCACGGAACCGCGGATCGTCTTTTCTGAAAATAATGCCCTGGGTCCTTTTGTAACCTTTGATCAGCTCCAGCGAGTCGTCGAGTAAATGCTGGTTGTACGCGGTACCGGTCGAGTCGAGTAAATGGACGCCGGCAATATCGCACTCTCCCCGCCGCACCGCTTCGACTCCTCCAGTCGAACCGACGGTCATCAGTTTGCTGTGGATGCCTGTTTGCTGAATGGTTGAGAGAATTAGATCCAGCCCCACACAGTGGCTTCCAATAACCACCAGGTCCGCCAGAGGAAGTTGCCGGCCCAGCAGAGTTACATTGACAACAGCGTCTTTGTCCAGAATCTCCTGGTGCCGATCTATCGTGATAAATCCGTCTGCGTGGCTGAATGTGGTGACACTTCCACTTCCTTTTCCCATAGGGTAGGCGACCAGCTTTCCATCGTGGTGGCGCTGGACCAGACTAACAAGTAGATATTCTGTTCGGCCGATTTCCGAACGTATTTTGACTGCCATTTGGGCATCGAGCTGAGTTTGGTCGGCGGGTGTATTACCGGCCAGTTGCCGAATGACGGGTGCCACGAATTCGTGAAAAGTGAAGATTGCGGAAGTTGGAAATCCTGGCAGAATGACGACCGGTTTTTGTTGGGTGGCAGCTAAGCAGACAGGTTTGCCCGGTTTGAGAGCAACTCCATGAGCCACGATTCCGGGGTCGTCGAGTTCCGCGACGACCTGATAGGAAATATCTCCTTCTCCCTTACTCGTCCCGCCCGACAACAGAACAACATCGTAACTGGCAATTGCTTCTGACAAGTGTTGTTGCAGTTGCTGCTGATCGTCCTGCACAACTCCCAGACTGACAGGTTGCCCTCCCAGTTCGGTGACAGCATCTGCGAGGATTCTGGCATTGGAATCGAAGACCATCGCCGGCTGCATCGTTTCGTGCGGTGGGATAATTTCGTCGCCAGTGGATATAATCCCCACTTTCGGTTTGCGGTAAACCGGTACTTCAGACTGACCGATTGCGGCCAGAACCCCTGTTTCACGGCTGGTGAGAACCTGACCCTGGCGGAGGACGATTTCACCCGCGGTAATGTCAGAGCCGGCGAAGGAGATTCCAAAACCGGCGTTGACAGCTTTACGTACGATCAGACTGTCGCCGACGACATCGGTGTATTCGATCATGACAATGGCATCCGCGCCCCTGGGAATCATGCCTCCAGTGGCGACGCTCATGGCATCACCGCAATGGACTTCTGTTTTGGGAACGACTGCGGTTGCGATGGTCTCGTCAAGTACTGTCAGCCGGCAGGGCAATTCCTCGGTCGCCGAGTGGGTGTCGACCGCCTTTACTGCGTAACCATCATAGTTGGATCGGTGGAAGGATGGCACATTGCACGGAGAGTGAATATCCTGAGCCAATGTACGCCCCAGCGCGTCCTTTAACGGGACCAACTCTGGGGCCAGCGGCGTGAGATCGAGCGCACGATGAAAACGTTGTTCCGCTTCATCGCGATTGATTACTTCCAGAAACTGTCGTTGTTCGGCCATGATTATTCGTACAAGTATACTGTGACTTCCGAGTTCCGGGCATAGCCTTCGAGATCTTCAGGAATAATGACAAAGCCGCTGGCGCGTGTGGTGCTGCTGAGGACACTTGCACCGCTAATAGCGATGGGCTCTACCTGATCGTTGTGAACATGGACTCGCGCGTAATCAGTACGACCTACTGTGGAGACAAGTTTTCTGGATAGTGGCAGGTTGATAGTACGGTGGGGCCAGGTTGTCGGTAGTCCGGCGAGTTGGCGGATAGCGCGGCCGGCAAAAAAATCATAGGCGCAGAGGCAGGAAACCGGATTACCAGGCAATAGAAATACAAGTCGTTTTCCCAGTGTCCCCATACCGCTTGGACTGCTGGGCCGCATGGCCACACCGTGAATGTCCAATGACCCGTGTTCTGCCAGTAAACGGGGGGCGTGATCTTCCTGCCCGACACTCGAGCCCCCCGAAACCACAATCACGTCGGCATCGGACTGCAAGGCTGCGAGAATGCTTTCAGGATGATCTGAAATAATCCCGGGATGCAGAACCTGCCCGCCGTCTCTGTGGACCAATGCAGATAGCATGGGACTATTGGCATCCGCGATCTTGTACTGGTCGGGAGTGGTTCCGGGGGGCAATAATTCGTCGCCGGTGATCACCAATCGTACTTGTGGTTGCTTGATAACTTCAACAAGCCGGATGCCAATAGAACTCAGAATCCCCAGATCCTGTGGCCGAAGTTTTCTACCCTGTGGTAGGACCTGTTTCCCAGCTTGAATGTCTTCGCCAGGAAGTCCCACATGTTTTCCGGGAGCAACTTCTCCTTGAACCAGTATGGATTTTTCCTGGATGACAGTCTGTTCTACTGGCAGGACAGCGTTTGCACCGGCAGGCATCGGCGCCCCGGTCATAATTCGAATGGCTTGCCCAGAAGTTATACTGGCGTGAAACGGATTTCCGGGTAGTGATTGGCCAAGAATATCGAGTGTCAGGCTGTTATAGGTACTGGCTCCGGAGGTATCCTCTCCGACAACGGCAAAGCCGTCCATCATCGCTCGTGAAAAATGAGGCACATCAACCTCACTAGTTATCCCAGTACCCAGAACGCGTCCATAGGCCTCCTGAAGGTCAACCTTTTCCGTTTTTGATTCCGGAATATGTTCGTCGATCCAGTCGAGGCAGTTCTGAACTGTCCAGCGGCGCGCAAATCCCTTCATGCGAACGTCGGTCGGGCGATAGAGTGGATCTTGAGTCATGGGGGGGATTAACCGGTGATATAGTTACGCCAGACTTCGAGTTGTTCGCTGGACAATGTATTTTCGCGAAGGAACTCATTGTCCAGAATGATATCTGTCCCTTTTATTCGAACTTTGACACTCAGACGACCGTCTTCCCGGTACTTAAAGAATACTTCAACAGCCGATTTTTCCGGCAAATCGGCAGGGATTCCTCGGATCATGCAGGAGCCGATCAGCTGACAGGCTTCTGGTGATCGGCTCTCTCCTTCCACAATCTCGAGTTTGATCGATTGTTGATCCGGGCGAATTCGAAATTCCCGTTTGGCAGTAATGGGAAGTCCAGTATTACGAGGAATGATTTTTGCCGTCCGCGGTCGTTGTGTCTCCGGGTCCACGCCAATCACTCCGAGGGTGTGCGAATTGACGTTTTGGACAGAGAAACTGGTAGGACGTCCCTGCTGCTGATCAAGTAAACGGCCAGCATGTAGTGCTGCGCCATGAGCTACTGCTTCGTCAGGCGACACACTATGATCTGGTTCGAGTCCACTTTCAGACTGTAGCATCCTGCTTACTGCAGGCATACGGGTCGAGCCACCCACGAGCAGAATATGGTTGATATCACTCCACTCCAATCCTGCCGCCTTGACGGTTTGACCGGCCGTAAAGCGAGTACGTTCCAGCAAATCAGCTGTTAGCGATTCGAACTTTTCTCTGGTCACAGTCACCGGGAGCGTTTGCTGCTGGAATTCGAGCTGGATTGAGCATTCATCAACTTGGGACAGCACATGTTTTGCATTCTTTGCCTGTTGCCAAAGCATGCCAAGTGATTTGGGGTCGTTGCGAGGGTCTATTGTGTGTGCAGAAAGAAAAGCCTCGGAAAGGAAATCCACCAGACGCTGGTCCCAGTCGACGCCACCAAGTTGAACGTCACCATCGGTTGCCAGTGCTTTGTAATCACGACCTTCTATTTTTACAATCGTGACATCGAACGTTCCACCTCCGAGATCATAAACCAGAATTGTTTGATTCTGGGACTCCTGGAGGTTTTGTTGAAAGCCATAGGCGATAGCGGCTGCCGTTGGTTCATTGATAATGTCCAGCACTTCGATGCCAGCCAGATAGCCTGCATCCTGGGTTGCTTTGCGACGGACTTCGTCGAAATAGGCCGGTACGGTAATAACAGCCTTGGTAAATTCGCCAATTTGGACGATGGCGTCTTTGCGTAGTTTATTCAGGATGAAGGCTAATAAGGCCTCAGGGGGATATTCAAAGCCAGAAATTTCTTTATGAAAAGCCCGTTTCCCCAAATCGCGTTTAGTGTATTCGGCGATCGATTCATAATGATCCGCTTTGGCGACTTCGGCTTTGTTTCCTATTAGAACTTCCTGCTCCTGGAACAGAAGCACGCTGGGGGTGGTGGGCTCACCTTCGGCATTCAGCAGTGTTTGAGGAGAGTCGTTTTCATCCAGAACAGCAACGACCGAATAGGTTGTTCCCAGATCGATTCCGACAGCAGGTTGTTCTCGTTGATTCATATGACTTGCACGAATTGGGGACAGAGCGAACTTTTCACACTTTGGCTCTTTTCTAACATTGTAGATAGAAAACAAAGTCTGTCAGAGTGGAAATTATGGCAAGGGGTAACCCCGGATTACTTTGTAAATAGCGCTATTATCAAGCTCGCCATAGCCAGCATCGATGGCGGAATCCAGTAGCTGCGCATGCAGAGTAGACAACGGTAATTCCTGTTGATGTTGTGCTGCTAACTGACGAATTAAACCGACATCTTTGCGGTGTTGTTTTAGCCGTGCCTGAGGTGAGAAATCCTGTGTGATCATTTTCTCGCCTTTCACATCCATCGCAGCGGAATAGGCTGGAGTTGCTTTGAGAACTTCCAAAGCTGAATGGAGAGGAATACCGGCTGCTTCTGCAAGAGCAAGGCTTTCAGCCAGCACCGCACGATTCAGTCCGAGCGCCAGATTGACAACGAGTTTTACTCGAGCCCCTGCGCCAACTTCGCCAACATGAAATACAACATTGGAAAGGTCACCCAGCAAGGGTGTGTGTTGGCGGAACAGGTCGTCTGGGCCGCCCACCATAAAGACACCGCTGCCCTCTTTTACCTGACTGCTTGCTCCGGCAACCGTGGCCTCCATAAAGCGAATATTACTGGCACCCAGGAGTTTTGAGTTATCGACTGCGTCTTCCGGTGCGCCGGTCGTGGTATCAATCACTGTGGAGCCAGCCGCTGCACAGTGAGCGAGTTGGGCACAGACGGCTTTGGAAATTGTGGAATCAGGCAAGGAAAGGATGATGACTGAAGTGGCGGCAGCGACATCCTCGATGGACTTTGCTGCCTGGCCGCCTAATTCAACGAGGTCGTCGAGTTGTTCCTGCTGTAGATCATAGCCAATGACCGAGTGGCCAGCTCCGCGGAGGCGGTGACATAGAGCGGTACCTAATAAGCCGACTCCGATAACGCCAATCAAATTGTTTAATGGTCGTGTCATGCTTTGCTGGCCTCTGTACTGGGAGGCGTTTTAGGGTTTAGCACGATAAGCAGGACTCCCAACATGGCTGCCAGTACTGATAACCCGGCGAATACGTGATTGGTATTCAGGGTGGTAGCATCCTTCAGCCAACCGGCGAGTACGGCACCCAAACTGCCCACGCCAAATCCCATAACAAAATTCAGGCCGTAACAGACGCTGCGGTGTTCACGGGGAGTGTATTTGGCAACAAGGCTATTGTAGATTGGTTGAAACATAAAGTGAACCAAGGCGAAAACGGCGGCAGATGCCAGTGCCCATTCTGCAGCGAAAATTGCCATGCCGACGAGGAATGGTGCGTTACAAAGTGTGATAAGTGTGAGTTGTTGTTCGAGTCGTTTAGGGTCTCCAATCTTTCCGGCAATGAACTGACCTGCGCAGCCGAACAGCATGATCCCGGCCATGAGAAATGAACGTTGGCTTTTCAGGTCAGTGGCCGTGCCGAACAGCTTGCTAAACAGAGGAGTATCCAGAAAGGATTCGTCTTTAAAAAAGGTGATGACTCCCGAGTAAACCATTCCCTGAATGGCTGCCAGTGTGATCAGGATCAGAAAACAACGCCAGTCCCGATCAGGTTCATCCACGTCGGTCTGCACTTCCACCGAAAGCTGGTCGGTTCCGTTCTGCCGGCCAATGATCAGATAACGCCGCAGCACGAAGACAGCCACAGCCCCCGCAAACCCGAGGAATCCCAGAACTTGAAAGAAATTATGCCATTGCATACCTCCTGTTTGCAGTAGTGCAAAAACCAGAGGTGCCAGTGCGATTCCGGCAGAACCAAAGACACCATGAATTCCCAGTGCCATGGGGCGTTGTTGAGGAGTTGTCTTGAGTGAAATCAGTGCCAGCCCTGCCGGGTGATAGATGCTGGCGAAGAGTCCGAGCACAAAGAACATTCCAAATAGCGAATTCAAAGTTGGAATGGATGAAATCAGAAAACAGAGCAGTCCGCAGCCGGCCAGATAGATAACCAACATGGGGGGAGCTCCGAAACGGTCCACCAAAAAACCGACCAGTAGTGCTCCCAGGCCCCAGGGCCATCGGAAGGCACTGCTCAAAGAACCAATGATCGTATCACTAGTCCCATACTGCGTTTTCAAATCATCCTGTACGGCCGGCAGCGCCAATTCGAAGACATGCACCAGGGCATGAAGACAGGAAATGAAACAGATAATCCAGAATAGCTGCCGACGGGTCATAGCTTACTTTGTAATTTCACTAAACCGTTGAACGACATTATTGGCAGCACCACTGTCGATTGATTCCTGAGCCTCCTTGGCGCAGTCTGTCAGGGATAAATCAGGTTTTGCCAGTGAAATGGCAGCCGCGGAATTGATGATTACGATGTCCCGGGCCGGTCCTGTCTCTCCCTGCAGGATGGCCCGTATGCGTTGTGCGCTCTCTGCCGGATCGCTCGCTTCCATGCCTGCCAGCTCGGTTGGCTCGAGACCAAACATGGAAGGTTCCCACTGGGTATCGACCGTCGTACCAGGCGTAACTTTGGTCACATCGGTTGTACCCGCCAAAGTGATTTCGTCCAGACCATCGCTGCCACAAACGACATATGCTTTTTTGATGTCCAGCAGTGACAATGCTTGAGCCAGCCTTGGCCGGAGGGCAGGTTTGCCAACACCCAGCACCTGATAGGGGGCCCGGGCAGGATTACAAAGTGGTCCCAGGAGATTGAAGATGGTTGGCACTTCAATACTGCGACGTACCGGACCAACGTGTCGCATCGCCGGGTGGAACAGCGGTGCAAAGCAAAAGCAGATTCCGACTTCGTCCAGCGCATGCTGCATGACATCGACGGGTGCTTCGATATTGATCCCCAATTCCACAAGGACATCAGCGGAGCCGGTTTTACTGGTGATTTTGCGATTTCCGTGTTTGGCCACGGCGATTCCGGCTCCGGCAGCGACGATTGCAGCGGCAGTGGAGATGTTGAATGTCCCGGAACCGTCTCCACCGGTACCGCAGGTATCCACTAAATCCTGTCGTGACGAATGGAGTGGAGTCATATGAGCTCGCATCGCTTTGGCGGCTCCAGCAATCTCCTCGACGGTTTCTCCTTTGGCAACCAGCGCCAGTAACAATTCCCGAATCTGATCCTCGGCACATCGACCCTGCATGACCAGATCAATGGCGGCGGTCATTTCCTCCTGGGAAAGGTTTTCTCCGGCTTTCACTTTGGTGATTTGTTCATTCAGCATGATTGGTTTTTCATTTAGTGAACTGAAAGGCAAAACAGATACCGATTCATTGTACCGTTGGGAATCCGTTAGCGTGAGGTAGAGAGACAGGACGGTTTGACTTCCTTCAGGCAAAAACCGATAAACGTAATGTAGGCAGTGAGTTTTTTGAATGGATGATCTCTGATGGTACGCCGCATTATTATCGACTGTGACCCGGGCATCGATGATAGTGTTGCTTTGGTGATGGCATTGTTCAGCCGATCACTCGATGTAGTGGCCATTACGGCAGTAGAAGGCAATGTGCCAGCAGAGATGGCTACCAGGAATGTGCAGACAGTTATCGAGCAACTCGACCCTCCTCGACTTCCCCGTATCGGTGCGGCCACTGCCAATGACAACGCCGATTATCGTGACGCCTGCTTTATTCATGGCAGAGATGGTCTCGGCGAGGCAGGGTTTGTAACAGCCGATCATCACCAGCGGCACTTGTCTGAGAAGATCATTTGTGATGAAGTCAGGGCAGCCCCTGGAGAAATCGGCATCGTCTGCCTGGGCCCACTAACCAATGTTGCTCGCGCTATCCAGCGGGATCCCCACTTTGTCGAAAACGTGGGTGAAGTTGTAATGATGGGAGGCAGCTTTAACGGGATTGGGAATGTTACTCAAACTGCGGAATTCAATATTCACTGTGACCCCGAAAGTGCTTGGGAAGTCTTTCACGCTCCGATAAAAAAGACACTCATTCCTCTGGATATCACTTCTCAGGTTCAGTTTTCACTCGGCTTGATAGACTCTCTGCCTCACGAGTCTACATCGGTGGGCAGATTCTTGCACCGAGTGATCCCATATTTATTTCGTTCGTATCGTCAGCAACTTGGATTGGAGACGATCCAGATTCATGATGCGGTTGCTTTATTACAGTTGATGGAACCTGAGTTGTTTGAATTGGAAGCTCTGGCCGGAGATGTGGAAATCAAAGGTGAGCTTACCCGGGGAATGACAGTTTTTGAAAAACGTCGCAGCAAAAATGCTCCTCATAATCTGGAAGTGGCTCGAGTGGTAGCCGTATCAGCAGCGCGGCAAGCGGTAATCAAGCGACTCCATTCTTAAGATTCTCCTTTTGTTTGCCCTGCGTTGAAGTTGGCAGCAACCGGTCCAGGGAATTCGCTAAAAAGGGTGATTTCAGAGGTCCGATTGTGTCGATTATTCCAATAATGCTGGAAGAACCGAGTATGTCCGCTTCATTGAAATCGGAAATGGAAGCGGTACGTCGGGATCTTTTGATTTTTTAATGGGGAGATGACAACGATGGCCCGTAAAGACGCCATTGCTAAATTGAAGACGGTTCTGCTGAGTCGCCGTGATGCCCTTCGAAAAGCTCTGGATGGAGATTTTAGCGCTCTTAGGGTATTGCGTGAACAGGCATCCGGCGATGTCGTTGATTTCGCTCTGGATTCTGCTCAGGATGAACTGAATTCTCAGCTAGCAGAAGTTGAGAGCCGTGAATTGAAGCAGATCGAAACGGCGATCGGCAAAATATCAGCAGGCACTTATGGCCTGTGCGAGTTTTGTGAAAAGAATATCCCTCTGGCGCGGCTGCAGGCGTTGCCTTATGCGTCAAGTTGTATTGCCTGTCAAACCAAAGTGGAAACACTCGGAGAAGATTGGAACCAACAGGCAGAAAACGGCGAGATTTTCAGCTAGAGATTGAAGCTTACTTAGACGAACAGAATCATTGGGGGGCAGCACAGTCGAGCATGGCTGTAGCTGATAGGAAATGCATCGATTACGTTTAGTGATCTGTCTGGCAACATGTTTGTGGATCGCACCAGCCACGATGGGGCAGGAGCAACCCGTTTCGGTTGCGCTGGATGCACGTGAACGACTCTTTGAACAACTGGCAACGGATGCGGAACAGTTTGACGCACGCAATATCCTCAAAAAAGTCGTGCGTGTCTCGAAGCCCTCGGTCGTCCACATTCAGAGTCGTAAAATTGTTCAGACTGGAATGCGGCGAACGATCGAAGAAGCAGGATCAGGGTTTGTTGTAGAGCTGAACGATCAGAGGTACATTCTTACCAATCGCCATGTTGTGTTTCCGACTGCGACAAATGGTGTCAAAGTATCACTTGAAGATGGCCGTAAGCTGACCGTGGCGGACATTGCATCAGATCCTTCAAGTGACATTGCGGTGATTACTGTACGAGAAAAGGAATTACTTGTTCCCGCGCATATCGGCGATAGTGGTCGCACGGAAATCGGTGATTTTGTGGTTGCTATCGGAAGTCCTTTCGGACTGACACATTCGATCACCTATGGAATCATTTCAGCAAAAGGACGTAAAGATCTTGTGCTGGGAACCCAGGGAGTTGTCGTTCAGGACTTTCTTCAAACTGATGCTGCTATTAATCCTGGCAACAGCGGTGGGCCGTTGGTGAGTATGCGTGGCGAAGTCATTGGCATTAATACTGCGATTGCCAGCAGTTCAGGTGGAAATGAAGGCATTGGCTTTACGATTCCCATCAATATGGCGATGGTCGTGGTTGGCCAGCTATTGGATAAAAAAGTGGTTCGAGGCGCTTATCTGGGTGTCCGTATGGATCACGACTTTACAGATTCTACGGCTTTAAAACTTGGCTTAAGTCACGCGCGCGGAGTGCGAATTACCGGAGTCACCAGGAACTCACCTGCTGCAAAAGCGAAAATCGTTCCCAATGATGTCATTCTGAGTTTCAATGGTACGCTTCTGGAAGACGATGACCATCTAGCGAATCTTGTCAGTCTTACGCCGGTTGGCAACAAAGTAACTCTGCTATTGTTGCGTGAACGAAAACCGATGCGGATGGAAGTCCAACTGGCATCCCGACCTGAATCAGAAGACTGATATCGTTGGCGAGCCATACCGAGTTTCTGCTTAACCGGTAGCGACCTGTTGGCAGACTTCGTAAAGTCGATCCAGATAGGACTGGCATTCGTTGGGACACATTGTCAACGGAGGACTGATCCGCAGTACTTTGCCTGCCAGAGCTCCCAAAAGGTGAATTGCCAAGGAGTCGTTTTCGCCAAGATAACACTTTTCGATAATCTGGTTTGCCACAGTCGCACCTTCCCGGTCGCCGAGATCAGCACATTCAATTCCCCAGACACAACCTTCGCCACGGACTTTGCTGATAGCTCCGGTTTCCTTCAAACGCACCAGTCCCGTTTCAATAATTCCAGCCAGATGTGCCCCTTTTGCCAGTGCATCGGTGGATTCAAATTCGTCAAGTGTGGCGAGGACCGCCGCGCTGGAAAGAGGATTCGCGCTCCAGGTATCCGAGGCTTCTCCGTAACCCAGGCATTCGAAGATATCCTTGCGTCCGACAGCGGCGCTTACTGGTACACCATTGCCCAAGCCTTTACCGAGCAGGACGATGTCCGGCTCAATTTCATAATGACTAAATGCATACATCGGTCCGGTACGACCAAAGTTGGATTGGATTTCGTCAAGAATAAAGACCAGATCGTGCTCACGGCAGAATGACTGCAGCAGCTGCAGGTATTCTTTTTGTGGATGATAGGAACCTCCGCCTCCCAGATAAGGTTCGGTGATGATACAGCAAAGTCTGTCGCCATGTTCTTCCCACAGCTGGTCCAGTTCCTGCTGATAGGGAGCCAGATCCAAAGCCTGCTTACGGGTTTCCACGTCGTCACACTCGGCTTTTGGGAAACTGATGAAGCGAACACGGTCATCCCGTTCCTTATCATGCTCGCTTCCTGTGACAGCACCGGCCAGTCCTTTCTTGCCATGAAATCCATCCCGAGTGGCGATGATCATGTCCTTGCCAGGTTTGCGTTTCATGGCGGCCCATAACGCTTTTTGTACAGCTTCGCTACCGCTGGCCGACCACATGACCTGGTTGATGCGACTACCTCCCGGGGCTGCCTGAAGATTGGCAATTATCCGCTGGTTGGCTAGCGATTCGACTTCTGTGATGGCATTATAGGCTGTCAGAGGTACACACTTTGCGTATTCACCTCCCTCTTTGATGGCCTCCAATCCCAGATAATCGATGACCCGATTCCACCAGGAGACGGGGTTATGGCCAAGGTTGGCAACAAGTACGCCGGAGGTGAAGTCTGCAAGTTTACGCCCTTCCGGCGTGTAATGATAGCTTCCAGCGCTATGGCTGATGACACATTGACTTGGTGTAAACGTACGTATGGCAAACGGTTCCTGTTGGAGGATGTTTGCTCGAACCTCATTTGATTGTTCTTCGCCGTCGAATTGGATAGGTTTGATGTCGGTCATGATTGAGAACCAGAATGTTGATTAGTGAAAATGAATGAGATTGCAAGGCAGTTAAACCTGACCTTCGTAAAGGACAATACCGTCGGCCTGACCAGGGATGTACAGCACAAGCCCTCCCTGTTCTTCATTGACTCGGACGACGCAGTCCGGTTGGCCGGCTGCATGGCGCTCGAGAATGGCTTCCATCGCGTGCACCGCCGCGACGGTTTGCCGGTCACTGGCGATGTCGTTGTAGTAACCGGATGACAATTGACAGATTCGTTCAGAACGAGCTTTTTCATCGAGGCCGTATTCAACATAGGCCACTTCACGTGCGAATTCCTCCAGCACTTCGATTCCGTAGCCACGTTGGGTTCGTCTGCCGTCCGGTTCGACAAACGTTCCGTTGTAGTGGTTGTTCATTGAGTTCTTGATGGAAATAGGAGTTTTTTCCTCGACAGTACATTCCACTCCTCGTTTGCGGCTGTGTCCGTTCCAGATGCCGTTGTCAAAACGGAATTGCACCTCCTGCTCAACATACCCCGGGAAGTTATCTGGCGTGACCCAACTGGTATGAATATCGAAAGCGGCTTCCCGACCGCTGGCGTACTGGTAAATCAGCCGTAATTGAGTGGAGTCCCAGGTGTTTCCGTCGGCTTGTCCCACGATTCCGCGTTGTCCGCTGCAACTTATACTCCGGAGCTGACCACCGAAAGTAAAGTCGATCAGTTTGATGTAGTGGACGGCAACGTAGGTGCCGGGGTTTCGCCCCTTAATCCACTCGGCAAATTGCGAGCCAGAGATTTGTTTTGGTTCCAGCAACGTGCAGTAGCCGGTATTGACATGCTGAAGCACATTATCGGCTACCAGCGTACGGAGTTTTTTGTGATCCGGATCGAACAACTTGTGGTAGACCACCTTGCACAATACCTGTTGGTCGCGAGCGGCAGCGATGAGTGAGTCGAGTTGCTGCATGGAGAGAACAGACGGTTTCTCCACGATGACGTGTTTACCAGCTTCGATGGCAGCCATGGCTGCTTCATAGTGTCGATCATCAGGAGTCGCAACGCAGATGAAATCGACGTCGTGGCTGAGCAACTGCCCCATACTGTCCGGCTCGATATAGCTTGCAAAATCGTTAATCCGCTCGCCCGCAGACTCTTTGTAATTCGCTGCCCGGCCACCGGTGCGACTGGCGACCGCTGCGATTTCCAGCTTGATAACTCCCGTCCGGGCATCATAGATTCCCTGCTGATACGCATTTTCAAAGAACGGCCGGTATGTCTCGTCAAAGATCATACCCATCCCCACCATGCCTCCTTTGAGCTGTCGTATGGCTGCTGTTGAATCTGTCATAGGATCGTTTTCCTGAGGGGATAAAAAACGCGAGTTGTTGTTGAACCACCATTTTGGCAAATTTGAGGCCCACTTTCATCCGGGCAGATGTGGTACGGACCAATAATACGGACATTTCTCATAGAGGGTCGTGATGAGAGAATGGTCCGGAAGAATCAGGTTCCTTTTACCGATCCAAACCACTCGATTTGCTTACGGGGACAGTACTGATATTCCAGTTGCTGGCAGAGTGGTTTCAGCCACGACTCGACTCGGGATAGCTCCTGCTGACTGCGTCCCTGGGCCATGAGATAAACATCGGAAGCAACAATCCTGGGAAACTGCCGGATGTATTCGTCAATTTCCTGTATGTCACTTTCATTGTCGACAACAAACTTGATTTGGCAGTTAAAGTCATCCAGCAATCGACTGATCACATGAGGAGCAAACCGAGTGCGTTGGTGGCGGCGGTGCCAGCGGGGATAATCAATGGCATCTGGCGCACTGTTAGTTGTTTTGGGGCTGATCGACATCAAGTCACAGTCGACCGGCAGATACAGCGTTCCAGCGGTTTCAATGGTGATGTGATAGTTGTCGGCTCGCAGACGATTACACAACGGAATCATCTCGGCAAACAGCATTGGCTCACCACCGGTGATAACAACATGGCGACAGTCCCAAACGGAGACTCGTTCCATGATTTCATTGACACTGTAGTCATCCCCGTCAGGATTCCAGGATGCATAAGGAGTATCACAAAACCAGCAGCGCAGATTACAGCCACTGGTTCGGATAAAGACACTTTCCGTTCCTGTCAGAAGGCCTTCGCCCTGGATTGATCGATAGATTTCAGCAATTTTCAAGTGAGAAATACCCCCTTTCAGCTATAGAGCCATCATGACACAATGGACGTTTAGCGAATAGGAGTAAAACATCGATGACTTTGTCTCACACACCAGAATCACGACAACAGATCTTGGAAGTCTTTGACAATCAGTTTCCTCAGCGGGACTATGTGATTGAGACGATTTGTCCAGAATTTACATCGGTGTGTCCCAAGACAGGTCAGCCAGATTTTGGAGAGCTGGAATTTCGCTATATCGCTGACAAAAAATGTGTCGAGCTGAAGAGCCTGAAGTTCTATTTGCAGAGCTATCGCAACGACGGTATTTTCTACGAAAACGTGACGAACACGATCATTAATGATCTGGTAGCCGTCCTCGATCCGCGATGGATTGAACTCAAAGCCAAGTTCAGTCCACGGGGCGGAATTTCAACTAACGTGATCGTCGAGTGGAAGCAGGGCGATCCTAAATAGCGGCGGCCCCTATTCGGCTCGCTGGCGTTGACAGTAGGGACAACACCCAACCGTCTCTGCATTCAGATCGAAATCTTCGTCGTCGGTTCGATAGGCGGTCGTGAGGCGGTGGCCACAGTCCAGGCATTTGTGTTCCCAGGAATGGATTTCCAGGTCAGCCTGTTGAAAGAAGTTGTACTTGCAAATGAGTGAATCACTGCCGCACTTAGTACAACCACCTACCGTCTGAATATCTACCATGGGATTTAGAAACCACGTGCCTCAATCACATCATTGAAGTCACGCAGATGATAGTCAATGTTTACGTAGTCAAGCACATTACATAGTCCCCGCAATGCGACTCCCAAACCATCCGGACCACTGAATCCGCCGAATTGACCTCCACCTTTGACGTGTGGCTCCAAATCCAGAAAGACGCCGGGTACCCCTCGTTTTCTAAGCCGACGCTCCATCACTGGAATGTACTCGCGGAAGTCACGCAGAATAGCTTCGTGCCCGCTGTCACCAATGTCGGCCGGAACGAAATATTTCAGTGCTTCTTCGTCCACATGGCCAACACGTTGTACAGGTTCTGGATGCCGGTAGTCTTTGATATGCATCCAGCCCATCCCCTTCTTCATCATGTGATACTGCAAAAAGATGTCGTCAGACGAATAACCCTGCGTGACAATATTGGCAGCATCAAAAATAGTCAGCATGGCGGGATGCTTCACTTTGCGATGTAATAGCTCCAGCGTGCGGCCACATTGTCCCACCAGATTTGCTTCTACTTCGAGTCCGAAGGTGATTCCGTTTTCGTCACATAATGCAGCAATGGCAGTGAGCTGATCAACGACCTGATCTACATAGGCATAGGGATCTTCTCCGCGAGGATGGTAGAACGCAAACCCGCGCATCAGTTTGGTACCAAACGCATTGGCCAGATCACAGGCTCGCTGCACATCATTTTTGAGATACTTTTTGAATGGGATATATTTGTTGTGCGTTCCATCGTCGACATCGAGCAGTTTCACTTTGCCGATAGGAGAACCCAGTGACGATACTTTGAGTCCATATTCATCCATCTTCTTTTGGATGTGCTTTACCTCGGTCTTGTTCAGTTGCATGACGTTCTTAACGCCATTGCCGGCATCAATAAAACGAATCGTGTAATACTGCAGGCCGATGGCTGCAAAGGCAGAGAATTGCTGGTCTACGGTCTTTTGGTTGGCCGCTTCGTCTGCAAAGCCGGATAGGATCACGCTGGGGTTGTCGCTCATAGTTTCAAATTCAGTATTGGGAAGAAGGGTTGTTGCAAGAGGAGAGTTTATTTTGAAAGGGAGTCAGGACTGCGTCAAGCAACTCGGCAAGAGTTAGTTCAAGTTCGTCAAACGGACCTGATTAGCCACACGACGTTTGATTTTTAGCCAAGGGTCGTTAGCGTTCCAGTCCAGTCCAGGTCAGGAGATTTCTTTTCCGAGCAGGCGGCCGATTTCAGCAACGGCTTTCTGCAGCGAGACAGCTGCCATTTTAAAATTCGTGTGATTGGAGATTTCAGGTTGGATTTCAGTAAATAACTCGCACGCTTCCCGCAGCCGGCGCCATTTTTTATTGGCCTGCCGCAGGTAGCCATCAGCATCCCCCGCATTCAGATGGCTGCCGAGTGCCAGCGAGAAATCGTAGAGACGCCGGTGAACCAATGCCAGTTCCTCATCTTCTTCCGTTTCATCGCTGTGCTTGAGAAACGTACGCACCATCCAGACGTGACTGAGTTCGGCATCCAGTTGATGCATTAACTGAGTTTCATCACTCATGAGCTAATCCGAGTTTCCCGGAACAGGTAAATGTTGTCGCTGTTTTGCTGATCAGGCACTCTCATCTGATGGCGTTTCGCCCGTCTCATCGTCCGGAGCACCAGATTCACTTTCATCGCCTGATGTTGTTTCTTCAGTGGCCTCTTCCTCTTCGCTGGATTCATCCTCTGCTTCGACTTCCGAGTCGGTGTCGGCTTCAGCCACGCTGGCAGAAATTTCTTCACGCACCTGATCCCACAACGGCTTATCTTGCTCTGCGGCTTTTGGTTTTTTGCCTGGCTTCGGAGCGCTGACGAGTGTCACGATGGCACCCAGTATTACGGTCGTCAAGCTGGCAAAGAACATGGGGCTTACATTTCCGACGGAGTCCATTTCGAGTACGGATATGATGGTATTTACGATCGGTGCTCCTCCGAAAACCAGTGGCATTACAAAAACAGGTTTCCCGCCGAACGTGAATGAGAGAATAATTCCCAGAGCTCCCACAGAACCAAAAACCCCGGCTAGCAGGGAAAAGACCCAGCCACTGGTTGTTGTCTCCTGTGGAAAGCCGGACTGGCTCATAATGGCCAGAGGGATGATGACTGCAAGAACGAAGTAGGAAATACCTACGCAAAGCAGTGGTCGTAAGCGACTCCCCTTCATTAAATGCTGGCTTTTATGAAGAACGCTGCCGTAGGCACCCCAACTGAGTACGGTCAGGCAAATGCCACCCACGATTAACATGATGTTGGTAGACTTCTTTTCATTTTGGGCCTCGGCACTGTCGGTAGCCGAGTGGTTTTCTGTCGCTAACGCTTCCACTTCAGGACCGCTTTCATCTGCGGGATCTGTTGCTGATGTGGGAGTCTCTTCAAAGTTGACCGTCGTGATTTCAGCCTGGATGTGTGACTCCTCTTTCACTTCGGCCTTCGGTTTGAAGGTAAAGACGCCACAGGCTCCCAGGGCGACAAGAATAATTCCCAGATAAAATGCCGGAGTGATTTCTTTGAAGAGTTTGGCCATGAACATGGAGACAAACGTATTCACGACTGGTGCACACCCGAAGACGATCGGCATGACGTAGGAGGGAGAACCTCCACTGGTTAACGCAGTGATGATTCCCAACGCCCCAAAGGCTCCCAACGCACCTGCTGCCAAACCCCATTTAATGCCGCCGATACTCCATTTTCCCTGCTCTCCTTTGGACTTTAATACGTACAGGGGGACGACAACTGCTACGACAAAGTAGGAGATACCTACGCAGAGTAGCTGGATCCAGGCGTTTCCTCCCATGCCGGGTTTGCCGTGGTGGAGGACCGGACCGTAGGATCCCCAGCAAAGAACAGTTAAAAGGGCAAAGGGGAGGGAAGCGACGATGCCACGCATGTTTTGGTTCTCACAGGAAGTTGGATAAAGCGATTTTGATACTTAGAGGATAATTCTAATTGATTCTGGAGTGGATTGTTAGGCTTGGATTATCGAGCTTGAAAGTGCGACCAGCAAAGGATCATCATCCGCCTGACAGAATCCCAGATGCAGGTGTTTTCGCCAACCCTCGGCATGACTGAACCTGCCAGAAAGTGCTCCTAACTGCTGATCCAGGTCGGACATGGTTGTTAAGTACGAGTCCAGTCCCTGACTTTCGTCAAGCCATTGTTTTTGACTGGCATGCAGTGCCAGCATGTCCCGTTTCCGCTGCTGCAGCTGACTGACATCCACGTAGTAGTCCGGGCGAATCAAGTTTCCCAGGGGATCGTGGTGTGAGTAGGGTTGAGCGTGATAGAGGGTCACGTTTTGTGTGGTTACATCGCTGGCTGGCTGTGTGCGATAGTTGGGCATGCCGCGACAGAATGCAGCAGTGACTGCCAGACGGCAGGTGTTGGTGTGATCTTCCATGTAATCGGTTGGGCTGTGCGTCAGAATAATATCGGGAGCGACCTGGCGGATGATCGCTGTCAGCTGTTGCAGCGTACTTTGATCGTAAAAGACTTCCAGATCGTTACAGAGAGGTGGATGAAAGGTAGCGCCGAGAAAGGCAGCGGCAGCCTCTGATTCTGCCAGTCGAATGCGGGCTGTTTCTTCAGCTGTGTGGACCGTACTGCCACAACAGCCGTTGGCCACGTTCATATAGTGCAGCGTGTATCCGGCCTCAGCCAGATGCATCATCGTTCCTGACATGAGGAATTCGATGTCGTCGGGATGAGCACAAATAGCAAAAGCAGTTTTCATGGGAATGGTCCTGGCCTCCTGTTTCACCAGATTACTCACCTCGGAGTGCGGGTATTAACGGGGCTTTCAAAGTAGCTCGGACTGCCAGCAGCCCAGAGACAATACCGACAACTAATATAACCAGCAGCATGACGAACAGATCGAAGCCAGGCGGCGAGGCTTCAGCGAAAATGATGTGCGGTAGTACAGCAAACAGGGCTGCTAGAACTCCTGTGACTAATCCCGTGCAAAGCAGGACCACGTTTTCACAGAGGACCATCTTTGCCAGGCGGCGCGGAGAGAACCCTGTTGCTTTCATCAGTGCAAGTTCCCCTCGACGTTCCAGAATGCTGCGGAGCTGGACGGTTGCCAACCCAAAGGTACCCAGCAGCAATCCCAGAGCGCCGAGGCTTTGGAAGGCGCTGATGTAAGTGTTTTGCACCGCCAGAAGTTCTTCCAGCAAAGACTGAGTGGACTGCATGTCCAGTCCCTGATCACGAAAGCGGTTTTCCAGAATGGAACGCGTGGTACCATCGGCTTGTTGTTCAGTAGCCAGGAAATAACGATAACCACTGATGTGAGGGAACAGTTGTTTGAAATCCTGCTCACTAACCAGCAGGCTCCCTTGCAGGATGCTGTTGGCAAGAAACCCGACGACCTGAAAATGAATCGTGTGTCCGTCTTCGTAGGTAATGTCGAAAGTTTGTTCCATACCACCATACAGTTTCAGGCTGTACATGGCAGTATTTTTATCGATGACGACAGGGACTGGATTGCCTTCTGTTCCGTCATGTGCTGCGCCGGCGGAGTCCAGGAGGTGCCAGGGATTTTTCTGCTGGTTCTGATCGGCAGTATTGGTTCCCCAAATGAATGGAGTGGCGGCTGTATCGAAATGATCGATGAAGTCCTGCGGGATGCCCAGAACGCGCGGTCGCGCGGCCTGATATACATTACTGCAACTGGCATTATCTCCCGGTTTGTAACGGAGACAATGGATCGTTTCAGTGGTTAGTTGAGCCGCGTCACCTTTTTCAAAGACACGCGCATGCAGATCACGTTGGGCAAGGTTTTCGTAGACAGGCATGGAACTCAGGCCCCAATAGGCGAAACCGCCACGGCCGTTGTCAGATGGAGTGAGCTTGAAGGCGCCCATGGCGATAATCAGAAAAGAGGCCATCGCCATCAGACCAATCGTCAAGGTGCTGCGGCCAGGATTGCGTCCTGCGTTCCGGGAGGCAAGCCAGTGGATGGGCAGGTGCATTCGACGAATAGAATCGGCAGCCCAGCCTCCTCGGAGGAACGAGCGTATACGTAACAGGAGGGCGGTCAAAACCAGAAATCCTGCTCCAACAAAAGCTCCAGCCTGACCCTCACTGCCCAGCGAAGATCCGACGTCGGGTAATGCTGCAGCGATTGCCAGGAGCATGCCAATTCCAAACAGCACGAGTGCCGGGCTGATAATTGACGAGCGTTTTTTGGTCTCTTTCTGCCCCAGCGGATTGTCAATATTCCCCGCCAGCAGTCGTCTGACTGTGACATTGCAGGTTCGACGTATGGCCCAGGCGATTGTGCCCGCAGAGATCAGCACACCAAGCAGATAACCGATGGCCAGACTTCGTCCGGTCACATGGAAATTCAGAAAAGAAGTAACAATGGCGTCCACCCACCAGGTACTGAGCCCGGTAAGCATCAGTTTGCCATAGCCGATCCCGATGAGCACTCCGAGTGCAGCTCCGGCAGCCGAAACGGCGGTAGCTTCACAGATCAGAAGCCTGCTAATCTGCTGTCTTCGAAGTCCAAGTGCCAGCAGGACGCCCAGCTGATCGGCTCGTTGCTGGATCCCCAGTTTGAAGAGTACGGCGATCAGCATCAGCGCACTGGCGATCACAAACAGACTCAGCCCCAGGAACAATCCGTCAAAGGGGGTGGAACCTGCAGCAGCTTTCAGTCCATCCCGTTTTACCGAGATGAAATTCATTCCAAAGGTTGAATCGGATTGCGTAACCCCGTTTTGCATTTTCTCGGCAACCGTCTGCTGATCACTGAAGGGTATGCGAATGGTCGTGTGGCTGCCAAAGCGACTTCCCCATAGCTTACGTCCCAGTTCAAGCGAGACAAAGGCTTTTGGCGTGGTGCGATGATTGTTCCAGTAATTGTCATCCTGGCCGCGAATACGGTTTACCGTTGCAAACGGAAGATCCCAATCGTTAATCGAATCCTGATCGGTCACACCAGGGACTTCCGGAGTCAAATCGGGGTCGTTCAGCAATGTTGGTGGTTGACGGAAGAGTGCCTTCCGTCGGCGGCCGTACGGTCTTCGTGGCTCGGTCAGACTGAAGACTTCGACCACTTTCAGGTCAACCCAACGTTCAATAGTCTGTCCATGGGTCGTTTCAGGTTCGAAATAATCGATTCTAATCCAGTCACCAGGTGAAACTTCCAAGTCGTCTGCCAGCCAGCTGTTGATCGCAACTTCATCATCTTTTAGCCGGAGTGGTTTGCCATTCGCATCCAACAGAGGTCCCAGGCCTTCCATGCTGTCAACGGCGGTGATCATGGAGTACGGTACAATGTCTCCGTAAATTTCGGGATCCCGTTTTTCGTCAACAATGCCACCGGTAACCGACGGTGATTCGTTTACAGGTACTTTCATCATGGCGTTGGCCAGATAGGTCATGACCGGCTGGGCGTCCTGGCCCAATGCCTGACTTGCCAGATTGACAGCCTCGTCGTCCAGTATCATCTTGACGCTGGAAAGACTGTGGTACTTCAGTATCACATTGTCCTCGCTGTTACCGCCTTCAGGTTCCCAATCGATAGAGACATCGGTAAGCAGCAGTCCCAGGTCATCAATAGTCGGCTTGAGTGATGTTTGCAGAATGGCTGTCGCGGCTGCATCGGGTGCCGTTTCTATTTGGCCACCGGAAACCAGAATGGCATTGGCCCGATCTTCCTGATCCAATTCGTCCTGCAGAAACGTCAGATTGACATATGCGTTCAGGGAAACCTGTTGCGAGGATGTGAGTGAGAAACGGCCCAGATCGGTAGCAGGGATGATTTCCGAAACGGTGAGACGGGGAATACTGTGGATTCGGTCATCCTGACTTCCCAGAGGACTGTCAGCATTGACCTGCTTGTCTTCGGGAAGACGAAGTGTAACAAGATCACCAACCTGAACTTTCAGCTCATCTGCCAGTGGTTGATTCAGTACGATTTCATCCTCCGCGGGTTGAATGGATTCCTCCCGTTCTGTCTGACCAAAGCTCCAGAATTGCTCATTGACTCCCATCACCAGAATGTTGGATGCGATCTGGATGGTCTGCGTGTCACCGGTCATGGTGGCGGATTCCAGCGTCCCCTGGGGGAAGAGAATGGCGGCGGTAGCCTGTTGATACAGCTCCTGCTGAAAAGCTTCCGAAGCTTCCAGCTCGTCGACTAGCTTGGTACGGAAAAAATGCGGGGTGACCAGAATCTCATCGATCAGTCCCAGGCGTCCCAGGGTAAGTTCTTTGAGGCTTCCGCGCATACTGTCGCCGATGAGCAGTGCCCCGGTGAGCACGGCGGTTGCGGCTGCTACTCCGAGCGCGACCGTCAGATTGATCCGCCAGTGGTGAACGAGACTTCGCAGAACGAATTGTTTGTTGTTCATAACTCTGCAACCAGGAGGGCTTGCTATTGCTCAGGTGTCGTCAGACGACCATCGTTGATTTCCAACTGCTTCTCCAGCATGTTTGCCAGATCTCTGCTGTGGCTGACCACGATCAGCACCATTTCTTCGGCTTGCTGAATTTCAAGCAGAAGCTCGCCGATCTGCAGAGCGTTTCTACGATCGAGATTCCCGGTCGGCTCGTCGGCCAGGATGAGTGATGGACGGCAGATGAGTGATCTGGCGACCGCTACGCGTTCTCGTTCGCCACCAGACAATTCAGCGGGGCGGTGCAGAGACCGATCGGCCAATCCGACTCGTTCAATTAATGCCTCTGCACGGGCAATATCATCCTTGGATGGCTTTCCAGTGGCCATGGTTGGAATAAGCACATTTTCCAACACACTTAACTGCGGCAGTAAGTGGTGTTCCTGAAAGATGAAGCCAATATTAGCGTTGCGAAACTTTGCCAGTTCATCCTCATCTAATGCGAATGGATCAATGTCATTGAGTGTATAGGTGCCGCTGGTGGGGTAGTCCAGTGTTCCGAGGATGTTCAGTAAGGTACTTTTTCCTGAGCCGCTGGGACCGATGACCGCGACGTTATCACCGGCGCGCAATTCCAGGTCAATCCCTTTGAGGATCTGCAAGGGTTCACCATGCGAAGGATATTCCTTTTTGAGGTCTTTGATGACAAGATGCGCCATAGTTGTCCTTTAGCTTAGTTTTCCAGGTCAGCATGAATCAGCGCCAGGCAGCCGATTCCATAAAAGGTGTATTCAACGTCACAGACTTTATCCCATTGAGCCCCGTGAAAACCGCCTGCATCCTGCTGGAGTCTATTAGCATACCTCAATAACTGCGTTCGATCGATTTTTCTGCCTCCTCCGAGGTCGATCAAAGTGAGATATCCGGTGAAGCTGCTCAGCAGATCGGCAATTGGAATCCGAGTGTTTGCTCGTAATCCCCCTTCGTCAGTCTGCATTTCACCAAGGAACTCAACGGTGTCTTCTCGCAATTCATCATCCAACGCATTGAGAATTTTGAGGATGCCAATGGCTGCCGCGGTGGGATTGGTTCCAGCACGTTTTTGTTGCCGGACTTCCCGGAATCCTCCTCCGCTTTCATTTTCCTGATCAAAGACGAATTGAATGAGGGGATTGGGGTCTTTGATTGGCCGCTCGATAAGTTCGCAACAGAGTAAAACGAGAAAGGAATTGTAGGTGCTGCCGACGCTGCTGGCGGGATTCTTGGCATAGCCACCATCGTCACGTCGTAAGGATTCGAAGAAATCCGCCACGGCATCTTTCCATTGAGAGCAAGCGGATTCAAAGACATCGATCCCGGCAGCGTTTTCCAGAAGTGAAGCGCTGTAAATCAAGGCAGCCAGATCAACTACCGATTCCTGTTGGGCCAATCGGGATCGTAGAAATTGTGCAGCTAATTCGGCACGTTCGCCGTACAGTTCGCCTGTGATGGCCAACGTTCTTAATGCAAACGAAGTGTAATATGGATCACTGACACCTTCGCGGCCTGACCATCCACCATCTCCGTTCTGTTTTTCACCTACCCAGCAGGCATGTCGCTGGCGAATTGCTTCAGGTACATTGCCCATGGCCGTCGCCAGTCGTATGGTAAGCTCCTGAAGATATGCAGACATCGTGGAATGATCTTAAGTCAGGGAGAAGTTGGATCAGGTGGGATTGCTGAGAGCAGGATCTACAAACGATTCAAGCTGTTGTCGAATTTCTTCCGGAATCTCACGTGAGGTTGGTTTCTGTCCCTTTTCGATGCGACAGCAGACAGCAGTAATCTCTCCGCTAGCGACCGACTGTTCGTTAACCAGGAAATGGTGATGGTAGGTGACACTACGAGACCCCAGTTTTTTTATGCGGACTTCGATTGTCATTTCGTCTTCGAAATGGACCGGTCCCCGGTATTCGGCACTGGCTGACACGCGAGGCCAGCTGACTGTATCAGATCCGGCGTTCAGCACGACACTTGTACCAATACTTCGCAGCAGTTCATGTTCTGCTTCTTCCATGTAGGTGAAGTAAGCCGAAAAGTGCATGATACCGGCGGCATCGGTGTCACGAAATTCAACACGTTTTGTGGTAGTAAAAAATTGAGCCATGGCTTTATTATAGATACCGTTTTATCGGTTGAAGCTGCTGTTACTGATAAAAAGAAGGCGATAAAAAAACACACGTCCTGCAGGAGAACGTGTGCTTGATGACTTGAAGCGGCAGACAATAGATTACCGAAGTTTATTCGCCTTCGTAGGGCAGCAGAGCCATAAAACGGGCTCGTTTGATCGCCTGAGTTACCGCATGCTGGCTGGCAGCCGAGCAGCCTGTTTTACGTCGACCGACAATACGGCCGTGTCGATTGACAAGCTTTTTGAGCATGTCGGTATCTTTGTAATCCACAAACATGGGACGTGGACGTTTGCCATCCACCATGAGTGGATCACGTTTACGGGAACGAGAACGAGCTTTTGTACGTTTTCGTGCTTTTGATGATGAACGAGGTGGCATTTAACTTTTACTCCTGAACGGGCCCGCAAAGGCCAATGGGATCTTAACCGTTCGTCACCTCCCCAAGACTCGGTTCCAGTCTTCTGGTCTCACCTGCACGTGCAGGCAATGGAGGAGGGAAACAGTCCATTTTAGGTCACTCAAAGAACCCCACAAGGCCAAATCAGTCGGACTTTGTGGGGTTTTTTGGGTATTTGTCGGTGCGGATCTAATTGGTATTAGCGGGGATCCGGAAAGAACTTTTTGAGTGTTTCGTCAGACGGCGGTTTGGTGACCAGAGACACAATGATCATGGCTGATGTTGAAATCAGGATCATGAAGGTGACCGGCATTACTCCCAAAACGTCGTAGTGTGGATTGGATGCAAATCCGGAATCCTGGAACATGTAAAGCCAGCTTATTCCCGCTCCGATTACGGCTGCGTAAGCACCTGCTTTGGTCAGTTTTCTCCAGTAGAGGCTGGCCAGGACCAAGGGGAACAGGCTGGAGAATCCGCTAAAGCACCACACACCCAGAGTGAAGACTCGCCGTGGTTCAAACAGGCTGAACAGGTAGGTTAACGCGACGATTCCGACGATGAAGGTTCGGGCAATCACGATCAGCTGTTTGTCTGTGAAACGGTCATTTCGGCTGTAGTGAGTCACAATGTCGGTCGTGAACATGGTTCCTACGCAGAGGAACTGACTGTCAAGCGAGGACATAATGGCCGCCAGAATACCTGCGGACAGTAGCCCGGCCACAAAGGGATGTGTTAATGCCTTCACGGCAGCAGGCAGGACGGCATTGGGAGGAAAGTGTGAAGGAATGAGAGCAGCACCAGTGTCAGGATGAACAGCACTGGTCATCCAGACACCTAATAGAACACACGGTACCCAGACCAGCATGATAAAGATTGGGTGAGCCACAACAGCCAGCTTGAAGCTGTCCGCACTCTTGGCGGTCAGCCAGTGCTGGAAAAGGTGAGGGAACATGCCGACCGAGAGTGGTACGAAGAAGTAGGTCAGGAATTTCCAGGGGTTCATACCGCGAGGTGCATCCGGTGCCCACTTCGAAGCTCGATAAACACCTCGCGCTTTCTTCCGTGTCCATTTGCCAGGATCGCTTGGATTTCCAATTTGCGCCTTAAACATTTTTATACCCGCTTCATCCGTTCCTGCTTGGCGAGGATAATGTTGCAACTCCTCGTGGGTCAGTAAATGATCTGCGAAATGGTCACTATCTTTAGCATCGAATTCACGGTCGTCCTGTTCCAGCAGAGCATGATTTTTTTCTTCGACAGACAGAGAGTCGAGCAGTCCATTTCTCCTGGCAAATGCGGCTGGCGCTCTGTCCTTTTTCAGAAATGGCGGAAGTGGTGCTTTAAATTCATCAAAGGCCTGCTTCGTTTGTTCGTCCGTCAACGTCAGCTTCTGGTGGTTGACAGCATAGTTATAAAACGCCACGGTCTGCCATTTTGCATAGGCTTGCTCGTACTCCTGAGTATCCTGTGGATCGACTGAACGCTTCATCTTGGATGGGTTTTTCTCTAGCACGTTAGCAGTTGCCTGTTCGAGTCCACCCAGTTTGTTGGAGATGATAAAGAAGGTAATCAGGCCAAGAATCATGAAGACAATGGTCTGAGCTGTATTCGCCATGGCTGTACCGCGCATCCCGCCGAAGAATACATAAATCAGCACAACGATACAGATGACCAGTGATGCCATCCAGGGAGGCACTCCGTAGTCATATTCCGCAAACGCCGTTTCAAATGCTCCTTCGGTGATACTGTTGATCACAGTTCCCGAAGCCATCACGCCGATGAGCAGGTAGGGGATTACCAGGCCTACGAGAATGGGGAACAGGATGACTCCGATCTTGTCACTTTCCAAACGATCCCGGAAGTACTGGATCTGAGTTGTATATCCGTACTTGCGTCCCAGGCTCCAGAGTTTGACCCCGAGAACGAAGAAGCATAGTGAGTGAATAATACCGCTGGAGGAAGCCAGCAGTCCGTAAACTCCGGCGCCTTCTTTAAAGGATTCTCCTGTGGATCCGACCAGAGCAAAAGCGGTCATGGTAGTTCCGAACAGAGACATTAGCAGCATGAAGGGGCCAATGGAATGACTGGCCAGCATGTAATCCTTACTGGTTCCCCGGAACAGTTTACTGGAAAAGATTCCCAGCCCGAGAAGTAAACAGAGGTAGATGGAGATGATGATTAACTGGGTCATTACTCACCTCCCTCCTGGGAAACGGCTTCGGTGGCAGCCAGCTCCACATCGTCCTCACTGAAGTCAGGCCAGGCAATTTTCGTGGCCAGAAACCAGGTTGCTCCGGCTCCGATTGAGATGCCAGCCTGCCACAGAAGTGCCATGGGCATGAACCCAAAGACAGGTTCTTTATTGTCCCAGTTCCATATATCGTGGTGTAAAACAATCAGCAGGATAACCAGGCCGACGATAATCCACTTACCGGTAGATTTATTCATGATCTGTTATGTAGTCCGTAGGTGATGAAATGACCGTGCAACCTGAGGTTCAGGGCCAGAGCGGTAAACTACTAGTTTAGTATTTCAGTGCGCGGTCCGCCACAGTTTTCGAATTGGGAAGGGACATCTGTCCCAGATCGAAGTCGTACAGTTAGTTCGACCCAAAAAGTTTACCAAAGTAACGGGTTCAGAGGGACGTTTGAGCTCAGGTGTTGTCCCTTTCGTCCATGGTTGCCGCGGCGTCAGAAGAGGCCATCTTTTCCGCTTCTGCCATGGCTGGTTCCATTTCATCAAAGATATCTCCCGCCGATTCGTGGAAGATACGACCGATAAGCAAGTCCGTCAGATGGCCGATATGATGAGGGTGCTGTTTGAGAAACTTTCCAAAACTGAACTCGTTTGTGTAATAGGCGTTGACCAGCTTATGAATCCATTGTGTACCACTGGCGTAATCGGCGACCCATTTCCCCAGCTGGCCGGCTGACAGGTCGTCCTTGGCAAAGCCTTCGACAATCGCATCGGCGGCAAGTTCTCCTGATTTCAGAGCAAAATAGACTCCGGAACTGTAGATCGGATCGATAAAGCCAAAGGCATCGCCTACCAGTACCCAACCATCGCCGGACTGTTTGGTGGTGCCGTAGGAGAATTCCCGTGCGACCCGATACTTTTCCACTTCGCTGGCATTGGCCAGTCGCCGTTGCATCGCTTCACATAACTCGAGTTCTTCGGCAAAGGTCGTTTCTGGTGACTCGCGTCCTTCTAGCATGTAGTCCCGATTGCCAACAACCCCGACACTGGTAATGTTGTCCCGCAAGGGGATAAACCAGAACCAGGAGTCTTTCCTGCGAGTGTGCAGAATGATGGTTGCTCCGCCGTGCGGACCAGGGTCACGTTCCGCGTTTTCAAAGTAGGTCCAGATGGCAATCTTTTTGAGATGTTCGTATTCCTGTTTAAGATTCAGCCGGTTAGCCAGCAGTGCACTCAGGCCGGTGGCATCTACAACGACTCGAGCGTTTACCTGTTTCGAGCAGCCGTCTTCCAGCGCGAGTTCCACTCCGGAGGCCTGTTCTCCATCAAACAGGACATTGGTGACACGAGTTTTATCTCGGCAATGTGCTCCCTTTTCTGCGGCATTATCGAACAGCATCTGGTCAAAAGCGCCACGCTCGACCTGCCAGGTTTGCGAGCATTCCCGGGGGTCATGTTTTTCAAAAAAGAAAGGGCTCGATTCTTTTCCACTATGACTGACAAATTGCACACTCAGCTTCTGACGAAGTCGCTGTTTCGCATTTTGTCGAGTACTCCGAGTCGTTCGAAGGACCAGAACGTTTCAGGCATGAGTGATTCGCCGACGTGGAATCTGGGTACGGCTTCCCGTTCCACAAGCAGGACGCTGTGACCGGCTTCGGCGACAAGTGCGGCCGTTGCGCTTCCACCCGGGCCTCCGCCCATTACCACGCAATCGTAACTATCCTTGATGGGACCATCGTACATCGTTGGCAAGCCTCTTCTTCTGGGATTAGGTTACGGGAGCAACAACTTCGAGTAATTCAATTGCCGGTTCACCGTTACAATGAATCCAGCCCGTGCGGCCCCAGACTTCGGTTCCGGTCGTAACTCCAAATAACTCAGCCAGATCCGAGCCAGCTGCTATTTTCCATAATTCAGAAAGTTCTACGCTTCTGAGGACATTGCGTTCGATGAGAATTCGTCCAAGGGGGGTTTCTTCACCGATGATTTCCTGCTGGACATCGTTTGCGAGGCAGGCAAAGTTCAACCTCACAATGCCGAATTGAACAACAGATCGATCGGACTGTTTTGTCAGGAGAATTTTACGACTGTAATAGTTGGCCACGTGCATGGATTCGAGCACCTGCACGTCGACCATTTCCCCGTATTGCGATTCGACCGTGACGGTCATATGATGTTCGTGCGAGAGCAGCTGCCGGTAGACTTCCGGTATTTGCTCGGCTTTAACTTTCGTTGGTGTGCCGAATTCTTCCCCTTGAGGATAAAACAACCCAATGAGGGTATGAATATCAGGGGCAGGTGTATCGGAATTCACTTGAACCAAATTCATTGTTTGGCAGGGGGTGGGATTGTCAACGAACGAGAATCAGGTGGGATTGGAATTCTCAGTATCGATTGTGGCGGGGATCAATTCTTGTATCTGTTGCTCCGGTCGTTCCAAAATGGAGTCGATCAGGAAGTACATTAAACGTCGTAAGTCTTCTGGCTGGATTTCATCGGCAATGGCTTCAGCGCGGGCCTGATGTTTATCGACCAGCTTGAGGGCCATTTCGAACACATGAACACTTTCGTACAGGTATTTTACACGTTCAATCCGAACGGCCGGATCTGCAGGATTATCTTCACGGCACAGTTCCAGTAATTCGGCCCGGTTTTCATCCGATAGTGCTTCCAGTGCCAGTGCATGTAACACAGTGGGCCGGCCACCTAACACGTCACCGCCGGCTGCCATTTTATTAAAATCGTCTCCCTGCCAATCGAGCAGGTCGTTGAGAATCTGGAAGGCTACGCCTAAATTCCGCGCGAACTGTTTAACCGGTTCACGGTATTCCCCGATTGGCTGGGCCAGGCGGATACCAGACAGCATCGCGGCTTCGAATGCAGGAGACGTTTTGAGTGCGTAGACTTTGAGGGCATCGATGGGTTTGAGTTGTTTGTCGAGCGAGTCACGCCAAAGCAGCTCGGCGCCCTGACCTTCCGAAAGCTTGGTATGGGCTTCGGCCAGGACATCCAGAATATCTGTAGTGACATCAGGTCCCAACGTTGCTGCTTCCGTACTGACAAACCGGTAACCCATCCCAATCATGTAGTCACCGATATTGATAGCTGTGGGAATACCATAGCGATTATGAACTGTTTCTTCCCCGTAACGGAACGGATCATCATCTTCAATGTCGTCGTGAATGAGTGATGCCTTGTGAAATGTTTCAATTGACATGGCACAGCGTTTGACCGAGTCAGACCAGTATTCGATGGTCTTGGCACCGTCACGCAGCGTGGCATGGCCTCCGGTCAGAGCATCATAAGTGGCCAGCGTGATGAAGGGCCGTGAATGTTTTCCACCTTTACTGAGAAAGTCATAGGCGACAGCTTCGGTAAGCGCGACCGGGTCGATCGTACCCAGGCCATTGCCCTCAATTTCACTCAGTCGCGGGCCACCTCGCAACCGGGGAATGATGCGTTCCAGTTCATCGGCCTCGAACAGCTCTGTGGACGCTCGCATCAAGTGCAGGTACGTTCGGGTTTGTGGTGCTGAATCGTCATAGGGAATCTGGATCATTTCATTGACCCAGTCTTCATCCACCGCAGTATTTCGACAATCGTCGGAAAGCAGAGGGACAGCCATGCAAGGGATACCGGCCAGCAGTATCTTGTCGATCGCTTTTTCCAGGACGTTGAGGCAGGCGACTCCGACGATGGCATCGACATATCCGGAGACAATAATCTTATGCACAATCGGCGAACCTTCGGCTACCAGTACACGATACCCCATTTCCTCTGCCATCCCGCGGAAATCAGCAATACTGCAGGCACCACAGGTTTTACAGTCGAGACCGAATTGGTCATAGTCTGCCGGACAACCTTCGGCATGTTTGAGACAGTGGGGTAAAAGGAAGAGGCGTCGATTGGGTGGTACAGCAGCAACCTGTTTCCGCCAGAATTCCGACGCGAACATGACCATTGTCCATCCCAGATACCCTTCTGGTAATTCCATCTCGTCGAGAATCTTGCGGACCTCGACTTCCATTTCATCCTTGGTCATCGGACGGGACTTATCGATGCCGTCACAGATCGCACGGCACTTTTCACGAACCGTTTTCCGCAGGTCCTTGGAGTCAGGAACCAGCTTCAAATGAGAAGTCTTTCGTCGCTTGGACTTGCGCTTCGGTCGGTCGCTGTCGGCTGAGGCATTAACGGATCCATCAGCAGATGATGCAGTTGCCAAGTTAATGCTTTCCTTTATTAAAACTCGGTTTCATGGGCAGCTGCCGAATCGATCAAGCGACTCAAGGCGGCACCTAAAGTAGAAACCGTAAAAATCAGTGGATATAACCTCTCATGATACCACAGCTTGGCGAAGTAGAAACCAATTGGCGAACAATCGAGATATCTGTCAGTTTCTACTCGATCAACCAGCCATGCAAGTCCCTGTTTGATTACCTCCGCATGTGTCGTTAAATCGGGAAGATGAAGCAGAGCTTCCAGTGCCAAGGCTGTTTCTTCAACACTGCTGCCCTCCCGTTTGTTTCGCAGTTTTCCGTTTTTCAGCCGAGTATGATCAACTCCGCTTCCCCAGCCGCCATCAGGATTAGAGGCACCGGCCAGCCACTCAAACCCCCGTTGGGCAGCAGCTTCGTGGTTACGGTTCCAGGCGCTGTAGGCCAACAGGACTTTAGCCGTTCCATAAACAGGGTTTTCCTCCTGGGGATGATCCTGATTACCGAACCACAATGGGAACCAGCTGCCATCGTCGTTCTGTTGTACCTGCAGGTATTCAAAGCCCTGGTCTACGACGTGGGCTAATCCCTCCGGGTTGTGGGCAAACAGGCCACCATCGGCCAGCAGCTCATTTTCCCATGCTTTGATTGCGCGGAGAACGTGCGCTGAAAGATCGGCGCCGCTGCGGTCAAATGGTAACTTTCCCCACCCGCGGCAAAAAGTGGGCCAGCCCTTGTCCCTGTTCTGGAGATCGAGCATCCATTGCACGCCTGCCAGGATAGCTTGACGGATCCGGGGTATACCGGCCGGATCGAAAGAGGGTGAGCGCCGGATACTGTCCAGTGCAAGAATTGCCGAAGGAGTGTCGTCGCAGTCAGGAACAGCCCCGGACAGATCACTCCAGCCCCAGCCGCCCGGATCAGCTCCGGTAAAGGGGTGTCGTTCTACGTGCTGACAACTCAGCAGCCAATCGGTCATATCTAATGCCGCAGTGTCGACTCGGTGGTTATCCAGTGCATTGATAGCAAGCGAGGTATTCCAGGTCGCCAGATTGGTATCGATCGGCCAGCTCCCATCAGGACGCACTGTATCGAGCAGAAAGCGGACTGCATTTTTCGCGACTGAATGGGAAGCTCGGCCAGTTGAAATCAGGCTCATTGCAACAAAGGATGTCAGCGGGATGGCTTCCAGGTACCCACCGCTGGTTGGCTGCATGCGTTCCAGTACCTTCAGGCTTTTCTTTACCGTGAGTGAGCGGATGATTCGGCTGACCGGGTTCCACGGTTTGGAATGAAAGAACTTGGCCTGCCCGATACCAACCAGAGCCGGGATGGCATAGCTGACGACAGGCAGTTTGAGGAAACGGTAAAACGATTGAGGGAAACAGGCGAGTTCAAAGGGGAGTGAGGCTACTGCGGACCAGGGAACGAGCCCGGCCAGTGCCGCATTGGTCAGGATAGGGACTGCAAACGTTTTATCTTTCCCATAGCGAGCTTTCAGGCCGTCGATCCAACCCAACCGGTCCACGTACGCAGTGCCAGCCAGAATGGCCTCGCTGTACTGCGCTTCTTCGCCAGCCAGCTTGAATGCAGCGATGGCCAGTATGGTGGTGGCGATATTGGAGTAACTCAGCGTCGTGTCTCCCCAGCCACCATCCTCATTCTGGTGGTTGGCGAGCCATTGCGTACCGGCTTCTATATGGCTTTTCAATTCCTCCTTGCTGGGCAGGCTACTTGCCACTTGATCGCTGGCAGGATAATGCTGGTAGAGCAGCCCTAGCGTACTGATTGCCGTGGCAGTTGAAAGTGCTGATGTTGCCAGCTCGCCTTCCCAGTAGGCCTGATGGGAACGGTCGTCCAATAGCTGTTGCCGGGCCTTGGCGGCCGCCGATCGTAATCGGGCCGTATCGACCAGCGGTGATTCAGTCAGAGGCATGATGTTTATTTATTGTGAGATGTACTGGAAGTACTCATCAAACTGAGGTGTTCTGGCAAACTCTCGCAGTTCAGGTAGCGCCTGCAGGTCCATTTCAACTCCTAGATCATGCAGTTTTTTGAGGCCTTCCAGAATCGCGTCGTTATCGCCGTCGATAAAGGCGATGTCCATCATGGCCAAGTATACGTGCGGCATATCCGGATCCGCTTTTTTGGCCGCTTCCAGAAACTGTTTGGCTTGATCCACATCTTCCATGAGGCGGCAGGTATCCGCTTTCAGAATCAGCAGGTAAGGGACTCCGCCCACCGACTTGTCGAGTATATCTACGGAAGCCAACGCCTCCTTCAGTTGATTGCTGAGAATGTGATAGTCAATCATGAGGATTGGCAGTGCTTTGTCGTTGGGATGGAATTTCCTAAAATCAGCCAACGCGTCCAGGTAGGGCTTCTCATTTTGAACATTACCGAGATCGTCAAAGCTCATCAGCGTCGACGCAGCATTGATTCGACTCATTAGCATGTTTTTATCCCGCTTCAATTTATCTGGCAGTTGATTGTAAAGAGCCAGGATTTGCTGGAAATTCCCGGCCCGTACGGCTGAGTTCATGGAGACGATATGTTTGAAGTCGTCGGTGTTCGAACCTCCCAGGAATCTTGAAATGACCGACTGATCGATTTGTGAAGCTATTAGGACGAATGCACGGCGTAATGTCTGAGACATTCGTTCGCCCGTCAAATACACGAAGATATCGACAATTCTGACCTGGCCATTGATTTTGCTCAGCATCAATTTGTGGTAGTTGATTCCACCGTCTTCGCCCCCTAGCTGAAAACGAAACAGAGCTGTGCGAAAACCATCGAGTTCACGGAAACGGAGGAACTGATAGCCGCCGCCGCCACCGACGGGCTGGCCAAATTGATCCTGCCCACCAAAGATGGCGGCGTCAATCTCTTTAACCATTCCGTTCGTAATTCCAATGCTCACACCTGTTTGAAACCCGCTCACGGCCTGATTCATCTGCGTTGTATTGCTGTCGGAAACGTACGGTCGCAGCGCGATGTCACACATCGCTTTAGTATCTATCAGGTTTCCAAATGCTTGGGCACTTCGACTGTCGAGACCATTATTTATTAAATCAACTAACTGTTGAGCCTCCTGTTCACTTACCATCGTTGCCTGAGCAAATTCAGGTGGAGCGATTTCCTCTGTCGAGGAAGCGACGGCCAAGCTTTTACCGTCAGGCCCCTGATTTAACAGGAAGACAGTGAGACACCCAGCAATGACCAGGACCGAAGTCACACAAATTCCAATCATCATATTGCGACTGGAATTCTTACTACTGCGACGACGTGCCGGTCCAGCTGCTGGCTGTGCTGTAGCAGTTGGTGCCGACGGAGTATTCATGTGAAAAGGACTGGCTGGCAAAGCTGAAGGAAGCTGAGGCAATGCTGGGCCTGCCTGAGGTGCTTGAGTTAGCGCATCGATTGGTTGTGCAGTAGGTGGAAGTGGGGCTGCGGCAGGAGGACTTGCTGTCGGCATTGCCAGTGGGCTCGGCAGGGGAGCGGCAACAGGCGGGGTCGGAGCGGCAACAGGTGGAGTCGGAAGGGCGACAGGTGGGTTTGGGTGCGCTGGTGCCACTGTCTGGTGATCAGGTATGACTAGCGGCGCTTTACATTTTGGACAAGCGGCTTGACGGCCTGCGAATTGCTGAGGAACTTGAAATGTTGCGCCACATCGGCAGGAAACGTGAATGGCCATAGTTTACCCCGGTTTTTGAGGGTTTTCGGTTCTTGTATCAATCCACTTATCTTCCTGAAAGTGTTTGCCGTAAACTCCATAGTCATTGAACCAGAATTTCTTGGCAAGCCGATAGGCAAGGTTCTTTTCAGGGATTTCCTTGCCGGGATTGTATTGGGATGGTCGGATTTCCATTTCCTCAAGTTCTTTAACTGCTTCGCCCCGGATAGTGGTATCTTTCGCGCCATGCCTTTCGGCCAAGTCTTTGAGTAGATCAGGTCGCTCGAGAATAATACATCCGCGCGTACTCTCCGCGGCCACTTTCCGGAAGTCCGTCAGGAACTCTGATTGATTAAAGATTTCTTTCAGAGGTCGATCATCGTAAATCGACTCCTTGGAGAACTGGATAATGGGGCACGGTTCAATGTCGCCCCAGGGACTGATGTGATGGGTGAATCCAGTTGCTGCCGGGCAGAGTGCATTGCCTTCCCCATCGTGATAGGCATCTATCATGACGATCGGTTTTTTGGCTCGCGTTTCCACGACAAATTTGCGAACGTTGTATTGCTGTTCTGGCGTGAGTGCCAGCTCGGGACAGGCATCTGGGCCGACTGGGCGATAGATGTGATACCAGCCGTACATCACGCCCAGTTCAATCAGGCGATCAATCCAGGCCTCGTTGACCAGGTCCTCATAGTTTGTCTGGCAGACACTGGTACAGACTCCGGTCAGCAATCCAGCATCCAGACAATTGTGCAGTCCTTCCATCGTGTCGTTCAGGACCTGGAGTTTTCCACGACGTTCGTTGGAGACAATTTCTGTCCCTTCGACGCTAATGAGCGGTGTGGCATTGCCAAGGCGACTCAGTTCCTGAGCGACCTCTTTGGTGATGAAATGACCGTTGGTAAAGATTTGAAAGTAGACATCCCGGTTGTCTTCAAGAATCTGCAGGATTTCTTTATGTAAAAAGGGTTCGCCTCCCAGCAGGCCAAAAAACGCGTTCCCCATCTCCTTTGCTTCACCAATGATGCCGTTCATTTTGTCGACATCGATCTTTTCCTGTTTGGCGGCAACATCCACCCAGCACCCCTGGCAGCGGAGGTTACAGCTGTTGATGATCGAGATATACAAAAATGGAGGAAAGAATTCTCCCTGCTTGAGTCGTTTTTTATGCTTTTGGACAGAGCGAATACCCTTAATACCGGCTTTATAAGCCAGATTCCACAAGAGTCGCTTGTTGGTATGAAACAACAAGCGTTTTGCCATTTTGAAGTACATGGAACTGGGTGACCCGGAAGAGGGTGAATCGGGAATAAAAAACTGTATGTTTCCAGTATACCCGCCGTCCAGCCGTTTAGCACCTCATGGATGATTCCTGCCGTGGAACATGCCTGTTTCGGGCTTTGCAAGTCGCAAGGGGCGTGATAGTTTAAACGATTCACAATGTTGGATTCCTGTTGACCAAGAGGTCTGCAGCGATTACCTGGTTATTTACCTTGGAAAAAACAATGGCTAAACCAAACCACAAAATCAAAAAAGCGAACCATGGTCGTCGGCCGGCCAGTTCCAAAGCGCGCAAGGCAAAACGTAAGCACATCAAGACTTAAGAGTCTGAGCTGATTGGTTTCCTGATACAGGTTTCACAGCCGTCAGGAATTAACGGGTGTTGCCTGATTACAAAGGACGACGAAAGTTGGCAGATAAAGAACTACTCTTTGATCTCGATTCGATCGATTTAAATCAATCCATCGCAGACATTGAAGAAATCCGTTCGTTTAATCCTCAGCGTTTTGAAATGGAACAGTTGTCAGGCGTTCTGTATCAGAGTCTGGAAGAGGGTGTGGCGGTGGCCTACAAGGACATCACCGAAGATGACTTTTGGACTCGGGGACACATGCCCAACATGCCATTGATGCCAGGCGTGATCATGCTGGAGGCTTGTGCTCAGGCCTGCAGTTACTTCTGTCAGAAGAATGATATCCTGGGAGCAGATATGCTCGGGTTCGGTGGTCTTGATGAAGTGCGTTTTCGTGATCCGGTCACTCCTGGTGATCGTCTGATCGTCATCTGCAGGCTGATCAAAGCCCGCCGAAATCGCATGGTTATTTGTAAGTTCCAGGGGGTCGTCAATGGCAGCCTGGCCGTGGAAGGTGTTCTTCGCGGTATTCCAATTCCCACAGAGCAGTTACAAGCTGCTTTAAATTCCAAGTAATGCTGCTCGGTTCAGCCTGCTGAATTCTCATGGGTCGTCGCGCACTACCAAAACTCAACCCCTCGTTGGAGTATTCGGCCTATTACGGTGAGATTGGCAGTTTACCTGATGACTGGGATGTCAGTTCGATTTTTGATCCGGCGGTTCCGCTGGAAGTAGAACTGGGAAGTGGTAAAGGGTTGTTCATGACAACCGCTGCGGGTCTGCATCCCGAGCGTAATTATCTGGGGATTGAGATTCGCAAGAAGTACGCTCATTATTGTGCAGCCAAATTATCTGAGGCTGGTCGCGACAACGCCTACATGCTTCAGGGTGATGGATTGTTATTCTTCAGCAAGTACCTGCAGGACAAGTCTGTTGACGATGTGCACGTTTATTTCCCCGATCCCTGGTGGAAGTCCAAGCACCGTAAACGACGCGTGCTGAATTCATCCTTTCTGGAAGATGTCGTACGCGTGTTAAAGGACGAAGGCCGCTTTCATTTCTGGACAGACGTTGAGGAGTATTTTCACTCAACGCTTGAATTGCTACGCGATTTTCCCATGCTGGAAGGCCCATTGGATGTCGAGCCGCGACCGGCTGAACATGACATGGACTATCAGACACATTACGAACGTCGCACTCGACGTTACGAACGACCGGTTTATCGCAGTCTGTATCTACTGCGTCGCTAGCGGGCAGGGGCAATTAGTAAGCCCGTGCGTCGTTCTTTTCCATGAAGTTGATAAAAGACCGGTTGGCCACCCAGTTTCCTCCTGGGGTGGGATAATCCCCAGTAAAGTACCAATCCCCTGTGTGGTTTGGGCAGGCAGTGTGCAGTCCTTCGATGGACTGGTAGAGGATTTCGACTTCGGCATTCATGTCCGGTGGAGTGAGTATTTGAGCGATCCGCTGGGAAATTTCTTCCGGCGAGAAAGGTTGAAACAGTCGGTTGACATGATTTACGGTCTGGGCTCTTGGTTGCTGTTCTTCCTGCAGGCAGGCTTGGTATATGTCATCAAGGATATGCGTGTCACCCCGTTCACGAATCAATTCAACCGCCGCTTCGAAGGCTACAAAATCTGCCATCTTTGACATGTCGATTCCATAACAGTCGGGAAACCGGATCTGGGGAGAAGAAGAGACGATAATAACTTTCTTCATTCCCAGGCGATCCAGAATTCGCAGGATGCTGGTTCGTAACGTGGTCCCGCGGACGATGGAGTCATCGAGTACAACGAGCGTGTCCTGTGGGCCGACAATTCCATAGGTCGTGTCATAGACTTTGGCGACCAGGTCTTCGCGATCTGCGTCTGCAGTGATAAAGGTGCGCAACTTGGCATCTTTGGTCATCAGTTTTTCGACGCGTGGTTGTACGCTCAGCAGGTGATCGATTTCAGACTGGTCCGCACCCTCGCTGATGGATTTGGCGACTTTCTGCATAACGTATTTACGAATCCCTTCCACCATGCCGTAGAACGCTGTTTCCGCAGTGTTGGGAATATAGGAGAAGACCGTATGTTCCAGATCGTAATTAACTTTTTCAAGTACGCTTTCAGCCAGTGAGCTGCCCAGCTCTTTCCGTTCCCGATAGATATCGCTGTCGGTTCCGCGCGAGAAGTAGATTCTTTCGAAGGAGCAGGGTTTTTTAGGGAGGGGGTCGTTAACAGGTTCACTGGAAACGGCACCATCGTGTCGCACGATCAGAGCGTGTCCCGGTTCCACTTCCTGGACGGCTTCGATCGGAACGTTCAGAGCAGTTTGCAATTGAGGGCGTTCGGATGCGATCGCAACCAATTCATCATCCTGGTAATAAAATGCTGGTCGGATCCCAGCTGGGTCGCGGAGGACAAACATGTCTCCGTGACCGATCATCCCAGCCATGACATATCCGCCATCAAACGCTTTGGTCGCTTTTTTCAGAACCATGCCGATATCGAGTTCTTCGATGATCCGTTTGGTGATTTCTTTACGAGCCAGTTTTTGTTTGTTGTACTTTCGAAAGATGGCATCGTTGGCTTCATCCAGAAAGTGACCGATCTTTTCGAGCACGATGACGGTGTCGGTCCGGTTTCGGGGATGCTGTCCTAGATCAACCAGCATTTCAAACAACTCGGCGTTGTTGGTGAGATTGAAGTTCCCGGCCATTACCAGATTACGTGTCAGCCAGTTGTTTTGTCGTAGAAATGGATGACAAAAGGATTCGCCTGAACCACCAAAGGTGCCATAGCGAAGGTGGCCCAGCAGCAGTTCACCAGCAAACAGAATATTATCTTTCACCCATTGTCCGTTCAGGTAGTCTTCCGGGTTGGTGTCCCGCGCTTCGACAAAGGGGCGAGCCAGCCGGTTGGAGACTGCCATGATTGGATTTTTGCCGGCTCTGCGTGTACGGAAGATATAAGGGGCTCCGGGAGGCATATCCAGCTTGATGACAGCAGCTCCAGCACCATCCTGTCCACGATTGTGCTGTTTTTCCATCAACAGAGTTAATATGTTGATGCCGTACATTGGGGTGCCGTATTTCTGGATATAGTAATCCAGTGGTTTTAAGAGGCGAATCGCAGCAATACCGCACTCATGGCCGATCCAATCGCTCATAACATACCGTCCTCGGGTTATGTTTGTGTGTTAGATGTGAGAAGCCTCATTCTAGATACGACTGCGAGAAACCTCAAGCGAGCCTGAGCGTTTATTCATTTTGGAGCAGGCGGGCGGCAGCTGTATCGAGGTAGAACGTGACATCGGGATGTTGTTGCAGGGCACTGGCTGTACATTCGCTACTGACTGGTCCCTGCAAGGCATCCCGGACAGCTTCGGCTTTGTTTTCACCGGTAGCCAGCAGGATGATTTGTCGGGCCTCCATGATCGTGGCGACACCCATGGTGATGGCGCGACGGGGAACGTCGTCTATGGATTTGAACAAGCGGGAATTATCGCGGATCGTTTGAGGATCGAGTTCTGTGATGTGAGTTCGGCTTCCTAGCGCAGTTCCCGGTTCGTTGAAAGCAATGTGCCCGTCCGATCCTATACCCAGGATCTGCAGATCAATTCCTCCAGCTTCGGTAATGCGATCTTCATACCATTGACAGTAGGTTGCATAGTCTTCTTCAACGCCCGAAGGAATGAAGACTCGCTGCCCCTGAATGTCCACATGATTCAGGAGTTTTTGGTGCATGAAGTAGTAATAGCTTTGGTCGTGGTCCCGATGGAGGCCTATGTATTCGTCGAGGTTGAAGGTAGTAACTTCGGCAAAGCTGATTTCGCCAGCCCGATAACTATCGATCAACTTTTGATAGACTCCGATGGGGGTCGTTCCGGTGGCCAGTCCCAGGACGGCCTGGGGGTTGGATTTGAGCAAGTCAATAAACACTTGAGCCGCCAGGGCATTCATGTGTTGATGGTCGTCACAGATAACAACGTTCATACCAAGTGTTTCCAGATGGTTATATTTGTTACAGGCTTTACAACAGGTTTAACCGGAACCGGTTCGGTCAAAAGAATCGAACAAGATATCTCTACCCTACCATAGCGTTAATTCAGGCATAGCCTAGAATTAGAGTTAAGCATCTCTGTTGGCTCAATTATCAGGCTTTTTGTGCCGAAACGACTCCTCTTGGCCAGAGAAAAGAAATCATGGTTCAATCAACCCTAACCGAAGCAAACGATCACGGTTATTCAGTCCCTCATACCAAACTGCCGGTTACTATGTACGCAACGCCGGGAGACACGAATCGTGCCGTTGCCGGACGGATTGCGGATGTCATTCGACGAGCGGATGAGACTCAGCGGAAGGCAGTATTGCTGCTGTCTCCGGGGTCAACACCACAGGGAGTTTATCGTGAACTGGTACGAATGCACAAACAGGAAGGACTCGATTTTTCCAACGTCATCGTATTTGTGTCACTGGAGTTTTATGGGTTGTCGGAAGAACGCCCTCAAAGTATTCATGCCTCACTGCATGCAAATCTTTTTGATTTGATTAATATTCCCGAAGGTCAGGTCCATATTCCAGACAGCCAGACTGAGTTAAGTCAGATGGCTGCCTCTTGTCAGGAATTTGACCAGCTGATTCAGGAAGTGGGCGGGATCGATTTTGCTTTGCTGGGATTTGGGTCGAATGGGCATATTGCGGGTAACGAGCCGTTTTCCGAATCCTGCAGCCGTACTCATATGTGTGTTCTGGATCCGGTAACACGGACTTGTCTGGCGAGTGAATTCTTTGGAGAAGACAACGTCCCGACTCAGGCAATCACCATGGGATTAGGGACGATTATGGAGTCGCGTGAAGTGGCGATTATGGCACTGGGCGAACACAAAGCACGTGTGGTATCCGCTTTGGCAGAAGGGCCGGTGACAAACAAGGTGCCCGTCAGCCTGTTTCAGGAGCATGGTAATACAAATGTTTATCTGGATGCGGCGTCTGCCGGCAAGCTGGAAGTCATCGCCACTCCCTGGATTCTTGGTGGAGTCGACTGGGATGAAACCATGGTTATTCGAGCGTTGGTATGGCTTTCTGAACAGACGAACAAGCCATTGCTGAAACTTGATGATGATGATTTCCGCAATCATAACCTGCATCAGTTATTGCGCCATCATGGTCCCTCGCACACACTGGCCAGACGTGTATTCAACCTGGTACAGGATACAATCTGTGACCAGGTTTTGGAGGCCAGCGAACAGACTGTAATCTGTTTCAGTCCTCATCCTGACGATGATGTGATCAGCATGGGAGGAACGCTGATTCGACTCAATGAAGAAGGTCACCAGGCACATATTGCCTACATGACCAGTGGTAATATCGCGGTGTTTGACGATGACGCGCGGCGTATTGCTGATCTGGTAACCGAATACAATCACCTGTTTGGTATCGAGAACGAAAAATCGATCGAAGTGGAACGGCGCGTGTCCGAAGATTTGGCCAACAAACAGGCTGGACATCCAGACAGTGACGCCGTATTGAAGATTAAAGGACTTATCCGTTGGAGTGAGGCGAAAGCCGGAGCTATTGTTGCTGGGTGCAAGGAAGAGCACCTGCACTTTCTGGATTTGCCGTTCTATCGTACGGGCACGGTTAAAAAGAATCCGGTCGGTGATGCTGACGTTTCGATCATTGTCTCCTTGCTGGAGTCGGTGGAACCAGATGTTATTTTTGTGGCAGGTGACCTGTCAGATCCGCATGGAACACATCGCGTCTGTGCCGAAGCGATTTTTTGTGCCATTGAGGTACTCAAGGAGCGGGGCAGTAAGGTGCCCGAGGTGCTCCTGTATCGTGGTGCCTGGCACGAATATGCGATTCATGAAATTGACCTCAGTGTTCCTCTGAGCCCCGGACATCAGCAGACGAAACGAAAGGCGATCTTTAAACATGAAAGCCAGAAGGACGAAGCGCTGTTTCCCGGGTCGGACCCGCGGGAATTCTGGGAACGCGCGGAAGATCGAAACAAGGCAACGGCCAAACAGTTTAACGATTTGGGGTTACCCGAATTCCCCGCACTGGAAGCATTCCAGCGATGGAATGGACAAAAGCTGTAATCCAGCATTGATTTGGTGAATTCGATGAACGATCTATTGCGTCAGGAAGTGACTGCCACGGCACAAAAAGTTGTCGTCAAGGTAGGTACGCGCGTCCTCACGGATTCTCAGGGCAAACTGGATCTCGATCGAATCAGCTCGTTGGTCAAGCAGCTTTCCGCTGTCGCTGAAAGTGGTCGTCAGGTCGTCCTGGTCAGTTCCGGGGCAGTCGGCGCCGGCATGAACCGGTTGGGGATGACTGTCAGGCCAACCAATGTAGCCACGCTACAAGCCATCGCGGCGGTTGGTCAAACCGATTTGATGCAGACTTATCAGGCCTTGTTCAATGAGCATGGTCGAGTCGCAGCACAGGTTTTGCTGACTGCCAACGAGTTGGATGATCGGGTCAGCTATCTCAATGTCCGCAATACATTACTTGAATTGCTTGAACTTCATGCTATTCCTGTTGTCAATGAAAATGACACAGTGTCGGTCGATGAGCTGCAGACGACGTTCGGAGATAATGATCAGTTAGCCGGACTGGTGACGAATCTGCTGGGAGCTCAATTATTGATCATCCTGTCTGATGTGGATGGTTTATTTACCGGTTGCCCTGAGGCGGAAGATTCAGAACTTGTATCGACCGTGATGACTCTGGATGAAAACATTGCCGGTTATGTACAGGAGTCACCCAGAGGACTGGGAACTGGTGGCATGCGCTCCAAACTTTGTGCTGTCAGCATGGTCACGGCGGCTGGGGAAAATGCGGTCATTGCCAATGGCCGTGAAACCGATATTATCACGCGGGTATTGGCCGGGGAGAAACTGGGAACGTTGTTTGTTGCGGAAGGCAAAACACTCTCGCCCTGGAAACGCTGGCTTCGTTTTTCCGCTCAAACGCAGGGAACCATTGTTCTGGATGGTGGAGCCTGCAACGCGATTTGTCGCGGAGGCAGTAGTCTATTATCGATCGGGATTATCAGCCTGCAAGGACATTTCAATAAAGGGGATGTCGTACAGCTTTGTGACGAAAGTGGCCAGGAATTGGCGCGCGGGCTTACGAACTACAATTCAGAGGAACTTCAGAAGATCCGTGGCCATCGAAGCGAATCCTTCCAACAGATTCTCGGTCAGTGTCCTTATGATGAAGTCATTCATCGTGACAACCTTGCACTGGTGCAATAACAACGGAAGCGGTCCGTCTGGTTACGGTTCAGTACGCCTTAGTAGTTTCTGAAACTGAGGTTCCCAGGTACCAAAGCCACTGGTCACTTTCAGATAGAGGATCTGTTTCCTGGCTTCTTCCTGCTGGCCATTACGAATGTAAAGTTCGGCAATATTGTATTTGGCCTGATACCAGCGATCACTTCTGGGAGGATTTCCTTGCAATACCCGTCGCCATTGAATCAGGCCCTGCTGAAGATGGTCGTCGCTGCGAGTCAAAGCCTGAGCAAAACTCAATTGGACCAGTCCGTGGCGGGGGTATTTTTCGGCCAGGGCCTGGTAACGAGTAATACTTTCGGACAGATTACCCGATTGCATGTAAGCCCCGGCCTCCAGCAAACCCCATTGCATTCGGAATTCAGGTTTTACACCTGTCAGGAGCGGCGACAGTTTATTGAATAATTCGATCTGGATTTGAGCAATCGCGACCTGCGTGGACTCTGGAACTCCTGCAGCTACGGTCTGCAACTGATTCAGCATCTCCATCCACTGGCTCGGCTTACTGGTACTCAGTGCTTCGATGTGCGCCTGTGCAGCATTGTTCTTTCCTTGCGCCGCCAGTGAAACGACCTGCAGTGAACTGGCAATTGCCAGCCAGTCCTCGTCTTCCTGCTCACTCATGGCCGCGGCCAGTAGCTGCTCCACTTCCTCATAATGTTTTGTAGAGTAGGTCAATAACATCCTGGCCAGCGTCGTCGCAGCATATCGCTGAACGTTATTCCATGCTTGAGGCAGATTTCCCTGCTCATCAAAAATCAAAGACCGTAAGTGCTTGATGAAGGTGGCCGCGTCGTCCAGCGTACTCTCCTGCTGTTTCAATTTGGCTTCCCAGCAGGTTGCCAGATTGGTGAGAATTGTACTGTAGTCCTGGTATGTCGGCCTGACAGCCATGTAACTTTCAATGGCATCGTCATAGCTTTGCCGTTGATGCTGTATCGTGCCCAGCCAGATAGCTGCCTGATCGACAGTCGTTCCTGGTGCGAAGTAAGTGAGATGTTCTGTCAGCAGCGTCTCCAGATCTTTCTGGCGCGACTTGTCGGTTTTCAAGATTTCAATAACTGTCCTGATCCCCAGCATGTGGACTGCAGGTGCCTGAGGATGACTTCTCAATTGCACGCCCATGGTGGTAAGCCGCTCGATGTAAGCATCGGTATTTCCCCGTTTTTGCTCGATCAGCGCAGCTTTGTAGAGTACGCGAAATGCCAGATCGTTGTTGCCTGCCTGTTGAGCCGCGTTGGCCGTTGCATCGTAAGCATCCACTGCTTCGCTGAACTTGTCCTTGCGGTACAGATCATCTGCGGTTCGCTCCAGCACGACCAGATTGCTGCTGTTCCCATTCATCCCGGCGTGCCGCAGGAGTCGCAATTCTGCTACGCGTCCCCAATAGGGGCCATGCATTTGTTCGATCTGTTTGACAGTCAGTACAGCCTGTTGTTGATAGTTTTCTGCCTGATCAGTGTTTTTTTCCTCTGCTGCTTTACCCCAGAAATAGATAAAAGTATCGAGAAATGCCAAATCATATTCGGGCACCAGTACGCGATTTGATTCCCGTGGTTTGTTAAGCAGTTCCAAAGTCGTTTCCAGGTCCTGTTGCGCTAAAGCAAGCCGCACAGTTTCCGCTCGGAGTTTCAGAACATTTTGAGGAGACAACGCCATCTTCTGCAATGAATCGATGGCAGTTTGCGCTTCGGGAAACTGTTTCAGTTCCCGATGACAGGCACTCAGTGCCAAATGAATGGCGGGAACGAGCGGGTCTTCCTCAGCCAACTGAGTCAATGGTTTGTTCAAGGAGGTGATGGCACGCTGCAGCGCCGCAATATGGTCATTCGTACCGGCGTCATAGGTATTGGCCTGATTGCGATACGTTCTGGCCAGATGGTAATGCAGGTTTTGCCGGAGGGACAGTAATTCAGTTTGCGATAGAGACTCTTCGGATGCCTCCTGACCGACGCGGGGAAGGAATGTCTGAATCTCGTTTTGGAGGTTATTGAAAGCTCGCGTGGCCCTTCTGAGTTGCTCGCGGGATTGCACGCGTTGCGTGCCACCATCTTTGGAGATGGTAGCTTCCAGTCGCAGTAATTCACCGCGAGCGGTTAGTGCCAAGGCTGCCTGTAACTTCACTGGTAACACCACCGAGTCATCCACATGCTGGGCACTAAAATCGTCCGCAACATCCTGGGCTTTTTTCCAGTAGCGGGCGCGTTGATCGGCAGGTTGACGGAGCGCCTGGTGTGTGACGGAATTGATCAGGTGAACAGTCCACTCCATCCTGGTTCGTTGCGAACTTTCCGGGTCACTGATGCGAGCCTGACATTGGAATTCTATCAGTGAGAATAAGCCACGTTGTTTCAAACCTTCCAGAACCAGAACGTCCTCCTGAGGATCTGCCAGCGCAGCAAGTTCTGCGACGAGGAGGATCAGCATGGAAAGGATGAGTTTTTTCATTCTGCAATCGCGAATTGAATCTGGGTGAAGCCAACCAGGCGTGTTACATCATAGACGTCAATTACATTACCTACGGGAACGGTTTCGTCGGGATGGAGAATAACTGGCGAGTCGATTTTAATTTCGGCGACCACTGCCAGTCGTTCTCGTACTTCTGGCAGGCTGGCGGCCGGTTGCCCGTTGACTGACCAGGCAGGCTGGTCATTGGTGTAGGAAATACGAACGACGATATCTTCAAATTCAACTTCAGGTGGCGGCTCGTCCGGATTCGTTGTCTCTCCTGTGCCCTGCTGCTGACTCAGTGAACTGGGAAGCAAATACTCGACAACCCGAAAGCTGGCTGTCCAGACAAAGAAGATGAGCAGCAGGAAGACGACGTCAATCATTGGCGTCATTTTTATTTCCAGCTCGCGTCGGGTACCGTTAAAAATAGATGGTCGTTTCATCACTATCCTTCATCCAACGGGTAGACAGAGAAAGAGACGTTCCAGATTCCCATCTTGGCACATGCCAGCATGACCGGTCGCACCAGAGCGAACGGTATTTGGCGATCACTGCGAATTCTCACCTCGACATTGGCATCATTGTTCTCGAGATGTTCGGCCAGCCGAGTTTCAATTTCTGCTTCGGAGACTCGTCGTCCGCTGATCAGCAGTTGGCCCTTGCGAGTGACATTAACCACAATTCTTGGGTTTGTACTGGTTTCGGATTCCAGTCCGGATTCCGCGTTAGGCAGGTCGATATCCATCTGGGCTTCCTGTTTCGCCAGGTGACTGGAAACCAGGAAGAAGATGATCAGCAGGAACACGACATCGATCATCGGCGTCATATTGAAGCCGACTTCTTTCGATCTGGCGTAACTTGGAATTTGCATGGTTCGTCGTGCTGGTCAGGTTTGCGGACTAGGTTGATTTCTGTTGAGGTGGAGGCGTGGGGCGGCGGGACGTTGTCGCTCCGCGGGCTCGTCGTTTGACTGGAGCAATGGTGTGTTGCACCACATAGGATGCTTCGGCGACCAGATGATCCACTCGGTTTCGAAAAATAGCAAAGGCTCCCAACGACGGAATGGCCACGATTAATCCGCCGACAGTTGTCACCAGAGCCTGATAAATGCCCTCGGCCAGATCTCCTGCACCAGCGTCTCCCTGAGTACTGGCAACCTGCTGGAAGGCAAAAATCATCCCGGTAACCGTACCAAGCAGTCCCACCATGGGAGCAATATTACCAATGACCGATAGGTATTCGATCTTGCGGAAGAGTCGAGCAGATTGTTCCGCCAGCGCGTCTTCCATGGCCTTTTCAATGGCCTCCCAGCCACCTTCCATTTCTCCCAACCCATGGCTGATAACAAAAGATAAGAGGCAAGGATTTTCACGGCAGAGTGCATCTGCTTCCCGGTATTTTCCGCCGACCAGCATTTCTCTGAGCTGGACTCCTAACCCTGTCGGCATAAGGTCTTTGGCGCGGAGAGTCAGTAGGTGATCAATTACCAGGTAGAGTGCCGTCAGTGACAGGCAAAGTAGCAGGATCAAAATTGCCAGACCAGTAACACCTCCGGCAAAGACGATATCTGTAAATCCCTTTGTCTGGACTTGCGAATCCGCTCCGTCCTGAGCCACGGCGGACATTTGAAACATGAGTCCAAAAACCAGGCCGGTAGTGGCGATCGTTGTTAACCAGTTAAATCGTCTCACGACGAATCTCCTTCCATTTTGATTCTGTTCCGCGCGTTGATACGTGCCTGTATATCTTTTCCCAGGCGCTCTACCTGCATTCCGGTGACGGTATCACCGTAATGCGACCCCATTTCCTTACAAAGGCTCAAAGCTTCTGAGTAATGAGTCAATTTCATCAGTTCTCGGATGGCTGCATAGGTTGCTTCAGCCGAAAGATGATGTTGCGATGGATAAAGGATGGGTATTCGCATAAAGGTGAGCGCCGCTTCTTCGTTCCTATCCAGGTTTCGTTTCATCTGAGCAACGACATAGAGGGGGCCGGCACGCAGCGTTTTGGGCATCTGTTGAATTGCTTGATCCCAGTATTGAACATCCGCTGCTTTTGCCGTTGGAATCTGAATTCGCCATGATTGCGCTTTGGCCAGCAGCACAATCGATGGGTCAGTATGTTGTTCCAGCTGTTTCAGAAGTGTGATGGCATCACTACGGTAGGGTGAATTGAGCAGCCAGCTGGCGCCGACCAGTTGTTTCAACGAATTGTCAGCTCGCAAAAGTTCGCGGCCTCGGTGAAGTAGCTCGCCGGATGCAGAGATCTGATGCCAGGCGATTGGGGCTGCCATCAAGTAAGGCGAGTTGGGTTGCTGACTGAGCAGCGTGTCAAAAAACTGAGTGGCAGCCGTATGCCAGTTACCCAGATTTTGTTCGCACTGAATCAATTGAGCGGTAATGCGATGCTTAACCCATTCTCGCGTTTCCTTAGCGTATGCCTGACGGAAGCTGATGGATGCTCGCTCGAATCGCCGTTCAAAAAAGTATCCTTCGGCCGCAAGATGGTCTGTATTCCAGTTGCTTGTGATGTCAGTTATTTGAGCGGAGGCAATGGACTGTTCGCGTCCAGAAACCAGCTGAAGTGTGAGTTCGTCATAGTCGTAACTGACGATTTTCCCACGGTAGGTTTGGATCTGTTTCGTGGTGGTATTGAAGGCTGAGACAGTATCCGAGGCGGTTGATTGAGCCTGAACAGTTGCGCTCCATATTAGCGTCAGCAGACTGGTACAACCAATCACCACGAGTGTGGGTAAGCATCGTTGGTAAAGAGATAGCTTACCCATGGTTTATGCTCGCCGTTTCCTGTAACTCAAAACCGAACATTAACGTATTCAACGCAACTTGTTCAAGTCGACATAGCTGTACTGGCCGCCATTAAGGTCCGCTAGTCGCACTAAAAAATTCCTGGTACCGAGATTCCTTCCGACGCCGAATTGAATGCAGTTGATGGAGGCCCCGACGCTGTCATTTCGGCTGGTAATTGTTGCTAGTTCTTTGGTTGTTAGCTGAGGTTCATCGGCATCGGTGAGGAAAAAGATGACATCCGGCTTCATGTTCAGCGCGATTTTCAGGGCGGCAATATGATTGGTTTGCCCTGAGGGTTTGATGGATTCAACGAAATCAACCGCATGATTTCGATTGATTTTATTCCCGTAAAGCAGCTTCGGAGGAGCAGGGTGAAAGGGATTGAAGATCGAAGGATATTCATTGTAGAAGATGATTTGGAATTGATGATTTTCCTGCAGATCTTCGAGACTGGCCAGAAGCTGTTGCTGGGCGGCATGTATGGGGCGACCCATGTAGCCCGACATCGATGCCGAACGGTCAAAGACATAGACAAACCGCGTACCTTTTCCCTTGACCCCGAAAACACCGGTTTCGACTTTGCCAAAATCTCCTCCGATTGAGGTCTTATTGTTGGTCAACTCCTCCAGCGTTGGCAGAGCGCTGTCCGCACTACCGTTGGTTTCGATGACAGGCTGAGCGGTTCCATCAGGTAGACCGCCGGGAAGTTCTATTTCAGAAAAGATGTCCTGTTGTGTGGTTTGCTCAACTAATTGACTTACATCGGTAGAGTTTTGCGAATCACTTTGGCTATTTTGTTCACTTGGGTTTTGATGATAGGCAGGACTTTGAGCCGAGTTATTCACCAGCACGATACCACCTTGAGCAGTTTGTTCGGTGGCAGCACCTTCGAAAAACGTGGTTTTCCATGTGTAGAGGAGCAACAGGAAAACAAGCAGATGAATACCGGCCGACATGATCACCGCCGAGCCACGGCTGTTTTCATAGTAGAAGATACTGTCAGCATCACTGAGGTCAGCCAGCCTCCTGTTCTGGTGGTCCAGAGCATTACCGGACACGATGGTTGTGTCATCGAGCGGTGGTAGTTCCGGAGCTTGTGCTGGAGTGTTGACCACGGGAAAAGTTTCGGCTGGAAGGATAGGATCAGGTTCTCTGGATCCATTATAGAGATGTCTAACGTAATTCGTAGAACGATTCCCTCAGAGTTTAGATTTCAGCGGTTGAGGCAATTGGGTTATTAGTTCATTATGGCATTGGTTGTCGAGTCTGAACTCTTCCTGCCGAGTTCTTCATTGTTGACACCTCGTAAGAAACTAACTGGTAACGTGCTGGTAACGTGAGTTCTTCGATGGAAATCATCACACACCCTCATCCCACTCTGAAATATAAATCCAAGCCGGTTTTGCGCATTAACGCTGAATTGAAAGCAATTGTTGCAGAAATGTTTGAGCTGATGTACGAAGCAAAAGGTGTTGGTCTGGCGGCAAATCAGGTCAATCTGCCATTGAGACTCTTTGTGGCAAATCCGGCAGGTGACAGGGAAGAGGGTGAAGAATTTGTATTCATCAATCCTGTGATCAGTAAAGGGACGGGAAACGAAGTTGCAGACGAGGGTTGTCTGAGTCTTCCAGGGATTTATGGTCCAGTCAATCGATCCAAAAGTATCCATGTGGAAGCTTTTGGCCTGGACGGTCAAGCGATCAGCATGGATCTGGATGATTTTATGGCACGTGTGGTTCAACATGAGACAGATCATCTGGACGGAGTGATGTTTCCTGATCGTATGGTTGAACACAGCTTGCTGGCGATCCGGGATGAGATTGAAGAATTTGAAATTGAGTATCGAGCCAAACTGGCGGATGGATTGATCCCGGATGAGCAGGCGGTCCATGCCGAACTGGCTGACTGGGAAGCCCGGTTTTGCCAGTAAGCAGGTGAGTGTCACATGCGAATAATCATTATGGGGACTGGTCCATTTGCTGTTCCGATGTTGAAAGCCATTCTGGCAGCCGGACACGACGTTCTGGTGGTGGTGACGCGGCCCACGCGACCAGCTCGCGGACGGAAACAACCACCTCCGAATCCTATGCGGGATGCAGCCGAGTTTGCTGGAGTGGAAGTCTGGGCACCCGAATCGATTAATGCTCCGGAATCGGTTGAACGTCTCCAGGCACTCGAAGCAGACCTGATGGTTGTCTGCGATTATGGGCAGATCCTCAGTCGCGAGGCGTTAGCGACCGCTCCGCTGGGAGGTATCAATCTGCATGGTTCTCTTTTGCCAAAGTACCGGGGTGCCGCTCCCGTGCAATGGGCTGTCATGAACGGTGAGACGACCACCGGTATTACCGTGATTCACATGACTCCCAGACTTGATGGTGGACCGCTGCTTGTTCAGCTGGAGACGCCGATTGAACCGCATGAAACCGCAGCGACCCTGGAACCCCGTTTAGCTCAGCTGGGAGCCCCGGCGGTCCTTCAGGCCATTGATATGCTGGTTGACTGGGATGGTGAATCGGTTCTGGGTGACCTTCAGGATCCCGAGCAGGTTACCAAAGCGCCTCGGTTGACGAAAAAGCATGGCGCGATTGACTGGACCAGAAGCGCAACCGAGATTGTAAATATTCATCGCGGAGTTCAGCCCTGGCCAGGCAGTTTCACGGTGTGGGATCGAGGCCAACAACCACTCCGACTCATCGTGTCCGATATGCAGGTTTACCAGACAGATCAACTCGGTGAACCGGGTGAAGTGATTGTTTCTGAAGGAGAAACGTTGGTCGTGGCCTGTGGGCAAGGCAGCATTCAATTACTGAAAGTACAACCCGCCGGTAAACGGTTGATGTCGGCTGAGGAATTCCTGCGGGGTTACCAATTGGCTCCTGGCGTCCGCTTTCAGTAACCAGACATCGCACCCGCTGGTATTCTGATTTGCAATTCTTACAATGAGATGCGACAGATGGAACAGTGACGATGGATTCCATGGTTTAACGCAGCAGGAGTGAGACGTAGACGGCGATGGCAGAAAAACTACGGTGGGGAATTGTAAGTACTGCAAAGATTGGTACAGAGAAGGTAATCCCGGCGATGCAGCAGGCTCAGTTCTGCGACATTGTGGCTATCGCGTCACGGTCACAGGAAAAGGCAGATGCCACCGCAGCGCGGCTGGGAATTGCCAAAGCCTATGGATCCTATGAAGCAATGCTCGCTGATCCCGATGTGGATGCTATTTACAATCCACTTCCAAATCATCTGCATGTGCCGGTGTCAATTCAGGCGCTCGCAGCGGGCAAGCATGTTCTCTGTGAGAAGCCGATTGCGTTGACCAGTGCCGAGGGTCAGCAGCTTGTGGATGCCGCAGCGGCACATCCAGAACTGAAGTGCATGGAAGCCTTCATGTACCGTCACCACCCCCAATGGCAGAAAGCCCGTGACATTGTGCGCGGCGGAGGTATCGGGAATCTTACTACGATCCAATCCTTCTTTTCCTACTTCAACGATGATCCCAGCAATATTCGCAACATGGCGGACATTGGTGGCGGCGGATTAATGGATATCGGCTGCTACCCAATTAGTGTCTCGCGGTTTATCTTCGGTGCCGAACCGCTCCGAGTGTCCGGGATTGCCGAATTTCATCCTGATTTTGGTACAGATATTCTTGCCAGTGCGATTCTGGATTTTGGAAATGGGACTTCCACGTTTACCTGTTCGACGCAGTTGGCTCCATATCAACGAGTTAACATTTATGGAGATCAGGGACGTATTGAAATCGAAATTCCTTTTAATGCTCCCCCGGATCGCCCCTGCAAAATGTGGCATCAGAAATCGTGCGGTGAGATCGAAGAGATCACATTTGAGATTTGCGACCAGTACGGTATTCAGGGAGACCTCTTCTCGCGGGCTGTACTCGACAACACCGAGGTGCCGACTCCTATTCACGACGCGGTTGGCAACATGAAAGTGATCGAAGCGATTCTGCGAGCATCCGAGAATAACAGCTGGGCAGCGGTTTAAGAAAGCCAGTCATGTTTGACTTCGCCGTGAATGTCGGTCAGGCGGTAGTCCCTGCCGGCGTAACGATAGGTCAACTGTTTGTGATCAAATCCCAGTAAATGCAGCATCGTGGCATGCAAATCGTGCACATGGACAGGATTTTCCTCGGCTCGGAAACCGAAAGGATCTGTGGTTCCGTAGGTTTGTCCACCGCGGATGCCTCCACCAGCCAGCCAGACGGTAAATCCCCAATGGTTATGGTCCCGACCGTTGATCTTGCCCTGATTAGCTCCGGCGGTTGGCAGTTCTACCACCGGGGTGCGACCGAATTCACCACCCCAGACAATAAGTGTTTCGTCGAACAGCCCCAGTCGCTTGAGATCACTCATTAACGCGGCAAGCGCACTGTCCTGTTGACCGGCAAGTCGCCGGTGGTTCTTTTCAATGTCATCATGGTTATCCCAGGGCTGTCCCGCTCCATGCCAAAGCTGAACATAGCGAACACCGCGCTCGACCAACCTGCGCGCAATCAGCATTTGCCGCGCCGGGCTGCTGGCCCCATAGCTTTCAATTACGTGAGCCGGTTCATTGCTGATGTCAAACACGTCACTGGCTTCCAGTTGCATGCGGTATGCCAGTTCATAATTGGCGATTCGCGCATCCAGTTCCGGTGATTCACCACGCTCTGCCTTATGGATCTCGTTCAGGCGTTGCAGTGTATCAAGCTGTCGCCGCTGCTGGTTGAGTGGGATGTCGTTGTTGCGTATGTTGGCAATCAGCTTCTCGATATCCCGATGCTGACTGTTGATGTAGGTGCCCTGATAGATCCCTGGCAGAAAAGCAGACTGCCAGTTTTGTGCTCCTTTGATCGGATAGCCTCCTGGACACATGGCAATGAACGAAGGCAGGTTCTGATTTTCCGTACCCAGACCGTACGAAACCCAGGAACCAACGCTGGGGCGTATCAGCGTGGACTCCCCGCAGTTCATTAACAGGAGCGAGGGTTCATGGTTGGGGACGTCGGCATGCATACTGCGGACGATACACATGTCATCGATGTGAGCCGCAGCTGTTTTGGCATACAGTTCACTAACTTCAATCCCGGATTCACCATATTTCTGAAAGCTGAATGAAGTTCCAAAGCAATGTCCTGTTTTCCGTTCCGTCTTCAGATTGCTGAATGGAAGTGGCTTGCCATGGTGTTTGGTCAGTTCAGGTTTATTGTCAAAGGTGTCAACATGAGACGGACCGCCGTTACAGAATATATGGATAACGTGCTTGGCCTTGCCTTCAAAGTGTGGCTCTCTGGGTGCGAGCGGGTTATTGGAATCAGCCGCTTGCGTCCTGCCAAGCAGCGCATCGTCACCAAGTAGTCCTGCCAGACCGAGCATCCCCAGGCCGGTTCCGGATCGCGCAAGCAGCTCGCGACGGCTGATGCCGGTGAGTGTGGCTGGACTGCTGTGATAGATACCGTTGTCTCTTGTCATGATCGTTAATCCACAAACATAAATTCGTTCGTCATTAGCAACAGGTGAGTAAATTGTTGCCAGGCGTCCATTTTTGGTTCGTCACCGGAAGTATCCCATGAGGCGAAGAACTGATTGGCAACTTGTACCTCTTCTTCAGCAGGTTGCCGCTGAAAAAATTTTTGATAGAGAAATTCAAGACGCTGGGTTTGCTCGATCTGCTGGAATGTGGTGCTTTGAACGAAACGCTTGGCGCGTTCGAGTATGACCGGGGAGTTCATCACAAAAAGTGCTTGTTGGGGTACGGTCGTTATCGGCCGTTGGGGACTGTGGCTGTCCGGATTGGGAAAATCAAAAACTCGTAGCAGGCCCGGCAGGTCCTGACGGTCAATAAACGAATAAACCGCTCGGCGATTGTTCGTTGCGGAATTTGTCAGTTCTTCCGAGAGACCTCCCATCCTGAAATCCAGTTCTTCGGTGACGTACATTACCGAGTCACGGAACGCTTCGTACTCTAACCGTTGACGGTTCTTTCTCCACAACAACGTATTCTCAGGGTCAACAGCTCGTGCCTCTGGACGGTCGACAGAAGCTTGCCGGTAGGTTGCAGATAACAGGATTTCTTTGTGCAGCTCTTTTATGGACCAGTCGTTGTCCAATAGGACCGTAGACAAGTAGTCCATTAAATCGAGTTGCACCGGTTTGTCGCAGCGAACCCCAAAATCGCTGGGTGAAGCAACCAGCGAGGCACCAAAGTGATGAGTCCAGATCCGGTTTACCAGTACTCTGCGAGTGAGTGGATTTTCAGCGTGAGCAATCTTGTCGGCCAGTTCGAGGCGCCCGCCACCCTGCTGAAAGGGCTGCCGATCATCTCCGTCGATAGCATAAAGGAACTGCCGCTCTACCGCCTCTCCGCGACGTCTGGCATTACCTCGGATAAATACCACCGGGTTGTATGGGTCAGGTTTTTCTTCCATTACCATCGCGCGGGGAGGATTACCCGGAGTGGTTGATTTGTACTTGTCCATCTTGCGGACAATGCCAAGGCGAGTGTTATTGTCGGCCCGGTTGTAAAACTTTGTCACATTGGCCAGCGTCACGGCGGTCGGCGAGTTGTCTGCTATGAGATGCTGGTGTACCTGCTGTTGAGCGGGTGAGAGCTGAGTTCCTTCCTTCTGTGAGTCGACATGAACCTGCTGGATGACTGTGGCATACATCAGCGCAAGCTCCAGCACGGATTCTGGAGGGGTATTCAGATAAGCCTGTTTGATAATCGGATTAATCTGGCCAGATTCGGTTCCTTCTGCAAGGGCAGCAACTTTTTCCCGCAACATTGTTTCGGTGGACTGAAATTTTGCCGCGTCGACAGTAGCCAACGCTTTCAGGATTCCGAAAAAGGGATCATTCTCGGCAATGGTTTGCAGCAAATAGGTCTGCCAGGCGGTTACCTGGCCTCTACGGATATCAGTATCACGGACAGTTAATTGTTCGATGGTTTTGATTTGCTCTTCAGTTGGACGGCCAACGGCGCGGACAAAGTAATCAAGGACCTTGTCGCGGAAAAGTGTAGTAAACTCGCCCGCCCGCTTCGTATCATAGGCGTCCAGTTCTTTCTGGATTACTGCCAGGCCACGGGCGAATTGCGGATACCCGATTGTTTCTTCGGCAGATTGAATCTGGGGGAATTCGGCAGGAATCCGAGCACTGGCAAATACGCCATAAAGTGAATAGTAATCTTCGGTCGGAATGGCATCGTATTTGTGATCATGGCAGCGGGCGCAGGCTACGGTCAGCCCCATGAAGCCTCGGGTCACGGTGTCAATGCGATCATCCGTATCCAGCTGCTCGTTTCGATACCGTCGGCCGACAGTCAGCAAACCCATGGCGGCCAGATTTCGGCTATCGTCAAGTGTCATCAGATCGGCCGCCAGTTGCTGACGAATGAAATCGTCATAGGGGATATCCTGATTGAAAGCCCGGACGACATAATCGCGGTAGGTATAGGCGAAGGGAAACCGGCGTTCACGTTGAAAGTTGTATCCCAGCGTATCGCTGTATCTGGCTACATCAAGCCAGTGTCGTCCCCAGCGTTCTCCATACTGAGGTGAAGCCAGCACCTGGTCGACCAGTTGTTCATAGGCATCGACAGCTGGTTCATTGATGAAGTTCTGCACTTGTTCGTGCGTAGGTGGGATACCGAGCAGGTTCAGATAAAGTCGTCGCATGAGAGTGCGTCGATCCGCTTCGGGCGAGGGAGTGATTCCGGCCTGTTCGAGTTTGGCCAGAACCAGATAGTCCAGTGGAGATCGAGCCCAGTTTGTGTCTTTTACGGTTGGCAGAGGAAATCCACTTTGAACAGGCTGAAAGGCCCAATGTTTTCTGCGGATTGTATCGTACGAGTCAAACTTCGTGATTTCCCCCTGTTTGCCCTTGGGCCATGGAAGCTTGAGTTCAATCCAGATTTTCAGTGAGGCAATCTGTTTTGCGTCGAGTTTTTCATCCGGCGGCATCTGGATTTCCTGTTCATGGCTGATTACCTGCAACAGCAAACTCTCCGAAGCTTTGGCAAGATCTATGATAGGGCCGTTGGCCGAACCTTTGAGGATCGCTTCCCGGGAATCGATACGCAGTTCGGCTTCCTGGGCATCAGGTCCATGACATTCAATACATTTGGACACGAGGACGGGGCGAATATTGTTCTCGAAAAAGTCGATTTGCTCATTGGTAAACTCGGGGCGCTCCTGTTGCGCAGCAAGATTGGCTGCCAGCAGTGACAGGAGGATCGAGATGGTAAAAGTCAGCCGAATCAGGAACATGGAAATTGGTCACCTGAGAGGTGTAGTTAAACTGAGTGTAGCAGGTCTTCACCGCGAAGACCCCGTAGCAGATTTTCAACACTTAATTCTGCCATTTTACGGCGGGTCTGTATCGTGGCACTGCCCAGGTGTGGAGTGATCGTTACGTTGTCCATGGAAAGGAGTGGATGATCCCGGGGCAAAGGTTCGGGGTCCGTTACGTCCAGTCCAGCGGCATAGATTTCTCCATCACGCAGTGCAGCAGTTAACGCTTCCGTGTCAACCACGGGACCACGAGCCACGTTGACCAGAACGGCCGAGTTTTTCATTTTGGCCAGCTCCTCTTTGCCAATCAGCCCGGTTGTCTCTTCGGTCAGTGGACAAATGGTGACGACATAGTCAGACTGCTCAAGCAGTTCGTCGAGCGTTACATAGGTGAGGTCAAGATTGTCCGGATTGTCGGCAAGAGGTGTTCGTTTGTGGTAGAGGATGTTCATGTCAAATGCTGCACAGCGGCGAGCGATCTGATAACCAATTCCTCCCAGACCAATAATGCCGACCGTCTGGTGATGAACTTCTGTGCCCAGCATGTAGGCTGGATCAAAATAGGTAAACTCCGGGCTACGCGCGTATATGTCGCCTTCGCGTAAACGACGACCTGCGGCGAGCAACAGAGTCATTGCCTGGTCAGCTGTTGTTCCGTTGAGTATGTGCGGAGTATTGCCCACGGGGATACCCAGGTTGCGAGCGGCTGGTACGTCGATATGGTCAACTCCCACTCCGTAATTACTGACAACTTTCAGATTGGGAAATTTTGCCAGATGTTCGGCAGTCACCAGCAGATGCCCAAAAGTCAAAATGCCGTCGACCGTTTCATCCTGATCTCCTGCCAATGTTTCCCACGCCAGACGTTCTATTTTTCCGTCGAGCAGTTCAAGGAGATTCTCGGATAAAACGTCATCGGTGACGACGCGTGGCAACTGGGTCATGCTTGTTCTCCGGTTCTGGTAGGACCAACAGGTTACCCCTCCATTTTATCAGTTGCCGACACAGGCGTGGAGTGATGTGAAGTATACTGACAGGACTAACGACCAATGTGTGAACGGAGCAACCTGTTTTATGCGTCCTTTACGAGTTATCCGGGCTATTGCCTTCAGTGTGGTATTAACGTGTACGGGTTTTCTGGAGAACTCCGAAGCTGCGGAACGTCCCAACTTTATTGTCATGATCGGTGACGATATCAGCTGGGATGATTACGGTGCTTATGGTCACCCGCATATCAGAACACCCCATGTCGATGCCTTGGCTAAAGCAGGAATGCGGTTTGATCTGGCGTTTCTTACAACCAGTTCTTGCAGTCCCAGCCGCTGTAGCATCATGACTGGACGGTATCCGCATGCAACCGGAGCTGGTGAGCTGCATCAGCCACTGCCAGCAGATCAACTCACCTTCGCCAAAATACTAAAAGATGGCGGTTATTACACCGCGGCTGCCGGTAAGTGGCATTTAGGAAATGCTCCACGCGAACACTTTGATGTGATTCGGGGTGGTGGACCCAGCGGATGTGAGCAATGGGTTCCGACACTGAAGAACCGCGATAAGGGTAAGCCATTTTTCATGTGGTTTGCGGCAACCGATGCTCATCGGGCCTGGTCAAAAAATGCGGTGGATCCTCCGCACACGAATCGGGACGTTTTTGTTCCTCCCTACCTGCCGGACACCGAAGATGTTCGTCAGGACCTGGCATTGTACTACGACGAGGTGAGTCGCATGGACGAATACGTGGGGAAGGTCGTTGACGAATTGAAGGTTCAGGGAGTTTTTGACAATACGGTGATCATTGTCATGGCCGACAACGGTCGACCATTTCCCCGCTGTAAGACAACCATGTATGACAGTGGTATTCGTACTCCGTTTGTCGTCTCCTGGCCGCAGGAAGTGGATGCCGGGGATGTAAACGGGAATCTGGTGAGCAGCGTTGATATCGCACCAACTCTGGTTGAACTGGCAGGGCTGGAGCTTCCAGCTTCATTTCAGGGGAAATCTTTTGCGCAAGGATTACGCAACTCGGCAGTCGCCAGTCGTGACTATATTTTCGCCGAGCACAACTGGCATGATTATGCCGCTCACGACCGAGCGGTGCGGGACGGCCGCTATTTATACATCCGCAACTCTTTCCCCGAATTTCCGGCCACTCCTCCAGCGGACGCGGTACGTAGCCTGACCTATGACAGTATGCAGGCTTTGGAAGCTGCCGGTGAGCTGCCCGCACATCAACGTCAATGTTTCGTTCTGCCGCGAGCAGCTGAAGAACTTTATGATTTGAAGCTCGATCCTTATTCGTTGAATAACATAGCAAGTGCGGCTTCCATGGCGAGTGTGAAAGCAAGGTTGAGCCAGGAGCTTGATGACTGGATTTCCCGCACGGCGGACGAGGTTCCAGAGTCTCCTACGCCGGACCGTTTTCATCGGCGTCTGGGAACACGATTGGCTCAGCCACAGCCACCCAAAGATCGTTCAGGGCTGCCGGCTCTGTCAGTGATTACTCACAAAATTCCTCCGCAGGGAATAGCAGTCGAACAGCAGGTTCTGGATTCGTTGCAGCATCGTTTGACGGCATTGAACGTGGCACTGGAATTACCTCAGGCTCGTGGAGCCCTGTCGGCCGACATTCGGGCACTCGTGAAAGCGGTTCAGTGGGCTGTGGATCTCGGAGAGTTCTATTCACCGGCGCATCTCGACATTGCCAGAGCTGTTTTAGATGAAGCCGACCGCCGCGTGGCATTATTGGCGCAGGGAAAGAACGACTGGACTCGTAAAACGGGTTTGGTTGTCCGCGGGTATTACTCGAGTATTGACGGGAGTGCACAGCCTTATGGACTCGAAATTCCAGAGGGATTTGATTTCAGTCAACCTGCGCCGCTTTATGTTTGGCTGCATGGTCGTGGAGATAAAACGACGGACATGCATTTCATCCATCAACGGATGACGCGCAAGGGTCAGATCGCTCCGGCCAATGCCATTGTTGTTCACCCCTTCGGCCGACATTGCATGGGGTTTAAGTCGGCTGGCGAGATTGATGTGCTGGAATGTGTTCAACACGTAAGCCAGCAATACAAAATCGATCCGCAGCGGATTGTACTGATGGGGTTTTCGATGGGCGGAGCAGGTGCCTGGCATGTCGGAGCACACTATGCAGACCAGTGGGTAGCGGTGGGTCCCGGAGCCGGGTTTGCTGAGACTAAGGAGTACATCAAGTTAAAACCTGAGCATTACCCAGCCAAATACGTGCAGACGCTATGGGGTATGTATGATGTACCCGATTACGTACGTAACCTGTTCAACCTGCCGGTGATTGCTTACAGCGGGGAATTGGATAAGCAGATTCAGGCTGCTCAGGTGATGGAACGGGCTTTCCAGACGGAAGGTGAAAAACTGCCCCACGTTATCGGCCCAGGGATGGGTCACAGGTATCACCCCGATTCGCTGGCAGCGATTTTGTCTCAAATGGCGGAAGCCGTAAAACAGGGACAGCCGGAGATTCCAGAAACGGTCCATCTGCAAACTCGGACATTGCGGTACAACCGAATGCATTGGTTGACGGTGACCGGTCTTGAACAGCATTGGAAAGATAGTCGGGTCGATGCAGAGTTTGTCGATCCGCAGACATGGAGACTCACCACCAAAAACGTGACTTCACTTACGTTGGATCCGGCACCCTCGCTGAACGGAGCAACCATTCATATTGATGGTCAGCAGATCCAGGTGTCTCGTACCAAGGCATTGCAGAATGAGGAAGCGGTACATCTATCCAGAATGGCTGGTGGCGACGGAACCTGGCAACGCGCCTCGTTTCCACCCAAGGGACTGGTAAAACGCCCCGGTCTCCAGGGACCAGTGGACGATGCATTCCTTTCCGCTTTTCTGGTGGTTTTGCCTAGTGGGAAATCGACTCATCCCCAGGTGGAACGATGGGTTCATTTTGAATTGCAGCATTTCCTTCACCGTTGGAAGACACTGTATCGGGGTACTCCCAAAATGAAGTGGGATAAAGATGTGTCTCAGGAAGATATCCAGCGCAATAACTTGATCGTATTTGGTGATGCAAGTTCGAATTCGCTTCTGCAGAAGATTTTGCAGCAGGCAACTCTGCCGATTCAATGGAATGCAAAACAATTATCAGTCAATGGACAGCAGTATGATGCGTCATCCCATGTGCCGGTGATGATTTACCCTAACCCTTTGCATGGTGACAAGTATGTTGTACTTAACAGCGGTCCAACACATCGTGAAGGGCATGACCGTACCAATTCCTTGCAGAACCCCAAACTGCCAGATTGGTCGGTAATCGATCTGTCAGAAGCTCCCAACGATCAGGTACCTGGACGTGTCGTGGATGCAGGGTTTTTTAACGAGTCCTGGGACTACAGGAACTAACGGCAATACGGGAAACAACAGGATTGTTTTGGAATTCCGAGCCGGACAGGTGACGAAAGATGAAGTTGGATTGTCATCGGGCTGATCATGACGAGAAACGTGCCGCTTTTGCAAACGTCTACGAGTTCTGGGGTAATGAATTGCCTCTGGATGAATATGTACAGTGGCGCCTGAACTCGATTCATCACCAGCGCGCCATCTGGTATGTCGGAGTAGTGGACGGGATAGTTGCCGTGTCGCTGGGCGTCTTTCCCATGTACCTTTCTCTGAATGGTGATGTGCAGCCCACAATGTTTATCGGAGCTGTCCACACTCACCCGGATTACCGCAGGCGTGGCTATGCCAACCAACTCATCGCTTTTGCCGAAGCGGATCAGGCAGCTCAGGACGGAGTGCGGTGGAGTATTCTGTTTTCCGATATCGATCCCAACTACTACGCACGTATGGGGTATCAGATCAGCAACGCTCCGAATGTCTGTATACGACCAGCGGACATTGGTGGCGGGGACGTCTGGCTGACAGAACCGTTGGATGTCCAAACAGAATTTGAAAAGATGATCAAACTGTATGAAACCAATCATCGGCAGCAGTCCTGCTACCTCTATCGCTGTCGGGACTATTGGGAGTTTTTGATACAAAAACATGCCAAGGATCAATTTTACTGGTTAACGAACCAGGGAGAGCGAGTGGGCTATTTTCACATCAGGCATCATAAAGATCTCGCCTGCCTGGAAGATTTTGCGGTGGCAGATCATGATGATGCCACCTTGAGCCAGTTGGCACAGACCTTAGCCTGTCACGCTCTGCAGCAGAATATCAGCGAAATCCATGGCTGGTTCCCTCCGATCTCATTAGATTTCGCGACGGTTGAATTTAGGGAACGAAAAACAGAGATTACGATGTGGAAATCACTGACTGGTGAACAACTGACATCCCAGCAGGCAGCAGAACTTGTTTATTTCCGCCATGTAGATCACGTGTAGCTTTTGATTATGGGTGAATTACGCTTTAGAATCAGTAGCGATCTTTCACGAATTCCTTCATTGAGTATTGACGATGATTAGACTCTTTCCCTTATGCCTGCTTATTCAATCCTTGTCGGCTGGTTTGGCTTACAGTCAGCAAATGAGTAATACCAAACCGTTGACGCTCGAAGGCGATATTGCCTCGCACCTGGTCGACGGGGCTGATCGGTTTTTATTGAAGCAGTTGGAGTCGACGATTGCAGCACGCGCGAGATACTGGAATCGTGATACCAGTTCGATCGAGGCGTATAACAAATCGATCGCGGCAAATCGGGAGCGGTTAGCAGAAATCACAGGGGTGGTGGATGATCGAAAATCTTTTGCAGATCTCGATATCCTGGCTCGCACCGATGGGCCAGTGGAAGCAGCTCGAAGTGATATGTTCACTGCTTATAACGTGCGCTGGCCGTCGGTACGAGACATTACCGGAGCAGGCCTCCTGCTTAAACCGGCAAAACCTAATGGTGCTTATGCAATTGCCATTCCGGATGCCGATCAGAACCCCGAGATGATAAGTGGACTTGCCGCAGGTGTTCCGGCCGCTCAGCAATTCGCTCGACGGTTTGCCGAAAGTGGGTTCACTGTCATTGTGCCGGCAGTGATCAGTCGCGAATACGGTCCTCGTAATAATCGCGCCAAGATGACCACTCGTGAATTCCTCTACCGTAGTAGTTATGAGCTGGGACGCCATCTTATTGGTTTTGAAATCCAGAAAGTTCTGGCTGCGGTAGATTGGTGCAAATCCCGCGGAGAATCAAATGAAAAAGTGATCGTCGCCGGGTACGGCGAAGGTGGATTGCTGGCTCTGTATAGTGCCGCATTGGATACTCGTATCGATGCTGCTTTGGTGAGTGGATATTTTGATTCAAGACAGGACATGTGGTCAGAACCCGTCAGCCGCAATGTCTATTCGTTGCTGGATCAGTTCGGGGATGCAGAGTTGGCAACGATGATTGCTCCTCGCGCGCTGGTTGTGGAAGCAGCGCAAGGTCCGGAGTTTGAATTAAAGAGTGAAGGTGGTGCTCCGGCAGTGCTGGATTCTCCAGATCCCAAGGTGGTGGCGGCTGAAGTACAGCGGGCCAAGGATCTGATTGGGAATGAGTCGCTGACCAATATCACTTTGATCGTCAGCGGGGATGGTCATGGCCCCTTTGCTTCGACTAAGGCTTTACAGGCGGCGGCAGCGGCAGTTTCTGATGACGCAGAAATTGTTGCTCCGGGGCCCGCGCCAAAATTGTGTATCGATGCGACCGACGTGCAAGCACGTGAGGCTGCTCAGGCACACGAAATAAATGCTCACACCCAATGGTTGCTTACCGAGGGGCACTTCATTCGAAAGGCATTTTTCAAGGATCTTGATACGAGCAGTGTGGAAGCTTACGAAAAGACGATCGAACCGTATCGTGAATACTTCAAACATGAAACGATAGGCCACTTTGATATTCCGCTCAAGGAAATGAATCCTCGTACTCGCCTGGTAGAAGAGTCTGATCTCTGGACTCGCTATGAAGTGGTGCTGGATGTGTTTGATGACGTGTTTGCGTATGGCCTGATTACCATTCCTAAAGGAATAGAATCGGGCCAGCAGCGGCCTGTTGTCGTCTGCCAGCATGGACTTGAAGGTCGCCCCCAGGATGTCATCGGCGAAAAGAGTAAACAATACTATGAAGCATTTGCGACCACGCTGGCAGAACGAGGTTTTATCACCTTTGCACCTCAGAATCTCTATATCTTCCGAGATCGTTTTCGCACCTTGCAACGTAAAAGCTATCCACAAAGGAAAACGCTGTTTTCGATCATTGTTCCCCAGCACCAGCAAATCGTGAATTGGCTCAAAACGCTGGAAAATGTTGATGGCCAGCGGATCGCGTTTTATGGACTTTCCTACGGTGGTAAGAGTGCCATGCGTATTCCCCCGTTGGTGACAGATTATTGTCTCAGTATCTGCTCTGCAGACTTTAACGAGTGGGTATTGAAGAATGCCACAACGCAATACAACTTCAGTTACATGTTCACAGGCGAATATGAAATCTTTGAATGGAATCTTGGTGGGCGTTTTAATTATGCCGAGATGGCCTATCTGATCTGCCCGCGTCCGTTTATGGTTGAGCGGGGGCATTTTGATGGAGTGGGCGAGGACCAATGGGTTGGATTTGAATTTGGAAAAGTTCGATTCATGTACCAGGGTCTCTTGAAGTTGAAAGACCGAGCAGAAATTGAATGGTTCGATGGGCCCCATAAAATCAATGCCGTCGGCACCTTCAAGTTCCTGCATAAACATTTAAATTGGCCAGAGCCCAAAGAGTAAAACAGACGTCACTATTGTCGGTGGTGTGAAGAGATATTTTCGGAGGAATGATTACGTTATGAACAGAACAATCGCAGTAATGCTTGCTTGGATCTGTACTCTGGCAGCTGCCATGTCTGTCCAGGCAGAGGAAAAGAAAGAGTGGATCGATCCGGCGGAAGCAGCCAAGGTAGTGGATTATCAGATTCAGGGCGAGTACGTTGGGGATTTTATTGACGACGGAGAACGGACAAAGATTGGGCTCCAGATTATCGCTCTGGGTGGAGGTAAATTCCGAGCGGTCTCGTTTACCGGTGGGCTACCGGGTGCCGGATGGAAGCGAGGGGACAAGACAGAGGCCGTGGAAGGTGCTCTGAATGATAAGGGTCAGGTCGTTTTTAAACTGGAAGATGATGAAGCAACGGCGGTAGCAAGTTTTAAAGATGGAAAGCTGATTGCCGCTCAGGGTGATCGACTGGTCGCTCAGTTGGAGAAAGTGAATCGCAAGAGTTCTACGCTGGGACTCAAACCTCCCAAGAACGCAGTCATCCTGTTTGATGGTTCTGCGGAATCTGCTCAAAACTGGTTACGCGGCCAGATCGTGCTGGGAAATCTGTTGCGGCACGATGTGGAATCCAAAGAGAAGTTTCGGGATCACACGCTGCATCTGGAATTCCGCACACCGTTTATGCCATATGCCCGAGGACAGGGGCGAGGTAACAGTGGAATGTATGTTCAGGGTCGGTACGAATGTCAGATTCTTGACTCGTTTGGACTCGATGGAAAGAACAACGAATGTGGAGGGATATACTCGATTTCCGAACCCCTGGTGAACATGGCGTTACCTCCACTTGTCTGGCAAACCTATGATGTTGACTTCACGGCTGCTCGTTACGATGACGCTGGCAAGAAGACCAGCAATGCCCGCGTGACGATCAAGCATAATGGGGTAGTTATCCATGACAATCTGGAACTGCCTCACGGGACTCCCGGAAAACATCCCGAAGGTCCAGGGCCCGATATCCTGTATTTGCAGGGACATGGTAATCCGGTTGTTTTCCGGAATGTGTGGGCTGTCAAAAAGTAGGGTTGTCTCATTAACTGACAGACTTGAGCCCCCGCAAGGATCTTTCCCTGCGGGGGTTTTTTGATGATTTTACTTCTCTGGCGATCAAAGTTGTTGAAAGATTCCGCAGTCATCGCACCACAGACTGGTGTCAAAGAATCGGGTCATCTGAAACTGGCGCAGCTGAGGATGTATGCGTTCCCAGGGGATCACTTTATTGACCAGCCAGTCGTACAGGAGTTTGTCATCGAAATGTTCACAGCATTTGAATTCGACTCCCAGCACACTGAGGCGGCCGAGGATTTCCGTGACTTTATCCTGTAACTGTTCGTCGGTCATAGCTTCTGGTGCCGGAGTTTCGATTGGAGGTTCCAGCAGGTCGCAGAGCAGAATATTCTTTTCCTGCGAGCTGATTTCCTTCATAAATTCGATCATCCGGTGCTTGGGGCCTTCTTCGACCTTGTGAACCATCGTTTGCAGTTGGAAGGAGGCAAGATCTTCCAATTGAGCGTCTGACGGCATTTTGACAGAGATCAGGTATTCGCCATTCTCCTCTCCATATGCTTTATCGATTTGCTCGATGCGTTGTGTGATTGAATCCCGAAAAGAGGAAGGGAGCATCGATTCGGGCAATTCTTCTGATTGTCGTAAGACAGCTTCGTCCCAGTACATTTCCAGGTCAGCGGGGTTGAACGCAATTTCGATAATGCCGTCATGCGATTCCCATACCAGTTGAAAATCACACTGAAATTGAACGTCGACACGTAGTTCGACGTGGTTGTGGCTGAACATCGGAGGCTGGACGTCGGTGACCCGCAGCGCTATCAGTTTGCCAAATTGAATTGACTCGATTTCCGGCAACAGCAGGTTTTCGGCCGGTTGGATCGATTCGCCCGCAGAGGTTGCCTCAGATGTTTCTGCTTGTTGCGGTTGAAATGTAAATCGACAGCCAGCCATTGCTGATGGATCGGGCGAATCCAGTTCAAAACGGATTAATGCGTCCTGACCTAATAGCTGTAACCAACCTTCCATGCGATTGGTTTTCGAAATTGTCATCTCGCCTTGGCGAACGAGGTGCCCCAAATGGTGAATCATAATCAGGTTCCTTCATGGTTTCGCTGAACGAACCTTAGAGCGAGCCTCATTGATTATGCCGATTCACGAAAGTGAGGCAACCGAATGGAGGTCGTAATGACAAACGGTGACATATCCTGTTTCAGAGTGGTCGAGTTTACTGTTGGTCTGCAGGGTCTTTGAGCAGGTCGACATGGACCGGTTTGATCCGGATGTTTCTGAACTCAGCTCCAGTATTCCAACTCACCAATCCAAACGGTCTGGCTGGTTCCTGTTCCCACCATATATCGAATTTATGTTCCCTGGTTTTGACATTGGCAAATTCCAGGTTGTCGATCCAGACCTGAATACGTTCTTCGCTGACGGTCAGCACGATCTTGTACCAACGTTTGTCTTCTACTTCGAGGTAGCGTGTAGTTTCGTTTTCGACAGCGGCCATGGTATCGATGTTGGAGAGTCCGACCACACCTCCTCCCCAGCCACCGATGATCAAAGTGCAGTACGTATCATGGATGGGGAAAGTGAGACCACAAAAGAAGTCGCTTCCTGCAACACGTCGAGCCTCCAGTTCAACTTCATAATTCATTCTGGGAAATTCACCTTGAATTCGGACTCCGGAAGCAGGACTTCCTTTGCCCAGTTTGAGTATTCCCTGTTTGACCTCAATCGGGCCGTGGTTTTTGAAATCGTATTGCTTGATGATTTCCCATCCTTTCAGGTTATCGGCAGGAAGCAGTGATTGCTGGCTTCCGACCGTGGAGGCCCGTTTAAGCTGGGTGTAGTGACTCAGACCATAGTAGGCCCGGGGAAGGACCTTTTGACCCTGTACCCACTGGGAGCTCATATTGGTAACCGCTTCGACAGCTCCCACGAGCTGGTCCTCTGACAGTTGAAGTCGCAGGCGCAGCACATGTTTGACTCGGGAAGTATCAGAAGTTTGCAAGTCACCACTGATTGTGCCTGTCAGCAAACCGTTCTGGAAACCAGGGTCGGTGAGGATAGTAACCAGCTGGCCTTCCAGCTTTGCACGGCAATGCCCATCTTTTCCCAGCCACAGGTGCAGCTTTCGCGGGCCTTCGTAAGTTTGAATAGTACCTGCCCAGGTTCCTGCCAGTGAGTCGGGCACTTGAAACGCCGGTGGCTGTACACGTCGTGCCGGCAGCAACAAACGGGAATGGTCGTACGGATAGTTTTCCAGCATCTCAGACAGAATTTTTTTGACCGCCTGATGGGGAAGACTGCTTTCACAATTACTCAGAGAGATGACCGCCAGGTTTTGTTCTGGAACAAGTGAGAGTCGAGTGGAAACTCCGGGCATACCGCCGGTATGACTTACAATTCGATATTCGCCTTCGTCGACCCGCCACCCCATGGCATAGCCACTGTTCTGATTTATTTCGGCGGTGGGGTGCTGCATTTGCTGGATGTACTGAGGTTTGAGCACTTCCTGGAACTGATCTTCCAGATGAAGCAGCGCAAACTGTGCCAGATCATGTGCTGAGGCATAGACGGCGGAACCGCCATCGTGATCAAATTCGTAGAGTGGCAACGGGTTTCCCTGACGATCATAACGAACGGCGACATTCTTTTGTTTTTCTGAAGGGAGTCCTGCAAAGCTGTTTTGCATACCAAGCGATTCAAACAGGGCGCGCTGCATAAATTCCGGATATGATTTTCCGGACTGGCGGGTGATGATGTAGTCGAGTATGCCGTAGCCAAGATTGCAGTAGTAGTAGGAAGTGCCGGGCTGCCGGGTCGCGATGGCGTAGTGATCGATGGTCGTATCCCGGTCAGGAACCGGATATTCGTCTCCGTGATAATAGAACTGGTAGTGCAATCCGAGACCCGAGGTGTGATTAAGAAGTTGACGGACGGTAATTTCGTCATCTTCACCAAAAGGGTTCTGAATTCCGGATTTACCGAGATAACGATTGGCCGGTTGATCGACGTCGATTTTGCCGGCTTGTGCCAGTAATTGAATTCCGGTGGCAGTGATCGGTTTGGAGATGGAAGCGAGTGAATACGAAGTGTGTTCGTTCGCTTTGCGACGTTTCTGCTTATCTGCCCAGCCAAATCCCCGCGCAAAAACGATTTCACCCTCTTTGACCACTGCGACCGAGAGGCTGGGGTTACCGGTGTATTTCAGTTGCCGTTCAATCCATCCGGAAATGTCATCGAAATCGGGTTGTTTGGCCAGCAGATTCATGGAAGACTCCAGGCTGAAAAACAGAGAGACCAGCAGAGCAGGGAGGAGGCGGAAGCACATCGGACAATTCCTTGAAAGCCGAACAGTGGAGAAGTGTTACCCGCGATTATACTCTTTTGAGAATGTAGACGACGTCTTCAGAGTGTTGATCGACATGGATTGGTCGATCCAGTTTGTAGCTAAAGTCGTAGGTGGCCGCAATTTCAAATTTCGGGATCTCCGATAGTAACTCCTGCTCGAACTGGTGCTGTGAGTACGTTCGGAAGTTGAACTGGTCATCCAGCACCTGGTGATTGGTTGGAGTCCAGATGTCGTAGCGCATCTGAAATCGTTCGTATCGTTTTTTAAGATTTCGCTCTACGAGCCACATACTGGTTTGCACACACAAGTGCCCTCGTCGTGCAATCCACGATTCCTCCTCGACCGGATCACCCGAAACGGGACTCAAATGTAAGCCCAGTACATACACGCCCCCTTTGCGGATCGCTCGGGCCATGCAGCGAAGGTGATCCCGGGCTTGAGCGTGGTGTTCCAGATGCCGAAAACTGTTGATCGTGTTAAATGCAGCACAGTATTTTGATGAGACTTGAAAGTCTGTCATATCAGCCACTCGGGCAGATGGCCGAAACCCGTGTTTGATTAACCGCCGGTTACAGTAAGTGACGGCCTTTTCATTCAGATCCAGCCCGTCCACCAGCAGGCCTTCGCGTTCCAGGCGAAACATGAGTCGTCCCGTACCGCACGCCGGTTCCAGTATTCGTTTTGTCTTGCCATCGACATACCGATCAAACACACCGGTCAAGAACTCGCATTCAGCTTTCCAGTCAGAGCCATAGACCAGGTCATAATAGCGAGGGTAGTCGTAGAGTGACATGATCAGTCAAACTTCTTGAGGTCCAGGGCAAACAGGGCGATGTCGTTACGCTGCCGAAACCCAAGATGTTTCCAGAATTCCTGGGCGGGGCAGTTGTTATTCAGTGTAAACAGAGTGACACGTTGGATCCCCAGTGATTTCAACTGGTTCGTACAGTAATCGACCATGGCTCGTCCCACGCCGCGGCCTCGCGCCGAAGCCGTCACTGCGGCATGGTACATGTACCCGCGTCTGCCATCGTGCCCACAGAGGATCGCTCCCAGCAGCTTTCTCTGTCCATCGGACTCTGCTGGTTCTTCGGCCAGAATACTGCAATCGGGGTTACGATCGAGAAACTGCTGAAGTACCTCAGGTGATTCAAGTTGGCTCATACCATCGGTACTTTGCCAGAGCGCAGTGACCTGCTGGAAGTCTGCCATGGTTAACGGTCGTAAATGGTAGGATGGTTCGGCAGGTTTCACGACAGTCTCGCAACGGTTTCCAGAGAGAGTTTGACTTGGTCCTTAGTCCAGGAAATTTCCCTGTGCGAGTCGTTCGGGAACATATTCCTGAGTCACATAGCTGATGTCCTTGGAAATCAAGGCTTCGACTTCCAGCTTAAATCCATTGGACAACATTTTTTTGATTTCAGCCTGCCAGCGTTTTTTCTTTTCAAACCAGGGGTACTTGGCGATCTGATTGGCTCGTTTGATGTCGTTATCACTGAGTTTAATTGTGACGCTGGGATTGAGTTCACAGAGTTCGTAATCGCGACTACGCAAACCGATGAATTTGGCACTTGGAATGGCCATTCTGCGGGATTCGTAAGCCAGATTGATCGAGCCCTGTTTGATCACACTGTAGATGTAATAGCCCCAGGGGTCGTTATCAAGCAGGCAGTAGATGGGAAGCCCGAGTTCATTGTGCAGGCGACTCAGCAGGCGGCGGACTCCCCGCGGCGGCTGGCCATTTCCATGCGTCAAAATACAATTATGTTCCTTCCAGAACTTGTCTTCGTTAAACCGCCTCCAGACTGTGTCCTTTTCGACATGCAGGATAAAATCGGCATCGCACTTCACAAACTGCATCACCTCCTCTTCCACGATCGACGGGATGGCGTAACCGCCGGAGCCCATCCGCGAGCAATCGATTTCGTCACCCGAGTCGATGAGCTGAATGTTGCCTACCATCGCTCCCCGGTTGGAGGCATAGACGTGCAATTCTTCGCGTAGTGCATTGAGAGCTACTTCTACATCTTCGATCACAGGGTCACAGTCCCCTTGATCATTGAATGTTTCTTCCCTGGTTCCATCGATCGTATGTTTGAGCAGGTAGTAGAGACCACGAATACTGGTAGTTTTTCCCTGCTCGATCAACTCTTTACATCCCCGGCCTACCAGTAGTGTCTGCATATAGGTTCGGGCTTGAGAGAGGTTAAACAGCTCGCGTTTATTTTTCGAGCTGCCCATCTCGATGATCTTTTTGGTCGGACTGTATTTCACATTGGAGAGGCTACGCGAAGGTACTTCGATATAGGGTGCTCGGCCACGGCTCGCCTGTTTAAAGACGCCATCGGCGAGACCTACCAGTGAATTGAGTGTCTTTTTGTCCTTGGCAGTCAACTTGGCTTTACGAGCCTGTTGAGCGGGAGTCGGTTTCTTTGCCTTTTTCTTAGCCATCTCTTACCTCTGTAAGCGCATCGATTTACCAGCAGGCGCAGCTGGGTTAAAACAGTTTTTTTTGAGGAGCTGTTTTTTCGAGCTGTTCTGTGAGCTCGCTTTCAGGATCTTCATCAATGATCAGTACATTACTGCCATAGTCTGCCGGACTAATTCTATTTCCACGATCATCCAGCTTGGTGTCAGCTTCTTTGGTGATACGTCTAGCCACGCGAGTGAGGTGGTTGTAGATTTCGTCTTTGTCACAGCCATTCAGGTCAGATACCGCCTGGGCAACTTCGCCCAGATAACGAACGAAGACATTTCTCCGTTCTCCTTCTTTCTTTACCTGCTGACGGCGACGCAGGAACATACCCAGTTTTCGGCCGACCGTTTGCAGGCCGAGCCGGATTTCTTTCTGAATTTCATCGTAGTGGGCGATGGCCTCTTTGGACTCACTGGTAAACGGAACCCAAACACTGGCAACGTGAACCATCACACGGACAGGCCCGGACGGGAGGTTTCCTCGGGATTGTGACAACCCGTAACTTCTCCAGTTCATTTTCATGACCGTTTGCGTAATCGCACAATCCCGCATCTTAAACTGCAGCGGTACGCGATTGGCATAGCGGAGCACCTGCATTGCCTGGCCATCGGAAACGTTGACGTTTTTCATGGAATCATGCAAACGCTCGATCTCTGCCTGTTTCAGTTTGGCAGGTGATTGGCGACTACCAAATTCACCTGCTTTCATGATCTTGTCAGCTGAGTCAGCTCCCAGGCCATCAAACGTATTCATCAAAAACTGCCTTAAGGTACGGGCATCGGTTTCCTCGATGAGTCTTTCGAGCAGTTCCATGGAGACTTTTTGAGCGGCGTTTTGTCCTCCATAGGCCAGAGCGCATTCGATCTGGAATGGGTTTCCCCGGTAGACGGAAGGTGGGCGAGTGGCAGCGACATAAAACTCACCCGGGACAACCTGATGCAGTCCCCTAAGCAGCAGTTCTTCGCCAATCGGAGCGATGCAGTCGGTACTGGGCGCCTTGATCTTCGTTTTTTGAATCGCTTTGTAAATCTTATCAGCGTCATCGCGACTGATTTTTTTGACACTGCTGCGAGTGCTCACATCGGCGGTTTCACAAATACGACGGGCAACGGCCGGGCTGACCCGACTGAAGCTGGAAGTGAGGAACTGAGTGATAGTCCCTTCTTTCGTCTCCTTGAGCATGGTTACGAGTCGCCCGAGTTCGACACCATAGGGATGTGGCTTGATCTCCTTCGCTTCCGGAGGTAGCTGGTCGGTGCTGCGGGCATAGGTGTGCAGGGCTCCGTCCGGATCCAGGTAGTGCAGTGTGACATGCGGATTGGCGATGGCTGTCATTTCCAGATATTCGTCGACACTTCCCCGCCCACGTTGGTACTTGGCTTCAATCTCGAGCGTTACACGGGTTCCACTACGGACTTCCACAGGATTGGGAGGTGTCTGGTCTTCTTCCACCTCCGGCACTGGATAGTAGGCTTCCCACTCGATATTCTTTTTGGCCATGATCACACGACCTTTTTCGCCGGCAGGGATATCGAGTCCGTCTCCGCGATTGTTAAGAATCTGTGGATTATTTGTTTTCGTGTCGATCTGCAGCTCATAGTAGTGAGCTGGTTTACGAATAGAGAGCTTGGAGACAATTTTGACAGGTTTGCCGGTGGTGAGCATGCCATACATACCGGCGGCACTGATCCCAATCCCCTGCTGACCGCGACTCATTCTTAACCGATGGAATTTGGATCCATAAAGCAGTTTCCCGAAAATCAATGGGATCTGTTTCTTGAGAATCCCTGGTCCGTTGTCCTGAATGGATACTTTAAAGCGGTCCGGCTCGGTCTGGGAGATATTAACCCATATTTCCGGAGCGATCCCCGCTTCTTCACAGGCATCGAGCGAATTATCAACGGCTTCCTTGACCGTCGTCAGAAGTGCTTTTCGGGGGTTGTCAAATCCCAGAAGATGTCGGTTTTTTGCGAAAAACTCGCTGACGGATATGGATCGCTGCTTGGCGGCCATCGCCTGGGCAGTGCTTCGTCGAGGTTTACGTTTTCCGCTTGTTTTATCAGCCAATGGTGGTGCACTCCCTTTGCAACACGGTGACTCCATTCCGGTTGGTGGCTGATTCTGTAATCTATGAGATAGATAATGAATCAGTGTTGTTAAAGATTGACGATTATAGCGGTTATAGCGGTTTCATCATAGTTGGGTCTATAAAACTGGGGACTTGGGTGACGAATCGTGGACAAAGGTGTCAGATTTGCTGACAAACATTTGTCCCTACAAACGGAAAATACCGAATTACAATAATGAGTGGAAAGGATTTTGATTGCCCACCGGTTGGGAATATCGAAGTTTTGTAATTCTGATCTGGAATTTCACATCAGGTCAACCAAGGAGTCAAATGATGGCTAATTCGAAGATTGTTGCTGGTATCGCATTGTTAACGATGTTTGTTTTCTCTGGTATTTCAGCGGAAGCAGCAGGTCCCAAACTGAAACTTAGCCGTAAACCGACGACCTCCAAGGCAAAAGCGGCTCCTCAGGAACCGACGGTACTCAAGCAGGCTCCGGCTGCCGCTCCGATCCAGAACCCGCAGGTCACCAATAACCCGCGTCTTTTCTACAATTACTACAGCCCGACCCAGGGAGGAGGAATTCCTTCCGTAATGTACCCAGCTCCTCGCCAGGTTCCGCTGATCATAGGGCATACTTATAACACATACCAACCATTGATGCCTCACGAGTTTATGTATCGTCACGATCGTAGTTATCACAACTACTATCCCAACGGTGCAGGGTTTACACGAACTTACATTCGTTATCGATAAGTTCCGAGCTTGTGCGGTTGAATCTCCTTTAGATAGGAATGTACCAATGCACAAGCAGTCTAAATTTTGGGTCGGGGTAAGTCTGGCCCTCCTTCTCAGCGCGTTTACTATCGAAACCGAAGTACAAGCGGGTCGACGCAACCGCATTATGCAATCATGGGAACGCCAGCATGCCGATCAAACGTCATGGAATGGCGCATATGCTCATCAGAGTACCGGCACTCCAATTGCCTTAATCGTTCCGCCAACGGTGCGTTCGATGCGAGTTTTCAACTGGGGTGTTTCAGGTAACACGATTTCGCCTGTCTACCACCAGTTCAGTCTGAACCGGTACTCCGGGAATGCATCTCCTCGTGGACCTTTCCTCAGAACACCTATGTATCCGAGCAGTAGTTCGCAATTTGGTGTCTACTACATCCGGGGACCCTGGTAGGGAACACAGCTATTTCGACGGGGTCGAGGTATGACGCAGTGCCTCGGTGAGCCACTGGTAGCTGCGACGTTCTGCTTCCGGTGTAAGTGGGTGCCCTGTTCGATGATTATAGAAAGCGATGGCCGGTTTGGAGGTGTAAAACCTGTAGACTGCCATCGCTTTTGCTATGTAGGGCCAACTGCGATCTCCATCGGCTGATTCACCTGCAATCAGCAGGAATGGTCTGGGCGCTATCAAAGCCAGCAGTTCGTCGTGGTCGTGGTAAAAAGACTCGTTAATTGTGTCACCCAGATACCAGGGAGCATCCCAGTTGGAGAACCTGGTACCGATGCCTCCTTCACTAAACACGGTTGCCTTGATGCGCTGATCAAAAGCAGCCAGATAAAGAACTTCTTTGGCTCCCAGGCTGTGGCCAACACAGCCCAGCCTGCTGGCATCCACTTCGGGCATAGCCGCCAGAATGTCTGTCGCAACCAGAGCGTCATAAAGCATGCGAGCCATCCCCTTTGACTCGGGATACTTCTCCAGAAACTGCTCGGCCATCTCTTTGGCCTCAATACCATGGTTCGTTGGCCAGAGATAATTACGAGGGACAATGGCCACCATTGCTCGCTGTGCTGCTCCAAGTCCGTGAAACTCTTCACTTCGTCCTTCAATCCCCGCTGGCAGATCAATGCTGTTTTCTACCGTGGAGTGCAGGACGACGATTCCTGGAACCGGTTTTTTGATCTCTTTTGGTTTCAGGATGTATGCTTCGACATAGTCCCCGGGCAGAACTTCATATTTGACAAGCGTTCGCTCGACGGTCCCGACTTCCACTCGGCTCAGAATCTCAAGTTCCGGCAGGGGCCTTGCCTGCACCGCCAAGGGGCCGAGGTATTCGAGCCAGCGGCGCTGGATGATCTGGCGTGGACTGATAGCACCACGCACGGTTGGTTTTTCCCACTGTCGACGAGTGCGAATCACCAGGTCCAGATTGGCTTGCCAGTGGTCGGAGGCCGGTACCGCGAATTCACCAGCCGGAGGAGTTTGCGCTTCTTTCAGCCAGGGCAGACTGGATATTTGGCCCCAAGCAGGAACGGGTAGAGCTCCAATCAGAAGCAAGGTAGGCAGTAGGCGGTGGATCATCATCGAGGCCTTTGGGGGGGAGTGAAACGGGAAGCTGTACAGTCGCCAGTATGCATCACCTGACACCTCTACTATATTGACGGTTGTGTTTGTCTCGCAATCAGTAATTCAGTAACCCGAGGGAAAGTATGGCTTCCGTATCCAACCAATTTGCCAGTGCCGTGATTACTACGGACGCGTGGCAGTCGGAGCTGGACGCGTGCTGCCAACGGTTGCGAGACGGTCTGGATGGTCAGATCGACCTGTTGGTCATGTTTGTTTCCAGCCATTTTCAGTCGGAGCTGGAACATATCGTGGAATGCCTGCATCGCCAGTTGTCCCCTCGCCACATGATCGGAGGGACCGGTGAAGGCGTCATAGCGGATGCTCAGGAGTTCGAGGGAACACCTGCCATTTCTCTGTGGTGTGCGTCACTGCCACAGAGTCAGATTGATTCCATGCGACTTACTTTTGAACGGACGCCCGACGGCAGTACGTTCACAGGCTGGCTGGAATCACTCGACGGACAAGCCAGTGGAATATCCCCGAGTGACAATCAATGGGAAGACGATGCTGTAATCCTGCTGGTTGGAGAACCCTTTTCTTTCCCCGTGGAAGGATTGCTTCAGCGGCTTGAAGAAGATCGTCCGGGAGTACCGGTTGTGGGGGGCATGGCGTCGGGATTTCAAGTTCCTGGAGAAAACCGCATTGTGGTGGGACCGGATGTTTTTGACAGTGGTGCGGCAGTGGTCGTTTTGCAGGGTAGCGTTAAGACATGGAAGGTTGTTTCTCAGGGTTGTCGACCGATTGGGCCGCGGTTTGTCATTACGGCGGCGGACCAGAATTTGATCACTGGCCTGGGTGGTAAGCCAGCTCTGGATGAATTGAAACACCTTTACCAGGAGCTGCCCACCAGGGAACAGGCTGCCATGCAGCAGGGGTTTCACATTGGCCGAGTTGTCAGTGAATATCAGGATGAATACCTGATGGGAGACTTCCTGATTCGTAATGTTGTTGGTGTAGAGCCGGATGAGCAGGCAGTGGTGATAGCAGACTATTTTCGGGTTGGTCAGACGGTCCAGTTTCACATTCGCGATCAACAGTCCGCCAGTCAGGAATTGACTCAACTGCTCAGTCGACTTGAAACCGACGCCGCAGGCGCTCTACTATTTACATGTAACGGTCGTGGTCAGCGACTGTTTGAGGTGGAGTCTCATGATGCGGCAGCTGTTCGGCAGCATTTGGGCGCTCTACCTGTTTCCGGTTTCTTCGCTCAGGGTGAACTTGGTCCTGTGGGCGGGAAGAACTTCTTGCACGGTTTTACGGCCAGCATAATTGTATTTGAATCATGAAACGACCAACCATCTACACCGTACTGTTTGCTGTTTTTACTCTGGCCTCTGCCCAGGCTATCGACAAGGTGAAACCTCAACTGGAGCTGCAGGAAATACAGTCGTTGATTGGAGAATGGAAAGGGGTAGGGCAACTCAAACGAGGAGTGACTCGAGGTGGCTGGATCGAAGAGAGTCAGTGGGCCTGGAAGTTTGGTAAACAGGAATCGGTATTGGTTTATCGAAGCGCCAAAGGGAAGTTCGTCAAAGAACTCAAGGTCTCATTTGAAAACGATAAGTATGTTGCTCGGGGTGTAAACTCGATGGGAGAAACCATTGAATTAACAGGAACCAGAGATGACTCGGGCAAGTTGGTACTGGTGAATGCTGGCTCAACATTACCTTCACGTATTTCATTTCGAACTGTCGCCGCAGGTAAACGGATGATCGTTTCCTTTGAACGTAAGATCTCGGATTCACTGTACACTCGTCTGGGCGAGGTCGGAGCAACGCGGAAAGGAAGCATGTTTGGCAAAGGAGCCCAGGAAGTCGTCTGTATTGTGTCCGGAGGCAAGGGGACGATACCGGTTACCTTCGAAGGTAAGACATACTATGTCTGCTGCACCGGTTGCCGCGATTACTTTAACGAGAATGCAGCCACGATCGTGGCTGAATACAACGCTAATAAAAAGAAATGATCAGCGGCGGCGCCAGCCTGCAGCTAGTCGAGTGGATTAAGTGAACGGAAGATGGCGCCCAGTGTACCACCGGATTGTTCGCCCGCTTCTTCCGCTTCCGCGCCAGTTTCCTCTACCTCGGAGATTTCAGATTGTGCGTTGCCAGTGAATATTCTGGCGAGGTTGCCCAGCGGACTCAAACGGGACTGTGCGGTATCGTTTGCGCTGCTGGTTTCGGCAAGTTCTCCGAATGAATCTTGACCGGCTCCGGCGCCGAGTGACTGATCGTTCCCCAGACCTTCAGGGTTCTGGAAGTCGATAAAAGTATCTGGCAGCAGTTGCTGAAGTTTGTTGACACCGTCCTGGGTTACCTGAGTACCTGTCAGGCTGACTGAATTGAGACTTGATAGACCACCAAGAACTGCCAGACCTTCATCATCAATAGCGGTGTTACTGATATCGAGTGTATTTATTTTTTTGAGGTCACCGAGTGTGGCCAGGCCTTCGTTTGTGAGTTGTGACCTTGAGATTGTGAGTTGACGCAGTTCGGGAAGGTCAGCAAGGGCTGCGATACCGACGTTGGTCAGCTGCTCTCCATCCAGGTGAAGTATTTTGACAGTTTTAATCGCTGCCAATTCGATCGCAACATCATCCGTACAGTTTTTAAATATGACCTGATACAGTGGGAGTGCTGAAATAGCCTTGATTCCCTCGCCGGTCACCTGCGTACCGCTGAGATTGATGGTGTTCACCTTGGTGAGGTCGGCGATGTTTGACAGGCCGGTATTGGAAATGGGCGAGCCCGCCAGATCAAGCATTTCCAGATTTTCGACTTCCGCTAAAACCGCCAATTCCGCGTCGGAAATGCTCTTTTCCTTGAGGTCCATTTGCGAGCTGCTGAAGTTGATGGAAACGGAACTATGCCCCATCCAGGCACCTCCCAAAGCCTCCACTTTTTGCTGTGCGGCTGATTGTTCTTGAGAGATCTCGATTTCGTCAGAGCCGCACCCTGTGAGAAATAGCGCAAGTGCGAATGCAGGAATAGATTTTAGGTAGGTCATCATGGAAATCGCCTGAAAAGAACTATCGTTGAAGACAGCATCGCTGCCCTGAATCAGTTTATTCAATATACGTGGTGAATCCTCAGCTGTGAATTATTTGTCTGCCGGGAACACGGTAAATTGTAGCTCGCCCAGCAAAGTTAATCCGGGTAGTTATAGTCCGGATTGTCCGGATCGAACTCGATATCTTTCAATCCTGTGTTGAGCTGGATGTTTTCGTAGGTGTATTGCTCGATCAGAGGAGGCTCAGACGTTCCTTCTTCGTCAGGCCATCCCCAGGTTGCCAGTCGGATTGGGATCATACGCTGCATATCCATATGGACTTCGGCGATATGAAAAGTAAAAGGTTCCTGTTTTTCAGGATGTACAATACGCAGCCGCGTGCAATTTACGCCGGCGAGTTCCACGTCGTAGGTGATTTCCACCTCGCAATCACCATGCTGTCGGTCTCGCAAACCATACTGAACCAGCTTTTCCATGAGTCTCAGAATCCCCGATTCCGTGATGGGGTACCGACTGCCGATCATTGCCACGAAACTATCGGGTGGTTGGACAACTCGTAAAAAACCCAGGATTCCTGCTTCATGGGCGACGATGTTGTTTTCATTTTGGCCAGCGACCCAGATTACCTCCCGTCCTTTGGTAGATTCCGGTTCGAGGAAATTAACGTAAATGGAAAATGCCTGGTCTTCACGGGGATTGCGAATCTTTACTTCCATTCGGCTGGGCGGCATCTCCTCATCGCCAATCCGTTCACGTCGCGAGAGGATGGCAGTGTAGTCCACGACCTCGTTTCTTATTTTCGAGATGGATTGATGAGCGATTTTGAGAACAGGATCCAGAGGATGGGTATTGTCCATCTGATTGATTTGCTCAATATCTTCGTTGGGTTCCTCAAGAGCCTGACGTTCTTCGCGCAAGCGATCCTGCCTCGATTTTTCCTGAAGGGCAATCCAGAGCCCGGTCGCTAGCAGGAGTCCGGTCGCTAGCAGGAGTCCCAGGCCCAGCCACAGCAGGCGCTGCTTCAAGGAAAAACGCACAGTTCTCGCCTGGCCAGCGCGAGTATCGTCCGTATCGGGTGAAGCGTTCATTATTCTACTGTTCTACCCGTCTGTTGGCTGACACGCAGGATTTGTTGAAGTTGATGAATAATCTCCGGGTGCTGGTTCCACAGGTTGGAGGTTTCAGAGAGATCAACTCGGAGATTATAGAGTTGACCGAGTGGCTCCCCGGCTTTGGGTTTTACATCACGAGGTGGAGAAAAGCCACCGCTTCCCAAACCAGTGATCATCTTCCACTCGCCCATTCGTACACCATAGTATTTGGCGTTGTTACTTGTGATAAGTGTTTTGCGGATCGGTTGATCCAGATTGGGGTTGAGTAGCAGAGGGGATTGATTCAGGCTGTCTCCGGCCTGACCTGCAGGGATTTGCTGACGAGTGATACTAGCCAGAGTGGCCAGCATATCGGTGTGGCAGATTAAATGTTCATTGATGGTATTGGCGGGCGTTTGATGAGGCCAGCGGACAATAAAGGGGACACGGTGTCCACCTTCATAAGCATCCGCTTTCATACCTCGTAACGAACCCGTACTGCTGTGCCTCAGCCGCTCGGTGTCGGATGGATACCAGACAGGACCGTTATCGCTGGTGAATACGACCAGCGTATTATCGGTCAGACCATGCTGATCCAGTCGTTTCATGAGTTGCCCCACCATGTCATCGACCATCATGACAAAGTCACCGTACATCCCGGCCTGGCTCTTTTCCTGAAAGCGTTTGCCTGGCAGCCAGGGTGTATGCGGAGCGGGCAGCGGCAGGTAGAGGAAGAAAGGTTTACGTGATTCCTGCGGGAGCTGAGCCTGGGTGTCGAGAAAGAAATTTGCTCTGCGAGTCAGTGTCGGTAATACATCAGCATGAACAAAACCAGGAGCGATTCTCCCTTTCCGCCAGAAGGCCCCCTGGATTTTTGTCCAGCCTTCACTGAAGTTATCGCCAATGGTTTGCGTGGGAGGGAGCAGCGGTTTCCGATTCTGGATCCAGTAGTAAGGAGGGATGTCGAGTGAGGCCGGGATTCCAAAAAAGTAATCAAAGCCACGGTCCTTGGGTCCCCCATGCAGTCCCTCGGAATAGTCCTCTTTATCTTTTCCGCCGACAAATCCAAGATGCCATTTACCCAGCATCGCTGTGTAGTACCCGGCATTTTTCAACATGCCAGGAAGCGTGAGCTGGTTTTCTTTAATGCATGGCTCGGTTCGTTCTTTTAATGTGGTGCGGAATGGGTATTGACCTGTCAGCAGACCATAGCGTGTTTGCACACAAAGTCCTGCTGGAGCATGAGCATCGGTAAAACGCATTCCCTGTCTGGCCAGCTGATTCAGATATGGAGTGTCAATTTTTGAATCCGCGTTGTACGCCTGAATGTCTCCATAGCCCATATCATCGGCCATGATGAAAATGATATTAGGTAGCCCCGTGACGTCTTTGCCGAGAACACTGTCGCAGGTGCTGGCAAGCAGCAGGAGGCTGATAGCTAGCGAGTACAGGCTGGTGACTGTTCGGCTTACCATGCAGTGTGTCATGGATCGTTTTTCTGTTTGCATGGTATCGCGTTGTCTAAAGTGCGTCATAGTGGATCAATTGCGGGGGCATGGATTTTTCATATTGAGCAAGGTTGTGTCTGGTTTCCAAACGTTGCTCTGATGCGACCGCTTCCTCAAATTTCCCCTGACCAGCCAGGAGGAATCCCTCAGCAACTATTTTAATCGAGGCGTCTGTCTTTTCGAGCAGTTCCTCCGCTCGTGTGAGGTCCTGAGTTTGTGGATCTGCCCACGAACAGGCATAGACTCCATAGTAAGCAAGTGCCCGATTTTCCGGGAAGAGTGTCAAGGCGGTGTTCAAATATTGCAGAGCCTTCCCGATTTCACCCGTAGCCAGTAAGCAATAGGTCATACCCGTGAGCGCCTGCTGATTTGCAGGAGAGCGTTCAAGGATATGATGCAAATGCGGTAGCGCCTCGGCTGGCTTTTCACTTTGGATAAGCAGGGTTACGAAAGTCTGACGAATTTCATGATTGTTGGGTTCGACCTCGACAGCGCGTTTTAAAAGCGAGGAGGCGGTTGTCCGATCTTCCTGGGCCAATGCGATTAACGCCAGATTGGTCAGCGCACGCGAGTTGTTCGGATTGATCGCCAGCGTGTCATTAAAGTGCGCTTTGGCTGCCGGTACTTGCCCCATTCGCAATCGAGCCAATCCCAGGTTGAGATGCAGTGATGGATCTTCAGGAGCTCTTTTGATGGCGGCAGTATAGAGTTGTATGGCAGTCGGGTAATCTCCACGGGTGAACAAAGCGGTATCTCCGCGCGCTCGTAATGCCGCCACAGTCTCTTTCAGGGCTTCGACTGACTCCATCAATGAATCGGGGAGGTACAGGTCAAGACTCCCCCGATGAAAGGCATCTTCGTGGATCTTTGCCTGCCGACGGTTCCCCACCTTGTTGTAGGCCATCATCAGACTGTAATGAACACTGCTGGCGTTGGGACTCATTTGCAGTGCGGAATGGAAGTGTTCGATGGCGGATGAGGGATCGGTTACCATTGCCGTTTTTCCCAGTCCCCAATGAATGATGGGATTGTCCTTTAGCTCTAGAGCCTTTTCAAAAGCGCGTTGACTTTCCTCCAGCTGATTTAATGACAGATAGGTATCTCCCAGGTAGTAGTGGATGGCCTGTAGCAGTTCGAGTGATGGCTTGTCCCGCAGCGAGGCAATACGGAGTGCTTTCTGCAGATGTTCGACGGCAGCCGTTTTGTTGTTCGTACTGCGATGGAGCTGGGCCAGCAGGTAGTGCCACTGGAGGGTGTTTTGAGGATCGAGCAGAATCGCGTTGTTGTAACAGATCGCGGCTTCGTCCAGGATTTCGTAGGCATGAAGCAGTTGGCCAGCCTGGGCATACTGTGTTGCCAGTTGCTCGCGGGCAGGGAGATCCTGCTGACCATCCTGGATACGGATTAGTGCTGCACAGGCGGCGTTGATTTTTTCCCGGGCCTCAGAATCCAGATTATTCAGAGCGGGCTGCGATACGGGACGGACTCCGTCCGGGATTTCATAAGACGAACTGCTGCAACCAGCAAGTACGCCTGACAGGAGCAGGATAAGTCTGGATGCTGATCTCATTCTGCTTGCTCCCCTTCGCCCTGCACCAGGGTGATGTACTGATCGATGGCCGACCGGTAGGACTCGATCGTTCCATCGCTCCAGCGGACAGTCAGGGTGACCTGGCTGGAGTCTTCGCCCAGCCCAAAGATAACGCGGGGATCATTAACTGACAGGTAACTGCCATCGGTGCGAGGGGTACGCACGATGTTCTGCCCATCGTGAATTTGTAATTCGACACGACATTGTACGACGGGGGATTTCAGGGAGGCTGACTTCAGTGTTACTCCGACCCAATGCTGATTCTGTCCAACGTTATTGAGGTAGAGTCGTGCTGGCCCGCTATTGTTACTGATGAGGATATCGGTATCTCCGTCGTTATCAATATCGCCAAAGGAAGCTCCACGAGTTACTTCGACCGGTTCGGTCAGTACACCGGCGACTTCGGTCAGATCTTCGAATGAGCGGCCACTCAAATTGCGGAATAACTGATTGCGTTCCTGCAGCGGATACTTGTCTCCCAGTCGCTGTCGGGCTTCTACAAAGTTGGTGGCACCATTGGCCATGAACAGGTCGAGCCAACCATCATTGTCATAATCGAACCAGGCTGTTCCAAAAGCGGTGAATCCAACGCTCGGGTCGCCCAGCCGGAATTGGTCGGTGGCGTCTTCAAAGTATCCATCCCCCAGATTGCGATAGACGGTATTTGTTTCTTCAGCCCAATGTCCCATCACTAAATCTTCGTCACCATCGCCATCGATATCGGCGGCGTCAACGCCCATGCTTCCTTCGGCAAGTCCATCCCTGTTGCAGGCACAGCCCCGGATGAGTGCTTCATCGATGAAGGTGTGGTCCTGTTGATTGATCCAGAGCTGATTGTGCCCCGCATCGTTGGCGACGTAGATATCTGGCCACGAGTCGTTGTTGAAGTCGCGAACTAATACTCCCAGCCCTGCTTCTGGTTTACTAGCGATTCCTGAGACCGCTGAGATATCTTCAAACGTACCATCCTGCTTGTTGAGTAGTAGTCGATCGGGCTCGGGGACGCCACTTTTGGGACCGCAGTAACCCAAGGCGCCGTTGGGCAGATAACAGGGTCGGTGGGTATCATAGCCAAACGTAATGTAGTTGGTAATAAACAGGTCATCCCAGCCGTCACGATTGATGTCCACAAAGGCAGCGCTGGTCCCCCATTGTGGTGACTCGACACCCGCTACGGTCGTAACATCTGAAAATGTGCCGTCCCCATTGTTTTTCCAGAGCTGGTTTTTTCCCCAATTGGTAACATACAAATCGAGCCAGCCATCATGATTAAAGTCGGTGACGGCGGCACCCATTCCATAACCAGTTGCCTCGATACCGCAAGCATCAGTGACATCCACGAAGGTCACCTTCGATTGACCGTTACTGTCGATCTCAAGGTCATTGCGAAATAATTGGTCGCGTGGAGTCGCTTTGGGCGGATAGATGGAATCTTCCAGTGTGGTCGACTCGCCCATCAGTCTCCCCTGGATGAGATAGACATCCAGATCACCATCGTTGTCGTAGTCGAACAGGACGGTACCACTTCCCATCAATTCAGGCAGGTAGAGTTCGCCAGTCATCCCGTTGTAATGAGTGAAATCGAGTCCTGACTCCTGCGTCACGTCCCGAAAGAGGTCCTGGGACTGCAGCGAGTTCCCGGTTGATTCAGACCGATCCGTAATGGGAGCCTGTTTTTCCCGGCATCCGGGACATACCAGAAAGGTTAACAACGGTAGTAAGTAAAAGAAAAGCCTCATGCTGTTCTTATACTCACCACTACAGCGTCCTGTAAAGGTACAGAGGTTGTCGTCGCGAAATGGATCGGAAAGTTACCTGGTTTTGCTGACTGTGGAAATGGAAATATCCAGTTCGGCAGAGATTTCCATGTCCTGCACCGAGAGGGTGATTTCTCCCTTGACGTGCAGCTTGAATTGAGAGCTGACAACCTGATTGGTGGAAGCATCGTAGTAGTAAGTGCTGCCGCCGTCGACCAGCTCAAGATCGGATTTGGTAACGGAGGGAGCTCCTGGAGCAGGTGCGGCCTGACTGAATTCTACGTCGGAATAAGCGATTGTTACCTTGTGAAGCTTCTTTCCATTGACGTCTTCTACGCCCACGTAAGTCGACTCGGTCGCATGAGTAAATTTTGCACCCTGCCCAAGTTCAGTGGTGGTGTTCTTTTTCCAGGTGTCTCCAGGTTTCGCCGGTTCGGAATGAAACTTGGCGAACTCGGAATTTACCCTGTCTTTGATAGCTTGCGGGTCTAAATCTGCCTGCAGCAAGGACTTGCCTGGTTCTGCCAGATCATCAAGTCCGTCGGCGGTAATGTCGACGGAGATCACTTTGTGATTTTTATCATAGACTAACGTTGTTTTGCTTTTTGCCATGACATCCAGGACATCGGTGAGGAAATCAGCGACTGTTCCTTGAGGCTCGGGGCCATCCTTGGAATCGTATTTCAGAGTGACACCTCCAGGCAAAGTGGTCTCATCTTTGAAGGAATCAAATGTTTGGTTGACAGTGACATTGCCATTGGTATCAGGCTTGGAAGCCAGACTGTTGATGACCATCGAGCGTTTCTGTCCAGTGATCAGCTCCATCTCAGCCAGTTTCAACGTTTGTGCAACATCCAGAGTTAATTCTGTTTTCGAGGCTCCGGGTGCAGGGACTCCGGGTTTGATGACGATTTGGGCATGGGCCGAAGAGGCGAAAAACATCGTCGCTATTAGCATGGTGAGTCGATAAGCAGTTTTCATGACAGATTCCTCAGATGTGAAAAGACGTTGGGATTATACGTCATTCGCGTTGGCTCACCTAATATTGGGAAAGATTTTCCGGCAGATGGAAAATAGCATTCGTCTTCTTTTCATCTGCTCTGTGTGGGATAATAAAATGACCCGCCCCAATGACATTCCCACCTTTTAATGGAAACCGAATAAGACGATGAAACGAGTGTTCCATGTTTTCGCAGTAGTTGCCGTTTCTTTTCTCGGCCCGACCACGCTGATCAGTACTCTGCCGGCCGACGAGAAAATGGATGCCGCTCAGGCTGAGTTTTTTGAAACCAGAATCCGTCCGGTGCTGGTGCAGCATTGCTATTCCTGCCACAGTCTGGATAGTGACTCGGTGAAAGGGGGCTATCTGCTGGATAGTCGCATGGCAATTCGAAAGGGTGGCGAGTCAGGGGCTGGTGTGGTGCCTGGCGAGCCAGAAGAAAGTTTGCTGCTGAGTGCCATGAAATACGAGTCCTTTGAAATGCCGCCCAAGGGGAAGTTACCCGAGTCCGTGCTGAAAGACTTTGAAACCTGGATCAAGAATGGGGCGTTCGATCCGCGTGATGGCGGAAAGATTGCTACCGACAATTCGATCGACTACCAGAAGGCCGCTGAGTTCTGGGCCTTTAGAAAACCGGTTGTTCAGGAAGCACCTCAAGTGAGTCAAACTAAATGGGGGAACAATGATATTGATCGGTTTATTTTGTCGCAGCTGGAAGCTAATTTGATGCAGCCCAGTCCGCGAGCAGATAAACGAACTCTGATTCGCCGCGCGTACTATGATCTGATCGGCCTGCCTCCGACGCCAGCGCAGATTCAGGCGTTTCTGGACAATGACAGCTCGCAGGCATATTCAGAATTGATAGACGAGCTTCTGGCTTCGAAACATTACGGGGAACGATGGGGGAGATACTGGCTCGATGTGGCGCGGTATGGCGAAGATCAGGCTCATACGTTCAAGGCTCGCAATTACCCCCGCGGTTATCTTTACCGGGATTGGGTTGTGGATTCCCTGAATAACGACATGCCATATGACACGTTTGTAAAGTACCAGGTTGCGGGCGATTTAATTGAAGGGGCTGATCAGCATGAGCGGTTAGCGGCATTAGGCCTGTTTGCTCTGGGGCCAGTCTATTATGCGGAAAATGTTGAAAAAGCGAAGGCCGCAGCAGATGAATGGGATGACCGAATTGATACGGTGAGTCGGGGAGTGTTGGGACTGACTGTTTCCTGTGCTCGTTGCCATGACCATAAATACGATCCCATTTCGACAAGTGACTATTATGGGCTAGCCGGTCTGTTTGCCAGCACGAAATATCAGGAGCGCCCCGTGGTCTCGGCGGAAGTGGTGCAGCAGCGAGCGGTTGCAGACCAGGCGGTGAAAGATAAGCAACTGGAGATAGATCGAACGTTAGTAGAAGTTGGACGAGAGTTGCGTCCTTCGTTGACGGGCAAAATTCCGAAATACATGGTTGCCAGTTTTCGATTCCTTGAACGAAAGAAAGTCGAGGGGGATGCCAAGAAGGTATACGCCGAGGTATTAAAGGATTCGGGGCTCAGTGAAACTTTGCTGAAGCGATGGGTCGCGATGCTGCAGATGCAAAATGCAGCTGATCGCGAAACCCGGCTGCAGCTGGCAGACTGGTATGTCTGGATGGACAGTTTGCCGAAGGACAAGGATCAGTCGAGCGACGAGTCGTTGCTGATGAAAGCCAGGGAGTTTGGGCTCAGATTACAGCAACAGGTGGAAGCGAAGTTGCCTCATCAGGAGAAGCTGTTCAAGTTGTTCGGAGCGAATGTGGCATTCGTCAAAGCTCAGGATCTTGCAAAAGTGAAACCAGGTGTCATTCCTCTGGGTAATCTGTTTGACGATGGGAAGACCGTGTCATTGGATGCGGCGCTGGCTTCGGATGCTCTGGGAGCCAGAGCAGAGCCGACTGACCTGGGCGTTTTGAAAACAGCCTTTGGTTGGGGTAAGCGAATACATATTGGCCCAGAAGTAGATTTCGATTTTGTGCATTTAGGGGCTGATAACAATGCATATGGAACAATTTCAAATGATGCCTGGTTAGACAGAAATGGGATTTCTACGACAGGCCAGCAATACAGGGCCAACGGTAAACGGGACGAGCAGGGCATAGGGATGCACGCGAATGCACTTGTCACGTTTGATCTGGATGAAATTCGCAAAGCGGGACTCCTGCCTCAGGATCAGGCATTTCGTTTCAAAGTAGACCGAGCGGGAATCAATGATGACACGTTGAATTCCAATGCCAGTGCTCATTTTGCTGTAGTTGTTTCCAAACCACACAAGGACAAAAAAGTGATGGACGCCATCCTTGGCGGCTACGTGAACGGGCAGAAGATGCAGATCACCTTCAGTGATTTCACGTATTACTTTACCGGAGTTATCCCGCCTGAAATGAAAGCGGACGGTAAGTTTTTCGCCATGGACATTGAGATTCCTGCCGAGGCGAAATTCTTGACGTTGGTGACAGCCTCAGCAGGCGGGCCTGCTGAGAATACGATTAGCTCAGATCATGCAGTCTGGTCGGGGGTCCGACTGGAGCTGAATCCATTGCCTCAGGAAGCAGTGGCTGAAGTGGAACTCAGTGAAGAAGAGTTGATGAACGAAACCTTGCAGCGCGATGCGACTCTGTTGTCACTTATGCTTTACGAAGAGGGTCTGCTGGCACTGCCTGCCAATGAAGTGGAATCGCGACTTGAAGGTGAAGCGAAAGAGCAGGTTAGTAGACTGCGAAGTACTCAAAAGCAACTGAAACAGGACGCCGAGTCGATTCAGATTTTACGAGCACATTCGCTTGCCGAAGGTAATGCTCAGGACTTACCCATCTACCTGACTGGCGACCCGGGAAAGAAGGGAGATATTGCCAAGCGAGCAAATCTGGCCATCTTTACCAATGGCGAGAAAGTACCATATGAACCGTCCGGAAGTGGCCGATTGGAATTTGCGAATTCGATTACTTCCAAGGACAACCCATTAACTGCGCGGGTGATGGTCAACCGCATCTGGGCAGGGCACTTCGGCAAGGGGTTGGTGGGCACACTCAGTAATTTTGGAATATTGGGTGACCGACCAACTCACCCTCAACTGCTCGATTATCTGGCTGTGCAGTTCATGGAAAACAACTGGTCGATGAAGCACATGCACCGCCTGATTATGAATTCAGCAGTTTATCAGCAGAGCAGTCAGTTTAACGCTCAGAAATACGACGCGGATCCGGAAAACAAAGTTTTGTGGCGGATGAACCGACGACGTTTGGAAGTGGAGCCCTGGCGAGATGGCCTGTTGGCTGTTTCAGGAGAACTGGAATTAGAAATGGGAGGCCCGTCGATTCAACTGGATAATGCGAATAACAAGCGACGAACGTTGTACGGTTTTGTCAGTCGCCATCGTCTGAATGAGCTATTACGCCTGTTCGATTTTCCGGATCCGAATATTACAGCCGCCGCAAGGTCGGTGACCACCGTCCCGCTGCAACAGCTGTTTGTCCTTAACAGCGATTTCATGATGAATCGAGCTCGAGCGTTGAGTGTACGAGTTCGCAGTGAGATGGAAGGGACAACGGAAGAGAAGATTCAGCAGGTATTTGAATTGCTGTATGGACGAGTGCCAGAACAGTCCGATATTGAACTGGGTAAAGAATTCCTGGAGGCAGTGGGTGCTGAGTCCAGTGTGGAGAATGCCTGGGACCAGTATTCACTGGCACTGTTAAGTGCCAACGAGTTTATGTTTGTAGATTAATGCCCGGGGTGTGTTGCTGCACGCATCTGGATTTAGAGAAGACCACAGAAGAAAAACCATGTACGATCATCAAATTGTTGATAACCCGTTGCTGAAACACAACCTTGTTTCACGTCGTCAGTTGCTCAAATCCAGCGGTGTCGGTTTTGGCATGCTGGGCTTGTCCGCTTTGCTGGCTGAACAGCAGAAATTGGATGCCGCGGTCAAGTCGACCAGTCCGTTGGTACCCAAGCCGACACACCATCCGCCTCGAGCGAAACATGTCATCTTTCTGTTTATGAATGGTGGGCCCTCCCATGTGGATACGTTTGATCCCAAGCCGGAGTTAAAAACTCAGGAAGGTAAAACGGGGCGGGGCGGTAAGTACATGCCATCTCCCTTTGCTTTCGAGAAGCACGGCGAATCCGGTATCGATATGAGTGAACTGTACCCGCATCTGGGTAAGGTTGCTGACGAAATCTGTCTGCTTCGTGGTATGCACACCACGACACCAAACCATGAACCGGGCCTGCTGATGATGAACAGTGGGAACCAGCAGCCGATTCGTCCCTGCCTTGGATCCTGGGTCACGTATGGACTGGGGACCGAGAACCAGAACCTGCCAGGCTTCGTGGTGTTGTGTCCTGGGAAACCAGTTGTCGGACCGGCGTTGTGGGGAAACAGTTTTCTTCCCGGAATCTTTCAGGGGACCCATATTAATAATTCGAACGTCGATCCCAAGAACGTGATCGGCCACATCAATAACAAGAATCTGACACCGGAAGCACAGCGACGCCTGCTGGACTTGCTGCAAAAAAGCAATCAGCGTCATCTTGATAAGCGAACGGCGGACCTGAATCTGGAAGCCAGGATTCAGTCGTTGGAAGTTGCCTATGGAATGCAATTTGAAGCCCAGGAAGCTTTTGATATTACTCGTGAATCCAAAGAAACGATCGAAGAGTACGGCGAAGGCCAGTTTGCTAATGGCTGTCTGGTTGCCAGACGGTTGGTGGAACGAGGCGTGCGAATGGTTCAGATCTATTATGGTTCCGGGCAACCGTGGGACGCTCATGGCAATATCATGGACCACAAACGTGATGCTGGAAAAAGCGATCAACCAATCGCCGCGCTGATCCGGGACTTGAAGCAACGCGGGCTGCTGGATGAAACTCTTATCATTTGGGGTGGTGAATTTGGTCGCACGCCAACAGCTCAGGGTAAGACTGGGCGGAACCATCACAATACCGGGTTCACCACCTGGTTGTGTGGAGGTGGAGTCAAGGGCGGCTATATTCATGGAGCGACGGATGAATTGGGAGTAGACGCTGTGGAAGGACGCATGGATGTGCATGATCTGCATGCCACCATCCTGCACCTTTTAGGGATGAATCATCTGGAATTAACATACCGTTACAGTGGACGTGATTTCCGCCTGACCAATGTTGCCGGGAATGTCAATCACGATATTATCAGCTGACCTGCATGGTGCATCATGGGCTGGATTGACCGCCTCGAATTGCGGCCGGTTGATGACGGCAGAGACGAGTGTCCAGGTCGCTGATTTTGCAGGTTAACTCGCCAATTCTGCGTGAATCCATACTTGTCGATTGAGGTCACGCAAATTAAATTGGAACTCTCAGTGGTGGCTGTAGCTCAGTTGGTTAGAGCACTGGATTGTGGTTCCAGGGGTCGGGGGTTCGAATCCCCTCAGCCACCCTTCAGGCTGTGTGATCACAGCAAGCGAAGCACGATAGTCTTGCACGATCGTGCTTTTTTTGTGGCTTGTTAGTAGGTTACCCACAGGAAGACTTTGCCTGCTTCGTCCGTGCGGAATTCGCTATGTAATCCCCCCTGAGAGAGCGCTCGGTCAATAATCTTTTTATAGAACGTCTTCCCGGCCGGAATGTTAATCCGTTTTTCCAGACTGAGTCCGCGACGTTCGATTTCGCCATAGTCGATCAGGATCGGAGTTTTAAGGCGAGGAGCGATCGCCTTGAGTGTCTTTGATATTTCCGTTTCTTTGATTTCTACATCCAGCTCGTTAAAGAGGTCGGGAGCAGCTTTGCCAGGATTGGCTTCGATCGCCCAGCCGGTGGGCCAGAATTCCTTCTCTTTTTGATGCTGAGCAACCATGATCCGAACATCGCTGCCAACTGGTTTCTCCGGATACATAACCAAGCCGACTGATTTCAGGACCATTGCCATCGCTGATCCACTGGTAAACCCTTTTAGCTCATCAGGAAACGGCTTATCGCTGAACAGGAACTGACGAGCGTTCGCGTCCACGCCGACTCGGACTTTCCAGACCTGCGAAATCCCTCGAATGACATCCTTGGTGGGCCGATCTTTGGTGCTCAGGGTGACTGGCTTGGAGAGTTCATCATAGATTTTGACGATCTGTTCTTTGGTGAGACCATAGGCTCCTTTTTCGGCTGTCAGGTTGGCGGCTCCGTCACCGCTGAGTTTTGCCAGCCAGGTTTTGGCAGCGTCCAGGTCACCGTACTTGATCACTCCGTTGGGAAGGAATACTTTGTTACTGGATAGAATGCCAGTGACGATATACAACTGGCTATCACCTTTACCGACAGTCTTTGCTTCCGGTTTGTCCGTTGGTTTGATGCTGCGGGCGCGGACATTTTTGAACCCCGCTTTTTGCAGCATTTCCACCCACTTACGGACGATCGCAAAATCTGGCACGTCCTCCATCGCCAGTTCCAGATCGACTACTGGCGCCGCCTGAACTCGACTGGCCATGATGGGCGAATGAACCAGCAGGGTGAGCAGGAACGTGATGAGCAGATGATTTTTCACCAGGTCGTTTCTTTCATTTCGGACAGATAAATAGTTTTTGAGTCGCTGAAGGATTGTACTGTCACAGTCTGGATGTTGACAAGTTAAAAAATGATGACAGGTAACTGTCAGTCGCGCGGCAGAAGTTTTCCCGGTTGTGGGATAGAATGTAAGTATGGAACGTAAAGCGCGACAGATTCTGCTGATGTTGATGGTGGCTCAGGCTATGGGCACCATGACAGTTTCGGTACGCGCGGACGAATTCGCGATGCAACTGAAAGAGTTGGCTGCGAAGTGTGACGAGTTGGGATTGAAGCAGCAGGCCGAGGTTACTCGGCAATGGATCATTCCTGAACGTCCTGATCAGGAAATTTTTTATCCTTTTCGTAATACGGACCATTATCGGCCCGCTGCCGATGCCCCTCAAATACAGAAGTACTGGTACGAACGGTTTGTTGAGATTCGTCATGCCGAAGCGGAACGTCTCTACCAACAGGCTCTTAGGTTGCCAGATGATTTGCCCCGCGCCTATCGTTTGCTTCACCAGGTTTTGCATGAAAACCATCGTCACAAAGAAGCTCGTCGGGTGCTGGGTTATTCCGACTCGACAGTCCTGCAGCTACAACCAAAACCAGCTCGAGCGAAGACAGCGTTGCCGCTTACCGGATGGCGAGCAGGGGAATATTACACGATTAAAACAGCTCATTTCGAGATTGTGACCAATGCGACAGCCGCCGCCGGTGCAAAGTTGGCTCGGCAACTTGAAAGCCTCTACTCGGTTTGGCAGCAGATGTTTGTCGATTTCTGGTGCAATACGACTAGCTTCAGCAAGAGACTTCTGGGTGAGAGTGTCGCACTGTACAACAAACGCATTCATCGAGTGGTGCTGTTTGCCGAAGAGGCACAGTATCAGCAGTTTTTTCTACAGCGGAGTATCCCTAATACGAATTCAAGCGGCTTCTATCACGAAGCGTCAGAACGGTCCTTTCTGCATTTAGGTGAAACCAGAGCCAATCCGTGGATTCATGAAGTAACACACCAGCTTTTTAGTGAGTTGGGACCGGGGCTGAGTCAGGTTGCTGCTGAGCAAAACGTGTGGGCCGTGGAAGGTGTAGCGACTTATATGGAGTCGTTGCGGGACTATGGTCGTTTCGCCACGTTGGGTGGGTTCGAATCCAAGCGTTTGCAGTATGCCCGCTATAACACGCTGGTGAACCAGATGTACGAACCACTGGCGCAGGTGGTTACGTTGAGTAATCAGGAATTGTCAGCGCATCCCAGGATTGTTCAACTTTACTCACAGTGCAGCGGCTTAACACACTTTTTGATGGACGGCAAAAAAGGAGAGTACCGTCAGGCGTTCTTTGATTTGTTGCGAAAGATCTATACTCGGACAGATACGCCCGGGTCGTTTGCTCAATTGTCACGAACGTCCTATGAGCAAATTGATCAGCAATACCGGGAATTTCTGAAGGTTACCGATGAGGACCTTCGTCGAATTCGTCCCGACACCGATCTGGCAGCGCTCTGCGTAGCCTTTGGCGACATTACGGATCGTGGGCTGGCAAGACTCCATGGGCAAAAAAACCTCACTTGGCTGGACGCGACCGGCTGCCCGATTAGTGACACGAGTGTCGAATTGTTTCGGTCGCTTCCCGGATTGCGAGAGGTGACATTGGATGGAACAAAGGTTTCTGATGAGACAGTAGAAGTGCTTGCGGAATTGGCAAACCTGGAAACGCTTGATCTTGCTAATACCCGAGTAACGGACAAATCGGTCCAGTTACTCGCCGGTAAGGCCTCACTTAAAGTGCTCTATCTGACCGGCACGATGGTGACCGATCAGGCTGCCGGTGATCTGGAGACCATCGTAAATCTGGTGATTCTTGAATTAACCGGTACTCAGATGAGTGATGAGGCGGTGAACAAGGTAAAATCCAGTCTCACCAGGCTTGAACAGTAAGGTTCGTCGGAGAATGCGACGAAGCGAGTGTCAGGGAAACAGTCATGCAAGAGAGGAAAGGGTAAACAAATCATGCGCCCCTGGATTTTATCCGAGACCAACTACGGCTACATCAAAGAGAATCCATACGATGTGGCAGTATTGCCCATGGGAGCAACCGAGCCCCACAATCTCCATCTGCCTTATGGAACAGATCATTATGAAGCTGAAGATATAGGTTCAAGAGTCTGTGAAGCAGCTCATCGTCAGGGAGCCAAAGTGGTGTTGCTGCCGACTGTGCCTTATGGAACCGAGACTAATATGCGTCACTTTCCATTGGCAATGAATCTGTATCCCACGACGCTGTTTAAAGTGATTGAAGATCTGGTTGAATCTCTGGTGCGTAGCGGGATTCGCAAGGTTGTCATTCTTAACAGCCACGGTGGTAACGAGTTTAAGCCTTTGTTGCGGGAGCTTTCGGGCAGGACAGAAGCTCATCTATTTCTGACAAACTGGTTTCGGATGCTGGAGGATGTCTACGACGATATTTTTGACCACCGGGAAGATCACGCCGGTGAGATGGAGACTTCGCTGATCCTGGCTTACCGGAACCATCTGGTGGCCAGAAATGAAGATGGATCGTTGTATGCCGATGATGGAGCGACTCAGCCCACTCGTTTTGAGGCTGTCAATAAGGGTTGGGTTGGTCTTACACGGCAGTGGAATTTACTTACCACCAACAGTGGTTCCGGTTATCCCCACGAAGCATCGGCCGAGAAAGGGGAGCGGTTGATGGACATCCTGGTAGAAAGACTGGGAGGATTTCTGGTCGAGTTGGCCAATTCGCCGTTGGACGAGACATTTCCCTTTTAAGGTTGCAGGGTATTCGGGAAATCACAAAAAAGGGCAGGTGCCGCTTTGGTGCACCTGCCCTTGATTTCAAGAGTGACTCTGGCCGTCAGTGGCCGAAGCTGTTTAGTTGTCAAACGCATCGTCGAACTGGACGTCCGACGGTGAGATATCGACAGCCTTGGTAAAGGCACAGGCTTCGGTGGCACCCTGATCCCGTTGCATACCACAATCTTCCCACTCGATCGATAGAGGGCCGGTGTAGTTGATATCGTTGAGAGCTCGTACGATCTCTTCAAAGTTCACTTCACCACGACCGGGGCTACGGAAATCCCAACCACGACGTGAATCTCCAAAGTTGAGATGACTGCAGTTGATGCCCGTTCGGCCATTGAGAGTACGGATCGCATCTTTAATGTGGACGTGATAGATACGATCGGGGAAGTAACGGATGAACTCCACTGGGTCGACGCCCTGCCAGATCAGGTGGCTGGGGTCAAAGTTAAAGCCAAATTCTTCCCGGCCATCAACTGCCTCAAGCGCTCGTTCAGCCGTATAAATGTCAAAGGCAATTTCCGTGGGATGAACTTCCAAAGCGAATTTGACGCCGCATTCAGCAAAGACATCGAAGATGGGGTTCCAGCGTTCAGCGAAAAGTTCAAATCCATCCTGGATCATCGATTCCGGTACTGGCGGAAAGGAGTACAGCAGGTGCCAGATGCTTGAACCGGTGAAACCATTTACGATATCCACTCCAAATTTCTGAGCAGCTCGAGCGGTATTTTTCATCTCTTCGATGGCACGCTCGTTGACGCCGGCTGGATCCCCGTCTCCCCAGACGTGTTCAGGAAGAATGGCCTGATGGCGTTGATCGATATTGTCCAGCACCGCCTGGCCAGCCAGATGAGCACTGATCGCTTTACAGACGAGCCCATTTCGCTCGAGTTGCTCGCGCTTTTCTGCACAGTAGTTTTCGTTTTCCAATGCTTCGACAACATTGAAGTGGTCACCCCAGCAGGCGAGTTCAATTCCGTCATAACCAAACTCTTTGGTTTTCTGACACATTGTCTCTGCTGGGAGGTCTGCCCATTGGCCGGTGAATAGTGTTACCGGACGTGCCATGGCGTACTCCTTAGGTATGATAAAACGGTTTGATGAAATCAAAGGGACATAACACGAAAGTTATGTTTCTTATTTTGATGCTGTCGGCGGCCACTTACAAGTCCCGAAACTGACCGGGTTCCGATCGATCAGCTCAGCTCAGCAGGGATTCGAGCTGATCGACTAACGAGGTGAATTTTCCAAGTGCCGTGTTGACCGGTTCGGGCTGTTCCATGTCGACGCCGGCATCACGCAGAAGATCAAGCGGGTCTTTACTGCACCCACCCTGAAGAAATTTCAGGTAATCATCCAGTTCCTGCGAGCCACCGTTAAGGACACGTTGGCTCAGTGCAATCGCAGCAGACAAACCGGTGGCATACTTGTAGACGTAAAATGCCCGATAGAAGTGTGGAATTCGAAAGCACTCAAGTGACAGGCAGTCATCCACGACAAAATCAGGTCCAAAGTAGTCCTGCAGTAACTGCCCATAGACTTCCCGGAATGATTGCACGGTCAGCGGTTGGCCGTTTTCGGCCATGTCGTGCGTAATCTTTTCAAATTCAGCAAACATGGTCTGGCGGATAATGGTGCCACGAATGGCGTCGATGTCACGATTGATGAGGTAGGCACGCTCGCGATCATCCTGAGCGTGTTTCATCATGTAGTCACTCAGTAACTGCTCGTTAAATGTACTGGCTACCTCGGCCACGAAAATCGTGTAGTTGTAGTACTCAAAACTCTGATGCTTCGAACTGTAGTAGGAATGCATGGAGTGTCCAGCTTCATGAGTCAATGTGAAGACGTCATTGAGTACTTCTGGTTTGTAGTTCATCAGGATATAGGGGTCGCCGATGTAGCTGCCTGCACTAAACGCTCCGCTCTGTTTCCCGGCATTGGGATAGCGGTCACACCAGCGCCCTCGTAGCCCGGATTCCAGTATCTGACAGTAATCTGTTCCGAGTGGTTGCAGAGATTCCATCACCAGATCGGTTGCTTCGTCCCAGGAACGGTTCACCTGCAGGTCACTGACGATTGGTACGTAAGTGTCGTAGTGATGAATTTCATCAATCCCCATCAATTGCCGGCGCAATTCGTAGTATTTGTACAGCGGCTCGAAATGACCGCGAACAGACGAGATCAGGTTGTCATAAACACTTTGGGGAACGTTGTCCGGAAAAAGGGCGCTTGCCAGCGTGCTCTCATAGTCTCGGGCTCGGGCGTAGTAAACATCCTTTTGAATCGAGCCACCGAGTGTGGCGGCCAGGGTGTTTTCGTGTGCCTGAAACTGATCATAGTACTGGTGAAAGGCCGTTTTACGAACGTTTCGATCGGGGGAAATCAGGAACTGGCTGAATGTGGCATTGCCCAACTCGACTAACTCGCCATGTTCGTTTTCCACTTCACCAAACTTCAGATCAGCGTCGTGCAGCTGCCGGAAGGTTTTCGCAGCAGAATTCGCCATTTCCGCCTGCATGGCGAGCAATTGTTCTTCTTTTTCGCCCAGAGTGTGAGGGCGATAGCGAAGAATCCGCTCGAGTTGCAGTCGGTAATGTTGCAGACACTCTGCCTGCAGGAAGGAGTCGATGGTTTCCGAGTCGATAGCAAGCAGTTCCGGGCGTATCCAACTGGCCGCCTGAGCAGCACGGGCTCCCAGATTCTGCATCCGCGCTTCCAGCGCCTGGCAGTCGCTGTTGGCCTGGTCTTCGGTTAATCGGAGGAAGGCGTAATAGCTGAGGCGTTCGAGCAGCTGGTCCATTTCGCTGTCGAAGGCAAGCAGCTCAGCCAGTGTTTCGGCGTTTTCTGCAAGTCGCCCCTGGAAGGCGGCGTATTTTTCCAGCGTTGTTTCGGCCAGTGCGTAATCGGTTTCCCAGTCGTCAGGATGAGCGTACAGGCTTGTGAGATCCCAGGTGTCCGATTCGGCGACAGTTTCTCGTGGTGGAAGTGTTTTTACGTTTGCTTCACTCATGGTTGTGTTTGCTTAAAAGGATCTTCAGAGAATGACGGAATGTTCCTGGTATTGTTACCAGCGCCAGATACCAGCACCCCAGGCCAGGCCTGCGCCAAAACCGCTGATGAGTATGTTTTGTTCCGGCTTGATTTGTCCCTGTTCAAACGCTTCGGCCAGCGCCAGTGGGATACTGGCGGCCGAAGTGTTACCGTATTTGTCCAGGTTGACGAAGACTTTTTCCGAAGGCAGGCCCAGATCACTGGCAGCGGCATCGATAATCCGGATATTTGCCTGATGGAATAACGTCAGGTCGATTCCTGCCGCAGTCAGATCAGCTGCATCGAGCACCTGGTTTACCGAGTCTGTCAGTGTGCGAATTGCCCATTTGAAAACGCTGCGACCATCCATCTGCAGGTATTGAAGGTTTTGTGACAGCGAGTCTGCCGTGGCGGGGCAGCGAGTACCACCGGCAGGTTGTTCTAGTAATTCAGCTCCGTGCCCATCGGCACCAAGCGTGTAGGAGACAAAGCCCTGATTGTCTGAGCCGGGGCCGATAACAACCGCACCCGCTCCATCTCCAAACAAAGGAAATGTTTTTGTGTCGGCGGGATTTACAGTACGGCTCATCAGGTCAGCACCGATGACAAGCACGCGTTGGTAGGTACCGGTCTTTACGAATTGCATTCCGGTAACCAGAGCGTACATGAAGCCGGAGCAGGCGGCACCGAGGTCCATTGCCGGAGCGTTGGAGTCGAGCATGCGTTGAACATGACAGGCAGTTGATGGAGTGGGTTGATCCGGCGAGATTGTGGCTAGCAGGATCAGGTCGATTTCGCTGGCATCAATATTTCCGTTTTCCAGGCAACGTCGTGCAGCCTCATACGCTAGATCGCTGCAGGCCTGATCTTCACTGGCTCGGCAACGGGATTGAATTCCAGTACGTTGAATGATCCAGTCCGCATCGTAGCCCAATTCGGCCAATGCTTCGTTATGGATTACTGTCTCAGGTGCATAGCAACCTGATGCCAGAATCTGCACGCCGGTTAGTGAATTGACCTGACGGCTACGCGAAGCCACAACGATTCTATCCGGCCTGTTGGATTCAGATTCGGGTTGGACTTGATGATCACTCATGCAGCTTATCAGTTATGCAAAAAGAGTTTGAGGTGGCGAGCGGGGTTGAGCCAGTTATACCAGTCGGTCAGCAACATCAATCCAGCTTGCGTTTTCATTTGATTCCAGTACGGCGTCGGCAATGATCTGCGCGTTGAGTCCATGGTCAAAGCTGGGTACCGCGTCGCGACCTTCAGTGATGGCAGAACAGAATTCCCAAACCAGATCGTATCGGAATACATCGGCTGGCTTACCTTCCCGGGGATCCCGAGGGCTCCCGGCAGGCTTGAGGAATTCTTCCGGGACATCGACCGGAGCGACGTCTTCTCCTGTCCGCCCCAGCCAGATTTTATTTGGTTCGTGCAGCCGGTATCGAACGGTCGCTTCTGAGCCGTTGATTTCTGCCAATTCATGACCGAAACCATTAAAACCGTACCCTTTGGCAACGGTGGTTCCTTCCCAGACACCGACCCCACCATTTTCAAAGACTCCAATCAGAGCGGACCAGTCGTCGACGTCCGATGGTGGGCAGGCGTCACCGTCGACGGTCACATCACGAGGACAGAATTGGGCGACTCCACCGCAAAGGCGGTCTATTTTCCCCATCAGATCCATGGCAAAATCGATACGGTGAATTGTCATATCAAACAGGTCACCGGCACCGGCCGTTTTTTTGTATTGCCGCCAGCCCCAGCTTGTTTCTGGCCAGTCCAGAAATCTCTGGCTACGAAAATGCCTGGGCTGACCAATGGCTCCGGATTGCACCAGATGGCGGATATAACGCATGGAGGGAGCAAAACGATACGTGAAGGCTGTCATGTGAACGACACCCGCTTCCACTGCAGCATCTCGCATTTCACGCACTTGCTGAGCATTCAAAGCCAATGGTTTCTCACACATGATGTGCTTGCCACCTCGGGCTGCCGCGATGGCCTGTTCGTGGTGAGTGAAGTTGGGTGTGGCGATGATGACAGCATCAATATCAGGATCTTCACAGATCTGATGGTAGTCGGTGGTCACTTTGTCGATCCCCCAATCGCTTTTACGTTGCTCTAACAACGCTTCACTCATGTCACAAGCAGCAACCAGTTGGGCTCGAGGGTCAATGTGAATACCAGGAACATGGTGATAATCACTGACGGCGCCAGCACCAATGATAGCGATACGAATAGGGTCTGAAGATGTCGACATAGCAGCAAATTCCAAGGGGAGGAGGGGAGTATTAGTAGCGCAATCGGTTACAGCCGCCAGTAGGGCAGTTATCCAGATACATAGGCGTATACAGCAGTTTACTGCGTCCATAGAGCCATCAAAACACCCTTGAACACAGTATTTGTTTTCTGAGTAGCAATTAATTTCATTCCAACCCCCCGAAGTAGGGTGTTTAGAAGGGGAGGGTGGAACTAGATTGGGTTTTTTAGCCGAGTGCGAAAGTTGCCCACTGTGAGGAAGACAATTGGGTGAGTCGCCTTATAAGCTCCTTAAAATCAAGACATTATATGTGCATTCTTGCCATTCAGTATAAATCGGTGCGGGAAGCACCAATTCTGGTCGCTGCGAACCGAGACGAATTTTACGATCGTCCAAGTACAACTCCTTCTATTCAGTCTGGAAAACCACGTATTTTGAGTGGTATGGACCAACAGGCCGGGGGGACCTGGTTGGGAGTAAACCAGCATGGTTTGTTTGTCGCGGCATGTAATCGTCGCAAGTTGATTCCACCAGTCGTTCCTCGTTCCCGCGGAGTTCTATGTCGTGAACTGTTGCGTAGCGTATCGGCTCAGGAAGCCGTGGCTCTGGCTATGGATGAGCTTTTGAGTAAGCGGTATGAGGGTGTCAATTACATCATTGCTGACGGTGAAACCGGATGGGCTGTACATGGGACGGATGAACCGGAAGTGGTTCCTTTGAAGGAAGGCCTGAACGTCATTGGCAACCGCAATCTCAATGATCCTCGCGATGAGCGTTGTCAATTGGCGAGTCGGTTGCTGACGTTACAAACGCTGGATTCCTCAGTGAAGTTTCTGGCGGTTGCCAGCAAGGTTTTTGCTCGCAGTCCCGTTTCCCCGATGCGACCAAGTATGGTGCAGCGTAGTAACGACCGCGGTACGGTTAGTTCTACCTTGCTGGCACTGGGCCTGAAACCACGCGATGCGATCTATCAGTTTGCATCTGGGGCTCCTGATGAGACACGCTTCGAAGATTACTCGCCAATGTTGCGAGATATTCTCAGTCGTGGTCTGCGGGAAGCCCGAGCGAAAGCAAACGCCTGATTGGCATAAACCGGTCTCTACTGGTTTATTACGGCCGCAGCTTCCAAAGCATTCTTATGCCTGCTGTCAACGCTGCGCTGGACGCATTAGACTGTAGGTTGACGAGAATTATTGTCAGATCATCAACGAAAACGGAGAGGTTGGGAAGGCCATGTACTGCCAGGAATCACTGAAAGAAGTTGTCCGGGAAAAAGCGCTTGAGTTTGGAGAGTTTGTTCTGGCGTCAGGCAAGAAAGCCAGTTTTTATCTGGACTGCCGTAAAGTCACACTCGATTCCCGTGGTGCTCGTCTGGTGGCTCAGGGAATTCTGGAGTTGATTGGTGATGATCTTCCGGATGCCGTTGGAGGTATGGCTATCGGGGCAGACCCGATTACCGCTTCGATTCTCACTGAAGCGGATGCTCAGGGAAAGTCTCTCCGGGGTTTTATTGTCCGTAAGGAAGCGAAAGAGCATGGCAAAGGAAACCAGGTGGAAGGTCCCGTCGTCGCGGGGGATCGAGTGATCATTGTGGAGGATGTGGTGACCACCGGCGGTAGTAGCCTGAAGGCCATTGAGCATGTGGAAGCGGCCGGCTTGAAGGTAGAAAGAGTGATTGCCATCATCGATCGTCTTTCCGGAGGCCGCGAGGCGTTTGCTGCCAAAGGCTATGAATTACAGACGCTACTGACGATCGAAGATTTTGGGATTGCTGCCGAGTAAAGCTTCAGACCGATTTTTTCCTGCTCTCGACCTGAATCGGGCCTGCAATTGGCCAGTGTTGGGGTAGCAGATCAATTCAGGATTATTTCTCTCTTTGGCCGAATCGCTCTTTTCTCCGAAGCTGGTTATTTCGTACTATTCCGAGTGAATGTGAGTGAAACCCACATGATTTTCTGATGCCCGCCTTGGTTTAAAAGAGTTTAAAAGATTAGTTGCAGGGAAAACAGGAATCCCAGAACACCTAAAACGGCCAGAGCCACCCACCACAGGGGGCGACCTTGCCAGGGGTTATAGGCAACTGCCGACGGCGTGATAAACATACCGCACGACGGACAGCTATCAGCAAATTCATAGACGCTTTCACCGCATTCAGGGCATGACAATACTTCGGTTGGGTGGTCGTCCCAAATATCGGGTTCCGACCATTCGTCGTAGTCATGATCTTCGTCGTTTTCGTATTGCATGGGCGATCGCAGAAGGACGGGGAAAGGTTTTGTTTTAAGTTAGATCCATTCTAACCAGCACTGTATTTCGTCAGGGAGGACGAAAATGCAAAAGGTAAAAACACTATTCATCTTTACCTTCATGGTTGTCATTTTATATGGCGCGTATCACGTTCTGTACAGCGAGCCTGCACCACCGCCTCAGGAAGTGATCGATGCCGTTGCCGAGGGCGGCGCCGATCCTCTCGATGTCGGGCTGGGCACTGAAATCTCGGCGGAACAGCTGTTAGCTGACTTGAACAACGGTACGCCGTTGGCCGAAGACGATTCAAATTTGACGGCTGCTGATAATGGACAGTTCCAGTCACCGGCGGCTGGGCAGCTTGATCTGGGAGTTACTCAGGAATCGCCAGAGGAAAATCTGCTTGCTGATCAAACTACCGAAGAGGACACCAGCGGGAATACACTGGCTGACAGTGTCGGGTCTGAGGCGGAAAATGTGGCAGCGAACGACACGTTTCCGGCAGAGGGGACCGTCGGAGGTGATTTTCAGCCGGTAGGGGGTGAAGATGCGTTTCCGATAGGTGAAGCAGGCGGCGTAGATGATGATATGTTTCCTATCGGCGAGCCCCCCATGGAAACGAATTCTTTTCAAGTGAATGACCAGAATCCGTCGAGCCAGTTGCAACCTCCGGTTTTGAATGACGGAAATCTTTCATCAGCTAACAATGTGACTGAGCAGAGACCTCTTTCCACATCGTCAGCCTTTGCGACCGTCTGGGCCGCCGCCAAGCAGCAAATTGAAACTGGGCATTTGCATGAAGCCCTGCAAGCACTATCCGCTTACTACGGTAGCACCGAATTAACTGCTCAACAGCATAAACAGCTTGTCCCGATGTTGGATTTTCTGGCGGGTGAAGTGGTATATTCCCGCAAGCATTACATCTACAAGGCATACACGGTTGGTCCGACCGATTCACTGGGCTCGATAGCACATCAGCTCCGTGTTCCGGCTCAGCTACTGGCCAACATCAACGGCATCAGGGATGCGGCTGCATTGAAACCAGGCGATGAATTAAAGATTGTTCAGGGGCCGTTCCGTGGCGAGGTGCACGTCGCCAACAGGGAGTTGACCCTGTTTGTTGGCCCGCTTTACGCAGGGCGTTTTCAGGTTGAATTGGGAAGTGAATTCAAAATGCAACCTGGGCAGTATTCTGTACTGGAGAAGCAGGAAGATCGCAGTTACTACGCTGCGGATGGTTCGATCATACAAGGTGGTGCTGTGAACAACCCCTATGGAAAGTACTGGATGGACCTGGGAGGAATCAGTATTCACACCCAATCGCAGAATGCTGGTGTGCGTAATGCCGGTTTAGGCTGTATCAAGCTCAGTCCAGTGAATGCTCGGGACGTCTATCATATCCTTGGTGCTGGCAGTCAGGTCATGATTCGCTAAGGATCTGGTTGGCCAACCGGGTTCGAAACGTATGCTGGGCATGTTTGCCAAGTGGTGAGTCTAGGCGTCGTCGCGCAGTCTTTTTCTGATTTCTTCAAGTCGTTGTCCGAGTTCAGCTTCGAACCCGCGTGGAACCGGGTTGTAGTATTGTTTGTCGACTCCCAGATAATCAAACGCGGCAATACCATCTTCGTGGTTATGGGCGTACTTATAGCCTTCCCCATGTCCGAACTGTTTCGCTCCGGAATAGTGCTTGTCTCTTAGTGCTCGAGGCACCGGCACAGTGCGACCGTGACGAATATCGCTGCGAGCTTCATTGATGGCAACCGTGGCCGCATTTGATTTGGGGGCACACGCCAGGTAAGCGACTGTTTGGCAGAGTGTGAGTTGGCATTCAGGCAGTCCAATGAATTCACAGGCCTGCATACAGGCCACAGCGACAGGTAACGCTTGCGGATCAGCATTCCCGATATCCTCGCTGGCCAGAATGACAAGTCGCCGGCAGATGAAACGGATATCTTCCCCACCTTCGAGCATCCGTGCGAGCCAGTAAATACCAGCATCGACATCACTTCCACGAATACTCTTAATGAATGCACTGGCGACATCATAATGCTCATCGCCACCAGCGTCATACTGCATCGCTTTACGTTGAATGGATTCTTCGGCAAGTGCTCGATTGAATTCGAGCGGAAACGTGCTGCTGGATAAGACTCCGATTTCCAGAATCGATAACGCTCGACGCGCATCTCCGTCAGATACCTCGGCTATGAAGTTCCGAGCTTCGTCGGTTAGCGTCACTTCATACCGGCCGAGTCCTTTGAATTGATCGTTGAGTGCCCGGTCGAGCAGTTGTTCTATGTCTTCCACCGACAAGGGTTCAAACTGAAAAATGGTGCTGCGACTGGTTAAGGCGTTGTTGACTGCAAAAAACGGATTCGAAGTGGTTGCGCCGACAAGTGTGATCACGCCATTTTCGACATCCGGCAGCAAAGCATCCTGTTGCGCTTTGTTGAACCGATGAATTTCATCGATAAACAGCAAGGTTCGAGGGCCACCGGAACGAAGCTGATTCCGTGCTGACTCAAGCACCTCCCGCAGATCCTTGACGCCGCTGGTCACGGCACTCAGTTGACAAAATGTACTTTGTGTTTCTGTTGCCAGCAGCTGGGCCAGCGTTGTTTTGCCACAGCCCGGTGGGCCGTAGAAAATGACCGAACCAAGCCGATCTGCCTGCAGGAGCCGACGTAGTAATTTACCTTCGCCCAGGAAATGCTGCTGCCCCACAAATTCTGTCAGTTTCGTGGGACGCATTCTGGCTGCCAGCGGTTTGGCTCGTTCCAGATTGGATTGTTCGGAAGCTTCAAACAGTGAATTCACGGCGATCTCTTGCTGGGAACAAAGACAAATAAAACAAAGAATTCTCTGCAGAAAATTGTACGGATTTAATACGAAGTTGCCACTAATACTACAGAGCGCCATGCGTAACACCCAGCAGCGGGCTCGGAAAACCACTCAAACCGGATTCACGGAAAGCACAGGTCGAAAGATGCGATTAACGTTAAGGACAATGTTAGCCTATCTGGATAATATCCTCGAGCCCCAGGATGCCGAGGCATTAGGAGCCAAAATTGGAGAAAGCGAGTTTGCCAGGGATCTGGTGTATCGCACTCTGAATTCCACAGGTAAAGCGAATCTGGCGGCGCCTCCTCTTTCTGGCCGAGGCATGGGAGCCGATCCGAATTCCGTTGCTGAATACCTCGACAATACACTCGACGAATCCAAAATCCCCGGGTTTGAAAAAGCCTGCCTGGAGTCGGACATGTATTTGAGCGAAGTGGCCTGTTGTCACAGCATCCTCTCGATCTGTATTGATCAACCGGTGACGATCGAGAATGAAATGCGAGAGCGGGTATTGGGATTAACTGAAGCGTCGCTGACGCCTGGCGGTGATGTGGCCCCAGCAGGTCAGGCAGGTCAAACTCGTCCCACGCTGAAGCAGCTGACCCAACCCAAGCCGGCGGGTACTCCGGAGTACATCAGGAAGAAAGTTCACCCACTGTGGCGCGCGACGGTGGTGATGACATTTCTGGGGCTGATCTTTATAATCGGCTTGCGAGCTGTTGGTCCACTGGATGCAAGCCATCCCTGGATTGGTGCTCTATTGAGCGAGGCGCAGTCAGAGCAGGGGCTGACACCGTCAGGTGGTGGCGAGGAGGATGCGACTGGTCGTTCGCAAGCAGATTCTGCGGATCAGTCGTTAGACGTTTCCCCAAGAACCACGGTACAACCTGTCGGTGTACCAGAGGATCTGAACATAGCACAACGAACAGGTGACTTTACAGGTACCGTGACCGATAGTGGCAACGCGATGGTGTTCTCCGCAGGTGATTACTTTGGTGAGTTACTGTCTGACAGTCAGACGATGTTGCGTCTGGAGCACGAGTCCGTTATCCGGTTGGTTGCTGGTGCACCGATTACGACCGGTGACACGCTTGTTTCCATAGCAGGATTTCGTCCAGAGGTTCTTTTCGCAAACGGGGGCAAGTTGATCCTGTCGGATGCCACTCGAGTAGCTTCCCGCTTTGTGGATGACAGGCGGCTGGGGTTGCGAATTGATCATGGCAGAGTTGTCTTGCGAGGAAGCGATGTTAGTCGCCTGCTGGTTCGTCTGGAGTCGGGAGGTACGGAATTTGATTTGGAGTTGAATGGAAGTGCAGCGATTGCCGCGTTGGAATCGGTCCCGTATCAAATGGCCAATGGCGAAGTGAGTCGTGCTGTACGCTTGCTTCACACTCGCGGTGTGGCTCTGACCAGTTCATCCTCGGCAAACGAAGTTCTGAATCTGAATGAGGGATTGATTACGGAGTACACCTATTATCCGGGAGGTACTGCGGTGACGCGTGTTTCGAGTATGCCTGGGTGGGTGACTGGGGCCGCATCTGATTCGATCTTGCAGGAAGCTCGGGCTGAGTTATCCGTTCAGCTTAGCGGTAGTGAAGACCTGGCTGAGGTATTGCAGCAGGTTTATGAATCTCATCGTCTCATTAACGTTCGGCGTCTGGCTGCTTACGGGCTGATGGAATTAGGCAACGCCAATGCGTTTGCGGGTTTGCTGGACGACTCGGAATACCGCGCTCTGTGGCATCAGGATGTGCGATTGTTACAGGAGTATTACCATCGCGATGAGGCAAGTCAGAGGGCTGTGGAGAGTGCTTTGAGTTCTTATTCCGGTGATCAGACAGAGCAGTTACTTTCGTTTTTATGCGAATACGACGACGAGCAATTATTGGCTGGGGTTGGCGATGATTTTGTTCAGCAATTGGAATCTCAGGTAACCGCCGTTCGAGTCATCGCCTTCTACCGCCTGAAACAGATGACTGGCAAGACGCTACTGTATCAGGCAGACGAGAGCCCTCAGCGGCAATCCCTACCGATTCGTGAGTGGCAGGAGTTATTGGCCGAAGGTGAGCTGACTCGTTATCAGACCGACATGATTTCCAGTCTGTTTGTGAACTGAATCTGCAAGTGGACTTAAAGTAACTATGGGGGGGTAGCCAGGTCGTGCTCGGGCTATTTATCTCTTTTGACACTATAAAAACAGTCATTTGAAGTGACGTGTTGCAATTACTAAGAGTCCTGTCTGGATGGGATGCCGTGATTTGAGCAGACGACGGCCATGCTGTTGATGGATGGTCAGGTAATTAAGAGGAATCGCAAAAAGGGTCGCAAAGCAACCCTTTTCTCAGCCTTGCAATCGGGGTAAAATAGAGTGGTCGAACTATCAGAGTTTTGACGGCCGGTGGTTTTCCAAGCTAACGAGTTCATTCTCTGGTGATTTGGCCAAGATTGCACAATCTAAGAAGCAATGCCGAACGGCTGAGGTCCTGTCAAATGGGCCAGGGCCAGAAGCCATGACGGCTTTTTCTTCTCCGACTGGTAAACCGTTTTTGGTTACATTACTCAAAAGGAGGGTAAGCATGCTAATTGGTATCTCTGCAAGGCACGGTCATATAGGTCACCGCACCCAAGAGCGAATTCAGGGGAAACTCGGCAAACTACTTCGATTTTATAACCGTTTGACGTCTATCGAAGTGACGGTCGATTTAGAGCATCGAGATAGTCCTGTTGCTGAAATCCGGGCTACTCTTGAACATCACGACGATTTTGTAGCGACATATACTGCACCAAGTATAGTAGCTGCCGTCATGGGCGCTGAACGGAAATTGGAACAGCAAATAAGACGTTACAAGGACAAGAAGAAAAACAAACATCGTTCGCCTCATGGCAAGCGATCGGCGGTGCACGATTTTAGACCTGAGGTGAACTAACCGATTCGATCTTCCCGAAAATGGGATGGGTCGGTAGGTAGAATAGTAAACCAGCAAAGAATGACGTTTTGCCAGAGATATCATAAGGCAGGCTAGCCCAGCTTACACCAGCTTCGCCAGCTTACAGGGGTCCCGAAATAGAAGACGGGGTAGCCCTGATAACTGGCGACATGTCGGGTTATTCAGCCTGGGGCTGATGTCTGAACCAGGAGATACTCAAGGGAAACCTACGGGCGCCCCGGTTCAGGCATGTAGCGTTGTATCTTCGCTTTGGTTTTGCAAAGATGCCAGATTTCGTTTGGAGTTGTATGAGCACTTCGACGATCGCCTTTCAGGCGTTTGGCTTCTGGTTGCATTCTTTCTACCGGGTAAATCTGCAGGATTCAGGTTTGATCGATTCGGCGAGAATTATCTAAGGAATCAATCGCAATGAAATTTGCAGACTTCATGTGTGAATCCGCTATCTGCGTGGATGTTCAGGCAACCGATAAAGTCGGTGTCATTCAGGAACTTGTCGGTTCTTTGGTTTCAGCAGGTCAGGTCAAAGAAGAAGACCGTGACTCGATTGTCGAAGCAATCATGAAACGCGAAGAGCTGGGAAGTACGGGCATTGGTCGTGGTGTAGCAGTTCCTCACACAAAGCATTCAAGCGTTGACAGCTTGATTGCAACCGTTGGCGTTAGCGCCGAGGGCGTTGAATTTGATAGTTTAGACGGAGAGCCGGTCCAGCTGTTGTTTTTGCTGGTATCGCATCCGGATCGTCCGGGTGACCATTTGCGTGCCCTGGAGAATATCTCCCGCCAGCTACGAGACGATATGTTCTGCCGTTTTCTCAAACAGAGCAAGACGGCCGAGGATATCGCACTGCTGCTGGAAGAAGCGGACAATAATCAGTTTGCATCTTAGCAGCCGCCCTGAGATCGTTCTCTGAATGTTTGCTCCAGCTCCTGACGCAAGGGGTATGGAGCGAATGCGTTCGTCGCGGACGTAAGACTTTGCCGCGCGTTTTGTATTCAGGTGAAGGTGGCAGGGCACCAGATAAGTGAACAGAGATAAAGAGACTTAAATTAGGACATGAAGGAATCAGAGACGTTGATTATGTCATCGGGCATTCAAACGAAATCGGTAGTTATCTTGAATAAAGATGGGTTACATGCCCGGCCGGCCAGTCTGTTTGCGCATATGGCAAATCAGTTTAATTCTCAGATTTCAGTCACTCGAGGTGAGGATTCGGTGGATGGTAAGAGCATCCTGTCTATTCTCACTTTAGGAGCGACGCAGGGTGTCCAGTTAACAATTCGGGCAGAAGGTGTGGATGCTGACACGGCAGTGCAAATGCTGTGTCGACTGGTCGAATCAGGATTTGATGAATAGAACGTTGACCCACTTACCGGACTTTATACTCGTCCGGTTTCCCTCCTGATTCAACAAACAACCACACCACCAAACCTTCTGCCGTTAAGCAGACATCGATTGTCCTTGCTTAACAGGACTAACCGTACATTTTGCTGCAGGACGCATCGACGCCAATTGCAGCTGCCGACGTTCATTCAGGGTTTCCTGGTTGATGCAGGTCTGGGATCGGAAAGACGAACCTTTCGCCTGTATCAACTGTGAAATGAATGTTTCTGGTCGGCAAGAGGAATGTGATGCAGATACTTGAGGGTATTGCAGTTTCTCCCGGTGTAGCCATCGGGGAAGTTGTGGTCATCGATAACGAGGGATTTCGTATTCCCACACGTTTCGTCACTCGGGATGTGGTGGATGACGAATTGCTGCGCATGCAACATGCTTTCGACAGCGTGGCAGCAGATATCTCGCGTAATCAACAGCGGATCTCAAATCAGCTTGGCGAGCACTACGGTGCGATCTTTGCCGCACATCTGCAGATGCTTCAGGATCCTACGCTGGTGAATAAAGTCCATTCGATGATTACTGACAAGCATCATTCCGCTGAATATGCTGTCTCCAGAACGTTACGCCGTTATGCCAAGATTTTCGAGGACCTGGATGATCATTACATGTCCGAGCGGAAACATGATTTCTTTGATTTGGAGAAGAATCTTCTCGGAAAACTGCTTGGACGTCGTCGTGAATCACTCAGTAATATTTCTACCCCCGCCATTGTTGTGGCTCATAATCTGACGCCGAGTGAAACGGCCAAACTGGATCCCCGCTTTGTCCTTGGGTTCGCCACTGAAGTTGGAGGTCCAAGTTCTCACACAGCGATTGTCGCCAAAGGCCTGGAGATTCCAGCCGTGGTAGGGGCCGGGAATTTTCTGACTGAAGTATCGGATGGAGATATGGTCATTGTCGATGGTGACCATGGTCAGATTGTCCTTAACCCTGATGAGAGGACATTGCATCGTTATCAGCAGGAATTGGAACAACACCGCAGCCTGGCTGCGGAATTATCCGTGTTAAGGGATTTACCTGCGGAAACTCAGGATGGTGCCCGAATTCAACTGGGTGCCAACATTGAATTTCCGCATGAAGTGAATGCCTGCCGCGAACGCGGAGCCGATGGGATTGGTTTGTATCGTACCGAGTTTCTTTATTTGGGAACGGACGAAGAGCCGACTGAAGAGGATCACTACCGTGCCTATGCACATGTGATCCAGTCCATGGGCGACCGTCAGGTGGTTTTCAGAACACTTGATTTGGGAGCTGACAAACTTGGTCAGCTGCCGCGGCATGAAGAAGAGAATAATCCGTTTTTGGGTGTCCGTAGTATCCGTCTTTCATTACGTAATCTGGACCTGTTTCGAGTACAGTTGCGAGCATTAATTCGAGCCAGTGCCCTGGGGCCTGTCCGAATCATGTTTCCGATGATCTCGACCTTGCAGGAATTACGCCAGGCAAAGATGCTGCTTATCGACACCATGGAAGACCTTATTGAAGACGGATACGAGCTTAAAGAAAAGCTCGAAATAGGAATCATGGTCGAGGTGCCATCCGCCGTCATCATGCTTGATAAATTCATCAAAGAAGTGGACTTTATCAGCATTGGTACGAATGACCTCATTCAATACTGTCTGGCAGTAGATCGTAGCAACAAAGACGTCGTCAACCTGTATCGCGCCAGTGACCCTGCTGTGTTACGGTTGATCCAGTCGACGATTCAACAGGCAACAGGAGCCGGTGTCCCGGTCAATCTTTGCGGTGAAATGAGTACCTCTCCGAAGTATGTACCGTTGCTGCTGGGGCTGGGACTGCGCTCACTTAGCGTTCCGCCAAGCTCCGTTCCTGAAATCAAAAAAGTTTGCCGTAGTGTCAGTATTGAACAGTGCGAAGCGATCGCCGCACGGGTGATGCAGCTGGAAAGTGCACTGGAGGTGGATGCTTATCTCACCGATCAACTTAGGCAAATCTTCCCGGAACTTCCCATCTGACGATGGTAGCGTCCGGCGAAAACAAGCCTGCAACACAACGAAAGAATATTAATGAAAAAAGAAATGGTAATCAATGTGGCTCAACCCGAAGAATGCCGGGTGGCTGTTATCGAAGACGGCCAATTGGAAGAGTTACATGTGGAGCGTGCCAGTCAGGACAACTATGTCGGTAATATCTACAAGGGAAAGGTGGTCAATCTGGAACCTGGTATTCAGGCCGCCTTTGTCGATTTTGGCGTCGGTCGTAATGGCTTTCTGCATATCAGTGATGTGGAACCCCAGTACTATCGCCAGGGGGGCTATGACCCTGATGTACCGGTGGAAGAACAGAATAAAGAACTGGCAGCACAACGTCGCCCTCAACGGGGACGAGGTCAAAAACCTCGTTGGAATGGCGGACGACCCCGCGTGAAACCGCCGATTCAGGAAATCTTCAAAAAAGGTGACGAAGTCGTCGTTCAGGTCATTAAAGAAGGGATCGGAACGAAAGGACCTACACTTTCAACCTACCTCAGTATCCCCGGTCGCTACCTGGTGCTGATGCCGTCGCTTGGCCGGATCGGTGTTTCCCGCAAGATCGAAGATGATAAAGCTCGGCGTAAATTACGAGACATCCTGGTGGAAATGGATCCACCGGAAGGACTTGGATTTATCGTACGAACAGCTGGGATGGGCAGGAACAAAAAAGAGCTTTCTCGTGACATGGCCTACCTGATTCGGCTCTGGAAAGCTATCGTTCGGCGACTCAAGAAAACCAGTGCCCCGACAGATATCTACGAAGAAAGTGATATCATCATTCGCACCATTCGCGATACGGTCAGTGGTGAGATAGATGCGATTTATATTGACGAGCAGGACGCTTATAAACGCGCCAAGGATTTCCTGGAAATGGTCATGCCCAAGTTCGCAGATCGCCTGCAGTTCTATGACAAGACCCAACCCATTTTTCACAAGTACAAGCTGGAAGACGAAATTGCTCGGATCTATAAACGTGAAGTCCCCTTGAAGGAAGGTGGTTCCATTGTCATTGATCCAACCGAAGCGCTGGTGGCGATCGATGTCAACAGCGGGAATTTCCGTAAGTCGGATGCAGACGCCGAAGAGACCGCCTACCAGATGAACCTTCAGGCCGCCAAAGAAATCGCTCGGCAGCTTCGCCTGCGTGACCTGGGAGGAGTGATCGTCAACGATTTTATTGATATGCGGCGAGAGAAACATCGTCGAGGCGTGGAACGAGCATTGCGTGATGCGATGGCGCGCGACCGCGCTCGAACCAAGATCCTGCGTACCAGCCCGTTCGGCCTGATCGAAATGACACGCCAGCGGATTCGTCCGAGTTTGAAACGGAGCGTGTACGATGATTGTCCCTGCTGTGGTGGACGCGGACTCGTGAAAACTGCCGAGAGTATGGCAATTGAAGTAGTGCGCAAGTTAATGCTGGCTTGCCGTCGAAAACAGCTTGCCAGAGTGACGGTCCGAGTGCATGAAAGTGTTGCGGCTTATCTGAACAATAAGAAACGTCGCCAGATTATGAAGCTGGAAGAGGAAGGTGGTATGGTCGTGCAAATCCTGAGTAATGAAGGATTGTACCCGGAACATCTGGAAATGGACTTTCGCAATTCGGATGGAAAGCACGTCAAAGTCTGATATTGCACTCTTGAACGCTGATGGGGCAACCCCCTCAGGTACTTGACGGAAAGTTGAGGGGATTCCCCGGTTAGCCCCTCGACGAAGCTCAGATTTTGAGATATTTTTAATAGTTCCCCGTGGAGGTGTACGAGCCAACAGGGGGAAGTTTGGCCAGGTAATTTGGCAGGATTGCCACAGAGTTCGTTAAAGCTGTGGCTCCAATATTTCGAAGATTAACAACTGTTAAACGTTTATTCAAAACAGATAAAATACCATGTACGCAATTATCGCCGACGGTGGACGTCAGTACAAAGTGGAAGAAGGTCAGGAACTGGATATTGATCTGCGAGATGCAGCATCCGGTGACGAAATTACATTTGATCAGGTTTTGGCGGTTTCAGGCGATGACGGCATGAAAGTCGGTCAGCCTGTTGTGGAAGGTGCTTCCGTGACCGCAGAAGTGCTGGCAGAAGTCAAAGGCGATAAGATCTACGTCCAGAAGTTTCGCCGACGCAAGGATTCAAAACGTCGTACCGGACACCGCCAACGATATACTCGCGTTCGCGTCTCCAAGATTTCTGGCTAGTTTTCTTGCCAGTTCGCCGTTTGTAAGCGACAGAAAACAGAAAAACACCTCCTGACGATCAGGAGGTGTTTTTTATGCGCGAATTATATCTCCAAAGGTCCGGCTGACATGCTGCTCGGCTTTCCAGCCCCACCGCTTTTTTATTGAGGGTGCTCATGGGCGTGCAGTGCCTCATGCTCCTGCTCATCCTCTGGCCGGTTGTCAAAGCCCCGGTCGGCGGTGAACTCAATATGATCCAGGAACTTGACGTTGGCACATTCGTCAATCTCATCCGTGTTACAGGCAGCGTAATCCGGGATCAGAAATCGATAAGGTCCGCCTGCTTTGACATCTAACGGCTGACCATCTTGGGCATATTGAATTAGTCCTCGCTGCAGAACAGCAGCTAAAGGAATGCTGGCGTGGAAGTCATCGAGGCTTCCATGCAGTCCCAGAAATCCTGTTTCGTCTGATGGCTCACAAAGTGCAACCAGTCCCTGCAGTGTGATAGCCTGTCCGTCCCGGCCATCCATTTGCTCGGAAATGTCGGGGACCTGGTATTGTGCGTCTACAGCACCGAAGTCTTCGAACGTCAGTGTCATCTCGCGGGCGACCAGCCCACTGATTCGCAGAGTTGTCATGAATTCAGATTTCTCAAAACTGTCCGGGTTTCAGGGTGACGATCATGTTCTTTTCGATGTCCACTTCGGCCGTGGGAGCGACAATAATTCGGCACACGGCAATCTTTTCTTTTACGCTGACAACCTCCAGAGTACAGACAGGGACGGTAACCACGTCGAGTACTTCGCCTGTCAGCGGATCGGAAATCGTCTTTGCAACCTTATGACAGGTTAACTGGGAACCAACTCGCAGCCCGGCGTTGGAACCAGCATTCAAGTAGACAAACTGCTCGTCGAAATCAGCAACTCGGGCCTCCCACGGGTGAGAGTTGATTTTGTGTGTTGTCCGTGCAACTGCCAGCTTGACTGCCTTGGCGACCGCTTTTCCTACTGAGGTATCTTCGATTTGTCCAAAGTTAACATTGAAGTTATTTATTTCGGTTAGTCGGACCTTTTGATACGCGAACCCCAAGTTGACTCCATTACCTACAGAAGTACCGATAGCCCGGTGCGAGGCAAGGATTTTTCCTGAACTCGTTTCGATGACTCGAACGACTACGCCTGCTCGAGCGGTTGTTCGAGTGCTGCCCAGTACGACATCAACTCCGCTTCCACCGAATGCACCGATTCCAAGTTCGCCCAGACCAATTTGAAACCCCTGGCTGCTTCGCTGATCAACATGCGTCACGACTACTTCAAAAATTAACTGAGCACCGATATGCCGCACAGATTGAAACATGTTCGCTTCGGCTTCCAGAGCCTGAATATTGAGCCGCTCTACTACCGTAAAGTTTCCCGAATTCACCAGTTCATCGACTACCAGTTCATCAACTCCAGGGAACCGGAATCCTGGTTGAAACTTAGGCCAGACAGCGACCGTCTTGCGAGGGCCAGTCGGGACCTTGGGTTGGGTTTCGACGACAACTGTGGGGGTATTCTGACGATTTGGTTTGGGCCGCGTGTACTTGGGTCGGCGTGGTGCCGCATCCAACAACGAAGCGGTGAGGCTGACAAATAACAGAGATAGTCCGAACACTGTTAACCTGGTTGAAAATTGTGCCATGGTTAGTCCTCTGTCTTGGAAACAAACAAAACGCATACCTGCTACAAGTTTACTCGAAACCGTATGCACCAGATGGTCTGATGTCTACGCCTGTACGTCGGGCGATACGGCTATTGGCCAGGAACCTTGGCTCCACAGACAAGTGAACTCCAAAGTTATCCCGACTCTCATCATAGTTTACTCCTACCCTGATCAGCAATGATTCTCCGATACGTACCATCGACAAACTCTGGCCAATATTACCAGAATCTCCCAGATCAAAGGAGGAGCCCAGGATACCGATCCACTTCTGACTCATCCTGTAGCTCAATGCCGCATTGACGATGTGACTGGAAATCGGTCCATCAATCATCCGGTATCCGAGGTAGAAGCGTCCAGTATCAGGGCGACTGACGACACCTCCGATACTGGCTGTCCTGAGGCCTTTACTGAAAAAGTCAAAGTAACCATCTGACAGGACGGTAAAGCGGTCACCCACATGCCAGCGGTAATCATAGTCAAACAGGCCGGCATGTTGTCCGTGATTATCGTCACTGTCCGGGAAGAGTACCATCTGGGCATGCAGTACCATCCAGTCGACAATGTGTTCTTTGCCAGGCAGTCCACGTTTGGTTTGCCAGCGTTGTTCGGTTGATAGTCGAAAGGCCATCGTGTCGTCAGCAACTTCTGTTACGGGTGCGGTGACCATGCCCTGCATATTGGTACGGTAGGCAAAGAAACGTTCATCCCATTTCGCGCCGACGTTTTGCCCGGCTAGTCCGCCAAAGGTATCAAAGAAGAAGCGACGTCGGAAGTGTTCCTGAGCATCATCATCAAGGGCATCGTAGCGGGGGAACATGGTCATTTCTTCGCTGGCGTCGGCCCAGTAGGCATCCAGCGTCCAGTTAATCTTGTGAGAGACACCGTGGACGTTGAATAACGTGCTCCTGATATCAGGATCGGTGCGCGTCATGGGAAGATTAGCTCGTATGCCCAATTGACCATAGGTTCTTGTGGCAGACTGGTTGTTAATGTCTTCGCCCCAAAAAGCAATTTCTCCCAGCATATAGGGAACCACTTTCGCGACACCCCATTGGATGGGCATTTCAAGTTGCTGCCGGGATGCTGCTCGCAGACCGTTGTACGCCTGTTCTTCTCCTGCCATCAGGTCAAATTTCGCCATCTCCCCCGGGTCTGTCGGAGCCTTGGCTGTTTTCAGTCTGGCATAGCCGACATGTGTGTGCTCATACCAGGTAAGGCGGTCATCAAATAACGACTTCCCCAGCCAGTCATGGGTAAACCGCGGGAGCCAGTCGGTTTGCGTGTGAAAATTGTTGGTACGAATGTTGGAATCAACACCCCAGGACATGTTCCCGTCGATCTTCTTCAGCTCGATGCCGGTGATCTGGTCTTTGTCTTCATCCCATTCACGCTCATAGTATTGCTCCATGAAGTTACGATCAGAGATCACTCCAACTTCACCAGTTAACTGATAACCATCTCCCAGTAGTTGCCGGTGGTTCCAGAAGATGCGGCCTCGAAAGTCCTTTTCCGGATCCAGCATGCGGCGATCCCGACCCAGATTGTCCAGGCCGTGATCCTGCAATCCCCAGGTATCGAACCGTCCTTTTGCCAGCCCGGGCAAGTTGAACATGTCGTCACGCTGATATTCATACAGCGTCCCAATCCCGACTCCACGTTTGCTCATAAAGTCGGCTGAAACGGACCACTTGGTATTCTTGGGTGGATCTTCAATATTGAACAGTTGAAATGCATTCCAGTCGATCAACAACTGCTGTCCATAGACCCGGTCACTCTTGAAACGAACTCGATCCAGATAAAATGCAGGGGAATCGAGTCTGGTTGCCATGGCTGGCCAGTAAAAAACAGGTACTCCGCCGACGAACAGAAAATTGTCTTTGCTTTCTGCTGTGATGTTGTGGTCGTAGACAAGCTCGTTTGTCTTGGGATTCCGGCGTTGTTGTCCGGTCAGTGGATCCATTTGTCTTTCCAGCCGGTCGGTGATTTCAATTTCGTCAGATTGAAACCAGTAGGTGGGGATTCCCATACGACTGGAAGTAATAGCTGCACCATAGGCCAGGAATTTTTGTTTATTTACCTGTTGCAGAACATCTGCTTTGACACGGAGCAACCCCTCGTACTTGGCGACCGGTGTCAGTATTTCGGCACTGAGAATCATGCCGTACTGCTGGGTGGCGTTGTAATACATGCGGTCTGCATAGATGACACGATCTCCCTGGCGGAAGATGATGTTGCCCTCCAGATAGAGTTCCAGCGGAGCTTCCTGATCGGTGACCTCTCCTCCCTGAAGCTGATCTACGGCGGGTCCCCAGACAACCATGTTGTCGGTTTCAATGGTCAGGATGCCCGACTCGCCGGTGGCTGGTGCTTTGAAACCCTCAATCGTCGCGCGTATCCCCGATTTAGCAATGGCGATGGTACCGGAGCCATCCGGAGCCTGATCAATATGCAGACTCCAGTCGACGTTGCTTCGTCCCTGAATTCGCAGGCGGTGATTTCCCAGTTTGACGTCGTTACTGCGGTGGTCTTCGGTCGAGTTGCTGGTCGAGTTGCTGGTCGGTGCCTGAAAGGCAGCAGGGCGGACGTTGTTATCCGGCTGTACGTTTGATTGGCGAGCAATTTCGCGTCGAGCGTCACTGGCCCGCTGAAACAGGCTGGAAGGAGCACGGCTCGTGGGTTGTTGATGCTTGACGTTTATCGAGACATGAGTGAAGGAATAAAGGCGGCCAATCCACTGCTTGTCCTGAATGGAATTCTCGGTTCTCAGAGGTTTTTGCTGCTGGTCAAAACCGACAATCATCTGCCGCTGGATTTCAACGTCGGGACCCTCCAGATACGCGATCACTTTGTGTGGAGCACGTGATGAGGCGGTTGCTCTGTCAATCCAGAGAATGGCTCGATTACTGGTGGCGGTGAACAGTCCGTGTCGGATCATGCACTGCTGAACTTCCCAGATTTCATAGTGGCCCTGATTCCAGGAATTGCCTCGTTCGCCAGTGATCAAAATCGGAGTCTGGATGTCCTGATCAGCGAATTCTATCTGCTGACCATGCACGCGCGTTCCACAAATACAGGTGACACCAGTCCAGACGGCGATGGCAGCAAGCCGCGCTACCATTCTGAGCATGCCCAATGAGCGTGGCATAGCTGGCAGACGCGATTCGACGGTGGGACGAGCCTGTTGCAACACGGTTTTAGAACGGCATCCTTGCCATGAAGTAGTGAAGTCTCCTGAAGCCGGTCGTCAGTGGTTGTCAATAAGCTTTCTTGACCTCACTGAATGGCTCATAAGTCCGGCAATTATAGGGATTTCCGTAGTCTGTAACAATGCGAATCAGCTAGGACGTGGACTTGGATTTCAGCCCAGTAAAGGAGGCGGCTGCGACCAGACAGAGGACCGGTATAAGAGGAGCTCGCATTCGCATGTCAGACCAGAATACCGAATGCATCAGGGAGAAAGAAAGAACCATGCAGAAACCGGCAAAAAGCGCCGAATGGAACCAATGACGACCGTGAAACAGTGTGAAATTCGCTGCCAGCAGGTAAATCAGCACATACCAGATTCCTACCGAGTAACGTAGCATGTCATTGCGAACGCCTGGTTTTTCGGCAGGCAAGGGTGACCAGAATGCTTTTAGACGAGCCAGACAGCCTTGCATGAAACTGGCTGGATTCTTCTGAATATGGTGAAATGCGACAAGATAGGCAAAACGGTCACGTTGAGATTCATTGCGCGTGATGACCGCAGGTTTGATCGAGGCTTCTGCCGACCAGAAGTCATAGCTAGGATCGCTGGAGACATTGAATCGGCGGACACCTTCGTCAAACTCGGTGGCAGTAAACAGGCCCGATTCATTGTCCAACTGTTGGTAATAAAGTGGGTTATTGCCCAGCAGTAGTGTATATCCGCCATGCGTTGTGGCTGGAATGGGCTTTTGGAAAAGCTGGTAGTTGCGATAAACCCACGGGCTGAGTATCAGCAGAACGATGCAACCGATGGCAAAGGTGGCCAGTAATCGTTTGAACTTGCCGGTTTGCAGCACCAGCAGGAGAAGCCCTAAAGTGAACAATGCAGATACATAAAACGTGGGGCGGCAATACCCGGCCAGACCGAAACTGATTGCGACCAGCACCACATTAAGTGGTCCCGGTTTTTCCAATAGTCGAGCGATGCAGACCATTGTCAAAACAGCCAGAAAAGTAGCCATTGTCTCAGTCATCACCAGGGCGGACTGATGGAGCAGGATTGGATCTACGGTGACCAGGAGTCCCGCCAACCAACCTGTTTTTTCATTTTGGAGGCGAGTACCGAGCAGGTAGGTGAGCCCTACGGTAGCGACTCCTAACAGGACATGCAGGATAGTGATCCACAGTTTGGCCGTGAAACCTGCCTTGAGTCCGGCGGCGATGGCCAAAGGATAAAGAACTGGACGGAAGGCTGTTGGCTGGCCATGCAGCTGGTAGGTCGAGGACTGAGCCAGACTTTCTGCCAGATGCAAATACCTGTCGACATCCTGTGCCGGATCCGCAGAAATCTGTTCGCCCAATGCAATCAGCATCGCGGTGCGTACGACACAGGCTATCAGTAGTAACCAGATCAGTTTGTATCGAGTTTTTGAACTCATGAGTTGATTACTGTTGTAAACCGTAGATCACAATGTTGGTTCCCAGTTTTGCCGCGTCCTGTTGCAGATAGCCTTTACATTCAAGCGAGTTTTGATTTTCCAGCGCACAACTCAGGTCAAATGGAGAGAAAGCGATAGCGAGTCGGCCGTCGATCTGGATCCCTTCCACGTGAGGGGTTACCGTAGATTCACTGGCCTGCTTGCGTTGTCCGTCAACCTGCGTTGCTGGCGAACGAAGTTGGACCTGGCGAACATCAAATCCGCCGTAGTCTTCGGTGAACATCTCATGGTCTGCTGGGAGACGTCTCAGGATCTGTTCCGGAAAGATCATCCGCATTTCCCGTCGAAACGATTCAGCGAACTGCGTGCTGGCACAGATGGAATCCCCAAAAATGAATCCGCCGTTTTCGATAAATTTCTTCAGCGCTTGCCGCTCGGCAGCGGACCATTGAAAGGTACGGCGACCGTGTACAAAGAGTACGGGATACCGTTCGAGTGAATCGGTCAGGGAGATCACCTGGGTGCCGACGGAGACTCGTATTCCCGCTTCACGCTGCAGGCTGGCCAGCAGATTGTTTAATGCATTGGGTGCGTCGTTGCTTCCGCCTCGATGACTGATTTTAGGAATCTGCAGTGTTTTGCGAAGTACGGATGAGGTGTCGGACGTATTGAAGGTGAGTTGGGGACGATCCAGTTTTTCTTTGAGTTGGCGGTTGGTGGCATAGGTCAGCACATTGGTACCGATTGCGAGTCGATGCTGGATTTCCAGCTGGATATCATCCGGTATCCCGGAATCGGGGCGTGGACTGTGAAGTTCCCAGTAGCAACCCAGATCGGTGGTGACATAGATGATACTTGTTCTGCAGCAGGATTGAATCCCGTACAGTTGCCCGACAAATTCAGGTGGGATGTTTTGATCGGCAAACCAGATTGCATGGTCCGGAGGTAAGGGTGCCAAGGGGCTGTCCGGGAACAGTTCCTCCATAACTTCCCGAAATTCCTTATCGAACTGTGCATCCCCGCATGCATTTTCTACAAACAGAAAGCCTCCTTGATTGACATACTGTTTCAGCAATTCCCGATGTTTTGGCGTCCAGCTTAACGAACCTTTACCACTGATAAACAAAACAGGTGATTCCAACAAGTCGGCCAGATTGGCAATTCCCAACTCCATGGTTTGCCAGGTGAGATACATGTCCCAGCGTTTCTCGGTTTGCATTACCAGATTCTGAAGATCCTGCGGATGTTGGTTCCATTGCTGGGTTTCACCGTAGGCCAGTTTTGAGATGGCGATCGGACGGCGCCCTTTGGCCAGGAATAACAGAGCAAATGATGAAGCGATCGTGGGGTTGCTCTCACCGTGCGAAAGATTTCCACGCCAGCTACCTCGTAAATTATCCTGTAATCCGAGGATGTGTTCGCAGCCCATCCGGTACCAGTCGGTCGCTCCGAAATACCGGGTACCTGTCAGACGTCCCACGCGCTCAATGCAGTACATCTGATAAAAATAAGCTGCACTGGATGCCTGGGCCCCGACCTTAATATTTCGTGCCAACCATGTCAGTCCACGTTCGACGGCATCGCGTTCCGGTGGGTCATTACAGCACTGTACTTGTCCATTGGTAATCCGGGCATCTGCCACGGCGGCTTTGCCTCGGGTAACGACCAGTGAGGCGATGCCAGCACAGGTCATACTGATGGTTGGTTTGGGGCCAAATGCTGAATCATAATTCCATCCACCGTCAGCGACCTGCCGCGTTGTCCAGTATTGTTCAGCTTTGGTCCAGGTCGACTGAGGAATCAGGATTCCCTGTCGTTCCGCTTCGTGCAGTGCGAGTAGCGCGAACTGGCTGTTGGATGGATCCGAAGAGACACTGGTTTCCAGATAGCCCCAACCACCAGAGTCCGTTTGTGTGCCGACCAGCCATTCAGCGAGCTTCTTGATGACGAGTTTGTCCCTTTGTGGTTCTGCCTGACAAAAGACCATAAGTTGCAGTGAAATGACGTAAGTCGTCCCTGCGGTCGGTAGTGCTCGAAGAAACTTCAGTGACTTGGAAACGGTCGCATCCTGAGCGTCATACCCGCAATTGAGAAGTGCCAGCGTGACAAGACTTGTAACCCCGTGTGGGAACAGAACTGTGCCGTTCGGTGCAGCAAAGTCGGGATACGAGCCATCTGCTTTTTGCTGTTCGCGAAGAAATTTGACACCCTTTTCGATAGCCGTATTCACCTGTTGAGCAGTCACATCTGCTTTCACCTTGCCTGCTGGAATCATGAGGGTCATGACGACCAGCACCACTGTGGTGAATGGAGTTGGAGTAGGGGCGTGACGAAACATAGGTGTCCCGGTCCGGTGTAGTTGGATGGAAATGCTAACGAGTTTAACAGCCAGTGTTATTTTAAGTTGTCAGCACCTGTTTATAGCGATTGGAATATTAATTTAGGGATGAACGATAAACGAGGCAATGTGAATCTGCAATTATAGCTGGCCAACCAAATTCACAGAGCGAATTGTTATGGACAAAGGGCGGTAGTTATTCAATGATACGCTGCTGGTAAACATTTTCATTACAGGAATTAATAGACCGTGTCGAACAGTCAGAAGAGTTTAGGGGATATCCTGCAGGAGTTCGCTCACCATCGAAAGGTGATGCAGCAGGAATTGCAGAAGGTCATCATCGGACAACATGATGTGATCGAGCAGTTGTTTGCCGCTATTTTTACGCGCGGTCACTGTCTGCTGGAAGGTGTCCCGGGCCTGGCGAAGACCCTGATGGTGAGTACGCTTGCCCGCATTCTGGATGTTTCCTTTAATCGTATTCAGTTCACACCAGACCTGATGCCAAGCGACATTACCGGGACCAATGTACTGGACGAAGACGCACAGGGAAAACGCGTTTTTCGGTTTGTACAGGGCCCGATTTTCACCAACATCCTGCTGGCTGACGAGATTAACCGGACACCACCTAAAACTCAGGCGGCACTTCTGCAGGCGATGCAGGAGCGCGAAGTGACCGTCGCGGGCAACACCTATGACCTGCCCAAACCATTCTTCACGATTGCCACACAGAACCCTATTGAGCAGGAGGGCACCTACCCTCTGCCCGAAGCTCAACTGGACCGCTTCATGTTTAATATCAAAGTCGGCTATCCCTCGGCTGCTGAAGAAGAGCAGATACTGGCAGCGACAACCCGAAATGAAACTCCCGAAGTAAAAAAGATTCTGTCAGCCAAAGCGATCAGTAATTTACAGAAACTGGTGAACAGTATCGCTGTGAGTGAGCAGATTGTGAAATATGCCGCCCGGTTAGTAAGAGCGACGCGGCCGGGTGACAGCGAATCACCGCAGTTCATCAAGGAACTTGTCGACTGGGGTGCTGGGCCGCGGGCTGGTCAGTTTCTTATCCAGGGTGGCAAGGCAATTGCCGCGATGGACGGCAGATTCAGTGTGGCTATTGCAGACATTCAGCGAATCGCTGTACCGGTATTACGCCATCGGGTGAGTGCCAACTTTCAGGCTCTGGCTGAGGGAATGGATACCGAATCGATTGTGAATAAATTGCTGGAGGAGATACAGCCTCCGCATGCTGAAAAATACGAGTAATCACAGAGAACGATGACATCCGTTGAATCCTACCTGAAGCCGGAAGTGATCACGCAGATCAAACGCCTTGACCTGCGCGCTCAGTTTGTGGTGAAAGGCTTCCTGCAGGGACTTCACGCATCCCCTTTCCAGGGATTCTCGGTTGAGTTTTCCGAACATCGCCGATTTTCCGAAGGAGATGATCCTGCTGATATCGACTGGCTGGTGTATGCCAAAACGGATAAGTACTACATCAAAAAATTTGAAGCAGAAACAAATATCACCGGTTACCTGGCCATGGATTTGAGTAAATCCATGGGATTTACTTATCGGCAGGAACTTACCAAGTTTGATTATTCAATCTGTCTGGCAGCGGCGTTGTGCTACCTGATGATTCATCAGCAGGATCCGGTTGGTCTGGTGACGTTTGATGAAAAAATACGGCATTGCCTGGCTCCCAAATCACGACGTTCTCATCTGAATAACGTGCTATCCCTGCTATCCAAACTCAAACCGGACGGCCAGACGGATATTGCCCGGAGTCTGGGCCAATTGGCGGCCATGTTGAAACAACGAAGTCTGGTCATGGTTTTCTCAGACTTTCTCACAGAGAAGGACTCTGTATTTGAATCACTAAGGCGGTTACGACACGGTGGTCATGACGTCATTCTGTTTCACGTTCTGGATGAAGCCGAGGTCACCTTTCCTTTCGACGGTATGGTGGAATTACAGGATCCAGAATCAGAAGATACGCTTGTTGTGGAAGCAGAAGGTTACCGCCAGGATTATGCTCAGCAGATCGAAGATTTCAGGGAAGCGTATGCTACCGAATGCCGTCAGATGGGTGTTGACTATGTCCCTTTAGATACCAGTATGCAATTTGACCATGCATTGATGGAATACTTGCTGAGCCGTCGCAGTCGCTGTTAAGTGATAGAAGAGGGAGGGGTTTGTGGCGTTTTTAAATGCATCGTTGTTGTTCGGAGGGTTGCTGATTGCAGTGCCTCTGATCATCCACATGGCGATGCGCCGCAAGCCGGTACCCCAACTGTTCCCGGCCTTGCAGTTTGTGCGTCAGCATCAGGTCAGTAATAAGCGGACGTTACGTATGAAGCAGTGGCTTCTGCTTTTACTCCGTTGTCTTTTACTGGCAGGTTTGGCGCTGGCACTCACCGGACCTTCTGCAGATCAGACGGTTGCCGGTAATTGGATGGTGATCGGTATTGTTACGATCACGCTACTGATTGTGATGGTGGTTGGCGTCGCCGCGATTCTTTCGAAGGTATCCAAACCGATCATTTTTTCGTTAGTCGGAGCCTGTCTGGTTGGATTGGTGGTGGATGCCTATTTGCTGCTGAAGGTTACCAACGATGACCAGACCGTACTGATTGGCGATGTAGATGCTGCCGTTCAGGCGGTATTGGTATTTGATAACTCGCCTCGCATGTCCTACCAGCAGAAAGGGATGTCCAGGTTACAACAGTCGGCTGAAATGGCGGAGTGGTTGGTGGGTCAGTTACCGGAAGCGAGTGATATCGCTGTAATGGACCGTAGCACGCGGGACGTCGTCTTTGGGGCTGATCGAAATTCCACGATCAATGCGATTGAGCAGCTGCAGGTTGAACATGCACCCGTCTCGCTGCAGGCCAGCCTGCGAACGGCTAGTCAATTGCTTGCCGAACAGGATTCCGGGAACCGGGAAATATACTTGTTTACGGATTTATCCAGTGCTGCCTGGGAATCTGTGAGAGAGACATTTCAGGCAGAATTGGAACAGCAGCAGATCGAGTTATTTATTGTCGATGTTGGTGTAGAGAAACCGGCCAATGTTGGCTTGGGTGAGCCAGCACTACTGCAGGAAGTTCTGGTTGGCCAGGGAGCCACCGAGGTCAGTTTCAATGTTTTTCATGCGGGGCCCGCGGCAACCCGGACAGTTCAATTGGTGGTTGAGCAAGTCGACCTTACTTTACCAGTGGTTGCTGACGGAGAATTGCAAACGCCTGACTTGCAGGTACTCGCCCAACAGGACGTCTCGTTTGATGAATCCGATCAGACGACCCAACGTCATCTTACGTTTTCGCTGAGTGGGTTACCCCCAGGCGTTCATCACGGACAGGTGAGAATGCTCGGAGGTGATGGTTTAAGTATTGATGACATCCGGTATTTTACGGTGACTGTCGAGACAGCTGCCGAGATACTCGTTGTGACCTCTCAGGATGTTCCGACTCGTTTTTTCACTCAGGCCATTGCGCCAGATGCGGAGCGACAGATCGGCCGGGCGCGATACAATTTTTCGATTGTTCGCGAAGGCAATATTAGTGAACGGACGCTGCAGCAGTTTGCCAGTGTTGTTCTGATCGATCCTCCTCCTCTTGCTGCTCCAAGCTGGCAACATTTGGCAGCCTATGTTAACTCAGGAGGTTCTTTGGGAGTGTTTCTGGGCCCCAATTCCACTCTCGAAAACCTCACGCAAACTGAGGAGGTTTCGCAATTGCTGGGAGGAACAATTCAACGGTTGTGGCGTAGCGATGAACGGAATTTTCTGGAACCCGAAGCGGCAGATCATCGGGTATTACGAGACTTTGCTGAATTGCAGGGGTCCGTTCCCTGGGCACAGTTTCCTGTTGTGCGGTACTGGCAGATGACTGATCTTGCCGATTCCGCTCAGGTAATTATGCGATTCAGTCGCGAGGTTTCTCATCCGGCACTACTGGAAAACAGCTTTGGTCAGGGAATGGTAATGACGATGCTTACGCCGGTTTCCGAGCCTCTTCAATTGGAAAACCGGACCGTATGGAATCGGCTAGCCAGTGGTATGGATAACTGGCCCTACTTCATCCTGATTAATGCGATTGCCGAGTCGCTTGTTTTCAGTCGTGAATCGCAGCTCAACTATCAGGTGGGTGAGTTGGTTACTCTGAGAAATGATGAAGGCATGTTTCCCAGCAAATACCAGCTGTTTACTCCTGCAGCAGATCTCCAGGAAGTGCAGCCGGTCGATAGCCAGATTCAGATTTCCTTTATCGAAACACCTGGTGCGTACCGGTTAAAGGGGCAGTTGGATGGTCCGTTGCTGCGCGGGTTCTCTGTAAATACGCACGAATCTTTCAGTGACCTCCGCCGGTTGGACAAGCAGCAGCTGGATAGCCAGCTGGGAGAAGGGACATATCAGCTGGCACGTACCCAGCAGGACATTTCATTCGGCGTTCGTCAACGCCGCGTGGGACAGGAGTTTTTTCCGCTGCTGATTCTGGCTGTGACCATACTGTTTTTACTGGAACACGTGATGGCCAATCGTTTTTATGCCAAAGAGTCTTCTGACGTTGTCGCAGAGGAAGGTGCATAGGTCATGGAAAGTTGGTCACTGGATCCGATTTTTGGCAGTTTGACAACCGTGCTGTTGACCGGTCTGGTCATGCTTTTGCTCATCCTCTCCATCCGACCCTATCGCACTCTTTCCCGTTCGCGTGCGATTGCCTTGATGACATTACGTGTGGTGATCATTCTGACGTTGGTCGTGGTGATGGTACGTCCGGGCCGTACCATGTCCCAGACGCAAACACGACGGGCAAATATCATGGTTCTGACAGATGAAACGCAGAGTATGTCACAGCCATCTGCGGTCGATGACTTGAGCCGTTGGGAACATCAGGCTCAGATTTGGAAGGAAACCGCTAGCTTCCTGCAGAGCAGAAAGCAGGATGCCGAGCCAAAATGGTTTGGTTATTCAGACCGTATTTCGGAACAACGGTGGAATCCTGACAAGTCAGCAGCGGAGCCTGGTGCTCCAACGGGTGAGTTTACGGATTTGGGAGCGTCCGTCTATGAAGCCGTGATTAGTGAGCCAGGTGAGCAGATTCACGCTGTGGTACTGATGGGAGATGGCCGGCAAACTGCTTACAGGGGAGACGTGGATATTCGCCAGGCAATCAATGAGCTTCGTCGGCGAGGAATTCCATTGATTGGAGTCCCCTTTGGTCGGGAAGGGGATGTTCTTCAATCCAAGGATATCGCGATTGAACAGCTGCCTCAGCAGTTTCGCGTGTTTGCTGGAAATGACATACAGATTAACGCCATTGCCCGCTTACGAGGAGTGCTGGGAAACCCTAACCGAGTCCAACTCAAGCTGACACCCCAGGGAGGAGAGACAGAAACGGTTCAAACGCTCGAAGTGGTGGCCACCGAGGCGGAGGATATCCAGCCGGTGCAGTTTACCATGACCGCCGGAGAACCAGGCGTCTATATGCTGGAGGTGGTTGCTGAATCAGCCGAGGGTGAAGTCCTGTTGGCGAATAATCGTCAGACCGCCTATCTCACAGTTCTAGAAGGTGGCTTGCGAGTACTTTACCTTTATGGAAATCGACTGGGTGAACAGTTGGAAATGCGTCGTAGCCTGGCTTCCTCGCCCGATATTGAATTATCAGAAAGTTACATTCCCCATATTTCTTCCCTGAACTGGCCGGATCCTCGTACGAATGTTTTGTCCGACAAACAGTTTGATGTGCTGCTGATCGAAGATGTACATGCGGATGCCATTGGCCAGGAGAATCTGACAGCGGTCGCTGAGGCTGTAGAGAATGGGAAGGGTCTGATGATGCTGGGCGGGTTGTACAGCTTTGGTCCAGGTGCCTATCTGGACTCGCCGCTGGTAAATGTGCTGCCAGTCAAAATGGAGGTCTTCGAGCGACAGGAGGTCGGAGCGGAACTGCCGATCCGCAAGGTTTTTCATATTGATCGCGAGATCAGCATGCGGCCCAGCCAGCAGCATCCTTTGACAACGCTTGGCAAGACAGATCAGATTTGGCAACAGTTACCTGCTCTTCGCGGAGCGAACCTGTTCCAGGGAGTGGCCGCATCCGGGCAGGTGATTCTGGAGTCGGATCGGCAGGAGCCACTTATGATTACAACGCAGTACGGGTTGGGACGCGTGGTAGCTTTTGCGGGAGACTCAACCTGGCAATGGGCGCGCAGTGGGTATGGTGATACGTTGCGTCGTTTTTGGCGGCAAAACATTCTCTGGCTCGCCCGTCGCGAAAACCTGCAACAGCGGGACGTCTGGTTGAAACTGGACCAACGTCGATTTCTGCCGGGCAGCGAAATTGAATTTGAGGCTGGCGTTGAATTTTTAGGTAGCGAGCAACCTGCCCCAGATACACTTCAATGGACAGTTTATCTGGAGCATGAAGCGGATAAACGCGAGGCAATTCCTGTTACTCGACAAGGCGGAATCTGGCGCGGGTCCATCGCAGAATTGAATGTCCCTGGTGAGTACGAATTGAATGCTGAGGTGAAGCAGGGTGAGAAATCATGGGGCAGGGCACGGGTCAATTTTCAGGTAATCGACGATCAACCAGAACGAAATAACCCGCTCGCAGATTTTCAACAATTTAGCCGTCTGGCGGAGATGACTGCTGAAAATGGTGGACGTGTGGTGGAGCCTGAACAGTTAAACGCAGTGTTGCAGGAGATTATCGACGAGGCCAGTGAACAGGAGGTTGAAATTCAGACGACCTGGCAGCTGGGCGGAACCACTCGCAGTGCCTGGCTGATGATGATGATTCTCAGTTTGTTATTTACTGCCGACTGGGTTTTGCGAAAAAAGTGGGGATTGGTTTAGCAGTTCTTCTCATCCTTGCTGGCGCTCTCCAGAATATTCCAATTTGCCTGCTGGTATTTGGTATCCATCAATTCCTTCCAAAGAGGCCTGATATTGGCAGGGATTTCAGTTTCCCGGTCCACCGGTTTCCAGTGCTTCTCAACGGCAGTTTGAATTTCTTCTATCGATCGCTCGAGATTCATGAGGAATTCTGAATGTGACCTGCCCTGCCGGTACTCGGGTTCTTTCGGTGGCGGAAGTAGCGAGTCGGTAATAGTGATCAAGTTGAAGTCGCACAGAATAGTACCGTGATACAGAATACTGTTACGTTTTAGTCGCAGGCTGTTCCCTGAAAACTTACGGCCATCAATGGCCAGATCGCTGATCCCGCGGACTTTGCAGAGGATGCCGAGCTGATTTAATGCGGTCGCCATCTCGTTCAGGACAAAGTTATGACACCCCTGAATTTCTTTCAGCTCGCGGCGGAGCTGGCTGTTGAGGATGGTGGCATACATGAGGCAACCCGGACCGGTCAGAATGGTACCACCTCCACTTGGTCTACGATAAACCGGAATCTGGTTTTCACGGCAATACTGCATCACCGCTTCCTGTTCCAGCTTCCCAGAACGACCCATCACCACGGCGTACTGTTGCGGCTTCCAGAACCTCAGGAATTGTTCCCCGGTTTGTTCACTATGCATCAGCAACGCTTCGTCCAGAGCAATGTTCTCAATTGCTGTGTCGAGCGTGATGTCTAACAATCGCATGAAGATAGATTCTTATCAGTGAAGACGGAGGTTAAATCATCTGGTAAAGCGTGGCAATCGGTTGAATCATCTTGACGCTAATAATGGTCAATCTACACTAAATCCATACTCTTTGGTGCACGGTTGGAAGTGTTCAAGAGAACTAATCTTTCTGAAGTGGAGTTCAGATCTTTGTCAGATCAGCCAGAACGCGAAATTGTTACAGAATCGTCAGGAAATCAGGAAGCACCCAGTGTGTTGCCTGATGTGCAGCCTCCGCAAGCCGGTTTTCTTGTGCAGTTGTTTTTGATTCCGATGATCATTGTGGCAGCCATTATCTGTGTATGGCTACTATTTAATGTCATTTCTCAAAGTGAATCCCCTACAGAACTGGTTCGGGGACTGCGTAAAATGGATAGCTCGAGCTGGCAAAAAGCCTACACGCTATCCAACCTGTTACGCGCACCTAATGAGAAAGAGTTGAAGAAAGACTCGGTTCTGGCTGCCGAGTTAATTGCTATTCTTGAATCTGATTTTGATGCGGAAGAAGCTGACGAGAATCAGGTGAAGTTGCGAGTGTTTGTTTCTCGCTGTTTAGGGATGTTCGAGATCCCGGATGGGTTGGACGTATTGATTGCAGTTCTGCAGGAGACTGATTCGGCAAGTGAAATCGAGATTGGGCAGGTGGCCGTGGAGTCGCTGGCGATGTTGATACAGAACCTGGGTCCGGAATCTCAGCGTGAGAACGAAAAGCTGCTGGAAGCATTGATTCAGACGTCCAATGTGCAGACTCAGAATCCGGAACTTCAGGAGCAAAGGGATGAGCTGCGGAGTACCATCGGGTTTGCCTTGGGAGTATTGGGTGGCGAACGGGCGGTGGACCGGTTGCGGGGCATGCTGGCCGATTCCTATCCCAATGCCCGGTTCAATGCGGCTGCCGGTCTAGCTCGCCATGGAGATCTGGCATGCCAGAACGTCCTGCTCGAAATGCTTGATCTCAAAAGTAAAAGTGTCGTTCAGGGTGAAGAGAGGGAATCGAGTCACGAATTTAAAAGAAGTGTTGTGGCAACCACGGCGATTAATTCAGTGTCAGCGTTAAGCAAGCACCACGAGGTTTCCAAGTTGACTGACTTGATAGCTGCCCTGAAAGTGGTTTCTGAAACGGATGCATTTGGCCAGAACGCACAAATGAGAGCGAAGGGACTTTTAGCGGAGTTGGAGAAGTCCTGAATAGAGTTTTCTTTTTGAAATTTTCCAATCAGGATCGTTTCGCCAACTATGAGTGAGCCAGAAAAGTTTAAAGCAGAGTCGACAAGGTGACTACAGATCCTCCCCCATTTCAAGGTAAGCGAGTAGCGTTCGCAGGTAAGCTTGGCGGTGTCAGCCGTCGGCAGGCTCAGTCGCTTGTTACCGAAAATGGGGGCTTTGTGATGAATCAGGATGATCTGGAAGACGCTAACGTCGACATGGTGATCCTGGGGGCGGAACAGTGGCCACCGGCTACTGTAGATGAGCTATTACCAGCGTCTGTTCTGACGAGTGTGGCGGAAGGGAAATGCGAAGTCATTACCGAAACGCAGTTTTGGGGACGACTTGGATTACTAACCGAAGATCAGGCTATCCGTCGATTGTATACGCCAGCTATGCTGGCCGAATTACTCGATATTTCTGTAGCCGTCATTCGCCGTTGGCATCGACGGGGTTTGATCGTTCCCGTGCGTGAGGTCCATCGACTTCCCTATTTTGATTTTCAGGAAGTGGCGACAGCTCGTCACCTGGCCGAGTTATTAGAAGCCGGAGCATCCCCTGTAGAGATCGAGCGTCGTCTGGAAGAATTGGCAAGATATGTGCCGGATGTTGAGCGCCCTCTGGCTCAGCTATCCGTGATTGTCGAAGGTCGTCACATTCTGTTACGCCAGGGCGAAGGACTGGTGGAGCCGGGTGGGCAACTGAGGATGGATTTCGAGTCGCTTGAGCAGCGAGCGGAGGAGCAGCGTGTGATTGAAGTGACGCGCGCGGATGTCATGCGGGCTCTGGAGCGGGAAGAGCCAACCGAATCAGCGAGGATCATTCCTTTTCAAAACATGATCGAGCGGGCAGTTATGCCTCAGAATCCCGAGGATATACTGGCTCAAGCCAGTGAATATGAAGAAGCGGGTGACCTGGCCATGGCGATTGATCTCTACCGCAGCTTTCTCGCTGGCTATGGATTAAGAGCGGAAGTCTGTTTTCAACTGGCCGAATTACTCTACCGGACCAATGATTATGCTGCTGCCAGAGAACGGTACTACATGACCATTGAACTGGATGAAAACTATGTGGAGGCCCGGGCGAACCTGGGGTGTGTCTTGATCGATACCGGTGAGCTGGATTTGGCGGTTGCTGCGTTATTAGGCGCACTAAAGTATCATCCGGATTACCCCGATGCTCACTATCATCTGGCTCGGACTCTGGATGAACTCGGCCAGACCGAAAAAGCGACCGACCATTGGCGTGCTTTTCTGGTGTTGGCTCCGGATAGTCCCTGGGCGGAACAGGCCCGTGACAGGCTCAGCTAAATTGAATTGGCCGTCAGAGACACAAGTGGAATACAATAGTGATTCCCAGCAGAGTGTGGATCATGTTTGAAAACCAGCAATTGAACGAACAACTTAATGAACTGTTTTTTAGTTACGAGCATGTTCAGTCAACGACATGGTTGTATCTGACGACCCTGGCGTCGATTGCGATCTTTTTTAAATTTGGCCGCATCTTCAGTATGCGAAATCTGGATATCATCCTGCTTTCGTTGTTTTCTCCCTGCTTCATGCTGGTGTCGTTCGGGATCACCAACGGATTCGAAGAAGTGGTACGAATCGGATATCTTGCACTGTGGGTAATGGGTGGCATTTTTATGCTACGCATGCTCCATGACAGCACGATGGTTCGGCGACCGTTACTTGAACCGAACCTGTCTGCCGGTGGTCTATCGTTTCTGGTCTTCTCCTTGTTTGTCCTGCTGGTAAGCAATGTTTCGTTGGGATATGTACAGAGCGATGCAGAGATTCATCGGGATCTGACATCCCAGAACATGCCCGGCTATCGCATTCTGGAAGATCTGCCTCCGGTACCAGTGGCGTTCTGGGAGACCCCTTTTGAACTTAATCAACAGAGTGGTGTGACCGGGGTTTATCCGTTTGAATTAACTCAGGCGCTATCGCTGGGAATCGTTATCGCCGCTCATTTCTTTGTCGTGGCCGGTCTGATTCTGGTGGGATCCGTTCATTTCGAAAATGTTCGCATGGGTCTGGGGGCCGCGGTTATCTATCTATTGATTCCCTACACGGGCGAGATGGGAGGGCATGTGGATCATGTGTTACCCGGCGCGGTTCTTGTGTGGGCATTGCTGTTTTATCGTAAACCGTTGATTGCAGGAGTATTATTTTCTATTTCATTCTGCATTTATTACCCGCTGTTTTTGCTCCCTCTGTGGGTCAGTTTCTACTGGAAGCGAGGACTGGGCAAATTCAGTCTGGGCGTCGCATTGGGTTGGGGGCTGCTGATCCTGGGATTGTTTCTTACTCGCAGTGACATGCCTGATTTTGTGACACAAATCAGGCGGATGCATGGCTTCCTGAACCCTCAGATGAATCCTGAGTATTTACAAGGGCTGTGGAGCTACGGATGGGCACCGGTTTACCGTATACCACTGATTACCGCATTTATCATGTTGAGTATTACTTTCTTCATCTGGCCTTCCCAAAAAAATCTTGGCACGCTCATGAGCTGTACGGCAGCGTTGCTGTTGGCGACCCGGTTTTGGAATGGAGAAGGGGGTGGCTTGTTCCTGGGATGGTCCCTGCCATTGATCGTCCTGGTAATATTCCGTCCAAACCTGGAAGATCGCGTGATGCTTGGTCGTGATTCAGTCAATACATAAGGGATCTACCGCGTGAGCCAGTCTGTTGAACAGCATAAGTCCGGTCCCTCAGAACAAATCAGGATTTGCGTTGTCACGATCAGTGATACTCGGACGTTGGCAACAGATCGTGGCGGAGTCCTGATCGTGGAACTGGCCGAACAGGTAGGATGCCAGATTGTACGCCGAGAAATTATTCCCGACGAACCGGAAAGCATTCGGAATCTGCTCGATTCCTGTGGACAGGAGGATGGAATTCAGGCTGTGCTGATGACAGGTGGGACAGGTATTTCCAACCGGGACCAGACCTACGAGACGGTGACGCAGCTGTTCACTCGGGAAATCCCTGGCTACGGCGAGCTATTTCGTTACCTTAGCTATAAGGAGATTGGTTCGGCGAGCATCCTTTCCCGTGCCACCGCTGGATTGATCCAGCAACTCCTGGTGGTAACGATGCCAGGGTCTCCGGCAGCAGTTCAGCTGGCAATGGAACAAATCATTCTTCCAGAATTACGACATCTGGTTCGGGAAGCTAATAAATAACATCGAGGAATAGGGACATCATGGCCGAGTTGGCAAATTTGAATCGGAAACGGTTACTGGAGAGATTTCTAAGATATGTCAGGGTGAATACCACGGCGAATGCCGAAACGGACGAGTATCCCAGCAGTGCAGGACAGTGGGAATTGGGGAAGATGCTGTTGGCCGAGTTGATTGAACTCGGCGCAGAAGACGCTCATGTCGACCAGTTCGGTTTGGTGTGGGCCATGATTCCCGGGAACGTGGAAGGCGCGCCGACGATTGCCTGGAACGCTCATCTCGACACGTCACCTGAAACAACCGGCGAAAATGTGAAGCCACAGGTGATCGAAAGCTATGCTGGCGGAGATATTGCTTTGCCAGGTGATGATTCGCAGGTCATTACTGTGGCTGAGTGTCCAGAGCTTGATGATCTGATCGGCAAGACACTCATTACAACCGACGGTACAACCTTGCTCGGTGGTGACGATAAGGCTGGAATCGCGATCATCATGGAGTCGGCACAATATCTCGTGGAGAACCCTCAAATCGAGCATGGTCCGATACGTATTCTGTTTACCTGTGATGAAGAGATTGGTCGCGGCGTAAAGCACGTCGATATGGAAAAAGTCGGAGCCGTGGCAGCTTATACACTCGACGGAGGTGGAGCTGGCGATATTGATGTGGAGACGTTTTCAGCAGATGGCCTGACCGTTAAGGTGAAAGGGGTCAATATTCACCCTTCGATCGCCAAAGATCGTATGGTGAATGCACTTCGCGGTGCCGGAGCATTTCTCGAAAGGTTACCGCAGGATCAGGCGCCTGAAACGACAGAGGATCGAGTGGGTTTTATTCATCCGTACGTTCTGGAGGGAGGCGTTGCAGAAGTTTCGATCAAAATCCTGCTTCGTGACTTTGATTCCGACCAACTTCAGGTGAAAGCGGATTTGGTGCGGGAGATCGCTGCACAGGTCGAGCAGGATTATCCCGGAATCACCATCGTCGTTGATCATCAGCGGCAGTACAGAAATATGGCAGATGGGTTGCCGAAAGAACCTCGAGCCGTTGAATTTGCTAAACTGGCCCACGAGGAATTGGATCTGGAATACCGCCTCAGTTCCATTCGGGGTGGCACAGATGGTTCCATGCTCACTGAAAAAGGACTGCCCACACCGAACCTCTCCAGCGGACAACATACGCAACACTCTCCTCTTGAATGGGCCTGTCTTGACGAGATGCTTCAGCAGGGTCAGGTACTTTTACAGACAGCTGTGATCTGGGGACGAGTGTGATCGACAGGTGATAGGGAAGAACGCAGGCAGATGGTCATAGACGATATTCGATATTTGGTCTTTGATATTGAAACTATTCCTGATGGAGAGTTGATAAGCAGAATTCGTTATCCGGACGAAGATTTGCAACCTCAGGAAGCGATTGAGAAATACCAGCAGGAGTTGCGTGAGGAAAAGGGTTCTGACTTTATCCCAGCGACATATCATCTGCCCATCTCGGTAGTGATTGGAAAAGTCAATTCTGACTTTGAATTAGTGGAACTGGTTGCTCTGGATGAGCAGGAGGGGCGGCCTCACATTATCACTCAGCACTTCTGGAAAGGCTGGGACAAGTACCGGGCCACGCTGGTGACGTTCAATGGTCGTGGCTTTGACGTGCCGGTCATGGAGCTAGCCGCCTTTCGGTACGGAATATCGATCGGTAACTGGTTTGCGCTGCAAAGCAGAAGTTTTAACCAGCCACGCAACCGCTATAACCTTGAGAGTCACTTTGATGTGCAGGACGTGCTGAGTAATCACGGAGCTTCTCGAGTCTATGGTGGCTTGAACCTGATGGCCAATCTGATTGGCAAGCCTGGAAAGATGGACGTTGCCGGAGATATGGTGTATCAGCTTTATCAGGATAAAAACTTGCAGCGGATTAACGACTATTGTCGTTGCGATGTGCTGGACACCTATTTTGTATTTCTGCGTACCAGTGTGATGACCGGTAGCCTGTCGCTGGAAGAGGAACAACGGATTGTGCAACGCACACGTGAATGGTTGGAGGCGGGAAGTGCAGACTTTCCCATCTACCGGCAATACCTGGACAACTGGGGTGATTGGCAAAACCCCTGGGCCGGTTAGCTGGACTCTACCAGCCACTCGTCCTCTGGATCAAACTTGGGCAGGACCAGGATGAGTACTTTCATTTTGCCGATGGCACGATGATGTGTTCCGGGGCGAATCATGATTGACATCCCTGGTTTGACCGGAATGATTTCCTCATTGAGCTGCATCTGGGCATCATCTTCGCATTCCAGAAAGAAGTAAGTTTCTGTGAGCGTTTTGTGATAGTGAGTCTGAGCGTCAGTAGAGATTTCGGTGACATGAACCGTCCCGGGAAAGTCCTCCACCTCGGTAAATGCTCGTCGAGCGACTCCACAGGGGCAGGGTGTCCCCGGGATTTCCGAGAAATCTGCAAGTTCATAGGGGGGCTTGGTGGGCTCTATCATGATTCGTTTCTGACCGTGTCAGCCGCTGTTAACATGCGAAAATGCTGGAAAGGATAGGGTGGAAAACGGGTACCTTTTTTACCTGATCGTCACATCTTATCACAATTCCATAAAATCCGCAGAACGGCAATATTCTGTAAAACCGTTCCCCGATAACGAATTCTATATAGATGGTTTTTTGTGCAATTGTCAAAGGTGAGTTCGGGAATATGCGAATGACAAAGACAACCATTGCGGTATTGGTTCTATGCTTTTTTACGGTGCAATTGAAAGCGGAGCAGGACGAGAAAGCTCAGAATTCGAAGGCGTTGCTTGACGTCCCGGACCTATCTGAGGTTCTGGAGCCCGGGAGTATTAAAAGTGCGTTTGAATTACTGTTCCAGGACCTTTTTGAAACCAGGGCGGTAACGAAACCAGTCGGGGCCAAAACCGCTCATCAGCATGGCAAACCTGCATTGCGTATCGATGTGAAGAAGACGGAGCAGGTACCCGCCAGCCAACCTGTTGTGAAACCAGCTATTCAACGGCGTAAAACGCCTGCCCCGATCGTGAATCCGTCAAAGTTCCGGTTTGGAGTATCCGACCGCGAGGTTTAATTCGGTGCCAGTGCACTCGACAAGGCTCTAACGGGAACTCAGTTCATGCACCGCGTCGACAAGCGCGATCGCGTTGGCGACTGGAGTTTGCTGTAGTACTCCGTGGCCCAGGTTGAAGATATGCCCAGGACGCCCGGCTGCCTGATCAAGTACATCCTGAGCTCGCGCGCGAATTGTATCTCTGTCGGCTAGCAATACGAGAGGATCCAGGTTTCCCTGAACCGAGCGGTCGTGCCCTACGGTTTCCCATGCATCGTCCAGACGGATACGCCAGTCGACGCCGACAACGCGAGTGCCGGCTTCAGCCAGTAGTGGAAGTAAAGCGGGATTGCCGGTGGCAAAATTGATGACTGGGACACCAGACGTGATGCCAGCAGTGATTTCCTGAATGTAAGGAAGTACATATCGGCGGTAGTCGTCCGTTCCCAGGCACCCGGCCCAGGAATCGAAGAGCTGAACACATTGGGCACCGGCGGCAATTTGAGCATTCAGGTAACGAGTGATTGCTCGTACAAATCGTTGCATGAGTTCCCGCCAGGCGCCTTCATCACGATACATGATGGTTTTTGTATTGAGATAATTTCGGCTGGAACCTCCTTCAATGGCGTAGCTTGCCAACGTGAAAGGAGCTCCGGAAAATCCGATCAGTGGCATATCGGCGGGCAGTTCCTGTCGCGTCTGCCGGACGGTTTCCATGACGAAGTCGAGTGAGTCAACGCTTTCCAGTTCGATAACTCTCTGGATATCTTTTGCTTCGCGAATCGGATTGTGAATGACGGGACCTTCCCCTTTGGCAAATTCGAGGTCCAGTCCCATTGGTTCCAGAATGGGAAGCAGATCCGAGAAGATAATTGCGGCGTCCACTCCGAGTTTGGTGACCGCTGTGACCATGATTTCGGCACACAGGTCGGGACGTTTGCACAGTTCCAGGAAGGTCGTTTGGTTCCGAATATCTCGGTACTCTTTCATATATCGACCAGCCTGTCGCATGAGCCAAACTGGTGTGACGTCCGTTGCTTCCCCTCGGCAGGCCTTCATAAACGGACTGTCATACCAGGGTGCATTGGGGTCAAGTACATCAGAGCTGGGGCCGGATAACATATGCCGAATCCTCTTCTTTCTTTCTTTTAATTCGTTACTCTTCTGAGCCGCAGTGATAACCATGGGGCCCATTTTGGGACTTTCCGGTTCCAGGTCCACTGGTAGTGATAAATGTCGTATCCATTCGCTGGTAGTTGGTCCGATGGATACCACGACACATTGATCAAATTGTGATTGTATTTCATCTGCCAGCCCAAGTTGTCCGGCCAGATCAAACAGGTTGGTGAGTTGGTGAGCAGAGGTGAACATCAACACGTCCATTTCACCAGCCGCGATGGCGCGAATATTGCGTTCCAGCGGTTCAGTGTCTTCCGGCAGTGCCCAGCGGTAGACTTTGACGGACTGGACATGAGCTCCACGTGCTTCCAATCCAGCTACCAGGCTGGGATTGGGTTTTCCATATTCCTGAACGGCGACGGTGAGTTGATTGACTGGTAGGTCCTGGTCCAGTGTAGAAAGCACTTCCCGCCAGGTATTGGGAGATGGAATGCGAATAGTGGGGGTAATTCCGTATTCCTTCATGGCAGCTACCGGCTTGGGTCCGCGAGCTACCGTCGTCATGTCCTGCAAGCAGTTTAGAAATCGCTGCATATCCACATGGCGTTCAATGGCCTGGATCAGGTGCTTGAAACCGACACCGGTCATGACAATGAACACGTCAACTTCGCCGGTCATGATACGGTTTGCCAGGTCGATATTGGGTCGATTTTCCTCCAGGGCCACTTCACGCATGGACGGACTGACATGTGCCTCTCCGCCGTGACGTTCGATCAGCCGGACCATGTCGTCCGTTCGGCGGCTTTCAAAGGCAGCGACTTTCAAGCCGCTGAAATCAGGATTGGAAGTTGGGTTACTCATGATGTTTCCAATATAACTCACAGGTGCCAACTTGAGAGGGTGTCTGAATGCGATCGGAGGGAACGAAGTAAGGATTGGGAAACCGGAAGGAAAAAAGAGAAAAAATTTCAAGAATAATTCAATTTCACCTCAGCTTTCTGCCGACCCGGACGATTCACTACTCACACGGCAGGGATGCCGTGAGGCTGGCTTATGGAAAAAGCAAACAAGGAGGTTTGCTCCTGAGCAGCCGACTAAGACGAGAAACTTTGGTTAGCAGGAATAAGAATTAAATGGTCCGACGCATTCTGGATTTCCAGCAGGCAGCATTGAAAACATCCGCACAGGTTCCCGTACCGGAACAGCTGAAGCAGGAAACACATGTTACTGTGCAGTTGAGTGAAGTTTTGCCCGCTTTGACAGATGCTTTAATGAGCCATCGGGCTTGGGTTCAGGATTTTGAAGATGACCTCCTGCAGGTAAGCAAGGATTTGCTGGAGGTAATTCAGGCCTACGATCGGATGCGGAGCGCCGCCTGATCATTCTGCTTAAACTGCAAATTAGGTCTTCGGAACGATGCTCTGCGGGGAGTCGTCATCCGAAGACCTTTTTCGTTGCATTACCAGGAACCAACCGAAACAATTGAGACAACGAATCATCGATTCAGGAAGGATATTCGGAGAGATAACGAGATGAGCACACCGCAAAACAGTCAGGAACGTATCGACGACTTGATTCAGCTTATCCGAGATTCGGCCCAACGACTGGCCGATGATCCACCGGCACGTGGCGATATGAAGATTATTAGTCGTACGTTGAGAGAGCTCCGCTACGCTTTCAAGATTTTTGCCGCTTACCGTAAGCAGCGGAAAGTGACTGTCTTCGGTTCTGCCAGAACTCCGGCCGGCGAGCCAGCCTATCAGGCGTGTGTGGATTTTGGGCGAGCGATGGCGGAAAGAGATTGGATGGTGATTACCGGTGCTGCACAGGGAATCATGGAAGCCGGACATGTGGGTGCCGGACGGAATATGTCGATGGGACTGAATATCATGTTGCCATTCGAACAAACTGCTAATGCCATCATCGATGGTGACGACAAACTGGTGAATATGAAGTATTTCTTCACTCGCAAACTGATGTTTGTCAAAGAATGTGATGCTGCCGTTTGCTATCCAGGCGGGTTCGGCACGATGGATGAAGCGATGGAAGTACTGACGTTGGTACAAACTGGCAAGCGGGATATCGTCCCAATCATTCTCGCAGATGCACCGGGTGGCACTTACTGGAAAAAGCTGGATGAGTTTTTTCGGGAAGAATTGCTGGCTGGTGGAATGATCTCGCAGGAGGATCTGCACTTGTATTCAGTGACCGAAGACTACGAGGCGGCTGCAGATGAAATTATCCAGTTCTACAAGAACTACGATAGTATGCGTTACGTTGGTCGCGATCTCGTTTTGCGCCTTAAAAAACCTTTATCAGACGAAGCACTCGGTATCGTGAATCGCGACTTTGCAGATATTCTCAATAGTGGTGAATTCGTGCAGTGCGGCAAGCTCGAAGAGGAATTGGATGATCCGGACAGGAATGATCTGACACGTCTGGTGGCTCACTTCAATCGCAGAAACCATGGACGCCTGCGGCAACTGATCAACTTCATTAACACTCAGGGTTGATGAACCAGGAGCGCTGGGCCGAAAAATAATCAGGCGGTGGTCGCTTTCATCAGACCGGTAGCAAATCCCAGAATGTCGTTGGCACCGCGGCACGATTCAACCAGTTGGGAATAATCACCTTTGGTTTCGCAAAGCTCAAGTAATGACGGAGCCAGACCGCTGGTTCGTTCACCCGGCTGAATGAGTTCCGCGGTGGCGGCGATCGCTTCGTCAATGCGTCCGATACGATGAAGCAGGTCGATATAGATTTCGACGGCAAGCGTTCCCCATTGATTACGAGGCACGTCGATTGCCTTTTGCTTGAAGTGTGCCAGGGCCTGGTCGACGTTTTCCCCCAGCAATGCCTGAAAGTAAAGCGCATGATCTGGATAGATGTCGGTGAACGGCTCGTCACCTTCGTACTGAAACTGTGAATTCAGTTTGCGGCCGTAGTATGTCAGGTCGAGTGCTTTGCGGAGACTTGCTTCATCTTCCAATATCCGACTGAATCGGGTTGTGGAGGCAAGGTGAGTCGTGTCGATGTGGTAGGCATGCTCTCCAAACAACCAATCACGATCAGCGACAAGTGCTTCGAGTGTCGTTTCTTCGGGCTCCGATTCACTTCGCTGAGCTATGTCGGATTTGACGTTATTGAAAAGCTCAGCGTGAACGTGGTCCAGTAGCAGTTTGGCGACCTTCCGCTGCTCAGGTCTGGATTTGTGAGCTACGACTGTTTCATAGGTGGTGATGGAATTACAGGTGCCGTAGCTATCCAGCACGATCTTGAATCCCCGCTCGACATCTACACCTTCCTGCAGCAGAATTTCTACCAACTCGTCAATATTGCTGTCTCCGACTTCAACCTGATCAAGGATTTCCTTGACAGCCTGACGATCCCCCACCGGACGCATGTACATGTATCCTTCTGAGATTCTGCCTTCCCTTAATAGCCCGAGACCAACTTCGCGGCAGGCCTGCAGGAGTCCGTCTTCCAGAGCATTTCGTTGAGCATCCTCCAATTCATCGCCTGATTCGCCGTAGAGCAATGGCAGGCCGATACTGTGCCGAACCTGCATTTTCAGAGCTTCAAACAACTCGTGGTACTTTTTATCTTCTTTCAGGCCGGCGACAAGCTGGGCCAAAACAGCCTCCACACCACCGTCCTGCATACTGGTTTCGAGTTGATCATAAAGTGTGTCTGACATGCGAAAAAACCCTGTCACGTCTGCTTAAATTGATAATTTGCCTGCTTTCTATCGTAGCAGGAAGCAGAGGGTAAACAATCAGGTAAGTGCACAATTCAAGCCGGCTTCTGACAGGTTTCAGACTGTACAGTGATAAAAAACATGCGGTACAGGGGACTTCGCCCGGGACGGCCTGCGGGATGCCCGAGACCGTTTGACGTCTCCAAATTACTCTCTTCCCACTCCCTTGGTAGCCTTGCTTAACAGGGCTGGCAGATTTATCCTAAAAGTGAAGGGTTTGTCCATTTCCAGACGGGAATAGGGTGAATTCCAGACAAGGAATTTCAATGCTTCTATCGTTTAGGAAATGACTATGCGCATCCTGCAGTTTCAAAGTAAATCACTTTGTTTCCGTGTACATCTGGCATCCGTTCTACTAGTGATGCTGTTGCTGGGAGTGAGTGGGTGTTCGGACAAGTCGGACAGTAACAGCACATCTACTTCCCAGGAGAGTGCAGCCACGCAGACCGGTGATCCCCAGGAGAGTTCCGCACAGCCTGCGGAAGAACCCGTTGAAGAGCCGGCCGAGGAGCCAGTTGAAGAACCGGTTGAAGAACCTGCTGAGGAAGAAGCGTATAAGACTCTTGCTCCGATGACGTTGCAGGGTGATCCGGTAGAACGCGACGGAATCGATTGGACGTTTTGGCGTGGGCCTGGATCCAACGGAATGTCTCCCGAGACCGGATTGGTTGACAACTGGAATCCCGACGGTGGTCCGGGGAGCAACGTCAGCTGGAAGCGAACAGACCTGGGCGGCCGAAGTACGCCTGTCATCATGAATGGTCGGCTGTATATGTTGTGCCGAGCGGAGCGTGAGAGTTCGCGTGAACGTGAACAGGTGGTTTGCCTGAACGCGGCTACCGGTGAAACAATCTGGACCAACGTCTTTAACGTCTGGCTCTCTGATGTACCGGATACTCGGGTCGGCTGGAGTAATGTCACAGCGGATCCAACTACAGGTAATATTTACGCCTTGGGTGTTTGCGGATTTTTCCAATGCATTAATGGTGAAACAGGTGAAACGATCTGGTCAGTACCATTGCACGAGCGTTTTGGTTTGTTGAGTACCTACGGTGGCCGAACCAATACACCTGTCATCGTCGATAATCAGGTGATTATCAGCTCGATCGTCATTGGTTGGGGTGAGATGGCAAAACCGGCTCATCGATTTATTTCGTTTGACAAAGCAACCGGTGAAGTGATCTGGTTCAATGGCACGCGACCGTTGCCATACGACACCACTTACAGCACTCCTACCGTAACCGCACTGGGCGGTCAGAAGTCGATTGTCTTTGGATCCGGGGATGGCGCAGTCTGGGCTCTGCAACCTCGCACCGGTAACCACATCTGGCAGTACAAGTTCTCACGCCGTGGATTGAACGTATCCCCTCTGGTTGTGGGAGATAAAGTGTTCAGTGGTCATAGCGAAGAAAACGTTGTTGGTACTTCGATGGGAGCTGTGGTTGCCATTGATGCCACGGGCAATGGTGATGTCACCAAATCACATGAACTTTGGAAGTACGAAGAAGTCATGATGGGAAAATCTTCACCAATTGCGATCGGCAACCGGCTTTACTGCTTTGATGACCGGGCCAAGGTCTACGTTTACGACACGGAAACCGGCGACCAGATCGGGCGGAGACTGGCCTTGGGTCGAGTGATGCGCGGTAGCCCTCTGTATGCGGATGGAAAAATCTATGCAGTTGGTAATTCCGGTAACTGGGCCATTTTCCAACCTGATGAAGACGAAGGTTTGATAAAGATCGCCGAAGGCCAACTGCCAAATAGTGAAACGATGGATGCTTCACCGGTTGTTTCCCACGGTCGAATCTACCTGGAAACCACCGGCGGTTTGTACTGTGTAGAGGATATGGAGAAGACGTCTGCTGTTGCCAAGGGTGTTCTGCAGCCGGAAGAATCTGCAGCCGAGGATGCCATCGCGGCTCATGTTCAAGTTGTCCCTGCCGATGCATTGATTCGCCCCGGGCAGTCTCAGGAATATAAAGTACTGCTGTACAACGCAGCCGGTCAGCTGATCGGTTCTGCCGAGAATGCGGAATTATCGGTTGATGCTTATGGCGCAATGGAAGGTAATACATTTAATTCTTCAGCAGATGCCGCTCATGTTGCAGCCTACGTGACTGCGACCGTGGGTGAGCTTTCAGGCCGAGCTCGGGTTCGTATCGTGCCAGATCTTCCCTGGAGCTTTGATTTTGATGACCTGACAGCTCCACCAATCACCTGGGTTGGTGCTCGATATCGTCACGTGGTCCGCGAAGTGGATGGAAGTAATGCCATGGTGAAAATTACCACGATTCCCAAGGGAACGCGAAGTCGATCCTGGATGGGGCATTCGGATCTTTCAAATTACACGATCCAGGCAGACGTCAAAGGTGCTCGCGCCAACGACAAACTTCCTGATATCGGTTTGACAGGTCAGGGGTACTGCCTGGATATGCAGGGTGAAAGCCAGCGACTTCAAATTCGTACCTGGGTTCCCCAGGAACGTATGGCAAAGACTCTTGATTTTGCCTGGAAAGAAGACCAATGGTACACCATGAAATTCCGCGTAGCTGTGGAAGACGGAAAGGCTGTTTTACGAGCGAAAGTTTGGGAAAAGGGTTCGGACGAGCCTGCTCAGTGGATGCTCGAAGCGGTCGATGAGGTACCCGTGACTCAAGGTAGTCCCGGACTGTACGGTAATGCGAAAGATGCTGAGATCTATCTGGATAATATTACCGTAACCGCCAACGAATAAAACGAAGTTAGAATAAAGATTGAAATGATCGAGCTGATTAGATTGAGGTCCCGTTCAGCTCGGGAAGGAATCTGGACCGGAGAATAGAGACATGAGAAACGTAAGAGTGATCGGACTGTTAACCCTCTGCTTCTTGCTGGGGTTATTCACCGTAGCAACCATCTCAGGTTGTTCGGAGAAGAAAGATTCCGGCGAACCTCAGCCCGTAAGTGGTGATCTTGCTCAGGAAGTAGCCGCGGATCCAGCTGAAGAACCAGCTGAAGAACCTGCCGAGGAGAATGCTGCGGATCTGTTTAATTTTGAATTAGATGATCAAGGTAATCCTGTTATCGTGGCCGGTGATTGGAACCAGTGGGGAGGTACCTCCTATCGAAATAACACTCCTGTAGGTACAGGAATTCCCACGTCCTGGAATGTCGGACGTCGTGATCGTGAGACAGGCGAGTGGACAGGTCAGGAAAATATCAAATGGGTTTCTGGCGTTGGAAGTCAAACGTACGGCAACCCTGTTGTAGCCAGTGGCAAATTGTTAGTGGGAACCAATAACAGTGGTGGTTATCTGGCTCGGTATCCTTCCGGCACGGACTTGGGCGTGTTGCTCTGTTTTGACGAGCAAACGGGTGAATTTCTCTGGCAGCATTCCAGCGAAAAACTTCCTACAGGTCGTGTCCATGACTGGCCGTTGCAGGGTATTTGCAGTGCCCCTTATGTAGAAGGTGACCGTGTCTGGTTTGTTTCCAGTCGAGGACGTGTGGTCTGTGTTGATGCCGATGGTTATCACGACGGCACCGATGATGGTGAAATCACTAACGAACGAGCACGACTGTTTGACATTCGAGTCAATGAGGATCCAGCTATCGATCAGGTCGCTCCGGCTGTCGCTGCTCTGGATGAAGGGAATGTCAATGAAACGTTGCGAACAGCTGCCGCCAAGGCCGCATTTGAATTTCCGGAAGAAGTAAGCGTGGCGACGGACACCGCCGGTAAGAAATGGACGATTACCGCTACGGTCAATGGTGAAGAGAGGACAGTAATTGCCCAGATCATGGGACCAAAACTGAGTGTTTTCAAAATTGTCACTACATCGGATACGGAAGAAGCTGATACGCTTTGGGAATTTGACATGATGGGCAGTCTCGAAGTTTCACAGCACAACATGTGCTCCTGTTCGATCACTGCACTTGGTGACTTGTTGTTCATCAACACGTCCAATGGTCTCGATGAGTCCCATATCAACCTGCCTTCTCCAGATGCTCCCAGCTTCATTGCGATGGACAAGAATACGGGAGAAGTATACTGGACCGACAAATCGCCATTCGACAATATTCTGCACGGGCAGTGGTCATCGCCAGCTGTTGGGCTGCTGGATGGTGTTCCTCAGGCCATTTTTGCTGGAGGCGATGGTTGGGTTTACAGCTTCAAAGCTGATAAAGGAACAGATGGCGCTCCAGAGCTGCTCTGGAAGTTTGATGCCAACCCTAAGACCAGTAAATGGATTCTGGGTGGTCGTGGAACTCGTAACAATATCATCGCGACTCCGGTTATCTACGATGGTAAAGTCTACGTAGCTGTCGGGCAGGACCCGGAACATGGTGAAGGAGAAGGCCATCTGTGGTGTATTGATCCTGCCAAGCGAGGAAATGTCAGCCCGGAATTGGCGATCGATGTTGAGACTGGCGAGGAAATTCCTCATCAGCGGCTGCAGGCTGTGATCGAAGAGGACGGGCAGGTTGCGCGTGATAATGAAAACTCGGCAGTTATCTGGCACTACAGTGTGAATGACGCGAATGGCGATGGTGAGATCACCTTCGAAGAACAAATGCATCGAAGCACTGGAACGGTCTGTATTAAAGATGACCTGCTTTACATTGCAGACTTCAGCGGTCTGTTCCACTGTCTGGATGCCCAGACCGGCGAAGTTCATTTCACGTATGACATGTTTGCTGCGGCTTGGGGATCACCTCTGATCGTTGATGGCCATGTCTATATCGGGGATGAAGATGGGGATATCGCTATCTTCGAATTGAGTGCAGATGCCCAAACGCCCATTGAAGAGGTTTATATGGGTAACTCGGTTTACTCCACGCCTATCGTTGCCAATGGAACTTTGTTTATTGCAAATAAAACACATGTCTTTGCAATTGCAACACAAGGTGAAGCTGAAGCAGCTGCAGAGTAGTCTGCTTGGCACCATTTTTATAAGACGTAAAAGAAGCGTGGTCGCCCGCTGATGGGCGACCACGCTCTTTTAATTGAGTATTCGTTGCAGGTTGCTATTCGTTCTCTACTTCGATTTCTTCTTTGCGTTTTAGCAGGAAGTGGGGAGATTTCTTGCTCAGCGCTTCTACTTTCGCTTCCGCTTCTTTCTTTTCGTGATATTCGAATCTGGCTACCGGTTTCATCGTGGAACTGAAGACGACCCAGAACAATTTTTTTATAATTTGCTTTCGTCGTCGCCGCGTTCTTTTCTTTGGAGCGGCAGCTTCAGTGGCCGTTGTTGCTTTGACAGCAGCTTTTTTCTTTGCCGTCTTCCTGGTAGCGGCTTTCTTTTTTACTGCTTTTTTGGGAGCAGCTTTCTTACTAACGGCCTTTTTCTTAGTCGTTGTTTTCTTTGCCGTCTTCTTTGCGGTGGCCTTCTTCTTTACTGCCTTTTTCTTCGCTGCGGCCTTTTTAGGGGGAGCAGCCTTCTTTTTAGCTACCTTTTTCTTGGCTGCTTTCTTTTTAGCACCCTTCTTCTTAGCCATGGGATTCCCGGGGTTTAAGACACGAAAAACCTACTTTCAGAGCAGATCCAGGGCAACGTCCGCGCAGTTTCCTGTTCGGGATTTGCCATTAACAAGTCTTATGATAGCGAATGAACATAACAAAAATCAAAGCCAGATAGCCTGGTTTGGGCTCATTTGGCTAATTGAGAGGTTGAATATCGTGTAATTTCTTCGATTTTCGCCGTAATTGCCCACAGGCTGCGTCAATGTCGTCTCCTTTTCTCTGACGAAACTGAACATTAATGTTGGCTTGCAACAGGATGTTACGAAATTCACTGATCGCTTTAGCGGAAGGGGTTTTGTAGGAGAGTCCGGCGACAGGATTGTATGGAATGACGTTAAGCAGCGCATTACGCGGCTTCAGCAGTCTGGCCAATTCCCGAGCATGTTCCGGTCGATCGTTGATACCAGCCAACAGCACATATTCAAAAGTTAGCCGCCGGCCGCTGACTTCGAAATAACGGTCGGCAGCCTCCAGGATCTTTTTAATCCCGATATTTGAGTTTACAGGAACGATTTCGTCTCGAAGTGCATCATTCGGAGCATGCAGGGAAACGGCCAGATGGTAGCGGCAATTCAGCTCGGCCAGCCGGTCCATCGCCTTGGGTAAACCAACCGTGGAAATGGTGATCCGTCTGGCGCTAATTCCCAGTCCGTCCTCAGCACTGGCTTGATCCAGGGCAGGTAACAACTGATCCAGATTGGCCAACGGCTCTCCCATGCCCATCACCACAATATGGCTAAGTCGTTCTTCTTCCGGCAACAGTCGCTGCAACCGCAGCATCTGTTCGATAATTTCGCCGGTTGTCAGATTACGGTCCACGCCGTCGAGTCCGCTCGCGCAAAAGACACATCCCATGGCACATCCCACCTGAGTGCTGATACAGATGGTCCTGCGATTCTCTTCACGCAACAGAACGCACTCGATGCGACCTCCGTCGGCCAGTTCCAGCAGTAGTTTTTCTGTTCCATCCTGGGATTGTTGATGTTGAACGACTGCGGTGGTCCAGAGCGTGAAGTCTTTGCTGAGTTGCTCGCGCAATGCTTTGGGCAGGTCGCTCATCTCTTCAAACGACCCAGCCCGGCCCTGATAAAGCCAGCGACGGATCTGTTTGGCTCGATAAGCCGGGAATTTCTGCTGGGCTAACCAGTCGCTGAGCGAATGGCTTGGGTCGAGTAGGTGAGTCACGATTACTTAAATGTCTAAAGGATCGATGGAAGGATTATGTTCGGCAAACAGGCGCTGGATCGTATTATCACGGAGTGCGTTCTGAAAGCTTTCCAGAGAATCGAATACCAGATGGCTGCAAAAGCGGATTACCCAATTGTGCGCCATGGGACTGATCGTGATGACAATTTTTCGGTTGCGATATGCTTCCCACATCTCGATCGCTGTCCCCATGGAGGCTTCCGGCGCAAAAGCAACCAGAACATCGATATCATCGCCACACATGTGATTGTGGTTATAAAACGTCTGTTTTCCCGTCGTCTCGTCATATTCGACAGAGCCGCCGTGACCCTGTAGAGGGTCATAGACTTCAGCATGCTCGAAGGATTCAAGGATCCATTCTGAAAGCAGTGTCCTGTAGTTTTGAGTGTGCAGTGACGGATCGCGCAGTGAGCCCTGCATGATTCCGGCAATAAAAAACTTCATTAATATTAGCCCTAAAGCAGCATCCAGATAATCTTCGTAAAATGAAGTGTCAGTACATCTTTTTAATCGACTCAGCATTAATTCAAAAGGTATGAAATGATGACCGCTATTCAGATTCCCAAAAGAACCAAGGCGCAAAAAGAGCTTCTGATTGCGCAAGTCATGGAGATGATGGCTATTCCCGGTAAAAGTGGTGAAGAGCTGGAGATTGCTGAGTATATTCGTCAGCAATTGATTGAGGCTGGTGCAGACCCAAAGGCCATTCGAACCGATACGGCCCATCGACGCACTCGGATCAAAGGCAACGTTGGAAATTTGATCTTTAAGTTGCAAGGGACCTATAGGGCTCCTCGCCGTATGCTGAGCGCTCATATGGACACGGTACCCATCTGTGAAGGGAGCCGTCCCAAGCGTACCGGGATGAAGGTGACGTCCGCAGATAAGTCGACAGGACTGGGAGCGGACAACCGGGGCGGATGCGGTGTGATTCTATCGGCGGCTCAGGAGATTCTTCGAAAAGGTTTACCCCATCCGCCGCTGACATTTACCTGGTTTGTTCAGGAAGAGGTCGGCTTGCAGGGTTCGCGTTACGCGACTGTCAGCCAATTTGGGAAGCCAGCGTTGGCGTTTAACTGGGATGGTGGCTCGCCGGTGAAGATGACGGTCGGGGCAACCGGTGGTTATCGAATGACAATCAAAGTTTCAGGCGTCGCAGCGCATGCCGGAGTCTGTCCCGAACGTGGTGTCAGTGCGATTGCAATAGCGGCTCTGGCGATCGCGGATTTACAGCAGAACGGATGGCATGGGGCTATCAAAAAGGGGAAGCAGACCGGGACCTCCAACGTCGGGATCATTCAGGGCGGGGATGCTACCAACGTGGTGACTGACTATGTGTATGTCAGGGCGGAAGCGAGGAGCCATCAGCCGAATTTCCGTAAGCGGATTGTCAGGGAGATTGAAAAGGCATTTGAACGTGCGGTACGAAAAGTAAAAAGTGTGGAAGGAGCACGCGGAAGTGTCGAAATCGACGGGTTCCTGGACTATGATTCTTTCAAACTAGGCGCAAAAGAACCCTGTGTTCAGATTGCATCGAGTGTCATCCGATCTTTGAATCATGAACCGGTACCTGCAATTGCTAATGGCGGTCTGGATGCCAACTGGATTACCAAGCACGGAGTTCCTACCGTTTCGATGGGCTGCGGGCAGCTCAATGCTCATATGGTGACTGAAACATTGAATTTAAGAGAATATCTGACTGCCTGTGATATCGGGCTGGCGATTGCTCTGGGAGCCGAGGCATAATCTGATGCAGCCTGATGATGAATTATGTCTCTGTTTTCACATTACAAAGCGTAAAATTACCAACTACATTCGCATCGAGAAACCTCGTCGAGTATCTCAGATTAGCGAATGCTTTGGTGCAGGAACGGGATGCGGCTGGTGTCGTCCGTTTTTGCAACGTTTGTTTGATGAAGCCGGGCAGGATGATGGGGATTGCCAGAATAATCTGCCTGACAAAGAGGAGTATGGTCAGCTGCGCAAAAAATATATGGATGAAAAGAAACAACAGCGAAACTCCTGAGGCCTGTTGAGTGTTTTATCCTTGGTGACAGCCCAGATACTTCAGAAGTCTAATAGACTGAATTCGGTTATTTGTTGATCGGCACCGGTGCACAGATTTGAACGACCCCAATGATTCCAAGATCGATTATGCTGAATTGGACCCGGACGTCCGGCTGATGCTTCAGGTGCGCGACGACGATGCGGCTGCGTTCGAAGAGCTTGTTTCCCGCTATCAGGTGCGGTTGGTTTCAGTCTTTGAAAACATGGTAGGCCGCCGTAGCATGGCCGAGGATCTGGCCCAGGAAGTCTTTCTGCGAATTTACAGGGCTCGTAAACGCTACACCGCAGGTTCACGTTTCTCCACCTGGCTCTACCGGATCGCTCATAATGTGGCAAGTAACGCACGCCGCAGTCTTGCCAGACGAAAAGAAGTCAACGTAGTCGCCAGTTCCGATGGGGAGATGTCCGCTCAACCTCTGACGCATATGGTTCAGGAGGCAAGCGGCCTGATGCCGACCAGGCAGTTGGATCAAGTCGAGCGAGCTCAGATTGTGAGGGCGGCGATGGAGTCTCTGAACGAGCGTCAAAGGATGGCGCTGCTGCTTTCGAAGTTCGAAGGGATGAGCTATGAGGAAATCGCCAATTCGATGGAACTCAGTGTCTCGGCCATCAAGAGCCTGCTTTCCAGGGCCAGAGTGAATCTGAAGGACATCCTGTCCCCTTATATTCAGGAAGGTCTTCTTTCGGAATCTATAGGAGAATCGATGGAACAGGCTGGTGATCATCAGTCAGATGAAGGAAGGGAGAGGGATCATCATGGTGAAGTTTAATGATGACAACCAGGAAATCGACCAGCCACCAGCTGACCAGACCGATCAGGAGAGCCAGCAACTGGTGGCATATCTCGACGGTGAATTGGATGATGAGGTGAGTCGTGAAGTGGAGCGGCGGCTGATGGATGACGCCGCATATCGTCAGCGATTGCAACAGTTACAACAAACCTGGGATCTGCTGGATGAATTGCCTCGAGCGAACCGTGATGAGAGTTTCACTCGGAGTACCGTTGAGTTTGTTGCCTTAAAAGCTCAAGAGGATATGAAGGAAACCAGGGCCTTGTTGCAGCCTGGAAATCGGAGAACACTCGTTATACGATGGTTGATCATTTTAGTGGCTGCTTTGCTGGGCTGGTTGCTGGGTGATTGGTACTATGGGCGAGAGCATCGAGCATTGCTTGATGATCTGGAAGTTATTGCCGAGTATGAGCAGTATCGACTAACGGAAGATTTTGAGTTTCTGGAAAAGCTGGAAGCCTCAGGCGTGTTTGATGAGGAGGCACCTGGATCATGAAGATTGATTGGAAGTTATTTCCACGGTTGGGTTTTGTGATGATGTTGCTGGGGCTTCCTGTTACGACAGCGCAGCAGCCGTTACCTCGGACGCTGGAGCAGCTTGAGCAACTACCGGCGCAACAGCGCAATGAACTGCAGAAGAGTAAGGTTCGTTTTGAGCAATTGGACAAAGCAACCCAGCAGAAATACAGGGACTTCAATGCTCGGCTCAATGCATCCCCTCAACGCGAACGCTTGAGACAGGTCATGCAAGCCTACACTCAGTGGCTACTCGACATGGATACGGTCGAACGCAATCGCATCCTGGCGCTGCCTCTGGATCAGCGACTGACGGAAGTCATTCGTAAAGTGAAGCAGGAACAGGCAGGCCGTGGTTAGGGAAGACTTGCTCGCCAGTAGAGCCTCCTTTTCGACTCTGAAATTTTCTCTGTTTGACCGATAATGAATGATCCTATTGGGGCTGAGTCCGGTTTTCTGCCCGCGGTGGTGCGACTAGCGGATCTGGCAACGAATTTCTGGCGAAAACTGGGTGAAAACGGGGCAATTCTTGCTTAACGTAGGTGCTTCGGTGTTGTCTTCAACCAAGCTGAAATCGTATCCTATGTCAGAATATTTACACAAAATTAAACAACTCCTGAAATGCCCAATGAACGGAGAAGGAGCGACGTTTTGATCGTAGCCACGACCACAGCTAGTTTTCCCGAATTATCTCTGAGTGATGCGTTACAGCGAATTGCTGATCTGGAATATACCGCCGTGGAAATTGCAATCACTGACGGTAGTAACCATATGACGCCGGCGGATGTATTCCGTGACCGTAATGCAGCGCATGCAGTTTTGCGGAAGTCCCACCGTCTGGAAGTGACCAGCTTTTATGTTGACATTAGTGCGACTGGGGATGAACACTACCGGTTGTTTGAGTCGATTTGTGAGTTGGCCAGGATTTGCAAGGTCGTGACACTCAATGTCCCGTCAGCCGAATTGGGTACTCCGTTTAACGAAGAAGTGGAACATCTGCGCCGATTGGTGGAGATCGCTGATGATTATGGCTCCAAGGTTTGTATCCGTAATCAAAGTGGGCGGCAGGCTTCGGATCCCGATACGATCAAGGTTCTGTGTGATAATGTCGACAATCTGGGGTTGGCCTTTGACCCGAGTATTTACATCTGTGGTCCAGATGCCGGGAAAGATACCGATAAAGTTCAACCTTACGTGGGGCATGTCTATTTGCGTGATACGAGTCCTACCGAATTTCAGGTCAAGGTTGGGCAGGGCGAAGTGGACTATGGGAAGATCATAGCTCAGCTGGCCGCCAGCGGTTACCGGCGCGCACTTTGTGTTGACGTGGCTGAAGTTGCCGGAGTGGAGCACTCGGCCGAAATGCGAAAAATGCGTCTGCTGCTCGAAAGTCTGCTTTAGATCCTGAGGCTTTTCTGCCTGGTACTCGCAATTGTCTGGTTCGAGTGCCGGAGCATTGATTCTGCTTGCAATGCTACCGATAATGAGGATTCATTATCAGGAGATCCACACCGTAGGCCAGGTGATCTGCGGGGGCGGTTTTTCCTGTGCCGATGAAGGCAGTTCCATGTTTTGAGGAGTTTAGTTTGATGCGTCGTTGTTCACGTTGGTTAGGCCTGGCCGCTTTTCTATGTTTCACCCTGACTGGGTTGCTACAGGGAGCCGAGAAATCCGGAGTGGAAGTGGAGTCCTGGGGTAAGACGCCTGATGGGCAGGAAATCAGTTTATATACGTTCTGTAATAAGAACGGTTTGACGGTCAAGATGACAAATTATGGTGCCATTGTCGTGTCGGTGGAAACGCCTGATCGCGACGGAAAGCTGGCCAACATCAATGCAGGGTTTGATAATCTCGACAGTTACCTTGCCGGGCATCCCTACTTTGGTTCTACAGTAGGACGTTTCTGTAATCGCATTGCCAATGGCAAATTCTCGATTGGGAACGAGAGTTATACACTTGCGACTAACAATGGTGACCATCATTTACATGGTGGGGACAAAGGGTATGACAAAGTTGTATGGACCGGTAAGCCTGTTAAACGAGCGGGAGCTCGAGGGGTTGAGTTCAGCTATCTGAGTGAAGATGGTGAAGAAGGTTATCCTGGTAACCTGGCTATCAAGGCAACCTATCTGTTGACCAATGACGATGAACTGGTTGTGGAGCTGACAGCGGCGACGGACGCAGCGACTCCTGTCAATCTCACCAATCACAATTACTGGAATCTTGGTGGTGTGGGTAGCGGTACCATTCATAACCATTTATTGAAAGTGGAAGCGGATCAGGTGTTGGACGTTGATGCAGATCTGATTCCGACAGGTAAATTCAAGGGTGTAGAAGGTACTCCGTTGGATTTCCGTACATTTCGAAAGATTGGCGAGCGGATTGAAGAGAACAATCTGGATCCCAATGGGTATGACCATTGTTTTGCTTTGAGAAACCAGAAGGGAAAAATGGCATTGGCAGCTACGGTGAAGGAGCCGGGGTCGGGCCGAGTCATGAAGATTTATACAGACCAGATTGGCTTGCAGTTTTATTCTGGAAACTTTCTGGCAGGTGACGAAAGCAGTGGTGGTAACGCGTACCAAACCTTGTTCTGTTTGGAAACGCAGCATTATCCAAACTCGCCTAATATCCCTTCCTTTCCCACGACGATCCTCAAGCCGGGCGAGAAATATCATCACGTCACAGTGCATGAATTTAGTGTGGAAGACTAGATTCCACCAGCAGACTACTGACACCGCGACGGATCCTTGGATTGGTCGCGGTGTTTTTTTATGGTTGCCGACGGAGGAGATTTACTGAATTTGTCTATCGTTAGTGCACAAGTGTCCACTACAATGGCGATAGTACTAGAGGCAGCGAGGAAGGTCTGTTACGGCTGATCGCGTCGACGGTTGTTTTCCCTCGGGTGAAATGGAGTGAAGCTAGGGATGGCCCCAACAGATACACTAACGGCACGACAACTTTCTATTTTTGAATTTATCCGCGACAACATCATGCATCGTGGATATGGTCCCACGGTGCGGGAGATAGCGGATGCGTTTGACATCAAGTCTCCTAACGGTGTGATGGGACATTTGCGAGCGTTGGAGAAGAAGGGCCTGATTTTACGGGACCCGAACAAGTCTCGTGCTATTGAGTTGACTCCGGAGGCCTTGGAAGAGCAGCGCGGTCTACCGTTGGTTGGTGTTGTTGCTGCCGGTCCGACTCATCTTGCCTTTGAGCAGAGTGACCGTATTGATTTCAGTGGTATGTTCAGTGGTAACGAGCAGTTTGTGTTGCAGGTCAGTGGTGACTCGATGATCGACGCTCACATTTCAGACGGAGACTATGTCGTCGTCAAAAAACAGGATCATGCGACCGACGGCGAAATGGTGGTGGCTCAGACCGAGGACGGCGAAGCGACTTTGAAGTACTGGCACCCTGAAAAGAATCGAATTCGACTCCAGCCAGCCAACTCCTCCATGGCCCCCATCTATGTCCCCAACGCCAGCGTCCTGGGCGTCGTAGTTGGCGTAATCCGCCAGGTTTAGGTCATCGACCAGAGCTGATTTACTCAGATCACTTATTCACTTTATTGCATGAATACTCCGAGTATGGAGGTAGACGTCATGCTACCAGGACAGAGCCTGAGGGGAGGGCGCCAAGTATCTAAAGGTGTTTCGGATTGTACATGTCAGCTAATAGTCAATCTACGTTTGTGTCTTCTGTTTAGTTGTTTTTAGCTGCTCGAATTAAGTATGCGATCAGGTCTTTGACTTCTTCTTTGTTGAGGGTATCAAGCAACCCGGATGGCATTGGCGAAGTCTTGCCAGGGTATGACTCATCAATGTCATCACGATTGACTTCAATCGTTTCCTGAGTGAATGGATTGACTTCCAGTTTGAGCGTCTTACTGGAGACTCCGACGGGGCGCCCGGAAACGGAAGTTCCGTCTATGAGGACATAGACGGAATAACTGTATTTTGGATCCACTACTTTCGACGGCTCGATGATCGACTCCAGAATCTGTGCCGCGTTAAACCGTTTTGCGACGTTGGTTAAGTCAGGTCCGATTTGACCTCCGCGAGTGCCAACTTTATGACATTTCAGGCAGTTAGCTGCGGTAAGTGCACGTACCCCATCCTCATCAGGTCGATTTCTGCTAAGTGCAGAGATGTCTTTTATTAAGTCTTCCATTTTCCATTGTTGAACTAGCGGTCTATTGGTAGTCAGATTGCCAGATTCAATCGGCTGATCGATCGTCTCAATTAGCTTTGCATGAGTCGATTTGTCGTTGTCGGTGAGCATTTTGTAGAAGTCAGTGCGGATATCTGTCAGTCGCTCTCTTAGCTGATGACCACCAATCATCAGACGAGATCGCAACAGCCAATTCAGGAAGGCCGTTTTGGCGTCTTCGGTCCAACCCTCTTTTAAGTGTATGAGCATTCTGGCCATACGGAGTTGCTGGTATTGGGTTGAGTCTTCATTAAGGAGCGGGATAGAGGACTCTATAATGCCAGGCATCTTCAAATAGACGAGCAATTCACCAGCCATGTGGTTTACTGATTCATTCTTACTGGGAAAGAGTGGGCTAATGGCTTCGATTGCAAACTTTGTTTGCTTTTCAGAAGGTTTACCAAGACGAAGGAAACAGAGTTGATATGCACGGAGCATAATTAACTGCTGCTCTAAGGGGAGTTTTGTCAGGTCAAATCGCTGGAGTGTGTGAAAGACTTGCGGCTGGTGTTCAGGGACGCCACTGCGGCACAACGCAATGAGCCCGGTTCCACATCGTAACGGATTGTCATCATCAAGCACTTTGTCTTGCCAAAATTGAAACGGTTGCCGTTCCAGAGATTTCATTGCCGAGAATCTTAACCACCGATCATCGTGTCCAAGGACTGGCCATGCTTCCAGATCAGACGTGTTGCCGACTCTCTCCTGATAGCTGTCGTAGATTTGCCTTCTTTTGCGTTGCTGTTTTCCGATGATCACAGATGTGCGGTGTATTTCAGGGCCGGTCGAAGTTGGTTCGATGGATGGATCAACCGTTACGCGATAGAGGCCTGACTGTGAACCGCGACCACCGGTGATGAAGTAGAGGTTGCCATCCGCGCCCACTTCCATGTCACAAATATTCAATGGGGCACCTTCGAGAAACAACTCGTATTCGCCACGGTAGCTCGCTCCAGCCGGAATCAGATCAACAAGCAGGATACGTCCGTTTTGCCAATCTGCGGCATACATTCCCTGCTGAAACCGTTTTGGCCAGTCGAGTGTATGCCCAGATACCAATCCTGTTGGGGATCCGAGGCCGAGATCGAGCGTCGACGGAAGGCTATCAGCATAGTACGTAGGCCATTTTCCCGTGCCCCAACGCCATCCGTATTCTCCACCGGGTACGATGTGGTTTATGCGTGTGGGACGATACCAGGGTTGTCCCACATCCCACTCCATATCGGCATCAAATGTAAACATCTCGTCGTCGGCATTAAATGCTATGTCGACCTGATTTCGCAGTCCACCCGCGATGACGTGAAATGACTTACCTGCCGGATCCATCCGCAAAATGTACCCAACCCGATCGTCGTGACCGGCATCATGAGGATTTGGCAGCAGCCAGTCTTTCTGGGCATTGTTGTATGTGGATGTCTTCGCAACTTCTGCCGGCATGACTACATCATTTCCACAGCTCAGATAGATCTGATTGTCCGGGCCGAGTGTAATCTGGTTCATTCCGTGACCGAATCGACTTTTATATTCAAGCGGCAATAACAATTCTTCTTTGTCAAAAGTCCCATCACCCGTGGTATCCTGCAGTCGATAGAATCCCTGTGAATTTGTGGCGCTGACGTAAATGCTGTCATGGGCATACAGTACGCCACGGCAATGTTTGAGCGAGTTGTTGATTCTTTTAAATGGAATCTCATCTCCTTCGGCAATCATGTCCAGATGCCCAACACCGACATCATCCAGCCCTAGAATGATATTGCCCTTGTTATCAAACGACATGCTAATCCATGAGCTTTCTCCATCCTGTGCAGATCTCAGCAATTCGACCTTGAACCCGGGTTGGACTGAGATGTCGGTGACAGGTGTTGCGGTATGAGTCTGTGCAAAGGCAGAGGTTGTGCAAAGCAGGCCGTAAATCAAAGACGCGATACGATGAGTCATAGCTGTGGTTGTCCAGAAAATCCGGGTATGTGGTGTCAGCAACCTTATTGTAGTACATGCTTCGGAGACGTGAATTAGCCAAGCCTGGTTGATTTAGTGTAACCAACTCCAGTCTGCTACCAATCCGCAACGAGGCTTCCAGGGAAGACCACAGAATTTTCCACGTTTTAAAAACTGAGTGAATCCTATATGGTTTATCTGGAGTTTCCCAGAATTCTTGTCGCCTTGTGGCGGGTTTCATCGATTTGTTGCGAGTTATTAAAAGTGGAGCTCGCCAAGAATAGTTGGCGTTTGATAAGAGTGTAAACTATGAATTGGAGGACATTCAAATGATTAGATCCTTGCAGGTACTTGCAATCTGTTTCACCACAGTACTGTTGAATGCGAGTGAAGTACAATCGCCAGCAGAAATCAAGGAACAGGTTAACGCCAGTGGAACAATCACTGACAAACAGGCTGAAATCCTGAGTAAGAAAAGGGAGGTGAACCTAAACGGTCTAAAATCCCTAACTGATTCACAGGCGGAAAGCCTGAGTAACGTCCGTGACCTTCAATTAAATGGCTTAACCACTTTTACTGATGCACAGGCGGAAAGTCTGAGTAAGGTTGGTAGACTCTATTTAGACGGCTTAACCACTTTTACTGATGCACAGGCGGAAAGCCTGAGTAAGGTTGATAGACTCTATTTAAACGGCTTAACCACTCTTACAGATGCCCAGGCGGAAAGCCTGGGTAAGGTTGGAGGTGAGTTTTCACAGATCTGGTTAAATGGCTTAACCTCCCTTACAGATGCCCAGGCGGAAAGCCTGGGTAACGTCGATTACCGTAACTTAAACGGCTTAACCTCTCTCACGGACAGGCAAGCGGAAAGCCTGGGTAGAGTTAGCCGTCTTGATTTAAACGGCTTAACCACGCTTACAGATGCACAGGCGGAAAGCCTGAGTAACGTCCGTGACCTTCAATTAAACGGCTTAACCTCTCTCACAGACGCCCAGGGGAAAATCCTGATTAAGGTTCCTTTTCTTTACGGCTCAGGCGTTCTTAATCGGCAAGTTGACAAGTATGGGATTCTGCGATTCCAGTAAAGTATCGAAATTATCTTTTGGGAAATGAGGGACCTTCACGTCATTTCAATTCTGGGTAGTGTACTAGTTTATCGGCGACCCCCGCAGTGAGAGAGGGGGCAATTTTCCAGCCTCCTTTTACTTGTAGACTGACACGGTTTACCGTATCTTTTTTCGGCAAAAATAGGTGTTTGAAAATGTCTCGCACATGCCTGAAAGAGTAAGCATGGCGGTGCCTAGCTTTGCGAGAACTCGCTTGCGATAACACGGTGTTAACGGGGTTGTACAGGGGTTGTACAGCATTAACGAACTGCCAGACTGGCAACTAGTTCTGAGATTAGAGTCTGTTTCAAATCAGTACTAAACAGTGGCTGGAGCAGTTTGAATTGTTTTACGACAACCGTCTCGTGCGAATTAGCGTTGTATCTTGAGTCGCGCTCAGCACAAATCGCTCTAGATCCCGCAGAAAACGGCAAATCTTCGAGTCCCTCCTCAACCACTGCAGGAGCGCTCGAATAGGTGGACTGTAAGAGAGTATTAGGTCTTGCCGCTCAGGCCGATTTGTCGAGCTGGTTATTAAGCTTGTTATAGAGTGTCTTCAGGGAGACTCCCAGCTCTTTGGCCGCTTCGGGTTTGCTTCCGTCATGTCGTGCCAGGGCCGAGTTAATGGCCCACATTTCAAGATCGCGTAATGTCCTGCCAGCCAGGAATTCGTCAGGAGCGACCGCGGAACTCGGAACACGAGTCTCATCGCCATGGATGCGTTGAGGTAGGTGCGATGTATCGATCGGTAACCGGTCACACAAAATCGATGCGTGCTCAACCACATTGGCCAACTCACGCACATTACCCTTCCATTCAGCACTTTCCAACGCTGCAATCGCCTCGGGCGTAAACACCGCATGAATCCGATCCAGAATATTTTCCGATGTACCGTTCACTCCAAATTTACGTTCATACAAATGAGTAGCCAACAGAGGTATATCTTCCCTCCGTTGTCGCAACGCCGGGATTTCAATTTCAAAGGGATTAATTCGAAATAATAGATCCTCCCGAAAATCACCCGCCTGTACCATCTCTTCGAGATTACGATGCGTCGCACAAATCACTCGCACATCCACGTGAAACGTCTGATTATCACCTACTCGGCGAATCTCACCACTTTCCAGCACTCGCAACAAAATCGCCTGCACGCTTTTAGGTAACTCGCCAATCTCGTCCAGCATCAGCGTCCCATGATTCGCCATCTCGAAAAGTCCGGTCCTTTGCGAGTCCGCCCCGGTGAATGCTCCTTTGCAATGCCCAAAAAGTTCGCTTTCAATCAGGTTCTCCGGCAGAGCTCCGCAGTTGACCGCCACGAACGGCTGATCGGCACGTTGACTCTGGTTGTGGATTTCACGAGCAACAATTTCCTTGCCTGAACCGGTTTCACCTCGCACCAGCACGGTCGAGACGGTTGGCGCCACACGGCTAATAAGCGATTTGACCTGCTCCATCGATGGATGATCGCCAATCAGCTGACTCTCACCCTCGGCCCGCTTCAGCTGATGGTTTACCGCTTTGTATTGTCGTGCCAGTTGCTGCTTTTTTTGAATCCGCTCTAATAACGCTTCCAGCTCGAGACGCTTACAAGGCTTGGTGAGGTAATCGAAGGCACCATAGCGCAACGCGGCAATTGCCGATTCCACCGTGCTCTTTCCGGTCAAAATAATACATTCGATCTCATCAGACAGTTCCCGAGCTTTCCCCAGCAACTCGATCCCGGACATGCCAGGCATATTCAGATCGGTGATCAAACAGTCATATCGATCCTGTTTCAGAACTGCCAGCGCAGTCTCGCCGTCAGGACAGACCGTCACAGTATGTCCCATTCTCGGAAGCTCCAGACTCATCAGCTCCTGCAGAGCTTCTTCGTCATCGGCAAACAGGATGTGCAGCCCCTTAGGCGACTTGGTTTTGTTGACCGTCATGGAAATCGTTTTCCTGGTTTACTTGGTGAACTGGCAGCGTGACAACAAATTGTGAACCCTGACCAGGCCCCGCACTCGTGGCGGTAATGGTGCCCCCATGCTCACTGATGATTCGATAGGTAATAGAAAGCCCCAATCCTGTTCCCCGGCCATCACGTCGGCGCGTGAAAAATGGCTGAAACAGCTGTTGAAGAACCTCGGGCGTCATCCCGCAGCCATTATCAGTAATGGTGATCCGGCACTCCGAGGCGTCACCACCCAGCCTGACGGTCACGACGCCGGCGTCATCGAGACTGTCGAGCGCATTGGTGATCAGATTGAGCATGACCTGTTTGATTTCCTGAGTATGGACGACAGCCACGATATCTCCACGCTCACATTCAAACTCCACTATTTTGTCTTTGTACTTACCAACATGCTTAATCAGTTCCAGTGTGTCCTGAATGATGGGCTGGATGGGGATCTGCTGACGCTGTGTGTCTCCGACACGTGAGAAATCCAGCAGCCGTTCTGTGATCCCCTTGCAACGAAACGCTTCGTGCTGAATACGCTTCAAGTATTTCAGGATCACTTCAAAGTTGCCGGACTCATCTTCCGGAGCGGTCTCGCCAGCCCATTCAGCGATGCGTGATTCAAGCGATTCGGCACACATGGCAATCGAGGCGAGTGGGTTATTAATTTCGTGCGACACACCTGCAGCCAAAAAACCAACGCTGGCAAGTTGCTCGCTGCGGATCGCCTCTTTCGTCCGAATCTGAACCTGCTCGTCCAGATCGTTGCGAATGAGTCGGAAATTCCGCGTCATGTCATTCATGGCAGCTGCCAGTTCCGCCATGTCATCATCCGTATCTGTCGTGATCTGAAATTCCAGATCACCCTGCGCAACGCGGCGACTTCCGGAAATCAGTTTATTGAATGGCTTAAGAATCCAGGCATGGCTTAGTTTGATGAGTTGGATTAATAGGCCCGTGACCGTAATGGTTGTGATCCAGGTGACAATAATCCATGTTCGGTACTCCAGACGAACGTCATCCACAAAGGTCCCCATACGTTGTTGAAAGGCCTGTGGAATCAGCTCGGTCTTTTGTGTCAGGACTTCCATGGACGATAAGATCGAATCCAGGGACTGACCAGCTTCGAGTGACTGCGGCGCTGCCAACAGCTTACGAATTGTTGCCAGCTCCAATCGAATCTCATGCACTATCTGCAGTTCACGTTTGGTGTCATTGATTGACAGGTCAATATTCTCGGCTTCGTTCAGGACGGTTTCATAGTCATCGATACTTTGAGACAACAGCTCCAGATGGTTGAGCAATTGTTCTGTCGTATCGGTACCAGCCGCGTGACCAGCCTGATAGGTCTCCAGGGTTCTTTGAAGGTTTTGAGCGTGACTGCGGACATTGTCTGCCAGTGGTATTTCTTCCGCTCGTTGACTGATACTTCGAGCCAACCGGCGGTACGAGTAGACGCCCTGGAAACCACTGAATGCCAGTATTCCAATGATGGTCATCAGCAGTCCCAGGCAGATGATGACTTTATTTCGTATCGTCCATTTCATGGTGAGCCTCGGGCTATTTATTGATCATCCTGCGAATCATCAGCACGCCCAGAATGAAAAAGAAGGCGTTGCCCATCCAGACACTGTACGGCGGAAACTCGCCAGTTTTTGCCTTGTTGACTCCGAATTGGAAAAACGGATAGTACAAAATGACAATCGGGAAGAAGACCTTGGCAAAGCAGGTCCAGAAATCGCCAATCCGTTTCCTGATCGCATAGGTTGCGCCCAGAATGACGAATGCCAGACAGCAAAAACCATTGGCCCAGCGGCGGAACGGCTCGGCTTGGTAACGGTTCAAAGCGTAACGCGCACGTTTCAGATCGGACGATATATTGCGGCAGTCGTTGCCGGCAAGTTCCATCAGGTTACCGGTCAGCATCAGCATCCCTGCTTTGGCTGCCAGTGTCTGTTTGAGATTCTGAATGGTTGCGTTCTGGCCAGCGACTCGTGCGGAAATATCGCGGAGCGCCGTGTCGGATGGGCTATTGGCCGTCCGCTTTGGTCCTGCAAGCGAGGCAAGTGGTAACTCATATTCGAACCGATCTGGCCACTCACCAAAAAAGTCTGAACCAACATCAAACTGGGTGTCATGCAGGACAATCTTTAGTTGATCGGTGTCGGTATTCAGGTTCAGGTGAGCTTTTTGGGCTACCAGTGTCATCGGCGGCGAATTGTCATTGTTATGCAGGGAAATGGTGGGGCGGATCAGCGTCTCACCCTGAACATCCTTTACATGAATGGACATCGATGACGTTGAAAACGCACGTTGAGTACGTAACATGCCATAGGCGATATCTTCGAAGCTTTGCAGGACAACACGGTCAATGCCACGACGTCCCCAGGTAACGGCAACATCATTCAGCCAGACCGAAACCAGCGAGACAAGGAAGGAGATGACTATGGCCGGCCAGATGGCAACCATAGGGGATGACCCGTTCGCCTTTAACGCGACGATTTCATTCGCTCCGGACATGCGGCCGTAGACCAGGCATGTTGCCAGTAGCATGGTCGCCGGGATAGCCATGCGAAAGACATCTGGCAACAGGTAGGGAATCAGGCGCAAGACGGGTACAGGCCCCAGCCCTTCCTGGATGGACCGCTGCGCAAGCAGAATGATCAACAACAGAAGGGTTATCCCCAAGAGGGACAGCACAAATGCCTTAATCAATTCCCAGCCGATGTATCGCGAAACAAGCGTCAAGTATTACTCTCCGACGATTTGTAAAAGTTACAAAAATGCATCGGAAATGTACCAAGATTCAGAATCTGAGGGAACAGAGAATCATGGGCAGCGAGCCGGCAATTATCAGAAAGAAGAGGGAGGCGGCAGCGGCAGCATCTATTTGCGGAATTCACGCATGATATAAGTGATCGCCTTGGAAAGGTATTTGAGCGATTCAACGAAATTCTCATGTTGAATCTGCTCAGTACTCTCCACAAACGCCTCATCGAAAGGAGCCCAATTGAATTTGTCCGGATGTTTTTGAGCCAACTGTCGAATCTCGTTGGCCGTTTTCCCGAGTGTCTGCATGATACTGGCATTCGGAATGCAGCGGCTACTGGTGTGCGGGCCAACTCCGAATCGAAATTCGGGGCTCAAAGTCTTTCCGGTTTCAACTCCAGCCCGTCCTAGCGCCAATCCCACCAACGCCGTGACGATTCCCGCCGCACTGATGGCGATTCCGACATAGGGTTGCAGTACCAGTAACAGCAGGCCAGCCAGTCCCAGGACAATACTGGTAGTCAGGACTGCCGGGTGCAGTGGTTTCACTGGGACGGTTGTTTTCCCGATCACCAGAGGATTATCTCCCTGGGTATCGGTAACGTACCGCGAACCATGTGCCTTGACGATGATGATCGTAATGTTATCAGGACCCCCTCGGAGATTTGCCAAATCCAGCAGGAACTGGGCAGCCTGTTCGGGAGGCAGGACCGCCATGGCGGCACCAATCTCTGCATCACTCACTTCGCCGCTCAGCCCATCGCTACAAATAAGGTAGCTGTCACCATCCTGAACGGGGAAGGGGCCTTCCAGATCCACTTCGACTTCGGCGTTGGGGCCGAGCGAGCGGGTGATCACGTTGGAGGGAACATTCTGAATGTCACCACCTTTCGCCTTTAATTCCCACTGCAAACTGTGGTCAAAAGTGAGTTGTTCAATGAGATCACCTCGCTGTCGGTAAACACGGCTATCCCCGACATGACCACAGATAATTCCTTGCGGTAGCATCAGGATCGAGCTGCAGGTGGTCCCCATGTTATGGAAATCAGGGTTTTCTTCACCTTTCAGGTGGATCTCGGAATTGGCTTTGATAATTGCTTTTTTGAGTGCTTCCGGAGGAGAAAGGTCTTTGTAGACCAGGTAGTGATGTGGAATATGCTCAACAGCATCTCCACTTGCCAACTCACCTGCCGCGTGCGCCCCCATTCCGTCGCAAACGATAAACAGATGTCCTCGCAGATCGTAGGACTCCTGATCACTTTGGATCACAACCACCGAGCTGTCCTGATTGGTGGCACGGCGCATCCCTTTGTCTGTTACTTCAATAACAGTCAGGGAATCGGTCCAATTGTGTTGATGCTTTACCATGCAGTTGGTGCCAGCGAAGTATGAATCAATCAGGGTGCGGTTACTACTAGTAAACTATACAACGTTTTTCGACCAAAGCGGATGGTGTAGCTCTGAAAAAGCGTTCGTAGAGTGATTGCTAGTGACTATAAATCCCGTAATTGTTAAACTTTGCACCCACATTACGACGGGAATACCTGCGAATAACCCTGAGGGAAACAAAGATGGCACGATTTTTATCATCACTTCTGATCTTTGCGACAATTGGGTTGATGTTCTGCCAGCCGGCCGATGGAGCGGTACGCCGCCGCATTACCATCAAATCAACTCCTCCCGGAGCACTGGTGTATATCGACGACCAGGAAATCGGAGTAACACCCGTTTCGACGTCATTTACCTACTACGGCACTCGTAAAATCCAGGTCGTCAAGGACGGCTATGAAACGGTGACCGTTTTGCGTGAGATCAAAGCACCCTGGTACCAGATCCCCGGGATCGACTTTGTAACCGAAAACCTTATTCCCAAAGAATTTCGTGACGAGCGTTTGTTGCAGTTCAAACTGGTTCCATTGCGGATTCGGACATCGGACGAGTTGATTAAACGGGGATTGGAATTGAAACAGCGCGCGAAGCAGGGTGTCGTGGCACCCTTGGGGACTCGATCCCGTTCCCTGCGTCAGAATTATCCCAATGTACCGGTCAACCCAGTGCCATCTCCTGCGAACCGACAGGGCCCGGTTCCTGCTCCGTTACCACAGCGGTGATTTAACACCTGCTCCGACAGGACGACGGTCGAGCATTCCGCCGACGCCCAGTTGCCGAGGGTCTGTGGCGATTTTGTCCGAGAAGACACGGAGATCATTCAGGATCGGACGCAAACGTCTGGTGGCATCTTCAATGTTGGTCGTTGTCCGCTTGATGCTGTAATAGAGTTCGTCGTCATGCACAATCTTGTGCAGGCTACCTTCCGCGTTGTTGAGCGTGGTGACCAGTTCATTCATCTGAGAAACGGTGTTGTCGAAATTCTCAACACTCGACGTAATCGACTCGACAAGCATCTCGCCTCGTTCTCCCAACGGTCGAGTGAACTTTTCAAGATGGTCCAGATTAGACTCTGCCTTCTGACCCACGGTTTCGAAGTACTTCATGGTTTGCTGCGCCGTAGCGAGCGTCTGTGTGGCCTGTTTGAGTACGACCGGAATTTCGTTCACAGACGCTTTGAGTTTGAGGCGAGTTTCTTCATCTCCCACAACGGCATTGATCGAATCCATCGCCGTTTCAAATTTCTGCATGGCGTCATGGGTTTGCTTCACGGCCTGTTTTAACTCAGCTTCACTTTCGGTAAACGAATCATTCAGATTCTTCATCAGCGTTTTAAACTCTCCGGCAGCATCATCGACTCCGGTACCAGCTTGCTGAATGGAGCCAAACGTTTCAGACATGTTCTGCTGCATGTTGACCAGTACGGTCAGCGGGTCATCGACGACCAGTCCGTTGCTGATCATTGAACCGGCTGTGACCGGTTGCAGGCTCTTAGCTGTCTCCTTTGCGTCCAGTACACCATCTTCGTTGGTATCAAATTCGGCGAGCAGCACTTCGACCGGCTTCACGGTAAACTCGAGAATGGCAGAACCAGTGAGCAAAGAACCCATTTTGATGCGACACGACTCATGGTGTCCGATCGCCACTCCATGATCGACGGTAATCGTCAGGATGACGCCTCCGTCTGGTTTGAGTTCAACGTCTGTGACTCTTCCAATTTCAATTCCGCTCTTGCGGACCTCTGTACTTTCCTTGACTCCCGGGGCCGACGGGAACTGGATCATGATTTCATAACCTGATGATTGCAGATTGGGGAATGCTTCGAACATGACGAGCAGCGAGATGGTGATCATACCGGCCAGTATGATCACGCTACCTAATCGTCGTTTCAGTTTTTGTTCGTTCATGGTTTTGGTTTTCAAGCTTGTGACTGCGGTTCTTAGGCCAGGCCCAGTTCCTGCAGCCTGTTGCCTGCCTCCCCTTGAATGAATTGTTGTACACGTACATCCCCACAGTGTTCTATTTCACTTGGCGGCCCATCAAAGATGATCTGGTTTTCATGTTCTTTGAGCCGTTGCAGCGGGTAGAGCATCAGGATGCGGTCGGCCACCTTACGAGCCGTTTTCATGTCATGCGTTACCAGAATACTGGTAACCCGCCGTTTCAGGCGACTTCGCATAATCAGCTCATTGATGACATCACTGACGATAGGATCTAGTCCGGTTGTCGGTTCGTCATATAACACCAGCTCTGGCTGAAGAATCAGAGCGCGAGCCAGGCCGACCCGTTTCCGCATGCCTCCCGACAGATCGGCGGGGAATTGATTCAGCGTTGAGTCAGGTAGCCCTACTTCACGCAAGGCACTTCTTACCAGTTCGACCTCGTCAGTATCTGACATGGAAGATGGAGATGGTGACGCGGCAGCATGTCTCAGTGGAAAGGCGATGTTTTCTCCGACCGTGAGACTGTCAAACAAAGCTGCCTGCTGAAAGACAAATCCTGTCCGGCTGCGCAGCAATGAGAGTTCCCGGTCGTTAAGCGTTCCCAGATCCTGCTCGTCGAACAAGACGAAACCCGAAGTGGGTTGAAGCAGGCCTACCAGCGTTTTAAGAAAGACCGTTTTCCCACAACCACTTTCTCCGATGATAGCGACCGTTTGTCCGTGACGAATTTTCACTGACAGATCACGTAGAACTTGTTTTTTACCAAAGCGCATATTGAGATTGTGCGTTTCCACCAGGTATTGAGAAAACGTTTCTTCGGAATCGGTATGTGAAACGGAGGTGTTATCGATCAAAACAAGGTTGGTCCTGCCGGATAGAAATAGTAGTACAGTTTGTCGAGGCCGATGCCCACGATCAGATCCATTGCCAAAATTAATACGAAGCTGGTAACAAAGGCGGCCGTGGCAGCTTTACCGACTCCCTGAGCTCCCCGATCGCTGTGGAAACCGAAGTAACAACTGACAATGCCAATGCAGCCGCCAAAGAACAGACTCTTGATAATTCCGGATAACAGATCAAATCCGGTGACGTATCGACTTGAGAATTCAAAATACTCGTAGGCATCGACATGCAGCAAGTAGTGACTGTAAGCAAAGCCTCCCAGGATCCCCATGAAGTCGGCCATGAGCGTGAGGACGGGAATCAGCAATAACGAGGCCAGTACACGCGGGACGACCAGGAAGTGTACCGGATTGACTCCCATACTGCTCAACGCATCAATCTGCTCGGTCACACGCATGGTGCCCAGTTCAGCAGCCATGGAACTTCCAACTCGTCCGGCCAGCATGGTCGCCGCCAGGACGGGGCCCAGTTCCCGCACCAACGTCAGATTGATGACGGCCCCCATCCGATTTTCCATACCGAGCTGATGGAATTGAAAATAACTTTGAACTGCCAGAACCATACCGATGAACATGCCGGTCAGTCCCACGACGGGAATACTGAGTACGCCGATCTGGTAGGCAGCTTTGATGAAGGTACCTTTTCTGAGCCGTCGGGAGAATGTCCACGACAGGATTTGGATGATAAACAGCACCAAATCGCCCACAAACAAGGTGGTACGGTCCAGCTTGTCCAGGACGGTAGCGAGTAATGATGGCTGAAGACTCAGCTCACCATTTCCTGCTTCTTGCGGAATATCCTGTGTCGATGCCATCTTGCATGTCCTGCCAACTTCCAGTGTGACTGCATGCAGTGCGCGCAGCACTGCACACAGAACCTGTTACTGGTTTCGGACAGTTAAGATAGAGAACTTAAGGGAAGAGTACTGAATCTAACGGATTTGACGATTTGTATTGATCAGCCAACCCGTTGGTAATTCAGGTTACTCTTCATCCTTTGGTTCTTCTTGACCGGTGGAACCGGCGAGAACAGCGGCAACCTTTTCTTCCTGAGCCTTGGCAACCTCTTCACAGAATTCACCTTTGAAATCCAGTCGGATGATACGTTCATGGTCGCTATCCCATTTGGCATCTACCAGGATCTTGTTCTTGCCGACGAACTCCCCTTTCAGCAATTCTTCTGACAGAGGGTCTTCGACCAGACTTTCAATGGCTCGTCGCAGCGGCCGAGCACCGTAATCGGTGTTGGAGCCTGCATTGACGATGAATTCACGGGCGTCATCTGACAGCTCGAGTACGATATCCAGATCGGAAAGTCGTTCACGCACCTTTGCCATTTCCAGATCAACGATTTCTTTGAGGTCGTTGACATCCAGATGGCGGAAGATAATCGTGTCATCCAATCGGTTAAGGAACTCGGGACGGAACACACGTTCAATCTGTTCCATCACGCGCGTCTTCATTGCCTCGTAGGTTGCATCGTTATCAGGAGCCTGGAAGCCGAACGAAGATTCATTCTTGATGGCTTCGGCACCTGCATTGGTGGTCAGGATCAGAATGACGTTACGGAAGTCGACATTACGTCCAAAGCTGTCGGTAAGCCGGCCTTCCTCCATCACCTGCAGCAGCATGTTGAATACGTCCGGATGAGCTTTTTCAATTTCATCCAGCAGCACCACTGCATAGGGACGTCGACGAATCTTTTCTGTCAGTTGGCCACCTTCTTCAAAACCGACATAGCCGGGAGGGGCACCAATCAGGCGACTGACATTGTGCTTCTCCATGTACTCGCTCATGTCGATGTGAATCAGGGCATCCGAGTCACCAAACATGTACTCTGCCAACGCCTTGGCCAGCAAGGTCTTACCAACACCGGTGGGACCAGCAAAGATAAAGCAACCTGTTGGTCGCCGAGGGTCTTTCAGACCACTACGGCTACGGCGAACTGCCTTGGAAATGGCAGTCACTGCGGCATTCTGACTGACAACCCGTTTGTGCAGCTCTTCTTCCATCTGCATCAGACGCTCGCCATCTTCAGTGGATACACGAGTGAGTGGAATACCGGTCATCTTGGAGACAACTTCGGCAATGACATCTTCGTCGACCACGCCCAGCGTCTCTTCTGACTTTTCACGCCACTCCTGCGTAATGGTCTCTTTCTTCTTGCGAAGTTTATCAGCCTTGTCTCGCAGTGATGCGGCTTTCTCAAAGTCCTGATTCGCGACAGCCTCTTCCTTTTCGTCATTGAGTTGCTCAACTTGCTCGTCAATTTCCTTCAGGTTTGGCGGACGTGTCATGGTTTTCAGGCGGATACGAGCGCCTGCTTCGTCAATCACGTCAATCGCTTTGTCTGGCAGGCACCGTGCAGTAATGTAACGCTCGGACATCTCCACTGCCGCCTTCAAAGCTTCGTCAGTGATCTTCACACGGTGATGCTCTTCGTAACGCTCACGCAATCCCCTGAGGATTTCAATGGTCTCTTCCTTGTTCGTAGGATTGACAATGATTTCCTGGAATCGTCGTGCCAGTGCGTTATCTTTTTCAATGTACTTACGGTATTCATCCAGCGTTGTCGCTCCGATGCACTGAATTTCACCACGGGCAAGTGCTGGTTTCAGGACGTTGGCAGCATCAATGGCTCCTTCCGCTCCTCCAGCTCCAACCAGAGTGTGTAACTCATCGATAAAGAGAATCGTGTTCTTGGCTCGACGTACTTCATTCATTACCGCTTTGATTCGTTCTTCGAACTGTCCGCGATATTTCGTGCCAGCTACCATCATCGCCAGGTCAAGGACGACAATCCGTTTATCCATCAGCAGGTCAGGCACATCGCCGTCGACGACGCGTTGAGCAAAACCTTCAATGATTGCCGTTTTCCCGGCACCTGCTTCACCCAGTAAGACTGGATTGTTTTTCGTACGTCGACACAAAACCTGAATGGCTCGCTCAATCTCTTTAGCTCGCCCGATCACAGGGTCCAGCTTTTTGCTTTTAGCCAGGGCAGTCAGGTCACGACCGAAGCTGTCGAGTGCAGGTGTTTTGGATTTGGAACCCTTACCACTCGGCTCAGCAGAGCCAGATTCGGATCGCGGACGTTCTTCGCCTTCTTCACTGTCGAGACCATGGCCCAGCAGGTTCAGCACTTCCTCACGAACTTCTTCCAGCTTCAGTCCAAGATTCATCAGGACCTGTGCCGCCACGCCTTCCTGTTCCCGCAGTAATCCCAACAGAATGTGTTCTGTACCAACATAGTTGTGATTCAGATTGCGCGCTTCTTCCATCGAGTACTCGATGACTTTCTTGGCGCGCGGAGTCTGCGGTAACTTACCCATGGTCACCATTTCAGGACCGCTTTGGACAAGCTTTTCAACTTCCAGACGGATCTTGCGAAGGTCGACGTCCAGATTCTTCAGGACGTTAGCGGCTACACCACTTCCTTCTTTGACCAATCCCAACAGGACATGTTCAGTTCCAATGTACTCATGATTGAATCGTTGAGCTTCCTGGTTTGCCAGTTGCATAACCTTGCGTGCTCGATCTGTAAAACGCTCGTACATGGGTTAACTCCTCTATTCACTGTTGCTTTCCCAAGCCCTTCGTAACTACCGAAGTTGAGCTGCTGGAAAGCAAACTATCTCTTTCCAAGATAACCGTATTTTTCCATTTGAGGGATACCATATCACCTCTCTGGGGGAGGTGTTTTCTCCCTTTCTTTTACTAGGCTGCTTGAGTTTCCGGGGATTCGTCCTTTTCAGACAGAATCCGCTCCAGCAGCTCGACTTCCCGGGATACCTCGAAACTCCATTTTTCTGCCCCATCCCATTTATTGAACCGAGTGATTTCCAGTAAGGCCTCCTCGAAACGCCTGGTTGCGCGGAGGAGTGAAATTCTCAGTAATCGGGACTCCAAGTCTCCGGGATAGTCTTCCAGGGCACTGTCCAACAGCGACTCACACTGTAGCCAATTCCCCTTCAAGTATTGGTTTCGTGCCTGAATGAACAAGTCATCGGTCGATGTCTGAGAGGGCTCGATGCCAGTTTCTTCTTCGGAGACCGAAGAATGATTAACACTTGTCCCCTCCTCAACGTCTACCCAATCCGTTGATTCACTCGCCGTAGATGTGGCTGTATTCACAGCTTCACTGTGACGCCTGCGACCTAATTGTTGCTGCCGACTGTACTGCAACGTCACCATCACTCCGTCTAAACAACCTCCGAGCCAAAAAACAAATGTGATTAACCAGCCAGCCAACTGAACATTCTCAGAAACGTGACCAGCCATTTTCAGCTGAAGGATGATTGCCGTATTGAATATGACGCCAAAGCCGGTGGCGACTGCCAGGCCGGTCCACTGGCCATCAAGCCAGAGCCGGGCCAAGCCGGGCCAACCGCAGGTGATCCACTTGGAGTGTCTCATCAGGCGTAATTTACCTTCCAGGGCAAAAAAGAGTGCGGGAATGAATGAGGTTATACTGAATTTTAGGTGTTTTCCAGCATTTGGAACAAGAACAGTTACGTTCTTATCCCTCGCTCACCCCCCCAATCACTTCTTGTAACCGGTTGGAAGGTTGATGTGACTGACAATTTGGCAGTCTTGCCAGGACAGACCAGCTGCTTTTCGGCCGATTTATACTGCCAGAATGGTCAAATTGTCATCTCATCATTAGACTATGTAATAATGCAAACGCCGTTCCAATTCGCAGCGAATGGCGTTTTTTTGTGACGGTCAGAAGGTTTTCATTTCATGGCAAACGAACAGAGTAAGGTATTGAGAATTCTCGACGCCAACCTGAATCGATCGATGGAAGCGATGCGTACGATCGAGGAATATCTCCGTTTCGTACTGGATGACGGTGTTCTGACCGAGTCGGTGAAACAGATGCGTCACGAGCTGCAACGGCTGGCAGCGCGGTTTCCATTGCAGGACCGAGTTGTTGCCCGGGAAAGCTCGACAGATGTAGGTCGTAGCCTGGCCACCGAATCCGAATATCACCGCAGTGATGTATTCGATGTAGTGGGTGCAGCTTTAGGGCGTCTGAAAGAGTCGCTGCGAGCTCTGGAAGAGTACAGTAAGGTGCTTGATAGTCAGACTGGTACACTGTTTGAGCGATTGCGGTACGAAACTTACGATTTGGAAAAAAACCTGTTGATCAAGTTGATCAAGAAGTCCCCAGCTTCTGAGACATCTGGGATAGGTATTTCGGAATCGATATCGGTTTATGTATTAGTCGACGGTGCGGTGACCCCCCACGATTTTGCAGGGCATGTCGAGTCCTTACTGTTGGCAGGCGTAGATATGATCCAATTGCGAGATAAGAAATTGGATGATCGAACATTGCTTGCCAGAGCGAAGCAGTTGCGAGCGTTGGTCGACGACGAAGTGAGTCGCACGGGGCGTCCTGTACTGATGATTGTGAACGACCGACCGGACATTGCCAGAATCGCTCGGGCTGACGGTGTCCATCTTGGACAATCTGAGATCTCTCCCGAAGACGCGCGAACTCTGGTGGGAGACGAGTGTCTGATTGGTGTTTCGACCCATGAACCCGAACAGGTGATGCAGGCTGTTGAAAGTGGTGCGGACTATATCGGTTGTGGGCCCACGTTTCCATCGTCCACGAAGGAGTTCTCCGAATTTGCTGGTACCGAGTTTCTTCACTGGGTATCTGAAAACTGCAGGTTGCCCGCTTTTGCGATTGGAGGTATTTCAGTCGAGAACATTGATGAAGTTGCGGCGACCGGGTTTACTCGCGTCGCTGTGTCCGGATGCTTGGGGCCGGACAGTGATCATCAGGCAGTGGTGCAAGCGCTGAAGACCAGTTTGGCGGAACCTCTTTTACCCTCAACTGAGTCGAGTTCATGAACTACGAAGTGGAACAGAAATTTGCAGTTCGTGATCAGGCGGAACTGCTTCAGAAACTGGATTCTATCCAGATCGAGTGGGGAGAGACTCACCGGCAGGAAGATGCCTACTTTAATCATCCGTTGCGGGATTTTGCTGAGACCGATGAAGCATTGCGAGTGCGATTGGATGGACCGGAATCTTTGTTTACCTACAAAGGTCCCCGGGTTGATTCTGCGACCAAGACCCGTCAGGAAATGGAATTGCAGGTTGTCAACGCCGGCACCGATGGGGAAGCGATGAAGCAGTTTCTCACGGCACTGGGATTTACCTATGTGCACAGTGTTATCAAGCAGCGTCGTAAAGGAAAACTCTGTTTCCAGAATCGCATCATCGAAGTGGCGCTGGATGATGTGCAAGGTCTGGGTTGCTACGTAGAACTGGAACTGGTTGTTCCTGAACAGGAGTTGGAAGAAGCGACTACGCTTCTGAACCGTCTGGCCGATTCACTAGGGTTGACGGAAGGAATTACCACCGGTTATCTGGATATGTTACTCCGCTGAGATCTCACCATATCGAGGTTCCGGTAAACGGAAGGTGAGGAGCCACGCGATGATCAGCAGTAGCGAGACTGCGGAGAAGAGTGGGACCGGGGACTGATAAAAGTCCATGGAGTAGCTGACCAGTGGCGAGAGTACGGCTGGGATGGCGACAATCAATCCCAGTGTGGCCAGATAACGAGGTTGATGGATCGTTTCTGTCAATTCGAGTGTGTAGTTGCAGAGGATTCCGATGGAAAAGGGTGTCATGCCGACCAGCACGAAGATGATCCAAAAATAATTGCCTCCCCATGATGGTTGATTGATCAGATACAACGTTAGCAATGGTGTGGCAATCATCACGATCAGTAGCAACCGTAGTACTGTTCGATTGCCTCGCAGGTCGGCGATGGGCCCCAGGACCAGACTGAAGGCGGCCATACCAAGGTTCTGGGCAATGATCCATGGCATCAGATTATCGAGCGCCAGATTCAGGTATTCTTTGGCGATGGGCTGGTAGTGCGGAAACAGCATGATCGATGTATTGGTGAGTGCTCCTACCAGTGCAATCTTGCGAAATCGCGGGTCTTCTCTGAAGGTCCGTTTCACATCTTCCCAGGCATTGTAAATACGCCGAGTTGTTTTCCGCTTCGGATCTTCTGGCTCCACCACAAATAGTGCAACCACCGCGGAGACCACAAACATCAGGGCGGCAAATACAAATAGTCCGTAGAAATTGTGTGGGCCTTCTACCGGCAGCCATTTAGGAAACAGCCAGTAGGCCAGTCCAACGGAGATGATGGCTCCGAAAACATTGCCCGCCAGCATCAGTCGCCCTCGGCGATTAGCTCGAATGAGTTTCCCCTGAACCGCTCGGGCCGCCAGGTTATGCACACCTACGACCATGAAGAACAGGGCGTAGATCAGCAGGAAGATGGCAGGCATCCACCAGGAGTTGGCATGAAGTTTCCAGATGCAAGCGATTGCCAGAAAGCAGAACGCAAACAGGAGCATGGTGATGACGACAATTCTTTTTTTGAATCGAGCACCAGTGACATCTGAGGAAAGCAGCATGGGAGGCACACTTTGGCCAAAACGATTGAACAGTGGAAGAAAGCCACGGACCCAGGCCGATGCGCCGAGTGCATCCAGGAACGCAGGCATGACAATACTTTCCGTTTTGAAAATCCAACCGCAACGCAGCGATATTTGATAGAACGCCATGACAAGAAAGTTGTGACGCTGGACTTCCGGCACTGCAGCAGCTTCTGGAATGTCATAAATCGGAGCACGTGCCCGCTCAGTCGTGCTCATGCTCGGCTACCTTTCGTGATTCGCTTTCCTGCACATGCCTGGAACTCCAGTACCAGGCGAGAATGGTTCCGGTAAACATGCAGAAGAATGTGTAGAAAGCAGGAGCAATGGCCACAACGGAATTCGGATTCTTAAAAAGCTCGGTTGCCAATGTCGCTCCCAGTCCGGCATTTTGCATTCCCACCTCAAGTGTCAGGGCACGCTTCATCGTATGCGAAAGTTGCATCAGCGAGCCTCCTGCGAATCCTCCGGCATAACCGAGCAGGTTAATCAGAAGCAGACAGCCAAAGACGATCAGAGGTAGTTCGGCAAGTTGGCCACGGGACTTTCCTACGACTGAAGCAATGATCAGCAGAATGGCCAGATTGGCGACATTGGAACCGATTGTTTTGGCTTGTGATTCGTATTGAGGCAGCATCCTTCCAACCAGGAAACCGGCGATGACCGGCAGCACGACCCATTTCAGGAGTTTAATTCCCGAATTCAGGTACACGCTCCCCGAGTCACTACTGGCATTTTCAATGACTCCGCGAGTTGCATCGTCCACCAGCATCGCAGAGAGGGCAAGCATGGTAGGGACTGCAATCGGAGAAAGGATGGTAGCTAGTGTCGTGAGGCTGACACTGTAGCTGGCGTTTCCCCGGGAGACGATGGTCAGGACATTCGAAGCCATTGCCCCAGGGACGCAGCCGACCAGAATGACGCCGACCAGGGTTTCCCCGGTGAGACCAAATGCCAGGCCGATTCCCAATGCTAGAGCCGGCATGACGAGGAACTGAGTACAGGTTCCCCCGAGAATCTTGGGCCATTGGGATGCCACTTCTTTGATCTCGTCGATCGGCAGCATCCAACCGACTCCGAACATCGTGATAATAATCAGATATGGGAGTACTTTCGCGGTCTGCTCGAAAGGATCAAATTCTAACCCGGTATGAGGCCAGTAATACGCAGCTAATGAAAGTAGCAATAACCAGACGAGCAGAAAGCGTTGAATTAATCTGGTCATGAACTACTTAAGATTTCCAGAGCTGCGAAACGGGAAACAGGCATCTTAACATCGATTTACCCCACAACGGTACTCCAAACCAATGTACGAACGGTAAATCTGGTATATCACCAAATCGGTGGATTGTTGATAATTTGCAACAGAAGTAACGTAGCTGTTGAGTGCTGTTGGGAACGTAGCGAGACAGTCCATGAAGATATTTTTTTCAGTGGGTGAACCGAGCGGCGATCTGCACGGATCCAATCTGATACAGGAATTAAAGCGTCACGTCCCCGATATTGAGTGTGTCGGGTTCGGTGGACCGCGCATGGAGAAAGCGGGCTGTACGTTACTGTTTGAGCTGACACAGTTCGCCGTCATGTTTTTCGTCCGCGTCCTGTTGAATCTGCACAAATTCATCGCATTGGCCCGGCAGGCCGAAAGATACTTTAAAGAGAATCAGGTTGATGCCGTAGTGCTCATCGATTACCCGGGGTTCAACTGGGCAATTGCCAAGCGCGCTCGGCGACACGGGATCCCAGTTTACTACTATGGCGTTCCTCAGCTCTGGGCCTGGGCTCCCTGGCGGATTCGCAAAATGCGACGTTATGTCAGCTATGCACTTTGCAAACTTCCGTTTGAAGAGAAGTGGTACCGTGATCGCGGTTGTGACGCAAAGTATGTAGGGCACCCGTTTTTTGATGAACTGGATTCCTATCAGGCTGATCATCAGTTTATCGATCAAATGAAGAATGCTGACGAGCCGCTAGTGACGATCCTGCCTGGTTCCAGAACTCAGGAAGTCGAGACCCAATTACCATGGTTTCTCAAGTCAGTCGAGTTGATTCAGCAGGAGGTGCCCGCTGTTCGATTTGCTGTGGCAGCTTTTAATGCGCCGCAAGCCGAGTTTGCTCGGGAGCGAATTGCCGAAGCAGGTTTGTCTATCGAAGTGTACACCGATCGTACGCCTGAATTAATGCAGGCTGCTGACTGTTGCATGGCTTGTTCGGGCAGCGTTTCCCTGGAGCTGATGTATCATCGCAAACCAACTGTGGTGTTATATCACATGAGCAAATCTCTGTACCGCTATGCAAAGTTCATGGTCAATGTACGATATATTACGTTGGTCAATCTGATTGCGTCCTCGCATCCGTTTGCGCCGCTAGAGTGTTCCTGGAACCCGAATGATCCGGAATGTGAAGACATTCCGATGCCGGAGTATCCAACTTGTACTGATAAGTCACCAGAGTTGGCTCGGCATATCATTCAATGGCTAACCGATACGAGTGTCTACGAGGAGCGTGTTGCTCAGTTAGCGGCTCTGTCAGACATGTACGGACATCCTGGTGCGTCTCAGCGGGCAGCGGTCTTTATTCTGGAGTCGCTGACCGGAGAGACGTTGGCGTCGGCAAAGTCCGCCGCTTAGCAGGCAGGCCGCGTTTAGATTGACTTGGATTGAATTGTCGAGCCAGCAGAGGACGTTGCATTGTTATTAGGTGAACCGGGTCGAACTGACTTCGACCTTCATTTTCGGTGTTGCGGTATTCCGGTGCGAGTGCATCCCGGGTTTTGGGCCATTGCCGCCTTGATCAGCATGCCTGCTGGTCGTGAACCATTGCCAGTGCTAGGTTTCGCACTGGCCGTATTCCTCTCGATTTTGATTCATGAATTAGGACATGCGCTGGCCTTCCGGCAGTGTGGGATCCAGTCTCATATTGTGTTGTATCATTTTGGTGGGCTTGCTATTCCTGATTCCATTTCCAGTTACGTTGGCAGTTCCTCAAATTATTCTTCCCGTTCCAAGATCTTTGTGACGGCAATGGGGCCAGGAATCCAAATGCTCTCGGCAATCCTGCTGGTCCTTGTTCTGCGTGGTTTCGGGAAAACTGATGGGTTCCTGACTAGAGCTGTCGGGATCCCCGCAAGTTGGACAGCAGACCCGATTGGTACACTTACAGACATCAAAAGCATCGATGGAGCCATTCTGCCGTATTATCCGATCAGCGCCTTCCCGGAAGAGCATCACCAGGTGTTGAAATTGGCAGACAGCAATGCTGACCAGTTGATCACGCCAGCTGAACTGGTTAACTACGAGGCCGAGTTGGAGGCCCCAGGACAGTTTGCAATGCCTCTTTGGGAAACGGTGGAACGCTCGCCGGCAGGCCTCTATGTAGATCGCGACATACTCGAACGACTTACTGACAACCGACGGGACGTTTTGCTGGTAGCTGACCGAGGCGAAGATCAACTCATTCTCTGGTCGGACGTGGAAGACTCACTCCGGCAGGAGGTGACGGTGCAGAACGAGTTTCTCCGAACCTTCAGTTTTGGTTTTATTCAAGTCGGACTCTTTTGGGCTTTGTTGAATCTGATTCCGGTTTACCCTCTTGATGGAGGTCAGATCATGCGCGAACTTTTCGTGCTGAGTGGTACTCGCGGTGCGGTTGAGAAGTCATTGAAACTGTCGGTTGCCTGTGGCGTAATCACCGGTCTTATCGGAATGAGATTTGAAATGACGTTTCTCGGTATCATGTTTTTTCTTCTGGCTTACTCTTCTTACCAGACGCTGCAACGCATGCAGGGACGATACTTTTAAGAAACTTCCATTGCATCAACGAGGTGAAGTATCGTCTAATGTGATTTCAACATTAGTCTTTGATATTTGTTAGAGCAGAATTATTGTTAAAAAAACGTTGCATTAATTCCGATGATGTTTACAAATACTATTGTTGAAGTTTAACGTGTTCAAAGCTTCAGTTAGAGTTGAGAACAAACGCGAAGGACTTGGGGTTGTTAGCAACATGTTGTTACAACATTTGAAACCAATTACTTGCAACACAGATACCCGGTAGAAACATTTCGGAGGACATGAACGTGGCCAAAAAGAAAGCAGCTCCCAAGAAGAAGGTAGCTAAAAAGAAAGTTGTCAAAAAGAAGGTAGCAAAGAAAAAGGTAGCCAAGAAAAAGGCTGCTCCAAAACGTAAAGTAGCCAAGAAAAAGGTTGCCAAAAAGAAGGTAGCTAAGAAAAAAGTAGCCAAGAAGAAAGTGGCTAAGAAGAAGGTAGCAAAGAAAAAAGTTGCGAAGAAGAAAGCAGCTCCTAAGAAAAAGGTCGCCAAGAAAAAAGTAGCCAAAAAGAAAGTGGCTAAGAAGAAGGTAGCTAAAAAGAAAGTAGCCAAGAAAAAGGCTGCTCCTAAGCGCAAGAAAGCTGCCAGAAAGAGGAAATAAGACCTCTCGGCTTTTCATATAAAAACACGCTTCCAATTTATCGTTGGAAGCGTGTTTTTTTGTGCGCGTTGTGAGAAACCGTTAACGTGCTGAATACTAGCCCAGCACTGGTAACTGAGGTTGAGGCGGACTCTGTTTGGCGCTACCGGCCATATTGCCAACCAGAGTTTCCACGATTGACGTCAGGTAAGCCGATGAGCTGGCATCGGTCAGACTCTCACTCGTCGTACCAGCATCCCCATGTTCGCGGATACTGGTGGTGATCGGTACTTCACCCAAAAACGGTACATCCAACGCTTCTGCTTCCGTTTTAGCGCCACCACTTCCAAAGATGTCATAGCGTTTGTCACAGTCGGGGCAAATAAAGCCGCTCATGTTTTCAACCATCCCGAGTACGGGGATGTTTACCTTACGGAACATGGCAATGGATTTGACGGCATCCAGAAGGGCGACTTTTTGCGGCGTACAAACAACAACGGCTCCGGTCAGAGGAATCACCTGGGAGAGCGTGAGTGCAATGTCGCCGGTTCCGGGAGGCATATCGATGATGAGATAATCGAGTTCTCCCCAGGCAGCATCCCGCAGGAATTGTGTGACAGCGCCGTGCAGCATGGGGCCTCGCCAAATGACCGCCTCGCCTTCCGGTACCAGAAATCCCATGGACAATACTGGAATACCCGAGGCATCGATGGGGACGATCTTCTTCTGTTCATTGACCGCTGGACTCCCAGCATCATTGACGCCGAATAATTGGGGAATGCTGGGACCGTAAACATCAGCGTCCATGATGCCGACGCGGGAACCAGCCGCTTGTAATCCGAGCGCCAGGCTGGCAGCGATGGTACTTTTACCGACACCACCTTTTCCCGAGCCGACGGCGATGACGCTTTTGATCGTCAGTCCGAACTCGCCAAGCGGAGTTGCCGAGCGCTGATGAACCACATGGTTTACCGTCAGGTCCGTTAAACCGTCCAGGTTGTCGCGGAGATACTGTTCAAACTCTGCACGCTTGCTCGTCCAGATTGCGGCACTGTGGGTGGTCAGGCCAAAGTCACATGTGAGATGACCATCTTCCAGATGGATGTTCGTGACCTGCTCCATCGTGACTACGTCGCGACCTGTTTCCGGATCCATGAATCCGGAAAGGACTTCTTGTACGGCGGCGAGTGATAATTCCTGAGGCATGGTTATTCCTGATTTGTTGTACTGGTTCTTATGGACGAGGTTAGCGGGAGGGAGTGACTGACAGTTTATGTCAGTCGATTGCGCCAATTCGTTGGCTGATTTTTGGTGAGTTCTAAAATACCTGATGGCTGGGAGTGTTGTTTCGCCTTCATTTCTTTGAATCGCTTTAAAAGAGATGTACAGGGTTCGGATAGCGTAACGGCTACTGGCCAGGGAACACGGGTGATACTCGTGTTCCTTTTTTAATCACACGATTGCTTCATGAGACCGTCACATTCTTCAGGAGGAGTGGAACAGGAATCGCAGAGAGAGTTTCCGTTTTCATCCAGCAGTCCCGCCAATCCTCCACAGCTTCCTTTAATTTGTCGGTTACTAAAGATGACACCGACTGCCATAGCCAGAAAAACTCCGCCAAAGACGCCACATGATACTAAAACAATTTCCCAATAGGACATGTTGATTAATCTTTCTCTACCAATGTTTCAAACGCAGGCGTTTGTTTCGAGATGATTCCGGATTCAGTCCGTTCCAACAGCATGACAGCTAAACCGTGCTGCTTAGCTATATCATAGGCCTGAATAGGGCCGAGCACCAAGAGGGCAGTTGCCCAAGCATCCGCTTCGGCACAGTTTTTTGTGATTACCACGGTACTGGTGAGGTTGTGAGTCACCGGTCTGGCGGTGACAGGGTCGATGGTGTGTGAATAACGGACACCGTCAACCTCGAAAAAATTAAAGTAGTCGCCGGACGTTGCCATCGCCTGATCGACGAGTTTGATTTGAGTGGATAGCGTACCGGGAGCCGCGTCTGGTTGCTGGATACCAATTCGCCAGGGTGTTCCATCTGCACGCAACCCAATGGTTCCGATTTCACCTCCGATTTCAACCAGGCAACCGTCGCCAATGGGGTGTTGTTGAAGCAGAGAGATGATTTCGTCCACGGCATAGCCCTTGGCAATCGCAGATAGATCCACGTACAGCTCGGCAAAATCTTTTTTAAGCGAGTGGTTTTCGGAATCGAGATGCAAGTGTTGATAGCCGATTTTTTCTTTGACCGTGGCGATGGCTGAGTCACTGGGAAGTGTTCGTTCCTGACTGGAATCCCGAGGCCCAAATTGCCAAAGGTTCACTGCAGGACCCACGGTGATGTCAAATGCTCCACCGGTGGCTTCGCTGATGGTATGAGCCCGTTGGATTAGTTGAAAGAGTTCCTCGGAGACCTGCTGCCAGTCAGTCGACCTGGACTGATTGAACTGGGACAGGTCCGAATCGTCGATGTAGGTCGACATGGTTTGGTTGATGGCCTGCAGACGTTGCTCGACCTGCTGTTGTACCGATTCCAGCGTCAGGTCGTCTCCCAGGTCCGCGAGCACGACCCTGTAGGTCGTCCCCATGGTGGTGCCATGGATGACAAGTGCTGGTGGTGATGGGGGTGTTGCAGGTTCGGTACTGCGCAGGCACCAAAGTCCAAAGAAGATTACAAACAGGCAGAGTGTAAACTTCACAACGGGAGATTGAAGATTCATTTACCTTTGACCTGTCATTGCAAGTCTGTAGAGGTTTAGCCACCAAAGTCGTCAAACATGACGTTCTCAGGTTCAACTCCCAGCTCATCCAGCATATTCCTGACCGCGGATAACATCATGGGAGGTCCACAGATGTAGTATTCAACATCTTCCGGATTGGGATGTTTGGAAAGGTACTCGTCCAGTAGTACTTGATGGATGAAACCGGTGTATCCGGTCCAGTTATCTTCCGGTAACGGATCTGACAAAGCGATGTGATAATCAAAGTTGTCATGCTTCTCTTTCAATTCATCGAACTCGTCGAGGTAGAACAGTTCGCGAGCGCTACGGCCCCCGTACCAGTAGGTGACCTTGCGGTCGGTTTGTCGTTCTTTGAATAGCTCGAAGATATGACTTCGCAGAGGTGCCATCCCGGCTCCTCCACCAATGTAAACCATCTCGGACGGAGTCTCTTTGATAAAGAACTCACCATAAGGTCCTGAAATCGTAACCTTGTCTCCCGGCTTAAGGTTGAAGATGTACGAGGACATTTTACCTGGAGGTGTACCTTCCGGGGCTCGCGGAGGAGGTGAAGCAACCCGGACGTTGAGCATGATGATCCCTTTTTCACCGGGATAGTTTGCCATCGAGTATGCTCGAATTACCGGTTCGGTGACCTTCGAGGTGTATCGCCAGATGTCGAATTTGTCCCAGTCTTCGTGATACTCTTCCTCAATATCGAAGTCTTTGTAGTGTGCGGTGTGAGGTGGACATTCGATCTGGATATAACCGCCTGGCTTGAAGCCAACCTCTTCTCCTTCGGGGAGTTCGAGTACCAGTTCTTTAATGAACGTGGCGACGTTCCTGTTGGAGCGGACTGTGCATTCCCATTTCTTGGTTTCGAAGACTTCCGGTGGAACTTCGATTTTCATATCCTGCTTGACGGCGACCTGACAGGAAAGGCGGTGGCCTTCGCAGGCTTCCCGCTTGGAAATATGACTTCGTTCTGTTGGCAGAATATCGCCACCACCTTCATGGACGACGACAAGACATTGTGCACACGTTCCCCCGCCACCACAGGCAGACGAAACAAAGATACTGTTGTCAGCCAGAGCACTCAGGAGCTTGCCACCGGCTGGAATCTCAATTTCCTTTTGGTCATTGATCAGGATTTTAACTGGGCCGGAAGCGACCAGTTTGCTTTTGGCGATAAGGATAATTGCCACCAGCGCAAGGATCACACTGGTAAACATGAAAACGCCAAGAAATATCGTATTCGTATCCATTGTTATAAGTTTTCAACCTAACAGGTAAGGTGATGTTGATTCCGTTTCTTTCGTCCGAACCAGGTGAGTCCTATAGCTCGATGCCACCGAAGGCCATAAACGCCATGGCCATCAGGCCGACGATCATAAAGGTGATTCCCAATCCTCGCAGGCCATGAGGAACATCACTATATTTCAGTTTCTCGCGAATTCCGGCCAGTGCGGCAATCGCCAATGCCCAGCCAACTCCACTTCCGATGCCAAATCCAACACTTTCAATAAATGTGTATTCGCGTTCTACCATGAACAGCGAACCGCCCAGGATGGCGCAGTTCACCGTAATCAGAGGCAGGAAAATTCCCAACGCGTTGTAGAGCGGTGGAAAGTATTTATCGAGTGTCATTTCCAGAATTTGAACCATGGCTGCAATGACGCCGATGTAACTGATCAGTCCCAGGAATTCCAGATCGGAGTCTTCGACTCCCGCCCAACTCAAGGCACCCTCTTTCAGTAAAAACTGATAAATCAGATTGTTGGCTGGTACTGTGATGGCCTGGATAGCGATCACTGCAACACCGAGCCCAAGTGCGGTTTTGACATTCTTGGAAACAGCCAGGAATGTGCACATGCCGAGAAAGAACGAGAGCGCCAGGTTTTCGATGAAAATCGACTTGATGATAATGTTTAGAAGATTTAGCAACATGATTAGGCCTCCTCAATCTGTTCGGGTCGGAAGGTGCGAATTACCCAGATAATAATGCCGATCAGGAAAAAAGCACTGGGCGCCAGCAGCATAAGTCCATTGTTTTGATACCAATCTGGCATGACCTGCATGCCGAATAACGTGCCGTTGCCAAATAGTTCGCGGAAGAAACCAACGGTCAGCAGGATGAAACTGTAGCCCAATCCGTTTCCAATTCCGTCAAGGAAACTGACCAGTGGACCATTTTTCATGGCAAACCCCTCGGCTCGTCCCATCACAATACAGTTGGTGATGATCAGGCCAACAAAGACGGACATTTGTTTACTGACACCATAGGCGTAGGCCTTGAGCACCTGGTCCACCAGGATTACCAGTGAGGCAATAATGGTCATCTGGACAATAATTCGTACGCTCGATGGAATGTAGTTTCGTATCAGGCTGACCGCGAGATTCGAAAACGCAACTACAAAAATGACAGCGACACACATGGTTAAGGAGGTGTCTAGTTTTGTAGTCACGGCCAATGCCGAACAGATGCCCAGCACCTGCAAAGCGATCGGGTTGTTCTTGAATACAGGATCAAGAAGTACATCTTTGGCTTTAGATCCAGCCATACTTCAGTTTCCTTTTTCCTAATAAACCAGTGAAGGTTGAGTTTGTTTTAGTTGGATGCCTGAGCGAATTTGTCTTCCACCTTGAGGTAGGTTCCAAATCCCTGTTCGCCAAGCCAGAATTTAATCAGTTTGTCGACTCCCTGCGTCGTAATCGTTGCTCCGGCCAGTCCGTCAATATCGTTCGGTTTGGCAGCGCCACTTTTGGCAACGTTTAATATCACACTGCCGTCGGCTTCCAATGTCTGTTTGCCACTGGCAAACTGGTCCTTGAAGGCCGGGCTGTCCACTTCACCACCCAGTCCCGGTGTTTCTCCGTGAGAGTAGAAGGTAATACCACGAGTTGTGAAGTCATCAGCTGAAAGTGAGATGAATCCTTTGAGGGTTGACCAGAGTCCTTTTCCGCGAATGGGAAGGATGATCTGTTGCTTTTCTGCGTATAGATACACCACAGCGTAGTTTTCCCTTGAAGCTCCAATCCCAGCCGGATCCTCACTGATAGGAGAAGTTTCGCTTTGGTCGAGCTTGCTGACAGAAAACTTGGAGTCGGCCTGTTGGCCTGATTGGGGTGTCGCTGCAACATAGGAGCCATCAGTCAGATTGACCAATCGGGCTTCAAGGTTGGACTCGTAAAGTTGCTGAACATCGTCGTCACCATAGCTGATGCCGCAGACGCTGAGAATGTTCTTTTTCAGATCGAGCTCAGCATTCGCTTCCTGTCGTTTTTTCAGGCCGACGGCAGCGCCAGAGACTAACACGGAACAGACGATACAAAGTATCCCAGTCACGACGAAAGTGTTTTTAATTGAATCGCGATTATTCATTCGATGAACCCTCCATCTGGGCATTGCTTGCCCAGCGAGCAGTACGGCGTTTAATGTTTTGCTGAATGACAAAATAGTCAATCAGTGGAGCGAACACATTTCCAAGCAGGATGGCCAGCATGATCCCTTCTGGGTATGCCGGATTTACAACGCGTATCAAAATCGCCAGGCAGCCAATTAGAGCTCCGTAGAAGTACTTTCCTTTGTCAGTCATGGATGCTGACACCGGATCGGTCGCCATGAAGACGAGTCCGAAGGCAAAACCACCGACGAGAAGATGCTGTATTGGGCTCATAGCGAACATCGCTGTGTTTTCATCGCCGGATACTGCGTTCAATAGGGCGGCAGTCAACAATCCGCTCAGGAGTACTGAAATCATGATTCGCCAGGACCCGATGCCCGTGGCAATCAGAATCAGAGCTCCGATCAGACAGCAGAGTACTGATGTTTCTCCCATCGAACCTGCAGTGATACCGAAGAAGTTGTCTGCCCAACTAAAGTCCTTGAGAAATTCCATACCGGCAGCTTTGTCAGGTAGTGCAGCCACGTCACCCAGAATAGTTGCTCCACTGATACCGTCCACATTTCCCAGAGCATTCCAGACTTTGTCTCCTACGATTTCTGGAGCGAAACCAAAGTAGAGGAAGGCTCTGGCGGTGAGTGCCGGGTTGAGGAAGTTACGGCCGGTCCCACCAAAGATTTCCTTACCGATGACCACTCCAAAAGCGATGGCCATCGCAACTTGCCACAAAGGGATCGAAGGTGGAAGTGTCAGCGGGAAGAGCAGGCCGGTGACCAGAAAGCCTTCATTGACTTCGTGCCCACGAACCATGGCGAAAATGACCTCACAGATACCACCGACCGTCATACAGACGATATAGACCGGTAGAAAGTAAGTGAGACCATGCAGCAGATTGCTGATCAGACTGCCGGGATCTGGAGTACCCACGATGGCTTTACGCCATCCGAGTTCGGCTTCAATTTGTTCGAGCAGGGTGGTCTGTGTGCCTTCTGGATTGACCACATCCAACGGTGTTTGGTCGCCTTCAAGTAAAACGACGCTATTGACTGCGGGGGCCGCAGTGGCGACCTCCTTGATCGCATTAGCGTAGCCAAGGTTGGCCTGGTAGCCCGTGTTGTAACAGGCCATGAAGACACAGGGAATCAAAGCGACAACGACCATGGTCATCATTCGCTTGAGGTCCAGCGCATCACGGACATGAGAGGCACCGTCAGTGATTTCACCGGGGGTAAAGAAGAAGGTGTCGGCCGCTTCATACAGCGGATAAAACTTCTCAAACTTGCCACCTTCTTCGAAAAGTGGAGCTTTGGAATCAAGAAGCTGTCTCAACCAACGCATTTAACTGATCCAGTTTATGTTAAATAGTAAACAGGCATCGCAACGCCTGCAGAAAGTAAAATTAGCCATCGATTTCAATCGTGGTCAGACTGTCCCGCAGGATCGGTCCATACTCGTATTTGCCAGGACAGACAAATGTACATAGCGCAAGATCTTCTTCCGCCAGTTCGAGGCACCCCAGCAATTGAGCCTGCTCGGTATCCCCGACAATCAGTGCGCGAAGCAATTGCGTAGGGAGAATATCCAGAGGCATTACCTTTTCGTAGGTCCCGATCGGAACCATTGCTCGCTTGCTGCCACCCTTGGAGGTGGTCATGGCAAACGTTTTGGCACTGTTTAAGGCTGAGGCAAAGGCCCGAGTGACACTGAACTGGTCAAACCCTGGTTTTTGCCAGCCCAGAAACTCTCGCTGATTTCCTTCTGGCAGCAGAGAGATCTGATTATGAAATCGTCCCAGGTAGTTCACAGGAGCTGTGGCGCGCCGTCCTGAGAGAACACTGCCGGAAATAACACGGACATTCTCTCCTGCAAATTCCTCTGCCGTCAATTCGTCCAGGTTTGCTCCGACGCACGTGAGTAGCAGTCGTGGTTGGCTGGCAGCAGGTCCGCCAATCGAAACATATCGCTGTGTGTCCAGCACGCCTGTGGTGATCAGCGTACCGAGTGCGCTGACATTCTGGTAGCCAATATGCCAGACTGTTTTATTGGGGCCCACTGGATCAATGGTGTGAATATGAGTTCCTGCTAAGCCAGCAGGATGTGGGCCTTCAAAAGAATGGAAGGTGACGCCTTCCACCCCTTCGCCAGGGACATCGACTGTGGGACCGACACAGACGTGGACCTGATCGGCCAGCTGAGTCAGAGCTTTCAGCCCTGCCAGAAATTCCTCACTTTTTTCAGCGACAGCGATTTCCGGATTGACTGCCAGCGGGTCAGTGTCGATCGCGGTAACAAAGATGGAGGAAGGTACGCTATCGATAGCGGGCACTTTGTTAAATGGTCGGGTTCGCAGTGTGGTCCACAGTCCCGAATCGACCATCACATTGACGACATAGTCCCGTGAGAGTTTATCTGAATCGTGTCCAACCGCTTCAAACGTGATTTGCTCGTCGCCTGAAACTTCAATTACCAGCGATTCAAACTTCCGCTTGGCTCCGCGATTGATTTCCACGACTGTTCCGGCAGCCGGAGCGGTATACTTCACGCCGGCCGTCTTCTTGTCTTCGAAGACGACCTGTCCCTTTTTCACCGAATCGCCGATCTGCACCGCCAGCGTCGGTTTCATCCCAACGTAATCATCTCCGATCAAGGCAACGCGTGAAACCGCTTTGGCCTGATGAATGGTGGGTGAAGGGTGACCCTCAATAGGTAATGTCAGCCCTTTTTTGATAATGTGTTTTTGCAATGTCTTATTTCCACATACTGAAAATAGTTGCGTTCGAGTTCCTTCACGAACTGGAGGAATCGCCGCCGCCACTTCGTGAAAAAAATCACAAAGTAAGTCCGATAAAAAGACCGCTATTGGCAGGCGATTTAATCGTCACTGGTCGTAAGACAATGAGCGGCACTAAGCCTTCCATTTTGATGAAATCCGAGCCTTCACACAATAGGCTCGGATATGCATTTTCCCCGATAGTGACTTGAATCCGGTGTTATTTCCTCAAATCTGGCGTTCCATCCATCTGGCGGATGGCGATTTAGTTGTAGTAATGGGGCCACCTTTTCGGATTCTGCGGAATATTCCTTCAATTCGGGTCATACATACTGCCGAAGATTTGATTGTGGGCAGACAGGCTGCGCTGGTGGCTTGCGCTAACGACCTGGGGAACTACAGCACTTGACCGCTGTATTCCCGGGTAATTAGGAAGGAAAAGGGAGAACCAATGAGCGTCAAAAAGGTTTTGTTGATTGCGATTTGTACGGCCATGCTGGGAATTTGCATGGATTCAGAAGCTCAGGCTCAGGAGCGTGCTTATGGGCGGGCCTGGGGAAGTGCATATAGCCACTACAACTGGGATCGTTTTTATCACTATCCGTATGTGTACTACCCGCAAAACTACTGGGGGCAGGAATACTACCGGAGTTATGAAAGCCTGTACCACCGCTATCCACAGGAAATGCGAGTCCCTGTTTACAATTCGCAGTGGCACAACTTTTATCCTCAGCAACGTCGGTACCACTGGGGACATCACTTCCGTTTGGACGTATTCTAAATCCGTTGAATTCGAGTCTGTCCGTGGGGTTATCTGGGCAAACAGATTCGAAGCTTTCGGCATAACGGCACATTATGGCGAGGCAAAACAGCTTAACGGATTTATGGCGGCACTCTGATTCGCACTTCAGAGTGTCGCCTTCTTTTATGCGCCGAAGTTAGTCAGCAATTGATAGTACAATTCGGCCGCGGCAGTGAGCTGGTCCAATTCGATCCACTCGTCCTTGGTATGCGCCTGATCGATAGAGCCAGGACCCAGGACAACCGTGGGGATCTGGTGCAGAGAGAACGCCTGAGCATCAGTTCCATAGGGAACGCCGATGCGTAGTCCCGGATGGCCTGCTGCTTGAACGACGCCTTGAACGTATGTGGCAAATTCACCATTGAACTGATCACTCAATCCGCCACACGATATGGTGGGTGGATGGAATGTGACCTGATCGGCCCAGTCTTCGTCGGCAAGATGCTGCCGGACGTAATCCAGGATGTGTTGATAAGCCTCATCCGGGACTTCGCTGGGGCTGGTACGTCGGCCGACTTCAATAGAGCAGCGGTCTGGCACAGTGTTCACGCTGATGCCTCCCTGAATCATACCGACATTCAGAGTGGGATTTGTTACCAGCGGATGTTCATTCAGAGTTCCTACGACATCGTTGGCATATTGCTCGAGAATCTGAATGATCTTTGCCATTCGATAAATAGCATTCTTACCCAACTCGGGCTGCGAACTGTGGCAGGCTACTCCAGCAACTTCGATTTCAAAACGTGTGACACCTTTGTGAGCAACTACAACATCAAGTAGCGTAGGTTCAGCAACGATGATGGCATCCGGTTGGGGAATCCACTGGTCCTCCAGCCACAAGTCGCACAGTTTTGCCGCACCGGACATGCCGAACTCTTCATTGACCGTACACGCCATGACGACAGTAGGTCGGTCAGCAGGAGGTGTTTCAACAAAGCGTTTAAACGCCGTCAGCATGCATGCCATGCCGCCTTTAATATCACAGCTTCCACGACCGTACATTTTTCCGTCGCGAATGACCGGCGAAAAAGGTTCTACGGTCATGCCATCGACAGGTACGGTATCCTGGTGTGCTTCCAGCATGATCACTCGGCCACCATCGTCCCAGCTGCAGCTTCCTGGCAATACTGCCGCGATATTATCCCGACCCTCTTCCAACGTATTACGTTGAAACTCTACGCCTGATCCAGCTAAATCGGCGAACCAATTTTCCAGATACTCGGTCATACGACCTTCATAATAAATATCTCCGGATACGTCCCGTCCCATCGGGTTGACGCTGGGGATACTAACCAAATCCTGCAGCAGCTCGAAAAGTGCATCTGACATTATTGTGGATCTTTCCTTCTGGCTTTCTGGCTGTCACTTGCAACACCCGGTTTACTCAGGCATTTTACCTTCGGCAATTTCCCGTTCCCACTCATCCATCAACGGCCAGTCGGTTGCGCAGGTACCAAAGTCTGCCATGTGTTTATAGCTTTCCAGACGTGCGATCGTTCGTTCCAGCAGATCATCGTCTTTCGGAAAGATCGGGCCATGGCTGGGGAGCAACCACTTGACGTCACTTGCTTTGATGCGGCGAAGTGACTTGATGAAATCATCGAGATTACTGCCATGATGTGCATCAATGGCACCAACACATCCATCGCGGTAGATATTGTCTCCGCTGAAAAGCAAATCTCCCATGCGGAAACTCAGTTGACTGTCGGTATGTCCGGGAGTTAACCAGACCTCCAGTTCCAGATCACCTACCGAGATCTTGTCGCCGTCGTTGATCAGATGATCAACTTCTACCGGAGGCATATCCAGATCAATTCCCTGAGCTTCAATTTGGGCGAATGTTTTCAGTTTATCGCCAATCCGCAAGGACTCTTCTGCCAACGGATGAGCCGAGACAGTTGTTTTGAAGATTTGTTTGAGTTGAGCCAGGCCTTGAATATGGTCGACGTCCGCATGAGTTGCAATCAATGTTTTGCACTGAGCAAAGGGGAAGTCCAGATTTCGGATGAGCGCTACCACTTCATCCACCACCTCTTCATATCCAATATCGATGAGGAGCCACTCATCACCACTGTAAATCAAATAGATATTACAGCCAATGACGTAGCCCAACTGATGATTGACTTCGATAACATTTGGGAAGACAGGGCGACGTTCCAGCATGAATGAATCCTAAAAATCGTTTCGAAAAGCTTACCGCGATTCTAATTCTTGCCGGATTTATGCACAAGCATTCAATCTCGAGCGTTTTTCAATACGCTGGCAAGTCCCTCCCGGTACGTAGGAAACTGCCAGGGGATATCATATTCAGATACCAGACGTTGATTGCTGATCCGTTTTGTACCAACTGCCCGTTGTGCAACCGGACTGTCTGTGGCCGGTTGAGTATACCGGATCGGAGGTGCATTCAGGAGCGAGGCAATTGTAGCGAGGTATTCTGAGCGTATCACCGGACAGCCATCCGATACCAGATAGCATGTTTTCAGTGGTGGTTGCTGTAGTATGGTGTCGATCACACTCACAGCATCGTCAACGTGGATGAGATTCAACCAGCCCTGCTGAGGCACGGCTAACGGTTCTCCCGCTTTAATTTCAGTTAAACGTGGCACGCGGTCCGGTCCGTAGATTCCCGCCAGACGCAATATCGTAACCTTCGTTGCCAAAGGGCTGGCCAGTAAATATTGCTCAGCTTGTAAACATGCTTTGCCACCCGGACGAAGCGGGTTGGTTACTGAGTCTTCATTGACCCAGCTCCCATCATCCTGCCCATAGACTCCGGTGGAACTGATGTAAATCAATCGTTGGAGTGATCGGCCCAACCGGGCTGCTAGATTTTTCAGACCTTGAACATATACATCCTCGATGCTGAATCCGGCCTGACGGTCATAGCCTACCGCGTAAAGTACCTGTTCAACTTTGGGCAGCTCAGGCAGCTGCTCGGGAAACATGATGTCGCCCACCAGGGGCTCGACGCCAAGCTCTTTCAATGCCCGGGCATTTTCATCGCGGCGTGTGATGGCAAAAACTCGGTCTCCCTGAGACAACCATTTTGTGGCGACTCGCCTGCCCAGGTAACCGCATCCGATAATAAGTCGATCTGTCATAAATGTAGTTTTTTACTGTCCGGATTTCCGTAAGTGGATGACCCCCTCGTCTGGGGAGCAAGAAGGTAAATAAGGTAAAGTTTGACTAAATTGTCGGTGAAGCCTATTCGCCGAAAAAAGTGCAACAGGAAACTACACTGCGACGATTCACGGGTAATAATTATTAATGTGGCTATTTTGCATTATATTGAATCCGAGTGCTGCCAAAGGAAATTGGCATATTGAACCAGCAGGGAAGTTCTTCAATCCTTTCATTCCACGATAAACCATGAACCAATCGATCAAGAGCTTGGGACACCGCGTTTCCATTTTACAATCATTCTTCCTACTGATTTTGCTTGCATCCACTGCCGTGGCTCAACCGGAGCCAGGTGATGAGCGGGCAATCCATGTTCCAGTGGAAGCCAGTTTGGAAGAGTTTTTTGCGGGGAAAACTCCGACTTCGATCGAGCAGATAGAATCTGTTCAGTCCCATGTTCAGGAGCTCGCTGAAACTGTCCAGAAAACGATCGTTGGTATTGGCGTTGGTTCCGCTCAGGGAAGTGGCGTTCTTATCAGTCGCGATGGTTACGTATTGACCGCCGCTCATGTTTCCGGCGCACCCGGTCGAAGAGCTCGTCTGTATCTTTCGGACGGCCGGGAAGTTCCTGCCAGGACGCTGGGGCTCAACAAGACCTTCGATGCAGGGCTCATGAAAATCACAGTCGACGACTGGGAAGCTCAAAACTGGCCTCATGCTGATATGGGGACTTCTGCCGACGTGAAACTGGGGCAGTGGGTGATGGCTGTCGGTCATCCGGGTGGATATCAGGTTGATCGAAATCCGGTCGTTCGCCTGGGGCGGATCGTACATACATTTAAAGACGTATTGACCTCAGACTGTACGCTCATTGGTGGTGATTCGGGAGGTCCTCTGTTTTCCATGGATGGCCGGGTCATTGGGATTCACAGTCGCATCGGTCCAGAATTAAGCCACAACGTTCACGCTCCGATAGACTCGTTTCGAGATGGTTGGGAACGAATGGCTAATGAAGAGCAATGGGGAGATATCCCAGGTGCTCCTATGCTGGGAGTGACCGGTGGTCTGGATCCGGAGAAAGCGATGATCGAGAGTACGGTTCCGGGTAGTCCAGCGGCCAAAGCTGGTATCAGAAAAGGGGATATTGTTATTCAATTTGCCGGCAGGGATATTACTACCTTCGATTCGTTGGTAAATGTTGTCGCTGTGCATCGACCGGACGAACGCGTGCTGATCAAGGTATTGCGAGAAGGGAAAGAAGTTGATGTTGAGTTGACGATCGGCCGTGCCGGTCCGCAGATTCCTCAAGCTCCGGAAGAAGAAAGCAGTCTTCGCGAGCAGCCGGTGGCGACCGATTACACCAGTTGGCAAAGTTACATTGCTGCTTACCGACCCGCGACAGTACACCAGCGTAATTATGAATCAGTTGTCAGTGCTTTTAAGCCAGTGGTGGAGAAAGCGGGGAACCCAACTGTCAAAATCCTGCATGAGAAACGTCAGTTGGCGTTAGGGGTCATTGTCAGTTCCGATGGCTACATTCTGACCAAGGCCAGCGAAATTCTGAATGAAGAACTGGAATTCCCACTTACGTGCGAAGACAGACAGGGCAGACAGTACGAAGCCGTCTTTGTTTCGCATCGGCCCAAGGTTGACTTGCTGATGCTCAAAGTGGATGCCAAAAAGCTGAAGCCGGTGAAGTGGAATACGGATAAACAGTCGCTTGGAAGCTGGTTAATTTCTCCCTCGACGGGTGAAAAACCGATGGCGATTGGTGTTGTCAGTGCTCATCCCCGTTCCATCAAAGGTGGTCTGCTAGGCGTTTTCCTGGGTGAGACGCCGGATGGAGTTCGTGTGGAGCAGGTGTTCCCCAACACGGCCGCTGCACGTGCCAAAATGCGACGTGGTGACTTTATCCTCAAGGTCAATGAAACTCAGATAAGCGATCGCAGTCACCTGATCGAAACGGTGCGGAGTCATTTGCCCGGTGAAAAGATCACGCTGCACGTCAAGCGTGGTGATGAGGAACTGGATGTCGATGCGGTTCTGGGGCGTGAAGAAGATATTGCGGGCAGTCGGGCTGTGGAACAACACAATCTGGGCGGGCCGCTGAGTGTGCGTCGTAGCGGTTTTCAATCGGTACTGCAGCATGATACGGTTTTGCGACCGGAACAGTGTGGCGGACCAATCCTTAACACCAAAGGGCAGGCGATTGGAATTAATATTGCCCGCGCGACACGCGTGGCCTCTTATGCTCTGCCCGCCTCGGTCATTGTCGAGTTGATTGAAGAGATGAAGGTCCGTGATGCGGATCAGGAGAGCAAGGAAGATTCGCAAAGCAAATAAGACCTTTGCGTGAACCTTCGTTATTATCTAACGCTCCAGATAGGCCTGCAGCATTTGTTGTGCGGCGATCATGTCCAGGCGTTTTTTACGTTTGCTGGCCTTGATGTTTCCAGCGATCATAAGTTCATGAGCCAACGACGTCGTGAAACGTTCGTCATGAAACGTGACCGGTAACTCGGTGACATCACTCAACCAGGCTCCGAATTGTCTGGCTTCCTGACTTTTTGCTGTTTCGTTTCCGTCGGTACTGATCGGCAAGCCAACCACGAATCCGACGATGTCCTCCTCAGTCGCCAGCTGCTGAAACCGTTTGGCATCGGCAGCAGGATCTCGTCGTTGATAGTTTTCTACCGGGCTGGCAAAAGACTGCCCTTTGTCGCATACGGCAATCCCGATGCGAACCGTCCCAAAATCGATTCCGGCTAATCGGCCGTCCTGAGGAAAGTTGCTGGTCACTGACAGACTTTTACTGGATAGGTTGCTTCGTATTCGGTGATTGAAAATAACCGTTTTTCAAAAACCGATGAACGTATTCTAGCGTTTCTTTCTGATTCATGATTCGCGTATGTGTGGAATTGACGGTACGGAAGTCGACGGCACCTCGAAGCTTTGTTTCTTCGACTGAGACCACCAGATCTCCCGGACCTTTCACTAATGGATTGCGAACCAGCTGGCTGTCCAGCTTGCCAGCGATGATGCCAAATTCAAAATCGGGCGTTGCAAGTTGTGCTTCCAGTTCTGGAAAGCCGTTCGCCAGCTCCTTACCGGAAACTCCCCATAACGTTTCAAACAGCACGTTGTCGTCGACGGCACGCGCGAGCGAAGATCCCTGATTTGGCGGAGCCAGCATGACCATGCGTTTTATCCGATCATCCTGATTTATTTTCAGATATCGACGGACGACGATATTCCCCAGACTGTGTCCCACGAGATAAATCTCGGACTCTTCCGGGAAGTGAGACAGCAATTCTCCAAATTGTTCCGCATGGTCAGTTATGGTCTGCCTGGTACTGGCGTAGCCCCAGCTGAGAACATCGACAGCCTGGCGGCCCTTCAAGTAACGTCCGACGGGTTCGAGCGAATTTCGAGTGCGAATGACGCCGTGCAGCAGCACAACAATTTTCTTTCGGTACGGGCGGATTGTGCCGTCGGCGACCAGGGCGTCAAACCGTTCTTGGCACTGATTAAAAGATCCCCAGGCGCGGCGCACGTTTCGATTGTCAAGAATTCGGCAATGATGCGTATAGTGATTGCGTTGTATGCGCCAGTCCCCCTGGATTCGTATATCTGTCCAGAATTGTTTGCCACCCCAGGTCTTGAACTGCAGGTTGACATTCAGCGGAGAATCATCGTCCGCGATGGTGAATCCGGGATGAATCCAGGCGAGTGCCATCATCGTCAATGTTGATCGTCGTTGCAATTTCAATGTCTCTTTCCTACAGATACGCCGAAGCATCTTTGGTTTCCAGCAGTTGAACAAGTTTCCTTACGGATTCTTCATCATGTTTGTTCGCCACCAGCGTGGCATCGTCTGTATGGACGATAATAAGATCCCTGACACCGACTGTAGCGACCAGATGTTGCTCACTGGTTTGGATAATAGCTCCGTTTGTATCAACTCCGACATGTTTACCGATGATCGTGTTGTTATTTTCGTCCGCGGGAAACAATCTGCCGAGTGCCTGCCAGGAACCAACATCGTCCCACTCGAACGGAGCCTTCACCATACATACCGGTGCGTAATTTTCCATTACGGCATAGTCGATGGAAGTGCCATCAATAGCTGAGAACTCGTGATGAAAAACGTCATGGCAGTTTTCCTCTCCCCAGCTTTCAGCAATCCTGTTGATCCGTTTCATCATATCTGGACATGCTTCGTTCAGGGCATTCAGAATCGTTTGTGCTTGCCATACGAAGATACCAGAATTCCAATAGTATCCGCCCTGCTGCAGGTAGTGCTGAGCAAGTTCGCTGTCAGGCTTTTCCTTGAATTGCAGTACATCAAAGATCCCTTCGCCAAATTCAGGTCCCACCTGGATATAGCCGTACGTTTCGGCGGGCCGATCGGGAGCAATACCAAAAGTCATAAGACGGGCTGGCTGCTGTTCCACACAGTTGACGGCGGTTGCCAAAGCTTGTTGAAAGGACTCGCTTGGTTGAATAATGTGGTCGCTGGGCATCACCGCCATCATGGCGCCTGGATCCTTTGCTTCAATCAGGGCGGCAGCCAATGCAATACAGGGTGCTGTATCACGTTTGGCAGGTTCACCGATGATGGCGCTGGAGTCAAGCTGAGGAACCTGTTGTCTGACCGTATCGACCAGTTGCTGATTGGTAATAACAAGGATGTTTTCTGTCGCCACGATAGGAGCGAGGCGATTGACAGCGTCCTGAAGCAGGCTGTGCTGCCGTCCAAAATGTAACAGCTGCTTGGGAAGGCTGATCCGGCTGAGTGGCCAGAAACGAGTACCAGCTCCGCCGGCCATAATGACTGCGTGTAACATCAGTTTTCAGCGAGGGGTGAAGGGGGAATGCGGAGGAAACTGTAGATAGGTGTCTTCGGTAATTTGACCAGGCAAGTCATCACGATTCATTATCTGAGGTAAGTCTACCGCATAGTCGGGATGGATTTCCACCAGGACGTCGTCTGCGACTTCACACCCAGCTGATTGCAACCAATGGCGATGAAGCTGACAGATCCCGTCACGGCTGGTTTGCGGCGTGCCATCCTTTGCGCCCGGTGCGTTTTTGACTGGTGCGAAAACATCTTCGCGGCTGGCTTCCACGGTCAATGTTTTTTCAGCCAACGGTAACAGATCAAAGATGAACTGCTCAAATTTAATTGCGTTGGGCGACTCCGGCGTATGGACTCGACGCTGCTGATCCATAAAACTAACGCTCTTATGCGCGAAATGATAAGGAAGACCGGTGCTGGACTGCATGACTGTCTTAAGAAAACTGGTTTGGAATACATGGACGGCGATGTTGGCTGCCCACAATCGTAATTGACCGTTTTCGTCCAGTTGCTCGGCAACCTTACTGGGGATTTCGCTGTATTCGATGATTTGAGTCCGTCCATCAAGCTCAACGATGTTCCCGGTTTTGTCAGATGCGGACTGTTTGGCGATCGTCTGCAGTGTCACCTGGGAGTTGCTCAGGGCATGATAACCAAGCAGCGTCGGGGAGCAGGTTGGTGAGAGCGGGTTATCGATTTGTCCGTAAAAGAGCGTATCAACCTGACGCTGATCACAGGAGTCCAGAATACCTGCTGTCTGCATCGCTTCCATCATTCCGCCGTGTCCATTGGGACTCAGAAAAAGCTCGTGTTCGGATTGCATTAACAGCTTGCCGGTCTTATCGTTGACCGCCGGCATCGTGGACTGACAGAAGAACTGCAAGCGGTCCTTACGATCGAAGAAGCGGTGCTCTTTAAAGTACGCGATCGTCTCGTCATGCACTGTTGGACTTGTCATGACGAACAAAGGAATTTGCGTTTGATATTTTCTTTCATAGCCACCAAGCTTGTCCACCACGAACTCAAAGAGCGTGCGATTCGATAACGGACCAATGGGATACATCCCCTTGGGGTGATCGAATCCAAGCCGGCTTCCCTGGCCGCCAGCCACAACTAACACGCCGACTCGCCCCTGCCGCAGTAGCCGTTCCCCTGCGGCGTAGGCCTGGTCAGCCGTCGGAGGATGTTGTTGATCTGACTCGTCTTGTTGATTCTGCTGGCCAAGGCGAATGGAGTTCGGTGGTCCCAGATCCGCCAGATCCGCCAGATCCGCCAGATCCGCCAGATCCGTCAGATCCCGAACGTTATCGGCCTGCTGCTGATACTGCTGGAAGAGTGCCTGGATTCGCTCAAAGTCAATCGACTCGAGTTGTGATACCAGGCTATGCCGTTGTGATTCGTCAAGGTGATCCCAGTGGTCAAGGACATGCTGCTGTCCAAACCGGGAAAGTTGATCGATTAGCTGAGGAGGGATCTCGAACATGATGCTAGATGTGGTCGCATCCCATTACAGTTCCCCACGTACCCAGAGATAGGCGATATAGGCGAGTACGGGGAAAACGACCCAGATCAAACCATAAGTGAAAATGGAGGTCCAGATTTTTCGAGGCCAGCGTGCCATGGTTCATGTGATCCAGAGAAAACGGATGGGGTCTTTACTCTTAATGCTAAGCAGCTTTCTGGGATTCCGCAAACACCTCGATCTGAATCAAAACTTCCACGGGTTCGTCATAAACCCGGGATAACCTCAGATCCAGGCGAATGCCAAAATCCTGCTTTTCACCAACGCTGATTTCTACGTCTGGACCTTCCAAAGAGATCGCTTCGACATGTGGAATGGATGGAAGTCCCGGCACAAATGAAAAGTGAATATTCTGATGCCGCTGACCTGGATGGAATTGTACTCGTTGGGACGCCAAAATGGATTCTCCATGCAGGTCGACTGTCCGCAACCAGAACTGGTTTGCATGGTCGGGCATTTCTCCCTGGCTCCAGGTGCTGGACTCATCAACAGATGTTTCCTCCAGAGCTCGAAGCAAACGGTTTTCGAGTTCGTTTTCGATGTGGTGATCGCCAAAGTCACTACCAGCCTGCGGTCTGACGGCTGGTTGACCATGACGATGATTCAGAATCCACCACGCTGACTCGGTGCCCAATGCCAAAGTCCACAAAGCGGCGAGATTCTGAGGGGACTCGGATGTCACCAGCAGCAGTAGCATGACCTGTAATACGGTAAGTGATTGCAGATACCAGCTGCATTTTGCGATGGCAGACTTATTGCTGGCCGTTGGGAATCCGGACAGCAGCCGGAGTATTGCTGTCACGGCGATAACTCCTGAGCCGACCAGGAGTGCCTGCTGTGGTTGCAGAGGATCAGTGTAAAGGTGACTACGTGCCAGTAGTAGAAAAGCAGCTGCCGACGTGAAAAAGCAGGGTACGACAAGTGCGGTATTGCGCAGTGCAGCAATCAACGAGTACGTTGGATTCGCCTGTGTATCACTCGCCATGGAAGCCATGAGGACCTGCCGCTTCAGTTTTGTGAAGTATCAGCGGTAAGGGTACAGGAGAATGGCAGTTGAAGTAAAGAAGGGAATAGCCTGCCGGCTCTTAATTCTCAACTTCGATACTAAAACTGAGCTTTCAATTCTTCAGCTCGGTCCGTTTTTTCCCAGCTGAATTCGTTGCGGCCGAAGTGACCTCCAGCTGCTGTTTGACGGTAGATGGGCTTACGGAGGTCGAGATATTCAATGATGCCTCCAGGTGACAGAGGGAAGAAATCTCGAATGATGTCGCAAATACGAGCGTCTTCGACTTCGCCGGTACCCTGTGTATCAACATGCACACTGACCGGATCAGTCACGCCGATCGCATAAGCAAGTTGCACTTCGCAGCGTTCTGCCAGTCCTGCGGCAACGATATTCTTGGCTACGTGGCGTGCCATATAAGCCGCACTGCGATCCACTTTGGTTGGATCCTTGCCACTGAAAGCTCCGCCACCATGCCGACCCCAACCACCGTAGGTGTCGACGATGATTTTGCGTCCGGTCAGTCCACAGTCACCGTGAGGGCCTCCGGTGACGAATCGCCCGGTCGGGTTGACGTGGTAAGTGATGTCACCCTGGTTCAGCGCCTCGGGCAGCAATGGATTGATGATTTCGTTCACAACAAAGTTCTGGATTTCTTCGTTGGAAACTTCGGGATTGTGTTGCGTGCTGACAACTACGGTGTCGATGCGAACTGGTTTCAGGCCATCATATTCCACCGTAACCTGACTCTTACTATCTGGGCGAAGCCAGGTTACTTCATTTCCAAAGCGGGCATCATTGAGATGGTTAAGAATGCGGTGCGACAGTGCAATGGGAAGAGGCATGAGTTCTTCTGCGGTATCACGGCAGGCGAATCCAAACATTAAGCCCTGGTCACCAGCTCCGATTTCTTTTCCGCTGTTACTGTTTTCGTCAACACCTTGGGCGATATCGGGGCTTTGGCGATCGATCGAAGTCAGTACGGCACAGGTGTCGGCACAAATTCCCATTTCATCATCCGTGTAACCAACGTCACGGATGACATCGCGAACGACATCGGAATAGTTGATCTGAGCATTGGATGTAATTTCACCTGCTATCACTGCCAGCCCGGTGGTGACCATCGTTTCACAGGCGACACGACTGTAGGGATCCTGTTCGAAAAGTGCATCAAGCACACCGTCAGAGATTTGGTCGGCCAGTTTATCCGGGTGGCCCATGCTGACAGATTCGCTGGTGAACAAGTATTTTCCTGATGTCACGTGAATGAGTCCTCTTATCGTGGAGACTTGAAACAGTGGTTGGTTAAACGGTTGATTATAGAGCCAGAGTGAACGAGTCGACAACCATACCTTTGCCTGGTGGTAGAGCGGATTGTCAGAGATAGCTCAGGATATCTACTGTTCGCCTGGTGGCCCCCTGTTGTTGGGCCACCAGGGTGGCGGCGGCCTGGCCCATCTGGGCTGCTTCCTGGGGAGATTCGATACACCAGCGGATAAATGCGTCGAATTGCTCACGTGAATGAATTACCTTGGCTGCCTGATGCTGTAGCATTAATTCGACAATGTCCCGGAAATTCCAGGTGTTGGGACCGAAGCAGACGGTGGCTCCGTACGCAGCCGGTTCAATCATATTCTGACCCCCGCGTGACCCTAAACTCCCGCCCACAAATGCAATATCGGCCAATCCCCACCAGGCACCGAGTTCACCGATGGCATCGATCAACATGAGTCGTGTGTTGGCCGAAGAAGAAGCGTCCATTTCTGACCGGCGTACAAATGCAATGCCGGAATCACTGCACAGCCTGGCAACCTGATCAAACCGTTCAGGATGTCGAGGAACCAGAATGAGCTTGAGTTGAGGAAACTCGTCTAAATGAGCTTTCAGGTAATTCAAACAAAGCTTTTCTTCTTCAATTTGTGATGAGCCGGTGAGTAAAACAACGTCGTCATCCGTGATGCCGGCAAGTGCTTTCAGTTCGAGCGTTTTTTCGTTGTGACGATTGGATTCAACTCCATCAAACTTGATACTGCCTGTTACCGTGAGTTGTTCTTCCGTCGCGCCGATTTCCAGAAAACGATCTGCATACTGTTGATTTTGAACAGCAATATGTTCGAGTTTGCGAATAGTCGGTCGAATCAAAAACCCAAGTCGTCGGTACCCGTTTGCACTTTTTTCACTCAGACGCCCATTGATAATGGTGACGGGACACAATTTGGAGGCATAGTGTATCAGGTTAGGCCACAGTTCCAGTTCGACCAGGATCAGAAGATCGGGTTGAATACGGCGGAGTGATGTTTTGACGGCCCAGGTAAAGTCCAGTGGGCAATAGAAGACGCGTCGTGGCGAGTATTTTTGCCGAGCCAGATCGTATCCCGTTCTGGTCGTAGTACTGATAACGCATTCCCAGTCCGGGTATCGTTGTTCCAGTTCCTGCAGGATTGGCTGTAACAGGTTTACCTCACCGACACTCACCGCGTGCAGCCAGATCCGCCGTTGGGACGAGTCGACTCCGGAGGCAGGTAGCCGAGGCACCAGGCCGAGCAGCTTTTCTCCAAAACCCTGCCGGTATTTTCCCTTGGTCACAGAGGCCAGTAGCAGCCAGGGTGACATCAGGATCAGCAGTGCCAGGTAGACTAGATTTCGTACGTAGGGCATCAGCGGACCATTTCTTTCCCCGCAGCGTTAACGTCTGATCTTATTTGCCGATACAACAGCGTTTGTATTTTTTACCGCTGCCGCAAGGGCATGGATCATTTCGTCCGACTTTGGGAGCTGCATTACGGATTGTACGGGGTTTCGCGGAACGAGGCTGTGATGGATCCTCTCCGCTTTCCTGCATACGAATTGTATCGCTGGAGGAAGCAGCATCTGCATGGGTGGCCGAAGTTTCCACCCAGGTTGAACCGACAAACTGTTCGTTAAGCTGTTCCATGCGGAAAATGAGATCGGTTACCTGTTCGCCAATGGAGAACCACATCGCATCATACAGTTTCATCCCCTCGCGTTTATACTCAACTTTAGGATCTTTCTGAGCATATCCGCTGAGACCTACTGAGCTGCGCAGTCGATCCATGGTCAGCAGGTGTTCTTTCCAGGACGAGTCGACAATTTGCAGCAGCAACGAGCGTTCCATGCGACGTATTTCCGGGTGGTGTTTGTCTTCCACAGCCGTCGATAAGCGTCGATAGAGTTCCTGGCGATCGCAGTTGCCGAGTGTTTCGACACTCAGTTCCGTATCGACATGATCACGAAGCCAGAGTGAAATCGCGGCGATTTCGCCTTCGCTGGCGATTCGATTAAGCCGAGTATTTTCTGATTGGCCTGCAAACAGTTCTGCTGTTTTGTCTTTGGCCCACTGACGATGAGCTTCCGACCGTGTCTGGCTGGCCAGACTGAGATCGACCAGTGTTTCCTGAAGTTCAGCTCGCTGCATATGCCGAATACTTTCAGGCGAAATCTCCGCATCAAAGCGCTGGGCAGCCCATGCAATCAATGCTTCCCGGTCAAGTTGCTTGTCTGAACCTCCGCCATAGCGATAGATTCCTGCCATAACAGGATATTCAGCTTCCCGATGCTGATACATGTTCATGGCCCGGTCGTGAATCGATTGCAGCAGTTCGTCGTTGCTCTGGTCTTTCAGTTCATCGTCTTCCAGCTCAAACCCGAACTTGTTGCGAATCCATGTTGCCAATGAACTTCGACCAAATTGTTCCTCCAGGAAGATCGTTCCGTCGGACAAATCGACTTTGTCGATATGGGCATAGGCCATGTCAGCCAGTTCATCTTCCATGTCGTCCAGATCGATGGCCTGCAGGTCACGCGGACGCAGCGAGGTATTCCAGTTGGAGTTCATGAATTTGGCCAAGGCCTGCCAATTCCATTCAGCTTCGTCAAAGTCGCGGGGCAGGTTCTCATCGACCGCGTCACGGATGCGGCGTAAAGCCGAACGGTTGGCAAATCGGCGGCTCTCTTCATCTGCCTGCTTGAAATCCATTCCCTTGAATACGCTGCTTTCTTCCTGCATGTTGAATTGCGAGTTGACCCAGGCAGTGAAAGAATCGACACCATAGTTTGGATCCAGGAAAACATTGACGTAATACTCAATTTGCTCTTCCAGGCAGTCGGTTACTTTCGTGGACACGTTTTCGCCGTCGAGAATTTCCTGACGGAATTCATACAATCGCTTACGCTGCGTATCCATGACTTCATCGTATTCGAGAAGGTTTTTGCGGATTTCAAAGTTTCGTTCTTCTACCTTCTTCTGAGCTGCTTCAATACGCCGCGTTACCATTCGGTTTTCAATGCGATCTTCAGGTTTCATACCAAACCTGGAAAGCATGGACTTGAGGTTGCCACCACCGAAGATTCGCATCAGGTCATCATCCAGCGACAGGAAGAAACGACTACTTCCCGGATCACCCTGACGTCCACAACGACCTCGCAACTGCAGGTCGATACGTCGAGCATCATGACGTTCCGTGCCGATGACGTGCAGGCCACCCAGTTCCTTCAGTTCTTCACCCTCTTCGGCCATCGAATATTGCTCGTCGATTTCCCGGATCAGGTTGTCCCAGATATCCTGTGGTACTTCCAGACGAGTCGGGTATTCGTTTTGCAATCGTGCCCAGGCCAGCGTTTCAGGGTTTCCACCCAACACAATATCGGTACCACGTCCAGCCATGTTGGTAGCAATGGTTACCGCTCCGCGGCGACCAGCCTGAGCAATGATTTCCGCTTCACGACCATGGTTCTTCGCATTGAGCACTTCGTGCTTGATTCCGCGTTGTTGCAGAAAGTCCGAAATAGCCTCACTCTTCTCAATCGAAACGGTACCGATCAGTACCGGTCGCCCAGCTCGATAAATCCGAGCGACGTCGTCACGGTCAAATGTCTCGCGTTTACGACTATCCGGTGGGATCAGCACAACCGATTGGTCATTTTCAGATTCCACCGTGCCGATATACTCGTCACCGTTGTTCAGTTCGACGGTATCGTATTTGTTCAAAGCCTCGACTTCATCCGCGACTGCTTTGAATTTATGTTTTTCTTCGAGGTAGATGACGTCATTATGTTCGACACGTTGCATCGGACGATTTGTCGGAATGGCAACGACATTCATTTTGTAGATATCCCAGAATTCCTTGGCTTCGGTCAACGCCGTACCGGTCATCCCGGATATCTTTGCATACAGCTTGAAGTAGTTTTGCAGGGTGATGGTGGCCAGTGTCTGTGTCTCTTCTTTAATCTTGACACCTTCTTTGGCTTCCACGGCCTGATGTAAACCGTCCGACCACTGTCGACCATCCATCAGGCGGCCAGTAAACTGATCGACGATGATGATACGACCTTCGCGGACCACGTAGTTCACATCTTTCTTGTACAGATAATGTGCTTTGAGCGCATTGTCGATCAGGTGCGGCCATTCCATATTCCCGGCCGTATAAAAACTCTCAACCCCCGCCAGTTTTTCTGCATCACGAATACCTTCATCCGTCAAATTGACGCTGTGGTCCTTCTCGTTGACGATGAAATGCGTCTCTTTTTTGAGTTGGCGAGCCAGTTTTTCCGCTTCGTCATACTTTTTCAGATTGTCATGAGCAGGACCGGAGATGATTAACGGAGTTCGAGCTTCATCGATCAGAATGTTGTCCACTTCGTCGATGATCGCATAATTGAGTCGTCCCTGACACTGCTGTTGATGCTTGGGAAACCGATCGTCGTCGCGAGCTGCCGGCCGCATATTATCACGGAGATAGTCGAAGCCGAATTCGTTATTCGTACCGTAGGTGATGTCACAGGCATACGCTTTTTGACGTTCGCTCGGCTTCATGTCACTTTGAATACAGCCCACCGTCAGTTTAAGCCCCATATATAACGGAGCCATCCATTCCATGTCACGGCGAGCAAGGTAGTCGTTGACCGTAATGACGTGAACTCCATCGCCGCTCAGAGCATTCAGATAAGCCGGAAGTGTCGCTACCAGCGTTTTACCTTCCCCAGTCACCATTTCGGCAATCTTGCCCTCGTGCAGAACCATGCCACCAATGAGCTGGACATCGTAATGGCGCATCCCCAGCCATCGCCGGCCCGCTTCACGTACTACGGCGAACGCTTCGTTGAGAATGTCTTCGAGTGTCTGGCCCGCTTTAATCCGCTCGCGAAACAGCTCCGTTTGACGACTAAGCTCTTCGTCAGACATGCCTTGATACTGCGATTCCAAAGCATTGATACCTTCGACAAGCGTGAGGTATCGATCAACCTGGCGTTTGTTGGATGAGCCAAATAGAGATGTTACTGTCGAGTCAAAGACGTTGACTAAGCCAAGGAAAAAGGCTGAGATTAACTCCCAGATTCTTACAAATATATCCATCATTACTCCGATCCAGGGCTGCATGGCCGGGAGAAAACACTCCGCCGAACTCAACGGCTACCGACAAACCGGTCGATAGATCTCATTTCGCCCTGAATCTTGTTTTTATAATCTCGTAAAGGTACCCTGTCTGGCAGGGATGAGTTCTTATAAAGCATATACGCTTACGTATATCTTAGGTATATGTAGCAGCGTTGGTAGCTTATCCACATATGAAATTAGGGTCAACGGTGGTTATTTTCTACCCCATCGTCCTGTGATTGCTGCTACAGGAAAATAATATGAGGCATAAGTGGTCGTGATAGGAGCGTTAGTCGATGAAGCGGTTCTCTTCTCCTCCGCCACCCCTCTGGTTACCAGAACATTTTTCAGTTGTGGGAAGTGAATAATGCATATACGAATAGTTCTCCTGTTGGGCCTGTTGCTGGGCGTGACCAATGAGGATGGTCTGGCGCAGCACCCCAGTCAGGACAAAACCCGGTCAGACCAGTACTTATTCCTGCTTCCCTACTTTTTGGGAAACGGTGAAACCGGCATCTATTTTGCCTACAGTTATGACGGACTGAAGTTCGAATGGCTTGCTGATCGTGACGTCATTCTTCCTGCGCCTGATTGGGGAGATGAAAGTCTGACGCGTGATCCCTCTATTCTGTACCACGATGGCATGTTTCATATGATTTGGACGACCAGCTGGAACTCCAGAACGATCGGATATGCTGCTTCGAAAGATCTGAGACAGTGGAGTGAACCCAGACGGATCCCCATCTGGAAGGATCGTCAGGATGTCAAAAACACGTGGGCTCCGGAATTACATTGGAATCCCGAACAAAGGGAATTTCTGATCCTCTGGAGTTCTACTACGTTGGAGGAGTTAAACGATGGTGATGGAAGCGAAGATCCACACGGCTATGACCACCGCAGTTATTACAGTACGACCAGGAATTTCAAGCAATTTACAGCACCCCAGTTGCTATTCAGCCCGCAGGATCCGGAATACAGCGTGATTGATCCGTTCATCGCTCATGATGATCGAGGTACCAAAACGCGTCGCGATGATCGGTGGGTGATGGTGATTAAGCATGAACTGGGTGAGAGCCAGGGTGGGAAAAACCTTCGCCTGACATTTGCAAAAACAATGTTAGGGCCTTACGGAGTGAAATTAAGTGAGCCGATCGTTGGTGCTGGAACGTCGATTGTAAATCGTATGGGAGAAGGCCCCACGCTGTTTCGGCATCAAGGGCTTTGGCACCTCTATTGGGATGCTCCGGGAAGTGAATTTTCGTATTGTCTGGCAACCAGTAGAGACCTGGAGCAATGGCAAAACAGATCCGCCGAAATGAAGTTACCGGTGGACCAAATGCGGCACGGTACGGTGTTAAGGGTTCCTGTCTCTGCAGTGCCAAGTATTTCCCGGAAGTAACCTGAGATCCCTCCGTTTCCGTATAATGGGCAGCTTAGTTCTGTCCTATCAGTTTTAAGACCAGCTCCTGTTTAGAAAGCGCAATCGTTGACCAAAAAAGCAGTCACGTCCGATATTCGCGGCAAGTTGATCGTGCTGGGAACCGGGACGAGTGTCGGTGTTCCCATGATTGGATGCGGGTGCTACGTCTGTAGTAGCCAGAATCCTAAAAACAATCGCACTCGCTGTTCAGTCATTCTGGGCCTGGAGCAGGGGAATCTGCTGATCGATACCGGGCCGGACCTGCGACAACAACTGATCCGGGAGAATATTGGCCTGGTACACAGCGTGCTTTATACGCATGAACATGCGGATCACATTTTCGGAATGGATGATCTGCGGCTCTTTCAATTCTATCTGGGGCATGCTGTTCCTGTTTATTGCGAGCCTCAGGTTGAACAGCGGTTGCGGCAGACATTTGATTATGCCTTTTCAAAGCAGGAACAAACGCATCAGGGGGCAACTCCGAAATTAGCGATGCATTCCATCACGACATCTTCCTTTGAAGTTCTGGGTGAGGAGGTGATTCCTATCAGACTGAATCATGGTCCCCGCTTTAATGTGCTTGGATTTCGTGTTGGCAATGTGGCCTATTGCACGGACACCAATGGAATTCCAGAATCAAGCTGGCCGCTGCTCGAAGGCCTTGATTGCCTCATCCTGGATGCACTTCGCCGTAAACCTCACGCCACGCATTTTGGTTTGGATGAGGCAGTGGATGTAGCCCAACGTCTGGGAGTGAAACGGACGGTGTTTACCCATCTGTCACATGATCTGGAGTATGAACAGACCAACGCCGGTTTGCCAGATTCGATGGAGTTGGCATTCGACGGCATGCAGATTGACCTGACCTGAACGAATGGGTCTGCGGGATTTGCCTTCGCTTTAGTTAGCTCTGCGTCTGGATGTACTCGCCAGTAATATTCAGTACTTCCTGGTGATAGTAGGTATCCGGAAATACGTCGGCTTCTCCGTTGGCACGTTTTTCGAGATTGTCCTGGACTTCTTCCTGGGCCGAGTTTTCTTCTTTCTTGGCAAAAAACGTATCTTCGTTGAGAGAAACACGTTTTTCTTCCTGCTGTTTTTTGTATTCAGCGATCTGGGAGATGAGCTTCTGGAAATCTTCCGAATCTTTCACCCGCTTTTGGGAGGCCGCTTTGAGTGCTTTAATCACTTCGGCTGAACGAGCGGAAAGCACTTCATCCACTTCATTTTCGACCTGATCAAAGGGAACAGCAAAGTCCAGATCAGATTCGGATATCTTCATATGGTCTGTAATCGAGGGCAATACGATGTCTGAATAAACTCCGCGTCGCTGCGTACTATCGCCACCCGGACGATAGAATTGCTGCATCGTGATTTTCAAGGCTCCCAGGTTGGGAGGATTACTGATATTGAAGAAACGCGAACCTAATTCCAGAAAGTTCTGAACGGTTCCCTTGCCGTGGGTTGTGCTGTCACCAACCACAATTCCGCGACCATGATCAACGATGGCACCGGCAAAAATCTCACTGGCACTGGCGCTGAACTTGCTGCAAAGCACTACGAGAGGACCATCGTAACTGGTTCCTTTGTGGCGGTCGTCATATTGTTGAACGCGTCCCAAGGGATCCTTGACCTGAACGACTGTACCAACATCAATAAATAAGCCGGTCAGGTCAATCGCTTCGGTCAGACTTCCACCACCGTTGGTGGAAAGATCCATAATCATGCCGTCAATCCCTTCCTCATTGAACTCTTCGATGATACGACGACAGTCACGAGTTGTACTTCGGTAATCCTTTTCGCCGCGACGAGCAGCATCCATGTCCATATAGAATGAAGGCAGGTTAATCACACCTATGCGAAGCGTTTTCTTTGTGCCCGGCACTTGATACTGGACAATGTCACCACGCGCTTCACTATCTTTCAGTTCGATCTTGGCCCGTTTGATGGTCAGGATTTTGGACTCAGAACTTTTCTCAGGGATGATCCCCAGACGGACGGTAGAGCCTGGCTTACCACGAATCAACGAGACGACATCGTTGAGTTTCATGTCGATGACATCCTGCATCTCGCCGTCGTCGTCCTGGCCCACACTAACGATCCGGTCTCCCGTCTTCAATTCACCGTGTTTATCCGCCGCGCCACCAGGAATGATTCTGGTTACCTTGGTGTAGCCGTCTTCCAGCGTGAGTTGAGCTCCGATACCATCGAGATTTAATCGCATTTGAATCTCGAAGTTTTCGGAAGTCGTAGGAGACATATACGTGGTATGAGGGTCATAACAGGTAGTCACAGATGTCAGGAAAATCTCCAGCAATTCATCACTCGAAGTCTGCTGTATCTGCTTTAACTGGCTGTTATATCGACGATGTAATCGTTCGCGGGCTTCCTCTCCCTCAGTCTTATCTCCTTTGAGAACCAGGAAATTGTATTTGATACGTTTGCGCCAGCGTTCTGTCAGCACATCCCGATCGCTGGCAAATTCAAGATTGTCCCAGTCGGTACTGATATATTCTTTGATCTTGAAGTTGTGTTCGGCATCAATCAGGTCGTGAGCAACCTCAATACTCTCCTCCATCCGGTCGATGTATTGCAGGAAGACATCATGAGCAAACTGCAAGTCTCCTTTTTCCAGCATGTCATCGAGTTCACGCTTTTTCGCGCTGAACGCTTCGATATCGTCTTTCAGAAAGTAAAGTTTCATTGGATCCAACCGATCGATGAACATGTCCAGCGCACGCTCAGAAATCTCATCATCCAGTTTGTGCTGAGTGAGATGTTGAGCCGAAACGATCCCGCGAACCATCAATGCAATCTGACGGTTCTTGGTACTGGGTGCGCCAATCTCCGCTCCCATCAAAAACGGGATACAGAGGCTGACAAGCAGTAAGAGGGAGACAGTTCGTAAGACAGGTTTGCGTGAAGTAACCGTATTCATTGAATCATCCAATAAGCTGTTTATTAATTCCGCGGATCAGCCCGAAAACTCATCAAAGTCTTTATCCCGAGCAACCCTTGTCGTCATACGACTAACCAACGAATGGTAATGCGTTAAAAGCGATCAGACAAGTCGAATCAGACAATGGCAAACGATGAGCCCCCTTTTCTGGTGTTATGACGGTAACCACAACAGGGGGCGTCTACCTTTGAGTTTAATAATTTTTGAGTGGCTTGTGGTATCAGTCCCGCTGATTCTTTACGATTCTCACAGGTGTAGTTTTTGGTGGAAATCGAAATTCCGAGTCATGTAAGCTGCAGTGTGGATGAGTTATTACCGTCTGGAAACCTACCAGGGAAGTGGACAGCTGGTCCAACATGATGTCCTGCTAGAGCCTGTCGACAGCTAGCCTCGATTTTCCAAAATAGGCTTTATGTCGACCCCTTAGAGACTGGGAGTTTTCCCATGATTATCGGAGCCATGCGAGAATCTGATCATCCATCCATCGTTGACCTCGTCGTCCCAGGTAACCCATGTGGCCACCATGTCGAGTACGGATCAGCGTTGTGGAATTGGATAAATCGACATCATCAAATATTTCCGATGGCACGACCGGGTCATCGTCAGCTACCAGAATGGTTGTCGGAGTCGTTATCTGATCGAGCAGGTTCTTACTGCTGGATCGTTCATAGTATTGCTCGGCATCAGTGAAGCCGTTGAGCGGAGCCGTAAACCGGTTGTCGAAATCCAGGAGCGTTTTGGGAAACGGTGTTAAATCTGTCCAGGGACATTCGGGATGATGCACTTTTCGGCGGGCGATATCTTTCTTGAGCGAACGCATGAACTGGTAGTTGTAGAAACCAAGATACCTGCGAGTGATCTGGAGGCTGGAATATGCCAGATCGATCGGAGGAGAGATGGCAATTGCTTTCGCGATCTGCAACGGATTTGTCAGCTCTGGTTCGGAAAGCATTTTGAGCAGTATGTTGCCGCTGAGTGAGAAGGCGACGATCTGGATGGCAGAGTGTGTATGTTGCTGGATCCAATGGGCTGCCTGAGCCAGATCCTCGCTTGCCCCGGCATGTGCCGTTCGCTTTGCAATCGAAATTCCATTTCCACAACCGCGCAGATCCATTCGAAAGACGCGACGTCCCTGATGGCGTAAGCGGCTGGCGATACGTGTCATATAACCGGACCTGTGGGAACCTCCCAATCCGTGAACCAGCAGAACGGTTGGTTCTTCCGATGAGGTCGCGGAAGCAGACGAGTCGTCGTAGACATAGAGTTGATCGCCATCAAACAGTTCGACTTGGTGCTGCGTTCTGCCAGCCAGATGGTTTGACTTGCCAGGAACAGCGCCAAAGATAGTTTGTCGATGGCGACAGGAGAGAAATCTGCGTGGAATAAATGGAGTGGCCTTCTCAGGTGTCATCAGGTGCTCCCCAACCTCCGCCGCCCGGTGTCTCGATGGTCAACTGATCTCCAGGATTGACTCGCAGTTGCTGACGGTTCCCCAGAGTTTCCTCGGTCCCATCTGCGTATTGAATAAAGTTGAGGCCACTTTTTCCTGGAGAGCCTCCGGCCAGCCCGGCCGGCATGTTTTGTCCGCGACGCTGAGTCAGTAACGAGACGGTCACTGGTTTGAGAAACGTCATCTTCCGAATGATTCCATTGCCACCCCTGTGTTTTCCCCGGCCTCCTGAGTTTGAACGGATAGAGAATTGATCGAGTCGGACTGGATAGCGCTGCTCCAGTACCTCGGGATCGGTGATGCGGGTATTGGTCATATGGGTATGAACGGCGTCAGCGCCATCGGCCTGGGCGGTGGCTCCGGCACCTCCGCAAATGGTTTCGTAATAACCAAAGGAGTCTTCGCCAAACAGCAGGTTGTTCATGGTGCCCTGACTGGACGCGGCCAGTTGTAATGCGCCGATTAGCACATCGACGACGCGTTGAGAAGTTTCCACATTACCTCCGACAACAGCAGGTGACTGCGACGGTGTGGGACCGGGCGTGGGGTTGAGTAAGCATTCGGGCAATACCAGTGATATCGGTTCGAGCACTCCCTGGTTTAATGGGATAGGTTCATCAATAAGCAGTCGCAGGACATACAGGACAGCGGCGGTGACAATGGCCCGGTTGGCATTCAGATTGCTCGGTAGTACCGCGGACGTTCCGGTAAAGTCGACGGTGGCGGAGCTGCCCTGAATTGTCATGGCGACTTTGATTTGAGCGTCGTAGGGCTCCGTTTCATGTTCATCCAGGTAGTCGGTGTATTCGTAGATTCCGTCTGGCAGGTTGGCCAGTGCCTGTCTGGTTTTTTTGGCGGCGGCATGCTGGATAAGTTGCATATAGCCCAGAACAACCGCCTCGCCATGGAGTTCGATCATTTGCATCAGATCGTTGGCTCCCTGACGATTCGCAGCAACTTGAGCACGAATATCGGCAAGATTGGCATCTACGCTGCGTGACGGGAACTTACCGCTGGTCAGCAGCTGCCGCAGCTGCTGCTCCTTGGAAACTCCCGCGGAGATCAGTTTTTGCGATTTGATGAGGACTCCTTCTTCAGCCAAATTGCTGGAGAAGGGAGGCATGGATCCTGGAGTGGTACCGCCGATTTCTGAGTGATGGGCTCGGCTGGCTGTAAAGAAAATACGCTGTCCCTGTGGGTTGAAGACCGGTGTAATTACGGTGACATCGGGTAAATGCGAGCCTCCCCGATATGGGTCATTTGTGATGAACACATCACCAGGATTGATAACCTCGTGGTCTTCCAGAACCGCACGTATCGATTCCCCCATGGCTCCCAGATGGACCGGGATATGAGGTGCGTTCACCACGAGGTCTCCGTTGGTCGTGAAAATGGCGCAACTGAAATCGAGTCGTTCTTTGACGTTGACGCTACTCGACGTGTTTTGCAGTGTCAGCCCCATCTGATTTGCGATGGCTGCAAATTGATTATTGAATATCTCAAGCAGTCCCGGATCCGCCTGGACTTTTTCAGTATGCGCTGAGTGTTGCTCCTGATTTTCGCGCGTAAGCAGGATTTCACCTCCACTTAGAATTCGTCCATTCCAACCAGGTTCAATGACCGTCGTGGAGACACGTTCTGTAATAATTGCCGGGCCCTGGAGCAATGAGCCGGGATTCAATTGTGATCGATCAAATTGTTGTGTTGAGTGCCAGTGTCCATCATGGAAGATCTCAGTCGCTTTGGAACTGGTTATCAACTTGTCGTTAACAGGTTGGCTCGGTGTTGTCCGATTTTCGGACCGACCTGTTGCCGTGATACGCAACGTGACCAGCTCCAGGTTTTGTGAGTGGGTGAAGCCGTAACGTTGTTGATGAATGTCAGCAAATTGGTCTGCCAGCTCAGAGGCATCAGCGGTCCATCGAAATGCAGCAGCGGGTTGCTCGAGTACCTGAACCTGGAGCGTAGCGTCCAATCCGATGGGACGAAGTTCGGCAAGAATCCAAATCTGAATTTGTTCTGCCGGGTAACCCTCTTCTTCAATCTCGCTGATCAGGGACTGAATACAGGCATCAACTTTTTCGTGAAGGTTTGTCAGCACTTGTGATGACAATGGTTGATAGACTCCGAGATCAGCCTGCCGTTTTTCGTTAGCCTGTCCCATGCCGTAAGCTGAGAGGATTCCAGCATCAGGATGATTGAGAATGTTTTCAATTTTCAGCAAATCAGCAACACCGCAGGCATGTTGAGCGGCAGCTCCACCGAAGTTGACCAGCACATAGTCTGTGGGGTCATACCCTTTGGCCACACTAATGTTCCCAATCGCCTGTGCCATGTTGTGATTGGCGATTTTCAGAAACGCCTCGGCCAGATCATGTATTTCATACTGATGGCCTGTTTCAGCTTGTATGACCTGGCCAAGTTGTGAGAGTTGTGTAAGCGCTGCGTCTCGATCCAACGGGATGGAAAACTGTTCCGGAATGATTCGTCCCAGGACCAGATTCAGGTCGGTGACGGTGAGTGGTCCTCCGCGTCCGTAGCAGGCCGGTCCCGGGTCGCTGCCAGCGCTTTGTGGACCCACGGTCAACTTGATACCGTCAAAGCCACATATGGAACCTCCTCCAGCTGCCACGGTTTCAATGGCGAGCATGGGAGCGACGATTCTTACTCCTGCCTTTTGGGTTTCAAACTCGTATTCATACTGTCCCTCGAATCTGGAAACGTCCGTACTGGTGCCTCCCATATCAAAGCCGATCGCTTTTTGAAATCCTGCCTGTTCAGCGACAGTTGTAAATCCGACTACACCCCCGGCCGGTCCGGATAGAATACTATCCTTCCCGGAAAAATGGCCTGCCTCGACGAGACCACCGGCGGACGTTAGCAATCGAATGGTGGAATCGGGATGTAAGCTGTTTGTGATGTCATGCAGGTATTGGGTCAGGACTGGATTGAGGTAACTGTTGAGGACCGTGGTGTCGGCTCGTGAAACCAGTTTAATTAGCGGGGCTACCTGACTTGATCGACTGACATCCTGGAACCCGAATTCGAGTGCCAGAGCTTCAATCGTCTTTTCATGCTCGTCATTGATATACGCATTCATCAGGCAGATGGCGACTGACTCGACGCCATCTCTTCTGGCAGTGGCCAGTTGCTTCGCAATCACATCGGCATGAAGCGGTTGAAGAACTTGCCCAGTCGTATCGACTCGCTCATCAACTTCGAGTACGTGCTGGAAAAGCGGGCGTTGTTTGCAGATGTTGAGAGTGAACAGTTCGGGGCGGTCCTGGTTACCGATATGCAGGATGTCGGCGAAACCCCGAGTTGTGATAAACAGGGTCCTGGAACCGGTACGAGTCAGCAGGGCATTTGTTCCCCGCGTCGTTCCCAGTCGCAGGCTGATTTCAGGAAGGTTTTGTTGAAGAGGGATTCCCAGAAGGTGATGAATCCCGATGACAGGCGCTTCCAGGTGAGTGTGGATTTCATATCGCGCACCCTGGCAATCAGCTGGCAGAGGGTGCTCCAGGGTGAGAGTATCTTTGGAGGCTCCAATGATTGGTGACGTGAACCCGCAAGGGAAACTCTGGTCGGCAATGCGGAACGTTGCTCCGTTCCAAAACCCGTCCACCTCCGTCATGCGTCGGGCATCGGAGATACTGCTGCCCTGGACCTTCTCAATAATTCCCGGAGTAATTGCCGAGCTCAGCAGCTTGTGACGCCGGAGTGTTTCTCCTGAGGACGCAGGGATACAGGCGATGCAGTCGGTGAACGTGCCTCCGACGTCAATCCAGAATTGCCAAGCCCGATTATCCAAAAGACGCTAGCTCTTTTTGGCGCCCACACAGATTAACTGTGAATAGGTCCGAATATACATACGGCCGCCGGATACAGCAGGGGTACTGCGGCTATCTTCCCCAAGCGGGTTTTTGGCCAGAAGCTTAAATTCTTTACTGGCTGCGAGAACGAATACCACACCTTCTTCATCCACGCAAAACAGTTTGTCCCCGACACGGATTGGTGATCCTGAGAAGGCACAGTCGAGACGACGTTGGTAATAGATCTCTCCGGTTTTGGTGTCCAGGCAAGAGAGGAATCCTTTGTCGCTGAAGCAAAACATCAGGTTGTCGAGGCAGACGGAGGTCGGGACGTACGGAGCAGAACGGTCCAGCTTGAAACCGAGGGTTGGTTCGGCACCCGGCTTGATAGCAGCGACGTAGTTTCCACCTCCACCTGATCCGGTCGATCCGAAAATATGGCCACCGGAAAATAGCGGAGAAGAAACAGTACGTTTGTCAAATGCTTTTACCGCCCAGTTTTCTTCACCCGTTTCGGGGTCAAGACTGTATAAACCGTCGACGGTATTGGAGCAAATGATCTCATCCCCATCAGCTCCTTCATAAATTGCCGGTACGCTGTAGCTGGCTGAAGCAGTTCCCCGAGGTGTTTTCCAGATTATCTCACCGCTTTCTCTGTCCAATGCATAAAAGAAACTTTCGCCGGGTTCGATTCCTTCAGGTAGTTTGTTGTTAGCCTGTGAGGCATTCAGCAAGATCTTGTTTTTGTAGATGACCGGTGAAGTACCGAAGCCATGCTGGCTTGACCAGGTTCCCAGATCTTTGGTCCAGAGCTCAACCCCGTCATGACTAAAAGCTTTGACCAACGTGTGCTGAGGATCTGACCAGGCAAAAATGACCATTTCTTTGTCTACGGCCGGAGTCGATGAAGCGTAGCTCGATCTCAAATGCAGCTTATGGGTTGCAGATTGATAGTTGTGTTGCCAGAGGATTTTGCCAGAGTTGGCATCGAGGCAGAGCACATATCGTTCAGCCGACTCGGGATTAGCGCTCAGCAGAAAAACTTTCTCGCCCCAGACAACCGGTGAGGAATGTCCGATCCCGGGAAGTTTCGCCTTGAAGACAATATGATCGTCGTTCCATTCAGCCGGGAATGATTTTAAGCTGGCGACGCCCTGACCGTTAGGGCCGTGAAAACGAGTCCATTGTTGAGCGGTTACCGACTGGGACAGGAGTAGGACACAGGCGAGTATCGCAAGGAAATGCCAGCGACTAGTCATAGGATCTTCTTTCAATGCATGGAGTAAAAAGAAAAAGGATGGAGTACTTCAGACAGCAGTACCCAGCTTACGCTTCATCCTACCTGCCTTTGGCAGGCCACGCAATTTAAGCCTCGGTTAATTCGCCGGCTTGTGAAACGGTAGCATCCACGGCAAAATCTTTCCCGCGACGGGAAGCGGTGGCAATCAACAAAACGCCTAAAAGCATCAATGCGACGGCAACATAGTAGGGCATATTCAGTTGCAGGGTTAAAAGTGGAATTCCGATTCCTGAACCTGCAATGCGGGCCAAGGAACTGACACTTTGACCCACTCCCATAATCGTCCCCTGGCGAGCGGGATCACTGCGTCGCGAAAGCATCGCATTGAGTGATGGTTGCATGAAGGAAAATCCTGTTACGACGATTCCCAATGCCAGAAAGAGCAGGCCACTGCTGGTTTTCTCAATCGCCGCAATCATGATGGCAAAACCAATAATCTCCAAAACAGCTCCGGTCATCGCCAGTGAAGCATCAGACCGTTTCCCGGCCATCCTGCGGACGATCCCTCCCTGTACCAGAGACAGCATGATTCCGATGAACGCATAGGTACCGCAGATCTGGCTGTATGAGAACTGAAACGGACTATGGTCCAGATGTTTGGAGCTTCCTTTGATTAGCAGCGACAGAGTGGTTTCGAAATTGGCAAAGGAAAAGATGCAGACAAAAACAGAGACCAGAATCAGTCCGATGGATGGAATGGCGAGTGCCTGCTTCAATCCCTGGACATCGAAGATTTTGTGCCCAGCCGCTTCACTGGTTTCGGTACGTGATTCAGGAAGTTTCTTAAATGCCAGCAGCAATGCGACCAGCGAGAGCCCAGCGGCGATGTAACCAGGCCAGGCACTCGGTGCGTCGTCTCCGGTTAGCGCTACCATGCCAAGCAGTGGTCCAAAGGTAAATCCTGCGCCAAAGGCCATTCCAATCAGGGCCATCCCTTTCGCTCGTTTTACCGGGGTAGTGGTGTCGGCAATGTAGGCCTGAGCTGTGGAAATGGTGGCTCCAAAAATACCTGCTCCGATTCGCGATAGGTAGAGTAATGTCATGGTTAACGACGGGTTGTCGCTGATGGATGTTGCCATTCCGAACAGGGTGTAAAAGACAACGGATCCCCCCAGTCCAACCATGATGATGGGACGCCTGCCAAAACGGTCAGACAGTTTGCCCCAGAAGGGGGCAAAAATAAACTGCATGGCCGAAAAACTGGCCATGAGCAGCCCCAGTTGCATTCCGGCATTGGTGGACTCAGCAAGATAATACTCTGCGTAGGCTGGTAACAAAGGAAGGACCAGTCCAAATCCCAGCAAGTCGATAAAGACAGTCAGGAAGATAACAAGCAGTGAGCCTTTGTGAGATTCGTCGGTCATCAATGGAATACTTCAAGGGGACAGGAACAGGGAAGTTTCCAGTTTAAAGCCGCAGTTTTATTCACGCTATCCCCTGATTCAACCAGCGTGGGTTTTAATTTTATGTCTCAGACGATAGATCGCCGAGTTGTCGTAATAGCTCCAGCTTGTAAATTCCGGTATCATGTCCGTCACTGAAGGCAATCGTGTAAGCGTAATTACCTAACGGCTTCATGCCTTGAATCATCAATGGACGAGCTTCAGCGGCGGAAATGACCGGAAGCAGTTCAGCAGGCTGAAGATTCCTGGCGGCTTCCCGGCAATGGGCACAGGGACAATTGTCCCGCAGGGCTTTGAAGGGGATACGGGAAGATGCATTGTCGTTCCACTCGATGACCAGGCAATGGTCATCCGAGAGGCTGATATCTGTGGGGTAGAAGTTAAAGTCACTCATCGAATCATTCAGCTCTTTTCTAAAATCTCTTTCAAGGCCGCGATAACCCGTTCTACTTCATCGGCCGTGTTGTAATGCACCAGCCCTAAACGCACCATCCCTTCCGGCTCCAGACCAAGCTGTTCGGTCAGTTCCAGGGCATAGTAATTTCCATCCCAGGCATAGATTCCCCGTTGCCCCAGTTCATGAGCGAGTTCTTTGGCGGTGAGTTTGGAGTGAGTAACAGAGATAGTCGGTACTCGCTGCTGGATTCGACTGGCCTCTGTGATTCCATAGACTTTGAGGCCATCGATGGACGCCAGACCCTCGAGCAGTTTTTGGCAAAGTTCATCTTCGTAGTCGGCAATCGCCTGGTAGGCAACTTGCAGTGCGGAACGACGTTGCAGGGATCCGTCATTGGCCAAAGTTCTACCCAGATCTGCGATATAGTCGACAGCCGCCCGTGCTCCACAGAGACTGGCAAAATTCTGAGTTCCCGTCATCCATTTGTCGGGTAGCGCCGGTGAGGATGGTCGTACTTTGTAGGCTTCCAGTGTTTCCAGAATTTCTTTTTTTGCCCACAGGACTCCAATGTGTGGACCAAAGAATTTGTAGGTGGAGCAGGCCAGGAAATCACAGCCGATCTCTTGCACGTCGATCAAGCGATGAGGAGCATAATGTACGGCATCAATAAAGACTTGCGCGTCGAACTGTTTGGCGTAGGACGTGATTTCTTTAACCGGGTTAATTGAACCAGACGAATTAGAAGCCAGACCGACCGCAACGAGTCGGGTCCGGTCATCGATTTTCGATTTGAGGTCGTTCACATCGAGTGTACAGTCGTCCTGCTGGATCGCTGCATAGCGGATTTCCACATTCTGGTCACGTGCAGCCAAAGCCCAGGTCGAGACATTGGCATCGTGATCAAGTCGTGTTACCACGATGTTATCTCCTGCGGACCAGGTTTTCGATAACGCGCGGGAAAACGCAAACGTCAGCGTCGTCATATTGGCGCCGAAAATAATCTCCTGCCAATCATCCGCTCCTACCAAATCCGCCAGCGCCTGATGAGCCTGCTGCACTAACTCGTCACTCTCGCGACTTGTGGCAAACTGCCCTCCATGATTGGCATTGCAGGTACAGTAGTAATGACTGATCGCATCGATAACCGACTGGGTTACCTGGGTCCCTGCCGGGCCGTCAAGAAAGATCGCGGGTTGCCCTTCATGTTCGCGAGCCAGTGCCGGGAATTGAGCGCGACATTGTTGAATCAGTTCAGGGGTGAGTTGCGAGTCCATGAAGTGGGGTGTCCGTTTTATTTTGGCAAGGCCAAAGACTAGCGGTTGTCGATGAACCGACGACCTTTGGCTTCAAATCGGGGAAGCGAATTTGTTTCTGCCAATATAACCTCAACTCGTAATCCTAACCCCACCTCGATCGCCTCTTTTATGCGTTCGATATCCCGGGCCTGATCTTCGACTTCGATGGTCAAACCATCCAGCTCGCGCTCTTTGAAGGCGGTGATTCGATATTCAATCACTTCGTCGAAGCTGCGGAGTATTTCCTCCACCGCACTGGGAAAAATATTAACACCTCGAACCACAATCATATCATCAGCCCGTCCCAGAACACCTCCCTTGAGCAGTACGAAGTTACTACTGTCGGTGTACGCAGGTTGAACCCGGTCACCCGTGCGATAGCGAAGCAGGGGGCTGCCCGGTCGACCCAGGCAGGTAAGCACCAGTTCACCGGATGCGCCAGGCGCGACGGCCTCTTCTGAATCCGGGTCAATGACCTCTGCGATAAATTCGGATTCACAAATATGCAGTCCGGTCTGCTGGCGATCAGAGAATCCCCAAGGGCCAATTTCCGAAGCCCCGGCGTGGTCTATGAGTCGTGCTCCCCAGACCGATTCAATTCGGCGACGGATCGTAGAAATGGATCCTCCCGGTTCACCGGCGACGATAATTCGATTGACCGATGAATTTTGCAAGTCGATATTGTTATCCGCGGCCACTTCCGCCATTCGCAGAGCGTAGGTGGGAGTACAGAGCAGGACGGTAGGAGAGGTGGATTGGATCAAGTCGAGCCTGGCGAGAGTACTCAGTCCGCCACTGGGAATGGACATCGTTCCCCGGGCAATCAGAGCGTCATGGGCAGACCAGAATCCGATAAACGGTCCGAAAGAAAAAGCAAGCAGTGCTCGATCTTCGCTGGTGATCTCCGCCGCGTCCAGTACGTACTGCCAGACTTGCATCCACCAGTCCCAGTCTTCGGCCGAATCGAGCACGGCCATCGGTTTCCCTTTGGTTCCAGAAGTGCGATGAAATCGCACATATTTTTCAATCGGCCAGGTAAGATTGCGGGCGAAGGTCTGCGAGGTCAGTAATTCACTTTTGCATGTAAAGGGAATTTGCTGCAATTGCTCCAGCTGTTTCAGTGCTGCGAGTCCCCCAAGCTTCTGTTGATAGAACTGGTTGTCCGGCAGGATTTTGGCCAGAAGTCGATTCAGTTTTTCCAGCTGCAGACATTCCAGTGCTTCGCGTGACAAAGACTGGATCTCGTCACGATGCGTTCTATCGGCAAGTTCCGCATGGTTAGGCATCGTTCAGTTTTGCAATGGGCCCGAAAGCAGGTTATTCGTTTTCAGGCGCTGGTGTGGGTGGATTTGATTTCGGCGCGTCGGGCAGACTCGGCGCGTCGGGAAGTCCAGGTAATTTTGGAAGTCCGGGGAGACCAGAGTCAGGGATTCCGTCGCCCAGTTCATTGGACTTGGCGCTGATGAGATCCGTGTTTGCCAGATGGATTCTGTTATAAGTTATTTCATCGATCAAATAGAACCAGTTCGCAAACCGACTGTTGAGCAGCCGTACATCATTCTGAGCTTTAGCAAGTTTTGACTCGTAATCCTCCTTGAGCCGGGCATTTTCACGTTCGATCGATTCTCGCAGCTCAGCCAGTTGCTCAGGAGTCAGATCTGGTTGATCAGCTTCAGCATCAGTCTGCGTGTCGTCTGCCTGCGTATCACTCTGCCCGTCCGATTCCGGACTGGATTTGGACGGCGTGGCCTCGGGCAGGGATTTGTATTCCGGAGCAGGAATCATATTGGGTTGGAAGGTGGTAGTCACAAACAGGTATCTTCGAAGGGACTCGTCAGCTCCAGAAGTAGCATCAATCTCTCCAAAACGCAGGATGTACTTGATTCCGGTTTGGAGCGAGATATGGATTTCTCCGTTGGCACTTTTCAAATCCATGAGATTATCGATGGTCGTGTTTGGATCTCCGAATAGCCCAAGCTGAGTCAGGGTCGCGGAGGTCTTCTCGTTGGCGATTGCTTCTGGAGTAATTTTCAGATCAGGGCGGAGAATAGCTGGTTTTCTCATCACGCCATGAATGGTCAGATTTTCCAGGGCGCTCTGGAGCATATTGATCCGGTCCCCATTCAGTTCTTCGTTTTCGGTCAACTCAATCGTGAATGGCTCCTGCGAATTCTGGTCATATTGAACCATGTTGTCCAACTTCCAGATTAAATCCGTCTCATCCAGTACGAGTGACGAATTAGAGCGTCTCAACATAATGGGGCTGCCTTCGGGGTTCAGGCTGATAAAGTAATCCTGTATTGTCAGTTGCCGCACATCCAGACCATTCAGGCCGAGCAGATTTGTGTCGATCCATTTGGAAAACTCGGTATCAAAAACATCCAGATTCAGATCGATGGTGAAGACTGTATCGCTTTCCAGTTTACGGGCAGCGTAGTATGCCTGTTGCATTCGTGGATCGGTACCCGTCTGGGTTCCTCGCATGACTTTGGCACCTACAATCAGTGAATAGGTTTTGCCATCATCGTCCGTTACGGTAATCAGAGTCCCCACGCCGTCCGTACCAACATCTAATGTTTCGGTATTCGGTTCGATAACACGGTACTCCTCGTGCACACTGCTATCGACGTCGACAACTTCTTTCACTTCCAGCGTCCCGAAAGCGGCAGCGGCGGAGGCCATCTGTTCTTCGGCATCGGCTGGATAGTTGTTGTGAGACGGAATCACCCATTGGCCAGTACCGTCACGTTTGACGCTAAACGATTTGATTCTGGCTGTGGCGTCATCATAGGTGGTAATTTTCATTTCCACTGCGCGTTCGGCAGTAAAGCCTTCGAAAACCGGCTGCCCCTCATTCTGTTTGGCGATGTCTCGACGATTCTGGTAGGAATCCGTCTCTCCGATGTCGTTGGTGAGTATCGCGGCCACGACACTGCCAGTAGCCAGCACAACAAAGATACAGGTATGAATGACGTTTTTCATTTTTGAATGCAACTGATAGTTCGACAGGGGAGATGAATTAGTAATCGACTTTGCGATTGGTGATTAACGAAGCCGCGATGCCGCCACTCCTTCTCGTTCTTTAATACGGCGGCTGAAAAAGACGAATACAGCAATCAACAGTGGTGGAATGGGAGGGATCAGGACGGCCAGGAACTTGTATTTGTTCTGCATTTTGGCGATCTTACGATTGCTGTCACGGCGGATCGTAGCGATCTTCTTGTCCCTATCACGTTCCTGTTTCACTCGTTCAACCTCCAGCTTCCTCTGGTTTTCCTGCTGACGACTATTCAGGTTAATGACTTTAGCTCGCAGGATAGCTGGGTCAGGTTTATTGGTGTTGGTCGGATCCTGAAGGTTCTCCAGCTGAGTCCGTAAATCTTCGATCTCGGTTTGTAAATCTTCTTCGATCGAAGTAATGGCGCTATCCATGATCTTGTGGAATCGGGAGATCTCGCCGGTCAGGTTTTCCTGCTCGATATTGATCTGGTGTTCAACGGTTTTCAGCGAACTGTGGCGGAGTTTGCGATTGCGAATCGAGATGTAATCATTTTCTCCGGCCAAAAAGTCGACAACGTTGAGCAGGAATGTAATGTTTTCAAATTTGTACGAGACATCCTGGAAGGCTGTTGGCCTGGCGCGAACGGTCAAAAACGCGTTGAACATGATGTCTAGGTCACTGATGTAAACGACTTCCAATTGGGGTGTGTTGCCGTCACTGTCAGGTTGGGCTCCGGCGGGAGTTCCTGTGATGTGGACAGCCAGATTCTGAATGCCAGTGCTGCCATCATTTTGCAGTTGCTTGATCCGGGGTTTGGCGGAACGACTACCGTTGGCCAACGCCTGCAGTTCAATGTGATAAGGAGCGGATTCGAGTGTCCCGGAATTTCGAATGGACGAACGGATCAATGGTGTGATCGTCATGCTGCTCTGGGCAGGATTGGCTTCGATCGGGCTGCCAACAGGGATCAGGACTTCCTGCAGCTGGTTGGTAATGGGGTGATCCTGATCCAGGTTGCGAGTGAAGATCCAGGTATCGAGAATATTCTGGTACTTAAGCAACGGATACGGATTCTCGGTTTGCCAAACAAGTTGGGGCTCCCATAGTCCTGGATTGGTTTCAGACGATTTCCCGGGAATCTGTATGCCCAGCAAATCCCATAACCGGGATATGCTTCCTTTTTCTTGCGGCGTTCCGGGAAGGCCCATCATCTGTTCCATTGACTGTCGGGGAATTCCGGTTCCTGGAGCTGCGATGGTTTCTGGCCGCGGATCTTCGAAAATGACGGCTGGAATACCTGCCTGAAGTGCTCGCAGGATATTAGTCAGTTTGTTGTCTTCCAGAGAAGAGGGTTGCGCAATGAACAGTAGATCCAATTCGGTTGCTGAGATTTCCTGTTCGGCATCTACATTGATGACTCGATACTGTTTCTGCAGTTCGGTAATAAATCCCTGTTGTGGCACACGCGTAGGCCGTCCGCCCGCAAAGCTGTACCCGCCCATGATATTGGCGTCCGAGTCAATCACGCCAATGGTTTTACGGGTTCCCTTGGCAACCGTAGAAATTGAGCGTGCCAGTTCATATTCAACCGGAATTCCGTAATCAAAGAAGGGGACTACCACTTTTTGCAGACCACTTCGAAAAACCGCGCCCATGATAATCGGTTGAGTAGCGTCTTCGCCAGAAACCGTCACCAGTGGAATGCCATGGTTGTCTTCTGCGTTGGCTACCACTTCATCATAGGATTCCAGATTCTCATGCAGCGTCAGATGGATGTCCTGATGAGTACCGAATTCTTTGAGCAATGAAACCAGGTCATAGCGAGTTTTGATGTATTGTTCAGGGACCTGATTACTGATGAAGGCTTCCACGTAGACCGGGTGTTCAGGAGCCAGCGAGTCGATTAGCTCGCGAGTGTCATCCGAGAGCGAGCTGATTTTTCCCTGCGTGGTATCGTAGCGAACCAGGTCATGGCTATCGAAGACGATGGTGAGTGAAAACACGATGACAATTAGCGCACAGATGCGGACCAGGAAGTGAATCCAGAGCCGATCACCGTCGCGACCACCAGACCAGTGCCTTTTGCCAATAAGGATCATGCAGAAATAGAGACTGATACAGATGATCATCGCAAAATACATCATCGATGACAGGCTGAGAATGCCACGTTGAAATTCATCGAACTGTGCGTGAATTCCCCATTTGGAAATGAGTTGAGCGAAACCGGAGGTGGAGGCGAACAGATCGGCCGATTTGGCTGCCACCAGCGGGATATTGAATGCCAACCCAAAGACAAACGCGATCGTCATGTTGCTCGTCAGGAAGGAAGCAACCATCCCAATAGCGATCATCGTCAGACCGATGAGCCAATAACCAAAGTAGTTGGTAGCCAGCAGTCCAGTATCCAGATCGACCACCCAGGTGTTAGGTTCTTTTGCCAGCAGGGCCAGCACCAGGAAATTGGACAATTGCGAGAACAACAGTGAGACGGTGAAGATCAGGCTGGCAGCAATGAATTTGCCTATGACGATATCCGAGTCCCGGGCTGGAAGTGTCAGTAACAGCTCATCCGTCTTTCCTCGGCGTTCTTCCGACCAGATGCCCATGGTAATAGCCGGAATGTAAATCAGCATGATCAGCGGCAGGTATTCATTGAGTTGCGCGAGATTGGCGAGATTCGCGTTGAAGAACTGCTTGGGCCAAAAAGCTGCGAAGGATGTGAGTAGTACAAATACGCAGAGAAAGACGTAACCAGTAGGGTTGCTGAAGTACCCGCGGAAGTTTTGACGTACCACAGCGATGGCTGCATGCCGCGTGTAGTTAAGGGGTACGAGTATTCCCGCCAGAATGATGACTATCAGCAGATCGCGAAATATGAGGTCACCCAGCGAGACGATCAGATTGGTTCCGGTTTGGTCCATAGTTGTCAGTTATTGGTTTGGGAGTTGTTTTGAATTTGTTTCAAACCTGAACGTGTTGTTCTATATCTCGTCAATAAAATCAGTTTTACGACGGAACGCTTCGTCCAGAGTTTCTCCTTCTTCTGCCAGTTCATTCATCGGGCCGTCATAGACCAGCCGTCCTTCGTTGATCATGATGACGCGATTGGCCATCGCTTCCACTTCCTGCATGATGTGAGTGGAGAGCAGAATCGTACGGTCTTTTCCCAGCCGGTTCATCGTGTTGCGAACTTCCTGGATCTGATTTGGATCCAGACCGGCGGTCGGTTCGTCCATAATCAGGACATCTGGCTCGTGAAGCAGAGCCTGTGCCATCCCGACACGTTGGCGGTACCCTTTGGAAAGTTTTCCGATTGCCTTGTAGATGACACTGCTGAGGTCACAAAGATCTACTACCGCTTCAATGCGGTCCGCTCGTACCTGTTTTGATAATCCGCGGGCGTCAGCGAAAAAGGAGAGGAGCGAATGCGGAGTCATATCGAGATAAAGCGGGCCATTTTCCGGTAGGTAGCCCAGGTGGCGCGAACCGGCGATCCGCTCGCTGGCCATGTTGTAACCGGCAATACGAGCAATACCTTCCGAAGGTGAGAGGTAACCGGTCAGAATCTTCATGGTTGTGCTTTTGCCGGCACCGTTAGGCCCCAGAAAAGCTACGACTTCACCACGTTTGATCTGGAAATTTACATTTCTGACGGCTGCAAATTCCCCATAAAACTTGGAAAGCTCCTGGGCTTCGATCATCACTTGATCACTTGGCCCAGCGGCGTCCGCAGCGGCGGATACTTCGAGTTCCGGTGAGTCTTGCTGCGCAATATCGTCGTCGTCTTGTTTTGCCGACAGTAGCTGGGCGATGGAGTCGTCTTCGGTCATTGGTGGTGTCAGGTGAAGTATTGGTGAATTAGTTGAAGGCGTTTATATAAGGATTTGAGTATTGTGTTAATACGGTTTTAAATGGATTCTGGTTCTGCTTTCCAATTGGAAGCGTTTAATACCGAATATGTGCTACCCGCATCTGGAAATCCGCAGGTGTTTATTCCATCGGTCATCGTCCCTGTCCGGATAATCGACCCGTAAGTGCACTCCCCGGGATTCTTCGCGCTGCAGGGCAGCATCGACCATGATACGAGCAATCGTGAGCATGTTTTGCAGTTCCCAGCCCTGCAGACTTGTGAATTGAGCGGGCAGCACGTAGCGGCGCCAGCGGTCGATGGTGTCGAGAGCTTCCTGTAACGTATCGGCCTTTCGACGTACTCCGACAAAACGCCACATCAGACTCTTGAGCGAATTCGTAATGTCGGTGAGGTCCATAATTTCATTGGTCGACGCAATGTGTGGATTGCTGATCTGGTAGGCTTCGTAGTGATCCTCCATCTGAGCGGCGGCCCGGGACGCTCCCTCTCCCGCATGCGCGCCAAATACCAGCCCTTCCAGCAGGCTGTTCGAAGCCAGGCGGTTGGCTCCATGCAGGCCGGTGGCGGTCACTTCTCCGGCAGCCCATAACCCCGGTAAGGTGGTGCGTCCCTTCGAATCCACGGTAACTCCGCCAATCATGTAGTGCGCTCCGGGGCGAACCGGAATGCGGTCGGAGGTAATATTGATTCCAAATTTTTCACAGGTGCGCGCAATCCCGGGAAACCGACTGAGGACATGAGAAGGATTCAGATGGGACAGGTCAAGGTAGACGCAGGGATGACGCGTCTTTTCCATTTGGGAAACGATGGCCTGTGAAACGATATCACGAGGTGCCAACTCGCCCCGGTTGTCATAATCCTTCATGAACCGATAGCCGTTGTTATCGAACAGGTAGGCGCCTTCTCCGCGGATCGCTTCGGTAATCAGATTTCGACTGCTCCCCGCGATGTAAAGCACAGTGGGATGAAACTGCATGAATTCCATGTCGGAAAGTTCGGCTCCCGCACGATATGCCAGCGCGTGTCCATCGGCAGTAGCTACAGGAGGATTCGTAGATTCACGGTAGAGCTGTCCGGCTCCGCCGGTACAAAGGATTGTCTGTTTCGCCCAGACCATGATCATATTTTCACCCTGGCGAATCAGTGCTCCGCGACAGATTCCCGAATCGGTCAGAAGATCGAGCGTAAAGGTGTTTTCCAGAATCGTGACGTTTCGCAGTTTGCGAGTCCACTGGATCATCGCTCGGATAATTTCTTTTCCGGTTGAATCCCCCAGTGCGTGAAGAATTCGGTGGTGACTGTGCCCGCCTTCACGCCCCAGTGAAAGTTCGCCCGAATCCTCATCAAATTTGGTTCCCCATTGCATTAACTCGCGAATTCGATCAGGTGCTTCTTTGACCACCATTCCCACGATATCCTGATCACAAAGACTGCCGCCGGCTGTGAGAGTATCCTGTATGTGGTTTTCGAAGTTGTCCTCAGGATGCATGACACCGGCAATTCCGCCCTGCGCATAGTTGCTGTTGGATTGCTGAAGCTGATCCTTGGTGACAATCATCAGGCTGTTCGAGGGATCTACGGCATTAGCGGCGCGTAGTCCGGCCAAGCCACCACCAATGATTAAAACATCGGTAAAGCGGTGTGCCACATCCTTGGGATGAAAGGGGACAAGATATCGGGGAGTAATGTCAGGCATACCTTTGAACTCACAAATTCATACTACCATGAATAGTATGCAACTGGGGTTTTCGAATCTCGTACGGACACGAAGCCGAGTGTCCTTTTGCCCGCTTTTTGAGAGGTGGCGTTTTTGCTGCCCTTACAACCTATTCATTCGATACAGTTGTACCGGTCCTGAATGACTTGAATCGTTGTTGCAAGTGAGCTGGTAATCCTAAGAGTGCTCCGCCTCCAGAGACACCCTTTACGTCTGCCTGATTGGCTTTCGCCTGACGGGGCTGGAGGTTGGTTGGCGGGCGGAGTCCCAGTGATTTAAGCGTGTCATCGAGAGATCGCTTACCTGGTTGTGAGCTGTCCTGCTTCAGTTGCTCGTAACGGGATACCATTTCCCTCAGCTGCTCGGCCGTTATCCCCAGGTCCTCAAGCAGCTGGTCACTGGGGTTGTCCTGATGATCCCGTAGATACTTCAATGCCAGATCCGTTGCCCGACGGGCATAATCTAATCGCGCCTGCTCAGTGTCATCAATTTCTTCCGGCAACCCTAACTCGTCAGTTGTCTTTGCATCCTGTTGACCTGTTCCGGGCTGAGGATTTGCCTGAGATCCACCAGAACTTTCGACATTACTGGGTGAACCTGTACCCTCTTCCGTTCCTGGGGTCTCGGTGGAATTTGTCCCATTGGCGTTGCCTGCCTCACCACTACCTGAGTTTCCTGTTTGGTTACCGTCAGTTTGACCGGGGCTGTCATTGCCACCCTGGTCATCAACCTGCTCTCCCTGATTGACACCATTGCCAGCCCGTGGATCTTTCATCGGATCCTTTGTTTCGGTACCTTTGGTGTCTGGATTCGCCATGATGTCATCGTTTTGTTGCGACGGATTGGCTGGGTCACCTGTTTTGGGTTTGCCGGACTCGTTCTGCGTATTCGCCTGGCCGTCCTCTTCACCCGTTGTGGGTTGTTGCTGTGGACTGTTCGGCGAACCTTCCTGGGTACCCTGGCTATTTTCGCGGTTATCGCTGCCGGTCATTGGGTCTGGCTGTGTTGGTTGCTCATTCTTTTGCTGGTTACCTGCTTGCTGATCACGTAACCGGTCGAGCAGTTTTTCGAAGATATCACCGTCGTGCTGGTCATCCGGTTTAGAGCTGCCGTCGTTTAGCGGCTTGTTATCCGGATTATTGTCGTCTCCTTGCTCTCCTGTGGGATTACCTTCCACAGAGCCGTCATTGGGTTGTGGCCCCTGCTTGTCGTCGTTGTTGTTCTGAGGCTGTCCGGTATTGTCGCCAGAGGTATCGGCCGAGTTGTTCTCGGTTGCTTCACCAGTACCACTGTTTCCGGAAGCCATTCCATCGGCCGAGTTCGAATCCTCGTCGCCGGAGGTCTCCTCCGAATTGCCATCGTTTGAATCGCTGGGATCCCCTCCTTGGTTAGCCGGAGTATTATCTCCGGTTTTATTGTCGGGATCATCCGCAGCTTCTCCTTGACCGCCAGAACCTCCATTTTCCATGTCAGGATCAGCACCCTCTTCAGGTTTCTCGCTGGCTCCACCGGTCATTCCGTCTTCCGAGTTGTCGCCGTTCCCTTTATTTGGTGACATTCCGTCGTTATTGTCAGATCCCGCGGAATTATCGTCCATGTTCTCGGGGTCGTTAGGCGTTTCCGAGTTGTCGGACATATCATCCGAGGCTGCGGACTTGTCGTCTGTCGATTCCACCGGGTCGGAAATATGAAGAACCAGTAATTCGCTCTGAGTTCTATTGGGATCAGGGTTGGACGAGGTTTTCCGGTTGTCGGCTGCTTCTCCAAAAATGGTCACCCGTGTACCAGGCTTTAAGTCATGGCGGGCCGGAGTAAAGTTTGTCGTAAAGTTGCGTTGGTTGTTTCCAGCATCCTGCTGGCCCTTTAACTCTGTTCGCGAGTCGTCGTGGTTTTGCCTGGAAACCACCATGCTCACCGATGAAAGGTCAAAGTCCGGGTCATGAGCAGACCAGGCAAGTTGAATGGATTGATTGGCAGGTAGCTCCACTGGGCCGCGGCGCAGTTGTTGTGGTTCTGGTTGTGTGAATTCGATGACAGGGGGTAAATCGGCCAACGTCACAATAGAGTAGGGTATGGCGTGCTGACTGGATTCTCCTGCTTTCGATTTGAAATAAAGTTGATATCCGACATACACAGGTTTCTGATTACTATCGACTCGCAGTTCGAACTCGACATCACACTGCTGCTGGTTAACGCTCATGAGCCGTTTTTCAAAGTTCCCCTGGCTGGTTTGTAATTGAACCCAGGCTGTATCGATTTCAGCATTGGCCAGAGCTGAGACCTTGATGGTCGTACCTTCCAGTGCTTCCACGTGGAATTGTTTTGCATTCACAGCCCTGGGAAGTTTGGTATATGTCGGGTACGTGTATTCCACCTGCGTGACCTGAATGGACGGAGCCGGTTTTACAGTGACATGGAATTTGGGACTCATCGCCATGCGACCATCCGGATCACCGGCTTCGATCCAGTAGTGGAAATCACGCTGCAGTCCATGTGGAGATTCTTCCAGCAAGTGCGTGTAGCTATGTTGTTTCCATTGCATTGGGAATCTGCTGATGCCTGTACTGCCATCAACGGACTCGGTAACCAGCGAGACCGGAGTTTCCTCGTCGGCACCACTCAATTCGGCTGAAACTTCCAGCGTCGCACCATAGGTGATCGTGGCATCGCCCGGCTGAACCGACTCGACACGAATTTCGGACGGACGTTGGACATCATCCCAGGGGATCAGAATACGGTGGAGTGTCTGCAAGGTGGGAGTTGGCATCACGGCAAAATAAATTGCTGTGACGGCCAAACAGCCAAGACTGGAATATCCCCATACCGAGGTTTTCGCCGAATCCACTCCGTCGTCCGAACGATCCTCTTCCAGATCCAGACAGGCTCGACGCGCCATCGATTTGGCGATGGAGGGATGAACGTGGCGTGAAGACCGAATCTGCCAGAAATTGGAGATGCTGTTCTTGATCTCTGGTGAAAGTTCTTCGATTTGTTGAGCGACAAACAGAGGGTTGATTCGTCCCTTGAGTGACCTCACGATCAGATAGACGCTGAGTGGCGGGAAGATGATGATCAGGAAGAGGAAATAGAACCAACGACCTGGCGTACCTAACGACCCATCCTGGATAATCAGATAGGCCCAGTGATCAATGGCAAAAGCAGACCACAGAAGCATGAGACCAAGCAAGGCTGTTTGACTGATAGTCAGCAGCAGGTCAAGCAGTTTCCAGCGACGGCAATTGGAATGCAACACCTCTGTAATCTGCCCGACTTCTGTCGACGAGGAAAGATCGTGTTGTGATAGGGAACCGGTGGCCATGGAGTGTTCCAAAAAGTTCTTCAACTACTGCTATCTATTATAGACGTCCACTTCGCCTCAAAGTTCCACGGAATTTGGGAAGTTCCCGGACGCGTTAACAACTCACAGAGGGGGAGTGGTTGTTGCTGGTAGTGCTATTACCCTGAATTCGTTAAGAGTCTACAGTAGAATGTTAGGAAATCACTACCTTAGATATATCGGTTTGCGGGCAGGCAATTCTGCGAGCCAAATGTGACAATCGAAGGCTCGCCAGCCGTAAAAAAGACTAAAAAGCCGATTTTGTAGCGTCCAGAACGCTCGCTGTATCTGAATTTCAGATTGTCAGCAGATTCCAGTTGAATTTACAACTCCCCGAAGAATTACCCGAGTACTTGACTGTGTCAGAAAAAGTAGACTTTATTTACCTCGACGGAAACGACAACATTTGCGTAGCGACCAGAAATCTTCCCAAAGGGACGAGTCTCGAGGTCGACGGACATCGCTTTGAGCTTCAGGAAGATATTCGCCTCGGCCATAAGATCGCGATACGCGAAATTGACTCGGAGTTACCTGTCTTCAAGTACGGTCAGCCAATTGGACTGACGACATCGCGTGTGACACCGGGCGAGTGGGTTCACGTTCATAATGTGAAACATGTTGCTCCGGAAACCGATTACGAAAAAGCAACGAATCATCCCGAGCCACTACCGCCAATTACTGACCGGACCTTTATGGGGTATAAGCGTCCCAATAATACGTCAGGTACCAGAAACTATATTGGTGTTCTTTCGTCAGTAAATTGCTCAGCATCTGTTGCCAAGTATATCGCCAGGCATTTCGATCAAAGTATTCTCAAAGATTACCCGAATGTGGATGGGATTGTTCCCTTCGTGCATGGCGAAGGATGCGGCATGCAATTTGGTGGCATTAAGCATGAAATGCTGAACCGTGTACTGGGAGGGATCGCCAGACATCCAAATATTGGTGGTTACCTGATCGTGGGGCTTGGTTGTGAGCAGAGTACGATTGGGTATCTGGTGGAAAGCCAGCGGTTGGTGCAGATTGATGGTGTCGGAGATTCAGGGACTCAATCACCACCGGTGTTGAGTATGCAGGATCATGGTGGCACGATGGCAACCGTGGAATTGGGGATTCAGCAGATTGCCAAGTTATTGCCTGCAGCCAACGATGTAAAGCGCGAACCGATTCCTGTGAGTGAACTGATGGTTGGACTTGAGTGTGGCGGTTCGGATGGAAATTCTGGTGTTACCGCCAATCCTGCTGTAGGGGTTGCCAGTGATTTACTTGTCGCCAGTGGTGCGACCGCGATGCTGTCAGAAATGCCTGAAGTTTACGGTGCTGAACACCTGCTTACCGCTCGGTCGCGTTCGGTTGAAGTTGCTGACAAACTGTTGGAGCGAATCCGCTGGTGGGAATGGTATGCCGGTATCTGGGGCGAGTCGATCAACAATAATCCTTCGGCCGGTAATAAAGAAGGAGGTTTGACGACGATTGCAGAGAAGTCGCTGGGCGCAGTTGCCAAGGGAGGTTCTACGGTCCTGGAGGCGGTTTATGAATATGCCGAGCAGGTTGATAAGCGTGGATTTGTATTGATGGATACGCCGGGGTTTGATCCTCCGAGTGTAACCGGGATGGTCGCTGGGGGAGCCAATGTCGTTGTCTTTACCACAGGTCGTGGAAGCTGCTTTGGTTGTAAGCCCACACCTTCGATCAAGGTGGCTACGAATACGCCGATGTACGAACGGATGATTGATGACATGGATATCAATGCTGGTACCGTGCTTACCGGCAAGACCGTTCAGCAATTGGGCCGCGATATCTACGAAGAGATCATCGAAGTTGCCAGCGGCAAACAAACCAAAAGTGAGATTCACGGTATTGGTGACGAAGAGTTTGTTCCCTGGACGCTGGGAGCTCAGCTTTAATACACAATCGTTACCTATCGGGAGCCATTGAGTGCGAACGATGCAGTCTGCCTATCTCAAGATTATCAACGGGAGCTTCAGGTCTCCTTGCGTCTGGTTGGCATTGCCGCTGCTATGGGCGCTTTCCATTCCATATCGGCTGGTCGTCGCCTGGAAAAATCGCCGCTTTGATCAGGGAAGGATGACAACGCGAGTCGGTGTACCGGTTGTCAGTATTGGTAATTTAACGACCGGCGGGACAGGGAAGACTCCGATGGTCCGTTACGTGGCACGTTGGTTACGTGACTGTGGTGTGCGAGTTACTTTGTTGAGCCGTGGTTATAAGGCTGAGCAGGGGAATCTCAATGATGAGGCTCTGGAACTGGAACGTCGGTTACCGGATGTGCCTCATTTGCAAAACGCAAGTCGAGTGGAATCGGCTGGAGTGGCGATCGAAGAGTTTGCGGCGCAGGTGCTGCTGCTGGACGATGGTTTCCAGCATCGGTACCTGGAACGCGATTTGGATATTGTTCTGATTGATGCCACTTGTCCGTTCGGGTATGGTCGCTTGCTGCCTGCTGGATTACTGCGAGAACCACTTTCCTCGTTGCGGCGAGCTGGTTTGGTGATTATTACTCGGGTGGATCAAGTCCATTCGAGTGAAGTGGATCAGATCCGGCAAACAATAAAGAAACACAATGCCACTGTACCGATCGTTGAATTTACTCACCATATCGAAGGCTTTGAAAACTATTCAGGGGAGGTTCTGGACGCCTCCGCATTGGCAACCACTCGGGTAATCGCCTTTTCCGGGATTGGAAATCCCACGGCATTTGAAACGCTGTTGAAGGCTCAGGGAGTCGATGTCGCCGATCATCTGAAATTTGAAGATCATCATCATTTTGATCGGGAGGATGTACGGCAGATTACTGCGAGAGCAGATGAACTATCGGCCGACAGCATCGTTTGTACGATGAAAGATCTGGTAAAAATACAAGTGGACCGATTGGGTGACAAACCTTTATGGGCGCTGTCGGTGGGGATGGAACCATTTTCTGGTGAGGAAATGTTGGTTCAACAGTTAGGCCGAGTTGTAAATCTGGTTGAGTTGGATGAGTAAACGAACTGAGACAGTGATTATTGTGGGAGCCACTTCTGACATTGCATGTGCTACTGCTCGTGCATTGGCCACGCAATACAATCTGATTCTTGCCGGCAGAAATAGTGAAGTACTCAAGGCGATTGCCCAGGATATCATGGTGCGGACTGATTGTGTCGTCTCTACCTTGCCGTTTGAAGCATTGAATACAGAAGATCATGCCGAGTTGGTTGCGTCCTGTTTTGAGCAGGCAGATAGCATTGCCGGCGCGGTAGTCTGTCACGGCTTTTTGCCAGACCAGGTACAAGCTCAACGTGACTGGGAACTGGCCAGGAAAACGCTGGACGTTAACTTTACTTCCTGCGTGTCAGTTCTGGAACCATTGATGGCTCGGTTGGAAACGCAGGGCCGTGGTTTTATCGCGGTGATCTCCTCGGTAGCAGGTGATCGGGGACGTCAAAGTAATTACTTGTACGGAGCGGCCAAGGGGGGACTTTCCGTCTATCTCCAGGGTCTGCGAAACCGGGGTGCTCATTCTGGTGTTCATGTGTTGACGGTGAAACCTGGATTTGTGGCAACCGCCATGACGCTCGGGTTGGTGAATCCCAACAGTTTCCTGGTGGCTCAGCCTCAGCAGGTTGCTCGTGATATTGTTCGAGGAATCAGAAGACGCCGGAACGTTGTTTATTCACGTTGGTTCTGGCGGATCATTATGCTGATTATTCGTACGATCCCGGAATGTATTTTCAAGCGATTGAGACTCTGAAGCCAAACCTATCGCCAGAGTTTGGTACGCGTTTTATAATGACCCTATGTCCGACCAAATAGAGCCAGCAGAAATACGATCTCCCGATGATCCAGCTTTAGTAGATCTGTGCGATCAGTTGAGAGAACTGTCCGCGGCTCTGGATTTTCAGGACGCTCAGAGTAACTTCCCCTGGCCTCAGCAGCAGCTGGACCTGTGTGCCCGTTATGGTGTCTTTCGCTGGTTTCTTGACAGTCAGTACGGTGGGTTCGGTTGGAGTGACCATGATGTGACACTCGGCTACCTGGCACTCAGCGCCGCCTGTCAGACGACGACGTTTGTGATTACACAAAGGACAGGAGCCTGTCGACGGATTGCGCTGAGTGGTAATGACTTTGCACGTGATCAGTTGATCCCGAATTTGCTCGACGGTACTCAGTTTTCCACGGTGGGGATTTCTCATCTGACGACCAGCCACCGTCATTTGGACAAGCCGGTATTACAGGCCGAGGAGACAGATGCCGGATTCGTACTCAACGGATTCATTCCCTGGGTGACAGGGGGTGTCCATGCAGACACAATCGTCACAGGTGCTCAATTGGAGGATGGTCGGCAGATCCTGATTATTGTTCCCACGGATTCAGCTGGCGTACGGGCAGAACGCCCAGCTGATCTGGTTGCCTTGTCGGCAAGTCACACCGGTAAAGTCGTATTGGAAAATGTTCAGGTTGATCGCCAATGGCTGCTGGCTGGACCTGTTGAAAATGTGATGACTTCTGGGATTGGTGCTAAACCAGGTGGACTGCAAACGTCGACGCTGGCAATTGGTTTGGCCGCTGCCGCTGTGGACTTTATCTTTTCTGAAAGTGAAAAGCGATCGGAGTTGGTTCGTCCCGCCAAGGCATTGCGTGACGAGCTGGAAATGTTGAAGGATTGGTTATTGCAGTCTGCATTGGGTAAGGAAGCCTGTGGCACAGAAGAGTTACGTCGACGTTGTAACAGTCTCGTACTGAGATCCACTCAGGCCGCATTATCGGCGGCCAAGGGGTTGGGTTTTATTACCGGACATCCGGTTGGGCGATGGTGTCGTGAAGCCCTGTTTTTCATGGTGTGGAGTTGTCCTCAACCGGTCGCTAATGCTCAACTGTGCCAGTTGGCAGGTATCGCAACGGAGTAAGTAATGGAAGAGACACATATCACCTGGCACGATCATGCCATCACCCGCGAGCAGCGCGAGCGTCTCAACGGGCATCGAGGGTGCGTGGTCTGGTTTACTGGTTTGAGTGGTTGTGGCAAGAGTACGGTCGCCAATGTCGTGGACCGTAAATTGCACGAGCGAGGTGTACATACTTTTGTGCTGGATGGTGATAACGTTCGACATGGACTTAATGCCAGCCCGCAGATGCTGGCACCACTTGGTGAAGCGTATGCTCAACGATTTGGACTTGGTTTTTCAGCTGATGATCGAAAAGAAAATATACGTCGAGTGGGTGCTGTGACCGAATTATTTGCGGCGGCCGGGCTCGTCACGCTGGTTGCCTTTGTGAGTCCCTATCGGGAAGACAGAGCAAGTGTTCGCGAGCGTGTAGAAGCTTTACGTGAGGGTGACTTTGTGGAAGTGTTTGTCGATGCTCCACTGGAAGTTTGTGAATCACGGGACCCTAAGGGCCTTTATAAAAAAGCTCGTGCCGGAGAGATTCAAGGCATGACGGGAATAGATGCCCCTTACGAGTTCCCGGAATCTCCAGAGGTGCATCTTCAGTCAGGGAAACAAACTCCGGACGTCCTGGCTGATCAGGTAATCGATTATCTGGTTTCCGCCGGAATTGTCTCGAGGTAGAGAACGAGCACTCCCGAGTGGGAATGTTCAAATTTTAACTTTAATAAGATGAGGTAAATCGAATCCATGGCCATAACTGTTGGTGATGCTGCTCCGGCATTCAGCCTGTCTGACCAGGAGGGTAACCAGATTACTCTTGATAGCCTGCTGGGCAAATCTGTTGTACTTTACTTCTACCCAAAGGATGATACGCCTGGCTGAACGAAACAGGCTCAGGGGTTCCGTGATTTGAACCCGCAATTCGAAGCATTAAATACGTTGGTCATCGGAGTAAGTCCGGATGATGCCCAGTCGCATCGTGACTTCATCTGTAAATATGACCTGCCATTTACGCTGTTGTGTGATGAGCACAAGGAGGTCTTGCAAGCTTACGAGGCCTGGGGTGAAAAGGTGCGGTTTGGAAAGAAAGCGATGGGTGTCATTCGCTCGACCGTACTAATCGATGGTGAGGGGATGGTGAAACAGCATTGGAAAACGGTTTCTGATGCCGGAGCCCATCCGCAGCAGGTGCTGGAGGCGCTTGCTGCCAGTTAACCAATCTGCCTGTTTTGTGTGATAGAATCAGGCAGTCAAATACAGGACTTGTTTTTGTAATAAGAGAAACAGATTTATGAAATTGTTAACAAGCTTGAACGTTATTGGGACTCTGATAATGACTTCGTTCTTTGCGGAAACCGCAGTGGCCGAAGTTCCTCTCAATGGCCTGACAGATGCGGAACAGCGCAGCGGGTGGAAACTGCTGTTCGACGGTAAGACGACCGCAGGCTGGCGCAATTACAAAAAAGACGGTATCAGTGACGGATGGGAAATCAAAGAAGGTGCGTTGGTAAGATCCGGCAAGGGAGCTGGCGATATTATCACCACTGGCAAGTACAAGTACTTCGAGCTGTTTCTGGAATACAACATCTCCCAAGGTGGAAACAGTGGAATCATGTTCCACGTTACCGAAGAGTATAACGCTCCTTGGCAGACCGGCCCGGAGATTCAGGTGCAGGACAATATCGATGGGCATGATCCGCAGAAGTCCGGATGGCTGTATCAACTGTATCAACCCAGGAAACCAGCCTGGGCAACGATGTTCGAACAGCAGGTTGGATTCAAAGGGAAAGAGATGGATGATGCCACGCGACCACCTGGAGAATGGAATCTGGTTTATCTGCGGATTGGGCCTAAAAACTGTGAAGTTCAAGTAAACGGAGTTCATTACTACTACTTCGAGGTTGGTAGTCCTGAGTGGAACGATTTGGTGGCAAAGAGTAAGTTTGCCAAGTACCCGAATTTTGGAAAAGCAGGTGAAGGACACCTCTGTTTACAGGACCATGGGAATCTGGTGTCTTACCGGAATATCAAAATTCGTGAGATCCAGGAAGGAACCGTACCGTCCATCTCGGATAAAGAGATTACTTTGAATGCCGTGGAAGCATTCCCCGGTATGACCTGGGAAGATTTCGAAGGTGTCAGTGACGATGGAAAGATTCAGGTCATGCGTCCTGTCGAGTTAATCCATCCCGGTGACGGAACAAAACGGCTGTTTGCTCTGGACCAACGAGGACGTATTTACTCGATTGACACCACTGGAAAAGAAAAGGAAGCGAAAGTCGTTGTCGACTTCCAGGACCGGGTTCAGGCGCATGATGCGGCCAATAATGTGAACGAAGAAGGGGCTCTGGGAATGGCCATCCACCCTGACTATGAAAAAAATGGTCAGCTCTTCGTCTACTACTCTTCCAATAAATCAAATCTGGAAGATGGTCGGATTTCCTACCTTTCGCGTTTCACGGTTGATTTGGAGACGGGCGTTGGGGCTGCTTCCAGCGAGAAAATCATCATGACGATTCCTCAGCCATTTTCGAATCATAACGGTGGCCCCATGACCTTTGGTAATGACGGCCTTTTATATATTGGCATGGGAGATGGAGGTGGACGTAATGACCCGACCGGCCAGGGACAGGACCTCCGAACCTGGATGGGTTCGATTCTGAGGATTGATGTCGACAACCCGACAGCCGCTCGTAATTACAGTATCCCGGCAGATAATCCGTTTGTCGACGTCGAAGGTGCTCAGCCAGAGATCTACGCTTATGGTATTCGTAATCCCTGGCGTATTGCGAACGACCCCAGGACAGGCACGATCTGGATTGGTGATGTTGGTCAGGATCAATGGGAAGAGATCAATATTCTCGAGAAGGGAGCTAACTATGGCTGGAGTGTCCGTGAAGGAAGTTACCAGTTTGGTAATGCTCCGGTGGCTCAGCAACTGGAAGTGACGGATCCGATCTTTGAATATGATCATCAGATTGGTAAATCCATTACGGGAGGATATGTGTATCGTGGCAAGGAGTTTCCTGAGTTGCGGGGTGCCTATTTGTACGCCGATTATATTTCGGGACGTATCTGGGCTCTGAAATATAACGTCAGACGGCAGAAAGTGGTTTCCAATATCGAAATCAAGTCTTCCGCGACCCCTGTGATGGCATTTGGACTTGGGGAGGATGGTGAGATCTACTACACCGTCGGCGCGGCCAGCGGCCGTTGTATTTTCAAGTTTGAGCGTCCGTAGAGCCCTGGTGATTGAGAGAGAGAAGAGGCAGGTCTCACATGGCATCCGGAAAAAAGAAGAGATCTGTCGCGCAATCTGCTGGTCTTTCTATCGCCACGTGCCAGTTTTCTGTAGAAGCGGATATTCTTCATAATAAGAAGTCTGTTCTTCGACAGATTCGCCAGGCGGCTCGCGGAGGAGCCCGGGTTGTTCACTTTTCCGAGTGTGCTTTGAGTGGATATGCGGGAGTTGAGTTTGAATCGATGGATTCACTTGACTGGGATTTACTCCAAGCAGCTACCCAGGAAATTATGCAGCTGGCAGGAGAGCTGGGTGTCTGGGTTTTGCTGGGGTCGACGCATCAACTGAGCGGAAAAAACAAGCCTCATAATTGTGTCTACGTGATCGACGATCAGGGCCAGATTGCAGAACGCTATGATAAGCGGTTTTGCACGGGCACGGATGGTAAAACGCCAACGCTGGATCTTGTGCACTATTCCCCCGGCAATCATATGACAACGTTTGAGGTCGATGGGTTTCTCTGTGGCGTACTGATTTGCTATGACTACCGGTTTCCTGAACTCTACCGGGAATTGCAACAGGCTGGTGTGCAGGTTCTGTTTCAGTCCTTTCATAATGCTCGTACTTCGGTGGTAGAAGACCAGCAATACAACATTTGGAAGACGATTGTCCCTGCGACAATGGCCTGCCGCGCTGCAGAAAATCATATCTGGATTTCAGCCAATAACAGTACAACTCATCCATCACGCTGGGGAAGTTTTGTAGTGCGACCTGATGGAGCCATTGTGAACAGACTACCACTGCACAGACCAGCGGTAATGATCAATCAAGTCTACTTCGACGAGTCGTTTTATGATGCTCCTGGTCCGTGGCGTGATCGGGCTGTGGCGGGTGTCCTGCACAGCGGATGTACCGTGAACGATAAGCGTAGCAGGGACCGGACTGTACTCTAGGTAGACCTACGGAATCTGCTAGGACGGCAAGATAACTTTGCTACAATTAAAACCCAGATGTCAGTAAAGGTTGTCTTTGCGAGGACGACTGTAGGCGGATTTACAAGGCGACTCTGATTGCAGTCAGAGTATCGCTTTTACTGCAGCTTTTCTTATAACCATATTGATAAGGATCTAATCGCGATGTCTTACTTAAGGTGTTGGTGCGCTTTGTTGTGTGCCATGTTTTTGTTAGTTGTACCATTAGCCGGATGGGCCGAGGATACGGAAGTTCAGGACGAGCAACCTCTGGAACTTGCTGAAGGTGAATCAGAAGAGATTTCGACGGAGCAAGCGAGTGAATTGACAGCTCAAAGTCCGGAAGAAGGAGGAGCTCCGCAGGGCCTTGAGGCGCGTACGCCACTGCAACAACAGGTTGATGAAGCTGCCGCTGCCGCTCATAACGGTTGGATGCTGGTCTGTTGTGCTTTGGTGCTCTTTATGACGGCCCCCGGTCTGGCATTGTTCTACGGCGGTTTAGTGAGAAAGAAAAATGTTGTTTCTGTGCTGATGCAATGTCTTTTCCTGATGGGATTAATGAGTATCGTTTGGGCGATTTGCGGATTTAGTCTGGCATTCGGCGGTGACGGCATGGAGAACAAATTCATTGGGAATGGTGAATTTCTGTTTATGAGTGGCCTGACGATGGCAAACGGAGCACTCAGCTATAACCAGGAATTGCAGATAGCCGACCTGACATTTGCCGTATTCCAGGGGATGTTCTTCATCATTACTCCAGCTCTGATTTGTGGTGCGTTCGCCGAACGTATGAAGTTTAGCACGATGGCAGTCTTTTCAGTCCTTTGGGGACTGTTGGTTTACTGCCCTATCTGCCACTGGGTTTGGGATGGTGGAATCCTGGCTCACGGTGTCGACGGAGCCTGGGCTGGCGGAGGTATGGACTTTGCCGGAGGAAATGTTGTGCACATCAGTTCTGGAGTTTCAGCTCTGGTCGCCTGCTTGCTCATCGGAAAACGAATGGGATATGGTGCCGAGCCGATGCCTCCGCATAACCTTACCTATACCGTCCTGGGAGCGGCCATGTTGTGGGTTGGATGGTTCGGATTTAATGCAGGTAGTGCAGTCGCTTCGAACGACGGGGCAATCATGGCATTTACTGTGACCCATCTTTCTGCCGCTGCAGGTGTTGTGGGCTGGACCGTGTTTGAGTGGACCGTCCACAAGAAGCCGACCGCTTTGGGGGCTGCTTCAGGCGCCGTTGCTGGTCTGGTTTGTATTACGCCCGCAGCTGGATTTGTTCAACCTATGCCCGCTATTCTGATGGGATTCATTGCCGGGGTCTTGTGTTTCTTTGCGGTAACTGCGCTCAAAAACAAACTTGGTTATGATGACTCGCTGGACGCATTTGGAGTCCACGGCGTTGGGGGTACGATCGGCGCGATCCTGACAGGCGTATTTGCCACGCAGGAAGTCGTTGGCGGCGATCCATTGGGAGCCGTTGACGGTAATTTTGGAGCGATTGGCGGCCAGTTGGTGAGTGTAATTGTTACCGTGGTATATGCGGTGGTGGTTTCTCTGGCTATCTTGGTCTTCCTGGAAAAGGTTATGGGGTTGCGTGTTAATGAAGAAGCAGAAACACGAGGTTTGGACCTCAGCGAACATGGTGAAGAAGGTTACATCTGGCTTTAAGCCGATATTCAGTGAATAATAAAGGGGAAGCGTCCGGTGGATTTGGCCACCGGGCGATTCCCGCTTTTCAAATAGAGGGACCGATCATGAAGAAAATTGAAGCTATCATCCGTACTCACAAACTTGACGATGTCAAATCGGCGCTTGTGGAAGCAGGTATCGAAGGGATGACCGTTGTGGAAGTTCGGGGATTTGGTCGGCAGAAGGGGCATACGGAAATGTACCGTGGCACCGAGTATGCCGTGGATTTTGTTCCCAAGGCGAAACTTGAGATCATTATTTCAGATGATAAACTGCAGTCGGCCATCGATGCTGTACTGAAATCAGCTCAGACAGGAAATGTTGGAGATGGAAAGATTTTTGTTTCAGATATTGCCCAGTCCATTCGTATTCGTACGGGTGAAATCGGAGACGATGCGATCTAGGATCAGCCATCCATCCATGAACGAGTGATCAAGGGGCTGCCGGTATTCCGGCAGTCCTTTTTCTATGGCTCAAATTGGATCAGGTCCAGGATCAGGTTTTCGTAGCGGGGACCATAACGGTAACCACGTTTGATGTTCAGATCGAGATCTAACAGGTTTTTGCGATACCTGGGAAACAGACCAACCTGCTTTCGATGAGGAATCCGGCTGGATGGTAGGGGATAATCACTGCCATGAATAATACGATTTGTAATGAATTCAGGCTCTTTGGCAAGTTTGCTGCATGCGTTGAGACGGACTAGCCCGGCCATGACTGCGGTGTCTCCGTAGAGATTGTCATAGCGATGCATCATCTCAATGAAGTGAGGATAATAGTCTTCCTTGTCCCAGAATGTGCAAGTGCCGCAATGGGCCGCGATGATATTTCCTCCCTGGTCCAAGGCACGCGCCAGTCTCCTGGGGTCAGTGTATTTTTGCGAGACGACTTTGCACGAGTGTTCGTAACCTGTGTGAAAGATCAAAGTAATACCGATCTCTGCCGCCCGTCGATAGAACGCCTCAAATTCCGGCAAATCTGGGCTGACGCCCTGAATTGCTGTATGGATTTTCACCAGTTTGCAACCAGCTGCCCTTACCCGCTCCAGCTCGCGAATAGAATCGGAACGCATCGGATTAATGCTGGCACAGGGAATGATTTTGTCGGAACGCGTTGCTAACTCCAGGACATAGTTGTTGGAAACGTAGAAGTGCGTTCGATGGTAATCGATGTCCAGACCGTTTTTGTAAATCGCATCCTGAGCAAACAGAACGATGTAGTCCAGTTCAGTGGATTCCAGATCCTTGAACAGGCGATGATAGATCTTTTCCGAAATTGTTTCCCCTCGTTCTTTTTTGATACCGGACAGACGAAGTAACAGTTTGGATATCAGCGATTTCTGAGTGGGACGCGACAAAAACCCTTCAGCGGGGTTTTCACCCCAGCAAAAAATATGAGTGTGTGCATCGACGGTGAGATGGGAGTGATTCATGAATCAGGGAGCTTCTGGTAGCGCATGAGGGTGGGGTGAGGAGGAACGAAGGTGGAGTACGAATCGCACGATGGCATATCCGCAGGCGGTAAGGACCGACAGGTAGAAGAGGATAATGACCTGCTCTCCGACCAATACGATCAGACCATGTTTTTTGTATTCCATTACGAAAGTAATGCTGGAACGGGTCAGAGTCTTAGCAAATTCTTCAAAATCGGCTCCGGTATGATTGCCAAGGTAGACACGTACAGTCGCCTCGTCCTGAATGCGATCATAATCTAACCAGGCCACCAGGTCGTATTGCGGATTGCCTGTTCGGACATCTTGCACAAACTGAGTGGCTAATTCATGGGCTGGTAGCGTGCGGCGTCCCAGCACTGACACAATGGGAAAGCGAAGCGTCGCGTTGTCGCTATTGCCGCCATAACAGCGGTAGATGACTTCTGTGCAGACGAGTGTATTGGGCGTTTCAAAGTCAAAGTTGAAGTCGTACTCACGCCCTTCGTAGTAAAACGCGTGTGCGATCGCTTTTGCTCGTTCTCCTGGTTTCAGGTTTTTTGGACGCAATGCGAAGACAGAAGACGCCTCGCCGATGCTATGCGCAACCGTATTGAGAATGACTCCTTCGCTGACAGCTTCGATGATGTGAAAACGATCCAAGTGCTCCGCCTCTCCTGCTTTGAGTTGTTCGATCAGCCTCTGGATTTTTTCTGCATGGTTTTGCTGGTGAGGTTCATCTGTTTCTCTTGTCGATCCGCTTTGAGTTGCCAGATCGGCTAACACCTGCAGCTCTGTAATCACTTTCTCAAGAATACCCTCCTGCTTCCATTGGGACGGGCTTCCGACATACAGCGCCCCGTGAGGCCAGTATCCCGGGAGAAATGCATTGGACGAATACCAATCACGGCGTTCAATCAGAATGTCACCCGGCCGTAAAGTCCCATGAAATTGATTAACTTCCTGTGAGCGAATGTGATGTTCGCGAATCTCCCTGGTGTTCTTGATACGAAAGTCTCCGATTTCCGTAGCGATCATTTGCTGCAATTGCAGATAGGTACTGACTCCCTTACGGACAGCTTCGCTGATGGCGGTTCTCACATTTCCAGGCAACGGGTCAGGGTGCTTTTCATATACCGACTGAATTGTCTGATTTGCTTTTTCGATAAGTTGTGAAAGTGCATCTGCATTGGGAGAATCATCACTACCATATCTTTTTAATTCTTCGAGATACTGTTCGCCAATGGTCGCCATTAATTCTTTGTAGAGACCTGCTTCCAGTTCTTCGTTGACTCGTCGTACCAATCCTTCAGGAATCCCAAAGGTGTCATCACGTTCGTTCAGATAGCTGGAGAGTTTGGTGTCCTGCAGGTAGGTTGCAGCAAATCGTAACGACATCTGATGGCGTAGTAGCATGGCTGCGGTATATAACTGCATTAGCCTGCGGCGTGATACCTGGGGTGGATAGTCAGTGTTGTAATGTTCCGGACTGTACACGACTGCAATTTTCACAAGCTCGTCCCGAGCTTGATAAAAGCTGTGCAACAATGCGCTCACCTCACGGCGATTATCCTGATGCTCCACCTGGAAATTTCCTGCTTTATACTGTTGGAGCAGGTCAAGACTATGCTTATGAGTCGCGGCTGCCTGTTTGGCGATGCGGAGCACCTGCTGTTCTGCGTCAAGAGTGCTCTTTTCTGTGATGACAACGTCGGTGCTGGCGACAGGTTGCCGTAGCTCGTCAGCTACTTCCGGGTTCAGGTAAAGATTGACCAGGATGTAAAAGACAAAGGCGAAGGAAAGCAGCAAGAGAGAACTTACCGTGGAAGCGAACAGCATTATCAGTGGTTTAATTGACCGTGGTTCAGGCCGGGGAAAAATCTGAGCGTAACGTTCTGCGTACTGGATCAGGGTGGCTCTGATTTCACTTAACTCGCGCCGCAGGCGTAACAGGCTGGACCTCCGAAGTGAAGCTCGTACCTGATGCCCCAGATGTACCATGGTCCGCGTGAAGTAGGGCCAGTACTTTAGTGCAATCGTTCCGGACAGGACGAGTAAAAAGTTGGTGACAGTGATCAGTGCGGGCTGAGCTGTTTCCTGGAGGACGTTGTAGGCAATGCATGCGTACCACAGCAGATAGATCGGTATTCCAGATCCGATTCTGGCCAGCGCGGTTGTTTTTTTACCAGGGTGTTGTACTTTCGCTACGATTGCCCGAGTGATGACAAAGGGAACGATGTTACCGAGAGTCCCTACGAGCGCGGGGATAAACCAGATGATCAAGTGAAACAACTTCCAGAAAAACGTGAATGTTGTTTTTAATGTGCTTCGTTGCAGGATCGGGTCATCAATCACCAGGCCCTGGGATTTGACTTTTCGATGGTATTTCCTGACCTGGGAGATAATCTCTTCGCCCACCTCCGGTTCTTCACGGTAGAAGTAATTGAGGGCGTCGGCGATTCGTTTCCGACGCAGTAGTTTCGGTACTTTTAGTGACGCTTTGTGTTTTGAGTAGTCAATCAGTGTTTCCAGATCATCCAGGAGAGGATCCCAGTCAGCATTGTCCAAATGTACAACGACGGATTTGAGATTGGTTTCGATTTGCCTGGTGAGTTGTCGACGTAGTACTTTGTCCTCGGTAAGGGGAGTTTCGGCGTCCGTCTGATGTTCTTCGGTAAACTGCCAGAGCTTAATAGGAACGCCGACATTGATCCAGACTTTGCTGCCTAATCGTTCTTTGCATTCATAGTTAATACCGAGTGGAACAATGACCAGGTTGTCGACTCCCTGTTCAAATGCCTCCAGAGCGATGCGGGCGGCACCTCCCCGAACTAATCCCAACTGCCTCAAATCAGTTGAAACTCCTTCCGGGAAAATTCCCATGGCTCTACCGGATTTAAGTCCATTGACGACTCGCCGCAGACTTTTTTGGTTTTTCTTCACCTGGCCTGTGTCATCACTTCCGCGATAGGCTGGCACCATTCCCAGGGCATGCAGGATGGGACCAATAACCGGAGTCTTAAACAGAGGGGCTTTCGCCATAAAGCTGACCGGTCGCCTGGCGGTGATTCCGATGAGCAGGGGATCGATAAGTGAATTGGGGTGGTTTGCACAAAACAGTACTGGACCCTCGGATGGGATTTCGTCTGCTCCGGTGATCAGAATTTTCGGATAGTACTTTTTAATCAGCGTGTGCGCTACTTTTCGCAGTACTTTTCCGAGGACAATACCTGCACTGATAACCATGGGTCCTCTGATGAATAAGAGCGAACCTTGATGAAACTGTCTTCATTGCTTCTTATAATATCGCTGTTACATCATCTAATTGCAGAAAAAACAACACTCTGTAAAAGAGAAAAACGAGTTTACTTGAAACTCGTCTATCCATTTCCAATCGAAAGGTTTGTCATGCAACTCCGCCTCACCCTGCTACTGTTTACAGTCATGTTCTCAAATTCTTCGGTGACCCAGGCGGTGGAAAAGCCGATCAAGGTCTGGCCCGGAGCTGTTCCCGGTGAAAAGGGGGACATCGGAGAGGAGACAGCTACGCCCAGTGCACCGGGGCAAAAGCAGGTCCTGAGAATTTCCAACGTCTCCGTTCCAACATTACAGTTTTATCCGGCCGTTAAGGGCAATACGGGCACCACGGTGGTGGTTTGCCCGGGCGGTGGCTACAACATTCTGGCCTGGGATCTGGAAGGAACGGAAGTTTGTGAGTGGTTGAATTCATTGGGAGTGAACGCCGTTTTGCTGAAGTATCGTGTGCCGCGTCGTAAGGGGTTGCCTCCCTATCACGCGCCGCTACAGGATGCGCAGCGCACGATGAGTTACGTGCGAGCTCAGGCAAAGCAGTGGAAGATTAATCCGGACCGGATCGGTATTTTGGGGTTTTCCGCTGGTGGAAACCTGGCGGCGATGACGTCGATGCATTTTGAGAAGCGAAATTATGAAGCGATTGATGAAATCGATCAGGTCAGCAGTCGTCCTGATTTTACGATCCTGATCTATCCCGCCTATCTGACGACCAGAGAAGGGAAACTGGTGCCCGAGGCGAACGTAACGAATCAGACTCCACCCATGTTCATGCAGCATGCATATAACGATGGTGTTACTCCGGAGAGCAGTGTTCTCTTGTGGCTTGCGCTCAAGCGGATCGGGGTTCCTGCTGAGATGCATGTCACCGAGACAGGGGGACATGGTTATGGACTGCGCGTGACCGACTCGAACAGTCATCGTTGGCCGACTCGCTGTGAAGAGTGGATGCGGGAACGGGGATTATTGAGTAAGTAAGATGGCTCGAACCGTTCTCCTGATCGGTGCCTTTGATTCGAAGGGCCCCGAGTATGCATTTGTTCGCGATATTCTGTTAGACCATGGTCTGCATGTGCTGACGGTGAATACAGGAGTGCTGGGAACGACCGACCTGTTTCCTGTTGATGTGGAAGCGGCAGAAGTCGCCGAAGCAGCAGGTAGTTCGTTGCCGGATCTGAGAACGAGCGGGGATCGGGGTGAGGCGATGATCGTGATGGCTCGAGGGGCTGAGCACCTTTCCCGAGCGATGTATGCAGAAGGTCAATTTGACGCTGTGTTTGGAATGGGGGGGTCCGGTGGATCCACGATGGTAACTGCGGCGATGCGCTGCCTATCACTGGGCGTTCCGAAAGTTTGTGTTTGCACCGTGGCCAGCGGTGATACTTCGATGTATGTCGGAGCAAGTGATGTTGTTCTGTTCCCTTCGGCCACAGACGTTTCGGGGATCAACCGAATAAGTCGCGTGACCTATACCCGAGCCGTAGGGGCATTGATAGGGATGCTGCAAACGGAAGTCTCTGCGGCGAATGACGACAAACCAATCGTCGTTGCCAGTATGTTTGGTAACACGACTCAATGTGTGGACGCCTGTCGGCAGCTTCTGGAAACAGAAGGATTCGAAGTGTTGGTATTTCACGCTGTGGGAACCGGTGGCCAGACGATGGAGTCACTGATTGACCAGGGGCTGGTGGATGCCTGTCTGGATATCACGACTACCGAGTGGGCAGATGAATTGTGTGGAGGTGTTTTCAGCGCCGGGCCCACTCGTCTGGAGGCAGCAGGCCGAGTGGGGATTCCTCATCTTATTGTTCCCGGGTGCGTTGATATGGTGAATTTCAATGCACCAGATACCGTACCTGAACAATACCTGAATGATAACCGCCTCTTTTACCATTGGAATCCTTCCGTCACCCTGATGCGAACCAACGTGGAAGAGAATCAGCAGTTAGGCAAAATCTTTGCCGAGAAAGCAAATCAGGCCACTGGCCCGGTCGCTTTTCTGCTTCCACTGCTAGGGGTGTCCATCCTGGGTGGTGAGGGGGAATTGTTTTTTGATCCGCAGGCTGACAACGCCCTGTTTGACGCGATAAAAAATAATGTTCATAGTGACGTGGCGGTTTATGAAATCGAAGCCAATATCAATGATCCGGTCTTTTCAGAGAAGGCCGTGGAAATTCTTTTGGAAATGAAACGACAATGAGTTTTACTCGTGAGCAGACGCTAGCTCGACTCCGGGAACGGATGGAAAGTGGATTACCGATTATCGGTGGTGGAGCAGGGACTGGGATCAGCGCCAAGTTCGAAGAGGCCGGAGGCATCGATCTGATCATCATTTATAATTCCGGTCGGTATCGGATGGCAGGTCGCGGTTCGCTCGCAGGGTTGATGCCCTATGGAGATGCGAACCAGATTGTGATGGATATGGCCGGAGAAGTACTGACTGTGGTCAGTGATACTCCCGTACTTGCCGGTGTCTGCGCGTCGGATCCTTTTCGTCAAATGGACCTGTTTCTGGATGAGATTAAAGCGATTGGATTTGCTGGTATTCAGAACTTCCCGACCGTAGGGCTAATCGATGGAAACTTTCGGGCTAATCTGGAAGAGACCGGTATGGGGTATGATCGAGAGGTCGAGTTGGTGCGGCTTGCCCGGCAGAAGGATCTACTGACCACTCCCTATGCGTTCAATGAAGAAGAGGCTGAACGTATGACCTCCGCCGGTGCCGACGTGATTGTGGCTCACATGGGCTTAACAACCAGAGGTTCCATTGGTGCGGAAACAGCGTTGACGCTCGAGCAGTCTGTCAAGCGCGTACAGGCCATCGCTGATGCAGCGCGTCAAGTCAGAGACGATGTGATCGTACTTTGCCATGGTGGTCCCATCGCGATGCCGGCAGATGCCCAGTTCGTACTATCGCGCACCAGTCATGTTCATGGATTCTATGGTGCCAGTTCCATGGAACGCTTGCCGGTGGAAACAGCACTTATCGATCAGGTCCGAGCCTTTAAACAGATTCGATTTGAGTAATTCGGACTCGCTATTGGCTGGAAGACGGGACGACAGCGACAACAGTGTGATTACCTGTTAGCCGAGTGGATAGTCGAGCAGGTAATCATCATGTGCGGCCACCGGTACTCTGGTAGTCACTTGCATACCCAGCTTGAGTGCCAGTGCCAGTGAGGCTTTGTTGAGTACGTGAATTTTTGCAAACAGGCGTTCGGGTCGCAGGTTTTCAATTGCATCACTGATGACCGCGGTGGCCGCTTCGTATGCCAGGCCCTGTCGCCAGAATCCAGGATGCAGTCGCCAGCCGATTTCCAGATGCTGCAGGTTTTCTGCCAGTGGTCGAAAACCACAAAACCCAATCAGGCGGCCAGAGTCTTTCATTTCCAGAGCCCAACGGCAATGCCCAAGCTGTTCGAACTGCTGTTGTTCCTTGTGCAGAAACTCAATCACTCGTTCTTTTCCCCATGGTCCGTCAATGTATTGCATGACTTCGACACGCCGACAGATGTCGGCCAAGGGCGCCAGGTCGTCATCCCGCCAGCCGCGTAACAAAAGACGTTGAGTTTCCATGATCAGGTCTCGCCTGATTCGGCGATTGTACTAGCGAATTGATTTCGGAACGCGTTGGCCATCTGGGATAAAGGTAAAGTATTTCTTTCCTTTCATTCGTTGCTGCCATTCACCGCGGGCCGTCAGGATTTCCTTTTCGTTTTGCATTAATTCGGTCGCGGTGACCGCCAGCACCTGGGCCGCAAACAGGATCCCTTTTTCACCAATCGAACTGCCAATGCAACTGACGTTTTGCCAACTATGCCCTGGTGCATCGGCAATAAAACAGGTAGTGCGAATCCCGCTGGTGGGAACGCGCCAGCTAATATCACCGACATCCGTCGATCCTTTGCTGCTCTCAGGATTCTGCGTGACCGGGTGTATCCGGGAATCCAGTGCGAGTGGATATTCGCGACCAAACTGTGCCACCAGTGGGGCCTGCAGTTTGCGAGCAAAGTTTTCTTCCTCCTGTGTAAATTCCGGAGCACCCAATAACTGCATGTTTTTCACAAGTTGCCTCGACAAGGCTAGATTGGGAATGATTTCATGACAGTCCGTGTCCACCTGAACAGAGAGTTTCGTTCTGGTCATCAGCGCGGCGCCTTTGGCAATATCTTTCAACCAGTTGAAGTTGTATTCCACATCTTCGTGACGATCGGCACGACAGAAATACCAGACCGTGGCTTGGGGAGGAACAACGTTAGGAGCTCCTCCCCCATTGGTGATCACGTAGTGCAGACGAGCATCCTCCTTGATGTGCTCTCGCATGAAGTTGACGCCAACATTCATCAGCTCCACAGCATCCAATGCGCTACGACCATCTTCAGGGCTTCCGGAAGCATGCGCTGCCGTGCCATCGAATGTAAATTTTGCTGAGACAAGCGCTTTGCTGCTTCCGGCATAGGTATTGTTTTTGTCACCTGGATGCCAGTGAAGGCAAACGTCCAAATCATCAAAAACTCCGTCCAGAGTCATATAAACTTTGCCGATGACCGTTTCTTCGGCAGGTGTGCCGTACAAACGTATCGTCCCGGGAATCTGATGTTTGTCGATTGCTTCTTTAATGGCGAGTACGGCGCCGAGTGATCCTGCTCCCAGACCGCAGTGGCCGCAACCATGTCCATTGCCTTCCTTGGCCACAGCAACCTGATGGTCGGCTACTTTTTGGCTCAGGCCTGGTAGCGCATCGTATTCCGCCAGGATTCCGATCACTGGTTTCCCGGAACCGTAGGACGCAACAAAAGCAGTTGGCATGTTGGAAATTCCACTCTTTACTTCAAACCCGGCCTTTTTCAGATGTTCTTGCAGCAGCGCAGATGATTTTGTTTCCTGTAACCCGATTTCGGCAAGGTTCCATATTTCCTGATTAACTGCCTTGATGAGCTGCGCATTAGCTGAAACATTATTGACGATCGTTGTGTTAAGCGGCGACAGTTTGGTGTCTTGAGCAGAAAGGGTAGTAGTTAAACCTAGTACGACGATGACAAGCCAGATTCGCATGGAGCTTTTCCTGTTTAAGGTCCCGGGACGTCGCATTTGCTCTCCTTATGGAGGACAATGAACTCCGGACTCGTTGAAATTAGTAAAGAAGTTACGGGTTTGATTATCTTCTTTGGCAATGTGAATCGCAAATGAATGGACCGATTGAATGAGCGTTACTCATTTTGGAGCTGTTGGTGACGGACAAGCCGATGATACGCAGGCACTGCAACATGCACTCGATGCCGGCGACGGTGTGCTTGATCTGGACAAGGGGACGTATCGTATCACGAAGTCACTTGTGATCGATACGACGAAAAATGGATATGGTGGTGTCGCTGGACACAGCGGCACGTCGAGAATATTGATGGAAGGAGCGGGACCCGCGATTCGTGTTGTTGGTAATCACAATGGAACAGCGTCCCCGTCGTCCTATCAGGAGGCGACCTGGGAACAGCAACGAATGCCGATCCTGCAGGACTTCGAGATCGTGGGCAAGCATCCCGAAGCCGTCGGTATTGAACTCGTTAAAACAACCAAGACTGTGATCAGTCGAGTGTTGGTTCGCCAGTGCAAGTATGGAATCCACCTGGTTGAGCGGAACAGGGATTTTATTCTGTCAGATAGTCATCTGCTCCATAATTCGCACCATGGCCTCTTCTTTGACCGATGTAATTTGCATCAAATTATTGTTCACGGCAATCATGTTTCGTGGAACGGGAAGTCCGGGATCAAGTCGCTTGACGGAGATGTTCATAATCTGCAAATCACTGGCAATGACATTGAATACAACAACTCACCCGGCTTGGATCAGGGCGACGGTCCGTTAGGTGCAGAGATCTGGTTTGATGCTCGCCAGGGAGTCATTTCAGAAGTGACGATCGCCAGCAATACGATTCAGGCGACGATTCAACCAGGTGGAGCGAATGTCCGAATTTGGGGCAATGGTAAGGCGGACCAGTATTCCAATCGGCTTGTGGCAATTACCGGAAACGTTTTGGGCAGTCAGACTCGGGGAATTGATTTGCGTGACGGTGGTCGTATCACCGTCACAGGCAATACGATCTACGATTCCCAGGATCTATCAATTTATTTTGAACGTTGCCATGGCTTTGCCATCGGCAGCAATACCTTTGTCTGGCGGAGTGATGAGGCGGCGGAGAAACGGGATGGCCTTAAATTTGTGGATTGCACCGCAGGGGTGTTAACAGGACTCCAGACCGAGCGTTTGTGTTATGGAGGGCCAGAACGGGGTGCCGGTATCACGCTGGAAAACTGTCGCGATATGATGATTGGTCACTGCCAGATACTCGATCCATTGCATTGTGGAATTGAATTGCGGGAATGTACTCGGTGTGTGGTCGACGGCTGTACGATTCTTGATCGTAAAACCATTCCCACGATGGTGAAGGCGATTCGCGTTGTGGGTGGTGCGGATAATCAGGTGGAACGGAATTACCTGTAATGCCGAATGGCTCGACTATTCGTCGGTCGCAAAATCATAGTCGGAAATCGGACGCAGCAGGTAACTGCAAACCGCACAGACCAGGCACCCGGCAGAGAAGAACCAGAAGATTCCCTGTAAGTGGTTGACCCATTTAAAGTAGGCCATGGCTCCGTAAAACACCAATGTGCCTGTTCCCCAGGTTACTCCCATGGTCAGGGAACTGGCGAGTCGTTGACCGGCAGGCATGATCTGCTGAGCGTAGCTGATAAAGATCGGCATGGCGACTCCCTGTAATACGCCGGAGATCAGCGCCAGTACATAGAGTTCTGCCACGGGAATAATACCAAAGAGAGTTGTCCAGGGTTGAATGCTTGCATAGCCGATCAGCGCGACGGGTATTGTTGTAAGTAGTGCAGGAAGCCACAGCGTCAATCTTGGTCGTTTGCTGCCGAATCCCAGGGCACAGGCGATACCTCCCATCCCTAACCCCGCCATAAAGTAGCTGGCCACCGTCCCTTTGATGGTGTCGCTTTCACCGATCAGGACGTAAGACATCACGATGGGAATTCCCAGTGCCGGCATGACTCGGAAAACACCGCCGATAAACAGGAGCAGCATTTGGCCGACTGGAGCGGGCCGGTGAGGAGCTGTAGTACCCAGGTTTTCATTGGACTCAGGAATCCGTTTTTGCCGCGCGGATAACCAATGCAGTGCAAGGCCGACCAGTGTGAGTGCCGGAAGACACCAGTAAAAGTTATAAGTGAGTCCCCGCAATTGAAAATGGTCCGAGATCCAGCCTCCATAGGCCGGACCGACGGCCTGCCCCAGATATCCTGACAGCGCAAAGAAGGCAAGCCAGCGGTTTCGATGTCGAGGGGACAGATTGCCAGCAGTGGTGGCCGCTTCCGGATGGAAGGCTGCGACTCCCATGCCGCCCAACATCAGCAGCAGGGTCATACCGACGGGAGACTGGACATATCCAATAAATGAAAAACAGAACAGTGAAAACAACGGCCCGGCCCAAATAATTGCCTTAATCCGTACTCGGTCTCCGAGGTATCCGAAAAACATCTGGCCGCAGCTGTCAGCTATTCGCCAGATAATGTATCCGATAAGAAATCCACCTTTTTCCAGCCCCAAATGTTTTTCCAGACTGGGTAACAGGCTGACGGTTGTTGTCGCCAGAACATCGACGGTCAGATGAGCGACACATAATAGAACGAGCAGTTGAACGGCAATTCGAGCGTGACTGGTCATGGCAGACTACTGACCCATCAGGAATTGCATAAAGTCTAGAACACCATCAATTTGCTCGTGTTGAGAGACAAACTGGGCAGTCTCTTTAACCGAGGCAATGGCGTTGGCAGGGCAACCAAACATGTTCACGCGTTGTGCAATGGCCAGATCACTGCTGGTATCGCCGATCCCGGCCGTTCTTTCAGCATCGACGCCGGTCAATTCGAGTAAGCGATCTATTCCAGAGGCTTTTGAAATCTGAGGCAGGTCACAATTGATATAAAACAGCGTCAAGGAAACTCGGAATTCGAAACCATGCCGATCGAACTGCTGCTGCAGTTCCGGAGCGATACGGTGGAGGACCTGGGGATCCGGGTGGTAGAGCGTGACCGAGGCGGACTTGCCCGGTTGCAGGGTGACTCCCTCCTGCCGATAGGACTTCAGCGAGAACAACTCGGCCTCGTGTACCATTTCCAATTGTTGATCGGTAATGGATGGGTCCATCAGATAACCATTACAGGCAGGGTCATAAAGCCAGACGCCATTTTCTGCGACACAGGGGATCGAGGTATTCTGGAGCAAGCGGCAGAGCGCTTCTGCAAAGGAGATGGGGCGGCCGGTACAGAGTGTCAGTTTGGGGCGGTCATTTCGCTCAAATGCCAGACGGTTATGTTCGCCGATCAGCCCGAGCTTCCCGAGGTTGAGTGGGGAAGAATCTTCGGGAGACAGGCAACCATCGATGTCACTAATGATCAGGTCATACATGCTGGAACTCAACGGATGGGGAAAGCCAAAGTAGGATTATGTGCGGTAGCAGGCATTCTGACAATGAACAAACTGCAGAGAAGAACTACTTGGCGACGGAGAGTACTTTTTCAATGGGAGTATAGTCGGCTGAATGTTGGCCTACATGTTTGAATAAAACGGAACCGGTGGTGTCGACGACGACTGTTCCGTGCATTTGTGTGACATCATAGGATGGTTTCCCTATGCCTCCACGCAGCAATGCTCGTAATCCGGCCAGCCAGATTCTGGGGCCCAGGTATTGCCAGGGACGTCCTTTGGAAATACCAAATGCCTGATATGCCTTCTGCTCTGGATCACAGAGGACTGGAAACGTAAGGTGATGTTTCTCTACCAGCTCCAGCGCCTGATCTGGTGTTGCCATGACGACCGCAACAGGCTTGATCTGAGCTTTTTCAAAACGGTTTAGCTGTTTTTGCAAATCGACCATTTGCTCGCGGCAAAACACTCAGCCAATGTGCCTCATGAAATAAAAGGCGACAAGGGAATCCTGCCACAGGGAATTCAACGCGACTGGTTTTCCGTAGGCATCCTGCAAGGATAAATCTGTCATGAACTAACTTTCGATTAGGGATCTGGTTGTTGCCAAATACTCATGCCGCCATCGACCATGAGCATGTGACCACAGATATGTTTTGCTGCGTCACTGAGCAGGAAGACTGCGGATTCACCACACACATCTGCGGTCGGTACCTGACCATTGGGGGTATGTTGCTGCATCCACTGCATGAATTCCGGGTCATCCAGCGCAGGAGCGGTGAGCGGAGTATAGAACAAGCCGGGTGCCAGACCATTGACTCGGATTTTGTGCGGTGCCAGGGAAACGGCAACCGATTTGACCATCATTTCGATAGCTCCTTTGGAGGTATCGTACGCGGTATGAACATCTTCCGCCAAACGACCATTAATGGAACCAATCATCAGAATGCGTCCGGCGGTTTGGCTGGCTACCCAATGTTTGGCAAAGTATTGAGTCAGAAAATAATACGAATAGACATTCAGTTTCATCGTTTTATCGAATAGCTGGTAGTCCATATCCAGAAAGGGGATATCGATGAAGGTTCCGGCATTGTTGACAAGAGTATCGATTGCCGAGTTGGCTTCGAGGGCGGATTGAAAAATTACCTGAGCCGGATCATCTCCTGCCGTCAGATCGCCAGTAATCAGGCGAGCATCGACACCTGCTTCCAGGCATGTCGCAAGCGTTGCCTGAGCCGAGTCGTCATGCTGCAGGCCATGGATCACCACATTGGCACCGGCTCGAGCTGCTGCAATGACAATGGCCTGTCCGACACCCTGGGTGGAGCCGGTTACCAGTACATTCCTTCCCGCTAAACTAGTCATGAAATCCCTCCAGCATCAGTTCATCATCCCGCCGACTGGTCATCCCGTTTTTGAAGTGCTTGCGGCAGACAGAGATATAGTTTTCATTCCCCCCGATTTTAATCTGAGCTCCTTGCTTGATGACATTTCCATCAGCGTCAATGCGTAGCACCATACTGGCTTTTCGTCCGCAGTGACAAATGGTCTTGAGCTCGATAAGTTCATCTGCCCAGGCGAGCAACTGTTGACTGCCGCTAAACAGGTTACCCTGGAAATCGGTTCTTAAGCCGTAACAGAGTACCGGGATGTCCAGTTCATCGGCGACATCGGATAGTTGTTTTACCTGTTGTTTTTCGAGAAACTGTGCTTCATCGATGAAAATACAATCGACCGTTCGCGTGTCATGAATGGACTGGATCAGGGAATACAGATTGTCAGCAGTATAAAACGGTGTAGCGGCAGCAGTTAAGCCGATGCGCGATGAGATCACATTTTTTCCATGACGATGATCCATGGCAGGTGTGAGCAGCAGTGTCTGCATTCCACGCTCCTGGTAGTTATAGCTTGCCTGCAGCAACATGGTGGATTTGCCGGCATTCATCGTGGAATAGTAGAAGTACAGTTTCGCCATACCCGTTATTGTACGTTACCAGCCCGGCTGGTTAAGGACTAACGGATTCCGTTTTGTCTGAAGTAGATGATGGAGATGATGGCCACCGTCGCGGCGACTGTCAGAAACATCGTGTTGTATCCCTGCCAGACGACCAGTCGTGCCATGATTGGCATGCCAAAAACGGCGCCGCAATCGAATGCCATGAGCGCCAGTGCCGAGCCGGTACCCCGGTTTTCCGTGGGAAACGTCTGCAGTGACAATGCGGTCATGCAGTGATAGGTTAATCCATGTCCGGTTCCGCAGAGAAAAGCAGGTACCAGGATAAGCCACATGAAATCGGGTGTAACCAGACAGTACGTAGCATAGCCTAGCGTCATGGATGACAACCCGACGCACAAAATCTTGCGCCGGCCGATGCGATCAGGAGTGTTTTTCAGGAGGATGCGAATTGTCATCCCCCAGCCAGCGTACATCAGATAGAAAACGGTAATGATTCCCAGTTCCCCGATGAGTTTGTCATTGAGATCGCTATCAAGCACAAATTTTTTCAGCAGGTGAAGCGGTACGGTCATGGAAAGACCAAAAGCCATGTTGATATAGACAATGCTTCCCGGCCAATACTTGCGACATGTTTTGATGAACTGGATGAGCGAAAGCGAGCCTGCCTTTACATTACCCGGAGGCGAAGGCATGAAGAATAAGAGTGACATGGAGATGGCAACACAAATTGAACCCATCCAGAAATATCGTTCGAAGGCAGCGTTGCCGGGAGATGCTCCAAGGATCATCTCGCCAATCATCGGTCCGATCAGAAAACCGATAAAACCTCCCACTCCCAGAATGCCAATCGCTTCGGTCCGGCGCTGCTCAGGTGTGGTTAAAGTGATGTAGGTTATCGAAGCGGTAAAAATGCACGCTACTCCCAGAAACATGGTTCCTCGAAGTGCATAGATGGTCCAACTCACTTCCGTGATCCACAGGTTTCCCATAAAGCCCGTGATAAACAGCAAATAACCAAGAATCCAGATTAGTCGGGCACCCAGGCGATTGACGAGTTGTCCCAACCAGGGTCTCGAGATAAACCCGAGGATGGCTCCGAACGAAGTAATATATCCCAGCTCTAACAGAGCTTTTTCCTGATTACCCCGATAAAGAAACTGAACCCATTCGGCATAGTGAACCAGAGCAGCATTGGCTGGAACGAATAAGACCTGACTGAGAAATGCCAGTAGGAATGAACGATCATAGAGTTTGTTGTTTTCAGCCGCAGGTGTGGAGGACAATCGAGGATATTCCGGGAGGATTAAAAAGGGAGGAAAATGCAGTTGGGACTGTAATCAGCAGATTATGAGCGACAGAGTCTGTTCTGGCAATGACGATTGCTAGGGAGCGTTGGTATCTGCGGTCGAACCGTTTTCTGCAAGTGGCAGTGATACGATGAATGCAGTTCCCACATCAGGTTGGCTGGTGACCTCGACAGTTCCTCCCAGTGCATTGACCAGATGCTTGACGATCGACAGTCCCAAACCGGTCCCACCCAGTTCTCGCGATCGAGCGTTATCTACTCGGTAGAAGCGTTCAAAAATTCGTAGTAGATGGTCTTCGGAAATGCCGATTCCGCTGTCTTGTACTTTCAAGATGACCTGTTTGTTTTGAACTTCGATACCAATTTTGACTTGCCCACCTTCCGGTGTGTATTTAATTGCATTGTCTACCAGGTTATCCAGAATTTGCCGGATCCCTTCTGTTTCTGCGAAGACCATGACTTCGTTGGGAGCCTGGACTTCGAGTTTGATTTGCTTCTTCCCGGCTCTTGGTTGATGGTACTTAATACATCGCTCCAGCACTTCGGCTACATTGACGATGGTGTATTCATTGGTCTGTGTATTGGATTCCAGCCGAGCGATACTCAGCAGATCCTGAATCAGCAGGTGCAGGCGTTCTGATTGTTCTACAATTCTTCCCAGGAACGTACGGTTATTATCCTGATCGTCGATTGCGCCATCAATCAATGTCTCTGCGTATGCCTGGATGGAGGCCAGTGGCGTTTTTAATTCATGAGACACATTGGCTACAAAGTCGCGACGCATGGTTTCCAGACGACGAACTTCCGTGATGTCATGCACGACGATGATGACGCCGAAATTATCTTCGTCCTCAGTTGGAATGGATGAAGCATTCAAGGCCAGATACCGTGCCGGCGGCCCTAACAGCTCCATTTCACCTCGGAAATGTTCATTGGTCTTTCTGGCCTGACTGATAATAGTCTCGACGGTCTGATTACGAATGACTTCCCAGATGGGACGTCCTTGATCGCGTTCAAGATCAAGGTCAAACATTTCGCAAACAGCTTCATTGGCGAAGCGGATGCGTTCATTTTCATCAACGGCGATCACTCCTTCATCCATTCCCTCCAGAACAGTCAGAAGTTCATGGTGGTTTTGTTCGAGCTGAGCCATGCGATCAGCAAGTGCACGACTCAACTCGTTCAGCAGCCGACCTAACTCAGAAATCTCATCATCGAACCCATAGGTGATCGTTTGACCAAGTTGCGCCGTGGTTAATTCGCGAGCTTCCTCGATCAGCCGGACCACCGGACGTGTCATCCGGAAGACGACCAGACCGGTGACTCCCAGCCCCAGCGCCACGACGACAAAGACCAGTTTTACAATGCGCGTCTGAATATTGGTTATTTGAGTTTCCATCTGTGACGTACTTAAAGCACATCGAATGCACCCTAGCGTTTGCCCCTGATGTTCAATCCGGAATGCGTAATAGAGCATGCTGATGTCGAGTGTATCGCTGTGACGAATGCTATGCCCTTCTTTGTTTTTAATCGCATTGACCAACTCTTCCCGGTTGGCATGGCTTTCCATTTCCTGAGGAGGTTTGTGCGTGTCGGCATAGACGGCGCCGTCCAATGCTACGACGGTAATTCGAGTTGCCGTTTTGGTTTTAATACCCTGGATGACTTCCTGCATATGCTGGAAGTCTTTGGACAGTAGCGATGTCCGGGTAATGTCCTCCAACGAGACAGCTGTACTTTTGAGCCGCAGCAGGAGTTGCTCGGTCAGCTGTTCTTTCTGCCATCGAGATGTGGTGAATCCACCGATTAATCCCACCAGCACAATGAGTGCTGAGAAATAAACGAAGGGTTTCCAGAACAGGCGGGAGGTAAACATGGGTTTGTGTGAATGCTGTGATGAGCGTTTAGTGATTACGTTTGAGTCGGTAGCCAATCCCTCGAACCGTTTCAATCAAGTCTGCTTTGCTTCCCATTTTTTTGCGTAGGGATCGAATGTGAACGTCAATGGTTCGTTCCAGTACAACCGTGTCGTTTCCCATGATCGCATCCATCAGGTCGTATCGTTTATACGCTCGACCGGGATGTTCCATCAGTTGCCAGAGCAGATCGAATTCCGTAGGAGTGAGAGTGACAGATTCTCCATCGATGGTCACTCGGAATTGTAGTCGATCCAGTACGATACCGTTGGAACTGAGGACCTGTGCATCATCGTCCCGGGATTGGTTGGCACGACGTAGCAGGGATTTAATACGTTCAATCAACACGCGTACCTTGAACGGCTTTGTGACGTAGTCATCGGCACCCATCTGGAATCCGACCAGCTGGTCCAGCTCTTCGCTCTTGGCCGTCAGCATGACAATTGGAATGCGTTTAGTGGTGTTATTACTTCGCAGATGCCGACAGATTTCGAGCCCATCCATCCCTGGCAGCATCACGTCCAGCAGAATGATATCGGGCATCAGTCTCTGGACAGCTTCCAGCCCTCGCGTTCCATGATCACAGACATGAACGGTATATCCTTGAGCTTCCAGGTTGTAAGTCAGGATTTCCTGTAGTTCAGGTTCGTCCTCTATGATAAGAACGGTCTTTTTTGCCATAGGACTAACCACTCACTCTTTGCCAGCATCGCGTCAGAATTCTTACTCGTTAGTATAACGATGTGCGGCTTACTGCAAAGACAGGAATAGTCTGCCACCTTACGCACCTTACGGATGGTCCCCCACAAGTAAGTGAACCTGATCACAAATGTTGCACGCCTGGTCTCCAATTCGTTCCAATGCGCGGGCAATCAGGATTTGAGCCAGAGGACCGGCAATGTTGGGTTCTCCTTTGAGTGCTTCCAGAGCCACTTCTTCACTGAGTACTTCACGCATGATCTGGTCGTTGAGCGAATCCACGTACTCGTCCCGATTACGGTATTTCTCCGCTTCCTTCTCGTCACTATTGATGTAAGCGCCGATAGCTCCATGCAGCATTTCCGTAACCGCCTGTCCCATCTGAATAATTCGAGGTTCAGGCTTGGTTGTGGAGCGGGCCATCATTAATTGCAGCAGACCCAAAACATTAGTGGTCTGGTCCCCGATTCGTTCGAGACTGGAGGTGACGTGAGAAACTGTCAAGACGTACCGCAGGTCGGTTGCCACAGGCGAATATACCGTCAGGATACGAACAACCTCCCTGTCGATCGTATTTTGCATCTCATCGAGCATGTTTTCGGATGCCTGTAACGAATCTTCGACATCCAGCGTCAGATCTTCGAGTGCCTTAACCACAGTGGTAACCATGGATTCGGCCAGCGTGCCCATCTCGATCAGCTGGTGGTGGAGTTCCGATAATTCCTGGTCAAACCGGCGCATTATCCATATCGTCCCTGAATGTACATTTCCGTTTTTTCGTGTTGCGGATTCAGGAACATCTCTGAGGTCTTCGAGTGTTCAATGATTTCCCCGAGGAGCATGAAAATGCATTCGTCCGTGGCACGTCGAGCCTGGGCCATGTTGTGGGTGACGATCACAACCGTGTATTCATCCCGCAGCGACTCGATGAGATTTTCAACTTTCTCAATACCTTCCGCATCCAGAGCACTACAAGGTTCGTCCATCAGGATGATGTCCGGCTTGAGTGGAAGCAGTCTGGCGATACAGAGTTTTTGCTGCTGTTCCAGAGTAAGCGTGGTGGCTCGTGATTTCAGACGATCTTTCACGGTATTCCACAGGTCCACTTCACGTAATGCTTCTTCTACCACGTCATTACGTTCGCTTTTGGAAAGCGGTTTGTAAGCATCGTGAATGCCCATTCCGAACAGCACGTTGTCGTAAATCGAGATCGGTAGTGGATTGGGGCGTTGGAACACCATGCCGACACTTCGGCGTAGTTGGCGAACCGAGACGTCAGAATCATAGATGTTCTTATCAAGGATTTCGATATCACCTGTTGTGGTCACGTTTCCGTAACGCTCGTTAATACGGTTAAAACAACGCAGCAGCGTGGTTTTACCACAGCCCGATGGCCCGATCAGTCCGGTGATGATTCCCTTCTTGATTTTGACCGATACATCCATCAACGCCTGAAAATCGCCATACCAAAGATTTAGATCATTGGTGCGAATACTGTAATCCTGTATGAATTCAGGTTCAGGTGCTGTGAACGGTGTGCTGACATATTGAGGTGCTACTGTCGACATTATCCAAAATCTCCCGTAACGTAATCGTACGTAAGTTGATTGTCCGGACTGGTAAAAATCTTCTCAGTGGGTCCAACTTCCACTAATTCTGACTTATTGAAAAAAGCTGTTTGGTCTGCCAGGCGGCGAGCCTGTTGTACGAGGTTCGTAACCAGAATTATGGTCATTTCACTCTTTAATTCCACTAAAACATCTTCGATCTTCATGGTGGTCACTGGGTCGATCGCGATCGAGAATTCATCCAGACAGAGGACGTCTGGTGAATGAGACAGAGCGCGAGCGATGGTGAGTCGTTGCTGCTGTCCGCCTGAGAGTTTCGTGCCCAGCATGTCGAGACGATCTTTGACTTCGTCCCAGAGCATTGCCTGTTGCAGGCAGCGGACCACGATATCTTCCAGTTCCTGTTTGTCGTGAATACCGGAACGTCGAGGTGCGTAGGCGACGTTTTCATAGATGGACATCGGCAAACCGACAGGCAGCGGAAAGACCACGCCTACTTTGCGTCGCAGACCATAGACGTTGCGGATCTGTTTGACATTTTTACCGTCAAACAGAACTTCCCCAGTCGTTTTAGCGCTGTGGATAAATTCCAGAGTTCGATTGATTGCTTTCAGGAACGTTGTCTTGCCCGCATTGGCAGGTCCGATGATCCCGAAAATCTCGTTCTTTGGAATCTGAATGTTGATGTCTCTGAGTGCGACGTCTTTGCCATACGAGACGCTTACGTCGCGAAATTCTATTTGGTAATTCATGCTGTTACCACTTCTTTCGAGAACGTAAGTAAATGCGAAATGCAATGGAAATGCTGTTGACCGCGATCACCAAACCGATCATCACAGCCGCCGTACCGAACTTGAATGATTCGGGCACATTTTGCCACTGAGTGGAAATGATATAGAGGTGATAGGACAATGCCATGAAACGGTCATCCAAACCGTAGGGCACCATTGCTTCCCAGCCTGAGTCCGCGATACGAGACGAGATCATCGCTCCGGTAAACAGAATCGGAGCTGTTTCACCCGCGGCACGAGCCACCTGCAGGATCACGCCCGTCAAGATTCCGCTGATTGAATTGGGCAGGACAATCGTACGAATGGTCTGCCATTTCGTGGCTCCCATGTTCCAACAAGCAACGCGGAAAGACATGGGCACAGAGGCCAGAGCTTCTTTGGTACTGGTGATAATCACCGGCAGCGTCATCACTGCCACCGTACAGGATGCTGCCAGCAGACAGCGATCCATGCCGAGGAAGTAGACAAAAGCGCCGAGTCCAAACAGGCCGTGTACGATACTGGGAACACCCGCCAGATTGACCACGGCCAGATTGATAAATCGTGTAAGCCAGTTGTCACGGGCGAATTCATTCAGATAGACGCCCGCCAGAATGCCGATCGGAGCGGCAATGATCAGGGATACCAGTACCAGGAAAAAAGTTCCGATCAGTGGGCCCCAGATACCACCCGCGGTCATTTTCTTTTCAGGGTTATCCAGCAGAAACTCAATCGAAAGAGCTGGCCAGGCTTTGTAAACCAGAAAGATGATGATGGCGAGTACTGGAATAATCAACAGCCACGTCATGAGCAGCGTTGAAATTCCAACCAGGTTCTCCACCAACTTGCCACGGCGTTCCTCTTCAGTTTCGGCGAATGGATTTGTTGGTTGACTACTCATTGCCTTGCACCTTAATCCCTTTCACAATCAGATCCGCCGTCAGATTGATGACGAATGCAAAGGCAAAGAGCACGACTCCGATAAGGAACAACGTGTGATAGTGCATGTCTCCCCGAACTGCTTCTCCCAATTCTGCTGCAATGGTTGCAGTCAACGTTCGAACCGGATCGAAGATGCTTGTAGGCATGTTTACCGAGTGTCCGGTACACATCAGCACGGCCATCGTTTCACCGATGCCACGACCAATGCCCAGTAGCACGGCAGCCAGCAAACCATGCTTGGCAGCAGGGAAGAGTACCTTGTAGACCATTTCCCATCGATTTGCTCCTAATGCCATGCCCGCTTCACGGTAGGAATCAGGAACAGCTCGCAAGGCGTCTTCTGAAACCGAAACAATAATTGGTACGCTCATGAGTGCCAGTACGATACCTGCATTGAGAATATTCAGGCCGACAGGCTCCCCGGTCACCTCGACGATCATAGGATTGAGGATCACCAGACCGATAAAACCCCAGACGACCGATGGAATCGCGGCAAGTAGCTCAATGAGCACTTTCAAGATTTCGCGCGATTTACCTTTGGAGAACTCTGAGACATATACGGCTGCTCCCAATCCCAGGGGAACCGCGATCAGCATGGATAAGACTGTGACAGATAATGTTCCTACCATTAAAGCCAGGATTCCGAAGGTCGGTCGTTTGGCCGATTCTGGAATCCATTTGGGGCTAGTGGCAAACTCGACCAGATCAAGCTTGACGACTTCAGCGTGAACAGCATCTCCTTCTTCTATACCTGTGATTGCCGGAAGACTCTCTTTGAAAACAAAGAAAAAGATGGCCATGACAAAGATGATGGCGCTCCAACCACAAAGGTGGATCAGACCTACAATCGCTGGCTCTGTAAAGTCCACCACTTTCTGTACGCTACGGCGTAACGAGAATCGTTTTTCAGTGGCAGGTGATGCTTCTGGCATATTCACAGTTTCCGGTATCGGTCGTTGAAACAAACAGGCGTCTCAGAAATTATTTCACAGGAACGTATCCCATCTCACTGACGATCGCCTGACCGTCTTCACCCAGAATCCAATCCAGATAAGTTTTGAGAGCTGCATTTGGCTCGCCGGCTGTATAGATCAATAGTGGTCGGGCAATTGGGTAAGTGCCATTGATCACATTGTCAGCTGTGGGAGCAACCGGCTCACCATCTTCATCGGATTTGATCTTGAGCATTTTGACGTCGTCGGTGGCATACCCCATGCCGGAGTAACCAATTGCCGAAGCTGTCTTTTCCACCATCGATACTACGTCCGTGGAACCGGACAGGTCGATCGAGCCAAGTTTGAAGTCGTTGTCCTGAAGCACTGCTTCACGGAAGTAAGCGTAGGTTCCCGAGTTGTTTTGACGACTGATACGAACGATTTCATCAGAACCCCCTGGGAGCTCGACCCCAAGCTCACTCCATTTTTCGATCGTCCCACCATCCGCATAAATGGCCTCCAACTGGGCCAGTGTGATTTCTTCTAATGGGTTGTCCTTGTGGACATAAACAGCCAGAGCGTCCTGCCCGACGATATACTCTACTGGAGCCACGCCAAGTTCATTTTCAGCTCGGGCCTTCTCTTTAGCCTTCATCTTGCGGCTGGCGTTCGCCATATCAGCCAGGCCTTGAATGAGGCTAGAGATTCCAACGCCACTACCACCTCCGGAAACTTCGATCGTAACATTCGCGTTTTCGTCCTGGTATTTTTCAGACCAGGAATGAGCCAGATTCACCATGGTATCTGAGCCTTCAACCTGAATGGTCTGAGATGATTCTCCGGAATCGTTTCCGCCGCTACCATCAGAATTTGCGTCGTTCTTGGAACCACAACCGGTAAGGACAGAAAATGTTAGAAGAGCTAAAACCATGCTTGGCTTAACAGTCAGTTTCATCATTTAGTTCTCGCGAATATGAAGAAGTCTTTCTAGGAGTAATATCAACTGGAATTTAGGTGCGGAGTATGAACCAACAATCAAATAAGTGTTAAGAAAATGTTAAGATTGGAACTCTGTTGCAACCGTGCATGTAATAAGCCTATAAAAACAGCCCTTTGGCCGAATTCGTCGAATTCAACCCCAGGGCTTCTATTTTGTAAAAATGCTGTGAATCTGCAGATTAATCACTGCTCAGATAAGCGTGGTTCATACCTGCACGTGGTTCATGCCTGCATTAGAACTCGTAATGATCATGCCGAGAGATCCCTCTCTCTGGGAAGCTAATACACCTGACAGATCGGCCAATTGCCAGAAGCTCCGAGTCACCGAACTTCACACAATCCTCATGAGTTCCTTACCGAATCCCAATATTTCGTCTTTAGACTTCGAATACCTTCATGAACCAATGAATGCATTCAGAATTTGAGAGGGATGCCCAGTAATGGTAATTGCATTAACGGAAGCCAGGACAAGAGACAAGCAGCAGATTGGTGAAGACCTGCGAGCCAGCCTGGCATTTCACCCCAACATATTATTCGAGGAAGATCTACAGTCCGAGCAACAACAGCAATCGTTGGATTCGCTTGCCGATCTGGTATATGACCACGGAGCATTACCGGAAGAAATTGCTATCGAAGTCATCACGAGAATTGCTCATCTCCTTTCAATCTTTCACAGTTTCCGCCTGCCTATCAGAATGGCTCTGGATGCCAATAACATATACCTCGATGATGCTGGAAAAGTGAAGTTGTACGTGCCCAACGAGGTATTTGAAATGGGGACATGTTTCTCATTCGACGACTTCTTTTCGGATACCGTCATGCCCGGCAGCAGGATGCGCGAGTCCGAACAACAGGCGATTGAACAGGATATTCGATCTTTGGGAGCACTCTTCTGCTTTGCTCTATTTGCAGAGGATGCAACTCCGATACAGAAGCTCGAGTTGCGTCAACTGGATGAAAGCTGGGAAGACGAGCAGCTGTCCCTATCCCCTACAGACAACTTGATAGCATTGAAATCGCTGATTCTGAGAATGATTCGAGCTGGATTTGCTGGCGGTTACCTGGATATGCAGGCAGTTGTTATTGACTTTTGGGAGCTAGGAATCGTATCCTTCTCTCACGAGTGAGAGTCACGGTTGGGTCCAACTCATCCCACTCTCCTCTTTCGCTCGGGCGACGGCGGACAAATTCCAACTTCGCTGAAGCTACGGCGGCCAAGCACTTTCCTATGTGATTTGCGTTATGTTGCAGGAAATGCAGCAAGCATAGAGACAGGAGGCCTCCATGATCCAGTTACCCGTCGGCGGGAAAAAGCTCTTTGTTCTGGATACAAACGTCATTCTTCATGATGGAGAATGTTTTCTCAACTTCGAAGAACATGACGTTGCGATTCCTATGGTGGTTCTGGAGGAACTGGATAAGTTCAAGAAGGGAAACGAAAACCGGAATCTGCAAGCACGGCGTTTTCTCAGAAAAGTTGATGAGTATAGTGATGATGTGTTGAGCGACGAAGGCGTGAGCCTGGGGGAAGAGGAATCCGGCAGGTTGTGGATCATACTTACCGATCAGCTGAATCAAAAACTGGGACGAGCGTTCCTTCAGGATTGTCCCGACCATCGGATTCTCAATACCGCTCTGTTGCTTCAACAGAGACACCCTGATCGCAAGGTTATTCTGATCACTAAAGATACGAACCTGCGGTTGAAGGCGCGAGGCCTGAAGATCATCGCTCAGGATTACACCACCGATAAGGTGGACGATGTCGCTCAGCTGTACCGGGGGACGCGATTACTGGAGACGGCGCCTGAGACGATCGACCAGTTTTATGCTAATGGGGGTACGATATCAGCCGAGCAACTGGCGTTGGACGACAGAACGGAACTGCATGCCAACGAATTCTTTGTGTTTCGGCATGGGTCGAAAAGTACCTTGGCTACGTATCATGCCGGAGTGAATTCGTTTTGCCGAGTGGATAAGCCAATCGCTTATGGTATTCAGCCCAAAAACGTTGAACAGACGTTTGCTTTGCAGGCACTGCTTGATGACAGTATTAAACTGGTCACGCTGGTGGGTAAAGCTGGAACCGGGAAGACACTCCTGGCATTGGCTGCTGCCCTGGAACGCAATACTTCTTACCAGCAAGTGCTGATGGGTAGACCGATCGTCCCCTTGTCCAATCGGGATCTTGGATTCCTGCCTGGCGACATCGATGCCAAAATGGATCCCTACATGCAACCGCTCTACGATAATCTCAAAGTCATTCAAAATCAGTTTGCTACGACCGACCCCAGGCAGATCGGTATTCGCAGTATGTTGGAAAATGAAAAACTGTTGATTACTCCGCTGAGCTACATTCGCGGTCGTAGTTTACAGAATGTATATTTTATCGTGGACGAGGCCCAGAACCTGACGCCTCATGAAATGAAGACAATCATTACCCGGGCAGGAGAAGGCACCAAGATCGTACTGACAGGCGATATTCATCAGATCGATCACCCGTATCTGGATACCGAATCCAACGGATTGTCTTTTCTGATCAGCCGCATGAAGGGGCAGGAGATCTATGCCCACGTAATGCTGGAAAAAGGGGAACGTTCAGAGTTGGCGGATCTGGCGAGCAAAGTACTCTAGTTCCCACGGTAGCATAGTAAAGACGACACACTCAGCTCATGAGGTAGGGTCGTAGAATGGCGCTGATGCCAATGAGAAATAGAGCGACCAATGCATAACGCTGCAGCCTCTGACGCTCCAGTTTGTTACCCACTCGAATACCCAGAGCGGTACCCAGAAAAACGACAGGTAATCCCATAACACCCAGTGTCAGACCCAGTGCTGAAGTTGCTCCAAATTTCCAGACCAGCAGGATAGCAAGTGGAATCATGCCATAGAAAAGCATCGCAAAGAGGAATCCGCGGCTCTGTTTGGCATTCCAGGGTTGGCACATCACCCAGAGTGCTACGGCTGGACCTCCCATGCCGATGAAGCCGAGCATGACACCGCTAATGGAAAAGGCAATGTATTCCCAGATGACAGGCAACTCTTCCTGAGACTCCAGTTTGATAAAACCTCTGGATATGACAATCAGAATCAAGACGACTCCGATGGACTGCTGGATCAGTTGACGACTCTCTTCGGGAGAATCACCAAAGTTGTTCAAGTAGTCCAGAGCCAGTACGCCAGGCAGAATAAACAGGATGCGAATGAGCCCTGGCCTGATCGTGGCACGCCAAACGATCGAATCGGAAAGCTTCCAGGCACCAATTCCTGATTGGGTCATCGAGGCAATGGTAATGGCGGCAATCGCAGTATCGATTTCAAAGCCACTGAAGTAAAGAAGTGGGATGCCAAATGCGCCGGCACCAAATCCAATCACTCCTTGCAGGAAACAACTGGTGAAGAAAACGCCGGTAAACACGGCGTATTGCCAGACTTCAAAATCCCCTGCATATTCCATTACAACCTTGATCACACCCGAGGGTGGTTCTGCGAGTAAACAACAAGTAGGGCAGTATATCCCACTTGCAGGTGATTGAACAGCGACCCGATTAGGCGGAGGAACACCTGGTGGTACCTGTTCAGGGGGTTAATTGCTGAAGATAGCGTGAACGAATGACGAGTAACGGTTGATCGTATCGTCCATCCTGAAAGTCAGGGAAAGACCATTCCATCGCTTGATAACGTCCCTGCTTGTATCGTCCGACCATGTCTGCATAGATTCCGTCCGAGATGTGAATCTTCTGGCCTGCATATTTCATGCTGGCCAGCACGACCTTGTTGTGGTCCAGATATCCAATGTCCAGATTGATTTTGCGATTCGATTGGCCGGAGAGCTCTTCTTCCAGGTCGTTGCATTTTAACTTGGCCTGGACCAACGATTCTGAGGGAACCAATCGCTCAAACGAAATCCAGCGACGCGACAAACCGGTTCCCATTTCTTGCTCGTAATAGCTGGTAATGTCAAAAGGAAAATCAGGACTGATGTAATCAACAGGTCCCCAGAGTTCGGCGAGGCGGTTCAGGCATGGTTCCAATATCGGTAACTCGGACCACAGAATCCCAATGATCTGTTTGACTGGAGTGACTGGTTGGACGGGGGCCATGGGTTATAGTCCCAGTCTGTAGAATCTGTTGGCTGTTGCACCAAAAATGTTTTCCAGTTCGTTGTCACTGAGCGTGCCAACAGTATCCGCCAGTGCCTGATAGACATCACGATAACTGGAGGCTAATTCGCAAACTGGCCAGTCAGAACCGAACATGCATCGCTCGGGGCCAAAAGCCTCCAGTGCGATTTCGATGTAAGGTTTGAGGTCGGCAGGGGTCCAGTTTTTCCAGTCTGCTTCGGTAACCATCCCTGATAGTTTGCACATGATATTGGGAGCTTTCGCAGCAGCACGGAGGTTTGATTCCCAGTTATCAAATCGTTGAATTCGGATTTCTGGTTTCGCCAGATGATCAATCACCATGGGTAATTCAGGAAACTGTACCGCTAGCTGCTGAGCATGGTGCAGATGTTTCACGTAAAAGAGCAGGTCAAACGGGACGTTGTGTTTCTCAAGGATTCCCAGACCGCGACAGACATCGTCCCGAATAATGAAATCATCATCAGGTTCATCCTGAGTGATGTGACGAATGCCTGCAAACTTCTCATGGTCCATGTAGCGAAGCAGTTGCTGCTCGACATCCATGGCTGTCAGGTCCACCCAGCCTACAACCCCCGCAATGTAATCGGTATCTTCAGCCAATTGCAGAGCCCAGTCGTTTTCCAGGAAAGTATGTTGCGTTTGTACAAGAACAGTCCGGTCGACGCCTACCGTCTGGATATGATCAGCCAGCGTATCAGGGAGGAAAGTTTGACAAATTGCTTTGTTGCCCGGAGCGGATAGCCAGCTGTAATCAAATTCACTGCGTGTGAGATCCCAGAAGTGATGATGGGCGTCAATTTTCAGGGACATGGCAAACCTTCCTCGGTTAATCCTTTTCAGGTAATGGATCGTTGTTTTCCGGACGACCTTCGATATAGAACCAGTTGTGAATGGGAGCCAGAATTTCCTGGACCTCAGAAAGTAGTGTTTCGTCCAGCGGCAACTCAGCCCACTCGGCCCACTGCCTGATACGTTCCTGATTGGCACTGCCGGTAATACAGGTGGTCATATCCTGGTTGGCAATGGAAAATTGCAACGCCAGCTGAGCAATATCGATTCCGGTGGCTGTACAGTGAGCGGCTGCACGCTGGCATGTTTCCCGAACCAGCGGCGTTGCTTTGTGCCATTCGGGTAAAGGTGCGTTTGTAAGTAGCCTGGCTGAAAATGGAGCTGCGTTCATCACGCCGACTCCTTTCTCTTTCAGATAGGGAACCAGATCGTTGAACATGGTGTTCTGCAAGGTGTAGTGATTGTAGCTCAACACGACATCCAGATCAGTCTGGTCAAGCACGAATCGGTAGTTGCTCATCGGGTAGCCCGAGATGCCAATGTAACGAACTTTTCCCTGTTGCTGGATTTTTCTGAGAGCGGGAAGGGTTTCATCGACGATCTGCTGACGTTCTACGAATTCGATATCGTGACACAGAATGATGTCCAGATGATCGGTTCCCAATCTGTGGAGACTAACATCGACGCTTTCAATAACCCGCTTTGCAGAAAAGTCAAAGTGGTTTACGTGGTAGCGCCCTAATTTGGTGCCGAGAAAATATTGATCGCGAGGGATGCCCTTGAGAGCGATTCCCAGTAGAACCTCTCCAATCCCGCGTCCGTAGTACGGCGATGTATCAATGAAGTTCATTCCGCAGTCGAGAGCGGCGGGTACGGCTGAGAGCGCTTCGTTGACATCCACACTGCGGAATTCAGCACCCAGCGAGGAGGCTCCAAAACTTACTACCGACAAATCGAGGTCGGTTTTTCCTAATTGACGTGTTTTCATGTTGGAGCTTTCTGGGCGAGCAGGTTAGTCCATGCGGACGCCAATGTGCAGCAACAGATTCGCAAACCGTTGCTGGTCGGCGGTCTGAATCGTGAGAACGTGATCGGAGGTGGATACTTCCGGATAAAAGTCCCACTTGTCAATTGGTTCCAATTCGATCTCTACTCCAGCCTCCTGAAACGAGGCACGGTAATCCTCCCAGACAGGCGGGTCACCGTCGAGTGCATAGGGACCTTCGGTCTCGTACATCATCGTACAGGCGCGTTCAACCGGAATGGCGGTTAATAGCGCTTTGAGGACCTGGTCGCAGGTTGGCAGCCCGGGGGACAGGTTGAGACTGACCAGCTCCGCATTGGGTCCCAGCGTGGAAGAGCAGGGGTAATTGCCGTCAGCAATGAGAATGCGTCCATGATGGCCCGCTCGTCCCAGAACTTCATTGATTTTTGGATGGATCAACTGATGCTTTAACATGGCTCCCAGTCTCCTTTTGATTACATGCCCGATTGCAAGGCTTCGAGGTGTCGCGTGAAGTGATCGTCAAGTACTGCGGTGTAGCTATCAGGATGCTGACGCAGAATATCAGCAACCAGAGGGCCGTATTTTTCGTCGGTCAACACGCTGCCGAAAGTACAGTGAAGGATTTGCCGACCAGGCAGGGTGAAGCCCTTGCCCTGGGGGACTTCCTCCCAAAGTTCCAGATACTGGCGTTCCAGGTCCGTGTCGCAGTCGATGTCCGCAGGTGCAGCTACCATCTCCAACGTGGCATGGACGTGGTAAGTCGCTTTGTCAGTGTTATACCTGCCACGCGAGAAATCGACGATTTCACGAAATAGTGCTTTCTCGTGTCGAGCGACGACTCGGAGTGCTTCCAGATAACTGGTCCCGGCTGTTTTCACATGCCACAAACCCTGGGTGGCTTTACTCAGCAGGCCGTACATCGATAACTTGTCAGATCCGCTATGGAGAGATAATTTGTAGGGACCCAGGAGCCTGGCAAGTTCAGCGTGGTCGTTCAGCGAGACTTCGAGAGCAGCCAGATCTCCAATAAAGTCGACGCCTTTTTCAAATTCACCAATGAACCGGGGAGCGAGACTGACGAGCTTCATCCCATTTTTGAGGCATTGGTCCGCAATAATGTAATGTTCTGCCAGTGTGGTGGGCTGTTCGCTTTCGTCAACGCTTAATTCGATTTCATAATCCCGTCCCGCTGCTTGCTGAACCTGAGCGATATAGGCTGACAGATCAAGTGCATGATTCAGGGAACGACCGTATTTGACGGCGGCCCGTAGACAGGCTTCTTCATTCAGATCAATGGCGGTTCCATTGCCCAGAGTGATCGTCTTACCCAGGTAGTCATCTACCCAGGTAATATCGGCGGCAACTTCAGCATATTTTTCCCGCAGAGTTGCTTCGTCATAGTCGTCAGCTTCTGCGTCGACGTAATCAGATGGATCAATAGTGAAGAAGGTGAAGCCAACTTCGGCGGTGACGTCGACGTCTTCTTTTGTTTTCAGATGGTCTGCGTCAGCTCCAGTAATTCCCGTCCAGCCAGAGTCCACCATGCCCTGTAAGGCATCGGTCATGACGCCCAGAGGAGTACGAGAAGTTCGAGCCATTTCTCGAATGGACTGTTGAGGAAAAATGGGTTGGATCCCACTGCCCGCTCGTTTCATGGAGGCAACATGACCTGGCGTGGCGACACCTGTCCGGTCGCCAAAGCCGAAGCTGGGATCCAGTCCAAGGCATACAGGTTTGGGAAGAGACGATTCTGACATGAATAATACTTTCTGTTTTGAGTTTGGTTTTTCTAATTAACCAAAGTACTTGTTGTAGGATTCGATCGTCTGTTTGGCCGCTTCGTATTCGCTCGGATAAGGTACAGCTTCGGCACTCAGATATCCCTCGTAACCAATTTCTTTGATCGTTGCTGATACGGCATCCATATCGATGTGGCCTCCGCCTATGGGTCGTCGGTTCGAGTCGACAAAGTGAATATGGCCAATTAGTCCCTGACCATCCCGCAGTCCCTGGCAGATGTCCACTTCTTCAATATTCATATGGAACAGATCAGCCAGAATCACGACGTTGTGGTCGTCACCCAGCGTGTTGAGCAGCGTCACGTTATCGGCAACCGTGTTACAGAGATTTGTTTCGAATCGATTCAGATGTTCATAGATAAAAGGTACGTTGAATTGCCTGGCATATTCTCCCAGTTCGCCACAGGCGTCTGCCAGAAGTTTCAATGCGTCTTCTTTCGAGACTTCGTCGTTCCAAAATCCTTGCATCGAACCAAGGATGGCTCCGGCGCCAAATCGTCCACCCATATCGATGATACGCTTGATGAATTCCCGAGCCTTTTGACGTTCTTCGCTGCAGGGAGAAGTCAGCGTGAGCCCGTGCTTCACTTTACCAGCTCCAGTGCCAACGGCAGCTAATTCAAGCCCGTGGTCATTGAGAAGTTTTTCCAGAACATCGGAATCTACTTGTTCTGGGCCGAGCGAGAAAACTTCGATGGCATCAAAGCCGAGTTCCTGAGCTGTTTTACAAGCGGACTCCAATCCTTCCCAGAGAACGAAAGGGCCTCCGCGGGCTGCCTCTACTAAGCTGACGGTTACAGCTGATTTGATCATGAGTTTAATCCTGTTAGAGATGCTGAATGCACGCGTTTGGAGGTTAGTCCTGAACTGAAACGACCGCCTTGATCACGCCGGTTTCCGGTCGAGTATAAGAGTCGAAGACGGAGGGCAGCTCTTCAAGTGTTGTGCGGTGAGTGATCCATGGGCGAGTGTCTATCTTTCCGTCCTCAATCAATTTGATGATTCTGGTAAAGTCTTCTGGTAAGGCGTTTCGGGAAGCCAGCAAATTCATTTCTTTGGCATGTAGCCAGCGATGCGGAAAGACAATTTCTCCAAGTGTGATTCCGACGTAGACTAGCGTGCCGGTGTGAGCAACGTAATTCATGGCATTGGCCATGCTCTGAGCATTTCCGGTTGCATCGATAACAATCGTTGGCAACTCGCCGCCATTGGCATCACGGATTGCTTGTTCTTCCGAGTCATCTCCTCGGAAAGTAACTGTGTTTTCGACTCCCATCTTGTCGCGGCAGAAAGCTAGCCGATCTTCATTCATGTCCATGACAATCATTTTAGCTGGCGTGAGACGCGTAAATTCCACGCACGTCAGGCCAATCGGCCCTGCACCAATAATTAGAACGGTGTCTTCAGCAGTCGGTTTGGCTCGATCTACCGCGTGGCAACCGATTGCCAGCGTTTCGACCAGTGCCAACTGTTCCATTTCCAGGCCACCGTGGGAGGGATGTAATTTACGAGCCGGTACGATGAAACGCTCACGCATGCCACCATCGGTATGAACTCCCAGCACTTCCAAATTGTCACAGCAGTTCGATCGACCGCGACGACTGGCGAAACTTTCTTCGTTGTTGATGTAAGGTTCGACACTGCAACGGTCACCCGGTTTGACATTGTCGACACCATCGCCTACTTCCAGAACTTCTACTCCCAATTCATGACCGGGAATGCGAGGGTAACTGTAGAAAGGAAATTTACCCAGGTAACCACTGATATCTGTGCCGCAGATTCCGACCCGATGGACAGCTACGAGTGCTTCGCCGGGGCCTGGTGATGGAGCTTCGTCCACTTCGATTGTCTTGAAATGCTTCGGTTCTTCGAGAAGAATAGCTCTCATTTGTCTCGCCTGCTCTAAGGGGTATTCCGTGTCTTTTTCAAACTCTCATTATGTTCTGTTCATCAGAACTGTAAAACCAAGGAGGGCGTTCGTAATTGGAAATAAGAGCGCATAAAAAAAGAGGTACTCGGATGCGAGTACCTCTCGTGGGTAAAACAGTAAACTGACGATCTATTGAGCTGGACGTTGCCCTGGTTGACCCGGTGGTCGCTGTCCCGGAGGCCGCTGACCTTGAGGACGCGGAGGTCGTAGATCTTCACGGGAAATCTCAAAGGGCTTGCCCTTCATTTCCTTGAATTTTTGCTTCTGTTCATCGGTCAGAGTGTTCACCATCTTTTCCTCTGCTTCTTTCTGGACAGCTTGCATCTTTTTTTGCATCTCTTCCATCAATGCCCGAATCTTTTCACCGTCACCGCCAAGCTGCTGGAACTGTTCACGGATCCCTCCGAACATTTCCTGAGCCTTTGCACGAGTTCCGTTGTCAATTTCATCCAATTTGGTTTTCTGAGCGTCGGTGACTTTCAACTCTTTTTGAACAGGTTCGAGCTGTAAAGCACGTGCGCCAAGCAGTTGGAGACGAATTTCTTCGAGTCGTTCAAGCTGATGGGGAAGGAGAATATCCTTGACGGCTGCATCGACTTTCTTCTGAGTCGCTTCGAACTCTTTACGACGCTTTTCGAAGTACTCGCGTCGCTGTGCTTCAGTTAAAGTGCGGGGGTCGACTCGTTCACCCTGATTCGCTCGCGCTTCGGTACGAATCTTCTCACTTGCTTCCCTCAGTTCCTGAACCTGCTCGTCAAAAATCTCAGCTTCATTACGAACTTTTTCAGATTGCAAAAGCTGCGAGACTGAAATGGTGCTTGGGCCACCACGTCCAAAAGAACCGCCGCCAGGCCGACCACCGCCCGGACGCTGACCACCTGGCTGAGCCTGAACCGTTGGGGCGATGATCATCGCCATCATTGCCGCAACAAGCGTGAATAGTTTGGTTCGTTTCATGAGTAGTATCCTGTTTTGTAGATGAGAACGCCTTTGAGTTTTACCAATGTAGTCATTGAACACTCGTCGTTATAAACGGGTTTCGACGAAATGTAGAATAATTGACAATAAATAGGAGCTTTAAATATACAACGATTCGGGTAACGATGTTGAAATACCTGTTCTGACCTGTAGTGCATGAAGGATTGAGAGACTCGCTCAGGCAAACTGCTACGATGGTATGCGAAACAGGTAACGGTATTTCTGAGGTTCAAGAGTGAAGATAGGGGATCCATGAGTAAGGTTGTTCTTATTACCGGAAGTAGTCGTCGCCGAGCAGGATTTCATCTGGCGAAATATTTACTCGACGCACAGTATTGTGTGGTGTTGCATGGAAAGAACAACTCGGAACTTGGCGAGCAGTTAGCAAAGGAGCTGGGCGAGAATGCTCACTTTTTGGCAGCTGATGTGACATCAGAAGAGCAGGTCGAGTCACTGGTGACTCAAGTTGTCGAACGGTTTGGAAGAATCGATGGTTTGGTAACACTCGCCTCAGTCTGGAACTCGACACCGCTGACAGAGTTGACAGCAAGTGATTTGCAACGGCAATGGATGGTCAATGCGCTGGGTACCATTCTCTGCGCTCAAAAAGTCGGCTTGCAAATGGCCAGGCAGGAAACCGGTGGATCGATCGTGACGGTTGGCGATTGGGCGGTCGATCGGCCATACCCTGAGTACCTGGCTTACTTTTTGTCCAAAGGTGGATTGGAATCAGCCACCAAAGCTCTGGCAGTGGAACTTGCTCAATTGAACTCCAATATTCGAATAAACTGCATCCACCCCGGCAATATACTCTTTCCAGATGACCTGTCTGAACAAAAACGCCAGGAGATCGAATCGGTGACACCCACTCATTGGGTTAACGATCCTTTGGCTTTTTGTCAGGCTGTTTCCTTTTTCCTGGAAAACCGCATGGCGACAGGTACCTCTATCAAATTGGACTCCGGTCGCTCCCTGGTTTAAACCAATCAGCTCCAATCCGGTGCCACCCACTCGCTTATTCGGCCCAAAGTTGCAAATTGAGCAGGAAACTCCTCGAAATGAGTTGGTGTCACCTGATTGGTACTTAGAGATAAAAGTGGGTGGCACTGGGTTAGTGATGAAGGCAAAGTGCGATCAGTTCAATTTGCTCCCCCCTTGGTCAGGGGGATTTAGAGAGGGTGTCAGGGAGTGCCAAATTGACATTATGAATTGACGAATTGGCATGGTCAGCAGGACAGACCAGATGAGGACGGACCAGGTGCCACCCACTCGAGGGTATGCCGTTTGGCAGGAGTTTGAAGGGGGCAGGAAAGCGGATCTGGGAGGCATTTTTGCGTTTCTGGTCCGGGTGTTCTGTAAATTCTGCTGAATCGTCAATTCGATGTTTGGGAATTGGCATGGTTGTTGCAACAGATAGGAGACAGAGAAGATTTAGTGCCGAATTGAAGGAGGCCATGAATATTATGTTGATTACACGTAAAAGTCCTTTCCAGGCGGAATTGAGCTGGTTACAGGACGAAATGAAACGAGCTTTTGGTTTGGAAACTCGTGGCAATCAAGCGAGTCTCGAGCCGAATGTCACCATTTGGGAACAGGAGGACAAATTTCAGTTGGAAATGGAGCTTCCAGGTTTTGCTCAGGAAGACGTTTCCATAGAGATTCTTCCAAATGGCGTACTTTCTATCGAAGGTGAGCGATCCTTTGGTCCCGATGAGAATGCGAATCTGGTGTCAGGTTATCAGAGTTCTGGAAAGGTTCACAAGCGGTATCAGTTGCCAGCGACGATCGAAGCGGATTCGATTGACGCGAAATTGATAAATGGCTTGTTAACGATCACTTTGGGGAAGAAAGCCAAAGCGAAAGCGCGTAGAATAGACGTAGCTTAGTTCGTGCGTACTTCACACTTCTATTAATGAGAAACCATGTTTTACGATTACCAGTACATTATTTGGGTACTATTGCCGTCCATACTGATCTCTGGTTTTTTCAGCTTGCGAGTTAAAGCTGCTTTTAATAAGTATTCGCGTGTTGCTTCACGTAATGGATATACCGGAGCTCAGGCGGCACGGAAATTGTTAGACCGAGCTGGTTTGCAGCACGTCGATGTGGTGCAAACCAGTGGTTTCCTTTCTGACCATTACAACCCCATGACGAAAAAACTCGTCCTTTCTCAGGATGTTTATCATGGGCAGTCGGTCGCTTCGATCGGAATTGCGGCCCATGAAGCGGGGCATGCTCTGCAGGATGCTTCCAATTACGGTCCCTTGCGACTGCGATCAAAAATGGTACCACTCTGTACTATTGGTAACACGCTTGGTTACATCGTGATGGTGGTTGGTTTGTTGATGCTTTACGCGTCTGGCGGAGCAGCAATCGGTAAATACGTTGTCTTTTTTGGCTGCGGTCTGTTCAGTCTGGTTCTTCTGTTTCAACTGGTTACCTTGCCGGTTGAATTTGACGCCACGCGTCGTGCGAAAGAGATCGTTGTGGATGCCGGAATTATCTACCGTGAAGAACGGTTAGGTATGGATAAGGTTTTAAATGCTGCTGCGATGACTTACGTAGCGGCAATGGTTACAACGTTGCTGACGTTGGCCTATTACATTATGCGAGCAACCGCAGCTTCGCGTGATTAATCGCTGTCTCGGATTCATTTAGATTTCCTCTGTGGTACATTGGTTAAATCTCAGCCGATGTTTCATTTGTCCATAGTGGAGATCACCAAGTATGTACCGACTGCTCATCCTGCTCGTTCTTGCTGGCTTGACGTTACCTTGCTCAGCGCGCGACAATCAGCCTAACGTCATCATTGTCATCACAGATGATCAGGGATACGGCGATGTTGGCGCCCATGGCAATACGATGATTCAGACACCTAATCTGGATCAACTTCATTCCCAAAGTGTTCGTCTGACGGATTACCACGTTGACCCGACGTGCTCACCCACTCGCAGTGCCTTAATGACAGGTCGCTACTCTACAAGGACAGGAGTGTGGCACACGATTATGGGTCGCAGTCTGATGAATAGTCAGGAATACACCATTGCCGAATTATTTCGCGACGGCGGCTATACGACCGGTATGTTTGGCAAGTGGCACCTGGGAGATAACTACCCTGTTCGTCCTCAGGATCAGGGATTTGACTATACCTTCATCCATGGTGGTGGCGGCGTTGGTCAGGGACCGGACTACTGGGGAAATGATTATTTTGATGATACCTACTGGCGAAACGGAAAACCGGAAGCTCAGCAAGGGTACTGCACCGACGTCTGGTTTGACGATGCACTCAAATTTATTGAGCGTAACCGAAAGAAACCTTTCTTTGCCTATATCTCCACCAACGCGCCACACGGACCTTATCTGGTCTCTGAAGAGTACTCGGAGCCGTACAAGAAAAAGGGAGTTGGTTCTCCTCAGGCCGAATTCTATGGCATGATTGAAAATATCGACGACAATATGGGCAAGCTGATGGCGAAGCTTGACGAGTTGAAGATTGCTGATAATACGCTTCTTATTTTCACAACCGATAATGGTAGTGCTGCTGGTTGGCGACCAACCAAAGGTGGAACATGGAAGGGATACAACGCGGGAATGCGAGCTGGCAAAGGGTCGAACTTTGACGGAGGGCATCGGGTGCCCATGTTTATTCGCTGGCCCAACGGCAAGCTCACCGGCGGTCGGGATGTTGACACGTTGTGCGCACACATTGACATTCTTCCCACGTTGTCAGAACTTTGTCGACTCGACGACGTACATGCTACTGAGCGGGATGGCGAGAGTCTCAAATCCATTCTGTATGGAGACAAAGATGCACTGCGTGACCGTACCATCCTGGTACATTCTCAACGAGTAGAAAATGTCGAGAAGTATCGTAACTACGCAGTGCTCACGGAACGCTGGCGACTACTTAATCAGACACAGCTTTATGACATCAAAGCAGATCCGGGACAACAGACGAATGTGTTTGAAAAGCATCCGGATGTTGCCAAGCAGCTTTCCCAAGCGTATGAGGCATGGTGGAAGAGTCTTTCTTCTTCTTTTGACTTGACCGTTCGTATTGGAATTGGCTTCAAACCTCAGCCTGAATCGTTGCTGCATTCTCACGACTGGCACACCAACAACACCAATACCCCGTGGCATCAGAACCACGTGATGAATGGAGCTATTGGAAATGGATATTGGGCTCTGGATGTTGCCGAGTCGGGAAGGTATCGGATTGAGTTGCGTCGATGGCCTCGTCAGGAAGATAAACCGATGGATGCCGTCAAAGCGACCATAGAGATCGGTGGCCTAACGGCCGTTCAGGATATCGAAGAGGGAGCGACCAGCACGGTATTCGAATTGAATCTGGAAAAGGGAGCTAATAACCTGCTCACCAAAATGGAACTGGAAAACGGCAAAGTTCGTGGAAGTTATTTTGCTTATATCAAACGAGTGAAGTAATCACTTGCTTTAAGCTGAGCCATGGATCTGGTGTGTTGGTCCTCCCTGATTCACGAACACAACCTGTGCCGGGCAGGATCCGTTGGATCTCCATGGCAGTTGTTTAATTGGACTGGCGACCTTTCTGGGTTGCATGAATAGGCATCGGGTTGAGCTGTTTCGCTTTCTGACACGGCTCCGATCCTTCGTTTTTGGGGTGTAAATGCCATTCATCGCAAATAACGCATCTTTCCTATATTTACTGTTTGACACATTCTCACCGGCGTCTCAGTCAATTATCCTAATAGAGACATTTGAAGGTGCGCTTAGTGTGCGCTCTTTGATTTATCAAGTTGTAGGAAGAGGTCTCATGAAATTTTTATCTTCACTGATTCTGTGTTTACCAGTCGTATCGATGGTAGTACCGGCAGCTGCGCAGGATGCACCTGCTGCTCCCAAACCAGAATATCCTCCGTATTCACAAGTACTTGATGGATACCAGAAAGTGGTATCGACGGCCGATGGTGCCAAGAGTATGTATACGCTCTATGTGCGAGCCAAGGATGGTAACGTCTATGCCGAGTTACCACCAAACTATGCCACGAAGCGTTATTTCTTTGCACTCACCGTTGCCAGCGGTGACAAGTATGCTGGTTTGCAGTCTGGCGAACGGTACGTCTACTGGCGCCGTTACAACAACCGACTGGCATTGATTTCTCCGGATTTGGATACTCGTGCTACAGGTGATCCGGAATCACGTTCATCGGTGAATCGTCTGTTTACTGACAGTATGATTTTGAACGTACCGATCGTTACCATCGGACCGGGTGGCGGTCCCGTCATTGACCTGGACTACCTGTTGGTTGGCAAAGCCACCAAATTCTTTGGTCCGCAATTCCGCAACCAGGAATTGATGGGAATGTTCAAGCTTCAGAAGTCGAAAGCATTTCCGTTGAATGTTGAATTAGCTTTTGAGTTACCTACGGCCTCGGGCAAGTTGTCATCCATTCACTACAGCATCTCTGAACTGAACTCCAAGTCAGGTTATCGGCCACGTACGGCAGATGAACGTATTGGATACTTTACAACGTCCTACAGTGATCTGGGACAGTACGACGACGATAAAACCAGAGTGCAATTTATTAACCGCTGGCACCTGGAAAAACGTGACCCCCGTCTGCAAGTCAGTCCTCCCAAGAACCCGATTGTGTTCTACATCGAGCATACAACTCCAGTACGTTATCGTCGCTGGGTGAAGGATGGTGTGCTGGCATGGAATGACGCGTTTGAAAAGATTGGGATTTCCGATGCGATCGAAGTTTATTACCAGGACGCTCAGACTGGAACGCACATGGATAAAGATCCAGAGGATGTACGGTATAACTTTGTTCGTTGGTTAAACAATGATGTAGGTACGGCGATTGGGCCAAGCCGCGTGGATCCCAATACGGGCCAGATTCTGGATGCAGATATTATTCTGACCGATGGCTGGATTCGTCACTTCCGGTATGAATTCGACAGTCTACTGCCGCGGATGATGATGGAGGGATACAGTGCTGAAACCTTGGGCTGGTTGGCTGACCATCCAGACTGGGATCCTCGTATTTCCTTTGCTCATCCTTCCCAGCGGAATCACCTGAAAAACAAGTTCACTGAATTAAGAAGTGAGCCGTTCAGCGGTCATCCTCTTACCAAAGTAGATAGTATGCTGCTTGGTGATGATGAGTACGACGGTCTGATCGGACGTACTTCGCAGGTTAATGGTGCCTGTCTGGCGGCGCGGGGCATGGCGTTCGACGTTGCGGTCATGCGCATGATCTACCAGATCCAGACAGCTCAGGATGAGCCTCCTGCGGAAGAGGAAGATAAAGAGGAAGAGAAGGAAGAAGAGAAGAAAGAGGAAGAGAAAGAAAAGGAACCACCGAAGAAAAAAGAGATCCTTCTTGACGGGATGCCCGAATCTTTCATTGGTCCTCAGCTATATCATCTGGTTGCTCACGAAGTGGGACACACGCTCGGGTTGCGTCACAACTTCAAAGCATCCTCGGCGTATACGTTGGACGAAATCAACACGGCTACCAACAAGGGCAAGCCCATTGTTGGCTCGGTGATGGATTACACGCCGACCAATATTCGCTTTGATGCGGGGGATGTTCAGGGTGATTATGCCATGCTGGGCGTGGGGCCTTATGACTATTGGGCCATTGAATATGGTTATTCCTTTGCTTCTGACCTGAAGCCGATCCTGGCTCGTGTTACCGATCCTAAGCTCCAGTATGCAACGGACGAAGATACGTCTGGTCCCGACCCGTTAGCGCGCCGGTATGACTATGGTAAGGAGCCTTTGAATTTTGCTCTGGAGCAGATCCAGCTGGCAACACATCACCGCAGTCAAATCCTTGATAAGTTTGTCAAGGAAGGAGACAGCTGGATGAAAGCCCGTCGTGGTTATGAAATCACGCTCACCATGCAAGCACGTGCCATTAGCATGATGGCTAACTGGATTGGTGGTGTTCATGTGGTTCGTGACAAGAAAGGTGACGAAGGGAATCGCGCTCCGCTGCAGGTTGTTCCCGTGGAACAGCAGCGAGCGGCATTGAAGTTCGTTACGGAAACGGCATTTCATGACGAGATCTTCGCCTTGACGCCTGAGCTTCTGGAACGGATGACAACCAGCAAGTCTTTGCGTTCGCTGAGCACCGCTATGCGGGACTACGACTGGCCGATTCATGACCGTGTAGGAGCGTTGCAGGCGAGTGCGCTGACCAGCGTATTGAATCCAACGACCCTGCGTCGTGTTTATGACAATGAATTCAGGATTCCTGCCGACCAGGATGCTTTGACTCTGCCGGAAGTGCTGGAAACGGTAACCGGAGCAATCTGGGGTGAGTTGGATACTCCTTTGGAAGCCGCGACCAACGTTCGTAAGCCAGCTATTTCCAGCTTGCGGCGAAATCTTCAGCGGGAACATGCCAACCGTCTGATCGATCTTGCCATGACCAACAGTGGTGGAAACGAATCCTTCAAACCGATTTCCAATCTGGCCCGCGTGCAATTACGCACATTGACCACACGCGTTGCAGCCTACCGTGAAGCCAATGCAGATAAGCTGGACGCATACAGTTTGGCTCATCTTGAGGAAGTCGAGAACGCGATCACCAAAGCGATGGAAGCAGATTTTGTGATTTCCAAATAACAGAATCTGACGGCACAAAAAAAGAGCGGGATGCATGAGGCATCCCGCTCTTTTTATAGATATTCAAAAATGGTCATGCAGCGAATTCCGTTCGGCGATTACGTAGCTGTTTTTGTAACCGCTGAACCAGACTACTATGCATCTGACTTACTCGGCTCTCACTGAGGTCCAGCGTGGCACCGATTTCTTTCATTGTCATTTCTTCATAGTAATAAAGAATGATAATCAGACGTTCATTTCGGCTGAGGCCTTTGGTGACCAAACGCAGCAGGTCGTATTTTTGACCTCGCTGAGTTGGATCTTCGCCTTTCTTATCATCCAGGATGTCAATTTCACTGACATCCTTCTCACTATCTGTTTGATACCATTTCTTGTTCAAACTGATCAGGGAAATGGCATTGGCATCCCGCATCATCTTTTCAAGTTCTGGAACGGTAAGCTCCATGTGCTTGGCCAATTCAATTTCCGTGGGTGGGCGACCCAGTTTGTCTTCCAGCCGCTTGGTGGCGGCAGAAAGTTTTGTCGCCTTTGATCGTACCAGTCGAGGTACCCAGTCCATGCTGCGTAGTTCGTCAAGCATTGCACCGCGTATACGTGGGACGCAGTAAGTTTCAAACTTAACGCCACGATACAGGTCATATGCTTCAATTGCATCCATCAGACCGAATGTTCCTGCGCTGATCAGATCATCGAGTTCCACTCCTTCGGGAAGCCGAGACCATACTCGTTCAGCATGGTATTTCACCAAAGAGAAATACCTTTCCATAAGCCGGTTTCTGAGTTCTTCCTGGGAAGTATCCTCTTTGAAATCCAGCCAGAGTTGGACAACATCCTCGGAGACTTTTAGTTTTTCCATACAATCCTCCATGATTGTGTAGAGACCACGGCGCACCGGCGACGCCCATAGTGCTCATGTGCGCAAACCTGCTCACACGAGTCCCATGCATACAGAGACTCCGACCTCTGTAAGGTCTCGGGGGGTAAAAGTCCAACGAAAGAGAGACGAGATGTTTGCCCGTTGTGTTCCTTCCGCTACCAGAAGAATTCGTCTATCTTTCGCAGTTTAACACCCGCGCGCAGCGGGTAATTACATTGCTTGTCATCGGTTGTAAACTGCGTGGAAATTGAGGATTACTCGGGTTTTTAGGAAAAAACGAATTCTTACTGAAACGGATTCTGACGGCACCTATAATGAACAGCATGAAAACAATGCGAATGAAATCCTTTGGGGCCGTTGTTCTGTGTCTGCATTTTTCTTTCCTGGCTTATGCACAGCAGCCAACCGGATCCAAAGTTTATAGTCCCGATTACTACTCTCAACTTATTCTTCAGGACAAACCCGTTGCTTACTGGCGCATGGACCTTGATGACGAGGGTTTCATGCGGAATACGATTTCCGAACAGGCTCAATTGCGAGGTAAGTTGGTAGGAGAAGTTGAGGTTTCTGCTGGTCCTCAAGCTCCCAACCATCCCAAATTCTCTGATGCTGACAACCCGGCATTGGAGATTCCCAACGCGGGTGGGATGATCCAGGTGGATGATCCGGGGGACGAAAGTGTTCTGGATTTCGATCTCGGTGATTCCATTACCATCGAAGCCTGGGTACAAGTGTGGACGGTTGGCGGGTTTCGCTACATCGTAGGTAAGGGACGTACTGGCAACAAAGGCTTTCCGGCAGAGAACCAGAATTACTCGTTGCGATTAGCGGAACGAGGTTCGATTTCTTTTCTTTACCGCAGTGTTGATGCGGACGGAAAGCAGGTCTACCACCGATGGACATCCAATACAGGAGTGGGTGTGAGTGATGGCTGGCACCACATTGGTGTTACGTACACCTTTGGAAAGACCGGTAGCTTAAAAGGCTATATCGATGGAAAACCGGTGACCGGGAAGTGGGACGAGGCAGGTGATACCGGTGCCCGTCCCGTTGTTGACAATGACCAGCTCTGGCTCGGGTCTGCTCTGTCAGGCGGCCCTAACAGCACGCTGATGGGCGCGATCGATGAAGTGGCTATCTATCGCAAAGTACTTCCGGCAGAAGCATTTGCCGAGCGATACTCGTTTATCAGAAACGAGCCGACGTTTGATCCTTCCACGATTCAGCAGGATCAGGTGCTGGTTCAGGTTTGGGAAGGTGTTTCGGAAGGGACATTCCAGTATCGGAGCGCTCGGCTGACTGACGTTTATCATACGGACGCTTTCGAGTTCTTCCAGATTCCCCATAAGTACAACGAGCGTGGAATCAAGATAGATCGTTCCGCACCTTTTATGGTACGTGCTTACGGTTATATAACCATTCCCGACGGGGACCGACGAATCCTGTTGCGAGCTCGCAATGGTGCTCGGCTTTTTATCGACGACCAACTGCAGGCCGAGGTACCCTTCTTTAATATTTCAAGTTCAGCACATGGAAAAGTGTTTCCCGTCCGCCGGGACCAGGCTCCTCATATTCGCCCGTTACAACGGGGTGATAAAGAAGTCATTTTTGCGATTCAGGGTGATGGTGAAAAACATCTCGTTCGGTTTGAAATGATTGTTGGCAGCACGAAGCGGAGGCCTGAAACAGGTGAAACAGCGGTTTGTATTGCCGAACCGGAGGGTGACTTCAGTATCCTCAGCGCTTCGCTGCATGCCCAGCTGACCGATCGGCAGTGGCCGGCCTTCATGGCACAGCAGACAGCCAAAATTACCGCGCTTGATCGCGCCAATCGTCAGCTTGTTTCCCAGCTGGAGCAGGAGTACTGGAAAGAGCGGCACGAGTGGGCTGCTCGTATCGTCAGCTCTTACAAGCCGGTCTCCCATCCCGGTGAATACTATCCCAAATCAACCTTCAATCAGATCGACAGGTTTGTAAACAGGAAATTGTATGAGTCAGGTGTCCAGCCTGCAGCACTGGTTGATGATGCAACCTTTCTGCGAAGATTGAGTCTGGATACGGTTGGGACGATTCCTTCGTACGATGTAATTCAGCAATTCAATCGTTTGCGCGATTCAGGAGAGGATGCTCGATCCTGGGCCATTGACTATCTATTGGCACAGGATGGATGGGCAGACCACTGGACGTCGTACTGGCAGGATGTGCTGGCTGAGAATCCTAACATCGTCAATCCAACGCTCAATAACACCGGTCCCTTTCGTTGGTGGATTCACGAATCATTGATTGATAATAAGCCGATGGACAGGTTTGTTACCGAATTGATCATGATGGAAGGAAGTCAGTATTATGGCGGTCCGGCCGGGTTTGCAGTCGCGTCACAAAACGATGTTCCGTTGGCGGCCAAAGCTCATATACTTGGACAAGCTTTTTTGGGAGTCCAGATGCAATGTGCACGCTGCCATGACGCGCCGTTTCATGAAGTCGCGCAGAAAGATCTATTCTCGCTGGCAGCGATGTTAAAACGGACAGACCAAAGTGTACCCCAGACCAGTACGGTGACAGTTGGTACAGAAGGACCAGCACCGAATGTGTCGATCACTTTGAAACCGGGGGAGGCTGTGAAGCCTGAATGGCCGTTTCCCGAACTGACGAATCTACGTTTGCCTGATGAATTAATGCGAGGCGGAGACGATAGTCGCGCAGCGCTGGCGCAGCATATTACCGATCCAGGAAATCTCAGATTCCCGCGAGTTTTGGTCAACCGCCTGTGGAAGCGAACAATTGGTTATGGCATTGTTGAGCCTGTGGAAGATTGGGAACAGGGCAGCAATATTGATCCCCACCTGCTTGATTACCTTGGACGGGAATTAGCCAGCAATAACTATGACCTGAAACATGTTGCTCGGCTTATTTTTCAATCCCACACGTACCAACGCCGCAGTGTCGACGTGCCAGAAAGTGGCTTGAAAGTCTTCGCTGGTCCGGCACGTCGGCAGATGTCAGCCGAACAATTAGTGGACTCGTTATTCGTCGCCTCTGGCCGGCCTTTTGATGCCGGCCCCATGAATGTCGATATCGATGGCGCGCGGAATTTTACCAGTTCACTCAATCTGGGAATCCCGAAGCGGGCCTGGCAGTTTGCTTCGTTATCCAACGAGCGAGATCGCCCCAGTCTGTCGCTGCCGTTTGCCCAACCGTTTACTTCGGCGATGCAGGCTTTTGGTTGGACCGGGTCACGACAGAATCCGATCAACCATCGTGAGTCGTCTCCCAATGTTTTGCAGCCAGCCATGATGAATAATGGGCTGTTGGTCCGTGATAATACGAGGCTCGACATGGTCAGTGATTTCACATTGCTGGCACGTCAAGCAGAATCGGTAGACGACCTGATTACGGTTACATTTCAACGTATTTTAAGTCGTGTCCCGACCGATTCTGAACGTCAGCTTTTTGTGTCCTTACTGGAGGAAGGCTTCCAGGGTCGACTGCTGGAGATTTCTGATGAGGAGGCCGAACAAATAAGGTGGGCTCGACGACTGCCTCGCAATATGGTCTCCTGGTCCAATCATTTAGCAGCTCGGGCTACTGAAATTAAACTCGAGCTTCGCCAGGCCGTTCAGCAGGGAGCGATTGTTTCTCCCCATCTGGATCGTCAATGGCGAGAGCGAATGGAAGATTTTGTGTGGGTGCTGTTTAATTCACCCGAGTTCCTGTACATCAGATAATGTGTGATGAATCCCATGGTTGATTTAACTCGACGCCACTTCTTAACAACGTCAGCTTCGGCTGTTGCAGCTTCCAGTGTGCCCTCACTGGTTTCGGCAGAAGAAGAATTAGAACGTATGCCATGGTCGTTTCCAGCCGGAAAAGCAGAGCATGTGATTATGTTCTGGTTGGGTGGTGGAGCCTGCCAGATTGATACCTGGGATCCCAAGAAACTGGGTGATGCAAAAGCACGCAAACCAGGGTCTTACTATCCAGCCATTGACACCGCCTTGCCGGACACTCAGGTTTGCGAGCATTTACCCAGGTGTGCCAAGATTCTCGACAGGTTCAATATCCTGCGAACAGTGACGCACAGTGTTATTGATGAGCACGCTGCGGCAACGAATATGATGCACACTGGGCGGATGACGACCGGGACGATCACGTATCCGTCGATTGGATCGTCGGTTGCCTATCATCGGGGTGCCGCTTCCGAGTTCGCTCCTCCTTACGTGCTGATCGGTTATCCGAATGTTACTCGGGGCCCTGGATTCCTCGGAGCTAAAGCCGGGTTTGTCTACCTGACCGAGACGAGTGAGGGGCCAGCTGGATTTAGCCGAGGTAAAGACATTTCAGAGCGTCGGCAACAACGTCGCCAACAGCTTTTAGCAAAGATACGTCAGGAGTTCAGTTCTCGCGAGCAGTCGGCCATGATCGATCAGTATGATCAGACAATTGAACAGGCATTGAGACTGGCAGGCCCTGATTTTATGAGTGCCTTTGAATTGAAAAAAGAGTCTGGTGATCTGCGCAACTCCTATGGAGGTGAATTTGGTCAGCGTTGTCTGCTGGCACGAAGACTTGTCGAGCGGGGTACCCGGTTTGTTGAAGTTTCTCACAATCTCAACTTCATCAATGGAGCTGGCTGGGATACACACAATGACGGCCAGCTGAAACAGCATATCCTTATCCAGGAACTCGATAGTGCTTTATCTGCATTGGTTCTCGATTTGGAGTCCCGGCGTATGCTCGACAAAACATTGATCGTGGTTTCCACTGAATTCGGCCGGCCGGCAGGTTTTGACGGAGGCGGCGGACGAGGTCATCATTCACGAGGTTTTAGCGTGGTTCTGGCCGGTGGTGGACTGAACAATGGTAAGACGATTGGGGTGACCGATGAGCTGGGTATGAAGGTGGTCGAACGGCCCGTGTCTGTTCCAGATCTGCACGCGACGATCCATTACGCGTTAGGCATTAATCCCCGGAAACTGCTCTTTGACGGAGATCGTCCGGTGCCCACAACGGATATGGGCACACCGCTGGAAGAGTTGTTTATCTAGTCATCTGGAATTGTCTGCTGAGTCGTTCCATCCGCTTGGGGTCGTGCCCCCCGTTTTGTATGACCATGCGGTACCGTAATTCAAGCGGTTTTGATTCAGGCACGGCGACCGGATGCTGGCCGGGATAGGCAGCGTTTTGCATGCTCCCTTTAGCTCGTAAAATCCACTTGTCCGGGTAAGCTGGATTGGTAGTGTGGCCAATGATGGCAATCGAAGAGGGAGTTGAATCGTGGCTGTGAAAGCTCCCTTCCATATTGATCCAGGGTCCCGCGTCCACGGCCGTCCTGGCAGGAGTTACCTGCCCATCGACGGACCAGAATTTGATATCGGCCGGTAGGGCGATTCTGGGCGAAAACCCTCCATAACCCTTGTCGTTAGCAGCACCACCCAACTTGAGGCCGTCTACGAGGGGGTGAATTGTAATCTGAAAGTCGATCACCCGGTAATCGCTTCTGGTGCGATGGAGAAACACGTTTGTCTCTTCCCGCACTACAGGGATTTCCTGACCCTGATCATTGACGTAATCAGGTGAACTCCAATGTGTCCGTGTCCTCAACAGCAATCCTTCCCGGCGATTGCTGGTTTCCACCTGCAGGGAGTTCCAGGTAAAGTCACGACACTCCCAACTGTCTCCCAGATGTTTGTCACCGACGATGACTTGATGCCATGCCCAGAAAACGCCTCGATGATGCGGGTGATCAGCGGGAAAATCTTCTGTAACTTCCCGCCCTTGCAGATCGTAAAGATCGACATAGTTGTTACGCGAGTACTTACCTTCTTTCGAGATTGGCAGAATCCGGTAGCCAGCAACCGGAGCATCATTCAGCATGATCATAAGATATTCAGCTTTGCGGACCACCGAATAGCGGCCACCAGCTGCTGTTACAGCAGGAGTTGGTAAGACAGCAACCAGTAAAGCCAGCAGCGCTACGTAAAAACGATGATTCGAATTGTTCATGCTGGTTACCTCACTTTGACATCCAACCAGACGAGCCGGTGATCGGATGCGTCGAGCCATGAAAAGGAGGAGTGGGGGGGCGCGGGCCAGTAGACTCCGGTTGCCAGTACTTTGAGCTGTTTGGCTGGCAGTACATAGTCTACACGGAGGTTGCCCGGGGAACGGTCTGAAAAGTCACCGGTATCCAGTTCTGGCCTGCCGCGATGCGTGTCGTTGACTTTACCTTGACGCACGGCAGCTTCCTTGGCACCTTGGCTTTGCGGTTTGGGATCTCGCACCAGCGGATGATTTAATAGTTGAGTGATAGCCTGATTGGTAGAATCGCCATCGATTGGGTCTGCATTAAAGTCGCCGGCGATGACAAAGGGGGTATCCTCGGCCAGGCCTCCTGCTTGTCCGGCATCGTCGACCATGTATTTGTCGCTTTGGGGCGAGATATAGTCTGCCCAAAAGCGGATTTCATCATGATTCCGGGTTCCGTTTTTGTCTTCCGGTCCGTCAAAGACGGGTGGCGTAGGGTGGCACACCAAAAAATGGATTGGGCCCTCCGGAGTTTTTATCGGGATATCCCAGTGGCTTTTGGATGAGAGCCGGAATACATCGAGTATGTCCTTTGAATAGTACGGGTCATTGGAGTCAGGGTAGTGAGGGAGTAATGCGCCGGGCATGTCTTTCCAGAGGAATTTTTGAAAGGTTCTGACTTGTCCCAGCGGAAAGCGACTAAGCACCACCATGCCGTACTGTCCTGGGAAACGTCCAAACCCAAAACAGTCTGTGGGGTCGTCGGTCTGCCCATTCCCGTCCAGGTCTTTCCCACTGGGCAGTCCCGTATTGACTTCGTTGGTATAGACATGAGCGTACCGGATTGGTTTGAGCCCATCTGTGGTTCGACTTAGATAGTTGGATTGAAAGTGCTCTACCGCTTTGCTCGCCTGGTCACCGGTGTAATCAAATTCATTAAGCAGGATTACATCAGGACGAATCGTACGAATGATTGCCGCGACCTTGCTGATCTGCTGGTGATTACCTGTTTCCAATTCACCTGCCAGTTGCCCGGCGGCATTACGATTCATGCTGACATTAAATGTTGCAAAACGGATTTTTCCAACTACGGTCTGAGGCGTGAGCAAGCAGAAAGTAAACAGCGGTAGCCAGTAAAGCCGCAGCTGTTTCTGAATCAGTTTCATTACCATGATTATTTAGAGACGTAATCGACGACGACCACTTTGGCCAGCTTTCCCTGTACCAGTTCAACGAATTCCTTGTGGGCCGGGTGAGGCAGATAGACTTCCAGTCCGGCTTTGTTTTTAAAAGTAACAAAGAAGCAATGGGTGAGTCCATCATTCAGGTTTTCTGGACTGACATTAGTGCCAAATTCAAAATCAATAATGGTATCGATCTGTTTTGGCAGTTTGCCGAAAGCGACTTCGATTTCTTTAATCTGTTGTGGGGACACGTCCTCATTGAAAGCAAACAGCACGACGTGACGGTAGACTCCTTTTCTGGCTTTGGCCTGAGCCGTTGCAGCGGGGAACAGAAGTGCTGCTGCGAGTAGTAGTAAGAAGGTAGTTTTAAAATGATGCATTGATTTGAATCCTTGCTAAGGTGTGCTGAAACGAGCAGAAGGGACGGGGTTACTGGAGTAGACCTCGGGCTTCCAGAGGCCAGATGTCCACCAGTTTATCATTCTGAAAGACGTAAAAGAAATCATGCAGAACACAGGTCATGTCGGCATAACCAGGAACTAATTCGAGCCGCTCGCCGATCGCCAGTTGTTTTGCCTTTCCGGATAGTCGGAGTTCGCCATGTTCGGCGGAGAGCCGTTCCACAACGATATCGTCCCGACCTACAACTACTGCTGGTTCATATTCGACATGCAGCGTCTTTTTTCCGGCATCGATGATCGCTCGATCTTCCGCCGGACGGCCAACTACCGTGGTAACGATGGTGAGTGCTTTTTGCATGTCCGTGACTCGGCATTGCTGTTCGTAGAACTGGTCCATGAACATTCCGCCGCCGGCCTGCAGTTCAGTGATTCCCTGTTGCATGCGACTCAACAGATACGAACCGGTCCCTCCGCAGGAGACGATGTCACAGGGAATACCCTGATCTTTTAATTGCTGAGCATTATCGGCGAGCAGCTTGAGTGCTTTTTCAATTTCAATTCTCTTTTCGTCCGGATCTTCAATGGTCAGCAGGTGGCCTTCGTATCCCATGATTCCCACAAACTGAAGTCCGGGCATCGCATGGAGTTCGCGTGCCAGCTCCACTGTTTTTTCAGGGCTGCATCCGACTCGATCCAACCCGATGTTCACTTCAATAATCACTCGGCATCGAACACCCTGTTGCATCAGGGCTTCGTTCATGGGACGCGCCTGATCCAGATGGTCAATGCAAACGATAGGATCTCCTTCCTGGCAAAGGCTGGCCAGTCGCTGCAGCTTGGCATCGCCGACGATCAGATTGGCAATCAGGACATCAGTAACACCGCCGCGGACCATGACTTCTGCTTCGGCGAGTTTGGCGCATGTTGCGCCAATGGCGCCAGCATCGACAAGTTTGGCGGCGATGACTGGTGATTTGTGTCCTTTACAGTGTGGTCGCCACTGCACATTGAAATCTCTGGTTCCCTGACACATTTTTGCAATATTGGCGTCCATCTTATCCAGATCGACAGCCAGAAAGGGTGTATCCAGATCCGATTTTGTCAGTGGTTCGGCAGGTAATTCAGTGGGGTTAATAAACTGCGTGGGCATTATCCGCCTCCGATGGCAGGAATGAAATGAACTTCGCTATGGGGTTGAACTTTGGCAATCATGCCGCGCGAGGTCATGATATTGTCGATGGAGACCTGCAGCGACGGTGCGATGTCTCCATCCAGGCAGATACGTTCTTTAAATCCTGGAAACATCTCATCAAGTTGATTGACGATTTCCCGGACGTTTTTCGCATCGATTTCAACGGATGGAATTCCGTCGGACAATTCACGGAGCTGAGACGGAATAAAGACGGTTGCCATAAAAACGGTTTCGCTATCCCTTGGTCTCAATCGGCACTTGGATCGGACTGCATGGCCTTCCAGAGTTTTGGCGGGGACATGGGCAGTTCGGTCATACGAGTATTGGTGGCGTTGTAAATGGCATTGGCCAGAGCCGCTGGTGGAGGAACGATCGGAGTTTCACCGACACCTCGCACGCCATAGGGGTGATCAGGGTTACCTGTTTCAACGATGATGGTTTCGATCATTGGCACATCCAGCATGGTTGGAACACGGTAATCGAGAAAATCGGCATTGGCCATCGTATCGTCATCATTGAAGAAGTATTCTTCATTGAGAGCCCATCCAATTCCCTGTACCGTACCTCCCTGCAGTTGTCCTTCGACATAACTTGGGTGAATGGCTTTTCCGGCATCCTGAATTGTTGTGTAACGGAGGATCGTTACTTTCCCGGTTTCCGGATCGACTTCGACATCAGCAATGTGAGCTCCAAATCCGTTGGTGGGGCATTCTGGTGAGACGGTGGCACGCCCTACCAGATGTTCACCTGCGGCAAACAATTGGCTGGCCAGTTCCTTGAATCCAAGTTGATTCCCGTTTCCGGAAAACGAACCATCTTCATTGACAGTAATCTCTTCCGCTGAACAGTCCCACAATTCCGCGGCTAGCGTTTTCATTTGCTGCTGAAGATCTCGACCTGCCTCGTAGGCTGCCATTCCAGTAGCAAAGGTAACTCGGCTTCCACCTGTCACATCGGTGTACCCGGCAGTGTCAGTGTCACCAACTTGAGGGTTAATATCTTCAGCTTCCAGCCCCAGCACTTCTGCCAGTTGCATGGCGATTGAGGTGCGAGAACCTCCGATGTCGGTTGAACCTTCCAGCAGATTAATAGTTCCGTCTGAGTTGACTGTACATGCAGCGCTGGACTTGAGCCCACAGCCAAACCAGAAACCAGCCGCGATTCCTCGTCCCCGGTGGGGACCTTCCAGCGGCGTATTCCAGTGCTCACTCTGCTTTAACGCATCGAGACACTGTTCCAGTCCGATCGGCGGATAGACTGGTCCATCGACACGTCGAGCTCCCTCTTTGACCGCATTTTTTTCGCGAATCTCAAGTGCACACATGTCCAGTTTCTCGGCCAGTTCATCAACAAGCTGCTCAACGGCAAAGGCAACCTGCGTGGCCCCTGGCGCCCGGTAAGCTGACGTCTTAGGTTTATTCAGGCAGACGTCGTAACCATCGACGACAGCATGTTCAATGTCATAGCAACTGAAGACGCACATGCATCCGGGGCCGATCATTCCTCCGGGATAAGCTCCGGCATCGTAAGCGAGCCAGGCTTCGCCGGCGACGATGGTACCGTCGTTTTTGGCTCCTAATTTGATGCGCATATATGAACCGGGCGTTGGTCCGGATGCCTCAAAGACGTCCGCTCGGGTCATCGTAATTCGAACTGGACGCCCCGATTTTTTACTGAGCAGTGCGGCAGTGGGCTCCAGGTAAACGGTAATCTTGCCGCCAAATCCACCACCGATTTCACAGGGAGTTACCAGTACGTTGCCGAGTGGAATTTGCAGGACTTCCGCAGTCTGTTGACGACAGGTGAAGGAGCCTTGTGTGGCGGTCCAGATTCTCAGACGCCCGTCTTCGTTGTAGTCAGCCACCACTGCATGAGGTTCAATGTATCCCTGGTGGACGGTGGCCGTTTTGAATTCCCGCTCGATAATGACGTCCGCTTCTGCGAATCCTGCAGCGACATCCCCTTTTTCAAAATGCATATGGACGGGGATATTACTGGGCGTTTCTGCCTTTTTTCCCAGGCTGTCTGTCAGCAGGTTTTCGTGCAACAGCGGGGCGTCGTCCTGCATGGCATCGAGTACCCAGGTGACGGAGTCCAAGACTTCATATTCAACTTTGATTTTGGCGGCTGCTTCTTCAGCAATGTGTACGTCGGTGGCAGCAACTGCGGCAACCGCGTGGCCACGATACAGTACTTTTTTTTGAGCCATACAGTTTGTGCTGAGATAGGCCAGATTGACACTTCCTTCTCCCAGATCAGCGATTTTGTCTTCGACATTCGGAAAGTCGGCTCCGGTTACCACAGCGTGCACACCTGGCATGGCTTCGGCTTCGCTGGTATCAATGGAGAGAATTTTTGCATGAGCGTGCGGGCTCCGCAGCACAAAGCCTGACAGCATTCCGGGCAGCTTCATGTCGGCCGTATAAATTGCTTTTCCAGTTACTTTGTCCGCTCCATCATGACGAACGGGTCGGCTTCCAATGACGCGATACTGAGTCGTGGTCACGGGTGATACTCCTGATACGTTTATGAACTCTGTAGCTACAGGTTGGTTTTTGGTTAAAAGGGTCAGGCGTCAGCACTCATTCGTTGTCCGGCAGCCTGAACAGCTCGAACAATTTTGTCGTATCCTGTACAACGGCAGAGGTTTCCTGCTAGGTTGAAACGGATGGTTTCTTCTGAGGCATGGGGATCTTTATCCAGCAATGCTTTGGCAGCGACTAAAAATCCAGGGGTACAGATACCACACTGCAGAGCCGCTCCTTCCAGAAAACATTCCTGTACCGGATGCAGACTGGAACTGCAGGCGATCCCTTCCACCGTTTCGATCTCGGCTCCTTCTACCTCGACTCCTAACACCAGGCAGCTGTCGACAGGGCGACCGTTCAGCAGTACGGTGCATGCTCCGCAGTTCCCGTTGTTACATCCTTCTTTGGAGCCTGTCAGTCCCAGATTGTCGCGCAGGACTTCCAGCAGACTGTGGCGAGGTTCACAGAGAAAATCGATTTCTTCTCCGTTAATCGTGGTTGTCACATGGACTTTTTTAGTTGCCGGCACGATTATTTCCTTTATCTGTTTTCCGTGTACAGGTGGTGTATTCTGCAGGTTGATTTGTTATTTGTTTTGAGCTCGTTCAACAGCGACTGTTAACGTCCGTTTGACGAGAACACCCACCAGGTGAGTTCGGAATTCTTTGGTTCCACGCTTATCGCTGAGAGGAGTGGCAATCTGTTTGGCCAATTCACCGGCTGCCGCAAATAGCTCTTCGGATGGTTGTTTTCCGATTAGACTGGCAGATGCCTCCTCGGCAAAAAGCGGCGTAGCGGCCACTGCACCAAGTGCGATTCTGGCATCAGCGATGGTGCCGTCTTCAGCCAGTTTGACCCAGGAGCCAACACCGACGACGGCGATGTCCATTTCATTACGTGGGATAAAACGCTCGTAAGCCGAACCACAGTTGTCACACTGCGCGGGGACCTGAATGGAAACCAGCAGTTCGCCAGATTCCAGAGCGTTCTTTCCGGGACCAGTACAAAAATCCTGAACAGCCAATGTATGTTCGCCGTTTGGACCTGCGATCACAGCGGTTGCATTCAATGCGATTAATGACGGGACGGCATCCGCGGCGGGCGAAGCGTTACAGAGATTACCTCCGACGCTGGCGCGACTCTGAATTTGCCAGCCGCCGATGATCTGAGTGGAATCGGCGAGCGCTCCGTACAATCTGGAAAGCAGGGGGTGTTCATACACCTCGCAACAGGTAACCGCCGCTCCGAGAGAAAGTCCATCTTCCTCACAGTACTTGTACGAAGTGACTTCATCGATCTTTTTGATATCAACCACCACATCTGCTTCCCGCAGACCCTCGCGCAGTTGCACAAGGAGGTCCGTAGCACCGGCAAGCAATTTCGCCCGGTCACCATGTTCGCCAAGCACAGAAACCACTTCTGACACCGATTCCGGTGCCACATAATCGAACTCTTTCAAGGCTGTCTACTTTCAATTGAATAGTGATATACGACGGCTGAAGCCGGCACGACCTCAGAATCCTGATTATAACAAATCCTGAAAGCGGGTTTGGAGCGTAGTGATCGAATTAGCTGGGAGTAATTCGAGCTCCAGATTTGTCGAATAAGTGCAGGTGTTGCGTATCCGGTGAGACTCGGATGGTCTCACCGATCTGATACGTTGAAGTGGTGGGAACTCGGACAGTGAGTGAATGTTCACCAAAGGTTCCGGTCAGAAAACAGTCGGCACCAGTGTTTTGGATGGCCGTTACGATTCCGGCAATGCCATGCTCGTCCAGTTGCAGATGTTCTGGTCTGATCCCTGCCTGGGTGGCCTCACTGGACACTCGCAATACGTCTGGCGGCACAATATTCATCGTTGGACTGCCGAGGAAGGTTGCGACAAACGTATTGGCAGGTTGATTGTAGACCTCCTGGGGAGTGCCGATTTGCTGGATTTTTCCGTCTTTCATGACGGCAATGCGGTCTCCCAGTGTGAGTGCTTCCACCTGATCGTGAGTGACATAGAGGATGGTGGCAGCAAGGCGTTTGTGAAGTTGCGCCAGTTCGTCCCGGAGTGTCACTCGTAATTTGGCATCCAGATTACTCAGGGGTTCATCAAACAGGAAGACTGCCGGTTGACGAATCATCGCTCGACCCACCGCGACCCGTTGTTTCTGGCCTCCAGAGAGTTGTCCTGGTTTACGATCCAGAAGATCTTCAATTCCCAACGCGCTGGCGGTTTCCGTAACCCGAGTGGCAATTTCAGCAGCAGGAGTTTTTCTCATTTTGAGTCCGAAGCCGAGGTTCTGGCGGACGGTCATGTGGGGGTAGAGCGCATAGTTCTGGAAAACCATGGCAATATCCCGGTCTTTCGGCGGAGTTGTATTGATTTGAGTACCATCGATCGATATGGTACCGGCAGTGAGGGGTTCCAGACCAGCGATCAGCCTCAGAGTGGTTGATTTACCACAACCTGAAGGGCCAACCAGTACCAACAGCTCGCCGTCGTTGACTTCAAAACTCACATGATCCAAGGCGACGACATCGTCGTATTTTTTGGAAACCTGGTGAAATTGGAGTTGGGGCATGGAGGGGGGATCCGATTCAGGCTGACTGGACAGGAACGGTCAGTATAACCATCAAGAGCCTGCAACAGGGTAGACTTTAAGATGGAATCTTCCGAGTGGAAATGTTTCGGTTGATGTAGCCTGTAGCCTGGTCAAAAGAAAACTAACGAGTCATGCACCTTCATCTCATTCGTCACGGTCAATCAGAAAATAATGCGTTGGATCAATCACTGCGGGTTCAGGATCCAGGGTTAACACGTGCTGGTTCGGAGCAGGTGGAATATCTGGGCAAGTGGTTTCAAGTCAGGCCGTTGGATGTGTTGATTACGAGTCCTTTTCGCCGAACGTTACTTACAACGGTTCCCATTGCCCGAGCCACTGGCTTAACTCCCATCGTGCGGACTGCATTGCATGAAATTGCTGGTTGTGTGTCTGGTTATCCGGCGATTGGTTATCAAGGTGAACCTGGCATGACCAGAGAAGAAATCCGGCGGGCGTTTCCAGACTTTGAGCCGGAAGCAGATATTGACGAGCGGGGTTGGTGGAAGTCACGGTCCTACGAATCCGGGGAAGATCAGCAACGCCGTGCACAGGATGTGGCTCGCCGGACTATTCATGAGTTCGGAGACACTCAGATGCACGTGGCGCTGGTAATGCATGCCGACTTTAAGCATTTGTTGCTGCAGCATCTGCTGCCCGAGATTCCTGTCGACGCTGGGCATTTTGGTCCGCTGAGAAACGCTGGCGTCACGACGCTTAAAATATATCGGGACACTATTCTGCTGGACACATACAATGCTGTACAGCATCTGCCGGCTGAACTGGTGACTCCTCAGGACGATTCGGAAACACGAGTTTAACCCGATGCGATTTTGTCGGGAAGCAACTATAATGGTGGTGTCTTTCAAGACTATCAGTTTTAATCTGGTGCCTACCTCGCTTCATTACTAACTAAACATGCTGTTTAAGTGGCCACGCCCCAATGAAGATTTTAATACCAACGACTGTCGCAGTAGTTCTGTTTTCCATTCCGTTTGTTGCTCAGGCGGAAGTGGATTTTAGCAAAGATATTCTGCCCATTCTTTCCAATAATTGTTTCCAATGTCATGGTCCCGATGCAGCTAATCGTGAGGCAGAGTTGAGATTGGATACCGAGGAAGGAGCTTTTGCCGAGCTTCCGACAGGTGAATTTGCGGTGGTGAAAGGGAAGCCGGAACATAGCTCTCTGTTACAGCGCATCTTGACCGACGATGAATCATTAAAAATGCCTCCGGCAGACTCCGGAAAGTCATTAACTGAACAGCAGGTGTCGCTGCTGCAGCAGTGGATCCAGGAGGGTGCCAAATGGAATAAACACTGGGCATATGTTCCTGCCCAAATGCCCGAATTGCCGGCTCCTGTTTCAGGCTGGAAACAGAACAACGCCATTGACCTGTTTATTCAGGCTCGGTTGCAGCAACAGGGCCTGAGTCCGGAGGCAGAGGCTGACAAAGAGACACTGATTCGACGATTGACCCTGGACCTGACAGGCTTGCCGCCGACAGTTGCCGAAGTCGAAGTGTTTTTGGCGGATACATCCGAGCAAGCCTATGAGCGATTGGTCGATCGGTTATTGCAATCGGATCGATATGGAGAGCATATGGCTCGCAACTGGCTGGATGCCGCTCGTTTTGCCGACACGCATGGACTTCATCTGGACAATGAACGATCGATCTGGCCCTACCGTGATTGGGTGATTAATGCGTTTAATCAAAACATGCCGTTTGACCAGTTTACGATAGAGCAGCTTGCCGGTGATCTATTGCCAGAACCGTCGTTGGCTCAGCGAGTGGCAACAGGTTTTCATCGATGTAATGTCACGACCAGCGAAGGTGGTTCGATTGATGAAGAATATTACGTGCGTTATGCGGTCGACCGGGTCGAGACAACGGCTACGGTATGGATGGGAATGACGGCCAATTGTGCATCCTGTCATGATCACAAATACGATCCGCTCAGCCAGAAAGAATTCTATCAGCTGTTTTCGTACTTCTTCAGTCTTACGGAACGGGCGATGGATGGAAATGCGCTGTTGCCTCCTCCATCAGTGAAAGTTCCCAGTCAAGAGCAGGCTGCCGAGAAAACGCGACTGACGAGTGAAGTGGCTGCCGCCAATCAGCAGGTTGCCAGTATTCTGGAAACCGCTGAATACACAGATCCTTTTACCGGGACTGAATTCCCAACGTATGAAAAACTGGACAGCGTCTGGTTTGACGATGAGTTGCCAGAGGGAGCCAACGCTCAGGGCAACACACCGTGGGAATTCGTAACGGCACCGGAGCACCCTGTTTTTAGCGGCAAGAATTCAACGACACGAACCGGAAAACCGGAAGACGGGATTACTCAGCACTTTTTCACCGGCGCTAAACAGGGGCCGACGATCGGTGAAGGAGACCTGTTGTTCGCCTACGTCTATTTGGATAAAGAGAATCCGCCGGAGTCGATTCAATTGCAGTTCAACGATGGTACGTGGGAGCATCGGGCGACCTGGGGAGCTGATAAATGTTTTGGTGCCGGTCGTGATTATGAAGGGAACCGGCTCCAGGGAGACCTTCCGGAAACAGGAAAATGGGTTCGGTTGGAGGTTACTGCGGCTGAGGTTGGTTTAAAGCCAGGAGCGAAGCTCAACGGTTGGGCATTCACTCAGTTTGGTGGAACCGTGAACTGGGATAAAGCGGGAACGGTCGGTGGACCTCAGCTTTCTGAAGAGCAGAAACGTTCTTTGGCAATCTGGGAACACTATCAGAAAACTGTCGGCAGTTCTGCTCCGGACAATATCAAGAAGATCATTGAACTGGATGCGGACAAACGGAGTGAAGCTCAGACTGCTGAGTTAAAGCGGTACTACCTTGAAAATGTCAATCCGGATATCATTGCCAAACTGGCTGAGCCACGTAAGAAAGCAGCCGATCTGAAGAAAGCTCTGGATGATCTTGAGAAAACCATCCCGGCGACGCTGGTGATGGAAGATCGCAAGGAAATGCGAGTGGCCCATATTCTCGAGCGTGGCGAGTATGACAAGAAGGGTGAGGCTGTAGAGTCTGCGGTTCCAGCCTGGCTGGGGACCGTTCAGGAAGGTGCTCCGAAAAATCGGCTTGGCCTGGCTCAGTGGCTCGTTAGTCCCACTCACCCTTTGACATCCCGTGTAACGGTAAACAGATATTGGCAACATTATTTTGGTAAAGGGCTGGTCAATACCTCAGAGGACTTTGGCGTTCAAGGGGAACATCCTTCCCATCCGCAGTTGTTGGACTGGCTGGCACTGAAATTCATCGAATCCGATTGGGATATCAAAGGTTTTCAAAAGCTGATTGTCATGTCGGCTACGTACAAGCAGAGTTCCCGAGTGGACGCTGAAAAGCTGGCCGCGGATCCTCAAAACCGTCTGCTGGCCCGGGGCCCCCGATTCCGTCTGGATGCCGAGGTGATTCGGGATCAGGTGCTCTCGATTAGCGGGTTGCTTGTAGGAAAAATTGGTGGCAAGAGTGTGAAACCGTATCAGCCTGAAGGGTTGTGGAAACCGGTAGGTTTCGGGGGAAGTAATACGGCCATTTTTCGCCAGGACTCCGGCCAGGCACTTTATCGACGTAGTATGTATACGTTCTGGAAACGAACCAGTCCGCCACCGAGCATGGCGATTTTTGATGCTCCGGATCGTGAAACCTGTCAGGTCAGACGAGCTCGAACTAATACGCCACTGCAAGCTTTAGTGTTGTTGAATGATGTTCAGTTCGTAGAGGCAGCTCGCCGATTTGCCGAAAAGGTCGTCACCCAAGGGGGTGATTCGGTCGAATCTCGTATCCGCTTTGTCTATCGCTCTGTGTTGGCACGCCAGCCGAATCCGAGAGAACTGGAAATAGTAACTAACCTGTTTAATGATCATCTGGAAGAATTTAAAGCGAATCCTGACGCAGCTAAACAATTGTTGGCAGCAGGAGAATCGGGACGTAACGAAGAACTCGAAAGTACCGAATTGGGTGCCTGGACCATGATTGTCCATCTGGTATTCAATCTCAGTGAAACCGTAACAAAGGGTTAACGTAAAAACGATGAATCCATTACTACGAGAAGCAGAATTAATAGAAACTCGCCGCCATTTTTTCGGACGTACCGCGACCGGAATTGGTACGGCTGCGCTGGCATCGCTGGTGAACCCCGAGTTGTTTGCGAATGACCCACGGACTCAACAGGGTTCTCTGGGAGCTCCTCATTTTGCTCCGAAAGCGAAGCGGGTGATCTATCTGTTCATGTCAGGCGCTCCAAGTCAGTTGGATATGTGGGATTATAAGCCTCAGCTGCAGGATTGGTATGACAAGGATCTGCCAGATTCTGTTCGCAACGGTCAACGTATTACGACAATGACATCGGGGCAGAAACGGTTTCCGATTGCGCCTTCCAGGATGAAATTCAGTCAGCATGGTGAGCATGGCGCCTGGGTAAGTGAGACGCTGCCTCATACAGCCAGTGTGGTGGACGAGTTGGCAGTGATTAAAACTGTCAACACGGAAGCTATCAACCACGATCCGGCCATTACCTACATCCAGACCGGGAGTCAATTGCCAGGTCGGCCCAGTGCCGGAGCCTGGCTTTCGTATGGTCTGGGAACCATGAATTCGAACTTGCCTTCCTTTGTTGTTTTGCATTCAACCGTCAATGGAGGTTTTGGTGGTCAGGCACTTTACGCTCGACTATGGGGGTCAGGATTCCTGTCAACAAAGCATCAGGGGGTCGCATTACGATCGACAGGTGACCCAGTGTTGTATCTCTCCAACCCCAATGGGATTTCCGGGAAGATGCGTCGCAGGATGTTGGACAATCTGGCTGAATTGAACCAGCAGCGCTACGATGAAGTGGGTGATCCTGAGATTCAATCCCGTATTGCTCAGTATGAGATGGCCTATCGCATGCAGACCTCGGTTCCCGAGTTGACGGATATTTCCGATGAGTCCCAGGAAACACTCGATTTGTACGGTCCTGAAGTGACCAAGCCGGGAACGTTTGCTTTCAATTGCCTGTTGGCCAGGCGATTGGCCGAGCGGGATGTTCGTTTTACTCAGGTATTTATCCGCCAGTGGGATCAACACGGAAATTTACCTCGGGATATTCGCCGACAGTGCGGGATTGTCGATCAGCCTTCAGCAGCACTTATTAAAGATCTGAAACGACGCGGAATGCTGGATGACACTCTGGTTATCTGGGGGGGTGAATTCGGACGTACTGTTTACTGTCAGGGTGGATTGACCATGACCAATTATGGTCGTGACCATCATCCTCGTTGTTACACGAAATGGATGGCCGGTGGTGGAATCAAAGGTGGGATTGTATACGGAGAGACTGACGATTTCAGTTATAACGTCGTTGAGAATCCTGCACATATCCATGATCTCAACGCGACGATTATGCATACGCTGGGTATCGACCACGAACGCCTGACGTACCGTCATCAAGGTCGTGATTTCCGTCTTACCGACATCCATGGCAATGTCCTGCATGACATACTTGCCTGAAATCTATGGAAAGAACGTTCTGAATTCAGGGCGAAGTATCGGTTTTGACGGTACTTCGCCTTTTTCATTAAGATTCTGAACCTTTAGGTGGTCGGGCGGTGGTGAAACCAGCGGTTTGCCTTCCCGGTATCCATGAATTCCTCCCCATGTTACGCAAATTGTGTAATCCTGCGTAAAAGGACTACTTTTTTACGAATCCGTTGCTCTAAGGTACCAATTTGTTGACAGGTTTTTGGGGATATTGGAACATTAGGTATGTACTTGAGGGATTGTAGACGATTTTAGGTACATCAGTGGTTTATTCCATTTGGGGCAAAGTGCGTTTCGCACTGTAATACAAAGAGAATGACAGATTCACCTCGTGATATGACTGAGTTGATGAGTGGCTATATGGATGGCCAGTTATTAGCGGAAGAATACGCCTTGGCGGAAGCGACGCTGCGGTCAGATGCAGCCGCTGCCAAAGTTTTAGCCGAGTTACAGACTTTGCGAAGTGGTATTCGGGCTTTAGGTGATCATGGTTCTGAACTAACCGGCTTACCGTCACTTGCCGACCAGGTTCTCGCTCAACTTGATGGCAGCCAGCTCACGAACCCGGAACCGGCCGATCCGGAGTCAGTTACACCAGCCTCTGTTGAACCGGCTCGCGATACCCGACGCAATGGCATTGGTAGTCGTTGGCGGGTTTATCTTTCGGTCGCTGTTTTAGTGATTGCCGCCGCCGCCATTGGGCAGGTCGTACTGACCAGCCTGGATAATCAGGGAAATGTGGTCGTGGATCTTGAAGATGACCCGGGATCCGAGTCGGTTGGGAACGAAGGCAATGCCGCAGATGGAGAAGGTGGTCAACAAGGAAATGAGACGCCTCAGCTGGTCGATGGAAACTCGTCAGGAGATCCTGGCTCACCAGGTATATTGGTGGCACCCGGTTCGGAAAAAGTGAATCCTGAGATGCCCGAAAAGCCCGGTCCTAACGGGCTGGCGAACGTTACAGAGGATCCCACCGAAAATGTAGTTGGTGTGCAGCCGGATTTCAGCGTTCTGACTGGTGGTAAATTCCTGTTTGTAATCGAAATCGGTGTGACTCCGGAAGGAGTCAAAGAAGACGTTGTTCGTGATGTGTTGTTGAACAATGGTATTGTCTACGACAGCGGGCTGGATGTGATGCCAGAGCTGGAAGAGCAATTGCTGAAGTCTAGATTCCTCAACGGAGTAGTACAGAATGACGAGGAGCCTGTGGGGGGGACTGTGGATCTGATCTATATGGTCGCTTCCGGATTTCAGATCGACCAAACACGTCACGATATTCATTCGCGACATTCAGAAATCGCTCGTTACCGATTCAACATGGCGCTGCTTCCGAAAGATGTTGGCGTTTTTGATCATCTGCACCGAACCGTGAAAAGTCAGTGGGCAACGGATGATCCGCTGCCCAAGGTGAATGACAAAAAGAAGGCTTACCAGCAACAGCTCCAGCAATGGAAAGGGAAAGCCGGACAACTCATGACAACGCTTTTCTTCCTGGCCGGAAAAGGGACTGCGGTGAGTAAAGTGGGAATCGATATTCCGACAACTCCCGCCACTGCTAAACCTGTAGGAGCTAATCGAGGGGAATTAACTCGCCCCGGTCCGACCGAAAAACCAATTTTTGGAGCCGACTTGCTTTGCGAAGTCCTGCTGGTGGTGCGAAATATGACGGAAGCTGAAGTGGAGCGACTGCAAGACGTCGAAAACGCTCGGGAGAAGAAGGCGGAATAATTGTTCCTGCCTGACGTAAATTGCATCGAGTCGATCAGCTTTGTCAAGCAACAGGATCTCTGGCCTGCTGAAGCTGGAAACTATTGTGCTGGCTGTGTTCCCGGCTCAGGAAGCAAGCTGACGCGAGGGGCGGCTGAGGCCCGGCGGTAAGTAATACGCCATTCCGTTCTGTCTGTCGTAGTGGTGTATGTAGTTTCCCCTCCCAGGAAGATATTGGAATTTCCAATTTCGTGTGCGTGCACGTCTGTTCGATTCTGGGTGTCCGTGCCGATCACGACTTCTTCTTCCTTCTCGATAACATAGCCTTGTGGGAAGTGGGCCTGCATTAACTCCATCGCTTTTTCGCGATGGTTGACCGGCCACGAGGCTCTGCTCGGAATAGCAACCACTCCGCGCTCCTGATCCCGGGAAACATAGTGGGCCGTGCTGCAACCAGTCATGAAAAAGCTGCTGATAATGAGGATGGTGAGAATTCGATACATGCTTGCTGAATCCTGAAGGTCGAGATATTCAAGGGATCGGTAACGTAATGAATTATGCTGGAGTGCTCAATAGCGATGTACCGATGGCCGGCGCTTTCATTTACAATGAAGCCAACGAAATCAACCGATGATATATTCAGAGTTGGGATTCCAATGCGTACTTCTTTTGTAATACTGCTTTTGCTTGTCACGGGCTCATTGAGAGCAGATGAAAACTGGACCCATTTTCGCGGAGACCATGCGGGAAGAGCAGACAAGGCACAATTGCCGACGGAACTTGGCGAAGATAAAAATGTGAAGTGGAAAATACCGGTTCGCGGCAAGGGCTGGGCTTCTCCTGTCATTTTTGGAGATCAGCTGTGGACGGTCACCGCCACCGTGGATGGTTCCAAAATGTGGGCGCTCTGTTTTGATAAAAACAGTGGCGAAACCATTCATGACATCCTGGTTTTTGAGAACGAAGAAGTTCGATTTTGTCACCCCACCAATAGTTACGCATCCTGTACTCCTGCTATCGAAGAAGGAACGGTTTATGTTCATTTTGGGAGTTATGGGACGGCGGCAATTGATACCGGAACGGGCAAGAAAAAATGGGAGCGACGTGATCTCGATTGTGACCATTGGCGCGGCCCCGCTTCGTCGCCAGTACTAGATGGTGACAGGCTGATTGTTTCCTATGACGGTTTCGATGTGCAGTATGTCGTCGCATTCGATAAAGCGACGGGGCAAACGATTTGGAAGCAGGATCGGGGGATTGATTACGGGACAGATAACGGAGACCGCAAGAAGGCCTACAGTACGGCAACAGTGATTGAGCATAAAGGCCGCCGGCAGGCCATCGTGCCGAGCGCCATGGAAACGATCTCGTACAATCCGGAAAATGGAGACGTGTTATGGCGAGTACGCCATGGAGGTATGAATGCCGCTTGCCGACCACTGTTTCATGACGGTCTGGTTTACATTACCGGTGGTGATGGAGCTCGGGCCATGGTGGCCGTTTCTCCGGAAGGATCGGGTGATATCACGAATTCCGCCATCAAGTGGGAGTTTAGCAGGTCCGTGCCGCGACGTGCCTCGCAGCTCATCGTGGATGGGCATCTGTACATGATGAACGACCAGGGTGTTGCTTCCTGTATCAAAGCGGATAGTGGTGAGGTTGTTTGGCAAGAGCGAGCAGGTACCGGCGAGTTTCGTTCGTCTCCGGTTTTTGCCAACGGTTATATCTACTGCTTTAGTGTGGAAGGTTCCGCCGTGGTGCTCAAAGCTGCGCCAGAGTTCGAAAAGGTCGGAGAATTTGAATTCGAGTCGGGCTTTCAGGCCTCGCCAGCCATTTCCGGAAATCGGATGTTTCTGCGAAGTATCACTCATCTGTACTGCATCGCAGCTGAGTAAAGAGCATCGATAGGAAGTTGTTCATGAGTAGAATCACGATTGCTGGTTTGCTGCTGTTGAGTCTGGTCTGCACTGGATGTGTGCGTGATTACGCGTGGGACCCGTCCAAATTGGATGATGGTGCCCTGGAACGCCCGTTTCAATCTTTGGAATCAGGGACCCAGTGGCGTTTGTTGCGAGATACAGGTAACAGCCCCCCAGGCCCCGAAGAAGGGTATTGGGTGCATTACAAGGGCTGGAGGATAGACGAGAACGGGAACGAAATCGTTTTTGACGAGTCGTACAGTTTGGGTGTTGGGATGTATTTTGCACCCGGTGCAGCAATTGCCGGTTTCTACGATGGCATGTTGCATTGTCCGGAAGGGGGGATGATCGAATTAATCATTCCTCCAGAGCAGGGGTACGGAGATAGCGAACTTGAAAAGATCCCGCCAAATTCAACGCTCCACTTTCGCGTCGAACTGCTAAGAAATGAGTAGTCGTAGCGACGATTTGAAAAACAAAAAGCCGCTGTCATTTGATCGATGACAGCGGCTTTTGTTATATGAGAGAAACGGTTGGAGGTGTGTTAGTTGGCACCGCTTTCTGCTTCCAGCTTTTCAATACGCTGCTCTAAACTCTCGATCGCCTCCAGCAATTCGCGGTGGTTGATAGTACCTCTGTGTACATTAAACTCCACATCAGCTTCCGGGTGAAGAAGTTCCTGGCGAAGCGACCTGAGTCGATCGAGATCATGCAAATTCTCGAAATGCTTGCGAAGTGTTTTGTCGTACAGTTCCTGAGGCAAGTCGATATTTCTATTACTGCTGCTTTGAAAGGTGCTTTCGGGTCGTGTGGTTGGTGTGACTTTTACTTCGCTGGCCTCACCTTTTCTGATCAGTTTGATCGTCAATTCAGCTTCCATACTCCCGGCCTGCTCAACCGCTGAAACCAGGTCTCCCATGTTTTCCAGAGGTTTGTCACCGGCAGCGATGAGAACGTCATGAGGTTGGATTCCTGCCTTGGCGGCGGGTGAATCGGGTAGGACATTTAACACGGCGATTCCTGGAGTCTCGAGTTCCAGTTGGACTTGCAGTGTTTTCGAAGTGGGGCCCAGCGCAACTCCGATCATGTATTTGCTGGCAGGTGAGGGTCTGATTGGGTCGGGAAGGTGTCCGGGAGGAAGGTTGCCCTGGAAACGCTTCAGCCAGGCCTTGGCATCACCGAATGGGGGAGGTAAGTCCAGCCCACCTTTCAGATCTTTCTCAGTCAGGTCGAATTCCTGAACTTTGCCATCTGGGCCAACGATAATTGCTTTTCCTTGAACTTGTACATCAGCGTCACCATCCTCATCGATATCAACCCTATCGAGTTCCTGTTTTGGCAGGTTCTTCAGGTCGATGACTTCGGTCTGACCGTTGGGGAGTTTGACAATAATCTGATCCCCATCGATGGTGACGTTTTCAGCAGCGACGTCACCAAGGACTTTGACTTCGACCTGCTTTTCAATCTTTTTGGAAGGTTCATTTTCATCCGACTGGACCAGGGCGATGGCACCAAACAGGATTCCGAAAATACCTAATGCGGCCGGGAAGAGAATGCGTTTTTTCATTTTTTTGTTCCTCTGACAACATGTGACTGGTGTGGGGTTTTTATATTAATAAGGGATACGTCTGGTTCTAATCAAGAGTTCATTCGTGTTTGACGTTGTTTTTTAACAGGTGCGACGAAGCGATGCGATTTTTTCAGTTCAGTGTGATAATCCTGGCCTTCTGGTTGAATGGATTAGCAAACGCAGCACAACCGAATATTCTGTTTGTTCTAACGGATGATCAGGCTCCCTGGGCTATCGGTGCGTCAGGTAATCCGCTAGCGAAAACGCCTCACATGGATCGTTTGGCTCGTGAAGGAGTTTATTTACCTAATGCTTATACAGTAACTCCGGTATGCAGTCCTTCCCGAGCAGCGCTGATGACCAGTCGCTACGGTTCCGAATTAGGGATTACGGATTGGATTCATCCTCGTAATGAACCCAGACTGGGGCTCGATCCTGCGCTGCCTGTCTGGCCTCGTCTGCTGCAGCAGGCGGGCTACAAGACCGGCCTGATAGGCAAATGGCACCTGGGCCTGCTGGATTCTCAACACCCAACCCGGTTTGGATTTGACTACTTTATGGGGCATCGTGCCGGTGGCTGGCAAACGGCGAATCCGGTTTTGGAAAAGGATGGAGAAAACCGCAAGTTTGAAGGGTTGAATGCAGACATTCTGGCAGAGGAAGTGATCGAATTTTTGCAGCGTAATAAAGACGAACCATTCCTTCTATGCTGGCACACTCGTGCTCCCCACACCCGTTGGCTTCCGGTAGCAGATGAGGACATCGCACCGTATGAGAATCTGGAGATTGAAATTCCGAACCCTGATTATCCTGCCTTGGATGTCGAGCGCGTAAAACGGATGACGAAAGAGTACTTTGCCAGTGTTCGCAGCGTTGATCGCAATTTGGGCCGCGTGCTGAAAACCTTGGACGAGTTGAAGTTGTCGGACAATACGATTGTGATTTTCAGCTCGGATCACGGCTACAACATGGGGCATAACGGAATTTGGCATAAGGGAAATGGACACTGGGTGTTAACTTCGCCACCTCCAGCCACCGAGAATATTCCTCGTGGACAGCGACCCAATATGTATGACAATTCGATCAAAGTGCCAACGATCATTCGCTGGCCGGGTGTATTGCAAGCAGGCACGATCAGTGAGTCCACCTATTCCAATTTGGACTGGTTTCCGACGATTCTGGCAATGGCAGGTGTCGAAATGGATAAGGAGACATTGATTCGCGGCCGGAATATTCTGCCACAACTCAAGAATGGCAGCTCCAAGTGGGATAATACTTACTATGCCGAGTACAGTACGAAGCATCAGTCGCAGACGCATATGCGGATGATTTCGGACGGCAAGTGGAAGTTGATCCGTGATTTTAATAATCAGGGACGTGACGAGTTGTATGATCTGGTGAATGATCCGGCAGAATCAAATAACCTGATTGACCTGGAATCGAAATTAGCAGCGGCTGCACGCACTCGACTCGAACGTCGTCTACTGGCCAGAATGAAAGCGATTGGAGACGCAGTTCATCCGTAGAAGTTTTAGCCAAGTTACATTGTGTGAGCTTTAGAATCGCGGTACGATTGAGTCTTCCACACCCCCCCCTCCGGCGTAAGCCACCCCACCTCTGAATGCACGGAAGAATTCAAAGGCCCCACCTATAAATCAGATCAGGACTCGACCCCGAGTGTTTATTTTCACAAGACGACTTGTCTGCTTGCTGGTTTTTTATTTTTTGAATTGCCTCTCGGTCTTTGCTCAAAATGAAGCTGACATCCGAACGGCGGACTGGCAGGGCTATCTGGATAGTCATACACAATGGCTCACCGCTCGTCAGCAACACGCTCGTCTGGTGGCAGAAGACGCAGCTGCGAAACTGGATTGGCAGCTTCAAAAGTCGGCGGCCCAGCGGGACTTGATCCTGCACGAATACGCCTTGGAGGCAGATCTGAATGGCTTGCGGGAAGTCCGATTGACCGGATTGAAAAATGAAATCGTGATCCTGGTGGAGAAATTAAAGCAGGCTCAGGTCAGACGTGATTGGTCGGTAAAACTTGCCAATCGTGGGTTGATCAGTCAGAAGGAATTAGAGGCGGACGAAATTGCAGTTGAAAGACTCAGCGGACAGCTTCAGTCCAAGCAGGATGAACTTCACAGCGAGCAGGAGATGTCTGGGATGTCGACTCAGGCGGAGTTGGTAATTGCCAGGGACAGAGCTCGAAGTGCCATGGCCAAACTGGAGTCTGACGGGCGAATGGCCGAGTCGATACGGCGAAAGACCATCGAGCATAAACAGCAGGAGGTGAACCAGCTGCACTTGACGCTTCGGCAGAAACAGATGGATTTTGAGCGTTTGCGTACGTTGCTTGCACAGCAGGAGTCTACGGTCGGGACGGACCAGCATCGGCGGGAGATTCAAAAACTGCAGGAGGACATGCAGGCTAACGAGGAAGCTGAAGTTCAGGCACGTAGTCAGCGAGACAAAGAAGTTGCCCATTGGCATCAGCGGCTGGCGAAGGTCCAGCAATCTCTGGCTAATTTCGAAAATAAACCGAGTCGTAAGGCTCCTGAAATACAGATTCTGGAAGCCGCAGTACAGAGCGCTCAGGAGAAGGTTAATCAATCGATTCAGAATGAGAGCTGGGCAAGTCGAGTGAAAAAGAAGGGATTCATTACTCAAGTGCTTTATGAGAAGTACTCGTTGGCCCTGCTGGAAGCTCGATTAAATCTGAATTACCAGCAGCAGAAACTGCAGATCGAGTCTGGATTGCTAACGACGCATCTGAATCGGCTTGAACGTTTTGATTTGAATGCAGCTCGGCAGGAAGTTGACACAGTGAAGGGCGTCGCAGCGTGCTATGAGAGTTATTCACGGTTTATTGCAGAACGCCATCGTGAACAGGTAAGCCGTCAGCTAGCAGTCCTTGGCGTATTAAAGTTAATTGCGCAGGGCTCGGCAGATTAGATGCTTCCCTATCTTGACTACTCTTGCTACTACTCCTGGCTTCCCCAGCATATTTAGCTGATTGAATCTGATTAAGAGCCGGGATAAGAACTTCCGAAGAGACTTACGAGTGTCTACGTATAGTTTGTCAACCTGATGCTGGCCGCATCTAAGTCCCGGACGATCATCTTTGCTTTACAGTGCGCGATCCAATTCGAATGTTTCAGGTATTTTTGGCCTGCTGTTATTACTATCACTTGTTTTGACAGGATGTACGCGAACAGAATATCGTCAGGCTGCAGATCAGCAGGCCTATCAGATTCTGAAGGAAAAGTCACAGGATCCTCGCTGGAAGCTTGACAGGATAGACATCGCGCCCGACCCTCTGAGTCGATTTTATGATGTTCATGATCCCGATGTGCCTCCCCTGCCACCGGATGATCCAGCTGCCAGCAGATACATGGATCAGGTATACGGGATGAAGGGAAGTCCGACCTGGGATCAGCTTCACCGGATTGATCATGTAGAGAATCCGAATTGGCCCAAAGCCTTTGGTGGTGGTGTTTACTCGGGAGAGGTAGCAGAGATTCCTGAAACCAGATTGACGATTGAAGAGGCGGTGAAGATTGGCCTGCGTAACAGCCGGGATTACCAGGAGCAAGTGGAGAATATGTACCTCGCGGCACTTGCATTAACTTTTGAACGCTATCGTTTTGACGTCCGTCCCATCGCATTTGGAAATGAAATAGGTACGAACGTGGGCTACGATAATACTCCTGACAACGGGTCGTCGTGGGGGCTGGGAGCGACCAATATTGGGGTCAGCAGACTGTTACCCAGTGGAGCTCAGCTCATGGCTGAGTTGACTAACAATACCATTTGGATGCTGTCCGGAAATTCAGGGTCTCAGACAGCGACGACGTTGGCTTATTCTCTGGTACAGCCATTAGCTTTTGACGTTCAGCGGACCATTAATCTGGAGAAGCTCACTCAGCAGGAACGGAATGTACTTTACAAGATTCGGGACTTCGCCAGATTCCGAAAGGATTTTTATGTGACGGTGGTGACGGGTTCCCGCGCGCTGCCACTTCCTGGAAGTTCAGGAAGTGGTGAATTGGCATTTTTGATTCGTGGTGCTCGAAGTCCGACGGTAGGCTTCTATTATCTGTTGTATGAGATGCAACGGTTGAGAAATCAAAAAACGACGATTCGCAGTTTGGAGTCGTTGATTCGTGATCTGGAAGCGTTGGGGGAGGCTGGCCGGGCGACCTCCTTGGACGTGACAGAATTGCAAAGTTCGCTGGAGCGAGGGCATCTCCGACTGGCTCATCGCGAGCGTGTGGTGAGGACCGAAATGGACCGGTTCAAGATGCAATTAGGTTTGCCGCCAGATCTCAATATCATGCTGGACGATTCTTTACTCCGGCAATTTGATTTTCTGGATAATGAAATGCTGGAGTTGGAATATGACAGCACCACCGTTGAAATCGGTGAAGACCAACAGGTTCTGATTGAGGCAATGAATGACATTGCGTCAGTACTTACGACTTTGGAGACGAAGATCGCGACGTTCGAAGGGGAGATTGCCGAGTTGGATCAGGTACTTCCGGTCCGGTTTGAGCGAATGAGTGACGAGGAAATTGCTGAAGTTCAGCACAATGTAGCTAACGATAAACAGCAGTTCGCAGAGATCCAGCGTCAGTCAGTGAAGATGCGTGAGATGGTAGCTCGATTGAAGCAGGAAATTGAATCTGCCGAGGATACTCAGGAGATTCTTCCGGAGATCCGGGAGCTTCGTCGGGGGTTATTGCACACAGTGCGAGCGCTGACGGGGGTGAGCATCGCGATTCGTCTGGAACGTTCGGTATTGGTGCCTCTGGAAGTTGATTTTGAAGAAGCTGTGGACGTGTCGTTGAGAAACAGACTGGATCTGATGAATCGTCGAGGGATTGTGGTGGACGCTCGCCGCCGTTACGAGGTTGCTGCTGAAAAGTTGCTGACCGATGTCAATCTGGTGGTGGAAGGAAGCGTGGGGACTCCTCCGTTGGCCGAGACCAACAAGCCATTTGATTTCTCATCCGATTCGGCTCAGTTTCGAGCAGGAGTCCAGATTGTGACTCCGTTAGACCGTCGTCGTGCTAGAAATAACTACCGTGCCGCGCAGATTTCTCTGCAGCGTGCGCGGAGGAATTATATGGCTGCGGAAGATCAGGTGAAGCTGGATATCCGAACCATGTATAACGAAGCGACCACCGAGGCACGTATTTTTGAAATATGTCGACGTGCTTTACGTGTGGCTGCTCGTGAGTTGGACCAGGCGATTGAATTTGGTGATCGCCCAGATACTGGTGAGTATGCTGGTGGTCGGGGCGTCAATATTTCGCGGGCACTCGAAAATATTCTCTACAATCAAAACGAAATGATTGAATCCTGGGCAGAATATGAAACTGCCAGATTGTCCATCTATCGGGACATGGGGACGATGGAGATTGATGAAAACGGCCTGTGGGTCGATGACATCGTCAACCTCCGAGCTCGATAAACCCTGGAGAGGATTTCCGGTTCGAGTCCGAGACTTTTGGTGCAGGTCGGTGTTTATAGTGGGGTTGATTTATTGCTTCAAGAAATCACACTCCTCATAAATCTGGATTCGCTAACTTATGTTCGACAAGACATTACTCTCTTTGTTTGTCATCACATTACTAATTCCACTTCAGGCTCATGCTGAGGATTTTGCTCAATTCCGAGGTGAAAACGGGCGGGGACATGCGTCCCACTCAGGTTTACCAACGACCTGGTCTGATGATTCCAATCTGGTTTGGAAAGTGGCGTTGCCCGGGCGAGGTTCATCCAGTCCGATCGTGGTTGGGAACAAAGTATTCGTCACGACCTATGCGGGCTACGGAGAGGAGGCTCAGGTTGGTACCAGGGAAATGCTTGTACGGGAACTACTCTGTTACCGTTTGAATGATGGGAAACAGCTTTGGAAGGCTGCAGTTGGCAATCAGCAGCAGGAAGACCTTTATCAGGGGTTTATCACTGAGCACGGATATGCCACCAGTACTCCGGTGTCCGATGGTGAGTCGGTATTTGTGTTTTTTGGTAAGTCAGGCGTCCTGGCATTTGATATGGAAGGTAAGCGGCGCTGGCAGGTCAGTGTCGGAACGGAGTCTGCTCAGCGACGTTGGGGGTCTGCTCCGAGCCTCGTTCTGCACAAAGAAACGGTCATTGTGAATGCGTCGGACGAGAGCAAGACAATTTTTGCGCTCAACAAGAGTGATGGCGGTGTGGTCTGGAAGGCGGAAGCCGGAGGCTTGGAGAATTCATTTAACACTCCGCTGCTGGTTTCTACCAAGGATCGTACTGAACTGGTTGTGGCTGTTCCTTGGGAAATCTGGTCACTGGATGCCGATACGGGGAAACTGGTTTGGTATGCAGAGACCGATCTCGATAACAATGTGTCTCCCAGCATGGTGGAAAAGGATGGCATTATCTATGCCGTGGGTGGTCGTAGCGGAGCGAGTATAGCGGTGCGTGCAGGTGGCGAGGGTGACGTTACCAGCACTCACGTGGTTTGGCGAGGCGAGGCGTCGTCTTACGTTCCGTCACCGGTTTTGTACAAGGATCGACTCTATTGGGTGAATGATCGGGGCATTGTTCATTGCGTCAATGCTAAAACTGGAGATCTTGTTTATCAGCACCGCCTGAACATCAATAGTGGTGGAGGCCGTGCTTTTTATGCTTCAGCAACGGTCATCGGAGGTAAGATATACGCAGTAAGCAGATTTAGTGGGACGATTGTTTTCGAACCAGGGGATTCGTACAAACAAATCGCCCAAAATCGGTTTAATGATGAATCCATGTTTAATGCGAGTCCGGCTGTGGTAGAGAATCGAATTTTGATTCGTTCTGATTCACATCTGTTTTGCATTGGAAAAGAGTGACACAAACCAAGGGGTTTACAGAGATTTCGGGGAGATTGAAGATGAGAGTATCAGTATTTTTTGCAATGATGACAGCTGGTCTGCTATTGTCGCCAGCTGCGTCGGCGGAGCCTCCTGTTGGCCAGCAGGGGCAACAGGCTAAACCAAATACCGTGGGTGGATTTATTGCACGTTTGCGGACGATGGATGCCAACGGTGACGGTAAAATCGCCAGAAATGAGTTACCTGAGCGTATGCAGAGTATTCTTGCTCGAGTTGATAAAAACCAGGATGACGCGATTGATGAAGCGGAACTCAAGGCGCTGGAAGCTCGCTATCGTGCCAACGCCGCTCAAGGAAGACCTCAACCGGGCCAAAGGCCTCCTGGATTTGAAGGGCAGGGTGGAAGACCTGGTCTGCAAGGACAACCGGGGCAACGTCCGCAAGGATTTGGTGGGCAACCAGGTGACAGACCTCAGGGATTTGGTGGTCAGCCAGGTGCCCGACTGCAAGGTCAACCAGGTCAACGTCCTCAGGGAGCCGCTGGACAGCCGGGTAACAGACCACAGGGTCAGCCAGGTCAGCGTCCTCAGGGTCAACCAGGTAACAGACCACAGGGTCAACCAGGTCAACGTCCTCAGGGTCAGCCAGGTCAGCGGCCTCAGGGTCAGCCAGGTCAGCGGCCTCCTGGGTTTCAAGGTCAGGGGGGACGTCCAGGGCAGGGCGGAAGGCCAGGTCAGGTTGGTGGCCGACAGGGATTCCCTCCTTTACCGATCCTGACAGCACTTGATCGTGACGGTAATGGTGAACTTTCCCGGCAGGAAGTTGCGAATGCCGCGCGAGCGTTGGCTCAGCTGGACAAAGATCGTAATGGTAAGCTGACGATGGAGGAATTAATGCGTCCAGCTCTTGGCCAAGGCGGCCGACCAGGTCAGGGTGCACAACCGGGACAGCAAGGTGGTTTTGGTGGTCAGGGAGGACGTCCAGGGCAGGGAGGCAGGCCTGGTCAACCTGGCCAGCGGCCACCTGCATTTGAAGGTCAGGGGGGGCGTCCGGGACAGCCCGGAGCTCGTCCTCAGCGACTTGAATAGTACCCGGCGATTGATTCAATCGATACAACGGCGCTGTATGTCTCAATACAGCGCCGTTGTTCTGTTATACTGTTGACTTGGGGTTTTTACCTACTCTAAACCTTTTTTGACTGAATGCCGGTGCTTCGAATTATTCCAGGTTTGACGTTTCTCGCAGTCTGTTTATATAGCCATCAGGTTTACGGGCAGACAGAAACTTCGGTGGATCTACGTGCTGCCGAAGCCTATTCGATGTTGCTTAAACAGTATGAGGCAAATCGGCAGGACCGTCAGTTCGTCAGGCCGTTTCTGGAGGTTGCCGGAGAGTACGCGGGAACGAAATCCGCATTGGATTCACTGGCATGGGTGCTCAAACGCTTTGAATCAGGATTACATGCGGACCGGGCGATTACTTGCCTGATCGAGTCTCATGCGATGCAGCCGGAGATTGAGCGTCTGTATTTGCACATTGGTAATAATCCGTCATTGAAAGTGGGTGATTTTTACCGGAAGGTGATCTCCACCAACGAGACGGCGTCAGCGGTAGGACGAGCTCATTTTCGGTTAGGGAATTACCTCGTTCGTCAGTCAGAGATCGCTCGGGAAGTACGAGCGAATCCTGACAGTCTGGATAAGTTCAATATTTTCTATGGACGCGATTTGACCGATCACCTGCAAAAAGTGGACCTTGCTAGCCTTCGCGAGGATGCTTTGACTCAGTACAGTATCGCTGTCGATAAGTATCCCAAAGTTCGTACCTACAAAGGGGAGTTGTTTGAACTCGCCGGACGCGAGAAGTTTAAGATTGAGCACTTGAGTGTTGGTGGAATTGCTCCTGAGATTATTGGCGAAGATATTTCCGGCAAGGAGATGAAGTTATCTGATTTCCGGGGTAAGGTTGTTTTGCTCGATTTTTGGGGCGATTGGTGTGTTGCCTGTCGAATGTTATTGCCGTTTAACCGGGCATTAGTGAATCGGATGGAGGGACGTCCTTTTGAATTGCTGGGCGTGAATAGTGATAACGATCGAAGTTACGCAAGTAAAGTTGAGCGAACGCAAAAGATTTCCTGGCGGAGTTTCTGGAATGGTGGCAGCCGCTTCGGTAATATCTCGACGCAGTGGGCAGTAGAGAAATGGCCTGTCCTGTATGTAATTGATGCCGAGGGGGTAGTTCGCATGCGCAGTGCCGGCGGTCATAACAAAGAAGAGATCATTAAGCTAATCGAAAAACTGGTTACCGAGGCTGAAGGTAAGTAGGTCGATTCAAAATCCTTGTCATGCATCACTGGAGTCGTACGATGAGACTGCTATCAATCGCTTTTGCTGCAGGTGTTTTTCTTCTGGGACTGGTCCCGCAAGTTTCCGGTAATCAGAACTGGATGTCGCTGTTTAATGGGAAGACATTATCTGGTTGGCATAATCCGTTTGACTGGGGGGAGGCTGCCTCCACGGATGGTGAAATTGTACTGACAGGTGACAGAAAGTTCTTTCTTGTATCAGACAATGTTTATCGGGATTTTGAGCTGGAGGTAGATGTCTTCGTGCCAGTTGGTGGTAATAGCGGGATTCAGTTTCGTTGTCACTATCGGCCGAATCGTCTTTGGGGATATCAGGCCGAAGTGGATACATCCGAGCGTAAATGGGCGGGTGGACTTTACGAAGAGGGCCGACGTGGCTGGCTGGTTCCTTTGAAGGATAATCCACCAGCTCAGGCTGCCTTTAAAAATGGCCAGTGGAATACGTATCGTATTCGAGCGGTTGGGGATCAGATTGTCATTCAGGTGAATGATGTTACCACCGTTTCAACTCGTGATGCGGTGACGTCGGAAGGTCATATTGCACTGCAACACCATGGTGAAAAGGGACTGTCCTACCGGTTCCGCAATATCCGGATCAAGGAATTGGCTCCGAGCCAGGCTTTGTCACTGATAACGTTCGGATCCTGTTGTAAACAGGACAGGCCACAGCCCATCTGGACCGCTGTGACTGCTCAAGAATCGGATCTGTTTCTCATGATTGGAGATAACATCTACGGGGACTCTGAAGATGTGAATGTCTTACGTGAGAAGTACGCAGTGCTTGGTGCAGAAGATGGATTTCGGGCATTGCGGGAACAGACAAAGATTTTGGCCACCTGGGATGACCATGACTATGGTGTAAATGACGGAGGTGCTGAATTCGTTTCCAAAGTGGAGTCGCAACGTGCCTTCAATGACTTCTTTCAAGTACCCGAAGGTGCTGGGAGTCGCATACATGAGGGAGTTTATGACGCGCATGTCATTGGTCCTGCGGGAAAACGAGTTCAAATTATTTTGCTTGATACCCGATATCACCGTTCGCCTTTGAAAAAGTGGGAAGGCGAGAAAAGGCCTCTGGTCGGCCCTTACACGGCCAATGAAGATCCTCAGGCTACGATGCTTGGCAAAAAACAGTGGGCCTGGTTGGAAGAACAGATGCAGGTGCCGGCTGAGTTACGCATCATTGCTTCGAGCATTCAGTTTATTCCTGCAGAACATGGTTGGGAATACTGGCAAAACATGCCCCACGAACGGCAGCGCTTGATTGATCTGATTGAGAAAAGCGGTGGTAAGTCTATTGTCTTATCTGGAGATCGTCATCTGGCGGAGATTTCCAGGCTACCACTGGGATCAGCAAGAGACACATTGGATTTATATGACATTACGTCTTCCAGCCTGAATGCTCCTAGTGGAGGGGGGAATGCCGGGGAAGCGAATCGCTACCGCAGTGTAGAGGATCATTATCCAGCCGTTAATTTTGGATCGGTATCCATTGATTGGAACAAACGCAATGCCCGGATCGCACTAAGTATTCACGATATCGACGGCAAGGTTGTGCTGCGTAACCAATTCCGGTTGTCAGACATTTCTTCGTCCTCGCGATAGACGACCGCTCCCGGCAGGCAACCTCACAGCTTTATCGCTGGTATCCGGGATTCCAGCATTTGTGGCTCAGGCCAGTCTTTGAAGAGTGCCTGGTGTTGGTGTATTGACGACTCCAGGCAGCGCGAGAGGCAGGCTTTTTCGCATGCTACTTAAAGACTGGTAACGGCGCACCTTGCGCGAGTTTGTTTCTTTGGAAGAAGCCAAATATTTCATTCCAGTGCGTCAAGGCCGGTATGAGGTGTTCACCTCCTTCGACTTCAATGTACTTAACGTGTTTATTGATGTTTTCAATTTCGGTGACAAGTGAGCGCGTCAGGTAGACATTCACCAGTGGGTCTAATGTGCCTTGAATAATGAGTATCGGACTGTTGATATTTCTCAGGGCCTGCCCACGGTGGGGAATGAAAAAAGCTGGCGAGACGGTGGCAACTGCTGCAAATTGATCAGGGTACTTCCCCAGCAGGTGCAGGCTTCCACCACCTCCCATCGAGTGACCAAAGAGGTAAATTCGTTGAGCATCTATTTTGAGTTCTCGACGCACCATCGTAATGACATTGAGAACATCGCGTTCACTTAGTTCGCCCAGATTGCTTGGTATGTCACCGAATCTCTCTTTACCGAACATGCCATACCATCCATGGCTGTTGTAACCCATCGGGGCAACCAGGATGAAGCCATGTTTCTCTGCAGCAGACATGAGTCCGGGGTACCTCAAGATCTGATAACAATTACTGAATAATCCATGGAGCGCAAACACCACTGGTAATCTGGTTGTCCCGTCGTATTTTTTCGGAAGGTAGAACGAATACGGAATCTGTTTTTGCGATTGCGGCATCCGATATTTTCGATGGATGACAGTTCCAGTTTTTAGCGGCGTGGCCTGTACGGTTTGTGGTAACCACAGAAGAACGAATAGCAATATGAGTGTTCGAAAGGACATGATGAACCTCCGAAGAGTCTAACGGAATTGACTACGTTAACTGATAATGTTGTTTACAACTTCGCCATGCACATCGGTCAGGCGAAATCTACGTCCCTGGTATTTGAAGGTGAGGCGTTCGTGATCAATACCCAGCAGGTGCAGGATGGTTGCCTGAAAATCATGGACATGAACAGGGTTGTCGGCAATATTATACCCCAAGGGGTCTGTTTCTCCGTGGGTGACTCCTCCCTGGATTCCTCCACCGGCCATCCAGAGCGAAAAGCAGCGTGGGTGATGATCTCGACCAAAATTCTCGCCATTGAGCTTTCCCTGACAGTAATTGGTTCGACCGAATTCTCCTCCCCAGATAATCAATGTGTCATCCAGCAGTCCTCGTTGCTTCAGGTCGGTGACCAAAGCTGCTGATGCTTGATCGGTTTCCTTGGCCTGATTACGTAATCCACCAACAAGCCCGCCATGTTGATCCCAGCCTGGGTGATAAAGCTGAATGAATCGAACTCCCCGTTCGGCCAACCTGCGGGCTAGCAGGCAGTTCGCTGCGTAGGATCCCGGATTTTTGGCTGCTTGTCCATAGAGATTGAAAGTATGTTCCGGTTCGTCGGCAGTATTGGTTACTTCCGGAATCGATTGTTGCATTCGAAATGCGAGTTCGTACTGAGCAATTCTGGATTCCAGATCAGGGCTGCTCTGCTGTTGTAACTTCAGCTCGTGGAGTTCCTGCAGGCGATCGAGCATTTGGCGTCGAGCCTCTGTACTCAGCCCCTGTGGATTGCTCAGATAAAGTACCGGGTCCTGACCTGATCGGAATCTGGTTCCCTGGAATCTGGAAGGGAGAAACCCACTTCCCCAGAGTCGCGTTAGCAGCGGTTGCCCCCCTTTATTCTTAGTTACAAGTACTACAAATGCTGGTAGATCATCGTTTTCTGTTCCCAGGCCATAGTCCAGCCAGGCTCCCATACTCGGGCGCCCTGGAAACTGGGAACCAGTCTGCATGTGAGTTACCGCTGGCCCGTGATTGATGGCTTCGGTGTGCATGCTGCGGATGATACAAATGTCGTCGGCAATTCCCGAGATATGGGGAAGTGCATCACTGATCCATTGTCCGCTTTCACCATGTTGAGCGAACTTAAATGGCGATTTCACCATCGGGAGGCTGGCCTGATTGCCTGACATGGCGGTCAACCGCTGACCTTGGCGGATTTCATCGGGTAGTTGCTGGCCATGCACTTTTTCAAGCTCGGGACGATAGTCAAACAGGTCGAGTTGAGATGGTCCACCACTTTGAAACAGGTAGATAACTCTTTTAGCACGCGGCGTATGATGCAATTGTTTGAGGACACCGTCACGCGCATGGAGCATGCGTCCAGACTCCAACTGGGATAAAGCGATGCCGCCGAGCCCCATACCGAAGCGTTGCAGCATCTTCCTCCGTGACAGTTCCACAGGGTTTTCAAAGCCGGTGCACATTGAATCTGGTTTTGAATGCATCATGATAATTAACGGCCTTTTTATTGTCGTACGACACAGTCGTCGTAATTGAGTAGTAAGTTGATGACCATGGCCATGGAAGCGACCTGTTCGGCCGGCAGTTGCATATCCCGTCCGGCATCTCCCGTACTGAGAAACTGAGTGGTTTCTTCCGGGTGTTCTTTGAAGTAAGTCAGTTGTTGCTGGTAGGCCTGCTTGAGTACTGAAATTTCTGCGTCTGAGGCGGAGCGGCTTGTAAGATGCTCAAAGGCGGTGGCAATTGCCCGCGAATAATCATCGCCGAAATGTTTAATAAGGTTTTCTCCCATTTTTCTGGCCGCTTCCACCAGTTGGGGATCGTTCAACAGAACAATGGCATGCAATGGACTTGAGGTTCGTTCCCGTGCTACCGAGCACACTTCGCGTTTGGCGGCATCAAGTGTCATCATCACGGGAGCCGGAGCGGTACGTCGCCAGTAGGTATAGAGACTGCGACGGTAAAGTTGCTCACCTTTACCGCGAGCGACAGGTTTGAACGACTCGGCGACTTCATAAGGTTTGACCGACGGGCCACCCAACTTGTCGACCAGTAGACCACTGACAAATAATGCGTTGTCCCGCAGCATTTCCGCTGGCAATTGGAAGCGGTTCGCATGGCTGAGAAGACGATTCTCCGGATCAATAGCTAGTTCACCTTCGGTTGCCACCGAAGATTGTCGGTAGGTTGAAGAGCGGGCAATCATGCGGATCAATCCCTTGGTATCCCAACCGTTTTCCATGAAGGAAACCGACAGCCAGTCGAGCAGTGCCGGATGAGTTGGAATTGCTCCCTGACTGCCAAAATCTTCCGGGGTGGAGACAAGGCCTTTCCCCAGCATCATTTGCCAGATTCGATTTACATAGACTCGCGCTGTCAGCGGATTTTCGGGATTGGTTACCCATGTGGCAAGCGATAGTCGGTCAGCCTGTTCAGGAACAGGCAAGCCAAACGCTGCGGGTGTTGCCGGTGAGACCGCATCAGTCGGTTGGTCATAGGCACCCCGGTTAAGTATGAAGGTTTCCCGTCGTGTCGGCATCTCCTGCATGACCATAATTTCCTGAGCACCGTCGACCAGCTTGCTGCGGTGATCCCGGGCAGCTTTGACTGCGGCGAGTTGATTTCCGAATGGTTCATCAAAGAGGTGGAGATAGTACTGTTTCAGCTGCAGCTTTTGCTGTGCGTTCAATTCAGCTGAGGGTTTTTCCAATGTCTCCGAGAGCGTTTCGCCATCAAAGAGATGTTGCAATTCCAAATCACTCAGCTGACGGTTGAACACTTTAAATTCGTCGACCAACCCCTGCTTGAAACCTTTGTCACGGAACCTTTGACCAATAGCGATGTTGTCCCCACCACTGCCTGTGATGTTTTTATAGAGGTTGTCTCTGACAATTTCTGTCCTGGCAGGTTTTCCGTTGAGATAAATATTGAGTCCTGCGGCGCGGCTGGAGCCGTCATAGACCATGGACAAATGGTGCCATTGATTGGGTGGCAGCACATCTTTGGTTCGCACGCGGATCGCATTTCCGGGCCAGAAATGAATAAGCGAAACACTAATACGCCCCTGCTCAATCAGCATTTGGTAACCACGGCTGGCCGAGTCAGTCCAGGCTCGTGATCTATGAAAGACTACCGCTCGTTCTTTTACATCCGGAGTATTCAGCCACAGTGAAACGGTAAAGGGAGTATTACGCGAGTAATTGCCGACAGACAGCCCGACCGCATCATCCCCGGTTAACTCAACCGCTTTGCCGATCTTGCCGGGTACACTTTTATTGGCTCCCGTTTTACCATCTTCAAAGTTCAGTTCCTGCTCAAGCCCCAGTATTTCTTTTGTAACTTCCCGGTTTTGCAGCCAACGATCGAATCCTTCGCTGGAGCCAGCTGCCAACTTTTCGAGTTTCTCAACTTCGGTTGCGATAGCCTGGTTCGCGTCGGCGAACTGCTGTCTTTGAGCGTCAGAGAGAATTCGTAACGTCGGAGTGGGGGTCGACGTTGTGAAGTAGGAGTAGAGTCCTGCTTCGTCAATATTATTGAAGAATGCAAATAGCTGGTAGTATTCTTTTTGGGTGAACGGATCATATTTGTGGTCGTGACATCGACAGCACTCCAACGTGAGGCCAAGAAAGGCTGTTCCGAAGGTATGCGTGCGATCTGCAACATATTCGGTCCGAAACTCTTCTGGAACGGAGCCACCTTCAACTTTCTGAGAATGCAGCCGGTTGAATGTTGTGGCAATGACCTGTGAGTCGGTAGGTTGTTCCAACAGGTCACCAGCAAGTTGTTCGGTGACGAATTGGTCGTAGGGTAAATTCTGGTTGAAAGCGTTTATGACCCAGTCCCGATAGGGCCAGACATAGCGATCCCGATCAACCTGGTATCCAAATGTGTCGGAGTAACGGGCAACATCCAGCCAGTTAGCCGCCATCCTTTCCCCAAAATGCTTGTCCTCAAGCAGTTCATCGACTATCGCCGTATAAGTTTCAAGCGTAGGGTTTGCAACATACCTGCTTACCTGCTGCTGACTTGGTGGAAGACCAGTGATATCGAAGGCCAATCTTCTGATCAGGTATTCAGGATTAGCCGTGGGTGCCGGCTGCAGGCCAGCTTCTTCCAGTCTCTTTAAAATGAATTGATCAATCTCGTTGGCGCCCCAGACCTTATTTCTGGTTTTAGGAGGAGTCGCTTTGATTGGTTTTGCAAAGGCCCAATGTTTTTGCCAACTAGCACCCTGTTCGATCCAACGAGTAAGTAAGTCAATTTCATCATCGGTTATTTGCAGCTTGGTATCAGCCGGAGGCATCTTAAGGTCCGGATCGTCTGTCTGGATTCTTTTAATGAGTTCGCTTTTATTCGGTTTGCCGGCATGGATGATCCGATGACCGTCCAGAGAAATGGCGGCAAGTGCTTCTTCTTTCAGATCAAGGCGCAGATCTGCTTGACGATTCGTCGCATCCGGTCCATGACAACTGAAGCAGCGGTCTGACAGAATGGGTTTGATATCCCGGGCGAAGTCGATCGTTTCCTTTTTGGCAGCATGGGAAAACGATACGAAAGAAAGAACGAGTGTGAATGCAGTTATGAATTTCATAAATTGCCTTTGACGTAGTGGAGTCAGCACCAGGGTGGACACCCTCATTCTATGAAAAAAGTGCATCTTCGATAACTCGTATATTGCGTTGTTCTGCGAGCGGGAAGCGCATAAAAAAAGCCCATATCGGTTTTGTCGATACGGGCTTTCTTATTCAACCTGTAAAGTGATTATTCGTCACTATCAGCGGCTTCCTCAGCAGGAGCGGCTTCTTCAGCAGGAGCGGCTTCTTCGGCAGGAGCGGCTTCTTCAGCGGGAGCAGCTTCTTCAGCAGGAGCGGCTTCTTCAGCAGGAGCAGCTTCTTCAGCAGGAGCGGCTTCTTCAGCAGGAGCAGCTTCTTCAGCAGGAGCAGCTTCTTCTTCACCTGGGTCGGTTGGTGCAGTTTCACCTTCGGTTGTCATTTCGTCAGGTGCAGCGTATTGCCCTTCCGTAGAGCTGTCAGCTGCTTTTTTGTCGCCACAACCGACGACACCCACAGTTGCGATTGCCAATAAGGCCGCTAAAATTCTAAAAATTTGCATTTGATTGTCCTCAATAAACCTGAAAAGAGATTTGTATAAAAAGGGAGTCGAAACTACTGCAATAGATTCCAGTCACCCTGAATTTATTCCCATAAAATTGATTATGAAATAAATATAAACAACCAGACGTAGGAATTGAAATAAATATTGAACAAATCTTCAGTGGGATGCAGTTTGTGTGAACTTGTACCGGTTAGCTGAAATGAAGGCCAGTCTTTCCCACACAATAAAAAAAGCAGTGACAGGTAATCCCATCACTGCTTTTTGGCGTTTAGTGTAAATCAACTATTGGAGAATGGCTTCTCCGGTGCCACTGTCTTCCAATGTGATTTTGAGCGTGCCAGGTGCTCCACCCTCAGCAGGACCAACAACCTCGATTTCGTTTTTCCAGTTATCTGATTTTGTATAACTACCGAAAACGCTATTAATCAGACTTTGAGACTGCAACGCATCGACTTCACCATCTTCAGTCATCATGCCAACCATTCCCTCGTAATCAGCAGAAGGATCCCCTTCGTTTTGATCGAATTGGCCGCTTACGTCCATTTCGGCTGCTTCCGCTTTCATAACGAGAACAGAGTAGGATCCACCGACAGCACCATCTTTGGTTTCGCCATCGGGAAACATGGTGGTAATGGTGAAATTACCACTGGCATCGGATTTACCACTCGCTGTACGAGCTCCTTGAGAACCTGCTTCAGGGACCAGCGTGATCGTGGCACCTTCCAGAGGCTCGCCATCATAGGTTACGGTGCCGGTAACTTCAGTTGTTTCTGGGTTTGATGCACCACAACCTGCAATTGTGATCATCACGCCAACGCAAAATAGCGCTACGAATTTTTTATGCATTGTCTTCTCACTTTATCTAATAAGGACAACTAATGTTTTGATACGCAAATTAATATTGCTGAATGCTTCGTTAGGATAGATGGGCGAACAACGGAATTTATTCCCGAATTTCGTTTTTAAGCACATCTAAATAGTCCTTTGAATATAGCAAGCCAAATCTGGATTGTAAAAGGACGATCTGACAAGAAATGAATCCTTATCTGCCACTTTACACCGAAACTTTGTACATTCCACAGGAATGAAAACGTTTGAAGTCTCGGATTCGAACTCGCTAGAATGGTGATAAGTTGGAAAGTGAGGGAGTTGACACGTGTACCATGCGAAAATTAGTCGTCGGGTTGCTATTCAGGCCGGGTCAGTCGGTTTGCTTGGACTGGGAATGAACCATTTGGAACCACTCACCGCCATGGCAGATGGTGAGATTGGCATTCCGACAGCAAAGAACGTTATTTACATCTTTTTGTCTGGCGGTTTGGCTCAGCATGAAAGTTTCGACCCCAAGCCGGACGCGCCGGAAGATGTCCGCGGCGAATTCAAACCGATTCAAACGCAGACTCCGGGAGTACTGGTGTCCGAGCATCTTCCAATGTTGGCCGCGCGGAGTAATAAGTGGTCGTTGTTGCGTTCATTGACGCATCCATACAACGAGCACTCGGAAGGTCATCATGTCATGCTGACAGGCCGGAGCGACCTGCCGCGGGGCTTTAGCGGTTCACGCCCCAATCCAACGGATCATCCCTGCATGGCTTCGGTGGTCAGTAAATTACTACCTCGTCGTAACAACCTGCCTCCGGCAGCAGTCCTGCCCGAGAAATTGGTCCACGTAACGGGTCGAACAATCCCAGGTCAGTTCGCGGGAGAAATGGGTGCAGATTACGATCCCTGGTTTATCGAAGCGAGTCAGTTTCGAACATCAGAATATATTCATGGGGCATTTCCCGAATATGGTTTTCACCGTTGGAAAGGGCCCACCAATCCGAAAAACTACAAGTTTCAAGCGCCTCGACTTGAACTACAGCACGGCATGCTGAAGGATCGATTCAAGTCGCGACTTGATCTACTTGATGGTTTGGATCAGCAACGTCGTGAATTAGACCGGGCTGCTGGTGTGGAGAGTTTTGATCGATACCGTGGCGAGGCGGTGCAGCTGTTAACCGGAGATGGGGTTCACAAAGCGTTAGATATTCACGAGGCAGATGAAACTCTGCAGGAAAAGTACGGGAAGAATTCGTTTGGGTGGTCACTGCTGATGGCTCGGCAGCTGGTCGAGGCGGGTGTGCGTATGGTGCAGGTTAATCTGGGTAATGACGAGTCATGGGATACGCATGAAAACGCATTTCATAATCTGAAAGAATACCTGTTGCCGCCAACGGATCGGGCCGTTTCGGCGTTGCTGGATGATCTGGATGATCGTGGCATGCTGGAAGAAACACTGATCGTCATGGCCGGTGAATTTGGTCGTACTCCCCGGGTCTTTACCTTCAAGGGAGCCAAGAGTGGTAAACCGGGACGAGATCACTGGGGACCTGTTCAAAGCGTTTTCTTTGCAGGTGGGGGTATCAAGGGGGGCAACGTCGTTGGTGCTTCGGATCGACAGGGTGGGTATCCGGTGGCGGATCCGTATACTCCGGAAGACATGGCTGCCACGATTTATTCTGCTCTGGGACTGCCTCAAACAGTCGCCTGGCACGATAAGTTCAATCGCCCAAATCAGGTTTATCATGGAACCCCGATTCGTGAATTGCTCTGATCGTTCGTCACCTTGGCGATGGTTCCCTTACCGACACAGTACCGTGCTACACCGTGCTACACCGTGCTACAATAGTACCGTCTTGCAGTTGTTAATCCTGTAAATTGGGAGATCCCTGGGGTGATACGCGTACGCTTCTTTTCTTTGCTGGGATTTGTCCTGCTGACCGTCGCCGCCAACGGACAGGACCTGACACGCGTTGCCGTAGAAGCACAGCCGTTAGGTGCTAATGTCAAACGTGTGATTCAGTCCCTTCAGTATCTGGGGCACCCTCTTGCCGATTCCCTGCAGAAGCAGTTGCAGCAGGCGATGACGGCAGAAGACTCTTTGGCAATGCAAAAGTTGCTGGATCCGTATGTTGTGGCGTTGGTGGAAATTAATCCGGAAGTGCGAGTCAAGGGAATCCGCGGGCCAGCGAAAGCGAACATCCAGCAGCATGGATTTACGCCCTTGCTACTCAAAGTACACAACATGGCGCACGTAGAGACCGCTCTGAATATTAATTCACCTCATGCCGGACCAGTCTACGCGGGCAGTTCTCTTGGTATTTTGAAGCGTCAGGAGCAAACAGAACTGGCGGATAACGAAAACAAGCAAGGAGAAAAAGGTCGTTTTCTGGAGGTGGATGTTTTTCGAGCTCCACCGATGACCACTCGTCTGAGTGGTCTGGATATCGAGTATGTGATCATGACCGTCTCTTCAACTCAGCCCGGTCGCCGTGAAGCGTTGCTGCAGTTTGATGTTGGTCAGGGAACTCAGGATCTTGGATTCCGGGGTGAGACGCCGGTACTGTTTCACGTTGCTCCGGCCGTACCGGTTCCTTTGGATATTCGTGACGAAAACGGCAGGCCATCGCTGGCGCGATTGATCATTACAGATCAGACGGGACGAGTTTTTCCTTCACAGATTAAACGTGTTGTTCCCGACTTTTTTTTCCAGCCTCAGATTTATCGGGCAGATGGTGAGCATGTTTTGTTACCTCCTGGAAAGTATGAGTTAACGTACAGCCGCGGTCCTGAATATCTGGTCGGACGGATGGAACTGGAAGTGGCAGAAAAAGAGGTCTCTCCAGTAAAGATCAGGCTGCACCGCTGGGTCGCTCCCCGGGCATTTGGTTTCTTCGGAGGAGATCATCATATTCATGCGGCAGGGTGTTCGCACTACACGCTGCCGACCGAAGGTGTCACGCCTGAGGATATGTTCAGGCAGGTTAAGGGAGAAGGGCTTAATGTGGGATGCGTACTCACGTGGGGACCATGTTTTGACCATCAGCGGCAGTTTTTTGCACCACTGGCCCATGACATCAGTGAGTCAGATACGTTACTTAAGTATGATCTGGAGATCAGCGGGTTTGGTTCCGCCGCGCTGGGACATGTCTGCTTGCTTAATCTGAAAAACCAAACGTACCCTGGATCTAATGGGACAAAGACACAGGGTTGGCCCAGTTGGACGATTCCGGTTTTACGGTGGTGCAAAGAGCAGGGAGGGGTGACCGGATATCCTCATTCGGCATTGGGAGTCGATCCGGAGGGAGGAGCAGCTTGGACGCTGCGACGGTTTGACAGTGATGCCAATGGGAGTCTCAGTCAGTCGGAAGCAGAAACCGCCTTGTTGCCTGCTGCTTTTCCGAAAATCGATCTCAACCGTAACAAACTTCTGGATCATGGTGAACTGAAAATGGCTCTGGACCGGGCTTCGAACCAGTTACCTAATCTGGCGATCCCGGCGATGTCTGGGCGAGGGGCGATGGAAGTATTTGTTAGTACGCCACTGGGAGTCTGTGACTTTTTAAGTGCGATGGATACACCTCGGGTTTCTGAGTGGAACACGTGGTATCACCTGTTGAATTGTGGCTTTCCCCTGAAGCTCAGTGGTGAGACGGATTTCCCGTGCATGTCGAGCCGTCGTGTTGGACAGGGGAGAGTGTATGTACAGTTGGGGCAAAGAAAACGCTGGACGTATCAGCAGTGGTGCCGCGCATTGGGAGCTGGTCGGTCCTATGTTTCTGACGGTTATGCTCATGCGCTTGATTTTCGTGTTAATCAACAGACGCCAGGTACGGACGATGTTCAGTTGCCCGCTGCCGGGAACGTCCTTGTCGAGGCCACGGTTAGTTTCGCGCCAGCTACTCCCGCAGGTGTCGCGTACGGAACTCTGGATCCTGAAGAGAATCGTCTGGCCGGAGATACGGTACTGCTGCATGCACCTCGGAGTATGGAGTATGTCCAGGGTGGCGAGCGCGAAGTGGAACTTGTCGTCAATGGCGAAGTGGTAGCCAGGCAGAAAGTACCGGCTGATGGGAACCAGCATGAATTGCAATTTGAAATTGCTGTCAATCAAAGTAGTTGGGTAGCGCTGCGTCAGTTTCCTCAGCTCCACACCAACCCGGTCAATGTCGTTATCGCAGATCGTCCGATTCGCGCATCATCGCAAAGTGTCAGGTGGTGTCTGGAAGCCACCAGACTGCTGTGGGAAAATCGCCATCGGTATATTTTGGAAGCCGAAAGACCTGCTGCTCGTCAAGCGTATGATCAGGCTCTGGCGATCTATGAAAAAATCCTATCCGAGACCACGTCACCATAACGTCTGCTGGTCCGTTATCTCCGAGATCATCAGGTACTCACCCATCCGTAGGGACAGGAATGTGATATGAAGTTTTACCGACCACTGTTTTTATTCTTGTTGTTGCTTTCACCCTTTCCAGGTATCTGCGGCGCTCAGTCAACAGGTTACTTTCGTTATCCGGCGATTCACCAGGATACAGTCGTTTTCACTGCGGAAGGTGATCTATGGAAAATCAGGCTGGGAGATCCACAGGCTGTCCGTTTGACGACGCATCTGGAACAGGAGCTGCATGCAGCGATTTCCCCGGATGGTCAGTGGGTGGCGTTCTCTGCTTCCTATGAAGGTCCTTCCGAGGTCTATGTGATTGCGTTGCAGGGAGGGCAGCCGGAGCGCTTAACCTATGATGGCGAGTCGGCCCGGGTTGTCGGCTGGACTCCCGATGGTCGCGTCTGTTACGCGACACGGCATTATTCGACCCTGCCTGACACTCAGTTGGTACTGGTACATCCAAAGTCTAAAGAGATTGATCGGGTCGAGCTGAATCAGGCTTCCCAGGCAGCCTGGTTGGAGCAGCAGGTTGGACTCGTGTTTACCAGATTGTCGAAACAGAGCTCAAGTACCAAACGGTACCATGGCGGGTCTGCTGAGCAGTTATGGAAGTTTATCGAGGGCCAGGAGGAAGCGGTGGCACTTACCGCGGACTACACAGGTACAAGTCGTGCTCCGATGGTGCGAGGCGATCGTATTTACTTCAATAGCGATCGGGACGGCACGATGAATATCTGGTCGATGGATTTACAGGGTGGCGATCTTAAGCAACTCACAAAGCACAAAGGCTTCGATTGCCTGCGTCCCGATCTCCATGGAGACAAAATCGTTTATCAGCACGGTGCGGATTTGCGGATCCTGGACCTGGTGACAGGCAGGAGCGAAATCATACCGATTATCCTGTCATCCGACTTTGAACAACGCCGTGAGTACTGGATCGAGGACCCGGAGGAATACCTGGATTCCTATGCGGTGAGTGATGATGGTGAACGAGTTGCCATGGCGCTTCACGGTAATCTGTTTGTCGTCCCTGTCGAGCAGGGGCGAACTGTTCATCTCACTAAACACTCTTCCGCCCGCTATCGTTCGGTGCTGCTTCAGCCGGACACAAATAACGTTCTGGCATTGTCTGACCAGACCGGGGAATACGAGGTCTGGTCTCTCGCTGACGACGGTTTGAGTGCTCCGCGGCAACTGACCACAACCGGAAAAATCTTTCGTTTTCAACCAGTGATTTCACCCAATGGAAAATGGCTCGCTCATACCGACAAGAATCATCATCTGTGGATTACCGAAGTGGCATCCGGTAAACAGCAACGGATTGGCGTTTCAGACTATGGAAACTTTTATGACTTAACGTGGTCACCGGACAGTCGTTGGCTGGCCTATGTAAAATCAGCTGACAATTGGACCGATCAGATCTGGGTGTGGTCGATAGAGGAGGAGCAAGCAGTTGCCGTGACGACCTCCCGAGCGGACAGCTATGATCCAGCCTGGAGTCCTGATGGTAAATTTCTGTATTTCCTGTCAGACCGCCACCTGGACTCGTCCGTATCCAGCCCCTGGGGTCCGCGACAGCCAGAGCCTTACTTCGATAACACGACCTGGATCTATGAGCTGGCACTTCGTTCAGATTTACATTCTCCTTTTCGGGAGCCGAACGAACTGGACGAGGACTCTCAGACCGACAACGACAACGAGAAAGAAGGCGAGGGAGGTGAAGAGGACGACCCACGCGAAGTTGAAGACGTGGTGATCGACTTCAACAGGATTACCGGTCGCATCAGAAAACTTCCAATAGCCGCAGGGAATTACAGTGACCTGCGTGTTACTGACGAGCATCTGTACTGGGTGAGTACCACCAGGGGAACTTCGTCGTCCAAAGCGTTAATGGCTCGGGCTCGTCAATATGAAGCGGATGTTGTTACGGTGGCCGATGCGATCAATTCGTATGCAATGTCTGCCAACGGCAAGCATGCAGCTTTGTGGAAATCGGGAGCATTTTATGTTCTGCCAGCCAACGGAGAATCAGGCGGCGAGTTGGAGGATCGTGTCTCTTTGCGAGGTGTCAGGTTTTCGGTTGATCCAGTGAAACGCTGGCGGCAAATGCTGGTCGAAGCCTGGCGTCTGGAGCGGGATTATTTCTATGATCCCAATTTACACGGAGTGAAATGGAAAGATGTACTGGAATTGCATCTGCCACTGGTGGATCGGGTTACGGATCGAGCGGAGTTAAACGACCTGCTTGAACAGATGGTAGGAGAGCTGGAGGCATTACATATCTTTGTACGTGGTGGCCAGCAGAGATTGGATGATGCTGATGTCGGTGTGGGGTCGCTAGGCGCTGTGCTGCGTTACGATGTAGATCAGAGGGGATACGTTGTCGAGCATATTTACCGATCAGATCCGGACTATCCCGAACAACTTTCACCGCTTGCGCACCCGGACGTTCAGATTGCCGAGCGATCGGTGATACGGAAAGTGAACGGAGTTGATGTCAGTCAGGTGGAACACATTAACGCCTTGCTGAGAGCCCAGGCAGGACGGCAGGTCGTACTCGACGTAATTCCTCCTGGTAAGCAGGCGGTACGCCGAGTGGTAGTCAAGCCGATCTCGATGACTCGCGAAGCGGACCTGCGGTACGATCAGTGGGAATACACTCGTCGACTGGCTGTCGAAAAAGCAGGCAAAGCACAAATTGGCTACGTTCATTTACGAGCGATGGGCAAGAGCAACATTGAGCAATGGGCTCGCCAGTTCTACCCGATATATAACCGGCCAGCACTGATCGTCGATGTCCGCCATAATCGCGGCGGGAATATTGACAGCTGGATACTGGAAAAGCTGGGGCGACAGGCCTGGTTCTACTGGCAGCCTCGCGTAGGCAAGCCGTACTGGAATATGCAATATGCGTTTCGGGGGCATATGATTGTGCTTTGTAATGAACGGACTGCGTCGGACGGTGAAGCATTTGCGGAAGGGTTTCGGCGTCTGGGATATGGAGTCGTGCTGGGGACACGAACCTGGGGAGGTGAGATCTGGCTGAGTATTAATAACCGATTGGTAGACAAGGGGTACGCTTCAGCTGCTCAAGCGGGCGTTTTTGGTCCGGAGGGTAAGTGGTTGATCGAAGGACATGGTGTGGAACCCGATATTGTCGTAGATAACCTCCCCCATGCGACGTATCGAGGAAAAGATGCCCAGTTGGAGGCTGCGATCAGATACTTGCAGCAAAAACTGAAAGAGGAACCGATCGAGTTGCCAGTGGCTCCACCTTATCCTGTGCGACCCGGAACAGGAAAAACACCGAATCGCTAAGCGGATTCAGCCACCGGCCGCCAGTCTTCAAGATGTAACTCGACATTCCGTTGTCCTCGGAATTCGTTGATGACTGGTTTGAAGACGACATCGATTTGACCATCGACTTGATCCAGCTCCTCTGCCCAGTCACCCTGACCAAACGCTACCGCTCGCAACGTTGTGCCATATTGAGATACTTTGACGCTGAGATGGCGTTCACCTCCTCCCATCCGCTTTGCGGTACCTGTCACAATATCAACCTTGCTTGCACACAGAACCGGAGCTGGATTGGCTTCGCCAAAGGGACCCAGTTGTTGCATTTGGACGATGATCTGGGGTGTGAGTTGACTCAGTGAGGCTTCGGCATCAATGACGACTTCGACAATGCGGTCCTCCTCGGTGACACTCGCCTGAATGTATTCGCAAAAGCTGGCGCGAAATGCATCAATCTCACTTTCTTCAATCGACAGACCTGCCGCCGCTGCATGACCTCCATGTTTGAGCAGATGTTCAGTGCAGTGTTGCAACGCTTCGTGGAGATTGCCTATGCCTCCATTTCTTGCTGAACCAATTCCAGGTCTGACTCCCATCTGGTCGAGTGCGATGAGAATCACTGGGCGACCGTATTTCTCGGCCAGGCGACCACTGACTACACCAATCACGCCAGCGTTCCAGCCATGGCCGGCCAGTACAAAAGCCGGGTCATTTTCGGTATCGTACTTTTCCTTGATTTGTTTAACAGCGGCCAGATTAATACTCCGCTCAATCTTCTTGCGATCGTTGTTGAGGTTGTCGAGATACTCAGCCAGATCCTGAGCTCGTTGTGGATCCTCGGTGATCAGTAGCTCGACGCCGAGTGGAGCCTGCCCAAGTCGCCCGGAGGCATTGAGTCGGGGGCTGATATTGAACCCGATATCCTGAGCGTCAAATTCACGTTTTGCCGATAGCCCCGTTAACTTCATGAGTGCGGCCAGTCCCACAGGAGGTCGTTCCTTGAGACTGCGTAAGCCATGGGTAACGATGATTCGGTTTTCATCCTGCAAGGGCACAACGTCGGCTACCGTGCCAATCGCAGCAATCCCAACGGCCATCATCAGAAAATCTCGATGTGCCGGTTTGACTCGTGTTGCCTCACTATCCAGTTGGCAAAGTGCCCACGCCAATTTGAATGCCACGGCCGCTCCGCAAAGACCTCCAAAAGGATAGTCGCTTCCTGGAAGTCGAGGATGGACAATCGCATCTGCTTCCGGCAGTCGGTCTGCAAATTCGTGATGGTCGGTGATCACCACCTGCATGCCGAGGCCTTTGGCGATATCGACTTCTTCAGCATTGGCAATGCCGCAATCGACAGAGATGACGAGTTGAATTCCCTGATCGTGATGGCGGCGAATCTGATCGGCATTGAGTCCATAACCATCTGCCAGGCGATTCGGAGCAAAGTAGGTTACGTCCGCCTGAAGTATGGTCAGACAACGCATCATAATGGCAGATGCGGTCATGCCGTCCGCATCGTAATCTCCATAAATCAGAATCTTCTTGTTTGCTTTGACCGCGTCGTAGATCACTTCGGCGGCCTGACTGATTCCGGGGAGCGCTTCGGGTGGTCGCAGTCCTGAGAGTTTCGTTTCCAAAAAGGTGGAAATTAGTTCGGGACTATCTATGCCCCGGTTTAATAGTAGCTGGGCAACGACGGCAGAGACGTTGGCCCGAGTTTCCAGTTGTTCTACCTGGTCGGGATCAAATGGGAGAATTCGCCAACGTTTTTGCATTATTCAAACCATCCATGTTTTGAATGAAAGGTCACTTCCGAAAAAGGTGACTCCAATAGAAAAGGTTCATGACCAGTTTAACTGGTCATGAACCTGTTCGCATCTGTTTTTCAACGATTCATCCGAGCAGTGTCAGGGGGGGGACATTTCCGTGTGCCTGACGCTCGCCGGGAAACTACCCAGCCTATTTTTTCTTTTCCACATGGACGGTGTGACGTCGCAGGCGGGGGCTGTATTTCTTCAACGATAGCTTCTCACCACCAGGTTTGCGCTTGACGCTGTAGTTGTAATCACCCGTTTCTTCGCATACGAGGAAAATGGTTTCAGCTTTCTTTTTACTTCGACCTGCCATGGAATCACCCTGTGTACTTCTGTGGTGTCGTGAATTGTTTATCTGACTCGCTGGGAGACAGTGTATTATTGGTTAATGGGACTATTCTAGTCGTGCTATCGGGACTTTGACAACGGGCTAATTTGGGGATTTTGGTTGAGTTTGCCCGAGGACTTACCTAACTGTCAAAGTTGGTTCCGGGGTTCAAGTTTAACGTCTTTACGGATTCTTTCGGTACGGAACCTGGGAGGTCACAGCAGAAAAGCAGCCTTTAAAGTGTGCATCTGTGTGCCAGATAAAAAATCTAATGCTTGATTTTTTCCAATTATCCGATAATTTTAATGGAAGAGAAACACTGTGGTTAAGGTATGCGCAGTTTTAATAATTGAATGGATATGTTTCATATTCGTTCAGTGAGGACAGAGAAATGGCAGACGCGAACGATCCGAATCAAATTTCAAACCAGGGACATCCTTCACAGGTACCACCAGCGGTACCTCAAGCTTCCGCTGCTCCTGTAGCAGAACAAGCGAGTGCGTCTCCAGCCGCCCGACGAGCTGCCGAAGATCCTGCAGCGGACATGGAGTCAAGTCACGGTAGCAGCTTTATTTTGTTTCAGGCTGTTCCCAGTTGGATTTTCAGTCTGGCTGTGCACACCGTCATTCTGGTCATCCTGGGATTGATGGTGCTGGTTATCGAAGAGCCGGAGATGCCCTCTCTGACATCGGTAATGACCAAGAACGATCTGATCGAAGAGATCGTGGATGATTTGACTGACCCGATTGATGAGCCGGTTGAAATCACTCCGACTGAAACAGTCGAAGTAGAAACCGAAGTGAATCCTATTGAGGATGTTTCTGAAGTCGAGGAAATCGATATTGCAGACGACGTCGAAGCCCCGCCGGCAGCCGTAGAATTCGAAAACATTGCCAATCAGGTAGCACCGACGACAGATCTTATGAATAAGGCCGAAACGGTTGCAAGTGACTCAGGTATTGGTGCGCGTAGCGCGGATGCCAAGGCAGTTGCGGTTCGGGAATATGGTGGCACGAAAGAGAGTGAAATGGCAGTAGCCATGGGATTGAAGTGGATTGCTAACCACCAAAATCCTGATGGTAGCTGGAGCTTCGATCATACGCTTGACGGACGTCGCTGTAACTGTGGCACGGTAGGTCATCTCAAGACCTCCTTTAACGGAGCCACTTCGATGGCATTACTGCCGTTTTTGGGCGCCGGGAATACTCACAAGAAGGGTGAGTACAAGAAACAGGTGGAAGCTGGTTTGTACTATCTCACTCGCAGCATGAAGGTCAACGGTGCTACGGGTGACCTGACCGACACGGGCGGTCGCATGTATTCACATGGCCTTTGTGCCATTACGCTTACTGAAGCTTTTGCCATGACAAAAGATCGACAACTGATGGCTCCCGCCCAGATGTCACTCAACTTTATCGTCTACGCGCAGGATCCTGTGGGAGGCGGTTGGCGTTATAAGCCTCGTCAGGCAGGTGATACTTCAGTCGTTGGTTGGCAGTTGATGGCACTCAAGAGTGGTCACATGGCATATCTGAATGTACCCAAGAATACGATTGCCGGATGTTACCAGTTCCTGGACAGCGTTGCTGCGAATAGTGGAGCAACCTATGGATACACGTCACCTGGTGCGGGCCAGGCGACAACAGCTGTTGGCCTGCTATGCCGGATGTATCTGGGTTGGAAGAAAGATGAACCTGCCCTCCAGCGCGGTGTGGAACAGATTTCCAAATGGGGTCCCAGCAAAGGGAACATGTACTATAACTACTATGCGACACAGGTCATGCGTCACCATGGTGGGCCATTGTGGGAAAAGTGGAATAAGACGATGCGTGATAGCCTGGTGACTGCTCAGACCACTGGTAAAGGTCATGATGCAGGAAGCTGGGCAATGGGGACAGATCACGGAGCACGCAGTGGTGGCCGGCTTTACAATACCGCACTGGCCACAATGATTCTTGAAGTCTATTATCGTCACATGCCGATTTACGCTCAGCAGGCCGCCGAAGACGATTTTCCTCTGTAAGACTTTTCTTGACACGCCTGCCGGTTTATTCAGAAGGCTCTCGTTATGCGCATCATCCCGGTACTGGATGTGTTAAACGGCCGGGTCGTCCGGGGTGTCGCGGGTCAGCGGGATAGCTATCAGCCGATCCAAAGCCTGCTCACACCATCTTCAGATGCCAGAGAAATATGCAGAGCATTTGAGCGTGAGTTCGGACTTAATGAGTACTACGTCGCAGATCTGGACGGGATTGAACGAGGGATTCCCAACACCCGGGTACTGCAGGATATACTCGACGTCGGTATATCCATCTGGTTGGATGCGGGCTTCTCGTCTGTTTCCAGATTGCATGCGTTACAGCAGCACATCGAGTTGGAAAAACTGGCCAGGATTATTGTTGGCCTGGAATGCTGTGCGGAGTTGGCCGACTTGCGATCGCTATTGGAAGTGATCGGCACAAACAGGTTTGTTTTCAGTTTGGACCTGAAAAATGAAATGCCGTTGCTGGCGGACAATGCCTGTTCACAGTGGGCACAGGCAATGCCGCTGGAGATTGTACAACAGGTCGTCGAATTGGGTGTGCAGTCCATGATTGTGCTTGATCTGGCTGCGGTGGGGATGGGAGCAGGAACTCCTACTTTGGATCTCTGCCGCCAGCTAAAGCAGGAGTACCCCTGGCTGGAAATTATTACCGGTGGGGGTGTAAACTGCGTGGATGACCTCATGGAATTGGAAGGGCATTGTGACGGAGTGTTGATTGCGTCTGCATTGCACGATGGTCGTATCCTTCCGGCTGACCTTACTCGGTTTCGCTGATCTCGAGAGCTTGGAGAGCTTGGGGAGAGCATGGACGAATCGGACGAATTGGACGAATTGGGGATAGAGTCGATTTCAGTCGAAGTCAGGAGTCTGCTTGTTCAGAAATGCGGTGACTCCCAGACTTGCATGTGATGTGCTGCGAGCGGCAGCCGTCATGGCACCACTTACCTGAAGCTGCCTTTCGATCTGTTCTGCTAGCGTTTCGTTGATGATTCGTTTAGTCATTTGGACCGCCTGCGATGATGTGATGGCTATTTCGCCGGCCAATTGATGAGCACGAGCCCAAACGAGCTGCTGCTCGACAACATCGTGGATCAATCCGAATTGCTTGCCTTCGGTAGCCGACATCGGCTGGCCGGTAATTGCAAAACGGGAGGCAATGGCGGCCCCGGCCCGAAAGTTCAACATCGTGCCAGCGCTGCCAGACGCTAATCCACGCTTGACTTCCGGTAGTTGCAAGTGGGCCGTATCAGCAGCAATGATGAAATCACATGCGAGTGCAATGGCTGCTCCCGTACCGATCGCCGGGCCGTTCAACGCAGCAATGATCGGTTTGGGATAACGCAGCATCGCCAGTAACAGTTCATTGAGTAGTTCAATATCCTGATGAGACGAAGGTGATTCGCGTTGAATTTCTGTGTTGAGTTGACGAAGGTCAGTGCCTGCTGAAAAGAGATCGCCTGAACCAGTGAGTATGACTGCCCGGATGCTCTTTTCCTGATGCAAATCTCCTAGCGCTTCCCGCAGTTGCACATATCCAAAAGTCGGAATGACATTGGCATGTTTCGGGTTGTTAATGATAATTGTGCCACTGGGGATGTTTTTACGGACATCAATGATGGACAGCATACTAGCGACTTCAGGGAGGAAGAGTGTGAATTGAGAATATATTTATTGCTCTATTCGGGGTTAGCCGATAATCTGAAGGTAGTGGCTGAATTGTCACGAGGCAAGTTACTCAATTCAAAAATCATCTTTGTTTATGACTGCTCACAATAATCCACAGCATCAGCAGCACGCTTTTACCTCGCTTCACGGGAGAACTCGCGAAGGTCTGGTAATGCATGACCGTCGAGGAATGTTGAAGGCGAGCATGGCTGGACTGGCCGGTCTGTCGTTACCCGGGTTGCTGCAAAATCACGCTCTGGCGAATGCGGCCGGCAAGCCGTCGAGTAAAGGTAAGAGTGTAATTTTACTGTGGATGGCGGGAGGGCCATCCCACATTGATACGTGGGATCCTAAACCGGATCGCCCCTTTGAAAATCGAGGGCCGTTTGGAGTCACCAGCACGAAGTTGCCTGGCGTTCACATTTGTGAGCATTTGCCAAAGCAGGCCGCAATGCTCGACAAGGTGTCAATTCTCCGGAGCGTGGACTGTCGTGGGAGTAATCATCAGCCAAACAAAGTAATGCAGACCGGCGATCGAACCGCTGCACCCCGAGTGAATCCAAAGGGTGATAAGATTCCTTGTTTTGCATCAATCATTGCCAAGGAAAAAGGTGCTAATGATCCAGCGATGCCGGCTTATGTGGCATTTGAGAAACACTCGTCCCATGTCGGCTACGCCGGTTACCTGGGAAGGAAATACAATCCATTTCTGGCAAACAAGGCCTGTCGCCTGCCGGTTTATACGAATGTCGGAGTTGATACAGGGCAGATGTCTGGAGCGGATATTTTTGCAATGACATCCGGGCTGACTGTCGATCGAATTCACAATCGCAGGAAATTGGTAAAGCAGTTTGACCAAATGAAGAGCGGTCTCGATATTCAGGGAGATATGGAAGCCCACGATGAGTATGGGCAGCAGGCTGCGGATATGTTGCTTGGCGGCAAAGCGCAGGAAGCGTTTGATATTTCCCGTGAACCGCAAAAGTATCGTGATCTCTATGGTAATCATCTGTGGTGCCAGCAGGTACTCATCGCCAGACGGTTGGTCGAAGCTGGCGTCAGCTTTGTGACACTTGATCTGAGCTACCATACCGCTTCGGGTACTTGGGATAACCATGGTATTCCCGGTGGTGTTTACGGAGGAATCAGTAAGGGGTTGGGGCCATTACTGCCTCTATTTGATCATTTCTATACCACACTGATCACCGATCTGGAGCAACGTGGTTTGCTCGATGATACGCTCGTTATCGCAATGGGGGAATTCGGGCGTACTCCTAATATTGGAACGCAGAATAGCGAAGATGGCCGGAATCATTGGCCGGTAGTGATGAGTATGTGCCTGGCTGGCGGTGGTTTGCGACACGGCCAGGTGATTGGCTCCAGTGAACGTGACGGCAGCGATATTCGAACTCGTCCCATCACACCTGGCGATATTGGAGCGACGATCTATCGCCATATGGGCGTACCACTTGATGTCTATTACGAAGATGAAAAGGGACGCCCTAACTTTTCGATAATTGATGGCGAGCCCATTAAAGAATTGTTCTAGAGAACGCGAATACCTACAAGCTTCGCGTTTCTTTCGCAGGCCACCTGAGACGCCTGCTCCCCCCCCGATTTCCCCGAATCCCCCCAATTTATAGTCCAGTCATGCTGACTCCGGGTTATCGCAGTTATACGAGTTATTCCAGACGGTAGAAAAAAGTCAAAAATATGTCATCCGACTGGCCGATATGATGGATGCCTGATATTAGTTTCTTTCGGCGAATGGATGCGTCGAGTCCCTTTTGTAACTCATGGATTGAGGGGGCTCCGTATTATGAAACGACAATTCTTCACCATTTCCATCATTCGCCATGCCATACTCGGTATCTTGCTGACCGGTTTGGTGGCTGGCTTAATGACCAACCCTGTCCGCGCTAACGAACTATCTGCGGATGTTCCTCATCCTGCGGTCGCCCGTATCATGTCTGTCGAGACCAATGGTGCCTCCTTCGGCTCTGGCACCCTGGTTTATAAACAGGGTAAGCATGCGCTGCTGGTGACCAACCACCATGTCATTCGTGATTCGAAGCAGGAAATCCTGGTTTCGTTTCCAAATGGCTTTCGATCATCGGCAAAAGTGGTCGCCAGTGACCCGACATGGGATTTGGCAGCCTTGTTGATCTGGAGTCCTTCGATTGATGCGGTCCAGATTACCAGGACCGCACCTCAACCTGGTGATAAACTGACCATTGCTGGTTATGGTTCAGGGCGATATCGAGCGGTCTCCGGAGTCTGTTCACAATATGTTTCTCCAGGTCTCAGCCAACCACATGAGATGGTGGAACTTAAAGCTGTAGCTCGTCAAGGTGATTCAGGTGGCCCTATTTTCAACACGGAAGGCGAGTTGGCTGGTGTGCTTTTTGGAGCTGGCTGGAGAACGACTGCCGGGAGCTATAGTGGCCGTGTCAAGCAATTCCTGGATCCAGTGGTAGGTCGCATGCAGAAATCAGTCATTGAAAAACCAATTGAGGCTCAAGCTGACAATCCGCAACCAGAGACCGGGACTCCCGAACCTCAGGCGACCATTACGGGGTTAGCCGTGGAGCAACCGTCCCTGTCTGTACCATCTCTGCAGCCGATGCAGCAGGAGGATCTACAGTCGATTGAGTCGATTGAGTCGATTGAGGCGATTGCCGTGGAAGAGGAAGATCCCGGGTCGGAAACGGTTTCTGATACATCGGAAGAAGTTGTTTTGGACGAGGGAACGGTCCCGCTGGATTCTGAGGTGAATGCAGACCCGTCCGAGACGCAGTCGAATACAGATGATGGGGCTCTGGCAACCGACCTGGAGAGTTCTTCTGGAGCTGAGCAGGAGGAAGCCGCTTTGATCGAGGAAAGCTTTTTTGAGACACAGACTTCTGATCAGAGCGGTGTTACGACGGATGAGAATTCGGATCAGCTGGTAGACGAATTACCTACCACATCAGAACAGGACGTCGGTAACTCGCAGGCGTTGCGTGAATCTGACGAGCCGGAACTGGATTCTGTTGCAGACAAACCGTCGGAGGTTGTCGATGTTGTTGGAAGCGGTGATGGCGAGCATGACATGACGCCGGGGGACAGCTCGAAGGAAAAAGCGCCAATTGATCTTAGTCCTGAAACTAATCCGGAAACACAAAGTCTGATTGGCTGGAAAGAACTGGCAGGCGACACGTTGCTTCAACAAATCCGAACCGTACTTGCCGGAGTGGGATTCTTGGCTATTGTGGTCCAATTGGCTCGGCGATAACAAACAGGTTCCATCTTCTGATTCGCATTCTTTAACGTTCTGCTTTTAATCGCAGTATAATGATGGTTTGTCATTAGTCGGCGATAGTTAAGAGACGAACGATTATGGAGCGATTTATCCCCGAAATGCCGAGAAGGCGTTTTCTGGCTTCCTGTTCTGGCGCTCTGGCGTTGGCAACTTCTCACCAAAGCCTGGTAGCCTCGTCGGTTAAAAGCATGGATACCATGACTTTGGGGTTCAGTACCTACGGTAGCCGGACCATCGCCACGGAAGCTGTGATTCCAGTACTTGCGGACACCGGTTACGATGCGGTGGAGATTACTTGCACGAAGGGGTTCGATGCGGCACCTGAAAACGTTTCCATGACGCGTCGTCTTCACATTCGTAAAAAGTTATCGGAGACGGGGCTGCGACTGACCTCCATCATGGAGCATACGACTCCTCAGACCAGTGCTGACGTGAACAGCGCCAATTTGGCTCGGATTCGCAACGCTGCCGAGTTTGTTTCTGATATTACGGATGCGAAAAATGTGGTGATCCAGACCGTGTTAGGCGGGGGAAGCTGGCACGACAAGAAAAATCTGTTTCTTGAGCAGGTAGGACGTTGGGTTGAAAAGACTGCTGGCTCGTCCACTACGATTTGTATTAAACCTCACCGTGGCGGTGGTATGGATACGCCTGAGAAAGCAGTGTGGATCATGAAACAGCTTAACGATCCCCAACGGTTGAGGATGGTCTATGACTACAGCCATTACATTTACACCGGGCTGGAACTGGTTCCCACGATTAAACAGGCAGCACACAAAACCGCTCATATCGCGGTGAAAGATACGGTAAAGCTTGCGGAGGGGAAATTCAGATTTGAGCTTCCCGGTAGCGCTGGCACGATCGACTTCACGACCTTGATCAAGCAATTCTATTTGCGAGGTTATCGAGGAGACATTTCCTGCGAAGTTTCCGGAATGGTTTGGAGCAAGCCCGGTTATGATCCTCATCGCGCGCTAAAGACCTGCTACGAGAATGTATCCAAAGCATTTCAAGATGCCGGTGTACCTCGGCCTCAGGCCTCACTGCGTTAAGGAACAGAAACAGCATGAATGGACGCAATCTGATTCTCTGGATTTTGGGCACGCTGAGTTTTTCGTTGTCTACCCTCAACTGCGTCGGGCAGGACAATCGTCAGGCGATCCTTGACGAATTGGCTGAAGAGTACCGTCCTGGATGGATCGGAAAATATACAGATCAGGCTGGTAACACTGTTAGCAGGATTGACACAACACTCTCATTTGACTGGCAGGGGCAAACTGCAGATTCACGATTGGCAACAAAGCAGTTTGAAGCGACCTGGACAGGATTTCTGTTTCTGCAATCAGTCGGAAAGTATTCACTGTTCATTGAAGCAGACGGCGAAGTGGCGCTTGAATTTGGGGGGAAATCGGTAACGGAGAAAGCCGGTCCGTCGGGTTTGCTGACGAGCGGACCGATGGATATGGAATTTGGTTGGCACCCGATCAAGATTTCTTACAAATCCCCGCTCGACGAAAAGGCGGGCGGGAAGTTGCGTCTGCTCTGGCAGGGGCCCTCGTTTAAACTTGAGCCGGTTGGGAATCGATTTCTGTATCATGCAACGGAAGATACCATCAAAGATAACTATGTTCGTGGCGAGCAGTTGGCGCATGCATTGCGTTGTGCTCGTTGTCACGAGTCTCCGGTGGAACAGAATTCTTTGGGACTGGCTCCATCGCTGAAACACTTTCGAGATTTTATACAGCCGACATGGCTGGTGAACCGGCTCAAGCAAAAGAGCGTCTCTGGCGCCGCACCATCCGGGGAAACGATGGTCCAACGTATGCCGGATTTCGAATTAAGCGATCAGCAGGCGAAAGCTGTGACCGCTTTTTTATTTCAGAATTCTACCAATCCGGAACCTGTGGGGGAGTTGTTAGCGGAAGGGGACATCGCCGCCGGGAAACAGGTCTTTGCTTCGGTTGGTTGTGTTGCCTGTCATCAGACGGAATCATTTGGTGAATCGACTTTGTTTGATGGCGGACGTCTCGATCAGATTGCCATCAAACGTAAAGATGACTTTTGGCTACGATGGTTTAAAGATCCTGCGGCGGTGAACAAGCATCATCGTATGCCCGCAGTATCTTTGACACCAAAGGAAGAAACAGATGTCATCGCTTATCTGAAGAGTCTTGCGTCGCCTCGTAGCGAGCTGGTTTTTGAACAGTATGTCGTTGATGAGGGATTGGCAGAGCAGGGGAGGAAGATCTATCAGGAGCATGGTTGTGCCAATTGCCACGAGGACAAAGAGGTAAATCAAAAAATCCCGTTCCATTTTGATCGATCAAGAGGATGTCTGGAAAGTGCCGATCAATCAGACCATCGCCCTGGCTATGTGCTTGCCGCCGCCGATCGTGAGGCACTGATTGAATTTTATTCTGATGTCAAGTCGGTCAATTCTGACTCCACGCAGGCGTTGCTGGTACGCCAAAACAACTGTTTTCAGTGTCATGCCCGACAAGACGCCGCTGGAATAGGTGCCAGCCTGGATCAGATTGGAAGAAATATCAGTTCACTCGACGCGGTAAGAGCATCGCTTGTTCCTCCTTCACTTAACGGAGTGGGAGATAAACTTCATAACAAGGCACTGCATGCTGCGATTTCCAGAAAGGGGGCAACCCGCAGGCCCTGGTTAAAAGTCAGAATGCCGCAGTTTGGTTTTGATGATCATCAGTTGGAGGAGTTGATTGGCTGGTTTGTGGAAAAAGATCGCGTAGACCAGGCGTATATCGGCTTGCATCATACTCAGCAGAAACCACTGCCGAATCAGGATGAGCTGTTTCAAGCGGGTGCCCGATTGGTAACGACCGATGGATTTGGTTGCACCAGTTGCCATCAGGTGGGAAGTGTGATTCCTCCCAAGGCGCCGTTGAATGCCAAGGGACCAGATTTGTCGCATCTGGACGACCGCATTCGTAAGGTGTGGTTTAGTCGCTGGGTAAGTAATCCGGCTCGACTGGTTCCCCGGATGGAAATGCCTTCCGTGCAACTGGCTGTTCGCGGAGTTCTGGAGAATCATCTACCACATCAGCTGGAAGCGGTTTGGGAGATTTTGAATCAGGAGGGATTTGAACCTCCTGCTCCCGGGGCCGTTCGTGTTGCTCGGCAGTCGGGTATCCGGGAGGTTGATCCCGGTGCCAAGCTCATTACTGACGTCGTTTTTCATCGTGACATTCAGTACATCAAACCGGCACTGATTGGATTTCGAAACCGGCATAATCTCTTTTTTGATATGGAGGCGGGCAGGTTCCTGGGATGGTGGCAGGGTGATATTGCCCGTCAGCGTACGAAGGGGAAGATCTGGCTGTGGGAAACTGCTGGTGAGAGCTGGGATGGGCTGACGTTGGGAAGTGATTTCCGTGGCGTACCAGACCTGCTATTGATCGGAGCGAATGGGCAAACGTACAAGCCCGTGACAGCGGGTCAGTTTATTACAAGTTTGGATAGTTGGGAGCAGGATGAGGATCGTTTCAGACTAAAGCAGCGATGGCAGTTTGAGATAGACGGAGTGGTCCATCGGGTATTTGTAACTCAGGAATTCCGTGAAATCTGGGAAGAAGATCAGGCTGCTGCGAAAGCTGGAATTGAACGCAGCATTCATGTTGAAAATCTTCCTGCAGGATTGAAGCTGCTAGTGGGTATCGCTCCTGGTTCTCTGGAGCTGCATGAAGCAGGTCAGCAATTCACTCTTTCGATTTCCGGGCAACAGGGAAGTCGCTGGGTGCAAACAACAGACAGGCCCGTTGTCGTTGATGATGAGTTTTATGGCGTTGTGGGTGAAGACGGCACCGTGTCGCTGCAATTTCTGTCCAATCTGGATGTGGATCGCTTCCCACCGCTCGAAGTCAATTTGGCAGCACCTCAACCGACCAGACTAAATGTCGTACCCGGTGTTAAGACGACACGTCTTCCGTTTTTTGATGAGTTCATGCCAACAGGGATCGACTGGGATCCTGAAGGAGCTCTTTGGATCACATCACTCAAAGGACGGATTTGGAAGGCCGTGGACACGGATCAGGATGGAATGGAAGATCGACTGCAGGTCGGAATTCATGAACTTGCAGCCCCTTATGGAGTCCAGGCCGAGAATGATTTTATTGACGTCATCAACAAATATGCACTGCTGCGGATGTTTGATAGAGATAAGGATGGTCATTATGAAAAAGTGCAGACCATCGCTGCCGGTTGGGGGCATACTGCAGACTACCATGACTGGGCAGTTGGTCCAGTGTCGGACGGGAAGGGAGGGTATTTCGTGACCACCGCCTGCCAGCAGGATGACCGAACTCCGGCCGCAGCTAATCTGCGGGGGCAGGTTCTGCATCTCATGCCGAAGAAGCCAACACGGGACAATCCTTATCTGTTCGACGTGAAAACATACTCCGCAGGGCACCGTTTCCCGATGGGACTTGCCCGGAATGCGGCCGGACAGCTTTACGTTTCGGATAACCAGGGAAATTACAATCCGTACAATGAAATAAATCATGTCCTTGCTGGTAAGCATTACGGGTTTATCAACAAACTTGAACGGATAGGAGACCAACGTCCGCCGCTGACTCCGCCGGCCATCGACATGCCTCATCCCTGGACTCGAAGTGTGAACGGAATATGTTTTCTGGAAACTCCGTTGACGGCTCAGAAGCAGTATGGACGTAAAGTCTTTGGACCGTTCGAGGGGCATCTGGTTGGCTGTGAATATGACACTCGTAGATTGATTCGAATGAGTTTTCAGCAAGTGGGAGAGACAATGCAGGGAGCGGCCTATCCACTGACGCTTGACCAACCACTCGAAAGTGAGCCCTTGCTCGGTCCTCTGGCTGTTGCCGTGTCACCGGCTGGTGATCTGTATGTTGCATCGATTCGTGATAGTGGCTGGGGAGGGGCAAACAATATCGGCACACTGGCCAGAATGGAATTTGCGTCATCGAGACTACCTGCTGGAATTGCAGAAGTTCGATCCAATTCTGGGGGGTTTGAAATTCGATTTACCAGACCGGTGGACGGAGATCGTGCTTCCGATCCCGATAATTACTCGGTGCAATCCGCAACCCGGGTTTCAACAACTTCGTACGGTGGTGCTGATCAGCAACGTCGTACTGATCGAATCAGTGAGGTGCGCGTTGCACCGGACCGGATGTCTGTCCAGCTGGACCTGGAAGCATTGCGGGAAGGATTTGTCTACGATTTTAAGATTCGTAATCTGACCGCAGATGACACTGTTTTCTTTCCAGCGGAAGCCTATTACACGCTCAGAACAATTCCTGCTGAGTAGCATCCGGTGCGATGCATTGAGGGTCGTCGTTGTGAACATTGTTCACTCGCGTTGAAACAGGTGTCATTGCAAAGTCACTCATCTGATTCTGATCGCGTGGTGCCACCAGCAGTTGATGTAGAGAGTCTAACGCTTCAGTGTCTGGGTTAAGCCACCTGTCGTAGTCGGCAGGCGAGAGTATGACAGGCATGCGGTGATGGAGATTGTTTGTGATCTCATTTGCATCGGTGGTAATGATGGTGGTCGTCCACCAGGGCGGGGTTTCCGGAGTTGTGTGGGGAGGAGCCCAGAGTTCCCACAGGCCGGCAAATGCAAAGGGCTGATGGTTACGTTGGTGAAGGTAGACAGGTTGTTTCGCACTTCGGCGAGGCTGCCATTCGTAATAACCATCTGCCAGAATCAGGCACCGCTGGCGCTGGAAGGCACTTCGAAAAGATGGTTTTTCCCTGATGGTCTCACTACGAGCATTGATCATCTTGCTGGCCATCGAAGCGTCTTCTGCCCATCGCGGAATCAGTCCCCAGTGCATTCTTCCGTAACGCCGTTTTCCCTGGTGCCAGACCAGGGTAGCGATCGAATGGGTGGGAGCAATATTGTATTTCGGTACCAGTGTAAGGTCCGCTGGCACGTCAAACAGGAAGTGCTCTGCCAACGTTTTCAGAGATGTCCGCAGTGTAAAGCGACCGCACATTTGTGTAAAAGTCCTACGACATCTGGTGATTGACGAAGTCCTGCAGTGTTTGACGAATCGAGAACTGAGGTCTCCAGGATGTCTGAGTCAGAATCTTGCGCGTATCAGCGATGGGCAGGAAATGCTCACCAGGATGACTCTCGGTTACCTGCTTTTCGGTTCCTAATATACTTTGCAGGATTTCGAGTATTTCACCTGAGCGGATGACTGTTCCGCTTCCGACATTGTAGATTTCACCTGGCTGAGCTTCCGTGGCCAGCACGCGATAAGCTTTGGCGACATCACGAGCATCGGAGTAGTCGATCCAGGTTTGCAAATTGTAGACTTCCAGAGGCGAAGGTTCGGATTGTAATTTATGAGTCCATTCAGGGATCAGCAGGGAACCGGTTTGTCCCGGGCCAGTATGCTGGAAACTGCGAGCGACAATCAGAGGGAGCTGGGGTTCCAGGTCTCTCAGCACCTGCTCGGCCATCCATTTGCTGATTCCGTAGCCGTTATCCGGACGAACTTCATGTTCTTCACTGACTTTGGTGATTCCATCGTAGGAGGAGCCATAGACGTAGACACTGCTGGTGAAAACCATTCGAGGAACATGTCGAAGTTGCAAACAGCACTCGGCGATATGCCGCGTACCGTTTACATTGACATCGATGGCTTCCGGGGAAGGTTCTTGATTGCCACATCTGGATCGCACGCTGATCGCGGCCAGATGATAGACAACGTCCGGACAGAATTCATTAATCTGATTAATGATCCCGATCGGCGCTGGTTCGGTGATATCCCAGACTCCAGTAGTGAGTTGCTGAGACAGTGGTATATGGCAGTGGTTGGTCCGTGTGAGCGCCAGAACCGTATCACCTGCGGCCAATAGATGGTCGATGAGGTGTCCAGCGACAAAACCGTTCGCACCTGTGACAACCGTTCGCAAAACTACGTCCTCGGTTTTTAGCTACCCAGTTTGATTTCTCGTTCAACCCGTTTGATGTCTTCTTCTACCATCATGGTCACCAGTTGTTCAAAGGTCACCTGAGGTTCCCAACCTAATTCATGACGCGCTTTGCTGGGATCGCCCAGCAGTGTTTCAACTTCAGCCGGACGGTAGAAGCGAGGGTCGATTCCGACGTAGTCCTCAAGATTCAGATCAACCGTTCCAAATGCGATTTCACAGAACTCGCGAACCGAGTGTTGTTCACCAGTGGCGACAACATAATCTCCGGGTTCGTCCGTTTGTAACATCAACCACATGGCACGGACGAAGTCACCTGCGAATCCCCAATCCCGTTTGGCTTCCAGATTACCAAGCAATAACTTGTCCTGGACACCAAGTTTTATTCTGGCCACACCGTCGGTGATTTTACGAGTTACAAACTCCAGGCCTCGTAACGGTGACTCATGATTAAACAGAATGCCGTTACTAGCAAACAGATCATAGCTTTCGCGGTAGTTTACTGTGATCCAATAGCCGTAAACTTTGGCAACACCGTAAGGACTGCGAGGGTAGAAAGGGGTGGTTTCCGTCTGAGGAGTTTGTTGAACCTTACCAAACATCTCACTACTGCTGGCCTGATACATTCGAATCGAAGGGTCGACCTGACGAATAGCCTCCAAAACCCGAGTCACACCCAACCCCGTTGTTTCCCCCGTGAGAATGGGTTGAGACCAACTGGTAGGTACGAAGCTCTGAGCGGCCAGATTGTATAATTCGGTCGGTTTGACTTCCTCCAGCAGACGAACCAGCGAGAGCTGGTCCAGGAGGTCTCCCTGATGAATCGTGATGTCATCCTGGAATCCGGCAAGACGGCCCAGCGTTTCAGTACTGCTACGGCGCATCATTCCATGGACCTGGTAGCCTTGCTCCAGTAGTAATTGGGCAAGGTAGGCGCCGTCCTGTCCCGTGATTCCAGTAATAAGTGCAGTTCCAGACATATCGTATATCGCAGTTTTGGACTAACGGATTATCGCAGATGGAATAGATTTCAGAGTAGCAAACTAAGTTGAACCTGGTGATTATTCGTCTGCAGGTTCCTCCGTTGGTTCCTCCGGAGTTTCGGGTGGAGTGGAAGCAGCGGATGAGTCAACGGCTGGTGTCGTTTCCTGAGCTGCGGCTTCATCTTCTTCACTGATTTCCTCGGGCGGGATTCTCACAACTGCCGCAATCTGATCACCGTCGGTTTTCATGATCAGGACGCCTTGAGTATTTCGACCCACCACGCTGATCTCCTCAGCTCGAATTCGCTGGATCTTTCCACCTTTGGTCATCATCAGCACTTCGTCTTCGTCGTCAACACGTACGATATCCACCACTTTTCCGTTACGTTCAGTGGCCTTAATGTCTCGTAGGCCTTTTCCACCACGGTTCTGAGTTCGATAGGTTTTATTGGATGACTCGCTGCCTTCAGCATCAGTGCGATGGGGACCAAACGGAGTACGTTTGCCGTAGCCATTTTCACAAACTGTCAACAGGTCAGCAGCTGGGTCAGCGACAACCATGCCTACCAGAGAATCGCCGTCCTGTATATTAATTCCTTTTACGCCGGACGTGTTACGACCCATGGGGCGAGCATCTTCCTGAGCGAACCGGATGGCCATACCTTCGGCAGTCGAGAGCACGATTTCGTCGCCAGGTTTGACCAACGCAACGTCCACCAGTTCATCGTCGTCCTTGAGCTTGATGGCAATGATTCCACCTTTTTTCGGGCGGCTGTACGAGGAAAGGTCGGTTTTTTTGACCAATCCCTGACGCGTGGCCATGGCCAGAAAATGATCTTTCAGATTGAAGTCGCGCACCGGGATGCAATCCAGAATCTTTTCCCCTTCGTCCAGATTGAGCAGGTTAATGACGGCTCGGCCTTTGCTGCCCCGACCTAATTCAGGAATGTCATAGACTTTCTGCCAATAGACTTTTCCTTTGGTGGTAAGGAACAGCAGATAGGCGTGTGTGCTGGCTACGAAAAGGTGCTGAATGGGATCTTCTTCTTCAACGGTGGCTCCTTTGAGCCCTTTTCCACCACGCCGTTGCGCTTTGTAGGTGCTCGATGGAATTCGTTTGATGTATCCCCGATGACTGATCGACACGACCATCGTCTCTTCGGTGATCAAGTCGTCCATGTTGACGTTACCCAGTTCCATATCCGAAATCTCGGTACGTCGATCATCGCCATGCTTGGTACGAATGGTGGTCAAGTCATCTTTGATGATGTCCAGAATGTTCTGACGGTCCCCCAGGATTTCCAGGTATCCCGTGATCTCTTCCAGCAACTTGCTGTGTTCAGTACCAAGCTTTTCCTGCTCCAGATTGACTAACTGACTCAGAGTCATACGAAGAATTGCATCGGCCTGGACGGCAGTCAGATGATAGACATCAGATTCTCCACGTTCCAACTGAAATTGCTCAAAACCAGAATCACCCAGTGCTCGCTGGAGCATGGATGCTGGGCAAGCGATACCCATCAAACGCGTTTTTGCATCGGCATGACTATCGGAATTTCGGACAATATCAATGATCTGATCAATATCGGCCAGCGCGATAAGCTGACCCTCGACAACGTGTTTACGACGGCGTGCTTTGGACAGCAGGAACTGAGTTCGTCGACGGATCACTTCGACCCGATGACGAATATACTCCTCTAACATCTCCTTGAGATTAAGAGTTCGTGGTTTACCGTCGACCAGTGCGAGCAGAATGATAGAGATGGTTTCCTGCAGATTTGAATATTTGTACAGCAGGTTGAGTACGACGTCCGGATTCTCGTCTCGCTTAATATCGATGACGATACGTACTGGTTCTTTCAGATCAGACTCGTCACGAATTCCTGAAATTCCTTTGACTCGGCCATCGTTTACCAACGCCGCAATCTTTTCAACCACCCGGTCACGATTCTGGTGAAAAGGTATTTCCGAAATGATGATCCGCGAACGACCTCGATCAAGCTCCGTAATACTTGCCTTGGCGCGGACGACCACGGTTCCGCGACCCGTCAGGTAACCTTTACGAATTCCGCTACGACCGCAAATGGTACCGCCGGTGGGAAAGTCAGGTCCCTGGACGATTTCCAGAAGGTCCATGATGGGAGTGTCCGGGTCGTCGATGAGTGTAATCAGTGCATCACATACTTCGCGAAGATTGTGGGGTGGGATGGAAGTGGCCATACCAACGGCAATCCCACTGGTTCCATTGACCAGCAGATTGGGGAATTTGGCTGGCAGCACCGTTGGTTCGGTGCGAGTTTCGTCGTAGGTCGGAGTAAAGTCAACGGTGTCCAGTTTGATGTCTTCCAGCATCAGGCTGGCAGCGGACGACATGCGTGCTTCGGTATATCGCATGGCGGCTGCAGGTAAACCGGCAATCGAACCAAAGTTACCCTGTTTATCAACTAACACGTGCCGCATGTTCCATTCCTGGGCCATACGTACCAGCGTCGGGTAGATGACCCCTTCACCGTGAGGATGATAGTTTCCAGACGTGTCCCCGGCAATCTTGGCGCACTTGACGCGGTGAGCACCGGGAGACAGGTTAAGATCGTTCATAGCGACCAGAATGCGTCGCTGCGACGGTTTAAGGCCATCCCGGACATCAGGTAACGCGCGGGACACAATCACGCTCATCGCGTAGGTGAGATAGCTGTTTTTTAACTCGTCTTCGATCGGTAAGTCAATTAAAGTACCGTCCGTGTAACCATCATCTCCCTGATTTTCGTCTTCAGGAAGGATTTCATCGCTAGACAAATGTCTGCCCTTTCAGCGTTTTTTAGATAAGAAAACCACTGAAAAATAAGCCTCAAATGCTCGTTCCCCAGAAGATTTTGAATGCTCAAATTCTACCAAAATCAGGGGGGCTTAACAATCACCCCCTGACTTTCGATCAGCTATCCTAAGTAACTGAAAAATAAGGAGTTACGAGTGTTTTTGTGAGAATGTTTTGCGGGTTGGTCGGGAGAGTATTCAGGGAATACAGATTAGCCGGAAACCGAGTGTCGTGGCGAGGCGCGACTAAACGCCACAGATAAGGCCTCATAAGCGGCTGGGAAGAAGAGAAGGTCCTGATGCCGTGATGGGACTAATGGAGTCCCTCGTCGCGTTTTCAGAGCGATTTAGCTACCTGGAGCTAACCAACGCTGCCACTCCAGATACATTAAGACGGTGGATGTTGTGACCGCGAAAAAGGACAACACCAGTAGCATCGTATATACGTTAAGTCGAATTTTCTGTTTCAACATCAGTTCAATCCTGTCGATTGATCACACTGGTGATTAGTTTAGGCTGGTGATAACGTTGTCGTCCTTGCGAATCTGCCCCTTTTGATATTCAGGGAGAATCTCGCAGACAGCGGAACTTGGTTGCGTCTCGCGAATCTTTACCCGACCCAGGTACAGAGCTCCACGATAGACATCCAACTGATGTCCGACTCGAAGTCCATCGTCCTGCCCGAGTGAGATCTGCAAGAGGTCTTTCTGAATTGCGATGACTCGACCATCAAGTTCTGGCGGTTTGTCGTAGGTATCGGTGAATGGGTCCAACCCATTTGCCTGTAAAGTACTATGGGCACGACCGATCTCGTTTGTCAGCTGCTTTTCACGTTGCTGTGCCAGTGATTGCAGACTTTTTAAGTGGTTCACTTCGTCAGTTAGTGTCAGGATTTGAGCGAAAAAGATGTCGGTACGCTGTTGGGCGTCATTGATATCTTTCCGCAGGCTTTCTACTTCGTCCGTCAGTTGCTTTTTCGTTGCCTCGGCAATTCGCAATGCATCCGAGAGGTCGTTACTTCGTACCTGAGTGGTTTTGACAATCTCTTCTTTGTCAGCCAGATCCGCGGCGATAGCTTCCACTTGTGTTTCCAAAGCGGCTAATGCATAAGCTCGAGCAATCCGTTCCCGCTTTAAGCTGGCTTCCACCGCAATTTTTTCGTTTTCTAAAGTGGTACGCACACCTTCCAAATTGTCATTACGCTCGGTAACCTCTCTCGCTGCAGTTTGTAAATCAACGTGAGTTTGATAGACCGTGATCGAGAATCCCATGAACAATAAGCTCATGATGAAAATCAAAACGGTGAATATTTTTCCAATTAGTGTCATGACACTACCGCTCTTTTTAATGAATAACCGGTGGTTAGTTCTGAACTAAGCAGGTGGTTTTGAGGATTTCTATATTCTAAACGACGTAAATACCAACTTAGCGCAAGCAATCGATACAATCGCTCATTCTTCAAGTTCGGACAAACATACCTGCTGAAATCAATATAAGTCCCAGTTTTTGCGAATGTCAATCATTTAGTGTTAAACTGGGTAGTTTGGTCGGTGTGAAAATAAAATACCAACCAAATCTGACTGGGGTGTTACGTGCGATCCAACTGTCTGGAGTTTCAAGTCTTCAGTTGGATTTCTGCTTGGCATTAGACTCCGCAGACAAGTTGGCAATGAGTGCTTTCCCCAAAGAAATCAGGGTGATCAGCCCGCACAGCATTGCAAACAGGTCGCCATATAAAAGATAGAAACTATCACCGGACGACCTTCCCACTTTGGCGATGACAAATCCTGCTTGCGTTTTCTCAACCTGAGCATTCACAGCTCCAGAAGGAGCAACCCAGCCAGAAATGCCAGTATTGGCTGCGATCAGATTAGGCCGTCTTAACTCGACTGCCCGCATGATATTGCTACGAAAATGAAGATCCAGCATGGAAGATCCCCAAAACCAACCGTCGTTCGTAAGATTGAGTATCACATCAGGACGCCGGCCATTGTGACCAACCGCCAGAATCATCTCCCGGGTTCGGTGAGGAACCGTGCTTTCAAAACAGATATTGGGACTAAACGTAATACCATCAATCGAAAAAGTCATGTCCGTATCACCTGCCGCCAGCGGACTGATGGGAAGCAGGTTGTAGAGTGCAGGAAACAGGTTGCCCAAGGGTATGTATTCGCCAAACATCACGAGATGGTTTTTGTGATACACGTCAAGTATTTCCCCTTCCGGTGACAGCAGCACCGCTGTGTTATAAGACGGTGTGTTAGGCTTTGTCAGATCGACAGAACTTGTACCGCCGATCAGCATTGCCTTGCCCGCTCCATTTCCATGCTGATGGTCATTGAGATAGCTGAGCACGGTTTTATGGCTCCTGGCTTGTCCCGTTTGCACTCGAGTTGCCCACTGGCGGATTTGCTGCTGATCCTGAGCTGCTCCCGCGGGCTGGGCTGGGACGTGCAGGACAGTATCTGCCTTTCCGGTAATCATCAATGGGCCGACTGGATACATCGATTCAGGCCATACCAGCAGCTGCAGCCTGGGTTCTTCTCGTAGCGCAAGAACCGACTGTTGATTGTAGGTCTGCTGCTTTTTCTGTTCCTTTCTCTCGTATTCGTCGTACGGCAGTTCAAACTCGGTGTACGTGACGCCCTGAATGAGTCCCACCGAAACAGTAGCTCGAGTGTCGTTGCTGGATTCATTAAAACGATTCAACTGGGTTTGTCCGTATACCCAGCAGGTACTCAGGATGCAGACCAGGCAGACGGTCTCGATCATCAGAGCTACCGTAGAGTTCGCTTGGTAACCTGGCGGTCTGTCAGGTCGCCTCCACTGATTGACACGCGAGGCGATACGAAACAGCAGTCCGGCTCCCAATACCACAACGAACGACACAGCGAACCCACCTCCCAGGTCTGCTATTTGGATTAACCAGAGTTGGTTCACCTGGGAATGGGAAAGCGAACCCATGGAAAAACCGGAGATGACATAGCCTCGAATCCATTCGACACATACCCAGCTGATGGCGGCTGCCCAGGAGAGCGGTAGCTGCAACTGGTGACGGATGACTCGGGCACTCATCACGAACAACGGCAGGTAGATTCCCAGGTAAAGAGACAAAGCCACCCATCCAAAGTAGGTCGTCCAGTGGGCTAAGCGCATGCCTTGCAATAATGCCAACCAGAACAGGACGTGAAACAGATAGAGGCTGAAATAAGTTCCTTTGGCTGGTTGCCCGTTGCGGTCAGGGTGATTCACGGCTACCAGAGGAATCCAGCAGGCCGGTGCCAGCCAGGCCATCCAACTCCATCCAAGCGGAGGCAGGCAGGTATAGAGCAGGCAGTTGCCCAGAAATCCGTAGAGAACAGGAGAAAACCTGAGCAATGGATCTCTGGTGTCGTCTGTAGGTTGAATTAAATTCATACCACCCTTGTGATCAGGAAGGAATTTCAAACACAGTAATTGTCTGGCCTTTCGGGTAGAGCTGGTTTCCTGCTGGAAAGAAAGCGAGTGCATTGGCTTCGCTCAACGTACGTTGATCGGCCGAACCTTTCCAAGCCAGAGCGGTAACGTAGCGGGTTCCATTGTCCTGTGTCAATCGAGCCGGGAAATAGGTTGGCCGGTCTCCTCGTTGCTGGTAATCCGCAGTCAACACGGCCGAGGATGTCCGCAGGTTTTCGGACTCTACACCTACCAGTTGAGAAATAACCGGAGCGACAAAAAGCAGGAAACAGACGAGGCTACTGACCGGATTTCCCGGCAGGCCAAACACCAGTGTCTGATGATTTTCCTGTTGCCGAACTCCAAACCAAAGCGGTTTCCCCGGCTTGAGATTAACTTTGTGGAATACTTGCTGCACACCCAATTCGTTCAGAACGGCCGGCACCAGATCTTTGACTCCTGCCGAAACACCTCCGGAGAGCACCAATATATCGGCCTGCAGCCCACGAGCAATCAGTTTGGTGAGTTCATCCGGGTCATCTCTGCCGATCCCCAGCGAACTGGCCAGAGCACCGTATGTCGTGCCAAGCGTACTCAAAAGCGGGCCATTGGAATTGCGGATTTGACCGTTCTGTGGTGTTGTTGACACATCAACAAGTTCATCTCCGGTACTGATGATCGCCAGCTTCGGTTGCTGATACACCGGGATCTGGCTGTATCCGATCTCGGCCATAATCCCAACTTCAATCGGCCGGATCCTGGTTCCAGCCGGGAGGATGGTCTCGCCTCTGGATAACGACGTGGCTCTCCGCATGACGTTGGTTTCCGGAAGGATCTGTTCGAGATTGATGGTGACCTGCTGGCCCTGTCGACTTGTTTGCTCGACCATGACAACGGCATTTGCTCCGTCTGGCAACGGAGCTCCGGTCATGATCTGAATTGCCGTGTTACGAGTCAGGCTCTTTGTTGGAGTCTGCCCTGCTATGACTTCGTCCAGTATCTCGAGTGTCACGCCGGAGGTAATGTCTGCGGCAATGACGGCATAGCCATCGACCAATGATTTATCGTAAGGAGGCGAGTCGATATCGCTTGGCAGATCTTCGGCCAAAACGCGCGTGATGCTCTCTTCAAGCGAACAAAGGGAGCTACGGCGTTTGGGTAGCCGAGCCATGATCTCCGCCAGAGCTTGATCGACGCTAATCATATCGACAGTTCAAGAAAGCGTTGAAGAATCGTCGGTCCGACATCTGAGAGGAAGCTTTCAGGATGAAATTGCCAGCCGATCAAAGGATAGGACTTGTGCCGGATCGCCATGATTTCAGTGGAGCCATCAGGGGCAGCAGCCCACGCAGCGACTTCAAATTCGTCACTCAACGTATCTGGCTGGATCACCAGACTGTGGTAGCGTGTCGCAATGAAGGGATTAGGCAGGCCGGCGAAAATTCCCTCGTTGTCGTGATGGATGGAATCCGTTTTTCCATGCATCAACTGTTTCGCTCGGACAATGGTAGCTCCCGTTGATTGTCCGATTGACTGATGTCCCAGGCAAACTCCCAGAATTGGAACCTTCCCTTTCATATGCGAGATGACGTCCATGCTAACGCCAGCTTCGGTGGGCGTGCAGGGTCCAGGTGAAATAATGATATGAGACGGATTGAGTTCTTCCACCTGCTGCGGAGTAATCTGATCATTACGAAACACTCGGATATCCAATGTCGGATCATATTCACCCAACCGTTGTACCAGATTGTAAGTGAAGGAATCGTAATTATCGATGAGTAGAATCATGAGGACTTATTGCGAGCATGAGTACCATTGTTGATTAGGTTATTTTAACGTAGCCGAGTAAGTTATCGAGGGCGGGACCCAATAGGAATTTTCCTTTCTTCCCTGGTTTTACTTTTAATGCTGCGTTTGAGTTTGGGATGCAGAACAGATTTAATTTGGCGATTCCCAAGAATCGAATGGGCGATAATAATGTTAGTTACGTGACTTAGTCGATTGTCTGTTTTTTTGAGAACTGGAATTCATGAGTATTGCAACCGAGCGGCCTCTACCGGATATCGCCAGCTATAAATCTCTGGACAATGACGAGCTCTCAGCTCGGATAGAACGAGTGCGTGAGGCAATGGGCCCTGAGCTATTAATCCTTGGGCATCACTATCAGCAGGACGAAGTGATTGCTCATAGTGATCTGCGAGGTGACAGCTACCAGTTAAGCCAGATGGCTGCGGAGAATACGGACTGCAAACACATCGTTTTTTGCGGTGTTCACTTTATGGCCGAAACAGCGGACATTCTTGCCAATCGCCCAGAAGTTTTGAATCAGCGTGGTTACCGGGTATCGGTCACGCTTCCTGATATTGCCGCAGGCTGCTCCATGGCAGACATGGCGGCCATTGAGCAGGTGGAGGATTGTTGGACTGATCTGGGAGAAGTCATTGACACCAGTGATATTACTCCGGTTACCTACATCAATTCGGCAGCCAGCCTGAAAGCATTTGTTGGAAAACATAACGGGATCGTCTGCACCTCAAGTAACGCGTCAGCGGTACTCGAGTGGGCATTCAAACGGACGAGTCGGGTGTTGTTCTTCCCGGATCAGCATCTGGGTCGGAACACCAGTCTAAAAATGGGGATCACCAATGACCAGATGCCGGTCTGGGATCCGTATCAACTTGAAATGGGTGGTAACACCGAAGAGGCGATTGAAAACAGCAAAGTGATTCTTTGGAAGGGACACTGCAGTGTTCATCAGATGTTCCAGCCGGAACATGTCGAGACGTTTCGTAAGCAGCACCCAGGTATCCACATTATGGTACATCCCGAATGTCCTCAGGAAGTCAACGATCTTGCTGACGTCTCTGGCTCAACGGGAAAAATCATTGAAGTCATCAAAAACGCTGAGCCTGGATCCAAATGGGCAATCGGGACAGAATTACATCTGGTGAACCGTCTCAAAAAGGAACATCCTGAGCTGGAGATTCACTTTTTGTCACCTGTGGTTTGCATGTGCGCAACCATGTACCGTATTGATTTGGCTCACCTGTGCTGGAGTCTTGAGAATCTGGCCAATGGAACTCAGGTCAACGCGATTCGTGTGGATGACGAGGTGGCCGAGTGGTCGTTGGTGGCACTTGAGCGGATGCTCAGTGTGAAATAAAAAAACCGGACGTTGATGTCCGGTTTTCATTCGACGTTCATTGTTTTTTGCTCAGTCGTTACTGCGTATCCACTGTTCGGCAGTACTGTAATATGCCGTCAACGTCGCCTGCTTCTCTCAGAGCCTTAGCGTCTCCGGCGTCTCCGGCCGGAGCTGCCGCTGCAGGTTCTTCGGCTGGAGCCTCTTCTGCAGGTGCGGGTTCTTCTGCAACAGGTTCTTCAGCTGGAGCAGGTTCGGCATTTGCCGGAGCAGCTTCTTCGCCCGACGCACTGGCTCTGGCAGCAGCCAGCATGTCAGCCACACTCATACTGCCCGCATCGACCTTGGCCGGTGCAGGCTTTTCGGCAGCGGGAGCTGCAGCAGCAGGGGCCGGAGCTGGCTTGGCAGCGGGTGCCGGTTCGGCAGCCGGTACAGGAGTGGAAACGGTTTCCGTTTCATGCACAGGTTCGTCAACAAGCTTCAGAAAATCGACGTCGATATCGTACCAACCGATATTGTTGAATCCGTCAAACTCAACCAGAGCACGTCCGCTCATATTCACAGTCTTTACCGTACCGGTCAGTCCTTGAAAACGTCCTAATTCTGGACGATTGTCGACGACAACGAGCTGATCGGTGTAAATTCGCTTAAGGTTTTCAATGTGTTCGAAGACCATGGATCTATCCGTAAGTTAATGAGTGATGAATCACGCTGATTCAACAATTCTTATCGTAGGGAGTCCCTTTTACAAGGGGGACAAATGGCGGGAAACAAAAGAGTCTTATCCGAATAGGCGGTATTTCCAGCGAACGGTAGCTGGCCAGCTGGGAGGCATTTCGGTGGGAGTGATTCTTATCAGGTTCCCATCAATTTCCAATTCGTCCAATTCGCCGCGTCCGGTGGACTCGATTTTGATCTGGCAGGTTCTACCGGCAATCGAAAGCTCGGCAATTTTTTGAATTGGGTCCACGATGGTAACCGGTACACTGCTACGATATGTCGTTCCCAGCGTTCCGGCCTCTTCATCCGCTATTCGGCAGGCTACATCAAACAGCAACGAACGTTGGGTATTGTCATTTTCAATACTCATCGACCAGTGACTATTACCAGCCATACCGACCATCAGTCCGACCTGACGACTTTGCGTACGCTGTTCCACAGACAACTGCTGTAATGCCGGACTGGGTGGCCAAGGTTCATCATCCGATCCTTCGACGCTTTCGAGTAATCGAAACGTCTGGTCGCCGGCAACCCAATCCACGACGTGGACATAACGGTCATCACGCCACTGCATGGAAGTGCGTAAGCCTGTGGCATCCGGGCCAATTGCTTCGAGATGCTGTAATTTAGACACGTATTGTGTTCCTCTAAATCTGCTCAGAGCTCGAAAAAACGAGCGTGTTGGTACGCCTCTGACGCCAGGGACTTCCTGAAGTGCTGCCGGGGAGTTCCTCCCGCCGGTCGGCGAACTGTATTTTAATCTTGTCCAATCCGCCAACGCAGAAAACTCTCCAGAAATCCCTGAATATTTCCATCCAGAACGGCATGAAAGTTACCTTCGGAATATCCTGTTCGAGCATCCTTGACGCGCTGGTCGGGGTGTAAAAAGTAGTTTCGAATCTGGGACCCGAAGCCAACTCGTGCTTTGTCTTTGTACTTTTGTGCCTGATCGGCTTCCCGCTTCTCTTCCTCGACTCTTGCCAAACGTGCTCGCAACATCTTATAGGCAGATGCCCGGTTCTTATGCTGGCTACGTTCGTTCTGACACTGTACGACAATTCCTGTCGGTTCATGGGTGAGTCGGACTGCACTGTCAGTTTTATTGACATGCTGCCCTCCGGCACCACTGGCTCGGTAGGTGTCTTCTCGCACATCCTTTTCATCTATTTCGATTTCTACATCATCGGAAATCTCGGGCGAAACATCGATCGCAGCAAAGCTGGTTTGCCGCTTTCCTTCCGAATTAAAAGGACTGATTCTCACCAGACGATGGATTCCGGTTTCTCCTTTGAGATACCCGTAGGCCATCGGTCCCTGGACGCAGATGGTGGCATGGTTAATGCCTGCAATGTCGTTGTCACTGCGGTCCAATAGTGAAACCTTGTAATCGGTCTGACTGGCCCACTGCAGATACATTCTTAACAGCATTTCTGCCCAGTCATTTGCGTCGGTGCCGCCGTCACGTGCATAAATAGTTAACAGTGCGCCTGCATCATCATGAGGTCCATTGAGCATGGACTTCAATTCAAGCTGATCACACAGCGATTCCAGCCGAGTGATTTCCTGTTCAACCTCCCCCTCCATCTCTGGTTCATCCTGGCACATTTCCAGAAGAACAGAGAGATCCTCGACTGCCGACGTCAGTTCGTCCAAGGGGGTGGAGACAGTTTTCAGCGATTTTAGTCGGGCAACAGCAGCCCGGGCGGTTTCCTGATTATCCCAAAAATCAGCCGCAGCCATCTGCTCTTCAATGGTCTGGATATTTTCCGTTTTGGCAGCGTAGTCAAAGACTATCTCCGAGTTGGAGTAGTTTTTGCTGAATCGAATCGGCGCGGTCTTTTAATTCTGAAAGCATGGGAGTGATTATCAAGTAAAACGGTTAAAAAAGTGACGGTGCTGGAAAGTAGATTATGTACGATGGGACGGCTACTAAGCAATGACCCATCAGCGAATCCATCCGCCGCCGATGACCATCTGGTCGTCATAACAGACAACCGCCTGGCCAGGAGCAATCCCGTGTACGGGTTGATCAAATTCCACTCTTAACAGGGAGTCGTCCTCAAGCCGCTCCAACCAGGCGGTGGCAGGCTGGGCGGCACTGTTGTATCGAATCTGAGCCTGACAGCGGAACGGGGCGGAGGGTTCAGGAGAGAGCAGCCAGTTTGTGCGGTCGGCCGAGAGTGTCGTGCGTCCCAGTTCGTCGTGATTGCCGAGCACGACCTGGCGGGAATCAGCGTCAATCTTTACGACATAGTGGGGTGTTCCCAGAGCAACGCCAAGTCCCTTACGCTGGCCAATCGTGTAATTTTCGATTCCGTGATGATGTCCGACCACCGTACCATCGGTTGTCACAATCTCGCCGGACAGATCGAGTTCTCCTCGCCGTTGACGTACAAAATCACCATGATGTTCGGAAGTTACAAAGCAGATTTCCTGGCTGTCTTTTTTGTCAGCGATACGCAGACCCATTGCCGCAGCCATTGCCCGGATTTCGGTTTTGGGAAACTTGCCAACAGGTAGCATCATGCGAGTCAAATACTGTTTTTCAATGCCGAACAGTACATAAGACTGGTCTTTTGTGCTGTCGACTCCGCGTGCCAGCCGAATCTGCCCCGCTGGATCGGTCACAAGCTGAGCATAATGTCCGGTGGCCACATGCGTAGCACCCACGCTGTCTGCATAATCGAACAGTCGACCAAACTTGATCCAGTTGTTACACATGACACAGGGATTGGGAGTTCGACCGGTGGTGTATTCGTCGACAAAGTAGTCGATGATCCGCTTGAAATCCTTTTGCAGGTTCAGAGCATAGAACGGGATTGACAGCCGGTCGGCGACCTGGCGAGCATCTTCAGCATCGACAGCACTGCAACACCCCTGCTTATGCTCAGCCCGGTTTTGTAACAGTGGGAGCAAGGGATTCGCTTCGCCGTCTGGAAGATCACAGGACGCTGCCGATTCTTCACCGTGCCGCATAAAGACACCGATCACTTCGTGACCCTGCTCAAGCAGAAGTGAAGCAGCCACACTACTGTCGACTCCGCCTGACATCGCTAATACCACTCGGGCCACGTCCTGCTCCTCTATTGCTGCCCTTACAGGGCGTAGACTTCCGGACCGGCTTGCTGAGTGACGACAGCACCGAAAAGTGTGAAAGGAGTTGTTTCGTATATGGAGACGGGCAGGATTTGACCGGCTTGCCGCTCGTTACCATCGAATACAACAATTCGGTCACAATGCGTTCGCCCAACCATCTGTTTCAATGGCCCGTCCGAGTTCATCTTATCCGCTTTTTTACTTGGACCTTCGACCAGAACATCAACCGAATGTCCGATGAACTTGATGTTCTCAGCTTCACTCACTTCATTCTGCACCGCTAACAATTCGTTGTTACGTTCCTGTTTGACCTTGTAAGGGACATCATCGATGAGTGTTGTTGCGGCTTTGGTCCCTTCGCGTTCACTGTATTTGAAGATGAAACTATTCTTAAACCGGAATTCGCGAACCGCATCGATACAAGTCTGAAACTCCTCGTCAGTTTCACCGCAGAATCCAACGATGAAGTCACTGGAGACTGACGCATTGGGAAGGGTATCCCATATCAGGTGCATCATGTCCCGGTATTGTTCAACGGTATAGCCACGACGCATTCGTTTGAGCATTTCGTTGCTGCCGTGTTGCAGAGGAACATGGAGGTAGGGAGAAACTTTGGGAAGATCCCGAATCGTTTCCAGTAACTCCTGATTCATATCTTTGGGGTAATTGGTTACAAACTTGATGCGTTCAATGCCACTCACGTCATGAAGTAACGTTAACAAGTCTGCCATCCGCGTGGTTTCGCCGTCGGCATGGGTAAAGTTGTAGCTGTTGACTGTCTGGCCCAGTAGTGTGATTTCCAAACAGCCCTGATCGGCGAGCACTCGGGCTTCTTCCAGAATCTGCTGCGGTGGACGTCCCTGTTCGGGCCCTCGCGTATTCGGAACAACGCAGTAAGTACAGAATTTGTCACAGCCAATCTGAATGCGGAGGTAGGCCTGATATGGGGTCGGACGCATGGTGGGATCACGCAGCGGATCAAACGTCTCATGACTCCGCTTAATGTCCTCATTGCTCCCCTCGCGGCGGCCCAGTCCGACAGCCATCTGCTGTTGCTCACCCTGGCGAGCATTGTCGATGAGGTCCGGAACCTGCTGAAGCTGCCCCGGGCCGACAATGAAATCAACATAGGGGGCGCGACTGAAGATAACCTGCTGGTCCTTTTGTGCCATGCAGCCCATGACTCCGAGTATTTTCTCGGGGTTCCGTTTTTTCATGAGCTTGAGCGTTCCTAAAGCACTGTAGACTTTGTCTTCCGCATGAGCTCGCACACTGCATGTGTTATACAGAATCGTATCAGCTTCTTGCACATCCGATGTCAGCTCATAACCGCGTTTGCGCAGGTCCGCCACGACCATTTCACTATCCAGCATATTCATCTGGCAACCGACGGTTTCTATGTATAGACGATGTGACATCTCTTTCCGATCCGCTAACGTGACGACTATCCCTACAATTTGTCGGCAAATCGTCATTTTAGCAATAGGTTGAATCCGTAAAGTAACCAAACTCCGTCCAGTGCCTGAGTTTGCCCTGGCAAACGGTCTTAATCCAAAGCGCATTTCCCGATGCCGACAGCTTGAGATAACGCGTCTGTCACGCATTGATCAGCAGCAGCTCCTGTTGATCAGCCGATTGTTGAGCCAGCAGAATCATCTCCAATGCGTCGCAGGCCTGTTCTGTCGTAATGATTGTCGGCTCAGAACCGGTTCGCACGCAATCAGCGAAATACTCAAGCTCAGTACGCAGAATGCCATAGCCTGGTGGGTTGGTCTGAGGCCAGTAGGATGTGTCGAGATAGCGAGGGTTGGCTGACGCAATATGCAGTCCAGTCTGACTGCAGTCGATGGTAATCGTTCCTTCCGTGCCTGTGATTTCCATCCGCGCATCGATGACCGTCTCGGTCGTTTCCGGAAGTCCCCAGTGAGTTTCAATCACGACGAGCGTTTCCGTGGAGTTTTCCGGGCAGCTGAAATCAAACAGAGCCCAACCAGCATCCGGGTAAGTGAAGTCGTGAATTTTCACGTTCCGAGCGAATACAGAACGGGGTTTGCGACCGAGTATCCACATTGCCAGGTCGAGGTCATGAATTCCATCACCGATCAGGGGTGGGATTTTTCCCAGACGGATGTTCGCCGGAGCAACAGGGAGGTTCCGCTTCGCATGAATCGTTGTGACTTCACCTATTTCACCCGCGCATATCCGTTCTCGCGCCAAGCTGTAACGCGGATCGAAACGGCAGATGTGTCCTACCATCAACAGACCGTCTGCGCGGTGGGAAGTTTCAAGTATCTGTCGAGCTTGTTCAGCCGAAGCAGCAATCGGTTTTTCCAGGAAAACATGTTTGCCTGCATTCAATGCGTCTATGGCCAGTTGGTAATGATCCTGCCAGTGGGTCACGATCGACACAACATCCACTTCTGGATCTGCCAGTACGTCGTCTGCGGAAGTCGTGGTTCGGGAGATCTGTAACTCGGTAGCGTATTGGTCTAATACAGTTTTATTACGGCTGCATGCAGAATGGAGTTGGATGCCGTGCAGATGCTGAAGTGTCTGGGCATGGATACGACCGAAACGTCCCAAACCGAGAATGGACCATCTAAGCTCTCTGGGCTCTCTGGACTGCATTGCTTAAGACTTTCCGTTACCTGGCGTTCCGTTATTAAAGTCAGGAGGCTGGGGGATGTCTTCGGTGATGACTTCCCATGACTTTCCGTTTTCGCGTACCTGGGAAAAATCAGAGGCCTGGTATTTGAAGTGCAGCTGGTTGGTGTGGAAGGGATGACCAGGAGCTTGTCTTGCTTTCATGGCTGCATCCAGGATCCCCGAGACAAACAGAGTACGTTCGACCGGGTAAGGAGGGGTTCCTGTGCGGAAATGAACCTGAATGGCATGGGACAGGGCTTTGAAAAGGTTCCGGTTATGCCAGGGGCCCACGTAAAATCGTGTTGCCAGTGGTTTTTTGCTCCCTTTGAGGCGACAAGCGAAGTTCCAGCGGACATCGCTGCGACCCGCTCGTAAGACGGTCGCCTTGAACCCGTCCACATATTCGAGGACGATCGCATGAGGTGTGATCTTCACTTCATCACCAACAGACTCCAATCGCGAAATAGTCCTTCCCGTTTCAGCGTGCATCGCCGCTTCTACCAGCTCCCAGTCAAAAAGTCCTGCTTTGGCGGCGCGATAAATCTGATCACCTTCGTAGAAGGTCATTCGTCGGACTCCAGTTTCTCCGCCCCGCCGCCTCTCGACCATCGATTGCAAGACTTCCAAGGCATGAAAATCATAGGACTCGACTGGGCCACCATGAATGGAAACCGCTTCTTCAATCCGGGCTCCTTTACGGATTTCAATATCGGGTTGTCGTTGGGCAAGTGGAACGCTGCTGCCAGCCAGGAAGGGGATACGATGCTGCCGAGCGGTTTCCATCATTTCCTGAGCCCAGTCGTAGCGGTAACTGAGGTGTTTATCATTGAAGATCGGGACAAACCGGTTCGATGCTTTCATGACGGCAACGATCTCGTCAAAGAAACGTTTCCGCGGATACATGATCTGGCCCAGGTCATTGCGAGGATAGTTGCCGTGCTCGCCGATCGAGAGCACGGCGTCGACAGCCAGTTGGTCACCACCCAGACAAAGGGCTTCACGAATCGTTTTGAAGACCGGGATATTGTAGTCTTTGGAGACTGCATCGGTCATATCACCCTGAGGAGTCTGGTCACGATAGAAGCTGACTACGTCCACACCTGGATCTGTCACTTCACCACAAAACAGAAAGGGTTGCAGGAAGTTTTCGAGTATCACGTGAGCGTGACTGCGGTAGGTAAACGAAGTGTAGATGGCCGCGACACGGGGCCGTTTGTTTTCACGAGCCTCGTATTCCGCTCCCCAACTCCGCAGAGCTCCCAGCGAGCCGAAGAGGGGCGCGGTGGCCAGGGTTTTCAATGTTTCACGACGATCAAGCATGGAGTGCGATCTCCTCGGACGAAGATTAGAAAAAGTAGAACATCATAAACATGGCCAGTCCCGCAAGTACTCCGGCGTACACCAGATCGCTCCCCAGGAAATACTGGAATTTCGTCAACTCGGACTCTTCCTGGCTGTACTTTCGGTTGGCCTCCCTGAAGTACACACAGGCTGTCAGCAGGAAGGAAAGAGTGGCAGCCCAGACAGGAGTTATTACGTTCTGGCTGGTGAGTATGGCAAGCAGGATGTAGGCAGCAAGACAGCCGGCAAATAGTATTCCCAACTGCTTCAGTCGAGCGGGATCGTGGCCGCCAAGAGCGGTCCAGGTCAATTGCGACTTCTCCGGATGTGGTTTTTCTCGCAGGCTGACGAGTATGTAGATCACAACGGAAAGGCCAATAACAAATACCACTCGATGGAAGAAATTGAGTGTCGGGCCAAACAGCCTGTGCACGGGAGAGATCGACGGGAGTATTTCATTCTGGATAAACGAGTCGAACTCGGATTGGGGCATCGCATGAATATCGCTGGCGCTACCATAGGCTTTGGGAAACTGTCCGTCATGGAAGTGACTCACTTCGGCATCTCCTAGCGCGATGTCATACAGTGGTCGAGGCAGGTCGGTGTCGTATAGCTGAACGACGACCCAGGAAAGTGCGACTCCGGCCACAATCGTTACAAACGCTGCTGAAGCGGTTCCCCGTTTCCAGAAGATTCCCAGTATAAAGGCAACCAGCAAGCCGGGCGTCAGATAGTTCTGATAGTTGGCTATGGTCAGAAAGAAATTATCGGTTGAATTGGGATCCATGATGTACAGCGCCATCAGAATGGCACTGACCATCAACGCCACGATCGACAGACGACCGACAATAATCATTTCCTTGTCCGAGGCATCTGGATTAAAGAAACGCTTCCAGATATCTACCGAGAAAATGGTAGCGGCCGAGTTCATCATGGAGTCGATGGAAGAAAGGATCGCGCCGATCACTCCGGCGGCCACCAGACCGATGAGTCCCAGGCCAAGGGGAGCCAGAAACCGGGTTACAAGTCGAGGAAAGATGGTATCGGGTGGAATACTACTGACATCAGCAGCTCCGGCAGGACCCGCTTCCTGCATTAACAGGAAGTAGGCACAGACACCGGTACCAATCGAGAAAAATGGAATCAACAGTTTTAGAAACCCGGCTGCAATGATACCGACTCGGGCTTCTTTGTCACTGACAGCTCCTAAAGCGCGCTGCACGATGAACTGATTCGTACCCCAGTAGAAGCAGTGCATGAACATCAACCCGGTAAGCACGCCAGTCCAGGGAAGCTGGGAATGGTTGGTCGGAAGATAGATTGACATGCGGTCCTTGCCACCCTGGGCAACTGCCTCCGCATTGGCCTGTACCATTTCCCCCCAACTGAATTGTGAAAAGACGAGAATGGCAATGCCGATTCCCACGATCAGCATGAGTACAGACTGGATGATGTCTGTGTAGACCACCGCTTTGAGTCCGCCAAGAATGGTGTAGCTGCCAGCGATTAACCCCAGTGCAATGACGAAGGTGGTGTAATGAGGCATGGAAACAAGTTTCATGGAAGGCTTTGCTTTGAGCAGAGAAGCCACCGAACCTTCAGGAGCTGCTGCGGCAGAAAGATCAGCTGGAGCAGCTTCGCCGGGTTGATTACTGCTGACGATAGCGTCACCTCCCATCAGTTCGCAGATGGTACGTGAGCCAATGTACAGGGCTGGAATCATCTGCACACCAGCCATGATGATAATCATGATGATGGCATAACAGATTCGACTGCGGTCGTCATAGCGTTTTCCCAGGTATTCCGAGAGTGTATACAGGTTTAACTTGCGATAGACGGGAAGAAATCCGAAACACAAAAACAGCAATCCACCGATCGCACCGATTTCGAAGTGGCTCTGGGCAAAGCCGATACTGAAACCGACGCCCATCATTCCTACCATGTGATTGGCACTGACATTACTGCCAAAGATCGATCCAGCGACTCCGAACCAGCGAAGCCCTTTACCTGCGAGGAAGTAATCTTCCGAAGTGTCTTCTTTTCGGCCGGCCCAGATGCCAACGACCATGGCTCCGATCAGAGCTCCGAAGAAAATGACGTAGTCAAGCGTGCCCAGTTCGAGCGTGAGATTGTCCATGGATGAGCAGTTCTGTGATTAAAGCGTAGATGATGCAAGGATGGCGTCCAGTTTTTCTTTGCCCAGCCGAGCGACTTCCAGAGGATCCTGTTGCCATAATTGCTGGTTGAAAAGCTCGAGGCTGATCATACCTTTATAACCGATTTCCCTCAGCATCTCGATTTCTGCTCGTAAATCGATGACCCCTGCTGAGATCATGACGCGATCCGGGTCGGTCTGCTGATAACGAGCAACATTCGGGTTTCCATCATCGATGTGATAGTGACTTATTCGGTCGCCCGGAATGTGACGCAGCAGGTCCGTGGTCGAGTGACTATTCCAGGTATGGAAGGCATCCGCGATTAACGTGGCATCGTCATCGCCTACCTGCTGCACCACCTGCCAGGCGGTGTCGAGTGTTTGAGCTCCCTGGAAGAAACTGATGTATTCAAACGTCGGTTTCACTCCGACTTCCCGACCAATTTCCAGCAGGTCTCCGTAGCGGTCCGTTAGTTGCTGAAGATCACACGGTTCACGTGGAGGTGTGGCCACGATGTAGGGCGAGGAAAACCTGGCGGCCAGTTCCATCCGTCGACGGGCTTCTTCCAGCATGAGCCGGTATTCCTGGCCGACGGCTTCCCCCCAACCGCGTAATGCAATCATGCAGGGAATCGACAGGTTGCAGTCTCTCAGAGCAGACTCGACATCACATACTTCACCGCCTTGACCAATGTATTCGTAAATATCATTGATCCACAGCTCGATCGCATCGAAGCCTGCCTCGGCCGTGACGCGGATTTTTTCGAGCAGAGGCGTGGTCTTGATGGTGGAGGTGTTGAGACAGGTCTTCCACTGATTCATACGGGGTTATGTCCTTTACGAAAAAATCCAGGACCACGACTCGATAGCCGTTAACAGAGTGCGAGTCGAGATTATGATAGAGATGAATGTTTCTTTGGCGAGCGAACAGAGAATTGGGATGAGGTCTGACGATACCAGTTTACCAGAATGTGAGTTGGCGCTGCCGCGATCACCTCAGTCTTCCATCTGGCAAAGTCGCTGGGTGTTAGCTGCAACCGTGGTAATCGTCGTGCCGGGACTGATCTGGATACTGCTTGAACAGAGTGATCGCCAACATGAAATTCCTCCGCTGTCCGAAGAACAGCAGGCCGCGATGAATACGGCGATGCTGCCTGAGAACCCGGCGATAGAACTTGACGAATCCGGAATCTCTGAGGGGCAGTATTACACCGTCGATCAGGTCGTAATTCCAGACGAAGAATTTGTCGTTGGTGTGGAAATTGATGGCAACGCCTGTGCTTATCTTCTGGGAGGAATGAACGATATCGATCAACATATCGTCCATCACCAGCTGGGCGGGCAGCAGTTTACCGTTACTTATTGTGACAAGTCGGAATGTATCGCCGTTTATGATCGAACCGGAACGACAGCCGAAATCAGAAACGGTGGCTTTAGTGGCGAGACGCTCTGGATCCTCTATGACGGAAAACGATACGAACAGGATGCGGAAGATATCCCTCTGAGCACGATCGATTCTGTGAAGACCACCTGGGGAGAATGGAAGCAGCGGTATCCGGATACGCTGGTCTACGTCGGCCTGGGACTCTCGTATCAAAAAACGCTCAAGGAAGAATAACTATTCTCTGACTCTGGGAATCTAAACTCCGGTTAGCTCTATTCGCTCTGCATTGGTTTATGCTCCCAGAATTTATGGGTAGAATACAGGTTGTTGAATTCCGAGTTTATCTGACGCGCCTGACTTTATGACCCGACTACCTGTCATTCTATCGAAAGGCCAAAGCCGTAATCCTGAAAAACGAGGATTAGAAGAAGCGGTTGCTGCCCAATTGGCTGAGCACGATCAGTTGGATGTGATCGTGATGCCGCATGTCTATGATTTGACTCCGCAAAGCGAGGGTTACCAGGCACTGAGCCAGATTGCCGGGGATTTCGTGATTATTTCCTGGCTCTATTCCAGATCCTGTCATTGGGTCCTGGATAGAAACGGTATCCGGGGAAACGTCGGAGATGTGTTGCTGAGTCAGACGCAGGATGATGCGTTGGATGATGATGACGAGCTCGAAGATGAGTTGGATGATGACAAAACGCGAGTGATCAGTCAGCTGGCTCTTCCAGATCGTAAGATCTACAGCCTGGAATTTGGTAGTAGTGATGCTCCTGCCGATTTTGTGGATGAAGTTTTGCGAATCGCCGCCCAAGCAGATTTGATGCAATGGATCGAAGGGAAAGCGAATCAGGAAATGCTGGAACGTTTTCTGGAACCGGTCAACGATACGGCAATCGGAGTTCATGACGCGTTGCCGGTGTTAGGACAAGCGGGGGTTACCGAAGTTCAGGATCAAGGTATGCGGCGATGGTATCCTGTAATCGACTTTAGTCGGTGTACGAACTGTATGGAGTGTATCGACTTCTGTCTGTTCGGCGTTTACGGTGTCGATAAGGCCGATACGATTCTGGTTGATCAGCCTGATAACTGTCGCAAGGGATGTCCCGCTTGCAGTCGCGTCTGTCCGGAAAATGCGATCGTCTTTCCACAACATAAAACTCCGGCGATCGCAGGAGCCCCGGTTGATGCCGGTGCACTCAAGATTGACCTGTCCATGCTGTTCGGAGCACCTGATGCTCAGAATGCGGCAGCCCGTGAACGGGATGAGCAACTGATGCTTGCCGGTCGTGCTCCGGTTGGTACTGCTGGAGAGACAGAATCCGAGAAGGCGGATTTTGCGAATATCAGCATGGACCGACGACAACCAGTTGCTCAGTCAACGAATTCCGACCGACTCGATTCTCTGATCGATGACCTGGACGCTCTGGATCTCTGACCACTCCGCTCGCTAGATCCAGCGGCTCCCCGCCAGACTATTACGGTTAGTTCATTTCGCCCGTGATTTGAATCTTCTCGCATTGACCATACTGTGCCACGGTTTGGGTCATGAGAGGTTTTTCCCGAGTATCCACAATGGTGTTACCGGTCAGATTGATCTGACTGGAATCGGTGAGTCGAATACCCTCCTGGATACTGTTGATGATTTGATTACCAGAAACAGTGATCCTTTGGGAATTGGTGATTTCCAGCAAAGGGTAGCCCGACTGCTGTCCTTGCTCGGCCTCATCTTCAAACGTACAGCCCTGAATGAGGATGTTCTCACTGCCGCTGAGTAGCACTCCGCACCCATAGCTGGGTGTATGGCGTCGAAACAGATTGGTGCCCACAGTGATCTGACTGCTATCTTCGATCCACAGGTTTCGCTCGACACAGGAATAAATTGTGTTTCCGGACAGGACGACTCCGTAACATCCCGTCAGGTGGACATTATGTTCCTGACTGCCAATTACATTGCCAGCAATGGTGATCAAACCTGGAGGCCGGGATTGATCAGGTGATTCAAGGATCCTGATATTACATCCGCCGGCACTGTTGGTTGCTTGAATCGTGTTGGAAGCGATCGTTACTTCATTGACACTTGCCTTGTCAGCCGTTGTATCGATATAGATTTCGGCGGTTGGTTCTTCTTCGGCCTTGTGAGCCCGGAAATTGTTGTACTCGATGTCATTCCCGGTAATCTGCAGATTACGGATTTCCGAACGTTCGATACGGATCCCTCCCTGCCGGTTGTAACTGATGTGGTTATCACTGATGTTAATCTGGTGCAGATTCAAGCTGTCCAGATAAATTCCGACTCCTGTATTGAAGTAGATATGGCAGTGAGTGATGATGACATTGCGATTTCGCTCGACCAGGTGAATTCCATGTCTGACTTCGGAAATCAGCAGGTTGCGGAAAACCATCTGAATGGTTTTTACGCATTCAATGCCATCCGCTTCTTCGTGCGAGCCCGTGATTTTCATATCGGCGATGACGGGCATTCGTTCCGTATGGACCACCTGTTCATTGCGGGAACCTGGGTCCCCCGTTCCACCATGCGTTCCTGTGAATCGAAAGGCTGGTCCGGCACCATCCATTACAATCGTCGTGGCGCCAGCTGCGCCAGTGATTCCAAAAGGTCCGGAGGCGGTGAGGTCGATCTCGATGGTCCGCGTGATTCGATACGTTCCGGGAGGAATACGAACGTGGCCGTCACCCTGTTCAATCGCATGCAGAATGGCTTCTGTATCGTCTGTTTTACCGTCGCCAACAGCACCGAAATACTGAATATTACTCATGGTGGACTCACTCCTTACGGGGACTGGCAGTGTCAGTGTTGGGATCGATTATACCGCAACGCGGTCGAGGATACATTAAATCGATACCTGCTGTCACGTCGCCGTTCCATCCTCGGGATGAACCAACGTCAGGGGTTCCCGGGCTAATTGTTCAGCTGGCCTTTGATGGTACGTTGCGTGACTTCCCAGACTTTCGTCAGGTGTTCCAGGTACTCTTCAGCCGTCAACAACTTTTCATCATTCTCGGACGACTCGGTCAATTCAAAAAGCCATCCAGCTCCGTATTTATCCAGATTGATATGAGAGGGATCGGCCATCAAAGCAGGATTGAATTGCGTCAGCTCTCCGCTAAGCGGAGCGTACAAAGAACTTTCGGCTTTCTTACTTTCGATCGAGCCGATTTCCTGCTGAAAGCGAACTGGCGCGGGCGCGTCAAAGTACCAGTCGAGGAAGTAGACGTCCTGCAGCAGGCGGACTGCGTACGCACTGAATCCAAATTGCAGCCCCTGGTTGGTTTGTTGAGCCCACATATGGTTTGGGGCATAGTGCCGATCGACAGGGAACTCAGCTTCGAATTCTCCCATCATAAATGTGAGGCAGTCCATCAGGTGTAACGGACCCCCTGGTATTCCGGCTCAAAGAAGATCGGCAGCAGGGCGTCGGCATGCAGAAACCCTTTACGGGTCAACTCGATTCGGTCTCCATCTATCGTCACCATTCCAGCTTCGACATGTTGCTGCCACTGGTCAGACCAATGTTGCGTAATCTCGACTTGAAATTTATCCCGGAAGTAACCAGCGTCCAAATAGCCTCGTTTTAACTGCAGAATCATTTCACGGATCACTTTTTGGATCTTGGTGGGCCGAAAGGCGCGTCCCAGGGGTAGTTCGTTTTTCTCAAGCAACGCCCCAATGTAGTCTTTCCATTCGGGGAGATTCTGATAATGAATTCCTGAAGCATGGCCAAAACTGGCAATTCCGGTTGCCAGCAGATCCGAACCAGCCCACAGGTTGTCACGATAACTGAAACTTACTTTTTCAGGGTTCTTGATGAGTGTATAGGCACTCGATATGTGGTAGCCCGCCGCTTGTAACTCATCATAGGCATAATTGACCCACGCCCGTTTTGTTTCCCAGTCAGCGACCGGAGTTTCGATTTCGTTCCCCAGAATATCTTTGGAGTAGACCGTGTTAAACGGCAGCTCCATCTGATAGATCGTGACGCTTTCCGGGTCCAGTTCGATCGTCTTCCGGATATTCTCTTTCCAGTTATCCCAGGTCTCACCGACCATACCGGAAATTAAATCGATGTTTACATTGTAGAATTCAGCTCCCCGAATCCATTCCCATGCGCGGTACACTTCCTTGGATAGATGGGCTCGGCCGTTCTCCTGCAGAATATCGTCATTGAAATTTTCGATTCCCAGGCTGAGACGAGTGATCCCCAGCTGCTTTAATGTCTGGACTTTGTTTTCCTGGAGCGTTCCTGGTTCACATTCAAAAGTGACTTCTTCGGCCAGTGACCAGTCGATGTTTTCACGGAGGCGATCGACCAGGCTGGTGAGTTGTTTAGAACTCAGGAAGGAAGGAGTTCCACCACCAAAATAGACGAAGCGAAACGGGCGTCCCCCCATGATCGGCTGCTGTGACAGCAGTTCGATTTCACGAGACAAGGCGGAAACATATGTTTCGATGTCGCTGGCAGTATTGTCTGTAAAGACTTTGAAGTAACAGAATTTACAGCGTTTGCGGCAGAATGGAATGTGCAGGTATAAGCCGAGCGGAGTATTTTCAACTGGTGGATTGGCAAATGCATGTTTCACATCCGCCAGCTGGTCCCGATCCCATTGCGAGTAGGGTGGATAGTTGGAAATAAAGTAGCTACCGACTTCGGTTTTTGTTGACTCAGCCATGCGTTGGATTAATCTTTCGACGGGTTGGAAGCTTGTCTGTTCAGTATCGTTAAAGAGGCTCGGATGCCGAAATTATTTCTTTCCAAAGCAGTACACTTTGCCGTCGTTACTGGCGATCACCAGCCGGCTCTGGGAAACGGCAGGCGAGCCATTAAATCCGCCGCCAGCTTCGTACTCCCAAACCTGTTTACCGGTTTTGTACTGAAAGGCTGTGATGCGGCCGTTGGAACCTGCCACAAACACGCGATCGCCGACAATGACAGGAGAAGCTTCCACTCGACCACGAATCTGCTTCTGCCAGATTTCTTTACCATCGGATGCCTGGAAGGCCTGCACCAGTCGGTTTTGCCCTCCGATAATGACAATGCCATCGTGAATAGCGGCACTGGAACGGTAGGGAAGCGTTGTTTCCTCGTTCGTGTACTGCCAGTCGACTTTGGCTTTGTTGAAATTGATGGAAAAGACGGATGCTCCCTCAGTACCAAAGTAAACATTGTTGCCCAGCACAGCTGGAGTGGATCCGGTAGGACCGTCGAGTAAGACTTCGGAAATCTTTTCACCTTTGAGCAGGTCAATGATATGCAGCTTTGCATCACAACCGGCAACAAAAGTTCGATCACCTGCAACGGTCGGTGAACAACGAATCTGGTCAGCAATCTCATGTTTCCAGATCAAGCTGCCATCTTTACTTCCCAGGCAGTACAGGGTTGCATCCTGCGATCCAACCAGCACATTGTCTTTATAAAAATTGGCCGAGGAACAGATTTCGGCACCAGTTTCAAATTTCCAAAGCTGCTTTCCGTCTTTGGCCCGAAAACAGTAGAACACTCCATCGTAGTCACCCAGAAAGATTCGTCCGTCGCGATAGGCGGGCGACGACACGAAACCACTCTCAATCGTGCTCTTCCAAATCTGCTTTCCATCTTTCAGGTTCAGTGCAAAGAGTGCTCCGTCCAAATCACCGACGTAGACGATGCCGTCCACAATTGCCGGTGTTACTTCAAACGCCCCTTCCTCCACTTCAAACTCCCAAATCAACTCCGGTTTTTCTGGCAGCAAACTTCTGGCCACTCCCTGACTCAACGCATTGCCACGGAAATACTCCCAGTTATCGACCTTGCTTTTATCTGCAGGTGGAGTTGCTTGATCATTCTGAGCCCAACCGGATGTCGAGATGACAGACAAGGCGCAAATCAGAGCAAGCAGCATATGGTTTTTCAGGAGACTCATCATGACTTTTTCTTGTTGCGGAAAGTGGTGGGAGACGGGCGGGAGGAATGAAAGGGTTAAAAGGCCTGTTGATAGAGTGCCATTAAATCCTCAATTTCTACTGTACGAGGGTTAAATTGCTTTGTCCACTGTTTATTGGCGTCCTCGGATAATTGCGGGAGTCGTTCCTGTTCGACTCCCAAAGCACTTAAATTGCCTGCCAGCCCGGCCTGCTGAACCAGCTGGCTGATGAAAGTTGCCAGTGCTTCAGAGCAGGGAGTGGCGATGGGAAGTGAGTCGCCGGCAGCCAACGCGGCAAGCTGAGTGTATTCTTCTTCCATGATCTGTGCGTTGTAGCGGATGACATGGGGAAGCATCGCAGCGATCCCCTCGCCATGCACGATGCCATAGTGAGCTGTCAGTGGGTTGGCCAGCGCGTGTGTTGCTCCCAGCATGGAATTCTCAATAGCAATCCCTGCCAGACAGGCTCCCAATTGCATCCCTCCGCGGGCTTCGATGTCGTGAGGGTCTTTCAGAACCAGTGGAAAGTTTTTAGCCAGCAATTGCCATGCTCGTTTACTGAAGTGGAGTGATTTTTCGGTCCGCTTCGTGGTCACCATGGTTTCCACGGCATGGGCGATTGCATCGATCCCGGTCAAGGCGGTCAGTCGTCGAGGCTGAGTGACAGTGAGAACCGGGTCGAGTATCGCCAGACGACAGGTGGCCTTTTTATCACCACAAGCCATTTTGACGTGCGTCTCGGCGTCTGAAATCAATGCAAAGGATTGCGTTTCACTGCCAGTACCGGCTGTTGTTGGAATGGCCACCATGGGGAGCATTGGTTTTTCGGCTTTTCCAATTCCCCAGTAATCCTGAATGACGCCACCATTGGTGTAGACAAAATTCATCCCTTTGGCACAGTCCATGGAGCTGCCTCCGCCGAGGCCAATAAGCAGATCTGGTTGGAATTGCTGAGCTGCTTCTACGCCACGCACGACATCATCCGACGACGGATTCTCATGTACCCCTGTGTACACCTTGGTTTCAATTCCCTGGGCGTTGAGCAGGTTGACGGCCTTGTCAGGATATCCCAAAGCGGCGATGACTGGATCGCTGACAATCATGGCCCGCTGACAGCCCCAGTCGGCCACAGCTTTCCCAAGCTGTTCGAACGCACCTGCGGCGAACAGTACATCGGTGGGACAATCCAGGTCTAAGAAATCCATAACAGGGTGGCTCTTGGTAAAAGCCCAACACACCGTCCGGATCGGTTGGGCCTGGTAGCGGCTAAGTTGATCAAACGCCGGTGCGCATCAACCACGGGAAACTACAGCAACTCTTCCGGTACCTGGAATGCTCGGTTACGGAACAGAAAGTCGATGATGTTTCCTTCATGGGGCTGAAGCCAGTTAAGTTTTGTAGTTGGAACAGCGCCAAGATTAAGTCGGTCAATGTCGGTGCAGTCAATCAACTGCTGACGAAGTGTTTCGTTATTGGTGATGGCTGTACAAACCAGCGTTTCGCCGATGGAACTCAGCATCTTATCTTCAGGGCACTCGACAACACTGGCAAACGGGAACATGTATTCCTTTTGGGCAATCGCATTTTCCGGACTCTTACAGTGGACGATGGTGGGACGAATGTAGCCACACAACTCTTTTTCGACCAGACGATCACCGTACGCTTGCGTCACGTGGGTTACTCCGTCTTCCTCCAGATCATCTTCGATAGAATCCCAGATAGCAGTGGCCATGCCATCAATGGTGAAGGCAGCCAGACCGGCATTGGGGTCCGTTGGCGCGAGTGCTTCAACAGGGCCAAGTTTTTCGGCGAGTGCTTGAGCGATTTCCTGGGTATGGCGTGAAGCCCAGATGCTGGAGGCATTAATGCACCCGCGGCCACCATTGATGTAGATACTCTCAACAATCAGATCAATGTATTCTTCCCAATTATCTACACAGTCGTCGCCGATCAGGATTTTTGAAAATCCGGGGCCATGAGCCTGGACTTTAGGGTTCCCTTTGTAATTATCGACCGTTTGTTTGCTTCCAAAGATCATGGCACGTTTGCATTTGCTTAATACCGCCGAGCCAATTTCAGCTCCGCTGCCCGGGTACAAGCACCAGATCTCCTTGGGAATCCCTGCTGCTTCCATTGCTGCAAACATGCGGAAAGGAGTCCAGGGTTCTTTCTGGCCTGGCTTGAGTACCAGTCCGATTTGCAGTGGAACGGCTGGTAACCACAAGGTGTGGACACCAGGCGAATTGGAGGGGAGGACGGCAGCCAGAATGGGAGTTTGACACTGGAAGCTGACCGGGATACCACGTGCTTCTTTTCCCCAGCCGTTACTGAGAATCTCCAGCGGTAATCCGCGAGTGAGCGCATCGATAATGCGTCCCATGTTGTTCATCACAAAGGCGTTCTTGGACATGCCCAGATCCACCATATGTTCTGGCAGCCCCGTGGTGGCTGATTGCTGGACGACAAAGTCCTGAGGAGTCTGTTCTGATCCACCAATCGACAATGTGCCGTTGACAAACAGATCACCAGCTTTCCCCATTTTCTCGATCAATTCTTCGATGGAAAACTGTTTGAGAATGTCACGCGCCTGCTGGGCTTTCCGCATGTCACGCGTAATCAGCCCCCCATTGGCCATGCTCTGCGTACCGATAACTTCACCGGTAGCATGGTGTACCAGTTCCTGAGTTTCCAGAGATTCGTATTCTTCTCCCCAGCGTATAACGGGAATGTTAACCACAGTTTTCTCCTAATTGACTTCTAGCTGATTGCTTTTTGCTTGCAGAATCAAAAACCACGTAGAGTGAATGATTAATAGACTCCCACAGTCGTGCTCTTGGCAAACACATGATATGGACGTACGCCGGATACTCCGTCCCAGGGGTACATCTCATGAGGTTTTTCCCGCTCTGCTTCATCACGCTCGAGGAATCCCGGGATGAAAAGCTCCCGGGTCAGCGTGGTAAGTTTGACGCGTCCTGTTTCACCATAACCCACAAGTTCGTTCGGGTCGTCAAAGGAAACGACCTCGGTTGCCGCTCGTGGCTGGGGAGCATGATAGGTGATTTTGTATTTGTTTTCTTTGGTGACAGGCTCGCTGCAGGCCAATCCCATGAGCGTGTTTCCATAAGTGGGAGTCATATAGACGCCACTTTCTTCTGGAGGTCCGCCAAAGAGTTCTTCGACGCAGTAGCGAGTCCATTGAGGAGTGAACTCTGTTCCGCCGGAAAAGATACCGGTGATGCCGATTTCCGGCAGGCTGGTACCGCGTTCTTCCAAAGCATTGGCCAGCTGGTCCAGTAGCTTGGGAGTTGCAAACATGCACTTGATGTCATGTCCAGCTGTCAGAACTGTGATGGCCTGATCGATACAGTGTTTTTTGTATTCCTCAAGATGTTCCATCCAACCCTTCTTGATGATCTTTACCACCCAGCGGGGATCGAGGTCGATGCAGAAGCAGATTCCTCCTCGGTGCTGACACAAGTGTTCCACGGCCAGGCGTAGTCGCCGAGGACCTGAAGGTCCCAGCATCAGCCAGTTGGCACCCTTGGGAAAATATTCATCAGGAAGTGTCTCACTGAACATCTCGTAATCCAGACGATGGTCTTCAATGACGACACGACTCTTGGGAATCCCGGTGGTACCACCGGTTTCAAATACAAAGGTGGGTTGGCCTTCCAGCCCCTTGGGAATCCAGCGATTGACCGGACCGCCTCGTAGCCATTCGTCTTCAAAGAGTGGAAATTTCTTGAGGTCATCGAAACCCTGGACTTCGGTGAGGGGATCAAAGTTTAGTTCGGCCTTGCGTTGCAGCCAAAAGGGACTGCCTGTGGATTCGTGAAAGTGCCACTGCACCATGTCATAGGTGTGTGCGTCCAGCCGTGCTTTAGCTTCTGCTACTTGTTGATCCAGATTACCGTCGCTCATAGGTCTTTCCAGTTGATGCCGTCTATCCGAGGTGGATTAGGCTTGATTGGTGTCCTCGATGGACACCCGGTTAACGCCTATATCCCGCCTGTTTTGGGGTTTTCTAAAACGTTTAAAATATCGTGATTTCGTCTCGATTACAAGCAGGCGCAGGGAACAAACAGCGTGCGCCTGAGCCTATTCGGGGGGGGGTAACATACAGCATGTCGGAAGGAAAGTGACTTCTCGACTTGAGGAATAATTGAATCGATGTTGAATTAGATTCTGATTCTGACGAGAATGACTGTAGTGGAAACAGAGAAATGAAATAGAGGTGGTGCCGTGACTCAGGATCCCAACAAACAACTGCAGTCGATGTTCAGCAGTATTGATGTAACCGCCTCGTCCGGAGGGGACGAAGTGAAGGGGACAGCCGATTCCCAAAGTGCTTCTCTGGTAGTGTCGCTGCTACGACGTATGATCGCTCAGCAGGATAAAACCAATGACTTGTTGCAGGAGCTGCTTGTGCAAGGGCGGGCCCAGCAGCAGTCACGGCAGACCGAACTGGAGCGGTGGAAACAATCCAATCCGGACCTGGCACGCAGTTGCCGTGAAGCCGTGGATGTTCTTAGTGACGTTCAAAACGAATTCCTGCAGGTGCTCACCAATGAAGTAGACGAAAACGAGTTTTCGTTACGTGATAGCGAGTACATGCTGCAGGAATTTGTCGATCGTTATGGACCACGACTGGCCCATCTCAATGGAGTCTTGCAGGTACTCTCGCAGTTAGCCGACAGAGAGTCTTCCTGAATCATTGCCAGCAGGTAACCAAACTGACTCTGATGTCAACATGCAAATCTTTCCAGTGCCACCAGTCCAGCCAGGAGTCTCCAGGCGTCTATGCTTGTTGAATTAGTCAAAGTTCAAACAACGGATGGAGTTCGGCTTGACGGTGCGTTAAGTTCGCCGCAGAGTGCAGCATGTGACACACTTGTGATTTGTCTGCACGGAGTAGGTGGAAATTTCTATGGCAGCCGAATGATGGCAGAGCTTGCCGAAGCAATTGCCGGTGACTCTGTGGCGTGTCTACGAGTGAACACCAGGGGGCACGATTATTGCTATACGGGAATGAGTCGTATGGGAGTCCGTAGGTTGGGTGCCGCCTACGAACGTCTCGAGCAGTGTCTTGAAGATATTGATGCCTGGATGGGCTGGGCTCAAACCCGTTATCAGCGAGTGATCCTGTTGGGGCATAGTCTGGGTGCATTGAAAGCCATTTACTTTCAACGTTTTGGAAACCTCGGTTTATTGCAACGGGTTATCGCTGTTTCTCCGCCTCGCTTGTCCTATCGTGCTTTTCTGGCGGGGCAGCGGAGTGCTGAATTTCGAAAGTCAATTGCGAATGCCCGCAGTGCGGTTGAGCAGGGCGAGCCTGAGCGGTTGGTGGAGGTCACAGTTCCCTTTCCCTTGCTGATTACCGCCGAATCCTACCTGGATAAGTATGGTGAGCAGGAAAAATACGATCTGGAATCGATGGTGGACGGTTTGACTTTACCGACCGACTTCATCTATGGCGGACACGAATTGGAGTTTAGTGGGGTGGCCTTTGCTGGTCTCGATCAGTCCATTGAACAGATTGCAATCTTTGAAGGTCTGGAGAATCTGATCTCGGTACAACGAGTGGACGACGCTGATCACATGTACACACAACACACTCCGCAACTGATCGAGTTGATACTGCCGCTGATTGGTTCAAGACAGGCCGACGCGTGATGTAGATTCTGTTTTGCGAGTCACACCTAGCGTTCGATGTCACGCCCCACCGCTTCAGACAGTTCGGTATTTATAGCATTTCAAGAGCCTCTGCTTCTGAACATTTCTATCAAGTCCTGTCGGCCTGCTGTCCGAACTATTTGGCAAAGTTGCTCTCACTTCTTTGTTAAAAGAGGTGGTTTGGGAATTGTGGTTAATTATATCTAGGTAATTCTGGCAACTTGGGTTATTCATCCGGGGAGCGGTATGTCATCAGGCGATTCTAAGAGTCAGATTTCTTTGGGATTTCTGACTGTGGTAGATAGTGGTGACGCGGGATGCGTTGGCGGGTATCTCATATTAAACAGCGGTGGTCGTCCACTGGAGTTTCATTGTACTGCTCCGGTTCGTGCCAACCGTGCTCAGCAGATCCTTTACGGTGAATCGCTGACGCCGTTTGTCTTTGGTGAGTTGATTGCCAGAGCGTTGATTGACAAAGCGGCAATTAAGCCGAGTCTCGTATTTGCTGATCAGGTGGAGACGCTTTGTGTTCAGGGATTGACTCAGTTGCCGGTTGCGTATCTGGCAGGCGAGTCCGACGTGTCTGGACGCAGTTCACGTCATCGATTTGAAGTGAAGGGATTTCAATTGGAGATTGCATCTCAATTTGAAGCTCAGACAGAGATCCTCTCGCGGTATGTTCACCGCTTCACCGAGACGATTGATCTGGATGAGCCTTTCAGTCGAATCCGGGATGCCATTGATGAAGCTCAACGGGGAGCCCGAGCAGCCTGAGCGGCAGGTGGTATGACCATTGTCACCAGGTGACCAATTAGAGGCAACGAGCAAAGATCACCAGAAAACAGAGTAGAGACTTATCAATCAGTAGTTTGCAGCCAGAAAAGGGGGGGCCTTGGCAGTTTGGCAGGCGGATGAACAACGATCGCAGGCAACTATAAACCAGTTGTCGATGCGGCGTGCTGCGCAAAGTGCGAATGACTTGCCGGAAGTTCTTTCCTGGGCGAATCCGGAGGTTGTACACCTTCGTGGTGCTGAGTCACTTTTGCCGGATGTCGAAATCTATGCGACCGGATGGCAGGCAGCCCTGCAACGTGCTCCTGCAGTAAAGTTCCAGCCATCCAATTGGCAGATGGAACGACCGCCGGTACTCACCGTGGGTGTCAAACCACCCCAAGTGAAGGTGTTGGGGTTTGCGTTTCCGGAATCTGCAAACTGGGAATCGTTTGCCCGTCGGGCTGAGCCGGATACACCGGAAGCAGGCAAACGCAATAGCGGACCAAAGCGTCATGCCACCAAAGCGACTCGCAAAGACAACAAGCCGAAAGGGCGAACGCGAGTCTTACCGCCGCGCGACATTATCAAGCTCGAAGACCGGCTTTACTATCTGCTGCAGCCACCGCTGGAGTCGATTGCCGCGACTCAGGCATTGCGATTTCCGTTTGAGCCCTTTCCTTACCAGTTTGAAGGTGTTGCCTTCCTCTATTCCAGGTTTGCCGGAATTCTGGCGGATGAAATGGGATTGGGAAAAACAATGCAGGCGATTACGACGATCCGCATGCTGTTATGCTCGGGTGAGGTTCGCAACGTGCTACTGATCTGCCCGAAACCTTTGGTGAGTAACTGGAAGAAAGAGTTCGAGCTTTGGGCACCTGAGATACCTTTCAGCATCGTGCAAGGGAATTCAAGCCGACGGCAGTGGCAGTGGGAACAGGCCTCGGACGTGCCGGTAACGATTGCCAATTATGAGCTGGTTCTTCGCGATGAGTTATTCGTAAACGCTGGAGAACAGCATTTTGATTTAGTTGTGCTGGATGAAGCGCAGCGGATCAAGAATCGATCAAGTTCGACCAGTCAGGTCGTTCGGCGGATACCGCGGACACGCAGCTGGGCCCTCACTGGTACACCTGTGGAAAACAGTTGCGAGGATCTGGTGGGTATCTTTGAGTTTCTGTGTCCGGGCTACTTGTATACAGGTATGGAGCCGGCGCGGATTGGTGAGATGGTAAGTGATTACATTCTTCGCCGCACCAAAGATCTCGTCATGACCGATATGCCACCACGTATGAATCGGGATGCCCAGATTGCGTTGAGTCCCGAGCAGTGGTCCCAGTATCAGGTTGCCGAAAAGGATGGTGTAATCCAGCTCAACAATATGGGAGATGCAATAACCATTCAGCACGTATTTGAGCTTGTGCTGAGGTTGAAGCAGATTTGCAATTTCGATCCGCTGACCGGTGCCAGTTCCAAACTGGACCGACTCGAGGCGGATCTGGAGGAAGTAGCAGCCAGCGGCAAGAAGGCGATTGTCTTCAGCCAGTGGGTAAAGACGCTTGAACGGATTGCTGAACGACTGGAGCGGTTCCATCCGCTGCAGTACCACGGACGGATTCCCTCCAACCAGCGAGATCCCATTCTGGAGCGCTTCAAGGAGGATCCTGACTGTAGTGTGATTTTGATGAGTTACGGAGCTGGTGCGGTCGGGCTGAATCTTCAGTTTTGCGAATATGTGTTCCTGTTTGATCGCTGGTGGAATCCAGCCGTGGAAGATCAGGCGATTAACCGAGCGCATCGCATTGGAGCCAGAGGGGCAGTCACGGTGACACGTATGATCAGTTCCGGGACGATTGAAGAACGTATCCATCAGGTGCTCGAGGAAAAACGGGAGCTGTTTGACACGATCCTATCGCAGGCTAAAGGGCCGGCCAGGTCGGGATTGTCACAGGAAGACATATTTGGGTTGTTCCAGCTGAAGATGCCTGGCAGCGGGAATGATTTGATTGGGAAAGTAGCATAAGAAGGGGGAGAGAAACACCGCCGATAAAGATTTTGGCTGATTTGAAAGTTGCTCAAATCGCTATAGCATTGAAATCTTGGATTTGACTACAATCCCGATGAGTAATTTTTGCGCGCGAGGTCCGTATCGGAATTTCGTGTGCAAAAAGCGACTCATGGATCCCCAGAAGGAATATTAGTTTGATACTTGGATGGACTGTTTTATTGTCAGGAGAGACGATCAATAAACCCCTCTTTAGGGGGTTATAGCACCCCCTGACAGTATTTGCATGGATACCGGTGAAAACTATAATTGACAAGTTACTTAGAGGGTGCGTAAATCACGCTATTTTAAGCGTTTTTTTTCACATTCTTGAGTGATAGGGCGGAAACAGAGAGAGGTCTCGGAATCCACCTGAAAACATAGAGACTTATAGATTTGAAGGGCCGCATCATTAACAGAGTTAATGATGGGCTAAAAACTCGATATCGAGGGTTGGTAAATGGCGATAGGAAAAAGTCGTCGTGACTCCTTACACCGTAAGGGGGAACAAGCATCACAGAACCGCAGACAGGAACAGCATCGCGATACAAAGCGTCGTCTGTTTCTGGAGTCATTGGAAGACAGGCGGTTGTTGACCGTGGGACCACAGTTGATCGGTATTCAGCCGAATGATGGTGAGTTGTTGCCGTTTGACGCGGAACACACTTACATTCGCGATACGGCGCCCAGGGATTTGACATTCCGATTTGATGAGAACCAGGTGTTCAATGCGAATGACCTGAGTGGAATTCAGATTACTCGGGCTAATTTCGACGGTGATTTCACCGCGGCGAGTGTCACCACTGAGTTTAATACCGGTGGCCTGGTGGAGGTGCAGTTTACCGCTGCCAAACTGGGGACCGAGCAGAATGGGATTCAGCTGGTCTTTAGTAAGCGGGATCAGGGAGGCGCCGGTGCGCCGGAAATCGGTGTTGTCGATAATCGTATTGAAATCAGCCTGAATACCAACCCAGGCAACGAATCGACCGTTTCCGATTTGCTGACAGCACTTGGCCAGAACAGTGATGCTTTTGCTCTGATTCGTGCCTCCGTAGTCTCTGGAGACCCCAAGACGGACATTGCTACACCATCGAACAGCTATTCACCCCTGGTGACTGCCGGTGCCAACGATATTGTCATAGAGCCCGGGTATATCGGAGTAGGGGATTCGCCTAACGAAATCATTGTTCGTTTTTCCGAAACCTTGCCGGACGATCTTTACCAGATCGACGTTTATGGCGAAGGGCAAAACTCGCTGCGCAACAGTCTCGGCATGGCCGTCAACGATACAACGCTTGACGGAGTCGATAACGGTAGCGACATTTCGACACAGTTTGAACTGGATCTGGGGGCACAGGTCATATCGGTTGTTCCTCAACCGATCACGCGCGCCTCAAACGGTGTGCTGACTCAGAACAAAGATCAGATTCTTCTGTTTTTCAATAATGATGATCTGGATCCAGCGTCTGCAGAGAGCACAGCCTTCTATCAGTTGATTCGTACCAACGACACAACAGAATCAACAGATGATGCTGGGTTGGTCTTTAATCCAGTTACGGCTGAATATAATGCCGATACGGATGCTGTCTTACTGACCTTTGCCAGTGATTTGGACCAGTTGGCTGGAAGTGGAGCATTTCGTCTGCGAGTGGGAACGGCAGAAGCTTTGCCCGGAGCTGTATTACAGGTAGCGGGCACCGACAGCTCGACGAATGACTTTGCAACGGCACAGGTAATTAGCGCGGGTAACCTGGAATCCGGAGGTGTGTTGATCTCGGGCGAAATCACCGAAGATACAAACTTCCCTATCGATTTACCGGGTGACAGTACTGATCCTGGTCACCGCGAAATCAATCTGGATGATCAGAATCACGTACTCCACGATTCGGCCGACACCGACTTGAATATCACTACCCTCAAATACAATTTCCAGGATGACCTGGGAGTGATTGAAGGGGATACGGGTGATCAGCCTGCTTACAACAACATCACGGAAGCTCAAAAGCGACGGACTCGCGAGATCCTGGAACAGATTTCTAACAGGACCGGTACGCAGTTTATTGAAACCGAGAACGAAGGTTTCATTGTGGCTACCGCAGATCTGGCGGTAATTGGAATGGTATCGGGTCCACGTGGGGTACTCGGTTTCAACGGAGGCATCGTGGTTAACGGAGTACCACGTAGCCTGGTCATCATGGATGACGCGGAAGACTGGAGCGATGAGTTTGGTGGAAGTTGGTACCAGACAGCGATGCATGAAATCGGTCATCAGCTCGGTTTGATGCATGCCTATGATTTGCCTGCTCATACGATTATGGGGCAGGACGGTGTCGGACAGTCGCAATATGGTCCGGCGCTTCTGGAGGATGACTTTCCTGGTGACCATGATATAACGCACCTCAATCATCTGCATCGCCCTGAAAGTCGTGATATCGACTTGTACGAATTTACTCTCGCCGAAACAGGACTTTTCACGGCAGAAACGATAGCCGAACGACTACGGGACTTTAATGAGGACAATCTGGTTCTTAATTCGGCGCTGACACTCTTCCGTCAGAACGACGATGGTTCTTTTGACGTGGTTGCTCAGAATGATGATTACTTCAGCGATGATTCCTATCTGGAACTGAATCTGGATGCGGGTACCTACTTCATTGGAGTATCGTCCACGGGGAACACGGCCTATGATCCCACCATTCCGGATTCCGGATTCTATGGAACCAGTGCTGGCGCGTATCAACTGAAGATTGACTTCCGTCCAGACGTGGATGTTTCCTCCGGCAATGTGTTGGTCGACTCGGATAATCCGGTGGATGCCAATCGTCCGGAGATCATTCCCACAGCGTTTGATGGGGACTCGGATGGTTTACCTGGCGGAGTCTTTAATTTCTGGTTCCGCGCCGCTGCAGAAACAGACGGCACTCATACGCCTGGCGAAGCGCGTACTATTTTTGTTGACAAGTCAGCTCCGGATGGCGGGAATGGAACACTTGCCAGTCCGTTTAACAACCTCCGTGATGCCTTGAACGTCGGCCCAACTGGTGTTCCCAGTTCGACGCCTAATCCTGCCAGTGTTCAGGAAGGTGACATCCTGCGTGTTGTCAGCAATGCCGGGTCAGATGGTGATATCCGTACGGAAATGGACAACCTGGCATATGAAATCGGGTTTGATGATCTGGGTAATGCTCTGGATGATGGCGCCGTACTGGAAATTCCCAAGGGTGTAATGCTTCAGGTTGACGCTGGTACGGTCATGAAAATGCGTCGTAGCTGGATTGGCATCGGTTCAATGTCACCGGCTGCCGATCGAGACCGCAGTGGGGGGGCTATCCAGATTCTGGGAGCTCCGAACTTCATTGATCAGCTTGGGAATCTGGTTCCCAATGACGGCAGTGATTTCTCAACGGCGACTCCGCTGCAGGACTTGGCCGGCGAGAACAACGAACAAGCGGTAGTGCACTTTACCTCGTATAACGATGAATCGCTGGGTCTGGATACGTTTAGCTTCTCGACAGAAGCCGAAGCGGGTGACTGGGGAGGTATTCTCATTCATCACGGTGTGGATGGTGCTGACCAGACCCGGTTTGACTATGCCAAAAACGGTATTTTCCTCAACCATATCAACCATGCTGATATTCGGTACGGTGGTGGTCAAGTCTTGGTGGAATCGGTTTCTCAGATCATTGATCCAATCGAGATCGTGAATTCGCGCCCCACGATTTCACACAACGAAATCTCCTTCAGTCGGGACGCCGCCATTGCTGCCAGTCCAGACAGTTTCAGGGAATCCAATTTCCATTCGCCGGAATACCAGGAAGAGTTTACGACGAATCCGTTCACGGTGGATTACAAGCGAATTGGTCCGGATATTTATGGAAACCGCGTCCACGACAACACGACCAATGGTCTTGCTATCCGAGTCAGCACGCTGTCCGGCGGGGAGACTCAGAAACTGACAGTCGCCGGTCGATTTGATGACACCGACATCACTCATGTCCTCCAGGAAAACCTGGTTATCGAAAGTACTCCAGGGGGCCCCTTCGAAGAGACGGTCAGTCATTCTCTGCAGCTTGTCACACTCAGTCCCCGTAGCCTGGGAACGGAAGGCTCACTGCCTGCTGGGACCTATGCCTACAAGATGGTTTTCGTAGATAAGAACGGTAACGAGAGTCTGGCAACGGACGAGACTCGATCGATCACGATCGGAGGTTCGGAAAACGGAGTGGAGTTAAACCAGTTGCTTACCGCCACTGGCGACTTTGTCGCTCGGCGACTCTACCGTCAATCAGGAGGTACTGGGCCTTTCGAACTGATCGCCACGATCAACCAGACGGACACTCGATTTATCGACGATGGTACGACGCTCAGTGGAACGCTGGATGAATCGGCTACCAGCAAATTGCGTCCCCGATTTGATGCTCGACTGGCGATTGATCCGGCCGTCGTACTGAAACTCGACGGCGCGCATATTCATGCTGAAGTCGGGGCTCAGATTATTGCCGAAGGTCGTGATGGTCATGAAGTTGTTATTACGTCGATTCAGGATGACCGGTACGGAGCCGGAGGTACATTTGATACTTCCAATAATGGCGCTCCGATCCTGGGTGGAGTTAATGAACCTGCTCCAGGTTCCTGGGGTGGTATCTATGCATCCCCAGAAAGTACCTTGTCGCTCGATCATGCCGTGCTTGCCTATGCTGGTGGTGTGACACCTGTCGAGGGTACCTTTACTGCGTTTAACGCGATTGAAATTCATCAGGCCAGAGCTCGAATTGCCAACAGCGTGTTTGAATTCAATGCAGGTGGATTTGGCGGTCAGGCTCCAGCCTCGCGCTATGGGCGGGGTACGAATGAGGAGAGTGTAGTTTTTGTCCGCGCTGCACAACCGGTCATTGTTGACAACACCTTCCGCAACAACCTGGATGATGATTCGACCACGCGTGTCTCTCCCATCAGTATCAATGTGAATTCGCTGAATCATGAGCTGCAGTTCGATTATGGGCGCAGTACTGGTGAAGCTGACGCACTTGTCGGATATCGAGACAATCATGGACCGTTGGTGGTCGGCAACCGACTGAGTAACAACGAAATCAATGGGATGGTCATCCGCGGGGAAGTTCTGACAACTCAGAGTATCTGGGATGATACCGATATCACTCATGTCGTTTTCGACACCATTGTCGTACCTGACTTGCACACTTACGGAGGCCTGCGACTACAGAGTAATCCGACGCAGAGTCTGGTCGTCAAACTTGAAGGTGGAAATGCCGGGTTTGATGTGACCGGTCGTCCGTTGGAAATCGAAGACCGCATTGGTGGTGCCATTCAGATTGTTGGTCAACCAAAGTCTCCTGTTGTACTGACATCGCTTAAAGATGACTCAGCCGGAGCGGGTATCCAACCCAATGGTGACCCCATGGTGGATACGAATAATGACGGCATTTATGACCCTGCCGATTTTGTTGACCAGACAACAACCAGAATTAATCTGAATTTCGGGCCGACGATGCAGAATAACCTGGCAGCGATGCAGACTGCCCAGCGGGCAGCGGATTTCTGGTCGAAGGCACTGGCAGATGATGTCACGATTGAATTGGATGTTGAGTTCTTCTCGCTGGGAGCCGGCCTTGGTGGGACAATGGCTCCGGTGATGGGCAATATGCTCTATGACCAGGTGCGAGATGCCATGATTTTGGACGCTCAGCCTCACGAAACGATCGTCAGTCAACTTCCGGTATTCACGGGACTCACGACCGATGGCGCGGAGGCTGCTGATAGGGTTAGCGTTACCCGAGCCAACATGAAAGCGCTTGGAGTGCCATCATTGCCAGCGTCAGCAAGTCAGTACGGTGGCGGTCAAGTTGATGGCATCATGTCCATTTCAGACGTCTACGATGATTCATCAGCGGACTTCCTGCAGATTGCCATCCATGAAATTGGTCACGCGCTCGGATTCGTCTCGGGTGTAGATGGTGTCGATACGGGAGCTACGATAGCCAATTTGACGACGATGGACATGTTTCGTGTGGCGCCTGGACAGGGGGCCGTCAACTTTACGGATGCGGCTCGTGTGCTGGATCCGACCAAGGATCAGGTATTCTATGATGGCGGCCACTTCAATCCTTCACGAATTTCGACGATCGCTGGTTTGACGGTGGGAGATATTCCGCTGTCTACCGGAGAGCTTATCGGAGACGGGTATGAGGCTAGTCACTTTAAGAACCGAAATCTGATCAATGGTGTCTATCTGGGGACCATGGATCCTGTGACCAATCCGGCAGCCACGGAAAACCTGAGTGAAAATGATAAACGCGTACTCGACCTCGTTGGTTGGGATGTAGTTTATGCTGGACCAGCTTCACCAGGTGACTGGAATACGGTGCTGATAGACCAGTATGCTCATGATCGAAATGTGGCGGTGATTGTCGAAGGTGAATCCCGGGATGTGAATGCTCCAGGAACTAACGCAACCGCACTGAAAGCTCAGTTCCTTGGCGAACTTGCTCCGAATCAGAAGTCAGGTGACGATAACCGACGTCTCGGTTTCGAGGTGTCAGGGTTCCTTGCCAATCCTCAGGATATTGACGTATTCAGCTTTGAAGCCGAAGCGGGTACCGAAGTTTATGTTGACATTGATCGAACAACTCATTCGCTCGATGCAGTTGTCGAACTTCTGGATAGTAATGACCGAGTCCTGGTGCGATCGACCAATTCGCTTCAGGAAACAGAACAAAATGCGGCGTTGGCCGTTGATGCGTCCATGCAGGATAAAGCCCGAGTGCTGCACGCTGCCGATTCACCCTTCGGCGGAAAAGATTACTGGGCGATTAATCCGCGTGACCCAGGTATGAGGATTGAACTGCCGGGGCCTGCTGGTACGCGTAATACGTATCATGTCCGAGTTCGCAGTAATACACCTGACGGGCAAATCGATCAGCTGGATGCAGGTTTGACTTCCGGGACCTACACCATGCAGTTGCGACTGAACGAACTGGATGAAGTACCAGGCTCGATGATTCAGTATGCGTCGATCGGGTATGCCAGTTCAGGGATCACAGTGGTCGGACAACCTGTCCACTCGTTCCTCGCCGGGGAAACGAGCGAAGCAGAAACGGTTCACCTGCAGAACGACTCTCGCGCAACGGCTCAGAATATTGGTAACCTGCTGCAGTCCGAACGTGGCGCTATCAGCGTGGCCGGTTACATGCATCCTAACCTGACAGGCGCTTCAACAGACTGGGATGAAGACTTCTTCCGTTTTGAAGTTGCCGCTCAGGAACTGCGAGGCAGTGAAATTACCAGTTGGCCGGTCGTGATTGATGTGGACTGGTCTGACGGGCTGGGTCGCGCCAATCTTAACCTGGGTATCTACGATGAGTCCGGTAATCTGATTTACTGGAGTACGGATTCCAACGTTGCAGATGACCGCCCTCGTCCGAATGTGGACAACCAGGTCGAAGACCTGTCTCGTGGATCCGTCGGAACCAGTGACCCGATGATCGGGCCTATCAATCTGCTTCCAGGTGTCTATTACGCAGTTGTTTCCGTGGAAGGACACACGCCCAACTTCGGTTCCACCACTCAATTCGAACCTGTCAACTCATTGATCCGTGTTGCGGAAGACCATCTTGAAACTGATCTGACCTATGTAGATATCAATGGTGATACTCTTGGTGCAGGTCGTGGTACCGGTGCCGGCGTTGTGAATTCAGGCGACCCGTTTGATGGTCACTGGCCGAATCAGGGTGGCGGCACTGACGGAGTCACTCTGGGGAATGCAAGAACGCTGGAACAGGCCGAGCAACCAATTCTGTGGGATGAGCAATCAGTCATCCCCTGGACGCTAGGAGATGTAGATCTGTACGTCACCTACAGCAATGAAATGGTTGTTTACGATTCGTTCACGGGTGCCGAGGAAGTGGACTTTAACGGAGTCGACTACGGTGACAGCAACTTTATCGGTGACATCGGTCGTCAGTTTGATGGGACCGTTCATGCGATCTCGTCAGCTTACTTCCCGGTCCCAGCTAATGGCTGCGTGCCGCGCGACGACAATAACCGGTATCTGGAATTGAATACCGAAAACGGTTCCGCAGCCACAGTTGGTGCAACCGGTATTCAAACCTTTGAAGAAGATCCGGCCAATCCGGGCGACTTCATCCGAGCAAATAACTGTGACAATGCTGAAGTTGGCTATGGTGTTGATGTCGAAGCGATGTATTTTGGTACGATTCCGTCGAATGCTCCGACCCTGGAACGCTTGTTGGTGGTCGGAAATCGTAACGATCGTGACGTTGAACAAAATGGTGTTGATTGGAAAACGAACCTGGTTCTGGAACTCGATCCTACCAGTGGTGCTGTCCGGCATACTGGAACCAAAGGGGCGAACCTGGACCCGACTGAAAACGAAGCGTCCTTGAATGCGTGGGCCGTTGGACGAATTTTGACAGGTCCTGAACTGTCGACCGTCAGCGCAACCAATCCATTGGGAGCCGCTACTTCCACAGCTCCGGTCCTGGCCACGGTTTGGCAGATCAATGATGGAGATACGTTTGAACTGAATGACGGGTTCCAAACGACCGTCTTTGAATTCGATTTCGGTCCTGAAATCATGCAGGACCTGAACGCTCCGACCGACCCGCTTTTCGATACCACCAAGACAGTTCAGGATGCTGACTTCTTCGTACTCGATCCGGACTCTGGTGTCGCGGATGACGAGATGGTATTCCAATTTGATACGGGAAGTGTGATTAACTTCTTTGGCGACGGCACAGTCTTGAATGATGCGACGGTAATTACGATCAACGACGGAATCAATTCCAAGTCGTTTGAATTCGAAGATACCACAGTGGCCGCGCCGGATGGACTGACCGATCCGACCGCAGATCAGGTTGATTTTGGCCCCGGAACCAGTGCCACCGCTCTGGCGGGTGCACTGGCCACGGCGATTAACGCAGACAACACAACGACAGTAGTAGCTCAGGCTGTCGGAAATCGAGTGACGCTGCTGAATGACTTCTCCATTCAAATTACCAACTCGGAAGATCCAATAGATGGAGTTCGTGTTGAAGGTAATGCCGGCGGGGCTCCGATTGTGCATGTCAAAGATCCGACTCAGCTTGCGGATGGTGACACGTTCAGTGTTTTCAATACGGTCACGTTGACGCCTACGATCTATGAATTTAATGATTTGGGAGTAGGTGGTGGAGTTACACCTGGTAATATCCAGATTGACTTCAATACGACCGATACTCCCGGGCAGGTCGCACAGGAAATTGCTACTGTGGTTCAGGCCACCACTGCGGCGACCGGTTATCTGCCTCACGTTGGCAATGATCGCGTGGTGATCAATGGCCAGGGAGTTGGTGGTCCAACTTCGACCGCGAATGCCGATGCATTGACCTTTACCTTCCCGACCTCCACGATCACAGTGGAAGAAAATTTCGACCGCGATCAGGTTGGTACTCAGGTCCAGGCCAGCGTGTCGGTCTTCCCAGGAGTCGATGTTGGATTCTACGAAGACCGTATTAACTTCCTCGGTCCCGAAACAGGTGATTTCTCGGGAATCGCGCCGCATTGGATCGATTTGGCGACTGAAAGTGGCGTATCCGATCCGCAGCATATTGGCATCGGATTGCTGGCTCATGACCAGGGCGACGATTATGTCGATCCATTCGATGTGACCGGAACCAACATCCTTGACGGTATCGCAACGAAGATTGCCACTGCTATCAACTCGAATTATAACCCGCTCTTCCCAAATCCGAATCCAAACCAGACTGTCAGAGCGACCGCCAACGGAGCGGAAGTCAACGTCGAAGGCGCCCAGATCATTATTCCTCCAGGCTCTCCACTCTCAGCTAATGGAGCAGGTCCAGGTGGATTGGTTCGTGGTTTGACAGCCATTAAAGGTAATACCGGTCGAACTGAGCAATTATATGCAGTCAGTGATCAGGGTGGTCTCTACGAAGTCACGGTGAATGTAGATAATAATAATTCACTTGCAGTGATCACCAATTTTGTCACCACTTCTACGGCGGATCTGAACGGCATTAACTTTACCGGTTTGACTGTAGGGCCCCAGAATGTAGAAGGAGGTCGCTATGCAGACCTGCTGTTTGGTATTGATGGAGGCGGAGTGGTCTATGCGTTTAATACCGATGGTGAATTGCAACCGGTCTTTGCCGACGGTGCGTCAACAATTCAGTTGGATGTTGCTGCGGGAGCTGGTACCCCGGTTGGTCTTGTCTTCAGTAATCTCGATACGAACCTGTTCTGGAACGAAATCGACAATGATGACTCTGCCACGCAGCAGAACGAGACGAGCCGGTTTAATACGCAGTTGCAGGCTTACTGTGAAGCGGACGATAGTTGGGATAACCGACATGTTTCAACCGTTGTTTGTCCACCGCCTGATGGTCCGTTGCAACTGGATGTGGATAAACGTCAGCATGATCCCGGACATGGTATTCCACCTGCACCTGATGGAACCCGGTTAGCGTACATCCCAGGTCACTCCAGCCTGCACTTTGGTCGTGGCAATATTAACGGTGATCCTCGCTCCTACCACTACATCGGTGGAGCTCACGGTACGATGGTCAGTAATGAATTCTCGCTGGTTGGAAAATCTCCAGCGGATAAGCCGACTCTGTACTTTAACTACTTCAAGGAAGCTGGCAACAATGATACTGCCCGCGTGTTCATATCCGATAACGGCGGCGCGTGGCAATCGATTGCCGACCTGCAAAACTCCAATGGTGTTTGGGATCAACAGAGGATTGATCTGAGTAATTTTGCCGGGGTGGATCATCTCCGTCTACGATTGGATTTTGTTACGGGCGGTGATTCAGATCTGGGGAATCCGGATACCACTGGTAGTGAACTGCGAGCCATCGAAGGCCAGTACCTGCGTGATGGTGAATCCTTCACTATCGATAATCAGGCATTCGAACTGGAATCGGGTATTACCGTAGTCGTACCATCAGGTGGAAGTCTGGTGGACAACTCGACCATCGAACTTGTCGATGAAAACGACGTGGTTACCATTGTCGAATTCGTTCAGGATATTGGGACTCTCACTCCTGGAAATGTTCCAGTACTTTACAGTGAATCCGATAGTGCCTCTGAAATTGCCACTCGCCTTGGCGTAGTGACTCAGGCAGCCTTCTATGACACTCACGTGAATGATGAACGAGTCAACCTGCCGGTAAATCGGTTAGGTGCCGGACCAACAAGCTTCGTCTTTGACCCTGGCAGCGGGTTGGCGATTGAGGGACAGCCTGGGCTGAATGTCGATCTGATCCTTAACCCGATTAATCCTAATGCCATACCCGTCTTTATCCATGAAGGGATGACGCGTGACGAAGTCGCTGACCAGATTAATATTTCGCTGGAACCGGCTTTCTATGATCCGGTAATTATTGCCGAAGCGGGCAACGAGTTCACCGACGGAGAGACATTTGTATTGTCTGATGGCGTGCTTGACCCCACCACGAATCTGCCATCGCGTCGGGTTTATGAATTTGATACTGGAATTCTTATCGATATTCCAACTAATGGTGGACAGGGTGTTACCGATGGTGAAACGATCACGTTTACCAACAGTGCCACGGGAGCAACATTGACCTTTGAATTCGATGACATCGGTATTAATGACGGTGTCACCGGAGGGAACATCGAAGTTGACTATCAGCAGTCAGACCTGATGGTGTCGCTTGCCCAGAAACTGGTTAACGAAATCGACAATAGCCTGGGAATGGGATTAACGGCGGAGGTGATTGATGGTAACCGTGTTCAGGTTCATTCGACTCTGGATACGATTACTGCAGCTTCGGGAACCTTCGGTATTGATCCGCTCAGTGTGCCCGGAGTGGGACTGGATATTGAGATCCAGGCCAGCGGCGCGGATCTCGTAGATGGTCAAACGTTGACTCTCACCGTACCAGGTGTAGTTCCGACTGTGACCGTGTTTGAATTTGACCTGGCCGGTAACGGAGTCGCGCCTGGCAACGAGACTGTTCTCGTCAACGTGGCAGACTCGCAGGCTGACGTCGCAACCGCCCTGGGAAATGCTTTCGTCACAGCTGGATTTGCCGGAGTTACAGTTACCGATCATTTTGTTGGATTGGGCAATAATGCCGGAGTTACAGGGACGACCGGTGTCGCCGACATTACCATCCGCAGCCGTGAAGCGGTTCAGGTGATTCCGGGGTCCCTTATGACAGCTCGTGATGTGGCTGCCGAGGTACGGGATGCTATTAACGCTACGGCAGGACAGGATATTATCGCCAATATTGGGGATGCCCAACGGCGAGTGGATCTTACTCACACATCTCTGTTGCCGACCAATATTTCATTCGTTGACGGCACTGGGGGTGGATTAAACCTCGAATTACCAATCGGTGATTTTGCCAACGACATTGTGAAACAGCACGGTGACATGTTGAGAATTATCAACCACACCGTAAATGATGTTGGGCCACTCGGGTTAGCAGACAGTCTGCCTGGAGATCTTGCTCCGAATGCCAGCCAGCCCACGTCCTTCCAGGATAATGATCACGAAGGATTCTACATCGACGACTTTGTGATCGGTTACGCCGAACGTGGTGAAATGGTCACCGCTTTCAATGGTAGCGATAATTATAGTGGTGCTCCTATTGGTGTGTCCGTAGGGGCTTATCAACTGGAAATTCGCCGAGCTTCGGAATATGTCACTTCCGACTCGAGTACTACGATCTGGCATCAGACGTTTGATACGAATGATCGTCACACGTCAGCCTTCCGTATCATCGCTCAGGATGGAGCAGATATCGCCGACGGTGATATCTTCACTTTGACCGACGGCATGCGGATGGTGAACTTTGAGTTCAGTGATCAGGTCAATGCGAATGGAGTGACTCCGGGTAACCTGGAAGTACCGTTCACTTCCGAACAGCTGTCGTGGGAAATAGCGAAGACGATCCGTGATACGATTAATCGTCCAGAAGTTCGCGCATTACTTGATGTGACCGCCGCGCTCAGTGACGGAACCGATGGTACTCGATTCCCCGACGATGATGACTTTGATGACCGTGATGACCTTCGTTTTGACGCGGATGGTCCAGCCAGTATCCTGTCGTCCAATCTGATTGACCTGCATGGCGATGCCTATATCCTTGGCGATGTAAGCTTGAGAACGTTCAATCCGATCTTCCAACCAGCCGCAGAGCCCAACGATATTCTGGTTCAGGCAGTGGAAACAGGAATCAACGGACCACAGTCTGCAACCTTTGAAGCGACTGGTATGATCGGGGATAATCAGGACCTGTCGGCAACGCCACGCAAAGATGCGGACCTGTTCCGAGTGCAACTGAATGCAGGTGACGAAATCTTTGTTCAGGTGCGAGCCGCAACAGGTTCCCTGCTGGATCCGGTCATCAGTTTCTATGACTCGGTCGGTACGGAATTGATCGGAAGCCGCGTGGACGCAACTGCTGACGGCGGGCTGGAAACGATTGCCTTTACGGCACCGGCTCCGGGCGGCACGTTCTTCATAGGTGTTTCCGGTTTCCCTGATGGGGAATCCAAGCCGCTAGGTGGCGGAGTCACGCTGATCGATACAGATGATGGTGTTGATACTCCCGAATCTGGCAATACCGGGTTCTACAGTATTCAGATCTCCACTGGTGCCTTGTCGCTGGATGACAGTGCCCAGGTCTTCCAGTTTGTCGAATTCGCTGATGGTACGCTGAACACGGCAAGTTCCATTCGAGGGGACTCGAACCAGCCACGTGAACAGGGGCAGATCCTGTTGCATGGCAACCGTATCAGTAACTCCTTGAATTATGGTATCCACATCGAAGGTGGGGACCGAGTGGCACTTGATGGAAACGCCCCTCACCAGGGTGCTGTCCGCCATCTTGATGAACTGAACGATGAAGGACTCGTTCCGGGTGTCACCGTTACCAATAACCTGATTACCTACAGTGGGGCCGCGGGTATTCGATTCAGTGGCGACACCAACGGTGCGGGTCTTCCCAATGCTCCAGTTCCCTTTGGTCGAATTATCAACAATACCATTGTCGGTGTTGGTGGTACGATTATGACCGAGATTGGTGGAAACGATGTTGGTATCCAGATTGATCAGAATGCCAGCCCGACGCTGTTAAATAATATTATCGCTAACGCAGCTCAGGGTATTAACGTTGATCCGTCATCCAATACAACCGTGTTGGGAGGTACGCTTTACCAGGGGAACCAGACCAATACCAACTACATTGGTGAAGATTTCTCGATTTCGCTGACCGATACGGATCCGTTGTTTGTCGATCCAAGGCTAGGTGTCAACAACTTCTATCTGGAGCCAGGAACTCAGGAGAATCCCAACCGCGCGATTGATAGTTCGGTGAGTTCACTGGGAGAACGATTTGAGTTCAATTTGGTGAAAGACCCAATCGGCCTGCCACCATCTCCAATCATTGCTCCGGTACGCGACGTCACTGGACAGCTGCGTGTGGACGACCCTTCTGTCGAGCCTCCCAGTGGTCTTGGTACCAACGTCTTCATCGACCGCGGAGCGATGGACCGGGCAGACTTCTCAGGTCCAACGGCTAATCTGATCACTCCTCGGGATAATGATGCAGATGGTGTTGATGAGAATTCACGTTTCTCCGTTGTCAATCTGGATTCGGACGCAGTTGTATCGAGTTTTGAAATTCGACTCAATGATGGTCTCGAGCCAGCTGACCCCAATGAGGGTGTGGGAATTGCAGACAATACCGTTACAACCGAAACGGTTGTACTGCGACAAAATGGAGAAATCCTTCACGATGGCATCGACTATTCGTTCAGTTATAACGCAACGAGTGATATTATTCGGCTGACTCCACTGTCGGGCATCTGGACACCAGATCGAATTTATACGATCGAACTGGCCAATACAGATCATTGGAAACTGGTTTCCGACCGAGGCGTCAATATCAACGATGGCGACTCGTTTAAGATTCGTGACCTTGACGGAAACGAGGCTGATTTCGAATTTGAACGAGGTTATTCGCTGGCTGTACCTCAGACGCTGGAATTACAGATTCCGGAAGAAGGTGGAGGACTCGGTGGAATCGTTGACGGTGAAGTCTTCTCGTTGCGAATCGGCACGAACACGCCTGTTGTCTTTGAATTTGATCGGGACGGCACAACCCAGTCTGGTCGGACTCCAATCCTATACACAGTTAACAGTACTTTGGACGAAATCGCCGACGCGATTGTGGCAGCGATTGATGGTTCCAGTCTGGGTGCCAATTCAGTTAACCTGGGCGACGGTCGAGTGCATGTCGGTTCGAATGTCAATCATGTGCTCGATACCAGCCTGACCAGCCTGACGCAGACCGGCGTTGCTGGAGGGGTCGCCGATGGTGACTACTTCACGATTGATGACGGCTCGAAAGTGCTTACGTTCGAATTCGAGAATACCGAGGTAGGAGATGGACCACTTGTTGCCAATCCTGGCGCGGGTGACGTTGTCATCGAATTCACTACGGAAAATACGCATATCGAATTGGCTCAATTGATCTCGGATGCCATTAATGCAGAAGATCTCAGTCTGGAAACCGCGACGTTGACCGGTGGTATTGTACATGTCGGTGGTACCTTGAATCACCAGCTCAATGCCGCCAACAGTAATTTGCTATTGCAGGGTTCACCCGGAGTGCGACCAGAGTTTGGGTTACGTATCCCGACGGTGGCCGGTCAGATTGCCGGGATCGATGATGGACAGACCTTTGTTGTTCAGTACGGCACGAGTGCTCCGGTTACGTTTGAATTGAATAATCTGGATGTCGATCCGAGTGTCACTTTAGGTAACACGCGTATCGACTTTAATAGTTCAACGACGGTGAACCAGTTGGCCAACTCGATCATCATCGCGCTCAAGGGTTCAGGTTTGAATCTGGATCCGACGCTTGTAACCGGGACATCGCTGATTGATTTTGGAGCTCGTCCGCAGCATACGCTCGATGTCTCCAATACAGAGCTGATCAAAGTCGGAGACCCCAGCAGGCCAGCAGCCATTCCGGTCCATATTCTGCCGCTTGATTCCTTCGATGGTACTCAGACCGCCACGCGAATTGTTCAGGCGATCAACAGCCAGGATAGTGAGAATCAACTCAATGGTGTATTGGCTACGCCACGCGGAGCAGATCAGCTGATGGTAACCGGGGCACTGACTGTTTCCACCTTCAGTAATGCATTTTTGGTTGACGACTGGGATATCCAGACTCCTCGCCAAATCAGAGAAATAGAAGACCTGGCAACCAATCCGTTGAAGGCAAATCAACTGTCCGGGGAAACGATGTATACCATTCAGTTGGGTACTGTTGACTACGACATGGGAGATGCTCCTGACGGAAATGGTGTAGCACCGCAAAACGCTTATCCGACGCTCAGTGGTCATAACCCTGCCATCCATCTGTCCGGCTCGACATTGCACCTTGGTGAACGAGTGGATCGTGATGACGATGGTCAGCCCGTTGTGACGGATGATCTCGACGGTGAAGGATATCAGCTTGATACGTCCGCTGCTGACGGAATTTCGTCAGATGATCTCACTACGTCGACCGATTTGGTCGTGTCGAATATCGACATCCTGACAGTCAGTGTGGATGGAACCGGAGTCATTGATGATGACATATTTGTTGTCAATGGTACGAACTTCCAATTGGAAACGTCTGGAATTGATCCTGGAAATGGCAATGTCTTTATTGATATTGCCTTGTCGGATTCTAACGCCGATGTCGCAAGCAAGATTGCCAGCGCGATTGATTCTGCAGGTCTGACCGGAGTTTCGGCGTCACCCAACGGCACGAATGTCGAAGTCCTCTCGACCGAACCTACTACCGTCGATACAAGTAGTGCGACAGGTGTCGATGCCCTGGATCAACGAGCTCATGTTGCTGATGGAGAAGTCTTCACTATCACCGGAGGCGGTAATACTTATACGTTCGAACTTGATAGCAATGACGACTTCGTCAATGGCAACATCCAGGTTCCCTTCATCGCCACCGACGATGCCGATGCAGTGGCTGCCAGTATCACTCAGGCTATGATTGATGCAAACATACGACTCAACCTGAACCCGATCGCCCGGGCGAATGGCCGTGTCGAACTTACTGGGGATGATGGCGATGGTGTATCAGGTCCAGGAGGAGCTCCCATCGGATTCTTCAATCCGTTTGTGTTTACCGAACTGGTCGTAACGGCCTCACAGGACGGGTTACTGGATGCATGGGTTGACTTTAACCGTGACGGTGACTGGGATGATCCGAATGAACAGATTGCCGCAGCGATGCAACTCAGCGCCGGTGAAAACACACTCAATGTGAAAGCCCCATTGGATCCGGAATCAGTTGCTGGGGAATCCTTTGCTCGCTTCCGATTCAGTGACGTTGGTGGTCTGTTGCCAACCGGTCTGACCACCAATGGTGAAGTGGAAGATTATCTTGTCGAGATTGTTGATGGTCGACCTCCAGAAGCCATCAATGATCCATCGGTTCCAGCCGCTGGCTTCGCGACGACAGAAGATGTGGCGCTACCTGTTTCCGGTGATGGCCCAAGTCTGTTGGCAAACGATGATGATGCCAATGACAACGATATTCGAGTGGACGAATTTGATGCTGTCAGTGCCATGGGAGCTGTGGTCACGGTAGACCAGAGCTGGTCGAATCCGACTGCACCTGTGGCCACCAGTGGAACGTTTACTTACGATCCCACCGGTGCCATCGATATTCAATCTCTGCGGGAAGGAGAAGTTGTAACCGATACATTCACCTATTCCCTGATTGAAGATACAGTCACGCCGAACAGTTTTGGTTTCAAATCCCAGACTCCGGCGACCGTGTCAATCACGTTGACCGGTGTGAATGATGATCCGTTATCCAATGATATGGATATCGATGCCTTCGAAGATGGTGCTCCGGTTACGGTCAACTTTGACGGCTCGGATGTGGATAATGATGACGATGCGTCGACGCTTGTCTACTCGATCGTTTCAACGCTTGCCGTTGGTGAAGGGACGGTTGCCAATAATGGCAATGGTACCTTTACCTTTGTGCCAGGTGGTGACTTCCAGGATCTTGCACAAGGTGAAACACAGGACGTTACCTTTACCTACAAGGCAACGGACCAGCACAGTGCTGAAAGCAATGTAGCAACCGTGACGGTGACTGTGACTGGCGTTAATGACGATCCTACTGCCGTTGCTGATGCCTACACGGTGGATCAGGATGTAGAAACGACGCTGGCCGCTGCAGGAGTACTGACGAACGATATCGATCCGGATACAAGTGATTCCAAAACGGTTACTAAACTCAACGGTACCGATCTCGATGGTGGCACGAACAGTTTGACGGTTACGTCAACCAAGGGAGCGATATTTACGCTGCATGCCGATGGTTCCTTCAGCTACGATCCGCGAAACTCCGAGGAATTGAAAGCGTTGGATCCAGGTGACACGGATGATGACCAGTTCACTTACACCATGAGTGATCCTCACGGTCAGACTTCCCAGACGACCATTACCTTTACGGTAGAGGGTGTCAATGATACGCCTGTGGCAGCCGACGATGATACCTATGCGACCGGTCAGACACAGACGCTGGTCATTGACCCTGATGGTGTATTGAGCAATGACGAGGATGCCGACGCCGATGACACGATTGTGGTCACCGAGCTCAATGGCAACTCCAATCTTTTGCTTTCCCAACTGAGTACAGAAGGCGCGACCGTTACGATCGCTGCCGATGGATCGTTTACCTACGATCCAACGACTTCGGCAACTTTGGCCGCACTCGCTCGTGGTGATACTCTGAACGATACCTTCAGCTACACCATCGAAGATACGCACGGAGCAACGGATACAGCGACCGTCACAGTAGAAGTGACTGGTGAAAACAAACCACCGGTAGCAGTGGACGACGACTTTCTGGGACTCAGCGGAGTAGATGAAGACAGTACCTTACTGGATGCCATCGGGGTTCTCGACAACGATACGGATGCCGATGACCCGCCGAACGCTTTGTTTGTATCCGGACTAAATGGCACCAACCTGCTGACCGGTCTGAGTACTCTTGGTGCGGCAATCACCATGAATCCGGATGGGACATTCCTCTATGATCCGACAGATGCTGATTCATTACAGGCTCTGGCCGATGGCGACACCACCACGGATACCTTTACCTACACCGTCGATGACGGTCAGGGAGGTTCCAGTGTAGGAACAGTTTCCATCGAAGTCACCGGAATCAACGATGCTCCGGTTGCCAACCCCGATAGTGCACTGGGACCACGCAACACGGATCTGGTCATTGATGTCATTAAGGCAGGACCGGAATTCAATGGTGATCCTGGTCGTGACTATGATGTTGACGGCACCATTGATGAGGTCACGATTACCGAGCAGCCGAATCCTGCAGCAGGTGTGGTTGTGGTTAATCTTGACAACACAGTGACGTTTGAGCCGGTTACCAACTTCAGTGGTTCAGCTACCTTCAAGTATACGATTACCGATGATTTCGGAGCTGTTTCCAACGAAGTCACTGTGTCGGTCGAGATCAACGACGCTCCGTTTGCCGATGACGATGCCGTTGATGCGTATCAGGATGTATTCAATACGCCAACACGTATTGACGTCCTGGCGAATGATTCAGACTCGGACGGTACCCTCGACCCAAGTACAGTCACGATAGTCACTCTGCCACTCAACGGAAGCGTGACCGTCGATGTCGATGGAACTGTTGTTTACCAACCGAGTGTTACACCGACGGTATACATCGGACCTGATTCGCTGACGTATACGGTAGCGGATGATGATGGAACGGTTTCCAACGAGGCGACTGTTTCAATCAACGTCATTCCAGATCCATTCCCGTGGCACAACCGAAGCAACGGTTTGGACGTGAATAACGATGGATTCATCTCACCTCTGGATGCCTTGTTAGTTATCGCTGAACTGAACTCTTCCGGTTCCTATACCTTGCCTGAACCTGTAAGTGGATTCTCTCCTCCACCATTCCTGGATGTGAATGCAAACGGCTCGATTGAGCCGGCCGATGCAATTCAGGTGATTAACTACCTGAATGAAAACTCCAACGGTGAAGGTGAGGGCGAGTACGTCTCGCCGACCGGTCTGGATATTGGGGATGTTGCTGAGCAGACACTTGAGACGCTTGATGCTCATACCAATAACGGCTTTGCTGTCGATAGCTTGCAAAGTACCAGTCTGTCGCAGGTTCACAGCGAAATCCTGGAAGATCTGCTTACCGATATTGCGGATGAAGTTGCCGACGGAGCTGCTGAAGACTCGCTGGATGAATTCTTCGGTCAGTTTTAATTCTCAGGAATAAGTCTCTGATGAAATGACGGAGAGGGCTTTGGCTCTTTCCGTCATTTTGTCATTTAGTAAGGCATTTTGAATTTACGTGGAGCCATTCCGGGACGTATGCAGTCTCGTTTTCCAGAAAATATTTGACATCGCAGGGAGACGCTTGGTATAAGTCCCGGGACAATCATTCTCGAAAATGAACGGTAGACGCATGATGAAACCAGAGCAGATCGACGAATTGCTAACGCGTACTTTGGATGATTACAAAGTTTCCCGAGGTGAAAAGAAGATACTCGACGCAATCGTTCGCGAACATGGTTCGGCCGAACACCAGCTTGCCTTTCTCAGGCACCGGGCATTTGATGTTGCTCGTCAGCATCTGATCAGTCCGGACGCCAAAGCGGTCCTGGATTGGTTGGAAGATGTTGTTAAAGCTTTTCAAGCCCGAGTGCTCAACACCAGTGATGATGCTCAGGTCTTCTTCAGTCCCGGGGACGATTGTCCACAGATTATTTGCCGCTTAATGGAGCGAGTGGAACAATCTGTGGATATCTGCGTGTTTACGATTACCGATGACCGGATTACTCAGGCCATTCGTGATGCCCATGTCCGCGGAGTGGATATCCGAGTGATCACCGACAACGATAAAGCCTTCGATCCTGGCTCGGATGTCCACCGGATCAATAACCTGGGGATTCCATTGAGAATCGATCAGTCTTCGCATCATATGCATCACAAGTATGCCATCTTCGATAGGACGATCACGTTAACTGGTAGCTACAACTGGACGCGCAGCGCGGACTATCACAACGAAGAAAACTTTCTGACCACCGAAAACCCCAGTATCACTCGTCCTTATATAGGACACTTCGAAAAACTCTGGGATGCGCTTGGTTAACCGGCATGCGATTGTCGCGTCGCCATCATGGCCGTTCGCCGGTCTCAAATACTGCCAGGCCTCGTCAAGTCCCCCCCTGTTTTGCAACTCATCCGACGATAAGCAATGGTGCAGTTCATGATGGCTGCAGTCTGGTGGCGAATGGGTATTGGAGCGCCTTCATGGAATTCTTGGAGAATTCCTAGTGGGGATTACCAATAAATATCAATTAGCGGCGAAATACCAGTAATTGCGATGCGGAATACGCTCGAGTCAGCACGACTCTCACAGCAGTGGCTTGGTCATATAATCCGCATGATCGTTACAGCTTGGCTCTGTTTCCTGTTTTTTTTATTTGTAAGAGAGAACGTAACAGTGCAGGTTTAAAACCGATGGCAATACTTGATACGTACTTATCCCGATTTAATTAGTTTGTTTAGCACGAATTATGTCATGGGCAACGAAGTAGCAGAATACATCGACCATCTGTTTTCTCCACCACTGGTAGTTTCTACCGGGTTGGTGCTGTTCGTGATGGCATACTGGTTAATTTCCATATTGACTGGGTTGGGGTTGGATGCGATTGATTTTGACCTCGATTTTGATACTGATGCGGACGTTGGTGGCATAGACGGATTCATGGGAATCGGTCTGTTGCCGTTGAAGTGGTTAAATATTGGAACCATTCCTATGATGTTATGGTTTTCCATTTTTGCTGTTTGCTTTTTCGTAGTGTCGCTATCAGTGGACCATTATCAGCCACTGTCTGACGAAGCGGCTACCGGGGTGGTAGCGATACGAGTGGTCTGGGTGATGGGCGTGGGAGTTTTGGTAACCAAATTTATCACGCAGCCGATGCGTAACTGGTTCAAAGAGCACACTCTGGATCCCCACTCCTATGTTGGCAAACAGGCTACGACTCGAATTACAACTCACACCACACGCGGGAAGATATTTATCGAACGCAAAGAGGGTGATTTGATATCAGAGGCCAGGACGGCTGGAGAAGAAATCCCGAATGGAACTCGGGTGATCGTCGTGAGCTATGACGAAGCTCAGAAGGTGTACCTCGTTGCGGAGTCGCATTCGACGAGCGAAGAAGCAACAAATAACAACAAGGAAACAGAAGATGTTTAGCGAGTTTCTATTGGCGCAGATACCGGCGAACGGTCTTGTGATAACCATGGTGGCCGTTGGTTCAGGGTTGTTTATCCTGTTGATCCTGGCAGTCGCTCTTAACAAGTTCTATGTCAAGGTCGGTCCTGATGAAGCGGTCATTCGAACGGGGGTTGGTGGCGTGAAGGCTATTTCGGGTTCGGGGATGTTTGTCATCCCCTTGGCCCATCAAGCCGAGCGTATGGATCTGTCTGTGAAGCGTATTGAAATCAAGCGTCACGGCTCAGAAGGTCTGGTTTGTAAAGACAATATTCGAGCGGACATCGAAGTTGCTTTCTATCTCCGAATCTCAGAGGACAACATGGAACTGGTTGCCGCTAAACTTGGAGCGAGACGGGCATCGAGCCGGGATGCGCTGATTGAATTATTTGACGCTCAGTTTTCTGAAGCCCTGAAGACAATCGGTAAGAAATTCGATTTCGTCGACTTATATACCGAACGGGATCAGTTTAAGGTGGCCATTACCGAGCTGCTTGGTGATCCAGAGGATTTGCAGGGGTACGAACTGGTCAGTACGGCGATCGACTACCTGGAACAGACGCCGTTAGAAGCACTCAACCCGAAAAATATTCTGGATGCCGAGGGTATCAAAAAGATTACGGACTTGACTGCTCGTGAAGCCATTCAGGCAAATGATATCGAGCGTGAAAAGGAAAAGGCGATTACCAAACAGGATGTTGAAGCCCGGGAAGCTATACTCGCGCTGGAACGTCAGCAGGTAGAAGCGGAAGAACGTCAGCGTCGTGAAATCGATGAGGTTACCGCTCGCGAACAGGCTCAGGCCGCTGTCGTGAAAGAAGAAGAACGCTTGCGTGCTGAAGCTCGTCGAATTCAGACGGAAGAAGAACTTCAGGTTGCCGAAGAGAATAAAGATCGTCAGATTATCGTCGCTCGTAAAAACAAAGAACGAACGGATGCTGTGGAAACGGAACGTGTCGAGCGGGACCGAGGATTGGAAGCTACCGATCGTGAACGCGTCGTCGCTCTGGCTGACATCGAGAAAGACAAAGCTATCGAAGTTGAAAAACGAAATATCCAGGAAGTGATTCGTGAACGTGTGATTGTCGAGCGCGGCGTGGTCGAAGAACAGGAACGTATTAAGGATACAGAACAGTTTGCAACTGCGGATCGATTGAAACGCGTTACGGTCACCAAAGCTGAGATGACAGCGGAAGAGGCGTTGGTGAAAGAAGTGAAGGCTGCCGATGCTGAAAAGCAAGCTGCCGAACGTCATGCCGAACAGGTTGTGATCGAAGCAGAAGCTCATCGTCAGCGAGCTGAAAAAGAGACGCAGGCTACCAAGATGTTGGCTGAAGCGAAAACCGCTGACGAAGCAGCCAGTGGACTGGCAGAAGCTAACGTGATCACCGCCAAGGCAGATGCCAAGGAAAAAGATGGCTATGCCGAAGCAGCTGTGATTCAGCGTAAGGCCGAAGCGGAAGCCAAGGGTCTGGAAGCCAAGGCGACTGCGACCGAGAAACAGGGTACAGCCGAAGCGATTGTCGTCCAGCGTCACGCTGAAGCAGAAGCGACCGGCATGGTGGCCAAGGCAGAAGGTATCTCGAAAGAAGGTACGGCCGAAGCGGAAGTCATGAAGCTGAAGTACAGTTCGGAAGCTCAGGGTATTGAAGAGAAAGCTAACGCAATGAAACTCTTTGACTCCGTGGGTAAAGAACACGAAGAGTACAAGTTGCAGCTTAACAAAGACAAAGAAATCGAAATCGCAGCCATCGACGCTCAACGACAGATTGCTGAAGCTCAGTCGAACATCATGGGTGAAGCTCTCAAGAGTGCAAGTATTGATATTGTGGGTGGCGAGTCAACCTTCTTTGACCAGGTGGTGAATGCCGTCAAAGGTGGTAAGGTTGTCGATCGATTTGTTAATAACAGTGAAGTAGTCAGCGATGTCAAAGATACGTTTTTCAACGGTGATCCTGAGTACTTCAAATCCCGAATCCTTGGTATGGTTGACCAGTTCGATCTCAGCACGGACGATGTGAAAGATCTTTCCATTGCCGCTCTGATCGCCAAGATGATCGGTCTGGCTCGAACGGACTCGATTCGAAATGAATTGCAAGGACTGTTGGGCATGGCTAAGAGTACCGGCATTGCCGATGACAAAGCCAGTTCCGTGATGACAGTTGATGCTGCCCGGGGTGATGCTTAAAGCATCCGAAAGTTCACACCTTCGGAATGTGGTAGACCAGCCCCTGGCACTCGAAATGCTGGAGGCTGGTCCGCGACGCCGAGGACAGTGTGCTCCCCTGAACTTGTTTCGGACAACTATTCCTCCCTGGGATATTCATTAGAGAGTTCGTACTATGGCTCAAGAAGAACAGCAGCCAGACAACACACAGACTCCTGAGACGCAGTCACCTCAGCTTGAAAGTGGTACGTATGAAATCATACGAAACCGGCTAAAGAGTTTTGCTGGTGAGTTGCGGGATCGACTGACCAGACTGAACGGAGCGCGGAAGGATGTCTTCGGGGCCATTGAAACCACGCTTCTGGGAACGGAGCGTGTGACGACCGAACACAACTGTGTTCCGCGGGACATGATTGCCATCGGCGAGCAGCTCATCTTTGGCTACAACATTCATTTTGGTCTTCGTCAGACCACGCATCCGGACGACGTCTTTTCCGTCTATACCTTCCGGGATGGCTCGTTTCATGTTGAAAAGTCCAGCCTGCTCAGTGATGCCCAGTTTAGGCGCGACTTCCAGGAAATCTACAAATATTACAAAGATGCCGAGTTTGCCAAGTTCTTCGTGATAGGTCCTTTCCTTTACATGACGTTTCGAGTTGGTAAAGGAGCGAAAGATTTCAAAAGCCTGAAATGGAAGATCGAAGGCAAACAACTGACCTACGTTGATAACCGTAGTGATCACGAAGTGAAGTTTCCATCTCAGCATGATTTCCCCTGGCGGCGAGCCACTCGTGACCAATTTGAGGAAGGGCGTCATCCTCACGTGGGTATTGATGATCGGCTGTTTGTGGAGACAACGGGCGGTGATCTCACAATCAAAATCGAAAACAATACGGAAACAGGGGAAGGTATCTATTCGGAACCTGTTGAAAACCTCGACCAAACTCTCGACGACGCCGAAGTCCTGTATGCGGTCAATGGAAATCTGATCCTGGTGAAAATTCGCCCCTATCAGGAAGAGTCATATCGCTACTTTATCTACAACGACAAGATCAAGAAGGTTTGGCGATGCGATTCGATTGAGGAATCGTGTGTGTTGTTGCCCGATGACCATGGTGTCATCTTTGCTAATGGTTACGCGCTAGCGACTGGCGAATTCAAGGTGTTTGACACTGAACTTCAGCATATGAAGTTTGATCGTCGATTGGATGCTCCTAATGGGGAAGATTATCTGTACGTCTTCTATTGCGAAGATACCGGTACCTATGTGTTGCTGCGGTACAACCTGATTCAACAGGAAGTCGATACGCCGGTTATATGTAGTGGAACCTCTTTCTTTCATGCCGGTGAGATGGTTTGTTTTCGAGTACAGGATGACCCTCAGAAACATCATCCACTGCAGATCTGGCAGACACCCTACGTGTCCGATGACTATGTGCCGGAAACAAATACCGATTCCTTCCTTTACAAGATCGGGAATAAAGAGCTGGTACGCGGGATGGCCGAGTGCTACGAAGTGGTTTCTCTGATCGAGAAGGATGACAGCTATTCCGGCCTCTATAGCGATCTGGCTAAAGCAGCTGGCGATATAGTGGATTCGTATTTCTGGTCGACCAATGAAGACTGTTTTCAGGTTTCTCAGCCATTGCTGGAGATTCGTCAGGCTGCCGAATCTGCGATTGATGAATACGAGAAAGTGGTTCGGGTCAAACAGAACACACTTGAGCAGACTCGGCAGGTTGAAAATCGGATTGCTGAAATCCTGCGAGTTGTACAGAACAGCCGTTTTGAAAACATTGACGAGTTTGTACGGGCACTGGCGGAATTGCGAGCGGTACGCGGTGAGATCATTTCATTGCGGGAAATGCGTTACAACGATTCGCAGTTGATTGACCAGCTGGAGGAGCAGGTTGCGGAGAGTAATGACCGACTGAGCCAACGCTGTGTTGAATTTCTCTTGCGGGATGACGCGTTGACTCCTTACGCATCCCGGGTAGATGGACAGACTAACGCGATTCCAGCTTTGACCAAAGTGACCGATGCTAAAACTTTGGAAGCAGAGATTACAGCCAGTGCGTCTGAATTGGAAATGTTGATCGATATTGTCAGTAATCTGGATATCGATGACGCCACCCAGAGAACTCGAATTATCGAAAACATTTCAGCCATCTTCGGTAAGGTGAACACGGCACGAGCTTCGCTGAAAAGTAAAGTCAAAGAGCTAATGAGTGTGGAAGGGATTGCTGAGTTCAATTCCCAGATGAAGCTGCTCAATCAGGCCGTTGTCAACTATCTTGATATTTGTGACACGCCGCTCAAGTGCGAAGAGTTTCTCACCAAGATGATGATTCAGCTGGAGGGATTGGAAGGTCGCTTTGCAGAGTTTGACGAGTTTGTGGTCCAGTTGACCGACAAACGGGAAGAAATCTACAACGCCTTTGAAACCAGAAAAGTTGGACTCATCGAAGAACGGAATCGGCGTGCGTCTGCTTTGATGAATGCAGCAGACCGAATTCTTAAAGGAGTAAAGTCCCGCGTCGAAAGTCTCGAATCGGTCAACGAAATTAACGCTTATTTTGCTTCAGATCTCATGATCGATAAGATCAGGGATCTGGTGGATCAACTCAAGCAGCTTGAAGATAGCGTCAAAGTGGATGATATCCAGAGCCGTTTGAAGACAGTGCGGGAAGACGCTGTTCGTCAACTTAAAGATCGCCAGGAACTGTTTGTGGAAGGCGAAAATGTTATCAAATTCGGCAAACACAGTTTTTCAGTCAATATTCAGGCACTCGATTTGACGTCGGTCTTACGTGACGGTGAAATGTTCTATCACCTGACCGGAACCGACTTCTTTGAGAAGATTACAGATCAGCGATTGCTCGCCACCCGGGATGTCTGGCAACAGGAAGTGATTTCGGAAAACCGGGACGTCTATCGAGGAGAATATTTGGCGTACAAGATGTTTGCCGAGCTGCATGAAAATGCAGAGATGTCCCTCGAGACTTTCTCGACCTTGAATGACAAACAACGCGTGGATGCATTGCAAAAATTCATGGGCCCCCGCTATACCGAAGCTTATGCCAAAGGAGTTCATGATCTGGATGCCGCCAAGATCGTGAAAATCCTGACCGACATGGAACTTTCCATCGGCCTGCTGCGATATCATACAAAGGCGCGGGCACTGGCGCGGTTGTACTGGGAGTACTTTGGAGAAACGGCACAGAAAGGGCTGTTACAGTCGCGGCTTAGTGGAGTGGGAACTATTGCTCAGTTGTTTCCGGGTAGTGCCGAGCAGCAGCAGTATGTGGCAGTGATTGAGCCGCTGTTGTCTGAATTTGCTCAGCAGACAGGACTGTTCTCTGATGACTACGTAAATCAGGCTGCTAATTATCTTTTCGAAGAACTGACTGTTCGCAAGCAGTTCATTATCAGTCGTAAGGCGGCTGAACTCTATGAAGCGTTTGAACGACATCTGAAACAGAATAGTTTTGTAGAGAAGTTTAAGGCGAGTGTCACCAAGTTGACCAGTAGCCCACTGGAACGTTTTATTCTGCTGCGTGACTGGCTGGAAGCCTTCCTTTCTGAAACATCGCAGGACTCCACGAACAATGCCTACGTAGATGAACTGGCAGTGATGTTGATGAAGGGATCAGTCAACAAAAAGAACATCGTGGATGGTACGGTGGAACGGGCGATTGGAGACATGATTGGTAATCATCCGGTGATTGATGGAAATGCCTATCAATTCCATTACAACGATTTCATGACCAGGATGGACAGGTTTGAACGAGTTGTTGTGCCTCAGTATCGTGACTATATTGACGTCAAAAAGGAGGTGATTGCCGAGGCTAAAGAAGAACTTCGCCTGGATGAATTCCGGCCTCGTGTACTGACATCGTTTGTGCGAAATCGCCTGATCGATGAAGTGTACCTGCCTCTGATCGGTGATAATCTGGCGAAGCAGGTTGGGGTGGTGGGTGACCAGAAGCGGACTGACCTGATGGGGTTGCTGCTCCTGATTTCTCCTCCCGGTTATGGAAAGACGACCCTGATGGAGTATGTTGCCAATCGTTTGGGCATCATTTTCATGAAGATTAATGGTCCAGCCATTGGGCATGCAGTGACATCGCTGGATCCTGAAGAGGCACCTAATGCCGGGGCGCGGGAAGAAGTAGAGAAGCTTAACCTGGCGCTCGAAATGGGTGACAACGTCATGATTTATCTCGACGACATCCAACACTGCAACCCAGAGTTTCTGCAGAAGTTCATCTCCCTTTGTGATGCCCAGAGAAAAATCGAGGGCGTCTACAAGGGGCAGACCAAGACTTATGACCTGCGAGGTCGCAAGGTCTGTGTGATTATGGCCGGGAACCCGTATACCGAGAGTGGTGAGAAGTTTCAGATTCCTGATATGCTGGCGAACCGGGCCGACATCTATAATCTCGGTGAAATCATCGGGGATACGCGTGAAGCGTTTGAGATGAGTTACCTGGAAAACTGCCTCACCTCCAATCCTGTTCTTGGCAAGATGGCAAGTCGCAGCCAGAAGGATGTTTACAACGTTATTCGAATTGCTCAAACCGGATCTCAGGAAGGAGTGGAATTCGAAGCGAATTACTCGATGGAAGAAGTCAGTGAAATGGTAAGTACCATGAAAAAACTGATGCGAGTACGTGACGTTGTGCTGCAGGTAAATCGCGAGTACATTCACTCAGCCGCCCAGGCCGACGATTATCGTACTGAACCTCCCTTTAAGCTCCAGGGTTCCTATCGAAATATGAATCGCATCGCGGAGAAAGTGCTTCCCATCATGAATGATCAGGAGCTGGAGTCACTGATCAGGAGCAGCTATGAAAATGACGCTCAGACACTCACCAGTGATGCTGAAGCAAATCTCCTGAAACTTTATGAGATGTGTGGCTGGATGGATCAGCAGCAGGCGGCTCGATGGAAGGATATCAAAAAGGCGTTTGTAAAAAATGTAAAGTTGCGCGGTGTTGGTTCAGACGATCAGTTCGGACAGGTCGTCATGCAACTGCAGGGGTTCGCGGATGGATTGGATGAAATCCGGGAGACGATCAGTGAAGGCGTCAAGAGTCTGGCGACCAGCAAGGCTGAATCTGGGGTGGTTGAGCCAGCAGCAGACACGATCCCCGATGGCAGTCAAACCGCAGATGCATTGAGGAGTCTGGCGGAAGAACTACGAGCTTACACGACGGGAGCTATCACGGTAGATGAAAGCAAAGGTGTGCAGCGGGTCGCTGTCATGCATAAAGTTCCCAAGTCGATTCTTAGTGTGCTGGAGAATCAATTTCAGGTCATGAATGAATGGATGCGGCCCATGATGGAATCGCAGTATACCAACTCTCAGCAGGTCGAAAAGCTGAGTCGGTCAGTTGATCGCTGCCTGCGGTCATATCATGACTTGATCGATGACCTGAAGCAAGGCGATGACGATGACGAGGACGATCAGGACTAGCGTGCAGTTGAGTGCGCAGTGCCGGTAGTTAAATCGTCAGCCAACGATCACGGCTGGAAACCTCCCAGCATTCTGTTACCTGCTCGTTTTCAACGACATAGGCTGATTTGTGTAATGCACTTGTGGGACAAATGTGTCCGGGGATAGCCAGTAATTCGTCGCCAGGGCTATAGTCATTGGCCTTGTCAGTCCGCAAAACCAGATGCTCTTCGTTTTGCAAAACAGGCTCTGCCTGGGGTAGGTCGGGAAAGACGACACGCCTGGTCAGGTCGGGGTCCGAGGCACAGGCTTTATAGCCCAGATCGACGGTGATCGTGTCATGTGTGGGGCGGCTAATAACGCGCGTCAGGATTCGTGCAGCCGGAGTGTAGTTGAGATCGGGAAACATACGACCGTAGTTATTGTCGAAAAAAGTGTTTGTTCCTGGACTCAATTCCAAAGCCGGATCAGTGATAGTTGCGTAAACAGGGAAGCTTCCGGTGCCACCGGCCACGATTCTGGGAACGCTGAGTCCCAGGCTCTCAAGGTGATCCCGAAAGTCAGCAGCGAGCTGCCAACAGGCCATGACTGCCTGTCGTCGTTCTTCCAGATCGGTTTGGTGATTCTGGCCGTCATACAGATGGATGCCACCGGGTGTGATGCCTGGCAGGTCATGAAACAATTGATAAAGCTGACAGGCAGCTTCACCGGGTTCGATACCAGTTCGATGTTGCCCCGAATCCAGATCGATTAGTAGTTCGATGGTTTGCCCGGCGGCGGACATGGCGTTTGCCAGTTCCTCAACCATTGCCGCATCATCAGCGGTAGCCATAAACGTCACGTCGATGTAACGATTCATAAAGGCAACGGCACGTTGGACATTGGGACCGACCAGATTGTAGGCCAGCAGGATATCTTTGACTCCGGCTTCTGCCAGCATTTCAGCTTCGGCAAAAGTTGCACATTTGTGTTTTGTAATACCCAATGCCAGCTGAATTCTGGTGACCTCAGCCATCTTGTGTGTTTTGCAATGAGGACGCAGGCGATTAACGTCTCCGGCTTGCCGTATCATTTCGGCTAAATTGGCATTCATCACGTCGCGAAAAACGACCAGACCGGGAGACACAATGGACGAAGTATCCTGGATTTTGAAATTACAGTCAGCCATTTTTATACTCGATGCAGGTTAGAACTCGTGCGTGAACTGTATTTTACTTATGCTGCTGACGGTTTACCAAGTAGATTCCGGTTGCCACGAGCAACAACGAAACAAAAATCCATGGTGACAGCGGGTCGTTTCGAAAAATAGCAGCGGCTGCAATTCCAAATAGCGGAGTCAGGAAACTGAACACGGAAATTTGAGTAGCGGAATACTTCTGCAGCAGCATCGTCTGAATAGCAAAACACATCCCGCCGACAACAATACCCTGGTACATCAGGCCACCGATGACGGCATCGTTGACATAGTCCCATGCCATTCGGTCGAATTCAAACAGAAGTGCTGCAGGGATAAACCACAAAAATCCAATGAAATCGTGCCAGAGGATAATGGTTCCAGAGGGAACTTTTTCCAGATTGGCTTTGATGAACAGGATTTTGATTGCCAGAATCAAGGCACTGATCAAGATGATCACATCGCCAGAGATGCTTGCCTGATCGGCGAGCGGTGTGGTGACATCGGTACTGGATTCGATAATCAGAGTTACCAGCGCACTGGTACCCGCCAGCACGCACCCTGCCAGTTGAATCACGGTTATCCGATGATTGCCGGTATAAAAGTGTTCGATCACTAAAACCCAGATGATAAACGTGTTTATCAGAATCGTAGTGTGGGTTGAGTTGGACAGGTGCACGCCGATAGTGAAGGTGGCGATCTGAGCAAACAGCAGGGTGCCAGCGATGAAGCAGGGGAGTACCTGTTTCCGTGTTAGCCGAATCGGTGCTCGACTGCACAAGCACCAGACAACCATAAACAGGGTTGCCATGGCAAACCGGATGCCGCTCACGGTTAGAGGAGGCAAGCCGTGCTGTGTCTCCTCAGAGAAAAGACTGTATTTGGCTGCAACCGGGTTGCCTCCCCAGCAGGCAGCAGTTAATACAACCAGGGCAACCGCGGTAAAGGGGAGTGCAATTAGACTGGAGTCTTGGGAGGGCGGATTAACTGAGGTAAACTTACCGTTATCGTTCATTGCGTTGGTGAGTGAGCGGAAACGTGCATCCTAATCCACCCTGTATTGGAAAGCCACACTTATGACTCAAAGACTGTCCGGAAAAGTGATTGTTGTCATCGGTGGGACCGCTGGTTTAGGTTTGTCTGCTGCGAAGCAGTGTGTAGCGGAGGGAGCCTTCGTGGTGGTTGTCGGTCGTGATGCTGAAAAACTGGAACAGGTGATTGGTCTGCTCAATCAGGCTCACGAGGTGGCTCGGGGATATGCAGGAGATGCAATGGATCCTCAGACGGCGCCTCGGGCAATCGCTCTGGCAGTGAAATCCTTTGGCAGACTCGATGGACTCTATCATGTCGCCGGCGGAAGCGGACGCAGTCGCGGAGATGGTCCACTGCATACTGTGACCGATGAAGGATGGGATTACACTTTAGGACTCAATCAAAACAGTGCTTTCTATTCCAATCGGGCAGCGATCAATCAGTTTTTAAGTCAGCAGTCAGGAGGAGTTATTTTGAATATGGCCTCCGTTCTGGCTCAGAATCCAGCACCGTCATTTTTTGCCTCTCATGCCTACGGTACTTCAAAAGCAGCTGTGATAGGAATGAGTCGGGCGGCGGCTGCCTATTATGCCCGGTTCAATATCCGGATTAACGTACTTGCCCCGGCTCTGGTTGCCACTGCCTTGAGTGAACGGGCACAAAGCAATGAACCGTTGATGGAATACGTTAAATACAAACAGCCTCTGGATCAGGGGCGGATCGGAACTGTGGAAGATATCGATGGAGCTGTGGTATTCCTGCTTTCCGACGAATCAAAATTCATGACCGGACAGGTAGTGACAGTGGATGGCGGGTTCTCACTTTCAGAAGGGTACATGGAAACTGATCAGACAGACTACTCGACAGGGCGATGATGAGTAAAACAGCAGAATATATTGGGAAATGCGATTCCATACTCGAGTGTATTGGCAGGCAGGAGCAACAAATCCAGATTGTTGCCAGCTGGTTTGCTGATTCCATCGGAGCGGGACGGATGGTGCACCTGTTTGGCGCAGGTCACAGTCGAATCATGGTGGAAGAAATGTGGCCTCGTTATGGTTCGTTCCCCGGCTTCAATCCGATTGTCGAGCTTTCCCTCACCTTCCATAATCTGGTGGTAGGTGCCAATGGTCAGCGACAGGCAATGTTTCTGGAAAAACAGTCCGGACTGGCTGAGAGGATTCTGAGAAACTACAGTATCAGTCCGCTGGACTCCGCACTGATTATCTCTTCGAGTGGTTGTAATACGGTTCCGGTCGAGATGGCACGCGAACTCAGAGCTAAGGGTTGCCGCGTCGTCGCTCTGGTCAGCTTGAAACACTGTTTGGAAAGTAGTTCCAAAAGTCCGTGTGGGAAGAAACTGGTCGACTATGCCGACGTGGTTTTGGATACCGGAGCCCCCGCTGGGGATGCTATGATTTCTCTGGAAGGATTGGAATCGCCTGTGGCTCCTGGGAGTACCGTGGGGGGGAGTGTGATTGTGAACTGCATCAAGGCCGAGGTGGCGCAGCTGTTGGTAAATCGTGATCAAATGCCAGACGTACTAACTGCTTCCTGTGTCGTGGGTGAAGAAAAAGCGGCACAACAATTCGAAGCAGCTTATGATGAGCACGGACGTAGAATGGCCAGATTACTAGAGCATCCCGGATCATCCGAATCTGCATCCTCGACCGACAGGAGTTAGGAAAGTCCATGCAATCAGTCATTCGAACGACCGTCATCGGTAGCTATCCATTTCCTGGATGGTTGGAGTATGCTAGTCAGGACCTTTCCGTTTTCGGTACAGACGACATCGCTGAAATGCAGGATGATGCCGTAATTGCTGCCCTGCATGATCAGTACTCTGCCGGCCTGGATGTGATAACCGATGGAGAACAGACTCGATTCGACTTTAATCTCTCCTTTTACGGTTATCTGGAAGGGCTGAAACTGGAGTCGGAGTCGCCCAGAAGGTTTGGTCCACCCGCTCATGATCAACGTGGAAAACACGAAATCATTGCGACATTGACGGCACCTCGCGGGCTGGGTGCTATCGAGGAATTTCAGCGTTTGAAACGTCTTGCTGCTGCGGGACCTGTACTCAAAGCAAGTATCCCAGGACCATACACGCTCAGTGGTCGGCTGCTTCCGAATCAGCAGTATCCTGATCGTTACGCAATTACTGAAGCATTACTGCCACTGGTCCAACAGGAGTTAGTGGGATTAGTGGAAGCGGGGTGTACCGAGATTACCATCGATGAGCCGTCGATGAGTTGCTATGCCTGGAAAGAGGATCCGATCCGCTTTGTCGAAATTTTCAATCGGACGATTGAGCCAGTGGTTGGGAAATGTCGTCTTTCGACTCATCTATGCTTTGGAAATTATAAAGGCAGAGCAGTCGGTAAAAGAGAATACTCGCCCATGTTTCCCGCGTTCCTCGAGATGAAGGTCGACGAGCTTCATGTTGAGATGGCGAGTCGTGAGTTTTCCGAATTGGAACTGATTGGTGAGATCGCCAAAACCAAAGATGTTGCCGTGGGCATTGTGGATGTGAAGAGCTATTACGTCGAATCGGTTGAGGACATTGTCGAGCGAATACGAAGATGTCTCGCATATGTTACACCGGAGCGCCTGGCAGTGGCACCGGACTGCGGGTTAAGTCAGACAGCACGTTGGGCTGCAAGACAGAAATTGCAGAACATGGTTGCTGGAGCACGGGAAGTGCGTGAGAGTCTTTGATCGAACAGTGCTATGAAAACTCCTGAACGAAAAGATCAATGTTTGCTGGATGATATCCAGGCATCCCGGTGTAATGGTCAGCTCAACATCTGGTGGCTGGGACAGAGTGGGTTTCTTATTGAGTGGGAAGGGGTTTACCTGCTGGCAGATCCCTATCTCTCTGATTCACTCACCAGAAAGTACGAGGCCACGGAAAAACCTCATGTGCGGATGACAGAACTTGTTATTGATCCAAACAAGCTTGATTTCATAGATTGCGTTTCCTCCAGTCATAACCATACGGATCATCTGGATGGCGAGACGCTGTCTGCGCTGCTGGAGGTCAATACGGACCTGGTCCTGCTTGTACCTGAAGCAAATCAGTTGTTTGCAGCCGATCGGCTTGGATTGTCGCCGGCTCGACTGACAACCATCAATACAGGTGAGACGCTCGCACATGACAGGTTCTCGGTGCATGCTGTTCCAGCAGCTCATGAAGAACTGACCACGGATGATCTGGGACGCCTGATCTACCTGGGGTACATTTTCCAGATAGGACCGTGGACCATTTATCATAGCGGCGACACGGTACGGTACGATGGGATGGTAGACCGTCTCCGCCCTTATAATATCGATATTGCCATGCTGCCGATCAATGGAAGCTTGCCGGCGCGCCATGTTCCCGGAAACCTTTGGGGAAGGGAGGCTGCCGCGTTGGCTCGAGAGGCAAATATCAAGCGAGTGATCCCATGTCATTACGACATGTTTGAATTTAATTCCGTGACACCGGACGAGTTTGAAGACGAATGTCGACGATGGGGCCAGAATTTTGTTACGCTGAACAATGGCGGACGACTTTCGCTGTGGCCAGAGTAAAATGAATAATAACATGATAAGTCGATTGCACTGGATAAGTATTTTGTTCCTCCCTCTACTGCTGGGACAGACTGCTGCGCAGGAGGAGCAGGTAGCGGAGGGTATCTATTCGGCCTCTCCGGAAGAATCCGTCAAACACTTTGACATTCCTGACGGATTGGAAATTGAGTTGGTCGCTTCGGAACCGCAGATCGTTGATCCAATTGCCATCAGATTTGATGCGTTGGGTCGTATGTGGGTTGTCGAAATGAATGACTACCCTTCCGGCAATGGTGTTTCCCGTATCAAGCTATTGGAAGATCTGGATAGTGACGGCACGTTCGAAACGGCTCATGTTTTTGCAGATGATCTGGTTTTTGCTACCGGAATCCAACCCTGGAAAGATGGCGTGATCGCGACTACCGCGGGTAAGGTTGTTTATTTCAAAGATACCGATGGAGATCATAAGGCAGATCAGCAGGAGGTCTGGTTCAGCGGATTTGCCGAAGATAATCAACAACTCAGAGCGAATCATCCTCGACTGGGCATCGACCAGAAAATCTATGTTGCCAATGGTCTGCGTGGCGGGGTGGTGAGCAATCCGAGAGCACCGCAAAGTAAGCCTTTGAATATCAGTGGGATGGACTTTATGTTCGATCCTGTGACTGGGGAGTATCAGGCAGTAACAGGTAACGGGCAGTTTGGACTGACGTTTGATGATATTGGAAATCGGTACGTTTGCAGTAATCGAAATCCTGCAATGCAAATCATGATCGAGGATCGCTACGTCAGGAAATATCCATCGGTTCCCGTCCTCTCGGTGAAGCAGGATGTAGTGAAAGCCGGTCAGGATTCAGCAATTTATCCACTGACCCGATTCTGGACGACATCCAATTTGCACGAGGGACAGTTTACTGCGGCCTGTGGAGTAATGGTTTACCGAGGCCATCAGTTGCCGTCATTGAAGAACGCTATTTTGACTTGTGATCCGACAGGAAATCTTATCCATGCTGAAAAGATCGTGTCGACTTCATCCAGGAGAACAGAATACAACGAGTATGATTCATACTATTCTGGCACGGAGACTCCGTTACGGGAGTTTCTGGCTTCCAGGGATCACTGGTTTCGAGCGGTGAGTATGAGAACAGGACCGGACGGTTGTCTGTATATAGTTGACATGCACCGAGCGGTCATCGAGCATCCTCAATGGGTTCCCGCCGAGTTAAAAGACCGGAAAGATGCTCGCAGTGGTGACGACAAAGGAAGAATCTATCGTTTGAAACCTCTCAATGCCCGCCTGCAACCGAAGTGGAATTGGAGTATTTCCAATCACACAACGGAAGAGCTGGTTCTCATGCTGGAACATCCGAATTCGTGGCAACGGGATACAGCATTCAGGTTGTTGGTTGAACAACAGCCGGAGGATGCTGTGGAAATGCTTGGCCGTTTGCTGAATTACTCACGCGACTCTGTGGCCAGAGTGCTTGCTTTGCGGTTACTTCATGGTCGGGGAAAACTGACTCAGGCTCAGATTAACACAGCGGTCAGGCACTACGACCGTCGCGTGCGTATGCATGCATGTATCGTTTTGGAAGATTTGTGGGATGGTAGTGCAGAGCAGCAAACACTGGCTCGTAAATTATTGACAGATCGCGAGATATCAGTGCAGTTTCAGGCAATCCTCTCGTTTGGCGACAAGGTCAATCATGATTCTCCCACCTGGCAGGGACTATGGAAGACGATTGTCAAAGACGAGTATGCTATGCAGGCATTTCTGATGGCGACAGGTAAGGACCTGGGAGACGTGGGAGCTGCCTCATTGGAAGGTAAAACGGCTACGGGAATTGCAGAAAGCGGGGAAGCAGAAAATGTCTACCGTTTTTATTCTCAGGCGGCACGAAGCATGAATGCCCAACAGCACACCGTTGCTTTGCAATGGGTAGCTGAAGTGCCCAAATGGGCAAACGAACAGGAGAACATCGCACTGGGGGACGTTCGAGTTGCTCGTGCCATACTTGAAGCATTAGACGCCAAACAGGTTGATTGGCGTACCGAGGTACAGTCCCTGCCTGAAAATCAGAGAGTCAGTTTCGAGGTCCTCTGGATGCTGGCTCGGCAATGGATCCATGGTGATCAAGCAAGTGATGCATTGAGACGCGAAGCGTTAAGATTACTGGCGCTGGGACGAGACGCGGAATTCCTGGTGACGATGTTAGGTGATGCCAAGTATGCCCACTACCACGTCGATATTCTGGGGCTACTTCATTTTGAAAAAGATCTGGCTGTCTGGAGTAAACTTATTGGGCAATTTCCTTCGATGGCACCAGCAGTAAAACGCGCGTTGATCGACGTCGTGTTGCTGGATACAAAACGAGTAGGCTTGCTGTTAACCGAATTGGAGATGGAAACGATATCAGTCAACGAAATCGATGCGACTCGCATGAATCGACTTACCGGGTCCGGAGATCCCGCCCTCGCCCAACGAGCGAAAGCTTTGCAAGCCGCGACGGTGAATGCAGATCGAGCGGCGGTGTTGGAAGAATACAAGGCGGTCCTGGAACTAAAGGCGTTTCCCCGGGAAGGCGAGAAGGTTTTTCGGCAGAACTGTGCGACCTGCCATCGGATTGGTGATATTGGAAGTCAGGTGGCGCCGGATATTTCAGATTCAAGAACCCGTCAGCCGCTGCAGTTGTTAACAGACATTCTTCAGCCTAATAAAGCGATCGATAATAACTATATGCACTATTCAGTCCTGACCAATGGAGGACAGATTATTGATGGCATTATTACCGAAGAAACTTCCAACCAGATAACTCTGATGCAGCCCGAGCGGAAAGTCATACCTGTCTTGCGGTCTGACATTGATGAAATTCAGTCTCGCGGAGTGTCCCTCATGCCGGAGGGGTTGGAAAAGAAGATTAATCATCAGCAAATGGCTGATTTGATCTCATTCATTAAGAACTGGAGATACCTCGACGGGCGAACTCCACTGGCTAAACCACTCAACGAATAAATCATTATTCATGGATGCATCAACCTCCGACAAGGAATCCCCGTCAATCTCCGTAACCCGGAAAATTGTGTATGCGGGTATGGCACTGCTGCTGTTTCTTGGAGTCTGTGAATTTACCTTTCGTGCAATTGGGTTTGACTTCAGCAAGCTGGGAGAGGACCTGAATGGAACGCCAGTCTTTTACCGTATTCCTACCGAACCATTTGGTACCGCTTTCTATAAACGTCCTGGAAATCAGCAGTGGACAGGAAAAGTTGTGACCGCCCAGATGAGTCGCATTGGTTACGATGCAAAGTGGTTTCCTGAGGAAGAGGAATTTACGCTGAATTATGATGCGGATGGCTTTCGTAACCCACGCAGTCTCGCTAGCTGGCATACTGCAATGATTGGAGATTCTTTTACAGAGCTGGGGAATCTGAAACAGGAAGAGCTTGTGACATCCCGATTGAGTCAACTGCTTGACGTGCCCGTGAAGAATCTGGGAGTCTCGCACACGGGGCTGTTGAATCAAACGGAGTATTTGCGTGAGTTTGGCATTTGTAAAGAAACCAGAGAAGTGGTCTGGGTTTTTTTTGAAGGCAATGACATTCAGGATTATCTGCTGGAATCCAATCGTCTGTCTGAGATCCAGACCGGTTCAGCCAAGCATATTGACCTGCTAGAGACGCATCAGCCACAAACCTCGCTGATTCAGGCTGTGCACCGTAGAATCTTTGGTAGATCCCGTAAGGAAATTTATGGTCCGGCCGTAAATGCCACTCTGAGTGATGGGGTCACTCAATTCAAAATCGATTATGCTCCTCCTGGCCAGGAGCAAATTCTTATGCAGTTAGGTCGTTACGAGGCCGGCATCGATAAGCTGTTGCAATTATGTAAACAAAACAATCTGCAGCTGACCTGTGTCTACATGCCCTGTAAACGCCGCGCCTTCAGCGATCATAAGTACACGGTGGCGAGTGATGCTCCGGCCTACCTGCGGATGAAGTGGGTCCCCAGTGATCTCCCTGATTGGTTGCAGCGGGTTTGCGACGACAGAGGGATCCGGTTTGTTGATGTAACCGACGCCCTGAGAACACTCAACCAGAAAAAACTTCTTTCGCACAATCTCTACTTCGATACGCATTTAACCGCGGCAGGAGCGGAAGTGGTTGCTCAAACGCTGGCCAAAGCGATGCGGGATGACGAGTTGGCCGAGCCAAATTCGCTGGAAAACTGAGCTAAATCGAGCATTTTGGCAATTAGTAGTTTGTCACTTTTTGACATTCAAATTCCCCAAATTCTAGGATGTTTTTTCATGGTTCCCAATAATCGGGATAGCTAAAGTTATTCCGATTCCGATCATAGGGGCATTCGATGGAACCGGCACACAAGGGATTTAATGAACGTAGGTCGCGGATTTCAGATTATTCGCGTAAACAACCCGACACTAATTATCAGTCACCTGGCCAATCATTAGTTCCCAGCGAGCTGCATGATTTACTGGCATCCGGTCAACTGGAAAGACGAGTGGATGAATTGCTTGAGGAATTATTTCCTTATCATTCACGTCAGGGCCGTGGTAGACCGTTACCGAAACTGTCAGGATGCGATCAGTACGAATTACTTGAACAGATTGGGCAGGGAGCTTTTTCACGGGTTTTCAAGGCGATTGACAGACGATTGGGAAATCGTCTGGTGGTCGTCAAAACAGGCAGGCTTAGTGAATCCGAGTCAGCGATTGCAGGCAGACTTAATCACAAACATATTATGCCTGTCTATTCCAGTCTGAAGGACGAGTCGGGTATGACTACGATTTGCATGCCCTACCTGGGAAGGTACACCTTGCAGGATAAGATCGCTCACCTGGCAACGCGTTTTCGCTTTGAAAACGGTACGGTGCACTCTGCGAATCAGCGTCAGTTCGATTTCCTGGTCGGATGGAGACGACACCTCGAAAATCGTTCCATCCTCACCCATCTCAGGCAGATTTGTGGAGCATTAGCTTATGCACACAACCAGCAGGTACTTCATCTGGATATCAAGCCTTCGAACATCCTGATCGGGTTCTGTGGAAACGCGCTTTTGCTTGACTTCAATCTGGCAGGTGACCTGGTGCTGCAAAAGTCTCCTGCCGGAGGCACTCTTTCCTACATGGCTCCGGAACATCTACGCCATTGTGTGTTGGGGAAAAGTGTGGAGTTGGATCGCAGGGCAGATATCTATTCACTTGGAGTTTTGATGTTTGAGTTGTTCCTTGGATTTCGCCCGTTTGATAGTGCAGGTCCTGCAATGCATGCAAGGCAGCAGGCTCAGTTCATGCTCGAGCGTCAAAAGCATGTCGCCAGTTTGTTCAAGCGGAACGTACCCGGCCTATCCATACAGCTTCAGCGAATAATCCAACGTTGCCTGCAATTCCACGCTGCGGATCGCTATCACTCGATTGAGCAGCTGCAGCGAGCCTTAAACAGATTGGAGCGACGATTTCGTCTTGGGTTTTAGTAACATAAAGTGGCAGCCGCTGTGGTTCGGCTAAAGCATTTTCTTGTGGAAGATTTGAAAACGCCCGCTTCCCGTAGGTGGCAGTTTTTTTCCCCATTGTTCCAGCCATTGCAGGAATTCCTGAGAATAGCCATGTGAGAATTCCGGAAGCTGATTATGAATGAACAGAGGAATCGCCTTATCAAGAATCTGTTGTTTGAGGTGTTCTTCAAGTTGAGACTGTCCGCCTAACTGATAGGCGCGAAAAAGGTCATAACACTGCGTGGTTGGGTTTCGACGCCCTGACAGAAAGTAAAACTGAGGACAATCTGGCCCTGCCAGAATGTAGTCATCAGGTCTGGAGTGTTCGTCGATAAGCTGGAGGATGCGGTTGTATTCCAGCTGTTCCGCATAGGAGACAAGTAATCCAGAACGGCTTGACTGCAACGGAAATGCGTTATCAAGGTACTGACGTGCTATTCCGACTCGCCGGGGATTGGAGTAGTTAACATGCACAACCGCAAAGATCGTCAGAAAAACAGTCAGCGTAATCCATAGCGGCTTTTCAAATGAGCCGGTTCTGGTGACGAGTCCCAGGAGGGATAACCCGATGAGCGGAGCACAGTAACTGAAGTAGATGCCGGAACTGTAGGGATACTGAGTGAGCCCCATGCAGGTTGCAGTGATTACCAGGATGACCAGCGGAACATTGCTTTCCCCACTTCGTCCGCAGTAATAGACGGCAAGACCGATAGCGGGTAACGAGCATTGCACAGCAAAGAAGAGGGCTTGGTAAATCATGTCTGTCGAAGCCAGCAGGATCAGACTGGCACTGCCCAGGACCATGGTTGCCGTTAACGGTAGGATCATCGATTGGGGGAGTTTTTTTTCAACCAGCGTCAGGCTGACAAACGGTACCGCAACCAAGCACCAGGCAGCGTGAGGAGGTAGCGAGGCTGCACGTTCCAGGCGGGCCTGCGGTAATTCAAACAATCCGGTCAGTAAGCTTTCAAGATGTCCGCTTAAAGCGTAGGGGAGCGTAAAAGCAGCAAGCGGTATCGAGAGTACGACGCAGAAGATCAGACAGTCGGTGATGGTCAGTCTGAGTGGAGTGGAGCTTTGTTGGCTGAAACCTAGCATCGCTGCCATTGCTGCCGTGACGGGCAGAACAAAGTAAATCAATGTCGAAAAACCAAGGTGTTCTCTTATTAATAAGCAAACCATGAGTGTAAAGACGAGTGCCAGAAAGAGTCCTGTTTTCAGGTGTAAGTTGCGGGCCGGTTTGGATCTGGATTCAACCGGATCAGTGGCAAGCTCACAACGACTGATCCAGATCGCGAAGAGTGAAGCGGCAACCAGATAGAGCCCCACAATTTTAAAGAGTATCGCAGTACCACTGCATATGGCAGCAACAGCAATGAACCTCCGCAACTTTGTTTCATGAAATTTAAAGAGCGCCCAGATCGCCCAGCTGGAAGTCATCAAAATATACCAGGAGGGCAGGGCGGCAAAGTAATTGGGAAAGCTCCAGACCATCGATGCCAAGGTGACCATGGCTGCAATCACAGGATGGGCAAATCGTAACGCGATGAGATACCAGACCATCGCCGTCATGGTGGCACCGATCAGCAGAGGAATACGCATACTGGTCAACTGGATTCCCAGGACCCGAAAACTGGTAGCGTGAAGATGGCTCAGTAACCCGGTATAGACATCCTGAAATTCGACGTGAGGAGTTTCGCCCTGGAGTGTGCGTTCGGCCGTATGTCCCAACAGTCCTTCGTCATGGGCGATCCATCCCTGATTGGCATGCCACCCTAAATAACTCAGCGTTAGTACGGCAATCGTGAGCATGCCAACGAGAGCAGCTTGACGGGATTTTGAATCTGGTAATTGCATGGGAGGGAATGTCAATTGGGACGAAGCGTGACGACCAGCGAGCTACCAAACGGAGGACGAAGTTGGGTCAGTGTAGCCTGTTCAAATTGGCATAAAGCCTTGAGGACAGCATTGGGAATTTTTCCGGGAAGGCTGGCCGGCTGAGGTTGCTTGGAGGAAAAACTTTCTTTGAGCCGTACCAGTAATTTAGCCGGGAACGTCCAGTGATACAGGTAGTGCTGATTCTCGACTGCAAAACCGGCCTCTGCTGCCTGCTGGCTCATCAATCGTTTGTTGTAACGTGTGATGTGGTGATTGTAATCGTCATGTTTTGTCCACAGCAGATTAAATGCGGGTAGTGTCAGTAACATACGTCCATCGGGTTGAAGCAGTTCGCGAGCTTTTTCAAGTGCTGCGATTGGATTCGGGATATGCTCGAGTACGTCGAGCATCACGATCCAATGGAACGACTGATCCGTTTGATAACTCTCGTCAAATCGTCCCAGATGAATTCGCTGAAAGTACTTTCCGAGTGGGTCGACAATCCGGTCATCAGCTTCCACTCCCCATACGTCTCCAAAAGATTCAAGGTCTGGAAAGAATAGACCGTCGCCACACCCCACGTCCAGAATCTGTCGGGTCCTGTTGGTTCCTTCACGACTTTTCCAGCGTTGGAGAAGTCTCAGGACATACGTTCGTCGACTTTGCCACCACCAGTGGTGCTGGTAGAGCTGTCGGTATTTGTTGGCGTATTGGGCGTCCACTTGGATTGTTTCGAAAAGACCTGATCTACGATGAAGGACGGGCGTCCTTTGACTTCTTCAAACACGCGGCCGACGTATTCGCCGACGACGCCGAGAAACATCAGTTGTACTCCAGCGAAGAATGAAATAGCGACGGTGATGGCCGTGAATCCTGGTGGAATCTCATTCATGAACTCCGGGAGTTGTTCTGCGGGAGTGAATTTGGCATAGACGGAAAAGATGGCTAGCAGTATCGCGACCAGTACAGAGAGACTTCCGATCAATGTGGCAAGCCGCAGAGGAATCAGTGAAAAGGAGAAAATACCGTCGGTCGCCAGCTTCAATAGTTTTTTGAATGTATATTTCGTAGCTCCGGCACTTCGTTCTTCGCGTTCAATTTTCACGCCGGTCTGTTTGAATCCCACCCAGCTTCGGATTCCACGCAAGTAACGATGCCGGTCTGCGTCGACGGCCAGAAGTTTGGCCACGCGACAACTCATGATGGAAAAATCTCCACTGTCACGCGGCAGGGGAGTCGCAGAAAGTTTTTGGATCATTCGATAAAACACGTTGTAACATGCTCGCTTGATCAAACGTTCCTTTCGATTGACACGGACTGCATAAACAACTTCGTACCCGTCGTTGTATTTTTCCAGCAGGGTCTGGATTTGTTCTGGAGGATCCTGCAGGTCACCGTCCATCAATACAACCGCGTCTCCGTCGACATACTCCAGCGCAGCCGCATAGGCGGGCTGTTGTCCAAAATTCCTTGAAAACGAAACCACAACGATTCGCTCATCTTTTGCTGCAGCCTCTTTCAGAATTTCCAGAGACTGATCCTGGCTTCCATCATTAACGAAGACCAGCTGATGAGGGCCACCGGGCAATGCATCCAGCGTAGCAGTTACCCTGCGAATCAACTCAGGAAGTACTTCCTGTTCGTTGTAGACGGGAATGGCGATCGATATTTTCGGGTGGGAAGTCATCTGGTTACGGCTGTCGTTTCTTTCCTTTGAAGTAAACCATGTTCCAAAGTGGAATCCCGAGTGCTTTCAGTTGGAAAGGTTCAAAAAGGACAGGGGTAAAGTGCTTACTGAAGATCTCTCTCCACTGTTCCAACGGACGGGGATGTTCGCCCCGGTCCAGTCGGGCTAACAAACGAGGAATGCCGACTTTATCAGGGAGCACCAGATCTAAAATGTGAATGTGGCCGTCGTCGGATAATACGTTTTGCAACCGACTGAGAATTCGGTCTGTGTTTTCATCATCGATATGATGCAGAAAGGAATTCATCAAAATGAAATCGGCCAGTTCTGTTTTTTCAGGGTAGTATTCGCAGACATCCTGGACTCTGAATTCACAGGGAGCTCCGTGATTGGAAGCCAGGCTGCGAGTTGCATGAGCGATATATCGAGGATTGATGTCGAGTCCAAGGTAGTCACGATTGCGGAAGATTCGTGCATTGGTTCCTGGCCCGCAACCAACATCCAGAACTCGTCGGACGGTGGCCAGATCATTGTGTTGGAGCACGGGCTGCAATTTGCGATGTGCAAATGGCGCCTGCCACAATTGATAGACCTTGGGGAAGGACAAAATGTCACGTATTCCGCTCATATACGTAGTATAGCTCTGGTTCCTGCAGGCTTTGCAGAGGGAGTTTCAGGGCAGGTTAAAAGCAAGCGAGTCGACGACCAGTCATGCCGAATGCAACGGTCATAACGCGTGGAACGTCACCTGTTGGGTTGCCTGGGCTACCCGGGAGGCCACTGCAGGTCTCGACCACCCATCAGATGATAGTGCAAGTGGAATACCGTTTGACCTGCCCCTTCACCACAATTGCAAATGACGCGGTACCCTTTTTCGGCTAACCCCTGTTCACGGGCGATTTGTTGGATCACAAGAAACAAATGGCCAATCAATCCTTCATCTTCCGGTGTGAGATCATCCACCGACGCAATTTCTTTTCTGGGGATGACCAGGATGTGTACCGGTGCCTGAGGAGCAACATCGTGGAATGCCAGACATCGGTCATCTTCATAAACGATGCTGGCCGGAATTTCACCATCAATAATACGTTTGAAAATGGTTGGCTCAGTCATCGGTGGTTTCTTTCTCTAATTGGCTCAGTTCAATAGCGTCATCAGGGTTCATGTCAGGAATTCCCTGGTAAACAGGGAACAGCAAAGATTGATCCAGATTGACCAGGCCTCCGTCGAGGGGAGCGTCCAGTGGTTCCATGATTCGTGAGTACAGATTTCCCTCGGCGATTCGTCGGTTTATGCTTTGCACGAGTGAATCACTGGCTTGGTGCAGCGTACTTGCAGTGGCCGGGCACCGCAGGATGGCCAGTAATGATGAGTCAATTGGTTGTGAGTTTGTCGAGTCGGACATTGGCAAAGCTCTTTTCCTGCACTTCATCACCGTTGGGGAATGAACGGAGCCTATTATAGCAAGCGAGCGAGACGATGTTGTTTGCAATGCGCGCGTAAAAAAAGGGACACCCCGAGTGGGATGTCCCTTTAGTTTTACGTGGAGAATAATCCGATGTGAGAGAGAGAGAAGTAGATTGAATCTCAACGTATGTAAGGCTAGTGGGTCTCTGTATGCTCTACAGTATCACTGTCTTCTTTTTGCCGTGATGGTGTTGTTGCCCATTGTTTGGTCAGTTCTTCAAAGACCTCCGGTGTTTCATAGCGTACATGCTTGCCGTCAGCCATTGGCCCTACAAGTCCACGCAGTACGGGAAGTCCGCGGATGGACAAGTCAGTGTGACAATCGTCCATGCCGATTTGTTCAAATTCACGTACCAAAGCATTTTCTGATACGTAGTCACTCATTAAAAATGAGCCGTCAGAAGCTCGGGATACAACTCGAAAATTCCGTTTCATTTCATCACCTAACAGGGAAGACCAATGCTATCGGTTGATAAACTGGTATTCCCTCCTTCTTTGCTTGCCAGTTTGCTCCGATCACTTCTGGACAGTGTCTTGAACAGACCGAGCAAAAATTGACTGAGAGAGTTTCTCTCGCTGATGGTGATATCGTCGGAGGGCTTGAGGAAAAACGAGAAAATATTTCAGCGGCGCTATCATGCGTCCATATAGAGCATTCCTAAAAACAGCGTTCAGCGGTACGAGTGGTACAATCGACACCTGAAGTCCGAATCTGTTTACGCGCCGATCCGAATAGACCGGATGTAACAATTGCCGTGGGGTTGCTGTTGTGCCGATCGAGTGGGACTCGAGTCCGGTTATGCAGGTCATTCCCATTGCTCCTGATCTACCATCTTGCCAACAGCGTCTGATAGGCTAAAACAATAGTAGTTCAGGAAGGTATGCGAATTGGTGAGCGACCTGATTCGAAATCAGGGGCCGGGTGACCGGTTGCGGGTTCGAGTCCCGTGCCTTCCGCTTTTTTATGCGCACTGATTGCGTTGAAAATCATTGCCACGCGTGGTCAAAAACTATAGGCTGCAATGCATCTGGTTGACCTACAATCGCTTGGGTAATTAACTGCAGGAGAAAACATGATGGATACTGAGGTCGATGCCCCCAAGGACTCGAAGGATCCCCAGATAGCTGATCGTATTAAGGACGAAGTCAGGATCTACTTTTACCCCAAAGTGGTATTCCTGCTTCCCACTTTCATCTTTTGCCTGTTGGCTGCCAGTTATCTTCAATTTGCTGGTGGAGAATCGGTGGTGGATGAAGAAGTGGCCGCGGAGGTTGCCGCTGATGCAGAGCAAGCGGCCTCGGAAGAGGCATCGGCGAATACTCCTGAAATCACAGTCACGGTCATCTTCCTGTGCATCTTCACTCTGAACCTGGTTGTACTCGGATTTGATTTTCCGTCCAACCGTTTTATTGCTTTGATAGCCTTTCTGTTTCTGGGCATCGCTGTGATTTGGATTTTGAGCAGAGAGAATCCGGAGCTGCTGGGGGCCATTAGTGATTTTCTGGCCAGCTTTAAACCAGCAGCGAACGCAACCTTTTACTGGATCCTGACGTTTATGCTCGGGATTCTGTTTGCCTTTGTCTTTCTGGCCAGATCATTGGATTACTGGATCATACGTCCCAACGAAGCGATTCATGTGTATGGACTGCCTCGTCACAAAAAACGCTATTCGGCTCCCCACATGCGATTCGAAATGGAAGTTAACGACGTCTTTGAGTTGATGTGGCCGTTTAAGGCTGGTCGCTTATACATTCGACCGACGAACGAAAAACAGCAGTACGTGCTCGACAACGTAATGCATGTTCACAAGATCAATGACCGCGCCAATGAGATTCTCAGTGCGTTGCAAGTTCAGGTTCGTGACGACGCTGAAGTTTGATTCACGCTTGCCAGGATCGCTAAAAAGGGAAGAGCTTGGTCGGGAGTTCTTTGAATTGCTCTATCACATCAGGTAGATGCGGCCAGCCTGAGGACTCTGCAGGTTCGTCACTGGGGAGATCCCGATCACTCACAGTTGCCTGCTGAGCGATGTTTTCCTTTTTGAACGGTGCATATTTCGTTAAGTACTGTGGCCAGTAACTGCTGAGGTATTCGTAACAATCTGAGACACGTCCCTGTCCGGGTTGTGAGTAGGCCAGTGATATGTCTTTCATTAACTCGCGATATTCCCGCGGTTGGAACCACAGGTCATAAACCTGCAGGTTGTCAATTTCTACATGGCCGGGGGACATCAAATCAAATCCGACTCGCAGGTCGGTTAGTCCCTGTGAAGGCAGGTCGTCGACGATCAGAACATAACGGTTCCAATCGGAAGTCAACGGGCTGGTTTGACTGGTTGTCGTAATCCCGGATTCCGGTTTGCCAATTGTCCGGGGGCGGTAATAGACTTTGCCGTGAAGGCGACCTTCGATCGATAAACGTATGGAGGGTTGATGATTGGGTGTCGAAGTACGCATCCAAACAGTGAAGGCAACACGTCCGGTTGGTGGCACGTCGAACGGTTCGCTGCGAGTCCAGAGTACTTGTCGGGACGTATCCGGCCGATAAAGAGAAATATACTGGGAACCGTTTTGGGGGTCACCTTCCACAACTTCCACGCGATTACCAGACTGGCTGTTATAGAGCCATCCCGGGATAGTCTGGTTAACTGCAGGTGCTTCAAAGTTCGCATTCTTGACTGGTGTTCGGCTGCTTGGTTGCTGCAGAGGCCCCAGCCGCTGGTTGAGTTGCAGCAGGTCATTATGAAGTTGGGGTACCACTTGCTGATTGTACTGAACATTGGCACCGATCACTTCGGCCAGGGCATGATCGATACGAACGGCTATCAGGTCAAATGGTTCCATAACCAATTGCCAGGTCGCTCCTTTGGGATGCCAGCGAAAACTCGATTTTGCGTCCTGTCCCAGTGAAACCGGATGACCATTGGGTGGTAACAGTAGTTCGATCTGCGCTGTGGTAGTCCAGGGGGCGTTGTTAAGCACGTATAGATAGGTTGCTTCGTGGTTTTTCAGGATTGAATAATGCTTGCGAATCACGAGCGGCTGCGCGATGGGGGCGGCAGCGACTTTCACTGTTTCAAAGGGCACGGCTGGAAGTTGCTGGAAACTTTGAAACATCTGTCGAGTTGCGTCTTCCTGACCCATGGTCAGCAGCCAGCCACCATCCACCAGAATCTGTTGATCAGATTTTGCCAAAGCAGATATGAAACGTTGGCGATTGAACTGGTGCGACGGAGTGAGTGTATTGGCAAACCAGGTGTTTGTGTTTTCCTGACCCCAGGGAGACTGTTTCTCCAGTTGGGGCAGTCGGGCGAGATACGGGCTATGCTGAAAAAGAATGCCCGTTGTTTGTTGTTTGGCATGGAGCTTAGCAATATCGACTGAGTGGTTAAGTTCCATCTGGACATGCTGCCTGACAGGATCGAGTACCGGATTTGCCTGATGAGGCTGCAGCCAGACAACGGGCTTCAACGCACGGGTGGCAGTTGGATCCAGGCCCAGTTGTTTCAGGAGGTGGACCAGATTGTTGCGAGGAGGAATAGCGGGGTGAGCGAGTTGGCGAGCCAAAGGAGTTGTGTACAGCTCGGCCGTGGAAATATAGATGCGTGCTGAAGTTGTCGAGGGAAAACGCTGTCGAAAATCTTCGGCAAGCTGGAGATAGAATTGCATCAATTCCTGACTTATCCACTCCTCCCATTCCCGACGGTATTGTTGCCGGATGGCCAGTATGTTTTGTTCGTGAGATTCACTTGGAACGAGCTGATGCTCTTCATAAAACCGGGTCAAGGTTTTTTGATCAGGGATCCAGTCTGGTCCGGGAAGTTGGGTATATGTTTCCGGAGTCAGCTCCAGACATAGTCCCCCAAAACTTGGATGGTGTTGATACCTTGTGAGGATCGAGATGAGGAATTTGCGTAGACCCGCCTGGACGCGGGGATCCAGTGGGTTGTAGCGTGGAAGCGGACTGGAAGCGTTCTTGGAATCCAGATAGATACTTTTGTCATGTTCCCCAATGGCCTCCAATTCGTGCAGTCGACCTGTCAGTTGAATGGAGGGGACGAAGGTCAGTTGCCGTTTATCGAATAGCCGCAACAGCATTTCCACGACATCTTTCTTCACGGGGTCCTGACCGTTGGAAAAGAAAGCACCACTGTCGTATTTAGGTAGTGAATCGAAATGTGGACTGGGAAACAGACTGGCTCCGTCACTTAATACATTAAGGATAGTCCCAGACTTACCCGCAAATTGAAGATAATCTGCCAGCCGCGTACCGGCCTGGTAAAACGTGCTCCAGTCATCCAGTGTGGTGACATTATCAGTGGTGGTTACTTCAGCCGCGCCAAAGTTTTCGATAAACAAAGGTTTACTGAAATAGGCCAGCGTCTGTCGATGAGACTTGGGACTGTTGTTGCTGTTTTCTGGCCGCCTGAGAGCTGGGTACAGGTCCGAGATTTTTCCCTCTAATTCTGATACTTTGATCCGACCGTAGATGGCATCTCTGGTACCAAATTGATTACGTAATACCAGCATGGGGTGCTTTGTTTTTGGCCAGAATAGTATTTTGTGCGTTAGTGCAGAGTCCGTAGCGTTCCAATTCGGATGGTGATGGTAAAATCCTGAGTCGATTCCCAGCGGGGCGATTTTCCCCAGTGCATTGGGTTCCAGAATACTGATAGCCATGGTCTGCGCAAGATCGGCTGGGTATTCCACTTCCAGAAGATGTGGTCGCCCCGTATGTTCAATGGTCAGTGGGTAGGCTTGCCAACCACCTTCGGTGAGTTTACTGAAAGGTTTATCCTGATGTTTTATCTCCTGAACCTGCCCGTTACCAAAGGGACGAAAACCTGACTCGCTGGCGGAGGAGCCTGTCAGATATTTGAGCTGATCTGTTGGATTGAGCCGAACCAGGTGTTCCCACCAGGCAGGATTCGCGGGATTAAATCGCACCACTTCCTTCCATTTTGCCTGCTCGGATGGTGGGGCAATTGTTGTTCCGCCGATGACCACAAATTGAATCTGTCGCGTCGCCAGCGGGGCCGAACGGACAAACGTATCGGTGAACCTCTTCGCTGTAACGCGGAAGGCGATACTGTAGACCCCGGGCCGGGAAGGGATGGGAATTTTCAGGTTATTCCAGACCGGGAATTGCCCGGGGGTTTCCAGTTGAACCTGATGCTCTTGCCGGTGAATGATCTGCTGCTCGGGTTCTGAGGTGAGTACGTAGGCAGAGTATTGGTAGGTGCCGAGTCGTTCACGTCCGAGAAGGTGAGGTATCATCGCTACCTCAAAAGTTTCATTGGGATTGAATACCATGGTTGGACGTTGATGGCGAATACGCAGGATATCTCCAGGCGCACGTCGCACTTGTCCCCGGTTCCCTCGTTCGTCCAGCTCCATGTCGAGGGATCGAAATAGAAACTGTTCGATAGGCTGATCAACTTTGAAAGTCAGGTCTGGATTTTCTACAGCAACCAGATCGATTTTCAGACGAGCCTGGCGGGAAGTTGTTAATGTGACATCCAGCGCATCGTACTGTTGGGGACTCAGTTGGGATACAGTAATCCGGTTGTCCAGATGGCTGATCCCCTCAGCCGCACTCTGACTGGCCAGCTGGCACGAAGGATTCAATTCCAAACCATAGTTCATCAGATGCTGAAAGTGCCCCTCGGAAACTTCGATAGTCCCTTTCCACTGAACGGCTTCTCCGCCTCCCCAGGCAATCCTCAGCCGCATATTAATCGAGGAATCGGCTGGGCGTTGGTTGCGTAATCCTGCCAGCGTGACTGACGGATCCGCCATGGGGGATGTCTGGGTATTGAAGGCGTCCGGGTTGCTCGCTGGAGTCGAGGGTGGAGGGACGATAGGGCGAGGTTGGGCGAAGGCGGAAGATAGCGTCAGCGCAAGCGCCCCCAGAGATATGCTGAATTTATTAGTCAACCAAGGACTTAGCACGTGGTGGTAGCCTCCCTGCTTCACTCGTAATCCTTGACACGCCAGTGGGTGTAAGGCTGTATGCACTAAAGCGGAATTATAGTGCTTATCCGGTTACAGAGAATAGGGCAATCTGAGTCCGTACTTACCCATTTTTACCCTTGTTTATGCAGGGATTCAGGTAAATTTACCTGTTCACCGTGGAGATGGTCTGCACGGCTGAAAAACGATTCGAATTCGCTTACGATATCCTTTCGCCTGCTAGCAATTTCGTTGACTTCCCAACGATCATCCGGCTTCACGTACAGCTTGAAACCACCTTCCGGTTCGGAAATGGAGAACCAGGCCGGCGAGTGGATTCCGATGGCCTCGTTTGCGAATCGAGAGATAGTCAGTTGTTGTGAAAGTGGCGTTTGATGTCTTCCCGGGAAACGAAGATAGTTGAGTAGTGATGGTTGCCTGACAGCATCGATTTCTTCCCTTTCTTCCCTTTCTTCCCTTACTTCCTGATCGCCTGTTAACCAATCAAGCAGCGTTGCATAAACTGCCTCTGGCTGAAGCAGATCCTGCAGGCGACTGGGAGAAATGCTTGACGCCCCCGGCCCCAACTCGGTGATCAATAAAGGAACGTGTAGTTGGTCTGTGGCTGGTCGGGAGTAATCGTGACCAATCCCTCCATGATGTCCCAGCGGTAAACTGCGAGGAGATATTACGATCAGCAAGGTTGGATCGGGTTGTGTTGTGGTGAGTGTTTGGATTTGATCCAGTAACAATGCCAGACATGTATCCAGAACACTCACCTGAGCGGCATAAGCATGCACAGCCTGCATTATTTCATCCGGATCGTTTTCATCCGCCAGTAGGCCTCGAGGTGGTTCAATTATTTCCTCAATTTCAGGATCTTCTTCGCCAAAGAAGCGATCTCGGTACTCCAGTGGAGCATCCCAGACGATGCCCAGTCCGCTGTGATGGATCCATGTCAGATCATGATTGACTCCGCGTTCCAGTTCCTTCATCACCAGACTAATGAAATGAGCGGTGGCGGTATGCTCCAGAGATTCAGCCATTTCAGAAGCGACCGTGGCTGGCAGCGCGAGAACTTCGGTGAAGTCTTCACATTGCGGAAACGCACTCAGCGTATCACCTTCCTGAATTAACAGACTTGATTGAGACTGGTTTTCCAACCGTTGCATTAGCGAGCCGTGGTTGCCGGTATCCATCGCGTGCTGACCTGTCCAGAGAGAACGCATTGTCAGTGCGAGATTGGTAGAGGAGCTAAGGCAACACTCAGCAGTTAATCCAGTAGCAGCCAGATTGTCAAAACCAGGAGTAGGGTTCCAGGTGTTTCCGTAGGGAGAAAGATATCTGGCCCCCAATTGATCGATACTGATGACGATGGCTTTAGGCATAGGTTACGGCAGGAAATGCCGAGCAAATCTTAGGTTGGATTGTGCGGAATCGTGACTGTTCTATAGTACTAGTTTTTACACGTTCCATTAGAATAATTAAATAGTCTTATGACCGGATCCTGTGAATATGCAACTAACCAGTCGATTGCTTGTGGCAGCCGCTAAATTGATTAGCGGTTATACAGTGCGCTGGAAAGATTCCATGCCGGATACGTGTCAACGAGTTTATTTTGCCAATCACACCAGTCATCTGGATGCTTTGGTCTTATGGGCAAGTTTGCCTCCTGAAATACGTGAACTGACACGTCCAGTCGCAGCGAAAGATTACTGGGAAAAAGGGTGGCTGCGGCGGCATATCGCTGATGCCTTTAACGCGCTACTGATTGATCGGCGTGAAGTTAAAGTGCATCAAAGTCCCGTGGACTTGATGATTCGCGAAATAGATGACAAATACAGTTTGATCATTTTTCCCGAAGGTAGCCGTAACGCTAAAGAGGAGATGAACAGGTTTAAAAGTGGGCTGTATTATTTGGCAAAGAAACGCCCGGATCTCGAGCTGGTTCCCGTTTATCTGGATAATATGAATCGTATTCTTCCACGTGGAGAAGTATTACCGGTGCCGCTGCTGAGTAACATTACGATTGGAGCTCCTATTTGGCTGGAGCAGGGAGAGTCGAAACAGCAGTTTCTGGATCGTGCTCGCCAGTCGATTATTAGATTAAGGGATGACGAAGAGTAATGTGTCCTCAGACATGGTATCCCTTTTTACTGGGATTTCTGGAAGATACCACCGAATTGAAGCTGCCGTTTGAAGAGCGGACAGCCTGGCTGATCGCTGCTGTCATGGCTTTGCTGATCATCGGTTCATTGGTGGGCAAGCTTCTCGAACGCAGCTCGGAAGAACGTCTTAACACTGCCGTCGTGCGTTCCTTCAACCAACGCATCCGTTCCTGGTGGTTGATGTGCGCCATCCTGATTGCCGGACTGGTGATTGGAAAGGCTGGAACGGTCACATTATTTGGCATGATTGCGTTCTGGGCCCTGCGAGAATTCATTACGATGACGCCAACTCGACGAGGCGATCATCGTGCACTGTTTTGGGTGTTGGTAGTATTTACGCCGCTCCAGTTTGTGTTGGTGGGGATTTATGATGAACGAGAATTATTTAAGTTTGTTCTGCCAATCCTGGTCGCGTTGTTCGTTCCCGCTCGGATTGCGCTGGCCAATGATGAAAAACGGTATTTGGAACGATCCGCGAAAATCCTGATTGGTTTTCTGATCTGTGTCTATGCTCTGAGTTTTGCTCCGGCAATACTTTATCTGGAACTTGCCGACAGCACAGGAGAACCCTGGGATGCCAATAAGGGGTTACTCTTTTTCTTTGTCCTGATTACTCAACTTAACGACGTGATGCAGTTTGGTTGGGGTAAGCTGATCGGCAGAAACGTGATTGCTGACCGAATTAACACGAGTCGTACGGTGGAAGGAGTGATCGCCGCGGCAGCAAGCTCGGCCCTGCTCGGCGCCCTCTTCTCCTGGGTGACGCCATTTGCTTTCTGGCAGGCAGCGATTATCGCCGTGGTCGTTTCGATTACGGGATTTGCTGGCGGAATTACCATGTCAGCCATCAAGAGAGATCGAGGTGTGAAGGACTTTGGAACGCTTCTGCAAGGCCATGCCGGAATTCTGGATCGTATCGATTCACTCTGTTTTGCGGCCCCGATCTTTTATTTCCTGACAGAATTTTTCTTTACCAGGTAGTCTGCACACAGCGACCTGGTCTGGGACAGCTGGGTTACACGTTTGGCAAAATAAGAGTATCCTTAACAGCTGATTCACAAATACTAGCAAACCAAGTTACATCAAGTTACATATAGAGGACGTTTTTCATGGGATTGTTCGACGGTAAGAAAGGTCTCGTACTCGGCGTAGCAAACGACCGGTCCATTGCCTGGGCTATTGCGAAAACCATTATGGATGAAGGTGGTGAAATTGGATTCACTCATTTGCCCGATCGTCCGGACGATGAAAAACAGAAGAATCGTCGTCGCGTAACCAAATGCACAGATCAGTATCCCGAACAGACGAAGTTTGTCGTACCCATGAACGTTCAGGATGATGAGGATATCGCTGCCGTCATGGAGAAGGCGAAGCAGGAATTTGGAGAAATTGACTTTCTCCTGCATTCGATCGCCTTTGCTGATCGCGACGATTTGTCCCGTGATACTGTGGAGACCAGTCGTGAGGGATTTAAAATGGCCATGGAGATCAGTGCCTACAGTCTGATCGCCGTTGCCAATGCGGCCAAAGATATCATCAAAGAGAATGGATCCATTGCTACGATGACCTACTTTGGTGGTGAGAAATGTGTCCCCGGTTACAACGTCATGGGGATCTGTAAAGCCGCTTTGGAAGCAGCAGTCCGATACCTGGCCTATGATTTTGGTCCCCGCGGGATCAAAGTGAATGCGTTGAGTGCAGGTCCATTGAAGACATTGGCAGGCAGTGCGGCCGGAGTAGGAGAAATGCTGACCATGTATCAGGATATCGCTCCTCTTTGCCGAAACATTACGCATGACGAAGTAGGACGCAGTGGTGCTTTTCTGCTCTCGGATTTTTCCAACGGGATTACAGGCGAAGTTCTGCATATCGACGGTGGTTACAACGCCATGGGATCTCCGGGACGACTGCTCGATAAAGTACGCCAGCTTCAGGCCGAAAATCAGTAGGACTTTCCTGTTGGTATGCTGAACCATGCAAAAGTTAACAAAGATAGCGGTCGCTGTGGTGGAACACAACGACCGCTTTCTTGTTGGTATGCGAGCCAACACAGATTCGCTGGCAGGCTTCCATGAATTTCCAGGTGGAAAAATAGAAAATGGAGAGAGTGTGGCGGAAGCAGCCGTACGCGAATGTCTCGAAGAGTCCGGGATGAGGGTCCAGCCGGTGGGACTCTACTTGTCCACCATCCATCATTATGACCATGTGAGTGTGGAACTTAATTTTGTTGCCTGTGTCGTGGATGATGCCTGTAGCAGTGGTGACCCACAGCATGGCTTTGAATGGATTGACCGTGAACGTCTGAAACAATGTCGTTTTCCGGATGGCAACATGAGTGTATTGCTGGCACTCGCACAAAATAAAGCACCACTTCCCTTAAACTGCTAGCGCTAAAAACCTGTAAAACAGGTGCTCAGTCGCCTAAATTGCTCTAGGCCCAAACAACCGCTTCGTTGTCTAATAACCCATCTCTGAGGTACAGGATGTACCGTTTTTGAGAAGGCATACATAAACACGCAGGGAAGCGTAAGGGGATTGGCATGGATGCGCGTAGAGCAGCGCTTGTTGTAGCAGTGCTCGCATGCTCAGTGACCGGAGCAAGTTTTCGAACTCAGAATTTTGTAGTGACAGCGTCCAGTCCTTCGTTGGCACGGGAAGTTGCCGTTACTGCAGAAGGTTTTCGTAAACAACTGGCTCACGATTGGCTCGGTTATGAACTTAAACCATGGAGTCAGCCGATTCCCATACGAGTGCATTCGGCCGGGCATTTGGGAGCTGGTGGCGTCACCAGTTTTGTCTTTGTGAACAATGTTCCTCAGCAATGGACAATGACGCTGCAAGGTACACGGCAACGAGTACTCGATTCTGTTCTTCCCCACGAGATTAGCCATACGGTGTTTGCTACCCATTTTGGACGCCCCTTGCCCCGTTGGGCAGATGAAGGAGCGTGTACCACGGTGGAACACACTTCCGAAAAGCAGAAACAGCATACGCTACTGCTGAGATACCTGACGACAGATCGAGGGATTCCATTCAACCAGATGCTGAGAATGAAAGAGTATCCCCGAGACATCATGACGCTTTACTCCCAGGGTTTTTCTGTCAGTCAGTATCTGATTGCCCATCGCGGCAAACGAACGTTTATCAAGTTTCTTGAACGCGCGATGAAGGATCAGGATTGGGATAATGCAATCCATGAATTCTACCCGTTCGCGAATGCATCCGACCTGCAAACTCGTTGGGTGAGCTGGGTTGGTAAAGGAAGTCCGCAAATCAAACCTGCCTCAGCACCTGCTGCCGATGTTCAATTGGCTGGTGCCACGCGAGTCGGAACGACAGCGCAGGCGGGAGACGGTGCGTTTAATGACGAGAAACTTGTTCCTATTGGTTACCGAGATGATTTGGTAAGTGCGACGGCTGCCAGTACTCAATCAGCAGCAACGAATATGAATGATGGTTGGACCTCGCGACATAAGAGCCGGAATGTTTCCACGTCCTCGCCCACACTGGCTAGTTTTTCGCGAGTGATTCATCAGCGCGACGAAGAGAAGACCGAAGTCAGTCGGCCACAGCCAGTCAATCAGCCGCAGCCAGTCGTACTGCAGGCCTCTGCACAATCCCGGATTTCCAGCCGAGTGACAGAGATTGAACGTCCGCTGCAATTAGATGGTTCGCGGAGCCCATCGAAACTGAAGTGGGTGTCACCTCGATAACGCCCTGCATGGAAGTCGAAATCGTTTATGATGATAGACTCGCCAGGAGTTCGTTTCACGTGAATGACTCTGCACCACGTCCACCTCATGATTTGAACTGAGGGGAATCGTTCCATGCAACCCTTTCATTTAGCAGTGCCCGTTCACGACCTTGCGCTGGCTCGTCAATTCTATAACGACGTGATCGGTTGCTCGGAAGGAAGGTCGGATGCCCGCTGGGTCGACCTGGATCTGTTTGGACATCAGTTTGTTATTCACCAACAGGATGGATTGCGGGTACAGCAAAGTACCAATCCTGTGGATAACCATGATGTACCTGTTCCTCATTTTGGAGTTGTCTTGCAATGGGAACAGTGGCACGAATTCGTAGAACGACTGGAGCAGCACAATATCGAATTCGTCATTGAGCCCACGATTCGTTTTCAAGGGCAGGTGGGAGAGCAGGCTACGATGTTTTTCCTGGATCCGAGCGGAAATGCGCTGGAATTTAAGGCGTTCAAGGATCCTTCTCAGCTGTTTGCTACCTGACCCCACGTTGTCGATTGTCTATCAGGTACGGTCCGCAGAGAACATATAATCCGGATAATCCGATCATCTTCGCAGAGAAGATTCACCTTCCTCAAAACTGATTCTTGAGTGTTCTGATACTGCTGAAGGGCGCTCCCTTATAGTGCCGAATCTAAATGCAGAGAGATGAATTTCAGGCGCATCTGCGCCTTCTATAAAAGTCTAAAGGATGTGAGAGATGGTTAAGCGGCTGTGCTATGCCACATTGCCGGTGTTTGTACTTGCGCTGTTTGTTTTTCAAAGCGTCGCACAGGAGGACCCTGATGTCGGACAGGATGGTCCAATTCGATTACCCAGAGTGGAGAGTGATATTATCACTCCGGACCAGATGGGGGGAATTGACTTAAGAGGTTTGCGTGGCGGAGGACTGATCGATTTTTCTTTTAACGTAGGTGCTGCGGTTGGTGGAGCGACGGTCGATGACGAGTCTCTGCTGGAATTACAACGCGGGCATCACGATTTCAATCAGCGCGGATTCAACCTGCAGTATGCAGAACTTGGCATCTATGGCGAGGTGGATCCGTTTCTGGCTGCTCAAGCCATTATGAATATGGGTTTCAACGGGCGTACCGGAGAAACAATCATTGAACTGGAAGAAGCGTTTTTTACAACAACAGCGATTGGTGAACGTCTGGAGATTCGAGGCGGTACGTTTTACGCCGACTTCGGACGAACGAACTCGCAGCACGCTCACTTTTGGTTGTGGATGGATCAACCTGTCATTAACTCGCGTTTGTTTGGAATCGATGGTTTGCGCGGTCCGGGAGTACGAGCAAATTGGCTGGGCCAAGGCGATCGTTATTCGATGTATTCGGTAGGAATCCATAATGCTCATGGTGCGACAGCTCACAGTTTCCTGCAGGCTGGTGAAGGAAACCACGATCACGGTGGCGGTCACGAAGAGGAGCATGAAGAAGGTGAGCACGAAGACTTCGGTTCAACGATCGGGGGCTGGGCAGCAACAGATGACTCGGTGCGGAATGCCGGAGATCTGCTCATTACCACCCGCTGGGAAACTTCCTGGGTGGGTGGACCGGATGAACAAAGGACCTGGTTACTCGGATTGTCAGGCGCATTCGGACCGAACAATACAGGTCCCGATGGCTACACTCAGATTTACGGTGTTGACCTGACAATGAAGTGGACTCCGGAAAACAACGAACGTGGATGGCCCTACGTGATCTGGCAAACGGAAGTTATGGGGCGACAATATTCGGCCGCTGAATTTGAATACCATCATGTGGAAAACGAAGTGGAAGTTGAAGAGCATATCGAAGGACGCCGTTTGATTGACTGGGGGATGTACACCCAGTTGATGTACGGGTACAAGCCAAACTGGGCATTTGGTATGCGATTAGAGTACGTGAACGGACGTGGCGATAGTCTTGACGATCACTTTGAAACGATGTCAACTTCACTCGACCCGAGCCGTGACCGGCGTACCCGCTTCTCGCCCATGCTGCTTTGGACGCCATCCCACTTCACGCGAATACGTCTGCAATACAATTATGATCATGCTCAACATCTTAACGCGGAACATAGCGGTGAATCTCACGGAGTCTGGCTGGGGATTGACTTTATGATTGGAAAACACCCGGCCCATCGTTTTTAATGATGGTGTGAAATGCATGTACACAATGTCATGTTCGGGTTGAAATCTGTTGGGTAAACCACCATGCGTCTGTCGACTGCCTGGCTGCTTATATTAAATCTACTGGTATGTAACGTTCAGGCGGCTGAACTGTCGTTTACCCATGAGGCCGGGAAGACCACAGCATCATTAGTCGCTGACACCTCTCAAGTGCACTCGGGCCAGATCCTCGCTGAAGATGCTGACAGCTTATGGCGTGCCACAGAGCTTTGGCTTCGTCAAACGAAAACTGAATCTGCTGCGATTGCGAAACTGAATCTGTATGCCAGTTCCGCCGAGGACTTGAAGGAACTTGAAGCGATAGTGGTTGTTCGTTTTGCCCAAGGGAAATGCCCGCCTCTCTGTTCTGTCGTGACACCCTTGCCAGATGGAAAAAAGGTGGCGCTCGATTTAGTCGCTGTGAGCAGTCACCAGGTTCGGAAAGTCGTGACACAGAAAGAGGGCCTGGGGGGAGCTCGTATTTTGCCTCCCGGTAAACGCATTTACATATCAGGTCAGGCTGCTCGTAGTGAAGACCTTCTGCAGGCTACCAAAGAAACAATCGTTGGTTTGCTGGATTCGGTCAACGATTTGAATCGAAACCGTGAAGATATTGTCTCCCTTAAGGCATTCGTGAATGACATGTCAAAAGTAGACGTGGTCTACGATGCGGTGACTGAAATTTTCGGGGCGGGGAAAGAGCCGCCGCTGGTTTGTGTCCAATGGCAATCGTCTGATCTTGTTCCTGTCGAGATTGAGATGATCGTGTGGGGAGGCAAGGGCGATCCTGCACTTCCAGTACTCGAGTACAAAACTGTTTTAGAGTTGGCTGCTTCTCCTGTATTTAGCCGTGTATGCCAGATTAATTCCGGGCACACGATCTACATTGCTGGGATTTCGTCACCTGCCGATGATGGAGTATTGGAGGTCAAACAGACTTATGGATTGCTCGCGAAAACGCTTGCAGCGACAAATTCTGATATGAAACATCTCGTGAAGGCAACGTATTACGTTAGCGATGGAGCAACGAGCAGCGCCCTGGGAAGTTTGCGTACCAAAATATATTCTCCCACCAGGCCACCCGCGGCATCGAAAGCCATGGTGCCTGTGATCGGATTTCGCGATCAGAGGTTTTTAATGGACATGATTGCTGTACCTGCACCACAGAAATGAATTAGATAGAGAGAGATTGGATGGCGATGGAATTCCAAAGGATTGGTGTGATTGGGTTGGGGACGATGGGACACGGAATCGTGCAGACCATGGCACTGGCTGGCGGTCAGATCAAGGCGTTTGACACCGATTCCATGCTAGTGGAGAACCTTCACCAGCGAATAGCAAAAAACCTGTCAGTGATGATGGAAGAGAATGCCATCGCTCCGGTAGATGTGGATGAAATTCTACAGCGAATTACTTGCTGCGATTCTGAAGCAGACGCGATCAAGAATGCCGAGTTTGTTGTCGAAGCAATTGCGGAAGATTTGCAAGCAAAGCAGCTACTATTTGCCCGTTGCGAGTCGTTGGTGGGTGCCGATGCCATTCTGGCCAGTAATACGTCCAGCTTTCCAAGCTCCTCCATTGCCAGCGGGTTAAGGCACCCGGAACGAGCCATCAATACACATTGGTTTAATCCTCCTCATATCATTCCCGTGGTAGAAATAATCCCTGGAGAGCGGACCAGTGATGCCACGATAGAACGGGTTATTTCATTTATGAAGGCCTTGGGAAAGCATCCAGTCAGAGTGAATCAGGAGTTACCCGGATTTGTTCTCAATCGCTTACAGGTGGCACTGTTCAGGGAGATGCTTGATCTGGTAGGCCGAGGAGTCATTTCTGCTGAGGATCTGGACGTTGCGGTGCGAGGTAGCTTGGGGTTGCGGTGGGCAGCGGTCGGGCCGATGCGAGTCGGTGATTTTGGCGGTTGGGACATCCTCTCGAAGGTCTATCAAGTACTTGCGGGGGAAATTCGTAGTTACACGCAACTGCCCGAAATCCTTGCCGATATGCAGGCTTCCGGTAACATCGGACTCAAAGCCGGACAAGGTTTTTTTGAATTTCCGACGGAGGATCAGGCAGAGATCATTGCAGATAAGGATCGTAAATTTATGGCTTGGGCAAAAACCTTGCGCGAGGCATATCAATCCGGTGAATAGATGATCCTGTGGCAAGCGTTAAGTCGCCAGATTGAATAAGCGGGCTGCATTATTCCAGAAGATATCTTCTATCTGGGCGTCGCTGAGCTTTTCTGACCAGCATGCCCACTTCAGAGAACGAAGATGTTCCAGTCCTACCAGCACGGGATCTATCTGCGAGTGTTTTTCACCCCAAACAGGTGAATCTTCATAGAGCCATAAAAATGAATCTGCCGCTCCGACACTTCGTCCGCGGAAATGACTGACAGGAAAGTCACTTCCATACATAAACCGCTCGTGTCCCAGGATTCTAAAAATCGCCTGGTGCGCCAATGGCTCACAATTAGCGCTGCTGTCAAACCAGAGATTGGGTAGTCCCTTGAGTTTGGGCAGACCGGTCAGATTATGAGTGGGCTGAAAGGCACGCCCCGAGTGAGCCAGGATTAATTGCATCTGAGGATACTTTTCACAGTAGTATCGGATGCACTCGATGTTGGCATCATTGGCCAACGCATCCTTTTTGACAATGTGCAGCGTGATAAACCATCCGTGCTGATGACAAAGCTCCACCTGATTCTCTGGAAGGAAAGCCTGAATATCTGCTTCCCAGGTTGGATCCGTCTTTGCCATCGTGTGATAACACTTCAGCCCTGTTGATCCCAGTCTGCTGGCGTGCTGCTGAATCCAATCAGGGTCATCCTCCGGTTTCACGAAGAAATTGCAACGGTTCGATGGGTGAGTGTCTTTCTGGGTTGCTGCCCATTCATTCGCTTCCATTTGATAGGAAAGGGAGTCGGTGCCGACAAACGGGATGAACATGGCATTCGTCGGTCGCTCGCCATGCAATTGCTTCATGGCTCTTTGATAATCTTGCCACTCTACGGCCTGGTCACTGAATGAGTAGAACTCAGGTTTCCAAATATGCGTATGAGCATCGTAGATGCGGTCAGGCAGGAAGGAATCAACTTCACGTGCCAGGAATTCGATATCAGATGGGGATGACTCTGAGATTTGCATGCGTTCCAAACATCGGTGAGACAGGGTTACCAAAAACAGGACGCAGACCAGTATAAGAGGAAAGCATCAGGTATGTCGAACAGAAGCTGACCCAATTCCATGATGAGTGGGATTACATTGCTTGCAGGCTACGCAGGCTCACGTCCTGCAACCTGCTGTTGGGTTCTTAAACACCGCTACCGAAACTGGTAAAAATGACATATCAGTAGACGATGGAGTTGTTTCCGTTGAAACTTGATTGGTTCTGAATTCATTTAAGGAATGTTGATATGGTGTGGCGAGCAATCGGCGTCATGATTTGCTGGACGGTTCTATTGGTCGGCGTGGATTCGGGTCATGCGGCAGAGAAGCCGGTCCAGGTTTATATCCTTTCCGGGCAGTCCAATATGGTAGGGATTGGCCAGGTAACCGGGGGTGGAAGTCGGTGGGGGTCCGAGTTTACCGATATCGAAGTGTCGGTCTATGAAGGAACCTATGATGCCGACGCAGATTACGATTCACTTCAGCCCATGAAAACGATCAAGCCGGAAAGCTTCGGAGGGGTAACACCGACTCCTTATCCAGGCGGAGGAACCCATGTTGCACGGGGCTATGTAACGGTGAAAGAGACAGGCGTTTATGAATTTCGTCCTGGCTATGGAGGGTCAACTTTCAATCTGATGGAAGTGAACGGAAAGCTGGTACATCGGAAAGAGATCGATGGAAGCTTGCAGTTTACGCCAATCAAATTGACCGGGGGTCAACGCGTTCCGTTCCGGATTACCTATCTGAATTCTCAGGCCAACGGACTGGGATGGATCGCTCGTGTTGATATCCCCGGAACTCTGTCTACGGTTGTCAGGCAGGATGGAAAATTCCGGTATCTGCTCGGCGAAGACGGGCAGTGGTCTTCACGTGATGATGTGTGGTACAAGGGCGTCGTCACAGCCGGAGCGAATAAATGGTTGTCGGTGGGGTGTGGCGCGAGTGCGAATAGTGTCGGACCAGAACTCGGTTTCGGACACAAACTTGGTGACTATCACGAGGAACCAGTGCTGATACTCAAAGCGTCGCAGGGTAACCGTTCATTGGCCTGGGACTTTCTGCCTCCTGGTAGCAAACGGTATGAAGAGGATGGATTTGTATATGCAGGTTACAAAGATTCTCCGGCACGCTGGGAAGTTGGAACGAAACCCGAGCCGATCAATTGGTACGCAGGCAAACAGTATGATGACTGCTTCAGCGAAGCGCATAAGGTGCTTGATAACTTTGATCAGAACTTCCCTCAGTGGAAGGGACGTGGATTCGAAATCGCCGGGTTTGTTTGGTGGCAAGGGCACAAGGATCAGGGGAGCCCCATACATGCGCAACGGTACGAACAGAATCTGGTACACCTCATTAAGACACTCAGGATGGAATTTGATGCGCCTCTTGCACCGTTCGCTATCGCGACAATCGGATTTGGCGGTTGGGAAATGGAAGGGAACGCTTTAACCGTCGCCAATGCTCAGCTTGCTGTCAGTGGCGAGAAGGGTAAATATCCCGAGTTCAAAGGTAATGTTCGTAAGGTCGAGACCAGAGATTTCTGGCGCGACGAGAGCATCTCGCCAAGAAACCAGGGATTCCATTACAACCAGAATGCTGAGACCTATATGCTGGTGGGTGAGGCTCTGGGAGATGCCATGGTGGGACTTAAGAAAGGGAAGTAATCTCAGCAGTCCAGTCAGACCTCAGCAAAGGCTTCCTCGACAACGTCTGCACCCAGGAACGTAGCAATCTCACGGCGCTCCCGGTGTTCAAAATAGTTCGCGTACTGATCGATTCCCTGCGCATGCAGGATCGTGGCATGAATATGGGCTGGCGAGAGCACTCGTTCCACAGCGGTATAACCGACTTCAACCGACTTTATCTGTTCGGCCGATGACCTGCTCGCCTTGAGCCGGGGAACGCCATCTGATTCGCCTGTCAGCTTGGCGTGGTAATCGAGTCAAACGCCTGACTCCGGATTCGATCCTTCATGACAGTCGAAACAGGCGATCGTCCCGATTATAGTTCATGGTATATGATCATTGGCTAATAATTGCGTAGGCAGCCATTCTGTTTTTGGCTGGCGGCCTTTGTTCTGTTACGCTGGTAAAGACGCAAGCCTGGATTTGCTTTGATTGCTTCTATTCCCCCCCCGGTATACTCCCATGAGAAACCTGCTGAGACGGTTACTAAATAAGACTCTGGTCGTGGTAGTCATGTTGCTGGGAGTTGTTTCCGCGATGGGGGCTGACTGGCCGCAGTGGAGAGGCCCTTTGCGGGATGCCAAGTCAAGTGAGTCCGGGTTGTTACAGTCCTGGCCCGTAGAAGGTCCACCATTGAAATGGAAGACAGATCAGTTGGGAGAGGGGTACGCGAGTATTGTTGTTGCCCAGGGGCGGCTGCATACGATTGGAAATGAATCCGGTTCGATTTTTGCTTACGCTCTCAGTGAAACCACAGGTGATCTGCTGTGGAAGACAAAAATTGGTGAGTCGTCACGACATGCCATGTCGACGCCGACGATTGATAGTGACCATCTTTATGCACTGGACCCGGATGGAGAGCTCACCTGTCTGCATGCCGTGACTGGCGAGATTCAGTGGCAGGTAGATCTGGTCAAAGACTTTGGCGGTAAATTGCAGTCAGGTCGCGGTTATGGTGAATCTCCCTTCATCGATGGAAAGCATCTGATCTGTACACCAGGCGGAGATGAGGCCCTGATCGTTGCACTCAATAAGGCAACAGGTGAACTTGTTTGGAAGGTACGAGCTCCAGAGTTGGGAGTAAAAGGTGCGGACGGAGCTGCATTTTCATCTATGGTGAAAACTCGCATCGGTGATATCGACATGTACATCCAACTGGTCGGGCGCGGTCTCGTTGGGGTCGAGTGTGATAGCGGAAGATTCCTTTGGGGTTACAACGACATCTGTGCAGACACTGCTAATATTCCAACTCCGATTGTGCAGGATGATCTGGTTTTTTCCGCCAATGGCTATAACTCGGGAAGCGTCCTGTTACGGTTGAAACAATCGGGCGAACGAGAGATAGAAGTGCATGAAGTTTATCGTTTAGCGGGCCACCAGTTTCAAAATCACCATGGTGGAGTGGTCGCTCTGGATGGCAAAATCATCGGAGGGCATGGGAGTAATAACGGGTTACCGACCTGTGTCGATTTGCAGAGCGGCGAAGTACTGTGGAAACGGCGGGGACCAGGGATCGGATCGGCCTCCTTGGTCTATGCCGACAATCGGTTTATTTTTCGGTACCAGAACGGAGTGGTCGCCTTGCTGGCCGCTGATGAGCACGGTTTTTCTGTGGAGGGCAAATTGCAAATTCCAGGTGCTGGTGGGGATAGCTGGTCGCATCCGGTGATCGCCAACGGAGCATTGTTTTTGCGTGAGCAAAAATCGGTTTATGTTCACCGTCTAACAGGGGACGCGAATTCTGTTACTGATTCCACAAACGAAATAGCCAGTGCGCTGACCGATGCAGAGAAGGACAGGTTGACAGCGTTGGGAGTACAGCATCGAAGTGTCGGTCAACTTCAACGGCAGGTATCGACGTTTGATGCCGAGCAGTTTTATAGTTATCTCGTCGAGGATCCAGACAAGGTCGGTGTCGGGGCGATCCCGGTCATTACTCTGGTGGGCAAGCAGACGGGCAAGTTTGCTCCGGAGGTACTTGCAGCTCTGAGTCAGGTTTCGCATGATTTTGTAATCGATCTGGCGGGTACGAAGCTGACTGGGCAGAAGATTCTGCAGTTGGAGAATCTGAGCCATATGAAAGGACTCGATTTGCAATTTTGTACCGGACTGTCTGAGGACGTTCTAGCAGGACTTGGTGAGCTACAAGATTTACGGACGTTACGGCTGTCTGGAACGGAGATCTCGGACACATCCATAGAGCAGATCGTGAAACTATCCGATCTTAGGGCATTGGATCTGGAAGTCTGTGAAAATATTTCGGATGTTGCTCTGCCAAAGCTGGCAAGTTTATCAGCATTGCGCTGTTTGATCTTAAAGAAGACTGCGTTTGAGAAGCTGAAGATTACCGATACCGGCCTCGGTAGCCTGCCAGCTCTGAATAAACTCGAAGTCCTGAGTCTCTACGGGAACCGGGTTACCGATGCTGGGATGCAGCACATTGCCAGATTGACAAATCTGCGCTCGCTGGATCTGAGTCTGGTTGGTATTACGGATAAAGGGGTAGCCGCATTAGCTCCGCTTGAACAGCTCGAAGAGTTAACTTTGCTTTATAACACTGGATTTGCCGGCCCTCGTTTGACCGATGAGGCTGTTCAGACGATTGCCAGATTTGAACAGTTGCGAGATTTGAATCTGGTCGGCGCTGGCGTGACTAATCAAAGCGTAGAGTTTTTGACAACCTTGAAGCAATTGTCACGACTGCAACTTCAGTATTCGCGCATTGATACCGAGGGAATCAGGAAGATTCGAGCGGCGCTGCCCGAAACGGTGATTACTCCTTGAGCAGGGAATTGTTAAATGCTGTTTGCCGCGTTGCTGGGTTTCATTAACAATGGAGTGATACGAGTCGCCTGAAGGCATTCGTTTTTGTTTTCGTTGGATCAGGATCGTGAACAAGTTCATCAACCGTCGAGATTGGATTTCTGCAGGAGCGTTAAGTTTCTTTGGTGGAGGTTTGTTCTCGGAGCTGGTTAGTGCCGAGGATTTAGTAGACCGTCCACGTAATTTCGGCAAGGCCAAGTCATGTGTGGTTGTTTTTCTGTTCGGAGGGCAGGGCCAGCAGGATACCTATGATCTGAAACCGGACGCTCCGGCTGAAATTCGTGGCGAGTTTTCTCCGATTGCTACTAATGTTGTTGGTACTCAGATATGTGAACATCTACCCCGGCTTAGTCAGGTCATGGACAAGGTCACGATTGTTCGCAGTATGTCCCATTCCGACTTTGAACATGGGTCCGCCTCTTATACTGCTCTGACCGGTCACCCTCATCCTTTACCAGGCACGAATACACCGGCTCGGCCTGAAGATTTTCCCACCTATGGGGCTGCTGTGGCACATTTAAAGCCAACTCGTAGACCTGTTCCCAATGCAGCCGTGCTGGGCCCGGTCATGCATCAGGGAAATCGGCCTCCCATGGCTGGCCAGAATGCCGGGTTCCTGGGACACGCGTTTGAGCCGTTCCGAGTGGATCAGGATCCCAATGATAGTAATTTTTCAGTATCCGAACTGGCATTACCGGCAGAAGTGAGTGGTACGCGTTTTGATCAGCGATATAACCTGCTCAATAAGCTGGATCCCCGTTTGCAGGCCGTGGATCGATTGGGTGAAATCCGCGGAATGAACGATTTGAAGCAGAGGGCATTTGGATTGCTGCGATCGGGCAGAAGTCGCCAGGCATTTGATTTGAGTCATGAGTCAGCGAAGTTGCGTGACCAATACGGCCGCCACAGGTTTGGACAGACGATGCTGTTGGCTCGACGACTCGTGGAGGCGGAAGTCCCGCTAATCACGGTGAACTGGGCGCGATCCAATCGGGAAGAGTGGGACACGCACAGTAAGAATTATCCCACGATGAAAGATAAGCTGCTTCCTCCTTTTGATCAGGGGATGTCAGCATTTTTGACAGATCTGGATGATCGGGGAATGTTAGATTCGACCCTGGTTATTGCTTTGGGGGAATTTGGTAGGACACCAAAGATTAACAAAGATGCCGGCCGTGATCACTGGCCCGATGTCTATTCGGTGCTGGTCGCCGGTGGTGGTGTCAGACGTGGCGTCGTGGTAGGAGCCAGCGATCCGCACGCCGCATTTCCTGCCTCGGATCCGATCGCGCCTTGGGATCTTTCGGCCACCATGTTTCATCTTCTGGGTATCCCGCCAGAAATTCACATTCATGACCGAACCGGACGCCCGGCGTCTCTTTCACTGGGACGAGTCACAACCGATTTATTAAGCTAACGCTGCTTTGAAATGCATATCGGTGCCAACGGTGAGAGTTTTGGCCGCAAGCGCTAGCCAGGCTGAGGCAATTAATACTCGGGATCATTCGTTTCAGATGAGTCAGTTGCATCCAGATCAATGTTGATCAGTGGATCCGAGTGGCAATTGGAACAGGAGCCACAGCCATTCCCTCTTAAACTGCGCATAAAGAAGCGTATGACAGCGATAAGAGCCACCAGACAAATGGCAGCGACGATCAACAACTCCAGGTCATCGGACATGGCAATTCGACAAGGTGCAGGGTTAGCTTAACTCAACTTGACTCAACTTAATATGGTACCGATTTGGTAAGTCAGTAGTGCTCCCAGATAAGCCAGTCCAGTCATATAGACGAAAGTGAAGATGGGCCATTTCCAGGAGTCGGTCTCTTTTTTGATGATAGCAAGTGTGGACACGCATTGCGCACAAAGAGCAAAGAAGACCATAATGGAAAGCGCCACTGGCATGGTGTAGACAGGCTTTTCAGACTCTGGCCATTTGGCATTTTCTAATGCCGATAACAACCCGCTTGATTCTTCGTCGACATCTTCACCCAGATTGTAGACAACCCCCATGGTTCCCACGATCACCTCTCTGGCTGGAAAGGATGCAATAACACAGGCACCGATTTTCCAGTCCCAGCCCAGAGGTTTGACGACTGGTTCAATGACGGTTCCCAGTTTTCCCAGATAGCTGTTGCGCAACCGGGCCCCTTGCAAGCGGACTTCGAATTCCTGTTCCAGCTGGGCAATATCTGATGGTGTTGGTTCTTGAAGAGACTCCTCGTCCGTTGTCTGTAGTTCTGTTTGGCGAGCGTCCAACACGCCGCGATCTACTCCCAGTTGCTCAGCCGTATCATTGTGTGTTGGGAAATAGGCGATGGCCCATACGAGTATGGTACTGGCCAGAATGATGGTACCGGCGCCCTGAACGAATTCTGCTCCCTGGCGAAATGCTTTTTTCAAAACGATTGCAGCATGTGGTAAACGAAAGGAGGGAAGTTCCATCACAAAGCTTGAGTTTGCTCCCTTGAGTAAAGTTTTGCGAAGCAGAAAGGCCATCAGCACAGCACAGACGACACCCAGCAGATACATGGATAACAGAACCAGTGCCTGCAGGCTCAGGACGCCACCCAGAACAAACGAGTCGGCCGGGATGAAGAGCGCGGTCATGAGGATGTAGACCGGCAGTCTGGCTGAACAACTCATCAACGGTGCGATGAGCATGGTAACGATTCTTTCTTTCGTGTTTGCTATCGTTCGCGTCGCCATGACTCCCGGGATAGCGCATGCAAAGGAGGAGAGAAGTGGGATAAAGGAACGGCCACTCAGACCGACGCTGCGCATGATGCGGTCCATCAAAAGCGATACTCGCGCCATATATCCGATATCTTCCAGGATACTGATAAACAAAAACAGGATGATGATTTGCGGAGCGAAAATGACAACGGCGCCGACACCTGCGATGATGCCATCTACGATGAGTGAACGTAACGTCCCCTCACTTAAAAAACCACCGACCCAATCACCTAGTGCGGTGGTGCCGCTGTCGATGATATTCATCGCCGGACCAGCCCAGGTAAAGATGGCTTGAAACATGGCCAGTATCAGTACCAGAAAGAACAGTGTACCGAGAATGGGGTGAGTTAGTACTCGATCGATCATCAATGGCCGGCTGTTTTCCTGATCGCAGACATCATGAACGAGTTTGCGAATCCACTCATATCTTTGAACAGGCTCATGTGAAATGGGTAACGTCAGTTGCTGTTTTAATTCCTGGCATCTCGTCAGATAAGATTTCTGATCGGGGTGAGAAAACAAGCCGGAGACTTCAGTTGAATAGTCAAGGAGCATTCGTTTGTGAGCAACAACCGCGATCTCCGGGAATTCATTTGTGAGTTGCTGCTGGTATTCTTCCAGAGTTTCCCCCAGTAGCACGGTGGTTTGAGGGGGATTTTGGGCATCAGTGACGGCATCCAGGAGTTGTGTGACACCTTCCTTCTTGCGCGCGTTGGTAACGATGACTGTGAGCCCCAACCTCTTTTCAAGTTGTTCAACATCGATCTGAATCTGGTTCTCTTTTGCGGCATCCATCATGTTCAGTGCGACGACAACCGGGATTCCAACGTCCAGAGCCTGAGTGAGCAGGTACAGGTTTCTTGCGAGGTTGGAAGCATCCAGAACACAAACCAGAACTTCGGGCAGTGTACGACCGTCGGCAGGCTTAGTCAGAGCCTGAAGGACGACGGTTTCGTCAGGGGACTGAGGGGCAAGACTGTATGTACCAGGTAAGTCGGAGACTACAAATTGAATATCATTGTGAGTTGTTTGCCCGATCGTTTCGGTAACCGTCACTCCCGGATAGTTGGCGACCTGCTGATTTCTACCGCAGAGAGCATTGAAGAGTGAGGACTTCCCGGTATTGGGGTTACCCAGCAGGGCGAATGTGATTGTTTTCACTTGAGTTTGTTCCTCGGCAGACAATTAAGGGCGTTCCAGGATTACTTTGCTGGCATCCTGTTTTCGCAGCGTGAGGCGAAAACCAAGGATCTGGAATTCGAGAGGGTCTCCTAACGGAGCCTTCCCGACACGTTTTATTTTCATGCCTGGTACGAGGCCAAATTCCATGAGTCGCAGGGCGAGCAGCGATTCGTCTTCGATCCGACTGATGATCGCTTCTCCACCTTTTTCTAATTCACTGAGTTTCATCGTGGTATGTGTTGGTTGTGAGGTGGGGGAAATTCCCAAAACAGGAATCCTAAATCAGATTATAGCTTTCGTCTACACGGACAGGTCACTGGCAGCCGGTACTTTTGATTCTTGCTATTCTTGCTATTCTTGGGTGACGTCACGCTGCTTTGTGCTGTCACAGTTTCTACAGTTTCAGGGTTATAAAAAGGTTGCCACATGACCTGAATAGTTATACGGTGCATAGAAACGACCAGCATGGAATAGGATATAGACCAATGACCAAAGAGATCAAAGTTTTAATTGTAGGCGCAGGGTTTATGGGTACATTGCACGCCAAAGCTTATGCCCAAATTGACGGTGTTCGCATTGTCGGCATCGTGACACGAAGCCTTGCTAGCTCAGCTCCACTGGCCGAAACGCTCGGTGGTGATCTCCCCTGCTTCACGGATTTTGATGAAGCTCTTCAGCAGACACAACCAGATGCGGTCGCGATCAGCACGTACACAGATTCACACTATGGCTACGTTTCCAAATCTCTCCAGAATGGACTCGATGTATTTGTCGAAAAGCCTCTGGCCGAGACGATTGAAGAATGCCAGGAGCTCTTTGATCTGGCCAACCGCATGAACAAGAAACTCTATGTTGGTTATATCCTGATGACGCATCCCTCCTGGAACAGGTTCATCGAAGTCTCGCACGAGTTGGGCAAGCCTCTGGCGATGCGCATGAATCTCAATCAGCAGGCCAAGGGAGATTTTTACGATACTCTGCACAACATCATGCAGGTGCAGTCTCCGATTGTGGATTGCGGTGTTCACTACGTGGACATCATGTATCAGATGGCTCAAAGTAAACCGGTGCGAGTGCATGCGATTGGTTGTCGGAACTGGGACAAGGTACCCGAGCATATCAATAACTATGGACAACTACAGGTAGAATTCGAAGATGGTTCGGTCGGTTGGTACGAAGCGGGCTGGGGGCCCATGATGAGCGAAGTGGCCTACTTTGTGAAGGATGTTGTTGGGCCAGAAGGAGCAGCCAGTATTTGTCCGGCCAAGGGCAGGTCGGATGATAAAGATCACCATGTGGAAGCCAATACCATTGTCCGGCATTTCGCGGAACAGGTGGATAAAGAGTTTGTCCGAGAGGATGAAGCGATTCACATTGACGAACCGGACCATGAAGGTTTGGCTCTGCTGGAGCAGCAGGAGTTCATTGACTGTATTCGTTTAGACAAGGACATGTCCGCTCATCAGGATCGAGTGATGACCAGCTTAAGAATTGTCTTTGCCGCAGACGAATCTCAGAAGACAAAGAAAGTTGTGACGTTGTAGCTATTTTCAGAGTGACACAACTAATGGCAGGGCGTCAATTTATTTTCGTCCCCATTCTTTTCTCGCTTTCTCGATTCAGGGTTGTTCTCCGGGAGTAATCCCACCAATACATTTCGGGCAAACGCCTTTTTGCCAACCATCTTCGAGCATTGATTGATTGTTTGGCTACTTCTGGGTTGCGGCCGAAAAATGATTCAGATGCTTCGCAGATCACCTTTATCTTAGATTCGACTTGGATGGAATGGTCCGCTTCCGACGTATGAATGACACAGTTGATTTTCGTTAGCCATTGATTTTCTTCGTTCGTTCACCCGCGTGAGGGTTGAAGGCGTAACCAATTCCGATCTGGCCCGCCTTTTCAAACAGGCCTTCCGAGCTATCAAGTATTCTGTTGGATTCGTAAGCTCATCCACCTAAATACTACCCCAGTCAGTTAAACACAATTTACAGATTAGTGGCTCAGCACGTGAAATCTGCGTTCAGTTTGCGGTTCTTATAGTATTGCAGTTTTGCGTCACGTTTTTGATTGTTTGCGGCACCTTGTTTCGAGAGGTGGACTGATTGTGCGAGTTCAACAAAAGGTGAGTTGTTCAGGAGTTCGTTGGTATGCAAATCCAGTAAAAATTCAATTGATGTTGGTCGTGTTGGCATTGGTTTGCTGGTTTGTGCTGTTTTCATCCGACCACACCAATAAATATGTGCTTCCCGTCGTCGGCGCCTTATTTGGAGCGATAGGATTTTGTCGGTCACGTGGCACATTGCTATCGGCGGTCTGGTCGGCGGTGAAAGTGGGAATAACCGGTGGCGCCATAATTGGCGTTGTGCACTACTACATCGGCTTCGCAGAATCAGGTGAGCCGATTGGTGTTCTAATTGAACCGTACTTTATCCAAGGGTTGGTTATCTTTTGTGTCGTGGGAGCGGTAATGGCAGTGCCCTATGCCTTGGCTTTTTCTTCTGTGGTTGCATTATTTGTGCAACTATACAAACGTTATCGGTCAGATTAAAAATCGTAGCACGATATCGCGATATACGGCGATGGAATGATTAAGATAGCAGGGTATCGTGAACAGGCTTCGTACGATTCGAATGCCTGAAGAAAATCACCTCTAAACGCGGTTACTTCGCTTGTGATTTACAATCCGACAGCTGGACTTCACATTTCCGTGTTACGCCGTTTGTTGAAAAGCCCCTCCGATTACAGCCTTTTCAAGTTTCAATGCTTAGAGCGAATCTCCTGGCCACACTCTTACTGGCTTAGTCGTTCAGCTTAATCTTTTCCACATAATGATATTGAGCATGCCAGATTTCAAGATCGTTTCCTGGAACGAACGCAAAGCCTTCAGCATGTGTGAAGAGTTCGGGGATTTTCCAGGCTCTGGTAGGCGTTACGGGTGATTCGTTTAGTTCATCAGGCAGGCGGAATTCAAACAGGCCATCCATCGATCCGAAAGTATGAATGGAGTACAAGTGATTATTCTTTATTCGAATACCCTGCGAAAAATGCATCTCTTTGGGATATCGAAGTGTTCCGGTATGCAATATTTCCTCACCATCAAAACGATAGCGATGAATTCCAAGATCACTCAGATCTCCTACCCATAAGTGACGACCGTCGAAGCAAACAGGGTCGATCCAATTGAGTTTAGATGTCAGGTCCCATGACGCGGTTACTTCGAGTGTCTTTGCATTTATCTTAGCCACAATAGCTTTATTGTTAGCAGCGTCATACTGGCCGTTTTCTGGTCCATTAAGAAAACCAGCCCAAAGATAGCCATTGTGGTAATCAATGGCGCCGATGTGATTCACTCCGGGCAGGCGTATTTTTTTTTCTTCCACGAACTTCCATTGCTTGGAATAGCGGACAATGGATCCGGCGTTTGAAGTGAAGTAATGCTGGTCTGAAATTGCCAGCCCCTGAGTTGCCATTCCTTTATCTAAAGCAATACGTTCTGTCGGTAGAGAGATTGGAGTTGCGATTTGAATTGGTAGATTACGGGCACGATAAATTGGTTGATTAGGCTTTATCCCCTCGTCAACAGCGACCTTCATCATTTTTGCGAGATCATCTACCAAGGGGAATTCAACCCCGGATTCCAATAAGCTTTTCAGAGTCGCTTCGTCATTGGTACAGCAAAAATTGACTTGCAAGTTATTTTCCCGTGCCAGCTTGGTTAACGCGGGGTCCACTGACGTTCCGCCAAATAGTTGGATGAATTCGGCTCCGGCGTTAATGGATTCTCGAACGTACTGTAAACTGTTCCCCTGCTTTTCCATATTACAGATCTTGATTTGGAGATCCGTCTTTTGGGCTGCCTCGGCGGCCTTCGTCCCGCAGGCTAAAAAACACTGGTGAAGACGTTGTTGCTCGACGATCACCTTCGTGGCTGCGATTGCAAGCTCAGTGCCCCCTTTGAGATGCACATTGAGCCAGGTATTTTCGGGCATAATTTCAAGGACCTCCTGGAACGTGGGGATGCGTTCCCCCTTGAAGCGAGCAGCTTTGAAACTACCTGCATCCAGAGTTTTTAATTCCTTCAGCGACCAATCGCTTACCAGTCCTTTGCCATCGGTGGTGCGATCAAGCGTGGAATCATGCAAGACCACAATTTCACCGTCCTTCGACAGGGCAAGGTCGAGTTCGATCATATGTGCACCGAGCCTGATTGCCTCCTTAAAAGCGGCAAGAGTATTTTCTGGATGGGATACACTTGCTCCCCGATGGGCACAGATGCCTTTCGCAGGCATTTGGAAATTGGTTTGACTTTGACCTGCCAGCCTCTCGCCAAACAGGGTGAGGCTGATGAATATACCTAGTAGTACGGATTTCTTGATTCGGTAATGGAGCATACTTTATTAAGCCTGACTGGAAATTAAGAATCGTCTGAGTAATCATTGACGAATTAAATTGATGTTTGTTTTGCTATTACTTTTGACATTGATGGTTACGACAACCTCAGCGAGGGAATGGTCATCACTGATAGTAACGGATTTGAGTCTACCGGCTGTTGGGGTGTACTTGGCATTAGGCACGACGAATGTGATTTGTGCATCCTCGAATGTCTGATCAAACTCATTGATGACCGTCGCTGACGAGGAAGAACTCCTTTCAACTCTCAAAGGAGATCGCTGTTCCCTTCCAAAGGGAATCGGTGCAGTGGGATGGTTGTGATAGGTTGCGTTAATAACCTGCCCATTTTCAAATTCAACAAGGCGAAAACTAACCGAGTTAGACTTGCCAACTCGTTGGGTAGGAGTTTGTCCCATCTTCATTAACTTATCTCCCGGGCCATGGGCGTCATGAATCAATGCGACTTTAAATTCATCCAAAAGCGAGATTGGTGCATTGTGTTCGAAAGCATTGATCACCTTGATATTTTTGGTGTGATGTTTTTGCAGTTCGGCAATAACCGGTTCAATTGATTCATGCCATGGAAGGCCGTAATTTAGAACGACCAGATTAGGGCCATAAGTGACGCTGCCCAGATCCGGTCCATACCAGCGGTGATGCCCGTAAACCTGATGATTCCCAAAGTTAACAAGATAGGGCATATTTAAATCGCTCAGTGCACCTGAAATATAAGCCGGGTTTACGCAATTGCTGGCAAGTAGCATATCGGCTCCTATGATATTAGCCATCGTTGCAATGCGTTGAAGATACTCGGCCTGATATTGTCCGGAGGTATCGAGATGTCCAAACGTGAGGAATTTAGGGTTGTCTGGATATTCGCTGGTGACCACCACAGCGGATGGGGACCGGCAGGTGCCGGTGCGTGATCCACCTGCAATATCTATCTCCAAATCGTAGACACCCGGTGGTGTGTTTGCCGGCAAGCTGATATCGATTTGACGGTCATAGTAAAACGCCTTTTTGATATCTTCTTTAAAGGGCAGCACGCGAGTAAAGGTCGCCTTTGCAATTTGGCGTTGAATTCGGACTTCCTTGATTTCCGCATCGAATCCTAAAAAACGAGCGGTGAATTGTTCCCCACTAGTACGAACGGCCTGATTATTCAACTTCGGATAACGAAAGCGGTATTGAACGGTTTTGGACTCACGATACAAATAGACCGGCGGGACCATGTTTGATTTGCCCGCGATAATGATCGGTGTTTTTAAAGTGCGAGAATTCCAGCCGATGGCTTCTATACGGAGGTCGTAGGCCAGACCGGCCGGGAGGGAAATCGAGGATTGGCCTGTGAGCCAATTGCGTCCGATTGTGGAACGTACTGTTTTCCCCTCACGGGTAACGATAATCCGAACATCGTTCAGGTATTCCTGCAGTTCTGCCGTGATGGGAAAAGTTAGAAGGCCGATTGGTTGATTAGCTGTTAAGAAGCCTTCAATACGGACTCCGGATGACTCTTGATTAGCAAGATGTCGGAGTTCGAGTTCGTGAGGGCCAGGCGATAGATTATTCGCAGCAATAAATTCACGGCCTTGTTGGGCTGGATAGATATGTTTCGTTAATTTCCCATCGATGTAAATCGCTAATTTTCCGTGAGCAGGGAGACCAGTACCCGGATAGGAAGACGTGTTTTGGCCGGCCAGTCGCACAGCGAGAGAGTTTCCGATGAACTCCCATCTCATGGAGGCGTTATGTTCTGTGGTGTATTTATGAGCGGCATCTGCAAAGCGAAAACGGTCATCCTTCCAGCGCCCATGGGTTGTTACGGATTTGTCGTTAACTGATGTCCATTCCCACGGGGCTGGGAAAAGTCGTTGCTGCGGTATGTCGGCTAGCAACTCACCAGATTGAAGAATGAATTGTATGAACCATAAAAAAAGGATGTGTAGCATCAACGTTTTTCTCATGTAGGCGGTTTGGTATTTTGATGGTTAACGAAAAAGAATAGCTTGGCTTTAAAATAATTTTACCGAAGTGTCGTTGTCATAGTGGGGAAATAAATGCAACGCTCAAGCATTACTCAGCTGGCATCTTATATTTAGTCATTAAAGCCACTTCATTAAATGAGAGGCCGTTTAAGGACATCATCAAAAGAGCTGGGCATGTGCCATGGCCTGCTATCTGCAACAATATGCGTTCGACCAGAGCGAATGAGATTGAAAGAGCATATGGAGGTTCGCTTGAGTCAGCTTGAGTGGGGCACGACCCGAAGACATACAAGAAGCACTATGCTCAGGTCCAAAAGGCAGATTTGATACGTGCTTGCAGTGGTGCAAATATGGTGCAGCATGGCGGTGCAGGGTGCGGCACGGCAATTAAGAATCCCGAAGGAGAAAGCCCTGTACAGGGCGATGCAGGGTTATTCCCAACTCTGCAAATGCTTCAAGTGCCCCCACTAGGACTCGAACCTAGAACCCTCTGATTAAGAGTCAGATGCTCTGCCAGTTGAGCTATAGGGGCTTAGACTGTCTATCCTACTCAAAAGCACTGCACCGGCAAGGGGTTATCGATCCGGCCTGCTACTCGTCTTCGAGACTCATGCCCAGCTGACCCATCTTGCGGTACAGATTGGATCGATGCAGCCCCAACTGCCGTGCCACCTCAGACATATTCCCCCGACTCTTCTTGATCTGATTACGAATCAATTCAATCTGAAATTGTCGTGTGGCATCATTCAGTGTCCCATGAAATTGTATCTGGGCAGGGGAGTTAGACTGCGAGGCTGCAAACGGTAAATCCTCGGCTTCCACTCGGTCCGAGTCCGTCAGATAAATAATACGCTCAATCGTGTTGCGTAGTTCCCGTACATTGCCTGGCCAGTGATGACTTAGTAAACGCTTGCGAGCACTCGCAGAAATCACTGGTGCCTTGCGCCTGGCCCGCGCCGAGAGCTCCTGCAGGAAATGCTCGGCCAATAAAATAATGTCATCACCTCGCTCGCGTAATGCTGGCAATTCCACTGTCATCACGTTCAACCGGTAAAACAGATCCTCGCGAAATCGTTTTTCACGAACCATCTCACCCAAATCCTGGTTCGTCGCCGCAATCACTCGTGCGTCGGTGTGAATCGGAGTGCTTCCGCCGACGCGTACTACCACTTTGTCTTCCAGCACTCGCAATAACTTTGCCTGCCCCGATAGACTCATGTCCCCAATTTCGTCCAGTAGCAAGGTTCCGCGACTGGCCAGTTCAAACTTACCCTCGCGATCTTCCCGCGCATCGGTAAACGCGCCCCGGACATGACCAAACAACTCGCTCTCCAGCAAGGACTCCGATATCGCTGCACAGTTCACCGCGACCAGAGGTTCGTCTCGCCGGTCACTTTTAAAATGTAAGAGCTGACTGACAACCTCTTTCCCTGTTCCATTCTCTCCCAGAATCAAAACAGCCAGGTCCGTGTTGGCAATTCGATCCAGCGTGGTCCGCAATGCAACAATCTGAGGACACTCGCCAATTAACGTCACACCCTCGGCGGCCTGCTCAGCAATGATACTTCGACTCGTAATGATCTGTTCAACTTCCTGAGCTTCTTCCAGGGATGCCGCTACATGACTGGCCAGATCTTCCAATGCCTTCAAGTCGGCAGATGTAAATGTGCCGCTCAGCTTATTTAGTACTTCGAAGGCACCAATCACTTCTCCTTGACGATTATGCAATGCACAGCAGATCAGATTGTTCGTGGTAAAGTCCAGCTGGTTGTCCACATCCCGATTGATCTGTTCCTGGCCCTCAACCTCATCAATTCGCAACGAGTGCCCCGTCTGTACTACCTCGCCCACCACGCCAGCATTATCAGGCACGCGCAGTTCATTGCCGTCAATTCCCAGGGCGGGACGCGCCACCAGCTGACCATTCTCTTTGTCCCACAGGAACAAACTGGCCCGCTCGGCATGCAGTAGCCGTGTTGATGCTTCGACGATTTCCCGGATTAGTTGATCCGTCTGCTTAATACCGTGCCACTGAGCAGCAATTTGTAGAATGGTCTCCGTGCGGATCACACGGTCCTGCAGTTGCTGAAAAGCATGCCACTGAGAGACTTCGTCGAGCATTGCTCCGTAGTGTTCAGTAATCTCAGCGATGGCTTCTTCGATCGAGCCCACCTGTATCGCGATACAGAATTGTTCCGGACTTTGCTGAGTGTTGCTTGACTGCGAAAAACAGATCCAGCCAGCAGCAGCGTCTCCCACAATTTCACGCGACTCGAGTGCCTGCTGAAGCAATGATTCGCTCGGATTCGCCTTGCCAACTCGCCCCAGTTCGACCCAGCGAATACCGTCGGCCATCAGAATAACACATCCCTGACCCCAACGCTGAGACGCCAGGACCTCGGCCAACTGCTGTGGGTAGTCTCCTGAAACCACAGATAACTTCAACAATGCACTAATCATAGAATCATTCCTTTGTTGTCAATATGATACACATAAATTCACTTTGGGTGTAATCAAAACGAGTGTTCCAGCCGTTGGGAAATTCGTACCGGAAAGTTGAGCCAGCTTGTCAATGGCTCAGGTAGGTCCTGACTGGTAACGAGGTTTGGCGAGCGACGAAAATCGCTTTCACAGTTGCGAGTTGTTGTATTTATTTCTCTGTAAAGCACAGGAATAAAAAGTCTGTTAGGCTGGAACGGTACGGACTCGTTTTACACTGGAAAACAATACATGATCGATTTGAATCAGGGGCTAACAGTTCAGTCCTTGGCTACGTTACTGGAAAACTTCTGGAACGTATCAGGGCAAAAAATCACCAAGTTGGAATCGGAACGTGAGCCTACCGACGGGACTCCCGTGTTCACCGTCAACGGCCAGTATGTAGCTCAGGGTTGGACCGAGTGGACTCAGGGTTTCCAATTCGGGTCGGCCATCGTCCAATATGATGCTACCGGGGATACAGACTTTCTTGATAACGGCCGGCAGGCGACGGTTGACCAGATGGCGTCGCATGTCACTCATTTTGGCGTCCATGACCATGGCTTCAATAATGTCAGTACTTACGGTGCGCTGCGCCGACTGATGCTGGAAGGGCGACTTCCTTATAATCCGTGGGAGTTGCACTTCTATGAAATGGCACTCAAGAGCAGTGCAGCCGTTCAGGCTTACCGCTGGTCGGAAACAGAGGACGGTGACGGTTTTATCTATTCCTTCAACGGACCGCACTCACTCTTTTGCGATACCATTCGTAGTCTGCGCAGTCTCTCGGTAGGACATGCTCTTGGCCATGAACTGATGCACGAAAACGACGATCGCGTTTCACTGCTGGATCGTATGCTCCAGCATGCTCGCAGTACCGCTCGTTACAGTGTTTACTACGGCGAAGGCCGCGATGATTATGATGTTCGCGGGCGAGTCGCTCATGAAAGTATTTTTAACGTGAACGATGGTCGTTACCGTTGCCCGAGTACACAACAAGGATACTCACCTTTCTCGACCTGGACTCGAGGGTTGGCCTGGATCATGACGGGCTATCCCGAGCAGCTCGAATTCCTGGCTACCGTTGACGACGACGAACTGGAACTTTACGGAGGTCGTGACGTGACTGAGGAGATAATGCTGCGAGCCGCGCAGGCGAGTTGTGATTTCTTCATCGAGAACACTCCACCAGACGGTGTTCCCTACTGGGACACTGGCGCACCCGGATTAAGTCAGATGGGCGATTACCTGACAGTGCCGTCAGACCCTTTTAACTCTCATGAACCTGTTGATAGCTCAGCAGCAGCGATCGGGGCACAGGGACTTCTGCGACTCGGGCATTATCTCAACGGGCGTGGTGAGGATGGAACTCGCTACATTCAAGCTGGGCTCGTCAGCGCTCAGTCCTTGTTTAGTGAACCCTACCTTTGTGCGGATTCTAATCACCAGGGGCTACTGCTTCATAGTGTTTATCATCGCCCTCGTGGTTGGGACCATATGCCTGATGATGATCGAGTGCCACGGGGAGAAGCCTGCATGTGGGGTGACTATCACCTTCGCGAACTGGCACTTTACCTCCAGCGATTGCTTGATGGTGGTCCTTACTACACGTTCTTCTCAACTCCACCAAAAGAATAATACCTTTTCACTCATCCTTTCCAAGGTGAATTCCATGCGTCTTTCTTATCTGGCAGCTTCCGCGCTGTATGTTCTGTTTTGCCTGAGTTTCTCATCCGTTGTACAGGCGAAAGTTGAGCGGTTTGAGATCACCAGTAAAACGCTGTTTGCAGAGGGAAAAGAATTTGGTGAAGTGGGCACCTATGATTTGTTACGTGGCAAAGTGCATTTCGCATTGGCTCCAGAACTCAGGCAGAACAAACAGGTCGTCGATCTGGAGCTGGCTGCGACCGATGATGACGGACTTGTACGCTTCAGCGCGGATCTGGTCATTTTGACTCCAACGGATCCTGCACGGTCCAATGGTGCGGTTCTTTACGATGTAAACAATCGTGGCAACATGCTTGCAGTGCGATTCTTCAATCATGCCCAGGGAGGTAACAGCCTGGATACACCTGCTCATGCTGGGAACGGTTTTCTCATGCGGCATGGCTGGACAGTTATTTCAAGCGGTTGGGATGGCGAGCTCCTTGCTGGTACCCCTCAACTCAAACTTTACCCGCCCACATTAGGGAAAGATGTCCGCGGACTGGTTCGTTATGAATTTACACTGGAGGAAGGAAAGGAATCTGGCTCGATCACTCGAGCCGGCCACGGTTCTTTCCAGCCTGACCTGTCCAAACTGAAGCAGGCCACACTTACCCAACGATCGCATGCTCGTTCCGAGAGAATACCGATCGCTCGGGATCAATGGTTTCTGGAAATCACCGAACCCGCTCGCGCTAAACCGGGGGATTTGAAGGCGATCGATCTCTACCTTCTTTCCAAAGGTGACAGGGGTCAGATCTACGAAGTAATCTATACAGCTCATTCCCCACAGGTGCATGGCGTCTGCTTCACTTCGGTTCGTGATCTGATCGATGCGGTAAAGACTGGCCAGGGCCAAGACCATCCTTTGCTGTATCAGGGGCAGCCGTTTTTGAAGCGAGCACATGCGTTCGGAGTGTCTCAGTCAGGACGGTACTTACGCGAGTTTCTTTATGCGGGATTCAATGAGTCCGAATCCGGAGCAAAAGTTTTCGATGGTCTGATCCCTCATGTTTCCGGAGGTGGAATGGGGTCATTCAATCACAGGTTCGCACAACCCACGCGGTATTCTGGTCAGCGTCTCAATCACGACTATCCGGTTGATCGTTTTCCTTTTGCTTACGAGCGGCAGCGACACCCCTTTCGAAATGACCTGGATGGTCTGATGCAAGCTGCAAAGGCAACCGGGACAGTTCCTAAAGTTGTCCACACGCAGTCCAGTTCAGAATACTGGCACCGGGCAGGTTCACTGCCTCACACCAACCCACTTGGCACTCGTGACGCTCGCCCTCCACGCAATGTCAGATTCTATACTTTTGGTGGCACTCAGCATGGTCCGGCAGCTTATCCGTCGACCGCGGGAGACGCGGCATATCCGAAAAATCCAGCTGATTTCCGGCCGCTGATGCGTAGTATCCTGCTCAAATTGGATGGCTGGGTTCAGGGCGATCCGATGCCGCGAAGTGTGATGCCTTCCATCAGGTCCGGTTCGCTGGTTTCTCTGGAACAACACCAGGCCGGTTTTCCGGCAATTCCCGGTGTTCGGTCTCCGGCGGTTATTCATCAACCCAATGACTGGGATTATGGAGACAGGTGGGAATCGGACAGAAGCCAGATTCAGCTTCACCCTCCACGTCTCCGCAATGACTACCGCGTTCTGGTGCCAAAAGTTGACATCGATGGAAACGAAATTGGTTGTTTACAACCTCCGGAAGTTGCGGTTCCACTAGGGACGTACGCTAGCTGGAATTTGTATCCGGACGACCATCCGGCGCGAGTGGATCTGGTAGGTTTGTCCGGTGCTTTTTTTCCGTTTGCAGCGAATCGTCAGCTGCGCGAGTCAAAAAAAGATTCGCGTCAATCCATTTTGGAGCGGTATCCGACGGAAGCTGACTACTTGGCAGCTTTTCAGGCGGCTTGCCAGCGACTTGTCGGGCAGGGCTTCTTGTTGGAAACAGAGGTCCCGGCTCTATTGGAGACACACGGAAAGCGGTATCGGGATTTAGCCGGGTCTGCTCAGTAGCCAGGAATCAACGACAACTTGGGATTAACTCGCCATGGAAAGCGGTTGGGTTCGTAAACTCTATCTCCATCGCCAGCACTATCTTCTGCTGACCATCGTTGTCATTACGATTCTATCCGTAATTGGTTTCCAGCGATTTTCATTTGATAACGAAGCCCGCGGACTGTTTCGAACCAACGACGCGACGTTTGATGAACTGGAAGAGATTTTCGATCATTTTCGTCCCGATGAAAATGACTGCCTGGTTGTACTCAAGAGTCCTGGCGATTCTTTCTTCCGTGCAGAATCCGTCGCTCAGTTGCAACAGCTGGTGGCTACATTGGAAGATGATCCGTTGGTGACCGATGTGGTCTCGATTTTCAGCCCGGAAATGCTGATTGTCGATCCTTTACCTCGTCCTTTAGTTCCTCCGGCCAATAGTGGCAGTGTTGATTGGAAACGTGTACAGAGTGAAGTATTGGATCATCCGATTGCCGGAGGAAATCTGATCACCTCTGATGGTCAGTCCATGCTGATGGTAATTCAGTTGGGTGACGACGATCTGCTGGTCAGTGATTACCAGCCGACGGTGGAACATTTGCAACAGGTTCTGACGGACTGGCGGGAACAGTCAGGAATTCAGGCATATCTCACCGGCTTACCTCCTGTGCGAGTGGAAATCTTTCGCTCCATCAAGACGGATACGTTTAATCTGATGCTGGCCGGAGCGTGTGTGGCAATATTTATCTCGTTGGTTGCTTTTCGAAACTGGGCTCTGGCATTGATGGCGGTGGCCGGTGCGGGAGTCGGAAGTTTCTGGGCACTGGGATTACTAAGTTTGACCGGTGTGAAAATCAACCTGATCACGACGATCCTGCCGGTACTGGTAGTGGTGATCGGATTGACAGATGCGGTGCATCTGGTTTTCGATGTACGCGAATCAAGACTCCGAGGAATCCGACCTCAACGAGCGGCCTGGTTGGCAGCGAGGCGACTGGGAATAGCTTGCGCATTTACTTCGATTACCACAGCCATCGGCTTCGGTTCGCTGAGTGTTAGCAGTATCGAAATTATTCGACAGTTCGGCATCATTTGTGCCTCTGGGACTTTGATTACTTTTCTTGCTGTCCTGCTGGTTGTACCCTGGCTGGCTTCCACTTCGTTGATTGGAGGAGCTTATCGTGGGCGAGCGAGCAGGGATTCTGTCTGGTTGCGCAGGTTTACAGCGCAGTATACCGAGGTGTTGTTGAAATACAGATATATAGTTCTGGTCCTGTTCGTCTTCTTGTCAGGTTGGATGGTATTTACGGCCAGTCGTCTTTATCCGGATAGCCATATTGCTGAATCGGTTCCCAAAGGGAGTGAAGCTGAGGTTGCCCTCCGCGAAGTGGATCAACAATTCGGAGGCATGTTAAGTTGCATCGTGTTGGTTCAGTGGGATCCAGCAGTTCATAAGGAGGAGGTTCCTCTGGAAGTCTTACGAGAAGTGGAGTTGGAAATTGACCGCGAGTCGGACTTGAATAACCCGATGTCTATCCTGAATTTCAAAGCAGTCGTTGACCAGAGTCCATTGATCTCGCTTCCCAAGGCGATTTCAGAACAGTGGTTTCGACCTGCTTTGGGGAAAGCCATTGTGGTATCCCGTTTGGCAGATAAAGGAATGAACTTTCATCGTCAAGTGATTCGCAGATTTCGTGAACGGATGAATCTGATTCAGACAGATCGATCCGGTTTCCAGATTTCGGTGTCGGGTTCGGCCGTTGTAGCTTCTCGCAATCTTTCCACGATGATCACCGATCTGGTGAAGTCGCTGATCATTGCTGCTGCAGTGATTCTGGCCGTACTTACGGCGATGTTTCGTTCGGTCAGAATGGGATTAGTCAGTCTATTACCGAATTGTTTGCCATTGCTATTTGTTGCCAGTTATCTGGTATGGACCGGCGAACCGTTAAGAGTGACAAGTGTTCTGCTGTTTACAGTCAGTCTGGGAATTGCGGTCGATGACACAATTCATTTTCTGGTTCGCTTTCGACGCGAGTTGTCTGAGGGTAAGACAGTGGACGAGTCTATTCGCAATACAATCCGTTCAGTTGGCGCAGCTTTGGTGGTCAGTACGCTAGTTCTGGTAGCCGGGTTTTCGGCCAGCGCGATAAGCACCATGCCTCACAGCCAATTGTTTTCCCGCTTGGCATGTATTTCCGTTGTGGTTGCCTTGATTGGTGATATGGTCCTGTTGCCGGTTATTTTAAGCATCGCTTACCGCGATAAATCGGGAAGGCCATAGTCTGACGACTCAATTGTCAGGGGTCTCTTTCGCGTCCGGAAGGGCTATGCTACATTGACAGCAACAACGAAATTAGCCGTTTAACGAGAGTGAAATACCTCGAACCCCCCAAGATATTTTCAGGAGAGAATAAGCCATGCTTACAGTTGGCGATAAGTTTCCAGAGTACAACGTAAAGTGCAATGTAGGATCAGATCCGGATAGCCTTAAAGGTTTGACGAATGCGGATTATGAAGGCAAATGGGTTTGCTACTTCTTCTACCCAAAGGACTTTACATTCATCTGTCCAACAGAAATTGCTGAATTTAATACTCAACTCGCTGAATTCAACGATCGCGATTGTGAAGTAGTTGGTGGTAGTACTGACAACGAATACTGTCACCTGGCCTGGTGTCAGTCTCACGACGATCTGAAAGGTCTGGCTTACCCGTTGATTGGTGCTCAACGACTTGCACACGATCTTGGCATTGTGGATCCCAACGCGGACGTTTGCCTGCGAGCAACCTTCCTGGTAGACCCCAATGGAGTCATTCAGTGGTCCAGTGCCAATGCATTAAGTGTTGGTCGTAATGTGGATGAAATCCTGCGAGTGCTCGACGCGATTCAATCTGACGAATTGTGTCCATGTAACTGGAAGAAGGGAGATCCAACGCTCTAAGCGTTTGTGATTTACGACGAATCCTATAAAAGATCCTGCCGGGCAATTTGTCAGGCAGGATTTTTTTATGTTTTGGTTCGAGTTGCTTGTTGAGACCCCAATATCGATCAGGGAGAAACGGATTTTGTCTTTTCCGTTCCAGACTGCAGTTTCATCAACAGGTTGTACGGTTGAGTGGTATTTAATCTCCTTGCGGAAGGGAAAGTTTGGGCAACGTCTTCTTGCCGTTTGGCAGGTACCCCTTGAGGGTATCCGCGCCACCGTTTTCATAAGTTCTGGTACGTGTTAGATTGAAGTTGGAAATATCATTTTCCCACCAATCCCAGGTAATTGCATTAAGAGAGATTCGTCATGGATAACATCAACGCATTGCGAGACCAGATGTCTGAGCCAGTAAAGGACATCAAGCTTAATTTGTCTACTGTATTGACACGAAGTCAGGCCCTATCTGCCGAGCAAACCTGGGCGGTGGCTCTTTGTTCCGCTTATTTTATCCAGGACAGTGCATTGTCTGCAGCGATTGAAGCGGATGCGGGTGAGGAGTTGAGTGTAGAAGCTCGCGAAGATGCCAAAGCAGCAGCGGCAATCATGGCTATGAACACGGTGTATTACCGTTTTCGCCACATGGTTGGCAAGGAGGAGTACTCCCAGATGCGGGCCGGATTGCGAATGAACCGGATGACTCGTCCTGCCACGTCGACTGCCCTGTTTGAGTTGTGCTCGATAGCCTGTGCTGCGTTGGAAGGGTGTGAAATGTGTATTCAGTCGCATGAAGCCAAGTTGACGGCTGAGTTGAGTGCAAATCATGTTCACGAAGCAGTACGGATTGGTGCCGTGATTAAGGGGGCATCGGTCGCACTGAGTTAAGTCTGGTAGGGACCTTTCTGGAGAAACGACAGATGGCATTTTTTGAATCATTGCCCTATGGTATTTCAGACTTCACAACCGAAGCGGAACCAGCCGACGAGCGATTATGGGTTCCTCAGGTGGAAAATGTCTGGTTCCGACCACTCCATTTGAATCGTACTTCGGGGCAATGGGTGAATCTGCTCAAGGTGAGGAAGTCAGGAGTACTCAGTCGTCACCGCCATCCAGCGCCGGTCCACGGCTATGTGATCAAGGGAAGCTGGCGTTACCTGGAACATGACTGGGTCGCTTCCGCAGGAATGTATGTTTACGAACCTCCGGGAGACGTTCATACGCTTGTCTGCGACGAAGGTGTTGAGGAAATGGTTACCCTGTTTCATATCAGCGGCGCATTGATTTATCTGGATGAGGACCATGGGACCGTTGGGTATGACGATGTTCACACGAAGATTGAAATGTGCAGGGAACATTTTGAACGAGTTGGCCTTGGTTCGGATTACGTCGAGCGTTTTATCCGATAAGTCAGCCTGCATCACATGATGCTGTAACCGCCGTCGACCGGTAATGTTACTCCAGTGATAAACTGCGCTGCTGGCGATGCCAGAAACAGAGCTGGCCCGGCAACATCGGCTGGCACTCCCCAGCGATTCAGCGGAGTGCGATTGGTAATTTCTTTACTGCGCTCTGGATCCTCGTAGAGCGGTTTGGTGAGATCCGTCTGGATCCAGCCGGGAGCCAACGCGTTGACCCGGATCTGCTCATCCGCCCAGGCAATTGCCAGGCTTTTAGTGAACTGCACGACACCCCCTTTGCTGGCACTATAGGCAGGAACAAATCCACTGCCAAAAAAACTGAGCATGGATGCTGTGTTGATCACGCAGCCGTTGCTGGCTGCCAGTAGTTGCTTGGCCGCATAACACATTCGCATGGTACCCAGCAGGTTAACATCAATTCCGCGCTCGAACCCTTCCACGGTATGCTCCTGGTTGTCACGCAAGATGATCCCTGCACAGTTGATCAGTACATCGAGTTGTGACAGTTCATTGATCACCGCGTCGATTTGTGATGCTGACGTTACATCCAGCATCCGGCAATTCAGGTCTGCATGAGCGTTTTCAGTGGTTGTAACTTCATCTGCAGCGACGCCGGTGGCGAAAACGTTGTATCCAGCTTCCTGAAAACCGAGCGCGATACCTAACCCGAGCCCGCTGGTGCCACCTGTGATGAGTACTGTTCTGGTCATAGGATGTCTGTCGAACTAAGGCTGTTTGTAGCGTTTTTCATACATTGAGGAATTTCATTGTATTAGTTTGATGATTGGTGGCAAAACTGAAGAGTCGATAAAATGAAGACCACGTTCGATGCATCATCTAAATGCAGAGGGATCCAATGATGACGACTGTTTCGTCCTATGCCCCAGCGGCCTTTTTGCACGGGATCGATAACGCAGAGTGCTGCTTTGTCTTTTTCACACTCGTCGTTATTGTCACTGCTGTCCTGATAGAACGTGTTTGGAAGCGAAAAAAGAACAAATGTCCAGCATGTCATAAACCGCATCAACAGGGTGCGATCTTTTGTTCACATTGTGGCACCACAATAGAAGGCCGGAAAACTCCACGTTCGTTCTATCCTCATCTTTCCAGGCGAATTCAGAACTGGTTGAAGTGGGGATGGATCGATTCTTCGTTCAAACAGCGGCTTGAGCAGTTACACGAAGCCGATGAACAGGTTTTTCAAGGCCAGCATCCCAGTACGCTTCAACATATGGTGTTGCAGTCCGGCGAATCTGACGCGCCAATTATAGACTTCAGCGAATACGAGGTTGCCGCTGATGAGGAGGTGCTGGACAGTTCCGAGGGGATTGTTCCTGAGCAGCAGAAGACCGCAGATATTTCTCAGCTGTCAACGCCATGGCCGTCAGGTAGTGCATTAGAAAAACAGTCAGCTCTCGAGCGGGTCGTTGCTGCAGAGTCAAAACCTGTGCTGGCCACTCCTGTCCAGCCACCTCGTAAGCTTTCGGATATTCTGCGTACCTTCATGGACGCCAACAATATCAAGCTGGGTGAATTTGTTGCCGGGTTGTTAATCGTCGTTGGTTCGATAGGCCTGGTAACGGCGCTCAGTGCGACGTTCCGAGATATTCCCTATTTGCCGTCAGTGGTCTTCTTGACCGTCGTTGCACTGTTTCATCTGGCAGGTATTTATTCTTTCCGGAAATGGAATCTCACTTCGTCGAGTCGGGTTGTGCTGCTGATCGGCAATTTGTTGATCCCGTTGAATGTGCTGATGACAACGATGGGAGATACGTCGCTTCAGGAAAACAAGATCTACTTTGTGCTTGCCATCCTGGTTGCTGCTGTGAGTTTTGGGGCAATGAGTTTTTATAGTGCTCGGATACTCTCACCCAAACGGCCCTGGCCACTGATCATTGGTTTAATGGGGCCCTGTTTCTGTCAGTTGGTGATCAAACTGACCATGACTCAGGAAGGGTTCGCTCCCACCGTGTTAAGTACCAATGCGCTGATACTATTACCGATCGCTATTATCAGCTTTGGTATTTTGAGCGAGCATCGTTATTTCCGTAAACAGAGTGAAGTGACAACGGATGATGCCTTTTCGCTACTTCGAGTACTGGGCCTGTCTCTTTTTTCGTTGGGGTCCGCTGTTGCCCTGCTGTTTCATCGCATTGATTCCAAAGAGCTGGCGATCGAGTTGTCGCAGCAACTTTCCAATCCATTGATGATCCTGTGTTTCATTGTCGTGTCGTCGGGCATGTTGATTTATCGTCGGGTTTCGCCTGCCGACAATTTGAAATTACAAATGGGCGGAATGTGGATGGTCGTGACGGGGACGATGGGAGTTGTCATCAGTCTTTCGCTGGCCGTTCCTCATTTAGATAGTATGATCGTGGCCAGTTTCACAGGCACCGTGCTAGCATTGATTTTCGGTTATGTGACGCGGATCTCCTTTCTTACTGCTGCCGGCACGCTTTGCCTGGGCGTCGGAGTATGGACGGTATATCTCAAAACACAGTTTGACTTGCCGGATGGAATGCTATCATTTGTGCAACTACGGGACTCGCTTGGGGATGGCGTGTCATCTGTTTTGTTTACCGTAGTAGCCGTGGTGGCAGGAATTCTTCATTATCTGTTTGCTACGATTGAGAATCGGGATCGTCCTGAATTCAGCAAGGCAGGGTATCTGGGCGTTTTGCTGCTGGCTGCCGTCGGTTTTCTTTGTGCTCTGGCAGCACACCTGCCCGGGGTCGATAGCCCGCATTCTGATCTGACTCTCGGCGTGTTTACTGTTTATGCCGTGGGGGCACTCGTCGCTTCCCTGATGGTGCCTCATAAAGCCGTCCACATCGCTGCGACGATACTCACGGCGATCGCTTCCTTCCAGTTTGCTCATACACAATTTATCGAAGACTGGGATTGGTTGCCGGCGGTCACTACGTTGGGGCGTATGACAGTCATGTTTTGGACGTTGATGATCGTTTATTCCGTGATGCTGGTTGTTCACCAGGGTTCCGGTTTGCGACGAGTGAGTTCACCGTCGAGGTGGAAATTTGCGAGCACACCATTTGGTCGGGAGTGGACCGTTGGCGTGTCGACAACCGTTTACCTGGTTTGTGCCCTTCTTCAATTCTTCTATATCTATCTGGGGCTGGAGCATTACTCAGTCGCCGTTGGGCATAGTGTGCTACTTGTCATTGTCTCCTTGCTCATCGCAGTTTCTTATCGAACTGACTGGACCTGGATGCTGGTGCAGGTTCAAGGCATTGTTGCGACCTGTGCAGTGGTCACGCTTGTACAGTCTCGTTCAGCGGAGCTATTCGAGTTCTGGGGCTGGGAACATTTGCGAATCCAGGTGCTCGTTCTGGCAGTGGGGATGATTGCCTGGACTGTTATTCGTAAAGCGTGCCAGCAGTCATCCAGGGCAAAAGAAATTGTCGTGACCGACCTGATGTACGTCGACTTCTTTTTGCATGCCCTGGCAACCGTAGCGGTCTACGTGATCTGGGTTTTTTCTGTGGTGGAACCTCTGCATTCGGTGTATCCCGATTCGAAGTTTCTTCACAGTATTATCTCTTTCTACGGAGGCCTGCAGACCGATCAAGCCATCATTACGATGACGGATTGGAGCCTGTGGGTAATTAATCTCATGGCCTGGATCCTGGTGGTCACGGATCGGCATCGGCGTATTTCCAGTTTCTGTGGATTACTCACGTTGAGCGCTCTGCCTATCTTGGCCAGTACCAGCCTGACGAGCGGCTCTGGTGAAGTGGATGTGAATCTGATTCACTATCTCAAGTGGGGCTATGGGGTCTTCGGACTTGTGGCGACGTCATTGATTTGCTCAGACCGTTATTGGTGGCGAGCATTGCAGGTTAAATTTCCGCGATGGATGGCGAATCAGGATCAGAAGTCAGAAGGTGAAAACGCAGAACATACCTGGATGGCATTACGTATCGTCTCCTTTATAGCGGCGTCGTTGCCGGTGATTGTGCTTACCGCCGCTCATTTCGTTTACACCTCATCCGTGTCAGGTATTGGTACTGACTTTAACGAGCTGGTATTGCTGCAACCTGCTGAGGCAAGCTTAACTGCGGCCAAGTGGAATTTTGCAGGTCCCTTTTTCCTGCTTGTTGTAGCTGCCTGGATTTGTGCTCTCCGGTCATTCAGACCGCTCTATCTGATCATCGCTTTACCCATGTGGTTGCTGGGATGGATGTTTTTCGACCTGATCAATGTTTGGGCGGATGGTATCGATCTAACAGTGGCAGCCGGATTCGGTACGTTGAAATGGGCTCTGCTTGGACTGGGTCTCTATGGTTTAGTCTGGGCTTGTGCTGGAGTTAAAACGGCGGGCCATCAACTTCACAAACTGTTCCAGAGAACGTCCGCAGCAAACCTGTTTTATGAACTGGTATCGAGTCTGGCAGTGCTATTCATGCTAACGGCGATGTTCGATGCATTTATTGTGATCGACGCCGTAGATGACATTTTCGAGTGGCAGGACGGTTGGCGGAATGCTTTTGCAGATTGGTCGGCATTACTGGTGGCATTCATTCTTCCATTGATTTGCTGGATGTTCGATCGTCAATGGAACAGAAATAGAACACCTTCTCTTTGCGTTATTGCACTTTTCACTCTGAACGCAATTGTGGCACATCTTTTGGTACTCGAAGTTCCCAAAATGGCAGTGCTCTTCAATCAAACGATCGGGTGGTTGATAGGGATGACTGCGATTGTCCTGGGATTTGGTTACTTGGCACGAGTCAAGGCAGGGGGAGACGAGCCGACAGGTGCGCGTTGGAGTGTTATCCGCTTGAATCATGGCAATTGGCTGGCATGGCTTATCGGTCTGTCTGCCTTGAGTTATGTTTCGATTGCGCTGTTCTGGAGTTCAACCACGAGCCAGGAGGCGATCTATTCGGATCAGTTACTGCTGGCATTGATGGGATGGGTTGTTCTGTGCGGTATGGTTTTCAGCCAATGGACACAAGATACGGTTTCCAATATTGCCAGTCTTCTATTTTTTGTCCCGTTCCTGATACTGATGGCCTTCAAAATCAGTGGCCCGCTACTGGTCGACGAGATGTTCCTGGACAGAGGGCTGATAAGTAACCTTGGTCTCCTGCTGGATGAGAATATACTTTCGGTCACCAGATTTGTCCTCGCCGGTTTAGGGCTCTACGGACTGCTGAGTTACGTGATTCAGCGGGGCTGCGAGACCTGGATGAGGTTGCCAGCCCATCCAGATCAGACTTCACTGGTCTTCCGGCGTAGTTTCATTACTGTAAGCATCACTGCATTTGTCATACATAGCTTGGCTGCATTTGGTTGGACTCCCCATAGTACCGATCTGGTATGGATTTTTTATCCGGTCGATCTGGCCGTTATTCTCATTTTGCTGCTGGCTATTTTCCCTGGAGGTCGGGGAGGGCAGTACCGATCGCTTCCCCAATTGCTTTATCTCTTTGGTTTTGGCCTGGGGGCCTCCTGCCTGGTCTATTGGGGTAATTCATCAGAATCGTTTCACCTTCAGGCGTACCACTTCTATGGCGCGATAACGTTAGCCGTTTATCTGGCGATGTTTGGGCTGGCCTACCGTTACCAACCTGAATTGGTGGCAGCGCTGAAATCGGTGGGGATGCCTGACGTTGCTGAAAATCTGAATGCCAGTCGCAGCGTGATTACCCGAGGGCAGTTCTGGTTGGGGCTGGGCGTCGTAGTGATGGCGATGCTGAGTACGTTCTATCTTGTGCAGGAGGACGACGCAGTAAGTGGACTACGCTACTGGGCTGCTTTGATGCCGCTGCTGGTGATTTGCGGCTGGCAGATTTTCGATGGCTCTTCGTTAGAGAGCTTCCTCAGGAGTGCAAGTCTGAACCTGTTACTGATAACAATGACAATTCTACTGTGGGCGGGATTGAGTGAGGATTTGTTCCGCGAGGAAGTCTGGTTTCACCGGATTACCCGATTGTTTATTGCCTGTTCACTATTGGCTTTGGTAGTTTTCATCGCACGGAAAAAAGTGGATTTCAGAGGCTGGAACACTTCGGTTCAGAATTGGTTGACGCAGCATTGCGGTATGACAGTGGTTGTCCTGCTTGTTTTATTCCTGATTGAACTGACGCTTATTCAGCCACACCACATCATGAGTACGTGGGAACTGGTGGGTACGTCCGCAGGTGTGATGGCCATGATGGCGATGTTATTGATGGTGGCATTGAATCCTGAATTTAGCCCGTTACAGCCCATGACAGTCGCGATGCAGAAAGGGGCGGTTTACGCCGCAGAATTGATGCTCTTTGCGCTGTTCGGTCAGATCTATTTAGGCAATCCGGAGCTCTTTGGATTACTGAAGGACCAGTGGCCATTTGTGATTATGGCTATTTCTTTTGTGGGCGTGTTTGTTTCAGAGTTCTTCCATCGTCGTGAGCAACACGTATTAGCGGAACCGCTTCACAATTCTGCTTTCCTGTTACCTGCGATTCCGCTACTCACCTTATGGATTTTTCCACTGGAAGGTGGTGATCTGTATGATGATTACAGCTTATTGTTTGTGGGAGCAGCGATTATCAATCTGGTGATCGCCAGTATTCGACGTTCATTCCTGCATTCAACTATTGCAGCGATATCTGGGAATGCAGGCCTCTGGTTGTTCTTTACATCCCATGAATCATTTTCATTTGCTGATGATCCACAGTTTTGGGTTATCCCACCGGCGATTTCCATGCTGGTGGTGGCCCAGATCTTCAAAGCCCAGTTGTCCAGAAAACAATTATCAACGATTCGTTATATGTCACTGACAATGATCTACCTGACGTCCAGTTTTGAAATGATTGCAGCCTGGGCTGCCGATGATCACTTGTGGGAAATGGTGGTGTTGGGCATCTTTGCATTGCTAGGGATTACTTGCGGCGTCTTTTGGAAGATTCCTCAATTTGTCTACCTGGGACTGACCTTTTTGGTAGTGACATTGGTTTCCATGGTGATATCGGTGATCTATGTTGGTGGCGAACTGAATAAGATCGCAATGTTTGCGGCCGTCATCCTGCTGGGGATCCTGATTCTGGTAGGGATCATGGCTCGGGATAAGTTTGAATACAAAATCAAGGAACTGATCGAAAGAGTTGAATCCTGGGATTAGTGCCGGCCATGTACTCGCCTCAAGCTCTGTTACGATTTGCTATTTTTTGACCACTATCACCGTCATAGTGCCTGTACCATAATGGACTTTTCTTTGTTTGATGGTATTAAAGAACGGAAATAATGTGATGGCACTAGGTGGTCTTATTCCCGCAGTTCATTCTCCTTTGGATCAGAATGGTGAGTTAAACCTGGCCGTGGTAGAGCGACAGGCGGAGCGCTGCATCAATACAGGATGCAGTGGCGTCTACGTTGCCGGAACAACTGGTGAATGTCATAGCCTGACGCCGGATGAGCGTTTGTCTTTGTTCAAACGCTGGGGGGAAGTGGTCCAGGGAACAGAGCTCTCATTGATTTGTCATGTTGGTGATAATTCGCTGCCTGTTGCGAAATCATTGGCAGCGGCCAGCCAGGCTGCCGGAGCAGATGCCATTGCTTCCATGGCTCCCTGTTTCTTCAGGCCGGATAGCGTTGATGTTTTACTACCCTACTTGAAAGAGATTTCATCCGCGGCACCGGAAACGCCATTTTACTTTTATGACATCCCAGTGATGACTCATGTTGAAGTTTCCATGATCGAGCTGCTGGAACGAGCAAAGACGGAATTCCCCAATCTGGCTGGGCTGAAATTTACCAACGGTAATCTCATGGACTTGCAAACACTGCTGCGCATTGATCCTGAGCGATACAACATTTTATTTGGCTTTGACGAGATGCTTTCCGCAGCCTGGTTGTATGGAGTGCGAGGGGCTGTTGGATCGACTTATAACCACTTTGCGAAACTGTACCTCGCGATTGGCGCGGCCGTAGAGGCGGGTGATGACGATACTGTTCAGCGGTTACAGAACTTGAGTGTCAATATTATTCGCGCATTCCAAAAGCCTGGATTTGCAGCGGCTTCGAAAGAAGCGATGGCCTTTTTTGACGTGGATTGTGGAACCGTTCGATCCCCGCTGCAGCCACTGACCGATGACCAGCGGAGCGATTTACGACAATCACTCGAATCACTCGGGGCCATGGACTGGGCATGAATTTTCACTCTGCAGCTGGCAAAATTCCACAGACGTTAGGGAAAGATCATGACACTATATTACGCCGCCGGATCGGCAACGATGGAAATCAGCGATCAGGAAATGCGTCAAGCGTTGCACGGCGTGTTGGAGCAGTTGGGGGAGCGTACCAGGGTCTTAACTCTGCCCCCCGACTTTACGCGATACAATAGCCGAGCCGGACAACTGACTTGTATGGCATACGAGTACTATGGCTCGGCCATGACAGATATCATGCCTGCCCTGGGGACCCATGTTCCGATGCCTGCATGGCAATTGGATAAGATGTTCCCCGGTATTCCCCACGACCTCATTCGCCCGCACCGTTGGCGCGAGGATGTCGTGACGATCGGTGAGGTTCCGCTTGAATTTGTGTCAGACGTGACGGAAGGAATCTGGCAACAGCCATGGCCAGCTCAATTGAACAAGCTGGTTTGGGAAGGTGGCCATGATCTGATTCTATCGATCGGCCAGGTCGTACCTCATGAAGTCATCGGTATGGCCAATTACAACAAGAATGTTTTTGTGGGTACTGGCGGAGCAGAAGGGATTAACGAAAGTCACTTCATCGGTGCAGCTTACGGAATGGAACGCATGATGGGGCGAGCCAACACCCCTCTGCGTAAGATCCTGAACTATGCACAGGACCAGTTTTGCCAGACGCTACCACTGCTGTATGTTCTGACTGTGGTCGGAGCTCGTGATGATGGAAGCCTGGTGACGCGAGGACTGTTTATCGGCGACCATCACGATTGTTTTGAAAAGGCGTGTGAACTGTCTGTTCAAGTTAATTTCACGCAACTGGACGAACCTCTGGAAAAGGTTGTGGTCTACCTGGATCCTGAAGAGTTCCACAGTACCTGGCTCGGTAACAAATCGATTTACCGAACACGAATGGCGATTGCCGATGGGGGCGAGTTGATCGTGCTGGCGCCGAAGGTCGGGATTTTTGGCGAAGATCCCCAGATCGATACATTGATTCGAAAGTATGGTTATCGTACGACTCCAGAAATCATGACGTTTATGAAAGAAAACGAGGACCTCCGCGCGAATTTGTCGGCGGCGGCCCACCTGATCCATGGATCATCCGAAGGTCGTTTCAAAGTGACCTACTGTCCCGGGGAACTGACACAGGACGAGATTGAATCGGTAGGGTATGAGTTTGGTGATCTGCCGACGATGCTGGCGAGGTATCCTGCTGAAGAATTAAAAGATGGTTGGAACGGAACCGCCGATGGCGAAAAGTTCTACTTCATAGGTAATCCGGCCTTGGGCTTATGGGCCTGCAAGGGCCGGCTTTAATCCCGGAGTGACAGTGTTATACTGAACGTTCGAATACAACTTGGAACGATTCTTGCAGGACTTCGAATAATGACTCGCCTCATCCCCTTACTCGTAATTGCTCTGTCTTGTTCCGTGGCCTCTGGCCAGCAGAAGTCAGTTGTTCTTTCATCGTCACTCGACCATTGGGTGACCGCTTCAGGCGAGCCTGTCACGCAAGGATGGAAAGTTGAAGAGAACAATACGTTGCTCTGTGAAGGAAAAGGCTCTGGCGTGCTGCTCTCCAAACAGCCGTATCGAGATTTTTCATTGACCTGGGAATGGAAGCTGACAGATAAGGGAAACAGTGGAATCAAGTATCGCGTGCGACAATATGATAATTCCTGGTTGGGTTGTGAGTACCAGATGCTGGATGATGAAAATTACGGAGTTGATTCGTTTGCATTGAATGCAACGGCATCTCTCTATGCGATTTGGGAGCCATCTGGGAATAAGAAACTGAACCCGGGTGGGGAATGGAACCAAGGCCAGATCATTGTCAAAGGAAATCGTGTTCGACACTATCTCAATGGCGAATTAATGGTAGACGGTCGTATTGGTTCCAGAGACTGGCATCAGCGAGTGGCCGCCAGCAAATTCAAGAACCGGGAAAATTTCAGCTTGAACCGGGACGGCCTGATCATGCTGACTGAACATGGGGATCCGACCTGGTTTCGAAATGTCGTCATCACGGAATTGGGACTGCTCTCTCCGGCACGAGCAAGACGCTAGATGTGTGAGACACCATGGCACCTCTGCCTGTTTATATGATTTCGATTGGCGATCCTGCAGGCGTCGGGCCGGAAGTTACGGTGAAAGCCTGCTGTCAGACGTCGCTACGTGCGCTGGGGCGTTGGGTGATTGTGGGGGAAGCCTGGCAGGTACTGGAACTTGCCGACCAGTTTGGCCTCCAGGTCGATCAAGTCATTCAATCGCTCGACGAGCTGGCAGAAGATAGTCAGGTCGCAGTGCTCGATGCAGGTCTGATCTCGAAAGAGGAGTTTGAACCGGGGCAGGTGAGCGCTGCCTGCGGACACGCTTCTATCAACTATGTGCGACAGGCTGCCGAGTATTGTATTGCTGGTAAAAGCAGAGCCATGGTCACCGGGCCGATCAGTAAAGAAGCGGTAGCTGCCTCGGGAATTGAAAACTTCTGCGGGCATACCGAGTACATTACGGAATTGTGCGGACTGGAAACCTGCCGCATGATGCTGTGGAATGAGACAGTATGCGTGATTCATGTGTCCACGCATTGCAGCCTATTGGATGCGGTGACCAAATTGGACCAGCAGCGGATACTTGAGACCATTGAAATCGGCCATCAGGCAATGGTCGATTTAGGATTTGAAGACCCACATCTCTGTATCTGTGGGCTCAATCCTCATGCTGGTGAAAATGGAATGTTTGGCACCGAGGAGTTGGAGTTCATTATTCCCGCAGTGCAGCAGGCTCAGGCAATGGGTATTAACGTGACCGGACCCTACCCAGCAGATACGTTATTTATGCAGGCTGTGCGAGGCAAGTGCGATATGGTTGTCGCGATGTACCATGATCAAGGCCATGTGCCCATGAAACTGTATGACTTTGAACATACGGTGAACGTGACGCTGGGGCTACCTATTGTGCGCTGTAGTGTGGATCACGGAACAGCCTTTGATATTGCCGGGCAGGGAGTCGCTGACCCTGCCGATATGCAAACCGCCATGCGTCTGGCTGTGGACTTGACAGCGTGACGCCAGATAATCAAAACCTGAGCGGCATTTAGTAGGTGAAGACCATCGTGTCACTACCCAGCTTGCTGAATAGCTTCGGTTTGTCAGTGACAAAGGCTTCTTCAATTATATCGTCAGCCGTGATGTCTAAATCTTTCATGCAGACCGGGCAAACATGCAATTCTGCTCCTCGTTCGTTCAAGGACTGAAGTTGTTCAATCAACGGAGCGTGATCCTGATACTTGTAGCTGGCATCGAATCCCGTGGTTGGCAGTGTCACTCCCTTTACGTTGAAGAAAATCGCCACATCGTAACCTTCATCAAGACAGAACCCGGCAAACGTGAGTCCCATATTGACTGCCTGAGGATCTGCCAGGGGATCACTGGTGATACTAATGACAGCGACCTTTTTTTCACTGTCTGAAACAGTGGTCTGCCCAGATTGCTCGATCTCTTTTTGACAGCCGAAAACCATGGTGATCAGGAGAAGGACGAGGAGGTTTCTTACGCGGCGCGGCATGGTGAGGTTTCCCTGGAAAGGTCGGAGCAGTTTGCGTCATCTATTTATAACGCAACACTTTACCAGGCACCACTACCAGCATGCTTCAGTTGCGCCCTGCCAGCATGCTTCAGTTGCGCTCTGGTAGCTCGGCACAGTCAGGGCGCGGTACTGGACGGAGCGAGCGAAATGCTGAAACCGGCCTGGGATGCTGGGTGATTAGAATTAGCTGTTGTTGGCCCAGGCGGAATAAGCAAGAGCACAAATGATCAAAAACAAAAAGAGAAATAGCATGATCGGTGCCTCAAAAAAATACGCGCGTTGATTTTACCACTCGATTGTGTCGCTGAGCAATCAAATGAGGAAACAAAAACGATGGCAAGTCGATCCAGGGTGATTTGAAATGGGGGGCTAAACGAGCGTGTTCCAGAGAGGTACCCAGGGGAATTGGCAGTTGTCAGCCGGAAAAATGATCAGTTTTGCAAATCAAGTGTTTTGCAATATTCCTGAGATTGCTGGCAGGTTGGGGTTTGTCTTTTGCTGGATTGTCATTATCTTTTAGTTTTACTGAAATCTTAGCGGAGGTTCGAAATCCTAATCGGAATTCGGCGATCAGCCTGCGTTACGTATCGAATTCCTCCCACCAGCCGGTTCTTACGGCGCATAAACATCCATGTCTGACGTTACTGACGCAACCGAATTACAGAGTGACAGTTCCAGAACAGAAGTTGACTGGGTACGCTGTATTCCGTTTTATATTCTTCAAGTGAGTGCGTTGAGTGTATTCTTTGTTGAATTCAGTTGGATGGCAGTCATCATGACGTTGGTGATGTTTTATCCACGAATGTTCGGCCTGACTGGGTTCTACCATCGTTACTTTGCTCACAGAGCTTATAAAACTTCACGTTGGTTTCAGTTTGTGGGAGCAGTTTTGGGGGGAGCCGCCATTCAGCGGGGCGCTCTCTGGTGGGCTTCACATCATCGTGACCATCATCGCTTTAGTGACACGGACAAAGATATTCACAGTCCTAAAAAGACCGGCTTTTTGTACAGTCACATGGGGTGGTTCATGACGAAAGAGAACTACAAGTTCAAGTCGGACAGGATTCAGGATTTTACGAAATACCCCGAGTTAGTTTTTATCAACAAGCACGATGTGTTAATTCCTGTGCTCTTCTTTATTCTCTGTTTTGGTGTCGGCCATTTCTGGAATGGGGTGATGGGAATTGAAGAAGGATCGACCTGGGCAATGAGCGGCTGGCAATTGGTTGCTTATTCGTTCTGCCTGGGGACGGTGGTTCTTCACCATTGCACTTTCTTTGTCAATTCACTGGCCCATATATGGGGTGCTCGGCCCTACAAAACAACTGACACCAGCCGCAACAATTTGTTGATTGCCCTGCTGACGATGGGGGAAGGGTGGCATAATAATCATCATCATTTCCAGTCTTCAGCCCGAAATGGGTTTCGGTGGTATCAGATTGATATGACCTACATGGTTCTTAAGTTCCTGTCTCTGGTAGGAATCGTCTGGGACCTGAAACCGGTGCCCAAACATGTGGTGCACAGGACAGCGGATGCCGAAGCGGATCAGGCAAAGCAGGAAACGGAAACCGTCACGGCTGTGTAGCTTTTGATTTCTGAATATCGGCCAGCGTCCGTTTGAGAAAGTAATTTCCCCGGATTCGAGGATTCTTGCTGAGAACTTCGGCGATTTCAGATTCAATCGGGGCAGCCTGAACACCCATTTCACCTACGAGTCGTGTAACGATTCGGTTGATGAGCCGATCAGGTGACTCAAGCAACGCGGCCAGCGTAGTGGCAATAATCGGGTCTTCATAACATTCCCAGATGGCGTGAGCACATTCTGCTCGGACGGCAGGACTGCCCGCTTCCAGCCAGTGGTAGAGCCGTTCATTGCGTTTTGAAGAATTCATCTGTTCCAGAGCACGGATGGCATTGAGTTGCCACTCTTCATGACCGCTATCAAGCACTTCGTTGAGCGGAGCGATACTGCTTCTTCCGATGCCACGAAAGGCGAGATAGACCGGCGCTCGGCTCATCTTGAGGATGTCAATAAGCAACGGGATATGGGGCTCTGACCGTTTACCAAAATTGCCGATCGACTGGTAAAGATCGTAGGAATACACAAATCGATTGGGAGCGGTTCTGAGTTTGTCGATCAGAATGGGTAGAAGTTCATCATGCGGAACGCCATCCCGCGCGAAATGAGCCAACGCCAACCGCTGTCGGTATTTGCTTGGATGATTCAGCTCTGCTTCCCATTGCTCCTGTGTCAACCATAGATAGTCAATGCCATGGACAGGTGTTAACAGCATGGTACAGAAAGCCAGCCAGACGAGTGCCGACAACGTATTTGGTGCATTGCGGAATCTCATGGGTGTATTATGCGCCAATGAGATTCCGAATGGAAATGAATTCAGTCGGTTACAGCACTTGCCCGACTATCGGCGAGTGAAATTCCCTGGGCCATCCCCGGAAATCAGACTCAATACTTATGCTTCGTTAACGACCGGATTAGTCAGTTGACCAATCCGTTCAATTTCGATTGTCACTTCGTCGCCGTCACGAAGGAATCTCGGTGGATCCTGAGCAAACCCAACGCCGTGTGGAGTTCCGGTGAGAATAACCGTACCTGGTTCCAGCACAGAACTTCCACTCAGAAATTCGATGAGAGTTGGTACATCGAAGATCATGTCATTGGTATTCCAATCCTGCATGACATCTCCATTAAGAATAGTTTTGATGCCCAACGCATTGGGATTGGTGATTTCATCGGCGGTGACAATTACTGGCCCTAATGGACAGAAGGTGTCGAATGTCTTTCCACGGCACCACTGGCTACCTCCCCATTTGCTTTGCCAATCACGGGCACTTACGTCATTGGCACAGGTGTAACCAAGAACATAATCCAATGCCTCTTCTTTGGAAACGTTTTTCGCTCGTTTACCAATAATAACGGCCAGCTCACATTCGTAGTCCACCATCGTGCTGGCAAGATGAGTGGGAATTTCAATGTTGTCATCAGGATTTTGGAGTGTGCTTGGCATTTTCATAAAGACAACCGGGTGTTCCGGCATATCCGAACCACCTTCTTCGGCGTGCTTTTTGTAGTTCAGGCCGATACAGACGATGGATTTGGGGACAATCGGTGCCAGTAGCTTTTTGACCGTGGCCGTTTCACCACTATCGGTAGGTCCATCAAACGGGCAGCCTTCCAGATAGGTAACGGTACCGTCGTCATGTTGGATACCGTATTTTGTTTCGTCTGTATCGTTGATAAATCGTACGAGTTTCATTCGTTCAGTCTCTGTCTTCAGGTCTGTATCAAGCTCGGCCACAACGTGGACCGGCATTTTTATGCTTAGGGTATTAGCTTATTTATACTGGAAAGATTTGTGAGTGGGGGAAGAGGGCTAGCTAAGAATATCACTAACAATCTTTCCATGCACATCGGTCAAGCGGAAGTCACGACCCTGGTATGGGTAGGTGAACTGCTCATGGTCGATACCCATCAGGTGTAATAATGTGGCGTGCAGGTCATGGACGTGTACACCGTTTTCCGCAACGTTCACGCTGTAGTCATCCGATTTTCCATAGGTGATGCCACCTCGGATGCCTCCGCCGGCCAGCCAGACCGACATCACACTCGGATGATGATCACGACCATACTTTTCTTTTTGGAGTGTCCCCTGTGAATAGATGGTTCGGCCAAATTCACCGCCCCAGACAATGATCGAGTCCTCAAATAATCCTCGTTGTTTGAGGTCTTTGATCAGGGCTGCCGATGGAGTATCGGTATCACGACATTGCCCCCGCATGGCACCCGGGAGGTTGCCGTGATGATCCCAACCCTGATGAAACAACTGGATAAAGCGGACTCCACTTTCAGCCAGCCGTCGAGCGATCAGGCAATTGTAGCCGTATGTGCCAGGCTTCAACGCATCCTTGCCGTACATGTCCAGCACGTGTTGTGGTTCGTCACTCAAGTCCAGCAATTTCGGAATGGACATTTGCATACGATATGCCAGTTCGTACTGTGCAATGCGAGTTTCAATGTCCGGATTTCCCGTTGCTCCCAATTGCAGTTCGTTAAGCTTCTTCAGATGATCCAGCATCGTTCTCCGTGTGGCGTCATCGACACCACCGGGGTTGTTTATGTCCAGAACGGGGTCGCCCTGATTACGGAATTTGACTCCCTGAAACCGGCTTGGTAAGAATCCACTTCCCCAAAGACGGTCATAAAGTGGCTGGCCTCCTGGCTTCCCGGTACCCCGGGAACTCATCGCCACGAATGCTGGTAGATTGGCATTCATGCTTCCCAGTCCGTAGCCGAGCCAGGAACCGATACTGGGACGGCCAGGAATCTGTGCACCAGACTGCATCAGCGTTGCAGCCGGGTCGTGATTGATGGCATCGGTATGAAACGAATTAATGATGCAGAGGTCATCCGCAACTTCGCTCAGGTGAGGTAATGTCTCAGGTAGCCAGGTTCCACTCTCACCATGCTGGGCAAATTTGAAAATGGAAGGAGCAACTGGGAAGGAGGCCTGAGCGTTGCTCATGGTCGTTTTGCGATCGTCCGGGTAAACGCTTTTGGGAACTTCTTCACCAAATCGCTCCGCCAGTTGCGGTTTGTAATCGTACAGATCCATCTGTGCCGGACCACCGGACTGAAACAGATAGATGATCCGTTTGGCTTTGGGTTTGTGGTGTGGCAGCGTCTTGATTCCGCCGATGACGTCCGATTGACTGCGCCGCGCTGTTGCTTCCTGACTCAGCAGCGAGGCCAGTCCAAGTCCACCAAGGCTGGTACTCAGACGATTCAGGAAATACCGGCGGTGATGCAGGTTTCGTATGTTCTGGGATGCTGCAAGTCTGTGAGTCATTACTTTACGATAGCCTCATCCAGGTTGAAGATTGTGGAAGCTACCATTGTGTAGGCCGCCAACTGGGGCGCATTCAATTCCTGAGTAGCCGGTGATTCGCCAACAGAGATCAAGGCGTTGGCTTCTTCAGGATTTTTTGTATACCGTTGCTGAAATACTTTCAGTGAATCCGTCAGGATTTGCATTTCCCTGTCAGTGGGAAGTCGCGTCAGCACCGTTTGAAATGCAAACCTGATTCTGGCCTCGTCCGAGTCGCCACCGGATTGGAGTGCCTGTTGCGCAAGGTTGCGAGCACTTTCGACAAAAATCTTGTTGTTAAGCAGCGTCAGTGCCTGCAGTGGCGTGTTGGTTTGTTCGGTACGTACAACACAAACTTCCCGGGCAGCGGCATTGAAATTCATCATGGTCGGTGGCGGAATGGTTCTCCGCCAATACGTGTAAAGGCTACGTCGATAAAGACTGGCTCCGGTATCCTGCTTGTACGAATTGTTGGAGATGGATCTCCAAATTCGAGGTGGCATGTAAGGTCTGACCGAAGGTCCACCGATGGCAGATACATACAGGCCACTGGCGACCAGTGCCTGATCCCGCAGAGCGAAGCCGGAAAGTCTGACTCTGGGACCGCGAGCAAGCAGCGTGTTTTCCGGATCACGCTCGATCAACTCCTGGCTGACAGCCGACGACTGTTGATAGGTGGCACTTAACAGGATCTGCTTCATCAGGGCTTTGGTGTTCCAGCCTGACTGAATGAACTGTCCGGCCAGATAGTCCAGTAGAGCAGGGTGGGAGGGCAAGCTTCCCTGGGCGCCCAGGTTTTCGGCTGATTCGACAATGCCGCGACCAAAGACCTGCTGCCAGAAACGATTGACAGCGACTCGAGCTGTTAACGGGTGATCAGGGTGTGTGAGCCACTTGGCCAGTTCATAGCGAGTTTTGGGTTGAAGTTCTGGACTGAAATCTAACGCCGCTGGGACAGCGGGATACACCTGTTGTGATTTATCAGCCAGGTTGTATTGTCCCCGGTTGAGGACGAAGGTGTCCCGAGGACTTTCCAGATCGTGCATGACCATGAGTGTCGTTGCCGCACCCGGTTGCGGTCGTTTCAAACCATTGCCTGCTTCCTTTCTGGCATTGCTCAACTTGAGTGGCTCAGGAGCAACCGGTTTGTTGACTTCTTCGGTAACCTTTGGCCACGATGCAGGTACTTCAATAAACGGCGGACTGTTGCCGTTGTTTGGACCAACGCCCCATTCGGCATTGTTATTGAAGTATGCGAATAACTGGTAATAATCCTTTTGGGACAGCGGATCATACTTGTGCTCGTGACAGCGGGCACAACTGACAGTAAGTCCCAGAAAGATGGTTCCAAAAGTATCTACGCGATCCGCAACATTTTCGACGTGCCACTCTGCCGGGATGGATCCATCTTCCGAGTTAATACGGTGATTACGGCAAAAGGCGGTGGCGATTTGTGATTTAAGCGTGGCATCGGGTTTCTGATCACCGGCCAGCTGATCTACGATGAATTGGTCGTAGGGCATATTTTCATTGAATGCCATGATTACCCAGTCACGCCAAACGTGATGATAGCGTGTCCGGTCGTTCTGGTAACCATCGGTGTCTGCATAGCGGGATGCTTCCAGCCAGTACAACGCCATGTGTTCACCGTAAGCTTCGGAAGCCAGTAACTGGTCGATATACTTTTCTATTGCTTGCGGAGTATCGTCGGCCTGGACTCGCCGAGCATCTTCCAGGGACGGAGGTAACCCGGTCAGATCGAAACTGATGCGGCGTATCAAGGCAGCTTTTTCGGCCTGAGGTGATGGTCGTAAACCTTCGGCGCGCAACCGGTTGAAGATGTAGTAGTCGATCGGATTACGAGACCAGTGGTCTTGACGGTGGGGCTGAATGGTTTCTTTTCGAATGGGCAGGAAAGCCCAATGCTGCTGGAAATCAGCCCCTTCTTTTACCCAGTCAGCCAGAATCTGCTTTTGTTCTTCCGTCAGCGGTTTATTGTAATCCGGAGGCGGCATGACCAGGTCCGGGTCGCTCGAGTGAATACGGTTAAGCAACTCACTCTTTCTGATTTTCCCCGGCGTGATAACCTGCATGGCAGACTGGTATTCGTCGAGCCGTAAGTCTGCCTGGCGCGTGGTATTGTCCGGACCATGGCATTCAAAGCAGTGATTGGATAAGAGCGGACGTATCTCTTTGTTGAAGTCTACCGCATGCAAAGAAGTGCCAATGCACGTCAGCAGAAAACTCGAACATGCAACGACCGTGACTGACCGAAGCGCACAGCGAACAGATATCCTGGCCATGGAGGGCTCCAACTGATTAGAGATTGGCCAGTGTACTGGAACTATCTGCCCACGAATCGATTTCCACTCCGAATCGCGTAATCAGCGAAAGATGGAGATCTGGTAAAACGGTTCCCGGAGCGAATTTGATATGGCGTCCCGGATTTAACGTTCCCGCACCATGTCCACCAAGAAGAATTGGCAGATCTGAACGTACATGGCCGTTTCCGTCTTTCAGTCCGGAACCGAAGAGAACGATACTGTTATCCAGTAAATTCGAGCCACCTTCATCGATTTGCTGCAGTCGCTGCATCAGATAGGCGTACTGACTTACGTAGTACTTGGTGACAGCGGTGTATTCGGATAACCAGTCATTCTGATTCTTGTGGTGGGAAATCGTATGGTGATCCCCTTTGAGTCCCATGAAGCCGAAATTACAACGGCTGAAGCCATGAGCCAGCATGAATGTACCGACGCGGGTTGTATCCGTTTGCAAAGCCAGGATGAGAAGATCCATCATCATTTTGACATGTACGTCACGACGGGCGGGGATGCCAGCTGGCGGCCGTACCAGCTCGGGAGTCGTTGGTGGAATCCATTCACGAGCAGGAGGGTTGAGCGTACCGGCGATCTGTTTTTCGACACTTCGGACACTGGACAGATATTCTTCAATCTTGTGACCATCGTCTTTGCTGGCTCGTGTTTTCAACCGCTTGGCATCTGCTAACACCAGGTCGACAACACTTTGGAGCTCGCGCGCATCAGCTACGGCGTTTTCGCCCGTACGGAATAGACGGTCAAATGCTACCTGAGGACTAATCTCAGGTGAAATCCGTGAGTTCGGTGATGCCCAGGAGACGGTATTGGCATAGGCAATAGGAAGGCCCTGGCCGGCGGAGCCCTGTCGAGGTGGTTCGGTACCGAGCACGATGGATGGGAATCGTGTTTTGTCACCAATATGTTTTGCGATCAGCTGGTCCATGGAGATTCCCAGGACGCCATTTTTCATTTTGATACCGGAAAGGAATCCTGAGGTTGCTCCGACATGCCCACCGGCGCCCGTGTTGTCCAGATTGGACAGAATGCTCACATGCTCGCGAAGATCGCTTAATGGAGACAACGATTCTGAAAGTTCGTAATTCGCTCCTTCGCCTTTGACATCCCAGGTGGCAGGATTGACACCATTGGGCATAAACAGCGAAATCATTCGCAGGGGAGGAGCGGCGGCTTCTTTACCAAACACAGACTCCTGTTTCATGACATCCAGCATGGGTAACGCCACGGCTGCACCCGTACCTCGAAGCATGGTTCGTCGCGATATTTTCCAGTTCTGACTCATTGAAAAAACCTCGGTATTAACGGAAATGGCGTCATGAAGTTCCTTAACCCCATACTATCATTTCTCGGCATCCAACGGCAGGTGTTTTAGCCTGTTTCGCTCGTTCCTGCAGCTCCACACCGCAAGACACTTTCCGTGCGCGCAATTATAATGATGGTTCACGTAAAATCGTGGGTTACCACGTATGGTCAATGATTGGTGCAAATTTACGTCCCGGTCGTTTTCTGATCATCCCATCTCCCATAAGGGGTGCTGCCCGATGCGCTTTTGGCTCGTTTTCACAATCTTTGCTTGCTGTACTGTGAGTGTTGCCGAAGATCAACCTGGTGACGCGACAGAGTTTACCAAAAAAGTACAGCCGCTGCTGAAGAAGTACTGCAACCGTTGTCACAATGAAAAGAAGTCTGCAGGTAAGGTCGATATTGCCCGGTTTACCACAGCTGACCAACTTCTGAAAAACCGAAAAGAATGGCTGAAAATTCTGGAGAAGCTGGAAGATCAGGAGATGCCTCCGGAAGAGCCGCTGCCAAGCTTTGCTGAACGCCGCTATCTGATTGAATGGATTGATGGAGAGATCAATGATATTGATTGGTCCCAGGTGAAAAATGCTGGGCATGTTGCGACGGCTCGACTTTCCCGTGACGAATACAACAACACCATGCGAGACCTGCTTGGCGTCGATTTGAATCCGGGCCGGGAATTAGGAGAGGACGCGCAGGGAGCGAGTGGTTTTAACAACGATCGTGACAGCCTGTTTATCGAACCAGCCTTACTGGAAAAGTACATCAAAGCTGCTCGGCAGTCGATCGACCAGCTGATCACCATCCGCGATGCTCCGCTCAATCTGCATCTGGAAACAGAAAAGATGTTCATGACTGAGCGGAATTCTCCTCCGGAGGAATTTGGTTATGTCCTGAATCGTGGGCAGATGACTTTATGGGACTCCATCAAGTTTCCCTCCAGCGGATACTATCGATTTCGTGTGCGGGCCTGGTCGACAGCGGGGCCCACCGGAGCTCGACTCAGAATCAACGACGAGGTGCAGGGGGATATCCAGGTGCCGGTTACGAAACCTGACATGTATGAGTTGATCACGTTTGTCGAAAAGGGAACGCATCAGGTTGCCTGGAATATTCAGCAAGGAGGTTTTATCACGGTTCGGCCGAATCAAGAGACTGAAAAGGACCCGGTGCAGCAGAGTGACACGAAGCAGCCAGCAAACGGCAAGGTGATGCACAAACACTCGGCCGAACCAGTGCCTCCGATGAATCAATGGAACTCAGTGGTGACGAAACGCGCGATGGCGAACCATCCACGTCTGGCCAGGATCGAGGGCGAGAATCAGCAGGTAACTCGTTTGCGCGAGGCTATGAATAATCTGTTCTACAATGTGCAAAGGCCTGTCGAATGGCTTCGCTTGCATGGCCCGCAGGGGAATCTTTCTGAACTCAGACGATTCAAAGGTTACGTCGCTGAACGTACGGTAATGCTGAATGATGCAAAGGCAGCTTTGGCAGGAGCTCTGGATATTTCCCTGGATGATCTGGACGATCAGATCAGGCAGCAGAATCAGGCGGCTTTGGCTGACAATAAAGTCATTCTTGATTCAGTTGCTAAGGTCAAGACACCGATGCCCATGCCGCAGAAAGTACGTCCGGGTAACGTGGCGATGGATTTCATCAAGATTGACGGCCCGATTTCGCTTGGCCCTGCCAGCCAGACGCCCCAGGTGTTCATTGCGGAGCCGGGCGACGGGAAAACAGCGTCACAAGCAGCTACGGAGATTTTAAAACAGTTTGCTTCACGTGCTTTTCGTCGGCCGGTTACGAAGGAAGAATTGGCAGCCTATACCGCGCTGTTCGAACGTGGAAATACAGACGTGGCAACCTTTAAACATGCCTTGCGGTTGCCCCTGACTGCGATTCTGGTTTCCCCCAATTTTCTGTTCAAAGTGGAGGGGAATGGAGATGAAGAGGGTGAATTTCCATTGAATGATTTTGAACTGGCAACGAGACTCTCCTACTTTTTGTGGATGACGATGCCCGATGACGAATTGTTCCAATTAGCGGCAGCAGAGAAGTTGTCGCAACCGGAGGTCTTAAGAGCTCAGGTGCAACGAATGCTTCAAGATCCAAAGTCCGGCGCCTTTACGGAAAACTTTGTCATGCAGTGGCTCGAGATTGGTGCGATCGGCAAGACGATCGGTCCAGATCCGAAGAAGTTTCCCGAGTTTGATGCAGGGCTGCAGCAGTCCGTACTGAAAGAACCGGTTCGTTATTTTGATTATCTGGTGCGAGAGAATGAAAGTCTGTTAAAGCTGATCCATTCGAATGAAACCTTCCTGGATAAGCGACTGGCTGGCTTGTACGGGATCGATGGAATTGAGCACGATGAATTGCAGCTTGTAAAACTTACGGATCCCAACCGGGGAGGTTTATTGGGTATGAGCGGCGTTCTGACGGCGACGTCGCTGCCGCTGAGAACGAGCCCTGTGATTCGGGGTAAGTGGGTGCTGGAAACTTTGTTAGGAGACGAATTGCCCCCGCCCCCGCCTGGTGTCCCGACGCTACCAGAAAACGCAGGCGAGGTGAAAGGGAAGACATTGCGGGAGCAATACGAACAGCATCGCAGAGATCCTGCTTGCCGGTCGTGTCATCAACGTATCGATCCGATCGGATTCGGGTTGGAAAACTTCGATGCGATTGGCAGGTTTCGGCTGACTCAGAGTGGCAGAATGATTAGTAGCTCAGGCGAGTTACCGGACGGCCGAAAGTTTTCTGGCGCTAATGAACTCAAGCAAATTCTGCTTGGAGAAAAAGAGCGATTTGCCAGAAATCTCAGTGAACGGATGCTCAGTTTTGCGCTGGGACGACAACTGCAGTATTTTGATGAGGGACCGATACGGCATCTCACTAAGACCTTGCTGGATAACAACTTTGCTCCGCGTCCATGGATCGAAGAAGCCGTTCTTAGTTACCCGTTTGGAAATCAGAATAATCAGTCGGTCATCGAACAGGAATTGCCCGTCGGCAAATAACGAATCGCTGCCATTAACCGCGCGCCTGGTCGCTCGTTAGCTTTATCCGGTGACTTCATTGTCATTGGGATTGCGAGCTCGCAACAGTTTTGCCAACTCCGCAAAGAACTCGTCCATGTCCATGCGCCCTAATTCAAGTGGTTCTGTGTTGGTGAACAATGAATCCAGATCGGACTCCAGCCAGCGTTGCGCCATCTCTAATACTCCTTGCTGAGATTGGGATCGAATCATTTCCAGTCAGTAATAACTGACTGATAGGAGTATCGATGGGGCGAGTGACACATGAGGTCACGCCCCCCGGGAAAAAATGAAAAAATCTGGAATCGGTTTTACAGCGTTTGAGATTCTCAAGCGTGGAACAGAGTGGTCAACGGGCTCTTTTTATCTCCACATTCAGTACTCGGCTCCGTTCGTCACGGTGAATAAATGCCAGCTGACTGCCTCCCAACACTCCGGGAATACTGACAACTTGCAGAAAACCGCCTGAGGGTGGGTCCTGCAGGTAGTGCTGAATGATATGCCCTTCCGGGTCGGTACTCTCTGCTTCACCTGATTTGCGTCCAGGGCGGCTATTGGCGTCGACCAACGCACCCGATGAAAACTCTTCCACACCTGATGGATCCTGGGCATGATACTGCCAGTGCCGGTCACCACAGATGACATAGAAGTTGTCATCGATCAGTCCTTCTTCCTTAAGGAAATCGAAAAAGACCTGACGTTCGTGACGGAAGCCATTGAAATTCGTATGGTTGTCAAACTTGCGTTTATCGTCCGGGCCAACCATGGGAGTTGGGGAGACGAGGATTTTGAAGGTGGCATCGCTTTCTTTGAGAGTATCCATGAGCCATTGTCGTTGTTCCAGCCCCCAGATTGTTTTTGCTGGCCCATCTTCCATGGCATTGTCTGTACGGTAAATCCGTCCTTCCACAAACCAGATTTGCAGATCTTTGGAAACGCGAACCGTCCGATATGTCTTGGTCTTTTGATCTCCCATAGCCGCATATGGGAGCTGCTCATACATCATCCGCACAGCCATTTCGACACTGGGAAGATGATCTCCTGAATTGTCACCGTCATCAATCCGATAGTCATGATCGTCTACCTCCCAGTAAGTTGGCACGTGAGAAAAGAGCTTGCGGTATCGTGGTTGCACGAATTGCTCGTGCCACTTCTGACGCATCTCCTCAATGGTTTCCGCTCGCGGGTCTTTGGGTGTGTCATAGTAAACGTTATCACCCGTGCCGACGAAGAAATGAGGCCGCAACCTGCTGATACTCTCCAGAGCCGGATAACCCAGATGTTTGTCCCGTCCCCGGTAAGCTTCTGGCAATTCTGTATTGTTGTGTTCCAGGTGAATCTTGCGATCGATACGTTGATCACCATGAAACTTCGCGTAGTTCATACCAGTTACCACGACGAAAGAAACCAATTGTGGACGGCTTTTTCCAGCGTGAGTGGTAAATCGACCTACCGGTCCCGGTTTGAGTGTTTCCGGGCTGGATCCGATGCGAGTACGAATCAGGTAGTCTGTGTACGGTTCAAGGTCGTTAAAGACCGCTCGGGCAATATAGTCATGTTCGGCCTTGGCTTCTACCACAATCGTTTGCTGACCAACTGCCAGGTCAAGTAACTGCCTCAGACGGAGACCAGCACTTTTCAGGATCGTAAACTCAACGACTCCAGCCTGTCCGGGTAAATCACGGTCGACCAACTCTTCGGTGGCGGTAAGGCGTACCTGAGCATGGATGCTGGTCGCAGTTAACTCGCCCATCATGATTCCCTGACCGGCAAACGCAGCCTGTTTGGATGATTTGGCAGCCCAGGCAGACAGTGTCGACAAGGCGATCAGGCAAAAAGCGAGTGTCAATTGTTTCGTCATTGTTGTGGCCTCAACGGTTGGGGATTCAATCTCAGTCTTTACAATATAAGTCAAACAGCGATTTTATAAACCAATTCTCTCACAAAACCCCAGCGACCGTATTGAAAAAATCATCGTCATCAAAGTCAGCCGTCAGCACTCCCCCTCATCGTGCTCCCAAAAATCGTACGTTGACATTGTCACGAGCCGATCGTAAACGGTTGTTGCCTGAGCTGCTCACCGAGCTTCCCAAGCGTCGTCGGCGTCGGCCCGTGACTGGAGTAGCACATGGAGACTACAGGGATTGGCTTCCTTTTCTGCCACCAGAATCTGTAGACCTGCTGATGCTGGATCCACCCTACAACCTGACAAAGTTGTTTGGTACCTGGAAGTTTCAGGCTCGGGGCGAGCGAAAGTATACGCAGTGGCTACGGGAGACGATCAGTCAGATCATGCCGGCGCTCAAGCCAACAGCTACCATTTACATTTGCGGCGATTGGCGGACGTCCTTATCAATCATGGCCGTTGCCCAGGAATTGTTTCAGGTGAGGAACCGGATTACCTGGGAGCGGGAAAAGGGGAGGGGAGCAAAGTCGAATTGGAAGAACGCTCATGAAGACATCTGGTTTTGCACCATGTCCGGGGATTATACGTTCCATGTTCACGAGGTAAAGCATCGTCGGCGAGTTGTTGCTCCCTACCGCCACAGCGATGGTTCTCCGAAGGACTGGGCTGAGAGTCGATCTGGAAACTATCGTGACACCCATCCCTCCAACTTGTGGAGTGATTTGTCGATACCGTTCTGGTCCATGCCCGAAAATACGGATCATCCTACGCAAAAACCGGAAAAACTGATGGCAAAACTGTTGCTGGCCAGTTCCAACCCGGGAGACTACATTCTGGATCCATTTGGAGGTAGCGGAACGACAGCAGTCGTGGCAGCCAAATTAAATCGTCAATGCCTCTCGATCGACCTCAATCAACAGTATTGCCTGTGGACCTTGAAGCGATTGGAAATGGCACGCGAGGATAACTCGATTCAGGGTTATGAGGATGGAGTTTTCTGGCAACGCAACTCAGGGAAATAAAATGCAGCAGGATATCAGGACGGGTAGGTACCGCCACTACAAGAACAAGGACTACACGGTGCTGGGACTGGCCTGGCATAGCGAATCGGAAGAGACGATGGTGCTTTACCGCCAGGAGTACGGGGAACGTCGTATGTGGGTACGGCCATATGATATGTTCTTTGAACATGTCACGCTGGATGGCCAGTCCGTACCAAGATTTGCTTATCTGGGACCGAGTGACGAGGGAGGCCCAGACTGATGGCGCAGTTTGCCAATGAATACGATCTGGTCAATGGAGTGGAAATGCGCGAAGAGAATCCTGAGCATTTCCATATCCCTCATCCGCTACTCAAAAAGTACCTGTCTGTGGGGCAGTTTGTTGAATTGCGAGTGGACTCGCCCAGATTCTCGACCCACCCTGATGCTCCCGCCGCCTGCGCCTGTCCCGTATGTGCCGGCGAGGCCACGAAGCCAATCATTGGCCATCCTTTTCCCCACTCATTAGTTCCAGTGACGGGGGACCCGGTGCCGTCGCGTGGCTGGGGCGAAGATTTCTGGGTGCAGATTGTTGAGCGGGATGGAGAGCGGCTGCGTGGGCGGGTAGACAATTATTTGTATGAAACCCGGTTGCACGAGATTGAATTCGATAGCCACATCGAATTCTCGCTGAATCACGTGTTGTCCGTTCATCCCCTCCATCGCGAAACGTTAGTACTCTGCATGTCTCCGGAAGAAATCAAGGAATTTGCAGTCTGGTTGGGAACATTGAATAAGGACTAATGAACTGGCACCTCGCCGCAAAACCTGGTGCAGGTGTGGCGGTATGTAATGGTGGTGGTCTGTTCGATCTGTCTTTTCCAAATTAAACTGAAGTTACCAGGGCAATTAACAGCCTCAGTCCATTTTCGGTACCTCTTAGCTGCTTGAGATCCATGGCACAGTCTTCGTTTGAAACGCTTAGTAAAGAAGTGGACCAGTTAGGTCGATTGATCGGTGATGTCATCCGTGAGATGGCAGGCGATGAGGGTTTCGAACTGGTCGAATCCGTTCGCAAAATGATTCGAGAATTGCGTTCGGGTAATCGTGAACGCGAGGGTGTGCTGGACGACATTATTTCCAAGGTTGACAAACAGCAGATTATCACGCTCACCAGGGCATTTACGATCTTTCTGGAGTTGTCAAACCTGGCAGAAGATCGTCAACGCGTTCGCGTACTCCATGACCGCAAACGGGACGCGTACTCCGATCCGGCCACGGAAACGATCCGAGCCATCATCAAGCAATTTCACGATAAGGGTTATTCCAGCGAGCAGGTTCAGGAGTATGTGAATTGTGCTCGAATTGAACTGGTGCTGACAGCCCACCCGACCGAAGCCAAGCGACGCTCGATTCGACGACTGTTAAACGATCTGCGGAAACTACTCAATCAACAGGATAATCCCGATCTGTTACCCGAAAAACGCGAGCGTATTCCTTGTGAAGTAAAGGCGCAACTCAGAAAACTCTGGCAAACCGATTTTATTCGTTCGCGTCGCCCTACGGTCCTGGAAGAAGTGCAGCGAGGGCTGGCCTACAAAGATGTGCTTTGGGATGTCGTGCCCCGTGTAGCCAACGATTTGCATCATGCACTCAATGAATACTACCCTGATGTGAAGAAGACGAACCCGTTATTTGTCTACGGATCGTGGATGGGAGGAGACCGGGATGGTAATCCCTTTGTGACTCCGGAGGTGACTGCGCAGACATTCGAATGGTTAAGGCAGGCAGCGCTGGAGACTCACATGAACCAGTGTGAGAGCCTGGGAAGGTCACTCTGCATCTCAGATAAACACTCGGCCGCAGGTAAATTAATCCTTGATTCGGTAGCCCATGCGAAACAACGCTGGCCCGAACTGGAACCGATTCTGCAGCAAATACCGCCCCGGGAATCTTACCGGCAGTGGATTCGAGTGATCTACTGGCGACTGGCTCAGACTGCGACGTTGGGCATGAAAGACCGGGTTGCTGATATCCCGGGAGCTTACTTGTCTGCGGCAGAGTTGCATAGCGATGTAACTTTGATACGCAACAGTCTGCATACGACTGGAAATGACATCATTGCCGACAATGAAGTTCAACCGTGGCTTGAGCAGATTCGGATCTTCGGATTTCACATGATGCACCTTGATATTCGTCAGGATTCAAGTGTCTATGCGGAAGTGATGAACGATATCTGGAAAGTGACCGGGAAACATGACGATCCGGCAGGTCTTGAAGAAAAGCAGCGACAGGAACTGCTGCTCAGTACACTCGGTTGCGAAATCTCACTGGACTCAGCCGCGCTTTCTGAGAATACCACGCGAACACTGGGGCTATTCAAAGTCATGCGACGTACAGCTCGGGTTTACGGGATGGAATCGTTAGGTGGTCATGTTGTCAGCATGACGCGTACGGCGAGTGATCTGCTAACGGTACTTTGGCTGTGGAAGTGGTCCGAGTCTGTTGATGGTGGTGATGAGCAGGACAGCCTGAGCCAATTACCGCTGGTTCCATTGTTCGAGACCATCGAAGACCTGAAGAATGCGGATACGACGCTGATATCGCTTCTGAGTGATCCGATCTACCGGGATTATCTGAAGCAGCAAGGTAATAATCAGACGGTCATGATCGGCTACAGTGACAGCACCAAAGATGGTGGTTATCTGGCCGGCCAGTGGGGACTTTTTATCTCGCAGTCCCGCATGGCCCGCGTCGCCGACAAGTTTGGAATCAACCTGACATTTTTCCACGGTCGTGGCGGGTCGCTGGGGCGAGGTGGAGGCCCGGCAGCAAAGTCAGTCCTTTCCCTACCGGAAGACTCGTTTAACGGTACGCTGCGGTTAACCGAACAGGGGGAGATCCTGTCAGATCGTTATGACAATCCGCATATTGCCGTTCGCCACCTCGAACAATTGGCTTGGGCCGTCCTTTCCAAAGTCTCAGATGATTCAGCCGCGGATTTTTCACCATGGCAGGAGACGATGCAGCAGTTGGCAGAACTGTCGCGCGTCGGTTATCGTCAGCTCGTTGATCATCCAGGCTTCCCGGAATTCTATCGCCACGTAACACCGATCAACGCCATCGAAAAACTTCCCATCGGATCACGACCTTCGAAACGACGAAAAGGTGATACGGTGGAGAATCTGCGAGCGATTCCCTGGGTCTTTTCCTGGACTCAATGTCGCTGTTTGCTGCCGGCCTGGTTTGGTATCGGTTCGGCCTGCAAACACTTCAAGGATGAAGGTAATTTTGATGTGCTTCAGAAAATGTACAACGAATGGACCTTTTTCAAGGTAATCATCGACAATGCTGCCCTGGCACTGGCCAAGACCAATATGCCGGTATTCAGCCGCTATGCCCAGCTCGGCGCTCAACTCGAAGGTGGTGACGAGCTGATTCAAATGATCAACAGCGAGTATGAAAATACATTGGAAGCGATTCTCAAGTTGACAGGTTCCAAAAAACTACTGGAACAGGTCAGCTGGTTGCAACGTTCGATCGACGTTCGCAACGGATACGTCGGGCCACTTAACCTGCTGCAAATTGAATTGATGAAAAAGTGCGCTGCCGTTTCCGAAAGTGACAGTGAGGATTACCTTTCAGACCTGGAGTATCTAACGCAACTGACGATCAAAGGCGTATCGACAGGAATGAGAGGAACAGGCTAGACGGCATCCGGTCTTTGCGACGGGATTCTCACGGAATCCTAAAAGCGTTCGATGTGTCAGCCACGCTCCTGTGTGTGGTCGAGCGCAGGCTTCTTTCCGGAAAGCAGGGCTTCGATCGCCTGTTCGGCTAGCGGTTGATCACCACGTTGGAACTGTCCCCAATAACGAACGACGTTATCCGCATCAAGGATGACGGTCGTGGTCGTCATGCGAGCTCCGAAGAGATCTGCCAATTCGCCTTGTGCATCGATCAGGACAGGCAATTTCAGATTTTTCTCTTTCAAGGTTCGGGAAATCGTCCTCGATCTCTCTCCAGCGCTGGAATCTAATGCCCAGATTCCTACGCGGCCGCTGTACTTTTCTGCCAGATCACTGAGAGGTTGATCAACCATACGGCAACTGCCGCAGAAAGAACACCAGAAGGTAAGGACCGTGATACCACTCGAATTTGAATCGGATCGTAACGCTGCCAGCGTCGTCTTCCTCCCTTTAAGAGTCCGGACCTCGAAATCCGGGACGTTGTCTCCGATTTGACGAGCTTTCTTTGGCGAGTCGTTTGCCATCAAAGCAGTGTTGGCGAACAGAAAAACGACAGTGATCAGAATAGTTGTGAGTAACCTGGACATGCTAGGGCTCCTGAAGTCGTGCTCCCAAAGCTCCTGCGGCAGGGAATTCGTTCATTGTAATGTACCAGGTAAGCGGTTAAAGACGAAAGTTTGAATTCTCCGCGGGTAGGTCGATTCCCGGCGCCGTTGAATCGGATTTTAGATAAAATGAAGAAGTTCACTTCCATGGATGAAAAAATAAAGGTGAGCCCGTGCGGCAGTCATTTTTACTTTCGGTTTCTTTTTCCTTGTTGAGCCTCCCACTGGTCATCACGGCGGACGATGTGTTGTACGAACAGGACGTACGTCCGATCTTGAAAGCCCACTGTTTTCTTTGTCACGGGGAGGAAGGTGTCACGGAGGCTAATCTCGACTTGAGGCTGGCCAGATTTATCAGTCAGGGCGGGGACTCGGGTCCGGCCATCGTTGCTGGAAAGTCGGCCGAATCAATTCTGCTTGACCGTATCGAATCGGGTGAAATGCCTCCCGAGGATAAGACGTTGTCACCGCGGGAAATTGAAACGATCCGCAGGTGGATTGAACAGGGAGCTCGTACTGCCAGTCCAGAGCCTGAATCGATTTCAGATCAGTATTTCACCAGCCAGGAAAGTCAATTCTGGGCATTCCAACCAATTGTGAAACATGCTGTTCCCATCCTGCGTACCGAGCGTGAATTATTTTCGCCGGTGGACTATTTTATTCTGGCACAGCTACGTTCCAAACAATTGGAATTCACAGACAAGGCTCCCCGTGAAACGCTCATTCGGAGACTCTATTTTGATCTGCTCGGCCTGCCACCCTCGGCCGATGCGGTCGAAAAATTTCTCAGCGACGATCGCCCTGATGCTTACGAGCAACTGGTTGATCGTTTACTGGCGTCACCTCAATATGGCGAGCGTTGGGGAAGGCATTGGCTGGATGTAGCTGGCTACGCCGACTCTGAAGGCTATACGGATGCGGATACGGAGCGCGAGTGGGCCTATGCTTATCGTGATTATGTGATCCGGGCATTTAATCAAAACATGCCGTACGATCAGTTTGTCACTGATCAATTGGCGGGTGATGAACTGACCTCACGTCCCTACAAGGATTTGTCTGCTGATGCCAGACGCCAGCTGACGGCGACCGGCTTTCTACGAATGGCACCTGATGGAACGGGTAGTGGAGGTGTCGATCAGATGGTTGCCAGGAACGAGGCGATTGCTGACAGTATCGACGTAATGACCAGCTCGCTGTTGGGGATGACGGTCGGATGTGCGCGCTGCCATAACCATCGGTATGATCCGGTCAGCCAGGAGGACTATTACCGCTTGCGAGCGATTCTGGCTCCGGCATTGGATTGGCAGGCCTGGCAGTCACCTTCACAACGACGGATCAGTCTCTACACTCAGCAGGACCAGCAACAGCGATCGACGATTGAAGCCAGAGCTCAGGAAGCGACTGCCGCTCGACAAAAAATTATCGATCAACATATTGACCGGACTCTCTACGAAGAACTGATTAAGGCTCCGGATGAATTGAAAGAACCGTTACGTGTCGCCTATAAGACGGCCGCAGCAGACCGTACAGATGACCAAAAGGCGCTGCTCAAGGAGCATCCGTACATTCAGAATATCAGCTCTGGCTCACTTTACCTCTACAGCCGGCAGCGAAATCGTCGGGCTATGGATATCGAAGCGATTGCGGATCAGCGCGAAAGTGATGCGATTGCTGCCGTGAAATCCGACTACCTGGGCAGTCTCGAAGATGAGTCACTGCGGGAATCGCTCGTAGCCTTGCTGGCAGTCGCTGAGGAGGATCGAAGTGACCAGCAGAAAGCGATGCTGTCAGAGCACGAGGCCTTGCTGGTTTCTGCCGATACGTTAACCAGATATAACGCTGACGAAGCTGCTCGGATTGCCGAATACCGAAAAGCCGCTCAGATTTGTCGGTCGACGGATGCCAGGAAAGAAATGGAGGAACTCCAGAAGGGGATCGATGAGATTCGTGCGGAGATTCCTCGTGAGTACTTCATTCGCGCATTAACCGAGCCGGAAAACCATCAGCCGGTTACTTACCTGTTTAAGCGGGGGAATCATTCGAGTCCGGCGGACAAGCCAACTTTGCCAGGTGAACTGGAAATTCTACGCAGTAAGGTGTCGGTTTCAATTCCTGAGAACAATCCTGATTTACCAACCAGCGGGCGACGACTCGCCTACGCCAAACATCTGACAAGTGATCGTCATCCGCTAACGGCACGAGTGATGGTGAATCGAATCTGGTATCACCATTTCGGGCGGACCTTTGTTAATACGCTTGGTGATTTCGGACAACTCGGAGAACGGCCTTCGCATCCCCGTTTACTCGACTGGCTTTCGCGAGAATTCATCGAGAGTGGATGGGACATGAAGCATATCCACCGATTGATTCTCACTTCCTACACGTATCAGCAGCAGTCGAAACGTTCTTCTTATCTGGATGAAATTGATCCGGACAACAGGTACTATGCCCGGCAGTCAGTTCGCCGATTGGAATCGGAAGTGGTGCGTGACGCTGTGATTGCCGTTAGCGGCCAGGCAAATAACTCGATGTTTGGAGAAGCCGTACCGGTGATGGAAGATGGAGTGGGACAAATTGTATTGGGAAAAGAGAATCTGGATGGAGAACGAAAGCCGATCAAGGGCGAGGGGTTGGGGACCGACGAACATCGACGGAGTATCTATATTCAGGTTCGTCGTAGTCGCCCTCTGGCCGTTCTGGAAACTTTCGATGTTCCGTCAGTTGCTCCTAACTGCACGCAACGGTCCAGCTCGAATGTCGCACCACAAGCATTGCTGCTTATGAACAGCGATTTTATTGTTCGGTATGCCGAGCTGTTTTCTGAACATATCCAGCAATTTGGCGGCGAATCGGTAACGGATCGGATTTCCTATGCCTGGCAGCGTGCTAATGGTCAGCGTATTGATGAAGACACGATGGTAGCCCTGACCGAGTTTCTGGAAAATCAACAGCAGGAGTTATTGAATTCCAGGGAGGGTATGCCGGCCGATGAAGCAGAACAGGTGGCGTGGGCCATGTTGTGCCAGGCACTTTTTGCGTCCAATCAGTTTATCTATGTGGATTAAGTTCCACGGTGTTTCGGCCAGCAGAGAACGAGTAATGACGATGAATCAGAACCAGACAAGTCGCCGACATTTTCTTTCCAGGTTAGCCATGGGAAGTATTCCTTTGTCACTAGCCTACCTCTCACAAAATCGAGCTTCAGCAGAACCAGTAAAACCGAATATTGGTTTGCAAAGTTTTGATCTGACCCCCAAGCAGACGCATCACGAGCCGAAGGCGAAGGCTATGATCTCGATGTTCATGCAGGGGGGGCCCAGTCAGATGGATCTGATGGATCCCAAGCCGATGCTCAATAAAATGCATCTGCAAAAGTTTCCCGGAAAGATCAAATATGATAATGCTGCCGAAGCGAGTTCGCGGATCATGGGCAGCCCTTACAAGTTCGCCAAGCATGGCGAATGTGGAACAGAGATTTCCGAGCTGTTGCCGGGACTGGCTGGAATTGTTGATGATGTGCTGGTCATTCGTTCGATGCATACCGGCGTCAACAACCATGGCCAGTCGATTCATGCGATGAATAGCGGTCGTACTCAGAAAGGACGCCCATCGTTGGGTAGTTGGTTGACGTATGGATTGGGAGCCGAGACGGACGAGTTGCCAGCATTTGTGTCCTTGACCGATCCTCAGGGGTTACCCGTTGAAGGAGTATTGAACTGGTCCAATGGCTGGCTGCCGTCATTGTTTCAGGGAACAGTGGTTCGTCCGGTCGAGCCGCGCATTTTGAATCTTAACGCTCCGCAGCAGTTTACTGGCGACTCGCAGGAAAACTTTTTGAACCTGATTCGCAGGCTCAATGAAAAACACCGCGCGCAGCGTAATCGGGAATTGGAATTGTCTGCACGTATTGCGAACTATGAACTTGCCTACAAAATGCAGGCTTCGGCTCAGGAAGCTCTGGATATTAGCCAGGAAACTCAAGCGACACACGATATGTATGGTATCGGTGTTAAGGAAACGGATGAGTTCGGGAAGCGTTGCTTGATTGCTAGACGACTTGTGGAAAGAGGCGTCCGCGTAATTCAGCTGTTTACAAAAAACCAGTATTGGGATCATCACGGTTCCTTGAAATCCCGACTGCCAGCCTCATGCAAGAAAGTGGATCTACCGGCTGCCGCGCTGGTGAAAGACCTAAAACAACGAGGAATGTTAGACTCGACGGTTGTGCACTGGGGTGGAGAAATGGGGCGACTGCCTGTGATCCAGAACGATACTGGCGTCGAGAACTTTGGTCGGGATCATAACACTTATGGATTCAGTATGTGGGTTGCTGGCGGAGGATTTAAAGCAGGCGCTACCTATGGCGTCACCGACGAATTTGGCCACTATGCGGTGGAAGATGTCGTCAATCACTTCGACTACCATCGCACGCTGCTGCACTTGTTCGGACTGGATGCGGAATCTTTGACGTTCAAACAGAATGGTCGTGAACAATCACTGCTTGATGGCCAGCCTGGCGAAATTGTTGAAGGTCTGCTTGCCTGACTCTTAATCCGGTTGTATCGGCGGGTGCTCCTGGGCTGCGCTATAATCCCTTTGCTCTACCTGCGGATGTCCCAACGGACCGTACGTTCCGAATTCTTCGCATTGATCGTCTCCTAAAACGAATTGTACATTGATTCCGGAGTCATCGACCGTACAGCGATGGTAGCCAAAGCGAGTGTCAATTTCGTCCCATCGGTCGGTCAGTTGGGCGGTGTTACCGGCAGCCTGCGTGCGATAGATTCTGATTTTGTCGAGCTGTTGTACAGGCCTGGCAGTATGAACATGCCCACAAAAAAGAATTTCAACATTGGCTTCCTGCAGTAGTTGCCAGATACGTTGGCGATGCGGAGGTGAAATCGAGAAGTACCAATTGTCGTATTCATCTTCGTTGGTTAAATCCCAGTCTGGTTCATTGGGGTGTTCCATGAATAACCAGTAATGCATCACAGCAACATGATGTTTCGCTTTTTCAAGCGTGGGCAAGGCTTCCATGAAGTTCCAGAATTGTTCTTCGTGAGGTAGCCCGGAACCTGCTACGGCAGCATAAAATCCGGTGAAGCGGACATCCTTGTGAACAAAGGTCCATTGAAGATCGCCGTAGATTTCCCGGAATAGATCAAGACGTCCCCCCGTCATGTTAAGTTCGGGGTCATGCCAACCGAGCCCCAGGGGGTCCCAACGTCGTTTGGCTCCGTTGACCTGCGTATGTTTGTTGCCGACGTCCATATTGCCAGGGATGACATGAACAGGAAAGGGAATCGATTTCAGGTCGTCTGCAGCCTGGGTCAATTCAAAGGAATGAGTTTGACCGTCCCGGGTCAGATCACCTCCGTGTAACAGTAAATCTGCTGGTTCCTGCTCGATTTGATGCTTGATGGCTGCCCACCGCTGATTGATGGCCGGTCGGAACCTGTAGGACCGAGGAGTTCCCATGTGGCTGTCGTTTACGTGGAGGAATGTCCAGCTGGTTTGTTCAGGTGAAGGCATAGGAGAACCGTGGTTGGACCATGAAGTGTCAACAGCTACTTGAGCATCTGTTGAACCATGGATGATAATGGCAAACAGGGATGTTGAACTACATCTTAATCTGATTAGGAAACGAAATCGACGAGGAATGGTTGTGGGTGCCGAGTCGCCTTGCAGAAACCGTTTTACGGATTAGTTACTTGTTGTATGAATGAGCTGAGCATATGAAACAACTGTGTGCACTTTGTGGATTGTTATTCGCTTCGATCGTCGTGGCAGACGAACGTCCCAATCTTCTTGTCATCGTAGCGGATGACTTGGGATACAGTGATTTGGGATGTTACGGCGGTGAAATTAACACGCCTCATCTTGATGCGCTCGCCCACAACGGAATTCGGATGACTCAGATGTATAACATGGGTCGTTGTTGTCCGTCGCGGGCCAGTATTCTTACCGGTCAGTACCCACACCGAGTGGGACTGGGGCATATGATCAAGGACATCGGTCGCCCGGGATACCGCGGAGCGTTGGCAGACGATGCAGTTACCTCCGGGCAACTATTGCAATCGGCAGGCTACCGGACGTTTTTGGCTGGCAAATGGCATCTGGGTACTCCCAATCCGACCAAGCACGGATTCGAGCACTCCTATGGTACGGTCAAAAGTGGCCGCCACTATTTCGATCCGACTCAACTGGATCGTTTTCCTGAATCATCTGAACCGATTGAATATAAACCGGGATCATTCCATGCTACTGATGCCACGGTTGATCACGCTCTGGAATTCCTGAATATTGGACGCGAAACTCCAGAGAAGCCGTGGTTCTTATACCTTGCATTTAACGCTCCTCATTTTCCATTACATGCGTGGCCCGATGATATCGAGAAGTACAAAGATCGATATCATGTTGGCTGGGATGTTATTCGCCAGCAGCGACTGGAGCGGATGAAGAAGCTGGGAGTGATTGCCGCAGATTCGCAGTTGTCCGAGCGAGGGCTCTATTGGGATTGGGGTGAAACGGTTGCTCGTCGGAATCCCGCCTGGGACCTGTTGCCACGCGATCGACGCGGAGATCTGGCTCGGAGAATGGCAATCTATGCTGCCATGGTTGACCAGATGGACCGGAATATTGGACGGGTGATCGAAGACCTCAAACGCCACGATGAGTTTGAAAATACACTGATTGTCTTCATTTCTGACAATGGTGCCTGTTACGAATGGGATCCTTTTGGATTTGATGTGTGGTCAAGTCGTAACAATATCCTGCATTGGGGAGATCAGCTTGAGTCGATGGGGAATGCAGAAAGTTACCACAGTATTGGATCAGGGTGGTCCAATGCATCGAACACTCCATTTAGGCTCTACAAACATTACAGTCACGAAGGGGGAATCTCCATGCCGGCAATTATTCACTGGCCTCAGGGTAAGATTTCCAAGGGCAAAGTGCTGGATACGCCCACTCACATCATCGATCTGGTACCTACGCTGCTGGATTCAGCAGATGCTGGTTACCCACAACAATGGCAGGGCAAAGCAACGATGGAATTGCCCGGATTGAGTCTGCTACCACTATGGCGGGGAACGGAACCGGATGGTGAAATGGAAAAGCGGGCACTCTTTTTTGAACATCAGGGGAGTCGCGCTGTACGCGCAGGAAATTGGAAACTGGTGGCTACGCGGGGAGAGCCCTGGGAACTTTACGATATTTCCAAAGACAGAATTGAATCCAATAATCTCGTCAAACGCCGTCCTGGAGTCGCCAGAGCGTTGGCGGCGCAATGGGATGTGTGGGCTAAAAAGAATCAGGTCACACCATTGCCCCGGGATTTGGGAGCCGACTATTTAGTGCCACTCGAGGCAGCAAGGTAAATCCATGGTGACCGTTACTAGAGTTACATTAGAAAATCTGGAAAGTACGAGCAGACTATTCAATCAGTACAGGCAGTTTTATGGGCAGGCAGACGATCAGGATTGCTGTTATGAATTCCTGAGCCAACGGATTGGTAGTCAGGAATCAGTGATTCTGGTTGCCACCATTGATGAGGTGGAAGTCGGTTTTGTGCAGCTCTACCCGTCGTATTCATCCATTTCGATGAAACGGGTCTGGATTCTCAATGATCTGTTCGTCGCTGAAGAACATCGCTGCCAGGGAGTAGGCAAAGAGCTTCTACAGGAGGCGCAGCAGTTTGCCAAAGATTCCAACGCTGCCCGGCTACTACTCTGCACTGGTACAGAAAATGAGCATGCTCAACGCCTGTATGAATCTGCCGGATGGCAACAGCATTCAGACTGTATCTACTATATATATCCGCTGGAATAGATCGTCAGTGACTTGATCGTTGGCGTCAGTTTTTCACGCCACCGCTGGATGTATCTTTACGAAAGTTCAGCTCGGTTAGTGTTTTTTTGACCGGGAGCAGGTGCCGTCCCTTGAGTCGTTCCTGATTCTCCGCCATGTCGAACCAGATTGCCTTCATCTCACTGACTCGCTGCGGGTATTTGGCTGCCAGATCGTGCAACTCAGTACGATCCTCGTCCAGGTTGTATAGTTCCCAACGCCCCAGTTTTGCCGAGACCAGCTTCCAGGGGCCTTGCCGTAACGCCCGGTCAGTACCGAAGTGAAAGTAGAGTGTTTCATGACCTGATCTCTGATGACCTGTAAAGATTGGCATCAGCGACTTACCGACGAGTGGCTCAATTTTTCGTTCTCCGATCTGCTGCGGATAGCTGGCATCTGTGAGTTCCAGAAAAGTAGCCATGAAATCAACAAGGTGCGCAGTCTGGTTGGTAATGGCTCCAGGCTTTGTCCGTAGTCCTTGAGGCCAGTGTACGATCAGTGGAGAACAGATGCCGCCTTCATGCTGATTCTGCTTGTAAAGCCGGAAAGGCGTATTTCCAGCGTTCGCCCAACTGGCATCATAAAGCCAGTATGACTCAGGATCCCAGGGATCTTTGAAACGTCCCTGAGTTCGTTCGAAGGGGCAGGCCCCGTTGTCACTGCAAAACAAAACCAGGGTATTATCCAGAACGCCCTTGGTTTCCAGATGATCAATGACTCGACCAATGTTCTGGTCCAGCAGGTCGACCATGCCAGCAAAAACCGCCATTCGTTTGGCTTCCCATTGTTGATCTTCCTGCGAGAGAGTATTCCAGGCGGGAATGTGTTTGGGTCGCGGACTAAGTTTTGTACTGGAGGGAAATAGTCCGAGTTCAAGCTGTTTGGAAAATCGCGCTTTTCGAAGAGCATCCCAGCCATTGTCATAGTTTCCCAGATGACGCCTCACGTCAGCTTCCGGAGCTTGTAGTGGGTAGTGAGGTGCATTAAAAGGCATATACATCAGAAAGGGTTTGTCGGACTCCAAGCCTTCGTCAATGAACTCGATCGCAAAGTCAGCGATTGCGTGGGTTGTGTAGAAGGGACGGCCGTTGAGTGTTTGGGGAACATCATATTTTTGGCCATTGAAGCGAAACGTTTCATCGCCGGTGAAAAAGTTTGTAGCTCCGGACAGATGCCCCCAGTATCTGTCAAAGCCAAAGTCCGTGGGCTGTTTACTCAGATGCCACTTCCCAGACATCGCGGTGAAGTAACCAGCTTGCTTCAATACTTCTGCAATGGTTGCTCCCCGACGAAGAGACTCGCTACCAGCCTGATCACAGTAAACTCCTGTCAGCAAGGAAACTCGGGAACTGTGGCATTTCGCAGTATTGTAGAACTGGGTAAACCTGAGTCCGTTGCTTGCCAGTTTGTCCAGATTGGGAGTTGGGATTTCTGATCCGTAACAACCGATATCGGAGAATCCCAAATCGTCTGCCATGATCAGCAGGATATGAGGACGCTGCTGGGCTTGGCAGGCCAATGTGGGTACCCATAGTAACAGCAGAGTAAGAAGAACGCGCAGCATCTTTAACCTCGATCAAGGAAAGAAATGTTTTCAAGTGTTCCTTATTATAAACTCCATCGCCAGATGGTTTTTGCTGGGCTGTTCGTGTGGACACTATTGAGGATCCAGCAAGTATCCCAGCAAATCCCGGATTTCTTCCTTGGTGAGTGGATCTAACAGGCCCGTTGGCATTAACGAAGTTCGGGATGGGATAATTTGCTCGATTTCGTTTGCAGGAATATCAGTCCTCGCAAACGGGCGGAACGGGTCGGTACGAATCGAGTATTTTCCACTGGATAAATTGACGATCTGACCAGTGATTTGGCGACCATCATGCATGGCAAAAATAGTGGACTGATACTGATCCGGGATGACTTTACTGGGGTTGACGATATGTTCCAGGATAGCTGCTGGAGTGTAACGGCCAGCAATGCCGTTGAGGTTGGGGCCGAGTACTCCTCCGGCATTGCCAATTCGATGACAATTATCACAGCGGACAGTGCGGTATGCCTGCTTACCGTTTTTCAGGTCGGCCTTAAGCAGTTGATCAGGTTTTGCCAGAGAGAGCAGATCATGGAGAGACCAGTTCTGTACGACAGGCAGGTTTGGAAGTCTGTCAGTGACTTCAGGAAGTCCAAGTGTCCGGATCAGCTTTTGTAATTCTTCACTTTGGGTACGGTACTTTCGGTGTGCCACGGCTCTTAGTTCATAAGGGTTGATCGCAGCGGTCAGCTGTTTCTTTTGAGCTTCAGAAAAATCATGGATTCCCTGATCCATCAGGATGGATAGAAAGTGGAGTTGTGTCATGAGTGACTCAGCGTGGGATATGGAATCCAGAGTACGGTCAGTAAAACCGTCCGGTCGGAAGCGACTCAGGATCGTAGCCAGTTCCTTATTGACGTTGTTGGAAGTGGCAGGATACAGAGAATCCAGATAGGTGAGGATTCTGGTTTTGTCTCCATCTGAAGGAGGCCCCATACGTTCCAGAAGAATGGAAAAAACGCGGAGGCTTGCCAGACGCTGGTCCCTGGTCAAGTCGTCCCATGTCAGCGAAAGGAGTTTTTGGAGGATTGGTTGCTGGTAGCTGACAGGTGCCTGGCGTGTGACGGCGACGAGTCCTGCTAGTAGCGCAGTCTTGTCCAATTGAACGAATATCCGGTCTTTCCAGGTCTCGAACGGTTGCAGTTCAAGTGCAACGCGGGCGGCATAGCGTAAGGTTCTGTCTTCTGAACGAAGATATGGTTCGAGGACACTGTAGTCGATAGGAGAAGTGTTTTGATTGAGAGCACTGATGTTTTGACGTAGTTGTGTGGCTTCCGAAGGAACGGTTAGAGAGACGGGATTGGACGGTTGTTTGTGCGAGATACGGTAGATTCTGGATTGGTTTCCTCGGCCACCTGTTGCAAAGTAAAGCGCTCCATCATGTCCCACAACGATGTCGGTGACAGGTAAAGGAGTCCCGGTCGCAAAAAACTCCCAGTCGCCTCGATAGGTCGCACCATCCTGCTTGAAATGGACTGCATAAATGCGGCCATAACTCCAGTCACACGCAAACAGACAACGTTGATACTTTTCAGGAAAATGTGTGCCTGTTCCAAAGACAATTCCAGTTGGTGACCCCGGACCAATTTCAACGACCGATGGCACTGTATCAGGATGGTAGCCGAGCAGATTGTTGGGACTTTGACGCCAACCATAGTCCGCTCCGCTGATGAGGTGATAGACATTGGTCGGGCGGTACCAGGGTAATCCCATGAAGCCCTCGTTGTCAGAGTCAAAAGTGAAGAGATCCCCATGTTGATTGAAAGCCAGGTCATATGCGTTTCTCAGTCCCTGGCAGTACATTTCACGTACCTTGCTGTCGGGCGAGAACCGCATGACCCACCCTTGACGGTCTGGCGGTGTATGGAATTCGGTTGCCCTGGTGGCGGGAACCAGGTCTTTGTTTAATGACTCAGGTGCTGGAGTAGCGTTACCGGCGACCAGATAGATCCATTCGCCGCGAGGCCCGGCGACCAGCCCATGCCCGCCATGCTCACCTTTACCAGTAAGAGGTACGATAAGTTCGGGGTCAGCAAATTGTCCCTGGCCGTTAGTATCAGCCAATCGGTAAACTCCGCGCGCGCCATTGCCATCTGCTTTGACCAGATAGAGATAATTTGACTTATAAAGCAGTCCGTGGGCTCCACCCAGGTTTTTGGGCACGTCATGGATACTGGTGACGCCGGGGCGCTGGTTCAGTTCACCGGGAACAATACGAAAGAGTTTATCATTTTGACTGCTTGCCAGAATGTGGCCTTGCTTGTCGACTGTCATGCTGATGATGGAAGCCTGCCCCTTTGGGAACGAGGCAATGATGTCAGCTCGAAATCCTTGCGGTACCTTCAGATCCGCGGCGGGTACAACAGTCTGTTTAGTGGCCTGCAAAGTAGCAACGACAGTCAGTAAAAGCACGGCGGCGAAAGCAGATTTTGGAAAAAACATGGCAAACAGGACTAAGGAGCTTCAATACAGATAAGTTCTTTAAGTGTTCGTGCAAACAGGCGTCCGTTGGAATGAGCGATACTGGACAGAGTCCATGTTTTGCCGGCTGGACCGAGGTCACTGATCGATAGCAGGGATTCAGCATTTAAGCTTTCGCTATTCCATCGAAGGACATAGACAGTTCCGACCATCGTTGGGAGGTACATGATCGGTCCGACAACGGTAGGGCTGGCCGCTGACACGTGCCCCCATCCGCTACCAGCGTTTCGTTTATCCTGAGTGGCGAGATAGCCATCAGCATTGCGCATGTCATTGAGAATCGTTTTGTCGTGCAGGACCTGGTCTTGGTTGCGATTCACATGACGAACAATTTGCAGTGGAACTTTCAAGTACTCGACGGACCCGGTCCCGAGGTGAATGCGGCCGATGTATCCAGGCTTGTGAGAACGAAAATAGTGGTAATCACCAACGACGATGTTGGTCTGATAGGTAATTGCCTTTTTAGCCGCCTGGAATGTTTGTTCGGTTTTGGTTACATAATCGGGATAGCCGGTAGTAATTCTGACATTGTCGGTCAGAGAAGTTCGTTCGATTTCATCACCGGTATGAGGATCCAGCGTCAGATGGAATTGTCCGGTGAAACCATACACGCCGCTTTGATTGAATGTTACGTTTTGCGCTGAAGGATAGTCTTGAATTCCCGCGTCCCAGTCAGTGGAACCGTCGATCGCGTTGATTCGCGAAATCCCGTACGGTTCTTCGGGTGGTTGGTGGCCACCGCCGCGGCCAGTCATGATGACAGGCCTGGAATCACGACTAAATCCAAACGTGGAGGCGGCATGTACACCCGTGCCGGTTTTTGCAATCCAGGTTGTCTTACCGGTCGCGAGATCCAGCGCGTGTAGATGAGTCCAGTATTCCTTGCCGCGTCCCAGTGGGTGAGCCCCTGATTTGGTTGTAGCAGAGACGGGCAACCCTGCTTTAATGGTCTTCAGAATAATGATCTGGTTGTTGTAAACGAAGGGCTCATGTTGTCGTGAATGATGACGGCCGAAGGGAGTCCAGGCATAGGTCCACTTTGGAGTTCCATCGTGATCGAAAACTGATAGGCGACCGCCGACATTGACAAAGGCAACGAGATCTTTGGTGGCGACAGCGGAAGCAGCAGTGTTGTCACTGAAAAGACTGGAGAGATCGGTTGTACGAGCGGCAGGAATGTTACGCCGCCAAAGTTCTTTGCCAGTACGAGCATCAAAACAGAGTCCGATAGTTAGAGAACTCGTTTCCGTATCAGCCGCAATTGGTTCGTGGCACTGAACAAATACCCGGTTGCCGATGACGACAGGAGTCCCCTGACCTGTATTTGGAAGTTTTGCACGCCAGCGAATATTGGTTCCTAACGTACCACTGAAGAACGTTGGTGATTCGCCTTCGTCCACATAGTTGTACGCCGGGCCAGCAGCCTGAGGCCAGTCAGCGTCCGCGTAGGTAGAGGAGCAGACAAAGAGCCCCAGACACAAAAGTGCTTTAATGGTCGTGGTGTTCATGCATGTACATCTTGTGCTTCTTGTCACCTTTAGCCATCACATAGGCAATGAGGTCAAGGATCTCTTCGCGGGACAGTTTGTCCAGCAGTCCTTTGGGCATCAGGGAAACATCAGATTTCTTCTGGGCGTCGATATCATCCTTGAGAATGACAGTTGCCTTGTCTTTGGCCAACGGATCCACCACGATATGCAGTTCATCGGGTGTCTCTTTGATGATCATGCCTGTCAGTTGTTTGCCGGACACGAGCAGGTACGAGTGCGATTGATATTTCTCCGTGATCTTCCTGGATGGGTCGATGATGGACTCCAGTACATGAGCTGTATTGAACAGCTTGGGTTCCATCTTTGCCAGATCCGGTCCGAACTCACGTCCCTGATCGCCCAGCTTATGGCAGGAAGCACAGCTGGCAACCTTGAACAACTCACGACCGACTTCGTAATTACGTCCCATGGGAAGTGGATTGACGTCGGCCAGCAATTCTTCCACTTTCCATTCCCGTCCCCGACTGCTCAGTTTCAGCAGGTCATCCTTGAATTCCAGTTTGTTGTTGGCCAGATATTTTTCCGGGTCGAGATTGTATTGCTCGATATCAGCAACGACATAGAGAGCTCCATACATTCGTCTCCAGTGCCCTGGATAGGTACATACATAAGGATAGATTCCCGGTTGCTGAGGAACTTCGAAAATCAGTGCTTCAACCTGATTGCTTTGCAGCAGGGTACTGCTCAGCAATACCTTATCACTTTTGGGGACGTAGTGGCGTGCCATTGCATCCGGATCCCGGCCTGTCGCTTCGGCCAGTTCACCGATTTCCTGCATGGCTCCAGGCGTTGTGATCACAAAGTTGTGTGGCATGCTATCGGTATTTGAAAAACGGAATTCGACCGTTTTTCCAGTCTGGATTGCAATTTGTTCTTTGTCATAGATCATACGGTGAGCAACGGTGCCAATGGCAATGACGCGGACATCAAGGTTATCCAGTCGATTTTCGATCGCCTGACGCTGTGCCTCCGGAAGTTTAGCAGCAACTGTTTTGGTGAGATTGATAGCCTCAGTTGCCCCGGCACTTGTTCGGTAGGAAGCGGGTAGCTCCGTGAGATAGGCAATGAGATTGTCGGCAAGCGGTTGCAGTTGTTGTTGAGGCCATTTGTCGGCAGGAATTAATCTCAGAGCACTGATCGAGGAAGTTCTGTGTAATCCCGCTTTCAACTGAGTGATCAATGCGTCAAACTTTTCGACATCATGTCCAGGGATCGATGCCAGTGATTGAATGGCAAAGTCGTGAATGGTCTGTCCTGATGTGACGGTCAGTCGGCCTGCGGGTACTGCCTGTCTGTTAATGCCAGGTCCAGACCACTCAAACTTCAGTGCATCACCACCACCATTATCAAAGTAAGTTACGTCCAGCTTGTGACTGCCGGCAGACAGATCAATGGCTCCCGTTTTCAAAGTTGGTCCCTGGAGTCTGTCATTGTTAATCAACAGATTGTCATTGATGTAGACGCGAGAGCCATCGTCTGAGGTGATATAGAAAGTGTAACGACCGGGCTGTTCAATACGAATGTAACCACTGAATTTCAATGCAAAGGCGTCAGATGCTTTCCGCTGAGGGACATCCATGCCGATGTGATCAGCGATACCACTTTCCTTGGGAGTTAATTTGTTCAGATTATTGATGTCCACATTTCCAATAGATGGTTGATAGAAATCAACGTGAATTCCGGGCTGGGCAAGTGAGGCTCCGCCTTCCTCAGATTCTAATTGTGTGGGGAGTGACGAAACCAGTGCGAGCACCTTGGAGTACAGATTGCCGCGAACTCCTTCATCCGCAATCACTGGAATAGCGGACAGGAAATCTCGTAATTGTTCCTTGCTGCGGGTGGCAGCCAAATAGGCATCGTCTCCCGTGCCATCAGATGCAATCCACGCGGCGAATGCATACCGCCGAGTATCAGGGGACTGACCTTGAACGGCCAGTGTCTCGATCGTGCCGGCATGGGGGGAGAGTTGATCTGCCGGTTGCAGTGTCAGCAACGTGCCCAGTCCCGCGATTCCAATCTGACTTTCCGCGTCGCGCTGAGCAAGTAACTTGACGATTAAGGCGGCCAGATCCGTTTCCTGAAGCTTGGAGAGGCCAGCGATAGCAATCGAAAGTTGCTCGGCATTAGCATTTTCGCGTGACAGGATCGCCAGATATACCGCTTCGGATGGTTCAAGCTTCATGAGATCAGCGATACTTGCGTTTCTTAAAACGTAAAGCTGAGCCGCTTTGGACAGTGGTCTCTTGTTGGCCAGAGCGTCGTTGACGATGGCGTCTACATTCAGACTCTTCGTGGCGTAGTTGAGTACGGTTGTGAGTTCAGCGTCAGTCGGACGAACCGCAACCTCAAAGATTGCCTCTGCAGCGGCCAGCCCCTGGAGTTCGACAGCCGCCTTGGCAACTTCCGCTCGCACTAACGCAGACTTATCCTGAGCAGCTTGGGTTAGCAGAGGTTCCCAGCCCTCGACTTTGCCGGCCCAGTGTCCTAGTGTGCGAATGGCTGCCGCGCGATGACGTCCGTCCTCCGCCTGAAATACCCGCTGTAATAAATCCAGATTCGCGACCCGTTGTTCTTCAAAGATCCACAGGCATTCCAGTAAGGCTTGAGCCTGAACATTGTCTGATGGATCCAGAGATCTTGCCCATTTGGCAACCGTGGACAATGTAGAGTCAGCATCACGTCCCGACAGTTCTAATCGAGCTCGATAACGAATTCCGTTATCTGGAAGCAGGAAGGCAGAGAGAATTTCGGTGACAGGAGCCCCAATCATCTGAGGATGTTTGACAAGCGGACGTCCCTCGTAAGTCACACGGTAGATACGACCGTGCTGAGCGTCCCTGTTAGGGTCACGCATGTTGTGTTGCATGTGTCCGATCAGTGCGTTACTCCAGTCAGAAACGTATAACGCTCCGTCGCCACCGACCTCCAGATCAGTAGGTCGGAAGGTAGGGTCTGAAGAATAAAGAATAGGCTCAATCTCTTCCGCGGTAATGTCCGCACCGTTGTATTTGACCTCGTGCTGTAAAACTCCCTGAAAACCGATGACATTACAAATCAGGAAGTTGCCGTTATTAGCTTCGGGGAAGTGACTGCTCGAGAGGATGCCGGTGGCGGCAACAGGACGGACTCGTTTTTTGAACCACTGTTTGTTCCCCATTCCCTTACCGATATTGACGTAACTTCCAGTACCACCAGTGCCATCATTGGCAAACTGGAATCCCCACTGGTCAAAGACATTGCCGTGAGGGTTCGGGCCAATTGGGAACACAAATTCCATTTCGAAGGTCCGAGGATCAAAACGGTATACACCCGATGCAGTTGAACGGTAGGTTTTGGTCGGTGTTTCCATGTTGGCTACGTTGAAAATCCCTCGGCTCCAGTAAAGACCTCCGTCAGGACCGATCACAAAGGCGTTGGCGCTGTGGTGAGTGTCTGCACTGGAAACTCCCTGCAGCATTCGTACTTTCTTATCTGCCACCATGTCACCGTCCGTATCTTTCAGGAACCAGAGTTCAGGAGGTGCAGCGACGAGCATACCTCCTCCCCAGAATTCGATACCGGTGATACTGTTCAATTTGTCTGCAAAAATAATGCATTCATCAGCTTTCCCATCAGCGTCTCTGTCCGGGAATGCCAGAATCCGGTCCGTTCGAGGCTGAGTTGGATTCCAGTGAGGGTAGGAGGGCCAGACTGACGCATAAAGAACTCCGTTGGGATCCACGCACATCTGGACAGGGTTCACTAATTCGGGAAATTCAACTTCAGAAGCAAACAGGTTTACCTGCATCCCCTTGGCGATAGTCATCTTGTTAATCGCCTCTGCTTCTTTCAGATAAGGGTGAGCTCCTCCGTCGAGCGAACCTGGTTTATTGGTGCGAACCACAAGCTCTTCCGGGAGGTTGTCATCTTTGACCTTGAAATCATTACCGTTGGCAGAGGCCCAGACCAGCTCGTCCCGGTTATTCGTCATGACGTCAAAAATCTCCATTTCACGCTTCATAACATCCGCGTTGGACTGTCCAAACCAATTCAAAGTTGAACGACCACCGTATACGTTGTAGCCGTCTACCACACGGTACCGACTGAACCAGTAGTAATTCCGTTCGAGCACGGCTTCACGAATACGCTCGATGTGCGAACGTTTGGTTGCCTGAGATACATCCACGCCGAACAAGTCGCTGATAATGACTTGTGCTATGGCATCTGCTCCATTGTCCAGCAGGTGAACTCCGTTAAGTGTGAGTGGTTGGTTTGTGGACTTATAGAGCGAGAGCGAAGGGGAAAAGATGTCGACAAAGCGAACATTTTTTTCCCGACAGACGTCCGCCATGGCTGCTGTGGTGGCCTGCAATTTCTTGTTGTTTTCCTCGCCGTCAGGTAGATGAGGGCTGTTGAGGTTTTCATGAGCAATCGGTGAAAAAATCACAAGGGTAGGAGCGGATTCTCCGTTGTAGCGTTGCTGCTGCATGCCATCGATCATGGCTGCCAGATTCTGTTTGAACTGATCCGTATGTTCGAGACCACGCAGGGCTTCGTTATAGCCAAAGAAACAGAAGATTATGTCGGCCTGGACTTTGGTAAGCCATTGATCTGGAGAACCGAAATTATTGGAACGGGGACGGACATTCACTTCATCCCCGGTAAAGCCGAGATGACGTACCGACAGCTTATGCGCCGGGTATAATGCCTGCAGGTAAGATTCCAGCCAGCCCTGATGCTGCATGCGGTCAGCCAGATTGTTGCCAATCACGGCAATCCGCCCCTGTTGAGGTAAGTTCAGAGATTGAGCGCTGACATGCTGAATGGACTGGAGAGACGAACCAAGTGCGAATATCAAAAATGCGATTTGACGCATAAGAAATTCCTTTTACAGACGTTATTCCGATGTAATTTAAGATGAGTTACACCGTTGAGTGTATCATGGAATAAACCGGCAATGTTGCATTTAGGCAGATGACTCTGTGACTCGCTTACCTGGCAAATTTTCTCCTTTTATTGCCATAATCCAGCGAGTGATTCTGACTGTCCGAGCAGTTGATACCGGGCGCAAAGCTCTGATACTGGTAAAGGAGGATCTCGGCCCGGGAGTTAAAAACGACGATACTCTTTTGATGCGTTACTCACCTGTCGCGATCGATCGAAAGACAGGCTCGAGCAGTGGCTCGATAAACAGTTGGGCTCCGGCGGACGAGAGGTGGTCATGATCGACGTAGAGCAGAGTATCCTCCTGGATGAATTTGGCAAAGCCGTCTTTGGTGAAGATGTTGGGACTTGGATCAAAGACAGTGACGCCGGGTAAATCAATCGATCTCAATATTGAACGGACATGAAATTGGCGTTGGATGTGGGTGTCCTGCGCGACTCCTCGCGGAATGGTGCGATCCTTGGCAATGGCAGAGACAACTTCAAAGACGGGGTTGTATTGTTGCATCGGTACCTGTTCCATAATCCAGACTTTGATTCCCAGGTCGGTCAATTGTTGCAACGTGTTGGTAAGATTTCTCTGCAGAACCTGGCGCGCTGACAGCTGGTTGATTTCGGACGCTTGATCGTCTGTGACCAGATATTTGATGTGCCCGGATGTATTGCCTTCAATGTTGTCTGACCAACGGGCTGCCATAATTACGTGAGTGATCTTGTGACGCTCGATAAAGTCCATCACTCCCTGGTTCCAGATTAATGTGTTATCCCGATCATGGATTCGATAAGTGTTTGTGGTTGGTATCGTGTTTCCGCGTGCCGCAATATAACCACTAATGCCGTACCTGGATGCTAAGCGGTGACAGACGTTACCAATGGCATTTGCATGGCTATCACCCCAGAGAAGGATGCGAGGTCTTTCTGAGGACGGAAGGTGATTGCCAATCGCTGGTAGCTGATCCATTTGGGGATTCCATATGGACTTACTCATGGGCTGACCTTTGAAATCTGCAGTTTGCAGAATCCGAGTGATTCGGTCGTTCCATCTGGCTGGCAATCCGTCCGATTCCGAAATCGTGGCTCCAGTGCCAATGATCAGCAGCGTAAATAGACTTGAAATCCGAATGAGCTTCTTTTGGCTGGGAATCAGCCGACGAAGCCGAAATGGATTTTCGACAAAATGGTACGAAGCTCCGGCGGCCAGAAAGCTCAAGGCTAAACCAAGGAATGCTGTTGATGTTTCCAATTCCATTCGATTCGTATATCGCAGATAGACCATGATTGGCCAGTGCCACAGATATAACGAGTACGAGATTTTTCCGATGTAGGTAAGGGTGGGGCGCCGTAGCCAACGAGCTATTGTCGTGGGCCAGTGGTAAGGAGCATTGAAGTAGATTAAGCCAGCCGTGGCCAGACAGGGCCAGATCGCAGCGATGCCGGGAAAACGTGTCTCTTTATCGTAGAGAAAAAATACAGCTGCAATCACTGCGATTGAAATCATGGATCCGGCTTCTGGCAGATACCGGCGTTCTGTTTTCAATTTGGGAGCAAACACTAATAGCGCTCCGAGCAATAGTTCCCAGGCCCGCGTTGGCAGCAGAAAAAATGCTTCCGTGCTGTAATGGTCCATCGCCAGAATATTCAGGACGAATGATGAGATGGTAAGTATCGCGAGGATGATAAAGAGTTTTCGACGAGTCCATTTTCGGCAGACGATCAGCAGCAGCGGAAATAGTAGATAGAACTGTTCCTCAACAGCAAGCGACCATGTATGCAGTAGAGGGACTAGCTCCGCAGGGCCGGCAAAGTAGTTAAATGAGTTTGCGAAATAGAAATTGGATACAAGCGTCATCTGAGCAATTGCAGATTCAGCCAGCTTGTCGTAATCATCGGGGATGAGCAACCAGTAGCCTAGCACCAGTGTGGTTGTTGTCATCACCAGGGCTGCAGGCATCAGGCGGCGGATACGACGTCCCAGAAACACCCGCATCGAAAACTGATTTTGATGCTGAGCTTGAAGAATCAGGCTGGTGATGAGGAATCCGGAAATGACAAAGAAAATGTCAACCCCGACAAATCCACCCGGAATCCCCAGCCCACTATGGAACAATAGAACTCCCAGTACGGCCACTGCCCGGAGACCATCAATATCCGCTCTGTATTGCAGCTTTTCCACAGTTCTGACGACTGAAACCAATGACTTCGATGCGACGATGAAGCCAGCCCCCATGACCGAACTTATTCCCACCTTCGCCCTGTATCGTATTACAAATCTCCAAATGGACTCAAGACGAAATGAATCGCTTGTAAGCCCTGCAGGAAAAGTGAATTGGTTACAAAGCCAATTGAAAAACAGATTGTTTGTCAGAACGTAGAGGACAGATTAACGAGGCTTCTTCGGACGGTCACTTTGTACGTCATGGAAATACCACAAAGCTTCCTGCTCCAACTCGTGCTTAAATTCAATCCACTGGCAGTATTCCAGCCACTGCTGGTTCCAGAAAACAAGTGCATCCTTGGGGATCTCGTTGGTAACAACTTCGCTCATTGTAAAACTCCTTTTTACAAGTAAACACTAAGTGTTCGAGGTGAACGTGAATGTCTGAGTCTGCGTTGGTGAAGCCGCCGATGGCCACTCAGATCTTTTACTACAAAAATGATCGTGACTGGCTGTGACACGTTTGGTCACTCGGCTACGTTTTATTACGAAAATCCGAACAAAAAGTTCTGTGGTATTCCTTCCCCCACACCAAGTGCCACCCACTTTTTGACTTGGCAAGATAGGGAAAATAGGAATAAGTGCCACCCACTCGGTCGATCGTGGTAAATCTGGCCCTGGTTGGCTGCAAATGAGTGGGTGTCACCTGATTCACCTGATTAGAGTTCGTTTTGCTGGGGCTGGGCGAATAAGGGCGAATAAGTGCCACCCACTCGGGCGAAAGAGGGCAAATCCGATCTTGATTGCCTGTTAATGAGTGGGTGTCACTTATTTGAGGCGAGAGGATGGATCTGTTGGTCTGTTAATCTGGGCGCGGCTGAAATTCGGGGAAATTAGGCCAGACAACGGCAGGGCACCAATTTGGGCAATTAAAAGGTGAGGATAGTTCCGGTGGCAGCGGACTCGGCCACTTCAGTCGGATTAATTGCTTTTGCTTGCTCAAATCCTTTGGATGTGAGGGAAAACTCACCACCTACCTGGTGCATGACGAGTCCAGCGTCACATAACTGACGGAAACCCTCGAGAAAGCGAACAGTAATTTCCGGTTCCGTACGGCTACGAAACATGACGTGCGTGTCAGCAGATTGTTCGACATAGACAGCTAGCATGCGTTGAGCCGACTCGAATTCCGTGTTATTACTTTTCAATTCGACGATCCCACGGTCACGAGTGATTGACAAAATTGTTTTGGCTTCCATTGACAATTGGATGTCAACCGAAGCGGTCGTCACCAATCTATCGGAGGCTAATTGGGCCAGTGCGGCCAGTGTGGGGACGCTTTGGGTTAGGTCTTTCCAGAGGTTGGCCTGGCCTGAAGCGCTCGCAATAAAGGAGGGCAGATTCATGTTGTTTAATCCTTGAGCGACAATCTGCTAAATCGAGCTAATAATCCTTTTAAAACGGATACATTTCCGCTGGGAGGCCAAAATGTGCATCGCAACAACGAGATACCCGCTGATTAACAGGGGGCAGGTCAGCAACGTGAACAAAAGTGTCCGCAATACAGTCATTTTTAAGCTGAATTTCGCCAGGATCGGAATGGCGGATAAACTGTAGAGCGGTTGGCCCAAAATAAGCCGCTGTCAGGTAAGTGCCACAGATCATCCAACAACCTATATATAGTTCCAATACGCTTCTCTGCAATTGGGGATCACTTTTTTGCTCAATCCGGCATAAAGCCGCAATGGCCAGGACATACGCTGCCGAAATGCTATTGAGGGTTGTCACTAATAAGAAAAAGGTAATCATATAGACAGTTGTACCGGCAGATTTTACCTAAATCAATCTTTTACTCCCCGTCCACATGATGCTGGACGAAACTCAGCCATGATGGCGAACCCACCCGGGAGTTGGAAAAATCCCCACAACCCGTACGATCCTTTCTCATTTACCCGAGATTCGAAGTTGCTTTGAAAAAAGCAACTTTTGGCTGCAGAAGTAACCTAAGTTTCAAGCACAACCATTGACCCCGCCCGCGCTGTGAGAGAGCAAGAGCAGATAGGAAAAACTCCGTGATTCAAGTAACCACCTCTGACATATTCGAAGAAGATTCACAATCGGCAGCCAAAGTACTTGGTGGCCGCTCGGAATCTACTACCAGCAGTGAATCTCGCAATATCACTGACGATCCGATTCGTATGTACCTCATGCAAATGGGTGAAATCCCATTGTTGTCGCGTGAGGAGGAATTACGTTACGCCAAGCAGATCGAAGCGACGCGATATCATTATCGAAATACGATGCTAGCAACCAACTACATGTTGCAAGCTGCTGTTTCGATGCTGGAGAAGGTTCTCAATGGGAATCTCCGTCTGGATCGTACCATCGAAGTATCCGTCACAAACGCGTCGGGTAAGGAAGCTGTTCTCAAGCGGCTTGGTCCGAATTTGGAGACCATCAAGGAATTGCTGAAACTTAATCGCAGTGATTTTAGTGAAGCGATTTACAAGAAGAATTCCAAGAAGAAACGGCATGCAGCCTGGCGTCGTATGGTCGTACGACGTAACAAGGCGGTTCGTCTGATTGAAGAGATGAACCTGCGAACGAACAAGCTGCAGCCCGCGTTCAAAGAACTTTGTGAAATTCAGAAACGTATGGTTTCGCTGAAACAGCAGCTTCAGGCTGTTGCGGATGGAACGGCTGATTCATGGGTCGATGCAGATGCGTTAAAAACTGAACTGGTGCACCTGATCAAAGTGACTCAGGAAAGCACTAATACGCTGACTCGTCGGATTGATAATACAATTTTGTATCGCGACCAGTACGACGAAGCCAAACGAAAACTCTCGGCTGGTAATCTTCGACTGGTTGTTTCGATTGCTAAAAAGTATCGTAATCGAGGGCTTACCTTCCTGGATCTGATTCAAGAAGGTAATACTGGGTTGATGCGAGCTGTCGAAAAGTTTGAATACCGTCGAGGGTACAAGTTTTCAACTTATGCCACCTGGTGGATTCGTCAGGCGATTACTCGGGCCGTGGCTGACCAGAGCCGAACGATTCGGGTTCCGGTTCACATGGTGGAAGTGATGACGCGCGTTCGTAATCTGAGCCAGGAATTGGTACAGATTTTGGGCCGTGACCCAACTCCGGAAGAAGTCGCTGAGCACGGCAATATGGATCTTGATGACGCACAGTGCATTCTGATGATGCTCAAGCAACCGTTGTCGCTCGATCAAACTGTCGGTGACAGTGACGAGAACGAGTTTGGTGATTTCATCAATGACCATCGGGAATTCGACCCACTGGCTCGGGCAAATCACGATGCGTTAACTACGGAGCTGCGGGATGCCATGGAAATCCTGAGCTGGCGTGAACGGGAAATCCTCAAATTGCGGTACGGTCTTGGAGACGGTTACTGTTATACGCTCGAAGAAGTAGGTCGTATTTTTCAGGTGACTCGAGAGCGAATTCGTCAGATTGAAAACAAAGCGGTGCAAAAACTTCAGCAGCCGTTTCGTTCGAAGAAGTTGAAGTCGTTCCTCGACTAAACTTTAGACGAACCGACGCTCACTTCGTAAACGATCGCACGTTAAAATGGATGGAAGTCCTAAACAGCTTCCATCCATTTTTTTTGATTGTTATGAACCGTATCCATTTCTTGACCCTGCTGGTGCTAAGCAGTTGTCTGCCAAGTCTGACTCAGGCAAAAGACCAACCCAACATCCTGTTCATATTTACAGATGATCAGTCGCATCGGACGGTAAGCTGTTATGACCAGGCATACGACTGGGTAAAGACTCCTCATATCGATCAGCTGGCAAGTACGGGTGTCCGGTTTGATCAGGCCTATATTGGAACCTGGTGCATGCCGTCACGTGCCACTCAGCTTACCGGTTACCATCAATTTGGTGTCGAGTCGATGAGAATGGAGGGCGAGTATCCTGGGAGTGCTTACGATCCGCAGCAGGTACCGTTTTGGCCAAGTGTGTTTCGTCGGCATGGCTATACGACGGCACAGATTGGGAAGTGGCACACGGGCGTTGACAATGGATACGGCCGCGACTGGGATTATCAGATCGTCTGGAACCGTCCTGCTCATCCGGACAATGCCGGGAATTACTTCGATGACCAGATTGTAGAAGTGAACGGAGTGAGTACCCGGGTTCAGGGCTACACAACTGACTGGTATACGCGACGTGCAGAACAGTTTATTCGAGGTGAGCATCGTGATGCCGAGCAGCCCTGGTATTTATGGCTCTGTTTTGGAGCAGTCCATGGTCCCTTCACTCCAGCCAAGCGGCACTTTGATGCCTATCCTGATGCACAGGTTCCCGTTCCCAAAGATATCTTTACGGGGAAAATGCGAGCGGATAAACCTGAGTATGTGCAAATCAGAGATCGATGGGCGTTGGATGAAAATGGCATTCCAGAATTGAAGTCGGGCGTTCAACAGCGAACCGTCAAGAACGCTCCGATCCACGGAAACACATTGCAGGATTGGGTACGTCAGTACCAGCAAGGGGTTTTGGCAATTGACGAGGCAGTTGGCAGTCTGGTTGCCACTCTGAAAGAGACCGGCCAATACGAGAGCACCTTGATTGTCTTTGCGTCGGATCAGGGAATTGCCTGGGGACAGAAGGGATTTCAGCAAAAGATTGCTCCCTATGATGCCAATATCCGAGGCCCGTTGATCATGAGCTATCCTGGAGAAATTGAAGCTGGAGGCGTGGTAACCGCTCCGGTTGGCGGAGTGGATTTGCCTCCTACCTTCTTTCACTATGCCGGACTACGTTTACCCTGGAAAATGCATGGCCACAATCTCGCTCCTGTTCTGAAGAACACCAGCAGGAAATGGCGACATCCGACCATGACCGTGATGACGGGGCAAAACTATGGAAGTGCCACGGACGTGATTCCTACCGATGAAGAGACTCTGCTGGCGACGGCCAAAGTTCCCTGGTGGATTTCGCTGGCAGATGGTGACTTCAAATACATTCGTACGTTAGTGGAAGGTGAAGTAGAGGAACTTTACGATCTGAAGTCGGATCCGGAGGAGTTGGTGAATCTGGCGATGCATCCGGAGTTTTTAAGTAAGCTGCGACAGATGCGAGCGGCTACGATCACTGAGTTAAAACGGAACGATGCAGGCATGGTTGGCAATTTGCCCGGTTTCTCGACACCACAGTAGAAAGCCCGCTAGCCGAGAGTATTTGCTTGGCGTATCGCGTGTATCGTACCAGGGCTCCTAATTTCATCGTCCCTCTACCCGCTCGATGATCGCCTGTTCCACTTCTTTGACATTGCGGATGTTATCGACAGAAAACCATCTCAGTGATCCTGTACCCAAAGAATGGACTTCAATGGTGAGCTGGCCATGTTTATCCAACATCTCGTTGGGCACGGTCAGATAAAACAGCCCGGCACTATCAGTGTCTGACGACCAGGTAACCAGATAATCCAGACGTACCTGTTTGCCGGGCGACTCCCAGGCTGTTGTCGTCAACGAGACATCAATTTTCAATTCGGCTTTTCCGTTGAGCAGAACTTCAAAGCCATCCGTCTTCGGTTGCGAAGACCAGCCTAAACCTCCGGCAAACAGAAACCGGGACTTCGTTCCGGTTTTGGCACTCGCGGATGTTTTCCAACTCAGCCTTTGAAGTTCATCTGTTTGACGAATGAAGGGGCGTTCTGCATGAAGTCCGGAAAAATTGAACCAGGAGGCTGTGGCAGGATCTTTTGTCAGGAGTTGTTCCACCCCGTTGATCGAATCCTCGGCAAGCGAGGTAATGGATTTCAAGTCACTTTTGCTTTCCTGATCGAGATTGTCATACCAACGATCAATGGACCTGATAAACTGCTGGGTCGCGGAGGGTTGTTTCAGGAAGTCGGGAGCGGGCTGATCGGGATCCGGGTTTTCAAATTCCTCTCCTACCAAATCAACCACTTCTTTCAAAATGAGATCTTCAATTGCCGGAGAGTAGGGGCTGGGAAGGCCGTAATATGTCTGAGAAAAACCGGGCTCATACCCACCTTCCTGCAGGACACGTCGACTTGGTATGTAGCTGGGGACATCATTACTCCAGGCATTCAACCACAACCGTTTCCAATCCAGTTGGGTTTTCAAGCGGACGGCATAATCAACAACGACTTCCCCTGCCATAAAAACGATGGCCAGATCCTGATCGAATTTCCAACAGGTGATGGTGTAGGGGACATGCGTCTGAATTTTCCCGTGTTCTTTTTCGTAAGCCAGCACCAGCCGCGAGCGTTCGGCCTCAAAGCCTTCTCCTTGAGCATGTTCTTCATAATGTTCTTTGGGAGCCGGAGTAGAAAGAGGGATATCGAATTGTCGATCGCTGGCTTTAACTTCGCACGAGATTTTCTTCAGCGGTAAAGCAACAAGCCGTGAGACTTCATCGGCAAGTGTCTGTCCGTGTTGTTTGGCGATATCCTGCGAGCCACTTGGTTGAGGCCCAATATCGGCTCCGCAACCGATCGTAGTAAGGGCTATGGCGGACGGGTGCTGTTTTTCAATTTGCAGGTTCGCGTTGCCGGCCCAGTCTCCGCTGATATGATTCCTGGAGCCTTCAGCAGTGCAATGGCAGGCATAGTTTGTCCAGATCGCGATCGGTTTCCCTTCCGCTGAACGAGCTACCATTACAGGGACGCTGTGATCGACCGGACCGTTGGTTTGGAAGCCAAATCCGGTCCAGCGACCTTCTGACAAAACTCGGCGATTGCCACCAAAATTTACCTGTCCCTGCCCCCAATGTAATGTTGCCGGTTGACGAGCATGGAAAGCCTGATGAGAAACTTCCAGTACCTTTTCAACGAACCACTGGGTATATCTGTCGGACCGCAGTTGTTGCTGTTCGGTAACTCGTGATCCCCAAACGACAGGCGCGTAGCCAGTGAGGCTGGGAGCGTTATGCGTGTGCGTACTGCAAATGACAATTTGTTCAGGAGCCAATCCCAGCGATGACTTCAAGGCCCGCTGGATTCCTTTGGTAAGTTTGGCCGGGACTCCACAGTTATCAACTGCGACCAGCAGGACTGGATTTTCCTGACCAAGAACGATAGCTCGGGCCCATAGCTTCATATCCACTGCGACATGTTCACCCACCCGACCGCCATATCCGGCAAGCAGTGTTGGATGGGTCGGAGTGATATCGAGTTTTGCGACGCCGACACGAGTGACCTTACCCAACGCTGCACTGTCGAGCGCCAGCGTAAGAATGAGGATGGCAAAAATATTACGCATGGTCTTATCCGGAAACGGCAGGGGTAGAGCAGGCAGAGTCTTTCTGTAGTCTACAAAATGCCAACCCAGTTTTCCTTATTGCCAACAAGGTAAAATCCAGATCCAGAATTGAAGAAAGACGGAAGTGTATGGAGTTAGAGCTGCAATGGATTCAGAATGCTGGCACAGTCACATGGATGAGAATCGGCGAAATTGGGATTCCGTGGCCATAATGCATGCTCGTGGAAGCGGAGCGTCTTTTATTGCGTAAAGCAATTTTTGGCTGGAGAATGCAAATTCAGTCCCTGGGAACCAGAGAGGAATTAGGTGATGTCAGCGGTAAGTCTCCGATACCAGATTCGTTGTCTCACACCTGGCTGACGCTCCAGAGAACTTGAGCAACAAGCCGTTTGATATTGTCTTCACGCTTCGCGGGGCGCTGTGTTGGCTCCCTGATATGGAGCAATGGGCAAAGGTCTGTGCGTAGCTGCTACAACCTGGTGGTGTCTTGTGCCTGGAAGAGGTCCATCCCGTTCTCAGTGTGACTGACGTGGTGAAAAATGAGGCCGGGACTTTTTTGCAGACCGTATATCACCCGTTTCATGCGGCTCCTTTTTCGGAGGAGTCGTCGGGGACCTATGCAGATCCGGAAGCGGATACCGGGGTGCAAGTGTCAGGGTTCCCGGCTTGTGAGTACTTGAGGTAGCAGCACCCACACTCTGCGGCAGGTATTTGTTACATTCAACTACTACAGAAGCACGCACTTAATCAGAAAGTACTTTTTGTGAATTGGCGATTTATCCCGTTCCTCGCACCGGCGTTTTTCTTTGGTATCGTGACGACAGCCGGTTCAGCCGAACGTCCAAATGTTCTGTTAATTTGTGTGGATGATCTCCGGCCGGAACTGCATTCATTCGGAGCCGAGTATATCCATTCTCCGAATATCGATCAGCTGGCCGCCAGTGGACGAGCATTTCACTATCACTTTGTTCAGGCGCCCACGTGTGGCGCTTCGCGATATACATTGCTCACCGGACAGTATGGGCCCTCTGGTAATGGTGCTTTATTTCAACGAGCGTCTCGCATCCAGGCCAATGCGGATCAGCTTATTCCCAGCATGCCAGCATGGTTCCGGCAACATGGTTACACCACGGTCTCAGTCGGAAAAGTTTCACACCACCCGGGTGGTCGCGGTGGTCCCGATTGGAATGACAAGAATCAGCTGGAGATGCCAGATAGTTGGGATCGACATCTATTACCTGCTGGTGCTTGGCAACATCCACGTGGCTGGATGCATGGTCTCGCTCATGGTGAAATTCGCAGGAAGGCCAGTGAGATGGATCTTTTCCAGTCAGAGTCGGGTGGGGATGAGATTTACCCTGATGGGATTTCGATCGAAGAAGCATTAAAGCAGATGACCTTGCTGGCTGAAGAGGAAAGCCCATTTTTTCTGGCGGTAGGCATTCTTCGTCCGCATCTTCCTTTTGGAGCTCCACGTAAATATTTTGACATCTACAAAGACGTTACGCTGCCAACTATTAAACACCCGCAAAAACCGGAAAGTAAAACGACGTGGCACAGGTCTGGTGAGTTTTTGCAATACAACCGTTGGGGACGCCATCCCAATGCGGATCCTGAATTCGCGTTGGAGGTCCGCAAAGCTTACGCCGCCTGTGTCAGTTACGCAGATGCTCAGGTAGGTAAGCTGATTGAGCGGCTGGAGCAGTTGCAGCAGCGTGAAAACACGATCATCGTGTTGTGGGGTGACCATGGCTGGCACCTGGGTGAACATGCCATTTGGGGCAAGCATGCATTGTTTGAAGAGTCGTTGCATTCGCCCCTGATCATCAGTTTTGCCGACATGAAAAATGCTGGTCAGCCAACCGATTCCACCGTTGAGACACTCGACATTTTCCCCACACTTTGTGAATTGGCCCAGCTGAAAACTCCGGCACAGCTGGACGGAGTTTCGTTGGTTCCGCTTTTAAATGACCCTGCCGTCAAAGGACATTCGGCAGTTGCTTATACTGGTCGTGCCAAAACAATCCGTTCCACAACCCATCGTTTGATTTTGCACAATGACGGATTTGCCGAGCTGTACGATCACACGAGCGCAGCGGCAGAGACGAGAAATGTGGCCTCGTCGAATCCCGGTATTGTGGACAGCCTGACTCAGGAACTGAATAATCGCCTTGCCCGTAAACAGGAAAAGTGATGACGATTACTCCCGAACAATTGAAACAGTATCAGACCGATGGGTTTGTCGTACTTCGCCGCTACCTTTCCAACGATGAAGTCGAAGAGATGGTGGAACAGGTCCGACGGTTTGTCGATGAAATTATTCCTCAACTGGATCCAGAAGAAGCATTTTACGAAGACAAAACGTGCCTCGAGACACTCAAACAGATCCATCGTATGTGCGAGCACGACGCGTATTTTGCCGAGCAGATGCAAGGAGAGCGGTTCCAACCATTGGCACAGCAGCTACTTCAATCTGAAGTCGTGAGCAAGAACATGCAGTACTTCAATAAACCACCGGGAATTGGCAAACCGACACCGCCACATCAGGATGGCTATTACTTTATGCTGGAGCCGAACGAAGCACTGACGATGTGGCTGGCTCTTGATTACGTTGACGAAGAAAACGGCTGTCTACGCTACCTACCAGGTTCGCATTTAACAGGGATGAGAGAGCATCAGAAATCCGGAACACTCGGGTTCTCCCAGGGAATCTCTGATTACTCGCCAGAAGATATTCAAAAGGAAGTTGCGGTTCATGCCGAGCCTGGTGACCTGATTATCCATCACTCGATGACCGTACACAGAGCGAATGGAAATCAAGCCGAGGATCGGCATCGGCGAGCCATGGGGATGGTCTACTATTCTGCCGATGCAGAGGTTGCCTCAGAAAAAGTGGCAGCCTATCAACAGCAGCTGGTCGAGGAATTAACGGCCGACGGCAAGATATAACCAACATCAGAATCGTACGACCATGGGAAACCCTGACCTGGACAGACGTATGTTTAATCCCGGGGGATGACCTGACAACTTCCACCAGGACCTTTGCGATTTACAAAGGTAATGCGGACTCCGTCTCCCCGATTGTGAGCGATATCTGTTCCAAAACGGAAATTGCAATTCCTTGATTTCCGTAGTGTAGTGGTCAGATCCATCACCGTTCCATTGGACTTGCGAATGGTAAATTCAATTTTGAAATTGGAAGCTCGTATGAGACGCTGGTACTGGTTGACGTTGACGATTTTTTCACCGTTCACCACGGTGATAATGTCGCCCCGTTCAAGACTATAAACTTCCTCTGCCAGTACTCCTTTTGAGACAAGCATAACGGAGGTAAACAGGGCAAACATAACGAGTGATTTTAATGAAGTCATGGTTCGGGATCCTGACGAATTTGAATCCTGTGATACCCCTATTTTACCGCAAGTCACTGGCAGTATGTCAGAAGTGGGTCTTTTCCCCGACGCGATCTATCGACGTCAGGACGACGACGGAATAACGAGCAAATCTGTTTATTGATACAATGGTTGGCGCCGGCGCGTGGCGAACGAATGTTCGCTCATACTGTTTGTGAATTGATTTGGATTAAGATTCAGATAAATGAACTCTGCTGATAACTCCTCCGGTTCTCTCGACGACTGGGAAGATGATCTGCTTCGTCGCTATCCCTGTCCGCAGGATCGCCAACCACCCAATGGAAAGCAGGCGGATGAATTCCGCAGTTATGACGAGGCTCCTGAGCATGTGCGAGAATTCTATCGTTTGAATCATCAATTGCAAACGGTGGATGTGAATCGAGCGAAACGTGATGAGTTCTTAAAACGGGACCGGCGAACGATGGGGATTTGGGAGGCGATGGAGTTTCTCAACACACTGGTCGATGACAGTGATCCAGATACAAATCTCAGCCAGATTCAGCATTTGTTACAAACGGCCGAAGCGATCCGAGCAGATGGGCATCCGCGTTGGTTTATTCTGACCGGGCTGGTTCATGATTTGGGGAAAATCCTGTGCCTGTTTGGCGAACCACAGTGGTGCGTCACGGGGGATACGTTTCCGGTCGGGTGCAGGTTTGATGCTTCCATCGTGTATCACGAGTTTTTTCGAGAGAATCCGGATAGTGATAACCAGGAATACAACTCACTCTACGGTATTTACTCACCAAATTGCGGTCTCAGAAATGTCATGTTGTCCTGGGGGCATGACGAGTACATGTACAACGTCTGTCAGGACTATCTGCCGGAGCCGGGACTGGCAATGATTCGCTACCATTCCTTCTATCCCTGGCACAGTGAAGGCGCTTACCACCACCTTATGGATGATCATGATCATCAGATGCTGGACTACGTAAAGCTATTCAATCCCTATGATTTGTACTCCAAGTCAGAAGATCCACCCGACGTGGAAGCGTTGCGGCCATACTACGAAGAATTGATTGGTGAGTTTTTTCCACCCCAATTGGCTTGGTAGAATGAGGTGATGATCCTGGCAGGGATCGAATCCTCCTCACCCCTCTTTGTACAGGCCTGCTTTGAGTTAGTCATGACAAAAAGACGCACATTAGATTTTCGGTTAACTTTGCTGAGTGGCATGTTTATCGCGATCATCGGTTTTCCCTGGCAGGTGCTGGCACAGCAGGACTCGGAAACGCTTCGTAACGATCCTGAGCAGATATTTGCGTTTCAGATTCATCCCTTGCTGGTGACGAAGTGCTTTTCCTGTCATGGCGCGGATCCCAAGGCCATCGAAGGTGAGTTGGATCTAACGACACGGTCAGCAATGCTCAAGGGCGGCGCCAGTGGAGAACCGGGATTGTTTCCCGGGAGTGCCAATGAGAGTCCTCTCTTTCTAGCAGTAGGACGTGAAAGTGATAGTTGGGGAGTGATGCCTCCCAAAGAGAGTGAACGGCTGACGGCAGAAGAGATTGCGTTTCTGAAAAAGTGGATCGACGCAGAAGCTCCCTGGCCCGAGCCGAACAGGCTCAGACAATTACAGCGAGGGCGTAACCCATGGGGTAGCGGCAAGGAAATCCGGATTGTCATCTCTGGCGGTTTGAGTGAGGAATGGTCGAACCGTACCTATGAGCCTGAAAATGTGTGGGCATTTCAACCGGTCCATGCTCCGGAAGTGAACGCTGAGGAAGATCATCCAATCGACTATTTTATTGCTCAGGGCCTTCCCGAAGGATTACGTGTGGCGGACGAGGCTGATCGAGTTACGTTAATACGCCGATTGAGTTATACCTTGACCGGGCTACCTCCTTCCTTCGAACAGATTCAGGCGTTTGTTGCTGACAAATCAGAGGATGCCTACGAAAAGCTGGTCGACCAGTTCCTGGCATCCGAGCGGTATGGCGAGCAGTGGGGAAAACATTGGCTGGATGTAGTGCGTTACGCTGACAGTAGCGGGTTCGCGAACGATTTCGAGCGGCCCAATGCCTGGCGCTATCGTGATTATGTCATACGCAGCTTTAATCAGGACAAACCTTATGATCAGTTTGTGCAGGAGCAGTTAGCCGCCGACGAGCTCTTCCCTGACGTTCCCGATGCATTACTGGGACTGGGCTTTCTCCGCATGGGCCCCTGGGAACATACTGGCATGTCGGTAGGAAAAATCACTCGACAACAGTTTCTGGACGACGTAACTTCTGCTGTCGGTCAGGTATTTCTGGGGCAGGCTTTGCAATGTGCTCGTTGTCACGATCATAAATTCGACCCAGTTCCGACAAGCGACTATTACGCGATTCAGGCAGTTTTTGCGACGACTCAGATGGCTGAAATGCCCGTCGAGTTTCAGCCGTATGAAAACACTGCGCAATTTGATGAAGACCGAAAGTATCTGGTGAAACGGGAGGAAGCTCTTGATGCATTACGTCAATCGATTAACCAACCACGTCAGACTGCCAATGATTTTGGCAGAGAGCGGCTGAGTCGGAAGTGGAGTACTCTGTATAAACGGGCACGTGATCGTTACGAGCCACTTTCATTAGGCGTTTATAACGGTCACACGCAGTATTCTCGAAATTCCTCTAACCGTTTCAACAGACCGGAGAACGTGAAGAACGGGTTTTTGGAGCAAACGGCGATACTGACAGGTGGTAATATTTTTACTCCTGCTCAGCCTGTGAATCCTGGCGTACTCAGCGTAACAGGCGTGGAGGCAGAAATTCCATCGATACTGGAGGGGCGTCGTAGCGCCTTTGCCAAGTGGGTGACGGATCCATCCAATCCGCTCACAGCCCGGGTGATGGTCAATCGTGTCTGGTCCTACCACTTTGGTCAGGGAATTGCAGGGAATCCGAATAACTTCGGCGCAACCGGTGATAAACCGACTCATCCGGAATTGTTAGATTGGCTGGCGACAGAATTTGTCAGGTCAGGCTGGTCGGTTAAACACTTGCACAAGCTGATCCTGACATCTGCGGCGTATCGTCGCAGCAGTCATCATCCTGATGTTGAGCAATTGGATGCGTTGGATGTGCGGCGCACCCGTTATGCAGTTTTTCAGGTACGTCGATTAACGTCCGAAGAGCTACGGGACGCCATGCTGATGGTCAGTGGCGAATTGGAATATGAGATGGGTGGGTTGCCAGCCCGTCCGGATATGAACATTGAGGCCGCTTTGCAGCCTCGGCAGATTATGGGCACGTTCGCTCCCAGTTACACGCCTAATGTCGATCCCGAACAACGTAATCGCCGTTCCATTTATGTACTGAAGCTGCGAGGGTTACGGGATCCGTTCATGACAACCTTTAATCAACCTTCACCGGACGAATCTTGTGAGATGCGGGATGCCTCCAATGTTACTCCCCAGGTTTTTGCTCTGTTTAATAGTGAAGAGTCAGCAGATCGGGCTTTAGCGTTTGCCAACCGGGTCATCCAGTCAACCTCTTCGGATACCGAAGCGATCGAGCAAGTCTTTCAATTGGCGCTGGGTCGTTCTCCCGCGCGGGATGAATTGAGGGCTGCGCGGATCCACTGGAAAGAGTGCTTGGAGGAACACACTGAGAGCACGCCAGTAGAACGCGAGGTTCCGACCGAGGTGGTTCGTCGAGCGAACGAAGAGAATACTGGGGAAGAGTTTAACTTTACCGAAACACTGTTTGAGTTTCAGGACTACAGGCACGACCTTCAGCCTTGTGAAGTGGATGCCAGAACACGAGCGTTGGCTGAACTCTGCCTGGTCCTGTTGAATACAAACGAATTCGTATACATCTACTAAAAGAGCTTGTCGGAGTTTACAAATGGATCGCCGGGAATTCCTGTACGGATTAAATGCCAGTCTGGGTAGTATTGCCATGACAGCCATGTTGGCGGCCGATGATGCGCGAGCTCAGGGCCGTGAAGTCAAGCAGCCACATTTTCCTGATGCCAAAGCGAAGCATTGTATTTTCCTGTACATGGAGGGAGGGCCCTCTCACATTGATACGTTTGACCCTAAGCCAAAACTGAAGGAATTGCACGAACAGGAATTCCAACGCAAGGGTCAACAGCAGAGTGCGATGTCCAGCGGCAAGCGATACTTCGTTCAATCACCGTTTGAATTCCAGAAGGCGGGAGAATCAGGAGCGGACATTTCTACGGCGTGGTCTCATCTGGCCGGCGTTGCAGACGACATTTGTTTCTATCGAGGCCTGCAGGTTACCTCGGTAAATCATCCTGCTGCCAATTATCACGTTAATACCGGAAACAGGTTTGGCGGTGACCCAGCGATCGGATCCTGGGTCAATCTGGGACTTGGAACTGAAAACAGCGATCTGCCCGGTTTTGTTGTATTGCCGGAACTCTCTTTTCCGCAGGGCGGGCCTGCTAACTGGAGTAACGGTTTTTTGCCTACGGATTATCAGGGAACAGCGTTTCGCCCCGAGGGTTCGCCATTACTCGATATCGCTCCGCCCCGGGGGGTGACTCGTCGCCAGCAACGCCGCAATCTTGATTTGTTGGCAAAGTTCAATACCAGACATCAGGATGCTCACCCGCAGCACGGACAGTTGGCAGCCAGAATGAATAATTATGAGTTGGCATTCCGCATGCAAACTCAGGTGCCAGAACTGGTGAATATTGATGATGAGACTCAGGCTACGCGGGACATGTACGGGATCGATAATCCTAAAACGGACAACTTCGGACGACGCTGTTTACTTGCCAGAAAACTGGTGGAGAAAGGGACTCGTTTCGTACAGGTTTTTGCCAGCACCTGGGACAGCCATGACTATATTCTGCGCGCTCATGGTTCGATGATTGAACGAGTGGATCAGCCTATAGCAGCTTTGATCAAAGATCTGAAACAACGGGGTCTACTGGACGAGACGCTTATCGTCTGGATGGGTGAGTTTGGCAGAACTCCGGACAATGGTATTCGCGGGGGTGGTGTACGGTATGGGCGCGACCATAATCCGAACGCGATGGCCGTCTGGTTGGCCGGAGGTGGAGTCCGAGCGGGGCACACGATTGGAGCCACCGATGAAGTAGGAATGGAGGCCGTTGATGTAGTCCACCCTCTACGTGATTTTCATGTCACGTTATTGAGGCTGTTGGGTCTGGACGATAATCGGCTCACCTATTTTCACGCTGGGCGATATAAACAGCTCAGTCAGTTCGGCGGCGAAGTGATTGACGATCTGATTGCTTAAGCGAGAATTTCGTCGATAACCCGAGCATCTGTGAGTCGCGTATCGGTGAGTGATTCGGCATGTCCCTGATGATGGTAGATCAGTTTCTGGTGATCCAGGCCAAGTTGGTTCAGGATGGTCGCATGCAAATCGTGGACAGTGGTAACGTTTTCCACGCTGCGATAGCCAAGTTCGTCGGTAGCTCCATAACTGAGTCCACCTCGGACACCACCACCCGCTAGTAACGTGGTACATGCGTTGCGATTGTGATCCCGCCCTGAGCCATTCTGAGAAATTGGCAGGCGGCCAAATTCTCCCGACCAGATCAACAAGGTATTCTCCAGCAGCCCACGCTGCTTCAGATCTTTAATGAGCGCTGCTGTTGGTTGATCAACAATCTTGCAGATTTCTTCATTTTGTGTTTTTACGTTCCCGTGAGCATCCCATGGTTGCGAATTAGGTTTGGCCGGAGGAAAGATCTGGATGAATCTTACGCCAGATTCGACCAGCCGTCGCGCCATCAGGCAACGCGTTGCGCATCGGGATAATTCATCATTCCCCTGATCGACCCCGTAGAGTTTTTTAGTTTCCTCGGTCTCGTTGGAAAGATCCAGAGTTTGCGGTGCTGTCAGTTGCATGCGTGCTGCAAGTTCGTAGTTCTGGATGCGGGCTTCCAGATCTGTTTTCTGGGGGTACCGCGACTGGAATTGGTTATTGAGCTTATCCAGTAGCTGCAAATTGAGAGTTTCCACTCCGGCGGGACGGATGTTTTTTGACTTGAGGTTTAACACGGGCGTTCCCCGTGTCGCCACCTCGGTACCGCCAAAAACAGCAGGCATCCAACCGTTTTGCCATAACAGAGTTCCGCTTGTGTTATATCCACGTTCGTCTCGTAAAACGATGTAGGCAGGCAGGTTCTGATTTGCCGTTCCCAGGCCGTAACTGACCCAGGATCCTAACGCAGGTCTGCCAGCAAAGAGCTTTCCGGTGTTAAACATGACGAGTGCTTCGGTATGGTTGTTGTGCCCACTGACCATGGAGCGGATTTTACAGAACTCATCAGCAACGCTTGCCATGTGAGGGAGTGGGGAGGCGAACTCCATCCCATTCTCACCGTACTGCTTGAACTCGAATGGCATGCCCAGTAATTTGTTTTCTTCGCTGCCTGGTTGGAATTGTTCAATAGCCCCAGTATGTTTTTGACCATTACGTTTGTTCAATTCAGGTTTTGGATCAAACAGATCCATCTGGCTGGGACCACCGTTCTGCATCATCAGGATGACCGATTTCACTTTGGGTTCGAAGTGAGGGTCCCGTTTCTTCAGGTCGTAATGATTTTCCTCAGCTACCAGCAGGTCCTGGTACAGAAGTTGAGTGAGTGCCAGACTGCCAAACCCCAGTGCCGATCGGGCCAGTAATTCACGCCGTGATTGTCGCTGTGTTTGGTGCATATTAGTGTTCATGAACTATTGGATGTAAATGAATTCATTGGTACTGAAGATGACCTGACAAATATTAGCCAGTGCTTCCTGGTAGGCACTTTTCTTATCCGGTCTCGATTTTTCTTCAGCACGCTGATAGACGCCCAGATGCTTCGCAAATGCACTTTTACAGAAGTCCTGTTCTTCGTTGGTGATCGTGCGTCCCAGAGTGAGCTGGAATAATTGGTCGAGTTGTGAAGCGAGGTCATCGGGGTTGTCCTGCTGAATGCGGCGGGCCAATGCCTGAGCCTGATGCCCCAGAAAATCACTATTGAGCATCCAGAGTGACTGGGAAACGGAGGCTGAGGATTCACGCTGTTGACATGCCTCGATCAGCAAGGGTTGATCAAATATTTGTAGTACCGTGGGATGATAATTTCGGCGATTAAGCAGATAAATACTTCGTCTCCAGGTCGTCTCCGGAGTGACCTGGTCGTATCCGGCTTCTACCACCATTCCACTTGGTAGATTGACGATCGGGTCGAAGGGGCCTCCCATCGTGGGATTGAGGCGACCGCTGGCCACTAGCACCGAATCCCGAATGACCTCGGCTTCCATGCGTCGCAGGTTTTGTCGCCAGAGTAATTTGTTTTCTGGATCGATGGTGGCTGCCCGCTGAGCCTGTTCGCCAGAGCTGGAAGTGGAGACTTGCATGTAGACCTGACTGGTCATGATCTGTTTAAGCAGTGGTTTAAGTTGGCGATTATTGGCAATGAAGCAGGTAGCCAGATGCTCAAGTAATTCAGGATGAGTTGGTTTCATACCAGATTCGCCGAAGTTGGCAGCGGTTTCCACGATGCCCACTCCGAACAGGTGTTGCCAGATACGGTTGACTCGCACTCTGGCAGCCAAAGCTCCTGCAGGAGTTGACCAGTTTGTTAACTGTTGAGCTAACGCGAGTCGTCGACCACTGGAAACGTCGCCTTGTATTTTTTCCGCACCCTCATCCGCTCCGGTATTCAGCACTGAGAACATACCGGGCTGCACCTCCGCTCCGGGCAGTTCAAATTCCCCTCGTCTCAGCACATATGTTGGCCGGATACTTCCAACATCATAGACAGCCTGAGCCCAACTGTTTTCCAGATTACTGTTAAGCTGATTGATCTGGTTGGTGAAGGTGGTGACCTGTTTCTGTTTTTCCATGGCCAGTGTTGGCATAACCTGTGCCTGGTTGAAGTCAAAAGATTCACCAAACTTCTCGGTCAGGTACTTTTGTATATCGTTACGCTGATCCTTGGCGACCTTTTGCGCTGCCAATACATCGTCTCGAAGTACCTCAGGAATCGCATCTAGTGTTTTCTTCAATAACTCCTGCCGCCCGACTTCGACGATCGCATCCATTTCTTTTTGCAGGGCAGCTTTTTCCTTTTCGATAGCAGCGATTTCATGCTTACTTAAAAGCCTGATCTGGCGCTGGGCAGGTTTGAGCCAGTCACGAGGTTGCCAGGCAGTGGTAAAGTTGGCTGTGAAGCTGTAGTAGTCACGTTGTGAAATGGGTTCGAATTTGTGGTCGTGGCACTTGCAGCACTGCATGGTCAGCCCCAGCAGATTTTGTGCGACCGATTCAGCAGTCCGGTGAAGGACGTAGTAACGAATGCTGAGGATATTGAGTTCGTCCTGATCGGTATCATCCGGAGCGCAACGGAGCATTGTGGTGGCAATCAGATTGTCTTTCAGCGCCTGATTCATCGCCGCAACGTCGCGCCAATCAGCTAATTCGTCACCTGCCAGTTGTTCCTTCAGAAACTGGTCGTAAGGTTTGTCCTTATTAAATGACTGGATGACGTAATCACGATAACGCCACTTCCCTTTAGCTGGTTTTACGATCGCCTGATCGTTGTCCATTGCATTGGTGTCACTGTAACCAACACCATCCAGCCAATGCCGTCCCCAACGTTCTCCGAAATGTTGACTGGCCATGAGTTTGTCGAGCAGTCGGGGCCAGGCATCCTCACGCGAGTCCTGCAGAAAGTTTTGAATTTCCTTGGGCGTCGGGAGTAGACCTGTTAAATCGAGTGTCGCTCGACGAATTAAGATTCGTTTGCTGGCGGTATCAGAAAACGTGAGCTGCTGGTCTTCCAGCCGTGCAGCTAGCAGAATGTCGATGTCAGTACGTGTTTGATGGCTCGCTTTGGTTACTGGAATGGAGGGAGATTGTAATGTTTGAAATGCCCAGTGTTGGCTCTCGGTTTTCCGTTGTATTTCGGACAAGTCGATTTTTTGATCAGCTTTAGCCCCTCGGTCAATCCACACTCGCAGTAATTCAAGCTCGTCAATGGTTAGTGCAGCGCCTTCGCGAGGCGGTGGCATTTCTGCAGATGCGGTAATGTGAAACAGAAAACTCTTTTGAGCATTGCCCGGGACGAGGATGGGTCCGCTGGTCCCGCCGCGATACAGATCAACCAGCGCATCCAGCCGCAATCCTCCTTGAGCATCTGCTCCACTATGGCAATCTGCACACTTCTTGATAAGCAGTGGTTGAATATCGGTTTCAAAAACTGGTGTCTGGTCGGCAATGGAAGTGTAGGAAATCGAATCGGTAAATTTTTTACTCAGGTAGTTGCCTACTTTCGCCTGTTCATCCGGCCTGAGTACTCGATTGAAGATGAGTACTTCAAATAGCTCTCCCTGGAAAAAGTGGTTTGCGTCCTGGGTGAGTGAATGTTGTCCCAGCGTGAGTTGTGCTCCCCCGACAAATCCCAGAAACCCGACATCCCCCTGATACCGACCGTGTCCTGTCGCGACTCCATTTTCGTAGAGTGCCCAGCGTTGGTTGCCAGAGAATATCGCTTCCAATATTTGTGGTCTTCCGTTCCAGGCCTTTTGATTGGAAGCCGCCTCGCCGCCGGCGACAATTCCCAGTCGTAGTCGACCTTTACTGTCAGCGTCCAGCGAATAATCTTCGTAGCCGACCCAGAACCCTTTACGTTTGTTGGTATACCGATTTTCGTTGCTCAGCGATGCAATATCCAACAGCCGGGGACTTCCGGATTCTTGCAGATCTGCTCGCATTTGAATAAAGATTTGAAACGTCTGTTCGCCGGAAAGAAATCCGTTCAGCTGGGAAATGGTTAAAGCTGACTGAGTGAAACGGAGCGATTTATGTCCTCCGAATTCGGAAACCTCAGGCCGCAGGTTCGGGTCGGATTGGAGTGCGTGGTTTTCCCGACCACTTTGGTCGATCCACCGGGCAACGCGTCCTCCCTCCACTTCATGGCTGGCTGCATTGAGCCAAAGTACAAGACCATCGGTGGAAAATGGAGGAGTCACAGGAGGCTGGTCGGCAGCAAGCAACGAGCCTGAAATGAGCAGCAGAGTTGTTAGTGAACGTACCATTGGAGGTGAACGCATGGGTCCGAGCAGAAGATTTTCTGCATTATAGGAGATTGCAGTCATGGATTCGAGCAATCTTTGATCGCTCAATCGGTAGGCAGAATCAGAGTCGCGAAACTGCAGAGGTGATTGGTTAGGACGAATTTGTAAAGCAAGATGGTCGGTGCTTCAATGTGGTTTCCGAGGCAAAAACTCCGATATAATCAAGGAACCAGGTAACGGAACTTTATTCAGCACGTTTTAGCACAAATTCATGCTCTCTATTTTTGACTCGACACAACCGATCCACCGTCGCGCCATGTTGCAGGTGGGAGGACTGGCATTGGGTGGAATGGCCGGCTTGGATCTTTCGAATCTGCTGGCAGCCAAAGCTGAGAAAAATCAATACACAACAGGAAAATCAGTGATCTTCCTGTTACAGCATGGTGGTCCGACGCAACATGAAACCTATGATCCCAAAATGGATGTCGATGAAGCGATTCGGACGGTCGGAGGAGTTACTCAGACGAAAATCCCAGGCGTGCATTTTGGCAGTTCATTGGCACGTCTGGCTGGCTTGGCCGATAAGTTGGCCATTGTAAGATCCTATGTTGGCGGCAGCAGTGGACATGGGATCCGTCCGATTGTTAGTAAAGCTACGTTAAACGCAAATCTGGGTTCGGTTTATTCCAGGTTGGTTGGTACCAATCATTCCGCGACCGGTATTCCGACTAATATCGCGATTGATCCAACGGCAGTGGAGCCTGAGGACAATGGTCCAGATGTACGATTCGGGACCTTCGTACAGACCGGTGCCCTGGAAAAGATGTACGCGCCTTTTGTTCCGGGTGGCGGTTCCCACATGCAAAAGAACATGGAGCTAGCTCTGCCCGTTTCCCGCTTTGATGACCGCAAGGGGCTACTGCAGTCACTCGATGGGCTGAAGAGCGAAATTGATAGCACTGGTGTGTTAGAAGGAGTAGGGAAGTTTCGCGAGCAGGCTTATGAGATGTTGCTTCGTGGCGTTGCAGAAGCTTTTGATGTAACTCAGGAAGACTCCGCCACATTGGCTCGCTACGATACTTCGCAGTTCATCAGCGATACGAAATACACGGATAAGAAGAATGGTCAAAGTGAGCGTCACTGGTACCAGACGAACGCTCGCACGCTGGGGCGTTTGCTGTTGTTGGCCCGTCGACTATGTGAAGCTGGTGCCGGCTTCGTGACGGTGACCACTCAGTTTGTGTGGGACATGCATGCCGATGCCAATAATTTGGGGGTCGGGCGTGGCATGGAAGCCGTGGGAAATCCTTACGATCACGCTGTCAGTGCATTCATCGAAGATTGTGAAGCGCGCGGTCTCAGCAATGACATCATGCTGGTCAGTACGGGAGAGATGGGGCGAACGCCCAGGATTAACAAGAATGGTGGTCGGGATCATTGGGGGCGACTTGCCCCGTTGATGATCTATGGTGGTGGCGTGACGCATGGGCAGGTAATTGGCCAGTCATCCAAAGATGGTGGGGAGCCAATCACTTCCGCGTGGAAAAACGAAAATCTGGTTTCCACCATGCTGCACAACCTGTTTGATTTAGGCAAAGTCCGGCTGGAATCAGGCTTACCCGCTGAACTCGTCAGATTTGCTACAAACGGTATTCCGATTGCTGGCACGACGCTTTAGCGGTTAGTCCGCGGCCACTTCCTGGACCTGATCCAGTTCGCCACACAACTGCAGTGCCCGAAGCGAAAAGAACGTTCCGCTGTAGGTAATAAAGTGTGGCCCGTCTGTGTTGAGCGAACGTGTCCACCAGCGTCCAGAATCCCGTTGGTTGGATTTGATCCACTTGATTCCTGACTGAACGGCTTGATGATCAGCAGCGATTCCCGCTTCACGCAGTAGCATCACGGCGAAGCCCGTTTGGTGTCCATCGCTGGGAGGAGTTTCCCGCTCCGGTTCAGCATTCAACTTTTCTTTACGGCTTCCGTTGCCCCATGTGTCAGGCGTGCCAAAGGTCCGAATCGACCAACCACCATCATCCTGTTGGTGAGCCAGAATCATCTCGACAGTGTCGTCTCGCAATTGTTCGCTAATCAGTCCTTTCCACTTTGTCGAAGCCCACAGCAGTAGCAGACGTGCATAATCATGAGGTGGTTTGGTGGTTTGCAGATATTGTCGAAGAGTCCTGATCTTCTGTTCCTGCTCTTCGGTAACCTGTTTCAGATAACCGGGTGCCGAGGCCAATGCCATGGCAGCGATGGTGGCACCGTGATACGAACTGGATTCATAGGGTGGCCAGCAATCGAGATTGCTGTAACTTCCGTCCTCGGATTGGACTGTTAACAGGAGGTCCAGCGTTTCTTTGGTTTCCGGAGACAGTTTTCCTTTGGCTTCGTCATAGGCAGCCAGACCACTGGCAACATAAGCAAGCTGAGTCGGTTTCAGGCCGGACTTGATAGCATTTACCGGTGCTCGTTTGAACTTGGACGATTCAAGCAAAAAGAATTTACGGTGTTCTTCCAACTGGTCGTTAAACATCCGCCCCAATGATGGTGCGAGCTGCATAAAAGTCCCGTTGGTGTGGCATGATACGCATTTGCGGTGTTCGGTCCACGCCTGACTTCCCTGGGACAGATAGTCCGTTGCAGCCTGAATGGACAACTTTTTCCGAACTGGTTCATCCGCCGCGGCTGCCACGATACTGATGTCCCCCGACTGATACTGCGGAGCCTGAGCAGATACGACAGGTGTCATACCCAGCACGGACAATATCGCCATGCAAGAAACGAGTGTTAGGTGTTTTGAAAGTTTCGACATTGAATAGCTTTCCTGCGGAGTGCGTTGTTAGAGGACATCTTGTTCACCATGCATCCTAGCAAATCCTGACCAGGAATTCTCAAAAACAGTTCGCTTGATCGGTGAGTTTTCCAGTAGCAGACTTTCCAGAATGGGCGGCGCAGGGGTCCTTTTGTGGACCAATGGTTCTCTGACGGTTGTCCTGTCAGGTTGTCTGTCCTTGCGTTGATGGTGTATGCGATTCACAATTGATGCTATTGACTCTTTTCTTGAACTGTAAATCGAAAGTACATGATAGTGAAAACCGTGCTACTCAGAACTTTGTGTTTCCTGCTGTTGACCAGTAGTATTCTGGCAGCAGACACACGCCCCAACATTGTCTTCATCTTCACGGACGATCACGCTCCGCATGCCATCGGAGCCTATGACGGTTGGTTGAAGGAAGTGAATCCGACACCCAATATTGACCAGCTGGCAGCTGAGGGAATGCTGTTTAAGAACAGTTTCTGTACGAATTCGATTTGCGGTCCCAGCCGGGCGGTGATTCAGACGGGAAAGCATAGTCACAAAAATGGCTTTCGTAACAATGGCGATAAGTTTAACTGGGATCAGCAGACCTTTCCCAAGTTATTGCAGGCGGCTGGCTATGAGACAGCTATTTTTGGTAAGTCGCATCTGGCTGGCAAGCCTCAGGGCTATGACAAGTGGGTTGTGCTTCCAGGGCAGGGGCTGTATTACAATCCGGATTTCATTACCCCCGAAGGGAAAATCACAATTGAAGGCTATTGCACGGATATTGTGACGGATATGGGAGTCGAGTATCTCACGGAAGGCCGTGATAAAGAGAAACCGTTTCTCTTGATGGTGCAGCACAAAGCTCCTCATCGTTGCTGGATGCCGGCACCTCGTCACCTGAATCTGTATGACGATATTACGATTCCTGAGCCGGCCACGTTGTTTGATTCCTATAAAGATAATGCGCCTCCGGCCAGATATCAGGAACTTGAAATTCATCGGCATATGGATCCGCATTACGACCTGTTTTTGGATCTGGTACCTACCGAGAAACCCGAAGCAATTCAAAAACGTCAGGATCGTAGTGCCTGGGTCAACTTGCAGCGATTCACTCCGGAACAATTAAAGGTATGGCGCGACGCTTGGGAGCCGAAAGATCAAGCATTCCATGAAGCCAATCTCAGTGGCAAGGATCTGGTGCGATGGAAATTTCAGCGTTACGCCAAGAATTATCTACGCTGTGTGAAGGGAGTGGATGAAAGCGTTGGAAGGATAATGAAGACGCTCCAGGACGAAGGTCTGGCCGAGAATACGGTCGTCGTTTATTGCTCAGATCAGGGGTTTTACGTTGGCGATCATGGCTGGTATGACAAACGCTGGATGTATGACGAGTCGATGAAGATGCCGTTCGTCATCAAATGGCCGGGAGCCATCAAGCCGGGGACAGTGAATGAAGATCTGATCCAGAATATTGATTACGCTCCTACCTTTTTAGAAATGGCGGGTGCTGAGATTCCCGATGACATTCAGGGAGAATCACTCGTACCGATCCTCAAAGGAGATCTGGTCGACGCCTGGCGAACTTCTCTGTATTACCATTACTATGAATTCCCAAGTGTGCATATGGTGCCGCGGCACTATGGAGTGCGAACCGAGAGATTCAAGTTGATGCACTTCTATGAATTCGGTGATGAATGGGAGTTTTATGACCTGCTGCGCGATCCGGACGAATTGAAAAATCTGTATGGTAAACCGCGGTACGCCAGGATGATCGAGCAGCATAAAATTCAGCTCAAAGAACTGCAGGCCAGATACGAAGACGACAGCGATATCTCTGAAAAACCGCTCGAGTGGCAATTAGAGCAGCGTCGAGGTTGGGTCAAGAACTGACTTGAAGACCTGTCTGGTCAGGCAATGATCTCTTTGACGACGTTGCCAGCAACATCGGTAAGTCGAAAGTCACGTCCATTGAGATGGAACGTGAGTTTCAGGTGATCAAGCCCGCACAAATGGAGCATGGTGGCATGCAGGTCGTTGACGCTGATACGATTTTCAACCGCTTCATTACCGATTTCATCCGTGGCGCCGAAGTGTGTCCCCCCTTTGACTCCTCCACCGGCCATCCAGTATGTCATCGCATGAGGATTGTGATCTCGTCCCGTGCCACCTTTTTGGACAATGGATAATCGACCAAACTCGCCTCCCCAGACAACCAGCGTACTATCCAGCAGACCACGCTGATCCAGATCTTCCAGCAGCCCAGCAATGGGACGATCCGTTTCACCTGCGAACTGTCCATGGTTTTTGGAAATGGAATTGTGGCCATCCCAACTACGCGCATTTTCGGTGCCCCCGCTATAGATCTGTATGAACCGGACACCGCGTTCAACCATCCGTCGGGCAATCAGACATTGCTTGGCGAAGTGATCACATTGCTTAACACCGACACCATACAAGTCATGCGTTTCCTGAGTTTCTTTATTGATATCCAGGGCTTCCGGGGCCGCCTGTTGCATTCGATAGGCCAACTCGAAGCTGTTGATACGAGTCTCCAAATCCGACTCTTCGGGGCGCGTCAACGCATGGTCTTCGTTGAGCGTCTTCAGTGCGTCGAGCATTGCACGCTGTTGATCCAGACTTTTCTGACCGGGTAGTTTGAGGTTATCGATGGGGTCACCTTGTGGTTTCAACCAGGTTCCCTGATAGACGCTTGGCAAAAAACCTGCTCCCCAGTTTTGGGCATAGCCTTTGGGTAATCCTCTGTTAAGTGGGTCGGACATGGTGACAAAGGAGGGCAGGTTCTGGTTCTCCGTTCCCAGTCCATAGGTCACCCACGACCCGACACTGGGGAATCCCATCCGCTTCATTCCGGTATTGATCATAAACAGCGCGGGACTGTGATTGTTGGATTCGGTGTAGCAGGAATGCAGAAAGGCCATTTTGTCGACATGGTTGGCCATATTGGGGAAGATATCCGAAACCCACGATCCACTCTCTCCATGCTGTGAAAACTTGAAGGGAGACTTCATGATGGGGCCGACATTGCCGGTAAAGAAACCAGTGTTTTTGTCGAATCCTTCCAGTTCCTGGCCATCGTGTTTTTCCAGTTCCGGTTTGTAGTCCCAGGTATCGACCTGGCTGGGACCACCGTTCATGAAGAGCCAGATGACACTTTTGGCTTTCGCTGGAATGTGCTGCTGTTTGGGGGCCAGTGGACTGTCTGCCGCGCGAGCTTCCTGCTGGGCAAGTAATGCATGCAGCGCCACCGCGCCCATACCGCCACCGCATGTTTTTAGTAATTCTCGACGAGTATAAATATGATTCATGATGAGACGGGTGGGGGGTTAGTAGATGTAACAAAATTCGTTGAGACAGAGAATGAGTTGGATCAGGTCAGCCGTTGCCTGAGCTTTGGCATCTGCCACGCCAGATTGTTTGTAAGATTCTGTCTGTGCAGACAGGAAATCGGTAGCTTTTTGCAACTCGTGATTCCCGGGGCTACGCGAGAGAGATCTTTGATAGCAAAGATCGATCATCGCTGTATCGTCCAATCCTTGTTGGAGGAGGTCGCTGGCACTGTCTTCACAGCATTTTCGCAGATGGGGGTTGTTCAGCAGCAATAGCGCCTGAGGGGCCACGGTTGTTGTAGGGCGTTGCCCCTGACTGACCAGTGGTTCCGGGACATCGAACACTTGGAGCATGGGGATCAACTTGCTGTGTTTGATGGTGAAGTAAATACTTCGCCGCCGCATTGATTCGTCCAGCGTCCCCTTACCAAACATGGTTTTGTCCAGTTGTTCAGTAGCCAGCAGAATGGAATCTCGAATTGCCTCGCCTTCCAGGCGTCTGGGACTAAACCGCCAGTAGAATCTGTTTTCCGGATCGGCTAACGCATCTTCCTGATGAAATGCGGATGACTGTTGATAGGTATAACTCGACAGAATCAACGAATGGATATGTTTTAGGCTCCAGTCGTTTGCAATCAGTTGTAAAGCCAGCCAGTCGAGCAGAGCGGGGTGCGTGGGTGGTTGTCCCTGGATTCCGAAGTCGTTGGTGGATTTGACAATGCCCTGACCAAAATGATGATGCCAAAGTCGGTTGACAATAACGCGAGCGAGCAGGTGTCCTGCCCCCGCTTTCGTGTCTACCATCCAATTGGCCATGGCTGTTCGACGATAGGAAGTGGTGGCGCCAGCGGGAGGCGTCTGTTGCCATGGCTGGATTGAATCGTCCTGAGGCATGAGTACCTGCAGGAAACCCTGCGGAGCTTTCCCCAGTTTCTGAGTCACGTCTCCCCGTTTCAGGAAATAAAAGTCTTCAAAGAAGTCTTTGCCCTGGGAATGGTGACGAATTGGTTTCACGCCTTCACTAACGATCATCACGGTCTCGCCCTGAGGGCTCGGGGCTTTCTTCATGTGTTCCGCCGCTGCTGCGTTCAATTCCTTCCACTTATTGTCGGAGGTTCGATACCACTTTATAGCTGACTGGATATCCTGTTCCGTCCGTTGCGTGGCTGGTTTACGAAGGATGGTGGCGACTTTGTCAGAGATTGTATTGGAGAGCAGTGGCAGTTCCGGATTGCCGGATACAGAAATGCGGAACCGTCCCATGATATGCTTTGTATTTCCATTGAAAGAGGCCGTGATTCGAAGCCGGTGTCCGGAAGCATCCTCCATCGGCTCAGCCAGTGTAAGGATGGCAGCATGATCTTTTCCAAACTGTGGATCCACTGCCCAGCCAGTTGCATGGTTTCCGTCAATGATGGTTCTTGAATGCAGGTTTCCGTCGTTTTGATTGAACGTGGCACGAACTCCACTAAACTTTACGTCCTCCAGGTTGTTTGCTGTTTTGAGCGGAGCGGCACCGACAGTAATCTGGGTCAATTGAAAGTTGCCATTGCTGGCGAGTCCTGGTCCGCCCGCTGGGAGTGTTGAATCTGCGAAGGCTTCGATCCGGATCGCTTTGACGCTTGGTAGATGTGTATGAAATTCAAACGTGAAAGCATCCTGATTTGGGGCGGATGAGGGTTTTACTTTGAAGGATTCGTCTGCTTGACGTTCGATAACCGATCCTTTCTCGGACTGGACATCAAAGAATTTCATGGTGTACCAATGCGGCAGGTCCTTTTCGGGGTTCGCTCGATCCCAGATTTCGAACGCTTCACGAAGCGTTGTTTTTTCATAGGTTTCAATCGCATCAAGATAGGGCTGATGCTCTTTTTGGAAAGCCTCCTGTTGAGCGTCGATTTCAGCCTGATTCAGAATGATCTCCTGATTGGACCGTACGGCGGTCGTAAACGTGGAGGTAAAGCGGTAATAATCTGCTCGGGGAATCGGATCAAATTTGTGATCATGGCAGCGGGCACAGCCGATGGTCAAAGCGAGCATGGCAGAACTGGTTGTGGACGACATGTCGTCCAACGCATCATACCTGGAAGGTTCCACTTCGTTGGCTGTGATTTGAGTGGGAAAGACTCCGGCGCCCAGAAAACCGGTCGCCATCATTGCCAGCGGATTTTGAGGTGCAATTTCATCGCCGGCCAGTTGCCAGCGGACAAATTCGCTGTAGGGGAGGTCCTGATTCAGAGCTTTGATAACAAAGTCACGATAGTGGAACGCAAACGGACGGTCGTAGTCATGCTCGAATCCATGGCTCTCAGCAAATCTGGCCACATCGAGCCAGTGTCGGGCCCACCGTTCTCCATAATGAGGACTCTTTAAAACGTAATCAATCGTCGCCTCAACAACTTCATCCTGAGGTAACGCAGTTAACGTTTTCAGCTCATCCGAGGTAGGAGGCATCCCCAGTGTGTCGAGGAAAATTCGGCGAACAAGAGTTTGGGTGTCAGCTTTCTTTGCAACGTGCAGACCCTGGTTGGCTATTTCGGCCGCAACATAGTGATCGATTGGGTTTTGCGGGTGGGGATGCAGAGTGGACCGGATTTTGACAGCGCGGAGAGGCTGGAACGCCCAGTAGTCTTTCTGAGAAGGATCGATTCGATGGCGTGTCCATGCATCTTCCGGTTGATTAGCATCAATCAGCGGACTGTCGTACGCAGCTCCCAAATCAGCCCAATCAAGAATAGAAGCAATCAGCTTGTCGCTGAGTTTCCCACTGTTTTGCGGCATTGCTGGTTCGGTGCGATGGTGCAGCATGTCGGCCAGGTAGCTTTCATGTGCTTTCCCGGGCTCAACGGTTTCACCACTGGCTCCTCCCTGCAGGAACAACTTGCGAGTTGTTACGTCGAATTCACCTTCGGTTTTTTCACCACCATGGCATTTGAGGCAATGGGCAGTCAAAGCATGCCTTACGGTTGACTTGAACAGCTTCTGACTTTTGGCCATACGGGCCGCATGAGCCGGATCGACCGGATCCTGAGCAGTCTGTTGCCCATAAACCAGTCCTGTTAACAGCAAGGGCACCAGTAAACAGATGGTGAAGTGAGTTTTCATGATGAATATACGTTTCAAGGAGCGGAGCAAAATCGTTGCCTTGGCAATCTGGTGATTACTTGCGTTTTTGCTTCGCTGGTGGTAGCTGGTAGCCGTTGGTGTTTAATCGAATCCGATACAATTCTGATCCGGCAGTAATGTAGAGCAAACTGGCGTCTTTGCCACGACCAAACCCAACATTAGTGGGGACAGGAGTTTTTATGAATCCCAGCTCTTTTCCCTGAGGAGAATAAATTGCGATTCCTGGTCGCTTTTCAGACCGTTCGGCCACAACCAGATTTCCGGCTTGATCTACCACAAGTCCATCCGGCCCGTCTTCGGGATAATAGTCAACAAGTGTTTCCCGGAACGTCGCATTTCCGTCTTTGTCGAGGTCGTAGGCCATCAAAGCCATGTGTCCCTTGCGCAGAGGAGCGGCGATCGCCACGGGTCCTTTGGCGTCATCCGCCCGTCCCAACCGTTCAAAGCCAGTCGCACCGTTGGCGTTACTCACGACATAAAGTGTTTTCTGATCAGGCGAAATGCAGACTCCGTTTGGCTTTCCAGCATCTGAAATGATCCGAGTGATCGACCCATCCGGATCCACACGATAGACTCCCATCACCGGTTGATCGATCGTTTCATGTCCCAGGTAGCGAGGGTCACTGAAGTAAAGACGGCCTTTCAGATCGATAGTTACGTCGTTAGGAGAGTTGAGTTTTCGACCTTCGTACATGGCAGCCACAATGTAGCTCATGCCGGTTTTCATATCTGTACGAATGACTCGGCGACCGCCGTAGTCTGCTCCTTCACAGATGATCATGTCGCCATTGGCGTCGAATTTGATTCCATTGGACATACCGCTCGGTGAACGAAAGATGGACGTCTTACCGGTGGTTGGATCATAACGCCATATATGTCCAGCATGGATTTGGCCATTATCCAGTACGGATTGATGTGAAAATGTAATGTCGCTGAAGTACACCTGGCCATTGGGGGCAACAGCAACCCCTTCGGTAAGTGTGATACCGGTAAATAACTTTTCCAGTTTTGCGTCAGCAGGGACGATAGGCTCCTGAGCCAGTGCAGTAGTTGCCAGCCCGAAAAGCAAAAGGATACTGAGTCGCATGAGATGGTTTCTCCGTTAAGTAGAACTAATCGATCACTAACCTGATTCTAATGCATTTACCGCTCATATTCTTCCTTCGGAATCAAGGATTAAACAGATGCCATTGCATGGAAACATTTCATAAAATGAGAGGTGCGAGCACAGGATTTATCTTCAAAAACAAGAGGTACATTACAGACGTTATGTGGAAAATCGTTTCGAGCCTGCTCCTGATGTTTTGTGTTTCACAAGGGGTCATCGCAAAAACAAAACTGAATTACGATCGCGATATCCGGCCCATTCTGAGTGAAACCTGCTTTGCATGTCATGGTCCGGACGAAAAGACCAGGCAGGCCGATTTTCGTCTGGATGTTGCCAATGATCATTTCCTGTTATTACTGAGCTCTGGAAATCCGCGTGAAAGTGAGTTGCTGCGGAGGATAACAACTAGCGATGAAGAGCTGAGAATGCCTCCGGCAAGTTCCAAAAAACAACTTACCGTGGAGCAGATAGATAAGCTGACTCGCTGGATACAACAGGGCGGCGAGGTCCAGGGGCATTGGGCCTGGAATGTTCCTGTGAAACCAGCGCTCCCAAAAATCCAGAATAAACGTTGGGCTCAAAATGCGATTGACTTCTTTGTGAAAGACCGGCTGGACGAACAGCGGATGAAGCCATCTCCCCCAGCCAGCAAACGCACATTGATTCGTCGCGTCTCCCTGGATTTGCGAGGCTTACCTCCATCGATGGAGGAAGTGCAGCAGTTTCTCAATGATACGTCTGAGGGTGCCTATGAAAAAATGGTGGATCGGATGCTGGCGTCCAGGCACTATGGAGAACGGATGGCGCAGGATTGGCTGGATCTATCTCGTTATGGTGATACCAATGGCTACCATGCTGATAGCCATCGCGATATGTGGCTCTACCGGGACTACGTTATCAACGCGTTTAATGACAATAAGCCGTACGACAGATTCATCGTTGAAAACGTGGCCGGTGATTTGTTGCCCGACGTGAACCAGGAAACCAGAATTGCCTCGGGCTTCAACAGAAACGTCACTTTCAATGAAGAAGGAGGAGCTGATCCAGACGAATTCTACGTCGCCTATGCGGTAGATCGAACCAATACGACGGGGCAGGTTTTTTTGGGACTTACCATAGGTTGTGCTCAGTGTCATGATCATAAGTATGATCCGATCAGTCAGAAGGAGTACTACCAACTGTATGCGTTCTTCAACAGTGTTCAGGATGAAATCGGAGCCGGTGGAGCGTCCGGGTACCACAACAAACCATTGCCCCCTTTGCTGAGGGTGGAGACGGAAGAGTACAAAGCGGAGCTTCAGCAATGGACTGAACAGGCCGCCAACCTGAAAAATCAACTTACTGAGCTTTCCAATTCGCTGAGGGAAGATCAACAACGTGTGGAGAAATCCTATCAGACCTGGTTAGCCGAGTTCCAGGAGGGCAAGATTACTCTCGATTCGTTCTCAGATGAATTGCAGCTGTGGCTGGCTGCTGATGATATTAATGGGGACGGCGTGATTGACTCTGAACAGCCTTTTTCGCCAGAGGAAGAAGTGACCGTCTGGAAAGATCGGTCCGTGCACGGTCGGGAAGCCAAAGCGACCGGTCGTCCAAAGTATACCGCCAAAGGCGTGCATGACCTGCCAGCCGTTCACCTGGATGGCAGCTCCGATTTCTTCAGGACTACCGACGGTGGTGAAAAACTGCATAGCGACTATACGATTGTCAGTGTGATTTCCTATGACAATCTGGCTGGTAACCAAATGCCGATCATGTGGGGTAGCGAGGTCCAGGGAAAACGGCGGGCTATGTGGAAAGTTGCCGACACCAATCGGCTCAGTTTCAACGGCTACGCTGCCGATGTTGTAGGCACTCAGTCAGTCAGCTTAAACCAACCTCATATAGGACTAGTTTCGCAGGACCAGCAAAAGCGAATCCGTATTTACTTGAACGGGGAACCGGCAGGTGAAGGTACACCCGGAATTGTCTCCATAGCGGATCTGAATCCGAACCCAATTACGATTGGAGCTAATAACGCGGGGAACGAGAAGACCTACGGGTATTTTGCCGAGGTAATGATCTTTGATCGCATGTTATCGGATACGGAGCGTACGCGAGTTCTCCGGTATCTGTCTGCCAAATACAACATTGAGTCGAAGGTGTCGGCCTATCCTGACGAGATCGCTCGGATTGGTGAAAAAGATCGTACGACATGGTCACCACAGGAATCCCAGAAAGTGTTTGATTACTTTCTGGAGAGGCAATACCTGACTACCAGTCCAGAAGTCCGGAAACTGGAGAACGCTTTCGCTGCTGCTAAGGATAAGATTGATTCCCTCCAGAGTACTCTGCCGACGACCATGGTGATGGTCCAAAAAAATGAACCGAATCCGGCCTATGTTTTAATGCGAGGTGATTTTCAGGCGCCAGGTGAACAAGTACTACCAGATGTCCCTTCGATTTTCCCGGAATTGTCCGAGCAGCATTCTGCAACCAGACTGGGATTGGCAAACTGGCTTACCGATGAGAATCATCCTCTGGTTAGCCGAGTGGTAGTGAATCGCCTGTGGAAACAGTTGTTTGGAACGGGGATTGTGAAAACACTTGGGGATCTGGGAACGCAGGGAGAACGTCCAAGTCATCCGGCGTTACTGGATTGGCTGGCTGTTGAGTTTGTGGAGAGTGGCTGGAATGTGAAAAGACTGCAGAAACAGATGCTGATGGCTGCGACCTACCAGCAGGACTCACAGTTCACAGGAGTGTACGACGAGGTTGATCCGGAAAATCGATTGTTATCGCGTGCTTCCCGATTTCGATTGTCTGCCGAGGAGATTCGTGACAACGCGTTGGCGATCAGTGGTTTATTGACGGATAAGATAGGTGGTCCGAGTGTCAGGCCTTACCAGCCCGCCGAATACTACTCCGATAAAATTGGGCGAGGTTGGGATCAGAGTCGTGGAGAGGATTTGTATCGCCGCGGAATTTACACCTACTGGAGACGAACGACGGTCTATCCAGCATTCCAGATTTTTGATGCTCCAAGCCGTGAGTTTTGCACCGTCAATCGGCCACGGACTAATACTCCGCTGCAGGCGCTGGTGCTGATGAACGACCCTACCTACGTAGAAGCCGCTCGAGTATTTGCGCAGCGGATTTTAACCGAAGGAGGAGAATCCCTGAGAGCACGGCTTGATTTTGCTTTTCAGGTGGCGGTGGCAAGAGTACCTGAAGCCGAAGAACTTGAGGTGCTCGAACGTTTATATCAGCAACAGCTGGACGTTTATACTCACGACAGTGAAGCAGCGAAGCAAATTGTGGCAGCGGGCGAGTCCCCGGTTCCAGCAGGACCAGCAGAATTAGATCAGACAGAACATGCGGTCTGGACGGCCCTGGCGAGCATCATTCTGAATCTGGATGAAACGGTGACCAGGGAGTAATGGGAATGCAGAATTCAGTCCGAGAACAAACACGCAGGAATTTCCTTACCCGAACGTCGCTTGGTTTAGGTGCCCTGGCAACAGCATCCATTGCTCAGAATAGTGACCTGCTTGCCCGGCATCGTCATAGCAAGCCCGCGCGTGCTTTGCATCATCAGCCAAAAGCAAAACGGGTTATCTACCTGCATATGTCAGGTGGTCCGTCTCATTTGGATACGTTCGATAACAAACCCCAAATGCAAAAACATCATGGTCAGCCGTTGCCACCTTCGGTGATTGGAAAACAGAGACTGACGACGATGACGCGCGAGCAGGCCAAATTACTGGTGGCTGCAACGCAGCAGCAATGGGGCAGGTATGGCGAGTGTGGGATGGAGATGAATTCTGCATTCAAGGAGATCTCGACCATTGCCGATGATATGTGCCTCATGAAGAGTGTCCACTCGACCCCGATTAACCATGACCCGGCGGTCACATTTTTGCAGACAGGCAGTCCGCTTTCGGGGCGGCCATGTCTGGGATCCTGGTTAAGTTACGGGTTAGGTAGCGAGAACAAGGATCTGCCAGAATTTGTTGTCTTGTTGTCCAACGGTGGACAGCCCGTTCCGTCCCGTTATTGGCACAATGGATTTTTGCCGAGTCGTCACCAAGGAGTGCAGTTCCAGTCCTCAGGCGACCCAGTCCTCTACCTGTCGAATCCCCAGGGGATAGACGACCGGAATCGAAAAAGGCTGGTGACCGGCATTAATGACCTCAATCAACTCAGGCAGAAACAGGTTGGTGATCCGGAAATCGAAGCCCGTATAAATGCCTACGAATTGGCGTATCGTATGCAGTCGTCTGTTCCCGAATTGATGGATATCAGTCGGGAATCCCAGCAGACTCTGGAGGCTTACGGGGCGACTCCGGGAGCGACCAGTTTTGCCAACAACTGCTTGCTTGCTCGACGGTTGGCAGAAGCTGGAGTTCGATTTGTTCAGCTGTATGATCGTGGTTGGGATCATCACGCCGACGTGACGACGAACATTAAGAATAAGATTGGTCAGGTGGATAAAGCTTGCGCCGCGTTGGTCAAGGATTTGAAACAACGAGGGTTACTGGATGATACGCTTGTAATTTGGGGTGGCGAATTTGGGCGCACCAGCTACGGTCAGGATCGTGGAAAATCCTACGGCCGAGATCATCACCCTAACTGCTTCAGTCTCTGGATGGCTGGTGGAGGAGTCAAGAGAGGCGTCACGATTGGTGAAACCGATGACTTTGGCTACAACGTTGCTCAAGACAAAGTTGAAGTGCATGACCTGCATGCCACGATGCTCCATCTATTGGGCATCGATCATGAGCGTTTGACCTACAAATTCAAAGGACGCGACTTCCGCCTCACCGATGTGGCCGGCCAGATCGTGCAGGCGGCTATTGCGTAATCAACCCCACCCACTGATGCGATATCTGCTGGCGATTTGTATCGTAGCCGGAGTTCAGTTGGCAGCCCACGGTCAGAGCGTTTCCTTTGATCGAGATGTTCTGCCTTTACTGCAGGCCAAATGTTTTCGTTGTCATAACGGGCAACGAGCCGAAGGAGGCTTGCGACTCGACCGTCGAGATTCCGTTCTGAAAGGTGGCGACAGTGGTCGTATTCTGATTTCGGGAAATGCCGCAGATTCACTGCTGTTAGAGCGGATCAAGTCTTCGGATGAGTCGTTGCGTATGCCTCAGGAAGCGGCACAGCTTTCCGCCGCTGAAACCGGGACAATTGCTCGCTGGATCGAACAGGGAATCCGAGGGTTAAGGGATGTGAAGCAGACCGAGCACTGGGCTTTTCAGCCCATTCGAACTCCTTCACTACCCACAATTAAAGACTCGACCTGGCCGCGAAATGCAATTGATGTCTTCGTTTTGGCTCGGATGGAACAAGCAGGCCTGAAACCAGCTCCGCGCGCATCCCGAGTTCAACTTCTTCGACGTCTCTTCTTCGACTTGCTGGGCGTTCCTCCAACCATTCGGGAGGTGGAGGATTTTGAGTCTGATGAGAGTGAAAATGCCTATCAGCAGCTGGTGGATCGACTTCTGAGTGATCCTCGTTTCGGTGAACGTTGGGGGCGACACTGGTTGGATCTGGCCCGCTATGCAGATAGCGCAGGTTATGAAGCAGACCTGCCAAGAAAAATCTGGCACTATCGTGATTGGGTGATTCGCGCTTTTAATCAGGATAAACCGATTACCGACTTCGTCGTTGAACAGATCGGAGGAGATCTGTTGCCAGAGGTAACCCGCGAGACCCGCATCGCCTCCGGGTTTCACTGTAATGCCATGTTGGATGGCGGTGTTCGAGAGCAGGCGGTGCTTGACCGGGTTAACTCGACCGGCGCGGTGTTTCTGGGGTTGACGCTTGAGTGTGCTCAATGTCATGACCACAAAACGGATCCTGTAACCCAAAAAGAATACTATCAGCTGTACGCCTTCTTTCATGGTGCCAGTGCCGTCGAGTTCGATCTGAGTTCTCCAGAACTGAAAAGTCGAATTGCTGGAGTCGACGAGCAACTGCAAACCTGTAATCAACGACTGGCTGAGATTGACGCGAAGATCAAAGAGCATTTGAATAGTCTGGTCGCAGCAGCCTTGCAGGATCCGGATGGAATTGATGCTGCTATTCTGACGTTACTCAAGATACCCGCTCCACAACGTAGCGAAGCGGACGTGGCACAGCTTGAGTCCTATTTTCAGAGTAAAGACTCGCAGCGAAAGCAACTTGCAGCTCGACGCGATGAACTACAAAAACAGCGACCGGATTCAGATACGACGCTCGTATTCGCTCAGGACAATCGCCCGACGCATATTTTTGTCCGCGGGAATCCAAGGCAACTGGGCGAACAGGTGCAATCAGGCACGCCCTCTTTTTTGCCGCCGATCCAGTCGGATCATCAAGCAAGTGAAGCTTCGAATCGTGTCGCACTAGGGCAATGGCTGGTGGCACACGAGAATCCACTGTTTGCTCGTGTGATGATAAATCGGATCTGGATGAGGTTACTGGGCAATGCGATCGTGGAATCCGAAAATGACTTCGGAGTACAAACGGCTCGGCCAATCCATTGGATGCTGTTGGATCATTTGGCGACGGTACTGCAGCAGGAAGACAGCTTTAAGGGGGTGATCCGCTCGATTGTGAATTCAGCCGTCTACCAGCAGTCTTCCCATTTCAAATTTCGTACCAGTGATGGCGACGGACTGTTTCAGGGACAACGGCGGTTTCGCCTGGAAGTGGAAGCCTTGAGGGATAATGCCCTGGCTGTTTCCGGATTGCTGGAAAACGAAATTGGGGGACCGAGTGTTTTCCCCCCTCAACCATCCGGCGTTCTGGATTTTCGTGCTACGCCTGCCACCTGGACGGAAAGTCAGGGGGCGGATCGTTACCGCCGAGGTATGTACACTTATATTTGGCGGCTGACTCCGCATCCCCTGACTTCGATTTTTGACGGCCCGGATTTAACCACTTCGTGTACCAGACGAACCCGTTCAAATGTCGCGCTTCAATCACTGGCGCTGCTGAATGATCCGATCTTTGTCGAAGCCGCTCAGGCTCTGGCGCAGCGAGTGTTACTGGTGCATGACAGCACAGAAGACAGACTCGCATGGCTCTTCAGCACGGCACTGAATCGAAATATACGAGAAGATGAACAGCAGATTCTGGAACAACTTTTGACGGAGCAGCGATTGATCTTCCAGCACGATGCGACTGCCGCCAGCCTTGCTGTTGGAAAGTTCGCTCTGCAGCAAGAGCATACGGTAAGCCTTCACGAGCAGGCAGCCTGGGTGGCGGTCTGCCGAACCATGATGAATCTTGATGAGTTTATAATGCGGGAATGATGAAACGTACTATGACTGAATTCATGAATCATCGGCGCCAGTTTTTTAAGGAGAATGCTCTAGCAGTTGCATCTCTGGCATGGCCCTCAATGCTGGCGGCAGAAGGTTTGGGCGATGAGACGGTGAGTGCTCCAAAACTCCATCATCAGCCAACAGCGAAGAACGTCATTTTTATGTGTCAGATTGGAGCGCCCAGCCAGTTTGACCTGTTTGATCCAAAGCCGGTTCTCAATCAGCGCGACGGCGAAGAGTTACCTCAGTCATTTCTGGATCGTGTCGAGTTTGCTCAGATCAAGGAAGCCAAACCGAGACTGATGGGGACGCCGTACAAGTTCACTCAGCACGGAGAGAGTGGACAATGGGTTTCCGAGTTGATGCCGTATACAGCTGGAATCGTCGATGACCTTGCTTTTGTTCATACCTGTCAGGCCGAAGATCAGAATCATATGTTCGCTGAGTTACATATGAACACGGGGTGGCGACGGTTTGGTAGGCCGAGTCTGGGAAGTTGGGTTTTATACGGCTTAGGCTCTGAATCAAAAAACCTGCCTGGATTCATGGTTTTGCGGTCCGGTATGCATCCGCGAAGCAAAGGCGCCAACTTTGGCCATGGATTTTTGCCAGGGACAATGCAAGGGACTCCTCTGCAAACCAATGGGCCGCCGATTCTCAATCTGAAATCACCGGACGGATTTTCCCGGGAAAGTCAGGCGGCCACGGTTCGGGCCGTCAACGAATTGAACCGATTGAAACAGCGGGAAAATCCTGATCCTGATATTGAGACAAGAATAGCCAACTATGAACTGGCATTTCGAATGCAATCCAGCGCCCCGGAACTTCTGGATTTGTCAGGTGAAACGCAGGAGACGTTAGCGCTTTATGGAATTAAAGATCCAGGTCAACCTTCTTATGCACGCAATTGCCTGCTTGCCAGACGACTAGTGCAGCGTGGTGTTCGCTTTGTTGAACTGTTTCATGGTGATTGGGACCATCATACGAGTATTTATCAACGATTGCCGGGTGAGTGTCAGACGACAGATCAGGCATCGGCAGCGTTGGTTCTCGATTTGAAACGACTGGGGCTGCTGAAAGATACACTGGTGATCTGGGGTGGAGAATTTGGACGGTCTTCCGTAGCTCAAAAAAGCCAAAAACCGGGTGAACCTGTCGGGCGGGATCATCATGTGGAAGCATTTACCATGTGGTTTGCAGGTGGCGGTGTTTCGCAAGGCAAATCGATTGGTGAAACGGATGATATTGGTTTCGATGCGACAACAGATCGTTGGCATATCCATGATTTGCATGCCACAATGTTGCATGCTCTGGGTTTGGATCATAAACGCCTCACCTACCGGCATCAGGGGCGGGACTACCGTCTCACCGATGTTCATGGAAATGTAAAGCGAGAGTTGTTTGCAAGCTAAAAAGGAATTGAAAATGAGCCTCATCAAGCTTCCTGCGATTGGATTTCTCATTATCAGTTGGGTGACTGTCTGTTTTTCGCCAGCCGATCTGGTGGCAGCGCCCCCCAATATCCTGTGGATTATTGTGGATGATATGTCTGCTCACTTTTCTTCCTATGGAGAAGAGCTGATTGAGACTCCGCATGTAGATTCCTTGGCTCGGCGTGGCGTCCAGTTTAACAATGCCTACGTCACCGCTCCGGTTTGCTCGACATGCCGCAGCGCATTTATCACCGGTATGTATCAGACAACGATCGGTGCTCACCATCATCGAAGCGGTCGCGGAACAGAGAAGATCAACTTGCCTCAAGGTGTCCGCCCTATCCCTGAGATGTTTCAGGAAGCTGGTTATTACACAACGCTGACGGGTTGGCCGATTCGCGCTGACGAGCGTCTGGGAAAGTCTGATTACAACTTTGAATGGAATCAGGAGATGTATGATGGTGCCGACTGGGCTAAACGGGACAAGGGGCAACCATTTTTCGCTCAGGTTCAACTTCCCGGTGGAAAGCTTCGAGGTGGTACTACGGAAGCGGCACAACGATTTGCCGCACGGGTTGAAGAGACGTTTGGGAATCGTACGGACCTTAGTCGTATCACTCTGCCACCGTACTATCCAGCCACAGAGGTCATTTTGCACGACTGGGCAGTCTATCTGGACACAGTACGTGAAACCGATCGCGTGGTGGGAGAGATCCTCCACAAGCTGCGGGACGAAGGAGATTTGGGCAACACCATTGTCCTGTTTATGACCGACCATGGAATCAGCCATGTTCGCGGCAAGCAGTTCATGTATGACGAAGGTTTACACGTTCCACTGGTCATTGCCGGTCCTGGAATTGAAGCGGGGCAGGTTCGCGATGACCTGGTCGAGCACATCGATATTGCTGCCGTTTCATTGGCTTATGCCGGGATTAACCTGCCCAGGTCGATGCAGGCTCAGGATATCATGGCCCCCGATTACAGGCCGAGGCGAGCTGTTTATGCCGCTCGCGATCGGTGTGATGAGACGGTAGAGCATTTGAGAAGTGTTCGCACACTGGACTACAAGTATATTCGCAATTACCTTCCTCAACGTCCGCATCTGCAACCCAATGCCTACAAGGATGGGAAATCTATTGTAAAGTCGTTTAAGGAGGCTGGTGCCAGAGGTGAGTTGAACGACGTGCAACAACGTCTGTTGGCTCCCACGCGACTACCTGAAGAACTTTACGACCTGACTCGAGATCCTTACGAAATAAATAATCTGGCGGAGGACCCGGCATATGGTTCGGTTCTGAAACAAATGCGAAAATTACTTGCCCGTTGGGAATCGAGGTCGGGTGATCAGGGAGTGAACCCTGAACCCACTCGGATGTTTGATAGTGACATGAAAGTCTATGTCGAAACATTGGAAGCTCGTCGCCGACCAGTGGAACACATCAATACGATCAAACAGAACATTGAATTGATGCGTCGCTGGGCTCAACAAGGAAAGTAGGGTTCTGTGAAAGCTGCGGTTCTTCAACAAACGCATCACCCTCTGGTGATAGAACAGCGTGAATTGCCTGATGTATCAGAGGGACAAGTATTGATTCGTCTGCATGCTGCGGCTTTGAATCGTCGTGATTATTGGATCACTCAGGGGTTGTATCCGGGAATCCGAACTGGAGTTATCCAGGGATCAGATGGAGCTGGTGTGGTTGAGGCAGTTGGCGAAGGAGTGGATTCCGATTGGATTGGCCGCCAGGTGATTATCAATCCCGGATTGGAGTGGGGTGAAAACGAGCAATTTCAATCGGAGCAATTTCATATTCTGGGGATGCCCTCCGATGGCACATTTGCGGAATCGATCTGTGTACCCGCCAGTGCCGTCTTTGAGAAGCCAGCTCATCTCAACTGGCATCACGCGGCCGCGTTGCCTCTGGCCGGAGTGACCGCTTTCCGAGCGGTTTCCCGAGCGGAGGTAAAAGGCGATAGTCTGGTTTTGATTAACGGTATTGGTGGCGGAGTCGCTTTGCTGGCGATGCAGTTTTGCATGGCGTTGGGAGCTCGGGTTCTGGTCACTTCTTCATCCGAGACAAAATTGCAACGTGCGTTGGAAATGGGTGCTGCTGGGGCTTACCTCTATTGTCAGGATGACTGGGTGAAACAGGTGCTGGGGGATCACGGTATGGTCGATGCCATTATTGATGGTGCGGGTGGTACAGGCTATCGCAACCTGCTGCAACTGGCTGGTCCGGGGGGACGCATTGTTAATTACGGAGCGACAGCAGGGCCGGCCGACAGGGTAGATCTGTTCAAAGTGTTTTGGAAGCAGCTCAAACTGATAGGGTCGACGATGGGTTCTCCCGCAGATTTTGAGCAAATGTTGTTGTTAGTACGTGAGGCAAAGATTGAGCCCATTGTTGATTCAGTTTTCTCCCTCGAGGATGTGAACCTGGCATTGGCTAGGTTGGCCGAGAGTACTCAGTTTGGCAAAGTGGTCATTGAGATTAACGGTATCAATAGCTAGCAGGACGTTTTTCGTTTTTACCGCGTGCCAATTGGAGGTTATGGTAAAAACTTAACGTTCGCTGTGTGCTCAATGCATCTCGATCTGTCTTAAATGAGCTTATGATTTTCAAGCCATGACGAAAACTGACTCACAATCTGTTTCGATGAAAGACCTGCGGTCTTCTCTCGTGCGACTTAACCGGATTGGAATTTCCTCAACTCCGACTCCGACACTCGAGTTGATGCTGGACAATCTGGAGTCGAATCTGGCTGATTTGGCACAGCAGGCGGCTGATCTGGAGGTAGAGGCCGAGCAGCGTTTTAACGAGGGAGATCTGGGAGTTTATAAACGCGTTCGGGAGCGTTCTCGGCTGCTGGCTGGTGAGACCAGTGAACTTGAAACGTTGCGAGAACGCGTTGTCGATGCCATTGAGTACAACTACATGACCGACAGGTTGAGTAAACTGTTGGGGTCGACGTGGATGGTAAATGCCATTCAGGTTGTCATGATGCTGCTTATCTTTTTTGTGCTCGCGCTGCTGGCCTACGATACACTCGTCCCGAATCATTGGGGCTATTTCGTCATCGATGATCATCAGTACGCCGTAGCGGATTATCGCACGGAGATTTCAGCCTGGCGGGAGACGGTTGAACGTTTTGGATTGCAGGGGCAGACGTATGATCGGTTTGATGAGCATCAGCGTCCCCGCTGGCTTGAGAGTTGGTCAATCTTCTGGATCGATGTGGTCTGTTGTGCAATCTTTATGCTGGAATTCGTGGTGCGACTTTTTTGTTCGCGTTCAAAGCGATGGTACTGGAGGAATTATTGGATTGACTTTGTAACGTCGATTCCAATTCCGGGTGAAGCTCAGCTGTCCCGATTTGGACGGCTTGCCAGGATAGGTCGATTTGCGAGACTGTTGAGGTTTTCCCGAGTGCTGAGAATACTTCGCGTATTCCTGATGCTATGGCGAGGAATGGACAAGCTGCAGGACGCCATGGATGTCAAACTCATGAAGCGTTCTCTCAAATGGGGGCTGATCGTCATGGTCTTCGGTGGCTTCGCTGTGTATTACGTAGAGAGCGCGTTCGTGGGCAATGAGAACGACGTCAAGACGCTAGGAGGAGGGATGTGGTGGAGTTTCACGACGGTGGTGACAGGCGGGTTCGGTGATATTCATAATCCGACCACAGTCGTAGGGCGTATACTTACCGTGGTATTGATTATTACCGGAATGATTCTTGTCGGAGTATTTACCGCTACATTGACTTCACTTTATGTTGGCGAAGAATCTGAGGAATTGCAGCGGTATCAGGAAGAGATGAATAAACGACTGGATCGTATCGAATCAATTATCGCTCGAAACGCAGGTCTGTATGGAAATCCACCAAACGAAAAACACTCTGGTGGAGAATACATTGACGGCGAATCCGATGTTTGACCGGGGCTAAATCGCCGCTAGCCAAGGTCGCTGATAGTTTCACGGTGCTGCAGCAGATACTGGGGTCGCCCGTTAAAGTCCGGTATCTTCACGTTGGAGACATCGATGCCCAGATGTTGATAGAGAGTGGCGAATACGTTTTGGTAATGAATGGGATGATCTTTGGCGGATTCACCGAGCCGAGTAGTACTGCCTAGTACCTGACCGTGGTCAAACCCTCCGCCAGCCAGAATACAGCCGGAGACCTGTGGCCAGTGATCTCGACCACCGTTAGCATTTATTCGGGGCGTACGTCCCATTTCTCCCCACACGACAACGGCCACATCTTTTTCCAGACCACGGTCTTTCAGGTCTTGAGTAAGAGCCAGCAGACACTGTTCCAGGCGAGGCAGGTATTCGCGTAATTGAGCAAAATTGTTTTTGTATGCCAGATCACCTGCTTTACGGCAGGAGTGTGTATCCCAGCGACCGAACGAGATCGAAACACAACGTGCGCCGGCTTCCACTAACCTGCGGGCGATGAGGAAATCTTCGTTGTTCATCGGCGAACCGTCATCCACCGGATCGTTATTACCTTTGCCGTACCGAGCGATCGTTTCCGGAGCTTCTTTGGAAATATCCAATGCTTCAAGAAGTTTATTGCTGGTGAGCATATGCAGGGCCTGAGCCGTATATGCGTCTACACTTTGCACGACGTCCGAGGTTTCGACGGCACGCTGCAGGCGGTCAACAGATTTTAACAACTGGCTTCGGTCACGCAGTCGGCTACGAGACATTTGTAAAACCATGTCTGCCTTGCCTTCGTCGTTGGGCTGAAATGGTTTGTGAGCTGCTCCGACAAAACCAGCTCGACCTGGATCGCGCCAGTTATTGTTTGTGTGATACACCATGCTGATCGACGGGGGGACAGACTTGTCGACAGGTCCCTGCAGGTAGGAGACGGCAGCACCCAGGCATGGTTGATGACGCACCCTGGATTGGAAGTAGCCAAATCCACTGAGACAAAGTTCAGAAGCATGTTCGTTTTTGGCGCCTACCAGAGAACGGATAATCGTAAAGCGATCCAGATTCTGAGCCAGCCTTGGTAGGTGTTCGCAGAGGTGATAGCCAGGGGTGGTGGTCTGGATCGGTTGGAATTCCCCGCGAATCTCCAGGGGGGCCTCTGATTTCAGATCCCAGATATCCAGATGGGAAGGGCCTCCAGGAAGGAAAACCATGATCACTGATTTATGCCGGGACTGATTCCCGTTTTCTTCATCGGCTCGAAGTAACTGGGGCAATGAAATACCACCCAATGCCAGCGAACCGACACTCAGGAAACTACGGCGGGGAATACCGTCACAGAATTTCGACTTGGCTCCAGTAATTTGCAACATGTTTATGTCATCGGTTCGGAGTTTAAGAGTTGGCTATTTATTATCTCTCAATTTGGTTTGCTGCGACAAGCATTAATTCGGCGGCTTCTCGTCCGGTCATGCCAACCTGGATTCCCATGCTCTCAGCGCGAGGGGTACAGCGAACAATTTTGGCATCCAGCAAATCTTCAGGGGTAACCAGCGGGCATTCCGGCGTCCCTTCGGCAATGGCCATTGCCTGGTTGAATTTGGCAGGAACGACGACGTCGTAGATACCACAACCCACAATTCCAACCGGCGTCAGAATACTGCAGTATTGGCCTTCGATCCATCGGTTACTGATGCCAAGGGCGGAGCCGTTTTTAAAGTGCAGTGTGGAACTGACAGATCGTGGTAATGCATCGCTCATCGTATTGTTATCCTCACAAAAGGAGTCTTCAGGGGAGTGGGCCTGACGTCGATATTTGTCATTATAAAAATGAGAACGTGACGGGTCGCCAGAGATTCCATCTTATTGTATCGAACAATGACTTGTGTCTGGTAAAAGAGGCTTGTGCTACTTGCGGCACTGCTTGGATGAACGCCTTGAAGTCCTTGCTTTCTGTTCCGCCAGGTCAATTACGATTCCCGCGTGTATCTTAACCACTTTTGAGTTGGTCAGATTCAGCTACAATGAGAGCCTGACTCTACAACACTCACGTATTTCAAAAAGAGAATTCAATACCATGTTTATCGCTTCCGCCGCCCATATTCTGGTTGAAACAGAAGAAGCCTGTCAGGACCTGAAAGAACAAATTGAAGGTGGCCTCGATTTCGCGGCTGCAGCGGCTGAGTTTTCAGCCTGTCCATCAGGAGCTCAGGGAGGGGCGCTAGGGGAATTCAGCCCCGGACAAATGGTACCAGAGTTCGATCAGGTCGTATTCAATGATGAGGTGGGTGTCGTCCATGGTCCGGTTAAAACTCAGTTTGGCTATCACCTGATTATTATTTCCAGCCGTGAGCAACAGCGGGAGGCGTCTGCTCGCCATATTCTGGTTGAAACAGAAGAAGCCTGTCAGGATCTGAAAGAGCAAATTGAAGGTGGCCTCGATTTCGCCGCTGCGGCTGCTGAGTTTTCAGCCTGCCCATCGGGAGCCCAGGGGGGGGCGTTGGGGTCGTTTGGACCGGGGCGCATGGTACCCGAATTCGACAAGGTTGTTTTTAATGACGAAGTGGGTGTCGTCCATGGTCCGGTTAAAACTCAGTTTGGCTTCCACTTGATCGAAATCACCAGCCGTGATGACTAACTCGGTTGGGGTTGGTCATTGTGTTGAGTGATCAGAGCGTCTTTTTCATTTCGCGAAAGCTGCTTGATGGCATATTCGCGTTTTAATGCGGCACTGCGGTCTTTCACTGGTTCGTGATAGACCAGTTTAACGGGAGTGCGGGCGCGGGTATATCGCGCGGCGGTACCTGCATTGTGTTGTTCCACTCGACGTGTTACGTCGTTCGTCATGCCGGTGTACAGAGTGCCATCACTGCATTGAAGAATGTAGACGAACCAGTCACCCAGGTTGTTGGTGCTCTCAACAGATTCACGGCCAGGCCTGCTCATATCGACATTGTAGCCCATCTCTACCTTTTGCTACCAACCAGCTGCTTCGAGTGCCTGCAGGGTTGCCTGGGATTTGTTCAGCACATAAAAGTGGATACCAGGTGCTCCGTTGGCCATCAGGTCTTGAACCTGAGCGGCCGCAAACTCCACACCAACCTGAAATTGCCACTCTTTGTTCTCCTCACCCTTTTCACCCAATCGTTGCACAAAGGACTCGGGGAGACTGGATCCGCAGAGTGACGTGATACGTTGAATCTGAGCCAGATTGGTCACCGGTAATATTCCTGGGACGATCGGGATATTGATTCCAATGGCCTCGCATCGTTCGCAAAAGGCGAAATAGTCCTGGTTGTCATAGAACAGTTGGGTAATGATGATATCCGCGCCAGCGTCCACTTTACGCTTCAAATTCTCAAGATCGGCCTCGGCCGATGGTGCTTCCTGATGAACTTCGGGGTAACCGGCGACTGCGATTCCGAACTGAGGAAATTCTGCTCGGATGAATTCCACGAGTTCATTGGCGTAAAGAAACCCACCTTCCACGGCTTTGAATTCCGTATCTCCCTGCGGGGGATCACCGCGAAGGGCGACCAGGAAATCGACGTTTTGTGCCAATGCGTTATTCAGGTACTGGCGAAGGTCATCCTGAGTGCTACCGACACAGGTCAGATGGCTGGCCACTGGAACGTCAAAGGTTGATTTGACCTGCGTGATGACATCTATTGTTTTGGATTGAGTGGATCCGCCGGCACCGTAAGTGCAGGTAATGTAGTCCGGCGAGAACTGCATTAAGGCCTGCAGGTGGCGCATCAGAGCGGCGTCTCCCTTTTCTGTTTTGGGAGGGAAGAGCTCAAAGGAAAGTCCCTTGTGATCGGAAGTGTAAAACTGTGCAACAGATGCCATGACAGCCTGAGGACCTGTTTATGAAAATCAACCTTAAACGCTAATAATAAGTTACATCGGCAATTTCAGACAGGTGGGCAGAAGTAGAATTGGAGCGGACGGTAAAAGGGTTTGATTTTCATGGGGGTAAGGTAGAATCGATCAGAATACCAGGTAATGGTCTGTTTTGATAAAGTTTTACTAATGCGCATCTCGGTACTCCGTCGTCCTTTCCTTGTTTTAATTGCTTTTTTGGGATTAGCCGGTATTGTCCGTAGTGATGATCGGCCTAACATCCTGTTCATTTTCTCTGATGATCACGCGGTCAATGCGATCTCAGCCTATGGAAGCCGGCTACAGGACGTCGCTCCGACTCCTCACATTGACAGAATAGCCCGTGAAGGTGCTATTTTCAGGAACTCGTTCTGTGCCAATTCGATCTGTGGTCCCTCTCGTGCGACCGTGCTGACCGGGTTGCATAGTCACAAGAACGGACGGATGCGTAATGGTGGAGCACCATTTGACGGTTCCCAGTGGACCTGTGCCAACGCGCTGCAACAGGTTGGTTATCAGACTGCGGTGATTGGTAAGTGGCATCTGCGAAGCAATCCCGTCGGATTTGATTATTGGGAAGTTCTTCCGGGGCAGGGCAATTACTACAATCCGGTTTTTATTCATATGGATGGCAGTCGCAAACAGGACAGCGGATATGCAACCGATTTGACGACAGACAAAGCATTGGCCTGGTTAGAAAATCGTGATAAATCAAAACCATTTTTTTTGATGTGTCAGCATAAGGCACCTCACCGCACATTTGCTCCCGCTCTGCGGCACCTGGACGACTTTGATGGCGTAGCGATTCCTGAACCGGATACGTTGTTTGATAAATATGAGAACCGTAGTCAGACTCTTGCCAGAAATGAAATGGAAATCGACCGTCACTTTGATTGGGCCTATGATGCGAAGGTCCGGAAGGACGAGCGTGGCGACGTGGTGTTGCCAAAGCCGGATCGGTATGGCACGCCCGAATACAACCGGATGAACGATCAGCAGAAGGCTGAATGGGATGCACACTTTGGTCCGCTCAATCAGCAATTCCTGAAAGATTTTCAGGATGGGAAATTGAGCGAAGAGGACGTGGTCCGCTGGAAGTATCAGCGGTACATGAAGAATTATCTGGGGACTGTCAAAGCAGTGGATGAAAATGTCGGACGGATGCTTCAGTATCTGGATCAACAAGGATTAGCCGAGAACACGATCGTGATTTATTCGTCAGACCAGGGATTCTATCTGGGAGAGCATGGTTGGTATGACAAACGGTGGATGTTTGAAGAGTCATTTAAAATGCCCTTTGTGATTCGTTGGCCCGGAGTGATACAGCCTGGTTCAGAGCCCGATACGTTGATTCAGAATATTGATTATGCTCCAACCTTTGCTCAGGTAGCTGGAGCGGAGGTACCCGCGAGTGTTCAAGGGAAATCGTTGGTCCCCGTGCTGACCGGCAATGATAAAGACTGGGATCGGGATTCACTCTATTACGCATACTATGAACTTGGTGAGCATGCAGTTCCTCAGCATTTTGGAGTTCGTACTGATCGGTACAAGTTGATTTATTTTCCGCAGACGGATGAATGGAATATGTTTGATCTGCTCAGGGACCCCCAGGAAATGACAAGTGTGTATGGAAAGTCCCGTTACCGGCGAGCCCAGCAGCTGCTCGCTGACGAGTATTATCGCTTGCGTGAATTCTATGACGCTCCGCCCTATGAAAACCTCAAGTAACTCAGGTCGGTTGCACTGCTTGTCAGATGACTTGCTTGAGTTAAAATCAGGAGTACATCCAAGCCAAACACGTTGCCAGAGTGGCGGAATTGGCAGACGCGCGGGATTCAAAATCCCGTGGCCGCAAGGTCGTGTGGGTTCGATTCCCACCTCTGGTACTTTCAAAAAACCCGTTTCCTGATCATGTCTGGATCAAGTCTAGATCATGTCTGGAAGCGGGTTTTTTGATGTATCTCTGAGTGCTCACAGAAATCTGGTTTCACGAGACGGATAAATATCCTACTCGTAGACGGAATCGTCCAGCACCAGTTTATAAATCGTTCCCTGGTAACCAACGATAAAGAGCTCGCCATCGTGATCCACACCAAAGGAACACGGCTTTTCTGGTACCTCACCAATCACGCGGACATCCACCAGCTTGCGGTTTTTCTGAGTCATCGCCCAAATTGTCTTTGTTTCAAAATCGGCAAAGATATATTTGCCCACGTAGGAAGGGCTGCGATTGCCTCGGTAAACATAGCCACCAGTCACTGACACCCCATGCTTGCGTCGGTAGGCAATCACTGGAGGCGTAAAGGACTCGCCGTCACGCAAATACTGCTTGGAAAACGGAGTGAAGGCTTCATAGACATTCCATCCGTGGTTTTCACCCAGGCGGGGCATGTTGATTTCTTCGTAAAGGTTCTGCCCAATATCACCTACATACATTTCTTTGGTTTTCGTATCCCAACTGAATCGCCAGGGCATGCGAAAACCATAGGCCCAGATCTCAGGAAGCGCTCCGGCTGCCGCATTGCGAAACGGGTTGTCTTTCGGAATCGCATACGGAAGCCCTTTTTCCTGATGGTCCACGTCAATACGCAGAATTTTCCCCAGGTGCAAACGGAGGTTTTGGCCATTGCCAAGCGGGTCCTCCTGCGGCCCGCCGTCGCCAGCACCGATATACAGATATCCGTCAGGGCCAAAAGCCAGCATACCTCCCCAATGCAAGACGGTCGGCTGCTCGATCTTCAACAGTCGTCTTGACGTGCCACCCGCATCGCTACTCAGATCCGCCGTGGCAGTTCGTTCCACGATCACGGGTGAGAAAATATCATTTTCACGCAAATGGTAATTCAAGTAGTACTTACGGTTGTTCAGAAAGTCAGGATGAAATGCCATACACAGCACGCCCTCGTAAGTCCCCGTAATGGCTTCATGACTCAGATCAGCCCACCGCTCTTTCTTGCTTCCTGCGGGAGTCACTGTGAGTTGATACACGTGCCGAGTCTTCTGTTCGACAATCATATAGGTGTTATTCGCTCCCGGTTTGGCCAGGATGCATACAGGATGATCAAAGCGAAGGGATTCATCATGCAGCGGTTCTACGCGTGCCGGTTTGGCTAACGTCTTAAAGGTGTCGGGCATACCAGGGTAGGCGACCCCATTTTTTTGTTTGAGTGTCGTCAGGTATTCGATCAGATCGCGAAATTGAGATTCGTCGATGACTTTGTAGAGGTCCGCCGGCATCAGAGAGGTACTGCTGCGGGATTGTTCATCTATATCCTGGAGAGCGATTTTGACGGTATCACCCTTGTCATTGATCAGTTCAATGAACTCTTTCGACTGCGACTGCAACACGCCGGTGATGACCTTGCCGTCGACAGTCGTGATGGCATGGCTCGCATGGTCTGGATGAATTCGGGCACTCGGTTCCAATACAGACTGAATCAATTGATCCCGATCAAACTTATCGCCGATGACCATGAGATCGGGGCCGGCTTTGACTTCCTTCCTGCCAACACTGTGGCATTTTCGGCAATTCGACTTTTCGGATTCAAATACAGTTTTTCCCTTAGCCGCGTCTCCAGATTGACTGGCGGCCGTAGTATAACGGGCTACGATTTGCTTTCGATCTGTATCCTGAGCACGTACGATGGTTGCATGCTGGAGACTAAGAAGTGAGAGAGCAAGTATCAGAGTAGATGGACGCATGATGGGAATTCGCTGGGAGTGAATAAGTGGTAGAACTGCTACTACTAAAGTAACGCAGAGAGGGAAGCATTAAAACGTTTCGTAACCAGCACGATACAGATTTATTCGTCACCCCAGGCTATTCAGAAGAGACTTCACGTCGTCAGAGGCGACATTCCACATGCGCTGCATCATTTCCTGTGCGTCCAGGTACTCATAGTTTTCAATATCGCCGACGATTCCATTGAGTGGTGTTTTTGAATCCAGACTCTGTTCGACCCGTTCTATGAAAGCGGGCAAATCTTCAGAAAGTTCGATCGCTTCGTCCATGTTCATCTGGCCGGATTTGATCCCTTTCATGTTTTGGGGAAACAATGATTCATCTACCAGCTCCGGTGAAATCAATTCAATCAATGCAGTTTCCACACCTCCGGCATGCTGGTCACCCCGTTCACCCGCGAATTGGATTAACGGTTCGTGCAACCATCGGAACTGGTAATCATCGCACGAGCTGATACGTAGTCCTTCCTGGATAGCCTGCCGGTGTACGATCGATCCGTGTACATCCACCACATAGATTCCTGTCGGGTGTAACCATTTCATGATGGCATCCGTGTAACCGGCAACATACTGGACGAGTAACCCCGGCGTGATATCAATGCTCAATCCAAAGGGCAGTCCCCAGGTGAGATGACCATACTCGACAGGCGGAGCGATCATGATTTCAGGAAAACGGCGTTTCAGTTGGTCCAACACGGCATAGCTTTGAATCGTATCTGTAGCTAGCGGAAGATGAGGACCATGCTCTTCAACTGCCGTGTCCACGGAAAAACAGACGACTTTGCCGGAACCCGGCGGAGGCCAGTCGTATTTGGGCATTTCCACCACGATCAGATCGGTCTCCAGTGATTGCCGCTGGCCGCTTTCCCAGTAGTACGGAAAACAGTGCTTGATACGTTCCAGCAGGTTTTGCTTCAGTTCAGGTGTCATCGCTTCATGGTACAGCGGAGGTAAAACCAGTGGTCCCATTTCTGCGATCAGATCGGCAGGTGTTCCCAGCGAGACAATAGGCAGAACAGGGCATTCATAGCGAATCTGCTCTTTGAGCTTGGGCAGTGAGTAGCTCGTCAGTAACGGACCCTCGTTGATCTTTTCAGGTAAGCAGAAGGAGCAGTCAGTCATGTTTGAGTTGGTGGATGAAAGAGGGACGGAATTATTAAGGTGCCGGTTTGCGGCCACCCTATCGACGGGAAAATATGATGGTAAAATCGACCGTGTAACCGCAGCAAAGCATACCACAACGGGCCCTGTTGATGCCACGTGAGGAGAGCTTGCGACGAGTTATCCGCAAACAAATCACTATACAGGTATACAGGATTAATCAGATGTTCAGTTCTCTGGAAATGGCTCCACCGGATGCAATTCTTGGACTTAATGTCGCATTTCGCAACGACCCTAATCCCGGCAAAATCAATTTAGGTGTTGGAGTTTACAAAAATGAAGCGGGGAATACGCCTGTTCTTGAATGCGTAAAAAAAGCTGAACAACTGCTGCTGGAAAAGGAAACGAGTAAATCCTACCTGGGCATCGATGGCTTACCAGAATATGGCCCGCTGGTACGTAAGGTACTCTTTGATGGTTCGGTCGAGGAATCCCGGGCTGTCACTCTGCAGACTCCCGGTGGAACCGGAGCATTGCGAGTTGCAGGTGATTTTCTGAAACACAAGGTTGGAGCTTCACGTATCTGGCTGAGCAATCCCACCTGGGCAAATCACAATGGAGTTTTTTCCAGTGCTGGTTTGGCGGTGGACTCCTATAAATACCTCGATGGCTCAGGTCTCGCTTTGGATTTTCAGGGTTTGCTTGACAGCATTGCCCAAATTCCGGCAGGGGACATTATTTGCCTGCATGCCTGCTGTCACAATCCGTCTGGTGTTGATCCCAGTCTCGAACAGTGGGAGCAGATCGCAGAAGCCTGTAAGACTGGCGGAGTGCTTCCCTTGATTGACTTTGCCTATCAAGGATTTGCTAATGGTCTGAATGAGGATGCCGCAGCGCTGAGATTGTTTGCCAGTCAGGTCGATGAGTTTATCGTATGCAGTAGCTTTTCAAAGAATTTCGGACTCTATTGCGAGCGGATTGGTGCTCTGACAATTGTGGCAGAAAACGAGTCGGCAGCCGCAGCGGCACTGAGTCACGCCAAGAAGGCAGTCAGGACGAATTACAGTAATCCGCCAAAACATGGCGGTGCCGTCGTGACCACGGTTTTAGGATGCGAGGATCTGTTTGCACAGTGGGATGGCGAAGTGGCAGCGATGCGGGATCGTATCAACGGTCTCCGCAAACTGTTTGTGGAGACAATGGCAGCCAAAGGGAGTCCCATCGACTACTCCTTTATTCAGCAGCAACGTGGGATGTTTTCCTATTCCGGCTTGAATGCCATGCAGGTAGATCAGTTGAAGAATGATCACTCGATTTACATCGTAGGTAGCGGTCGAATCAATGTAGCTGGACTGAACAGCGGAAACGTGGAACGGTTGTGTGACGCAATCCTGCAGGTAATCTGAGTGCCAGACGGACCTACCGGATAATTCTACTGACGCCCTGGTTGGTGCTCACCATCTGCTTGAGAGTGAATCTGCGTGTGGCCAGACTGCAGGCGGAAGGTAATCCCTATAATCCTCACATTTGATCCTGAGTGGGAAAGCGTCATTGATTTGGCTCTAACTTCGCGGGATTTTTACCGTTTTGATGGTGTTGCATTGACGAGGTCCTATTTACACTGAATTGGGTTGGAATAACGCAACATTTGCCGTAAGTTCGTGTTTAATCAACTATCCAATGTTGCTCTCCTGAAACCGTGGACTAATTCAGACAATGAATTACAAAAAGATTGGCCTGGGAATTTTACTCCCCATCGCTATTTGGGTTTTGGCTTTTGGCGTCATCGCTTCGGTTAGCTCTCCGGTTGTTCCTCCCGACCAGCAACAGCAGGAAACGGTTGCTTTGGTCGATTCCATCGCTGTCCGCCCGTTCACAGACACATTTGTTATCGAAGCAGATGGCGTCGTTGTTCCGTTTCGCGAAATTCAGCTGGCTTCCCTGGTGAGTGGACGTATTGAATTCAAATCGGAGAATTGCAGAGCAGGACGAAAAGTCAGAAAGGGAGACGAATTGTTCCGCATAGACAGTCAGGATTATGAACTGGCTGTGGAACAGTTAAAGCGACAATTGCGACAGGCTGAAATTGATTTGGTAGATGCCGGGCTGGAGATTACCAAGGCGACAGACCTCCTGAAACTGGCCAACGAAGACCTGAGGCTGGCGGCCGCTGAACATGCTCGGCTTAAAAAACTTCGTGAGACGACTAATGCAGTATCCATCACGGATGTCGAACGGTCCAAACGGTCCGAGCTGACGGCTCAGAACACCGTGGTGCAATATAACGCTCAACTGAATTCTGCTCGGCAACGAGAATACAAACTGACCAGCAGTAAAGAACTGACGGAAATCTCACTGCAGAAAGCCAATCTGGATCTGGCCAGAACGTCTGTGAAAGCTCCCGTCGACGGTGTCATCATTCAGGAATTGGTTGAAGAAGATTCCTTTGCTCAACCGGGCACGAATTTGGTGACCATCGAGGACACCAAACAGGGAGAGATTCGAGCTAACCTCAAAATGGATGACCTGCTGTGGATACTCGGCGGCGCCGAGCGTCTGGAGGATACGGCCGGAGCCACGTTACCTCCATTGAAGGTCGGCGTGAGTTACAGCTTTTCGGGGTCGCGGAATCTGACCATCCACTGGGATGGAGTTTTAAGTCGTTTTGATGGTCGTGGGCTGGACGCCACAACTCGTACAGTACCGGTCAGAATTGTGGTTCCCCAGCCCGACGCGGAAGGTTTCGGAGATATTGGTGCTTTAGTCCGTGGGATGTTCGTCGAACTTGCCATCGGAGTCGAAAATCAGGATGGGTTGGTTTTGATTCCCAGACAAAGTCTTACGTCTTCCAACGAAGTTTTTGTGGTGACTCCGGCAGCGGAGGGGCAGCCGGTCCCGGAGATTATTCCGGAAGGGAGATCGCCTGGATTTTACCACAAGGTGGAAGGTGTTGTCCCGCTGCATTCGGTGGAGATTGATGGTGAACACTTCTGGGTGGTGGATACCAGCTCCAACGATCTGACAGCCAACTCCCGGGTGGTGACGCGCCGACTCTTTGGTGTAACGGCAGGAACTTTGGTGGCGTATGAAGCATCACCGCCGGCTGACGAGAATTCTGAGAACTCGCAGGAAATTGCGTCGGAATAGAGGGAAGCAAGAGGCAAGTCTACCGTGATTAAGCGAATTGTCGCATGGGCCATTGATCGCTCGGCTGCTATGAACACGCTGATGATCGCCATCATCCTGTCTGGGATTTTCAGTTTTGGTGTGATGCGCCGTGAAAGCTTTCCGGAATTTGAACTGGAGATTATTCTTGTCACGGTACCATACCCAGGCGCGGCTCCGGCCGTAACGGAAGAAGGAATCTGTCAGAAGCTGGAATCGGCGATCCACCCTATTGCGGGAATTAAAAAACTGACAAGTGTCGCGGCCGAAGGTGTTGGTTATGCTGTCGTCGAAATATACCCCGGCGAAGATGCTCAAAAAATCCTGAATGAGATTCGGGGAGCGGTTGATCGGATTCCCAGTTTTCCTCAGCTGGCAGAAAACAAGGACATTCGTCAGATTACGATGCGAAATCCTGCCATCCGAGTTGGCGTGCTGGGGCCCAAAGGTGCAACTGGCAAAGAAGCCGAGATGGAATTGCGGAACCTGACCGAGGAGATTCGGCAGGAGCTATTAGTTCAAAAACCGTTGTCCAAGTCTGGACTGGCAGGGCTGTTTCAGTTTTTTACCGTGAACCCCGAGCAACCGGTGGTCACGCAGGCAGATATCATTGGTGCCAAGCCTTATCAGATTGATGTTGAAATTCGCGAGCAGGACTTGCGCAAATATAACCTCTCATTGAAACAGGTTGCTCAGATCCTCCGCCAGGAAAATATTGATATTCCTGGTGGCACGTTGAGATCTGAAGTCGGCGATGTTTCGCTGCAATCCAAAAACAAAGGAGTCACCGGCGAAGAAATTGCGGAATTGCCACTGTTGCGAACCAATGGTGAAGTTGTTCTGAAGGTGAAAGATATTGCCACCGTTTATGATGGCTTCGCTGATGTCGACTCGATTGATGATGTGAACGGTCACCCTGCTAACGTGATCTCGGTGATGCGATCACCGTCTGAAGATATTTTGCGGATCACCGAAGCGGTGCATCACTATGTAGAACAACGTAATCAGACGATGCCACAGGGATACAAACTGGAAGTCTGGTTCGACCAGTCCCTTTATGTGGAAGAGCGAATGGATCTGTTGGTGGATAACGGATTGCAGGGGTTGCTGTTGGTCTTCATCGTTTTAGCACTCTTTCTGGAGTTTCGTCTGGCCTTTTGGGTAGCGATGGGGATTCCGATTTCAGTACTTGGTGCCGGAGTGGTACTGATCTATCTGGGTCAAACAATCAATATGATTTCATTATTTGCCTTCCTGCTGGCGTTAGGGATTGTGGTCGACGATGCCATTGTGGTGGGCGAGAATATCTATCGTTATCAGGAGAAGGGGTTGAGACCACTTCAGGCTGCAGTGCAGGGTACGGCAGAGGTGTTTCCAGCCGTGTCAGCTTCGGTCTCCACAACGATCATCGCTTTTACTCCCTTGCTGTTTATCGCCGGGATTATGGGGAAGTTCTTTGCAGTCATGCCAGCCGCCGTAATTGCCATGCTGGCTATTTCCCTGTTTGAATGCGTATTGATTCTTCCCGCCCATTTAGGACACGAATCAGGGCGTGTGGAAGCTTTGCTTCGCTGGATATTCGGGCCCATACGACCACTTTTATGGTGTATCAAAAAGGCGAATCAGGCAGGGTCATGGTGCCTGGGGAAGATTATCAATACGGTTTACGTACCCAGCCTGCGAGTTTCGCTCAGGTTTCCGCTGCTCCCGATCAGTATTGCGACAGCCTTACTGGTCATTACGGTTGCTGTGGTGGCCAAAGGTGTAATTCCGTTTGTGTTTTTCCCGAAAATGGACAGCTTTATTCTGAGTGCTCAGGTCGTTTTTCCTGACGGGACGCCGTCGTCCGTACCGGATGCTGCTACGAAAGAATTGGAAGCAGTTGCGTTACAGCTTAAGGAGGAACTTTCACCTGATCGTGATCTGTACAAGGTGGTCCACCGTGCCGTCGGGCATACAACAGGATTATCGTCGGATGGAGTCAGTAGCGGTGATTCCGGAGCATTTATCGGAGTCGTGGATATTGAGCTGGTCGATAGCAGTCAACGGGATTACACCAGCCAGGAACTGATCAGCCGTTGGCGAGAGCTGGCTCCCAAATTCCCCGATGCAGAATCACTTGTATTCAGCGAAGGTGGAGGTCCTGGAGGCCCCGGCGGAAAGGCCATTGAATTCAAATTACTTGCTCCGATGAAAAACATGAAGGAATTGGAGGCTGCGGCCGCCGATTGTATTTCCTTTCTGAAATCCAAGCCAGGCGTGGAAGACGTGCAGGATGACGTTCAGTTGGGCAAAGAGGAGTATCAGTTCAGGGTGAAAGAGGATGCCCAGGTCATGGGGATCACAACGGCAGATTTAGCAGATGCTGTTCGCGGAGCTTTCTACGGAGAGGAAGTTATGCGTCTGCAGCGAGGCCGTCACGAAGTGAAGCTGATGGTCCGTTATCCGGAAGAGCAGCGTCGGCGATTGCTGAGTCTGTCGGATATTCGGGTACGCGGCAACGACAATGCCGAAAGGCCGATTACGGAGGTTGCTGAAATCACCAAGGTGCGGGAATTTGCCGAGCTTAATCGAGTGAACCAACTGCGGTCTATTACGATCACAGGTGATGTCGATGCGACGCAGGGCGTGACTTCCAACATGATTTACTATGCAGATTTGGGCGATGGAAAGAAGTCCTTTGTGGATTACTTTCGTACCGACATCGAGGAGAAATATCCGAATGTCTACATCAAGTTCGAGGGGCAGGCACAGCAACAGAAAGAGTCTGTTGACAGTATGATCACCGGTTTCATCGTGGCGACGCTGGTGATTTTCTTTGTGCTGACATTACAGTTCAAATCATACCTGCAGCCGTTCCTGATCATGTCCATTATTCCCGTTGGACTTATCGGAGCAGTCTGGGGGCACTTTTTCATGGGCCTGGAAGTGACCCTTTTCAGCCTCTGCGGCATCGTGGCTTTGATGGGAGTTGTTATTAACGACTCGATCGTATTAATCGACTACATCAACAAACATGACAAACGGGACGAAGATATCATGGCGACTCTGATTGAGTCAGGGCGGGATCGTTTCCGACCCGTTCTGCTGACCTCTGTCACCACGGTCGCCGGGTTATTACCTTTGTTGCTGGAAACTTCCTTCCAGGCACAAGTGTTGATCCCGATGGCTACGAGTCTCTGCTACGGACTCATCCTGGGAACGGCGTTGATTCTTTATCTGATTCCCACGTTTTATGTGATCTACCACAAGCTGACACATGTGCTGCCGCCAGCCGACGAGGAAGAACTTGCAAAACAGTCAGACTCGGCCGAGCTGCAATCTGAATAGCTCGAGGTGAGTTTTCTCGGTCAGGGAAGTAGAGATAAAACGGAAGTGCTGGGGCGAGCAATCACGTAGGCAGCAATCAGATTGCCCAGTTTGGATACTTCTGCTTGCCCCGCTTCGACCGCTGCTTTCACGGCTGCCACATCACCTTTGATGACAACAGTTACATAGCCGCCCCCCAGTTTTTCTTTGCCAATGACTTCCACATTGGCAGCTTTACATGCCTGATCAATTGCATTGAAGACGGCAGTGAATCCCTGGGTTTCAATGAAGCCTAACGCATAGGAATTGTCTGTATTCATTTCCATTTCCTCCGGGCTGGTTTCATCCCTGACAGGATGATGCACGACATTTTGTTCTAAGAGTCCGTTGTATTCTTCCGGGCCGTTAATGACTGGCTGAGTTTGAGGTTCCGGATTTGCCAGAATCTGAGTGACTGGTTTCCCGCCCAATTCCGCAGCAATCTGTTCGCCAGCTTCAATCGCTGACTTGACGGCGTCCAATTCGCCGGTGACCTTGACCACAAAGCCGAGGAAGTCATTGACTTCGGATTGCAAAGCTTCCACGTTGGCCGTCTTGCACATCACATCCAAGGCGATCATCGCCGGCGTGTACCCGGTTGTTTCCAGTAAGCCAATGGTCGCGTTCATAAATTACTAGAGCGTTTCGATAATACTGGCTCCGAAGGTAAAACCGCCACCAAAGGCACAAAGTCCTATGGTCTTATCCCGGCCGGCCTCTGGAAGCACCTCGCTGAGACAGAGCGGAATGGTACTGCTGGAGGTATTACCGTGATTGGCGATATTGGAGAATACCTTAGGGGAGATCCGGTGTTGAATCGCGTCAATGATTCGTTGGTTGGCCTGATGGGGAATGACCAGATCTAGCTGGTCAAGTTGAACGTGTTCCCGGCTACAGACCCGGTTCAGACTGCTCATCATGCAACGAACCGCCTCCTGGAAGACACGTCGCCCTTTCATCTGGATAAAACCACTATTGCGTAAGGGGACTGAAAGTGTCGTACCGTCTTCACCTTTGGCCGATAAATCCGGGCGATGCAGTTTTGCCGCGCTACGTTCCAGATGGGCTTCGCCGTAGAGTACCGTTGCGGTTGCTGCGTCCCCAAACAGGATCGAAGTGTTGAAATCTTTCAAATCCAGCAGGGGAGAAAGGACTTCGGCTGTGGTAATCAGCACGCGGCCATGGGGCATACTTTGCAGAAAGTCGTATCCGGACTGAAGCGCGTATAAATACCCACTGCAGGCCGCACTGATGTCGTAGGCCTGGATCATGGTGTCCTTGCCCGAGGACAGGCCATTCAGAATACGACAGGCCATGGAAGGAATCATGGACATGGGACTGGTCGTTGAACAGATCAGCAGGTCGATGTCGTCAATCAGTAAGCCTTCCTGTTCGAGAACCCGCTGGCAGGAAGAGACTGCCATGCTGATGGCATCTTCATTTTGATCGATCCAGTAGCGTTGTCGTATTCCTGTTCGCCGAACAATATCTTCACTGGTCATGTCCGCGTTATCGCCCAACAGGGTTTCGTTGGTTACGAGCTTGCTTCCTTCGTGATATTGAACATGGGAAAGACCCACTTCAAATGCTCGCCGTTTGGCGAGGTTTTGAGCGAGGACGATGGTGTTTTCAGATTCTCGCCTGGTGAGAACTGGTTTTCCGTGCTGCTCCTGAGTTACAGGCTTGGGCCGGACGCTCGCATCCGTTGTCAGTTTGATGAGAGGCGCTCCGACATCGACCGATTCACCGGCGCGGCACAGGATTTCGCTGACCACTCCATCAACAGGACTGGTGATATCAAAGACACTTTTGGTCGCCTCGACGGAAGCGACTGGATCACCACATTCAATCTCTTCGCCGGTCTGGACCAGGAATTCAACTAATTCGACCGATTCATCGGCTGGTCCCGAGCCAATCGCCCGGATGAATTCAATCCCCGCTTCTTTCTCCGCACTTTCTTCCCAATGCAGATCCAGATTGAGTAGTTCAGCGGCCACGCTAAGCGTCCGTTTGAATCCGGGAAGAACTTCTGTTTGATTCTCAAAATTACAGGGGATGAATGTGTCTGGTCGAGTGACGCGGCGAACGGCGACTGGAACTTTGGCTTTTTCTGCAACGGTTGCCACGATTTCAGACCCGAGTCCGCAGGTATGATTGTCTTCATGCACGACGATGATTCTCGCCGTTTTTTCAGCAGAAGACAAAACCAGTTGCTGATCCCAGGGAGTGAGACTGCGCAGATCGATCACTTCCGATTCGATACCGACCTGATCTAATGCTTTGGCAGTCTTTTCACAAATGGAGACTGTGTTTCCCCAGCCTACAAAGGTGATGTCACGTCCGGCGCGAGTTTTACGCGCCACACCTAACGGGACAAATTGCTCGTGCACGTCCTCTGAAGTGGTCTGTGTGGAATCGTTCAGCAGTGTCTTCGGATAGAAGAAGATAGTGGGACGTTCCGACTGGAATGCCGCATTTAATAGCCCGGCTGCATCGTGCGCCGTTGACGGCATGACGACGTCCACGCCCGGACAGTGAGCCATGACGGACTCATGGGTTTGGGCGTGATAAGGTCCCAGACCAGGACGATAACCTCCGCAGGCAATCATGACGATTACCGGAGCAGACGTTTGACCGTCTGTTCGCCAGTGCATGGTTGCCAATTCGTTGACGATCTGGTTGTAGGCAGTTGGCATGAAGTCTGCAAATTGAATAAACGCGACAGGACGTTCACCTACCATCGCACGCCCGATGGCTGCACCTACAATAGTCGATTCACTCAAAGGCGAATTTGTTACCCTTCCAGGGAAACGAGTACTCAATCCTTTGGTGACACCAAAGACATCCCCCTTGGGATCTTCAATGTCTTCTCCGCATAGCGTTACCCCGGGGTCGTCGAGCAGATGGTTTTTGAGGACTTCGCGAAGCGCATCCTTCATGTTGATTTGGGGTAGTTCGTCCGAGCCAAATTTTTCCCGCGAGGGATGTGTTAATTCAATCGGATGCTGTTTGCATGCGTCCAGCGCAGCCAGAGGAGCCTTGGCGTCCAATGCTTCCTGCTGAGCCGCTGCGAGCTGATCAGAAACCTGAGATTGAATGATTTTCAATTCAGCTTCGGTAAGCCCAAGTTTCAGCAGTTGCTCCTGAGCCGCCAGAACAGGGTCTCCGTTAAGTTGCGCTTCGTCGATATCGTCCTGATTTCGATAAAGCGTCTGGTCATCTGCATTGGTGTGACTGGTGAGTCGCTCCACCTCAAATACAACCAGGGCCGGTTTACCCGTTGCACGGATTTCGGCAACAACTTCTCCAACCTGTTGATCTGCTGCCACCACATCCGTTCCGTCGATGTAGTGAATTGGCATCCCAAAGAATTCGCTGGCCTGCTGCTCGCCGGGCAGGGAATAAAAGGTTCTTCCTTGAGTCGTCGTAGAAATCGCCCACTTGTTGTCCTGAACCATGAAAAGCACAGGCAGGTTGGAGCGGACAGCTTCGCCTATCGCTTCCAGCCATTCCCCCTGCTGCGTTGTTCCATCTCCCACTCCACAGTAAACCAGTGGAGTATTTTCAGGCTTCTTGATCGAGGCTGCGACACCCACGGCCTGCAGAGCATTATTGCCGGTGGGCGTTACCATGCTCAAAATATGTAGCTCCGGATCGTTGAAAAAGGCACTCATCCGCCTTCCACTTCCGGGAGAATACTCATTACACAGCAACGTATCAAAGAACGTACGCGGTGAAAGACCTCGTGCTACCAGCAGTGCGCGATCACGATAATGGCAGTGCAGCCAGTCCTCAGCTGTGAGATGGCGAGCAAGGACGGCGGTCCCCTCGTGACCAGCACCAGAAAGGTGGAAAAAGGCTTCCCCCCGACTGGTGAGCTCCTGCTCCATTCGATCAATTCCGCGCGCTAACAGCATACTGCGATAGAGCGACAGCAGTCGGTTCCGGTCCATCAATAGCCACTTTATATATGAAAAGCGAGGTCGCAGGATACCTGACAGGTAACCATTTATCCTCCCCCTCGACGCAAACTTCCAATGCCGTAATTCTAGCGGAAATTGCCGCCTGTACGCACTACGAAAACAATGTTTTCAGGCCGCAAATTGGAAATCCAGGGAATTATTTTTCCGGTGTAAATGCTGTCTGAGCCGGAGTTATTGATTGGCAATTTCAACGTTTAACAGGCGTTTACCTTCGCGTAAGACGAAATCAGGATCCATAAAGGGTGCGTAACTGATATCCTGCCAGCGAACCAGACCGTTACTATCGATGATAAATGTACCGTGAAGTGGCTGTTCTTCAAAATCGTCGTATACTCGGTACTGCCGGAAGACTTCCAGTTCGGGATCATTAAGAATCGGAAATGGAACTTTGCCATCAAAATTCTTGATCGATTGCTTTAATCCATCGTCATCGTCCGAACTGATAGCAATTACCTGAAAACCAGCTTCGTTAAATTCTGAAACTTTGGGAATGAATTTTTGAATCTGTTCGGTGCAGGAAAGGCAACCAGCGCCCAGGTAGAAAATGATAATGGTTGGATTGTCGTTGAATGCTTTGGTACTGACGAACCGTTTATTGCGGTGATCCCGCAATGTAAACGCATCCGCTGGGGAGGGACTCCAGCGGAAAGGACCCAGCGAATCCAGATCAACTCGTTCCCCAATGTCATCCTGAAGTACAAGTTCTTTTGTCCATTTGCCCTCACAGCCAAGACTGGCGGATAATGCCGAGATTCGTTCGAAAACAGGGGACTGCATGTCGAGCGAACCGGACATGTTTCGTAATTTTTCAAAAGCTTCCCGGGCTCGGTCCATCTCGCCAGCAGTAACCAGGAGCTCAATCCAGTGGCATAACGGCTGAACTTCGTTTTCATGCGAGTTGAGGTGGGATTCGCCCGCCTTGAGTGCCCCTTCTTTATCACCGTTGGCTAACTGCAGCTTGGCCAGGATCATGCGGTCAATGGAGCCTCCTTTTTTGAGCTGTTCTTCCGCCTCTTTGGATTCACCCTTGGCCAGATGCTGGTAACCGGTAATTGCTGCCAAAGCCTGCTCGCAGTTGCGAACTTTCGTGTCCCAGGGGCGACGAGCATCACTTTTAGCTTTGTCGATCGCTTTCTTTTTGTCTTCTTCTTTCTTCTTATCGTCTTTGGCTTGCTCTTCGGTTGCCTTCTTGACGGCCGCTTCTTCCGCTTTGGTGCGTTCCGCCTGATTGTGCGCCAACAATTCGTTCAGCTTGACTTTGATAGCATCTGCCTTGTCGTCCTGTTTTAACATGGCATGAGCAATCCCGACGTATTTCCACTGCTTGACCTTCTCTGTTTCGTTCGTTGTTTCTTCCAGATACGGAGTCTGACTGAGGTTGAGCAGATCCTGCCAACGTTCGTACATGTAGAGAGTGGTAAACAGGCGGGCTCGACCGTAGTAGGAACTGCCACGACGGGTGAGCGAATTGTACTTGGGGTGGCGAGGATTCTCTGTCATGTTTTTGGAGAGGTCAATCGCATCATTGACTCGCCCGATATGCAGCAGGTTACGAATACACCACTCGTTATTATGAGCGTAGTTATGAATTTGATCCGGTAACAAACGGTCTCGCATCATGTGAGCATGGTCCGTGCGAGCAGATGCTTCCTGTTGCCAGACCGCATCGTCGTACCGCTTGAGACGTGAGAAAATGTGTCCTGGCATATGCCACATGTGCGCGATCCCCGGAGTCGTTTGTCCGCAGGTACTTGCCGAAGAGACAGCCGTAGCTGGATTTTTATAGTCCCACAAGTGAATGCGATAGTGGTGTGATGGGTGCATGGGATTGACGGCGAAGACCTGTTGCAGGATCGAGTCAATGGCAACATAGCTGGTAATTGGGATATTGTTGAAGCGGTTGTACCAGAGTTGGAGCGCCAGGAAAGCTTTAGCTTCAATGTTCTCCGGGTACTTGATACAAATCTCTTCCAATGCCTTGGTGTACTTTTCCGCTCGTTCCTTTTTCTTGCCTGGATCACCGTTCTGATAGTCCGTTAAGGCATCGATGAACCGGGTTTCCACATCCGAAACACCTTCTTTGCGCTTTTGAGCTTCTTCCATAAACACTTTGGAACGCTTGGAATTGTTAAAATTGGCCATCGCCATGCCCCAGAACGCCATGGCACAATCGGGGTCCAATTTGTTGACCTGACGGAACGCCCGCTCGGCTTCGAGGTACCAGAAGCCGTGTAGTGCGGAAACGCCCTGATTGAAAAACTTCTGAGCATCTTCGTTACTGGTGGTAATCGGAAAATCGACATTGGCCATTCCGGGGATCAGATACGCCTGTTGTCGCGGACCTTCGTTGAATGCCTCGCCATGGTAAGAATGCCCTGCCAGCGGTCCCGCCGTATTTTCTTCGTTTTCATCAGTTGCCTTTGCTCCCTCTTGAGTTGGACTTTCAGCAGGCTTGGCATCCTGCTTGTCGTCTTGAGCGTGCACAAGCACTGTTTGGCAAACCAGTAGCATGGGGAGGATTTTCAACAGGGTCGACTTCATGGGGAGGAGTCCTGGAAAGGAGAGAAACATTTATTGGTTTGATAGAGACATTAAACGGTAGCACAGTTGCCGCTGTTTGCCGTCAGGAAAGTTCAGTATAAGAAATTGTCGGCATTCTAGGGGGGCGAGTCGTCAATGTTTACGGTCACCTGCTCACCGTCGATCTCTATCTCATCATTATGATACAGCTTGCGTTTACGGGCAGTGCAAATTTCACCATTTACTTTGATCAGACCACTTTGAATGAGGACCTTGGCATGACCGCCACTTTCAACAAACTGCAGAAGCTTAAGAAAGTGATCCAGCCTGACGTGCTGTTGGGTGTTTGCTGAATCTGTTGGGGGAGTGGAACGGTTAGAGGAATCTTCTGACATGGTATATGACGATTTCGTTATTTGATCTCAAAGGTGGCTACGACCGGGTAGTGGTCACTGACGTCGCGTTCACTTTCCTGAATTTCATAGAAGATGTTGTAGTGATCCTTGTCCTGTTCGCCTCGTAGCACGAGATCTTTACGTCGAACAATGTTTTGAAATGCCAGGTCGGGACGCTGAGGCGAATCCAACAGGAGTTCCGGGCTGACGAGGATGTGATCAAACTGTTTGCCTCCCAGATGAGTGGACCTTTCTGATGGCTTCAATCTGGTGTGCAAGTCGATGAGATCTCCGGGCTGATCGTCAGTTTTTTTGCCGCACAACACGGCCAGATCCTGCCGTAGGGTGTAATCGTGGCACTGGCAGAGCGTATTGATATCACCAAGCACAATTACGTTTGCGTTCTTTTGGAGATGTGGCTGGATCCAGTAATTGATCAGGCGACACTGGCGGAGACGTGGTTCTTCGCCCCGTGTTCCTGCTCGCAGGTGAACATTACATAATGTGATTTCATGAGTCTTTCCGTCCTGCGTCCAACGAAACGTAGCAAACAGGTGCTTGGAGAGGTTGTAATAGCGTTTACTATTAAACATCTCGTCCGTCTGGTGGAGACGTTGCTTATGAACCAGACCACTTTGGTAAATCAAAGCAACATCCTGCTCGGTATAGGTGTCCCGCCCTTCGATAAAAGCGACTTGATATTCCAGATCATGTGCGATTCGTAGTTGCTCGGTCAGATCCAGAACAACCTTCTCATTTTCAACTTCCTGTAACGCCATAATCGTTGGATTAACCGCCGCAATGACTTTGGCCGTTTCACGAATACGCCAATTCCAGTCGGCTTTGGATGGAGCAGAAAGTTTTTTCGCCAGAGGTGACTTATTGTCAGATTGGTCGTGATCAAAAAACCACTCAAGATTCCAGGTCCCAATCACAATGCGTTCAGGTGCCGGATCTGCTGCCAGGACTCGAATCTGGCAGATGCCCAGCATCACCAGGAGTGTGATGGTTAATGGCAGGGGTTTTTTCATGGTCTGGTTGATTCGAATTTCGAGTTGCGTGATAACTAGAAGTGAGAAGGACCTTCCAGAGGGTTAGCTTATTGTAGCCCAGCGTGGGGAGACTTCCACCAGACAAATTGCTGTTCGTCGCCTGACTCATCTCCAATGACCTATACCGTTCCTTTTAATCGACCCTATCTGACTGGACACGAAATTGAATATGTGTCTCAGGCGATTCAGCATGGAGATCTCTCCGGAGACGGACCTTTTTCACGTCGGTGCTGCGAATTGTTGGAAAAGCGGCTGGATACGCCCAAAGTGCTGCTGACCCCATCCTGTACGGCCGCTTTGGAGATTTCGATGTTGCTGCTGGATCTGCAGGACGGAGAGGAAGTCATCCTGCCATCGTTTACCTTTGTTTCCACAGCCAATGCCGTTGTGATAGCCGGGGGGACTCCTGTGTTCGTCGACGTGGATCCAGACACTCTCAATCTGGATCCCGAACAAGTCCGTGCAGCCATCAATACTCGCACTCGCGCCATCATCCCTGTCCATTATGCCGGTGTCGGTTGCCAAATGGATGCGTTGATGGAGATCGCAGAAAGTCATGGTTTAACGGTGGTCGAAGATGCGGCTCAGGCCTTGAATTCCTACTACGGCGAAAAGGCACTGGGCACGATCGGTAGTCTGGGCACGTTCAGTTTTCACCAGACCAAGAACTTTAGCTGCGGGGAAGGTGGAGCACTTTGTATCAATGACCCAGGGTTGATTGAACGGGCCGAGGTGATTCGGGAGAAGGGAACCAACCGTAGTAAATTTCTGCAGGGACAGGTGGATAAATATACCTGGGTAGATCGCGGGTCTTCCTACTTGCAGGGTGAACTTGCTGCTGCCTTCCTGTACGGACAGCTGGGCAGTATGGACGTCATCACGGAGATGAGACAAAAGTGTTATGAGACGTACAGGCAGCTGCTCGAGCCACTGGCACAACAGAGCTTGCTGCAGTTGCCGGTGATTCCGGCAAAGTGCCGTAGCAATTATCATCTGTTCCACCTATTACTTCCTTCTGCCGAAAGACGGGATGCACTGCTGCGACATCTCAACGATCAGGGGATCCATGCCGTTTTCCACTATATCCCACTGCACAATTCGCCGGCTGGGATAAGATTGAGCGGAAAAGAAGTCAGCTTGCCAGTCACCGAATCAATTAGTCAGCGATTGTTAAGGTTGCCCATCTACCCGGGATTGGAAGCAGATGTCCAGCAGCGCATCGTTGATGAAATCGCCACTTTTCTGGACTCATAATCGTCTTAATCGCTAGAGGTCGAACCGGATTTTGTCCGCGCTCATGTTATCTTCGACAGGTGTCGATTATCGAACGTAATCGTCTAGCGTGCCGTACTAGGATTAACTGATAAGGACTGGCAGAAATGCCTTTTTTATCCGGCATTGCTCCTGATTCTCCTAGCTAACGAAGCACTTTTAAACAATTCATATGCTTGAGCAAAAGACAGTTCTGGTAACCGCTTGTGGTTCCTCCATTGGGTTGGAAGTGCTGCGTTCGCTCCATCAGGCAAACCTGCCCCTTCGTGTTATCGGGACAGAAGTGTCCTGGTGGGGAAAGCAGGTTGCCGAGCCGTATTGTGATGAAGTTCTGATTCTTCCACGGGGTGATGATGCCGATTATCTGCCTTCACTGACCCGAGTTCTGGAAAGTCATGCGGTGGACCTGGCATTCGTGAATACAGAGCCGGAACTGGAAGCGATTGCTGATTGTCGGGATGAGATCATGGTGGTTTTGTCCTGTCCCGGAAAAGTTGGGCTGCAGGCTTGTCTGAGCAAACAGGTACTGCACGACCGATTGGCCGGAGCCGATCTCACAGCGGAAACCATGGTGGTCCATGGCCGGGAAGATTTGGAGCAGGCCTTGGCAACATTTGGCAGCCCGATCTGGCTGAGATGTGCAGAGGGTCCGCGGGGACGAGGCAGTATTATTGTTGAACAGGCCGAGGATGGAACATTCTGGATGGACTACTGGCGGCGTCGTGATGCTGGCGACGATGTCTGGCTGGCGCATGAATATCTGCCAGGAAGAAATCTGAACTGGACGTCTATCTGGAAAGATGGAGAACTGGTGGTTGCTGCTTGCGGTGAGAGGTTGCAATACTTCCTGTCCCAGGTTGCGGTCAGTGGCATTACCGGGAATGTTTCTCATTGCCGACTTGTTGACAGTGCATTGATAACCCCGATTGCGTCTCAAGCCGTTCGTTTAGCCGATGCCAGACCTCACGGAATTTATGCTGTCGATTTACGCGAAGACAAGCAGGGGAATCCCAAAGTTACCGAGATCAACGGAAGGCAGGCATTTCGCCCGTTGCTTTATACTCAAGGTGGCATCAATTTTTCGAAAGTGTTCGTTCAGGTGATGTTGATGATCGATCATCAACCTGTCGAACAACCGGTTGTCGAGCTTGGATTAGAGATGGTTCGGGGAATGGATTTTGAACCGATATTTCGTAATCCGGAAACAGGAGTAACGGGATAATGCCGCGCCCCTATCTGTCCATTGTTGTACCCTGTTACCGTAGCGGTGGCTGGCTTGAGGAATTGACAAGCCGAGTCAGCTTTGCCATGGAGGACCGTGGCTGGACTTATGAATTAATTCTGGTAAATGATAGTTCGCCCGACACGACCTGGGAAACGATTCAGCAAATCGCGGACGCCGATTCCCGCGTTCGGGGTGTCAATCTTGCCTTCAATACGGGGCAGTTCAGAACCACCTTTTGCGGTCTGCAAATGGCCGAGGGGCAAATCGTTGTCACCATGGACGATGACTTGCAGCAACTACCGGAAGAAATACCAGCGTTGGTAGAGGCTTTAGAGGCGGATCCCAACCTGGATGCAGTGTTAGCGAGATACAGCGGTAAGAAGCATGGCTGGTTGAGAAATCTGGGTTCAGCCGTTATGAATTGCCTGTTTCGACTCTCCTATGGCAAACCGAAAGAGATTCGAAGTACTACATTTCGAGCCATGCGGCCCCAATTGGTCGACTCGATTTGCCAGTATGCAACCGTCAATCCCAACATCAATCCACTCATCTTTCAAACGACGCAGAAACTTCAATCAGTGGATGTGCAGCACGAAGATCGTCCTCGAGGGCGAAGTGGCTATGGCCTGATAAAACTCTTTCGGTTAATGGCAGACAATGTGCTCAGCGTCTCGACCCTTCCGTTAAAAATAGTAACCTCGATTGGAGTTCTGGCCGCATTAGGTAGCGTCGTCCTGGCATTGTACTACCTGATCCGTTACTGGGCGGGAGACGGTATCGAAACGGTCAAAGGATTTGTCACTCAGGTGCTGCTGATCAACTTTTTTGGAGGTCTGACGTTGCTGTCTGTGGGATTACTCGGCGAATATGTGATTCGGATTATGGAAGAGGTCCGGGGTAAGCCACGGTTTCTCGTTAAAGAAACAACCGATGCGGAGGACGACTGATGGGCGAATCTCTGGACGGAGTAACCACGGTCCAGCAGGAATCGCGACAGTTATGGCGGACGGTTTTTTGGGGGACTATCTTCTGTACCTGCCTGGTCATGGTCTTACCCTCAACCTATGCCGAAGCGGATGATCTGGGTATCCAGATGATTCTGGCCGGAGAGGATGGCTTTGTGGCCGCTCCGGAGGTACCTTTCCTGTCAGTTACGGTCAATTACCTGTTGCTGATCCTCTACCAGGGATTCCCGTCAGTGCCATGGTATGGATTGCTGTTAGTGATAACTCAGGCAGTGGGGCTCTCTCTGTTACTGCACTGCCTTCTTATCAAATTGAGGGAGACTCCCTGGCTGGGATTAGTGTTTCCCTTCTTTCTGATTTTCTGCGGGTACATGCTGCTATCGGTCACCTTTACCCAGGCAACTTTGACGTTAATCTTTGGCATTGCCGCTGTCATAGCTTCCAGACATGAACGGGAATGCTGGCCGCTTACCACTCGACGCGCGCTAACCTGCCTGCTGCTCTGGGCGTTGTTGTGGCGCTGGAAATTTGGACTCTACTGCCTGGTGTTTTTTGTACCTTTGATGATTGTGCAGCTGGCTCAGTTGCGGAAGTACTTTTCGCCACTTGTTCTGGTGCTCTGTTTGATTGCTGGTGATCGAATCGTACATGCTTTGACCAGTTCGCCACAGTGGCAGGAATACCTGGAGTTTTATGATGCGCGGGCCAGGTTGTTTGATATGCCTGAGGGTCGAGCCGGAGAAAACCTCGCCGTGGCACTTGAAGCCGCTGGTTGGAGTGACGATGATTTTCGTCTGATTCGTGATACCTGGATGCTGTACGACGAGCAGTTGGTTTCCGCTGAAGCGATGGGTGCTTTTATGGAGGCGGTTGTCGAGCATGGAGGGGCATCGGTTACTGAGCAGATAGAAGGGAACTTGCGTAATAATGCCAGACTGCTGTACGCCTTCGTCCCGATCGGAATTGCTCTACTCCTGCTGGGAATTAAAACGTGGGCCGCAGACGAGCATTGGCAACGGAAATTGCTCGGAATCATGTCGCTGCTGATTCCAGTCCTGTTTCTGGCGTACTTTCGGCTGGTGCCCCGAGTATTGGTTCCTGTTTTCATCTATGCTTTTTGCCTGGTTTATATCTGGGTTCCTGCCGAGCCACGTGAATCGGGATATGGGGGATGGGGGCAGAAAGTTCATCTCACGACGATTCATTTGATAGCGTTCATTCCCATGGTGATTGGTCTGGGGGCCAGCTTTCTGGTGTTAAAGCAGCAATGGGATGATGTGCAACAGAAGAGGGAAGGGCGAACAGAATCCGAAGTCTTTGTTCGTGAATTGAATCATCCGGTCACCCTGTTGCGAACTCAGGTTGGGGCGCTTCCGGGTTGGGAAGGAACGCATCCGTTTTCGCGAATCAATAACAGTCCGTTGCTAAGAATCATTCCGGCAGGATGGCAGGTGAGATCTCCCCGCTACTATCGCATCCTCAAGCAACTTGGTTATGAATCGGGCACTGAGCTTGTGGCCGGGTTTGCTGCGTCGGCTGACGACGGCGAATACTTTGTTCAGCGCTTTAACCGGACGCGGGGTGGAGTGGAATTCTATAGTCAGCAGTGGTTGAGTTACCTGGAACGGCACCATCCTCAGCGATGGTTGGATAATCCTGAGTTAGACGTTGTCGTCATTGGGAATTCCAAACAGAATCCCCAGCGGCTGTCACTGTTAAAACTGCTTCCCCCAATCGATGAAGAGTCTGCGTTGGAATCACTGCTTCCTGAATAACATTCCTTCGCCAGGTGGTAAGGTATCGGACAGGTCCTGATAGTTTCTTGACCGTAACGTTTTCTGAACCAGCTCCAGACGTTTTCCTGTCCATTGTTGCATCTCCGCTTTGGTGATGACCGAACCGGTGAGCACAAGTACATACTCAGCCTGAGTGTTGGTCAGTGGAGCTAACCAGCTTTCATCTGAAGCTGCAAACTGACGAGTTTGGAAACTGTAGCCGGTCTCCAGATCTGCGAGGCTCCCAATACCGTAGTGGATTTGATTGTAACGTCCGGGCATGATCAACAGCCGTGACTCAGTGGGGATTGTTTTGTCCAGCGAATCAATGAGCTGATGCATTGCCGCATCGTGGTGGGAACTGAATTGTCGATTCCACTGGCTGCTCTCCGGGATCAGCAATTGTAATGGGTGATAGCTGTCGTTGTAGGGTGCACACCAGACAAACGGCAGCATCAGGATGGAGCCAACCAGAGCTCGCCTGAAACCTGATTGCTGTAACCACGTTCGGTAGTGAAACAAGGTGAGCGAGCAGGCGATGACCATCGCGGGGATCGCAAGCAGCATGTAATGATGAAACGGTCGGGCTCGAAATTGAATCAGCGTTGCGAGTGCGGCAACAAGAGTGAATCCTACCAGTCGCCAGGAGGACTCCTGGTTGTCGTTGGACGCTGCTAAAAACTGCTTTCGCTTCAGAAACAGGACAGCAGCCACTAACAGACTAATCCAGAGAGATTCGTCGTGTCGTATTTGCGTGTATAGATTCAGGAGCCATGATTGCTGAGTGCCATATTGCCCTGCAGTTGTGAGGCCCACGGATAACGGCCGCAAACCTTCTCCCAGATACAGGATTGACACCCCAAGTGCCACTGCAGCAATAACAGGCAGCAGTAGTAAATGAATCCATTGATGAGCTTGTCGGCGTTGCTCAGAGACCAGGTAAAGAAATCCCAGGCACAGTAGCCCCGCTTGTTGTTTGGTAACGACTGTGAGTCCCAACGCAACACCGAATAGTATCCAACGCCGTGTCGACCAGCCGGTTCCTGACCGCAGGCGTTCACCTTTCCAGACGATTAATCCGATTAACCAGACCGTAACCGCCAGAGTTTCTGTCACTCCGGCTAGCCCATCAAACTTGGTAAACAGAATAAAAGTCCAAAAGAAGCCAATCCCGGTCAGCAGCTTGCATCGCGTCTGTTGATGGATGACCCAGGCGGTTAATAAACTGACGGCGACAAGCATCAGTTGATAAACCACCTGCAACGCGACGATGTCCTGGCCTACCAATCTCATGACCGTTGTCCAGAAAGCATAGACTCCTGGAAAATAGCTGTAGACATTCTCAGATACCGGATAGCCATTGACCATGTCCCGGCTGTAGCAGAGATAGTAATACCAGTCGACTCCCCCGATAAGCGGTCGGCTGATGGCAAGGTACCGCACCAGAGTAAAACTTGCTGCGGTGAGCATGATCAGAACGAGTGACTTGAAGTAGGCGTCCTGATAACTCCCCCACCGGCTTTCTGGGCTGCAGTGGCGTCCTAGCGGAAGGAACAGAACCAGGCTGGCAACAGAAATGATTAACGCTTTCGCTGGAGTTGTACCGTGACTGGCAGTCATGTGCAGCAGGGAAACTGCCATCAGAGTGAACACTGCGCAGGATCCGCCCAGCCATCGATACCGGGAATGTGCGGAGGAAGCGTTGTTGTCAGCCATACTGGATATATCGTAGCAAATGGCTGAGGAAATCAGCATCTCTTAGGAAAGATTCTTTTATAACTTCTTTCACCGGCCTTGGTTGGTCTTCGCTGTTTTCCTGAGCTAATATGGAGAAGTACTACTCACACGATTCAGGATAAAGGTTAAGGATCCAGCAATGACATTCACTCGGCGAGAGTTCCTTCAGACGACAACTGCTACGACCGTTGCCGCGACACTATCGACAATTGACAACAGGACCGAAGCGGCGGTGAGACGTCTACCGATAATTGACACCCACCAGCACTTATGGGACCTGGATCTCTTTCAGCCACCATGGTTAGCTGGAGCTCCAGAAGTTCTGGCTCGGAGTTACGTTACCAGCGATTACAAGAAGGCCACGCGAGGGGTCAATCTGGCTAAAGCTGTGTACATGGAGGTGGATGTAAATCCGAAGAATCAGGTGAAAGAGGCAGAACATCTGATCGCGCTTTCAAAGGATCGCCGACACCCAACCGTGGCAGCGGTGATCTCCGGCCGTCCGGGGGAAGAGAGCTTTGCCCCGTACATCAGCAAATACAAAGAGAACAAATACATCAAAGGTGTTCGTCAGGTTCTGCATGTGGATTCAGCCCCACAGGGACTCTGTCTTGGTAATCAATACGTCAAGTCTGTACAGCTGCTCGGCAGCATGGGCAAGAGTTTTGATTTGTGCATGCGACCGACCGAGCTGGCCGATGGTGCGGCTCTGGCGGACAAAGCTCCGGACACACGCTTGATTGTAGATCATTGCGGGAATGCAGATCCTAAAGCCTGGTTGAAAGATCCCGGGGAAGAGCCCTGGCACGAGGTCGATCAATGGAGGCGGGATATCGATCTGCTGGCTTCCAAAGACAATGTGATTTGCAAGATTTCCGGAATCGTCGTACGAGCTCCTCAGGATAATTGGGGTCCAGAAACACTGGCTCCGATTGTAAATCATTGTCTCGCCGCCTTTGGTCCGGAGCGAGTTATCTTTGGTGGAGACTGGCCGGTGGTGAGGATCGTTGCCAGTTACAAACAATGGGTGGACGCATTAAAGGCTGTGATTTCAGAACGTCCGTACGAAGAGCAGATCAAGTTGCTTCACGATAATGCGGAGCGAATCTACGATATCTAGGAGGATGGCCGAATTTACGGTGACAAATCTGACGTTCGCTTGCGAAATGAGTGAATGTTGAAAAACCAGAAAGGCCCTGCCATTGCGAGATGGTACGGGCCTCTTTTCATGCGGTTGATTCTCGCACTGCTATTGCCTTCAGTATGGAATTCCAGCTATTCTCCAGCTCGCCAACAATATATTCGCTCGGTTTAATCGTTGATTTATCACTATGAATACGAATCGTCCCGTACCTTTGCTGGATGTTCCCCGAGGTAATGCTCCGCTGCGGGAGGAGTTTCTCGAGGCACTGGCAAGTGTCATTGATTCTGGTCGCTTTCTGTTTGGGCCGGATGTAAAGAAACTGGAAGAAGAATGTGCTCGCTGGTCCAATTGCCGGTTTGGAGTCGGTTGTGCTTCGGGTAGTGATGCGCTTCTTTTGTCACTGATGGCTTCCGGGTTACGCGCAGGGGATGAGGTTATCTGTCCAAGTTTTACCTTCTTTGCCACCGCTAGCGCGGTGACCAGATTGGGCGGAATTCCGGTTTTTGTTGATATCGATCCTGAGACTTTCAATATGGATCCGAAGGTACTCGACGCAGCGATCACGGAAAAAACCAAAGCGGTGATTCCCGTGCACCTGTTCGGACAGTGTGCCGACATGGATGCCATCATGCAGGTTTGTGATGCACGAGGTCTGATTGTTATCGAAGATGCTTGTCAATCGATAGGAGCCAGTATGAACGGTCGCCCGGCTAGTTCCTGGGGTCATTTGGCGAGTATCAGTTTCTATCCCACCAAAAACCTGGGGGGAATGGGTGATGGTGGCATGATCGTCACCAACGACGAGGAACTGGAAGATCAGCTTCGGCTGTTGGCCGGTCATGGCATGCGTCCTCGCTATTACCACTCGGTTGTGGGAATTAACAGTCGGCTCGATTCCATGCAGGCCGCTGTACTTAACGTCAAAATCAACCATCTCGATGACGCAATTGCCGGACGTCAAAAGAACGCTCGACTGTATCACAAGCTCTTTGCTAAGTCCGGTTTAACACATGAAATCAGTTTGCCGAAAGCTAAGTTGGGTGACGGACATGTCTGGAACCAGTTTACGATCCGAGTGCACAACGGATTGCGAGATCAACTTAAAGCTTTTCTGGCGGAACAGAATATCGGCAGTGAGATCTACTATCCAGTTCCTTTGCACATGCAGGAATGTTTTCAGTCACTGGGGTACCAGCCAGACGATCTGCCGGAGACGCTGAAAGCATCCGAGGAAGTGCTGAGCCTGCCGATTTTCCCTGAACTTGAAGCAGAGGAAGTACGCATAGTAGTTGATGGGGTGAAGCGTTTCTTTGCCATGTCCCAACGACGAGCCGCCTAATCGTCAGGGGCGATTTAGGGATTCTTCGGACAGGCACCTGTTACGCGAATACTCAAAATCTAGGCGTTCGCTTTATTGATCATGTCGCTCAATGCAGAAGCGGCAGAGGCAATCGGATGTTCGGTGCTTTCCCCAGTTGTCAGATTCTTGATTTGCAGCGTGTCACGAGCAAGTTCGTCTTCACCAGCAATAATGGCATAGGCGAACCCGCGTGCATCGGCATATTTTAGTTGCTGGCCAAGTTTTTTGGCGTCCGGATAGACTTCGACGTTAAGGCCCGCAGCTCTCAGGTTGGCAGCGATTTCCAGATACTTGCCCAAAGCATTTTTGTCAAAATAGGTGACTAGCACTTCCGCCGTTGTTTTTACGTTGGAGATCATGCCCAGTTCTTCCATGGCCGCCAGGAGTCGGTCGAGCCCCAGCGAGGCTCCGATTCCCGGTAGCTGCCGTTTGGTGTAGAGTTCAGCAAGGTTGTCGTATCGACCGCCACTGCAGACCGATCCTATATCGGGCAGGTCATCCAGAAAGGTTTCAAAGATAGCTCCCGTGTAATAATCCAGCCCTCGCGCAATGGACACATCCAGTTTGATGCGTTCCGCAGGGACACCTCCGGCTAGCATGCCAGTCAGGATCTGTTCCAATCGGTCAACTCCTGCTTCTCCCAATTCGTTTCCAGCAACAATGAGTCTGAGCTGTTGCAGGATCTCTTCGTTGGAACCCTCCAACGCTGCCATGGCCAGAACGCTTCGAGCCTGTTCTTCACTGGTGCCGGCCGCTTGTACCATTTCAGCAATTACCTTCTCTTCGCCAATTTTGGCCAGTTTGTCCAGGCTGCGAAGGACAGGAGTTGCCTGATCGGAAAGCCCCAGTTTGTCCAGTAGACCATTGAGAACCTGCCGATTATTGATGTGAATGGTGAAACGCTCGAAACCGATGGAGGCCAACAGTGCGTTGATCACCAGACCGGTTTCGATGTCCGCTGCGACCGAGAGAGTGCCGATGGTATCGAAATCGCATTGCATGAATTCACGATATCGACCTCGCTGAGTGTTTTCTCCCCGCCAGACCGGCGCAATGTGGTATCGCTTGAAGGGAGTTCCCAGTTCATTGATATGCTGAGCAACAAATCGGGCCAGTGGGACGGTCAGGTCGAATCGCATCCCGACATCCCGTCCGCCATGATCCTGGAACTTGTAGAGTTGCCGGTCCGTTTCCTCACTTCCTTTTCCAGTGAGTATCTCCAGGTATTCCAGTGTCGGAGTATCAATCGGACCAAAACCGAAGCTACGGTAAACTTCCCGCGCTGTCTGAATCAGCTGTTCGCGCGGAATCATTGTTTCAGGCAGGTGATCGCGAAAGCCCTTCAGTGTTCGAGGTTGGATGAGTTGCGGTTTTACAGGTTTATTGGATTCGCTCATGGTCGTTCAGGAACCGATGACTGGCAGTGGGTTGGGTTTGGGACTGCGGATGCTGCCGTTCTGTTTGGTTTGTAGCACGGCTTCTGTGTATTCATGAATTTGTTCTGCGGTTTCAAAGTACCGGTCATAGGTCCAGTCGTCTTCGTATTCACAGTTTTCCGTCGTGTAGTCGCGACAGATTTGTGGTCTGGTTTCATAGATACCGCACAAATTATCCTCGCCCAAGTGACGACAAGTCGTGTGGATCATGATGTACCATTGATCGTCATCCGTGAAGATACTTGCCCTGTCATGCACCATGTACCATCGCAGGAAATCGAAATCTTCCTGATCCTCGGGGGTTTCAATGGGGAGGGCAAAGTACTTACAGCATTTAGCAGTACAGTACTCACAGAGGACTTCCCCGGGGTTTAGCTCTTCACGAGTCGGTTTAGTGCGAATCATGGTGTGGTTGATACAGTCTGAGTTACTTGGGCAGGTCGGTCGTGCCGTCAGCAGCTGGCAATACGAAGATTTTACCGTCTCCCATTCTTCCCGTACGGGCAATCTCTGAAATCTTCTGAACAATGTTGTCCACCCTTGTTTCGTCTACCCAGAGTGTAATTTCCACTTTGGGAAGAAAGGCGGTTGCGTATTCGTTGTCGTTGTATTCGCGAAGATGTTCTTTCTGACGTCCGTACCCTTTTACCTCACGGACGTTGAGTGCTTCCAACGGAGCACGCTTGAGACCTTCCAGAACTTTTTCGGCAAGGAACGGTCGAACGATGGCAATGATCTGCTTCATCGTCGTATCCTTCCTTAAAAGAACGTGTGGAGCACCACGGTACTAACTGAAGAAGTTTTCTCCAAACAGATTGACCTCGGGACCAGTCTCGACGGTGATGTCGCCGTTCACCTTACACTGGCAGGCCAGGCGCGTCTGTTCCGGGTTGTCCAGGTAGGCCAAGGCAGGTACCGGGTCAGGGAAGGGAATATTGAAACACTTCTTTTCCCAGAGTGTTTGAGAGTTTGTGTTTTCCCCGTGCCCTTCAGTGACAAAGACTCGACAAGTACCACACTGGCCCAATCCATGACAATTGATATATTTGTTCAGTTTTGCCCCGATTCCATTGACACCCTGATTTGTGTTAATGCTGAGCAATTTAGCTGCCTGACGAACTGTCGTACCCTCAGGTACAGTGACCTCTTGGTTTTCTTTCGAGAATTTAACTTTCGGCATCGGTTCAAACTTTGTAATTAGTCGAGGATATATAAAGTAGTTGCCCCGTGATGATAAATCGAATCGGATGGGGATCCTTATTCAGTCTTATATGCATTATTATGGCAATCGCGTTGGAATAAGGAAGTGGACGTAACCAAGAAACAGGGGAATTTGTCCCTGGACGTAGTATGTAGAAGAGGATTATCAGGTTAAATGACTGAACGTTCTAAGTATCAAAACCGTGTCATTAAAAACTACTATGACAACCGTGAAGAGATTGCCTTGCAGCGATGCCAGGAGATCGTAACCGAGTTGTACCTTGCGGAAGGAAAGAAGCGGCAGAGGCAATGGGATCTGCTGGCAACCCATCTGGAAAAACTTGACGTCCCTCAGAAGACAATTGATCATCTGAGGAGCCAGGATAATGTAGAAACGGTGGCCAATTTCGTAACCAGTCTTTCCAAAGGTCGTTAGAGGAGAGTGGGCAGTGGCGAAATCGTTCTGGAGCTTCGGGGCGCCCGGCCAACTCATGTTCGGGCGTGGAACAGTTTCTCAGTTAAGTCCGCTGGCCGGTCGATTTGGCTGGCGACGAGCATTAATCGTGACCGATCGCAATTTGATGGAAGCGGCGGTGGCGACGTCAGTACAGAATGCGCTGATCAGTGGCGGCGCGGCGGTAGAGGTATTTAGCGATGGAGAGGCGGAACCGTCTATTGCCACGGCGGAAGCCAGCCTGGCATGTGCTCGTAGTTTTTCCCCAGATGTGATCGTCGGAGTCGGAGGGGGATCGAATCTCGATTTGGCGAAAAATACGGCAGCCGCTTTTACTCATCAGGGACATCCCACCGACTATTTTGGATTTGATAAAGTGCCTGGACCAACGTTACCGCTGGTCTGTATACCTACCACCGCAGGAACCGGTAGCGAAGTCTCAAATTCGATGGTGCTGACGGACACCGGGCAACAGGTGAAGATCTCTGGACAAAGTGAGTTCTTTCGGCCGGACTGGGCCATTGTCGACCCGGAGCTAACATATTCCTGCCCGCGACAGGTGGCTGCTGATAGTGGTATCGACGCACTGACTCATGCGATTGAGGCAATCACGACCGTGGATTATGACCAGTTGGAAATCCCGGCGGGTGAGACCTGTGCTTATGACGGTCGTTATGAATTAACCGCTGCATTGGCTGAACGAGCCATACGTATCTGTGGCGAGCACCTTGAACCAGCCGTGCTGGACAAAAATAACTATACGGCCAAGGATCAAATGGCATTAGCGGCCACGCTGGCCGGGATGGCATTTTCAAATAGCGGTGTTGCGCTGGTGCACGCCATGGAATACCCGATGGGAGGTGAATTACATTGCTCGCACGGACTGGGCAACGGATTGCTGCTACCCTATGTCATGCAGTTTAACCTGGAATCACGGCGGGATACCTTCAGCAAGATAGCTGGTTGGTTGGGAGAACAGGCAGATGATGGACAGGAATGTTCTGCTGAACAGGCAGTAGACGCTGTGAAGAGAATTCGCAAGTCGATTGGAATTGCCGATCGGATAAGGGATATTGGAGGTAAGCAGGAACAGCTTCATTCCTTCACTGAAAAAGCAATGAAGATTCAACGCCTGTTCTGGTTGAATCCACGGTCTGCAAACTATGACGACATCCATAAAATCTATTGCACTGCTTTTTAGCATCGGCTGCCTCGTTGCAGGGATACCCGTAAATGTCCGTGGACAGGCCGTTACGCAGCACGATTCCAAAGATATTCGAAGCGTTGCTGCGGACGTCATTGTGCCACCCATGGTGCAGTCACTACCGGCGCCGGGATATCGTGTCCGCGAAACTCACCCGGATTACGTTCAGACAGAAGTTTATCATGCAACGTATCTGCCGACGGATTGGCGTGCTGGTGGTAAATATCCAGTAATTGTCGAGTTCGCCGGGAATGGTCCCTACCGCAGTCCCTTTGGTGATGTAAGTACGGGATTGGTGGAAGGAAGCAAGCTGGGAATTGGCATTGGGCGCGGAGAAAGGTTCATCTGGATTTGTATGCCGTACCTCAATAATATCGGTACCAAAAATGTCACCCAATGGTGGGGCAATGCCAGATCCCATGATCCCAGACCAACCGTGGAATACTGCAAGAAGACGGTCGAGTGGATTTGTGATACTTATGGTGGTGATCGGAAACGAGTGCTGCTGGTTGGGTTTTCTCGAGGTGCTATTGCCTGCAACTTTGTGGGATTATATGACGATGAAATTGCTTCGCTGTGGCGTGCGATGATTCCTTATAGCCACTACGATGGAGTAAGAGAGTGGGGGTACCCTGAAAGTGATAAAATGGCTGCTCGAACACGCCTGAAACGCCTGGGACAAATACCCCAGTTGATTTGCCATGAAGATGACGCGCGAAATACGTTGAAGGACACCAAAGAGTATCTGGGGCGAACTGCAATTCCGGGCAAGTTTACGCTGATGTCGACCGGGTTTCGAAATCATAATGATGCCTGGATTTTGAGACCTAGCGCTGCTCGGGAAAAACTTGATCGCTGGGTGCAAGCCCATGTCCTTAATGACTAACACCACGATTTACAGCAACGAGAAAAAAATGTCAGAACGAAAACTTGTGATTCTCACCGAAGGACATTCGAATCCTCATACAGCAAAAACCGGTTGTTGTGTTATTCGCTATCGCCCTGAAGAAGTCGTTGCCGTCCTGGACGGAACGTTGGCAGGACAGGAGGTCGCTGAATACCTCGGCGTCGGGGATGGTTTGAAATTTGTCAGTCGCATTGATGATGCTCCGGATGCGAACTGCCTGTTGATCGGCATCGCACCTCCGGGAGGAAAGATTCCTGAGAGCTGGCGACCGATAATATTTCGAGCCATCGAGTGTGGTATGAATGTGATTTCTGGCCTGCATGATTTCATGACCGATGATGCGGAATTTGTGGCGGCTGCACAGCAACAGGGCGTTGAATTGATTGATGTGCGAAAAAATGACTTCACGTCGATCGCCAGACGGCCTGGTTTCAGACCGGAATGTTTCCGTGTCCATACGGTGGGACATGATTGCAGCATCGGAAAAATGCTCACCGCGGTCGAGCTAACTGAAGGTCTTAAAGAACGTGGTGTGGACGCGAAATTTTGTGCAACCGGACAAACTGGAATTATGATCGAAGGTTCCGGGTACCCCATGGATCGCGTGATTGCTGATTTCATCAGCGGAGCTGCCGAGCAGTTGGTGCTTGAAAATGAACACCATGACGTACTGCTGATTGAAGGTCAGGGGAGCCTTGTACATCCAAGTTACTCCGCAGTGACTTTGGGAATTTTGCACGGTTCGGCTCCGCATGCTCTGGTGCTGTGCTACGAAGTTTTACGGGACCGGGTGACAGGTGTAGAACATGTGGCCATTCCCGAGTTACCTGAGATTCGACGTATCTTTGAAGTGATGGCCAATATCCATCAGCCGTGTGAGGTCATCGGTATCTCCATGAATAGTCGTCGAGTTAGCGAAGAAGAAGCGGAAGCGGAACGCGAACGTGTGGCGGCTGAACTGGATTTGCCTGTCACCGATGTGGTTCGTTTTGGACGGGATGAACTGGTGGATGCGGTGATTGCTGCCAGACAACGTTATTTAGAGTCGCTGGAATTGAGTGTTGAGTAGGTGGAAGTGTGGAACTGATAATTCATGACTTCGAGTTGCCATTGTTGCATCCGTTTACCATTTCACGCGAGACTATCACGGTCCAGCCTACTGTGATTGTGGAATTACGCGATGGTGATTTGTCCGGGTATGGAGAAGCAACGACGAATCGTTATTACGGAGCAACCAAAGAACAGTTACGCGCGTCGCTTGAATCCTTACGGGAGACTGTCGAGAAATTTGATTGGAATGATCCGGCAGAATTGTGGGAAATCGCTCATGATAAAGTCGAGGATACGTTTGCCCTGTGTGCTTTGGATCTGGCTGCCCATGATCTCTGGGGTAAACGACTCGGGAAACCCGTGTATGAGTTATGGGGACTGACGACTGATAAGAACCCTGTCAGTAATTACACCATTGGCATTGATGAGATCGATGTGATGGTCAGTAAAATGCAGGAGTTTTCAGATTGGCCTGTCTACAAAATCAAATTGGGAACGGCGCATGATCTGGAAATAGTTGAGCAGCTAAGAAAACATACGGCTGCGCCGTTTCGAGTCGATGCGAATTGCGCCTGGTCCGCTCAACAGACAATCGATTTTTCTAAACCTCTGGCTGATCTGGGAGTCGAGTTTATTGAGCAGCCGTTGCCGGCTGATCAGTTGGATCAAATGGAAGAAGTGTTCGATCTGTCCGCGCTACCCGTGATCGCTGATGAAAACTGTCTGGTGCCCGAAGATGTGGATGCCTGTATTGGCCGATTTCATGGAATCAATATCAAGCTCGTTAAGTGCGGAGGATTGACGCCCGCCAGAAAAATGATCCAACAGGCTCGGCAGGCTGAGTTGAAAGTGATGGTGGGTTGTATGACCGAATCTACGGTCGGTATTTCTGCGATTGGACAGCTGCTTCCCATGCTGGATTACGTCGATATGGATGGTGCTGCACTGTTGGCAAGTGATATCGCCAGTGGTTGTGAAGTGAAGCAGGGTGTTTGTTGCTATCCGGATGTGCCCGGTAATGGTGTTACGTTGCTCGGGTAGCAATGGTTTTTACAACCGAGTTGCTCGTTGGCCGTGAAATGAACCGTTTCAGTTCGAGAGTGGTAAGGGTTGAGAGCAGCTTGCCAGTGCTAATTCCATCAGGGATTTCAAGCATGTCAATCAGCATGGGCGATTCTGGAATGCTGCTTAAGATGGCCTGTTCCGTAGCAGACAAGTCCTGGATTCGAATCTGCTGGACGACCGATGGCTCGTCTGGAGGCAGAGTGCTATGTGTGCCGGATCGAAAAGATAAGGCATCCAGAATGTCGTCTGAGGATTCAACAAGTTGAGCACCGTCTTTGATGAGTTTGTTGCAGCCGCTGGCCACGGCTGTGTCAATCATGCCAGGCACAGCCATGACTTCTCGGTTTTGTTCCATGGCATGGCGGGCAGTTATCAAAGCACCGGAACGCAAAGCAGCTTCGATGACCAGCGTCCCTGCACTTAGCCCGGAAATGATCCGATTGCGACGTGGAAACAAACGGCTGTGAGGAGTCGCCGAAGGAAGGACTTCGCTGACAATTAATCCATGCTCCGTAATCCGGTTTGCCAACTCGACATGGCTGGCGGGATAAATGTTTTTCAATCCGGATCCCAGTACTGCAATCGTGACTCCGTATTCATCCAAAGCGGCCTCGTGAGCTACGCGGTCAATGCCCCGCGCTAAACCGCTCACAATCGTAAATCCTTTGCGAGTAAGTTTGGAGACAAGTTGACGAGTGACGCGCTGTCCATAGAGCGTTGGATGCCGAGTCCCTACCACCGCCAGAGAGGTTGGTGGTAACGAGGTGATGGCCGATAAATTGCCCTCGCAGAATAGCACTAAAGGAGGTGCAGGGATTTCCCGGAGTATAGCGGGGTACTCCGGTTGCGCGTAACACAGAATGTGGATTTTTCGCTCGCGACAATAAGCCAACTCATCAGCCAGCTCTGACCGCCGTTGTTGACTCTGCTCAATTGCCATCGACGTCCGTTGGCCAATATTGGGAATCTGTTGGAGTTCCCTTCGGGAACAATGGAGCACTTTTCCAGCGTCACCAAGTTCCTCAAGTAACCGCAGGACAGTGGTCGGACCGATTCCCGGAGTAAAACTGAGTTGCAGAAAGTCCAGAAGTTCCGAATCGTTCAAATGAGAAGTCCTCGTGCTGCTAAATTTCCTTGTCCCTTGTCAATACGCTGTTGGTACAGGGTTGCTGACCAACCATCAGATTGTTCGCTAATCCGAGCGAGGTCCTATCCTATCGATTCCAAAACCGGTCGTAAATCAAAGGGATGTCAGCAGGGTGGCAATGTGTCATCAATGTGATGTCGTTTTTATCGAAGGTATGCTGTAGAAGTTTTCAGTGACGGAATGATTTAAAAGCCTTCGTTCTACTAAAAAACAAGTCTATTTTGATATCATTGGGGCTGTTAAGAACTTAATCGGTATATGAATTGCAACGTATGTCAGTGGGGATCTTTGTGTTCCCACATTTGGACGTAGTTCAGCAACGTTTTAGCAATATATATAGAAGGAGTCTTGCCATGAAAAGAATACCCAAGCAAATCTCGTCCTATAGCTGGTTGCTTTTGACCCTGTTTGCTTTCAGTACGCTTCAGGCTCAAGAAGCTCCGCCGGCCGCACCTGGTGGTGCAGGTACAGACGAGGATGTTGAAGCATTGGCGCGCGGGCCCGTACACGAGGCGTTTGCATCGCAGGTAAACAATGATCCGGAACCGGGAATGATAGTCAACGTGGCTCCTCCGGAAACGGTAGACGAAGTCCCACCGGACTATAAGCCGGATGGGGAAAATGTTGTTTGGATTCCTGGTTATTGGGGATTTGACGACGAACGAGAAGATTTCGTTTGGATCAGCGGTGTCTGGCGTACGCCTCCGGTTGGTCGTCGTTGGGTACCCGGATACTGGAACGAGTTGACGAACGGAAATCATCAGTGGGTGTCCGGTTTCTGGCAGAGTTCTGAGCGACGGCAAGTCGATTATCGGACTGCGCCTCCAGGATCACTCGAAGTCGGTCCATCTACGGCAGCCCCTAATGACAATTATTTCTGGACGCCCGGCGTTTGGGTGTATCGCGCCAACGGTTATCGATGGCGACCAGGATATTGGGTGCGTTACCGACCGGATTACGTGTACACTCCCTCACATTGGGTTTGGACACCAGGCGGTTATGTCTTCGTTGACGGATATTGGGACTATAACATGCCCGCACGTGGAGTTCTGTTCGCGCCAGTTATTGTGCGCAGGCGAGCGGTCCGATATCGTCCCAGTGTTGTTATTGATGTAGGTCGATTCCATATGCACTGGTTCGTGCGACCTAGCTATTCCCACTACTACTTCGGCGATTTCTATGATGTCCACTATCACAACCGTTACCATATTTACCCACATCATCACTTCCATTTACGAATAGGCTACGACCCGTTCTACGCCTATAACCATGTACATTTCCGCAACTACTTTGGAATTAGCTATCATCACCATGTGCACCATTGGCACGACTACTTCCATACACACCATTTGCACCGTCCGGCCAGAACCTTCGGAATGCAGTTGAGTCTTTACGATTATGGTGGTGACCGACATTTCGGACTGTCAATCTATGCTCATAGCTTGAACCGTTATCGAGTTCAGGATGATGTGCACCAGAGATTTGTCCGAGTTGGTCTCGAGCACCGGAATGCTGCTACGGGAAATACCTCAAGCTACTTCAGGCTGGGTAATGAACGAAGCATGATGGAAGGGCGCGTGGCGACTGGTGCCAGTACGACGGCAAAGACAGGAACCTGGAAATTGCCACAAGTACAGCGCGGGTCCAACGTGACGCTCGCTTCGGCGCAACGTCATGTACGTGAAGTCGGATCTCGGGTGACGGTAGGCAGAGCGGTACCAGATGCTGCTCCGGGTGTAACGAATCGTGTCGTGGCTCGACCATCGGTATCGATTCCCAAAACTCCCGGCGCCGGGTCTACGTATCCTCGTACGGTCGGTAGTACTGTTAACGGAAGTATCAGGCCGCCAACCAGGCCCGGAACTTCTACAACGGTTCCGTCGAGAGTTCCTTCGAGTGTCGTGCCGAGTCGGGTAAAACCGAGCACACCAAGGCCGACTACCCCTCGGCCCAGTGTTGTCTCGCCAGCACCTCGGCCCACGGTGCCATCACCGCGGCCTAGCGTAGTCACACCTACACCTCGGCCCAAGGTGCCGTCGCCCCGGCCAAGTGTCGGTCCAACACCTCGGCCTAAGGCTCCGTCGCCACGGCCTAGTGTTGCACCGCCAACACCCCGGCCAAGGCCGACAGCACCACGGCCCAGTGTAGGTCCAACGCCCCCGCCTAAAGCGCCATCGCCACGGCCTAGTGTTGCTCCGCCTACACCCCGGCCAAGGCCGACAGCACCACGGCCCAGTTTTGCACCGCCAACGCCACGGCCCAAGGCTCCGTCGCCACGGCCAAGTTTTGGTCCGTCAGCACCTCGGCCAAGCGTACCGTCACCACGGCCTAGTTTTGGTCCGTCAGTACCGAGGCCAAGTGTGCCGTCACCGCGGCCAAAGTAATGGATGCAATGTGACGCAAGAAAGCTTGTTTCTATTACTCAAGAACGACTCAGTGAGGATTCGTCCTGGCTGAGTCGTTTTTTGTTGGGTGGAAAACAGAGATTCTCTTAATTTCTTCGAAACCTGTACCAGGACCGATAGTTTAAAGATCAGTCCAAAAAACGGGCGATCGTAAATCGAAATTAGAAAGGTATCCCGCCGTGATAAAGAAGTTTTCAAGCTTTAGTTTGCTTGCTTTGACAGCATTTTATAGTGTTCCAGTTTGCGCACAATCAAGCCAGCCAGATCCTGGCCGCCAGTATCAGGAAGGGCATCGTGGTCCACAACATGGGCATCCACACGCTCGACCATCGTTTGGTCCGTCACAACGCGGGCCACAACAATTCCAAAGACCAGCACCTGGTCATCAGTATCAGGCAAGGCACCGTAGCCCGCAGCAAGGCCCGACTCATGGTCGGCCATCATTTGGACCATCTCAGCGAGGTCCACAATCTTACCACAGACCATCTTCTGGTTCTCAGTATCAAGCCACACACCGCGGTCCTCAGCACGGGCATTCACAGGCTCGCCCATCGTATGGACCTCAACACAGTCCACATCATTTCCACAGACCAGCACCTGGTCATCAGTATCATGCAAGGAATCATGGTCCACAACATGGGCATTCACACGCTCGCCCATCGTTTGGTCCGTCACAACGCAGTCCACATCATTTCCACAGACCAGCACCTGGTCACCAGTATCACGCCAGACATCGTGGCCCACAGCAGGGGCCGCCATCGTTTGGTCCGTCTCAACGAGGTCCATACAACCTTCAGGCTCCAGCTCAAATGCAGCAAGCTGCTGCTAAACTTCGACAGGCTGTTGCTGCGGGAGAACTTTCCCGCGAAGAAGCGATGCAGAAAATGATGATGTTGCGGAAAAAAATGATGTCAAGCCAGCGTCCGGTACATGCAGGGGAACCTTGGCATGGAAAGCCACAATCTTCGCACGGCAAGCCTCAGGAAAAGAATAGTATTGAACACCACGCACATGAAGACATGTTGAAGATCCGTAAGGCTGTTGCTGCTGGTGAGCTTTCCCGCGAAGAGGCCGCGAAGAAGATTGCGGCAGTCCAAATGCGGATAAAGGCCAGTCAGGCACAACCTTCCGGACCAGCTGGAAAACCTGCGCAGCAGCGTCCTCAACCAGGTGTTGCTCCAAAGCAGGCACCTCAGTCCAATCAAGCTCCCCAAACACGCGTTGACTTTGATATTCGGACAGAAGGTGGAAAAATATGGTTAGAACTTCGTAAGGCTGTCGAAGCCGGGGAGATAACCCGCGAACAGGCGATTGAGCGATTTAACCAGTGGCGAGCACGTCAGGGTGATAGCCGCTCCGACGCTGGTCGCCCAACTGCCAAACCAGTTCAGGCCGCTCCATTGGTAAAACCAAAAACTCAGTCCATTCCAGCGACAAAGGTTCAGCCTTCCAAAGTCTTTCAGCTACCTCCTGAAAAAAGTGATCAGTAGAGAGCAATTCGGCTTCTTTTAAATAACTTACTAATTATGAGTACTTACCTGTAACCAATTCGCTCCTAGGTTATGGAAAACTCTTTGGGTGTAATGCCAACTCCGAAGAGAAAAGCTCCCCTTAGTGGCTTCCTTTTGCATTCCGCTAAGGGGTTTTTTGTTTCTGGTGCGAAACTGGGGTGATTAGGTTGACTTTGACGAGTATGCAAAGTGACAAGACCTTTATTCAGCGGCAATTGCTGTTTTTTTCTTGAATATATTGCCGACAGTTTTTAGTATCAGAGATGCATACGTAAAGAAGAAACAGTTTTTATTCTGCTGTTGCAGGGGTATGGATTATGGCGCGTACATTACTAGTGGCATTGGCTGCTTTTTGTTTCTTGAATTCTGACATTCAGGCCGAGACAATCGATTCTGTTTTATCAGCTGAAAACAGTTCACTCGGTGTCACAAAACAGTCAGTGGGACTGGTAGACGATATGGCGTTTGTTCGCCGAGCCAGTGTTGATCTGATTGGTCGAATTCCGACGCTCGAAGAATTGGCAGAGTATCAGTCCTGGCCTGCTGAACAGCGTCGCGACATGCTGGTAGATAAACTAATCGACCATCCTCGATTTGCTGACCGTTGGACTGTCTTCTTTGCTGATTTGCTCCGCCTGCGAAGTAATGTTACGGGAGGTTCTGCGTTAATCGCTCATGTTAATCGCAGTATTCGCGAAGACCTCCCGTACAACGAATTTGCTTCATCCTTGATCGCGACCAATGGTAAAGCGGGACGAAGTCCCGAAGTCGGATTCATTCTTGGAGACAATGCAGACCCGCTAGCAATGGCCAGCGTCACGACTCAGGTCTTTATGGGAGTGCGTATCAGTTGTGCTCAGTGTCATGACCATCCTTTTGATATCTGGACGCGAAAGGATTTTTACAGCGTGGCTGCCTACTTTGGTAAGACTCGTCGTTACGAAAGCAATTTCACTCGAGTCGTCTATACGTCAGAAGGTGAACAGACCTCTGTCCTCTGGCCCCCTCAGGATGAAGCTGAAGAATCAGAACGTAAGGCGATGATACCTTCGTTTCCGTTTCCGATGATTGACGCCGAAGAGAAGCCCGAGTTCATCGCGCGATACGAAGCGTTGTTAAAGAAAAAAGCGGAAGCATTGGCGGCGGTCGATAACTCACCTTCCCTGGATGATTTACTGGCAGCCGCTGACGGGAAGGTCGAAGCGGCAACTGGTTCCGGGGTCGATGTTGCTGTTGCTGAAGCTCGTGAGGAAATATCCAAAATTGACGTCAAGGGAAGCCTCTATAAGCGAAGTGAATATCGCGAGTTACTTGCCGATCAGATCACGAGTCCTCGTAATCGCTTGTTTGCAGAGTCTTTTGTGAATCGCGTTTGGCACGATTTGGTGGGACGCGGGTTCGTAGAGCCTATTGATGACTTCCGGGAAGACAATCCTCCCAGCCATCCCCAAACGCTGGCGTATATTGCGGACGAGTTTGTGGGCAATGGATATAGTTTCAAACAATTGGTGAAGTCCATCGTGCAGTCAGATGTTTACCAGTTAAAACAGGTTCCGCTCGGAGTTAATGAGCTTGAACAGGAAGAGTTGGAAGCTGCATTTCTGGCGACTCCCATGCGACGCATGCTTAGCGAAGCGCTCTACGATAGTATCGTAACTGCCGGACATCTGTTCGACGTAAAATACCGACCGGGAGAAAATGAGAGGATCATTGAGCAGGAAGTCCGAGTGTTACTTGCTGCTGAAGGGCAGCCACAGGATCTGGCTACGGCTGATGTACAGGATCTTGCAGGCGCCAAACCTCAAATGACTAATCAGGCCATGGCTAACAACAATGCTGGGGGAGCTGGTTATAAGCTGGAAGAGGCAATCGAATTGGACTTCGATGCATTGCTGGAAGAGGAAGACGAAGTCGAATTGGACAGGATGGTAGCAAAATCTCAGGAAGAGTTGGAAGCCGAGCGAATGCAGATGGAAAACCAGCGTCGTCCTCGTCCAGGTATGCAGTATGAAACCAAGGTGGTTCAGCGAACAGTGGACGACAATCCACGATTCAGTTCTGCTCTGCGAATGGCAACACCGGCACCTGTCGGACATTTTGTTCGAGTTTTTGGTCAGACGTCACGAAACGACCTGGGTGACATCCGTGATGATAACCCCTCAATGCGTCAGTCGCTGATGATGCTTAACGGGCGTTTGACGCATGAAGCATCACGAGTCGGGACACTGGAACCTGTATCGAAATACCTTGTTAGTGGAAAACTTCAGGTTGAGAAAGCCGTTCAACTTGTGTACCACGAGATTTTGACCCGTGATCCGTCTGCTGATGAGCTTGCTTGGGCAAAGGAGCTTCTCGCCGAAGCGAAGAGCCCTCAGGCCGGAATTGCGGATCTCAGATGGGTAATGCTTAACAGTAACGAGTTCCGATTCCTGCCGTAACAATGACGTACGCGGCAGAGTCGGATAAACTTTATATATAGATCAGATTAATGTAAGTAAATTGGTCGTCGTACCAGACAGGAGAAACAAAACCATGGCATGTAAAGACTACAAGCTAAGTCGACGAGCGATGATGGGTGCCGCCGGCGCTTCAGTATTCGGTTTGAATATTCGAGATTTGCTGGCCTATTCGTCCGTTCATCATCCTGCCACCGCAGAACAGGTTATTTTGTTTTGGAATGGCGGTGGAATGTCCCATATTGACACCTGGGATCCCAAGCCTGGACGACCTACTCAGGGTGAGTTCAATCCGATTAATACATCTGTTCCGGGTATGCAGATTTCCGAGATTTTCCCTAAGTTGTCGAAGCAGATGCATAATGCTGCTCTGATTCGCTCAATCGCTGGAACTCAGGGAGCTCACGGTCGTGCCAGTTATAATCTGCAGACCAGTTACCTTCCAGGTCCGATTCGGCATCCAGGTGTAGGTTCGGTCGTTGTTCATGAATTGGACAATAACAGTGATTTGCCTCCTTATATTACGATCAGTGGTCAGGCTCCACAGGCCAGTTATCTGGGCCAAAGCTGTGAAGCGTACTACGTTTCTGCTCCTGGAGAAAAAGACCCTTATCTGACGTTCCCAGAAGGTATCACTCAGGTGCGAGGAGATCGCCGTCTGGAGCAGCTGGCGAAATTCAATCAGCGGTTCCTGAACAAGAAGAATGATACACGTCTCACTTCAACTCAGACTGCTATCGAAGATGCGGTGCGACTGATGCGTTCACCTGCACTGGAAGCGTTTGAATTGGATAAAGTGGATGCGAAGACGTTGGAACGCTACGGCGATACTAACTTTGGCCGAGGCGCTCTGATGGCAAGACGTCTTGTCGAAAGAGGAGTTCGCTTCGTACAGGTGAATCGAGGTGGTTTTGATACTCACAGTAACAACTTCCCCGCTATGACCAATCATGGTGAGGTAATGGATCCGGCTCTGGCTTCGTTGATGGAAGACCTGAGTGAATCAGGGATGCTGGAGAAAACGATGGTGATCATGCTCAGTGAATTTGGGCGTACACCGCGGATTAATGACAACGCCGGACGCGATCACTGGGCCTCGGTCTTTAGTTGCTTCATTGCCGGTGGCGGTATTAAGGGCGGACAGGTTATCGGATCATCCGATGAGGATGGAGCGATGCCGAAAGATCGACCTGTGCAAGTTGCAGATATTCATGCAACGCTGTGCCATGCCATGGGGATCGATCATGAGAAGGAAGTGATGACTCCCTTGTTGCGTCCTATGAAACTGGTTGATAACGGTGTTCCTGTGAAGGAGCTGTTTAGCTAACCAGCCAGCCAGATTGTTTTTCCCAATTTAATTAGTTTTATAAGAAAACCTGGCTTGGCCAAGCGAATTGGTCAGCTGGGTTTTTTTGTCGAATCAGCTGACAACTCCACAATTTGAATGATCGTTAGGTCAAGGTAATCAGGATAATGTTGCGTTCCCCCCTTTGCGCAGTTGGTCTGGGAGTAGCTCTTGCTCTCGCTCTCTTTATTTCATCCACCAATCAGGCTTTAGCTCAGGCGGAAGCTGATTCAGCGGATGCTTCTGGCACTCCTGCAGCAGGAATGCGAGGTTCTTTAGTAGAGGATCGCGCGGCACGACAATTGATTGATGCCGGCGATGCCAGAATGGACGCCAATGAAACAGAAAAGGCGTTGGAGATCTGGAGGTCTGTAATCGAGCGGTATCCTCGCAGCCGTGTTCGCTTTGCTGCTCACATGAAACTGGGGAAGCATTATCTGGATCGCGATCGTGCTTATGATCGCGCCCGAACGCATTTCGAAGAAGTCACGATTGAAGACAATCGGGATGATGATCAGCGAGCCGAAGCGTTGTTGAATGTTGGTGTTTGTCACTACTGGTCCCGGTTGTATGGGAAGTGTTTTCAGGTCATGAGAGATGTGATCGAGCAGTTTCCTGTCAGTCCACAGGTTAATCAGGCGTACTACTACATAGGACTGGGGCACTTTCAACAGGGGCATTACAGTCGTGCCATCGAAGCACTTGAAAAAGTGGGAACGACACTGACTGATGAAGACAGCAACAACGAAAAGCTGGAAGCGGGTAAACGGTTCTTCGTGAAGGTGGAAGATGCCGATCTGGCCGTGCTCGATGATGAAGATAGTGTCGACGTTGTCTGCAAGTCGTCCGGCGGTGATGAAGAAGTTGTGAAATGTTTTCCGATCGGCAGAAATGTCCGAATCGTACTCGGTTCCGTCCCGACAGGACTGGGGATTCCCAAACCAGGCAATGGAACTCTGGAAGTCAAAGGGGGTGACACGGTACAGGTGTTGTACACCGATGCGCATACCGAAGACAAAGAGGTGGACGTGGAAGTACTCTCTGAAGTGACGGTCGTGGGTGACGGCGTAGTGCAGTTCAAAGACGGAGCGTTTCATGAAACACTCAATGGAGTTGTACTTGGCAAAACAGCCAATATTGAAATCGTGGATGCGGATCGTGATGTGACCAGTCAGGCAGATACTCTGCGGGCCACCGTTGCGATTTACCGGCGTAAAACCGATGAAGAGATTGAAAACGAAAAGGCTGAATTGATTGCTAAAGAAGGAGTGCCGGAGGCTGGAAATACACCTGACAACGATCCGCTCGGTGATATCCCTTTGTTTGAAGATGAAGAGGAAGAAGTTGATCCCTTCAAGTTGATCGAAACTCTTCAGGTGACACTGACGGAAGTCAAAGTAAAGCAGCAACGCAAGCAGATTCTTGTCGTACCCGAGGAGGAATCTGAGGGGGATGCCGTTGAGGAAAGTGCTCCGGAACAGCAGGGCACCGAGTCCGCAGCTACAGGTGCAGAGCAGGCAGGTACGGATCCGGAAGTAGGGCAGAGTGCAGAACAGGACGCTACGGCTGCAGAGGAAAAAGGGCCAGAAGATCCTGCTGAGACCGAAGCAGAATTGAATGCAGTTCATAGTGGCGTGTTTCGTGTTTCGCTTTCAGTGGTGCGAGCGGAAGACGCGGTCGCGGACGCGCAGTTGCAGGCATTGCCCGGAGACCAGATTCGGATCACTTATGAAGATCAACTGCATACCGGCGAAGGTGTCGCCGTCTTGACTTCCAAAGGTCGCTGCCTGGAAGGAAATATTGGCGGAGTACGCGTGACTCAGGCTTTGATTTCAGACGAGGAATTGCGAGTACAGACGCAGTTGAAGACTGCCGATGCATTGACTCGCATCGGGAATCGCTACAAAGAGTTTGGACTGAAAAAGAAGGCGGAGGAAAAATACGGCCAGGCATTGGGAGTTTGTGAACAGATTATGCCTGAAGTACAGAAGCTCCGCGGACGGTTACTTGAAGAAACGTATGTGCAGCTGTGGCACATCTATTTTGAAATGGATCGGTTAAATCTTGCTGCCGCGATGTGCGAACGGTTGCAGCGCGAATTTCCGGCAAGTGGATTTGTGGATGATGCGTTGTTGCAGTTGGCTGACGTGGCACGAGTGGGAGGAGAGCTTAATCGAGCCATTGGTATCTATACCAGGTTGGCAAATATGCAAACCAGTCAGCTTCGAGGAGAGGCTCAGTTTGGAATTGCCGAATGTTTCGAAGCCATGGCAGAGGCTCAGACAAGCGAAGCCGGAACTGCTCAGCTTAAAGACAGGGCATTCCAGGAATACAAAAAGGTTTATGACCAGTTTCCGGAAAGTGGACGAGTTGGTGAGGCTGTCGCCAAGATGGCAAACCACTACTACATGCAAAAAGATTATTCCCGAGCGATTGATACGTTTGAGACTGTGCTGGAAAGCCACCCGGATGCAAGGTTCCTGGATGTCATTCTGTTCAATTATGGGCGTTGTCTGTTCCGTATGGACAGACGCAGTCCCGCTCGACAACGTTTTGAACAACTGATTGCAGATTTCCCCGAAAGTCAATTGGCTCCGGAAGCAAAAAAAATCGCAGAAGCTTTAAAAAATGCAGGGTTTTAACCGGATAGATCACCCTGTTCACTCTCTTAATCATATAGAAGACAGACATCATTTAATTCAGATCAAGGATTTCCATACGGAAAGCCAGCAAAAGCCAGCAAAAGATAGAAAACCATGAAGATGTTAAGAATTACTCCCCGGTTTCAAATTGATCGATGTTCCTCCTGGGCTTTAGCCCTAATTGTGACTGCGGTCCTGCTCGGATCTGTTGAACCGGCACAAGCTCAGCAGGCTCCCTCGGCAGAGGACCTTGCTGCTGAAACAAAGGCCGTTAATCAACGTCTCAGTCAGCTCGAATCGGAGCTTGGGAAGTTTAAAGATTCTGCTCCTGAAGCGGCTCAATTGATGCTGCAACTGGCCGACGAGTATTTCAAGCACGGTCGTGGACTCGGGTTGGTTCGCATTTGCCAGCGTTTTAGTCAGGTACATTTCAATCACCCCAAGCATCGGGAAATGATGCTGAAATTGATTGATGGGCAGCAGGTGCTGTCACGTAATAAGGAGTTAATTGTCGCCTGCCGGCAGTATCTGGACCGGTATGGAGCGTCCGCGGAGTCAGCTGCGATTGAAATTCGACTGGCGGATGCCCTGGCTCAAACGACCGACCGTGAAGCGGCTGCTCAAGCTGCCGAAGTTGTCTGGAAGCGGCATGGAAACTCTGTGACTGGTAAGAAGTATGTTGAGCGAGCGGTCTATCTATATCAGAGTCTGCCGGGCAATGACCTGCAAACTCAGGCTGCGGTGCTTTCGGAAGAGGCGATGGAAAAGATTCCCGCCAAGCCATTTGCTCAAGCCATGGGACGTAACGCAGTTTATCTGTACTCGCGGTTGACCAAACGCGTTGAATCGAATCGAGTGATTAACCGTATGTTCCAGAAGGGGCTAGCCGGAGACAGTGAGCAGCAGCGAACGGCTTATCTTCAGATGGCGGCCAATTATGAACAGCTTCAACAGTACACAAATGCGTCGAATATGTATCAGCGAGCGCGACAGATTCGAGATGATGCGGATACGCTCTATAGGCAGGTCATGGTCGTATATAACAGCAAAACAAATCCTGGGCAGACCGAGGCTTTGCTGAATCAGTTCAAGCAGAAGTTTCCTACGGATGATAGGAAGTGGGTGCTTCAGCAGTATGTTGCTGCCCAGTATTACGGCGCGATGAATAATGCGAAAGCACTGCAATTAATTCGTGACGGATTGCAGGGGGATTCGATAACTCACAATGCTTCGGGACTCTTTTTAACCTTGAATGGTACTGAACTGCCAAGGCTGCAGGATTCAGAACGAGTGATTCGTGGTGCGATTGCCAACAGTAAAAATCCTGCTTCCCGTGCCAGGCTTTACAGAGTGCTGGCCTTCAATATCTATACCGGCGAAGCTTTCAATAAGAATCGAGCGTTGCAGCTATGTCGAGAATTTCTATCGCGATTCCCTGATGGTGGTGGTGACACTACCACAATGATCGATTACCTGTTCAAGAATTCTCCAGATGACAATTCCTTCCGCAATGATGTCCGCATGGTGCTTGCCTCGCGAAAGAAATTTCTTCAGCATGCAGGATTGGTCTCCTATCCGGCTGCCTGGGTGCAGGCGAATCGGAGCAATGCAGATTACAAGACTCGTGCGCAAATACTGAAACAGGAATTGGCAAATGCTGACAATGATGCACTGGTGAAACTGTGGGCCCAGTCCAGCGGTAATACCAAGGCCGCGGCAGCTGTGCGTCAGCAGTTGTTGGAGTCCGCCCATTTTAATGCGATGAACAATGACATGGCATTATTAATACTGTCTCAACAGGCTACTTATTACCGTAGCTATGCTCCAGCAGCAGATAGGGGTATCGGTAATAAATATTATCCGCTGTGGATCCGTCGTTTTCCCAATGACGTGGCGATGGCGGCCGACTACCTGTATATGGCAACGACGTATGGAACGCCAGAGGATTGTCGAACTGCGCTGCAGCATATGCTTCGGAAAGACCCACCAGTTGGCTCGGCCGATACGCACTATCGTATGTTGACCTGTGCAGCTCGCAATGAAGATGTCAATTTGGCTCGTCAGGCATACAACTGGATCCGCCGTGAGGAACAACAGCATGGAATTCAAGCCAGCTATCTGGTTTCCATGGGTGATATCCTGACCGAATTAAAACTTGTTGATTTAGCCAAGGAGCGATTTCAAACGGGTGCCAACCTTCCCGTGTTCACGTCAGATAGCAAACAGTGTGTTGATCGTTTGGCTACGTTGGAAGAAGATCCGGTAAAACGAAGACAGATATACGAGGCGTCATTTCGGAAGGAGTCGGATCAGTTTGGTTCAGTGATGCACAATGTCGTTGCGATTCAACTTGCACCCGAAGAAGGAAAAGTCATTGACTGGAACGCCGTACTAACTTTGATTCAGCAGGCAAAAGATCGTGATTTAGATCGTCCCTTTGCCACCTGTGGACTCGATGTAAATACCTGTGTCGGTTACGTTTCGGCGCTGAGGAATTCTGATACTGTTGAACCTGCACAGAAACGACAATACTTGGATCGGTTCGTCAAACTTGATCTGCCGCTGGTATCGCCAATAGCGGAATTATTGTTGCTTAATGACGAGCAAGCCCCCAAGCCAGAAAAGATGGCAGAGTTACTGGCCTATCAGCGGGCCACCTATAACTGTGGGGAAACCTACCAGGGGTTTGATCAGTTAACTCAGTTCGCCAGATCGGCAGCTGCGAATCAACAGCACGTAGCGGCGACAACCATTGGAACCGGAATTCTGGCCAACTTTGCGTCCGTGGACGAGAACCGTCGCAAGGCGGTACGTGATCTGGTAAGTCGTAGCTATACGCAAATTGGTGAAGTAGGTTTGACGATTGACGAGGATAGTCCAATCGCACCACTGCTGCAGGCCGCACTCTATCTGCGACTTGGTGATCAGGAACTGGCATTTGATCTGTATAACGAAAACGTCAGCCTGTTTGACGAGCATCGTGATCAAATGCCGGTTGATCTTGTGGAATTCGTCGTGCAACGTCTGATTGCCGCTGGCGGGGACGAGAACTTCAATTATGTGGAAGACTTGGTACGAACCTGGTTGGTGAAAAACAGCGAGTCTCAGGAAGTGGGAGATGATGCCAAGGCAACGATGCAGCTTCTGCTGGCTCAGAACTACTTTAAGGCTCGTCGATTTGATATTGCTCGCAGTGAATACACCACCGTTGTTAATCGTTATCCCGAGACAGAACAGGCGCTGGATGCCCAGTTTGGTATCGGAGAATCGTTCATGGAGCAGAAAGTCTTCGACCAGGCTCAATTGGTATTCGACAAACTGGCCAATAGCAATGAAACGTTGATTGTTGTTCGAGCCGAATTTTTGAGAGGTGTGCTTTCGTTCCGTCGAGGAGACCGGGATGAAGCCCGGGATATTTTCCGAAGCGTGCTGGAACGGGTGCCTGACGTCGAGCTGGCTAACCAGACACTTTATAACCTGGCCGAAATTTACCGAGTGGAAGAAAGGTATATCGATCAGTTAAATCTGCTGAGAACGATCGGTCGATTGGGACGGCAAAGTAAAAGTCGACATAACCCAGGGACTCCGCTGTCCATCGTCGTCCATGACAGTGATCTCGGGATTAGTCGTGGTCATAACCGCATTCCTGTACTGGTGACAACAACCGGCGGGGATTCGGAAATGGTTTATCTGATTTCAACCGGTGCAGGAAAAGGATTGTTCCGAGGTGACTTGGAAACCGTTTTAGGGGAAGTCGCGAAGGATGACGGTTATCTGCAGCTTACAGGAAACGATGTAATTCGCTGCGACTATCCGGAAGAATTTCGAGCGGAGTTCAAGAGTGTGCCTCTATCAGACGTGGATATTCGTATCGCCTCCAATGCGGAATTTGAAATTGCCAGCAGCATTGACGGAGAAAGTGAAGAGACCAGCTTCAGTGACGAATTGATCGCGCAGCAGGAAGGTACGGACGACGAACGACTGAGTCAGACCCGTCCATCCAATCAGGTGAAGCCCGGTAACCCGCTTTATATTCAGGTATCCGATTCAGATCGTGACCTGACTGGAGAGATCGATAATCTGGTCGTCAAACTTGTTACTGATAGTGGTGATGAAGTTCAGGTCGAGATTACCGAAACTTCTGCCCACTCGGGTATCTTCGAAGGGACCGTAGATACCAGTGAATTGCCCGCAGGTGCTCTCGCTACAGACTCGGCCATTGACCACAGTCCCCTGATGGCGATTGACAAGGATCCGAGTACGTTTTGGCTCAGCCAGCCAGATGGTGCCGCACCAAAGGATCTTACCGTCGATATGAAAGACTTGTATGGTATTTCACGAGTCAGTGTTGGTTCGCCAAATTCAGAGAATAACCATCCAGTCCGTATGGACTTGCTCGGTAGCTACGACGGTGAATACTGGTTCCGCTTGTCTAGTTTTCCTCGTCGCAATCAGGTTCGTGGCCTCACCGAGTTGGTTTCTGGTGTTCAGCAACTGGTGGTGATGGGAGATCATCGCAGCTATCGCGAATGGAGCCAGGTACTGGCGTTGGCAGCCAATAAGTCAGATGAATTTACTGCTGTTGAAAACGAATTGGTTGTTCAGGAAGAAATCGAAGAAGGTGGTAATGCTGCGGCTCGCAGTGTCCTCTGGTCGGGACTCTTCCATATGGAGCGCAGTGCTGCCGTCCGCTTCCGGGTTCAGGGCAATACTACGGCATTGGCGGTGGATGGTATTCTCGAACTACCGGTTGCTCCTGGTACTCGGACTGTGGATGTTTGGCTCGAAAGCGGGCCCCATACGGTGCAGGCCTTCAGTGCTTTTGCGAATCAGCAGCAGGGAGCAAAGCTGGAATATGCGATTGCCAGCGTCGATACCCAACAGGTTCTTCTGCAACCTATGCGATCTGAGCAGTTCCAGGAGGCGTCCGCTGAAGTCGAATTGTTACAGGCGCCAGTAGTTCTCAAACGTTTTGATGTATCAACAGCCCAGTTGTCGAAAACCACCGAAACATTTGCGGTGGTTGAAAAGGCAGAGTCAATGGTGACTCAGAACTGGAATGCACTGGAAGATACGCTGAGTATCAGTCTGGAAGGGACTCAGCCTGGCGTTTATCAACTTTGGCTTGAATACAGTCGCAGTGGAACAGGAGCTCAGTTGCAGTTAACTCTGGATCAACAGGTTTTGGATCATTCGCTGGTAAACACCGGTTCGTATGACAATTACCAATCCGTGTTCGCCGGCCACATCATGATTGAAGCATCTGGAAAGAAACAGTTGGTGTTTACGCCTATCGCTGTTACTTCCAACCTGATGGAACTCAAGGGTATCGAATTACGGCCGATCGACAGGGATGCCGTAGTGAAGAGTGGGGACAGCTGGGAATTCAGATTCCCCGAACGGCAGATACGTTATACCAAAGTGGTAGTTAACGAATACGTTGGTGATGCCGTGGCTATCAGCCAGATAGAAGTTGGTAATGCGTCGAACGGGGAAACTCAAATTCCGACCGATGCTGATATCCTGTCGCTGGCGACCAACCATGTTCTGGAAATTGCGGCGGGTGACCGGGTAGTTGCAACTTATACCGACGAGTATACGCTGAATGAACTCAATACGGCTCAGTTGCTGACGCGTGAACTTACTGCTACTTACCATAATGGTGAAGTGAATGCGATTTCGTACAGCCTTTCTGCGTCTGGTGCTGGTGGAGTTAACGCGCAACGTAAGGAGCTGATGCGAGTTGATCCCGGCGAGCGAATTGTGTTGGAAGTTGTCGACTATGATGAAGATCGCTCCAATGAGATCGATTCCATTCTGGTGGAAGTCGTTGTGAATGACGGTGATCCCTTGCAATTGGAAGCGACCGAGACAGGACCAAATACCGGAATCTTCACAAGGGAAATTGATACTTCAGCGGCCCCTGCCGAAAATAAACTGGCGGTTAAGTCTGGTGATGTCGTTTACCTTAGATATCTTGATAGTCAAAACACATTCCCGGGACACACGGTTCCCCGTGAACGTGTTGTGTTCGTTAACGAGCCTACGGATGCTCAAGTTAGAATCATTCCGTCTCTGGCTCAGCGAACTTCTCCCACGACTCCTCCCAGCGTTCAGTATCTTGCCGATGCTGAAAAACAGGACTCGGCTGCTGTTGCCTTTGAGGCGCCACTGCTTGTCGAGGTCATCGATCCGGATATGGCGAAAGATACGGGAAGTACAATTACAGTTGCTTTGGTGACGACTGGTGGTGCAGTGGTCTTCGTCGACTGCGTGATCAGCAATGCACATTCCAATCTGCCGCAGAGTGTGACCGATAATGAAGCGCTGGTTGCTGGGCGGTTTGTAGGACAGGTAATCATGCAGTTGGGAAGTAAAGATAGCCCTAATCTGATTCCGCTGACCTCAGAGATGCCTCGCGGTCTGATCGGTCGAGCTCATGACGGGAAAGAAGATTCTGAACTGTTACCTGGGCTGGTAGCCATGGTACTCAACTTGAATGGCGAAGATTCGATCAGTTTGAGGTATAAAGACGAGAGCACGACTGGTGGCGAGTCAAAGATTCTTGATCACAGCGCGAGACTGGTTTCGACTGGTACGTTGCAGATTACAGATCGTGAATATGAAGAAGATGTTGAATTGTTACACGTCGGGGAGAAGATCTTCCTGAAAGTCAAGGATCCCGATCAGGATGTATCAGACGAGCGTGACAGCGTTCAAGTCACGGTTACTGGCGAACTGGGCGAATCGGAAACCGTCTCGCTGTTTGAAACAACGGTACACAGTGGCGAGTTCACAGCTGCCTTTGATCTGGAAGCGACAGAATCTCCGACACCCGGCAATCTGAATCAGGATTCACCGCAGATTGAATCTTATTTCGGGGACCTGCTCACAGTAACCTACACAGATTTGAAGTCTGCAGAATCCACCGAGCCACTTGAGTTGACACAGCAATTACCAGTCGTTGTCGGAACCGATGGCTTGGTAACTGCCTTTTCCAAAGCATTTGAAAATGAAGAACTCGCAGTGGAAACCAAATTCCGAATTGCGGAAAGCTACTTCGAGCTGTTCAAAAGCCATAAGGAGCTCGGTCGAGACGAAGAAAAAACAGTCGACCTGGAAGCAGGAAGACGAATTCTTCAGGAGGTTATGGAGGATTATCCTGATCCCAGGTATATCCCCCGTATTTCGTATCTGTTGGGTCAGTTTTCACAGGAACTGGAACAGTGGCCACAGGCGATTGCCGCTTATGAGGTGATTCTGCAGCAGTATGGTGATCATACGTTGGCGCCAGATGCACAGTACAAGCTTGCTCAGTGCCTGGAACAGTCGGGAGATTTTGACGAGGCGCTCGAAGCCTATGTGACATTAGCAGCCACCTATCCAAAGAGTCCTTTGATTGCGAGTGTCATGATTCGGATTTCGGATCACTTCTATAAATCGGAGCAGTTTGAGATTGCTGCTCAGGTGGGAGAGAAATTCCTCGAGAAATTTGAAGGGCATGAACATGCTCAGCGAATGGCGTTCCGAATTGGTCAGGCCTTTTATAAGAACGAAGAATTTCAGCAGGCTGGTGACTCGTTTGACCGGTTTATGAAACTGTTCCCGGAAGACCAATTAAGCGCCGATGCGCTGTTCTGGAGCGGAGAAGCATATCGGATGGCCAATAATAATCAATTGGCGTTTCGACGGTATAACCGTTGCCGTTGGGACTTCCCGGCAAGCGAAGCAGCCAAGTTTGCTCGCGGCCGTCTGGCGCTGCCGGAAATGCTGAACCAGTTTGAAGCAGAAGCAAATAGTATTGATAACGACAACTAACTCGAATTCCAGAAAAGGCTCAGGTTTGAGTGGCGTTGGATGACAAAACCGAATGAGCATTTCACAGGCAGCGAGAGATTGAGACGACATGATGATTCGACGATGGAGATTTGGGGTTTGTTTTCCAGCATGGGTGATGCTGGTACTGGGGCTGATGACCTGGTCGGTCACTGCGATTGCACAGGACGACATCCTGGGTGAATTGACCAGTGAAAAGGAAAATAATACGACTCAATCTGATGATGGGAATGGCCCCACAGATGCAGAAATTGCCGAGCAGGCTACGACGGTCAGTTCTCAGGACGAAGGGGAATCTGCTGGAGACGAGTCTGTAGAAGGAGCACCGAATACCGGAGAGGGTGAAGATGCGACCGATGGAGCTGAGCAAGGCCCGACAGAAGGTGAAGAATCCCAGGCTGCGGAATCCAGCAGTGAACCTGGAGTGGTGGAAGAGTTCTTGAATTCTGGAGCGTTGGGGTTATTGCTCAGTGGGGGCGCGTTTATGTGGCCCATTCTCCTGATGGGGATCCTGGCTGTCGGAGTTATTATCGAACGGTACCGCAGTCTCAAAATGCTTAATGCCGATGATCAGCAGGTGCGTCAGCAGGTTCAGCAACTGCTGTTTGACGAGAAGGTAGAAGAGGCGTTGGAGCTGTGTGATGCGCAGCAAGGTCCAGTTCCTGCCGTCCTGTCAGCCGGACTTCGGAAGTACTATGTTTTGAGAAAACTGGACTACGATGTCGCTCGCACCGAAGAACAGGTGGTGAAAGCAATGGATGACTACAGCGTTCATATTGTGGCTGGATTGGAACGCCATCTACCCGTTCTGGCAACCGTTTCCAGCGCCGCACCGATGCTTGGATTTCTGGGAACCGTGCAGGGGATGATTGTGGCATTTCAGCAGATTGTGGAACAGATGGGAGAAACGAATATTGTCGAAGCGGCAGCCAGTGGTATTCAGGTTTCGCTGCTGACAACCTGTTTCGGATTGATCGTTGGGATTCCCGCATTTGTTGCCTTTAATTATTTCACCAGCGTAATCAACCGTTTTGTATTGCAGGTGGAACAATCGGCGACAGAATTGATCGAAAACGTGTCGATCCAGTTGGCCGTCGCTGGAATCGACAGGAAGGATGATTAGGATTCTGTGAGAGAACGACGTCGCAGAAAGCTGATGGTAGAACCGCCGTCGAGCGCAACAGGGGACATCGCGTTCAACCTGATTGTGTTCTTCCTGGTGTGTGCCTCGGTACAGCCTGATAGCGGGCGACAGCAGACGTTGCCTCGTAGTGAACAGGAAGAAGAACAGCAGTCCGAGAATATTGAAGTTCAACTGGGACGCAATACGGTGATGCTCAATGGCAATATTCTCCGTCAACAGGATTTTGCTGCGGCATTAAAACGAGCGTTAAATGGAAAGACCAGAGCGGAAGATCGGGTTGTGATTGTGAAAAGCAAAGCTGACACTCCGTATCATCACTGGGTGGTAGTTACCGAAATGATCGAGACCGCAGGTGGTATCGTGACGATTCAGACCGAAGAGGAGCAGCAGGTCGTTGTACCTGGTGGCTAGGAGGCGAATCGAACCATGAAAGTTAAACGGAGATCATCACAGGCAGATGTGCCAAGTATGGCAATGGGCGATATTGCTTTTAACCTGCTCATCTTTTTCGTGATTTTGGCACGAGCTCAGGATGACAGCCACCTGCAATGGCAGCCCGCTGCGGCGGAAGAAATCAATGCGACGGGAACAGCGAAAGTTGCTGTTTTGATCGATAACGATAATAAATATTACGTCAATGGCCAGCAGGTTGGCGCCGCGCAAATTGCCGATGAAGTTGACGCTTTATTGGGAAATGCCCCGGCAGGTGAACGGATTGTGCTGTTTAAAGTACATCGGGAGGCACAAGCCTTGTATTTCGAACCGGCTATTGAAGCGATTAGTGAAGTAGGTGGTGATATTGTCCACGTGCTGGAACAAAAGCAGGAGTAACGATGAGCAACGAACATGAACAACAGTCACGAGGTATCCTTGGCGATGTCCAAAGTGTAAAGCGCAACGGAGTTGCGTCGTTGGCGGAGTTGAGAGAATTTATTGGTTCGCTGAAAGGGCGTAAACCTCAGGAAGTCATGGGCGATGTTGCCAGTAATGGACTGGTGCAGGGGATTGTCACGTCGACCATCGGTTTTGTTGTGATTCTGATAGTCTTTACGGCGATTCCGTTTTTTATGGCTGAGGATCAGCCACCAGCGCAAAAAGAAGTGACCCCGGTTGTTGCCAGTCCTGAAGAACAGCCGGCTGAACAGGACGTAGCAGATCAAGGTGCGGCAGATCAACAACCGGCAAGTGAAGGTGGAGCGACAGGGGATCCTTTGCTCGATAATCTGGGCATCGGTGAAACGAAAGAGTCAGACCCTGAAGAGAATCCGCTGGATGATAAATTCAATGACCTCCTCGACGGCGTGAAATAGTAACCAGCATCCTGTAAAGAGATAACAGACGTGAATGCCATCAAGACACTCTGGAAGCAAAAGACGATTAAGATCGGCAGTCTGACTGCGCTGGTCTGGTTCTTTGCTTTACTGGACTGGCTTTGGATTCACATGTTGCCGGATACCTTACTGGTCGCATTGTTTGCTGCTGTCTTGTTCGGTAGCACTGCCTTCTTCCACAGACAGTACAAACAGCGGGCCACGAATAAACTCCAGTTTTGGGCTGCCTTCACGATCTGTGTGCCGGTGTGGTGGCATGCCGGAATTTTTTTCTGCGAATGGCTGGGGCTGGAAGTGTTCCGAGCTTACTTCGCTCGCGGAGGACTGGCGACGTTCTTCATCACAGGCTTGGCCTGGGTAATCTGGGCTCTGGAAAAACATGCTCAGCAAGTAGAAGCAGCCAGGCGGCAGGAATTCAGTCTGGATAATGTACTGCAGCGAACGCAGTCTGAAGGTCGTGACGAGTCTCACAAAATCTGGAACCCTCTGGATCCTCATGCCTGGTACTACGGACGGAAAGCTCCCCGGTTGAACCAGTCACTCAATGGTTTTGTTAGCTATTCCATACTGTTTGGCTTGATCTGTATGATTCTGAGCCAATTTCAGGGATGTACTCAATACTATGATCTACCAGCAGGTGGTGGTGAAAATCAGGCTGTTCAACAAGTTGTTAAAGTCCAGAAAGTCATTCGGACCAAGTTTATTCTCAATCCGTACAGCGCGATCAACTATAACACTCCGGAGCTGGATGACGTCAAACTGGAACTCAATGAAGTTACCGCTCACCGTTATACCAAAATGGGTTTTGGTGAAGGGGAAGGAGCAGGATTTGCTGGTGGAACCAGCGACGGGGCAGTTGGCTTTGTACGACTCGAATACCCTGGTGGAGACTGGAATCAGGATTTTGGTATTGGGGGCGACATGAATATGTTGCTCAAGTATGCCGAATTGACAGGACAGAAAATAGCAAAGAAAACTCAGGCCTATTCGCCAGCTCAGTTAAAGACGTTTGATGGAGTCCGGTGTCCACCGTTGCTGTACATCACCGGTCAGCAAAATATCTCACTGGGAAACAATGATGTGAAGATATTGCAGGAGTATATAAACGACAAGCATGGGATGATCTTTGGGGATAATGGTGGTAGTCGTCATTTCCACAACCAGTTTATATCGATGATGCAAAGAATTGTTCCGGATGTCCGTCCAGTGCGAATTCCAACCGATGATCCGATTCATACACGCCCCTTCCAGATTACACGTGTCCCTTATGTCGCTCCTCATGGAGGGGAAGAGGCACTTGGGTGGTTTAAGGACGGACGTTGGGTTGCCTATTATCACCCGGGCGACATCGGAGATGCCTGGGCAGATGGGCATGCTGGTGTGTCTCAGGATATCTGGGCGAATTGTTATCGATTGGGGGTCAATATCATGAGTTACGCTCACATTGAGCATGCCAAATGGCGCTTAGCACAAAAACAATCAGATGGAGAGGAATGATGAAGTCGAATCGATTTCAGCTACTGTTAGCACTGTTGGTGACCACTCTCACAAGTTCTGTCTTTGCACAGACAAAGATCACTGAGATGTCGCTGGACCGTTGGGCTAAGCTGCGTGAAGTGGAACGCTATCAACTCAACATCGCGGAAAAGTACTTCAAGGAAAAGAAGTACGATGTGGCGATGAGCGAGTATGAAAAGTATCTTTCGCTCTACGAGCGAAGTGACGCAGCTTCTTTCGCCCAATTGAAATGGTCGCTCTGCCTGAATCAGTTGCGTAAGCAGAATACTGCTATCAAAGAAGGGTTTCAGTCGGTTATTGATTACTGGCCGGATTCACCTGACGCAGCTAAAGCCTCTTACTTGATTGGAAGAACGTATGTCGCGATTGGTCGGGTCTCCTACGGTAAGAAAGCGTATCAGCAAACCATCGAAGATTATCCGGATAATCCAGTTGCCGTTTATTCGTTGTCTGGGTTGGCAGAAATTGCAGGTCAGGAAAAAGACGAGACCAGCCTGGTGAAAATCTGGAAACGACTCGCCTTTGATATCGAACGCACCAAATTGACGGCCAGCACCTGTGCGTCGGCTGCGAATTCGCTGGCATCGTACTATTTTGGCAAAGCAACCTTTCCAGATGCATTAAAGAGTCTGCAGGCAAATTACAAAGAGGAACAACTGGCCTACTATGTTTACTACTATGTTCGTAGTCCACTGGGAACTCTGGTAGGGAAAGAGGAGACAAATGTGGCTGGATTAAGGCTAGCCGATCAGACCGTAGCCTACTTGAGAAGTAATCTGGAAACAGATCTGTCGACCGATGAACTGAAGGCCAAGGCAACAGAACAGTGGAACCGGATGATCGAAGTTGAAAAGTATTCGCGACGGGACGACAAAGTCCTTGCGGCTTACAAGGCGATGCTAGCTACGTTTGGAAACACGGATGCCATTCTGGGTAGTCTGGCGGACTATCACGCCTCGCAAAAACGTTATGATCAGGCCCGCTCGATCTACCGGCAGTTTAAGGATAAGGTGCAGGGACTTGCGAAAGTTGCTGCCAGTTTTGTCGCGGAAGGTAATGTGACAGAAGCGGTGGGAGTGTATAAGCAGCTTGCCGGAGTTGATGCTGAAAACGCAGCAACCTGGAAAGGTGCCGAAGCGGCTGCCTATGTCGGAGTGAAAATGTATCCGCAGGCAATTCAAATCTATCGCTCGTTGGTCGCTTCGGATGCACTCAACAGTCAAAAATGGTTGTGGGCTCTGGCTACCACTCAGCGTGATGCCAATCAGTTGAAAGAGGCGATTGGTACGTTTCGCCAATGTGAGAATTTTCCAGAGAACTATCGGCAGATGGCAGGCTGCCATCGGGCATTGAAGGAGTACAAAGAAGCTCTGATTCTCTATGGTCAGATTATCGGTGGAAGTGAACCAATGGCACCGTGGGCTCAGCTACAGATCGGTTATACCTACGAGCAAATGGCTTCCACCGAACTGGCAATCAAGGCCTTTCAGAAATGTTGCAAGGAATATCCCAAAGCCTCCTATGCCAGTACCGCTCATGCTCATCTTCAAAACAAGTACAAAATATCAGTAACACTCGGCGGCGGTACGGACGAGTGATCTGGCTGCGGTAGTCGGAGGTATATTCAAAACGTCTGCTTCCATTCATAATGTGACAGATGAGCCGTTCTACCTACGAATATGATATTTTGGTTGTTGGTGCCGGACACGCTGGTACAGAAGCTGCTTCTGCAGCTGCCAGAGCCGGTGCGCGTGTGGCGCTGTTGACGACAAATCTGGATACGGTTGGGCAAATGAGTTGCAACCCTGCCATTGGTGGTGTTGCAAAAGGCCAGATCGTTCGTGAGATCGACGCTTTAGGTGGGCTCATGGGGCGTGCCATTGATAAGACGGCATTGCAGTTCCGCATGCTCAATCGCCGCAAGGGCCCAGCCATGCATAGCCCTCGCGCTCAGGCTGACAAAAAACTCTATCAGCAGGAAATCAAAAAGCTGATCGAACAGCAGGCTGGGATCTCTTTGCGACAGGAACTTGTCCAGGACATTCTTACGGAAAAAGAGGGCGATGTTGTTCGGGTTACTGGAGTTCAGGTGCAGGGGGATGCGATCTATCGAGCGCCGGCTGTTATTTTGACCACAGGTACATTTCTGTCAGCGCTGATGCACACTGGTGAAGCTAAAACAGCAGGAGGTCGTGCTGGGGAAGGGACCAGCGGGGGAATTAGTCAGGCATTGACCGAATCAGGTTTTCGTCTGGAACGATTCAAAACAGGAACTCCGCCACGACTGAATTCCCGTACGATCGATTATAGTTTTGCTGAAGAACAACCTGGTGATGATCAGCCGGAACCTTTCTCCTTTATGACGGAGCGGATCACTCAGCAACAGCTTCCCTGCTGGATAACTTACACCAACGAGAAGGTTCATCAGCTGATTCGGGATAATCTGGATCGAGCGCCGATGTACAGCGGCCAGATTAACTCAGCAGGTCCTCGTTACTGCCCATCGATTGAAGATAAGATCGTTCGGTTTGCTGAGAAAGACAGACACCAGCTCTTTCTGGAACCGGAAGGTTATGAAACGGAAGAGGTATACGTTAACGGCATCTCTACCAGTTTGCCTCGGGATGTCCAGGATGCCATGCTGAAATTGATCCCTGGTCTCGAGCATGCCGAGATTATGCGCTATGGGTATGCTGTTGAATATGATTACAGTCCTCCCGATCAGCTACGCCCGACGCTTGAAACCAAATTCATTGACGGATTGTATTTTGCCGGTCAGATAAACGGAACCACCGGATACGAAGAGGCAGGGGCTCAGGGACTTGTGGCGGGAGCCAATGCTGCTCTGAAACTGGCAAACAAACAGGCTCTGCTGATCGATCGTAGCCAGGGTTATATCGGAGTATTGATTGATGATCTTGTGACCTGCGGTGTTGACGAACCTTACAGGATGTTTACCAGCCGTGCCGAATACCGGTTGCTGTTGAGACAGGATAACGCCGATCGACGCCTGACTCGTCTCGGCTATGAGTACGGATTGGTATCCCGCGAGCGGTTTCAGCGGCTTGATGAGAAGGAAAGTCAGATCGAAAGTGCACTCGCGCTGCTGGAAACAAAACATGTAGGTCAGGCGACACTCACAAAACATTTGCGTCGGCCGGAAACAACCTGGGAAGAAGTCGTGGAGTGTCTTCCAGAACTTGGGGAATTACCTCCGGACGTTGTACAGCAGGTGACTTACGATGTGAAGTATTCAGGTTATATCGCAAGACAACAAATGGAAATTGATCGTCAGAACCGACTGGCTGAAAAGCAGATACCTGACAGTTTTGATTACAGCGCCATCAACCATTTGCGAACCGAAGCGCGGCAAAAACTCATGAAAGTTCGGCCCACGACAGTTGCTCAGGCATCGCGCATCAGTGGAATTACACCGGCCGATATGGCGCTGGTAACAGCGCACCTGCAAAACCGCTCGTAGCCGATTTTAGAATGCCTGCCAGGCACTGGAATCTTTGGCACTTGCCTGGACGCGTTCAATAAATCGAACTCCTTCCAGCCCGTCGTATACGTTGGGGTACAGAGTATGGACACCTGGCTGGAATCCAGTGGCAATGTTTTTGGCCATATCGTCAAATGCAGCACGATAGACATTGGCAAATGCCTCATAGAATCCCTCTGGATGACCTGCTGGAATTCGTGTTGCGAGTCGTGCTAATTCGTGCATGTACTCTCCACCAGGGTGACGGTGCATGATTTCGGTAGAAGCTCCCTGCCGGCGTACAACCAATTGATTGGGGTCCTCCTGCTGCCATTGCAACGATCCTTTGGTGCCGTCGACTTCCAAAGTGAAATCGTTGAGCCTGCCATGGCTCATTTGGCTATAGTTGATCAGTCCCAACGCACCGTTTTCCATTTTCAGTTGGATGATGCCATAGTCATCTAATGGGCGAGTGGTGTGGAAGGATTCCGTGGTTGCGGAGAGTTTATTAACAGTCAATCCTGTGACGAATCGAATTAGATTGTAGGCATGGGTACCAATATCGCCGAGTGAGCCGGAACCCGCTTTGTCAGGGTCCGACTTCCATGCTCCTCGCGGTGGCGTAACTGTTGTATCAAAAAGTGTCAGCCAGCCCTGCATGTAGGACGAGCGAACAGCAAGGATCTCACCGATCTCACCGGCACCAATAATTTCTCGTGCCTGTCTGATCATCGGGTAACCAGTGTAGTTGTGAGTCAGCGCGAAAACCTTACCAGTTTGCTCGACCGTTTTGACCAGTTCCCGTGCTTCGTCCACCGTGTTGGTCATCGGTTTATCACAAACAACATGAAAGCCAGCTTGAAGTGCGGCGATTGCGATTTCAGCATGCGTGTGGTTAGGCGTTGCAATGCTGACAAAATCGATACGCTGTTTTTCATCAAGCTGGGACTCGGATTTCAATAACTCGTAGAAATCCTGATAAGCTCGATTGGCATGGATGCCGAACATCGGCGCGGCTTCTTTGGCTCGCTGGGGATCTGAACTCAGAGCACCGGCACACAGTCTGGCTCGATTGTCCAGTGTGGCAGAGAGGGCATGCACTTTCCCGATAAAAGCGGCCCCGCCGCCACCGATCAGTCCCATACGAAGTTTGCGATGGATTTCAGGGTTCATGGGGTTCACTATTGATAAATGCCGCTCGAATAAATTAACTCCGGACTATTGTAGCGTATCGGTAAGTCCTTGATTTCCTCCATCTGACATCCACTCCTAGTAGAACTGGATCTGTGCAGCCTCCCCCCCCCCTCTGGTTTATTGGTGTTGACGCGTACTCTCGATATCTGGCACAATTTGCATTGTTGGGAATATAGCCAAGATTGGAAAGATTGGCGAATCCAACGAAATACGTTGTTCTTGCAAGCTAAGTGATTTGGATTTGAATAGGACGACTGAGTAACTAAGGTGATAGACAGGAGTTGGATTCAGCAGGCGATTTGAGTAGATTCGCTTTGTAATTTTTCCAGCCAATTATTTCAGGAGGGACGGTCAGTGTCACTCTCAGCAAAAACGGTGTTTACAACCGGTGAGGCGGCCAAGATCTGTAAGGTCAGTCAGCAAACAATTATTCGTTGTTTTGATAATGGAACATTGAAAGGTTTTCGAGTACCTGGAAGTCGGTTCCGTAGAATTCCTCGTGAACAACTCTTTGCATTTATGAAGGAAAACGGAATTCCGACAGATGCGCTGGAAAATGGAAACCGCAAGGTTCTAGTTGTTGACGATGACGTAGAACTGGTAGAGCTGCTGGTCGATGTTTTTGAACGGGACGGTCGGTTCGACGTCAAAACAGCTAATAACGGATTTGATGCCGGGATGCTGGTTCGTGAATTCCGCCCGGACCTGGTCGTCCTTGATGTCATGCTTCCCGATATCAATGGTAAAGAAGTATGTGTGCGAGTTCGTAACGATGATACTTTGGAAGCAGTCAAAATTATCTGCATCTCCGGTATGGTAGAGCAGGATAAGATTTCAGAATTGACTGCAGCAGGTGCTGATGACTTCATGCACAAACCGTTCACGGTGGATCGACTACTTGATCGAGCTTGTGATCTACTGGAAATGGAACGCGCGGTTGCTAACTAAATGGCAGTCGGTTGGATTTCCAATCTGGTTAGTAAAAGATCAGAGAGACGCGCATCATTCGATGTGCGTCTTTTTTCTTACGGTAAACATCCCGGAATTTGCATGACAAACTGGCCATCCATTACCGTTCACGGACAAACTCTAGGGTTGCCGGCATTACCAGTTACCCTGGATCATCTCGTGCGCATTGTTGTCGGTACTGATGCGGATAAACGACAGCATGATTATGTTGAGCTATTTCGGCAGGATCCGTTCTGCACGGTTTGGCTTGCCGCACTGGCCTGGGCTCGTGGACAGGTGCTCGAGTCGGAAGTGGATTTGGCAGAGTGGATGGTTCGCGAGGGTGAACAGGTTGTTGCTGAGCTGGATCCGAATCCGGCGGATGAGTTGATACCACCAGACGCGGAATTGTCAGCAGCCTATCTTTGTCAATTGGTAAGTACTGCCCGAGCAGCCCAGCGGTCGATTGTTTCGATTGTGACTAACCCGTCGTCTGAAGTTATTCCGGCAGAGGAGCAGGTTGCCAATGATCTGATGAAGCAGATGAACGCAGCGACAGGATCTACCGGACCGTTAGTGACATTTGCCGGTTGGCAGAAAGTTCTTAACTGGGATCAACGTGATGAACTGTTCTCACGTCAACTTCACCAGAAGAAAATGCTGGCCGTTAAGAATTTTGCCTACGGTGCCAGTCATGAGATCAATAACCCGTTGGGGAATATCACCAGTCGGGCACAAAATCTGGTGAAAACGGAAGAGGATCCCTATCGCCGTCGTGAACTATCCACGATCGAAACGCAAGCACATCGCGCGTCCTCGATGATCGCGGACTTGATGCTCTTTGCTCACCCACCTACGCTGACGATCGAGCCTCTGCGAGTAAATACGCTGATAAAACAGGTGGTCCGTGAGATGCGGGAGTTCACTGAACCGATTGGATTGACAATGGAAGTCCGTGAAGGTGAGGATGTTTCTATCCAGGCAGATGAAAAGGCATGTTTGGAAGTTTGCAAAGCCATTGTTCAAAACAGTATTGATGCCCTGGAAGAGGGGCAGATTATCCTGTCGTGGAAATCTGACGATACGAAAGTCCTTGTTACCATTGAAGATAATGGTCCCTTGATCTCGGAAGAACAACTCGACGTTATCTTTGATCCGTACTTTTCAGGTCGTGAAGCTGGGCGGGGTATCGGATTCGGACTCACCAAGGCCTGGCGAGTTATGCAGTTACAGCATGGGGATATTACTGTTAGTAATCTGAAGCAGGGAGTCGCAACCACATTGCAGTTCGTAAAGACTCCGCAGTGATACCCTGGGTTGGAAATGTTCTTTCCCTGTGCCAGCACATGCCTACTGGGCTAAGCCGCGGCGAGCAAGTTCAGCCATTACACCTCGAACGATCGCTTCAATGTCGATTCCAGCTGTCGTCGGATGACTCTGGAAACTGGTTTGAGCTTCCTGCATGAAGCCTTCGTCCCGCAGCATTTTCTCCAGATCCTGGCTCAGCACTTGCAGCTTGGCTGTTAATTCAGGTCCCTGAGGTTGTCGTCCCGTACCCGTGTTGAAACCACGCAGTTTAATCGCTTCACGGAACCCTTCAGGAAACTCACTGCGGAAGATCATCGCATCGAATAGACGCAACAGGCGGTACTGCAGGTCTCGGGCCAGTTCCCACTGTCCGGTGGAAGCAAGTTGGAAAATCTTACCCGTAATTTCCGGGACAACTCCGCTCGACGCATTGGTTCCTCCGTCAGCCCCGACCCACATCATGGGCACGAGCACAGGATCCCAGCCGGTCATGAACGAAAAGTCAGGACGGTTAGGACGCACTTGCGCAATCATACGCATCATTTGCGGAATATCTCCGGATGAGTCTTTGATACCGATAATGCGCTCACAGTCGTCGGCTAGCCGGGAGACAGTGTCGACATCAATCGGCGAGGCGAACAAGGGGATGTTATACAACGTCACATCGATAGGTGAGTTGTCAGCAATTTCTTTGAAGTAGGTATAAACGGCTTCCGGTCCGATTTGATAGTAAAAGGGTGAAACGATGGCCACTGCAGTGGCCCCCAGATCATAATATCTCTCACATGCACGGATCGTTTCCCGAGTATTTGCTTCGGCGGCACCCGCCAGAATGGGAACTCGCCCATTGACCTGGTCTGCAATGATCTCGATGATCCTGACTCGTTCTTCAGCAGTGAACCGAGTAAATTCGCCGGTAGATCCGTTCGGATAGAGGCCGTGTACTCCCTTATCGATCAGCCAGTCAACATAACGTCGGGTTTCTCCCTCATGGATATTTCCGCTGTTGTCTAAACAGACGATATTAGGAGTAAATATGCCGGATAACTTTGCTTGACTCATGGTGGATTGTGTTCCGCGTTTGCGATGTTACTTAAAAGGTATGGATTACCTGATCCATACAGTTTTTCAGGTTCTGAAAAACTATACCTCTGGGCTTTCAACAGGCGGTAAAAAACTCAAATTTTTATGGTTGGTGAAACAGTAAGGGTCAGGGAAAAGGCGGAACAGGTTCCGGTTGTGACGGTTATACCGCCGGTGATACCGGGAACAAGTCAGAGATACCGCAGACTGTAACCAGACCAGGCGTGTTAAAATCAACCAGATGCACGATAGATGCACCCGCTTGCATCAGCCGATGACACCAGCAACATAGAGCCCTTCGCTACATGTCTCCCACGGACAATAAATCTGACCGTCTGCCTAAAACACTGGGCCTGTTGATATTAGGGGCATACTTCCTGCTGTTCACTTTTGCCACAGCTCCTCCCCAGACTGACGCAGACCAGATAAATGTGAATCCACATCAGGTACCTTGGCTGCGTTTAATCATTCCCGATACGGTTGTCTCAGAATGGGCAGAACATTCCTTTCAACGCGTTGGCCTGACTGACAGACTTCCGTTGTTATCAGGAACTGCCGGATTATTACTGGCTGTCATGCTGGTAGGTCAGTCGGTCCTGCGGGTTCTGAAGGTATCTGGCCTCACCAAATTGGAACAGGTGGTACTCCGGTTTGGTTTGGGAACAATCACACTCACGTTGTTTGCGTTTGGGGTTGGTGTCCTGGGAGGGCTGCAGCTTTGGTGGATCTATCTGTTGCCGTTAGCGCTGGCAGTTTTCTTCGAATGGAAAGCTGGTAGTGATCTGTTTTCGCGGAGAGGTTTGGGTAGTTGTTGGAGTTGCATCCTTCAACCTCGAAAAGAGCGATGGTGGCTGATTGTCATTCCCTTTGGGATCATTGTGGCTGGAGCCATGTTGCCACCATGGGAGTTTGACGTTCGCGAGTATCATTTACAGGTACCCAAAGAGTGGTTCCAGTCTGGCGGCCTGACGCATCTGCCTCATAACAGCTATTCGTCCATGCCACTGGGAGCGGAACTGATCAGTGTCATTCCCATGGCTTGGGCTCAACTCTTTTCAGAATCCGATGCCTGGTGGTATGGCGCTCTCATTGGAAAAACATTTCTGTCCAGTTACGTCCTGTTTGTTGCTCTGGCTGGTTGGGCCATTACTGCCCGGTTGTCATCAGCATCGGCCGGGTTGGCCACGGCGGTGCTGATTGTGACATGCCCCTGGATTGGGTATGTCAGCATGACAGGTTTGAACGAGGTCGCACTCGGGTTCTACATCCTGTGTGCGTTGATGGTGATTCAGGTGATGAAGCGGCAAGAGCAAGAGGCTGATAGTATCGCTTCCGTTCTGCTGGTCGGCCTGCTGGCAGGTGCGGCCGCCGCAGTGAAATATACCGGGTTGGTTTTTGCAATACTGCCACTTGGAGTGTGGTTGGCGTTGCAATATCGGAAGCGTTTCCTGTTGGTCGGTCTGGTTTTTAGTGTGGGATGTGCGGTGACCTTTGGTCCCTGGCTGATCAAGAATAGTCTGCAGACTGGCAACCCGGTGTACCCTTTGCTGGGGTCGGTTTTTGACTCTCCACAGCGCACACCAGCTCAAGTGGATCAATGGGATACCGCGCACAAGGTTCCTGATTCAGATTCGATACTGGGTGCCCTGGGTGAATTTCTTTGGCAGGGATCCCGAGTCAGTCCGTTGTTAATTGGCGCCGTGCTCTTTTTATTCGTTGTTCAGTCGGGTCGTCGGGATCTATGGGGCTACTACGCTCTGGTCGGTTATAGCCTGGTGGTCTGGTGGTTTGCCACTCATCACCTGCAACGATTCCTTGTACCGGTCCTACCACCGCTGGCTGTTCTGGGAGGCATTGGGTTGTCTGCAGCAGTTGCAGCGTATCCCCGCTGGCGAAAAGGAATATTCGCTGGGCTGGTTATTTATGCGGTGATGTACCTGGGGGCCGGTATGGAGACGGATTCCCGTCTGCTTGTACGGTTGGAGACATTACGAAACGGTCCAGTGTTGCCGGAAAGTGATACGGCCACCTTTCGCGTCCATCGTTATCTCAATGAACAACTGGGAACACAGGGGCGTGTTGTTCTTGTCGGCGATGCAGAGCCATTCGATTTGATGATGCAGGTCGACTACAACACCTGTTTTGATCGTTCGGTATTGGCCGACTGGCTGCATGGGCAGGATGCTCAGACGCAAAGGCAAACTCTGAACGAGCGTGGCGTGGATTATGTGTACGTCAGTTGGGAGGAACTTCATCGGTATCAGACCAGTTACGGTTATGATAAAAGAATCAACCGGGACTGGATTCAGGAGTTGGTGCAGAACGGAGTTCTCGTTGAACACGATGCTGTCGAGATCGCTCAGCAGAGCGGCCAGTTATTTGAGGTTCCCAGGATTCATGCGGATAAGTAACGCGCAGAGAACAAGTTGACTTTACTCAGATGTTAGTACGATATCTTGTCGCCAATATGCTCAAGTCACAGGCCGAGGAGGCGGTGCGCAGTAAGGTTGAGGAGGTAGTCAGTGATCAGGTTCGTCACGTAGAAGAGATGAAACAGGGGAGGGAAATGCCACCCTGTGATGTGGCGATCGTGTTTGCAAACCACCTTGAAGCGACTGGTGTTCTGGATCAGATGGACGGTGTCATCAGCACTCAGTGCGACAGCTTTGTGGAGCATGCAGGACGATGGAGAGGCCGGGATGTCATTGTGATCGAAGCAGGCGAAACCTGGCGTCAGATTGCCAGGGCAGTGACTGACCTGATCAATATGCACCAACCCAACTGGGTTGTATCGGCTGGTTTTGCGTCCTCGCTATCCCCGCAGGTTCGTAAGGGGATGATCGTCATGCCGGCAGTGATTCGGGACACGAAGGGACGGGAGCTTGAGGTTGGACTACAGCTGAAAAATGACTCATCACAACGAGGGTTGTATACGGGTGACCTGTTGTCGACTCCTGAAGTACTGGCGACTCCGGCGAAGCGAAAGAAACTGGCCGCTGAATTTAACGTCGAAGTTGCTGATATGGAGTCGGCGGTGGTGGCAGAAATTTGCCGGCAAGCTAAACAGCGATGTCTGGCCGTTCGAGTGGTAGCTGAGGATGTGGATGAAAAACCACCTGAACTGTTGAGTCGAATTATGAATCAGGGATCCGTTGCGGCGAAGTTCGGAGCGTTTTCCAAAGGATTGTTTACCCAGGCGTCACAGCTCAAAGAAATGTGGGACTTGAAGAGTCAGGCCTATAAGACGTCCGAACGTCTGGCGAATTTCCTGGCAGGTGTTGTACGCCAATTGCGATTGTAAATGGAACAGCACGCTGCGTCGTGCTGGACAGACTCACGGGACTAGGGCATATTGAATCGTATACCTGTCGTCCCACGATGATGGGCTATCGTGCTCGCGGTTTTGACGGAAAGAACCACCCATGAAAATAATCCTGGCAGCTCCCCGCGGTTTTTGTGCCGGAGTCAACATGGCAATCGAATGCCTGGATTTGTCAATTAAGACGTTAGGGCCTCCGGTCTACGTGTATCACGAGATCGTCCATAACAAATATGTTGTGGAAACCTTTCAGGGCAAGGGTGCTATCTTTATCGACAGCCTGGACGAGGTGCCGATCGGGTCTAATCTGCTGTTTTCAGCTCATGGGATCTCTCCTCAGATTCGTGAGCAGGCACGCGAACGTAATTTGTATGCGATTGATGCCACCTGTCCGCTGGTAACCAAAGTTCATCTCGAAGCGGTGAAGTATGCTAAACAGGGGTACACGATTCTGTTGATCGGTCATGAAGGTCATGACGAAGTGATCGGAACGATGGGGGAGGCTCCCGAGTCGATGATTCTGGTTGAAAGTGAAGAGGATGTCGATCGCCTTGAAGTTGCAGACGACGCCAAAGTTGCTTATCTGACACAGACCACCTTGAGTGTCGATGATGCCAACCGGATCATTGAACGGATTTGTCAACGATTTCCAGATGTTGAGGCCCCACCGAAAGGTGATATCTGTTATGCCACGCAGAATCGCCAGGAAGCGGTTCGGATTATTGCTGACGATGTACAGCTGGTGCTGGTGGTAGGAAGTCAGAACAGCTCCAACAGTCAACGGCTCAAAGAGATTGCGATCGAACAGGGGAAAGCCGCGCAGCTGATCGATGGAGTCGAGGACATCGATGATCGTTGGTTCGAGGGAGTTGAGGCATTAATGATTACGGCAGGTGCGAGTGCGCCTGAGAATCTGGTTCAGGATTGTATTGAATATATACGAGCGAATTTTGATGCGGAGCTGGAATCACGAGTGATACGTGAAGAGCAGGTTCACTTTAGCTTGCCCAAAGAGCTGCAGGCATTACTCTAATTCAGCTATTCGCAAATTGCGGAAACTCAGATTCGTCGTCGGGTCGTGTCCCTGAATCATGATGGAACCGGCTTTGGTTCGTAATCCTCGGCGAGGATTTTCATCGGGCTTCCGTTGGTCGTACCAGTCGCTGACCTGATATCCGTTGACCCAGACGGCAATATGGTTACCCGACATGACGATCGTCTTGTGGAACCATTGATTGTCCTGGGCAACAATACGTCGCGCGTCCTGACGGCGAAAGATACCCCCTGTGCCACAGTCGGCTGGCTTGAGCGGGTCACCATCCAGCATGCCATTTTGAATCTGACTTTCATAGCCCATCATGACGTCGCCAGGGATACAGCGAAGGAAGATGCCTGAGTTCAACGCTTCAGCATAACTGATACATTCAAGTTGCAGCACAAAGTCTGCATAGTGTCCTTCGGTTTCGAGTTGCCCTCGGCCATTGACGACATTTAAATCTCCATCGTCCGTGACCGAAAAAGTACTTTCCATTTCCGGGTATTCAATCCAACCGGACAGGTCAGTTCCGTTGAAGATCGAGTTCAGACTTAACGGTTGAAGCAGTATGTTTCTAAAGGAGACTTTGCCAGAATTTAGCTGGAGTCCGATAAAGCCACGGGCGATAGGGTTCTCGTCGGTGTAGTCGAGTACGAGGTTGCCATCGACGAGCGCTTTGATCTGGTTTCCGAGTACTGTAATTTCTGCAGTCTGCCACTGCCCCGAGGTTGGGGCATTTTCAACTTTGGTGCGTCCCACCAGACTTCCGGTTGGGAAAGGGTTATCTGCCGGGGCGATATTAAATTCGTAACAGTCGCTGGTGGGGTCGGTTGGATTTCCGGGAGTGCGGAGGAAGATGCCACTGTTGGTTGTTTGGTCTGCCTTGAATTCCAGCCGAAGTTTGTAGTCAGTGAATTCTGAGGTTGTGCGGAGGAGTCCTGAATCACCTTCGCTCACGGTAATGGCTCCCTCCTCGACTGCCCAGTTTGCATCATTTTCGGCTTGCCAGCCGTAGAGACTTCCGCCGTCGAATAGTCGAATCCAACCTTCTACTAAATCTTGAGCTGGTACCGGGATCGGTTCCGGACTGGGTATAACCACTGCAGGCGGTTCATGAACTTCTTCTTTGTTATGAGGCCGTCCGGTGTGCCCCGGCTCGATACTGTCATTTGCAGTTGGCTGCTGAACAGCCGAGTTACTGAGCGGTGGATCATTTTCTGGTGCGTCCGGAGAGCAGCCGGTAAGGGCTGTTAGAGAGATGATGAGGACAAGCAGCAGGAGTCGTTTGGATGGCGAGAATTTCATGCTTTGATCTTTGATTCCGCAATAGTGAGAGCAGGGGATACAGGTCCGCCTGTATTATAGCGAGGAGATTCATTTTCTGAGAACGTAGGTTTCCACCGACCGCAATGATTAGGCATCCGTTTTGCTCTCCAAAAGTGAGGGTTTGTAAACTTCTACGATCGCTGGAACAATTAGTTTGGATTTCGTCATTGTTTCCTTAGGGGCGTAAGCTGGATAACCCCTTATGGTAAATAACCCCGCCTTTTCGTTGGAAAATCCAAGAAAATAGCTCACCACGTGGCGGGTTTTTGGAGGCTTGCTGCGAGCTTAAGTAGAGGAATAGACGAAGCAGTCTGTTTGCAGCCAGGTTGATTACGGCTTATTAAATTGATTCCAGCAAAGCATGTGTGGCAATTCGACCGGCAATGACGTCCAAGCACTAATAAATGACGCAGTTGTTGGAACAAGTGTCATTGCCTAATCGACTTCCTCCAACCATTTTTGTTCATGACGCCTGCTGAGGTATTTCGGCGCTTGTTGATAGTGGGCTTCAGAACTGCTGGCAACGGTATATAGGTCAAGCCAACAATGGTCCGTCCTAATTGTTTTTTTTGCTTTGGAGATAACTTAATTATGCTTCCATTTTTCATTCTTTTATCAATTGTACTGGCAGGGCTTTTTGGTGGTGCTTTATATCTTTACTTTCAAGCACGGGAGGATCGCGACGGCCTCGAAGAAGAACTGGAAAGATTCGAAGGGATAAAGAATCTAGAAGAATACACTGGGCAATTAAAACAGCAGCTTCAAAATGCAAGAGAAGTCTTACCAGCTTTTGAATCCCTCGCCGACCTGGAACGTCATCGTCTGAAACTTAATTCAGCCATTGAGCAGGCCAACAAATCAAACAATGAATGGCTCGAGCGGATCGCTGCACAACAAGTGGTTTATGAATCTCTAGTAAAGATGTCTTCAGAGGTAGAGGACAATCTGGAAATGCAACGTTTCGGGTTTTATCAAACTCGATACGGGTTCGAAGATTCAGAGAGATACAAGATCGAAATTAAGAAGATCCGTGACGAACAGAAATCACAGGTCAAAAACAAAACTGCTACACAGTGTGCTCAGGAATGGGTGGTTGAGGGTAGCGTTCAGAAAGGTAAGAAGATGATAGCCGAGCATAGCAAGCTCATGCTTCGAGCCTTTAATGGGGAATGTGATGCAGCGATTTCCAGCGTCAAATACAACAATGTAGATCGAATGGAAACGCGTATCCAGCGTGCTTTTGATCAACTAAATAAGCTTGGTGAATCGAAAACTCTTTTTATCACCAACGGATATCTAAAAGCAAAATTTAAAGAGCTGTACCTGGTTCATGAACACCGAGATCTGCTGAATGCTGAGAAAGAAGAGCAACGTGCGATTCGAGAACAGATGCGAGAAGAAGAACGAGCACTACGTGAAATCGAAAAGGCCAAACAGGATGCCGAGAGGGAAGAAACGGCTAAAACTTTGGCATTGGAAAAGGCGCGACTAGAATTGGCCAGTGCCCATGATGCCGAAAGAGTTAAGCTGAGTGAATTGATTGAAAAGTTAGAGGCTGACTTGCAGGACGCTTTAGCCCGTAAAGAACGAGCCATTGCACGTGCACAACAAACGCGATCAGGACACGTTTACATTATTTCGAATATCGGGGTATTTGGTGACGATCAGGTGTTCAAGATCGGTATGACACGGCGTCTTGAGCCTTTGGATCGTGTCAGGGAGCTCGGAGATGCATCAGTACCGTTTCCGTTTGATGTGCACGCGATGATCTACACCGAAGATGCCCCAAAATTAGAAAATGAACTACATAGAGCATTTGCGAAGAAAAGACTTAACTTTGTTAATCTACGGCGTGAATTTTTTCGGGTCAGCCTGGATGAAATTCAAGCTGAGGTACGTAAGTCCTACCCCACTGCTGAATTCGTAAGAATTGCGGAAGCCGAACAATATCGCAGAAGCAATGCCATTAAAGAAAAGCTTGATGAAGGATTTGAGTTGTCAGACGTGTTGGCTACAATTCCCGTGTAGAGTCACAAAACTCCCTGCCCATCAAACAAGCATAAATAAAGGAAGATCTTATGTTCGTAAACAACCGTTATGTCAGCCGTTGCTTTTCTACGAGCAGTGAGAATAACCGTGGCCGTTCACGTGATTGGTCTGGAGGTAGTTGGCCTAAAGACTTTTCCGGTGCGATGATCAGGCAATCGGGATGGTCAGGTGATGCTGTTACGTCTCATGGATTCAGTTCGAGACTAAGAGAGTCTAGACTCCGGTGAGTAATGAGGGCATATGATGGCCAAATCACCCCTCTTTTCGGATACTACGAAAATCACCGCTTACTACGTCATAGCCGCCGTTACCCGTTACTCCGTTTGCGTGGGGACTACTGCTGCATCGAACCGGGTAAACTTGCCAGCGAGCGAATTCGTCAGGATTGTATCTGGACTCCCCTCACGTTACCGCGGATTCCAGTAGGATTCAGAAAATCCGCCGGAAAGTTACCATGAACAATTATGAAAATGTTACCTCTCTCAAAACTTTAACGTGTGACCGATTGAAAGACACACTTCAGCAGATAGGGTCGCACCGTGAAAAACATTCTCTGACGGATCAGATGCGTTTCTACGTGCCTGAATATTTACTCGACGAAGCAATGGAATACCTAACTGGTGCATGGGACATGATCCTAACCGACCGCCCTAAAGCAGCAGTGACACTCGCACGTTGGATCGTTGAAGCGTCTCTGAACCTGTACTGGGTAGTAAGAGGGAACGCTGGCGAAACTAATGCCCGCCTCAAAGATCTACTAGGAGAAGCTAAGAGACACGAAGCCAACATGTATGAAGCGTTTGCTGAACTGTGGAAGGAGGATGCGAGTTTGTTCTTGAAAATGGCCAGCGACGCACGTAAAGTCAGAGGACAGGGCCTTGGAGTTGTAGACAGGCTTCCGAATCTAGAAATTCGACTCAAACACGTGCAAGCTCCTGACGACTTGTACTCCGTCTACAGGTTATGTTGTGGAGCGGCCCACCCAGCATTAAATGTGTGGGAAAAGTTTGGGCCAAACGGTTCGACGGGGCGCGGTAGTCCCATAGACATATACACAGCTTGCTGGATGGCCTCCCATTCGACTCTACATTTGGTTATTACCTCATACATGCTTACCAAACTTGAAACGATAGATGAGAAAGTAATACGTAGCTGGTGGAAAGAGGACGTGACGCCGTTGCTCGATTCTATCAAAACAGATTGAAAGAGTAGCCATTGTGCTTCTATGGCCACCAGCCCACTTTGCCGCTTCGAATCAGCAGGAATTGAGTGAAATCATTTTCCGGGCGTCCCAACTTGACGTCCCCCCAATTGATCAGATTCTTGCTGATGAGGATTCTTCTGGTGATGTACTCTGGGCCCTTACCGATCATGAGGGAAGCGTTCGTGATTTAGTGGAGAATAGCGGTAATGTAGACAACCGCATTACCTACGACGCCTATGGAAAGATAACCAGTGAAACCAATTCAGCTGTTGATCATATCTTTGGGTATACGGGCCGAGAATGTGATGTTGAGAGCGATCTTTAGTACAACCGAGCCAGGTGTTATGACGCTGACGTAGGCCGCTGGCTCGGTGAAGATCCGATAGAATTCTCAGCCCGGGATACGAATCTATCTCGTTACGCAGGTAATGGACCGACCAACGCGACCGATCCGAGTGGGTTGTATCAGGAAACGATTGAGAACCCCAACCATTCGTTGGTTACTGCTGGGTGAGGGACGCTGATGGGGCATGGCAGTTGTATCTGACCACAATTTTGCATCGGGAAGGTTACTCACCCGATTTGCCGAATGTAAACAATTCTGATCCGCAAGGCATTCGAGAGATGTGGCAGGCCCCGCTCAAGCTGGATCAGCACTCGGAACAATTTCCAGCTGAACCTCTCCAAGAATGCCACCTGCAAGATTTTCGATGGTCACTAGGCTGCTGCTGTTTTGGTCGAGTTGGGGAAAGTCGACCATAATCTCCAAAAGATTACGAGGTTCCAGTTCACGCTCAATGACCAAAGCAACACTACCTCGCTCGGCGGAAGCTGAACCGATCGCTTCATGATTCAGGAATACATCCGCCAGTGCGTTCACCTGCTCGAGACGTATTTGAATCGTGTCCCCCTCTTCCAGTCCCGTCGGTTTATGAAAGTGTCGTTGAAACAGCACCTTGCCATAAAAGTGCGGTCCCAAGGTATCACTCCAGTCCCCCGGAATTGTCATCGTTCCCGGCGAAGGCACATCCGTACCAGTCTCTTGCGAAACGCCTTCCTGTGTCCAGTATGTGGTGGCGATGGGCGTAAACTGCCACGGCCCTCGTAACCGTATCGAGTGCATGCGAGCGGGCTTTATTCCGGAGTGAAGTCGTGAGAAACCGTGAACTGTCGCATTTGTTGCTGACTGTTCTGAAAAGCTCGGACAATGACCTGAAATCCTCGTAAGGGATACGGGTAGGGTGGTGCGGTTTCTGATTCCTGCGTGTCGTCGACTCCGCCCGTGGCGTTATCATCCAGTCCATTTTGGCCTTCATCGATTAACGCATCCTGAGCCGAATCCTGATTGAGGCCGTCTCGCTCATATTCAATGGTCCACGTGTCATAAGTACGATAGTTTCCAAACTGAAAATACCGGGGCGTTGGGGAAGCCAGTAATGGCGGAAGCGTGGTCGTCCTTAACTGGGACCGGGGATCCGGGAGCCACGAGAATGTACTCAATGCCTGACATTGTTGAACAAAGGCTGGAGCATTATTGGTGAGCGTGTAGGGAAAGGCATAACCCAGATCGACATAGGCCCCACGTCCGACAACTCTTGCTCCATTGATAAAGGCGGTTTCATATCCGGGATCACCTGGTGTCAGTGCGGCATCCTGCGTGGGAGCGGTCAGCGCTCTTGCCTGAGGATCGAACACTCTTACATCAAAACCAATGATCTGGTCCATGAGGACATCCTCTCCCATCGAAATCCCGGATTGAAACGGGACGCGAGCATGACTGAATGGGTAGGGGAAATTGGCATCCACGTTGTTGTTGATGATCCCGGCCGGAATATGCGCCACACGGTTTTGTCGCATCGTTAAATCGGCCAGACTGTTCGCACTGATCGTTCCGTTAGGATTGATTCGAATCGAAATGTCATTGTTGTTCAGAAATAACGCGGCAGCAGCGGCTGGATAGGGGGTCCCATTTGGTTGAAGCAGGACTCCCTGAGGACCATTGAGATCAGGGCGAATCAGCAACGCGCGACGCCGCAGTGTCGCCAGCGGCATTCCGTTGTGATTTAACACTCCCAACTGACCTTCAGCCGGTTCGTCGAATGTTCCATCCCCATTATTATCCAGACCATCCCGCAGAAATTCAGTGTTTCTTGGTTCCAGCCAGTAAATGACCTCGGCATTGGGAGATTCGATCACTTCGAAATTTCGAGTGCTTCCCAGCAAGCGACCTTCGATCCTGCCAGAAAATGGATTGGTCAGTCGTCGGGATGTGAACATGATCACATCGTCCGTGTCTCCAGTGAGGTTATCCAGGCCCAAACTGGTATTCACAAAATCATTGTCAATCCCTTCGATGATTTCGAAGTAGCCCATTCCAGCGCCGGCTGATGTGTTGGGGACGGCCTGCACCGTGATTCCCTGAAAGTCAGCTCGCATCGTGTTGGTAATATTGCGCAACTGGGTAGATATTTGAACAGACGCCCGGCCCTTGGTTACAGATTTCGTGATTTGACGAAATGCTTCGACCACACCAATGACCAGAACCAGGCCAAGAGTCGTGGCGACCATGAGTTCTACCAGTGTGAGGCCGCGACGTTTGAATAAACGATTTGGGTGATTCATCAATGTTCCGGTTCGCGAATGCGTATGAGAAGCCGTATTGTGTTGCCCTTCTTCTCTAAATATTACTCAACTCCGCCTTCTCGGGGAACATGATTCCAAAACTTCCTGTTACCAGGAGGGATTTTTTCCCAGAGGATATTCGTGAACTTATCGGCAAATAATATGGACACTACCGTCAATAATAGATTTAAATACGCGTCATGAAGCGTGGAATTGGAAAGAGCGAAGTACTTGTATTTCTTGTGCTACTGGTCCTGGGTGCCGGCTTGTTTTGGCCGTATCTGTTCGGGCGGCGAGCCGAAAGTCGTGGAAATATGTGCGACTTTCGACTGACACAGCTAGGATTTGCCCTGCAGCATGCGGAAGCGACAGGACATCAGATTCCCTATTTCCGAACGCTTTGGCAGTCCTCTCAATCGGTCGGAGAGCAGGGAGCTCAACAAAATCGAATTGTGGGTTGGCCGCTGATAGCCCTTCCGGCACTCGGATTGGAACCACAAATTGAAGTCGAGGGTTACTCGATTCAATCCGATACGCGTACCGGAAAGTACAAGCAGCTGTTTGACAGTTTTGTAACGGACCATTCCCAGAACGCCCAGGCAAAACTTCGTGAAACCTATTTGCCCCAGCTGGTTTGTCCCGACAACCCTCCGGTTGAACTGGATCTGGGTAAGCCGCTTCCGGGAGGCTATACCTCCTTTGTAGCCAATGGTGGCCTTCCCGATGCCCCGCGGACAAATACCAGTGCTGTACTCGTAGATTATCCTGCCAATGGACTGTTTATGGATGATCCGCAATTGACCGGCGATGAAATGGACTGGAGTACCCATACGTTTCGATCGATTTCGGAAAAGGATGGCCTCGATTATACGTTGATGTTGAGTGAGAATATTGATGCTGGCAATTGGATCAATGGCCGGCCTGCAGAGTTACTGTTCCACTGGCGACCTGTAGATCCACTTCCCGATCAGGTAAGTGTGATCTCGGTGCTGCCAATGAATGAACAGCGCGGCGGCGGGCGTGGGAAGAACGATATCCGTTTCGCTCGGATCTCCAGCAACCACTATGGGTATGCCAACGTAGTTTATGCGAGTGGACGGACGGACAGATTGCACGAGAATATCGATCCCCGTGTGCTGCAGCGGTTAATGATGTCGAGTGATCAGGAAGGTGTCTGGCCGGGAACGGTAATTCCTGTTTTCCCACCCGTGGCGATCGAAGGTGGCACCGATTAAGTCAGAGAATCTCGGACGTCCCTGATGATCTGATCGATGTCATGCTCATTTGGATCTCCGATCATGTCGCGGATCCTGGTCAGATCGGGTACTCGCCGACGAATGTCTTCAAATGACTCGTCATACGCTTCCGTATAGGTTTGAAATGCTATGGTGGAATCCGAGTTGCAAAGCTCAATCACGCGCTGAGCCAATTCCAGAATGGAAATAGGAGCATCACTGCCAATGTTGATCACTTTGCCGAAAGCTTCTTCGGTGTCCATTAATTTGGTAATCGCTCGAATGACATCAAAGACATGAGAAAAACAACGGATCTGCTTTCCGTCGTCGTGGACCTGAAGTGGGGCGCCAGCCAGTGCAGCCTGAACGAAACGAGGGAGTACCATGCCGTAGGCTCCTGTTTGCCGTGGGCCGACCACATTGAAGAACCTTCCAATAACAATCGGCAGGTTGTACTCTTTGACACAGGCCAGTGCGAGAAATTCATCAATTGCCTTTGAGACGCCATACGACCATCGTGGCCGGGTTGTCGATCCAAAGACCAGATCATCTTCTTCGGTCCAGATCTCTTTGGGATTCTTTCCATACACTTCACTCGTCGAACTGAAGAACGTGGTGACCTTTTCCCCTCGTTCGATTCGTTGGCGAAGTGCTGCCAGCAGAAGCTGCGTTGGATAGATATTGCGTTCGATCGTTTCGATCGGCTGTTTGGCGATTAACGCCACGCCGACGGCTGCTGCCAGATGGTACACCTGGTCTTTGCCCTGAATAACTTCATGGAGAAGTGCTTCGTCGCCAATATCACCATGCACGAACGTCAGACGGTCATGCCCCTTGAGATGTGCGAGATTCGTCGGCGTGCCTGTGCTCAGATCATCGACGATCGTGACCTGATCTCCTCGTGTAAGCAGAAATTCCGTGAGGTGTGAGCCGATAAAACCAGCTCCGCCTGTAATCAGTATTTCACGCACGTTGTCTTTCCTCGAATCGCACTTAAGTGGCTTATGCGAAGCCAGCTGCACTGGCAAAAAGTCGTAGTTCTTATTATCGGAATTATTTGAGGACCAAAATCAGGTTATTCCATCTGGCATACGACGATAAAACTGTAATAAACCTCCACGTTTACTACAAAAACCGGAGGTTCACTTACCCATTCGCACTTGGGAGCAAACGTTCTTGTTTTCTCGGAACCTAGGAATCGGTAAACTGTTAGTATTGGTGCAAGTTGCAATTTCGTGACTAAGACTCCCCTGATGAGGGAGATTACGGAAATAGAGAAGCCTATGTTCAATCGATTTACTATTAAACCTGTCGTTTTACTCGTTGCGCCCATGTTGGTGTTTACCACGCCATTGGCTGATATCTCCGCTCAGGATGCTCCGGAAATAATTGAGCTGAAGGAGGAATCTTCCGAGGATGCTCAGGATGTCTATGCCGATGGTGCGAGTTACCAGAACGGTGGCAAGTTTGAAATTGCTATCGAAGAATGGATCAAGTTTCGCGATAAATTCTCGGATGATCCGCTGGCTCCCAAATCCATCTACTATCTCGGAATTTGCTCGCTGCAGCTGAAAAAGTACGAGGATGCTGTGGCGGCTTTCAAGTTTACGGCGACACGCTATGCCAAGCATGACAACTCGGAAGCAGCATACTTCTACTGGGGGCGTACCAGGTACGCTCAGGGTTTAGGAACCGATGACGCTGAGAAACGTGCAGAACATCTCACAGCGGCTATCTCGGCCTTTGGGAAACAGCTGGAATTGTTTGAAAAGGGACAGCTGGCAGATCAGGCTTACTATCTTCGCGGAGAGTCGTTCTACAATCAGGGGGATAAGGAAAAAGCCATTGCAGACTATCGCTCGGTTGTCACCCTGTTTTCCAAATCAGGATTCAGGGAAGATGCTGTCTATGTATTAGGGGCGACACTGGAAGAGGAAGAGAAGTATAAGGAAGCGGGAGCAGCTTACGATCTATTCTTGAAGGAGTTTCCAGAGAGTAACCTGCGTACCGAAGTGCGAATGAGAAAAGCTGAAACGTTGCTGCAGAACGATCAGTTCGAAGAAGCGGCTCAGGTATTTTCCGAAGTGGCAGCCGTGGAAGGATTTCCGCATGCCACTCGCTCTCGTCTTCGACAGGCACTATGTCTGGTTAATCTCGAACAACTGGATGATGCCTCTACGATTTACCAGTCCGTCTTCGAAGCGACACAAGATGCAGGTCAAAAAAAGACCGCGGTGACTCAGCTCAACGTGCTATGTCGCAAATACATTGAAAAGAAGCTCTATGACAAGTCACTCGCCCTCGCCCAGCAGATGGTGGAGAAAGCGGATACGGAAGATCTCAAAGTTCGATTCAAAATGGCTGTGGCCGATTCACTGGATGGACAGGCAAAATATGCGGAATCACGACCACAGTATTTGGCGATTGCGAAAGATCATGCCGAACATGCTTTGGCGCCGGATGCAATGTACTTCGCAGCGTTTGCCGCATTTCAGCTTAAACAGTATGACGCAGTTCTCGCAGACTCCACTGCCTTCGAGGCGAAATATGCGAAGCATGAATTTGCCAAGGACGTGAAGAAGCTTGTGGAAGAGTCGCGAGTACTCAAGAGTGTTGATCTGTTTAAGGACGAGAAATTCGCCGAAACGATTGCACTACTGACTGCTGTGGTAACGGACAATCCGAAAGGGAAACGGGCTGAAGAGAGTCTGCTGCTGCTGGCTCGAAGTCAAGCACGACTCGAGAAGTATGATGACGCCAAAGCGAGTATTGGCAAGCTGGTGGCTGGGTTTCCCGAGAGTAAATTATTGCCCGAAGCGATCTATCGACTGGGTGAGTATCACTTTGTAGGTGGTAACTTCGATGGAGCGATCACTCATTTTACGTCGGTGATTGACAAGTATGCCGACACGGCCTTTGCCAAAGATGCTGTTGAAAGACGAGCGGATGTGAGATTTGAAAAAGGCCGTAAACAACTCGCCGATAAACAGGCCGATCAAGCGATTGCTACCTGGAATTCAATTCTCGCTGAGTTGGATGATTACCATTTAGCTCATGCCGTGCTGTATGAAGTCGCCTTTGCATTGCGTTCCCAGGATAAACATGAAGAAGCTCGCAAAGTCTTTACTCAGTTGGTCACTAAACATGCTGACAGTGATCTGGCAGCCGATTCGTTCTTCCGGTTGGGAGAGTATCTGTACGACGAAAAGGAATACGGCAAGGCGTTGGAGCAGTACACCAGGGCATTGTCCAGTTCCAGTGAGAGTGAACTGCAGGAACTGATTCTGCATAAACTGGGGTGGGCCAATTTCCGCAATGATTCCTTTGAAGCGAGTGGGAAATTTTTCGGTCAGCAGGTTGAGAAATACGCCGAAGGGAGTTTGGCTGGTGATGGCAGATTTATGCTTGCCGAGAGTCTGTTCAAGCAGGGCAAGTTTCCCGAAGCGCTTGTCGGTTTCGAACCGCTTGTCGAACAGAAATTTGACAGCGATCATTTTTCAGTTTTGGTGTGGTTGCATGCCGGCCAGTCCGCTGCACAGACAAAGAAATTTGAACAGGCCCGCGGTTTGCTGCAACGAGTGATTGATTCGGAGTTGGAAGAAGCTGACGCCTATCGTCACGAAGCTCATTTTGAAATTGGTTGGGCCTATGATCGTGAGATGAAATTTGAAGAGGCGTTGAAGAGTTTTGAGGCGGCGGGAAGAAATCGAGGGGCGGTCGGTGCCCGAGCTTTCTTCATGATTGGAGACGTTTACTTCAAACAAAAGAAATTTGATGACGCGATTAAGCAGTTTGACCGTACGCTGCTTCGGTTTGACACAGAGGATGCCAAACCTTGGCAGGCTTTGTCGGCTTACGAAGCGGGACGCTGCAAAGAAGTGCTGGCGGAAGAGGCCACAGATCAGGAAACCAGGAAAGAACTCGTGAGGCAGGCCATCAACTATTATCAGCAGATTGTTGATGCATATTCAGAAACCGAGCACGTTGCCATGGCAAAGGGACGGATTGAGGAATTGATGAAATTGTTGCAGTAATGTCTCTGCCCGGTTAATGCTCAGGTAGTCATAGGAACAGATGAAACCAGGATTAAAAATAATGAAACTCGGCTGGAAGAAACCAGTCGGCGTGATCGTACTGTTGCTGTTTGTCACGGCGATTTTTATTGGCAGTTTGCCAGTGGTATCGGCTCAGGATGAAACGGCTGGCCCAACTGCTGGCAGCGATGTGACCAGTGATCAGGCTGTGGGAGTTGAGGTGACCCAGGACGGTGTCGTCGATAACGTCGAAGCCGAAGGGATCAATATTTTCTCGCTGATTGTTCAGGGAGGAGCATTTACGATTCCGATTGGATTGATGTCGCTGGTTACCGTGACGTTCGTGATCGAACGCTCCATGGCCTTGCGACGGGATCGGGTGATTCCAGCAGCATTGGTCGCTGAGTTGGGATTACTTGCCGAGGAGCACGGACAATTCGATCCTCGAGCAGCCTATCGACTCTGTCAACGTTACCCATCTGCGGCAGCAAGTGTTATTCGTGCGATGCTGGTGAAGGTGGGGCGGCCCCAGGCAGAAGTCGAACGTAGTACTACCGAAACGAGTGAACGGGAAGCCGATCGATTGTACGCCAATGTTCGCTGGTTAAACCTGTCGGCGGCAGTTACTCCGCTTATGGGGCTGCTGGGTACAGTTTGGGGAATGATCCAGGCGTTTCATGACACGACGGGCTTACCCCAGGGGGTCAACAAGGCAGACTTCCTGGCAGAAGGGATTTATGTCGCGCTGGTGACAACGCTATGTGGATTGTTAGTGGCTATTCCAGCTGCAGTCTTTTCGCATTATCTGGAAGGGAAACTACAGACGTTGTTCCACGAAGTGGATGAGTTGTTGTTCAGCCTGATGCCACAAATTGAGCGATTTGAAGGTCGTATGAGGTTTACCTCAGTTGATGGCAGTGAGGATGCTGACGAACCATCTTCCGAATAGGCAATACAACGAATGAATTCCGGCGTCAGTCGGAGAAAATGAACCAATGGCAGTCAAGATAAAGAATAGTCGAGCGTTGGGCACTTTGAGCCTGACACCACTGATCGATGTGGTGTTTTTGCTGCTTGTATTCTTTTTGGTGGCGACTCGATTTGCACAGGAAGACCGTGAATTGGATGTGCTGTTGCCCTCAGCCAACACGGCTGCTGCCGTGACAGCTGAACCTAACGAAATAGCGATTAATATAACCCGAGATGGACATTACTTTGTTGGTGGTCAAACTTTAGACGAAACAGGATTGTTGCTCGCTCTGAATGAAGCCGTAGCCTCCAATCCATTGGGACAGACAGTGATTATACGAGCGGACCAGCGAGTCCCTTTTCAATACGTAGCCAATGCCATGAATCTTTGTAATACCGCTGGGATTCATGACTATACAATTGCAACCGAAGAATAACGAGTCAGATTGAGGATCAGAGTTACGATGAATTCCCCATCGCAATTCGACGATATTCGCACTCAGGAGCATGTCAACGTGCGAAATAAAATTGTACGTCGCTACGTGCCTAGAACTCGTGTTGTTTTTGACGAACAACAGTGGCCAGTTAATATTGCACTGGTTGTACTTGGAGGTTTTTTGATTGGTGGTATTTTTGCATACCAACCTTTCGACCCGGAAGCCGCCTGGTATGCCAGTCCCTGGGTATCACTGGCTATTGTTCTGCTACTGATCTGTACGTCGATTCTGACGTTCCGCTACATCGATAACCGAAAATTTAAGCGGACCATGCAGTTCTCTGTCATTGTCTGTGCCATTATTCATCTCGTAATGCTGGTGTACGCACTGGAAAGTGAAGTCTTTTCCAAGGGTTGGCGCGGTGACATTGCTCAAAAGCAGCTTGTTAAAAAGAAGCCCAAAAAACGACTGGAATATCATCCCAGTCACCAGCAGCAAAATGTCGAGAAGCCTGACTTTTTGAAACCGGTTGAAACTGAGGTTCCAGATCCTGAACCTCCGGAGATGGATCAGCAACAGGAGACTGAAACGCCTGAACAGATCCAGCAACCCACGGTAGAGCAGACCGAGCCACAACCGATGCCGGAGGTGGTAAAAAAACGGGAAGAGTCATCCCAGTCCACACCTCGTCAAGCAGATTCTACATCCAAACTTAGTCGTAACTCTGTTCAGCTCCCTAAGCTTAACAAGGTTTCCACGGATGTTGCTCAGCCTGCTGACAACCGTAAGGCGACGCAACCGCGCGTGACGGATGCACCTTCCCGCAATGTTGCGCGATCTCAGTCGGCAGATAACTTGCAGAAAATGACAGTGCCCGTGGAAGCAGATGTTCCGTTAAAGACGGAGGCGAATAATACACAGCGCGCGGAAAGCCAGACAGCGAAGGCAACCAATGACGCTCAGCAAAAATCGGCAGTCCGCCAGGAAACAAAATTAGCGGACTTACCCAAGACGCAGGTCACGCCGGTGCAGAATCAAACAGCTCAGACACAGGCAAAAGAAACTCCTCTGGAGGCTCCTAAAAATACTCTGGCACAGCAGCAACGGACGGCGACACCGGATCGGAGCGCTACCAATGTGGATCCGACGCCGACGCCAGTGCAGGTGACTGATACAGAGCCCGTGAAGCGGGAGTCACCGAGTCGCGAGCAGGCGACTGTTGCCAAGGTTCCCATACCAGCAGTCAATCCACGGTCGCAGCGGGTTCCACGCGAGGTGCCTCAGGTTGAACCGGTGGAGTCACCCAAAACTGCCGTTGCCCAGAACGCTCCGCAGGTTCAGCCGCGCACCAACGCAACCGCTCAACGTGCCAATTCGGAGTCACCTCAGACTTCGCCGTCAAAAGCCCCTGCTACCAACCCCAGCCCCATGGTGGTGGCTGAGGCTGTGAATCGTCAGAATCGAACTCAGCCAAATCCTGCTGCAACAGCCGATTCAGCGGCACCGAGTCGTCGGCCGGTTGAGTTGGCTGCAGTCACACCACCTGCTCAGCCAGTGGAAAACGTGAAGTCGGGTCAACCGAATAAACCGGCTCCCACGCTTACGGCCTCGGCAGTGGAAACTCCACAGAAACAGTCAACTCCCACGAGAACTCAGAACCAATCCAATGCTCAAAACTCAGCGGATGCTTCCGTGAAGGTGGCTGCCGAGACCACCAATCGTGCTGTATCCAGCCGTGAACCATCCAACCCAAACGCTCAGTCCGCTCAACGCTCACCGGTAAATCGGCAACAGAGTGCAACGGCAAGCATTTCCAATCCGACGACAACGGCCACTGATGTTCAGCGTCCCACTCAAGTCGCTCAGCAGGATCCCAGTCCGAGTGCTGCGAAAGGGAACGTTGCCCGGGCAGATACAAAGCAGAGCACCAGTCAGCTTCAGCAATTGACAGCAGTCAACAATAATCCGGCAGACACTGCGTCAGGGAGCAACCTGTCACAGCGGCAGGAGTCCCAGCAGACCAGTCAGTCAGATGCTGTTAATCAGCAGAATTCTCCCCAACGTTCGACAGCAGTGGCAGCCACGATGGCATCTCCCACCAACGCCGATACGCCAGCCAATGCGAATGCTGTGGCAGCGAATGATTCTCCGTCACTTGAACAGTCGCAACGAGCGACTTCACGGGCAGAGGCGGGGCAGTCGGGCGCCGCGACAGGACAGAACCTGGCTGCTCTATCTTCGGCTGCCGATAGCCAGGCTGATGTAGCTAACGCGGCGGCTGTGCGAGCAGAGTCAACGCGAAATCAGCCAGCCAACGCAGCCAATTCCGCTGACGCATCGCTGGTGCAACGCAATCGTACTCAGTCCGATATTGCGTCGTCGATCCGCAGTCCCAATACGAACACGGAAGCAGGAGTACTGGCGTCCAACCAACCAGCCGAGCAAACGTTAGAGGCATCTGCTAGCACGAGTCAAAGTGCAGCCCGTGAAGCAACCACCGGCGAATTGAACGCGACGGCTGGTATTGCTTCGGCTGACACTGGGGAACCTGATATCAAGTCAGAAGAGAGTTTCAGCAGGGCTTCGGGAGGCGGAGCCAAACAGCTGAGTAATGAATCGGATGACGCGGAGCTGGCCAGAAATGTAAGCGGTAAGAACCTGGAAGCTTTGGCTACGAATGTCAAAGCCGAAGCAGCAGCTGCGCCGGAAGGTGCTGGTGGAGCTCCGGCAGCATCTGCGCTGACTTCCAATGACCAGCCAACCTCGAAAGCAGAATCCGGAGCACTCGCTTCCCTGGCCGGTGATCGTTCGGAGAATGAGTCAGATGATGAAGAGGAAGAACGCTTGGGGCAAATAGCTCAAAGTGATATTGCACGAAACGATGATTCACGTAGTGGTCCAGACGGTGCAACGGCTCAATTGGATGAAGATATGGCATCTACGGGAGAGGCTGTTGGTAGAACGGCAACAGTTGATAATGCAGTGGCGCTTAATGCACTTGATGTTGGTGCGGAAGCAGCAGCACCTGAGGCAGGCGAGGGCGAGCCAGTTGCCGCTGCGGCTCCGGATGTGGGCGGATCGGCGGGAGAAGAAGCGGCCGTAGAACGAGCCTCCACCGGTGGAACTGTTGATGCCACCGAGCAATTGGCCGAGGCAGGTGGAGTGGACGGACCGATGGCAGAGGATGTTCAGCGTGCATCGGGGGCTGTCAGTGCGAGTGATGCCGAACAGGGAGAAGCCACAGCTGGAGGAGGAACAGCTGCGCCGATGCGATCTAGCCGGGGAACCCCGCTCAACGCATTGGCAGATGTGCCGGAAGTCATGGTTGAGGGAGCGCCGACGTCTGGCGGAGCAACCACCGGAAGTGAATTGGTGGCTCAGTCAGACGTGGCAGCCGATGCCCCCGGAGGCATTCGGGCCCAAACAGATACAGGAGATACAGGTGGGCCTGCTGGGGATACAACCGTAGAAGGTCAGGCAGAGGTTGCCGGCGCTAATATCGGGACACGTAATGAAAAATCGTCTGCGGCCGAAGGCGATGCAACTCAGGTTGCTGAAGCTGGTGGAAGCAGTGTTGGACGTACTGATCGAGGAGGTCCCGCTTTGGGAGACTTCGGCCCAGTAGCTGTCGATGTGCCAGATTCAGGAAGTCCCTCGCCGGGCGAGATGAAGGATACAGAATTGGCAGGTGGATATACTGAAGGCCCCGTTGCACAACCTTTTGCTGAGCCTGTGCCTGTCGATGTATCTGCTGAAGAGGGACTGGGAGGTCTTGGAGAACAGCTTGCAGCCGATGCAGGGATTACAGACAGGCGAGCGAGTGAAGCGAGTGCTACGATTCAATTGCGACCTTCACGATTCCAGCGTGAAGGAATGGTGGCACTACCCGCACTTAATACTCACGCAACGATTTCGAAGGAATCCTTTGAGGGACGACGGGAACGTGAAGGGGGTAATGGGGCCGCAGGACCAGAAACGGAAGAAGCCATTGAGAAAGGTCTGGCGTTCCTGGCTCGCTTCCAACGCCGCGATGGAAGCTGGTCACTCCAGCAATTTGCAGCGTTTGACGGGGTCAGCGTCATCGATAGTGATACGGCCGCTACCGGACTCTGTCTGCTGGCGTTTCAGGGGGCCGGATATAACCATCAGCAGCATCAGTACAAAGATTTGTTGCAACGTTCTGTCAATTTCCTGCTTGGCCACCAACAAGCCAATGGTGACTACTACATTGCACAAGGGACAGCCAGTAATCAGGTTGCCCGCTTGTACGGGCATGCCATTGCCACACTTGCCATGTGTGAAGCATATGGAATGACACAGGACCCGCGGATTAAAGATTCTGTACAGCAGGCGTTGAACTTCATCGTCGAATCGCAGCATGAGGAACGTGGGGGGTGGCGATACACGCCCGGTCGTGAGGCCGACCTGTCGGTGACCGGTTGGATGTTGATGGCCATTGAAAGTGGTAAACGCGCAGGGCTGGAGATTCCCGAGGAAACGTACGATGGGATTCGGAATCTGCTGGATGCATCTCAAAATGATAAAAAGCCATTCATGTATGCCTATAATCCATACGCGCCCTCAAATGCACGACAGGGCCAGGGACGAATTCCTTCGAAAACCATGACCAGCGTTGGCCTGCTGATGCGACTCTACACCGGTATGGATAAAGGGAGCGAAGCGGCAGAGGCTGGTGCTCTCTATTTTGGGGAAAACCTTCCGTCAATACGACGTACGAAAGATGCTTCCTTACGCGATACCTATTATTGGTACTACGCGACCCAGTTTATGTACCACATGGGAGGTGAACATTGGCAGCGGTGGAATGATCGCCTGCATCCATTGTTGGTCAATGGACAGGAGCAGGAGGGTGATCTGGCGGGAAGCTGGGATCCGCGACGGCCTGTGCCGGATCGCTGGGGACCGCATGCTGGGCGATTGTACGTAACCACGATGAATCTGTTGAGCCTGGAAGTGCATTATCGCCATCTTCCACTTTATGGTGACCAGGAGAAGTAGCGACCTCCCGAGCAGCGAGATAACAACGGTGTTTGTTCACCGATCAATTTAAAATTGAAAAACGTTAAAATTGAAAAAGGCCCGGTCGGATGCGGGAATCCAATCGGGCCTTATCATTTGTAACCGTAGAAAACTGGAGCACTTGTCCCCACTCGGGACTCTTATTTCAGCTATCATACCCTGATAGCAATTCCTTAGATCCACGGCACATCGCCAACAATTTCCCACCAGGTTAGCTGGTGGTGATACTATCAGGGAAGCTCGGCATGTTTCGCTGATAGATCTTTGTCTTACGATGTTATTAATAAGCAAGTGGTGTGCCAAAACTAATGGGCTAGCAGGAAAAGAGACGAAATCGAATTATTCGCCTGACCATCGTTCGGTTTTTTATTTTGGCTGCGGGCGATTTTTTCTTGAATTGTAATTTTTACATCGTCATGAGGTGATGGGAAATGTAAATATTACAACCCGAGTCTGCCTGGTATTTCAGTTTTGGCCGAGTGGCTGAGGTGATAGCAGGCTAAAGGCGATTGCTCCAAATACGGCTTCATTTTCGTCAAATTCCCTATCCTCAGCCTCAGCTACAAACAGGTAGCTAATCCCATCTTTCTCGATGGCTGTGGCCGTAATGCAAAGAATGAAGTCCATAAAGTTGAAATACATACGGCTGCCTGTAAGTTCGAAATCGCCAGCCATTTGTCGGTACGGTTCTGATTCTTCGTGATCCTCGTATTCCATGTGCATGGCACGGATGGTCTCCTCAACACGCTCCTCCAGGTTTTCAGAACCGGGAAAGATGAAGACACTCCACTGAATCGAGCTATCATTTTCCAGCGATACGCTGCGGCAGTGTTTTAATTCGAGTTGCGTTTCACTTACTTTCCAGTTGTCGGGGTAAATAAATCGGATGTCAGCCTGTTCAAAAACATTAGGCATACTTAGGTCTCAATGGGGAAAAGGGGGCCGGGTTTATATTGTTTGCATCTACGGATTTTGATACTGTCCACAACGAACTGTTGACGAAGTCTTACTATCATTCTTACTGAAAAAACGGATCTGGCAATTGGCCAATGAATCAATCTGATGAAAGCACTTTTTGACAGGTTATGGCTGAGCATCGCTACAGGTTCCCTGTCGCTGTGCATGCTGAGTGGATGTCAGTGGATCAACCTGCAGACTTCGGCAGGAGACTGGGGGGAATCCCGTTCGTTCATGCATGCCGGTGATGTGGCAATGAAGAGTGGTCAGTATGTGGCTGCGCTGGAGCAGTTTAATGAGGCGGCTGAGCTAACACCAGATGACCCCGTGGTTTTCGAACGGATGTCCGAAGCGAATTGGGAATTGGGGATACATACGCGTGCGATTAACCAGATGGCAAAAGCAGTTGAAGCATCGGATCATGATCCTCGGTTGTTATACAGACTTGCCGTTTTGAATTACGAGTACGGGGAATGGTTGCGAGCTCGCGAAGCTCTGGATTACGCCATAGACCGGGATCCTCAGTTCATCGACGCCAGGATCTTGCGAGCGGACATTAATTATCAGCAGGGGGTACCGTCCGACGCACTTGAAGATTTGCATTTTGTGCTCAGCAATATGGAAGCAGGTGACATTCAGCGTCAGGTTGAGCTGCAGTTAAAGGTTGCAGGCATCTATGTTTATCAACACCGTTTTCAAAATGCGCTCAGTGTTATCACCACCGTTCCGGTTACGAAAGTTGACAATGTTCAGGTGGTGCAGGTTTATCTGATGCATGCCACCGTATTACAGCAGCTGGGGCGACTTGAGGATGCTCGGGAAAAACTTGAGTTGGCGCTTAAGCTGGATGGTGATCACACGGAAATCTATTATCGACTGGCTGAAATTCATACGGCTGCGAATAATATGTCCGGAGCAGCCTTGGCGCTCGAACAAGCGTTGGCTTTGTCTCCCAATCATCAGGGGGTTATTCAGTTGATTAATCGGATTTCTGCTCAACGCTAAGTTACCTGAGTTTGTCAGACCGTTTTGTTATAATGAGCGTCTGCTGGAATTAATGCCTGGTTCAAGAAAGAGGTATCTCGACCAACAGTGTGGGCTGAAGTCATGCCGTGGCTGATTGCCATGGCAGTTCTCATCGTACTTTCCGGATTATTTTCGGCCAGTGAAGCTGCCTACTTCTATTTGCAGCGACAGGATCTACGTATTCTTGTGGCTGGCAATGCGTCCCAGAGGATGGCAGCCAGATTAATGGAGCAGCCGGACCGGTTGCTATCGGCAATTCTGTTTTGGAATCTCGCCATCAATATGATTTACTTCACGATTTCGGCTCGAGTTGGAATTCAGTTGGAATCTCATGAAGACGGTACAGGGTGGGGAGTTGTGTTTGCGATCGCGAGTGTCTTCCTGGTTATCTTTGTGAGCGAGATGTTTCCCAAGAGTTTTGCTGTGCTTCGTAGTCGCAGCTATGCGGGTCTGGTCGCCTTCCCTCTGGCTGTTGCTGTGCGTTGTGTGGATCCGCTGTTGCCGCTGTTACGCTTTACCAATCTCGTTTTGAAAAGGCTGTTTTTTCCCCAGATGAATCCCGAGCCGGATCTGGAGATCTCAGATCTGGAGCGTTCGGTGGAACTCTCCACACTCGATCAGGAGCTTGATGAACACGAATACCGGATGCTCAGAAATATTGTGCAACTGTCACAGTTACGGGCAGATGAATGGATGAGGCCGAGGCGCCAGTTTGTCACGTTTCAAGCTCCTGTGGTGATCGATGACCTCCGAGAGAAGTTTCCGCCCAGTGGTTTTGTATTAGTCACTAAACGTGGTACGGACGAACTTCAGTATTCAATTCATGCTGATGATTTACTGGACTTTCAACCAGGGCAATCCCAGATGGGCAAACGCCTGATCTCGGTACCCTGGTGCGCTAGTGTGGCCGATGTGTATGAAAACCTGCGAACGGCTGATCGGCAGGTGGCCAACGTGGTGAACGAACATGGGGAGACGATTGGAATCATTACGATTGACGATATTGCGGATGCGGTATTTGTGGACACGCCGAGTCGTACGAGAAGGATTATTGATGAACACCCCATCCGTTGGTTGGAGGAAAATGTATGGCAGGTGATGGGACTGGCAACGATAAAACGACTCGAGAAACAACTTGATGTTGAGTTGCCGGAGACGCGGAGTGTAACCATGCTGGGCGTGCTGCAGGAAGTTTTGCAGGCCCTTCCGACCGAAGGCGCTACCTGCCGCTGGGGACCACTGCAGCTTGAGGTTTTGGAAGCAACAGAACGTGGTCGTTGTCGAGTCGAAGTACGGATAGTTGATCAGGAGGTGACTTCATGATTTGGGCGATCCTGATCCTCCTGATGCTCGGGTTATTGTTAAGTGCATTTTTCAGTGGAAGTGAAACAGGGTTTTATCGTGTGACACGCGTGCGTCTGGTTTTGGACGGACGTGATGGAGACTTTATTTCCCGACGACTATTGTGGCTGACAAACAACCCATCTGTATTTGTAGCTACTACGTTGGTTGGTAATAATCTGGCTAATTATCTAACCTCGTTTGCCATTGTGTTAGCAAGTCAAACGATGTATCCCGATCACAATGCGGAAATTTTGGTGTCCGCTCTGTTTGCCCCATTTGTATTTGTCTTTGGCGAATTGCTTCCCAAAAGTACTTTCAATGAATCACCGAATCGCCTCATCCGGAGGATCGGGCCACTCTTTCTGTTTTTTGTCGTCCTGTTTGCACCTGTGGCGTTTATCCTCTGGTGTTTCGCCATGCTATTACAGTTCGCAGTAGGTGAAACACCGCTGCGCGTGCAGCTAACGATGGCTCGCCAGTCCTTGCAACGCGTGTTTCATCAGGGGGAAATGGCAGGGTTACTCACCAATGGCCAACGTGATCTGACACGTCGACTGTTCGCCTGCAGTAATGCCACTGTCAATTCGCTCATGCGCCCCTTAACGCAGGTCAATATGATCAGTGTAGACAGTACGGTGGAAGAGGTTCAACGGGCAGCCAGATTGTCACAGAGTGTGACTCTTGTGGTTTATGAAAACCATCGAAAAAACGCAGTGGGATATATTTCCGTGATCGAAATGAAACTGCGTGAACAGCAACAGATCGAACAGTACTGTGCCTTGCCTACGTTTTCTTCCGGCTGCCAGCTGACCGAAGCTGTTGCCGAGATGAGAGAAAACAGGCTTCCGGTAGCAGGAGTTGTCAATGCGCGGGGACAGACCATCGGAATCGTCTACCACGATGATCTTGTACAGACCATTATGAGGTGATAGCAGCCGGGTTGGACGCTGCCCAGGCTATTCGTCAGCACTTTGCGTACGCCCCATGGCCACATCAAATTCGCCAATGGCGGGCATCAGCATTGCCAGAGTGGTGAAACCATAAATTACCGAGATGACCATCACACTTGTCAGATGGTGTTCGATAAAGAAACTCGTGATGGCATGGAACGTGGCAAACGGAAGTAACAGCGTCGACCAGAAAATAGCAGACGATGGATTGCGGAATCCCAGAGCGACATACAAGCCAACGCTGCCTCCCAGAATAAAGGCAAGAAATGGCGCCAGTTGCTGTTCAAAGGAACCGCTAAAGGAGATCATGACCATGATGCAGGTGATGACTCCCAGAAACAGAAAGAACACGCTTCCCATACTGACACTGATCGCTGACTTGCTGCTTGCATAATTCAGGCCGCAATGTATTCCAAGCATCGTGACAAAGAAGATCAGAACGGTCAGGCCGATCAACAGGAAGAGGAACCCTTCAAATTCAATGCCGCCACGAACGAGCAGGTAAACCGACAGGAGAATCGGTAGCACGATCATCTCTTTGGTGACGTAGAACACTCCCCACAGTTTGCCGAAAACGAATTCAGCGGGGGAAATATCGGTGACCAGCAGCAGATCGAGTGCCTGTCCGTCTCGTTCATTGGTAATCGAATTGACCGCCAGAGCATTGATGATGACCAGACTGACCAGAAAAAGTGGTGCCAGAGATGTGGCTGCAGCAGGAAAGATGGAACTCAGTCCTGCTCTGGATACTCCGTTGGCAAGGTCGGTCAATGAACTGTTTAATCCCAGCACGGCCAGCCCGACCATCAACAGGTAAGCAACGCGCACGATGACAATTTTCCGTCCGTACGCCCAAGTACAGATTTCTCGCCATAGCACCGGATTGTCCCATACCCTGCGAGATTCCGATCCAGACTCAGCATGAGTACCGGCGCGACGCATTGCATCGACGTGACTTGCCCGAGCTTGTTCTGCAATTTGCCGGATCTCTTCCTGAGAAAGCTGTTTGTCCAGAATCGAGCTGACATCCTCTTCCTGCTGTTGCTGCCGTCGCACTTCACGCGAAGGGTTCCAGACACGTACTTTGGCAATCGCGATGGCGTTGAGGATGATCGTCATGAGTACGGCAAACAGGGTAAAGCAGATGGCTGGATCGGAAAATGACCAGGCCCCATGCTCGCCAATGGTTGGCATGATCGCAGACGAGATTCCTCGCACGGGACTTGCCCAGTTTGCAAATGTTTGGAGCAATGGGTTGGATGCCCCGAAGGCATAGAGTCCTTCCCACAGCCCTAGCCATAAGACGATGGTGAGAGTGGTGATCGATAGCGTCTGGAAAGTCTTTTCACGCCAAAGTGCGTAAGTACTTCCCAGCGAGCCGGAGACCATCGTTGCGGCATAAGTGATCATGACCACGCGGGTAACCTGATTGCCCGAAACTCCTCCGAACAACTGAACGGACATGAGTACCGGGATGGAGGCAAAGACGAGCAGTAGCGGGGAAAGGAGTGCTGAAAGAAGTTTTCCCAGAACCAGTTCCTGATTAGTGAGCCTTGTCAGTAGCAACAGGATGATGGTGCGTTTATCTTTTTCCTGACTGACAGCACTTGCTGCTCCAAAGGCAGCCAGGAAAATCAGCAAGGCGAGTTGTAAGGGGGCAAGGATTTGGAAAAAAGTCGAGCCGAACCTGGCAAGGTCACCCAGGTTTTGTACAACCTGCGTACCTGCCAGAATCATCCAGGAAGTACTCATTAATATCAACAACGCTGTGACATAGACCGCGCGGTAAATATAATGCCGAGGTCGCCTCGGTAAGGAAAGTGCTTCTCGATTGAATACAGGACCGATCACGTGTGACTTTCTGAAGGATACGGTTGTTTGTCTCACACTATCTTTTTCGGATTATTTGAATCCGTAAAGCCAAAGGCACTGGATGCTTTTGTTACGGAATTAACCGAAAAATAGTGGTTTTGGATTATCCGGGATGAGTAAATACATGCAAAACGACTCCGGTCAACGCTTTCCTGAATCCCTGGGCAAAGTAGAATGGGGGTTCTGCTGGAGATTCCGGTAGACCCACCTGTACATCGCCCACCATTTACCCTGACAATGCGTCAACGTATTCAGTGATGAAGACAATCGTCCGAGTCATGGTTGATCAGCCTGAGGGAGTTTTTCATTCTATGAAACATTCGCATCTACTTATACTGATCGCGCTGCTGTTTGGTTCAGTTTCTGAACTGCATTCTGCGCAGCCTTTGAAATCAGTTGATCTCCGTTTTGCTAATGCAAAGTCCGATGAGGTGCCCGATTTCCAGCGTCATGTGATTCCATTATTGAGTCGCCTGGGGTGCAATGGTCGAGCTTGTCATGGGTCGTTTCAGGGGCGAGGTGGCTTTCAATTGTCATTGTTCGGATATGACTTTGCCGTGGATCACCAGGCGTTATTTGACGAGGACAGTCCACGTGTGAATGTTGATTCTCCGAATGAGAGTTTGATCATTGCCAAGCCTACCGACGAGTTCGAACATGAAGGTGGCAAACTATATGAAAAAGGTGGCTGGGAATATAACGTGATTCATCGATGGATCGCTGAGGGAGCTGAATTCGATCCGGCTGCCACTTTGAAGTTGGTGGAAGTTGAAGTTACACCGGATGAGATCCGGTTTTCGAAAACTAATCAGCGGGTCCAGTTGAAAGTGGTGGCAGTCTGGGAGGATGGGACGCGCGAAGATGTCACACCGTTGGTGCGATACTATACCAATGATAATCTCATCGCAGATATTGATCAGGATGGTCTGGTAACTTCTGGCGAATCGAAAGGGGATACACACGTCGTTGTTTCCTACGATAAAGCGGTTATACCAATTCCAGTTTTGCGTCCGGTGACCAACCGCGTTGGAAAAAGATACCCGGTCGTAGAGACTCCAACACGTGTGGACGAACTGGTTGTGGAAAAACTCCGTAAGCTCGGAATTGTACCTTCCGATGTGGCATCCGATGCTGAGTTCTTGCGTCGTGTCTCGCTGGATATTTCCGGCAGCCTGCCGACCGCTCAGCAGGCTGCAGATTTTCTGGAAGATTCCTCTCCCAACAAACGAGCTCAAAAGGTGGAAGAGTTGCTCAATAGTCCCGGGTATGCATCCTGGTGGGCAACAAAGCTGAGTGACTTTACCGGGAATAATGATCAGCAGCTGATCAACACGTCACCCGTTCGCACGGGCCCTGGAGAAATTTGGTTTCGTTGGATCGAGCAGCGAGTACAGCAAAACATTCCTTACGATGAATTGGCTGCCGGAATCATTTTGGGTACGTCCATGGATAACGGACAATCCTACGAAGAATTCTGTGAAGAAATGACGAGTCTTCATAAAGAACGGGAGTTGGATGTATCGGGAATGAAGACGATGCCCTATTACTGGGCTCGCCGCGAGTTTCGTTTACCTGCAGACCGGGCGATCAGTTTTGCCTATGCCTTTATGGGGATCCGTATTCAGTGTGCACAGTGTCACAAACACCCGTTTGATGTCTGGTCGAAAAAGGATTTTGCCGAATTTTCCAACTTCTTCACAGGGGTTCGCTTGTCGCCGATTCCACCAGGTCGGGAAGACCGCGCTCAGTACAACAAGATGGTCAATGAACTTGGTCTGCAGGAATTGCGAGGAGGAGACCTGAGGCGGAAGATTACCGCCGAAATGCGTAAAGGGGCAGTTGTTCCGTTTCCCGTGGTCCATACAATACCAGGCCGTCAGGTGGACGAGAATGGACGAGTGGTCCCTGGAGTCGTTAAAGAGGCGACCATCCTGGGGGATACCACTGTTACGTTCCAGCAGGGACAGGATTTACGTGAACCTTTGATGGAGTGGTTGCGAGCTCGCGAAAATCCATACTTTGCCAAAGCGTTTGTGAATCGCGTTTGGGCGAATTACTTTGGCCGCGGTATTGTTGATCCTCCAGATGACCTCAGTCTGGCGAACGCTCCAAGTAATCAAGCGCTGCTGGATTACCTGACCCAGGGCTTTATCGACAACGGCTTCGATATGAAATGGGTTCATCGGGAAATTGTACTCAGTCGCACTTATCAGCAAACCTGGGTAGCTAATGAAACGAATGCTCAGGATAAGACGAACTTTAGCCATCATTTGCCTCGTCGATTGCCTGCGGAAGTTACGGTGGATGCACTGCAGTTGGCGACCGCTTCAGATACGGAATCGATGCGATTGCATCATGAGATGCAGGGACGAGCTATCGCAGTTGCGACCTCCAGTGAACGCTATTTACAGGGTGGGACTCCGGAAGCTTTTCCATTGATGGTATTCGGACGTTCGACACGCGAAAGTAGTTGTGAGTGTGACCGATCGTCAGATGCGACGTTGTTGCAAACTGTGTTTCTCCAGAACGATAATGTGGTTTACAACCTGATGAACCGTCGGAATACCGGATGGCTTGAGCAGGTCGCTCAGCGTTACGATTTACCGTTTCAGGTGCAAACTCAGCCGCAACGGAAACCACCGGAAAACTATGAGCAGACGATGAAAAGGATCGATGCTCGATTAAAGCAGTTGAGAGCGGATCCGGCTAGAAAGGCCGATTTCGAGGCGACCTTGAGAACTCGCAGGCGTATGATCAGCCAATTTGGGTTGCCCGAATACCTTAAACAGAATCAGCCTGTGAAAGAATCTGCATTGAGCCACGAGCAAAAACAGGAAATTGTGCAGCAGGCATACTTGCGGACGTTGACACGATATCCGAACGAGGCCGAGCTGACTCGCAGTATCGAATTTATTGATGACGCAGAAGACAAGCTCAATGGAGTACGAGGTCTTTTGTGGGCTTTGGTCAATACTAAAGAATTTGTGTTGAATCATTAAGATTGAATTAAAAGAAGACAGATCTGCAGTTGCAGAGTTGAATTAGATGCAAAGGAAGATTTCATGACAGTCCATAAAACTTGTGATGGAGTAGTAAGACGGGATTTTCTGCGGGTAGGTGTTGCCGGGATGACCGGGCTTCATCTGGCAGGTTACCTGAGCCTGGCTCAGGCTGGCCAGTTGGCCGAAGCTCAGGGGAAAAACGCTATTTTCGTTAACCTCAGTGGCGGGCCGTCCCATCTGGATACGTTTGACCTCAAGCCGGATGCGCCTGCTGAGTACCGAGGTACCTTTAATCCGATCAAGACGAATGTGTCTGGTATTGAGATCAGTGAACACCTTCCTCATCTTGCCAAGTGTGCCGACAAGTATGCGATTTTCCGTGGTGTAAGTCATACGCTGGGTGCCCATCGACTGGGGACTGAATATGTCAATACTGGCAATCGTCCGTTGGCGTCGCTGGAATACCCAGGGTACGGTGCTGTGATTACGAAAGAGCTTTCCGAGCCTTCGGAAATTCCTCCTTTTGTAGCCATTCCACGTAGTAGCCAGCGAGCAGGTTTTCTCGGAGTACGTTACGCTCCGTTGAATACCGGTCGCACTCCAACCATCGGTTCTCCGTTTTCAGTTCGTGGAGTTTCGTTGGGGCAGAGCCTGACGGTTTCCGAGGTGAAAAAACGTAAAGCCTTGCTGGATGATCTGGATACGACATTTGCCGGTGCTGAAGAAAACAGCCAGTTGGTGGAAGGGTTGGACCAGTTCAGTCAACAGGCGCATGCCATGATCACCTCCCCACGTTCTCGTCAGGCCTTTGATATCAGTAAGGAGTCGCCGGCGTTTGCCGAAAAGTTTGGAAATTCGCCGTTTGGTGCGAGTTGTCTGCTGGCAACACGGTTGGTCGAATCTGGCGTGAAATTCGTTACCTTGACCCATGGCGGATGGGACACTCACCGCGACAACTTTACTTCACTGAAAGATCGTCAGCTACCAAGCTTCGATCAAGGACTGGCGGCTTTGTTTGTTGGTCTGGAGGAGAAAGGGTTGTTGGAATCAACCGTGGTGTTTGTCACTGGCGAGTTCGGACGTACGCCAAAGATTAACAGTCGGACAGCGGAAGGTGGTCGTGATCACTATCCACGCTGCATGTTTATGCTGCTCGCTGGCGGTGGGATTCGTGGTGGTCAGGTGATTGGCCAGAGTGACGATAAAGCCACGGCTCCTCTGAACGATGCGATTCTTCCGGATGATGTCGCTGCTACCTTCTATAAGGCTATGGGAGTGGATCACACGAAAGAGTATCACACTTCGACAGGACGGCCGATCATGATCGTTCGCGATGGTACTCCTGTTGAACAGGCTTTTGCTTAAACTCGAATGCCCGCTTGTAACTATTAAAGAAACCTGTGACATGATGTGTCACAGGTTTTTTTATTTTTATCCGGACAAATCATCGTCTTACTCTCTTTCCTTATAGAGGCAAATATTTCGATTGGAATAACTTGAAGGAGAAACAGACATGCGTAGTCAACGTAGGCAGCAGTACTATGGGATGGCGACAGGATTGTTCCTGTTATTGCTTGGAACCGTCGGGACGATCAATTTGGCAATGAGTGACCATGGGTCATCTCCGACGTTGTTAAGAAAGCCTCCCCCATTATCCGAGTTATCCGAGTTATCCGAGCTATCCGAGTTACCTGAATCCTCTGAATTATCTGGGGTGGAAACGGACGTTGGAGGGAGTATTGGCCAGACGGGAGGCCCTGGTGCGTCGCAGCATTCTGGTTTGTCTAAATCATCAGCCATGGTGGAATCCAGAGTCGTCAAGCATGTGGTGGGGCAGCGCTCACCAACTGCTGGACAGCGAAACAACGTTGTGGACCATCGTATGGCCGGCCTGAACAGCCTGAACAGCCTGAACAGCCTGAACGGCCTGAACGGCCTGAACAGTAAGTCCAGTTTTCCAGAACAGGCAAAAACTGGTCAGACGAACGGGAATGTACGAAACGAGAAGGAAATGGTTCGAGGGTTTAAACCTCGGCTTCCTCCCTACTACAGCCAGCTTGTCACGCCTCAGCAGCGAGAGCGTATTTACTGGATTCAAAAACGGTACCACGTGGAACTGGAAAAACTGCGTCAGCAGATTGACAAGTATGAGCAGCAACGTGATCAATACATTTATGCCTGTTTGACTCCGGAACAGCAAATGCGCTTGATGCAGCTCCACGCCGGTAAGTGATGACCAGAGTTGTCTCGCTGACGTCGAGGTCTGCAATCTGTGGGAGTTTTTTCTGAGATTGGCTGAAAGTTACCAGAGCTCTTCAAGGTCTGGACAGACCATGTAAGCTGGTTGGTGGAAGGTTTCGGCGAGCCTCTTTGTTGCTGGTGTTGGCGCTGCACCTGGCAAAGGGAGTGTCGGAGGTGGTTGCCCGACGACGTCCTGCAGACGCTCTGCAGACGCCCTGCAGACACTCGGCTGACGACTTGTTGGAAAAGTTGTTGGAAGGGTTGTAGGAAGGGTTAACCGAGGCGTTGGTCGATCCACTGCGGAGTTACAAATTTTCGCATCAGGTTGTAGAAATGCTGGTGAAGTATTTGCTCGGTCTTTTCAGGGAGTTTTTCAGGCAGGGGAGAACCGTCAGCTGAGACGAAGCCTGACCACGTCAGTCTCAGGTCCCAGTCGTACAGTGTGGCAGATGCATTGATTCGTTCCTTGATCCGCAAGGCCCACATGCCGCCAAAAAGGTCACGATAGTCCAACCAGACTCGGTCTTCTTCCCGCAGAGCGGTCCGGTCTGGCTTGGGCAGTAAAAAGGCGACCAGCAAGGAAGCGACGGCACAACTCAGGCCTGCTTCCATCGTCCACGAGTAATCCAACTGAGTCCAGGAAGGTAGATGAGGATTAACCAACAGGAATTGTGCTACACCGACCAGAATGCCACTTATCCAGAACCGGCTTAAAACAATGTTCAAAGCGGAAACCCCAATCAGCGTAAGCATGAACCAGGCTCGGATTCCCTGCGTATCGGCGAGTTGCCCTGGGTGCAGTAATACTGTTTCCAGTGCCGGCAGTACCAGAACCAGCCAGAGTGAAAAGACAATGAATTCCCACATTCTGTTCTGGGGTCGGCGTGCTCCCAGCAGTGACATAAATGGGCAAAATACCAGCGCATGCGCTGCAAATTGAATGGCCTCAATCCAATGCTGGTGCTTTGAGTGTGTGATACCAGTTGCGTTTGCTGCCTCTTCCGCTTCGATGACCGTTTCTGGTAGCAGAGTATGAGCCAGAGTGATACTCCAGATGGTTACCAGTAGCCAGCACCAGGGAGCAAACAGCGTGGTGGACTTGATCGATCGCAGGGCGACCAATAGTAATACGGTCGCGGCGACCGCTAAGAGTAATCCTAAATCCACGCTGCTAATTTTCGTTAAAACGGAGAAACGATGAGTGATCAGTCAACTGCTGACCTCCTCTTTATATATACCCACGACGAGGATTCTTGTCATTGTGAAACTCACCCTTCTGGATTAACCTGAACTATTAACCTTTATGTCATTCATCAGGATATGAAGCTTGACAGGTTTATGGTTGTTCAGGTTGTAATTGAATAACCTGCCGGATTTGTGACCGGCGAAACTAACTAATTGTCTTTTCTTCGAAATGTCGCAGGAATTTGTTTTCAATGAGTCGGACTCGATTTGCTTTGATTTTCAGTTTGTTTCTGAATTTAGGGTTGTTTGCAGGTTGTTCTTCCCAAAAAGAAAGCTCTCATCAGGACCAGCAGTTCGCTGAAGTGGATCAGAGCGAAGGGGTGCCAAACGAATCTCTGGAAGTCGAGCAACCTGTTGCGGAGTCTAAACAGCAGGACGATCAGGAAGCGATTACCAAAATTGAGGACATGTATGGCGAGGTCTTCACCGACGACGAAGGATTCGTCACGACGGTAGATTTCGCGGGCGCCTTTGGTGAGCAGGTTGACTTGACTGTGCTAAAAGGGGTGCCGAATACAGAGAAACTGGTGCTCAACGGAGCTGATATTAGCGATGAGGATCTGGTTCATCTTAAGGAATTGAAATCGTTGAAGTCGCTCGACCTGGGAGAAACACGAGTTTCTGACACGGGGATGGAATCGTTGCTAAGTGTAACGACTCTGGAAGAAATCAATCTTCAGCGGACGGATGTAACGGACGCTGGTCTGAAGACGTTGTTGGGAATTCCAGGCCTCAATCGGTTCAAGCTGGTGCGATGCAAAATTTCCAATGACGGATTGGCACTCCTGAGCGATCGTACTGATATTGTATTGCTGGACCTGAAAGAGTGTATCAACATTTCGGACGAGGGTTTGAAGCATGTAGCTGGAATAAAGTCGTTGAAGTTTTTGCGAGTCTGGGGTTCTCAGATCACCGATGCCGGTATGGCTCATATCACTGGCTTGACGAATCTGGTTCACCTCGGCCTCGATGACACTCGGATAGGTGATGCTGGGCTCGAGAGTATTGGACAATTGAAAAATCTTCAAAACCTGGAAATGTACCAGACGGCGATTACCAGTGATGGCATGAAGCATTTGGCCGGTCTGGAGAAAATGAAGAATCTCAAGGTGCGAGGTACGTTGGTCGGTTCAGAAGGGATGAAGGCCTTAGCATCCATGAAATCACTCAGTCGCCTGGATCTCAGTGAATCTCAGGTTGGCGACGAAGGTCTTGCAAGTCTCAAGGGGCTCACTTCGCTGACTGATTTAAACCTCTGGGCAACTAATGTGACAGATGCAGGCCTGGAACACCTCACTCAGCTATCTGGATTGACCAGACTTAACCTCAATCAAACAAGCATTTCAGATACGGGGCTTGAACACGTTGGCAAGTTAACCGGTCTGAAAACGTTGGTATTAACATCGACGCAGATAACAGACGATGGTATTCAGCATCTGCTCACGCTCAGAGAGTTACAGGATTTGAATTTAGAGTTTTGTAATAACCTGAGTGATACTGGAAAACAGGTGATCCGCGATGGATTACCTGACGTAGTGATTACTGAATAATCTGCAGACTTTGAAAATACGAGTATGAAACAACCCGAGACTCAGAAGGGTCCGGTGTCAAAGGTGGAAAAAACATGGCATTTAATTCAGGTCCAGTGGTGATTCGGATGGTGAAATGCAAGCTGAGTGTGATGGCATGGATGTGCGCGCTGGCGATACCTGTTTTGGCACAACCTGGTGCAGGTGATCCGGCGACCGCTCAAGATTCGGCACCCGCCGCTGTCGATTCGGGAATTCAGGATCCCGGGCCGGACAACAAACCAGTCAACGAACCAGTCGTACGGCGAATTGCGGTACAGTCAGGTTTCTCGGCATATGTCCCTCGCCGCTGGGGCATCATCTCGTGTGAAGTCTGGAATCCGACCAATGAATCTCAGGATATGACGATTCGAGCGAATTGGGAGACGGAGGATCTGGCGAAGAATGCGATTCAGTTTACGAGGAATTTTACGATTCCGGCATACACAACCCGCATAATTTCTTATCCAATTCGGATACCTGATCATATGCCGACTCAGGCACGGTTCAAGTACGGAGCGTTGGTTCTGAACTCCCGGATTACCCGGATTGTCGATGGGCAGGAATTGGCCGTGTTGAGTCCGCTTCGGACACCACTCGACAAAGCTCAAATTAACACTGACTTTAATAAGCCTGCGCTGGGGTATTTGGGACCGGATGCCTCAGAATTTCTGGCACTGCAAAAGCGTCTGACGAACGAGGGTGTGGATGTTGAAGATATTGACAGTGTGACTGTGAGAATGCTCAAAGCGGTTAAGGAGGAGCAGGGGACGGGCGCGTCTGTCTTTCAGGCTCAGGGAACGGGGATTCCATCGTCATCACTCTCTTTAGACAGCTTGGATCAGCTGGTACTGGCTGATAAGCGGTTATTGCACGACGTAGCTTTGTTGGCGACGATACGGAACTGGGTTGCCAACGGTGGACGACTTTGGATCATGCTGAATGAAACCGGAGTGGAACTTGCTCAACGGCTTCTGGGTGATTCGATCAGTCTTACCAGTCTGGGAGTTGAGCAGTTAACTAATGTGGAGCTGACGTCTGTTCATTCCAATCAGGATCCTGTGGTGTTTGACTATGACGAGCCAGTTAACAATGCGGTCGTTTATGCTGACGATGTGGAAGTGTATTACGAATTAAATGGATTACCGGCGGCATTTTGGAAAAAGTATGGCAATGGCGAGATCCTTTTTACAACGTTAGATGCACGTGCTCTCACTCACCCCAAACCGTTTTCTACTTCCTACGAGGTGTTGCCTTTGCAGCCTCTGCAGGACCTCGCACTCCGCTTCTTCTCGCAGACCGAGAAAGCGATGACCGATGTTTCGGTGACCGATTTGGAATTGGAAGCCATGACAGCGGAAGAGGACGATATATCGGATAACGCGATGGAAATGCGACGTGCCATGGAAGTTTATCTGGGTACGAGTCGCGTGGACGAGATGAGCAATTATCTTGTGTCCAAAGTGGGTTTCGAGATTGTTACGCGCGAGCACATCGCCACCGTGTTTGCTATTTTCTTTGCGATTCTTTGCGGTGTTGGCATCGTATTGTATCGCAAGGGGCGACTTGAATTAATGCTCGTCGCTGCTCCCGTTCTGGTACTTGGAATATGTACCTATTTGTACATTATTGGTACTTCAAAACGTAACACGCTGGAGAACCTGCTAGCCTCGATTCAGTTCATCAATGCTGACAATCAGTCACGGCAATTGGCTGTGCGAGGATTTGGTGCTGTCTACAGTGAAGAAACGGTGGATGAAAATATCGAGGTGTCTGACGGTACGATTTTCTGGCCGGATTTCGAAGAATTGACTGGGCAGAACATTCGCATGGTCTGGAATGATCTGGAATCATGGCACTGGGAGGGTTTGCAGATTCCCGGAGGTACGGTTCGTTCATTTCCGTTTGAAAAAACGGTGTCGTCTCCTGTGCCGGTTTACGTTCGGGCCGCATTTACTGAATCCGGGTTGCAGGGGAGCTATGAACTGGGGCCTCTCACTAATCTGGAACATGGTCTTCTGGTCAGTCCCAGCGGAGAAAGGGTCCCGGTTCAGTTTGTCGATGGTAATCTGATCATTGGTTCTCAAGAACTGGCCGACTCGCAGTTCGATACCTCATCGAGTCTTGTGGACGAGGAAACTGGAAACCGCATTGACTTTATTAATGCGCTGCTGAAGAGAGAACACGCTGACGTGGTACGGTATCCCCGTGTGCCCTCTATTTTTGTCTGGAGTGATCCATTGGAACTGGGCATCGAGTTTCCTGGAGAGCAAAAAGTGATCGGTTCAGCCTTAACTGTGCTTCCGCTCCAGATCTCCAGGACGACGCCTGGACAGAGATTTCAAATACCGTCCATCCTGACATCGTTCCATCCCAGTAACGATATTCGTGGGCTTGGTTCTTCAATTGCATACGATTTTGCCAAGGATCAGTGGAGTGATGAGAAAATAAACTCGTCACACCAAATGTGGTTGAAGGTTAAAGTTCCCACTGCCGTTCTACCGGCGACGATTACCAAAGCAATCGTGACGGTGGATATTCAGGCAGGGGAACGTATTGTGAATTCAGTAGGACGGATTACCAACGACCAGGGAATTCTGGAACCAGTCATCCTTGATACTCGTAAAAGTCCCAATGGGCAGGAGGTCTTCATTTTTGATAATGCGGACCACTTGGCGATTGATGAAGACGGTTACATTTTCCTGGGCATCAATGTTGGTCTGGAGCCACTGCCAGGCGAGACAATTCAACAGCAGCGTGAACGTGAAGGTAATTACACCTGGCAAATTAATGATGTGGATGTGGCGATTGAAGGAATCGTCGAGACGGATCGCTAGTTTAATATCAACAAGGAATCTGGATTCAGAACGGTCTGGAGTAATGACGTACGATGAGTGATGAAGTTGTAGTTATTGAGAATATGACCAAGAAATTTGGTGAGTTTACTGCTGTTGACCAATTGTCGATGACGGTTGAGCGAGGCAGGATTCTTGGATTTATAGGTCCTAACGGTGCGGGGAAAACCACCACCATCAAGATCCTGGTCGGTTTGGCCATGCCGACGTCTGGTCGTGCTACGATCGCTGGTGCTGACTGCGTCACCGAGTCTCATAAGATTAAGAAACTTGTTGGGTATATGCCGGACAAGTTTGGACCTTATCCGAATATGCGAGTGCGGGAGTACCTCGACTTTTTCGGTGCCGCATTCCGGATCCCCAAGAAAGAACGCAAGGCGAGGATTCAGGAAGTTCTGGAAATCACGCGTGCTACCTACATGCAGGATCGCTACGTGGAGGCACTCAGTCACGGAATGCAGCAACGCGTTGGGATCGCACGGACATTGTTGCACGATCCGGAAGTATTGATTTTCGACGAACCTGCTAACGGACTCGACCCCGAAGCCCGAATCGAAATGCGAGATCTTCTTCTGCGGTTGGCCGATCTCGGTAAAACCCTGATCGTGACCAGTCATATCTTGCCCGAGCTGTCTCGTATTTGCGATGAAGTTGCGATTATCAGTGGCGGTAAACTGAGAGCGTCCGGAACGATGGCGGAAATCAATGAGCAACTGGGCCAGATGAGAATGGTGGAAATCCACCTCGATGGATCTGAACGCATCGATGACGCTCAGGAGATTGTCCGTACCCATTCAGACATTGCGGAGATCGCTGGGAGCAAAACTGAAGAACTTATTCGTTTCCGTGCTAATCTGACCGATGAGGCCATGGCAAGTCTGTTACGTTCGCTGGTGTCGGCGAATATTCCGGTCGCTCAGTTCCATGAAGTCCAGACAGATTTGGAAGATGCTTTCTTGACGGTGACCAAAGAAGACCGGGCCAAGATGGTTTAAGAAAGGATCGCGAAAGCATAGTCAAATGTTACATAATCCTATCGTACAACGTGAACTCATCGGCATGATGCGGACTCGCAAAGCCATTGTGATCCAGGCATCATTGGTCGTTTTGTTTACCGTGCTCCTGCTGCTTCGCTGGCCAGTCGATCCGATTGCTGACCTGACGGGGGTGAAATCCATGCAGGTCTTCAAGCTGTTTTCCTACGGGATACTGACAGCTTTGATATTTCTGGTGCCGGTATTTCCAGCCACATCCGTGATCCGTGAACGGAACAGCGGGACACTGGCGCTGCTATTGAATTCTCCCATGAAGCCGATAGAGATTTACTTTGGTAAGCTCGCTGGTGTCATGATGTTTGTCATGCAATTGCTGATTTTAAGTATCCCCTCTCTGGCTGCCTGCTACGTCATGGGAGGGATCTCCATGCAACAGCAGGTCCTTCCTCTCTACGGGGTATTGATTCTGGCGGCACTGCAGTATTCCACCATGGGGCTGATGGTGAGTTGTCTTGCCGGTTCGATTGATAGCGCGTTAAAGATTACCTATGGGCTTGTTCTTTTCATGTCTGTGGTTGTACTTGGACCACACCTCTTTTTGCAGGGAGAAACAGGAACGCTGGCGACCCTGGCCAGTTGGATTCGGTGCATTTCCCCCTTACCACCAGTGATGGATATCATTGGACATGGTGATGTTGGTGCACAAGGTATGGATACCAATGTCAATTCTGTTACCAACTACATTATTCTCTCTCTGGTGACCACTGCGATCTTCGTAATGGTTGCCCTGGTGCAACTCAATCGTAGAATCCTTGACCGGGCAAAGAGTGCCGGAGTGATGACGCATCAAATGAGTACGCTGATGCAACGTCTGCGTCTGATCTTCTACATGGGAATGGATCCGAAGAAACGAGCACCGTTAATCCCGGGATATGTGAATCCTGTCCTTATCAAAGAATTCCGTAGTCGCAGGTTTGGCCGTGTTCACTGGATTATCAGAACAATGGTTGCCTGCGTCGTCATTTCACTCTTTTTGGCAATTCAGTCAACTGTATTTACCGAGCAGTGGGGTGTCGACATCATCGGTGGAATCATGGTCGTCCTGCAGGTAGGGCTGGTTGTGATTATCACTCCAAGTTTAGCGTCGGGATTGATCAGTTCGGAATTGGAATCGGGAAGCTGGCGATTATTGCTGTTAACACCTGTGAATTCCCGAAGAATCCTTGTTGGTAAGCTGCTCAGTGTGGCCGTGACCATATTCTTGATTGTCCTGGCAACCTTGCCTGGCTATATCGTGCTCATGGTGATTGACTTTACCCTGGTGACCCAGATTTGGCAGGTCTGCGTCTGTCTGCTAATGACCTGTATCATGGTGCTGGCCATTAGTTCGCTGGTGAGTAGCCTCTTTAGAACTACTGCTACCGCCACCGCGGTTTCGTTCTCCATTGTGATCATGATCTTTGCCGGGACGTTCTTGTTTTGGCTGGGTAAGGGATCTCCCTTCAACGTCGAAACAGTGGAAAAGGCCTTGGTCATCAATCCGCTGGCAACAGCCTTAACCATTATGGGAACACCCGGATTTGATGCAGCAGAATTTACGCTGTTAGCTCCTCAGGTAATCTGGAAAGCTGAAATGCAGGAATTATGGCCAGCGGTTCGTGTGCCGTTGGAAGCGATGGGAGTTCAACGTGTATCGATTCCGGTGTCCTGGAATTGGGTTGTCACGGGTGGAATATCGTTGATCTGTTTTGTCCTCTTGTACATTCGTGTCAAGTTTCTTACCCGACCTCAGTAGTCATCGAGTTTAATCTTTGAAAAGTGGATTCATGTTAGTTCGAATCAATCAGATCCTCGTCTTACCGATTCTGTTTCTTGGAATGCTTGGGATTCCTCAGGCAATCCAGGCACAGAAGAATATCATTCAGGATGATTGGCCGATGTTTGCCGATCCGGTCATGGTGCATGAAGAGAAGATCCTGGTGGTCGCCGAGAAACTGATTCCGACCTGGATGGATGCTTTGACGTCTGGAAGTGTTGAGATTCGTATTGATGCGGCACAAACACTTCGCATTGCTGCTCTCAAAAAACTTCCGGGCCTCGACGTCGCCATTGATCCACTGATCGCTGCAGTTGCTGACCGGGAAAATTCTAAAACGATTCGCTATACAGCTGCTTCGGCATTGGTCCTGTTAGATGCGGTACAGGCCAAAGAGGTCTTTTTGGAGGGAATTGAAGATGGCGAATTTGAGATGTCGATGGTTACCGAGGCGGCCTTAATCAGATGGGAAGCCGAGGAAATGCTGGAACGTTGGCGATCCAGGATGGGGGCAGGCAAAGCAGATGCGTTGCTCAGATTTGCATTTGCTGGACTTGCTCGAAACGGTACCGACGAAGACCGAGAGATGCTGGTGGCCTATTGTATGGATCAGTCCAACAGTCATTCGCTCCGTCTGGAAGCTGCCGAAGCGATTGGACGTTATGCTCAACGCCCCTATCTCACCGAGGCAGATGAGTTGAAGTCCGGCTCTGCTGTTGATTTGATCATTGCGGCCAGTTTGTCCAGTCCGACTCCTGCCGAGTCTGACAAAGATCAGGCCCTGCAATTGCTGCGACAACTTAGTGCATCTACCAGTTACGTGGCTGCTGGAATTGCTGCGGAGGCGTTGCTTGAGAGTGATCGGCAGAGCGTGGTGGCAATGGCGGATGTGTTAGAAGCACATCGTAACCTGCGAGCCCGACGTGCCTATGTGACTGCATTGTACGAAACGATCACGGCAGACTCTCTGCCGACGTTGGCAAGCTATCTCGATGATCCGGATCCACAGTTGCGAATACAGGTTCGGCAATGGCTTATTGAACTGGCAGAACAGGAAACTCTACGTTCGAGTATTGTGAAAATAATGGAAGAGGCGGTGAATGCTGAGTCCTGGCGAATTCAGGAGCAGGCCCTGCAAATAGCCGTAGCGCTGGATCAGGAACAGGTGGCTCCAGTCGCGTTACAATTGCTCCGTTCCAAACGTGGCGAAGTGCTTGTTACGGCCGGGTGGGCATTACGTCGGCTGGCCGTGCCCGAAACTCTTGCACCAGCATTGGCGTACTGTGATAGCCTGAAAGTCGATTTTCTGGGAGAAAAACTGCCTCGTGACCTGGAGTATGCAATGAACGAGCAGTTCGCTCATCTTTATCAGATGTTCGGGCAGATGATGTATAAGCCAGCTTCGGAGTTACTACAGCGGTTTACGCGTAAAGAACAAACATTGCGGTTTCGGCTGCGAGCGTCGGCTGCGTGGGCCTTAGGTAAGATTTGGGAAGGTGATCTGACGGGAAACCCAGAAGTTGAAAAGCTGTTATATACTCGCTTAACTGATGAAGCACCGGTTCCTCCGGAAGATGTTTTAGTGAAACGAATGTGTGCTATTAGTCTAGCGCGAATCGGATCCGATAGCGACGAAACGATTGCCGCCCTGCGGAAATACCTGAAGGACACAGAACGTGGTGGGTTACCTTCCTTTAATCCGTTGCATACAGGTGCAGCATGGGCGCTGAATAAGTTGACCGGTGAGCAGTTTCCTGACCCTCTGCCCGAGGACTTCAACGAAGGTCCCTGGCTGCTCGAACCTTTTGATCCGCAGTTGCTTGAAAATAACTAATCCAGCCCTTTAACGCCCTGCTTCTCCTTCGGCAGGAAGCATGAATTACTGACTTCTATCATCAGATTTGATGCTTCGATTTTGGTATCCTAGGATATACAGATAGTTATCCGTTTATATGCTTTAGGGCCCAAGATCATGCACCGTTCCCTGATTGCTGTCACGTTGTCAGCAACGTTTTTGGTAGACGTTCTGTTGGTGAATGCAGCCCCTCAGGCAACGGTGGACTTCGCTCGGGATATCCGCCCCATTCTTTCGGATACCTGTTTTCAGTGCCATGGCCCGGATAAAGAGAATCTCCAGGCTGATTTACGTCTGGATCTGAAAGAGAGCCTTTATCGGCAGCATGACGGAGTGGCATTGGTCGTTGCAGGTGATCTGGAGAAGAGTTTGTTGTATCAACGGATTGTTTCCACGGATCCGGCAGAACGAATGCCACCTGAAGATGCCCAAGTGAAGCTTTCCGATGCGCAAATTCAACGTATCAGGACGTGGATTGAAGAAGGAGCGGTCTGGAAAGACCACTGGGCATTCCAGCCACCACAGAAGTCGGAATTGCCCGCGACCGCAAAGGATCCCTGGGTTACCAACGAAATTGATGCTTTTGTTCTGGCTCAGCTCAAGGAAAAGGGAATCACCCCTTCAGCACTTGCTTCGAAAGAAACATTGATTCGTCGCGTTACATTGGACCTGACCGGCTTGCCACCTACTCAGCAGGAGGTCCAGGCATTTCTCGAGGATGATTCCCCCACGGCCTATGAACGGGTGGTGGATCGCTTGCTCCAGAGCAAGCGTTACGGTGAACGCATGGCAATGCAGTGGCTCGATGTTGCCAGATACGCGGATACCAACGGTTACCAAACCGATGGGGAACGTCATATGTGGCGTTGGCGAGAGTGGGTCATTGAATCTTTTAATTCGAACAAGCCGTTCAGTGATTTCACGGTGGAGCAGTTGGCTGGAGATCTGATTCCCAATGCCACCACCGAACAGATACTGGCAACTGGGTTCAATCGCAACCATCGCTCCAATTCGGAAGGTGGAATTGTCTTTGAGGAATATCTGGTGGAATATGCCGTGGACCGGGTTGATACCACAGCGACTGTCTGGCTGGGGCTTACGATGAGCTGTGCTCGCTGCCACGAACACAAGTACGACCCAATCTCACAAAAAGAGTTTTATGAGGTGATGGCGTTCTTTAATAACATTCCAGAACGGGGCCGCGTGATCAAGTATGGAAACTCATTTCCAATAATCAAAGCTCCCACGCGGCAAATGTCCATGCAGCTGACTGGCTATCAGGCCGAGATGGATCGATTAAGGAAACAGCTTGATGCCCGTGTCGAGCAAATTCAGGGTCGGATGCATGATCTGGGAGAGAAGAGTGAGCCTGGGAAACCAGTGATTCATCAGGACTTGATGATTCGTTTCGCCTGGGATGGTAGGCATCAACAGCAGACTTACGAAGTAGAAGGTAAGGCGGAAGACTACGATGTTATCAATACGGGAGAAATTGCGAAGGATTTATATCAGGCCAAGGTATCAGATCAGACAACCGCTCAATATTCAGAGGGAATGGATGGACAGGCTTTGAATCTGGATCAGTCCTATCGGATTGACGGTGGAGCGATCATTCAGTTTGCCGGGCACCAACGTTTGACGCTAAGCACCTGGATTAAAGTGGATGAGCCTTCCAGTGGCACGATCATGAGCATGCTCAATCCGGATGACCGTCGCCCTCAGGGATTCAGTTGGAGTTTGGTGGACAACCGTGTCCAAGTTAACTTTGGTCCTCGTTGGCTGGATGATTCAGTGCGTATGAACACCACCGCGGCGATTCCGTCTGGTGAGTGGGTGCACATTGCGTTCACATCAGATGGGACTCAAATGGCGCGTGGCATGGGCATCTATATCAATGGTGTGAAACAGGAGGTAGACGTCCTGTTAGATATCTTCACCGGGACTTATAAGACCAACCCCACGCTGGTGATTGGTGCCGAAGGGGAGACAAAGCGTTTAAAGGGGTTGCTGGATGAAACAAGGTTTTATCTCCGAGATTTAAGCCCTCAGGAAATTCGTAGTCTGGCCATTGCTGAGACACCTGCCGAGATCGCTCAGGCGGCGAAACCCAATCGCGCTCAGCAGGAAAAATTGATGCATTACTATTTGGATCAGGTGGATGATTCCAGCGATGGAGAAAACTACCGGGCATTGCGACAGCTCGAAGCGACCACACGACGTTTTGTTCAAACGATCCCCACATCGATGGTGATGCAGGAAAAGCAGCAGCGCGGCAAGACCCATCTGTTGATACGAGGTCAGTATGACAACAAAGGGGAAGAAGTCACGATGAATGTCCCTCGTTCTCTGATGGCAGGGGAAGATGGACGCGAGTTTAAATCTCGTCTCGATTTCGCAAACTGGATCGTTAGTGACGGGAACCCACTCACAGCGCGAGTGATCGTGAATCGCTTCTGGTATCAGTTCTTTGGTAGCGGCATCGTGAAAACACTGGAAGACTTCGGTTCACAGGGGGCTCCACCCACCCATCCACGTTTGCTGGACTGGTTGGCTGTAGATTTTCGTGAAAATGACTGGGATGTGAAAGCATTGGTGAAGTTGATCGTCATGAGCAGTACCTATCGGCAGAGTTCAACGGTCAGCCAACAGCAGTTGGCACAGGATCCAGAGAACGTCTGGTTAGGCAGGGCCTCCCGATTGCGATTGCCAGCCGAGATCCTGCGTGATCAGGCGTTGGCAGTGAGTGGATTGTTGAATGGGAAGATTGGTGGACCGAGTGTTAAACCGTATCAACCTGCAGGGTTATGGAAAGAGATTGCCAGTCAGGCTTACGATCAGGACTCGGGTGAAGACCTGTACCGTCGGGGAATGTACACTTTCTGGAAACGCACGGTACCTCCGCCGACCATGCTGACGTTTGATGCCTCCAGTCGGGAAATCTGCGTTCTCTCCCGTTCGCGAACCAACACGCCATTGCAGGCGTTGGCATTGCTTAACGAAGTATCCTATGTCGAAGCTGCCAGGAATCTTGCTCAGCAAATGATGCTTAAGCGGGAAAATCAGAATGAGAGATTGCGCTGGGGATGGCGGCAGGTCACCAGCCGGGAACCAACTGCTTATGAACTGCAGGTACTGGCGCGTGCATTGCAGAGAAGCGTCGACCGATATGCTGCGGACAAGCAGGCTGCTCAGGAATTGATTTCCTATGGCGAAAGTCAGGCGGAGGATTCTCTGGAAGCTCACCAGTTGGCGGCGTATACGGTCGTTGCCAGCATGCTGCTAAACCTGGACGAAGTAATCAATAGAGAGTAGATCATGTTGCATTCCAAAAACAATCGTAAACAGGATCCGCTGACTCAGGCTGGGTGGCTGCACAACCGACGTCATTTTTTGATGGGCAGTGGTGTTTCCGTTGCCTCCGCGGCGATGAGTAGTTTGTTATCTGCTGATACTCCGAAAAAGTCAGCTGGATTACACATGCCTGCCAAAGCAAAACGGGTTATCTACCTCTGCCAAAGTGGTGCTCCCTCGCAGATCGATCTGTTTGATCACAAACCCAAATTGAAGCAGTGGACTGGCGATGATTTACCCGACAGTGTGCGCAATGGGCAGCGATTAACCGGGATGACAGCGGATCAGGAACGATTCCCGATTGCTCCCTCCATTTTTGACTTTAAACAGTATGGTCAGAGCGGAGCCTGGGTGAGTGAATTGTTACCGCATACATCTGCCATTGTCGACGATGTGACTTTCATCCGTACACTCCATACGGAAGCGATTAATCATGATCCGGCGATTACGCTGATGCAAACCGGAACCCAGATCGCAGGCCGCCCCAGTTTTGGTGCCTGGTTATCCTACGGTCTGGGAAGTCTTAATGATGATTTGCCTACCTTTATTGCCATGACGTCAGGTGAAGGAGGGCAGCCGCTTTATGATCGTTTATGGGGAGCCGGTTTCCTGCCTTCTCATCATCAAGGAGTGAAAATGAGGCGAACCGGGGATCCCGTACTTTTTCTGTCAAATCCACCAGGAGTGACCAGGAAAGACCGTCGGGCTTTACTTGATGATTTGTCTCTGCTGAATCAGAAACGTATTGAAGAGACAGGGGATCCTGAAATCGAAACCAGGATTTCTCAGTACGAAATGGCGTTCCGCATGCAGGCCTCGGTTCCGGAATTGGCAGATTTTTCCGACGAGCCGCAGCATGTTCTGGAGCAGTATGGCGAGCAGGTAAATTCACCTGGATCTTATGCCGCCAATTGTCTGCTGGCGCGTCGTCTGGCCGAGCGGGGTGTCAGATTTATTCAGTTGTATCATCGAGGGTGGGATCAGCATACGTTCCTGCCCAAAGGAATTCGAAAACAGGTTGCCGCAACCGATCAGGCATCGGCTGCCTTGATCAGGGACCTCAAACAACGTGATATGTTAAAAGATACTCTGGTCATTTGGGCCGGCGAATTCGGTAGAACGGTCTATTGTCAGGGGACATTGACCGATACGGATTATGGTCGTGATCATCATCCTCGGTGTTTTACCATTTGGGCAGCTGGCGGGGGTGTTCGGGAAGGACAAATCATCGGTAAGACCGATGACTTCAGCTACAACATTGAAGAAGACCCGATTCATATTCATGATCTGAATGCAACGCTGCTCAATTGCCTCGGAATTGAACATACTCGGTTGACCTTTAAATATCAGGGTAGACACCATCGATTAACGGATGTGGGTGGTAACCTGATTGAGAAAATGCTGGCTTAAGTGGTAGTGATATCCGGATGTCGAGTTATGTGCTCTTGTCCCTGCCTGCTGTGGGGGAAGCGACTGCCAGCGGTGCTGAATGGAAGAACTTAGGAGGAGTGTGATGTCGTTTGACGGTAAGCATGTATTAATTACTGGTGGCACCAGAGGAATTGGTAAGGCGCTTGGTTTGAGACTGGCTTCAGAAGGAGCCGCAGTGTCACTCAATTACCTGTCACGTGATGACGATGCCAAGGCAACAGTTGAGCGAATCCTGGAAGTTGGTGGAAAGGCTGCAGCGGTCAAGGGAGACAATTCACTTCCCGATTCAGCGGCAGCGGTTGCCACGGCGGCACGCGAGGCATTCGGCCCGATCGATATGCTTGTCTGTGCCGCCGGAATCAGTATTCCCGGCCCGGCGGATGAAATGACCTGGGAACGATGGAAGACGACCATGAATATCAATTTGGATGGTACGTTTAATATGGTCTACGCTGTCATTGAAGAGATGCAGGCACGACAATTTGGCAGGATTGTTACATTCTCTTCGATTGCCGGGCTCAGACCGCGAATGAACCAGATGGCGTATTCAGCATCTAAAGCCGGCGTCATTGCCATGACTCAGTGTATGGCGGAAGCCTGGGCAGGTGACGGCATCCGAGTTAATTGTGTCTGTCCGGGGTTAACGGAAACGGAAATGGCACACACGTTGAGTCCCGAGTACCACGCGATGGTGGTTGACGCGACGCCCTTGGGACGTATCGGAGAACCTGCCGAGTTGGCTTCCGTTGCTAGATTTTTGCTTAGTGAAGAGTCCAGTTTTATGACTGGACAGACCATTGTAGCTAGTGGCGGTCGTGTGATGGTTCCGTAGGATTGAGTGGGACATTCTAAGAGAAAAACAGAGGGCAAGCAGCATTATGCAGATTTATGAAACTTCCGTGCTTTATGCACCCGAGTGCAGCCAATTGAGGTTTTTACCGGAAGGTCCGATCGCCTATGGGAATACGGGATTTAGCTGGGTTGCGATTCAGCATGCCGAGGATATTCCGCAGGGGTCACTGAATATCTTTGACTGGGAAACACAGACGAACAGGAATGTTAAGTTGCCGGGACGTCCCGGATTTGCCTTTCCGACCAAAGATTCCAACCTGTTTATCGCCGGTGTGGAACGTCAGGTGGTATTGGTTGATGTCGATTCCAGAAAAGTAACGGCTGTCAGTGAAGAGATTGACCAGCAAGTAAGCAACACGATCATTAACGATGGCATTCCGTTTTCTGAAGGTATCGTGTTCGGTGCTAAAGATCTCGAGTTTCAAACTAAAAAGGCTGGACTTTACTTTTGGCGAGCCAGTGATAGACAGCTTGTTTGTCTGAGACATGATCAGATTTGCTCAAATGGTAAAGTGATTTCCGGAACTGGAATGAAACGTACTTTGCTGGATATCGATACTCCGACGCAGCAGGTTGTTCGTTACGAGTTGGATTGCGAGGCAGGCACATTGAGCCAGCCCGAGGTTGTCCTGGACCTGTCCGATCTGGATATCTTTCCGGATGGAATGGTGGCTACGCCGGATGGCAAGAGCGTAATTATCGCTTTTTACAACCCGAATGCGGCGGAATATGGAGTGGCACGGCAGTTCAGTCTGGCGTCTGGGGAAGTGGAGGCTGAATGGCGGTGCGAGGCCGCTCCGCGTGTTACCTGCCCGCTGCTGCTGAATACGGCAGATGGTGTGAAGTTGATTCTGACGACGGCGACCGAAGTCATGGACGCGGAAATGTTTGAGTCACACCCCCAGTCAGGGTGCCTGTTTGCCGGAGAGACGACATTTGAATCAGCTCCTGTTGATTACCGATTTCCTCGCGAGCAATTAGTAAGCTAGTCGGATCTGAACTTTGTGATTAAAATACCCTTTTGATAAATGCTTAACGGTGGTGACGAAACCCACGTGATGTGTTAGCTTGAATGGACGCATATTTCTTAGTGGAGACTGCGGCTTGCAGTCTGATTTCTGTTACCTGCCATTTAGTCCAATCTGGAGTAATTGATGGTTGACCATCCGGAAGACGACGACCTGTTTGTTGATGATGAATGGGAAGAAGTTGATGATAACGACGAACTCGAAGACGACAACGACAAATCAGATATCGACGATGAGATCGATGACGATTTGGAAGATGCTCTGAACGAAGATGATGACGACGACTTTGAAGATGACGTCGATGATGACGACGACATCGATGATGAAGGCGACGAATTCTGGGACGAGGATGATAGCTTGGACGATGATTCCTCGGACGATGATACCGACGTTGATGATACCGACGTCGATGATGAAGACGACGAGGATGTCGAATACGAGTACGTTGAAGTGGATGACGTCGATGATGATGACGACGATGTCGAGTATGAATATGAATACATCGAAGTTGATGAAGATGAAGAACTCGACGGAGACGTAGAGTACGAATACATCGAAGTCGAAGAAGATGACGACGAGGATGAAGCAGAAGATGAGTCTGACGAAGTAGCCGAAGAATCTGAGGTGGAATCCGAAGCTGGTGAATCGGAGGAAGAGTCTGACGAAGAGCCCGAGGAAGAGGACGAACCTGAGGTTGATCTAGGACCTGACCACCCGGATGCCCTCGCCGCTCTGGAAGATATTGGTGCTCGTTTGATCAAGAATCAATTCGGTCGTGTTACTCGCATTCTGTTTTACGACCGGCATCGCGATGGAGACCTGGATCAGATTCGCAACCTTCCCAGTCTCAAGGAAGTCTGGCTGTTGCATACTCCTCGCATCAAACGCCCTGCCGTGGAAGCCTTACGAGAACGACTGGAAGGTGTGGAAATCCATTACAGCTAGTAGCAATCACCTGATTGTTTTTCGCGCGACTCAGACCTCTGTCTCAGACAGGGGTTTTCTTTTTTAAAAGCTTTGCTGCAGATATGCTAAGTCACCGTTCATTAGTATTCCGGAGTCGACGATTCATCGGGACTACTGGGTGGTGGAATGGGAATAGCCTGAGCTACCATCGGCAGCGGACCCGCAACCTGGGCAACCATCGGAATCGTTGATTGTGATGGAGGTATGAAAGTACCATTTTTGTCCGGATCGATTTCCCCCACCTTCTTTTTCAGGTTGCGCCGAATGTCAATCATTTCAGCCCCGAACAAGCCCACTCGGACTCGGTGTTTACGAAGGAAATTCGTAACGCTTCCATTGATACACAGTAAAACAATCAGGTTTATTCCTGGGACGAGCATGCCGATCATTACCCCGGCGGCAGCCAGTTTGCTGCGCTGAATCAACTCCATACGGACTGCACAGATGGTTACAACAGACCAACTGAGAAGAAAGATGAGCAGCGGAAACATGGATGGTTCAACCGTCTGTCCGTTTCTGGCTCCGGAGGGCTTAAGAACGGAGTAATATGCCAGAGCGACATTACTTCCTACAAACACAAGCAGTAACCACATCAGATATTTCTGCCACAACGCCACTTTCCAGAGCTGACTTTCCTGCTCCGACCAGACGGCTTCGGTAGCAATGACAGCATCGGGTGACTGGTACGGATTCAATTCCATTTCGATTTGCTCTGTGCAGGGTCGTGCATCTAACCTGTTCTGATGCTGGGTTTGCTAGAATTCATTGTAGGTTGTTCAAAGGAGGAATGTAAATCAGCATGTTGTATCAGTTATGGCAATTTGTAGGGCAGGCGGATCGATTCGCCCGTGGGCAGATGTTTTTCTATTTAGGCATTGGCCTGTTTGTTCTGGCTTTCGTAGTGCTCATCGTGGGAGTGATTTTGCAGATTAAAAAAAGCCGTTCTCTAAATCAGGAAATTGAGCAAGCGAACATGGATGAGGGGCTGACTGAACCCGGGACTGATCCCGGTCAGACAGAGTAAGTGTCACTGCAGTGTTTTGTCTTGAGTCTTTTTTATTGCGGTCCTTCACATCATGAAATATCTTCCCGGAGTTCTAGTTTTCCTATTCGTGGCAAATCCTTCGTTTGCTAAACGGCCATGGATTATTGACCCACACACACATTTTAAGGGAGAGCAGCAGGTTGCTTACGAGGCGACAAAGACTCAGTGGCACCCACAGAATTCACTTGGTAAAGTTATCAAACCAGAGGATTACCGCAGCGTCGCAGATCGTTTGCAGCTCCGTTCTACCCTGGTTGTGGAGGCCTGTGATCAGGATAAACCTGAATACAATGATTGGGTGCTGCAGCAGGTTGCCGAGTCAGAATTGTTGTGTGGATATGTGGCTCGGGCCGATTTGACCACAGCAGAATTCTTGACTCATCATCGCCGTTACCAGAGGACAGGACTGCTCAATGGTTACCGCTTTCGTTTTGAAGAACTGAACGGTTATCTCAATGACAAGTTAGCTCGTCAGCACCTGGCGTTATTGGAACGTGAAGGATTGGTGGTTGATCTGCTTATCGAGTCATCACATGCAGATGACGTTGTGGCGTTGGCACAAGACTATCCCAGATTGAAAATTGTGGTGAACCATTGTTTCCGAGCCAAGATTGTGGATGGAGATATCAGTGACGAGCTCAAATCAGCCATCACTCGATGTGCTGCGTATCCCAATGTCTATTGCAAGATGTCCAGTATTAATAATTTTTCGGAGGTGGCGCCGTTCACTCAACCTGCACCCACCGAACTGGAGTATTACCTGCCCATCCTCGATCCCGTGTACGATGCCTTCGGGCCGGATCGGCTTATTTTTGCCACCAACTGGGGTGTCAGTGCACACTTCGGTTCAGTTGATAATGTGAAAAATATTGTGCTGGCATTTCTCAGCAAAAAAGGCCAGCGTGTTATTGATAAAGTCATGTACCGCAATGCTATTTCGTTTTACAACATCAAACGCCGTCATCTTCGATAGGGAGAATCGGCAGGGCATGTATCCGGTACCAGCTTATTCTTCTTCAGCGGATTCGAATTTTACCTTGTCCTTGCCGGCCAGGCGCACGAGATCAGGGATGTCATAAACCCGCAGAGCTCCATGGACGATGGAGTCGACCTGTCCTTGCACGTTTTGGCTGCCAGCCAGATCAGTCCAGCTTTTGGGAGCGTTCCTGATAGTGACAGAGGCGAATAATTCCGGATGCATTGCAGCCGCATGTAACGCCACAATCCCTGCTTGCCCCACACCTACCAGATGAACGTCACGTGTCGTACCAGGTTTCAGAGCGTAGTGGGCGATAAACTTGGCACCGGCGATGGCGTCTTCCGTTCTTGGTCCGACAAGAGATTTTCCCTGCAGGTAGGCCAGGTAGAACAGTTTCCAGTCACCCAGCACGTCAGTACGGTTCCCCGTGCCCGTCTCTCCTTGCCCTCGCAAATCGATTGTGACAACAGCATAGCCGTCATTGACAAGATCTTCGATAGGGCCACCCGGTTGACCGTCACCTGTTTTCCCCTGATCGGTAAGGTAGAGGTAGGCGGACTCCTGCGGAACAACAGGGTGAAATGTGAGGCCCGGCAGTGGGATTTTGGAATCCGTATGAAGGATCAGTTTGTCGATGTGGTACTCGTCCCGGTGAATACGTCCGATATCATCCATCTTAGGATTCGGAATCTCTTTGCCTGGCCGAATCCCTGCAATCGCACCGATGGCTTTTCTCAGTTCGTTATCGCTGCGCTGCTCATTTTGTTGACGCCGCTGCAACGACAACTTTTCCGCTAGTTCAGCATTCAGGTCAAAAACGGACTTTTCATTTTCAAGCGTCAGCACTTGTCCTTTTTCGGTGCAGTTGAGAGTGGAAAACTCCTGCAGGTCCTGTTCGAAATCACGGATGGGTACATGAGCATCTTTGCCCAGCAGCCAGCGTTGCATCCAGTGCCCGACCGTTGCCAGACTCTGTGGCTTCACTCCGTGCGTTCCTTCCACCTCGACCATGTCTACCTGATGTGGAAAGCCCAGCACACCGTATACTCGTTTTGCCTGTCGGTAATTCTCCCACGCTCCTTTAATGTCAAAGTAGTCTCCGGTGGTGGAAGTGATAAGCGTCGGTTTGGGAGCTCGCATAATGACGTAGTCAGGATGATCCATTCCAAAGGCAAGTTGACCAAAGATGTTCTGTTCAGAATCCTGAGGGCCACGTGTTGCAATCAGGTGGCGAAAAGTTGTCAGATAGCAGGCCGGAGCTGCACAGGTAACTCGAGGATCAAGCGCCATGACATAGCTTGTCAGCGTTCCACCGCCACTGCAGCCGGTATAGCCGATTTTGGAAGTATCAATGTCGTCACGCGTATGGACGTAGTCGATGGCTCGGATGGCATCCCAAACACGATACGTGGCTGTATTCCTGCCAACTAGAATGGAACTTGTGCCGATGAGAAAATGCTCGGTCGTTGTGCCACTAAACAGAGGTTCAACGTTCGGAGTGACGACCTGAGATCGTTCCCCCTGTCCTATGGGGTCGAATACCAGGGAGGCGATTCCCAGCGTAGCCATCCGGATACCAAAGCGCTGGTTATAATCAGCCAGTTTGGCGGTCCGGCTGTGTCCGCTGGAAACAATGACGACTGGAAAGGGCCCGTCACCGTGCGGTAGATACATATTGGCGGTCACATGATGATTGGGCTGGCTCTCGAAAATCACATTCTCAATGGTGTATTCTTTGAGCTCGGTTCGTTTCACGATTCGTGGATTAAGGTCTGTTCGCTCCGGGAAACCGCCCAACGCCTCAACAAATCGTTCTCGCAGATCTGCCTGGTAGTCCTTAATGGCCTCAGAGGTCGTGAGCTTCCCCAGCGCTTGTTGCCTTTGGTCCAGCAGTTCATAGGCCTCTGCTTGAAGATGTTGATAGTAATTGGATGACGCTCGCTGCTCATCTGTCAGCACGCTGAGGTCTTCACTGTATGCTGACGAGGAAAGCAGGAGCAGAACAAGACATGAACGGAAAATGGAGTGGGACATGGTTTTTACTGTCGTTTCAAGTATTGATGGAATCGATATTATTTGGCTTGATGTAATTGCTGGTGCATTTGCAGCAGTTCGGCAGTGATTTGTCGTGAAGCATCGGTTTCAACCCAGTTGGTTCCCAACCAGGTTTCGTACCCGCCCAAACGATGCTGTTCGGGAGTTGGTAGATAACCGTACCAACCATTGGCGAGTTCTATCGTAAATGAATTCTCGAAGGGGGATTCAGCTTTGAGCTGCAGTCCGATCTCGACAAATGTTTCAAACGGGATAGCAGAAATACCGGTGTCGCCAATTTGCAATGCCTGCAAAGATGCGGTGATCGAAGCCGGAGCGTCTTTCAGTTTGGCAATTCTTGCCGCATAGAATTTTTCGGTGGAATGCGAGAGCACCTTTCCGTCGGGAAGCTTCCGCACGGCCTCGAAATGTTTGAGCATAGCTTCGGTAGGCTGTCTCAGATTCAGCGAAACGTCCTTTTGCAGAGCTCCTAATCCTACCCAGTCTTTATATTCTACGTGGGAGTATGCTTCGTGAACCTTCGTTGCCACGTTCTCAGCGACTTCCTTCATCTTTTCATAGCGTTCATAACGCTTGCCACCAGGTTTCGGTTGAAAGTTGATATTGTTGATGTCGCCACTCGTGCCGTTGGAAAGGATGCCGACGAATTTGGGCTCCTGGTCAGTCGCCTTAATCTTCTGCTCGATGTAGCGAGCGAAATAGCCAAAGTAGTCTGCGGAAATGTCCCCGGACCTGACTCCGCCCACATAATGCAGCGAGTAATTGGCAAGCAGTGCAATGGGACGACCGCTTGTTGCTTGAATAGAAAGGAATCGAATTTCGGGATCAACAGGGCCGGCCGCCATGGTGAGCGAGGGGTGGTTTCTGGGAGGATTCATTCTGACGCGGTCGACTCCTCCAAAGGGATTTGCCAGGATAGTCGCGTCATTGGCATGCCAGCGGCGATTGAAAACTTCGCGTGGTTCTTCTGCAACTCCCCAACCGATTTGAGCAGGTTCCAGATGATTCCGAGCGCGTCGCACACCGTCAGAAATGCGCTGCGCCAGATACTTTCCGTAATCCGAGATTTCATCAGGCCAGAATACTGATTTAGGACCTCGCGGCGTGGCAGCAGAATGAGTATGCGTGGCGGCGATCAGCACATGACTGGCGGGTATGCCGGTATGTTTGGTGATTTGTTCTTTTGCAGCGTCAGCAATCTCTCGAGGAATTCCCAGGATGTCGGCAATGACGATGGCGATTTGGGTTGAGCCGTCATCAAGTACCACACATCGTGCGAACAGATCGTCATGAATGTGTGTAGCCGGAATAGGTCGGAAGCCACCAATGATGGAACTTCCCAATGGAGGAGTGATGTTAGCAGTGGCTGCTCCCGCCTTTAACTGACGCTCCTGGGCATCCTCATACGCTGAACCACTCGTGGAGAAACAAAACGTCAGAAGCGCGGCGACTAAGAAAACACAATTACGGCTGGTCATGGTTTTGGATCCGCTGAATAACTCGTCTAATGAACCTATATTCTATGCTACCGCATCTGACAGGCAGGAGGGGAACTTCATGCCGGTTTTACGGTTGGCGAGTAAAGAGTTCGCCGAAGACTGTTGCGAGGACCTGCTCGTCCGGCAGCTTTGTTTTAATATCGCGAGGTTGATTTTCTTCACGGTCAACATGACGACTGCCCCACGAAAGACCTGTTGTCATAGGAACAGACTTCGTTGAAAGATTGAGGGTGCCACGATTTGTCGTTCTAGATTTCAGCTAATGCTTCGGTTGCATCACCGAAGCTATCCAGTTTGACATTCATTTTGTTCATCATGGACAGGAACAGCCGGCACATCTGTCGATTTTCATCGCCCATGTAATTCAAGTTTTGACCAGTCTTGATCTGACCGCCTGCGTTGCCCAGCATGACAACAGGCAACTCATTGGCATTGTGATGACCGCTCATCATGCTTGAGCAAAGCATGAGCATGGAGTTGTCCAGCAAGGTTCGTTCACCTTCCTGAATGCTGTCCATACGTTTGGCGATGTAAGCGACCTGTTCCAGGAAGAATTGGTTGACTTTGAGCCAGTCCTCACTGTCCGTATGTGACAGAAGATGATGGATCATGTAGTCCACGCCAAGATGAGGGAACCGTAACGTGCCGTGGTCGTTGTTGAGTTTCAGTGTGCAGACTCGAGTGGTATCTGTCTGGAATGCCAGGATCAGGATGTCAGACATGAGCCGCATGTGCTCGACGATGTCCTGTGGGTAGCCGTCTGCGGGGCGAGCGATGTTGGGTTCAGTTAGTGTCGGTTTGAATCCTTGAAGTTCTCCCCGTTTTCCAGCCTGTTCGATCCGGGTTTCAACTTCCCGTACACTGTTCAAATATTCATCCAGCTTTTGCTGGTCTCGCCGACTTATCTTCCGTCGGAAATCTTTCGCATCTGCCAGTATGGCATCCAACACACTTTGATCACCCTGCTGGGATGAATCTTTAAACAGCTGGTCAAATGCCAGAGCAGGGTAGACCTCCAATGGTGTTGGCGTCGTTGGACTGCTCCAGGAAATATGAGAGCTGTACAGCATGGAATAAAACTTGTGGACGGACGGATTGGCCTTTTCACATCCGAGCACCAGACTGGGGACTTTGGTGCGGTGACCGATACGTTGCGCTACTGCCTGGTCCACGCTGGTCCCTGAGCGGATCGTTCCTCCCGAAGCCAAAGGGGCACCGGATAACAGATTGCCTGTCTGCGAGCTGTGAATGTTTCCTTTCAATGCTTCCGCATTGTACAGTCCCTTGATGAAATTCAGCTTCTGCTTGTGAGGTTCCAGGGGAGTCAGTACCTTTCCCAGCTCCATTTCGGCGCCCTCACCTTTGGCCCACCACTCATGCGTGTGATAACCACAGCCGCTGAACAGGATTGCCATCCGCACAGGGGCTTCGCTGGAGGGCTCTTTCCCCTCAGGGGTATCACCCCAGACAGCCTGGGACTCCATCCAGGGCAGAGCCATGGAGCAACCAAGGCCGCGAAGCATGGTTCGACGTGAAAATATATGATGCTGAGTCATAGGAAGGCCTCTGAGTTACGAGGTTATTGGGATATCTGAATTATAACGCGGCCCCCACTAAGGTTGCGCGGGGAAATCACGTCCACGGATATATCGAAATTGTTTGCTGGTGACGATTTGATCGATGGCAACATGTATTTTGTAGTCGTGATCCTTTAATTCTTGAATGATCGTGTCGACAAGAGGTTTATCGGACAATTGAAGTTCACGTCCGAGCGAATACCCTAACAGTTTTTTACAGAATTGACGCAGGAAGTCGTCCTGCCGTGTTGTGATCAGGTAGTCCCGCAGCCCATTGATGCCATCGATCTCCGTGTCATCCACCAGCTTCGTGAGCGTATTAATCTTACTTGGACGCAGCCGTCCAAGAACGTCATACTGCTCCAAAGCAAAGCCATAGGGGTCAATCAGCACATGACACGTGGCACATTCGGGCACGCTGCTGTGAAGCTCGATTAATTCGCGAGCCGTCTTACCCTCGGGAACGAGTTCCGGCAGCTGCGGTACATCGGCGGGTGGTTTGGGGAGTCGTTCACCCAGAAGTGTTTCGTAAACCCAGTTGCCTCTTAGAATCGGGCTCGTGCGACTTGCTCCCGAATTGATTGCCAGCGTGCTGCTCATGCCCAGGATCCCGCCGCGGCCGGCCTGTTTGACACGATCCACTTTCCGCCACTCGGGTCCATTAACGCCTTCAATTCCATAATGCTTGGCCAGTGTTTCATCAAGAAACGTGTAATCGGCATTCAGGATATCCAGCACCGAACCGTTATTGCGGAACAGATCGTCAAAGAACATCAATGTTTCCTGATACATATGTTTTCGTAGTTTTGCAAATTCCGGGAAGAGTTCTTCGTTCTTGTCGTCATTTAAATCAAAATCTCTGATGTGCAGCCATTGGGCAGCAAATTCGGTTGCCATCCTGCCTGTCCGCGGGTCACGTAACATCCGCTGAGTCTGTTCGCGAATTTGCTCAGGAGTTGTAAGCTGGTTCTGACGAGCCAACTCGCGAAGGGTTTCATCAGGTTGTGAAGACCAGAGGAAGTAACTCAGACGAGTCGCAATTTCGCTGCCGGTAACAGCCGTGGCGTCGACGCCTGGCTGAGCATCCTCCTGTTTGAACAGGAAATTCGGGGATGTCAGAATTCGAGCAAGTGTGAGGCGACAGGCTGGTTCATGATTGAGTCCCACTTCGCGTAGCGAAGTGTAGAGTTGGTGAATCTCGGCACGTTCATCTGCTGATAAATCCCGTCGCCATGCCTGATGAGCGAAATCGAGAATGGCATTCAGATGGACAGGTTCTGTCGCAACGAGCTGCTTCTGGAAAGCAGCAACATAGGCTTTCACGTCAGGCTCAATCGGTTTTAATGCTTCCACGATGTCAGGACGGTCCTGCGTGGCAAATTGATAGATCTGTTCGTAGGCAACTTCGTATTGCAGAGGTTCCCGGGCAACAAACAGGAATTCATTCCAGAGGACATCAAGTTGTTCCCGTTGCTCGTCAGTCAGCATCAGAGTCGCCAAGTGGGTGTCTTCGCGGAACCAGAGTACTAAAGTCACAACTTCATCGACGGGCACCAGACGCACATAGGCTAATGCACGTGGAAAGAGCTCACGAAATTCATGCAGATTCTGCACCATTTTGTCATGCCGTGGATTACCAGGGGCAGAAAGGATCGGTCGCGATACCAACAACTGCTGATGAACGACGTCGTCATTACTGAGGTGCAGTTGAACGGTAGCGTCTCGACCGTGATTAGGCTCTGGTAATCCTGACACTCTCAGGATTCGACCTTTGGCAAAATCGGCTGGGATGGTAATCGCTACGGACGAGGGAGCCTGGGACACCAGGTCAAGCCTGGGCACTTCTCCGGACAGAGGATGGACCCCAAATCGATCATCGATCTCGACTTTCTCCTGCAGGCTGCCCGGAGCAATCGAGTTCACAAGCGTCAACAGTGCTCGTCGCATGCGATGCTGTTCGGACTCAGGTTCGTCTGGTGCTGCCTTGGTGACTAATTGTTGAATCTGATCTGCCAGGACCTTTCGCTTGGCAGAATCTGTCTCCTTTGCCCAGCGTTCCAGCAGCGTGCCTGGTGGCAGCGAGCTGATTTTAGTTGTGGGTTTGTTTAGCTCCGTCACTTGCCCTTGGGTAAAGTACCAGATGTTTGCGTTTCCCAATCGATCGGCATGTGGATTGCCATCCAGAATGTTATCTGCACAATCTTTGGCCAAATCCCATTCCCGTTTTTCACCGGTGATTTCTCGAATTGTCAAATCAACTCGTGTCAGATCGCAGACATGTGAGTTGTCGCGTGGGCCAATGTACAAGCCAATCACTTCACCTTTGCGTACTGAAAGTTCCTTAGCCGGTAATGTCTTTGTTTCCCTTAAGCCGGCAGTACCGTGCCACAATTCTTCGATCTGCGCACCGGAACGGTACTGCAACCAGAACTCAGTTCCGTTGCCGCAGTTACTGTGAGCGTCAGCAACGAGTGAGGTGATGGAAACCTGCATATCAGCCGGTGCTTTCCAGAGCGCGGCAATGTACATCGTGGGAGTTGGGTGCATGGTGATACCATGAGGTGGTATATCACCCGGGATCTTCAACAGGTTGTCTGCCCGATTGGAGGTTACCATTGGCAACTCAGCTCCCCAGCCGTTGACAGCATCGTATCCGGCTACATTCCTGGCTTGCGTTTTGACGACTCCCTGAATTTCTACTTCGGTTGTTGCTCGAATGTCGACGAAGTCCAACCAGATCTGTAAGGAAGGAGCATCAATCTGGTGTTTGGTTGCCAGTGCATTTAGATCGACAGGTTTGCGAAGTTTGGATGCCTCGTCGGCAGCGACGAGAAAGTCAGATGTCCTGGCCAGAAAGTTTTTTTGGATCTCGGCATACCGTTGGACAACACCCGGCAGGTTGGCAAGATAAATAGGTGGTTCCCCTTCTTTTTCAAGGCGAGCGTTCTTCCATAAGACATAATCGCTTTCGTTTCCGTCTCCAGCAGTGCTGGCTCCCAGATAGATAGTGACATCTTCGGTCAGATCGGTCGGAAATTGTCGTTCCAATTCGACGACCGGAAGAAGTGGATTAACCGGGGCCTGCCATTGTGTGGGAACTCCAGCGCGTCCAATGTGACCAACGACGTTGAATTTCCAGAGCATGCTTTGCCAGGCATCCATCTCGGCTGCGAATTGGTTTACACTTTCCGGTGTGAGGCTTCGAAGTCGTTGCCTGATGTAATTGAGCAGATGACCATGCTCGTCAGAAGATTGATGAAGTGACCAGAGTATTTGCAAGTAAACCGGGTTGAGGTTGTGCTGGTCAGCCACCTGTTCGATTGTCAGAGACGCTTCGGTGAGCGTCTCCCGCTGACGGGCGATCGCTTCCAGATATCCACGCAGGTGAAGGTGGCCTTGTGAATCGATGGGGAGGTCTTTTGTGGTTCTGTTCGCGCTGCGGTAGAAATCTCTGATCTGTTCCATCATTTCATCGACGACGTTACGCCGAGTGTTGTTGGTTGACCAACGCATTCCAGTTGGCGTAAAGACGGCATGCTGAGCAACCGCTTTTCCGGCATCCAGATATTTGCGGATCAAATTGGGAGACATCGACAGTGCTCCACCCGTGTTAGTAAAACCTTCTCCGGCTGCACCGTCGACGGGGAATTCCCGAGTGGGATCCAGAGTGGAAATGCCTGTCAAATCCTGAATGGTGTAGTCATATTCTGCATTGTTGAGTCGTCTCAGTATGACAGGGCCCGGATCGCCGGCATTTGCCTTCGCTTCGTACTCAAGTAGAGAGTGAGTCCATGTTTGCAGGCGTTTTCTTTGGGCATCTGAAGGTTGGTCGGATTCTTTGGGAGGCATCTGCCTACTGTCGAGCATCTCCGAGATGCGAATCCATGGTTTGAGCTTTTGCTGGATACTGGCCACCGAAGTGAATTCACTCAGATCAAGATCCGCTTCGACAACATCGCCACTGTGACAAGCAAAGCAGTACTGCTTCAGCAGACCCTGAACCTCGCGCTCATATTCCGCCTGGAACGCTATAACCGGATTACTCTGAGCTCGAAGCGATGATGCGTTCTGGTTGATAAAAGTGGGGAACACCAGAAGCGTGGCTAAAACGATTCGTTTCATAGTTGGTCTCTCTGGTCTGAGTTGCGATGGTTGGCTATGCAGCACCTTCCCAATGCAGATAATGATTTCGAAGCCTTTATTTTATCAGATCGAAACCGTATGCACCCTCGTCCGGATTGGCACTGTCTACTTCGAACCGATGTCACCGTTTTCAATGCGATAGAGATGCTTCTCTGTTCTTATGAAAAATGCTTTCTCTGCCACTGCAGGTGTGGCCACAAGAATGTCCTCAGTCAATTTGTTTTCATGAGTGATCTTGAATTCACGTCCTGGCTGCAGGATGTACGAGGTTGCATCTTCATTGAATACGTAGATGCGGCCGTTGGCATAAATCGGTGACGCTGAATAAGCTCCTGGAAGTCTGGCCTTCCAAACCTGCTGGCCCGACTTGGCATCAAGGCACGTGATGATGCCCAAGCGGTTGATCAAGTACAACAGGTTATCTACAAGCAAAGGTGAACAACGGGGAGGCATGGCTGCAACATTTTTCCAGACAATGTGGCTGGCGGTCACATCTCCCTGGCCACCTAATCGAATTGCCCAGAGTTCAGGGTTATCCCGATCGACAGTCGTATACAACAGACCATGGCCAGCCACAGGCCGAGGAGCGTTTGAGAAACCGTGATGCCTGATTTTCCATAGTTCCTTACCTGTTTCAGGGTTATAAGCGTAGCAGCCCATCGCTCCGTTACTCACCAATTGCAATTGCCCGTCATGTTCAACCAGACTGGGCATGCTGTACGCTTTTCGTTTGTGGACAGGAACCTCGGAAAAGTCAGCGGAACGTTCTGTTTTCCATTCCGTTTGCCCCGTCTCCTTGTCGAGTGCGATGACATACTGGACGTCGCGTCCGTCGACGTTGACGATAAACAGATCGCCAAAGAGCATCGGTGAGCTGGCCGGTCCTGCGCCGTCTTCATGGTCACATTTCAAATCCCGCCTGGTCCAGACTACTTCTGCAGTCTTTCGATTCAGGCAGGCAGTGCCATAGGTTCCGTAGTGTACGTAGACATGTTGTGCATCGATTGCTGACGTGGGAGTGGCATAGCTGTTGTCGGCAGCAATTCGTTGTGGGTTTTCGACTTCGAAGAGTTGCTTGTCGTGGATGATTTTTCCAGAGGTTTTGTCCAGACAGACGGCATACAACTTTTTGCCGTCTAATGTGGCAGTAGTTAACCAAATCTGATTTCCCCAGATTACGGGTGATGACCAACCACGGTCATGGATGAATGTTTTCCAGACTACGTTTTTCTGTTCACTCCACCGTTCCGGTAAATCAGGGGCATCGATGTGACCGTTGCCCTGAGGTCCCCGAAATTGATCCCAGTTCGACTGGGCCGAAGCGTTGTCGACGAATAAGAAAGTGAGCAGGATCGCAGCTAGTGAAAGATGCCGGTGAAAAAGGGACATGTTTATTTTCTTGACTTCCGTGTTGAACGTTACAGAATTCCCTTATCTTATCGAACTCGGTCAGCAAATGCAGCGGATGACCTGACGGGTTAGCATTCGCTATTACAGGGATACCGCAGACTTCAAGCATGTTGATGTATTAAGACAACCAATTTAACAAACTACTAACTTGCCAAATGACTGTGATCGGATAAGGTATTTGAGTTCCCTTTATCACCGAACAACACGGGAAAAAATGATGAAAGTACAACACCTCTCCGTACTTCCAATGGCCACCATACTGCTTGCCATTGGAGCAGCGACGGCACTGCCTGCTCATGCTCAAAAACCCAAAGAAAGCGTTTACGAAAGCTTTGAAACGGTAAAGTCAGGGGAGTTTAGCGAGCTGCAGACTGCTTTGGGTCAATGGCGCGCCGAATCTGGAAGTACCGTGGTAAAGCCTGGCTATTTTAAGTCCGGAAATCAATGTTTGCAGCTGACCGGTGGTGAAAAGACAAGTGTGGTACTGGATGTTAACGTTGCCGTAGATGACCGAACAGAGCTGAGCTTTTGGGCTGAACGATGGACAGCCAGAACCCCTTTTTTATTTCGTATTGAGAAAAATGCAGGAAATGGTTGGCAGGAGATCTATAACGGTGATGGCAAAGTGCGCGTGGGACGTGCGTTTCTCAATCATGTCAAAATCCCACTCGCAGATCCGCAGTTGAAACAACTCCGTTTTACCTGCAGCAGCCCACCCAATACCGGAGTCATGCTTGATGACATCAGGATCGCTCCGGCTAAGCCTCAAAAAATTGAGAGTGTGGAAATGGTTCCCTTTACACTCCCGGCGTTGGTTGGTGCGAAAGCGAGTCCCTTGTTCAAACTGCGTATTGAGACAAGCGGGTCAGTGAACCCGGTTTCTGTGGTAGGGGTAGAGGCCAGAGTGGTTGGCACTGACGTACTGGATTCACTGTCCATTCGACACGACAGCGGTGATTCTGTGGGTATCACATTTCCAGAAAAAGTGAACCGGTTTTTACCGTGGACGTTCAGTCCAATTGAGTTGCACGAGGGAGAAAACATCGTCTGGCTCGAAGGGCAACTCGCGGCAGATACCAGTATCGATGGTCAGATAGGAATGGCTTGTCGGGCAGTCAAGTTCTCCAATGGAGAAAGGGTAACAACTGGCATTCGAGCGACCAGGCAGCGGAAGGGAGTGGCCTTGAGGACCGGGGGGGATGACGGAGTAAATACCTATCGGATTCCAGGATTGGCCACGACTAAGGAAGGAACGTTGATCGGAGTCTACGATGTGCGTCGCTGCAGCGGTGGTGATTTACCCGGTGATATTGATGTTGGTATGTCGCGATCCACCGATGGAGGCCAAACATGGGAACCGATGAGGATCATCATGGATATGGGAGATGATCCAGAGTGGCACTATGACGGAATCGGTGACCCGGCTGTTTTAGTAGATGAAGGAACCGGCACAATTTGGGTGGCTGCAACCTGGAGCCACGGGAATCGCTCCTGGCGAGGCTCCGGCCCCGGATTGACTCCGGAAGAGACTGGGCAGTTGATGCTGGTCCGTAGTGACGATGATGGAGAAACCTGGTCGAAACCGATCAATATCACAGAACAGGTAAAACGTCCTGAATGGTGTTTTATTCTGCAGGGGCCTGGCAAGGGAATAACGATGCGTGATGGGACGATTGTATTTGCCGCCCAGTATCAGGATCCTCCTGAGCAAAATCGACTTCCCCACTCAACGATCATCTACTCCAAAGACCATGGAAAAACTTGGGAGGCGGGAACTGGCGCTTTTGATGATACGACGGAATCTCAGGTCGTTGAGATTGAACGCGGCGTGCTGATGCTCAATTGCCGTTACAATCGCAAATCGACTCGAGTGGTGATGGTTACCAGAGATATGGGGAAGACCTGGCAAAAACATCCAACTTCTGAACGAGCATTAATTGAACCACGAGCCTGTATGGGCAGTCTGATCGATATCGACCGTGAAGTGGATTCGATTGAAGGAGTTACACAGAGCCTGTCCAACTCGAAATGGCTGCTGTTTTCAAATCCGAACAGCTTGAGCGGTCGTAATCATATCACGATCAAGGCCTCTCCAGACAATGGAAGTACTTGGCCGAAACAGCATCGGTTGCTGTTGGATGAACATGGCAGTGCGGGGTATTCCTGCATGTCGATGATCGACGATAAGACGGTTGGGATTCTGTATGAAGGAAGCCAAAGTCATATGACGTTTCAGCGGATTCCGCTCAGGGATGGTCTTGAAATCGGTGACAAGTTGGGAATACGTCTGCCCCAGCCGTTCCGAAAACGCCTTCAGCTCCCGAATGTATTCAGTGATCATATGGTCTTGCAAGCCAATAGTGTGCTGCCTGTGTTTGGGACGGCTTTGAAAGGCCAGAGAATTTTTGTGACGTTGGGCGAGGAGATGCGGGAAGCGGTGGCAGACCAGGATGGGAAATGGCGAGTGGACTTTTCCCCTCGCGATTACTCGACCGACCCGATTGAATTAAGAGTCAAAGCTGGATTGGAACTTCGAGTCATAAAAGACATTCTGATTGGAGAAGTTTGGGTTTGTGCCGGACAGTCCAATATGGAGTGGATGTTACAGCAGTCCACTAACTGGAAAACTGAACTTGCTAATGCCTCGCATCCACATCTTCGGCTGTTACATCTGGCAGGTAACGCTCGTGGTCTGCCGGGGAGTTACTCAGTAGAAGATTTGGAAAGACTCTCGCCAGAGAACTACTGTCGTGGGCAATGGGAAGTGGCGACTGAGGAGACGGCCAGGAGCTTTTCGGCAGTGGGGTGGTACTTTGGCCGATCCCTGCAGCAGCATCTGGATGTTCCTGTCGGTTTGATTTGCCCCGCGGTAGGAGGTTCACCTACCGAAGCCTGGATTTCACGTGAGGCGTTGGAGAAGGACCCAGAATTGAATGGTCTGGTGGCTGGCAATTGGCTGGATAATGATTTACTAAGTGAGTTTTGCCGTTCACGCGGCGAACAGAACCTGTTGGTTCCGATGCAGGCTGGCGAGTATATTCCGACAGATGAACTGGGGCCTAATCACCCTTTCAAGCCCGGGTTTATGTGGGATGCCGGGATTGAACCTCTGATTCCTTTCGCGATCCGAGGTGTGATCTGGTACCAGGGAGAATCTAACGCTGAACGAGCGATGAGGGTCGGGCAGCACGAACGAATATTTGTACAGATGATTGAATCGTGGCGGAAGCATTGGGAACAGGGTGACTTCCCTTTTCTATATGTGCAGTTGCCAGCTATCGATCGTCCCCATTGGCCTGAGTTCAGAGATAGTCAACGTCGAATTCTGCAGCAGGTGCCCAACTCAGGGATGGCGATTACCATCGATACAGGAGAAAAGACCGACGTGCATCCGGCTTTGAAGAAACCGGTGGGTGAGCGATTGGCACGTTGGGCGTTGGGGACGACCTATCGCAAAGAATCCCATGCGGACTACTCTGGCCCGCTTTTTGAATCCATGGACATCCAGGGCAATACGCTGAAACTTTCGTTTGCGCATACTTACGATGGATTGAAGTCTGCGGACGGTCAGCCCCTGCGACACTTCGAAGTTTGTGGCGCCGATGGCGTGTTCCATCCCGCCGTCGCCCAAATAGGTTCAGATAACACGATCCTGATTTCCAGTGAACAGGTAGCCGAGCCTAAGCACGCAAGGTATGCCTGGGTACCGTTTCCTTCGCCTGAAGTTAATCTGGTCAACAGTGCTGGTTTGCCTGCTTCACCCTTTACGACAGAATAGGGTTACCTACTTGTCCTGAGGTAGAAACGGGAAAAGTTCCTTTAGCTGCTGGGTTGTTGGTCGCGAGCCGTACTCACAGACCTCAAAGGCTTCTGCGTACTTTACTTTGCTTCCTGCTTCCACACCGTAGAGTCTGATGAGTTGCTCACGGTACTTATTGGCTTCGTTCCCCTGGCGACGTGCCCAACGTTCATGCAACCATTCACGCCGCGCTTCAGGGTCGCTGGCCGGCGGGACAAGGGCAAGTCGTTCCGGACTTCCGCCAGCTCCCCCTTCAAAGGCTTGCGATACCAGGGCTGTCAGAGCATCCACTTTTTTGTCGAACACAGAATCCAGCGATACGACAATATCCGGGTCAAATGGATAGGGTTTGGTAAAGCGGTCGCTGGAATAGAGGAAGACAGGATTCTTTTTGAGGTGCGGTACATCAGGGCAAAAGAATGGTACGGTCACCATAAAGGCTGCGTCCTGAACCAGAACGCCGGTGTAACGATGGTCGGGATGATAATCCCAGGGCCGATGAGAAATGACAATGTCCGCTTTCCATTCGCGGATAATCTTGCAGATCGTTTTACGATTCTCCAAAGTTGGCAATAACTCGCCATCGTGAATGTCCAACACTTTGGAATGAACTCCCAGTCGCTTTGCACATTCGGCAGACTCGGCAGTTCTCCGCTGAGCGAGTTCGCCGCCCGACATTCGCCAGTGTCCAATGTCTCCGTTGGTAACCGAGACCAGCAGGACATGGTGTCCGTGTTCTGCCCACAAGGCAGCCGTTCCACCTGACTTGTATTCGGCGTCATCCGGATGAGCTCCGAAGCAGACAATTCGAAGTTTTCCATCGTCGTTGGGAACTTGCAGGTCGGCACCGTTGATGACAGTATCAGTACACAAAGTGACTGCAAAGATGGCTAGTAGGATGGCAGGGTAACGCATGGCGATTCCTCGGCGAGTTTGGAGAATGGTAAGAAGGTGTTATTTTTCCACGAAGCGACTGGCGGCCTGGTAGGCATTGTGTCCGGTTGAGTTTCCAGGCAGCACCTCTTCCTGTTCGGTGGGAATATGAGCTTTGTGTTGTTTGATTGTTTTGGCGTAGGAACGTTTGTTGATCACGTTGTTCCATTCATGGGGGTCGTTGCGGTGATCATAAAATTCCTCCGAGCCGTCCAGATATTGGATATAGCGGAAATGCTCGGACCGCACAGCGAAGTTCCCTTTTCCAAAAGAGGAGATGGCGGGGTGCCCCCATGCGGCTTGCGGATCTTCTAGTAAAGGAACCAGTGAGTTACCTTCCTGAGTGTCGTCGTTCGGTAGGCCCGCTAGCTCCAGCAGGGTAGGAAACAGATCCAGCAGTTCAGCGGGCTTGGTTGAAACCTGCCCAGCATGAAATCGTTTATCAACGACAATCAAAGGAACACGCGTACCATCCTCCCAAATCGTTCGTTTGGCCCAGCGTTGTTTTTCGCCGAGATGAAATCCGTGGTCAGAGAAAAGGACGACAATCGTATTCTCTTTATGTGGCGACCTGTCCAGAGCATCCAGAACAATTCCCAGGCAGTGGTCGGCGAAAGCGACTGAGGCCAGATAGGATTGGACAGCATGTTCCCACTGCCCGGCGGAAACAACCCAGCTGTGTTCAGGCGAGACATGTTTTTCATTGGTCAGTGCGATTGCGTAGTCGCTGAGGTCGTCGCGGTCGTGTTGGTTGACGACTGGAAGACTGACTTCATCCCTGGGAAACAGATCGAACCATTTCTTGGGAGCAAACATGGGAACATGAGGACGGTAGAATCCAACTCCCATAAAAAATGGCTTGTCTGAGTCCGCTGGAATTGACTTGAGTTTTCCGGCAGCCCATTGTGCGATCTTGAAATCAGGCATCAGTTCATCGCTCTCGGGAAACGCTCCCCAATCCCAGAGCGGATGACCGTGAGGTTGCGAGATTTTTGTTTTGGGGCGTGGGCCAAAGCCGCCCATCGATCCTCCGTATTCCTGAAAAAACCGCTGGTCTCTGGTGTGGAAAATCTTTCCTGCGGCCAGCGTTTGATATCCATGTTTGGCAAAACGCTCAGGCATGGTGTCGAGGTTTTCCAGTTTCGGAGCCTGCTGCAGGTCTGGGGAAAGAAAATAAATCCCGGAAGTGTGAGGGTAACGTCCCGTCTGCATACTGGCGCGCGATGGATTGCATACGGGTGATTGGCAGTGGGCGTTGGAAAAGAGGGTCCCGCGATCAGCTAGCCGGTCAATATTGGGCGTTTTGGCCTGAGGGTGTCCACCCAGACAACCGGTCCAGTCATTGAGATCATCGATGGATATCAGCAGGACATTGGGTTTGTCAGCTGCTGAGGCAGATGGAGAGCAGTGGACGGTGATGAGAACTAGTAAGGCAAAAGCTGCGTGGGGCAGGGGGGCTCTATTCATTGTTTTCATTTTATGAAGAAGTGGTAATTCAATCTGTTCTGCTGGCGATACATCAATGGAATCTCAGCTGTGGACGACGAGTTCATCTTCTCGCGCATGGAAGTACCAGTCAAATATTGCCTGGGCATTCGATAACCGGGAATCTTTAGGTGCCGGAAGGAGAAGGATCGACAGGAACTCGATGGGGTGTGTGGCGAGTTGGGTTGCGACGCGAACCATAGACGATAAAAAGCAGGCCGAGGAAACCGATTCCTGTTGCCATGAATCCCAGGTTCGAGTTGAAGATCATGTCTGCGGCAATCTCACCCGGCTTGGGAACTTCTGTATCTGGTTCAACGGTCATGGCCAGAGTGGTCAGACCTGATCTCATGGCGTAATTGTGATAGTTAACCAGTAACAAAGAGAGGAAGACCAGAAGTATTCCACTGATAAAAAGTTTGGGCATGTCGCGTAATCCGATTGACCGTCGTGGGGACTCGATTCCGATGAGTTTGCATTCTATCATCTGGAGTTTCGGTAGATACGAAACAGCTCGAACACTCGTAGGCATCCATCGGTTTTTTTGTCTGAAAATGCGCTTTGATAGGTGTTGGTATGTCGTTCGCCGTTGCTTGAATCAGAGTCGGCTTCCGGCTATTTTGAGTCAAGGAAAGTGGGTGCCTCGTCACGATGAGATGCTAGCTAAGAATGGGGAAGTATAAGAGCGAGAGGTTCAAAGAGTTCATTCAAGTCTACTGTTCTTGCACCCCTCTATTTTTATTTCCCTGCCTGCGCTCTTTGAGTTTGGCCCTAACTAATGTCCGGACTCCGTAAGAGATCCTCCCTCCACGGATAGCGCTCAAGGTCTGGTATCGATGTTGGATCCCCACCTGATCGCAACATATGGATGAGCACTGCCGTGCCGTCTTCGAATGATGCAAGCTTCTTTAAAGTGTGTTTTTCTTCTGGGCACAAAATCATAATGTGCAAGCGTTCAGCTCTACTCCAAAAGAGCTTCAGAACTTTGCCGTTTTCGAATTTCACACGGATATAATTTTCTTTTACCCGGCCTAAGGAATTCCAGAACGAGACGATCTCGTCAAAATCACCTTCCAGAGGTCGGTGTTTACTTACCCCTCGGCGGGTCACCGAGTCACGAAAACTGTACTTAAAAGTAGTCGTCCCCTCCGGGAAAACATTATTATCCGTTCGTTCTTCCAGTAGGACTTCGAATAACTCGAATTTCCATACAAACAACTCAGCTCGCCAGTCACGGTAAAAAATTTTAATATATCCACACCCGCAGCCAACGGTATCAAACGGCATGGAGGGAATTATGCCATCACACCGTTTACAGCGATAGAATAAGTCATAATCTTTTGGAACTTGCGGAGGGGATTTGTAACCAGATCCATACAATCTGTACTCTGTCATTAGTCAACAACCTCCTCTATATATCCATTTTGCAACAGCCATTCGGTGGTCTGCTTTCCAGCTACCTGCACCGCCTAACCAACAACTGGTGCAATGCCTCCACCGACATTTCGATATTTCTCAACGTTACACAGGATTCTTAGCTGTTTGTTGGTGATAGAGGTCAAGCTGCCTAGAGAAAGCCTGTCGAGCTTACTAAGGCTCTTCGCCTGCCGATCCGTGAGAGAGGTTATGCCGTTTAGATGAAGCGTGTTAACTAAACCCAGGCTTTCCGCCTGTCGGTCCGTAAGGGTCGTTAAGCCGTTTAATTCAAGTGTGGGAACCTTGCTGAAAATTTCCGCTTGCCGGTCAGTTAACGCGGTGATGCCGTTTAGATTAAGCGTGGGAGTTTGGAATCCTATGGTAGAAGTATTCAGGCTATCTCCAGGAGGTCTACTCAGGATTTCTGCCTGCCGATCAGTGAGAGAGGTTAAGCCATTTAACTCAAGCACTCTTACCGTACTCAAGCTTTCTGCCTGCCGATCCGTGAGAGAGGTTATGCCTTCTAGATGAAGTGCCCAGGCTGCAAACAAGCTTTCTGCCTGCTCGGCGAAACCTTTTAGCTCAACATAACGGAATTTACTCAGGCTTTTTACCTGTGGGTCAGTGAGAGAGGTTAAGCTGTTTAACTTGAGTGTCATGACGTTGCCGAGCTCTTCTGCTTGTCGGTCAGTGAGGGTCGTTAAACCGTTCAACCATATTTCGGGAACCCTACCCAGGCTTTCTGCCTGTGCATCAGAGAGAGAGGTTAAGCCATTTAAGGCAAGCTTTCTAACTTTACTCAAGCCCTCAGCCTGCCGATCAGTGAGGGTCGTCAAACCATTTAACTCAAGGAAGCCAACTTCACCCAAGTACTTTGCCTGTCGGTCGGAAATGGTGGATAAGCCGTTTAACTCAAGCACTCTTACCTTACTCAGGATTTCTGCCTGCGCATCAGTAAGAGAGGTTAATCCGTTTAGATTAAGTTTATCAACCTTACTCAAAGCCTCTGCCTGGTGGTCAGAAATGGTGGTTATGCCATTTAATTCTAGCGCGCTAACCTTTTTCAAGCATTTTGCCTGTCGATCCGTGAGAGAGCTTAAGCCGTTTAAATCGAGCTCTTTATACTGTTCAACGGATTTGAATTTTCGTGGCGATGCCCCCTCTGTCAACAATGGCGCGATGAAGCAGAATGCCAGTACCTGTAAGGTTCTAATCATTTGGATTTCCTCCCAGGAAATTGCAGGGCTCTCCCTCTAAATGTAACCCAATCTTGTGGCATTCACCGAAAAATTTTCCGCTCGGGTAGAGTCAGACGTTGCAATCGATTCGGCAGTCCAAGTGAGTACTTGAGGAGTTACTGGAGGTCGCACCTGATCCCTATTTATAACTCGCAACAGACCGTCGAAACCCGCCACGTTGTAGCAGGAATTTAAGAGAAAATGCTATCTGCAGCATGCGCTGGGGTACTGTCCGTCGAATGCAACAGGTATTCGATGTAGACTCCCGAGAGGATGACGGAAAGAGTTTAAAGCGTCCAGCTTGCCCGACCCGTACAGGAAATCTGCTCCCTACCATCAAACTGCCCGTTGCTTAACCGTCTCGATCGATGGCACATACTGAATCTGTGCTTCACTTTCCGATCGAAGTCAGCAATGCGTCTGTCAGTGGTTTGCCGTCGGCATGGGGGTACTTGAGTCCCAGCAGTTTAGCGATTGTGGGAGCAATGGAAGTATTGTCTGCGCCTTGCAGTTTGATTCCTGATTGAATGCCAGCACCGGAGAGGATGCACATCGCATTCATCTTCTGGAGTTTCGCCAGAAATCCGTGAGAACCGAGTGACGTACGTGCTTCCAGGTAAGTTGCGACAAGCGTTTCCCCAGTCACGGCGCCAGAGACGGCATATCCATCTTTAGCGACCAGAATGGCATCAGGTACCTGGTTGTATTCACGTGGGTGTGGGAAGCCGACTTCCTGGAAACGATCTGGTAGTAGCACATCTGCCACTCCCTCCTGTCCCAAAAACATCTTCCTGACCTTGGCCGCATCCTCCGCAGCTTTTGCTGGATTGGTGCAGTACAAAAATCCAACACCACCCTCGGGGACCACATGCACTTCCGCCTGCGTTAGCTTTCCGGCTTCCACCGTCAGTAACCCTTCGTTTCGCAACAGGACATTCGGTCGAATAGCTTTGGGAGTCAGCGTGAATCCGTGATCCGCAACCAGAATGATCGTGGTGCGTTCACGTATACCAGCGTCGTCGATGGCGTCGATAATTCGAGACACACACATATCCGCATACGCGTTCGCGGTGTAGCCGTCTTGAGATTGTGCTCCACGTCGGTGATGAGTCGCATCGTTGTTCAGAAGATGGACGAGCGTCAGGTGAGGTTTACGTTCTCGGATCAAGTGGCAGGCGGCCTCCGTCCAGACATAATCAAGGCCGACAACACTTGAATTACGAAATGAGGCATGTGTTTCGTCGCGTAAGAACCCTTTCTCGATGAGTTCTGTCCGTAATCGCGGAGTTGTGTAATCCAAAGCATTGGGAACATCAGGGAACTGGTCATCAAACGATTTTGAATTACGAGTACATGGCCAGTTCACTTCGGCAGTCCTGAGTCCTGCAGCATGAGCTACATCCGCCACAGTAGGAACTTTCACAAGGTCGCTTTGGTCACGATAGGGATCGATCTTTACGGGCACTCCGATTCCGCCACGGACCAGAACTCCATTTGCAAGTACGCCATGCCGGCCAGGCTTCATGCCTGTCACCAGCGTGGTGTGATTGGGCCAGGTCACGGACGGATCCGAGACGGTCATTCCACCTTCGATCAAACAGCCCTCCCGCGCAAGTTGGCGGATGGTTGGCAATGGAACTTTGGGGTCGTCAACCAGGCGCGCTGCAAATCCGTCGATGCTGATGACAACCACATGCCGCTGAGCATCGACCGATTGGGCCAGGGATAGGGTGTTGAGACAGGCAGTGATTAAGACTGCCATACTGGTGAACCAACAAAATCTGTTTAACATTCCGGTCTTGTCCTGTTGCGAGTTTCTTTTAAATGGTACCCGATCTTCTGATTTCGAACGAAAGGTTTTCCACTCACTTGGTAATAGAAGTTGAGTGACCACTTTCCAAAGCACGCAATTCTAACAGAGAGAAGGACAATTTTCTGCATTCGTTGCTGCTAGCCGTGTTCATTCTCTTTCCCCCCGAAGTATCAGCATGAGCCAGAGGCTGGCCGCCAGCAGAGTGCCAATATGTGCGGCAACCAGTTCCCACACCAATTCCATATTCCATGCAATAGAAAACAGAACGACAATAGCAACGGCACAGAAAAACAGAAAGAAGTATCCGCCGAATTCCCCGAACGCAAGAGGGTTCGCCAGCAAATATGCCTGGTCAGGTTGATCGGGATCGTAGAATGCTTGCACTTTCTGCCCCACAGGGAATTGGTCCAGAGTCTGCTCGGCGTCTTTCAGCCAGAGTGAGTAACTATCGTCGGGGCCCGCCCAGACGTTGTCGCAGGTGTGTGTCACGCCGTCGATCACAAACTCGTATTCGACTCGTGGTTCGTATGTGTCGTGGTGTTCAATCAGTCGTTGTGAAACGATGATCGCATCGACGGGAACATAGGTCGTTTGGGCTCGATGCTTCGTCCGCATGCCATAGATCACAAGCGCAAGCATTGCGAAGCTCCCCGTGCCGAAAACTCCGCCCAATATCAAAAACACTATGTCGGCAATTTCGTAATCACCCATTGCATGGTTCTTTGAATAAACTCTGGACTTGCCATTCGATCCGCTTCAGCTACGCTCCAGCGGCTTCCAACAGCAGAGGAAAGAAACACCTAACTACCACTTTACGAGTGGTACCATTAACGGGGGCACGTCAATCGACCGTGTTATTACTATCCGATGTTAGTCATCTATCAGTTGATCAAGCTTAAGTTTTGCATAGAGCATCTGAATACATTCTTCATATGTCGTTAAATTGCCGCGATGACTAACCCAAACAGCCTTGGAGATTTTAGAGGTTTTAGGAACTGCCCAAGCGATTGCAAGCAGTTCTGTTAATTGAGCAGTAGTGTATCTATTGATTAGAAGATTGTAGCTTTGTAAAGCTTCCTGATCACCGCTAGTAATGCCGGCACCAAGCGAGGCTAAAACGATTACGCTGGATGGCTTGTATTTACCCGGAAATACTGCGTTGGCGCGATTTTTCCACCAAGCCATAAATACTGGTAGGGCGGCTGGACTAAAGACAATATTTGTTGAGCCGTTTAGCTCCCTAAAGAATGCGGTACGAATATTTTCACTAAAATACGTATTGTCATAGATGTGACGAATCATTGACGGATATACATTATCGGCGGTTTTTCCGGGGTAGATGTGACGATGTACCAAAACTGACAGGTAGTGTACCGTTGTTTCTGTAAATTGTGTTTAACCGACGGTGGTGGTATTTAGTTGGATGAGCTTGCGAATCCAACTAAATACCAGATAGCTCGGGAGGCCTGCTTGAAGAGGTGGGCCAGATCGGTTTCTTTTTG
>CALKGE010000002.1 GCA_938084685.1 uncultured Pirellulaceae bacterium
AAAAATCAAACAGATTGAACCGAGCTTAAATGGAGTCAAAGTTCGTATCGTTTATGATCGTACGGGCCTGATTAACGAGACGGTTGGTACACTTACAGAGGCGCTCTCACAACAAGTTGTTATTACTGCAGTCGTGATTCTGCTGTTTCTGCTTCATTTTCGGGCCAGTATTGTCGTCGCCGTGACACTCCCTATTGCCGTTTTGTTGGCATTCATCGCCATGCAGGTGTTTGGTGTGGACGCCAACATCATGTCTCTGGCAGGTATCGCCATTGCGATCGGAACGATGGTTGACATGGGGATCATCGTCTCGGAAACGATCTACGACAAGTTGGCGGAGTGGGAAAAGGAAGGTCGGCCAGGTGGTAGCGAGCGGCGTATCCAAGTCATCAGTGAGGCAGCTGGGGAAGTTGCTCCCGCCGTTCTTACTGCGGTGCTCACGACCGTGGTGAGTTTTCTGCCGGTTTTCATGTTGACCGGCAGAGATTACAAACTCTTTGCACCTCTGGCTTGGACAAAAACCTTTTCTCTTCTTGCCGCCCTGATTGTCGCTATTACGCTCGTGCCGCTGCTAAGTCGACTTTTTCTTTCGTCAAGCCGGCTTAAACCTGCGCCAACATGGTTCGGAACTGCTGGTTTTGCTTGTCTGGGGTTAGTTTTGGGAGGGCTTGGCGGTCAAGCGCTCGCTCGTACTCTTGGAATTCACATGGGAGCGGTTATTGCCGGCGGAGGATTGCTTGGGGGCCTGGTAGGCTTTTGGTTGCTCAAAGAGAGATTACGCCCAATTGACGAAAACCCCATGAGTCGGTTTATTCTCTGGCTCTATGTCCCAACCCTCCGGTTTCTTCTTGGTCGCAAAGGACTCTTCTTTTGTTTGCCGACTTTAGTGGTCGGCGTTGGCATGGGAGCATGGTTTGGGCTGCCGATCATACTCAAACCGCTGGAGACAGCGGCCGGACATTTGGGGGCGGACTTGAATGAAGTCCCTGGTTATGTCGACGTCAAACATGCTTTCACTGGTTTGAAGTCTGACGATTGGATCGCCCTGGATGAGGGAAGTTGGTTTTACATGCCAACGCTATTTCCAGGAGCCAGTTTTTCGCAGGCAATGGAAGTGCTGCAAACACAGAATGCTCTCATCAAAGAGATACCGGAAGTCGAGAACGTGCTAGGGAAAATTGGACGAGTGGAGTCCGCGCTCGATCCCGCTCCAGCTGCGATGATTGAAACTTATGTGATGCTTAAGCCGACAGAGGATTGGCCCGAAGGAGTCACAACCCAGGAGATCTGGGGCAAGATTAATGCGGTGGCGACGCTGCCAGGTGTCACACCTGCTTCTCCCCTGCAACCCATCGAAGGGCGAATCGTGATGCTGCAAAGTGGCATCAAGGCATCGATGGCGATTCGGATCTTTGGGGATAGTTTGGATGGACTTGCTAAAGCGTCTCTCAGTGTGGCTGAACACCTCAAAGGTCTTTCACAGGTCAATGCCAGCACGGTCAATCCGGATATTGTTCTCGGCAAACCTTATGTCGAATTTGAAGTCAATCGCGAAACTGCCGCTCGCTATGGGATGTCAACGGCGATGGTCAATCAGATTATCGAAACGGCGCTCGGAGGTTCGAACATTACGAAGACGGTTGAAGGAAGGGAGAGATATCCCATTCGCGTACGGTATGAACGGAATCTCCGGGAAAGTTTGGACGAGTTGGACCGTCTTCCGGTCGTCACTCGTTCCGGAGAGGTTGTTCCCTTGTCGATGCTGACCACAATGAATACGACTTGGGGGCCGGGAATGATCAATAGCGAAGATGCCCGGCTTGTTGCCCATGTCTCGTTTTCTCCCTCAGGGATGGTGGGGGATCTGGAAACTGTGGAAGCTGTCGAACAATCTCTCTTGGAGGCGCAAGGTGATAATTCGCTCAGTTTGCCTACAGGGTATGCGCTCAAACCAGTGGGGTCATTTCAGAACCAGATCGAAGCGAACCAACAGCTTCGCTGGGTCATCCCACTTGTGGGCGTTATCAATCTGTTTATTATCTACCTTCAATTTCGCCGCCTTCCCATCGCTTTAACAGTCTTCGCCGGAATTCCGGTCGCTTTTGCTGGAGGAATGATTTTTCTGGCAATAAACTCAATTGAGATCAACACGGCAGTGTGGGTCGGCTTCATTGCGCTCTTTGGGATCGCCGTGGATGATGGAGTCGTAATGGCGACTTACCTCGGCCAGGTCTTCACTCGTAAACGACTCAGAAGTGTCGATGATATACGTGATGCAACTGTTGAGGCAGGTATGAAGCGAATTCGGCCCTGTCTAATGACGACATTTACGACAATCATTGCCTTGATGCCGGTGATCTATTCCACGGGGCGAGGATCCGACGTCGCGAAGGCGATGGCGTGGCCTGTCATTGGAGGGATGGCGGTAGAGTTACTGACGCTTTTTGTCGTGCCTGTCCTCTATGCTGGCTACAAAGAATTTAAAATGAACCTGGGCCTGTACGATCAAGATTGGGCTGGGACGGACGACGATGTGAGTGAGATGATTACTGGCTTGCAGGAACGATGAATTCAACGTTGCTGACTATTTCAAAACGACCAATTTCCTTCACTTGTTACTCGTAGATTACAATCAAGACGAGCGCCAACTAGTCTGAGGAAATCCTATGCTGATCAGCAACTCGCGGGATAAGCGGAGTCGGCGTCACGCCGGACTGCATAGGAGCTTCGCGATTCCAGAGTAAATGCTCGGACACTGCGGGCGTGACGATCCGCGAGCCAATTTCGATCGTACTCTGGCATCGGTCTACCGAAACTTTGCCAGCCTTCTCGTGGCGAACGGTTTCTGATTCTCTTTGACGCTAACAAGCCGATTGTGTGACAAAGCCTAGTCTTTCCAGATATCTGCAATCATCGTTCTGAGACTCGATTCCCCCGATTTGGTTTCATTGAACTTTTGTCTCGCCGCGGAACGAGAAAATTTGAGTTCGTTCGATTATCGTGACCAGTATTGCCGGTCCAGCAGACGGTAGTTAACCGCTTCGTGGATATGTTCTTCCTGGATTTTTTCGGTTCCTGCCAGATCAGCGATCGTTCTGGCGACTCGCAGGATCTTGTCATGGGCACGGGCTGAAAACCCCATGGTGTCGACTGCCAGTTGAATCGCTCGTTGTGCTGCCGAGGTGGACTGGCAAAATTTCCGTACCTGCGGTGCCGTCATCTGCGCGTTGTAGTGGGTACGAGTTCCTCGGAAACGGTCATGCTGAGCTTCCCGCGCAAGCACGACCCGTTCACGCATCTGATTGCTTGTCATGCCGGTCTGCTTCCCGCTGAGCTGTTCGATCGGTACAGCAGGTACTTCGATCTGCAGATCGATCCGGTCAAGCATGGGGCCGCTGATGCGGGAAACATATTTGTCGACATAGGTTTGCTGGCACTGGCAATTGCGACGAGGGTCATTTTTGAATCCACAGGGACAAGAGTTCATGGCAGCCAGAAGCATGAAATCAGCCGGAAAGGTGGCTGCTCCTCGGGCACGGGAAATGGTTACACATTTGTCTTCCAGTGGCTGCCTCAGTACTTCCAGAGTAGTTCGACTGAATTCGGGCAGTTCGTCAAGGAAAAGTACGCCGTTGTGCGACATGGATATTTCCCCAGGCAGTGGTGTCGTGCCTCCACCGACAAGTCCAGCTTGGCTGATGGTGTGGTGAGGTGAACGATAGGGACGTTTGACAAGCAGTGGTTGACTGGGCTGCAACCGCCCCAACACGCTGTATACCTGGCTGGTTTCAATCGATTCAGTATTGTTCAGCGGTGGTAAAATGGTCGGAAAACGTTTGGCGAGCATCGTCTTGCCGCTACCGGGCGGCCCTACCATGAGTAGATTATGGGCTCCGGAGGCAGCAATGATGAGAGCTCGTTTGGCCATTGCTTGACCTCGGACATCGGCATAGTCGAGTTCATATTTTCCATGCTGCTGCATCAGCTGTCTGGCATTTCCAGCGGTACAATCGAGTTCGAGTTTTCCGTTCAGAAAGGCGGCAGCCTGAGCGAGACTATCGACTGCATAAATCCGGGAACCGTCAACGACCGCAGCTTCGGCGGCATTGGCTGAGGGGACGATCAGACCCTGAAGTGCCGAGCGGTTTTCAGAGATCGCCATACTGAGGGCGCCTCGGACAGGACGTGTTTCGCCCGCCAGAGATAGCTCGCCAACGACGGCAAATTGCTCCAGTCGCTCATGTTCCAGGTATCCCATGCCGGCCAACATGCCAAGTGCGATAGGCAGGTCGAAGGAGGCAGCCTGTTTGGGCAGTTCGACCGGGGCCAGATTGATGGTGATGTGATCATACTTCAGCCGAAAACCAGCATTTTCGATCGCTCGTTTTACGCGTTGCCCGCTTTCACGCACCGCTTTATCGGGTAAGCCAACGGTGGTGATTGACGGAGTGAGACTGGGAGTGTTGGGATCACATACCGTGTCGACCTCCACATCGACATGCCGGGCATCGAGTCCGACCATGGTGAACGTTTTTAATCGTGCAAGCATTGATAATCTCTTGGGTAAACCTTCCCAAAGAGATGTACAGGTGTTGGGTGCTAGGTATTGTACGAGTCAATGCATGGCAGGTGAACTGTTCGGTGACTGGCAGTGACACTTGCAGTGTCACGAACTGAATCCTTCCGGTTCTGGTGTCGCAATCAGCAGACGTTAAAATGATGAGACTTACAAAACATGCTTGCCCAGAATTAAAAACAACAGGAGTATCGTATGGGGTTAACTGTCGCAGGCTGTCGTGCTCGGCAGCAGCGGGTCCTGGAGCAGATGCAGGCTCGGAATATCGACCGGCTGGTGGTTACTCGTCCCGAGCACGTTCAGTACCTTTCTGGATTCCGTCCCCATCACTTGATGGCCGCGATTGTTTGCCTGGATGCAACTGGCCAACTCACATTGGTTGCTCCTAATCAGCAGCCACCGTCGACAGCGGCGGATGAGATACTGACCTATGAAGCTCAATGGCACTCAACGCTACGCCTCGAGCAGCAATGGGCAGCCGCTCAGGTTTTGGGAGACCGATTGCAGGGTGTTACATCGAATCACGTGGGTGTGGATGCAGCGTTGACAGGTATTCATGCTTTGCAAGCTGCCGGACTGACGCAGATCACCGAGGTGGTGGATTTCGAACCGGACTTATGGCAGCTAAGACGTCGCAAAGATCCAGACGAATTGGCGTTGATGCAAAAGGCGATTGATTGCACCGAAGCGATGTACGTTCGGGCCCGGGAAATTATCGAGCCCGGTATTCTCGAACTTGACCTGTTTAATGAATTGCAGGCAGTAGCCGTCTCGACAGCGGGTGAGCCACTGACTGCTCTTTTAGGTAACGACTTTCAGTGCAATTCCCGCGGAGGTCCACCGCGTCATCAGCGTGCAGAGGCTGGACAGCTGTACATTCTGGACCTGGGCCCAAGTTATCGTGGTTATTTTGCTGACAACTGCCGTACCATCTCGGTCGACCGCCAGCCGACCGTTTTGCAGATGGAGGCTTGGGCGCTGATTCAGGAAGTATTTGCATTGATTGAGCGTGAGGTGCGGCCTGGGACGAGTGCCAAACAGATCTTCACATCCGTACAATCGTTGTTGGCGGAATTTCCCCATGGTGAATTCTCTCATCACCTGGGGCATGGTGTCGGCTTGTACCCCCATGAAGCTCCGCACCTTAATCCATTCTGGGATGATCTCTTTGAAGAAGGAGATGTATTCACTGTTGAGCCAGGATTGTACAGTGAGGCACTTGCCCATGGCATGCGTCTGGAGAATAACTATCGAGTGACCGCCGATGGCGTGGAACTGTTGACCCCCTTTAACCTGGAGTTGGTGTAGTGAGTGCTTTTGATTTAAGAGGTAAGACGGCATTGGTAACAGGCAGCGGGCGAGGAATTGGTCGCGGGTGTGCTGTCGAGTTGGCCCGGGCCGGAGCCGACGTGATCATTAATGACCTGCATGCAGGCCCGGACCTGGAGGAAACTCGGAATGAAATCCAGGCCCTGAGCGGCAAATGTTATCTGGCACCGGGCGACGTGTTCAGTCAGGACGGGTGTCGTGACGTTTTTGAGCAGGCAATGTCCCAGGCAGGGAAGATTGATATTCTAGTGAGTAATCCGGCCAGCACTTATCGCTCCGAATTTCTTGAACTTTCCGGGGAACATTGGGAGCGGACACTGCAGGGAACTTTAAGCGCCGGTTTTTATATCAGTCAGTTGGTCGCTCGCCAGCTGGTGGAGCGTGGCGAGGGTGGAAAAATGGTCTTCATTTCCAGCGTCCAGGCTGTAATGCCGATCGGTCTTAGCGTCGCCTATAACGCTGCCAAGGCGGGGCTTGATCACATGATGAAAACGATTGCCATGGAATTGACTGGCCATCGGATCAACGTAAATTCCATTCAGCCCGGTTGGATTGATACTCCGAAAGAGCGTGAAACCTGGACTGAGGAAGCAATTCGTGAACAGGGAGCACAACTGCCCTGGGGCCGTCTGGGGACTCCCACAGATATCGGGCAGGCAGCCGTTTTTCTTTCGTCCGCAGCGGCAGACTACATTACTTGTACCACCTTGCCCGTCGATGGCGGTTTTCGTCACCGGGATTGTGGGGTATCCCGCGTCGCCGACATGATGCAGGATTAGATGAAACAGTGTAGACCGCCGGGTGGGGGCAACCTTCCCTTTGTGGCAATGCCTGCCGTAGACTGAGTTTGCCTGCTGGACATCCCGGCAATCCGGCAATAATTCACATCCACTGAAATCGAATCCTTTTAATAGCTCCCATGTCCCATCACATTGCCGTCGGTGCTCTGCTCGTAGAATGTAATCACTTTGGTGGAATCCCTACCGATCTCGACTCGTTTCACCGGACGCAGTTTTTGCAGGGTGACGACCTTTTGGCTCTCGATGAGGGGACGCTTGGCGGCTACTTTGAAGTTCTGTGTGACTCAAAGGAAGAATTCTCCATCATTCCTACATTGGCGGCGACAGCCTGTCCGGGCGGATTGGTAACTGACGAAGCATACGCTCAGATCAAATCGACGCTTCTGTCTGAACTTGAGTCGGCTCGGGATAACCAGCAGCTTGACGGAGTGCTCCTGGCACTGCACGGTTCGGCCGCTGCGGAGAGTCATTCTGATCTGGAAGGTGATCTGTTGGCTGCTGTGCGCAACCTGGTTGGGCCGTCGGTTCCGATCGTCGCCACACTTGACCTGCACGCACATATCACTCAGCAGATGATCGATCATTCCGATGTCCTGATTGCCTGGGAAACTTATCCCCACCGCGATGCGCGCGAGACAGGCGTGCGTGGTGCCAAAGCGATGGCGGATATTCTCACCGGAAAACTCAAACCGACGATGGCCATGGGGATTGCTCCAGTCCTCGTAGGTGCCATTCTTGGTGCGACCGACGGGGACGGTCCCTTTGCCAGAACGATGAAGCTGGCTAAGGAGATTGAGTCGTCGGACGAGGTTTACTCGACGAGTGCTTTCCTGGTGCACCCCTATCTGGATGCTCCGGAAATGGGAGGAGGTGGCCTGGTAATTACTCACGATAATCAAAACCTGGCCAATCAATTGGCTCAGGAAATAGCCGAGTTTTACTGGGAGCAGCGGTTTGCGTTGGAACCGGAGCTCTATGAAATCGACGAGGCAATTGAGCTGGGGCTAGCTCATGCGGGGACCGTCGTGCTGGTGGAAACAGCGGACTGTTGTGGTGGAGGTGCGGCGGGAGACAGTGTGCAGGTGCTTCCTGCGCTGCTGGCATTGGGACCAGCCGTCTCTTCGGTGATACCAGTTGTCGATCAGTTGGCTGCCTCCGCCTGCCATGCCGCAGGTATTGGTGCAACGCTTGACTTGCAATTAGGACATCGCCATGATCCCAAGTGGGGCAAGCCGCTAGCCGTCGAGGCGACGGTGGTCAATTTGACAGATGGGCGATTTATCTACCAAGGTGGGATCTGGGACGGTTGCGAGGGGAACATGGGTCCAGCAGCCGTCGTCAAAGTTGCCGGCGTATTCATTTGCCTGGCTTCATTTCCCACTTACGAATGGTGTGGTGAACAGTACTCTGCCTTAGGAATTGATGTAACACAGATGAAGTTTATCGTCGCCAAGAATCCGATGAATTACCGGATGGCATTCGAGCATTGCAGCGAGAATTTCATGGTGTTGGATACAAGCGGGCCAACTCCAGCAACCTGCAGGCATCTTCCTTACAAGCAGAAAGTGCGTCCTGCGTTTCCATGGGATCCGGAATTGGAAAACCCAATTCGGTTGCTGCAGTGATTTACGCTCGGCAGTAGCAGCTAGCTTGATTTGTTACGGTCACTGACCGAGCTGGCTTCGCGGCTTTGTGGGTCATATCTGCGGGAAGAATTAGGTTTGCGTCGGTCGAGTCCAGCGCGATCGAGCAGGCTTTGCCCCAGAATGTTCCGCAGTCCACCGTCATCTGTTGGTGGTGCACCCGTTGCTCCAAGATCGACCGGTTCATACTCGATGATGTACCGATGATTAGCAAATTGGATGGTAGCTCCAGGATCGAGTCGTTTTGTTGAAATTCGATCCCCGTCTCCGTTCACGCGAGTACCATTGCGACTGTTGAGGTCTCGGGCGAACCAGTAACCTTCACTCACATAGAGTTGGCAATGGTGGGCAGAGACGTTCTTGAAACGTAAAACGATATCGCAGCTTTCACGACGCCCAACCAGGAGTTTTTCACTTAAAAGCGGAATCGGATCACCGCCACCGATTGGTTCTAGCTTGCCGTAATTGGTCATAGGATGTGTTGGTTGTTGTACTTGGGGGTTCGTGGAACGGTTGTTGAAGGCGAGCATGCTTTGAGGGGAAAAACTGTTAATTTACCCAAAAATTGCTGCCCAAGCACGGCCTCTAATAGAAACTGGTACGATAGAAAGGAACACGCGTTAAGGGTGTTTACGAGTATTCTAGGTCAGCGTATTGGTTAGTCAAACGATAGATGGGCATAAAAACGCAAAACGATATCAACATCGCTCCGGAATTTGACTGGCGTGGGGCAGGAATGCGTTACTATTCGCTCGGTTTTCACTTAAAAAACAAGTTTGGCGAACGTATTCAAAAAGTTAGTCTGGACGCTGGTTTTAGCTGTCCCAATGTCGATGGATCGGTGACCACCGGAGGCTGTACGTTTTGTGATAATCGAAGTTTTAGCCCCAGTCGGCGCGTGCGTCGGCAGGACATTATTAATCAGCTTGAAACCGGGATTACTCGGCTGAAAGGCTATTACGACGTCCGCAAATTCATCGCCTATTATCAACCGGCGACCAATACGTATGCTCCGGTTGACCGTCTTCGATCCCTGTACGAGCTGCCGCTGGAGCATCAGGACGTGGTTGGCATGGCGATAGGTACGCGGCCCGACTGCGTACCAGATGACGTGCTGGATTTGCTGGAAGAATTCGCTGGGAAGACGTATTTGTCGGTCGAGTATGGAATGCAGACGATGCACGACAGATCGCTCGACTGGATGAATCGTGGCCATCATCATGACGCGTTTGTGGACGCGATGCAGCGGAGTCGGGGGCGAGGTTTTGAGATCTGTGCCCATGTCATCCTCGGATTGCCCGGTGAATCGCATGAAGACATGATGGCAACGGCTCGGGAGCTGGCCGGTTCCGGTGTCGATGCAGTGAAGATTCACAATCTGTACGCTGTGAAACGAACTTTGCTGGCAGATCAGGTCAACAGTGGTGAAGTCAAACTGATAAGTCAACAGGACTACGTTCGAGCCGTGGTTGATTTTCTTGAATTAACGCCGCCTCATGTTGTTGTCGAGCGAGTCAGTGGTGACGCGCCTCCGGATTACTTCGTGGCACCCGAGTGGTGTCTGGACAAGCCAGGAGTACGAGCTGCGATTGATCAGGAGTTTATTCGTCGCGATAGTTACCAGGGTAAGCGGGTAGCGGAAAGTCATTAATTCTAGAAGGGAAATTTGGGGATCCATCATGAAACGATTGGCGTTGTTATTTTTGTTTGCGTTTGGTTCGCTAGCTTCAGCGATTGAGACGGAGCAGCACATTACGCATGGCCCAATCCTGGGGCGTCTGACCGATACAAGTGTTGGCGTTTGGGCTCGCACCGGCCATCCGGGCAAGTTCGCTGTCCGGTACGGTCTGGCACCGGATGCGCTGGACCAGGAAAGCCCGGCGGTCAAGACGGTGCTGGATCGTGACTGTACAGCGTGGCTGGAGATTCGCAATCTGAAGCCCAACACCAAGTACTATTACAAACTGGTACTGCCCGGGGTCACGGATCTGACAGCTCGGAGCGGATCTTTTCGGACGCTTCCCAACAGTGAAATGTATGTGGACGAGAAATTGAATCCCAGGGGATTGTTCAATTTCAAGTTTGAATATGCGTGCGGCAACAACCAGAACCCCGGACATAGCAACGGCCCTGCTCTGCCTGCTTTCAATACGATGCTGCGAGAGATCAAGGACGATATTTATTTCTCCATTCTCAACGGTGATTGGCTTTATGAAACACAACGCGAATACACGCCTGCTCAATGGATGCAGCAGGTGGGGATGGATGCGGGGGCTGCACCCAAACTGATTCAGGATGCTCCGGCAATTGTTGGTGTCTGGCAAAACTACAAGCATTTCATGGACCGGGCTCCGGCGTTGGAACAGTGGCATTCTCAGGTGCCATCCTTCTTTACCTATGACGATCATGAAATCCTCAATGACATTTGGGGAGCAGGTACTCCTGGGTTGCGGGATCGACGCGCAGTTTTTCGGGATGTCGGTGTTCGAGCATGGTACGACTATCTGGGTTGGGCCAATCCCACGACCTTCCCGCAACGTGTGCACCTCAGCACTGGCAAGGTCAGCGCCCAGGGTGACGTGGTTACCGATCCGACGGTAGATTTTACGGCCCTCGATCTGCAGCAGGTCAATAACCTGCACGTCCATTGGGGAACTCGAACGGAAGGTGTGAACGAAAACGAACTGGACGGTGTTGGTGGGTTGAAAAATGCTGGCGTCTATGAAATTGTGGAAGTCCTGGACGAACATCGGATTCGAGTCAGGCCCGAGTTCAAAGAGGATGGCTCGGTACCCTACTCGATCGGTCGTCGTTCCTATTTCAAAATGAGTGTTGCCAATTGCGACTTCTTTGTCTGCGATACGCGCGGGCAGCGTGAGATGCATGACCGTTCAGACCCCTTCAAGAAAATCTCGATGCTCGGCATCAAGCAGCGGGAGTGGTTGCTCAAAGGGGTTCAGGAGAGCGAGGCAGATTTTATCTTTGTTGTCTCAAGCGTGAATTTCATGGTGCCGCACGTGGGTGGAGGTGTTGTCAGGGCGAACAACAAAGATGATGCCTGGACCGTGTTTTACCATGAACGTGAAATGTTGATTGAAGCCTGGGACAAAATTGATAAGCCAGTGTTTGTGCTGACCGGAGATTTGCATAACAGTTTTGCCTGTCAGATTACGGACAATGTTTACGAGTTCGCATCGGGGCCCCATAACTCCAATAACCACTATTTCACTGACGAAGGTGATCGGCCAGCCAACGGATTGTTTAAGTATGGTCCACGGGAAGTTGACATCCTCTGGTCGACTCGTTGGGAAGATGATGTGCCTCGTGATCAGCTGCGGGGACCTACTTATTGTGTCGTACAGATCAATAACGTCTACAACAATCCATTGAAGGTGGGAGATCAGCGGTGGGTGGCGTTTCCTCGTCCCCAGGTCGTCTTCCAATATTACAACGGACTCAATGGCAAATTGCGGTGGGCTCACAGCATTCGCGCAGCGGCAAGTAAAACCAGGGAGTGATAAAAATGCCATATGATTTTTCGGGTAAAGTGGCCGTCGTGACTGGTGGGTCGCGAGGAATAGGTCTGGCGGTTGCCAGGCGATTGTCAGCGTGCGGGGCCAAGGTTTGTATCAACTACAATGCCAGCGAGCAGCGGGCTCAGCAGGCTGTCGACCAGCTGCGCGCCGAAGGTGGCGAGGCTATCGCCGTGCAGGCGGATGTTTCCGATCAGCAGCAAGCCCAGGAGCTGATGCGTCAGGCGGAAGAACAACTCGGGCCCATTGATTTTCTGGTGAATAACGCCGGGATCTTCGATGTGGCTGCGCACGACGAATTTGGTGAAAAGCTGTGGCACCGGACCATGAAGATTAATGTGGACGGTGTCTTCTACTGCAGTTGGGCAGTCAAGGATGGGATGGTTGCTCGAGGTTATGGGCGGATCGTGAATATCGCATCCATTGCAGGGTTGGAAGCCAAACCCTATGCGATCGCCTACGCAACCAGCAAAGCTGCGGTGATCGGGTTTACTCGCAGCCTGGGACAGGCGCTTGCTGCTGACAATGTGCGAGTGAACACGGTGGCGCCCGGCCTGATTGATACGGAGATTCTGGATGGATTCGATCAGGCTCAACTGGACCAGCTCATTGATATCACTCCGTCGAAACGTATTGGACAGGCTCATGAGGTGGCCAGCATGGTCAGTTTTCTGCTTTCAGATGAATCGGACTTCACCGTGGGACAGACGTTAGTGCTTTCAGGTGGTCGAGTAAACCTTCCCTAGGTTGCAGGCAACCCTCTCCCAACCATTGAGAAACTACTGCTCGGATCGTTCGTAGACGCCATGCCGATTCGCTAGAATGAATCTGTTGCTTCCTTGCCATATTAGATTTTCTGTTAATAGAGAAACCGGATGATGAAACGAAGTTATTTCAGTTTGATCGTGGCTCTGCTTATGGTCACGTCTCTGTTTGTTGTTGATGTTGCTGCTGAGTCCTGGGGACAGTTTCGCGGTGAAAGTGGAGCCGGAGTTTCATCAAGTGATAATCTGCCGACCCGTTGGGGAGATGACAAAGTAGCCTGGAGTGTCGATTTGCCCGGTCAGGGGAATTCGTCACCAGCGGTGAATTCCAAGGCTGTGTACGTGACCAGCCAAACTAAAGATTTGGGGCTTCATGTCCTGGCGTTTTCACGGACTGACGGAAAGCCTCTGTGGGCAAAGAAGGTTGGTGCGGGGAAACTGGCGGCCACAGGGCCTGCAAATCTGTACGCTCATCGCCATAACGCGGCAACTCCTTCGCCGATCGTAGATGACAGTTCTGTCTGGGCTTTCTTTGGGTCGGGGTTGTTGGTTTGTCTGGATGCTCAGACTGGTGAACTGAATTGGGAAGTTGATATGGTGAAGGAATATGGAGCGTATGATATCACCTTCGGTATGGGAGCGACACCTCGACGTTTGGGCGACAAAATCTTTGTCACCTGCATGACCAAAGGGGCTTCGTACGTGGTCGCTTTGCAGGCCAGGACCGGGCAATTGGTTTGGAAGCACGATCGCCGGTTTCCTGCCAAAGATGATGGGCCCGATGCCTATTCCACTCCCCTGTTGATCAACGTCGCTGGCAAGCCTCAGCTGGTGGTGACCGGTTGTGATCATATCAACGCCTATGACCCTGCGACGGGTGACCAGTTGTGGTATTCACCCGGTCTGCAGATCCAGAGTCCTTACGGACGGGTGATTGCTTCACCCGTTGCAGACTCTGGAGTGGTGATTGGAACGTCAGCCAATCCAGGCGGCGGAGGACTCGGGCATATCATGGCCTGGAAGCTGGGCGAAAAAGGTGATATTCAGGAATCCGTTCTGTGGCGTCATGCAAAGAGCACTCCGGATTCTTCCACGCCGATTGCTCTGAATGGATTGTTGTTCACGTTGGCGGATAACGGAGTGGCATCCTGTCTGGATATCAAGACTGGTGAAGTGAAGTGGGTGAAACGTCTCACGACCGGAACAAGCTATGCATCGCTGGTAACCGGCGGTGGCAATATTTATGCTCAGGGGATCAACGGGACGACCGTGGTCTTTCGAGCAGATACGGAAGGGAAAGTCATCACCACGAACAAGCTGGAAGGTCAGTTTTACTCGACGCCGGCCCTGTCCGATGACACGATTTTCCTGCGAGCCTATGAACGCCTTGTTGCGGTCAGAAAATAATCAGAAGGTGACGCTATGAGTAGTGAGGTTAAAGTTGGAATCGAGCCGGATCCCAAGTACAAAGAGTTGACAGACTTTCTCCTGAGTCTCGGTACCGAGTCGATTACCCATTCAGGAGACAAGAAATATCTGGCCCACCTGATTTCCGTCTATCAAGATGTCCGTAGTTGGGGCGGTCCGCTCTATTTGGCTCGAGCAGGAATGTTTCATTCGATCTATGGCACTCAGCTCTTTCAGGGATTCACGTTGCCATTAGAGCGGCGACACGAATTGCAGGAACTGATTGGTGAAGAAGCCGAATGGATTGCGTTTCTTAATTGTTTTGTACACCGTGAGCCATTTGATAAGGCCATTCTCCAGGGTAGTACGGACTATGTGGTGTATAACCGTGAGACAGGTGAAAAATACCAGTTAACAGAACAGAACTGGAAGGATCTGGTTTTTCTGCATCTCTGTGATTGGGTGGAACAGATTGAGCGACTTCACTGGTGGGATTATCGCCGCGAAGCCTGGGTGGCGATGGCGGACTATCTGGGGGGCGTCGCCAAAGAGAAATATGAAGAAGTGATGGCCCGTGAACCTGATCGGTCTCTGGGCTTGCATGTGGTAGCTCCAGAGTCTCCGCCACAGCAAAGCTAGCCAGCAATTGAAAGCCCATAGGCACTTCCCTGGTTCCCTAGATCCCTGGTTCCCTGGTTCCCTGGTTCCCTGGTTCCCTGGTTCCGGCAACGTGCGATTGGTTGTGAAAGGTAACGGTGAGTCCGTGCGAATTGTTCAGTTTGTGATGAAGTATGGAGTTCGGGCGGTTGGCGTCGTCGATGGAGACGAAGTGATTAACCTGACCGCGACGTTTCCTCAGTATGAGACAACCCTCGCTCTTGCTCAGACGGCCATCAGCCGGGAATTGAAATTGCAGGCGATGATAGAGGAGTTGTTGCCGCAGTGTGATACCCGATTGTCATATGATCAGTTGTGGCAAGGTGAAGTGGGCAGTGAATGGCACCTGTTACCTCCGCTGGATCACAGGGATAGCTCGCGAACTTATATTACTGGCACCGGACTGACTCACACCGGTAGTATGCAGAGTCGGGATCAAATGCATACCGACGAGCAATCCTCAACGGAACAGTCCAACCAGCCTCAGACTGATTCTGCCAGGATGTTTCAAATGGGACTTGAAGGAGGAAAACCGGGTGAGGGTCAGCGAGGTACGGCGCCCGAGTGGTTCTATAAAGGTAACGGCGTCTGTCTGCGGGGCCACCGAGGATTTCTCGATATTCCCAGTTTTGCTCGCGATGGTGGTGAAGAGCCTGAATTTGTTGGCTGCTATGTGATTGGGCCGGATGGCACTCCGTATCGGCTCGGTTTCGCACTAGGCAATGAATGGTCAGATCATGCCACCGAGAAGATTAATTATCTCTATCTCGCTCCTTCCAAACTGCGGACCTGCTCAGTGGGCCCCGAATTGGTGCTGGGCGAGTCTTTTGAAGATCTGGACGTGCGTGTGGTGGTAACTCGCGATGGCGAACAGATCTATGACAGTGGTGGTCTAAAAAGTGGCCAGCAGTTCATGTGTCATTCGCTCGCCAATTGTGAAGATCACCATTTCAAATATCCATTGCATCGCCAACCGGGGGATGTCCATCTGCATTACTTTGGAACGAGCAAGCTTAGTTACGGAGAAAGGTCGTGGAAGTTTGAACCAGGTGACCTGATTGAAGTTTCTGCAGAAGGATTTAGTCGTTCGCTCATCAATCAGGTTCAGGCAGCCTGTCCAGACGCAGCGACGCCGGTCGTAGTAAAATCGCTTTAAGGCGGAAACGTTTCTTTCATCCGAATTGTAAGGGAAGCACCAGAATATGAGTGTGAATAGAATCTTTTGTCGTATCGCAATGTTGCTACTGATGCTGTCGGGTAGCGCCGTCGCGTCAGAGCGACCCAATATTATTGTGGTGATGGCCGACGATGTGGGTTTCGAGGCTATTGGGGCATATGGTGGTGAATCGTATGCGACTCCCCATCTCGACGCTTTGGCGAAATCCGGATTGATGGGGATGCACTGCTACAGCATGCCGGTTTGCCATCCCACTCGGATCACATTCCTGACTGGACAGTATCCTGCGAATGTGGGGCATCCCAGGTGGGGATCCTTTCCCCGTCAACTGGAAGAACAAACACTGGCCAAGACGATGCAGGACGCGGGCTATCGAACCGTTGTTACGGGCAAATGGCAGTTGGCCCTGCTGAAAGACGATCTGCAGCAACCTCACCGCATGGGGTTCGACCAGTATTGTCTGTTCGGCTGGCATGAAGGGCCACGCTATCATGCTCCGATGATTTATGAGAACGGGGAACTAAACGAGTCAGCTCGGGATCAATTTGGTCCGGATGTTTATCGGGAATTCCTGCAGGACTTTATTCTGGCAGATCGAGAAAAACCGTTTTTCGCGTTTTACTCGATGGCGCTCTGTCATGACGTCACAGATGATCTGGATAAACCGGTTCCCTATTCTCCCAGCGGGAAGTATCTCACGTATGAAGAAATGGGGCTGGAGATGGATCGTCAGATTGGAAAGCTGGTAGCATTTCTGGACGAACAGAATTTGAGGGAAGATACGCTGTTGATCTTTACAACGGACAATGGTACGGCTGCCAGAAGTTGTTCTCATTTTGAAGAGGGAAAGTATGTAAAGCCACCAGTATTTTTGAAATACAAAGGTCGCCGAGTTCAGGGGGGTAAAGGCAAACTGGATGATACGGGAACTCGAGTTCCTTTGATTGTGAGTTGGCCTGGGCGAGTGAAGCCGGGAGTAATCTCCAGGGAACTGGTTGATATGTCGGACTTCTATGCGACTTGCGCCGAGTTGGCTGGGCAGCAGACACCTGCCGGCCTTGATTCGCTCAGTTTTGTACCCGCTCTGTCTGGCAGGCCCGTCAGTCGAAGCTGGGCCTATGCGGAAGGTCGCGGAACACATTGGGTTCGGGACCAGAAATACAAACTGTATAGTCATGGACGTTTCGTTCAGGTCAGCCAGAAGAACCTGGGTGAAGAGCATGTGCTGACCGGTGATCTGAGTACTGAAGCGGCAGCGGCGCTGAAAAAACTTCGTGCTGCGCAGCCTTTGAATCAATAAAAGAGCGTCTTTTGTATTCCGATACGTTCTCCGCAGTAAGTGTCTGCGGGGGGGAGGTTGTAAGGGTTAAGAAGAGTTTTGCGGGTAGCACGTTCACGGAATCTCTGTAATATTCCCTACTATTTCACTGTTTTCAGGCCTTCACATGGTAGTTTTACAATGTGAAGCGAGTTTGGCTTTGCGCTAACCGATATTGAAAATATTCGAAGACGAGCGCAAAAACCTATTTTTTTTGGGCTCTTTTTGGTATTATAAAGGCCTAGTCGGAGTTTTGTTTGAGCTCACTGTGCCTTTTTCTCGGTGCAAACAAGACTGCATTTTTACCTTTCTTTTTTCTTTCTTCTCGGAGTTGGTATTATGAAACGTTTTAACAAACGTGCAGGATTCACGCTCGTAGAACTGCTGGTTGTGATTGCAATCATCGGTATCTTGGTAGCGTTGTTACTTCCTGCGGTATCAGCTGCACGCGAGGCGGCTCGAAAGATGTCGTGCGGCAACAATCTTAAACAGATTGGTCTCGCAATGCGTACGTATCACAATACGTACAGCAACCTTCCTCCCAATGGACTCTATTTCTGGGGTCGTCAGTCCAATAACGGACAGACCTGGTCTGGTGGTTCGAAGGCATCTGTTTGGGTAAAGTTGCTTCCATTCCTGGAAATGGATCCTCTCTACCAATCTTTGAATATGACCATTTCTGGCACTAAGAATGGGTCGTTTCCCCCATTCGGTAACTCATGGAATAATTGGCCTCGTAACGAAACCACCCATGCTGTTACACCCGATCTCACGCGAGCTATTCGTGCCGAGGTCATTCCTGTGCTGATCTGTCCTTCAGCTAACGTGGATCCTTACGTCCACCGTGCGAACTACGACATTGATCCAGCCATTTCAACTTACGGGTTTAGCCTGGGTGCTCAACGTATGAGCTCATGGCAAAACATGTGTTCCAACTATCCTGGTAACATCTTCCAGACCGGTCCTTCCAGTCATGGAAATGAAGCTCGTGGATATCGCCTCTCCGGACCATTCGGTCGTGGTAGCTGGGCAGCTCGCTTCCGTGATGTCTCTGACGGTGAAAGTCAGGTGATCATGGTTGGTGAAATTCTGCCACACAAGTCTGACCACGCAGTTAATGGTTGGATGCACTACAACACTAATTGGTACGCTACTGTGGGACCAATTAACTTCCATGTTGTAGGTGTTGGTGACCCTGGATTTGCATGGAATAATAACAATCCTCCATTGAATCCATACGGCTGTTCACACTTCAAGAACTGGGCAACTTCCCAGGGATTCAAGTCGCAGCACAAGGGTGGAGCTCAGTTCGTACTGGTTGATGGTAGCGTTCAATTCCTGAGCGAAAACATCGACTACGTCACTTACAACCGACTTGGTGACCGTCGTGACGGTGGCCCACTTGGTGAACAGTGGAAGAACAACTAGTCAACACCTCCGGTGTTAACTGGTTAAGCTCTAAGTGAGCTCAATTTATAAACAGAAGGCATGGTAAGGTGACTTATCATGCTTTTTGTTTTTTTATGAACTTATCAAACTACAGAATGGTCTGGCCAAGTACAATTTGTTGTAGAGAAACGTTTGAAAATGGATGAATCGGGTATCAGAAGTTGAGGTTAAGAAATGAATGTTAAGCAGACCAGACGTACAGGGTTTACGCTTGTAGAACTGTTGGTGGTGATTGCAATTATCGGTATCCTGGTAGCGTTATTGCTTCCTGCGGTATCAGCTGCCCGCGAGGCGGCTCGCAAGATGTCGTGCGGCAACAATCTCAAGCAGATTGGCTTGGCGATGCGTACGTATCACAATACGTACAATTCCTTGCCATTTAATGGCATGTATTTCTGGACCCGTCAATCCAACAACGGACAGACTTGGCATGGGTCGAGCCATGGTAGCCCCTGGGTGCGACTGCTTCCTTTTATGGAAATGGATCCACTGTACAATGCCTTCAACTTTACAGTTTCTGGCCGTCGAACCAGTGCTCCCTATCAGAACTGGTCAAACTTTGAGACGTTAACCCATCTACATGGATCAATGGTGCACTGGAATCGTTCCGAAATTCTTCCCATCTTGATTTGTCCCTCGGCAAACGTCGATCCATACGTTCACCGTGCTAACTATGACATCGATCCATCTATCAGTACCTATGGCTACTCGATGGGCGCCGGCCGAAGTAACTCATGGCAGAACATGTGTAACAGCTACCCCGGGAATATTTTTCAGACGGGACCGGCTAATCATGGTAACGATGCTCGTGGATATCGTATTTCTGGCGTATTTGGTCGTGGTGCCTGGGCAGCTCGTTTTCGAGATGTCTCTGATGGTGAAAGCCAGGTGATCATGGTGGGTGAATTGCTGCCGCATAAATCAGATCACTACGTCAATGGCTGGGTGCATGCGAATGCGACCTGGTCCCTGACGACCGCTCCGATCAACTTCCCGATCGTGGGCGTTGGTGACCCCGGGTTTTCGTGGAGCAGCAGTAATCCTCCCTTGAACCCATATGGCTGTACACACTTCAAGAACTGGCAAACCTCCCAGGGCTTCAAGTCGCAGCACAAGGGGGGAGCTCAGTTCGTACTGGTTGATGGTAGCGTTCAATTCCTGAGCGACAACATCGACTACATTACTTATAACCGACTTGGTGACCGTCGTGACGGTGGCCCGCTTGGTGAACAATGGAAGAACAACTAAATAGCAGCCTGTTGGGGCATTAGCCTTCTACGACAGCAACCATTTTGTCAAAGCCTTCTGCCACCACGTCATAAGGGTCAGCGGCCCAGTGGTCTTCGCGGAATAGTTCGAGCGATAGATATCCGTCGTAACCGGTCTCTGTGATGAGCTGCAGATAGCGTTGCAGATCAAAAATTCCGTCACCGGGCCAGACTCGGTCCTTGTCGTGCTGTACTTCGCGAGCAGGTTCGGCCGGCACGTCATTAAAGTGGCTGACCGCGATCTGTGAAGCGTGCAACCTGGAAATAGATTCCAGCTCGCCTCCACCTCGGAAAATATGGAACGGGTCCAGAATGGTTGTCGCGTCGCTGCGCCCGGATTTTTCCATGACTTCCAGCGCGTCTTCAATTGTATTGAGCTGTTCGACGAACCCCAGAAACTCCATTGACGGTTTGACTCCGAATGGTTCGCCCAGTTCCAATAGTTCACGATAATGTCGGGCTCCCGTTTCATAGCATGCTTTGCCTGCTGGAGGTCCGGCAATTACATGAGGCGCCCCCACGGCGGCAGCTATTTCAAGTCTTCGTTTGATTTCTTCCAGCGCCACTGCATAGGCATCGCCTTCAGTGTCAAACCAGTCGCCAAGATAGATACAGGTTGGCACAGCAAGCCCGTTGTCATCCAGTGCCTGCCGAATGTCTGCGACGCTTCCCTTCCCTTCATTCACAAAAGTGTCGATATGGTCAAACCAAAGTTCGATGGCGGTAAAACCTGTTTTTTGTGCGACATCGATTTGCGTCATGATGTCGGTAGTCATGATCGTGCTGGCATTGAGGCAGTATTTGAAGTTGGACATTGGGTTTTACCAGAAACTTGAGAGCGAAACAGTGTTAGCCTCCATCTTACCGCAATTCAAATCGTGACTCCCGCCGGAACATTGCTTGAAATTCAGAATGTTGAGCGAATAATAAACGAGTACAACATTCGCTGTTTATTCCCTCCCCTCCGGACGTAAGAGATATTGGCATGCAATCGTTCCGCTTTTCTGTGTTTCCCCTGTCGGCCCTGATGGCCCTGTTTACGTTGTTTGGTTGTTTAGCCGTAACCTACGGGCAGGATGAAGATCCTTTCTCTACCACGACAACACAACAGAAAAAGAGACCACGGCCAGCCAAAGCGGCTACGGACGATCCCTTTGCTCCGAATGATCCTTTTAGCGGCGTTGAAGGGGTTGCCGGAGGAGAAGCCGCAGGTGGGGCGATTGCTGAGCCGGCTGGTGGGTTCGGGGCAGGAGACATTCAAATTTTGCAATCGGGAAACGAATACGACGTGGCTGATTTTGACTTCTCGGTCTGGGAACGATTGCTTGCCTATCCCGGGTCGACAGTGACAATGTCCCGAGTTGGTGAAACTGCTGAATCGCGAGCTCAACGGGAGAGGATTCTGTCGGCATTGGAAACAAAGGTGAATTTTGAATTTGTCGATACGCCACTTTCCGACGTGATGGAATTCGTGGCCGATACACTTGAGATTCCAATATTAATTGATGTGAGGGCACTGGATGACTCTGGACTGGATTCTGATTTGCCGATCAACGCTTCCTTTCAAGGGCTCTCGTGCAGGACTGCCTTGAAATTGATTCTCCATCAAAGTGATCTGGCGTACACGGTTCAAGATGAGCTGGTCAGAATCACAACGCCTGAGGCACTTGAGATTCAATTGATAACCGTGGTAATTACAGCTCCTGGGTTGATTGGAACCGATAGGTTTCAAGTCATAGATCATTTTGTATCGGAACGGGATGATGTGGATCACCTGATAGATGCTATCAAAACCCATTTGGAGCCGGATGCTTGGGACGATTTTGGTGGAGCAGGTTCGATTTCCTATACTAACAATACGTTGGTGGTTTCTCAGACTCCTGAAATTATCGAATCGGTTTATAAATTGCTGAAGACTATGTCCGAACAGCAGGGCAATGTTGGTTCGTCAGGAGGGCTGGGAGGCTCAGGTATGACACGGCTTTACCGGCTAAATATTCTAGGGCAAGTTCCTCAGGCTCGAGGTCGAATCGCGGTGGCGCAGGCCAAGGCCGGAATAGTAAATGGAAGTATTTCTTCTTTAACGACCAATCAGGGGCCTGTTAAACCCAACTCAATTACATATACCATAACGGACTACGGGCCTCAGGCTCATATGTCAGTGCGACGGTTGGTGAAGTTGATCAGGCAAGAAATTGCCCCAGACTCGTGGAAAGGAAAATATCGCAATACGATTGAAATTGCAGGCGGCTGGCTTCTGGTAAATGCAGATACGGTTGTTCATCGTGAAGTGGAAAGAATCCTGCGGTCCACGGGATTGTTAGTACGGCCGAAAACTCATTTCGGTGGCGGAACTGGTGGCGGAACTGGTGGCGGAACTGGTAGCGGAACGATGGGAGGATTTCAATAAACCACTGTGGCGGGAATTGGCTTTTCATGCCGAAATTAGTTTTGGTAAAATAAAGAAGTCCGTTTTCTGAAACCAGATTGTGAATCGCATGTCTCGTAGAACTCCTAAATACTGTGATGGTGTAAACCGCCGTAATTTTCTGCAAATCGGTGGTATGGCTATGGGGGGGGCGACCCTTCCCCAGTTGTTGCAAGCACAGGATCAGAGTCCCGGGCGGTTGGGGCATAAAGCCAATATCATGGTCTTTCTGGCAGGTGGTCCTCCGCACCTGGATATGTTCGACATGAAGCCGGATGCGTCGGAAGAGATTCGTGGCGAGTTTTCACCGATTTCTACCTCGGTACCCGGTTTTCAGGTTTGCGAACATTTGCCGATGCTGGCGACTCGAGCCCATCAGTACTCGATCATTCGATCCCTTTACGGTGCCGTGGATCGCCACGATATTTTTCAGTGTCTGACAGGACGAATCTACTCGCCAAACCAGCCTGTTGGTGGTTGGCCCTGTATGGGGAGTTATGTCTCCAAACTCAAGGGAAATGCGCAACGGGGAGTACCTCCGTTTGTAACGATGACACCCAGAATGAAGTCCAGTACGTGGGGACGTCTTGGCCCCTCCGGATTTCTCGGTAAGGCCCACGCTCCCTTTGCTCCTGTCGCTGACGGAGCCGACAGTCTGACGCTGCAAGGAATCGGAGCCGGACAGTTTTCTGGTCGGACTCAGTTGCTCGCCAGGCTCGATGCACTCAAGGCTCAAGCGGAAAAGATTTCCGAATTTGACGGAGTGGATGCTTTTACTGAACAGGCATTGGGGATTCTGACATCAAGTAAGCTGGCAGATGCTTTGGATATTACCAAAGAGTCTTCGAAGACGCTGGAGCGGTACGGCGGTGGATCCTATGAAAAGGCTGGTTACGGTGATGCGTCACATCTGCATAACCATGACTTGCTGGCGGCCCGGCGATTGGTCGAAGCAGGAGTTCGCACGGTGACTGTGAATTATGGTCGCTGGGACTGGCATGGTCAGCCGCATGGTACAAATTTCGAAAATGCTCGGGACCACCTTCCCTACTTCGACCGAGGTATCTCCGCACTTCTGGATGATCTGCATGACCGCGGATTGGATCGGGATGTTTCCGTGGTGGTATGGGGTGAGTTCGGAAGAACGCCGCGGGTCAATGCCAAGGGAGGTCGGGACCATTGGCCGCGCGCCAATTTCGCCATGCTGTTTGGTGGCGGAATTCGTCCCGGCCGAGTGATTGGTTCAACGAACCGTTATGCTGAAGAACCGGCAGATCGCCCAGTACATATGCAGGATGTGTTTGCCACGCTCTATCATACGCTTGGAATCGACACGAATACGGCGACCGTAAATGACTTCCACGGTCGTCCCCGTTATCTAATCGACCACGTGCAGTACCACAAAATTGACGAGCTGGTTTGATTCAGATCTTAACTCAGCTTCCAGTGAATGACCTGGCGGTCAAAACTTCCTGACACCAGATGAGTGTTATCCGGCGAGAAAGCCAGACTGTAGACAGTGTTGGTGTGAGCCTCAAGCTCTTCGGCCAGCTTGTAAGTATCCAGATTCCAAAGGCAGATTTTTGCGTCCTGTCCTCCAGTCGCCAGCCACTTGCCATCATGGGAAAAGGCAAGCCCGCGAATGTAGCCTTGGTGCCCCCGCAGATTCCCTTCTATTTCACCTGTTGTTCTGTTCCAGATTGTGGCCATCCCCCCTCCTCCAGCGGTCGCAAACAGATTGGGGCTGTGTTTGGCAAAGGCTACGGCATGGACTCCTTTCTTGTGATGGACCTGCTTGAATTCCACCTCGCCCTCGGGGTTCCACACGAAGATTTCACTCTGCATGCTACCAGCCAGGATGTGTTTGCCATCAGCACTGGTGTCCAAACTATGACTAATCGCACCCATCCCGCCGATTTCCCGGATCTGCCCGTCGATCGTCCAGACGCGTATCAACTTGTCGTAGCCAGTGCTGACAAACTTCTCACCATCTTCACCAAGGAAAGCGACGCTCTGAATGTAGTCGGCAGAACCTGTCAGTGCGATCTCAGTAATCAGGCTGGATGTGTTGACAAGTTTTACGAGCTTATCCAGGCCGCCGGTTAGAATTTTTTCTCCGTCGGGCGAGAAACGAACGGACGACACACCATCGGCATGCAATTCGGTGTAGTTGCGGACTTCCCACGTTTCGGTGTCCCACACCAGAATGCGATGACTGAGACTGCCGGCGACAATGGACTTGCCATCAGGTGAGTAATCGACACTGTAGATGGCGTTGGTGGCGCCATTCGGTAGTACTTGGTAATTTGCCATGGAATTATGTTTATTGCTGGAGTCCTGATTCCACGTTCAGCGCATCGCAGGTTTCCTGGATCATATCGATGGTAGTCTGAGACAATTCAATTCCGTCCACGCTTCGCTGCGCACGTGTATTGTATTCAATTTCGCCAGGCATGAGAATTTTGTTGTTTTCATCCAGGAGCTTGGCGCTGCGGACGTAGTCGCAATATCGCTTGACTTCGGTGTAGAAATAGTCGTCGGTCTGCAGTTTACTGCGGTCCAGGATAATTGATAGCATCCCGTTGGTCAGAATATTGGCCCGTTCAGGGTTGGTACACGATCCACCGGTCAGGGCGCCGGCCATCATTTCGATAATCATGCTTAACGCGTAACCTTTATGGCCAGCGATGGGAAGAATGGATCCCGCTGGAGGGCCGTAAAACTTCCTGGGATCCGTTGTTGGCTTACCCTCACTGTCAATAATACATCCCTCTTGAACCTGTTTGTCGGCGTGCAGTGCGACTCGGATCTTACCTTCTGCGATGGTACACGCAGACATGTCCAGGATCAGAGGGAAGTCGTCATTGGTGGGGACACCAGCAGCAAAGGGGTTAGCTGACAAACGACGTTCGATGGCTCCATAGGGGGCGACCAGGTTTCCCATACCACTGGTGTTTACAAAATGAACGGAAACCATTTCAGCATCCGCACACATCTCCGGCCAGTCCCCGATACGTCCCAGGTGAGCGCTGTCTTTCAGAGCGATCACTGCTACACCATGCTCACGGGCTCGTTCGATCCCCAATGCCATGGCTTGTTGACCAATTGATTGCCCCAGTCCAAACCTGCCATCCACAACGACCATCGAACCATTGTCGGTTTCGATGCTGATTGTCTGGTTCAGCTTTGTTTTGTCTTCCTGGATCCACTTGATGTAGGTCGGAATGCGAATGACGCCATGCGAGTCGTGTCCGGAAAGATTGGCGTTGACCAAGCGTTGAGCCACCACTTCTGCTTCGGCATCATGAGAGCCAACGGCAGAAAAGATTCGTCGAGTGAGGTCAGTGAGGAAGTCAGCCTGAAAAATCATAGTGCAGTTCTTTCGGAGGATAGGAGGGGAAACTTCGTTGGGGTATTAACAGATACGAGTGAATTTCTGCAGCGCGGGGCAGCCTTCCGGAGCCAGCCCTTTGCTGCCTCCTGCCGCCCAAACTACTTCGGTAAGGTACAGGTCGCCATTTGCGTCCACACGCACATTGTGAGGAGCATAAAAATCGCCGGCTCCTGCGGTAGCATCCTCGCCACCGATTTGACAAAGTACTTCGCCTTGCTGAGTCATCACGGTCAGGCGTCCGCCGGGTGCATTTTCTCCAGGAGGGACGTTGCCCGGAAACATACCAGCTCGATATCCCAGCTCAAACACGTAAACCTCGCCGTCTGGGCCAAAGTCTAACGAGGCTGGGCGAGCTAAGCTGTCGATCTGCCGGATGAAGTCCCCTGCGGGACTAAAAATCTGCAGACGATCATTTTCCCTGTCGGCAACCCAGATTTCTCCGCTCGCCGAGATTCGCAAGTCGTGAGGGACTGCAAACTGGCCCGGTTTGCTACCAGGGTCGCCCCAGCTTCGAATGTGGTCACCGTCTGCGTTGAAATGGTGAATGCGGGCGTTACCATATCCGTCGGATACATAAAACGATTTGTCGGCGGCAATTACCAGATTGGTGGGGTAATTAAATGGTCCTGCCGAGTACTTGATATTGCGGTAGTCTACATTCTCAGCGCCCGTAACAGAGTGACTTCCTCGGGTTCCCAGTGTCAACAGTACGTTCCCATCCAGGTCATACTTCGTGACGGTGTGGCCAAAGTCATCGGTCAGAAAAACCGAGTCGTCTTCGGAGATGGTAATCCCATGCGGACGCAGGAAATTGGTTTCTCCCCAGTCCCCTGCGTAATTGCCGTCCGCATCGAAGTAGATCAGTTCCCTATCTCCCCGGTTAAAGACATAAACGTTATTTTGGGAGGTGAAGTGTACTGCTACGACATCCAACCAGTTGACTCCGTCTGGACGCCGCGCCCAGTCAGCCTGGGCTTCAAATTGAAAGTCGTTGTTGCCAACCTTCCTGGTCAATGACATACATTACTCCAAAGGAAGTTTTCGTGGCATCGCGGCTCCAGATTCGGCCAGCCACTCGCTTAGTTGATCGTTTAATTGTCGTGTACGCCACGGATGTTTACCGGCCAGATTGCTGGTTTCGCTGATGTCTTTGGTCACATTGTATAGCTCGAGTTCACCGGTGGTGTAATGACGTATCAGTTTGTAGTCACCGCTGCGGACTGCACCGGCCAGTGAATTACTGCGGTGCCAGGCATAGTTGGGGAAATGAAAGAAGATGCTCCTGCGGGTGAGTTTTCCTCCCCGTAGTAGCGGAGCAAGTGAGACTCCATCACAAAGTGGCTCGGGTGAAAGCTGACAGAGGTCAAGGATGGTGGGAAAGAAATCCATGCTGATAACGGGCGTATCATTGATTTGCTCGGGTTCGATCCTGCCCGACCAGCGAATCATCAAAGGGACTCGAATTCCCCCTTCATAGATGTGACCTTTGGATTCGCGCAGTGGTCGATTGTCGGAAACGCCTGCAAATCCACCATTGTCGGAGGTGAAAATGACCAGTGTGTTATCGCGGAGTCCACGGTCGTCGAGGTGTTGCATGATCTTTCCAAAGGAGGCATCCAAGGCTTCGATCATGGCTCCGTAGCGAGTGTCATTCAGTCCGGGTCCTTTCCGGTTCTCGTATTTCTTTAACAGAGCTGCGGGGGCTTCCATGGGCCAGTGCACTGAGTAATTCCACAGACAGGTAAAGAACGGTTTTCCATCCGAGCCATCTATAAATTGACAAACTTCGTCAGCCAGGCGATCCGGAAGGTACTCCCCTTCCCTGCGGTTCTTCAAGTTGTGAATGCGGTAAGGGTCAAAAAAGGTGGGAGGGCCTCCGTAAATGCATCCTCCGATGTTGACATCAAATCCCTGGTTTACCGGATAGTATTTGGCAGCTCCTTCGCCCCGCGGGCCAACATCGGTACCAGCAATGTGCCACTTGCCAAAAAAGCCAGTTCGGTACCCGGCAGCCCGCAGACGTTCGGCGATGGTAGTGTAAGAAGGCTCCAGCGCGTCTACCATTTTTGCTCCGGTATGCGAGGCATCAGGGGGAGTGAATTGAGGACGGTCCGGGATGTGATTGGTAATTTGTAATCTGGCGGGGGAGAGGCCTGTAATCAAAGCTGCTCGAGTGGGCGAACAGACCGGGGCAGCCGCGTAGGCACTGGTGAATCGTATTCCTTCAGCTGCAAAACGGTCCAGATGGGGTGTTTCGACCAGCGGGTTTCCCTGACACGCCAGATCCATCCAGGCGAGATCATCTGCCATAACGAGTACGATGTTTGGTCGAGCCTCTGTCTGAGTTTGGGCGGTGGCCTGGTGGGAGAGGCCCCAGAAAACGAGCATCGTGAATAGGAAAGTTGCTCGAAACATCTTCTCTGTGTCGATATACATTGGGGTCATTAACAGTTATTTTGATGGTCTGGTAAACAAGTATTATATCAATCTATGGAAGTGTCCGGAGGAAGCAGATCGATGGTCCGTTATATTCTGTTAACGGTTGTGATAGTGCTTGCAGCATCTGGCGGTGCTTACGTGGGAAATCTGGTTGTTGAAAATTGGAGCAAGCCGGATTATTCCTCGATTGGCGAGGAGCCAGTCAATGCGATTCTGGAAGAGACGCCCGCGGTCATGGCGCCGGATGAACGCCGGTTTCTTCTGGTTAGCGAAGTGACACTGCCGGATGACGCCGAGGTGATTGCGGTGGAGATCGACGGAGTGCATTATGCATTTCCCAAATTGTATATGGAAGGAATCGGCGACCACATTGTTTCCGAAGTGATCGAGGGATTGCCCATCGCAGTAACTTACTGCAACGAGACCGAGTGCGTCAGAGTCTTTACCGACCAGGAGGCGACAGGGAAGATTGACCTGCTGCAGAACGGTTTGCAGGACGGCGGTTTGGCGCTTTTGTTGGGTGACGAAGTGTACTTGCAGGAATCAGAAGAGATTCCTCTGGATGATTATGCATTCACGGTTCAGCGTTGGGGGCAATGGAAGACAGATCATCCCGATGGCCAGGTGCTGGCCGAAATAATACGGAGTGCTGAGCCGCCGGAGTGACGTTGTCGATGCGTCAACGTCAACTCAAAATCTGGCAGCAACGTCTGTTTTCACTCGGTCAAGGCAACGTACACCCCTTGCATCAAAACAGCTCGTGAATCGGTTCGCCGTGATAGATATGGCTTGGGCGATTCTCTGCGTCATACCAGGCGGCTGTGGCTGGGATGCCCAGTGCGTCATAAATTGTGGCGGCCATTTGTTCCGGAGTCTTGGGGTTATCGACGGGATAGCCAGCATGCTTATCCGATGTTCCGATTACGTTTCCTCCTCGAACTCCTCCGCCTGCAAACCAGACAGATTGTAACGCTCCGTGATGGTCACGCCCCGGTTTTTCATAGTGGGACGGAAGCAACGAGATCTTTGGGGTACGGCCAAATTCCCCTGCCATCACAATCAGCGTTTCATCAAGTTCACCAGTGGATTCCAGATCGTCCAAAAGTGCCGAGAGAGCTCGGTCTGTGGGGGGGAACAGGTTGTTTTTGAGGTGTGGGAACGCATTTCCGTGTGTGTCCCATGCTTCGTCATTGCCCAGATTCACCTGCACCATGTTGACACCGGCGGCGACAAGTCGTCGGGCCATCAGCAAGGACCAGCCAAAACAGTTTCTTCCGTACTGTTCCTGAATTTTCTCGTCAGCACGAGTGACGTCCAGTGCAAACTGCACCTTTGGATCGGTCAGCAACGAAATCGCCTGCTGTCGGTATCGATCAAACTGTTCGGTTTTTGCTGAGTCGTCTAATTGCCTTTTCTGATCGGTCACCGAATTGACCAGTTTCAGGCGATCAACAAACCGGCTTTCGGTCAGGCCGTGCGGGAGTTCCAGATTAGGAGCCTGGAATTTACGAGTTAGATCATTTTTACGTTCCTGATGATCAAACGCGTACTCTGGGAAAGCACCGTATGACTGCCGGTGAAAGGAAGCTGCTTCGATAAACCAGGGGTTGGCCTGCTCGCCCATCTGTCCTGCAAACTGCCCTGGAATAATACGTCCAGACTGGTGAACCAGGCGTTCAGGCAAAACTGCCGCAGGGGGCAGGTTGTTTTGTGGCACGGTGACGGTGTTGGCAATAGCCGCCATTGACGGAAAATCGGTTGGTTTGGGCGCCGAGGGATTAAAGCCGGTCGGTACAGCTGTACGGCCGGTGAGCATGATGTGGTGGCCTTGGGAATGTTCATTCCATTTATGAGTCAGACTGCGGACAATCGCCCACTTCTCACTCCGCTTTGCAAGTTCCGGCAAATGCTCACAAATCTGTAGTCCCGGAGTTGCAGTTGAGATGGGATTGAATTCCCCACGGATCTCCTCAGGGGCGTCAGGTTTCATGTCAAAGCTGTCTTGTTGAGCCAGACCACCTGATAGAAAGACGTAAATGACTTTCTTGGCGCGAGCTCCGGTAGTGTCATACCTGGTTTGCATAGGTGCAGCCTGGAGGGCCCGGACGTGGTTCATGCCCAGCCCGAGTAGTCCAATGCTGCCTGCCTGGATAGCACAACGTCTGCTGATTTTAGGGTGATGATATTTCTGACAACTCATGACCTACCTGCTTCCATGATTTCTGTAATCCATTCATTGTATCGACAAATCTAAAGTTGTTTCCAGAGAAACTATGACCCTCAGTTAAAATCTGTAAGGGTTACAATGAATGGAGTGCTTGATTTTCTCGCTCCACCCCATCGATCGGGTGGTGGCAACCACTTTGGCGGAGAACGAAAAATGTTGCGAATCGTCTTTACCGTGCTGATAAGCACTGTTTGCTTGAATGCTTGGGGCCAGCAGCTGGTTACCAATTACAAGGATCATGTGGACCTGAGTTATTACCTTGACAAGCAGGGAGAGCGGCAGGCTATTACGACCAGGTCCGACTGGCTGATCCGACGCGAACATGTATTGGCCGGAATGCAGCTGATCATGGGGAAGTTTCCTCAGCCGGAAACTCCGGTTCCTCTGAACTTGAAGATTCACGAAGAAGCTAAAACCGAAAAGTACATTCGACGTTTAGTCAGCTATCACACGGATTCAAGTCAGCGACGTATTCGTGCTTACCTTTTTTTGCCAGTGCCGGCAAAGTCGAAAACGGCCGCTGTTTTATGTTTGCACCAGACGACAGCGATTGGAAAACAGGAACCAGCCGGACTCGGGGGAAACCCTCAACTGCATTACGCTTTGCATCTTGCAGAACGAGGCTTTGTCTCACTGGCGCCGGACTACCCCAGTTTCGGCGACTATCCCTACACTTTCCCGGCCAGCGACGGTTACATCAGCGGCACAATGAAGGCTATTTATGAAAACACTCGAGCCATTGATTTGCTGCAGTCACTGGACGAGGTAGACAAGAACAGGATCGGGTGCATTGGCCATTCGCTAGGCGGCCACAATACGATCTTTACGGCGGCGTTCGATACACGTATCAAAGCGATGGTCAGCAATTGCGGATTTACACGCTTTCATAAATACTACGGTGGCAAATTGAAGGGCTGGACAAGTACTCGTTACATGCCACTGATCAACGATCGATATGATAATGATCCGGATAAAGTGACATTCGATTTTCCAGAAATCATCGCCTCGTTCGCACCTCGGCCATTCCTGGCAAGTGCCCCGGTGAACGATAGTAATTTTGAAGTCTCCGGAGTCAGAGAGACGATTGCTGAGGTTGCCCGCATTTATGCGCTTTTTGATGCGGAAGATAATTTGCAGGCCAACTATCCGCAGGCCGCTCATAGCTTTCCACAAGACGCGCGGGAAGTTGCTTATCGCTTCCTTGAAAAACACCTCGGCATGACAGCCCCTTAGAGGTAACCTTTTCCCCAGGGGCCAGTAATCGCCACGGTAAATCCGGGTGTTTGAATGTTGGCAAAGAGCCATTGTCCATCGGGGCTGAAGTGGGCGCCTGTCCACTCTGAACTACGATAGTCACCCGCTTTGATTCCATCGTAACTCTTCTCCAGAATGGCGTTGTTTTCCGCAAAAACATGGATTTCACTTTTTTCGGGGCTCAGCGCGTGCAGGCGAGGGAAATATCGTTTGAGGCCCTCAGGTGTCTGGATTGTCGTAACTCCACAGTCTTCGCAGACGATGAGTCCTCCCCGGGCACTTACGGCCAGATTGTCTGGCATATTCAGTACCTGCTTGCTGGGAGATTCGAAGACAAGTCGGAGCGTGTTTTCTGCAATGTTGAGTTCCCAGATCTGGCCCGCCTTGGCATTCCCACCGCTGGTAGAATCAAAGAACATTGAGCCATCGTAGTACCAGATGCCTTCCAGGCGATTGAAGTTGGTACCTCCCTTTTTTCTCCCCTGCATGTAGACACCCAGCGAATTGTCAGTCCGGGGGGAATGAGGTAATTCGGGGTCGTCAATCTTGACCCACTCCAGATCACCGTAGACGGCGCCCGGTTTGACGTTTTTGGAAAGATCGGGGTGTCCTGGTACGCGTAGCATCTCCAGTGTGCCACCGTCATGCAGCTTTTCCCTGGTGTTCGGTCTGAACCGGTATAACCCACTTGTTCCCCGGTCCTCCGTTTCATAAACATAGGATGTTTCCGGATCAACGGCAATCGCTTCATGAACGAATCGTCCCATTGCCTTGAGAGGTCGAGGGTCGCCCTGTCCGTTGGCAGGGACTTCAAATATCCAGCCATGGGTACTTGGGTACCGGGGATCCGAGGTTGCTTCCGGACCGGTGACCGTTTCTTCGCAGGTAAGCCAGGTGCCCCACGGAGTAACTCCGCCGGCGCAATTGCGAACCGTACCTGAGAGGGAGGCGTGGCTCGAGACGAATTTTCCCTCGCCGCTATCAAACAGGACGTGCGTTGTGCCTCCTGGAGCTTTACCGTCGTAGGTGTTGAGTGAGTCGGCAAAGGAATTTCCCAGACCACCCAGTTCATGGTTTCTGCACAGAGTGAGGATTCCGTCTTTATTGGCAATGATCCCGGTCCCGTCGTGGGCGCCGGGGGTTTTACGGCCGTCGGACATCAATTGACCGGTCCAGCCGTAAGTTAGATAGCTGAAGCCTGCAGGCAGTTTAAGAAGAGGCAGTCCGGTGGTCAGGTCCTTTGTCGGTTTCAACGGACCGTAAGGAGATTGTGTGTCAGACTTGGTTACCTGGGCTGCCGATACGTAGTTAAAGTTCCCCAACGTCGAAGCGATGGCGGCACTACTGATGCCGGCTGCAGCGGAGGTCATGAAATTTCGCCGATTGGACTTCATGGGACTTACATTCCTTGGGAATAAATGGAGTGGCAATGGGTATACCCTCATTATAAGGGAAGCTGTGGGATTCGCGAATATTGGAGTTAGTAACTTCCCCCCCAATGGGTCTGCCTAGTATCCTGTGCCTACCGGTGGCAGATTATCAACGAATTTTGCATCGACCTGTTTTAACTCGTCGATGATAGCGTTTCGCAGTTGTTTTACTTTAGGTCTGAATCGCCTCTGCTCCGCCAGATTTACCAACTCTTCCGGATCCCGCTTCAGATCGTACAATTCTTCTGTTTCACCTGCGACCAGCGTTCGAATGTATTTGTAATTTCCGTCGCGCAGTGATACCCACCAGGGGACATTGTTGAGATACAGATCATCACGGTTGGTCGGAATTGTATGAGTATCCTTTCCATATTTTTTTCCTGTCATCACCATCAGCGCCGTTTTGTCTGAGCGGGATTGTGGTGCGAGTAGTAATGTCTGCAGGTTTTCACCATGCATTTTCCAGGGCAGTTCGATCTGCGCGTAATGGAAAAATGTCGGGACAAGGTCGACACCGGCAACGGGCGTTTTACAGACTTTCCCGGAAGGTAGCCGCGAGGGCATACTGACGATCAATGGTGAGCGAATGGTGGCGTCATAGGGAGCCAGTTTGACACGGAATCCATGCTGTCCCCAGCCGATTCCCTGGTCGGCGGTGAATACTACCAGAGTGTTCTCAAGCTGACCACTTTCACGCAAGGCGGCCATGATCCTGCCAACCCCTTCGTCGATCGCCTGCACTCCCTGGTGATACTGTCGTACCCAGTCATGCAGGCTGTTCCCATAAATCCCTGTAGTGTTTACTGTCTGAGCCGTAAAGCCATTTCCTTTCATAACAGGAATACCGTTTTCATCTGGAACCCAGTGTTCGATCTTCTGCATCCAGTCTGGTTTGCCTGGCCGAGGTGGATAAATGTCGCGGGGAACAGGAATGCTGACGTTGGGCAACGAATCCAAATGCCGATTAGCAGGAGTGAACGGCCCGTGTACCGCGCCGTAACATAACCACAGGAACCATGGCTTATCCGGATCCCGGTTCTCTCCGTTGATATAGTCGACCGCCCAGTCGGTGTAGTTGTCTGTCGAGTACCCTTTGACCAGTTCGGCAGGCTTTCCGTTTTTTTCGATCAGCTGGTTTTCATAATAGGCTCCGGCATTCTCCGTATAGCGAGGACGATTCCAGACCCATTGATAGTCCCAGTCCCGGCCAAACCCGTTGTCTCGCCCAGTATGCCATTTTCCGATCTGTGCGGTCTGGTATCCATTCCTGCGAAAGACACGTGGCCAGAAGGGGCACTGTTGCGGATCATATTCGCTACCGGGGTAATCTCCTTCCATGCGCATCGAGTAGATCCCATGCTGCAGGTGTCCTGTCAGTAATGATGCTCGGGAAGGCATGCACCAGGTACCAATATAGGCCGCATCAAAACGAATGCCCTGCTTTGCCAAAGCATCCATGTTGGGTGTATGCACAAAGTCGTAACTGCCGGGATAACAGCCAACGGTTCTGTAGGACTGATCATCGGTGTAGATAAACAGTATGTTGGGACGTTCAGATTCCGCCCGAGCTGTTGCTGTCAGACCAGCGCCAAGCAGCCAAAGCAGAGCGAGGAGTTGTTGATTGAGCATGATTTCGTTTCAGTACGCGTGTTGTATCCAGTTGTGAAGGTACGACCAGTGCCAGCAGGCCGAAAGTCGTTTGGTGTGGACTAGCCTGCGCGTAGATTCAGCCCTTGATATTTAACAGCGGTTTGATGTAATCGACGACCTCGACCGAATCTTTTTGAAGTTCCATCACGTCGAAAATGTTCTTGTAGGCCATAGGGGACTCATCCAGCGTGTGTTCGGAAACATTCGCGCAGATCCCGTCCATCGCCTGAGCGAAATCATCTACGTCCAGCGATTTCCTGGCGTTTCGGCGACTGAGCACTCGTCCAGCCCCGTGCGAACTGGAATTTAGCCAGTCCTGATTTCCCTTCCCTTGCACAATAAAAGAACCGTCTCTCATATTGCCAGGAATCACTCCCATCATCCCTTCTTCGGCATGGGTCGCCCCTTTTCGATGGATCCACAGTCCATCCTTAAGTTCTGCATGATTGTGATTGCGATTGACGAACTGCAATACCTGAGGATCTGACAAGGCACCGGCTGCCAGTTGGCACATTAATTCCCGGGAACGCAATGCGTACTGCAGACAGAATTCGAGGTCCTTACGGTAATCCAGCTCGTCTGGGGAACCAACTTCCAGAAACTTATTGCAGTGAGTGATGTAGTGAGTTGCAACAGCATGTCCGTATCCACGAGAGCCGGAATGTACAACGATCCACACGTTGCCATTCTCCCCAGTTCCGACTTCCAGAAAATGATTGCCGCTACCCAGCGTTCCCAATTGCGTTTCATAACGTTGGCGTTTACGTTGCCAGATTTTCGCTCCGGGTGTCTCAGTGGCTGGTGCAGCGATCCGGTCCGCGGGCTTGTGATGGACATTGAAACCTGTTGGAACAACCGCTTCAATGGCAGCCTTGGCTGCGGCCACATCAAAATCGTCAGGGCGCAGGTCGAGTTCCATTGCTGTCATTCCACAGCCGATGTCGTAGCCCACCCAGGCAGGACAGACGACAGCATCCGTGGCTACCACCGCACCAATAGGAAGGTCGTAACCATAATGGGCATCTGGCATCAAAGCTCCATCGACGACAAAAGGCATCGCCATCGCTTGCTCGAATTGGTCCAGAGCAGCTTCCTCCAAAACATCGGCGTAGATTTTCAAGTTTGTCATTTTTGTTTACCTCCTCTCTCGATGGGGGTGTAAACGAGTGGCACCGTTTGTTTCCAGACGCGATATCAAACCACGATGGTTCGATCCTGGGAAACAGTCTGTTTCAGTGTAGTGAAGTAACACGTTACTGGCTTGGCAGTCGTCAGCTGGTAAGCCAAGCTATTCCAGGGCTGAAGACAGTAGAGGTAAATGCGTTTTTGTGTGGGGAGATGATTGATGCGCAGGAACAAGTGAAGTAGCTGGCACATCGATAGCCTTAAGGTCTTATATTTCCCATCCTTTACGATAGTCCTTACGCAGCAGTGCATTGGCGTCATCAATGTTGGTGATTTTGCACTCACCCGGATCGTATTCGATCGTTTCGCCGACGCGAAATGCGACGTTGCCCAGCAGAACCAGTTCAGTAAACGGCCCGGCGTATTCGAAGTTCGAACCGGTGCGGCTACCGGTCTTACAGGCCTGAATCCACTGCGCGTGGTGTCCCGGAGAATCTGGGAGGTAAGGTTTCGGTGTTTTTCCCGTGCCGTCGATAATCTTGGGGCCTGCCCCGTGCGCACAGGCAATTCGACCGGTATCTCCAATAAATAGAGAACCGTTCATGGGCAGTTGTTCCGCAACCAATGGATCTTTCGGGCGAGCGGTCCCTTCATACCAGTAGACATCCACCGCCGCATAATCTCCCCGCTTGCCGAATTCGAACTTGGTGATCATCCAGGTCGGAGCACTATCAGAGTTTACCGTGGGGCCTTCTGAGGTCACTTTGACTTTACCTTGCAGCTTCAGTCCCCAGAAACTTGGGTCCATCAAGTGGATGGCCATATCACCGATGGCACCGCACCCAAAATCCCAGAATCCACGCCATTTGAATGGAGCGTAGGCTGGATCATAGGGTCTCGTTTTGGCAGGTCCCAGCCAGAGATCCCAATCCAGATGGGCTGGTACGTCATGTTTGCCTGTCGGAGCGTCGATTCCCTGCGGCCACCATTTTCCGGGGCGGTCGGTGATAATATGAGCTTCTCTCACTTGCCCGACAGCTTTCGATTCCAGCATCTCCACCAATCGCAGGTAGCCTGGTGCTTCGTGATTTTGGGTCCCCATCTGGGTTGCCAGGTCACGCTTTCTGGTTTCGGCAGCCACAATCCGGGCCTCTTCGACCGTATGCGTCAGCGGTTTTTCACAGTACACGTGTTTGCCACTGCGGAGTGCTCGCAGTGTAGCCGGAGCATGATTGTGGTCAGGCACGGTAATGATGACCGCGTCGATATCTTTTCGCTCGATTAGTTTGCGGTAATCAGTGTAATCAGCAGCTTGAGGGTGTCTATTCTTGGCCCCCGCCAGACGATTACGGTCCACGTCACAAATGGCGACGACATTTTCACCTCCAACCTGGGCCAGATTATGAGCTCCTTTTCCTCCCACGCCTACGACTCCGATATTAAGTCGTTCATTGGCTCCTTTAGCAGCGGCTGGCAGAATCAGCGGTGCTGAAAAGATGGCGGATTGTTTGGCAAACGTACGGCGAGAAATTTTATGGCTCATCAGATTCTCCAGTAGGTTCAGGTTTTTTCAGCAATTCAGCAACACGCGGGAAGACCGTGGATTCGTAGGCATTTTCTTCCAGGACTTTGTCAGTTAACGTTCCTGTCGTGTCGTAAATCAGTACGGCCGGTATGGCATAGAATTCGAGTTGGGCATAGATTTTTTCGTCGGTCACCGTGGAGACGATATGGTGAACGGTATTACCATGACGCTTGAGAAACGGTTCGATAAATTCAAGATCTGTTTCAGGGGTTTGGTCGGGTAGCCCCGCGTAGTTGATATTGAAGGAGACACAGGCAATCTGTTCGCCATACTTTTCCTGTAGTTCAATCAGTCGCGGGAATTCCTTCATACAGGGAGCACAATAGGTAGACCAGATGTCGACGACGACGACTTTACCCTGGTTGGCTTCGACAAACTCTTCAACCGTATCCCAGTCACCCATCCTGTAGAGATCCTGCTCGTCGTCCGCAGTATTTGTGTTGTTTTCCTGAGTTTCTGCGTCGGCACTCGTTTCCAACGCCACCTGTTTGTTTTGCTGCTCACAACCAGAAAGCAGAAAACAGAGGGTAATCAGGAGGGTTAGAGTGCGTGCCATATTACTTCTCATTGTAGATTGTGATGAATGATCTTCTGCAATTGATTATATTAAAACCTGAGCATTCAGGTGTTGTGTACCTGAATAGATCCTGTTTATTTAAGGAACTGTACTATGTCCCGATTAAATGTAGGCCTCAGTCTTGCTGTGGTTGCCGGTCTGGCAACGTTGGCAATGGCCGAGGTGAAGTCCGGCCTCGAGGTCGGTGAATTTGTTGGCGCGTTTGACGTCAAAGACTGTTCATCAGGGTTGTCGAAAGGCAAAACTCTTTGCTATCGCTGAGTTTACGGAGGACGTCCGGTCGTTGCGATTTTTACTCGCAAACTGGATGACAACTTGGTCAGTTTGACCAAAAAGATGCAAGCAGAATTGTACGAGAACTCATCAAAACAACTGCGGTGTTTTGTTGTCTACTTAACAGACGAACCTGCCAAACATGAAGAAACCTTGTCTGCGTTGGCGGTGAAACACAAGCTGCGGACTTTACCACTCACCGTGTTTTCCGGTGCCAAAGGGCCAGCCGGGATCAAACTCTCACCCAAGGCAGAGAATACGGTGCTGATGTGGAAAGGTCTGGAAGTGAAAAGCAACTATGCCTATGAAGCCGGGAAGATGGATGCCAATGCGGTTGAAAACATCGTTCAGGGCCTGGGTGCGATTCTCAAGTAGTCCCGCCAGAGATGAAGGAGCAACATGAGTGAACTGCCATTAGAAGGGAAAGTCGCCTGGATCACCGGCTCGTCACGAGGACTGGGCCGTGGGATGGCGGAAGAACTATGTGCCATGGGAGCTCGTGTTGCCGTTCATGGAACTCGCGAAAATAGTCCTCAGACGTTTGGCGAAGGTGACACCATGCAGCAGTTGGCGAGTGATATTGCCGCTACGCATGGTGGCGAGTGCATGGGAGTCTGGGGAGATGTGACGCAGGAGGCCGAGATTCGGCGGATCGCCGACGAGATTCGATCTCAGTGGGGACAGATAGATATCCTGGTAACCTGCGCCGGTGGTGACATCGGTGCTCAGGGAACCGGCTACGGCACTCGGGGCGGAGCCCCTGACCAGGATGACTGTCTGCAGATTGCTTTGGAGGACTTTCAGAGTGTGATGGATCGCAATCTGCTGGGGACCGTACTGGCCTGCCGGGAAGTGGTACCAGAGATGGTAGCGCGGAAGGATGGTGTGGTCCTGACTGTGGGAAGTATCGGCGCGATGTATGGAAGGACCGATGGGGCAACGTATTCCATTGCCAAGGCTGCCGTCCACCAATACACGCGTTGCCTGGCTGCTCAGGTTCGAGCGGATAACGTCCGCGTCAATTGTATCGCTCCGGGACCCACCGTGACCGAACGGTTTGTCCGTATTCATGAGGTGGCCGAGGATGAACCGCGTTTGGTGGAGAGTGGCACCTTGGAGCGTTTTGGACGGCCTGACGAAGTGGCAGCGGTGGTCGGGTTTTTGTGTGGACCAGCGGGGCGGTTTGTCAGTGGCCAGGTGTTACGTGTTGACGGTGGCCTGCAAACCTGGGCCGGCTAAAAGGATTGATCTGTGGGAAGCACTTTAATTGGCGGAGCGATCCTCGGCTTTCTGGTTTTTCTATTGATGGTGCTGCAGCACTTTATGCTCAAACATCGCCGGAGACAGTTGCAGGATCGAAAGCAACGGCTGCACGATATCCGCTACAAAGATTATGATTCCTCCTGCGAAACGTAGAACTGAATAGCGATTATAATACGGAACCGCTTATCTTCTTAACTTGTCAATCGTCTTTTCCCTTGAACTGGAATGTCCTGGTTATGGAAAAACCAACTACGCGGTCTTACAAGGTCGCTTGCCTTAAATTAACTTTAATCTTGCTCGCCATCTGGGCGATCGTCAGTTTTGGGTGCGGTATTCTGCTGCGGAACTGGATGGATGCCAACCTTCCCTCTATCGGGCATGTCCCCTTGGGATTCTGGATGGCTCAGCAGGGCTCTATCATCTGTTTCGTCCTGCTGCTTATCATCTACGCGATCTGTATGCGTCGCTTGGATGAAAAACATGGATACAGCGAAGAGTAAGAGGCGAGCAGATGGATCAGGACACACTTAACTATCTTTTTATCGGTCTTTCCTTTGCGTTGTACATCGGGATCGCGCTGACGACCCGAGCCAATTCCACGAAGGAGTATTACACGGCTGGTGGCGGAGTTTCTCCCCTGGCTAACGGAATGGCGACAGCGGCTGATTGGATGTCGGCGGCAACATTTATCTCGATGGCAGGGGCGTTGGCGATCGGTGGCTATGCAGGCTCACGCTTTTTAATGGGCTGGACCGGTGGTTTTGTTCTTTTGACCATACTCATGGTTCCCTACCTGCGCAAATTCGGAAAGGCAACAGTACCGGACTTCATTGGGGACCGATATTATTCAAAATTTGCCAGACTCGTGGCAGTGATGTGCGCAGTTTTCATCTGCATGACCTACATTATGGGCCAAATGCGGGGTGTCGGCGTCGTCTTCTCTCAACTGTTCGGAATCGAAATCCAGAATGGCGTGATAGCTGGAGCGCTAATCGTGTTCTTGTATGCTGGGATGGGCGGGATGAAAGGGATTACCTATACGCAGGTCGCTCAGTATTGTGTGATGGCATTTGCCTACACGATTCCAGCATTTTATATCGTGATTGCCTTGACCGGGAACGTGATTCCCCAGCTGGGCTTTATCGGAGAATATATTGCTGACGGAGAACCCGTTCCGTTTTTGGAAAAACTGAACAACATCAATCAGGAACTTGGTTTTTCCAAATACAGCGAAGGTAGTATGAGCATGGTTGACATGTTTTGTATTACTGCTGCATTAATGTGCGGAACGGCAGGCCTGCCGCATGTGATTGTCCGCTTCTTCACCGTGAAAAATGTGCGGGCAGTTCGTAAGTCCGCCTGTTGGACGTTGTCTTTTATCGCGGTCGTCTATCTGACGGCTCCGACCATCGGGGCCTTTTCCCGCGTGAATCTGATTAATGAGCTGCACGGAACGGTTTATAACGAGGCGCCCGAGTGGTTTTCGAGATTCGAAGATACAGGTCAGATGACCTTTGTGGATAAGAATGGGGATGGAATCATTCAGTACGCTGGCCCATTGGCGTACCGTACGTCGGATGGCCGACTGGCAGTTGCACCTTCATTGAAAGAAAAGAAGGAACTTGGCCTGAGCGGCGATCAGGCGGATCCGAATGAATTAATTTTTGGTCCAGACATTATGGTCATGGCAAATCCCTATATGGCGGGCGTGCCTCCCTGGGTCATCGCACTGCTGATGGCCGGCTGTATTGCTGCCGCCCTGTCGACGGCCGCCGGTTTGTTGCTTGTGCTGTCAACCTCTGTATCTCACGACCTGCTCAAGAAGATTCTTAAGCCGGATTTAAGTGACCAGGAGGAAGTACGGTGGGCGCGGGTAGCGTCGTTTGTCTCACTGGCGGTGGCTGCCTACTTTGGCATCAATCCACCGTCGGCTTTTATCGCCAAAACGGTAGCCTTTGCATTCGGTCTGGCTGCTTCGTCTTTCTTCCCTACGCTTTTAATAGGTATTTTCTCAAAGAAAATGAGTCGCGAAGGTGCGATTGCCGGGATGATTTGCGGTATCGGCTTTACGCTGAGTTATATTGTCTACTTTCAGTTTCTCGGCGGTGCTGCTGATGATTATCTGTTCGGGATCTCACCCGAAGGTATTGGCACGATTGGTATGCTGATCAACTTTGCGGTCTCCTTCACCGTCAATGCGTTCAGCCCCGAACCACCCGCAGAGGTTCAGCAAATGGTGGAAGATATTCACATTCCCAGCGGAGCGGGTAACGCTGTAGACCACTGATCGGCGAGCTCGTGACTTACTCGCCTAAAACCCGATGAAGAATCCCGAGGCGACCAGTGCGAACCATAGCACAAAGGGGAGACCGCCCAGGATGCACACCCACAAAATCTTCCTGTTATGGACTCCAGTTGCACCTTTTCTGAGATGAGCGTATTCAGCAGGCACTGGTTTGAATTGCTGGTGGTGGGGTCCGGAAGCAATTTGGCCGTGCGGTTCCGTGATAGCCTGAGGGACGTTTTGGGCAATTACCGGAACCTTGAAAACCTGATGGCAAACGGGACATTGAGAGTCCTGGCCGGCCAACTCAGGCAGGTATTGCATCAGTTGGTCGCAATGGGGGCAGTTCAAAGTCGCGACGGTGGACATGGCAGATTGGTGTGAAAATTGGTCAAAGGAGACGCCCAGACGCTGGAAATTATGCTTTTCCGGCATTGTCCCCAATTATCCTCTTTGGTGGCCGAGCTGTCAAAACAACCAGTCCCGCCAACAGTGGTAGTACGAAAAAACCTACTAACGCTGGAGTGGTGGAGTTAAGATAATCGCTCGACATGGCCAGAGGTAACGGCCCCAGTGCCGAGCCAATAACGGCCAGGCTCAGAGCTGCTCCGCTGATCGCTCCCTGATTTTTACGTCCGTAATAATTGACCCAGACGACACTGCCTACCGTACGAATGATCCCTCCCTGGGTTCCCAGCAGGATGGCGACCACAATAGCCATCCAGGGTTGCGTCATCGTGAGCAACAGCAGCATTGCACCACTCAGCAGAAACATGGCAGTCGCCATGAGGTAACGCGCCTGGATGCGAGTTGTCAGGTGGCCAGCTGTTAAGCAGGTACCGATCGCGATCGCTGCCTGTAATGCCAGGATGTAATAAGGTTGGTTGTCCGGTACGCCAACTGCCTGAAAGATCTTCTTTTGATAGATCACGATTCCCGTGCCCACCAGAGAAGTCGAGGCCCAACAGAGTACCAGCTTCCAGAAAGTGCTGTTGCGTATCGCTTCACTTCGTTCCCAATTGTCCCGAGTGATATGCGGAGAGTATTCCGTTTCCTCTTCAGGGTGCGGTTCGACAGGTGTAAAACGACAGTCAGGAAATAATCCTTCTGCTTCGGGACGATTGCGGACGAGTAACAATGGGGGAGCGACGAAGCAGATTCCCAGCACCCAGGCATGGGTTAACCAGGTGCTTTGCCATCCTGAAGACTCAATCAGCCAGGCATTGGCCAGGGGGACGGTAGCAACGCTTAACGCTCCACCGATTCCAATGACGCCCATGGCAAATCCTCGCTGTTGCTCGAACCATTCACCAATCAACCAGGCTCCCAGCAGACACATTAACCCCTGTCCAAAAATACGCAGGAGCGAGAGGCCCAGATACAATCCGGGCAGGCTTTGGACCGAAGACATATAGATGCAGGTTGCTGCCAGCAGGATCGACGTCAGCGGTAAAAACAGACGCGCCCCATAGCGATCGACAAACGGACCCACCAGCGGGATGGCCAGTCCACTAAAGACGGTAGCAAACATGTAAGCCAGCATATAGTCCGTATCGAGAATCTCAATCGAGCGGATCATGTCGGCGCTGAAAACGCCAATCGAATGGGACTGTCCCGGACTGGACATGTAAATCGCGGAAAAGGCGATCAGCAGTACCCACCAGCCACGATGAAATCGGGGTGTCGACGGGGTTGGAGAGGCTATTTCCGAAGGACTCAAGGTGGTGAACCAGGTTGGGGGGAGGGGCAGGCGCGAGGCTGGTAAGCTTCGTATTGTATCGGAAGAATCAGGTGTTGCCGTGGGGAGAAATGAAGTTTTGTTTCTCTAATTACGTCTGATTCCTGTCACGACCTCGAATTTTGCTTTGCCGGCAATCTTCAGGTCAATCAATGCTATAACAGAAGCATGCTTACCTTCACAGAATCGTACCGCAATTCACGTATCAGCCGGCGTCAAGCATTGACGTTAGCCAGCAGTGCGATGTTGTCTGCGTCACAGCTGCATCCTCAGCCGTTGGTGGCCGACGACAGAATGCGCAAGTTTGAGGGGTTTGGGAAAGCAAAGAGCGTGCTCACGATTTTTGCTCATGGCGGGCAAAGTCAGATCGACATGTGGGATCCGAAACCGGACGCTCCGGACCACATACGTAGCCTGTTTAAGCCCATCCAGACGGCTGTTCCCGGCCTGTACTTTACTGAAGATATGCCTGGCTTGGCATCCGTAGCAGATCGACTGACGGTGGTTCGCAGTATGGCTCATCAGGATCTGGATCATGGCAGTGCAGCCTACCTTTCCTTTACGGGACGCTATCATACGCGTCTCAGTTCCAATCCACCTCCCAGTCCCAGCGATATGCCCGCAATCGGTTCGGTATTGGAATACCTGCCATTGGATAAACGATTTCCCTACGCTTCAGTCTACGTAAACGGACCAGCTCTGGTGCCTCTGGAAGCAGGCCCGGGACAGTTCGGCGGACTGCTGGGAAAAAGCAACGACCCGTTGTTTGTAACCAGACCCCACGAAGGAATGAGCCCTATTCCAGGCCTCTCTCAGAATCTGTTTCTGGCGGAGCCGAAAATGCGCGAGCGATTGCGATTGCGCGATCGTTTGAATCTGGGGCAGACCGGGTTGACGCACAGTGCTCCCGTCCAGCAGACGGAACGGCTGTATCGAGAGGCGGTGGAGATGCTTTCTTCTCCCGAAGTAGTTTCAGCTTTTGATTTGAGTCGCGAGTTGCCGCAGACGCGGCAGCAGTATGGGATGTACCGGTCCGGGCAGTCCTGTTTATTGGGACGGAGACTGGTGGAAGCCGGAGTTCCCTATGTGAACGTTATTTTTAATCACACAAACCGGGGGCAGGATGACGCACCTGACGAAATTGAAGAATATGGCTGGGATACTCACAACGACATCTTCAATGCACTCCATCAATACCTGGTCCCGCGATTTGACAAAACCGTAACCACCTTAATCAAGGATCTGGATGATCGTGGACTGCTGGATACAACGTTGGTGATCATCATGAGCGAATTTGGTCGAGCTCCGCTAATCGCGCCAGAGCCAAATTTTCCTGGTAACAATGCAGGTAGAAAGCATTGGGCAGGTGCTTATTCAATTGCATTGGCCGGAGCTGGCGTTCGTCGTGGAGCAGTAATTGGTAAAACCGATCGACTCGGAGGAGAAGTAGTCGCAGACCGGTATGCCCCCTGGGATCTGGCGGCAACCGTTTTTAACGCACTGGGAATCCCCGCAGGGACTCACTATACCGATCCGGTCGACAGGCCAGTACCCATCTCTGTCGGCAAACCTATCGAGGCACTGTACAAGATCTAGGTCCAGTCGGGTCAGGCGCTGGTGTTGCTGAGCGAATTGAGCTGTTGGATTTGGCGAGGCACGTCAGCCTGAAAAATATGACTGGTAGACTACACCAGCAAATCATGAACTACGTTGCCGTAAATATCGGTCAATCTGAAATCACGTCCGGCATAACGATAGGTGAGCCGTTGGTGATCCATCCCCAGCAGGTACAGAATCGTGGCATGGAGGTCATGCATGTGAACTCGGTCACTCACCGAGTAATACCCGTACTCATCAGTACTTCCGTAGGCGAAGCCCTGCTTGACTCCTCCACCTGCTAGCCAATAAGTAAAGCCCTGTGGGTTGTGATCCCGGCCATCAGATCCCTGCGCCACCGGGGTACGTCCAAATTCACCACCCCAGACGACCAGCGTGTCATCCAGTAAGCCACGTGACTTCAGGTCGTTAAGCAGTGCGGCGACGGGGCGGTCTGTCATCAGTGAATTTTTCTCGTGTCCCGACTTCAACTTGCTATGTTGATCCCATTTGTTACCGGTGGAAACTTCCACGTATCGTACGCCACGTTCGACCAGTCGGCGAGCGAGGATGCATTGTCGGGCGTAGTTGTCGGTTGCCTTTTCACCGACTCCATACGCTTTGTTGATATGATCCGGCTCCTGGCTAAGGTCAAAGGCCTCAGGGGCAACCTGCTGCATGCGGTTGGCCAGGTCTACCGAGTCGATTGCTCCGCGAGTCAATCCATCATCGCCAATTGTCTGCAGACGCTCCTTATTGAGTGCCTGCAAAAGTTCGATCTGTTCCTGCTGTCGATCAGGATCGGTTCTGGTGTTTTGCAGATTCTTGATCGTCGCACTTCCCAGTGCGCCGGAGTTGCCAACGACAGTTGCCTGATGGATCGCGGGCAAAAACGCATTTCCATAATTGCGGGGGCCACCATGACCAGGAGAAGGACTGATCGAGACAAAGATTGGCAGGTTTGGATTGAGTGGTCCCAGAGCATAGGAAATCCAGGCGCCGACAGATGGTCGGACCAGATTGTCGCTGCCTGTGTGCAGCATGGAAACGGCCTGACCATGTGATTGCCCACGGCTATGCATGGAATGGATGATGCACAAGTCATCGACAACCTTGGCGGTGTGTGGAAGAAGTTCAGAAACCCACTGTCCGCACTCGCCGTGCTGACGAAAGGCCCAGGGGGATTTCATCAATCTCTTTTTTGCGTCGATATTGCTGGCTGTTTCAAAAGGGAGCTCCTTCCCGTCATCCTGTTGCAGTTTGGGCTTATAGTCGAAAGTGTCTACCTGGCTCGGACCACCATGCATGAACAGAAAAATAACGCGTTTCACTTTCGCTTCAAAGTGAGGTGCTTTGATCCCCGTGATGGCATGGAGTGGAGATGGTGCAACGGCACCAACACTGATTCCGGCCAGGCCAGTCAAAGAAGTTTTCAGTAATTGTCGTCGCGTGGATGGCATGATGGAATTCAATCCCCACTGGAGGTCATTGGTTAATCGATTGTTCGGAATTCAGCCGTGGCAAATAGAGTTTGAATCAGCAGCTGGACTTTGAGTTGCTCGCGTTCAGTTTTCGCCGGATCACCCAGGAATTTTGTACCCAATGCCAGTTCAGCCTCGGTAGGTTTCCTGGAGAGCAAGTGCATGTAGATGGTGTTGAGCAGTTTGCTGTTGTCCACCTGAGATGGCAGGTTCTCTAGAATGCGAATTGCTGTCTTCTCGGCTCGTTCCATCACAAAAGGACTGTTCAGCAGATAGAGCGCCTGGGCGGGAACGGTGGATACCGAACGTCTCCCGGTTACCAGGCCCGGGTTGGCCACGTCGAATAATGTCAAAATTTCCGGAGTTGCAGATCGAATCCTGGCCAGATAGACGCTGCGATGATTGCTCTGCCGGTTAGCGAATGATCCGCCACCAGAACTGTTGGTGACAAGCGTGCCCAATCCGGCCACTGGCGAAGGAGCAGGCGTTAAATCTAATTCGCTGCTGGCTGTTAATAACGAGTCCCGGATGGATTCCGCTGTCATTCTACGTCTGGGCATCCTCCATACGAATCTGTTGTCAGGATCGACTTCGAATGCTTTTTCGTTCCACTGGCTGGCTTGCTGGTAGGTCTCGCTGAGTACTATTTGACGGACGAGCGTTTTGATGGACCAGTCGTTGCTGATCAAATCGGTTGCCAGATAGTCCAGTAATTCCGGATGGGTAGGACGATTACCGAGCGTTCCAAAGTTATCAACCGAAGCAACAATTCCCTGCCCTATCAGGTGATGCCAGATGCGATTTGCCATGACACGTGCTGTTAACGGATTGTCGGGTGAGGCGATCCAGCGAGCCAGCGCCAAGCGGCCGCTCTGTGAATCGTCAATTTGCGGAGGTTGGCCGACTGTTGCAACCTGTAAAACGCCCCGTGGTACTTCGGCTCCGAGGTTGGTGTGCTCACCCCGAACATTGATTTGACTGTTGACAATTGTCTCCGCTTCTTCAACAGCGAAAGCTTGAGGCAATTCGGCGGGAGCGTTCTTTTTCAAGTCAGCAATCTGTTTGGCAAAAGTGGCTTGAGCAGTTTTTAAGCCCGCGAGTTTTTCGGTGATAGCTGGGGCAGGTTTGACAGGCTCCAGTACAACGGGCTCCCCTTGCTCGTCAAGCTCGACCAACCTCAGTGAATCTGCGATGACGAAACCCTCGGTTCCCTTGGTGTCCATGGTGACTGTTACCGGAATGTCTGCTTGAAACGGACTAGTGCCGACAGAAACAAACTTTTGTTCGATGGGAGGGTTGGGTTGTTGATTCATGGTGAGTTGAAGTTCAACGTCACCCTGGGTGATGGTAATCGGAACTTTTGCTGCGCGGCTGGATCCTGGTGAATAGGACAGTTGAATGTCGTAGGTTGCGGCGGACGACGGGACTGTTCTGAAGGTGATGGTGCGTTCGCCACTGTTGTCCTGGTCGTTGTGAATATAGGATTCTCCAACGAAATGTGGGTACAGTTTCGAAGACTTCCAGACTCCAGTTTTGGTCGCTTCGGTGTCATCGACGAGTAATGCTTTCAGCTGGGGGAGCATACCGTCAATTTCTTTTTGCAGCTGTTGAATGCTAACATCCACCTTTTTCTTTTCGGTTTCCAGCGACGCCAAAGCCTCCGTATGTTGCTGATGTTCTTCCAGCCGCAGGGCGGATACGGGTAGTGTCCTTTTAGGCCAGGTGGAGACGTATTTTTGACTTTCGCCTTGTAACGTCCGAGTGCTTTGGAAAATGCCCGCCAATGCGTAATAGTCCCGTGTGGGGATAGGGTCATATTTGTGATCGTGGCAGCGAGCGCAGCCGAGAGTCATTCCCATGAATGCCTGACCCACCACATTAATCTGCTCGTCAATGACGTCCATGGTCAACTTCAGTTTGTCACGTTCACTCAGCATCTTCGTGCCAACCATCAGGAAGCCGGTGGCAATGATCTGTTCGCGAGCCTCTGTCGGGGTATCTGCCGGTAACAGGTCCCCGGCAATTTGCTCAATGACAAACTGGTTGAATGGCTTGTCGTTATTGAAGGAATCTACAATGTAGTCTCGATAACGCCAGGCATTGTGGAACGTGGCATTGAAATCGGCTCCGTTGGAATCCGCATACCGTACGACATCCATCCAGTGGCGTCCCCACTGAACTCCGAACTGGTCGGATTGAAGCAGCTTGTCGACCAGGTTCTGATAGGCATCCGGTGCATCGTCAGCTACGAATCGCTCAACTTCTTCGGTGGTTGGAGGGAGTCCTGTCAGATCGTAGTAGAGGCGGCGAATCAGAACTCGTCTGGATGCTTTCGCTGATGGTGAAAGTGCATTGGAACGCAACGCGTCAAAAATGAATGCATCAATGGTGCCGTTGCCCCATTGTGGATCGATTTGAGGTGTTTCGGTGCGTTGCAGCGGACGAAATGCCCAGAACTTCCGACCCCGCTCAATGTCGATATCGGCGGATCCGCCTGAAGCAACGACTGCTCCATCGGTTCGTGGATCGACGGCACCGTCACGGATCCATTTCTCAAAGTCGGCGACGACAGAAGGTGCCAGGCGTCCGCTGGGAGGCATTTCGTAGGTTTCGTACTTCAGAGCAGCTAATAATAAACTGTCATCCGGTTTTCCGGGTACGACGGCCGGACCTGACTCACCTCCAGTTCGAGTCGTCTTGGCCAGGTCAAGCTGTAACATTCCCGATAGCTTTTCAGATTCTTCTGAATGACACTCGTAACAGTGCTTGATCAGAACGGGACGTATTTTCTGCTCGAAAAAAAGGAGTTTCGCGTCATCATCTTCCGCCTGTACGGACACGCTAGTCGACATGGTCAAAAGGTAGATTGACAGTATTGCGAGGATTCGAGACATCGGTTTTGGGGAATGAGAGTAATCGCTAGTTCTACAGTTAATAGTAATTGAATTCGAGTTTCAGACCAAGTTGGAGTGAGCTCTCATCAATGCGTCAGTTAATCTGAATTTCAAATGCTGGATTATTATTCTTGGCCGACCTAGAATGGCCGAAACAGATGAGATATCGATATAAGGTGACATCACGATGTTGAAAACTACCACCAGTTTGTTGCTTGCTCTGTTGTTGATCGCTCCTGCGATTGCTCAGCAGCGAGAAGGAGATCAGCCAAAACAGGACAATCCGTTCGCAGATCCGCCACGTGTGAGTCCCGAAGGCGACCGCCCACGTGTAAGTCCTGAAAGTGATCGTCCTCGAGTAAGCCCTGAAGGAGATCGTCCTCGAGTAAGCCCCGAAGGCGATCGTCGAGCTGCGAATCCTTTTGGTGACGCTCCGGAACGTAATGACCTGCCAAATCCATTTGCAGATGCTCCTGCCAGAGATCGTGATGATGGTGGATTTAAGCCTCAGACTGCTCGTGAAGCTGAACTGTATGGTCTGATAAAGCAATTACGAGGAGAAGTGGAAGCGTTGCGTCGACAGGTCGCGACTCTCAAAGGTGACCGAAGAAATGATGCTGGTCCAGTTGAACGCCCCGATGCCCGACCTGATGTCCGTCCCGATGGGCGTGCAACCAAAGCAGGTGAGGTCTTTCGAACCTATGACATAAATAAGGATGGTTCAGTTTCTCTGGAAGAATGGCTGAAGTTGACCAATGGTTTTGCTAGTGACGCTCGACGTGAGATTCAAACCAAGCGTTTCTTTGATGCAGGTGCCGGTGACGATAAACGTCTCAGTCCGGAAGAATTTATCTATTGGTACAACCATCGTAACGGTGCAGCGGTTCGTCCTCCAGTCGAAGGCGACCGTCCCCGAGTAAGCCCTGAAGGAGACCGTCCCCGAGTAAGCCCCGAAGGAGACCGTCCTCGTGTAAGCCCTGAAGGTGATCGTCCCCGAGTAAGCCCTGAAGGCGACCGTCCCCGAGTAAGCCCCGAAGGAGACCGTCCTCGCGTAAGCCCCGAAGGCGATCGTCCACGTGTAAGTCCTGAAGGTGATCGTCCCCGCGTGAGCCCTGAAGGTGATCGCCCCCGTGTAAGCCCCGAAGGCGACCGCCCCCGCGTAAGCCCTGAAGGTGATCGTCCCCGAGTAAGCCCCGAAGGAGACCGCCCACCAGTCAATCAGTTGGAAGTCTTGTTCCGACAGCATGATAAGAATCGGGATGGTGTTGTAAGTGGAAAGGAATTCCTGGCGATGTTTGGTCCTTTGCCTCCCCAGGCCCAGCAGCATTGGAGCAGCTTTTTTAAGAAGTTTGATGTTGATAATAATGGGGTGTGGAGCGGTCAGGAGTTTATTCGTGCAGCTCAATCTGTCGCTCGTGTCCAAAAGAGCGAAGGTGGTGATCGGCCAGGTCCACGTGATGGTGAAACGCCCAAGCCAGGCCCTCGTGACGGTGACGGAGCTCCCAGGACGGGGCCCCGAGATGGTTAGATAGCGAATCGTGTCTGGCTGCCCCTGGCGAGATTGGAATTGGTGCGTGCATAAATTCTTGATGGTATTGTTGGTTCTGTCCCTATCAGATCCGCGAGACGTGCCGGGGCAGGAAGCGGATTTCAAGAGCAACGTTCGTCAAGCATTGGCGGGCGCATGTGTCGCATTCCATGACACATTTCATGTTCGCGGTGGCTATGTGTACTATTACGCTCCGGATCAGTCATTCCGGTTAGGCGAAGGAGCGGCTACTTCGACACAGGTATGGGTTCAGCCACCCGGAACTCCTGCAGTTGGTCTGGCATTCTTGCAGGCTTATCGAGCAACGCGTGACGAACGGTGTCTGAAATTTGCCTCCGAAGCGGGAAGAGCTCTTGTCTACGGCCAGTTGCAAAGTGGCGGATGGACAAATCTTGTCGATTTTGACCCTGGCAGTAAACATGCTGGACTCTATCGAAACGGAAAAGGGAAAGGACGGAATTATTCTTCGCTGGATGATGGGCAAACCCAGACAGCTTTGCGATTTTTGATTGAGTTGGATGAAGCGTTGGAGTTTCAGGACAAGGCAATTACCGAAGCTGCTTTTACAGGGTTAGAGGCACTGCTGGCGGCACAATTTCGCAACGGTGCGTTTCCCCAGGTCTGGCAAAGGCCAACGAAAGGGGCTCCATCTGCAAAGGCCGCTTTTCCAGACTACGACTGGCGAACAGAAGGTCGAATTAAAGAGTACTGGAATTACTATACGCTCAACGACGACTTGTGCGTGGATTTGATTGAAACACTTGCTTCAGCCCATAGGGTTTATCGCGACCCAAGAATGTTGGATGCCATTGAACGTCTTGGTCAGTTTCTGATGGACGCCCAGTTACCCGCCCCGCAGCCAGCCTGGGCGCAACAGTACAATTATCAGATGGTACCGATCTGGGCTCGGGCTTTTGAACCTCCGGCTGTAGCCACTCGTGAGTCCCAGGGGGTGGTTCGAACGCTCCTGCGAATCACCGAAATCACGGAAGACAACAGGTATCTCGAGTGCATTCCTGAGGCGCTTGAGTATCTGGAACGCTCGACGCTGGCTGACGGAAAGCTGGCCAGGTACTACGAACTGCGCACTAACAAGCCGCTGTATATGCGGCGAGAAGGAAAGAGCTATTCACTCACCTATTCCGAAAAAGATCTCCCGTCACACTACGGATGGAAGTGGGATTCGGAGGTAGACCAACTTCGTCAGGAACTAACTCAGGTGCGTCAAGGGAAGATACGAGTGCCGGCTGATGTGAAGCAAAATGAAGTGGATACGATTCTGGCAGGTTTGAATGACCAAAACCTGTGGGTGAGTCGATACGATGGCCAGCGACTTGTTGGTCAGCCGAAGTTTTCGCAAGGACAGGAATTCATCGACAGTGCGGTGTTTAACAAGCACGTCGAGAAAATCGCCAGATTCCTGCAGCAGAAATAACCATCCTGACGACTGACGCGTACCAAAGTTTGCAGCCTGCTTCGAATGGAAGAAATTACCAGCAGGAGGTCATTACGCTCATCAGTATTTAATCGGCGCGGGAAAATTCTCTTCAAACTGATTAGCGAAATGCCAGCTTCCCGGTTCGTAACGAATTGCCAGTTCTGGAGTGTTGTACTTGATGCCGCCGTGAAAATGACTGTGGACGGCTCTGGTAAGAATGCCGGAGGTCAATAATGTGCGCTCGACCGGTGTGTGTTCTTTGCCCGTACGGAAGAACCGATCTATGCCGCGCAGCAATTGCTCAAAATGACGGTAAGGGTAAACCATTTCCAGCTTAAACCACTGTCCCAGCAGGTCTCTGTCCTCCTCAAATTCGACGGCCACTGACATTTCGTCAGTAACTCCATTTAACATGCAACAGACTCCCCTGGATCCATCAAGGTAATCGATGACATAAATGGAACAGTTATCTTTATGCAACCGGGACTCCAGATCTTCACTGGACTTCCCCGCTGCTTTCAGTGCTTTGGCAACTGCTTTCCGGCTCCACCGCCCTTCTTTCTCCGCTTTCCAAATCTGATCGTAGGGATAGGCCTGCACACTTTTAACTCCCGTTTCACCTCCTTGACGACGTTCCATTAAACACTGCATAGCTTCCAAAGCATGAAACCCATACGATTCCAACCCTCCGTAAGCGACACCAGTAATCGTTTTAATTTTGGATCCGACTGGAATGGTGACATTCGGGTATCGCCACGCGAAAGGGAGCGAGGATCCGGCTTGGAAAGGGATTTTCATGCTCCGTGCCCGATCATACATCGCTTTTGCATCCTTCCAGTTCCAGCTCAGATGCTTGTCGTTAAAGACCGGGACGACTTTGCCTTTTTTTTCGAACACGTCCGCTATGGAATCAAAAAAACGGCGGCGGGGATACTTTCGCTGGTGAGTATCCGGTGTGTCCTCGTAGTTTCCATGCTCGGCGATACTTAACACCGCATCACATTGCAATTTGCTGGTTCCCAGAGTCAACGCATCTTCAATGCTGTCGTACATGGGGACTCCGTGACGTCTCCCCTTCTCCACGGAAATGTCGTTATCTGTTTTTTGTTCTACGTACATCGAGACCAGTTGTAGTTTCGGACCTGCGAATCCAAGGTGGTCCCAACCTTCCATGATTTTGGTGAAGATGACATCACAGTGTGAGTTTTTAAAGTATTGCGTTCCGATGCCGGCTACTCGCAGAACCTTGCGTGCAGGTGCAGCCCAGACAGGAGCGGCAGCCAGAAGGGTAACGGGAGAAGCGGTGAGTGCCTGTAGTGCGGTGCGACGATCCATCATGGTATTACTGTTCCTGAATCCAGATCATGAAGTTTTTGACCCATTGATTGATTGGGTTACCTAAATCTCTGATGCCATAGCCGTGTCCTCCCGTCTCCCTGAAAAACGTTCGCACGCGAATGCCGCTTTGTTTGCAGGCTGCTTCCATGCGGAGCGAGTTTTCTGCCAGCACGCCTTTGTCATCTAACGCATGAGCCAGAAAGACAGGCGGCATACCCTGTTTCATGTGTAACTCGGCTGAGTACCGATCAACCTGAGCTTTGGTAGGACTGTCTCCAAACAGCAGTTTCTGGTAATTTGCTCCAGCCACCTCGGTTTGCATGGAGAGCAATGGATAGGCTCCGGCAAAGAAAGCAACTTCACTGCTCAGTCGATCGATACGATCCTGTTCGTCGGGATTTGCACCGACAGGATGGATCAACGGAGTGACGGCGACGATGCCTCCTGCCGAAAAACCAAACGTGCCGATGCGATGCGAGGCAATGTTCCATTTGTCTGCATGAAATCGTGTCATGCGAATTGCTCTGCGAATGTCCGACTCCATCACCTTGATCCCGTTAAAGGTTGTCGAAGTTTTTGCATTGCGAAATTTGAGTACGATCCCTGCAACTCCGTACTCAGTCAGTAGTCTGGCAAGGTCATTTCCTTCTTTGTCTATAACAGCCCGAGTCAGTCCGCCGCCGGGCACGATGATCACCGCCGCAGTCGGTTTGGTAGCGTTCTCTGGCAGGTGAACAGTTATAGTGGGGACGATTGTGTCCGAGATACTACGGTCGATCAGCGTTTTTCCATCACCTCGCTCCACCGTCTTTTCTTTATCCTGAACTCCTTCACTTCCCGGAGCGACACCTTTCCAGAGTCGGACCTCAAAGGTGTTGCCAGCATGAACAGAGTGAGAAATTGCCAGAGATGTGATAAACATGAAGCAGAGCAAAATTGATCGTGGCATGAGAATGCTTGGTAAAAAAGTGAGTGGTTGGTAGGCAGGGATTAGTGAAAACAGGGTGAGTCTGGAAAACCCAATATTGCTAATATAACTTCTCGCGGTGCAATTCTCGAACTCTTCATTGGCATCACGCGGGTTGCTCTGGGGAATGGTATGATGGAAGCTCGGTTCCTGATTTCATTTTGCGGTTCGAGTCCAAGTGCACTCCGATGATTAAATCTTTACTCATTGCTCTTTGCGCGTTTTCTCTAGCTTTACCGGTCTTCGGAGATGAACGCCCCAACATTATTTTGATCATGGCCGATGATCTAGGAATTGACAGTGTCGAAGACTATGGTGGACGTCAGTATAAAACGCCGGTCATGAGCCAGTTGGCAAAAGAGGGAATGCGGTTTACTCACGCCTACGCCCAGCCTCTTTGCACGAACACTCGTATCCAGTTGATGACCGGTATTTATAATCATCGCAACTGGATCGCTTTTGGAATTCTGGATCCGGAGGCGAAGACATTCGGGCATTACATGCAGGAGGCAGGCTACCAAACAGCGATCGTCGGAAAATGGCAATTGCAGAGTTATGATCCGCCGGATTATCCGGGAGCCGCTCAACGACGCGATAAGGGGATGCATGTCGACCGGGCTGGATTCGATGACTATTGCCTCTGGCACACCCATCACACCGAAGAAAAGGGGTCGCGTTACCCAGACCCGAAAATCAATCTCAACGGGGAGTATCTTCCTGATACGAAAGGAAAGTATGGACCCGATATCTGGGCTGATTACATCTGCGACTATGTCAGCCAGAAGCACGAAAAACCGTTTTTTCTGTATTACCCCATGGCACTGCCTCACAACCCGTTTTCTCCGACACCGGACTCGCCAGAATGGAAAGATCCCCAGCGGCGGTTTGACGAAGAGAATCGGTTTTATGGAGACATGGTCGAGTACACCGATAAAGTGTTGGGACGCATTGTCCAGGCTATCGACGAGGCGGGAATTGCAGAGAACACACTGCTCATCTTCTACAGTGATAATGGGACAAACCAGAAGATCGAGACTCAGACAACCTGGGGATTAAGCCAGGGTGGGAAAGGATTGCCGATCGATGCTGGCGTACACGTGCCACTGTACGTGCGGTGGAAAGGCACGGTGGGAGCAGGCGTGGTCAACGACAAGCTAGTGGATTCGACAGACTTTTTGCCAACGATTCTGGAAGCAGCCGGTTCTCCCGTACCTGCCAAAGCGGGCCTGGATGGGATCAGCTTTTATCGGCAGTTGGTGGGACAACGTGGACCGGAACGCCCATGGGTTTTCTATCATTACGATCCGCGACCAGGCTGGGATAAGCATAAGTTTACATTGCATCGGTTTATTCAGGACCGGCGGTACAAACTGTACGACAACGGTATTCTGATCGATGTTGCCAACGATCCGCTTGAGCAACACATCCGTTATGCAGAAGATGATACTCGCCAGACCGCCGCGGTGAGACGCAGATTTGAACGTGTACTGCAGGAAAAATATGAGCAGTGGCTGGAGGCTCGTCCTGCGAATAATCGCAAGATTCACTAACCCGTTTGCATTCATTTCTCCTCAAGCCGAAAAGGTGTATTCGATGAAAAGAGTGTTAATCTCGATTTGGTTCACGCTGGCCTTTTCGTCAGCATTACTGGCTGCAGACAAACGTCCGAATATTCTGTTTGCTTTTGCCGATGACTGGGGAAAGTATGCGGGGTGCTACGCTCAGGTGGATGGCCCTGAGTCTATTAATAGTCTGGCGAAGACGCCCACGATCGACTCTCTTGCGGGGCGTGGGACTCTGTTTAAGCATGCATTCGTGACCGCTCCCTCCTGTACTCCCTGTCGCAGCTCTCTTCTATCTGGCCAGTATTTTTACCGTACCGGTCGTGGAGCGATTCTGCAGGGAGCGGTTTGGGATTCGACGATTCCGACCTTCCCACTGTTGTTACAGCAGTCCGGTTATCATATCGGTCAAACCTATAAGGTCTGGAGTCCGGGAACTCCGAGAGACGCTCCGTTTGGAGGGCGAGATGAAGAATTTGAATCGGCTGGCGGCAGATTCAATGGCTTTTCACAGCAGGTCACCAACATGCTGGACAAGCAGGGTAAATCATTGAAAGAGGCCAAGGCAGTTCTTTTGCAGGAAGTACGAAACAATGTTCAGGCCTTTCTGGATGCCCGCACAGATGACAGCCCTTTCTGCTACTGGTGGGGACCCACCAATGTGCATCGCAGGTGGATTAAAGGGAGTGGAAAGCGTTTCTGGGAAATCGATCCCGACAAGTTGAAAGGGAAGCTGCCAGAGTTCCTTCCCGACGTTCATGAAGTACGCCAGGATTTTGCGGATTACCTTGGGGAAGCAGCAGCGTTTGATGCTGGCTTGGCAGAGGTGCTTGCGGTTTTGAAAGAAGCAGGTGAGCTGGACAATACGGTGATCGTCATTAGCGGGGACCACGGTGCTCCGGGCTTTCCTCGGGGGAAATGTAATCTGTACGACTTTGGTACTCAAGTGCCGCTGATCATTGCGACTCCGGGGCAAGCGAAGGCGAGGATCGTAGATGATTTCGTCAACCTCATGGATCTGGCTCCGACCTTCCTGGAGCTGGGTCAGGTTGAAGTCCCAAAGGTCATGACGGGACGCAGTCTGGTACCTGTCTTGAATTCCGATAAAAACGGAGTGGTTGATGCGAGTCGCCGGTGGGTGGTGACTGGTCGTGAGCGGCATGTGGCAGGAGTTCGAGAAGGGTTTTTGCCATACCCTCAAAGGGCGATACGGACAAAGGACTATCTCTATATCATCAACTTCAAGGCAGATCGTTGGCCTATGGGCTCGCCCATGGCTGTTACAGATGACTCAACCCCGACCACGCAGCAGTTGGAAAGCAATACGTTCATCAGTTTTGGAGATCTGGATGCCAGTCCGACCAAGGCCTGGTTGATTGAACACCGTCATCAGGAGCAATGGAAACAGCATTACGACTGGGCCTTTGCGAAACGTCCGCACGAGGAGCTTTATGTTCTTGCCAATGATCCAGATCAGATTCACAATGTGGCTGGTACACTCAAATACGCTGCAGTCAAAGCGCGTCTCAAGCGTCTGTTGATGAGTGAATTGAGATCGACCGGGGATCCACGTGTCATGGGCAACGGTTCGACATTTGATAAACCACCTTTCACTGCTCCGTTTAAGCGATAGTCGCGGCGGAGCCTTCCTCATGAGAAATGAAAGCAGTTTTGACTGGAAAGAATAAGATGAAAAATTGTTTACTGGCGTTGCTATTGATTGCTGCTGGATCGTGCCATGTGCACGCCGCTGATAAGCCAAATATTCTGTGGTTAACCAGTGAGGACCATGGGCCGGAGATGGGATGCTACGGTGATGAATTGGCGGTTACGCCGCACGTTGATGCACTTGCCCAAAAAGGCATGCTGTTCAATCTCGCCTGGTCATGTGCTCCCGTTTGTGCTCCTGCCAGAACCTGCATCATCACGGGAATGTACCCGCCGTCGATTGGCGGACAGCATATGCGAAGCATGGTTTCGCTGCCCGATCACGTCCAGTTTTATCCGTGGTATCTGAAAAAAGCGGGCTACTACACCACAAATAACTCGAAACAGGATTACAACGTGAAGAAGGCCGATCAGGGTTGGGACGCTTCTTCCAACAAAGCACATTATCGTAACCGGGGTGAAGGCCAACCGTTTTTTGCGATTTTTAATGTGACTGTCAGCCACGAAAGCAGAATTCGTAAACGACCTCATGAAAAAGTATTGGATCCGGCCAGGGTGCGAATCCCGGCTTACCATCCGGACAATGCCGAGTCGCGGCAGGACTGGGCGCAGTATTACGACATCGTCAGCCAGGCGGATGCGCTGGCTGGTCAGCGGCTTGCCGAATTGGATCAGGCCGGTCTTACCGAGGACACGATCGTCTTTTACTACGGAGATCATGGGAGCGGGATGTCTCGTTCTAAACGCTGGCCTTATAATTCCGGCCTGTCCGTCCCCATGGTTGTCTTTTTCCCCGAGAAGTGGAAGCATCTGGCACCCAGAGAATACCAGGTCGGCGGTAAGAGTGATCGTCTGGTCAATTTTGTGGATCTGGCTCCGACCGTGCTTAGTCTGGCAGGAGTGAAACCACCCGAGCATATGCAAGGCCACGCATTTGCTGGCAAATTTCAGCAGCAAAAGCCTCCCTATATGTTTGGGTTTCGAGATCGCATGGACGAACGGTACGATTTTATCCGTACCGTAACCGACGGACGTTATCAATACATTCGCAACTTCAATCCCCACTTCATTTATGGTCAGTACGTTGCCTACAATTTTGTGACTCCGTCCACCGCCGCCTGGAAGCGCGATTATCTGGCCGGTAAACTCGATCAGGCTCAGTCCGCTTACTGGAATTTGAAGCCCACTGAAGAACTATATGATTTGCAGGCGGATCCGGATGAAGTTGTCAATCTTGTGGATTCCCCAGAGCATCAAGTTGTTCTGCAAGAGCTGCGAGGAACGCTGTTTGACTGGTGTGCAGAGATACGTGATGTCGGCTTTCTACCCGAAGGAGAGATACATAGTCGCAGCGCTGGTGTCTCTCCGTACGAAATGGGACACGATAACAAAAAGTATCCATATCGAAAAATCTTCGAGGCGGCTGATCGAGCTACTTATCGTGACGAGTCGAGCCTCAAGCAGATGGTGCAATACCTGAACGATAAGGATAGTGCCGTGCGGTATTGGGGAGCTGTTGGCTTGTTAAATCGTGGTGAGGTGGCCTATCAGCACCATGCCGCCGCATTACGTTCCTGTTTAGGGGACCGATCACCTTATGTGCAGATTACCGCAGCGTATGCTCTGGCGAAGTACGGAAAAGGTGAGGATGTGCGACAAGCGACAGATCACCTGTTGTCACTCACCGCTTGGACCAAAGATCGTCCGGTCTTTGTTTCACTGACTGCCCTGAATGCCGTGGATAAACTGGATGGCAAGGCGTCACATGCCCTGGAGCAGATCAAGGCGTTACCAAGACAGGATGGAGCATCGCCGGACCGTCGTTACAACGGCTACGTGAATCAGGTTCTGAGTAAGGTAATTGAGGATCTGGAGAATTAGAATCTGCCCGGCAGGGTTGGTTTTCAGTTATCAGGAAAAGGTGCGATGAAGCGGTTATTCGACGTATTTGTGATGGCTTGCGTATCACTGGCTTGTCTGAGTTCAGTGGATGCAAAACCGAATGTTTTGATCATTACCGTGGATGATATGAGTGCGGACTCCATCGGTGCCTATGGCTGTCCACTCAAAGAGATTTCTCCCCACATGGATGCGCTGGTTCGTTCTGGTTTGCGATTCCAACATGCTCATGTGCAGGTCGGCAATTGTATGCCCGGGCGTAATGTGATGTGGTCCGGATTGTACCCTCACAATAATCAAGTGGAAGGCTTTTATCAGGTTCGTCAGCCAGGTCACCAGCATCTCGTCGACTTGATGAAAAAGGCTGGCTACTTCACGGCGATCATGGGTAAAACAACGCACTCCACCCCCTATCATCCGTATGGATGGGATGCGATTTTGGATAAGGCTGAGGATAGGGCCAATTATGATAAGAAAAATCCAGCACACTTCGGAGAGGCAACTGCACGCGGGATTGCGGCGGCAGTTCAGGCTGACAAGCCATTCTGCCTCATGGTAAATGTTTCCGACCCCCACAAGCCATTCTATTCGGGTGAAGGAGATAAGAATCAGCCCACCCTCGTTGTGGATGCAAAGGATGTTCCAGTGCCCGGCTTCCTGTTTGACGATCCGGAAGTTCGGCAGGAGCTGGCGTTATATTACAGTTCTGTCAGCCGAGCGGATGACTGTGTTGGTCAGATTCTTCGCTCGTTGCAACAGTCAGGGAAACAGGAAGACACGGTAGTGGTGTTCCTGTCAGATCATGGAATGCCTTTGCCATTCGCCAAGACGCAGCTCTACCACCATAGTACTCATACGCCGCTGGCAATCCGCTGGCCGGGTGTTACGGCACCAGATTCTGTCGATAACCTGCATATGGTGTCTGCCGTCGATCTGACGCCGACCATTCTTGACATCGTTGGTGCGGAGATTCCCAAACTGGACGGTTTCTCGTTTGCACCCATTCTAAAAGGCGAACGACAAAAGGAACGTGAGTTTGTGGTGAAAGAGTACAACGAGAATTCAGGGCGGTCACGAGATCCTATTCGCGCCGTACAAACCAGAAAGTACCTCTACCTGGCTAACGCCTGGTCAAACGGAACGCGAGTGTTTGCGACAGCAACCACGGGAACAAGGACATACCGTCGACTGGCAGAACTGGCGAAATCGGATGCACGCCTGGCCGAACGGCTGGCAATGTATAAATATCGTGTGCCCGAAGAGTTTTACGATGTTGAAAACGACCCAGATTGCCTCCGCAACCTCATAGATCATCCGGGTTATCAAGAAGTTATTCAGTTGCAACGCGATCGTCTGTTGGCATGGATGGAGCGTACCAACGACCATATGACTGAGTGCTTTCGTAATTTTGACGACCCGCAGGTCCGAGAAGCATATGTTGTTGCCAAAGAAATGGAAGCGATGGCTCGCAAGAGAACTGCTACCAATGCCCCAGCCGCGAAGAAACAGAAAGTCTTTACCGTTACGCTTCCCGAACCAACTACGGCAGCGGCAAGAGTGAAGTTTGTTATCGAATTTGATCTTCCGCCGGCTAAGGGAGTTCAATCAATCACCATGACATTGAAGCAGGGAAAGCGTGGTGAGCGAGTGGAACGCAAAATGGCTACGATCAAAGGAAAAGGGAAGCTTGTTGCCGAGTTTGATATGCCCACCAATCCCGTGGACAACCGCATCTCCTTTGCTGCCTGGGTCGGCCCGGAGTTTTCAAAAAACCTGCAGTACTATCACTCCGATCCAATACTGGTGAAAAACCCGGACGATTAACCCAGTGCTTTGGAGATGACCGTTCCGTGTACATCGGTTAGTCGAAAATCACGGCCAGCATGATGATAGGTCAGTCTTTCGTGATCCAGTCCAAGTTGGTGAAGAATGGTTGCCTGGATGTCGTGGACATGGACAGCATCTTCAGTGGGATGGAAACCAAAGTCGTCTGTTTCTCCCATCGAGAATCCTGGCTTGATACTGCCGCCAGCCATCCACATGGTGTAAGCCTGTGGATGGTGGTCACGACCCTGGCTACGTCCCAGTGTCGGATTCTGTTCCACCATCGGCGTACGCCCGAATTCGCCTCCCCATACCACGAGTGTACTGTCAAGCAGGCCCAGACGCTTCAGGTCCTTCACCAGAGCCGTGGAAGCCTGATCTGTTTTGCCGCAGTTGTTCGTGCAATTCCCTTTGACGTTGGAGTGAGCATCCCAACCACTGGTGAAGATGTTGATATAACGCACGCCGCGCTCGACCATACGACGGGCCAGCAGACAGCTGCGAGCGAACGATGCCTGCTCCGGTTTGCAGCCATAAAGGTCCAGTGTTTCCTGCGGTTCACTGCTTAGATCCATCAGCTCCGGAGCGGAAACTTGAAGCCTGGCAGCCATTTCAAAGGAAGAGATTCTGGTCTGGATTTCCGGATCGTTTAGTTTTTTGAATTGTTGCTGATTCAGCTTTCTCAGGACATCAAACGCTTTCTGCTGCCCCTCGGCACTCATCCCTTGAGGAGTATCCACATTGAGAATTGGAGAACCCTGGTTTCTGAACATGACGCCTGTATTGACCGTCGGCAGAAAACCGCTGGCGTAAAGCCCTGCTCCGCCACTCAACCCACCTGCCGTATTCATGACCACGTACGCAGGCAGATCTTCTGTTTCCGCACCCAGGGCATACATTGCCCAGGATCCAATACTGGGTCGGCCGGGTTGGCCAAAGCCTGTATTAAAGAGTAATTGGCCGGGAGCATGGTTGAATTGATCGGTATGGACGGCGCGAAACAGACAAATGTCATCTGCGATTGTCTGCAGGTGTGGTAGCGCTTCTGAGAGCTCCTGACCGTTCTTGCCGTACTTGCCAAATTTGAACTGAGGTCCCAGCACTCCCGCATTCGGCTGAATAAACGCATAGCGCTGGTCGCCAAGTACAGACTTGGGAAGCGGCTGGCCTTCAAGTTTTCTCAAGAGCGGTTTTTCTGTGAACAGTTCGAGTTGACTTGGTGCACCGGCCATGAATAGATGGATGACCGCTTTAACCTGCTGCTTATGGTGAGGCTTTACATTGCCAGGCAGGCCTTTAGCTGGTTGTCGAGCCCGAGTCATAGTGCCGCCGCCCAGTAGTGTAGCTAAAGCGACTTTGCCAGTACCAACACCGCAGTCCTGCAGGAATGTACGTCGAGTCAAATTGAGATGTGGGTTACGGTTCATGGGATCTCTAGTTTTTGTTAATTGCTTCGTCTGTTGAGAATAGAATCCGAACGACGCCGGTCCAGGCGGCGTCATTGATCGCTGCTTCATTTTCTCTTTTAACAAAGGCCTGAGCCTGTTCAGGATTGGATTTATATTCGTCCAGCAGTGACTGGTAGTATTCGGCCACGGCACCCCGTTCTTCCGGGGTCGGTGGTCTGCAGAGTATGCGGAGGAAGGCCGCGTCCAGTTTCTCGTCGTCTCCGACCTCCAATCTGGCGATCTCTGTGCCGAACTGCCGGGCGACGTCCAGAAACATCACATCATTTAAGATGGTCAGTGCCTGTAAGGCGGTATTGGACGAGTTGCGCTTGGCCGTGCAGAATTCACCGCTGGGGGCATCAAACGTATTAAACATGGCAAAGGGCGCGGTCCGTTTGGTGTAAGTGTAAATGCTTCGGCGATACCGGTCTTCCCCGGCACTGGGGATCCATTTAGGAGATCCGTAGGCTGCGGCAGTGATTCCCTCGGGTTGAATCGGGCGAACCGGAGGACCATACATTTTTCGGGAAAGCAGACCTGCACTGTGCAAGATAGAATCTCTGAATATCTCAGCTTCCAGTCGAACGCGGGGAAAGTAGCTGAGTAGCGTGTTGTCAGGATCGGTGGCAAGTGCATCCGCCTTGACGCGGCTGGATTGCTGATACGTCGCACTGGTGACGATGTATTTGTGCAGCCACCGCAAAGACCATTGATGTTCGGCTAACTGAATTGCCAGATGATCCAGCAGCAGGGGGTGAGAAGGAGCGCTTCCCTGAAAACCGAAGTCCCCCAACGTGGTGACCAATCCCTTTCCGAAAAAAGCATCCCATTGCCGGTTGGCGATGACTCGGGGAGTTAACGGGTTTTCAGCAGCGACAAGCCACTTGGCAAGCCCCAGGCGATTACGAGGCAAGTCGTCAGGATAGTGATGCAGAAAGTTGAGTGCAGCAGGTGTCACTTCCTCCTCAGGGCTGAGAAATTCTCCTCGGTGATGGATGTGCGTGGGACGAGGGTTCTGAGCGGGGCGTTCCTGCATGACCAACGCTCGCTGATACCTCGGTTTCTCTTGCAGCTTATGTATCCGCGTCGCCTGTTCTTTTAATTGCGGCGCCTGCAGGAAGAACTGGGTTCGCAGCAGCGCACGTTGTTCATCGGTTAGTTCCCCATCCGTCAGCGAAAGTAGTTGCTCGCTTGCTTCCGGAAGTTCGGCGGCAGAAAGTGGCTTGTCATCGGTGGCGACCGACAAGCGGAATTTCCCCAGGGAACTGGAGAAGTGGCGGCCAAAGTGCATGACTAGTTTCCAGCGACCGGCGGGAATTGGTTCCGCCGGTGAGATGACAGATAAATGCCGCTTTCCCTGTCCAGCGTGCACAGACCATCCGGTTTGAATGTCACCGTCGATCATTAACTGGGCTGATGTATCCTGGTTGCCGTAGCGATTTTTGGCATAACTGTGAACTGCCTTCTGCAGTTCAATACGCTGATTGTCGACCGATAATTCAAATTCAGTCAGGAAGAAATCTCCAATCGTCCCTTCGTAGTTGGTCATACCTGGCCCGTAGTTGGGCAGACGGGGGTCTGGGAGTGCTTCCAGACGAAGGGCACGCACGTTTTCCTGAGTAATATCGAACTCCAGTTCAAAAATGTCATGCTTGGTGGAGTCTCCAGAGGCATAGATGACGTGGTCTCTTTCCAGTTGCAGGTGAGGCAGATTGGCCTTCATCGAAACAGGAGAAACAGGTTGCCAATCTCTTTGCCGCGAACGTTGTTGCGCTAGCCACTGTTGAAATACGAAGTTCAGTTCCTCTCCCTTTTTGGGGTGCTGTTCCGCCAACCGGGCAATCAAGCCCTCCGCTCGTTCCAGGTCGGCTGCATGTTTCCTGTCGATGTTGTCGTCGGGGATGTCGAGTTCAGGTTCGTCGGTATTATTCATGAACGCCATCAGTTCATAGTATTGCCGTTGAGTGATCGGATCGTACTTGTGAGTGTGACACTGAGCACAGGCCGTAGTCAGACCAAGCCAGGTTGTTCCCGTCGTGGCGACCCGGTCGGTCATGGCGTAAAAGCGGAATTCGAGTGGATCGATACCACCCTCTTCATTGAGCATCGTATTACGATGAAAGCCAGTGGCGATACGTTGGTCTGTGGTTGCGTTGGGCAGCAGATCTCCGGCCAATTGCTCGACCGTGAATTGATCAAACGTCATGCCCGAATTGATGGCCCGAATAACCCAGTCACGATAGGGCCACATATTACGGTCTCGGTCTTTTTCGTAACCATTGGTATCGGCATAGCGTGCCAGATCAAGCCAACGCCTGGCCCATCGTTCTCCGTATTGCGGCTTCTCCATAAGCTGGTCGACAAGTTCAGCGTAAGTATGCTGATCGAGCTCGCCATTGTCAGGAAAGACCAGCGCCAGTGCCTGTTCAAGTTCTGCCGGGGTTGGCGGAAGTCCAATCATGTCCAGGTAGAGTCGGCGGATCAGAGTGTGGGGCTCGGCAGTGGTAGACGGATGAAGTCCGGCTGCTTTCATTCGCTGCAGCACGAAACGGTCTATTTCATTGTTGCCCCACTCACCGCGTCGTGGTTTTTTGAGAGTGGTGTTTTGAGGCTGTTGAAAAGCCCAGTGTGATTCCCAATCGGCTCCCTGCTTGATCCACCGGGTCAGCAGCTGGATTTCCCGCTGCGTAAGATCTTTGTTCACCGATGCTGGGGGCATGCGAACGTCCGGATCGCTGGCCTGAATACGTTCCACCAACGGACTCCGTTTCAGGCTACCTGGCGTAACAGGAGGGGCGTCACCGTGAAAGAGCCCCTGTTGGGTGTCCAGCCTCATCTCGGTCGCCCGCGTTTCTTCATCAGGGCCATGGCAACTGTAGCATTTGTTAGACAGGATGGGCCGAATATCGCGCATAAACGAAACATCTTCAGCGGCGACCTGTTGCGCGGCAGTTGACAGCATGACGGTCAGCAGTGCAACAGTAATTGAACGAGCCATGAACGTGAACCTTAATAAACCAACAACAGCATTCTCTTATTTTATCGGTTAATTGAAAGTGTATAAACCGGCCCCTTTGTTTGGGTGAATATAATAAATAGAAGATGTGATAAGAGGATAGCTGACCAGAACTGGAGTGAGAAATGAAGTGCCCAAAATGTGGTGCCGAGCTTACAGCTTTGCCCGTTCAGGATATTGCTGTGGATAAGTGTCAGAGCTGTGATGGGATCTGGCTGGAATACGGCGAGATAAAAAAGCTGCGGTCCTCTGGCCTGGCCCGAATAGAGCGGGAGCTGGAAGAGGAGCACGGTAATCCACCAACTCCGCAGGCTCCACTGGACGGTTACCAGCGGTGTCCTCAATGTGTGGATCAAGGCTTGCGGTCCAACTATATTTCCTACATGCTACCGGTCAGAGCGGATCACTGTGTTTCCTGCTTTGGCATTTGGTTGGACCGGCTTGAACTGGATAAACTACTGGAAGATAAGCAGTTGCTCGATACGGTGGGAAATGACAACGAGCTGAAGTCAGCCATCGCCAGTGTTGTTGTCAGAATGCAACAGTCAGAATAGCCGCTGCAGGACATGGCCTCCCTCGGCAATCGGGACGGGGCGTCCCCGAGGCCCAGGAATTCTTGTGTCCGGGTCAATGCCCAGTCGATCATAAATCGTGGCCGCGATGTCTGCCGGAGAGACTGCATCGGCTACCGGATAGGCGGCATGCTTGTCAGATTCACCGTAAATGGCTCCCGCTTGAATTCCAGCACCCGCCATAAGCGCTGGGAAGCAGTAGGACCAATGGTCCCGCCCGTCTGCATTACCCCGGTTGAGGAAACGTGGCGTTCGTCCGATTTCGCCACAGACGAGCACGAGTGTGTCGTCCAACATGCCGCGGTTCTCCAGGTCCAGCAGGAATGGAGGGAGGCTGCGGTCGAGCCCAGGAAGCAGGTGGTCTCGGAGAACACGTGTGAGGTGCGTATGGCTGTCCCAGCTCGTGGTGTCATCCCCTCGTACTGCCATGTCCCAGCCGACAGTAACGTACCTGGCCCCCGCCTCGACCAGCCGACGACTCATCAAAAGCGACTGCCCGAAGAGACTGCGTCCGTAGCGGTCACGCAGTTCATCAGACTCCTGCTGCAGGTCAAATGCTTGGGCAAGCTTTGTCGAGTTGATCATTCGCAGAGCCTTGCTTCGGGAGGTCCCGAAAGCACTCGGAGCTCGCGCATCCCCGAGTTGGCGTCGTTCGTTTTCAAATTGAGTTTTCAGACTGATCCGCCGGTTGAGTCGATCCAGAGTGATGTCCGGCGCACGAGTTAAACCGGGAGGTTGAAAGTTCAGTTGCGAGTCTTCGCAGTCGCGAAAGTAAGGATTGTCAGTGGCGTGCAACTTGTTAATCTGTGTCGCCATCGGATTGTATTGCTTTCCCAACCAGCCGGCATATTGCCCGCTGTAGTCATAGCCCGCCAGTCGGCCGATCGTATTGGGCACAACAAGGTAGGGAGGAATGTCCGCTGCCGGGCGACGATGCAGATGACGGTCGAGATAGGATACGACACTGCCGAAAGAGGGCCAGTCCTTCTCCGTGGCACTCACATTAGCAGATCCTCGGTCGGCCGGTGGAATGGTTTGGCCAGTTTGAATGAAGTGACAGCCATTGTGATTGTTTTCACTGTGGTTCACTGTTTTGATGAGAGCATACTTGTCGGTGATTTGAGCGAGACCAGGCAAGTGTTCACAGAATCGTAAACCTGGCGTCTTCGTGGGGATCGTTTGAAATGGTCCCCGAATGGTGTCTGGAGCATCCGGCCGCACGTCAAAGGTTTCCAGCTGGCTGGGGCCGCCAAACAGAAAGACAAAAATTACCGCTTTGGCCTTGGCCGGCCTCGGGCCCGAAGACGCTTCTGCTTGAAGAAGATGGTCAAAGTGCATGCCCATTATGCCGGCGCCACCAACCTGAAGAAGTTGCCGTCGTGAAAATCCGTGATGGTTGCCCAATACCTGAAGCATGATCCAAATTCCCAAATTCGATTGCTGCGTACAGTATAGTGCGATTGCTCCCATTTTTTAATGGAAATCTTTTTGCAGAACCTCTAAACCGACCCAGACGGTCACAATATAAATTGACCTGCTTTTAAATTGTTCCGATAATAATAAACAGTTCGTTAATTTGTGAGTACTAAAAAAAGTTGGTGAGATGAGTTACTTTCGACATCCGCAAGTGAGTCGGCGAGTTGCGGTACAGGCTGGAGCAGTTGGTTTACTGGGATTGGGGATGAACCATCATCAGGGTCTGCAGGCTGCTGATGTGAAAGAATTCAACACGATGCCCGGCTTTGGGAAAGCAAAGTCTCTGATATACATCTTTTTGTCTGGTGGTCTGGCTCAGCAGGATAGTTTTGACCTCAAACCGGATGCCCCAGATGACGTGCGAGGCGAGTTTAATCCGACTTCGACTAAGACTCCGGGAACTCAGATTTGTGAACACCTGCCTGGTCTGGCTGCGATGAGTGATAAGTGGTCGATCTGCCGGTCACTTACCCATCCGACCAACGGTCATACGTTGGGCCACTTTTTCATGCTCACCGGTCGCAGCGAAGCGCCTCCGGGATTCGCAGGAGACCGTAAGCCTCGCCCTACAGACTGGCCCTCTATTTCGTCCATCGTCGGGGATGCGTTGCCGGCTCGTTATAACAATCTTCCCCCTTCGGTCGTTCTACCCGAAAGACTCGTCCATTGGTCAGGCGGAGTGATCCCCGGAGCTTATGGAGGCCAGATGGGATCTCATCGCGATCCGTTTTTCATCGAAGCCTCTCCCTATGGTGATCCAATGTGGCGCGGAGCTTACCCGGAGTATACCTATCCCAATCAAAGTAAGAAGCCACCGGCAAAGCCGGACGCTCGTGTCTACCAGGCGCCGAATCTGACTCTGCCCCACGGTATGAATCGCCGGCGTTTCGACGGCCGCTTGGGACTGCTCAATACGCTTGACCAGCAGCGTGCCAGACTGGAAGCCTCGGCCAATGTGGTTGGATATGACAATAACCGTCAGCAGGCGATTTCGTTGTTAACGGACCATAAGATCCGTCATGCGTTGGATGTCACCAATGCGGACGAGTCGGTGCAGCAGCGATACGGTGCGAACAGCTTTGGCTGGTCACTGCTGATGGCCAAGCGATTGGTCAAGGCCGGTGTGAATATGGTTCAGGTCAATCTGGGTAATAACGAGACCTGGGATACCCATGGGAATGCTTTCTATCGTCTGAAAGAAAAACTGTTCCCTCCTACAGACAGAGCGCTCTGCGCACTGATGAGTGATCTGGACGCAGAAGGGTTATTGGATGAGACGTTGATCGTTATGGCTGGCGAATTCGGCCGAACTCCAAAAATATCCCTGCTGAGTGATTCATTTCACGACCCCGGCCGGGATCACTGGGGAGCTGTGCAGTCCGTCTTTTTTGCGGGTGGTGGAATTCAAGGGGGACGTGTGATCGGCTCATCGGACAGGATCGCGGCCTATCCCGCATCGGATCCTCAGACGCCGGAAAATATGGCTGCCACGATGTATCACTGTCTGGGGATTCCCCACACGGCAGCCTGGTATGACGAGGAGCAGCGGCCGAACCACATCTATCATGCCTCGCCTATCGAAGGCTTGCTCTAGTATTCACGAGATCCGATCGAATTGACTATGGCGTCCAGCTCCGAATTGATCTGTAGCTCTGAATTACCTCCTCTACCAAAAGCACTGACGCAGCGAAGTTTCCTCGGTTGGCTTTCACTGTTTGGTCCCGGAGCGGTTGTTGCCAGCGTCACGATCGGTACCGGCGAATTGATATTTTCAACTCGCGGTGGCGTCCTGTTTGGCTACAACATCCTCTTTCTCTTCGTGTTTATTTCACTTCTGAAGTGGGCACTGGTGTTTGGTACTTCCAAGCATCTGTTGCTGACTGGTATCCATCCGTTTCGTCGAATGTTGGAGTTGCCCGGTCCGCGCGGCTGGATGGCCTTGATGTTCCTGATGATCATATTGGTCGCCCAGCCAGTCTGGGTCAGCTTTCATAGCAGTGTTCTGGGCAATTACTTCGCGCTGCTCACCGGTACGACTGAATCACTCAATGGCGCTGCGCAATTTGTATGGGCTGTCGTCATGATCGGAGGAGTACTCTGTCTGTCGCTATTCGGTGGGTACAACTTCATGGAGAAAGTGCAGATCGGAGTGGTGGCAGGGTTGATGCTGGCGGCTGTCACCTCGATGGTGATGTATAACCCGGATTACTTTGAGATTCTGAAAGGGTTTGTGACACCGGTGTTTGGTGATTACCCCGAGTGGATTCACGAGAAACCGGAATTCCGCGATGTTGCCGCCACCAATAAATGGGTAGAGCTGACAACATATGTGGGCGTTATTGGGGGAGCAGGATTTGATTACATGGCTTATACCACCTGGCTGCGTGACAAACGCTGGGGGTATGCGGGAGCCAATCCCCCTTCTGCGGAGCTGATTGAAGAGATTGCCAATGATCCCCAGCATGAAGCACGTAAATGGTTGAAAGCACCCGTGATCGATTGTGCGATCAGCTTTTCACTGATCATCATCTTTAGCGCAGTCTTTGTGACTTCGGGAGTCGAATTGCTGGGTCCCCGGGAAGCGATACCGGATAGCGCTAACATGCTGGGGCAACAGGCAGAAATCCTGACTAATGTGCACCGCTGGTTATACCCGCTGTATGTGGCCGGAGCCATACTGACCATGTTCGGAACGCTCTACGGCACCTTTGAAATTGGCGTGGCCATTGTCGTGGAGATTATGAGGTCGTTTAATTCGGCGTGGGCGGACGGGCGACGAGAAACGATCGAACGGAACGTATTGTTGTGGCAGGCTGGCCTGGGCCTGTTTGTTGTGCTAATGATGTTTCAGGTCGTTTATAACGTCGGCATTGAGCAAGGGGAAAATGCCAAGAGTGTGATTTTGAAAATACTCCGGCCGGTGAACCTGTTTACCGGAGTCCTTTCCTGTAGCGTCTTCTGTTTTGTGAACGCCTGGATTGAAAAGAAACATACTCATCGCAACCTGCAATCCAAAGTGTGGATTCGGTTTGCCTACCTGTTCGCCGGAGTGGTGTTTGCTGTTCTGGGAGCCATGGGCGCCTGGATGAATCACAAAACTGGCGAAGGCTTCCTCGTGACCAGATGGTTTTCTATTGGAGGATTGATCGTTGTCGTGCTGCTGAGCACGTTACTGGTCGGCAAGTTTCGCGCTTGGGTCGAGGCGAAGCACCTCTGAGCAAAGTGCCGCTCGTCTATTCCGTTGGGTTGTTGATGTCGGCGAACAGCTGCCTCGCTCCGTTGACGATCAGCTCCATGTCTGTACCGCACTGGCACCATTGAACTCCCTGGGCGATGGCGTTGAGCGCAAAACTCGCCGAGGCAGCCATCCCCATGCCAATATAGAGTCCGGCGTCGCGACCTTTGTTGATCGTTGTTTCGATCAGTTCGACCACTTCCGGGTCCGATGTTTTTCCCAGCTTGTTGACGGATCCGGATAGATCCATGGGGCCCAGGCAGAGACTGTCGAGTCCCTCGATCTGGACGATCCGATCCAGGTCGTCGACCACTGTCTTGCACTCCACCTGAGCACAAACAAAAATGTCGCGGTTGGCCTTTTCCAGATATTCGTCTCCACCGAAACGACCGTAGTCTGAAGGGCGACGAGGACCAAAGCCACGGTTGCCCTGGGGCGGGTAGTAGCAAGCATCGACAAATCGTTTGATCTCTTCATACGATTTGGCTTGCGGAAGAATGATCCCTTCGGCGCCACTGTCCAGCACCCGTTTGATCCAGCCAATCTCGCCGGATGGGATACGAATGAGTGCCGGAGTGCCAGTCGCCCGGCAGGCAATCATATGACCGACCAGTGATTCCATGTTCGTCGGGCTATGTTCCAGGTCGAGCCAGACAAAGTCGCACTCGCTGGCTACCGCCTCTGTGATCGACAGATCTCCATAGGTTACTGCTACGCCGAGACAGGGTTGTCCGGCATCCATTTTGTCAGTGAATTTTTTGATGTTTAGATACATTGATTGCTCGTTATGTTTTAGTTTGATTGAACGGCTGCGTTGATAGCAGGAAGTACTTCGTTGGCAAACATTTCATAGGTTGTCATCCACTTCTGTTTGTTATCCCAGTCGTGAGCGACCAGAACGATATTGCCGAATTCACCAACCTGCTGTCGCAAATCCAGCAGTTCTCTGGTGACGGTGTCAGGACTGCCGGCGATGATGATCTGTTCCATGAAATAGTCCATGTTTATATCGTCGTCTGACATATCCTCGAACGGTTTCCACATGTCCACTCCATTGGGAGCAGTTCGGCGAGTCAGTTCCAGAATGTATTCGATACATTTTCCGAGCGAGCCATCACGAGCAAATTGTTTTGCCTCCTCATCCGTATCAGCCACCACGATATTTCGCGTGACAAACCAGTTGTCGGAGGTTGGAGTGAGGCCGGCACTGGCGGCGCCTCGGTGGTAGGTCGCCCATTGGTCCTTGAGAACATCGGCGTGAATCATGTGATGGGAAATAAAGTCGAAGCCTCGGGCCGCCGCACCCTCCAGGCCTTTGGAGGCGCGACTTATCGACGGGACAGAGATGGGGGGTAAGGGTTTTTGCAGCGGTTTGTGCAAGGCACCCACCCCCATTTCTTCGTCAATGTTTTCTGAAATAGAGAAGTTGGTAAATTCTCCCTGAAATTCGTAAGGTGGGTCACTCGTCCAGATCTTTAGAATGACGTCAATGGCCTCGACAACGCGACGGCCAATCTCCTGCGGAGCAGCGTTGAAGGCTTCCAGATCAGTGGGTATAGCCCCTGGTCCCAAGCAGACATTGAGGCGACCATGAGACAGATGGTCCAAAAAGGCCAGGCGATTAGCGACGTGCACCGGGTTGTGGTAGGCAAGGCAAACGGGAGCCGGGCCAATCCGTATGTTCTCGGTCATTCCCAGGACTTTGGCCAGAAAGATTTCCGGAGATACGATGTTTTCGTAAGTCGACGTATGATGTTCACCAACCCAGAAGTCGTTGAACCCGAGTTCGTCGCACTTCACTGCTAATTCAATATCTTCATCCAGGCACTGGACCATTGACTTGTTGGGATCATGAATTGGCATCACAAACATGCCGGATTTTACTACGTCGGTCATAGTTGTCAGCTTTCCAATGAGATGTCGAATGTTGTGGCGTAATTCTGGATCGACTGCCAGGTCGCGGGGTCAATCGGGATCCCTTCTACTTCACGTTTCGACCTGTTTCTGAACTCCAATTCACCAGGGACCAGTACTTCGTTGAAACCTTCAGCAGGGGGAGATTATTCCATGTATGTGGCTGACTGCGTCAGCAAGCTTCGGAAGGTGTCTGTTTGAGTGAATGAATTGGTGTTGATTACCAGGAAGCAGACACCATTTCCAAAGGTCTCGGTCGAAGTCGTACTTTCACCAGTCAGGACCGCCCCTAGAATCTCTACTAGTAATCCCAGGGCGTACCCTTTGTGACCTGCACCACCACCCAATGGAAGGATTCCTCCTTTCGGAGGTCCGTAAAAATCGTTGGGGTCATTGGTTGGTTTGCCGTTGCTGTCGAGAATCCAGCCGTCGGGGACCAACTTTCCTTCGTTGCGGTAAAAGCGAACTTTGCCTTCAGGGGACACGGACGTGGAAAAGTCCGCCACGATCGGGTTTCCTGCAGTAGGAGCTCCGTAGGCAATCGGGTTGGTTGCCAGCCTGCCTTCACGTCCTCCGAAGGGAAGTACATGATGGCCGTAGATTGGTGAATTGCAGGTGGCGATGGCAAGCATCCCGGCGTCGGCAGCCATGTGCACATAGGAGCCAAGTCGGCCCACATGATTGCAGCGACGAGTAACAACGCATGCCGTCCCCTGCTCGGTCGCAATCTCAATTCCAAGTTCTATGGCACGCGTGGCACCGACGGCACCGAAGCCGTATCCGCAATCGACTTCCGCCGTAGTGGCACTGGTCTGTTTTGTCTCAATGGGTACTTGTGTTTTGAGGCTGCCGTCCTCAATGAATCCCAGGTATTCCGGGATTCGCATGACTCCGTGTGAGTCATGGCCCAGCAGGCTGCTCTTCACCAACTCTGCCGTAGCCAACTCGGCTTCCGCTTCTCCGGCCCCTGATGCCTGAAACAGCAGGCTGCCAATTCGCTGAATGTTTTTAGGACAATGGAGGTCGCTCATTACTTGATCGCTATTGGATTTCCCGGAGAACCTGTTGCTCCCTTTAATCGAAGAGGGGCAAATACAAAGGCGAATTCAGTAACTTTATCTTTTACCAGCTCACTCAAGTCCAGGTTTTCAATGGGATAGACACCATGCTTGGTGATATTCCACTGGTGTACCGGAAAAGCCTGTTCCGGATCTTCATGGGGAACTGCTTCTATGGCCCAGGTATCAGCACCGATCATCGAAACCTTGTGGTCAGTCAGGAACTTGGCTGCTCCCAGACCGATGCCCGGTTCACCCTCTCCATACAGCTCGTTGTCATTCATCCAGAGCTTACCATGGCCTGTATGAATGAGTGCGATGTCGCCCGGAGTTAATTCCAGGTTTGCCTTCTTCAGGCAGGCTCGAAGTTCTTCTGCTGAGATGACATAGCCGGCGGGAAGACGCTCCGTACCTCTCAAGCCCGCAACATCCAGCAAGACTCCACGAGCGAAAAAGACGCCGACATTTTCCACGCCCAGTTTTTCAAGACCGTAGGGGTTACCAAAATCTGAGAGTTTATTGCCGTTATAAAAGACATGTTCGCCGTCGATGTGTTTGCCCACATGTCCCAGGCCGTCAAACTGTGTGCCAACCTGACCAATTTCACCACTGACCAGCTCGTCATTGGATACCATACCATTCTTCCCTGTTGGAAGCCCGGTAGGTACGCCGGGGATCGTCAGACTGAAGTGTCGTTTGCCGGGTATCGGCATGCCGTGTTCGTAGAGTCGGCCAAGCTGGTAAACTTTGCCTTCCTTGATGAGTTCTTTGGCTGACAGTAGTTCTTCGGCTGTCTGCAGATTAGCCGCGCCACGTTCGTCCTTGGGGCCATAAGGAGAAGGCCACCATTTGTCGCCAATGTCGATAAATGTGTTAACCGCACCGAACAGGACGGAGGTCAGGGCTACGATCGAGAAAATACTCAGGACGTTTAACTGAAAATGTTTCAGCAATAGATTGCGAGGTGAACGAGACATGCTTAATCTCCACTGGACAATGAGAATGACTCTTCATTTTATCAATCCAGATACGACGCATGTTCTATTTAATCGGTGGTTTTAGGAGCGCCGGATTTGATCGTAAAGCTGATCCGCGAACTGCACCATGTATTGATAATCCGCACCAACCATTGCCCAGTGAGCACCAGCCGCATGCCAGCGGCGCGCAGTTTCTGCACTACTGCCCATCCCGACTCCGACGTAAACTCCGGCTTCCCGGCACTTGTCGATGGAAATCTGAATTGCCTCGACCACTGTCGGGTGATCGATTTCTCCCGGCAATTCGTATGAACCGGATAGATCGTAAGGACCTATGACTACGCCATCCAGTCCGTCGATGGCAACCAGTTCATCAATGTTGTCTACGAGCGCTCGGGATTCGATCTGTCCCACCACGAACGTTTCACGATTGGCTTGCGGCAGATAAGTTTCGTTTCCTGTTCGCCCATAGTTGGTGCCGCGACGTGGTCCGTAACCTCGGGTTCCCTGCAGGGGATATCGACAGGCAGAGACGAATTCCATGACTTCCTCCACTGACTGAGCCTGGGGCAGGATGATTCCCTCGGCACCTGCATCCAGAACACGTTTAATCCAGGCGATCTCACCGGACGGAACACGTACAATTCCAGGAACACCACATGCTCGACAGGCAATGATGTGGTTGACCATCGACTCGAAATTCGTAGGGCTGTGTTCCAGGTCGATCCAGATATAATCGGCCGTTGCAGCCAGCGCTTCTGTCACCGAGGCATCAGAAAAGCTGACCGTAGGACCGATGCATAATTGACCGGCATCCATCTTGTCTTTAAATGCCTGAATGCTGTCGTACATCTCTATCGTCACCTTATTTCAAACAGGGGGCTACCAGGTCCAGCCATCCCGGATTTCTGCATTCACCACGGCACCTTCCGGCCAGTCACCATGCCGCAGGCACGCGATGCATTCGGCCGCTTCGACGCCCATCATCAGCCGTGACAGATGATCACCCGATCCAATATGTGGACTGAAAATGACATTGGGCAGGGTGAACAACGGATTGTCCGCACTGGGAGGTTCCTGCTGAAAAACATCCAGGCCGGCACCGTACAGGTGACCACTTTTCAATGCGTCATACAGATCTGCTTCGACCTGCAGGGCACCGCGAGCCGTATTGATCAGGACGCTGCCCTGCTTCATGCTGGCCAAAAAGTCGGCGTTGATCAGGTCTTTGGTGTCGTCGGTCACAGGACAGTGGACACTCACATAATCACTGCACCCCAGCAGGTCCTTCATTTCCACCAGCTCAATGCCATGAGCTGCTACGAACTGCTGATCAGGGTAAAGTTCGTAAGCAATGACCTTCATTCCCATGGCGACCGCTCGGACTGCCAGACTGCGTCCGATGCGGCCCAGGCCGATAATTCCCAGGGTAGTTCCTCGAATCGGAAGAGTCTCTGGTTGAGGCCAGCGGCCAGCCCGGCTGTGTTCATCATTGACCAGCACACCTTTGGCAATTCCAAACAGGAGCATCAGTGCGTGTTCGGCGACGGACTCATGGTTGGCGTTGGGAGTAATACAGACGGCGATGTTATGTTTTGTCGCACCAGGAATATCGACTCGGTCATAGCCAACTCCGCTACGCGCGATGACTCGGAGTTCAGGGCAGGCAGCCATCACATTCTCAGTTATGATGGGGCCCCCGGCCAAAACTGCATTGCACTTTTGCAGCTGTGCAATGGTTTCCTCTTCTCCTTTGCCTCGTGAAAACGTTGGGTCGTCAGGATAGATTACTTCAAATCCTGCCTCTTCCAATACTTTGACATACTGTTGATCCCGTTTTTCATACATGTGCTCAGGGTCGATGAGTACAACGTCAGTTGGCATGATTTTCGCCACTTTCTAATATCAGGGGTGTTCGTTTGGTATGTATCTAATTTCGCCTTTTTAGTCTGCCTCAACAAGACCACGCTGCCAGTTGAAAATCACTCGGTTAATACGGCTTGCGGCAGAGGCAGATGACTTTTCCATCGTGCGGTCAAAGGCCGAGTCCAGTGGGCGGGGTGCATACAGAACGGGATCAGGTAAGCAGATCCTGGATGACGTGAGCGTCATAGACATCCGTTAATCGTTCATTGCGACCGTTGTGTTCATGGACCAGATTTTCGTGGTCCAGCCCCAGAAGATGTAACACGGTAGCATGGTAGTCCGAGTACTTGGTTCGGTTCTCAACAGCACGGTAGCCGAAGTCATCGGTAGCTCCGTAAGTCTGCCCACCTCGAATGCCGCCGCCGGCCATCCAGACACTAAAGCCATAAGGGTGATGGTCGCGGCCTTCATTGCCTTTCGCGGTGCCTCCCCTTAATTCTGCTCCGGGGGTTCTTCCGAATTCGCCGCCCCAGAGCACCAGCGTGCTGTCGAGCAGGCCTCGTTGTTCCAGATCGGTTAGCAGCGCACCGACCGGGCCGTCCGTTTCCTGACAGCACTTTCGAGTATTGGCAACATTGGACGTATGAGTATCCCACGGCTGGCTCTTCATCATGATTTGTACAAATCGGACGCCACGTTCCACCAGGCGACGGGCCATGAGACAGCGTTTACCGTACGATTGGGTAACAGAGTTGTTCAAACCGTAGGCTTCCTGCGTGGCAGCTGATTCCCTGGTAATGTCGACCGCATCAGTTGCCGCTAGTTGCATTCTGGCAGCCAATTCCAGGTTGTTGATCCGTGCGTCCAGCTCAAGTTCCTGTGGGTGGCGGTTCTGATGTTTCCGGTTCAGGGTCCGTAACAGGTCCAGCTTGCGTTGGCGGGTATCTCCAACCAATGCCCGAGTGGGCTGCAGGTTCAGGACGGGGGATCCGACACTGCGGAAAGCGGTCCCCTGATAGACTGGTGGCAGCCAGCCGCTGGACCAGTTGCGAGCTCCGTCGGTGCTGGGTCCGGCTGGGTCCGGCAGAGCCACGTAAGCGGGCAGGTTTTGATTGACGGTGCCCAATCCATAGGAAGCCCAGGCTCCCATGGTGGGACGGCCCGGGATAATCAGACCGGTTTGAGCCAGCCAGATAGAATGTTCGTGGTTACGATGCTCGCCATACATCGACCGTATGACAGCAATTTTGTCAGCATGCTGGGCGATCGAGGGAAGTTGATCGGAAAACTCAATTCCCGACTCGCCATGCTTGTTGAACTTGAATGGTGTTCCCAGGAGATACTTGGTTCGTTCTTCGTCGTCCGCGACCGTGGGGGGTGGGTTTTCTCCGCTATGTTTGTTCAGTAGTGGTTTGGGGTCGAGCAGGTCGACCTGACTGGGGCCACCATGCATGAATAACTGGATCACCGCTTTGGCTTTCGGCGTATGCATCGGACTGCGTGGTTGCAGATCGTGAATACCACGTTCCGCAGCAGCTTCTTCGTGAAGAAGAGTCGAGAGGATCACGCCACCCAAACCTGCACCCAACTGTTTGAGTGTCTGTCGACGTGAAATTTCATAGTGTTCGCGAATTGTCAGATCGTTCATGGTGACTGTGGTGCCATTGTTAATCGATATAGCTGAATTCATTACTGGAAAGTAGTACGTGGCAGAGGTCGGTCAACGCCAGCTTGAGGACCTTTTCGTTGACCGGTAGTCCGTTATCCAGGGGACCATGAAAACCGACAACACTATCCCACGTTTTGACAATGCTGCTTTCGGCGTTGAGCTGGTCAATTGTCCACTGCCAGTCAAAGTTGTCTGATTCCAGCGTGCCGTTATTGTCATTGACAAACAGCAGGTGTTCGCCTTGCGTAACGTCGAACGCATCCAATGCAAATTCTTGGCGACCGTGAGCAACCACCCACTGACCAAGTTGGCCCCGCAGATTGCTGATGACGGTAACTCTGACACCATCCCCGGCTGGTGACCCATGGTTCACCAGCGCTTTAATGCGGATTCTTTGCGATTCGCCCGCGGTCCAGCGAAGGATCACTCCCATCTTGCCGCCCGGATGACCACTGGTTGCATTCAGACCTTCCCACATGCCTCCCTGATAGGGATAGCCGGGGCCCAGTTGCCATTGGCCATTTTCAAAATGAGCAAAATGTTTGAATTCTGTTTTGGCAGGAGCATCTTCGTTGATGTTCCCGGTACCGTACGACCAGGCAGCCGCATTACCGATTCGGGACGAATAGGAAGCGATCTGATTTTGTATGAATTCGTTCAGCACTTTCAGCTCTTCCGGGTGCGGCTTGCGACCGTATGCTGCATAGACGGCCCGGGAAACGACCTGGTCGTGATTCTCTTGCAATATCTGCTCTGCAAAAGCTTCTGCGGACTGGTTGGCTATATCACTGTTCATCAAGGACAAAGCCTGTAGCGGGACTGTGGACTGACTACGACGGATGCAGTTGGATTCAATGTCCGGTTGATCGAACAGTTGAAGTATCGATACCGGAGCTGAACGCTTGTTCCTGACGTAAACGCTCCGCCGTTGCGGAAGACCGCCAGAGCCCACAACTACCTCGCCACTGGCAAGTGTCCGAATGCCGACTGGAAACCCGTACATGTCGGAGTCCAGTGCACCGGCGATGTAGAGCAGTGTGTCGCGTATCGCTTCTGCTTCGAGTCGCCTGAAATTCTGCCGCCACAGAAGGCGGTTCTGAGGATCAAGCTGTTCGGCCTGGCCCGCACTGTCCGAGTCTCTGGCGGAAATCTGGCGGTATGCTCGTGACGTCAGCAGCATCCGATGCAGATGTTTCAGGCTCCACTGGTGATCCTCCAATTCCAGCGCCAGCCAATCCAGTAGCTCTTTGTGGACAGGATTTTCTCCGGCCCAACCAAAGTCTTCCAGTGTGGAAACGAGGCCCTCACCAAAATGGTGAAACCATAAGCGGTTAGCGATTACACGGGATGTGAGAGGGTGCTTGGGCTGCGTGAGCCATTGTGCAAATTGCAAGCGTCGGCCTGATGTGTGTTCAGGAGAATTTTCTTTATCCCAGAGAAATGATGTGTTGGCTTGCAGCATCTGGGGGACGCCGGGACTAACAGTCGGCCCGGGTGTCTGAGCGTCGCCTCTAAGCAGCAGCGGTGTGTACGGACTGTCATCCACGTCGTAGGCAGCATATGTACTGTCATAGACATGCCGCGTACGGTTGAGTGCAGCTATTTCGCTGGTCGTACTGTCGACCGCCTGCTTGAAATCCTCAAAGGTAGCTGCCAGCTCCGCCTGAAGCTTGTCATCCGGAGGTTGCAGGAGTGTTGCATACCTGGTGACCAGAAACTTCTGTATTTCCGTACGACTTGATTCTTCCACACCAAAGGCAGTCCGGACGTCTTCACGAATCTGCTGGTCTACTTCGTTGAGACGGGCATCGAAAAGTTGAGAGCGTTTTTCCTTGGCTGCCGTAGCCAGTTTGTCCTGGAGATTCTTGATAGCCGCATCGACTTCTTTATCCCGAGCTTCTTTGGCGGCGATCTGTTTTTTGCTGGCAAGCATCAATGTCCGGCTGGCAAATGGAACCCACTTGTCGGGACTGTAGACTGTCATCACGATCGACTGCAGCTGATAGTACTCTTTCTGGCTTAGCGGATCGAATTTGTGATTGTGGCATTTGGCACATTGAAGCGTGAGTCCCATCAGACTGGAAGTGACGATGGAAAGCTGAGTGTCAATCGTTGGGTAGTAATAGAAACCATTCACGTTTTTGATGGTATTGAAGTCCGGCCGGCTGGAGTCCGGACCGGTTCTCAGAAAACCAGTTGCATCCAATGCTTCGATTGTTTCCGGCGTCAGGCGATCGGCATGATGGAATTCGTTGTAGTAGCCAGAGAGCTCGTCACCCGCTAGCTGCTCTTTCACAAACTGGTCATAGGGTTTGTCGGCGTTCAAGGCACGAATAACGTAATCGCGATAACGCCAGATGAGCTGCCTGTCCTGATCGGCCGACAGGACGCCGGCTGAATCACTGTACCCAGCAACATCCAGCCAGTGCCGTCCCCAACGCTCGCCGTACCGCGGACTGGCTAATAAACGATCGACTAACCGTTCGTACGCATCTGGTCCGTGATCGTTGAGAAAAACCTCGACCTGCTGGGCCGTCGGAGGCAGCCCGTGAAGATCATAGGATAGTCTGCGAATGAGTGTCCCACGGCTCGCCTCTGGGGAATAGCTGAGCCCCTGTTCCTCCAGTTTGGCAAGCAGGAACAGATCGATGGCGTTTTCAGCCAACTGAGGTTGCGTAATGGTAGGGAGTGGGATTCGTTGAGGAGGATAGAAAGACCAGTAGTCTAAATCGAATTCGTCATACTCCCTTTCTGATTGTTCAGACGCCAGAACTTCGTTATCCCGGGCAACCGCTCCGTCATTGATCCAGGTGCGAATGATTCCTACTTCGTCCTGAGTCAACTTTGTTCCTTGTAGCGGCATCTTGCCGGAACTGACAACGTCGAAAAGCAGACTGCTTTCAGCCGCCGAGACTCGGATTCCCGGGCCACTTTTACCGCCCAGTATGATCGTTCCCTTGCGACTCAGGTCCAGACCACCTTTGACATTCTCACCAAAGTGACAACTGGAACATTTCGCTTTCAGTATGGGAAGCACGCTGTCTTCAAATACCAAAGGCTCCGCTGCAATCAGCGCAGTAGAAGTGAGTAAAACTGAGAGGATTCCAATTAATAATCGCATCCGTCTATTATATGGACTTTGCCCGTCATCTTTGAAGGTTTATTTGTCTTATTGGAGGGCTTTGCGTATCTAAACCAATCAGGTCTTGTCGGACTTCCTGGAGTTGCTGGACTTGCTCCGCAAAGTGTGGCTCGCAATTCGCAACGCGTAGCTGTTTGGTATAGAGTGAAACATGGTGTGGTCGGAGTCCTGTTTCGAAACTGTTTCTCAGTTCAGGCTGTAGCCCATCGGCGCGAAAGTGAAGTCTTGAGGGAGTGAAATATTTAGCATGAGATTATTTGTTAGCTATGGTCTTTCTGTTTTGTGCGTCTGCACTATTTCTTTTTCTCAGTTGCAAGCAACTCGGAAAGTGAATCCAGAGGAGTTGGAGCGTACGGTCGTTGTGGCGCATCGGGGGCTCATTAAAGATGCTCCGGAAAACACGTTGGCAGGATTCAGGGCCTGCCTGGAATTGGGGTTTGGTTTTGAACTGGATGTCCAGCGCACGGCGGATGGGCACTTGATGTGTCTGCACGATACGACCGTCGATCGAACGACTGACGGGAAGGGACCGCTGGCAGAAATGACTCGCAAACAGGCAGCGGAACTGGATACTGGCAGCTGGTTCTCACCTCGGTTTCACAAGGAGAGGATGCCGGGGATTGACGAAGTCTTTGAGTTGATTGCAGCGTATCCTGCGTCCAAAGCTATTTATGCAGTCGATATCAAGTTGCATGACAAACGAGTCGAAGCCGAGTTGGTTGCCCTTGCCAGGAAGTACAAGATTCTTGATCGCCTGCTCTTTATAGGAAACACGATTCAGGATGAGGGTGTGCGACAACGCCTGTTCGCGGCAGACCGATCTGTTCATATGGCCGCAGTCGCTCATGATTCCAAGGAGTTAGTCAAGTCATTGGCTCATCCGCGGACCAATTGGGTTTACGTCAGGTACCTCCCGTCCAGGGAAGAAATTGAAGCTGTTCATCGCGTGGGTAAACGAGTGTTCATTGCTGGCGCCACGGTGGCAGGCCATGAACAGCAGAATTGGCAGCACTGTATTGAGTACGGAGTGGATGCCATCCTGACCGACTATGCGATCGAATTGGGGCGACAGATAAGATCGTCCAATTGAGTGGAACCCGCCCTGGCGTTCACATGTCTACGTTCATTTCTGAGTACCTGTTAGCGAGACCCGGTTGCTGTCGGGGATAGGTAACAGATTTGCTATAATGCTTGAAACGTCGGAAGCTTTGGAAAGTCATCGAAGGTCTTGGTTAAGCCTGGTTAAGTATGGTTAAGACAGTACAGCAAATTCTGATATGTCTGGGCATATTCGCCTTCATGGGGAGCTCAGTTCGGGCTGATCGGTTCACCGATGAAGTTGAACCGTACTTGAAGAAGTTCTGTAACGGGTGCCATGGAAAGAAGGATCCCAAAGGTGGCCTGGATTTGACGAAGTTTACTTCCGACCGCAGCGTTATTGCGAGTTTTAGAAAGTGGGACAATATCACTACCTTTATTCGTAGTGGAGAAATGCCCCCTAAAGGGTCGTCGCAGCCCGAAATTGAGCAGAGTAATGCCCTGCTGAATGCTGTGGAGAATCTCCTTCTGGAAGAAGCGCGGAAACATGCAGGAGATCCGGGGTTTGTACCCCCCCGTCGTCTGAGTAACACCGAATATGATCATTCTATTCGAGATTTGACCGGAGTTGATATCCGTCCTGCGCGTGATTTTCCAGCGGATCCGGCTGGTGGCGAAGGATTCGACAACACGGGCGAAGCGTTGAGTATGTCTCCGAATCTGCTGAAGAAGTATCTCTCGGCCGCTCAGCAGGTGGCAGACCATCTACTCTTAAAGACGGATGGCGTTACGTTTGCTTCCACACCGGCGGTTTCTTACAACGAACGTCGTAAGCTGACGGAGTTGGCTATTATCGATTTCTATAATCAGCGCGAGGTCGATGTCCAAGCCTACGTGGAAGCTGCCTGGAGGTATCGATATCTTGAAGCAGATATCCCGCTGGCCGATTACGCGACTGCTCGCGGACTGAGCCCTGAATATCTCCATCTGGTATTTGAAACGTTGAGCAGGTCGTCCGGTGGTAGCGGATTCATGAAACATCTGGGCAAATTCTGGGATGCGGTGCCGATGCCGCAGAGTGAAACTCAGGTTCCAGATGAGTTTCATCAACTGATTTCCTTTATTGAGTATTCGCGACGAACGTTGACGCCGGAACTGAAAGGACTGATTAAATCCAATGCTGGCAACTGGCCGATTCACTGGCTCGATTTTCGCGCAAAGACCGCGGCGGTACGTGACCAGTTTTCTGAAGAACAGCTGCGGGGAGAACAGTTGCTCGTGACGCAGCGGGTTCCCGAGTACAACGAGGAGGAAGGTGCTGTTTCCTTGTTTCTCCACGTGGAACAAGGGTTTGTCGAGGGCAACGGATATGTTGTCGTGGAGGAACCCATCTTTAGTACCAACCGGAATCTTCCCAAAAACGATGAAGAGCGGGAGAAGCATCAGGTTGTCAAGCTGCACGAAGTGCTTAAGCAGTATCAGCCCGAATTGGCTCAGCAGCTCAAATTCGGCACTCACCCTGCCCAGGACGAGGATAATGATGAGAGTGCATCCATTGCCGCGGATTCCTTTGTGGCGGCGACAGGAGACCGAATCGAGATTCAGCTAACCCAGGAGGCACTCGAGCAGTTGAAAGGCAAGTTTTTACTGTTGCCCTGTAAGCTGGATGCGGAAACCAGTAGCGGCGTCAGTCTGTTCGTACAAACGGCTATTCGTAACGCTCCTCAATCATCTTTCGGCAATTCGGCAGTTCATTTTATTGTTCCAGGATCACCTGCGGCCAAGCAATTAAGAGAATCCGCGACTCCCTTTTGCAGTACCTTTCCTAATCGATTCTTTTATGTGGACGCAAAGCGTGGGTTGGCGGCAGGGTTTCATTTAGTGGAAGGATTCTTCAGAGACGACAAGCCGCTTGTGGAAAAGGTGTTGAGTGAAGCCGAAGTTGCTCAGCTCAATAAAATGTGGGAAGAACTCGATTTGGTAACTAATCGGACAGAAACATTGTTGAGGGGCTTCGTCTGGTTTGAACGTTCGGAACGCCATGTGCTTCATGGTCGTGAGTGGGACTATCTGAGGGCCGAAGATCCTGCCCTGGTGACACCCGAAATGCTGGACCGATTTGAAATCCAATACCTGAAAAAAATGGGGACACCATCCAAGGCTGGAACGCTGGAAGCGCAGCGGCGCGTCATCGAACCGGAGAACCCAAGTGATAAGTTTGATATGGTACACGGTTTTTTTGAGGATATCCGAGCAGGACTCAAAAAGCAGCAGGCCGTACTGGCGGCGGCTGAACCAAAGGGAGTGGCAGATGTACTGGAGTTTGCTGCCCGGGCTTATAAACGGTCGCTGACCGAGCAGGAATCGTCAGGACTGAAAACGCTTTATCAGTCCTTGCGTGATGACGGACAGACAGTGGAATTTAGTCTGCGAGGCGTGGTGACAGCCGTCTTGATGTCTCCCGAATTCATTTATCGGTACAACGGAAATCAAGCGGGTAAAGGCGTTGTACCATTAAAGGGACGTGATCTGGCCAGTCGTCTGAGCTATTTCCTCTGGTCCTCCGTTCCAGATGATGCCTTGTTGCAGGCGGCCGAAAGCGATCAGCTTGTAAACGGTGAGCAACTGAAAAGTCATGCACAACGCATGTTGCACGATGATCGCATTACCGCGTTGTCCCAGGAATTCTTTGGACAATGGCTGCGGTACAGGGACTACCTGGAAAAAGATCCGATTAATGCTCAGGCATTTCCGGAGTATACCGATGCGTTGCGGCTGGCGATCGCGCGCGAGCCGATCGAACTGGCGACATGGGTGATCCGGCACGACTTGCCGATCACGACATTGATTAATAGTGATACGACCTTTGTAAACGGAGTTCTCGCAAGGCACTACGGAGGAACGATCAAGGCACAGTGGGAGCAGACGCGAGCGGAACTCAGAAAGCACCAGCAGGAAACAAAGCAACCTGTTTTTTCCAACGACGAGCTGGATGCCATGTGGTTTGAAGTGGATGGTATTCGAGCTGAGGGTCGCGGTGGGCTGTTTGGTATGGCTGTTATCCTGGCAAAGAATTCCGGGGGGCAGCGAACCAGTCCGGTGAAGCGTGGATTCTGGACCGTACACCATTTACTGGGCCAGCACTTTCCTCCTCCACCAGCGGATGTGCCAGAGTTGCCCGAGTCGGTAGAGGGGGGCGGATTTTCGTTGCGTCAGTTACTGGAGGCCCATGTGGAAGACGTCTCTTGTGCGATTTGCCATAAGCACTTTGATTATCTGGGACTGGCCCAGGAGGGGTTTGATCCGATTGGTCGTATCCGCAGTCATGATGCTGCTGGGCGGCCGATTGATAATGCTGTGGTCCTGCCGGATGGCGAAACTGCTAAAGGCGTAGAAGGGCTAATCAAGTATATTGAAAAGCATCGGCAGGATGAATTTGTCAGGACATTCTGTCGTAAGTTTCTGGGGTATGCATTGGGACGAAGTGTGGAGCTGTCAGATCAGCCGCTGCTCGATGAAATGCAGGTTGCGCTGGAAACAAATGAGTATCGTTTTTCGGTCCTGGTGATGAAAGTTGTTGAAAGTCCACAATTTAGAAATCAACGTGCTCGTGACTTTGTAACGTCGGCCCGATAAATTGGTCGATAAACATAAAAGAGCTGGATATAGTTAGATAGTAGAGTAAAACAAGCAGACTTGGTCTGCATTCCCAAGGAATAACGAAATGGCTAAACCTGAAATCACTCGGCGTATGGTTTTGACTGGCCTCGGTGCCAGCGTGGCTTTGCCATGGCTCGAGTCCGGGAAATTGCTGGGGGTTGAAGACGCTCAAGAGTACCCCAAACGGTTTGGGTTCATGTTTTGGGGAGATGGTATTCATCCTGCCGAATGGTGGACGAAAGGAAGTGGCGAGCAGCTCGAACTGGGACCAGTCTTCTCATCGCTGGAGGACATTAAGAGCGAGATTAACTTCATTCATGGACTGAAGCATCCTGGCAACGTTGTCGGTGGACATGCCAAAGGTGCGGCGGGAATGTTGACCGGCCATGCACCTCAGGGTGGTCGTGATATTGAAGGAGAGACCAGTCTGGACCAGGTGTTGGCAAATGCCTGGGAAGATGAAACAGTTCTTCCAAGTTTGGTACTGGCCTGTGAACGACCGGTCAGCGGATTTCACGAATCTGGTTTCTCAATGATGTATGCCAGCCATCTTTCGTGGAGGAGTCCTGTATCGCCGGTACCAAGTGAGCTATATCCTGCCCTCGCATTTGACAGTCTGTTTGAAAGTAAAGGGAGTAAGACTCATCTGAGTGTGCTGGATCATGTGCGCGAGCAGTTAGGTGATGTGGCGCGAAAGGTGTCGTTTGCAGACCGAGCGAAAATTGACGAGTATGCAACCAGCGTCCGTGAAGTCGAACAGCGGCTGGCAAAAATGCAAAAACGGAACGTCGAGGAAACGGCAGGCAATGCTGCGAGTCCCAATGCCGAGCGACCGAAAGATGGCATTCCCAATCAACTGGACGAGCATTCCAGGTTAATGTGTGACGTTATTGCGCTCGCCTTCCAAACGGACAGGACACGCGTCAGTACGCTGGTATTGACCAATAACCTGTCTGGACAGATTTATCCGTTTCTGGGACTCAATGTTGACCACCACAACTATTCTCACAGCTGTCACGGTCCTGAGTTTGCCAAGATCACTCGCTTCTGGGTTGAACAGTATGGTTATCTGGTTCGCAAGCTGAGCGGGATGCAGGAAGGTGACGGGACGGTTTTGGATCATTGCTGTCTGATGGCTGCCAATGAGCAATGGACCTTCCATAATGGAGCGAAGGTACCGCTGATGATGGCAGGTTCCATGGGAGGTAACTTCGAGACCGGACGTACGCTCGAATTCGACAAGGCTGACAATGACAAGATGAGCTCGCTTTATCTGACGATTCTGGAACGTGCCGGTTTGCAGCGTGAGAAGTTCGGTAACAGTTCAGAAGCATTGACAGGTATCTAGTTCTCGCTGGTAGTCTTCCTTCTCCTGTTGGTCGACGCGGTTGGCACTCTCGCTGAAATGTGCAGACCGGTTTGGGAACAGCTAGAATATCTCGTATGAGAAATGCAATTCTAATTCTGGCTGTTTTATTTACATCCGTTTCACAGGGTCAGGAGTCCCTGCCTCATGGAGTGCGATACGAGCACTTGATGATTCCCATGCGGGACGGTATTCACCTCAGTGCGCATGCTTTCTTTCCGGAGGGTAACGGCCCCTGGCCAGTTTTATATGAGCAACGGTATGCCGACGCCTCCAGTCGAGGACATCAGGTCGCCTTTGCTGAAATTGCGCACTACGGCTATGTCGTTGTTTGTGGCAACTTTCGAGGTAGTCAAAAGTCGGAAGGGACCTGGATTGGTTATCGAAGTTTAAGCCTGGGACGGCATAAAGATGGTTATGACGCCATTGAATGGCTGGCTCGGCAAAAATGGTCGACTGGCAAAGTAGGTACGTTTGGTAGTAGCCAGGCCGGTTATGCTCAGAATTTTGCAGCTGTGAGTCGTCCTCCGAGTTTGATCGCTCAGTACATGATTGATACCGGCCTGAGTCTTTATCAGGAGGGGTATCGTATAGGCGGGACCACACGCCCCGAACGTTTCAAGGGGATGGATCGGGTTTGCCGAGTGCCTGAACATAATCAGGCGTTGATGCTCGAGTGGTTTGAACATCCAACGTATGATCGTTACTGGAAGGCAGAAGATACTTCCCGCCATTTCAAAAAAATGAATGTACCCTGCATGACGATTGGCAGTTGGTACGACTTTATGAATCAGGGGTCGATCGCCAGCTACATTGGCCGACAACACGACGGTGGCCCGCAGTCACGTGGAACTCAAAAACTGTTGATAGGACCATGGTTACATGGCCGGTTTAACAAGGGTGCGAAAGTTGGTGACCTGACCTACCCGGACAATGCCGCAGTCGATATGGCCCGGCATATGACGACCTGGTTTGATTATTACCTCAAAGGCAAGGATAACGGAGTGGATACGTGGCCTGTCGTTAAGTACTACGTGATGGGAGCTGTCGGTGAAGAGCATGCACCTGGAAATGTGTGGCGTGAGGCTAGCGACTGGCCGCGGACTCAGAATACAGACCGGGACCCCCTGTTTCTTGCGGAAAACGGAATGCTACAGTGGGAAATGCCCGATGGAGCATCGGAAGGTGTAAGCGAGTATGTTTCGGATCCGCATAAGCCGGCCGAAATTCCAGGAACCAGTTTTCCCGGTGCACGGGATGCTCGGGCATTCGAACAACAGGAGAATGTACTGGTATTTGATACGCCGGTATTGAAGGCTCCGCTGGAATTGACCGGCGAAATCACTGCCAAACTCTATGTGACCAGTACTGCACCGGATACAGATTTCATTGTGCGTGTAAGCGACGTCTATCCAGACGGCCGTTCGATTTTGATTGTGGATTACATTCAGCGTGCGCGTTATCGCGAAGGTTTCGATAGACAGGTCTTTATGCAGAAAGAGACGGTGCATGAGATTAAATTCCATGTGGGCCACTTTAGTCAGGTGTTCAACACAGGGCATAAACTACGAGTGACCGTGGCCAGCACTGGGGCTCCACTTTATGAACCGAATCCACAGACGGGAGGTCCGGAAACCATCGAGTTTCCGAAAGATGCACAACGCGCCGTCAATACGATTTATCACACGCAAGTTTATCCTTCGCATCTACTGGTGCCTCGAGTTGACACATTCTATGGGAGTAAATAAATGAGACGTAGACAGTTTTTGGGAGCGAGTGCCGGCGTCCTGGCGACAGGCACAATCGCAGCTGGTAGTGCAAGTACTAAAGCCGATAACCTGTCAATTGCCGCCGATGATGTTTATGACATGGGGCGCCGTCGTGAGTTGTTTCTTGATGACTTCATGGTGGATCGCCTCGAAGGTGAGCTGAGCTACAAGCTGCATTCTCCACAGGCTCAGGAGATGGTCATCCGCCATGATAAGCCCTGGGAAGGAAATGCAAGTGCTTACCATACCGTATTTAAAGACGGTGATACGTATCGCATGTATTACCGCGGCCATAACTTTGATTTGTCTGGTGGTAGATTGCGTGTCACGCACGGTGAGTGTACTTGTTATGCCGAGAGCAAAGATGGTATTCACTGGGAAAAGCCAGAGTTGGGCTACTTTGAGTTTGAAGGTAGTAAGAAGAATAATATTGTCTGGATGGGGCCTGGCAGTCATAACTTCAGTCCGTTTGTGGATGAGAGACCGGATTGTCCCGAGGATGAGCGGCTAAAGGCGACTGGTGGTTTGGCTCACAACGGCGGAATGCGGCTGTTTAAATCTGCCGATGGCAGGAAGTGGGAACAGGTTGGTGACAAAGGAGTGATCACCGTGGGCGCGTTCGATTCCGCGAACATCGCTTTCTGGGATAAATCACTTGGCAGGTACCGGGCCTACTATCGTATCTTTACTGGTGGGACGACGACGGCCAAAGTTTGGAAGCCTTCAGGAATTCGTGCTATTCGTACCGCTGTTTCTGACGATCTGGTCAATTGGGAAGGATTTCAGGACCTGACCTATGGCGACTCGCCACCTCAGCAGATGTATACCAATAACGTGATTTCGTATCACCGTGCTCCTCATATCCTGGTCGGTTTTCCGATGCGTTATGTCGAGCGAGGCTGGAGCCCAGCCATGAAGGCTTTGCCAGACCTGGAAAATCGCGAGTTGCGAGCTCAGGCACATCTGCGATATGGCACAGCTTTGACCGAGACCCAGATCATGACCAGTCGCGATGGAGTCACTTTTAAGCGTTGGGATGAAGCATTCCTGCGGCCAGGGGTGGAGCGTGATGATTCCTGGTATTACGGTCACAACAGTGTGGCCTGGAACATGGCTGTAACGCGAAGCCGATTTGAAGAGGCCGAGGACGAATTGAGTTTTTATGCCGAGTCAGGTGGCTGGCATGGCAAAGGTAAAAAATTGACTCGGCATACGTTACGTCAGGATGGTTTCGTGTCCGTACACTCGTCGCTCAAAGGTGGTCAGCTGACGACTCGGCCCCTTACTTTTTCTGGAAGCGAGTTGGAATTAAATCTGAGTACCTCGGCGATTGGTTTTATCAAGGTGGAGTGTTTGACGCCTCAGGGAGAAGTTATTGAAACCTTTGGTATCGATCAGGCTGATGAAACATTTGGTGATTCGTTGGGACGCAAGGTAACCTGGGAAGGCTGGTCTGGATTGAAAAAACTTTCCGGTAAGCCGATCCGATTGCGTTTCACATTGAGTGATGCGGATCTGTACAGCTTCAGATTTGTGTAGAAAGCGAGTGCGGAAAATGAAAAGAGCATTGTTGAGTTTGTTGTTGGCGATGGTAGCCGTGGCTTGTGCCGACGCACAGGATGTTCAAAAGAGACGGCGGGATGCTGTGCTAAACGACAAGAAGCATTTCGACCTGGATGATCATTGGGTCTACGACGATTTCGAAAAAGGTCGTAAGGAAGCGGAACGAACCGGCAAACCGATGCTGGTCGTCTTCAGGTGCTTGCCTTGAGAGGCTTGCCACTCATTTGACGAGCAGGTTGTTCGTCGCCAGGGCAAGTTAGCCAAACTCTTTGATGAATTTGTTTGTATCCGCCTGATCAAGGCGAACAGGCTGGATCTGACACTATTTCAATTTGACTTCGACCTTTCGTTTTCCATGTTCTTCATGAACGCGGATAAGACAATCTATGGTCGCTATGGAACTCGGGCTTCAATCGAAAATGCCGAAAGCCATATGTCTCTGGAAGGTCTGGTAGCAGCCCTGCAGGGAGCAATGGAATTGCACCGTGGCTACCCGGACAACCGACCGTTCCTGGTAAAAAAACAGGCTGCTCCTACGAAGTTTAAAACAACGAATGACTTCCCTTCACTGCGAGACAAGTTTGAGTTTGATCTGGATTATGGAGAAAAGGTAGTTCAGTCCTGTCTGCATTGCCATCAGATCATTGAAGCTGAGCGATTGGTTTACAGAAACGCGAAGCAACCGATTCCGGAAAGACTGCTTTACCCTCATCCACTGCCACAGACGATCGGACTAAGAATGGATGTGGATACTCGGGGTACTGTTAGCACAGTTCGCCCTGGTAGCGAAGCACATGCCAGTGGTGTCAGGTCGGGCGATGTTCTGGTGACTCTTGATGACCAGGCAATTCTATCCGTGGCCGATATTCAGTGGGCGCTGCACCAGGCGCCTGATAAGGGAGTGATTTCGGCGACGGTTGAGCGTGATGGTGCCTTTCACGAGTTGAATATCCAATTGGAGCCTGGCTGGCGGAGTAAGAGTGATATTTCCTGGCGAGTTACATCGTGGGAATTGCGAAGGATGGGCACAGGAGGCCTGGTTTTCGAACCTGTATCAGCCAGTCAAAAGACTCAGTTAAAGATTCCGGCTGATAAGCTGGCGCTGCGAGTGAAGTATGTTGGTTGGTATGGTGCTCACAACGTAGCCAAGTTGGCTGGCGTTAAACTTGGTGACATTCTGGTCTCGTGCGATGGTCATGATGAACATTGGACTACGACTCAGTTGCTCGGCTATCTGGCCTCGAAACATAAACCTGGGGAACGAGTACCAATGGAGTTCCTTCGCGACGGTCAGCGTTACCGGGTGTTGATCAGGCAGCAGTGATTGGAAAACCGACGCCAAGGTCCGCCAACGGAATGAGTTGCCAAGTTCTAATCGGTTCGTCGCCGCGGCGATCGATGCTGGCTCCTTGACTCACTGCGGCCCCCGCCTGAGCCACCGTCACGGCGACGGCCATCTCGGCGAGAATCTCCTTGGGCGTCCCGACGACGCCCGCGTGAATCATTTCGATCCCCGAACTTACGGCGGCCTCTGTCACCATCCCGTCCACGTCGGGAATCTCGGTCACCATCCCGTCCACCTCGGGAATCTCGGTCACCATCCCGTCCACGTCGGGAATCCCGGTCACCATCCCGTCCACGTCGGAAATCCCGGTCACCATCCCGTCCATGTCGGGAATCCCGGTCACCGTGCCGTCGTGGTTTCGGCGCCGGCGGTTCTTCCAGTCCTTTGACTCCTTGGGCAACATAACCCTTGTCGGTTTTCACTCGCTTATAAGAAACACGTTGCCCTTCCCCCAGGGAATCAAAACGCCAGCGCCCGAAGACACTCGACATGTGAAAGTACAATTCCTTGCCGGACTTGGTCTTGATAAAGCCAAAGCCCTTATCTAAAAGTTTGACGATCACACCTTCTGAAATTTGTGCTCGCTTTGGCGTGGGGCGGACTTTCATCTTGCGACCACTTGGCGAACTCCCTTCAGAAGGAGGGTTTTCCGATTTTCGCAATGAGCGTTTCACAGGGGGCTCAGGTTTGTTTTTCTGCCCGTCCGTCATAGGAATGTCCAGTAACTCAGATAGTTCATCGGCCGGTTCTGGTTCGATTACATCTTCGACCGTTTTGTGCTCCAGTGAGTCGGAGTCAGCATCCTGTTCACTCCGCTCCTCCCTTTCTTCGTCCTTGTCATGGTCAGCAATTGATGGAAACTCGTCAACTGGGTCAACTGGGTCAACTGGGTCGGCTTGATCAACTTGCCCAATCTGGTCGGCTTGATCAACTTGGTCAGCTTGGTCGACTTGATCAGCTTGATCGACGTGGTCAGCTTGATCGACTTGGTCAGTTTGATCGACGTGGTCAGCTTGATCTACTTGATCTACTTGATCTACTTGGTCAGCTTGATTAGCTTGATTAGCTTGATTAGCTTGATCGACTTGATCAGCTTCCGGCTTTTCGTTTTTCGACTCATACGAGCCGCCTCGGTTTTCCATGACTTCGATTGGAAAACCTAGCAGAGCTTCAATTTCTGCCAGTGTTCCTTTTTCATGCGTCGCACAGAACGAAACGGCAACTCCTTCGGCTCCTGCCCTGCCCGTTCGCCCAATTCGATGAATGTAATCCTCGATCTCAAACGGCAGGTCGTAGTTGAAGACATGGGTGATTCCGTCGATGTCAATTCCCCGCGAAGCAACATCCGTAGCAACGAGTATCTGGATATTCTCCTTGCGAAACTTCGCCATGATTCGTTCTCGCTGCGCCTGGCGTTTGTTTCCATGAATCGTATCTGTACTGAACCCTTTCTTGTTCAGCCATTCGGTAAGCTTGTCCGCAGTCTGTTTTTTATTGACAAACACCATCGTCTGGCCCGGCTCCAGTTCGTGAAGGAGCCTTAACAGCAGGGGCCGTTTTTTTGCGTTTTCGACATAGCACAGGTGTTGTCTGACCGTTTCGACCGCCGGGTACTCAGGGGCTATGTCGACTCGGACTGGATCCTCCAGTAATTCACTGGCCAATCTTGCTACCCGCTCATCGATGGTGGCAGAGAAGAAGAGCGAGTGCCGTTTGGCTGGCAGTTCGGCCATGATCCGTTCCAGATCTGGTTGAAAGCCCATATCGAGCATGCGATCTGCTTCGTCCAGTACAAAGTATTCCAGTTGGTCCAGCCTGAGAGCATCCTGGTCCATCAAGTCCAGCAACCGCCCGGGCGTCGCAATGACAATATGCGAGCCACGCTTCATCGCTTTGATTTGCCGTACTTCGGAGACACCTCCATAGATCAGCGCATGCCTCAGAAAGAGATGGGTTCCATAAGTTGCGAAGCTATCGCCAATCTGAATGACCAGCTCCCGGGTCGGAGCGAGGATCAGTGCTTTGGGAAAGCGTGGTACGGCCTTGCGATTCTTTTGTCCCAGGCCATGGAGAATTGGCAAGGCGAATGCCGCGGTTTTGCCTGTACCGGTCTGTGCGCATCCAAGGATATCCCTGCCTTCCAGAGCTGGCGGGATCGCTTGCACTTGAATCGGAGTTGGTTCGACATAGTTGGCATCGGCAAGTGCTTGTTGCAACTGGTCGATCAGTTTGATTTCCTGGAAATCCATGGATGTTCCAAACAGCAAGTGGCAGAGAGTAAGACACGGTGTGACGAGTCCTTGGCAGGACAAGCCTTACTGACTATAGCCACGTCATCAATGATCGAATAGAGCAAACCGGCTCAGGCGTTCGCTTATTCCGTCTATTCGATAATCTGTAACCACCAGGGACGATTTCCGGTTTCCACCGTTCCGGTTCTGGTAAGGATGCCGGTTCGTTTGTTACGCCTGAAGATCGCGAGTTTGCCAGAATCCTGCCCGCCCGCGTATAACCACTTGCCACAAGGACTGATCACAAAACTACGAGGATTAGGTTCCGTCGGATAAATGCCGACCAATGACAACGCACCTGTTCGAGGATTGATTTGGAAGGAGGCAATGCTGTTGTGTCCGCGGTTCGCTACGTAAACAAACCGTCCGTCTGCAGACAATGTCATCCGAGCAGTTGCTCCCTTACCCGTTGGCCAGTCGTCAGGAACCGTGGAGATTACCTGTTTCCTGGTTAACAGGCCATCAGAACGCACCTTATAGAAGACAGCCTGGTTGCCCTGTTCGTAATTTCCATAAACCCATGGCTTGGTTGGATGGGTGGCTAAATGCCTCGGGCCGGTAGAGTCCGCGGAGTGGATGGCACCATTTTCGAGTACTTTTAATTCTCCATTTTGATCGTCAAAAGCAAAGGCCACGATCAGATTGGGGCCAGTGTGTGGGATATAGACAAATCGGTTGTCCTGAGTGGCTGTAACACCATGTGCGTTCAGAGCAGTTTCACCAAAGAAACTCGCTTCCTGATCCAGCTTGCCCTGGTCGTCAACAGCGTGTACGGAAACTCGGCCGGTGTGATAATACGCCGTAATCAGCCACTTTCCGGAATGATCCTGCCAATGATAGGCTGGATCCTGATCGACCTTGATCGTACTCAGGTGCTGCAGTCCGCTCGTCTGGTGGTCTATCGCATAGGAGGCGAGTCCGCCGTAGTTTCTCAGGGAAAGGAAGAGAGTATTTCCATCGCGTGACAGGGACATTGGTCCGGGGTCCGCCTCTGTCTTGTGATCGCGGACGTGGGTTAGTTCTCCCGTGCGTGAATCGATTTCAAAAACGGCCAGTTGTTCTGCATCTGGTAGTGATACAAGCAGGAATGGCTGGGCCATGACCACGGATGCCCAGCATGTTAACAGCAAGCAGGTGCAGAGGCGAGTCATTGATAGTTGCCTTTTGGAGGAGTGCAGATTCAGTCGGGTCGATACGTTAACTCAAAATGTCATGAACGACTTCGCCATGAATGTCGGTTAATCGGAAATCCCGCCCGGCATATCGATACGTCAGCTTGAGGTGATCAAGACCCAGTTGGTGCAGCAAGGTGGCATGCAGGTCATGGAAGTGCACTTTATTTTCGACCGCGTAATAACCGTATTCGTCTGTCTCGCCATATTGAATTCCCGGTTTCATGCCGCCGCCGGCAAAGAACATGGTACAGGCATGGGGATTGTGATCCCGTCCGTCCCGACCTCCCTGGGATACCGGTGTCCGACCAAACTCGCCTCCCCACCAGACGATCGTATCTTCCAGCAGGCCTCGTTGCTTCAGGTCGGTTAGCAGCGCTGAGATCGGCTGATCAACCTCCATGGCATTACTCCGGTGAGCACTTGCCAGAGCACCATGCTGATCCCACTTGTAGCTATGTGACAACTGAATAAATCGCACTCCGGCTTCGGCGAATCGACGGGCCATCAGACATTGCAGACCAAAATCACGAGTGGGTCCGTTGTTGATGCCGTACATTTCCAGGGTCTCCGCCGTTTCAGTGGAAATGTCCTGCAGTTGCGGTGCCTCGGTCTGCAGGCGAAACGCTAATTCAAATGACTTGATTCGTGATTCCAGCTCTGAATCAGGACCCGTCTGTTGCAGATGCTGGGAGTTAATTTCCTTGAGCAGACGTTGTTCCAGTTGCTGGATAGCCGTGGGGGTAGAGCCCTTGATGAATGGGATTTTGGCATTCTCACTGGCGGTACCGGCATTACCGATGGGCGTGCCCTGGTAGAGTGCTGGCAGGAATGCACTGCCCCAGTTATTTGCGCCACCATGTGTTAACGATGGGCAGATCGTAATGTAACAGGGAAGGTTTTGATTTTCGTTACCTAACCCGTAGCCCAGCCAGCTGCCCATGCTTGGACGAATGAATGTGTCACTTCCAGTATGTAATTCCAGCAGGGCGGCACCGTGACGTGAATTGGAGCCGTGCACAGACTTAACAAACGTCAGATCGTCTACATGGCGGGCAATGTGCGGGAAAATCTCGCTGACCCACATGCCGGACTCACCATGCTGGCTGAATTTGAAAGGAGATTTGAGCAAGTTCCCGGTAGGTGCGGAGACGACACGTGGTTTATCAAACGGAACAGGCTTGTTGTCATCTTTTTCTAACTGAGGCTTATAGTCAAATGTATCAATTTGACTTGGGCCACCATGCATAAACAGGAAGATGATACGTTTGGCTTTGGCCGGAAAATGTGGCTCGCGAACACGCAGGTTGGGTTCTTCCGCCCTGGAGTTCTGCTCCATCAGGCCAGCTAGTGCCAAAGAGCCAAATCCAACCGCGGTGTTTTTCAGTAATTGTCTTCGGTTTTGCATGAGACTGTTTCTTGAACCTGTTGAATAACTATTCGACATAAAAGAATTCGTTGGTGGAAAGTAACACGCGGCTGAAGCTTTGCCAGGCTGCGTGTTCAGCATCATCAGCAGGGACGCCTGCGTCGGTGAGTGTCCTGGTGACCAGGTCAATGTATTCTTGTGATTCTGTCACTTCCGCTTCGCTTGGCTCGCGGGCCATGATGAGCGAATACGCTTGAGCGGTTCTTTCGCTCTTCTGGAACCTGAGCAGCTGCCGGGCCAATTCGGAAGTTGAGTCGTCGACCAGAGAACTGTTCATCATGAAGAGCGCCTGAGGAGCAACAGTGGTGGTGTTCCGGTCGCCGTTGGAGACAGCAGGGTCGGGAAAATCCAGAGCCTGCAGTACTTCATAAATGGAACTACGGACGACAGGAAGATAGACGCTGCGCCGATAGTTGTCGAATTCGTCGGTTATATTCGTATTGGAACCAGTAACGTAGGATCTGTTTTTCACTTTGAGAAGAGTACCCCCCATGCTGTTATCCAGCCCGACACCAAGAGCCAGAACACTGTCACGAACTTCTTCTCCAGTCAGGCGACGACGGTTGAATCTCCACAGCAATTTGTTCTCGGGATCGATAGCCATCGCCTGTTCACTGTATTGCGTGCTCATCTGGTATGTTGCCGACAGCATGATCTGACGGTGCAAGGCTTTCAGCGACCCATCGCTGTCGGCCAGCTCCACTGCAAGGTAATCAAGCAGCTCGGGGTGAGTTGGTAGTTCACCAAGAGTGCCGAAGTTGTCTACGCTGGGAACGATACCTGTACCGAAGTGCCAGCGCCAAAGCCGGTTTACCAATACCCGATTGACTAACGGGTGCTGCTTATCTGCCAACCAATTCGCCAGTTCGAGTCGGCCACTCTGAGTGTCGCCAATCGTTGCCTGCTGCGTGCCTTCAATGATCTGAAGCATTCGCCGGGGAACGATTTGCCCCAGAGTAATGTGGCTACCACGAATGTGGATTTTGATGTTCTCCGGTGTTCCCTCGGTGACTCCCATCGCCACCTCAAATACCGGCTTCTGGGATTCCAGTGAATTGATCTGGCTCACAAGATCTAATCGTTTTCGAGCCAGTTCGTCCGGATAGGCTGGAGCTGGTATCGAGTTGGGAACAGTTGATGGAAAATCCCCTTTGGAGATTTCGTCGTAGACTTGCTTGTAGACGGCTTTAACTTCATCGCCCAGATTCGTGTAGGCATGATGGCTGTCCACGATGAGTCGACGGTACAGGACAGCGGCTTCTTCGATCGTCCCGGGAGGCGACTGTGCGAAAAGCTCTTTCAGAACAGTGGGAGCGCGGGCTCCGAGGCCCTCGTCCGTCTGGAGTTGTTCGAGTAGCGGCTTGGCCGATGTGCTGAATTTCCCATCTTCCAGAGCAGCCAGAGCTATCCATGTTTCCAGGAAAGGATTTGTTTTCAGTCTGGTTTCATCCAAACGAGCCAGATACCAGAGCCAGGAACTCAGGAAACCCGGTTCTACATCGTGCTCACGAGCAAAGGTGGTTAAACTCGGCGGAGCCGGAGTTTCCAATGGCCATTTGTCATTTTCAGGTTGCAGAACCAGAACAAACTTATCGAGATGCGGATAGACTTTTGGCGAGTCAAATTTTAAGACATGCTTACCAGCGGTGAGTTCCAGCTCGATTTCTGCAACCCATGTCTGTGTGTCTGGGTACCACGACCCGGTCACTTTCCCCAAAACGTTTTCAGCCACCATCTGGCCATCCAGTTTCACTCCGACGGATCGCGAGTGCAACGCTGCATAGCGAACTTCCATGGTGTAGGTACCAGGGATTTCGACCATGATATCGTACTCGGAATAACCTCCCGACGCGCCACTACCCAGGATGCCGATCTCTTTGCCGTAAGATTCCGTAAGCGAGGTAAGCGTGGAACGGTGAGCGGCCTCGGCTTCGATTGCAACATAACCATTGGCGACAGGAAACGGAGCTTCCTGCTTCTTCAGAACTTGAATTCCGCGGGCTGCTATCGCCTCATCCAGATTGTTGATGGCCCTGGCTGCCAGCAGATACCGATCGGCTCGTGTATGGAGTTCTTTTTGGACCGCATCGGTCACACTGCCTTGCAGTTCGTTCTGCTGTTGCTGCAACGCCGCAATTTCAGCATTGAGTTTTTCCAGTGTTGCGTTGGCTTCTGGCGATAAAAGAGGTTGTTCGTACCAGTCTGCTACGACGTTGTAATTCTCCATCGACTTGGTGCTCTTGAAGATACCTGCCAGCGCATAGTAATCGGCCGTGGTGATGGGGTCGAATTTATGATCGTGGCAACGGGCACAGCCCAGAGTCAGGCCCATGAAAGCCTGCCCCAGCGTGCTAACCTGTTCGTCAATGATATCCATTTGCATTTTTACCGGATCGTCTTCGGCTAGCATTTTGGGGCCGATGGCCAAAAAGCCAGTTGCCCGCAAGCGGTCTTCAGCAGCCAGAGTTTCTGAGGGCTGAGGCATGAGGTCGCCGGCGATCTGTTCCTTGATAAATTCACCATAAGGCTTGTCCAGATTCATCGAACGAATGACATAATCGCGGTATTGGTAGGCAAATTCATACGAGAGGTTTTCATCCAGTCCATTGGAATCGGCGTAGCGAGCTACATCCAGCCAGTGACGTCCCCATCGTTCGCCATACCGGGGCGAACCGAGCAGGCGGTCAATGAGATGACTGTAAGCATCAGGGCTGTCATCGTTAAGGAATTGATCGACTTCGGCGGGAGTAGGAGGAAGACCTGTGAGGTCATAGGTCGCTCGCCGAATCAGAGTCCGTTTGTTGGTCGGTGGTGCAGGTGTCAGGTTGGCTGCTTCCAACTCTGCCAGAATGAAATGGTCGATTGGCGTTTGTGCCCAATGGCGGTCTTTGATCACCGGCAATGGCGGCCGCGACGGGGGCTGGAAGGCCCAGAAATTCTCTTGTGCGTCGCTAAATTCAGCGATAAGTGCATCCGGGCTTTTACCAATGTTGGCGACCACTGCAGATTCTTCCTTGGGCCAGGGAAGTCCCATTTCCACCCACCGCGAGAAGTCGATGACCTGAGCACTGGTAAGTTTTGCTTTAGGCGGCATCTTCAGAAACTCATCATGTTTGATGGCACTAATCAGCAGGCTTTCCTTGGGTTTTCCCAGCTTGACCGCCGGTCCAAATTCGCCTCCGGTCAGAAAAGCGTCACGGAATTCGACACTGAAACGGCTTTCCGGGTCTTCACCCGAATGGCAGTCCTGGCAATGAGTGACCAGGACGGGTCTGATTTTGGACTCGAAAAAGGAAATCTCTTCTGCACTAAACGGTTCTTCACCGTACACGGTGATTGCCGCGAAGAGGCTTAACGTCAATGGAAGGATACGATTTATCATAATCGCCATTATAAACAACCGACGATTGCCGAGGCGCCCCCATTTTATGATGGAGCGACGTCACCTGACCCAGCAGTCTACTTGGCAGGGACGATGGTAAAGAAACCAATCATCATTTCTTCCCAGGTCTGATCACCCCACGTTACCCACTTGTCAGGTTCCGGATTGGCCGGGTTTTCCTTCGAATTGTCATAGTACGCAGTACATTCAATGACTGTCCCCTTGGGAAGGTAGACCGGTTTGGTAAATCGATATTCATGCTGCCAGTTAAAATCGTAGAAAGGAACACTCAGAAGAATTCGCTCGCTACCATCGGGGAATTTGGCTACATATCTGAATTCCTGGCCTCGTACATGCATGTGAGGCATCATCGCTAACAGCTCCGAATCGGCATTGATGGTACGCCTGGCGACGACTTGATGCCGCGTGGCATGCGGTGGAATGCGAAAAGATCCATTGATGACGGCGTGCTGCCGGGCAATACGCTCAGGAGGTTTCTTGCAGAACCTGATACCAAATTCACTGCAGTCCAACTCCTCTTTACCTGTAGGCGTGTAATGCAGTTGCCACACTAATTCATGCCCGGCCGGTAACTTGATGCCAACGCCCTCTGGGTAAATGTTTGGCTCCTCGCCAGGCGCATAGCCACCCAGACTTGTTAGCCGCTTTGTTTCTTCACTCCCTTGGGGGCGATGGTAAACAATGATGTGATGGACTGCCTTCCAATTACCTGGCCTGGCTTCAGTGGCCTGAATCCAGACATCCTCTTCAAAGTTCGTAGGTGTAACAAAATACTGATACGCCACGGTGCCAGAGGCCGGTACTTTGTAAGTTTCAGGCATTTTGAAAATGTGGTCAGGCTCGCCGATCTGCCAGCCGTCAAAGTATTCTGGCGTGGGTGGAATCTTGCCCTCCTCTCCCCGAGGCATGCCGGCATCAATCCAGGAAGTTAACAGAGTGATTTCCTGCGAGGTCATATGCAGGTCGTTTTCGAATTCTCCAAATCTGGGATCTGCGTTCCACGGAGGCATGCGACGCGTTAGCACCGTCTCTTTAATCATCTGTGACCAGTTGCGGACGTCGTCATAGCTGAGCAGAGAAAAAGGTGCCGCCGTGTCAGGGCGATGGCAGTTTTGACAACGCGTTTGTATCAACCCGGCAATGTGACTCGCATACGTAATTTCACTGACGCCATCGACGGAACTTTTTCGAGTGATCAGGCAACCTTCCGGCTCCGTAACAGCAACACTTGGCGCCTCACCAGCAAGCAACTGCTTCAACGCTTCTTCCAGGTCTGCTCGACGAGCTTCGGCACGCTTGAAACGGTAGCCAATTCGATCATCGATGCGGCCCACATACCGAATGGTCCGCCGGCGGTCCAGAATAAAGGCTTCCGGTGTTCTTGTCGCACCAAAAATATCCAGAGCAACCTGGTCCTTGTCTACGAGAACAGGAATCCGCAGCTCATACTCCAACGCATGTTTTTTAATCTCTTCCGGAGTATCCGCGAGATTGGAGTTGATGATCGCAAATCTTACATTTTGCTGAGCGTACTTCTGGCTTAATGCGTTGAGTACCGGTATGTAATTGTTCCCGATGGGACATTCCGTTCCCAGAAAGACAATGACAAGAAAATCGATCTCGGGGTAATCCGCCATGGCAATCTCTTTGCCGGTGGCCGAAGGTAACACAAAGTTGGGGATCTTCCGGCCCAGCAGATCAGCGCGTGACGTTTCCTCCGCCTGCAGACCGGTAAGCGGCAGGAGAATCGTAAATGCGAGTATCGTAATCAGTGGTTTCATGGTTACTGCTTTCATCGTGGTGAACCTGAGGGTGGTGAAGTCCCATTCTGGTTAATCGACCTGGGTCAGCCTGGATTGATGGTTAATCTTCATGGTAACTCCGTCTCCAGTCAGAGTCGCTTCCCAGGAATCGTTATTTTGCGTGGTCATCTGGAAATGATGAGACTTGAAGGTGGATTTAATCTCTTCATGTAATCCCATCTCCTGAAGCGATTTATACAATCGCTGTTCAGAGCGGTGCAAGGCCTTTTGCGTGTGATAGATCGTCATTAACGCATCTCGTACTTTGGCCGTGGGGTCGACAGGTGGATCATCCTGAAACTGACGAGCCTTGGTGAACCAGACGTAACCCCAGCGCTCAGGACGATGCATGTCGATAATTCCCTGCGGCGACCAGACCCAATTATCTTCGCGTATTCCTTTCACCTTTTGGTACTTGCCGTCAACGACTTCATGCTTCCACTCGACACGTGAAAAATTCATTCGCCAGTGATCTCCTTCTTTCGGCGGAGTCGGCTGATGCGCGAACTCGGCCAGCACTTTCCAGGGAATCGCCACTTCGACACTCCAGTACTTGTCCGTATCTGATGGGTCGTTAAGAGTTCCGTTGATATGCACTGCGGTTTGCAGGCCTGGGATTTCCCAGCTGTTATCCGCCGGACCACCATCTTTGTAAGGCTTGGCCAGAAAGAGATCCCATCCGGTGTTGAGTGCATTCATTTCGAATTCGTAGTACTCGTGATTGTCACCATCCGGGTCGATGAAGATTTCGATGTCATTGTCATGGAAGATGACACTGTCGTGTTTGGTTAAGGTGCCCCAGACGTGAGGCTCTTCCATGAGACAGCCAAAATATAGATATTGGCGGTCCCAGAGCAGCTTGAAACGAGTGTCAAACCGAGGCTTGGGTTTTACGTCTCCTTCGATATCCGAGTGCGGTTCGGACCACCGCGCGTTCTTCCAGGCGCGGTCGTCCAATTTGCCGTCGATTCGGATGCGGCCCGTCGCCTGAGTCGCAACATAATGTAGCGGAGTTAGTTTCCGCATCTTCTCCCAGTCTTCCTTCGTGTCGGCAAGTAAAGGGAAGGTCGTCAGCGATGACAAAAGGAGCCAAAGCGTAAGTTTGCATGAGCGGATTGCCATGAAGTGTCCTGTTGAATTGAGTTTACGTCTGAGGGATGCTGATTACGATTTCCGCACTAAAGATGGCGGCCGGATCGTGGCGCTGCTGAAATGTCCTTTGCATCGTCGCGGCGCTACGAGTCACCTTCTCCTGGAAAAGAACATTGCCCTTGTAGATGACCGAGACCGGTTTTGAAAAATTGATCATGTCATCGTTGACGCGGATCAGTAACTGAGCAACATCACAATGTTCGATCGTAAAAGTCTGGCTGTCATGTTTTACTCGTACCAGCGTCCGGCCTTTTACCTGGTCTCTATTCAGGCCAAGCCAGTAGAAGCGATCGTGAGTTACATCATCCTGTCGCCAGACAACCAGGTCGGGAGTGCTGTCGCGAGTGTGTTCGGCCATCCACGGTACGGCCACCTTGTCTTCCAGATTCATCCAATGTCCTTTGCATTCATGGATTTTGACAAAGTTGATGTACCCGCCCGGATCCTTTTGGTGCAGGTCGGCCAGCATCGTTTTCCACTCGGCCGCCCGTTTGTTTCGGTCGTAGGCTCCGTCATTGGCCCCCATGTGAAGCGTAAATGGTAAGTTGCGGAGTCCGTCTGGACGAGTTTCATTGGGATGTCCAGCCATCATGGCCGCCGCCGCCAGACGGTCGGCGAAACGCGGAGCCAGTTGGAAGACGCCGTCACCACCGGCTGAATAACCCATGATGTACACTCGATCCGGATTGACGTCTTCGAACAGAACCATGTTTTCAATTACCCGCTGGAAGAAAGCATCAATGTGTCCCTGGTGCCAGAGATTCCAGGTGTTGGTAGGCGCCCGAGGCACAAAGTAAACTCCTTCTTGCGGGTTGTAGAGTCGTTTCTGGTTTTCGTACTGTCCGTCGTTGACAGCAGCCGGAGCTCCGCCCCCACCATGCATCGAAATGAACAGGCTACGGCCTCCTGCCGGTTTTTCACCATTCACCTTGTACCAGAAGGGCATGGTTAAATCGTTGATCTTCAGCACCCTGCTTTCATGTTCTTTTCGGCGGGCCGTTTTTTCGGTGTCCACGTAGGCCTGCCAGAGTGTTTCCGCGTAAGCGGCCGCCTGTTTGGCAGTTAATGGCTTGTCTGCACTTGCCGAGTCCCTTGTGTCGTCGCATCGCTCGGCTGCACCATCCCGTTCTTCTGCCGAGTCACTGGCTGCACTGGCCGAGAGGTTGAAAGTTACGAGCTGATCATTGCCATCGACTTTGATCTGGATGGCTGTCGCTCCATCAAGTTTCACCGTGTAGGTGCGTCCTGCTTTGAGAGGAACACTTACATGGTCGTTGCGGTCAAAACTTTCGTCGTTGGTATGCCCGCTGTAAACCTCGTTCGAGTCAGCATCGGTGATCGTCAGTGGTCGTTTGATGCGTTCGCCAGAATCGTCGTCGAAGGCAACAAACATGACTCGTTCGACTCCGGCGGGCAATTCTTCGTTGAATCGCGTGTAGCGATCCGTCACGTTGACGGCATAGACGTAACGGGCGTCCCAGTCCCATACCATGGGGAAATGGATCGGCGTCCGTTTATAGGAAGTCGCGTAGATGGCGTGCAGTGGATTGTCACGGACAGCTGTGGCGGCTCGTCCGGCAAACCAGCCTTTATTCAGATCTGATCCGGTCGCTTCACAAGCGCCAGTAAAGTGCCAACCGTTATCGTATATTTCGACCCAGCTGTGATTGCCTGAACGATTGGACCAGAGTGGAGTGCCAACGAATCGGGCAGGAATACCCACTGCACGACATGCATCGATCAACATGACGCTCAGACCTGAACAGGATGCCATTCCCTGCTCGATGGACTCGCTGGGGCTTTGGTCAGGACGCTTGCGTTTTGTCGAGTACTTCACGTCGAGTTGTTTGAAAATGTTGTTATTCAGAATGGCAGTTGCCTGCCCCGGCGTTTTCGCTTCCTTGACCAGATCTTTGAATCGCTTGAAGAAGTCTGATCGCCAATCTTCCCGAGTTTCACTGATGCTGGCATAAGGAAGAATGTCGTTTAAGAAGATGTCTCTGGGGATCTGATCGTACCAGGGACTTGTGTGCCATGCCTCGTAGGCCAGCTTGACATTTTGCAGCAGAAAATCAGCCCGGAGTGTTGTCAGGTCACGCTCGGGCATATAGCGAATCAGAAACTCCATCCCCTCACGCTGTGCTTTGGGGACTTTTCGTAACCCCAATTCCAGCTCGCCACGATTTTCTTTGGCACGTTCCAGTGAAGACTGTAACTGATCGTCAGCCTGACCGGCTGTGGCGAGCAATAGGAGAGCAACTGTGAATATGATGCGCATGAGAAGAGTACTTCCAGAGATCGACGAGTGTTTCAGTGATTATAGAAGAAACCGAGCGGAGTTCCTACGGACCGTAACGGTGACGAAACGTTTGCTTGGGGCAATCAAACTGATAAATGTTGTAGAGTTAAAAGGCATTTTGTTGATAATATGTATACAGACTATTATTGGTAACCACTGAGTTGACGTCTATTAGCCAAAGTACGAGCAGATGCTGAATATTCATTCTCAAACCAGATTAAATCGCCGCGGCCTGCTGCAGGTTGGTACAGCCGGTATGACAGGCTTGTCGCTCTCAACGATCATGGCGGCGCGGGCAGCAGCCAATCAGTCCAGTTTTGTGAAAGATCGCAGTATTGTGGTGCTCAACCTGCAAGGTGGTCCTACGCAATTCGAGACGTTTGACCCTAAAGTGGATGCGCCCTCAGAGATTCGATCGATTTTTGGTCAGACTCCGACATCCGTTCCCGGCGTTTACTTCGGTTCTCAATTTCCTCAAATCGCTCAACATGCTCACCGCATGACCGTGGTCAGATCTTACAGGCACGGTATTTCCAGCCATGGCCCAGCAGCCTATCACGTCATGGCAGGCGGGAATCCTACCGGGGCTCAGATGGGAGCGGTCTACACGCGAGCAGCGGGCCTCACCAATCCAGCGACAGGAATGCCTCGAAACATGGTGGTGACGGCAGAGGGGGTGGGAACTGACTACAAGGGGATTTATGCTTCGGTCGATCGTGTGTCCCAAACCGGATCGCTACCGGTCAGCTACAAACCGTTTAATCTTGGTGGCGGTGGTGAACTTGTCGATAACATGAAACTCTCACTGGACCCGGCGCGCCTCGATGACCGGCGGGGACTACTGTCCCAGCTTGATGGGTTGAAACGACAGGTAGATAGAAATGGCCTGTTGAAGAGTGCGGACAAGTTTCAGCAACAGGCCTTTGACGTATTGGTGAAAGGAGTCTCGCAGGCATTTGACCTGCAGCAGGAAGATCCAGCCCTGGTCGCTCGATATGACACGGCAGCTTTTGCCTCTCGTCCGGACGTCATGGCTCGGAACGAGTATGCCAAACAGTTTACGCCGATTGCGCTCGGTAAACAGATGCTGATGGCTCGCCGACTGTGTGAAGCCGGCTGCGGGTTTGTTACTGTTTGCTGCGGCGGATGGGATATGCACGGCGGGGGTAAAGAATTCACAATGGTCGACGGACTCAATACGTTGACTCCAGCAGTGGATCGGGCCGTTTCAGCGTTTATTGAAGATATTTATCAACGTGATTTGCAGGACAGGATTCTACTGGTCATCACCGGCGAATTCGGGAGAACACCGCGAATCAACAAAAACGGCGGACGCGACCATTGGGGGAACCTCTGCCCCATCGTTTTTGTCGGAGGAGGACTACCGATGGGGCAGGTGATCGGCCAGTCGGATAAACATGGAGGCGAACCTGCCTCGGATCCCATCACCAGTTCCAATGTCCTGGCGACAATCATGCACTATCTGTTTGATGTTGGCAGCCTGCGAGTCCAGACCGGCGTGCCCAAGGAAGTAGAGTCATTGATTGTCGATGGTTCGCCGATTACCCAGCTAATCGGTTAGTCTCAGGCGACCCGCGGCCATCCGACTTTTAATTGGCTACCGGTACGCTCCTGTTCTAAAATGGCAGATACCCTGATCTGGTACCCCCCTGAGGGAAGATGGAGTGCTTCTATGAAATCGCGTCTTGTAATCACCCTACTGGCATTTGTTCTCATTGGTGATCTCTGTTTTGCCAGACAGGTATTGATTGTCGTAGGACCGGATCACCACGGACCGGGATCCCATGAACCGATTGCCGGCGCAAGATTGCTGAAACACTGCATTGAGAATCTGCAGAATGCACCGGGCCACCATGCCGAAGTGATTGAAAGCTGGCCGACCGTGGAACAACAGGAAAAAGCGGATACGATCGTCTTTCTGGGAGACACCTTTCCGCCGAATCGATTCGATGATCCTGCCCGTAATCTGGCTGACCTGCACCGCATGATGCAGCGTGGTTGCGGAATTGTCTGTTTGCACTATGCGACTGGACTTAAGAAAGAAGATGTCAGTTCTACCGGAGAGCATCCTCTATTGGGATGGATGGGCGGATACTTCGCCAATCCGGGAAGTACCCATCATGAATCCTACGCCAGGATTTTTGACAAAGCCCGGATTACACCAGCAAAGACAGCACACCCCGTCTTGCGAGGATGGAAAGAATTTGTGATTCGTGATGAGCCATACGGAAACAACTATTTCGGTCCCGATGATAATAAACCAGCCACCAATGTGACGATACTCGCCACCTCCCTGCAGCCGCCGGAAGCCCCCCAGCGGGAAGCGGTTGCCTGGTGCGTACAGCGAGCAGACAAGGGGCGCGGCTTCGGAATTGTGATGCCCCACTTTTACAAAAACTGGGGTAACGATGACCTTAGAACCTTTGTATTAAACGGTATTGTCTGGACTGCGGGCGGTAAGATTCCGCGGGCAGGTGTGATAAGTGAAACACCAGATCTCAAGTCCTTCGGTCCTAAATCGGTCGAGCCTGAATAGCGTTCATAGTAATTGGTAGAGTTATGACTGCATTCAATTACGGCATGTTTATCATGCCCTTTCACCCACCCTCAAAGCCGCTGGCGACCAGTTACGCAGAGGACCTGGAACTTATTCAGCTCGCCGAGCAGATGGGATTCAGTGAGTTCTGGATTGGCGAACATCACACCATGAAGTATGAAAATGTCGTCATGCCCGAACTACTGATTGCTCGTGCATTGGGTGAGACGTCAACGATCAGGCTGGGGTGTGCTCCTGTTTGCTTGCAGCAACATCACCCCGCTCAGGTGGCCGGTCGGTTGGCTCAGCTTGATCATATGTCCGGGGGACGACTGAATCTCTGTTTTGGTGCGGGAAGTGTGACCGCTGATCTCGAGATGTATGGAGTCGAGCCGAGAAGTAGTTCGAAAATGGTCTTTGAGTCATTGGAGATGATTCTTCATCTGTGGCAGAACGATCCGCCTTACCACCTGGAGGGTGAATTCTGGCAGATTCACCTGGAGCATAATGTCGATGATGAAACGCTCATCGGTTACGTACCACGGCCGCTGCAGGATCCCCTGCCGGAAATCCTCATTCCCGGCATGAGTCGTAATTCGTCCAGTATGAAATATGCCGGAGCAAACGGACACCTTCCCTTTTGCCATTGCCTGGTCACTGCGAATGTGGTGGCGGACAATTTCAAGACATATGAAGAAGCTGCTATGGCAGCCGGATATACCCCGGATCGAAGTAAGTATCGCGTAGCCAAGTCGATCTTTCTGGCGGACAGTACGGAAGAAGCACAGCGTAAAGCTCGCACGAATTCCCTGGGACAGAATTATGAATATATAGGCCGCTTGTTTGATAAGGGGCTGGGGCGGCAGATTTATAAGCGGGACCTGGAGATGAGTGACGAGGATTGTAATCTCGACTTCCTCATGAGCGAACAGATCATCGCTGGCGATGTGGACTATGCGTTGGAACGCCTCGAAGCCTGCATCGAGGAAACGGGCGAGTTTGGTACGCTCTGTCTGATGAGTTATGACTGGGATGACAAGGCAGCCTGGCTCCGTAGTATGGAACTGTTTGCCACAGAACTCATGCCTCGGCTAAATGCCAAATATGCGTAATCCTGTTCGTGAAGCTGTTATTTCAACGGCTGCACTATTTCGCCATCGCCAGTTGCTTCGCCTGCAAGAATCCAGGCCAGATTTAGTATCGCCAAGGTGGAACCTCCCTGGGGGCCACCCTCAAAGTTGAGGTAGATTTTGCCCTCGGTGATCGTGCCTGGCCGACCAGCCGTCATCGCCGAATAGGCGAAGGCACCGTCGAAGACTCGCCTTTTGACGGGCCACGTTTTTCCTCCGTCAACGCTGACCCAGACAGTCCCCCTGTTCCTTCCATTGTCGCTGTCGCAATTGCTGTAAATCAGGATGTCTTTGCCTTTGACCGGCAGACGCGTGAGCCCACCCATGCATCCATAGTTGGTGTTCTGCGGGCCATCGGGAAGTGCCTTCACGAATGTTACGTCCTTCCAGGTTTTACCACCATCCTGGCTAGTGGCACTCCAGCGCCGCAACGGACTTTCTCCCTCCGGAGCCCAATGGCGGCGCGAGTTGTAATACAAGGTTCCATCGGAGAGTTCTACGATACATGCTTCGCCGAATCCGAAACCGGGAAAGGGTTCACTGACTTCCCAGGTCTTCCCACCGTCGTCGCTGTAAATGGCATTTGTGTAATGCTTGGACCACAGGCTGCGGTCGTTTTTACCGGCGTAACAGCGAGTCGGCCGGATCAGACGCCCAGCATACTTGCTGTGCCGCAGTGTGATCCCATTGTCGTTCATATGCAAATCTGGGCCGTTACCACGGTTGTCCTTTCCAAAACGGGCGTCCAGAGGAGAAAAGCTGGCACCATCGTCATCACTGACATAAACGCTGATCTTAGCCGGTGGATGATGCGCTTCGGTAAAAGCGATGACCTGCCCCGTTTTATCGTTCACCGTCAGACCACCACTTTGGAATCCCGGCTTCTGGATTTCAAGAATGTCACTCCAGGTTTTACCGCCGTCAGTGCTTCGTCGAGTTTTCAGCGAACTTGTTCCCCAGGTCGCGATAATAGTCCCCTTCGGAGTTACGACAACATTAGGAAATCTTTCGCCTGCAAATATCTGTTGGAATTCCAGAGTCGCTTCGGTGAGGTGAGGAGCAATGTCACCCTCCAGCCTGGTTTCTGCACAGCTTGTGTTAACAAAAAACGCAAGTAAAAGGAGAATAGTGAGTGCTGGAAGAGGACGCTTCATGATTGGCTGAGACCTGTTCATTTGAGTGAGATAAATCCAGATTGTTCTTACAGTATATAGCCTCAGCGAGCACTTTTCAGAGATTGCCGCAGGCGCGTTCTGATGAATGTCGATATAATATAGTGTTGAACAACAGGTTGAATAAAAAAGAAATACGAGATGAAACATTATCATACGAAAGGGTTGACCCGACGCGAAGCAATGCAGGTCGGGTATTCCGGAGCACTCGGCCTCGGACTGACGTCCATACTGAAACGACGCGCACGGGCAGCAGATTCAGAATCTGGTGTGCCCCGTCAGGCGAGTGGTAAAAAGATGATTCTGGTCTGGACGACGGGAGCCATGAGTCATCATGACACGCTGGATATGAAACCGGATGCGCCAGCCGAAATCCGAGGGCAGTTTAACCCGATCCAGACCAGGACGCCTGGGTATCAGATGTGCGAGCACATGCCAGAATTGGCAAAACTCTCGGATAAGTTCTCGGTGATTCGAAGCTTTACCCATAAAGACAATAATCACCTGATGTCGACCCACCACGTGCTGACAGGCCGTGTTCAACCGGGAGCCTTCTTCGATAAAATCGCGTCTCGTACGGACTGGCCCAACTATTCAGGAGCGTATGACTACTTCAATCCGCGTAATGACGGGATTCCAAATGGAGTCAATCTGCCGACGTATATGCAGCAGCCTCCCTTGTTATGGCCCGGGCAGTATGCAGGGTTGTTAGGCGCAAAGCATGATCCGTGGCAGATCACAGCAGACCCAAACAAAGATGACTTCAAGGTCGACAGTTTGACACTCGCAGCAGGTCTGGATATTCAACGCGTCACTGACCGGCAGTCATTGTTATCCGACTTGAATCAGCAGCAGGGACGGCTGGAACGGACGGTGGTTGGAAGCCGGATGAAAAGTGAGCAGCAGGAAGCATACAATATTCTCACCAGTCGGAGACTTGCCAATGCTTTTGAAGTTCAGCAGGAAGCCAAGGAAACGCGCGAACGATATGGTCGTCATACGACAGGACAGTCGCTGCTGCTGGCGCGCAGATTGATTGAAGTGGGCGTCCCCGTTGTTCAGGTCAATGTTGGGAATGCTCAAAACTGGGATAACCACGGTAATATCTTCCCTACGCTCAAAGACAGACTCCTACCACCACTCGATAAAGGCCTGGCAGCCCTGCTGCAGGACCTCGACCAGCGGGGGATGCTGGAGGAGACGCTGGTTGTATTGATTGGCGAGTTTGGAAGGACACCGAAGATCAATGGCAAGGCGGGGCGAGACCATTGGGGCCCCTGCTTTAGTGCTCTGTTTGCTGGTGGAGGTGTTCAGGGAGGACGTGTGATCGGTAAATCAGATCCTCACGGCGGTTATCCTGTTAGACACCCGTTTTCACCGGAAGATTTTGGAGCGACCGTGTACACCGTTCTGGGTATCGATCCAGAAAGTGTGATCCGAGATCGATTCGAACGACCGCTCCAGTTGAACTCCGGTTCGGTTATTTCCGAGCTGTTCTAGTGGCGCAAGTGGAAGCAAGTCGAGGCAAGTCGAGGCACGTCGAGGCACGTAGCGGCCCTTTTGTTCTGGTCGGACCTTATTCGCCCATCGGACCTTATTCGCCCAGCAGAGTTGCCAGTTTTGATTCGATCGACTTGGCCCAGATTTCATAACCTTGAGGACTCAGGTGCAGCAGGTCAGGCATGATGTCCCGCGGCAACGTTTGGTCCTCTTTCAGAAATGCTTTGCCGATATCCAGGTAGTGGACATGTTTTCCGTCATCCAGTTTGGCGAAGATTTTGTTGGCACCCTGGTTTACTTTGCGACGAGCGTCGTCTTTAGTGGCCCCACGTGGAAATACCGCTAACAGCAGTATTTTCGTCTTCGGTGATTTACTGCGGATCTGTTCTACAATCTTGCCAACGCCATCAGCAATTTCCTGGGACGTGTTGGCTCCCGAGTTATTGGTGCCAATCATGATCACGGCTGCTTTAGGAGTGATATCCTTGAAATTGCCGTTATCAAGCCGCCAGATGACATGCTGAGTGCGATCGCCACCGATTCCCAGGTTGACAGCCTTCCGTTCGCCATAGTATTTCGCCCAAACATCCTTTCCAGCTCCTTCCCACCCCTGCGTGATGGAGTCGCCGATGAAGACCAGATCAACATCTCCTTCCGCGACACGTTTGTTAAAACTTTCATGACGAACCAGCCAGCCGCCCGTTCGAGGAACAGGGGCTAATGCCGAATGTTCCTCGGCTTGAGTCTGAGAGGTGAACGTTATTGGTAGTAACAGTAGCAGTGTAGAAGCAATTCGAAGCATGAGCGTATTCTTTTGTTGAAGTGAATGAATGAGATAGGGTTGATTGTAACGCAGGAAAGAAGCACATTCACCAGTAAGTAGCACCGGTTTCCGGGAAATGGTCCGAGCAGCGCAGTTGCTGGTTAACTCGTTATCCCAAAGATGCCGCAGGCTGAGTGTTACTTGTCATCCAGCACGACTATTTCCAGATCAACCGAGGTTACTACGGTGTGATCTGGTTTGCTGTCCAGAGGTCCGGTCGCTTCCAGAGTGACGAGATGGCGACCGGCCGGAAGACCAGCAGGAATGGTAACAGGCAGTTCCAGAGATCGTTGACCTTTTTCAAATTGGATGCCTGAAAACAAATCACGAACCACGGCATTGTCACTTTCTGCCTGGACGTTCATGGCATTCAGCATATTGCTGGTGCGCTGCATTTCCAGTTTGACAGTGAGACGCTCACCAGGACGCCCCGCCAGTTCGCCGCTACGGTCGTAGAGCTTGGTAACCGTTGGCATGGTACGAATCATGTTCCGCTTTTCACTCACCACCATGACATGCTGTTGCTTGCCATGCGCATCCACGAAAGTTGCGTAGGCCTGAGTGTACAACTGTGACTGACTCTGGATATTGATGTGCATTGTTTCCGGCAGGAAGATGGGCATCATAAAGACAGAAGTGTCCGGCTCAATAACGGTAGTGACAAACTGGATCCCATCCATGTCACGGTTCTGCCGATCACACGTTTGAATGGTCACTGGTTCGTTGAACTGGTCAAGTCGTTCCAGCGTCATTTGGTAAGGGTAAATCGTGCCTCGATGTGCGTACTGATAAGCTTCTTCACAATAAAGCTTGAACACCGGTTTGTGAGCGACTGTTAATGCGATAAAGTCACGCAAAGGTGATTCGACCGAATTCTGAAAACTATCAACTCCCCGATGGTATGCCTGCAAAGAGCGGCTGACAGCCTCGTCGTTGATCATGGCCTCTCCGCGTATGTGGATTTCATGACGGGTACTAGGCTCATTTTCGGGTAACGTGAATTTTAGCTTGGTGGTATTTGCACCCTCGGCAATCATGTCGTTTTCAATCACAATCCCCTCCGGCAGGCCCGTCACGGATAGTTTGACAGGTCCGTTAAATCCACCTCGGCGGTTCAACTGAATTGGTATTTCCAGTGATGTTCCCTGTGTCACGGTGATGCAATCCCGAGCAGATGTGAGTGAGAAATCAGGCGTGGCAGCAGAGATGTCCAACTGATATGAGCCCAGTCGGTGGTCCGAGCGTATGCCTCCCAAGCTCTGTACTTCAACGTAATATACGCCCGGTTGCGGATTGGCGAGATGATGAGAGGCTTTGATCGAATTGCTGGTCGGATTCAGTTTGGTTTTGGTTAACAGCTTGCCCTGCTCGTCTTTGATATTTAACAAAATCAGGGAAGCTGCACTGCTTTGAGAAGGAGCATGGACGACAAGATCCAGAGGAGATCTGTCTGTTACGTTCAGTTTGAACAGATCTTTGGAAAACGGTGCAATGATTCCATTGGCTGTTTGCCCCACTTTCAGCTCGATCGCGGGAACCTGACGGTGAGTGAGAGTGGTAACGAGCTCTGCTTCCTGAGTTAGTATTCTCACAACAGGGCGATTGGCCAGTGAATCGTCGCTAATTGTTTGCAAGGAATTCGGCTCGCCATCCAGAGTTAATTCTCTGTTGATGGTCAGGGTACCACCTTCACCGTCCATGGCCTGAAAGCGGAATTTGGTAGGGATACCGGCAGGCGCGCCAACGGGGAAGGTATAAGGAGCGACAGGTTTGTGAGTAAGATTGATTCGATAAACGTGGGATGGAGTACCGTGAAAAGAGACGTTGCCGACTTGAATGAAGTAGGAACCCGTCGCCTTGGCCTTAAACGCAAATAACAGGTCGTCCCCTAACGCGTCTTCCTGGTAGGTCTGTTGCTTGCCCTCTGCGTCAAAGATGGCCACAGTCGGTTCCAGTTTAGAACCGAGTCGACGCGCCAGTACTTCACCATAGATGACTTCCCCAGACTGCAATTGTACTTCGTAGTAGTCCAAATCCCGTTCGCCGTGGATCTGTCCGTTGAGCGTGATTGGGATCTCAATGGAATGAGCTGTGCTCAGCGTCGAATTGGACTCCACTTCAATAAATTCCGGCAGGTTACCAATCACAAACGGTAACGAACCACTGCTACCTCCAGAGGCGCAGAAGGTGTCCCAGGTTGCTACCCCTAACGGCGCGTCGGCGTCGATGGAAACTTTGGCGTCCCACTGTCGAGGGTAATTGATCGGGACTTCAGTGGGAATTCTACGAGGCGATGGCTGCCCTGCGTCGAAAAGTTCCGTGGACAGAACGCCGTCGCCAGAGACACCCTCACCACGGATGAAGAACTGGGTGTTAGGAGGACTTTGTTCAAGACCAACCCGCACCCTGACTGTCGTACCCCGCTGAGCTCCTGCCGGAAACAGATGAACGCTGTCAGGATTCTTTGCGGGAACCGGTTGCGCCATAACCTGAGCGGTCACCGTAAGCCAGACGGTGGCAATCAGAAGGAGTTGTTTAAGGGAGGGCATTGTCGTCATTGGTCTGTGTCCCGGCGAACAATCATCAATTAACCAAAGAGCTCGCGTACAACGTTTCCGCCGTCTGCAGTGGGAACGGGGCGGTCCAGAGGAGTGTGGAGGATCTTTTTGTGGTCGATACCAAGTCCGTAAAGGATGGTGGCGACCATGTCCGGAGGAGTAATCGGGCGATCGGTCACTTCGGCTCCCTGTTTGTCAGTGGCGCCGATGACCTGGCCTCCCTGGACTCCTCCACCTGCCATCAGGATCGAAAACGCGTTAGGCCAGTGATCCCGTCCCGCCAGCGGATTGATCCGCGGTGTCCGGCCGAATTCAGTGGTAATAACTACCAATGTCTTCTCCAGCATGCCCCGTTGCTCAAGGTCGTTCAGTAAAGCTGGAACTGCCTGATCAAAGGCGGGACAGAGAAGCTCTTTCAGGCTATAGGTGTTCTTGCGGTGAGTGTCCCAATGGCCGTTTTCCACAGCCACAAAGCGACTTCCTGCCTCGACCATGCGTCGAGCAAGCAGACAGCATTGACCAATACTTGTCATGCCATATGCCTCGCGCAACGCTTCGGGCTCTTTGCTGATATCAAAAGCTTCACGAGCTTCTTTGGAGGACATCAGTCCAAAGGCCTTCTCATAAAACGTGTCGAACGATTTGACCTGTTTGCCAATCTTGTCAGCGTCCTCTTCCAGTTGGTTGATTTGTTGTAACGCTCTTTGCCGCAGCTCGCCCCGGCGCGTAGCAACACTGGTCGGCAAGGCGATATCACGTACGGAAAAATCAGGAGCGGCCGGGTCGGAGTCGATGACAAACGGTCCATGGGCCGGCCCCAGAAAGGAGGGGCCGCCACTGTTCAGGAAGTTTGGCAGGGAAATGTAAGGAGGGAGTACTCCGGGGGCGCCCAGATGGGAGACAATACTGCCAATACACGGGTGCTGATTGTTGTTCTGGTCTCCGTTGAAGTCCCCTGCCCCAGCCTTCTTGCCAGACATCATCACATGGAAGCCACGACCATGATCGCTGTCATCGTGCGTCATGCTTCGAAGAATGGCCAGTTTGTCCATGACCGTAGAGCATTGGGGTATGACATCCGAAATCTGGATGCCGGGCACATTGGTGCTGATGTTGTGGAAGTCACCGCGAATCTCAGACGGAGCATCAGGTTTCAAATCCCACATGTCCTGATGAGGCATGCCGCCAACAATGAATAAAAAGATACAGTTGATATCGCTGCGGCTCGGGTCATCACTACCAAAGAGCTGCTGCATTCGCAGGATGTCCGCCATGCCCAGTCCGGCAATGGAGCCCATGCGGATGAAATCACGTCGATTGGCTTTGGATTTGTTTAGCATCTTGAGATTCCGATAAATAATTCAACTGGGTAAAAGTCTGTATCGCTTATCAATAATATCCCTTCGCAGGGGATATTTCCTTATGTCACTTCACAAACAGGAAGTCGTACGAGTTCATCATGACCCATACAAAGTCCTCGATTCCCCGCCGACGATTGTCCGAGGAAAATAACTGCTGACCAATTTGTATTTCTTTTTGAGTTGGTAAACGGCCCACGATTCGTAAGCTGATTTCCGTAATAAGTTGACCTTCGTTTCGGTCACTTGCAGCCAAACGTGTGATCGCTCCATCCGTGGCCTGGATCTTCTTTTCAATTTCCGGTGCATTCAGCAGGTGTAGTGCCTGCGCCATGGTTGGATCGCCACTGCTTCCACATTCACAGGGAGATTCTCGTAGATTGCGACCGAACGTATCAAGGAAATAGGATGGAAGCTGGTTATCCCAAAGTTCGATGGCACGTGTACCTTGGGGATGCCCCGGATAGCTCTCGGCCACTCCGGTCACCTGACAGATCGCATCCAGCATGACTTCGGCCGGAAGTCGCCGTATCAAATAGTGACTGTATGCCTGGTCATCCATCTTGTTCGAATCGGTAGGTGTGCTTGATAACTGGAAAGTATGACTGTTCAGGATTTCCCGCATCAGATGTTTGATGTTGAACTGATTTCCTGTCAAAGTGCTGGCCAGGTGGTCGAGTAGTTCTGGATTAGTGGGTGGGTTCGTTTCCCGGAAATCATCTTCAGGCTCGACCAGCCCACGGCCCATCAAATGTTTCCAGACTCGATTGGATATCAGGCGCGAAAAATACGGATTATCTGGTGAGGTTACCCAGCGGGCCAGTTCCGGTCGCGGATCGGTTGTGTTGTCAGCCGTGGTCGGAGAACCTGCGAGTGGTTGTGTTGCCACCGCCTTGTTAACTACCGGAATGGCAATCGACTTATGTCCCGGGTGGTAGACCAACTCGCGGTTGTCGTCCAGTTTGTCCCGTTGCATCCCGTTGAAGTATCCGGCGAGTCCATAAAAGTCTGCCTGCCCCCACTTTTCAAATGGATGGTGGTGGCATTGTGCACAGTCCATTCGAACTCCCAGGAACGCCTGGCTGATTGTTTTGGTGGCATCTTCGGGAGTACGCTGACTGCGATAGAAATTTGCCGGGCCAACATTCCCGGTGTTGCCTGTGGCAACAATGATATCGTAGACCCACTCGTTGTACGGACGGTTTTGCTCAACTTGCTGACGAAGCCAGCGATAAAATGTGTAGGCGCTGCGACTTCCGATGATTTTGGAATTAACCATCATGATGTCTGACCAGCGTTGGGACCAGTAGTCGACAAATTCTTCAGAGTTCAACGCGGCTTCGATGGCGACCGCTCGTTTGTCCGGTGAACGGTCAGCAACAAATTCGCGAATCTGCTCAGCAGTAGGAATCGTTCCTGTCGCTTTGACCATCAGGCGTCTCAGGAATGTGGCGTCATCACATATCTGCGAGGGGCTGATTCGCAGCTGCTCCCACTTGTTCCAGGTGAGGTCATCGATCCTGTTTTGACTGGAGAACCAGTCCGGACGAACAGGTGTCACCACGCCGGGACGTGGAATCACAACCCGAGCGACTTCGACATGCCCCATGTAATTGATGGTGATAGCCGCTTCCCCGGGAAGTTTGCCGGTTTCAATGACACCTTCCGGGCCACAGTCGGCGATGACTTCCGTGTTGGTGCTGTAAATGGATGCCCGCGTGACGTCACGTTGACTTCCATCGGTATAGGTGGCTATGACTCGGAGCTGCTGTTGTGAATGCGGAGCCATCAATCGCAGAGCTGGAGTGACTTGAATGTCACGGACGGTGGGGGTGTCTTCACTTCCCCAGGGCGTCCCCTGATTAATCCATTCCCGTAACAGCTCGGCATCCTGCGAGTCCGGTGTCATTCTTTCACCACCGCCGTGAGCGACAATTCCTGTTGCTTTGCTGTAAATCAAGCTCTGTTCAACGGCACCCGGGAAGACTCGGCGTCCACGTGCCTGTCGTGTTAAAGCCTCGTAATCGGTCGCCGGGTCAAAACCGAACACGCTCAACTGAAAGCCGTTCTGACCTCCCGCTCTTCCATGACAACCTCCGCCGTTGCAATTCAACTTGGTGAGCATCGGGATGATGTCCGTCTCAAAATTGATCGGCGGATACGCCGAATAACCACGAACGTGCACCGGAATGACATGCTGGAAATCGTCGATTTGCACCTGGATCCGAGTACTTCCTTCCGATAGTCCCATTACCAGTGAATCAGAAAGCGTGGCAATCGATGCGTCATCGATCTGCAGCGTTGCCGAGGAAGTGAGATCGACAAACGTCCCGTCGCTGCGGCGACCAGTAATCAGTAGTTGCGTCTGGCGATTACGTCCACTGATTTCGACGACCGCCGGCTCGATCGTGATCGAGTCATAATTGTCGGCGCATAGCGAGTGGCTGCTCGCTATTGCCAGTAGTATTGCCAGGGAAATTCGAAAAATAGACATGAGATTATTATAAACAGTCTGACGTGATAACAGAATGTTTATCCGACGGAACCCCCCCCCCTTAGCCACCGAACAATGGCCTGCAGACCTGCAGGGGAAGCTTCAGCCAGCCAAGAGGTTCAATTCGAGGAGGCTCGTTCAGGAAACGATGTCTGGTGTACTGAGCTGCTTATGCAATGATATCCTTCACCACATGACCGTGGACATCGGTGAGTCGATAGTCCCTGCCGCTGTAGCGGTAGGTTAATTGTTCATGATCCAGACCCAATAAATGCAGGAGTGTCGCGTGCAGGTCATGGACGTGTACCTTGTTCTCCATTGCGGCGAAACCAAATTCGTCACTTTGTCCGTACGTCATTCCACCCTTGACGCCTCCACCGGCCAGCCACATCGTAAACCCATGGTGATTGTGGTCTCGACCATTTCCGTTTTCCGCCACGGGTGTTCGGCCGAATTCGCCACCCCAGACAATCAATGTATCTTTAAGCAGGTCGCGTTGTTTCAGGTCCTGGATCAGTGCGGCTATCGGTTGGTCAACCATTTTTGCTTTCTGAGCATGGTTTTTGATGTCACCATGGTCATCCCAGGGCTGTCCGTTGCCATAGAAAATCTGAACCATACGAACTCCGCTTTCCACCAGCCGTCGGGAAGCGAGACAGGCATCAGCAAACTCGCCATTGCCGTACGCATCACGGGTCGCCTGAGTCTCTTTGCTTAGATCGAAGACATCCTGAGCCTCTGTCTGCATGCGGAATGCCATTTCCATGGATTCGATCCGAGACTCCAGTGGGTTAGACTTGCCACCACGCGCCTGAAGATGAAGTTCATTCATTTTCTGGAGTACATCAAGTTGCTCACGTTGTGACGACTTGCCGATCTGAGTGTTATTGATGTGGCGGATCACATTTTTCGGATCCATTTTGGAGTTGTTGATGTGGGTTCCCTGAAAAATACCAGGCAGGAAACTGTTGCTCCACAACTGGGGGCCGACGACTGGCTTACCGGGACAGAGTACGACAAAGCCTGGGAGGTTCTGGTTTTCAGTACCAAGGCCGTATAGCAACCAGGACCCCATGGCGGGGCGCGTGGGCTGCGTTTCACCACTGTTCATCATCAAAAGTGAAGGTTCGTGGTTAGGAATATTCGTATGCATCGACCGAATGACACAAATGTCATCGATCACGCCGCCCACATGAGGAAAGAGCTCACTTACCTCGATTCCGGATTCGCCATACTTCTTGAACTTGAAGGGGGACATGAGTAATCCGCCCGTCTTTCGTTCGGTTTTCAGGTCTGCATTCCCCGGACGTTGGCCGTTGTATTTTTCCAGAGCTGGTTTGGGATCAAATGTGTCGACTTGCGACGGACCACCGTTCATGAACAGGTGAATGACATGCTTGGCACGGGGCGCGAAATGAGGTGCTTTGGGTGCCAGTGGTTTGTCGCTGAGGGATGCAGGAGCGGCAGCTAGCGTCCCATCGCTAGCCATGATTCCGGCCATCCCCAGCACACCCAGACCGGTCCCCATTTTCTGAATATATTCGCGTCGGGTTAATCCATAACGATAAGGTGTCATTTTGTAATTCCTGAAAGCGTCTGTATGCTTCGTGTTGAGTTAATCTAAATACATGAATTCGTTACTGGCCAGGATCACCTGAGCGTAACGTTCCCAGCGACTCATCTGATTTGTTTCTTTGTCCTCGGCTGCCAGGTAAGCCAGCCCCAGTTCCAATTCCGGCGTGGACGGATTGCGTCCGTAGGCCAGCTGGAATGCACGGTGAATTCTGGCGTCATCCGATGCTGGAGCTTCCCGGTGAAGCCGTGCAGCAAATGATTTTGCTTGTTGAATCATGAACGGACTGTTGAGTACAAATAGCTGCTGTTGAGGAACCGTCGTCTCCGTTCGCTTGGCACTGCTAATATTAGCGTCCGGAAAATCAAACAGCCGCAAAAGGCTATCCAGTTCATGCCGACTGATCTTGGCGTAAATCGTTCGACGTACATTGCCGGCGTCTGCCAGATTGGTGGAAGGACCTTCGAGCGACTTGTCGAGCTGCCCGGATACTTCCAGCAGACCGTCACGCCAGGCTTCGATATCCAGACGTCGTGGTTTCATTCGCCATACGAACAGGTTGTCGCCGTCGATGTCCGCGTTTTGATCACTGGTCTCTGTACTCAGTTGGTACGTGGCGGAAAGCATGATTTCGCGATGCAGATGCTTGATCGACCAGTTGTTGTCGATGAAAGTCCGAGCGAGGTAGTCCAGCAGTTCCGGGTGACTTGGTTTTTCTCCAAGTATTCCAAAGTTGCTGGGCGTATTGACAATGCCTCGGCCAAAATGATGCTGCCAGATTCGGTTGGCCATGACGCGTGGCGTGAGCGGGTTGTCATCCGCAGCGATGTCGTCGGCCAATTCCTGACGACCACTTCCTGTTTCGTAGGCAGGTGGGTTTTCGCCGGCCAGGATTTGCAGGAATCGTCGTGGAGCAATCTCGCGTTTGTTGGCAGGATTGCCTCGCACAAATACTCGCATATCCTGCGGAGTGGATTCTGTATAAGAATGAGCAACAGCGTATTTGGCCGGAGCGGTCTGCTTTGCCTCTTCTGCTTCTGCTTTCAACCGTGTTAGCGTTTCCCGAGCGTCACCCTCGAGGAATTGTTCCAGGTCATTGTCCGAAACAGCCAGAGGACCGTCCTTCCCCAGCACTTTGGTCAGCAGATCCGTAGCACCCCCTGCAGGTTGAACTTTGGGCTCTTCGGTGTAAACAGCAAACTGTACCGACGCCTGGTCTCCACAACCTCCCTGATCCGAGCCGCTGTTATCCAATCCGCCAGCCGCCTTGAACAGAGTGTAACCCGCGGGAATGTCGTAAACCAGTTTGGACGGAGCATGCACTCCGATTCCTTTTGCATAAGGTTTGCCTCCGACACGCAACGGTTGCCCCTGATAGTTTTTGTTTTTGTTGGGACCACCAAAGCTCTCGGACAGCTTGGCATCCAGTTCAGAGAGATGGATGACCTTCCCGTCCGGATTCTCAAAACGAGCCTCAAGCCAGTCTGCATGGTCACAGCTGCGGCCGTTGCCGGCATCGGTGACGATCAAATAAAGTTCCTTTTGGCCTGTGACGTCTACAACGATATTGGCTTTGGGACGCACTTTGGTTGTCACGGGAGTCACAAACCGGGGATGTCCCGCTTGATGTTGCTCTCCTGCTTTCAACTGAGCCAGATTGACAATGGCATCACCGCTGGGGGAGATGTTAAGCATGGCTTCAATCGTCTTCTGAAATCCGGCAGTGACGGTTGTGACCGTATCGGGTAGCGGAGAGTCGATACTGATGGCCTCCGCCTTGTTGATCGTGAGTGCAAACCAGGCATCGAGTTCGGTAATCTTGCCCTTGTTCTTTGGATCCAGAAAAGCGATCCATCGTTTCAAAAGATATTCGTTGACCATCGAAGCTTTGGCAAGTTCGCCAGTGTTCAGGGTTTGGCCATTCGCCCTGGCGGATTGAAAACGCCAGACAGCATTCATGTAATTCGCAATGTCCCCTACTTTGGACTGGGCAGCCGTTTCTTTCTGGTCCGCCAGATAGGATTTGATGGCGGCGTCTGTATCCTTTAACCGTTTTTGTCCATCGTTGTAAGCCTTGACCTCGTCAGGAGTACAAAGGGGGGCATCGTGCAGTCGCGAACTGCCAAAGATTCCTGCGATCGAGTAATAATCCTGAGTTGGGATGGGGTCAAATTTGTGATCGTGGCAGCGAGCACATGAAACGGTCAGGCCCAGAAATCCCCGAGTTAACGTGTCAATGCGGTCATCCAGTTCATCAGCAATGGCCCGCTCACGGTCTGTGTTTTTATAGTATTGAGCTCCGAGCCCGAAGTAACCAAGGGCGACCAGGTGTTCGTACGGCTGGTCATTCGTGGGACCGTAAAGGTCACCGGCGATCTGTAATTTGACGAATTGATTGAAGGGCATGTCCCGGTTGTAAGCAGAAACGACCCAGTCCCGGTAACGGAAGCCTTCGGTGTTAGGTCGAGTTGCAAAAGTGTGTGCCTGGTCTTCACTGTAGCGGGCCACGTCCAGCCAGTAACGTCCCCATCGTTCACCGTAATGCGGTGAATCCAGTAAACGCTCGATAACCCGGGCGAACGCATCGTCCGAGTTGTCATTGAGAAACGCCTGGACATCCTCTGGAGCAGGTGGCAGACCGGTGAGGTCGTAGGTGGCACGTCGAATGAGAGCTTGCTTGGTGGCTGGAGAGACCGGAGTTAACCCATGTTCTTCCATTTTGGCCAGAGTGAAATAGTCGATGCTGTTTTGAGGCCATTTTTTGTTTTTGACTTGTGGACGTGCGGGTATCTGAATGGGCTGGTAAGCCCAGTGTTTCCGCCCCTCTGCAAAGTCGATTTCACTTTTGGCGACCGTGGAGCCATCACGAGGGTCCGGCGCTCCCATTTCAATCCACTTTTCAAAATCGGCAATGATCCCGTCGGCTAATTTTCCCTTGGGAGGCATCTCGAAAGTCTCGAACTTCAAAGCACCAATAATCAGACTTTCATCGATCTTTCCGGGCACCACAGCTGCTCCGGAATCTCCGCCCTGCAGCGCGCCGTCTCGCGAGTCCAGGACCAGTCCGCCCTGAATGTTTTTGGCATCCACCGCATGGCACTGGTAACAATGTTGTACCAGTACAGGACGGATCTTCTGTTCAAAGAACTCGATCCCCTCCTGAGTCGGTTTGGATTCGTCCGCCTCAGCGATAGAAAACAGGGAAAACGTGAGGATTAAACCAAGGTGAATACAGTTTTGGTTCATGGCTTAGAATGTGTACCTAATTAGGTGGGATAGGTTTTTGGAGGTTGGAACGAGCCATTCTAACACAGAGCTCCTGAACGACTCAATTGCACTGCATTATGTCCAGGTTGCCGACGGGCGAGGCAGTTTGCGTTTTGGCAATACCACACCCATGGAACATCTCGGGCGCAAAAGGAGAGTTGCGACGGCTCGCGTTTAGACCAATTCAGTAATGGGATCCATGGGGATCAAATAACGAGGACGACCGGTGGGATCCACGATGGTTGTCGAACTGGTATCGATTCCAAGATTGTGATACAGCGTTGCGAATATTTCCTGAACATGAACGGGGCGACTGTGAGCACGTTCACCGAGACGGTTCGTGCTACCCAATGCCTGGCCGTTTTTCATGCCGCCCCCAGCCATGTAAGCGCAACTGACCTGAGTCCAGTGGTCGCGGCCGCCGTTGGCATTGATACGAGGTGTTCTTCCGAATTCACCCCAGACCAGTACGGTGACATTGTCGAGCATTCCTCGCTCTTCCAGATCGGTGACGAGTGCGGCGACCGCCTGGTCAATTCGCGTTCCATGGTGGCGAACCAGACCTTCATTGTCGCCGTGGCTATCCCAACGACCATAGGTCAGGGTGACACATCGGACCCCTACTTCGACAAGGCGACGAGCCTGAAGCAGGAGCTCGTTATTTGTGTCCGCACCATCGTACTTGTACTTAAACGGTTTACCGTCACCATACCTGGCACGGATTGCAGGATCTTCCTTGGAAACGTCCAAAGCGTCGACCAGTTTGCTCGATGTCAGCACGTCAAATGCCTGCTGCTGGTAGGAATCCAAACCCTCTAATTGTCCTGTCGAGTCAATGCTGACCTTCAGACGATCGAAGCTTTTCAGAACCGCCTTACGATCCGCCAGACGAGCAGTAGAAATTCCCGTCAGTTTCATGTCGGCAAGTCCCTGCCCATCCGGAATGAAAGGAGCAAAGGTGGGGCCCAGAAATCCTGGTGTTCCCGGACTGCGCCATACGCCGTCTGTTTTCATCCCGATGTAAGGTGGTACGCTCGGATCTACCGGACCTTGTAGTCGATGCAGCACACTTCCCAGTGCGGGTCGACCCCCCAGAGCTCGCATCTCCGCATGACGGAAACCTGTCATGCACTGAAACGAATCATGACGCCCTTCACAACCAACGACAGCTCGCAGTACCGTTGACTTGTCCATGATCCCAGCGATCTTTGGAAAACATTCTCCAATCTGGATGCCTGGGACGTTGGTGGAAATAGGCTTAAACGGTCCGCGAATTTCTTTAGGAGCCTCAGTTTTGATTTCCCACATGTCCTGATGAGGAGGACCACCTCCCAAAAAGACATTGATCACTGCCTTATGTTTCATCGAGGACCCGGTTTTGGCTTCCGCCCGGAGGATGTCCGCCATATTGAGTCCAAATGCTCCTACACCTAACGCGCCGATTTTCAATACGCCACGTCGGCTGATCCCGTCGCAAAATGATCCCTTAGGGGGTTTTTTGCCGTAAATAGAAAGCATCTGGACTTCCCTCCATCGATAAATTGCCCATTACCTGTATCGGTAATTAATAGGGGCTATTATAAGTAGCAGGCAGTTATGATGCCACGTTGAAGTAACGTCGCCCACTAATTCAGGGGGTGGCTAGTTGTCCAGCATGGAGAGCTCTTCCCAGCGAAGCATCGCTGTTTCCAGCTCTTTTTCAAGCAATTTCAGCCGATCACTCGTCGCCTTGATCTCTTCGGCCGAACTTTTATAAAAGTCAGGTGCAGACATCGTGGAGTGAATGGCACTGATGTCGGATTCCAGATTCTCAATTGCCAGAGGCAGTTTTTCAAACTCCTGCTTCTCTTTATACGTTAATTTCCTGTGACGAGCTGTCTTGGTGCTGGCCGTTGGTTTTGAGGCTGATGGCTTAACCGCTTGGTCAGGCTGCGTTGCCTGCGAGGATTGACGTAACCAGTCATCATAGCCGCCGTCGTATTCCTTGAATCGCCCGTTCTCGATCGCAATCGTACTGGTCACCACATTATTGAGGAACGCTCGGTCATGACTCACCACAATCACCGTTCCTTCAAACGCGAGTAGTCGTTCTTCGAGCAATTCCAGCGTCTCCGTGTCCAGGTCGTTGGTTGGTTCGTCGAGTACGATCAGGTTGGCTGGTTTGGCAAAAAGTTTTGCCAGTAAAATTCGATGACGCTCACCCCCAGAAAGAAACTTTACCTGCATCCGCGCCCGTTCCGGTGTAAACAGAAAGTCCTGCAGATAACCGAGCACGTGTTTGGCATGGCCGTTCACGGTAATCTTTGTGGCACCCTCGCCAACATTTTCCTGTACCGTCTTTTCAGGATCCAATTGTTCACGTAACTGATCAAAGTAAGCGAGTTCGATGTTGGTGCCGAGTCTGACGCTGCCCGATTGAGGTTTGAGTTGTCCCAGCAGGAGTTTGATTAATGTAGTTTTTCCAGAACCATTGGGGCCGATGATGCCAATTCTGTCACCTCGCATAATCGAAGTCGAAAAAGACTGGACGACAGGTTGGCCACCATAACCGAATGTGATCTCTTTAGCTTCCACCACAAGCTGCCCGCTTTTTTGAGCCTGCTGAATTTGCAGGTTGCTCGTTCCGCTACGGTCTCGGCGTTGACTGCGTTCCAACCGCATCTTCTTCAGTGCTCGCACTCGACCCTCATTCCGCGTCCGCCGGGCCTTGATCCCCTGACGAATCCAGGCTTCTTCTTCGGCCAGCTTTTTGTCAAACAGCGCATTCTGTTTTTCTTCTGCCGCTAACGCTTCTTCTTTACGCACCAGGAACGTGTCGTAGTCGCAGGTCCAGTCAAAGATGCGTCCCCGATCAATTTCCAGAATCCGCCGAGCGATCTTTCGCAGAAACGCTCGGTCATGTGTTACGAATATCAGAGCGCCTTTCCAATTCGCCAGGAACCGCTCGAGCCATTCGATCGATTCGATGTCCAGATGGTTGGTTGGTTCGTCCAGACATAATAAATCTGGCTCTGACACGATCGCCTGAGCCAGTAACACTCGACGTTTCCATCCGGACGAAAGTTCGTTGCATTGTGCGTCCAGGTCCAGCTGCATGCGCGAGGCAAGCTGTTCGACTTTCTGAAGTTGCTCCCATTCGGCCAGCGAGCCGTCAGCCAGTCCCGTCATTATAGTGTCCCGAACGGTGCCGGGCATGTCCTGAGGCACTTGCTGAGGTAGCCAGGCTACCGTTTTGTCCGGCGCCAAAACGACCTGCCCGTCATCTGGTTGCTCAAGTCCCAGAATGAGACGCATCAACGTTGTTTTGCCGGCACCATTGCGTCCCAGCAGTCCAATGTGCTGATGTTCTTCAATCCGGCAACTTGCGTTGTCCAGCAACGTTGGCCCGCGATAGCCAATCGTGATATTTTCCAGAGCTACAATCGACATGGGAGCTTACTTGGATTTCAGCCCCACACTATTGAACGAGACGACGTCGTATTGATCGGATGCTTTACCGCCCGTATCGACGAATTCGAGTTTTGGAAAACCAGCGACGGGAGTGTCACCATAGGTCTTTCCCTGATAGAGGTTGCGGTACGCCCTCTGGGGGAGTGTTTTTGGTATCCGCCCTACTTCTTCTCCGTTTCGCAATATGGCAAACTGCTGAATTCCACTCTCAAAATCAGCATCCGCCTTCCAGGTGACCAGCATGCCCTGATCCGTCAGCTTAGCAGCAACCGTTGTGATGGCTGGTGGAGCAGTCACGTCACTCACCGCGCCGGTCTTTACAAACTCGGCCCACTTCTTCGCGTAGCCCTGGTTCGGAAGCCAGGATGCTTCCAGCGGGTCGCCATCATATTTAGCAGCTGCTACAGGTTGAGTCGATTCGAGCGCCGCCAGATACGCATCGTCCTGATCGATAGCCTCAAGCGGTTGGCCAACCACCTCTGGCAGACGCATGGCAAGTGTCGTGTCGAAAAACGGAATCGCCAGGTAACGTGAATCACCCGTGTCGTGCCCGGTCACCGGATCCGGTGTAAAAGCGATCAGCCCTCCGCGGCTGCGGTAATCCTTGAACATGGCCAGGCTGTAATCCCAGGCGACGTGAAATCGTTCATGGTCTTTTTCCTTGAGCCCCGGGTTGGCCATCATCGGTATCTGCATCGCGGCATCAGGTATGACCGGAGCTTCGATCTCTCCCTTCTTCCAATAACCGTAAGCTGTGCCGGACTGAAACCAGATGGAGACAATCCGCTCCGGGTATCGCATTTGCAGCAGACTGGCCCAAAACCCGCCTCCGGAGTGGCCCCATAAGCACCAGGGTGCCGAGGCAATTTCGGGATGGTCTGATTCCGTCGCCAGTTTCTTCAGTGAATGAATCAGAACATCGCCGGATCCGTTTCGCGGGTCACACCAGAGTCTGCAACTTTGTTCAGCTGCCTGTCGATACGAAGGACCCAAAAGAGCACAATCCCATTTGGCAGCCAAGGCTTGCCAGTGAATATCATACGCTGCAGTCTCGCCAGATTTGCAGGCTCCAACACCACAGCCATGTTGATGAATGATAATGCCCCGAATCTGCTTGGCACCTGCGGGTACCCAGAGAGTGTGCGTGACGCCGATCTGAAGCCCGCCGTCACGGCCAGTCGGTTCGTAATTGACACTGTAATAAGTCCCTTCGATACCCTGTGCCAGAGTTGTCGAAAAGATGAGTGCTATCAGTGCGCACAAGATACGCGTTGGTGTAGTCATGGTGTTCATTTCGAATGAGTGTTTAGGAGAGCATTCCGGAGATCGTGGAAGTGCTGTCAGCAAAGGACTCGATTTCCATGCCGAATGCCTGAGCTTGCGTGACGAATAAGTTTGCCAATGGAGTTTCATCGGCTACGTGAATGTGCCTGCCCTGCGCGAGTCCCAGCCGACCGCCGCCAGCAACCAGGATGGGAAGGTCGTTAAACTGATGAGTCGTTCCGTCACCCAGCCCCGACCCGTAGGTGAAGATGGTGTTGTCAAGCAATGTAGAGCCATCTGTTTCCACGATCGAGTCCATTTTCTGAGTAATGTAGGCGTACTGCTCCATGTAGAATTTGTCGATCTGCAGCAATTGTTCAACGAACTTGTGAGGGGAATGCGTCATCTGATGGTGGCTCATCGGCTTGTCGAAGAGTGATTCAAACCGGTAAGGCGTGTCCCACCGTTCGGGACCGATCATCAGTGTTGCGACATTCGTCAGCCCCGTTTGTAATGCCGTTACCATGATATCGCCCATCGTTCGAATATACTCACCGCGTGGAAGCAGCGCCTCTGGTGGCATCGCGATATCAGCCTTCTCGATCTCAGAACGCATCGCTTCCAGACGCTCTATCTGTAGTTCAAGACTACGGATGCCGTCGAAGTACTCTTCAAATTTATGACGATCTGTTGTATTCAGCGAACGTTGTAATTCCTTTGCATCCTCCAATACCAGACTGGTAATGTCCCTCAGATCTCCCTTTTTTCTGGTTCCAAACAGTCGCTGATATGCCTGACGTACGTCCCTGATTGAGGGAGTGACATGATTAGTCCCATACCAGGAAATATTGTCAAAGTAAATCGACTCCTTGTTGTTCTTATGACTGTTGCAGCTCAATGTGAGTGTGCTGAAAGGAGTCTGAGTGCCAATTGCATCGGCGACAATGTGATCAAAGGTTCGGTCAAGCGGATACGCCGACTCCGTGACTGATTCCATCGTGGCACTACTCAGAAAACATGAGCCGCACTGAGCGTGGACGTCAGTCCCCTGTTTGTAGGTTCGATCAAGTCCTGAGATAAAGCTGATCTTATGTTTGAGTGACTCCAACGGAGTTTGCGAGGGAGTAAGTGACTCAAATGGATTGTTGCCCACCGGACGCTGAATTCCAATGGCTTTCGTGATCGCTCCTTGAAATCTTGGAAGCACAGTTTCTTCTTCGCCTGGGAAAAACCCTTTTCTCACGACTCCCATGGGGACGTAGTAAATCGCCATCCGCTGTTGCGGCCTGGAAGATGTGACAGAAGTATGCGCAATGCTCTCCAACAGCGGAATCGCCATCGTTGTGCCGGCAGCACCGCGGAGAAATTGTCTGCGAGTAGACCTGCTCATGGGGATTCCTGCTTTAAGGTGATGTCGGAGGATTGAGGTGAATTGACAGATTGCCGGAACGCATCGCTCAAAACAACATGCTTGATGAGTGCCTTGATTCGGTAATCATCGGCGGCTGTTCGCGAGACGATGTTCTCGATAATTATAGTGTCCTGATATGTCGGTTGGCGGCCAAGAGCAAAACCGAGGAGGTGTTGGGTAAAGGCGAAAGCAAACCGGTCTTTCTCTTTTAGCAGGGCTTGTTTTAGACCGACAACGTCAGCAAACGCGTGCTGGTTGTATAGCGTGCCGCTGGCGTCCACAGGCCGACCGTTCGGGTAGCTGTCTCGCCACTGACCAACGGCATTGTAGTTTTCCAACGCAAATCCTAATGGATCGATTTTCTTATGGCAGCCTGCACAACTGGGGTTGTCGCGGTGGGCTGCCAGTTGTTCGCGAATCGTCAACGTTTCGGCGGAGGCGTCAGCTTTGCGAGTTATTGGCGGGACATTGGCCGGCGGTGGTTTGGGTGGGGAGTGCAGAATTGTGGAAGCAAACCAGGCTCCTCGCGTAATTGGCTTGGTGTGATTCGGTGACGAAGTCATGGTCATAATGGCGGCGTTGGTAATCAGCCCTCCTTCACGCATGTCACTCACGGGAACTCGCTGGAAATCAACCGCACTCGGTCCCGTATGCTGAATTTTGTCCGCTTTGGCATACCAGGTTTTCAACATGACACTCCGGTAAGAAAAGTCCGAATGGATGAACTGCAGAATCGACTTGTCTTCAATTAGCACCGCTTCAAAAAGCAGTAACGGTTCCAGCATCATATGCATGCTTCCGTTGTACCGAGCAAAATAAAACTGCTTAAACAACTTGGGGTCCGGTTCCGAAGCGATGATTGTTTCCAATTGCAGCCACTGGGATGGGAAGCTGTCGCAGAATCTCTTGCTTCGTCGATCCAGTAGCATCCGGTCGACGTGAGCTGTGAGAACGGCGGGATCGTTCAGCTTGCCAGCATTTGCGCTCTCGATGAGGGCTTGATCAGGAATGCTGCCCCACAGAAAGAGCGATAGTCGTGATGCCAGTGAAAATTGGTCCCCCGGCCGATCCTGAATATAGAAGAAGCGGGGAGATGCCAGAATGCCGCTCAACGCCCCCTTCATCGCCGTTGTGAAATCTGCGCCGTTTTCAATAAAGCTTAGCGCATAGTAGGAATACCGCCGCACCGTGGTATCTGAAATCTTCGTTCGGAAGGCTCGTTGCAGGAAGGGACGGAGTCGTTGCTGAATGGATGATTCCAGATCTGTATCGTCATCCGGTGGAGCCAATAATTCGTCCCACACGCCGACCGTGGTGGCATTAAAATTGGAAGCATGGACAATGGACCGACTAAGCTCCATGAACCGCTCCAGCAAAATTGGCGAAAGACTTAATTGATTGGCCTGGTTGTCAAATCCATGTTCCGCCCGCAAGTCCTGTGGATAGGGAGTGATTCCTTCGAGACGCGGTTCAATGAGTTGCGATTTTCCCAGAGCCCGGTTGCCAACCTTGACGACGTCCGGCATTTTTCCTGTGGCTGGTTGGTAATAGCCTCCGTGCTCGCGAGCGATCTGTTCCGGCAGGCTGAAGACAGTAAGTTTCAGGTCGAATAAATCGCGCACCGCATTGCTGTACTGAAAACGTGTCATTCGCCGGATGGGAGATGACGGCCGGGTCGGAGTCTGCGTAATTGCCTGGTGTAACAATTGACTGAATGCCTCTGTCGACTTGGCACGCAACTCTTGCGGCAGCGTTTGCCCCTCCGCCGGGGGCATCAGCGAAGTGTCAAGAGCGGTGCGTACTTCTAGCAACAGTTCAGGCTTTGCAAGCAACACTTGGGGAGTGCGAAGATTTGAGAAATCGTAATTTCCGGCCGGTTCGTCCCCCTGATGGCAATCAACGCAATGACGCTGCAGAAAGCCAACAGCATCGAATTCATTGGCCGTAAGACTGCCATCCTGCAAAGACAGCACGCAGACAATCAGTAATGTCGGGAAAAAAGACCTCATGATCTGATTCTAGCTGACCAATAAATGAGAGGACAGCCGAATTTGACAGGCTGGATCGCGGGGCACAACAGTTCTTAGTCGCACCAATGTGAAGTTATTTTTTTCGACTGCGTCCAGAATTGTATGGAACCCCGGCCAGTGATATCTCCGACTCCGAACCTGGAGTCGTTCCAGCCACCAAAGCCAAATGGTTCACGGGGGACAGGGACTCCCACATTGACACCGATCATGCCAGCACTTGCTCGGTCAGTAACGTCACGAGCGGTCTGGCCGTCCTGAGTATAGACGACCGCCGCATTGCCGTAGGGGGACGCATTTTCCAGTTCAAGTGCTTCGCTGAGATCACTGGTGCGGATGATCGACAGTACAGGGCCAAATACCTCGGCACTGGCAATGTTCATGTCTGGGGTGACGTTGTCCAGAACAGTCGGGCCAACATAAGTACCCTCTTCACAACCAGAAACCGTAACACCCCGGCCGTCAAGCAGAACCGTAGCTCCCTGTGATTCAGCCTCGGTGATATATTGCTCGATACGTGTTTTTGCCGCAGCCGAAATGACAGCTCCCAGGTTTTCACCAGGTACCAGAGCTTGAGACTGGGCCACGACCTCGTCGACGATGTGATCAACCTCGCCAACGGCAACCATGGTGGCTGCTGCCATGCAGCGTTGTCCTGCACAACCGCAGGCACTCGCCGCAACATTGGAAGCCGTATGCTCAACGTCGGCATCCGGCATGACGATCAGGTGGTTTTTCGCTCCCCCCATGGCCAACGCCCGTTTAAAAGTGGAAGTGGCGCGAGCATAGACAGCTTTGGCAACTGGAGTGGAACCCACAAATGTTACCGCTTCAATATCGGGATGGTCGCAAATCGCCTCTACGATAGATTTGTCTCCATGCACAACATTAAACACTCCGTCAGGAAGCCCGGCTTCCGATAATAACTCGGCAATACGATTACCACTGATCGGTACTTGCTCACTTGGTTTGAACACCATGGTGTTTCCGGAAGCCAAAGCCATCGGGATGGTCCAGTGCGGCACCATGATCGGGAAATTGAAGGGGGTGATGCACGAGACGACCCCCAGTGGGAATTGACGAATGGAACAGTCGAAGCCCGGACTGACTTCGAGCACCTCGCCAGAGACAATGTTGGGCAACGAACAGGCCAGTTCGGTCAGTTCAATCGCTTTGAGAAATTCGGCCCTCGATTCGTCCAGCGTCTTCCCATTCTCCTCGTGGCAAACGCAGGCCAGATCTTCCATGTTGTCCTGCAGTAATTGGCGGTAACGGTAGAAAATATCGCAGCGTTGCCGCAACGTGAGGGACGACCAGAGGGGAAAGGCAGCCTCCGCAGCGGCGACCGCACTGTCCAGGTCCACCGGTGACGAAAGAGGGACAGTCGATAAAAGATCGCCATTAACAGGTGAAGTGACTTCGATCGTTTCGCCTTCACTGGCACAAGGCGAACCGTTGATGTAGTTGGCAAGCGGAGTGTATTTCATGGTATGGATTCATATATAGTAGGAGCGTTTTTGACACTGTTGTGTCACACCGTTTTTCTTCGGTCTTATTTTAACCTTTGTACAGAGTGGCGTAGTAAAATCAGCAACAGCGAAGTTTAATTCCAACGAGACAGGCTCTGAATTTATCGAAAGTGACATGGGGAGTGATATGGCGACGGACACCGCTTTTCAGATGGCAGCGTCCAATGTGAGATTTGGGCAGGGAGTCACCGCGGAGATCGGGATGGATCTGCGGGACATGGGGGTTAAACGGACGCTGGTGGTGATGGATCCAACACTGGTTGATTTGCCCACCGGAGAAGTTGTCCGTAATTCACTCGCCTCCAACAACATTGGCTTTGATGTCTTTTCCGAAGTCTCCGTGGAACCGACAGATGCGAGTTTTAAGCGAGCTGCTGAAGTTGCCAGTGCTGGAAATTACGATAGTTTCGTGGCCGTGGGGGGTGGTAGCACGATCGATACATGTAAAGCAGCCAACCTTTACGCAACCTACCCCGCCGATTTTTTTACCTATGTCAATGCGCCGATTGGTGAAGGGAAACCGGTTCCTGGCCCCATCAAGCCATTGATTGCTATTCCCACGACAGCAGGGACGGGTAGTGAAACAACCGGAGTCGCCATATTTGATTTTGTCGAAAAACATGCCAAGACCGGGATTGCTCATCGATACCTCAAACCGACATTAGGGATTGTCGATCCGGACAACACGGCGACCATGCCAGCAGCCGTGGCTGCGTCGAGTGGTCTGGATGTGCTGAGCCACGCGCTGGAATCCTTTACCGCGATGCCCTTTAACCAACGTCCGAAACCAGCTTCACCTTTGGAACGTCCTGCGTATCAAGGTACCAATCCCATCAGTGATATCTGGGCGATCCGGGCATTGGAGCTAATGGCCGAGTATCTTCCCAGAGCGTACGCGGATACGACCGATACCGAAGCAAGGATGAATATGCTTATGGCCTCGACGATCGCCGGAATCGGATTTGGCAACGCCGGAGTCCATCTTCCCCACGGGATGTCCTACCCAGTCGCCGGAATGGTAAAGTCCTTTGAGCCTGCCGGTTACGAGGTAGACCACCCGATTGTTCCTCATGGTATGTCAGTCATTCTCAATACCCCAGCTGTTGTCAGATTCACCGCACCTTCCGATCCTCAAAGACACCTTGTCGCCGCTCAGGCGCTAGGGGCCGATATTTCAGGTGTCGCACCAGAAGATGCAGGAAACATATTGGCAGAACGCGTGATCCACTTTATGAAACTGACCGACATGCCCAACGGCCTTAGTGCGGTTGGATATGAAAGTGCTGACATTCCAGCTCTCGTGCAAGGGACGCTTCCTCAGCACCGAGTGACCAAGCTATCTCCGATCGAAGCAGGTGAAGCCGAGCTCACTCGACTTTTTGAAGACTCCATGGTGATCTATTAATTCACAAGTGCCAACGCTGGTGCTGGCACCTCCTGCTTTACGTAATCCTGTACGGAGACAAATCATGACACGTTGGGGGCACATTGCCTTGTTTTTCTGCCTGTCTGGTCTTTTCTTTGCCTGGACTCCGACGACTCAGGCTGCTCGACCGAACATTCTCTTCTTTTTGGCAGATGACCTGGGATGGAAGGATCTTGGTTGCTACGGCGCTACGTTTTACGAGACACCACATCTGGACCAATTGGCCCATCAAGGCATTCGATTTACACAGGCTTATACGGCATCGACAGTATGTTCTCCTACACGAGCAAGTATCATCACTGGTCAGACACCGGCCAGACATGGTTGTACAAATTATGGAGGCAGTATTTCCAGGACTCACCTTGGCTTGGCCAAAGCGTTCGCTGACGGCGGCTATCAGACCTTCTTCACAGGCAAATGGCATATTGGCAATCTGACTCCCGAATTGGCAGGCTTTCAGGTGGCACAGGAGATATCACCACGTGAGGGAACAGCGGACGATCCAAAGTCCACTCGTCGTATCACGGCCAATACCATCAGGTTTCTGAGTAACCTGGAACTCGACAAACCGTTTTTTGCCTATGTGAATTATCACGCCGTCCATTTGGCATTACGCGAGTCTCCATCCCTGGTTGCCAAATACGAAGCGAAACGGAAAGAATCTCCCCCGAAATCTGCAGGTCCAGCTGGACTCGAAAAAGAACGCGAACGGGACAATAAACAGGTGCAAGACATCCCAGAGTATGCTGCCATGGTGGAAGGGATCGACAATTCGGTGGCTGAAATTCTGGCGGTATTAAATGAGATTGGTCGAGCGGAAAATACGTTAGTCCTGTTCACCAGTGATAATGGAGGACTGAGTACCAAACCATGCACGTCCAACCTGCCTTTGCGAGCAGGTAAAGGCTGGGCGTATGAAGGAGGAATCCGAGTGCCGCTCATCGCGTCATGGCCAGCTCATATCAAGCCGGATTCGGAAACCGATACACCGATGACATCCATGGACTTCTTCCCAACCCTATTGAACCTGGCGAGTTTACCACAACTACCCGAACAGCATGTTGATGGTGTGGATATCAGCCAGGTGCTGCTTGGCAAAGCAACTCTCAAACGCCAGACCCTTTACTGGCACTACCCTCATTACCACGGTGCTGGCTGCATCCCAGTCGGTGCTCTGCGTCATAATAACTGGAAGTTGATTCACTGGTTCGGAGAAGAACGGTACGAATTATATGATCTCGGGTCGGACCTGAGTGAATTACAGGATCTGTCTAAAACGCATCCCAAAGAAATGGCAGAACTTCAGCAGATGCTGAAGAAATGGCAACGGTCTTTCCCAGACATTAAATACGACAATCCCAATACGTTGCGGAAGAGATAACCCGCGCTCAGCGAAGTCGATCAATCACTACCTTGCCGTCGCCGGCTTCAACCCGAGTGTGTCCCACTATTTTGTCGTTGGTGCGAGCGATGAGCCAGATTGCGTTTTTGCGAGTGAGCTGAATTTTCCGTTGTCCCGCCTCAAGCTGGAAATAGAGGAAGGGAGTTCCCTTCCGGTCGATCCAGTAAATATTGACCGGCTCTTCCGTTTGATTCACAAACGTGACACTTACCTTGGGACCAACCGGATCCGAATTCTTCATGGCGACTCCGGTTGACCAGATGGTTAACTTCTTCAGCTTGTCCAACTCTGCTGTCTGGTACGGCGCGAAACTGGCCGGCTTTAACTGACGATATTTCGCAAGAATATCCCGATGGTCAGCAGACTCTGCCAGGTTGTTCCATTCGTACCGGTCAATAGAAATGTCATAAAGCTCTTCGTCGCCTCCCTGATAATGGATGTACCTCCACCGTTGGTCACTGATACTGAAGTCCTCCGGACGATTCAGGTAGGTAATAGCTACGTGCGGCCATTCAGCGTCAGGATCCTCGATGAGCGGTCGGAGGCTTGGGTGATCGTGATGAGTTTCTGCTGGCAGACCAGCCAGATCGAGTAGTGTTGGAAACAGACTTGTCAGACTTACCGGTTGTTGACAAATGCCGGGCTCACTGTCGGGTGTGCGAATCATCAAGGGGACTCGAGTGCAAACTCGCCAGCCAGTAAACTTTTGCCAATGCTGTTTTTCTCCCAGATGCCAGCCGTGATCGGACCAGAGGACCACCATCGTATTGTCCCGGTAGTCACTCGCCTCCAAAGCATCCAAAACTCGGCCCAGCATTGCATCCGCATAATGGATGGAGGCGAGATATCCCTGGATCGCCTGCTTCCATTGTCCTTCCTTGCGGATGTGGTCAAAGTAACGATTAGGACCGCGCCGTTTACCAGCAGGTGGCAGGTCAGCCAGATCGTCTTCTTTATATCCTGGTGGCAACTCGATGGAATCGAGTGGGAATGGTTCAAAATATTTGGCCGGAACAAACCACGGCTCATGAGGCCGGTAAATTCCACACGCCAGAAAGAACGGATTGTCATGATCTTTCGCAAGTGTTTGGCTTACCCAGTCGGTCACCAGATAGTCACCCCCGTACTGCTGGTCGGTCGCGTCGAGTGGTCCCCAGTCCGTTTCCACATATTGCCAGGGACCTCCACGAGGCAGGCTGAGCGGACGAGTTTCAGGGTAGAGCGTTCGGGGAAACGGATTTTCAGTCTCCTTCTTAGGGAAATACTGATGCCACGAGTCGGCATCGATGAAGTAGTGCAACATTTTGCCCGATCCGCAGGCGTAATAGCCATGACGCATCAATGTTTTCGGAATGATTTCCTGGTTCGGCATCACATTTCGCATCGATTGGTTATTCGAATACAGACCGGATTGATTCGGCGAGATCCCGGTGAAGACTGCAGCTCGCGAAGGATTACAGGCCGGAGCGGCACAATGGGCATTGGTAAAGAAACGACTGGTCTCCGCGAGGCGATCCAGATTAGGAGTGACTGCCTGGGGATGGCCTCCCATGCACCCGATCCAATCATTCAGATCGTCGATAGCGATGAATAGAATATTAGGCTTGTTGGCAGGAACACTCTGTTGGGCCCAACTTAACGACGTCAGGACTCCATTAATCAGTAAAGCAACTGTCAGTAAATGAACCGTATGAGATTTCATATCGAGTTCTCTCCAGGAATACTTCTTACATGCATGCCTCATTCTAGCCAAGTTTACGGGTAATCGTGTTCCTGGCAGACTGCTGTCAGTCATACATTGCACTGTTACGCCATGTCGCGATTCGCAGGAAACCCAGCATTCGGCTAATTAGCGGTTGTTAAACATGGTATTCGAGTGTTAAGTGGATGATATGTCGAATCCCTATACCTTCATTGCCACCACCGCCTTTGGTCTGGAAGCTGTCGTTAAACGCGAACTGCAGGCCTTGGGGTACGACGCGCGAAGTACCTCTCCCGGTTGGGTGGAATTTGACGGGGATTTGTCAGCGATTTGCAGAACAAACCTCTGGCTACGATCGGCGGACAGGATTCTTGTAAAAGTAGCCAGTTTTACTGCTGCCGACTTTGACGCCCTGTTTGAGACCACCAAATCGATCGACTGGACGCAATGGTTGCCGGCCAATGCTCATTTCCCTGTTGAAGGCCGATCAGTCCGTTCAACTCTCACCAGTGTCCCGGCCAATCAACGCGCCGTTAAAAAAGCAATCGTGGAAGCGATGAAGTCGCAACATGGCGTGAGTTCGCTTCCGGAAGACGGTCCTCTCTATCGCTGTCAAATTGCGTTGCTCAAGGACGAGGCGACCCTGACGATCGACACGACTGGCCCCAGCTTGCATAAGCGAGGGTACCGGGAATTTGCCGGTGGCGCGCCGATCAAAGAAACACTCGCTTCAGCCATGGTGCAATTAAGTTTTTGGAACGAGGAAAAACCGTTTCTCGACCCCTTCTGCGGCAGTGGCACGATTGCCATCGAGGCGGCAATGCTGGGACGCAACATGGCACCAGGCCTGAATCGTAGTTTCGCAGCTGAACAATGGGCCAATCTGGACTCCGTACTTTGGCAAGAAGCGCGAGCGGAAGCCGGTGACCTGCAATTGCCACCATTTGAAGAAATACTGGTTGCCACCGATGCCGACTTTCGTGTCCTCCGGACGGCTCGCCAAAATGCGGAGAAAGCGGGCGTCGCAGACCAGATTCATTTTCAGGAAAGAGAATTTTCTGATTTGCAGAGCAGCCGTAAATACGGTTGCCTGATTACCAACCCACCCTACGGTGAACGGTTGAGCGATTGGCGAGAACTGAAACCACTCTACGAATCGATGCCGCTGATCCTGAAACGGTTACCAACCTGGTCGCACTTTATCCTTACGAGCTACGAAGGCTTTCAAAAGCTACTGCAGAAAAATGCGGATCGCAGGCGTAAACTGTACAACGGTCGAATTGAATGTGTTTACTATCAGTTTCACGGCCCAAAACCCAAGTCGGGGGAAACAGAGCCCGTCTTCGGAGGAATTAACGAAAAGGCAGCTGAACAGGCCGAGCTCTTTCAACGCCGGCTGCGCAAACGAGCTCGGCACCTGCGTAAATGGCCCTCGAAACGCGGGATTTATTGCTACCGCCTGTATGAACGGGATATCCCTGAAATTCCATTAGTCGTGGATAGGTACCACGACCATTTACACATTTCAGAATTTGAGAGGCCTCATGACCGGGATATCGCTCAGCATGACGACTGGCTGGAACTGATGCGCGTCAGTGCGGCCGAGGCGTTGGACGTACCAGCCGAAAAAGCGTTTTTGAAACGACGGGGTATGCAGCGGGGGTCAGCACAGCACGCGCGTGTCGCTCAGGATCGATACGAAACAGAGGTTGAGGAAAACGGCCTGAAGTTTATCGTCAACTTATCTGACTATGTGGATACTGGCCTGTTTCTGGATCATCGGGAAACACGCATGATGGTCTGCAACGAATCACTTAGTAAAGATGTCCTCAACCTGTTTGCCTATGCCGGCTCCTTTTCGGTCTATGCGGCTGATGGAGGAGCTCGCTCCACCACGACCGTTGATCTGTCAAAAAACTATCTGGACTGGGCAGAACGAAACATGCGGTTGAATGGATTTACCGGCGACGAGCATACCTATGTACAGTCTGATATCCGGGAATACTTGCAGTCACTGCCGGACGACGCACAATTTGATCTGGCGATTGTGGATCCGCCGACCTTTTCCAATAGCAAGTCCACCGAAGATGACTGGGTGGTGCAGGAGCACTACGCCGAGCTGTTGAACAGCGTGCTTCAACGCTTGCGATCTGGCGGCGTCATTTACTTCTCTACGAATTACCGTCGTTTCAAGTTTGACGAAACGTTGATTCATGGGCGTTGCCATGAAATTACCAAACAAACGATTCCTGAAGACTTCCGTAATAAGCGGATTCATCGTTGCTGGAGAATAGAAAAGCTGGATTAGTCACGGTTTATTCCGAAATTGATACGAAACTAGCGCAGACCGCGTCCATTTTAGTCACAATGAAAGCTAACGTCCCGAGTGGCTCTAGACTGTATCTTCCTTCGCGAAAGACTCAACCGTGGTACGACTTATTCAACTCTCCTGCAGCCTCGCTATTTTCTTCGTTCAGCTGTTTATAGCTGCTCCATTTGCGCACGGCCAGGGAACTCAAAACGTGGTAGTTAGTGAAGTTTTGGAACTCGAATTTGCGGGTAGCCAAAACTCGGTAGGTATCGTAAACGCCAGTAAGACAGCTAATATTGGTGCTGCGGTGGATGGCCGAGTTGCTGAACTTCTGGTTGAAGAAGGAGATGTTATTGAAGCAGGACAGCCCTTGATGACGCTGCAGACTGCCCTGCTCCAGTTTCAACTGGAAGGAGCTCGGGCCGAGCTGGACCTGCGGCAGGCCGAACTGGATGAACTCAATGCCGGGACAACGCAGGAAGAACTTGACGCCTCGCTCGCCAATCTGCGTGCAGCCGAAGCGGCCAAGAAATTCTCTGACTGGCATTTCGGAAGTATTGAAAAGCTGTTTCAGGGTGGCAAGGTCGTTTCAGAGACCGAGTTTCAACAGGCGCTGGCCAATCAAAAACGGGACGAACAACTGTTTCAGTTCGCCAAATCCACCCATGCCTTGAATGTGCGTGGACCGCGTCGCGAGCTGATCACGCAGGCTACTGCCCGGCTTAACAGTCAACGGGCGATCATCAGGTCGCTGGAAGAACAACTAAAACGCCACACCATCATTTCACCCTTTGATGGATTTGTCACCATCAAGCATTCCGAACAGGGCCAGTGGGTCGCCAAAGGAGAAGTGGTGGTTCAGGTTATCAAGTTGGACGAAGTGGATGTTATCGTGAATGTTACGACGGATCATGTCAGCAAGTTGGTGCTGGGAGATCAGGTTCGTATCGATATTCCCAATACGACCGACCAGCTTGTTTTCGGCGAAGTGTTTGCCATCGTGCCCCAGGCTGATCCCCAATCCCGCACGTTCCCGGTGAAAATTCGAGTGCAGAATGAAGAGGGGACAGCTGGGCCTGTACTCAAAGCTGGAATGCTGGCCCGCGTCGAACTGCCCGTCGGGAAACCTCGGAAAATGCTAATGGCTCCCAAGGATGCGATCGTTCTCAATGGCAATAAACGAACCATGTTTGTGGTGGATGCTGAGACGATGGAGGCGGCAGAGATCGTTGTCGAGCTTGGCGTCTCGAATGGTGACCTGATTGAAGTGTCCGGTAATATCTCCGCTGGCCAGCAGGTGGTGATTCGAGGTAATGAACGACTCAAAGATGGTCAGAAAGTTCAAATTGCCGCTCCTCAGACAGTGACAACCGGAAACGAGTAAAGGTGGCTGTTTGAATCTTATCAAAGCATTTGTCGATAACCCGGTGAAAGTCGCGGTCGGAGCGTTGCTGGTCGCCATCTTTGGTGGCATCGCAATGTTCATCATGCCTAAACAGCTCACACCGGAAGTTGAGACGCCGATGGTGATGGTGTCCACTCGCTGGCCGGGAGCAAGCCCCCAGGAGATCGAACGCGAGATAATCCTCGAACAGGAAGAACAGCTTAAGAGTGTGGCTGGCATGATCAAAATGTCATCTACCTGCCGAAATTCCAGTGCCGAAATCGAACTTGAGTTTGCTGTAGGTACAAATCTGCAGGAAGCGGTGGTACAGGTCAGCTCCCGACTTCAACAGGTTCGCCAGTATCCAGTTGATGCTCAGGAACCGGTCATCGAAACACGTAGTACATCGGATTCCTCCATTGCCCGACTTGTGCTTTCAGCTCGCCCGCCGTCGGTCGAAGCGATTCAGCAGTTTGCTAGCCAATACCCTGCTCTCCAGAAGGATCTGGATTATGTTTGCAGCGCAATGAACTCAGCGCTTCGAGTATACAGGCTACGCGAAGTGTATAAGCAGCACGGTAAAAACGTCCCGGAACTGAAGAGTATCCTTCCCCCCGAGATTGATCTGATGAAACTACGTCGTTTCACCGAAGACGTCGTGGAAGCGAGGTTAGAACGAGTGCCGGGAGTTTCCGACGTGTATACCTACGGCGGACTTGAGGAAGAACTTGAAATTGTCATCGACCCCGAAGCACTCGCTGTCAGACAACTGACCGTGCTCGATGTACTGGCTGCCTTGCGAGGGCAAAACAAAGATACTTCGGGGGGCGACATCTGGGAAGGAAAACGCCGTTGGGTGATCCGCACGCTTGGCCAGTTTCGCGATAGCAAGCAGGTTGAAGAGCTGATTGTGGCGATGCCCAAGCAGGTTCCGGTCTATTTGAGGGACGTGGCTCAAGTACGCATCGGCTACAAAAAAGCGGATAGTATCGCTCGGCGGTATGGTGAACGGAATAACGGCTTGGGGATTCAGCGCCGAGTGGGTGCTAATGTGATCGACGTCATGAAGGGAATACGTGAAGCCGTCGCGGAACTCAATGCGGGAATCCTGGCACAGAAGGATCTTGAACTGTATCAGTATTACGATGAGACGGAATACATTAATTCTGCGATTTCATTGGTGACGGACAACATCTTTCTGGCTACCTCCTTCACCATGATTGTCTTGATGCTGTTCCTGCATCGGTCCATGAAGACAATGCTGGCAATTCCGGTGTTGGTGCTGTCCTCTTTGATGGCGGTCTACGTTTCACCATGGTTCTTTTTGCTGACCCTGGGACTTATTGTTGGCTTTGGACTCTGGTTTGGACGTGGTGCGTTAGTCATTGGAATTGCGATACCAGTCAGTTCCGTAGCGACGTTTTTGGCGCTGGGGATTGCCGGGCGGTCGTTCAATGTTATCAGCCTGGCTGGAATGGCATTCGCCGTTGGTATGCTGGTCGATAACGCTGTCGTGGTACTGGAGAATATTCACCGTCGTATTCAGATGGGTGAACCTTCCTTTCAGGCTGCCGTGAAAGGGACCAAGGAAGTGGCCGGAGCGATCGTGGCTTCGACATTGACAACCGTGGCTGTCTTTCTGCCGGTTGTGTTTGTCGAAGATATGTCGGGCCAGCTGTTCCGTGATATTGCCTTGGCCATCAGCTTTGCGGTTGTGTTCTCTCTGATTTGTGCGACGACGTTAATGCCCACCGCTGCCGCCAGACTGTATAGCGGTTACAAAAAAGAGGCTTCCGAATCGTTAGGGAAACTCCAGTGGCTGACCCGTCTGGGAGAGTATCTGGTAGAAGCTATCGTCAGGTTCAATCAGACGATCCAGCAATCCGTAGTGCGAACGATTTCCTTTATTGCAATCGTTCTGCTGGCCGTGTGCGCACTAACAATTGTGCTGTGGCCAAAATTGGAATACTTGCCGGCCGGTAACAGAAATATGGTCTTCATTCGTATGTCTCCTCCTCCGGGTTACAACATGGATGAATTGATGGAAATGGGGAAAGTTATCGAGGATGATCTCGAGCCGATTTGGAATGCAAATCCCGACCAGCAGGATGGCATGGAATTTCCCGTGATCGCGTATTACTTTTTTAGCGCCCGGACCAGTGGCGTGGCGATGGGAGTACAAGCGTATGATCCGCTGCGAGTCGCTGAGTTGATGCCACGTCTGAAAAAGTATGGGAATACCTTCCCGGGAACCCGAGTGGTGGCCTCACAATCCAGTCTGTTTGGTCGTGGATTTAGTGGTGGACGTACGATTGATGTGGAGATTACCGGTCGTGATCTGGAGAAATTGATTGAGATTGGTGGTGCCGTCATCGACCGACTTCAGAATGGCGTGGATGGTAAACCTTCGCGGTTGGCCGATGCACAGATGTTCCCCAGGCCCAGCCTGGATCTATCCAGCCCGGAAATCCACCTCATACCAGATCAAGTCGCCTGTGCGGAACTTGGTGTGACGGCAGATGAGTTGGGTTATACCGTCGATGCTTTTGTGGATGGAGCGTACGCAGGCGATTTCTTTTATGGTGGTGATAAAGTGGATATCACTCTCAAGGGAAATCGTGTTGTTGATATTCGAACTCAGGACCTGGAAGACCTTCCCATTGCCACTCGATCCGGGAAACTAGTCCCTCTTTCGGCATTGGCGGAAATTCAATATAGCAGCGGCCCAGAACAGATCATGCGCCGGGAACGATTGCGAGCGATCACGATTCAGGTCACACCGCCTCCGGAGATCGCGCTGGAGGAGGCAATGGACATTATCAAAAACGAGGTTGTCCAGCCCATGATTCAGGATGGTTCACTGGGCGCCGGTAATCTGATCACTCTGTCCGGCGCTGCTGACAAACTCAATCAGACGTGGGAGTCGTTGAAATGGAACCTTCTGCTGGCATTGGTAATTACTTATTTGTTGATGGCGGCACTGTTTGAATCATGGCTCTATCCACTGGTGATTATCTTTTCCGTGCCATTAGGGGCGGTCGGAGGATTGTTGGGACTCGCCCTGTTAAACGTCTTCGTATTGCAGACGCTGGACGTACTTACCATGTTGGGATTTGTGATCCTGATCGGTACGGTGGTCAATAACGCAATTCTGATCGTTCATCAGGCTCTTAACCATATCAAGGAAGATGGGATGCCACACCGGGAAGCCATACCCTTGGCTGTCCGCACGCGTATCCGGCCGATTTCCATTACAACGATTACCACCGTGCTGGGCCTGCTGCCTCTGGTGTTATTTCCCGGAGCCGGAAGTGAACTGTACCGGGGGCTGGGAAGCGTGGTACTTGGAGGTCTGCTGGTCTCGACCGTGCTGACACTCGTTTTGGTCCCCGCTGTCTTTACGCTCTTCATGGACGCCAACCTTGGATTGAAGCAGTTGCTGAAGCGGAGGGAAAGTTTGCCCCCCTTGCCAGGTGCGACTTCTGAAAGCTTCGAATAGCTAGCACGTCTCCCGGTTTATTCGGTGACGCGATCACCGACAGTTTCCGATTCGTCACCTTCGTCATTAGCACTGTTAAGTAGCGTGTCGCGAGGACTGGCGTGAAGATCGGTCTCGTCGGCAATGGCTTCTCCCACGATAGATTCGAGTAGATCTTCATCGGCTACGATCCCCACCGTTTGTCCAAATTCGTCCAGGACCAGTATCAGCTTGTGAGTGTTTTCGACCATCGAGTCAAAGGTGGTCCGCGCGGGTGTCGTATCGGTAATGCTTTCCAGTTCGTGGGCTAATTCGGAAAGTGGTACATCGCGGCCGGCAATGTGTGCTTCCAATACTTCCGAATAAATGACGTAGGAATTGACCGACTGGTCCTCTGCTTCCAGGGGAATGCGAGCAAAGTCTATGGGCACATGCTGCTTTACGAACTCGAAAGTCGTTAATTGCTCGCTCACATGGAAGACGAGATTGAATGGAGTCATCACGTCACGGACCGTTGTGTTTCTCAAATCCAGAATGTTCTGGACCATCTCGGCCTCTTCATCATCGAGTGTCCCGGACGCACCGGCCAGCCCGGCGATCGCTTTGAGTTCCACTCGGGAGAAGGAACTGGGATGACCGGATGATGAGATCAGCTTTGAGCAAATTTGCAGCATCCAGACAAACGGATAGAGAATAATGATCAGCCAGTGGATGAGTATTGCTGCTGGTTTGGCCAGTGTATTGCAGTAGCGAGCGCCCAGCGTCTTCGGTATGACTTCCGAAAGCACTAGTACCAGCAGCGTCAGAATGGCAGACGCCAGGCCCAGGTATTTGCCGTCGAACAGCGTGTTGACTTCAGAGCCAACTCCAGCAGCCCCCATGGTGTGGGCGATCGTGTTCAAAGTCAGAACAGCAGACAGCGACTTGTCCAGATCATTTTTCAATTCCTGCAGACGTTGGCCGGCCTTGCTTCCATCGTCAATCATTGACTGAATAAAGCCAGGACCAACGGATAGCAGGACCGCTTCCAGAATGGAACAGAGGAACGAGAACCCCAACGCAAGCGCCAGGTAAAGTATTAACGGTATAAAGTCGGAGAATGTCATGTATATAAGTCTACACGCTTTGGCCAAAGTCATGAATCGCGGTTTGAGAAGTCGGTGAATTGCTAACCGGTACCTAGTACAATGGACTGACGTTCATAACCTGTTCACCTGACTTTGAAATACGATGCCCAATATTCTTTTTGCCGAGATGCGACAGGAGACGGCCTCCTTTAACCCGTTTCCAACCAGATACGAGATGTTTCGGCAGTTACAGGGCGCAGAACTTGTCAGCAATTACCTCGGCACCAAAACGGAAATCTCCGGTTTCATGGATGTCATGGCTGATGTTGAGGATGTGCAACTGTTGCCGACCATGAGTGCAGCCAGTGTTTCTGGTGGAGCTATTCCCACCACCGTTTTGAAGCGACTCATCGACGAGATCGTGAGCTCGATTGAAACTGTTGCCAGTCAGAACAAAGTCGATGCGGTTTATATGTGCCTGCATGGTGCGATGGCGGGTGAAACCGAAGATGATCCTGAAGGGCTGCTTGTGGAAAAAGTCCAAGCGATCGTCGGCGATGTTCCCTTAGTTGCCAGTATCGATCTACACGCCATTTTGACTGACCGCATGCTGGAGTTGATTGATGTCGTAGTCCCCTTTCATACTTATCCCCATGTGGATCAGTATGAAACTGGGCAGCGTGCCGCCGACTGTTTACTGAAGCTCCTTGAGGGTGGCGTGTCGCCTGAAATGGTCGCCGTTCCGCTCCCCTTGCTGGTTCGTGGGGACGAGCTGATTACGGAGACGGGCAAGTACGGAGAAGCCATTCGGATGTGTCAGGAAATCGAAGCATCTGCCAGTGGATTGTCTGCCGGAGTGAATATTGGGAATGCATTTACGGACGTCCCGGAACTGAGGACCAATGTACTTGTTGTTCGCGATGGTAATCGGGACCAGGCAGAAGATGATGCCCGACGCATCGCACAGTTCATGTGGACGAACCGGGAGTTGTTCAAAGCAGAATTGATTTCAGTGAGTGACTCGATCGAAGTTGCTCGTGACAATCCGGGACTGACCGTCTTTTCAGATGCTGCCGATGCGACAGCCAGTGGCGCCTCAGGTGATAGTAATGAAATCCTCAAAGCATTGGTGGCTTCCGATTTTGATGGCCGGTGTCTGGTACCGCTCGTCGACCAACCAGCGGTACAGCAAGCAGTTGATGAAGGTGAAGGTGCCGTTGTTCAACTTGCGCTGGGAGGCTCGTTGGATCCCGGTCGCTTCACGCCGCTGGAGCTGGAAGTCGAGGTGCTGCGGATCTATGACGGACACTTCACCTATGAAAATGGACTCGCTGGCTTCGGAGGCCGGGTGGTGATTGTGAGGTATCGGAATATTGATATCCTGCTGGTGCAGCGAAGTCTCTTTTTCGTTGGCCAGGATGTGTTCAAGAGTCATGGTTGCGATCCGGCAGATTACAGAATTGTGGTGGTGAAGTCTCCCAATGGTTTCAGGCCTTATTACGATTCCATTGCATCGAAGATTTGTGCAGTGGATGTGATTGGATCAACCAGTGCGAATTTGCAAAGTCTTCCCTACCGTAAGGTGGCCCGCCCCGTTTTTCCTTTGGATGAAGTAGATTTGGAGTTGTAGCAAACGAATGAAAATCACTGCAGTAGAGCCGATTCACCTCCGCGTTCCCGTAGTTGAAGCTATTCCCGATGGTACGCTGGACGTGTTGATCGTGAAGATCCATACCGATGAAGGGCTGACAGGAATTGGCGAGGTCACTAGCCAGTCTTATGTATGTAAAGCCTGTTTTGATGCCCCTCGTAGCGCTGCTCGCCGACATGGACTGACCTCGATCCTTCTCGGGGAAGACCCGCGTGATGTCGAGGGGTTGTGGGAGAAAATGTACTACGAAACCAATCGCTATGGCCGACGAGGGGCCGGGATTCATGCGATGAGTGGTGCGGATATCGCATTGTGGGATTTGAAAGGGAAGATTGAAGGTAAGCCAGTTTCTGAACTTCTTGGTGGTCGAGTGCGAGATGATGTGCGAGCTTACGCCAGCGTTTTGTTTGCCGATACGCCGGAAGAGACAGCTGCCATGGCAGATGAGTATGTGGCGATGGGATTAACGGCCGTCAAATTTGGCTGGGGTCCGATTGGTCCGGATCCCGATGTCGATGTGGCACATGTTGCCGCAGCTCGTGAGGCGGTTGGCTGGGAAAGAGATCTGATGGTGGACGCTGGACACGCATGGGATTGGGAAACGGCACTGGGGCGAACCGAACTGTTTAAACCGTACAAGATTGCCTGGTTGGAAGAGCCCGTTGGTCAGGATGATCGTAAGGGCTATGCCGAACTGTGTAAACGTAGTGAGATTCCCATTGCTGGTGGCGAAGGGGATGTTACCCACTGGGATTTTGAAGACCTGATCGAAAGGGGGCTGGATGTGGTGCAGCCAGATATCGCGTTTTGCGGCGGCATTACTGTTTGCAAGCGGGTCTCTGATATGACCACTGCTCACGGACGGCGCGCTGTCCCCCACTGCTTCAGTACCGGGATCAACCTGGCCGCCAGCTTGCACTGGATTTCAACAGTGCCCGATGGTGATCTGGTTGAATACTGCTTGAGGCCAAGTCCACTGATGAGAAAGCTGGTCGCCAATTTGCCACCGGTGATTGATGGCCGAGTGCCAGTGCCGACCGGGCCTGGGCTGGGGATTGAATTGGACCCGGCGATTGAAGAGGAATTCACCGTTCGGTATGACTGAGACGCCAACCAATGTAAGACGTAAAGTGATGTGGCTCGGCTTTGGCGTGTCATGGCTGCTATACGTTCATCGTTACGTGTTTGCGCTAATCAAGACGGACCTGAAGGAAGAATTCACCAAGTTTGGTGTCCCCGAAGAGCAGCACAACGAAGTACTCGGGTACTTGCAAGCCGGTTTTTCCGCTGCGTATGGCCTGTTTCAAGTTCCTGCAGGGATGGTGATTGACCTTTTTGGGGCCCACTTGTTTGTCACCGGCTCCATTGTTGTCTGGTCATTGGGATTTGGGCTACTCGCGTTGGCTCCTTCTACGACTGTGATGTATGCCTCCAGATATGCGCTGGGGATGGGACAGTCGGGAGTGCTGGCCGGGATTGGGCGTTTAACGAAAGTCTGGTTTCCCGCAGAATTCCGGTCCTCCGCCCAGGGGTTGATGGGAGTGACTGCGTCGAGAAGCGGAGCATTCTGCTGCTATATACTGTTTCCACTCGCGCTGACCTACCTGTTTTCCGATTCCTGGCGGACCGCTGTGCTGGTTATGGCAGTTCTGGGGTTGGTCTGGGCAGCAGTCTTCTATTGGCATGTTCGAAGTTCTCCGGCGGCCCATCCCCAGTGTAACGCGGCAGAGGTTGCACTGATTCGTGGTGTTGAAGTTGGTGACGTTGGTAAGCAGTCTGAGCGGATGAGTGTATTAAAGCTTCTCCGGTCAGCCAGTGGCTGGGGGCTGGCCAATGCGGTATTTATTGCATTGGCAGCTTCATTTAGTACGGTAGCAGATGGATTTTACTCATCCTGGATGCCCCAGTTTCTGGAAGAGTCACATGGCCTTGAAAAGAGTGTGGCCGGTTTTTATTCTGCCTTACCGCTGATTGGAGGAATGGTTGGCGGAATTCTCGGAGGGTTATTAGGAGACCGTCTCGTCAGGCGGAATGATGGGTCCACCACCTGGGCTCGCAGGATCAGCGGCTCGATTGGGAAAGGTTCGGCTGCTTTATTGGTGGCTGGTTCCTTACTGGTAATCGACGAGCCATTGTTATTTGCTCTGATTTTATGTGTCGCCAAGGTCGGAGCCGATGTTTCCTTGGCAACTCGTTGGGCTGCGGTGACCGATGTTGGCGGCCCGGTTATTGCGACATTGTTTGCTTTGATCAACGCGGCAGCGATTGGAGCGGGTATTGTGGGGAGTATTGTCTATGGCTCGATCGTTCCAGACATGACCAGCCAGGTTGCTCCCTCGCCTCAGGACTGGTACCCCGTACTGTATGTCGTGATAGGGATGTATGTGCTTTGCAGCTTGATGTGGCTGCTGCCCGACACTTCCAAGCCACTGTTCCAAGAATCCGCGGCAGGACCAGGTGACTCGTAGGGGGTGGAAGAAGCTGGGATCGCTACTTATGCCAGCCGGTTCGAATTCAGGTGAAGTTTTCCTCGACGTACGATTCCTACGGCGGATAGTTTTTTGTGTCCTGTCCGGATCTGATCGTAACTGTCCGTGAAGTTGAACTCACCTTCGTGTTGTTCCAGTAAGGTGATGTCCGCCACACTTCCTGTTGCCAGCGTCCCCAGGTCCCCTGCTCTGTTAAGTGCCCGTGCCGGCTGCGTGGAGGACATGTCGATGACGTCTTCCAACGAGATTCCCAGGTGCAGGAATTTGGACATGGTTGTCGGCATATCAAAGACAGGGCCGTGGAGGTTCTTTTGATGCAGGTCCGTACTGATACAGTTGGGGATGAATCCCTGTTTAATCGCCTCTTCGGCAATCTCCCAATGAAAGCTACCAAAACCATGTCCCACGTCGAAGAGAATGCCATGCTCTCTGGCAGCGACCAATTCTGGATGAACCTGATTGGCATCATTAAGTACGGTGGTGGTTCCTCCTTTGAAGCAGTGCGTGATGCAATCACCCGGTTGCAGGTGAGGGATCATTTCTGGCAGTGTCATGGGGCATTCCCCGATGTGAATCATCAGCCAGGTGTTTGAATCGCGAGCGGCCTGGACTGCTTTCAGGAAGTTGTTCCAGCCTTGCTGCCCCTCGCCAATGAGGTGGGCGCCGGCTCGGATTTTAACACCGACGGCATGTTGGGGGAATTGTCGGATCGTATCCACAACTCCCTCCGGATCTGCATAGCGTTCATCCATCAGTTCGCCGTAGTGAGCGGCGACCAATCCGATACAGGAAAGATTGACCAGCCCCAGGATTTCGGTTTCCGCATGGTCGATAACATCCTGTTTGAATCCGGGGAAGTTGTAGCTTCCGGCGCTGCCGGCATCGAGCACGGTGGTGACGCCGCCGGCCAGGCAGGTGGTATCAGCATCAACGCCCAGTGGTATGTGACGTTTGTAGACGTGGGCGTGCAGGTCAATCAGTCCTGGGGTGACGATCAGGCCGCTGGCGTCGATGGTTTCGTCGACTTCGTATGAGTCTGGATCCGGATTGGTTAGCTCAACGATGGTGTCGCCAAGGATACCGATATCCCGGATTTCGCTGATGTTTTGGGACGGGTCGATGACGTGACCGCCGGTGATGAGTAGGTCAAGTTGCTGCATGGTGTTTGAGGCGTCGCGTGTGGGAAGGAAGTATAATAGGCGTTCCTTTATGAACTGAGTTTATTGTCTCTGATTGCACAGAGGGTTTCAAACGATGGATCTGCACGAGAAGTATGGGCTGCGTCGGATTATTAATGCCTGCGGGAAAATGACCAGTCTTAGTGGAGCGAAGGTATTGCCGCCAATTGCTGCACAGGCGAGTGCCAGTTTAGGCGAGTTTTATGACCTGGACGAACTGCAGGAGGCGGCGAGTGAAGTGATTGCCCGAGTTTGTGGGGCTGAGGCAGGTTGTGTGACCGCATGTACTTCGGCGGGGCTTACCGAAGCGGTGGCCGCATGTTTGACAGGCAGTGATCTTGGCAAGGTGTTGAAGTTGCCCGAGTGTGATTGGGGGGATCGGCGAGTGCTCATTCAGAAGGGGCACTGTGTGAATTATGGGGCTCCGATAACGCAGAATATCAGGCTGGCTGGTGCCGAGGTGGTTGAGCTTGGCGAGGTGAATCGAACGCTGACCGAGCATTTCGTTCACGAGTTGGAGATGGGCGGCGTCGCTGCGGTGATGCATGTGGAATCGCATCACTCGGTCCAGAAAGGAATGTTGGATTTGGCGGCAGTGACTGCTTTGGCTGATCGATACGGCGTGCCGGTGATTGTGGATGGTGCAGCTCAGGATCAGCGAGTTCGTTCGTTGCTGGAGCTGGGAGCCGCATTGGTGGTGGTGAGTGCTCATAAGTATTTATGCAGTACGACCGGTGGGATTGTTGCTGGTAGGCGGGAGTTGGTGGAAGCGGTTTACTTGCAGAACCGTGGGATTGGCCGCGCGATGAAGGCGGGGAAAGAGGCGATTTTTGGAGCGATGGCGGCCTTGGAGTACCGCGAGCAGGAGGATATTGCTGGTTGGACGGCGGAACAGGATCGTAAGGTGGAGTTGGTTTTGGAGTTGTTGGCGGGAATTGAAGGATTGGCGTTGGGCGTGGACCCAGATCCGAATGGATGTCCCTTTTCCCGAGCGAAGATTACGCCCGATCCAGCAGTTTGTGGTTTGGACGTGTTTGCATTGAATCGTCAGCTGGCCGAGGGTGCTCCGTCGATTCGGTTACGAGCGCATCATGCCAACGAGGGTTATCTATATATAGATGCGATTGAACTGGAGGACGACGAGATTCGTCTGGTATGCGCACGGATCCGGGAATTGCTAAGTGGCGGGCAGAAGTAAGGAGAGATTGGACGGACTGGGGCTGATCGACCAGATCAATCAGGGATTTTTGAACTGGGGGACGTTGTATCGGGTTTTTCCAGGCATTTCTCTCCAGCGTGGCTGTTGAGCATGTTCGGTACTAGTGGATTGGTTGAATTTCCGAGGTGTATCGTCGCGGCCCCGGTATTCCGGATAGGTTTCGCAGGCCGAGCGTTCCGTGCCATAGAGTCGTATGCGGAATTCGTTTTCTGCATGGTATTGATCAGGGTCGGCCCAGATTCCTCGCCGGCGATTCATGGCATCCCATTGTGACATGATGTAAGGGTAGCCGAACGAGTATTGGAAATCGTCTTTAGCCCATCCGGCGCTGACCATTGCCTGGTTAACGGCCATGGCATTTCGTCCCACTCGTACAACGGCGAAGAATCTGGAGGCGGAGCGATTGACTTGTCCGATACTGTTGACTTCGATCTGGATGTTGAGCAGTCGGTTATTGAGATATCGGATGAGTTGGAGGCGTGATTGTTGCCAGAAGGGGTGGTTCCGAGCACGTTCAGGGCAATTGATTCCTGCGAGTTGAACAGCGACGACACCTGTCAGGAACTCGTTAGGCGTAAGGTATGGTCGGAGGAATTGTCTGGAGGTTTCTGAGAGTTGCACGGTGAAGGTGTCACCGTCCCAGACGCTGGTGGCGCGTCCGTTGAACATCAGGAAATCAGCCCCCTTTGTGGTATTAATCAGAGGGCAGAGCAATAAGAGAGCGGTGATTTTGAGGTGATGATTCATAGCGAGTCTATTATAGGAGGAAAAATTTGAAAACTGTCAAAGAATTTCCGAGTCGTCTTGCCGATAGAATAAATCGTATTAAAATACAGAGACATTTGGGGCGATTAGCTCAGTTGGCTAGAGCGCTTCGTTTACACCGAAGATGTCGGGGGTTCGAGTCCCT
>CALKGE010000003.1 GCA_938084685.1 uncultured Pirellulaceae bacterium
AAGGGAGAGTAACGCGTGGAAGTTTACCTTGAGGATCGGGATAGCTGCGGGAAACTGCAGGTAATACCGAATAATGTCTCCGGACCAAATCTTTTTGGCCTCAAGAGAACTCCGCGTCCTACTAGCTTGTTGGTGGTGTAACGGACTACCAAGGCTATGATGGGTAACGGGTGTGAGAGCATGACCCGTCTCACTGGGACTGAGACACTGCCCAGACACCTACGGGTGGCTGCAGTCGAGAATCTTCGGCAATGGACGAAAGTCTGACCGAGCGACGCCGCGTGCGGGATGAAGGCCTTCGGGTTGTAAACCGCTGTCAGAGGGGAGGAAAGCTTCGGCTTGACTGAACCTCAGAGGAAGCACGGGCTAAGTTCGTGCCAGCAGCCGCGGTAACACGAACCGTGCGAACGTTATTCGGAATCACTGGGCTTAAAGGGTGCGTAGGCGGCTTTGCAAGTGGGATGTGAAATCCCTCAGCTCAACTGAGGAACTGCGTTCCAAACTGCAAAGCTAGAGGGAGACAGAGGTAAGCGGAACTGATGGTGGAGCGGTGAAATGCGTTGATATCATCAGGAACACCAGTGGCGAAGGCGGCTTACTGGGTCTCTTCTGACGCTGAGGCACGAAAGCTAGGGTAGCGAACGGGATTAGATACCCCGGTAGTCCTAGCTGTAAACGATGAGTACTGGATCGTGGGGCCTTCCACAGCCTCTCGGTCGTAGCGAAAGTGTTAAGTACTCCGCCTGGGGAGTATGGTCGCAAGGCTGAAACTCAAAGGAATTGACGGGGGCTCACACAAGCGGTGGAGGATGTGGCTTAATTCGAGGATACGCGAAGAACCTTATCCTGGTCTTGACATGTTTAGGAACCTCGGTGAAAGTCGAGGGTGCCCTTCGGGGAGCCTTTACACAGGTGCTGCATGGCCGTCGTCAGCTCGTGTCGTGAGATGTCGGGTTAAGTCCCTTAACGAGCGAAACCCTTATCCTTAGTTGCCAGCAATTCGGTTGGGGACTCTAGGGAGACTGCCGGTGTTAAACCGGAGGAAGGTGGGGACGACGTCAGGTCATCATGGCCTTTATGACCAGGGCTGCACACGTCCTACAATGGTGCGTACAGAGGGAAGCGAAGCAGTGATGTGGAGCAAATCCCATAAAACGCGCCCCAGTTCGGATTGCAGGCTGCAACTCGCCTGCATGAAGCCGGAATCGCTAGTAATCGCGGGTCAGCATACCGCGGTGAATATGTTCCTGAGCCTTGTACACACCGCCCGTCAAGCCACGAAAGTGGGGGGCACCCGAAGTCGCTGAGCTAACTTTTAGAAGCAGGCGCCGAAGGTGAACTCCGCAATTGGGACTAAGTCGTAACAAGGTAGCCGTAGGGGAACCTGCGGCTGGATCACCTCCTTTCTAAGGATTATCTACCTGTGAGTGGTAACACGCATAGGTACATAGTGGATGTGTTCCTAAAAATGAGCACGAGGCGTATTTGTCTTTGGACAAATACAACTACCAAATCAAATCAAAGTTCTCAAAGCCCACTTGGTTTTTGCCAGCCAAGTGGGCTTTTTTAATGCGCCAAACCAGAGCCAGTACAGCTCACACCCCATTCGACTCTCAAGGACAAAACCGCTTCTTTTTTCATGACCCAAATGCCAACACCTATTGCCTTTTCATTACGAGGTAATCGCGTTAAAATGACGTTCTCGATTTTTGACGTGCCGACGGCCTAGCCACATCACGCCAGTCGATTATCATGAACGCTTTGCTGTTCAAAGCAGACCAAATACTTAAGTAGGATCAGGTAAGACAATGAATCAGGCGATCGCTGGTGTTGTTGCATTTGACGAAGAAACCACTGTCATGACCGTCTACCCCTCCATCTCGGAAGCACCGGGAGGAATCGGGCGACTGCTGGGGGATATGTACCAATCGCTCAAAGGAGTCGGTGTCGGATTTCTGTCAGTTGGCCACTTGCTAGCTTTAGTAACGGCACCGCTTTGTGCCGCACTTTATATCGGTCGAGTGCTCCCAGTTAGCCAATTACCACTGCTCGGAAAGCTCTCAGATATCCTCGGACTTAAACCTGAACGCTACCGCATTACCACTCAGAATATCGTTGTGGAAGATGCCTGCGGTGGACCTAACGCTGAAATACATGGCGAAGTAGAACTCGATGGCTTCGATGATATTCATGTGGTCAACACCAGGCCCTATCACAACTGGTATGACTGCGGCGATCTTCGTTTCGTCAAAGGTGACAAGCAGGTATTAATTCTCAAAGGTGTTTCACGTCCAGAAGCTTTTAAGGCAGCCTGCATCAAGGCGCGAATGAGTTATGTGGGCGTCAAGGCCGCCATCTAGGTCGATCTCTCCACAGATTCAACACTGATTATCGATTATCAATGCTCAATGGCTTCGGAGCCTCTTGAAAGTGCTCCATCTTTGCTTTATCTGGGCTTTGTCTGGGCTATTCTGGATCGACTCCGGAAGGCACTGAAAGTATCTTCAAGTGACGATGGCAAACGAAAGTCCTTTTTTTGTGCCACTTTGGAGCGATACGGTTGATTGCGTAGATGCAGGCTCTCTAAAATAGGTAAGGTCTTACTGTCGCAATGATTGTGGCTCTGCCGCGAGCAACTGCGAGCAACTGCTAGCATAGCAATGGAATTGCATACACAACCGTGACCCTCAACTGCGAGTACTGGAGCACTCTTGATGAAAAACAGCCTTACGACTTTTGTCTTCTTCTTTGTCGTTCTTTGCCTGGGTGTTCAGGACGTAATGGCCCAAAGTATCTTTCCGGACAAGAATCTGGAAAAAGTTGTTCGCCGTTATGTCTTTGCGAAACGGAATAATGAAGAGCCGTTGACTGAACAGGATGTCGAAAATATTTCGAGTATCGAGGCTACCGGTGTAGGAATCAGTGATCTGACTGGCCTGGAGAAGTGTCGATCTTTGGCATTGCTCTCACTTGCTGGTAACGAGATCACTGATATCACCGCGATTAAAGACCTCAAAGGACTGCAGTCCCTGAACCTGGCGGACAATCAGATATCAGATGCTTCCCCGGTGGCGGCGCTTACGAACCTGCAATACCTGAAGTTGTCTGGTAATCAACTTACAGAGATCGCTCCGCTCAAAGACCTGTCAGCTCTCCGGTCGCTCTATTTGGCAAACAATCAACTGACTGATCTGACTCCCATTGCTGAACATAAAAAGCTGTGGTCGTTGTACCTCAACGGTAACAAACTGAATTCACTCGATAAAATCGCAGGTCTCACTCGTGTCTCTTCACTCGATTTGCGAAATAACGAAATTACTGATTTGTCTCCTCTGAAAGACTATACCGAGTTGAAGTATTTGTTCATCAACGACAACAAGATTAGCGATTTGGCAGTCCTGGTAGAGATGGCCAAAACGGACAGTGAAGGGCAAAAACGGTTCTCGCCATTCTGGAAACTGTACATTTCGGGAAATCCGCTGGCTGATGCTACCAAAGCTCAGTTGGAAGCTTTGAAATCGATGGGAGCTCGAATTACCGAGTAAATCAGTCACTTCATCGCTAAATGAATCACATGGGGCTCGGATTTCTGTAGCCCCATGTTCGATTTTTGGGCCAGTGCAAGGTGTAGTTCAACATGGCCCAGCAGCACGTTGGCAAACCGGAGTTGCGGGCGGTTTGAGGTCGTGATTTTCATCAGTAATTCGTGTGTTCGAGGAAGGTCGTTGGATTCCAATGCCTGCAGCGCCTGATCATACTGCTCCAGTCCCTGCCGGCAGGACTCTGCTTCCTGTCTGGTAAAAAGTGTGGCGATCTGTACCGTCTTTTCCATACCATACGGACGAACTCGCCCCAACGGCACTCTGACAGCCTCTTGCAAGTCGTTACCCAGAAGTTGTGACGTGCGCTGGTCCAGAAGAATGGTCGTTCCAAAATGACGATTCATGGACTCAAGCCGGGAAGCTAGATTCACGACAGGCCCGAGTGCCGAAACTTTGACTTGATGATTGGAACCGATCTCACCAGCTACACTCATACCTGAGGCGATCCCGATGGTGGCGGTAAACGTATCGTGATCGAGAAAAGAGGTGAGGATCTCTAACGCAGCAGCACAGGCTTTGGTTGCGTGTATTTTCGGAGACTGGGCAACCGGCCAGCCCCAGAACCCCATTGCGGCATCTCCATGAAAGTCTCCGATCACTCCATCATGGGAGAGTATTTGCTGTGTGATCAACGATAAACTCTCGCTCGTCTGCTGAAGTAGCTGCATCAGATTGGATGCTGAGCCCTCACTCACATTGGTAAATCCGGTTAGATCACAAAACATGATACTCAGGTCTGTTTCCCGTGGTACCAGCAATTGCTCGGAGGATCCACTCAACAGGGCATCCATGACGACATCCGGGAAATACGGCTGAAAGTGCCCCTGCATTCGCTCCAGGTTTTTCAAACTCCGCAGATTACTCAGAGTGGAAGCGGCTAATTCGGCAAACTTCATATCCTGTTTAATCTGGAATTGGGTAAAGGTATCGCTTCCAAGTTTGGAATTCGAAGTGGTGGTTTGACCCGCGACATATAGCCCCCAGTTGGGACAGGCCTCACCTTGCATCGGGATGCAGAATGCCCAGTTAACACCGTTTAATTCGGTGAATTCTGATTCCGTATCTGGGCTCCAGAAGTGAACGGTACTCAGCTGTGAATCGATAGCCTGATTGATCAGGTTTTGACTGGGGCTGAAAAAAGTGTCGCGCGGGCCGCGAAAGTCCCAATGCATGACTTCGACTTCGTTTTCAGCGGGTGATTTCTGTCGAACCAGCGCAATACCCGAAGCGCGTGTGATACCTTGAAATAACCAGTCGGTCAGCTTGGACAGCAGTTCCTGATCATCCGTCGTTGTCGACATGATGGTCGGCAGTTTCGTTAACAATTCAATTCGGTGAGATGATTCCTCAAATGGTATCTTGTGCAAATCAGAGAGAAGAACGGTTTGTTCTGCGGCTGGGGAAGCCGGGAGCAGTGAGGCTGCCAGTTTCGAAGGTACCAGTGTAAAGCTGGTTTCACCAATCACAAAATGTTGATCGAGTCGCAAATCAAATTGACGGGATTCCTGCCCCTGAAAGTAAATAGCATTACTTGCGTCCTCATGACATTCGACATGTAAGACGTCGTCTTGAAGATCCAAGGTTGCGTGTTCCCGTGAGATCTGTGGATCCCAGGGGACGTTCCAGCGTGGCGTCGTTCGTCCCAAAGTCACTTTAGTGTCTGCGGGTAAGAGGCGACGCCAGCGTTGATAAGGCTGCTTTCCCTGAGCGATCAAATATGGCATGGTTACTGGTCTCTTGTTGTTTGCTTGCCATCATTCTAATCCGTACCAACTCACAAGTTTAGGGTTCCCTTTCTGGCGGCAAGGGATGATGTGTCAGCAACGTTTAGGAAATACGCTGGTTGCCGAGTGGATTTAGAGGTCCGCCAGAGATTAAAATGAAGTCTGATTGAACAATTTTCGCTTCTCCAAGTGGAACAACCGAGTGACTCCATTACGTTTTCGACGCCCGATTTGTCTCTCTCTTGTGCTGATTCTTCCCGTGTCCGTACTGCATGCGCAGCAAAAGCAGATCCCTGCGGCCCTCGAACGGAAGATCGAGTTTGATCGCGACGTGAAGCCAATTTTTGAAAAATACTGCCTGGATTGTCATGGCAGTGATGTGCAAGAGAGTGGTTTACGAGTTGATAACAAAGCATCGCTGTTGCGTGGCGGGGACTTTGGCGAACCTGCCATTATCAAAGGGAAGGGCCAGGAAAGTTTCTTAATCCAGGTCGTGGCCGGTACGCGTGATGATTTGAAAATGCCTCCGGAAGGAGAGAGTTTAACCGGGGAAGAAGTGGCAATTCTGCGCACTTGGATCGATCAGGGGGTGAATTGGCCGGGGCAGGCCGAGACTGCCAGTTTGACGTCAGATCACTGGTCTTTCCAGCCTGTGGTTAAACCAGAGGTGCCAGAGAGTACGCCGGAATGGGCGATCAACGCAATTGACCATTTTATTTGGCGTGGTTTAGAAGAAAAGCAATTGAAGCCTTCTCCGCCGGCTAAACCATTGGAACTGTTGAGACGGCTTACGCTTATCAATCATGGCTTGCCGCCGACACCCCAGCAGATGCAGAAGTTTTCGTCTGCACAGTCATATTCGGAATTGGTAGAGGAGATTCTGGACAGCCCGCATTTTGGAGAGAGATGGGCTGCACATTGGTTGGATTTGGTACGCTTTGGCGAAACGACTGGTTTTGAAGTGAATCGGGAGCGGCCCCATGCCTATCATTATCGCGACTACGTCATTGAAGCGTTTAATTCAGACAAACCATATGATCTGTTCGTGAAAGAACAACTTGCCGGCGATCAGTTTGGTAATGCCATCGGAACGGGATTTCTGGTTGCTGGACCGAACGACCTGGTGAAAAGTTCAGATCCGAATCTTACGAAGATGCAACGTCAGGACGAACTGGCAGATTACATCAATGCGACAGGAACCACGTTTCTGGGAGTTACCATCGGTTGCGCCCGTTGTCACAATCACAAATTTGATGCAATCACTCAACGTGACTATTACGCCTTGCAGGCCATTTTTGCTGGAGTTCGGCATGGGAACCGAGCTGTCGCTCCGTCCGAGCAACAGCAACAGCGTGAAGCGTTGCTGAAAGAACAGATCCGAGAGTTGGAGTTGGAGTTGGTAGACTTCATTCATGCTCCGGCCGAAGAGATGGTACAGATCGATGAGGCCAACGAGGGCCGGGTCGGTGTCCGAGGTTTTGAGGAGTTGACACCCAGGAAAGGCGTCGGTAAAAATCCTGCCGGAACTGGTCCGGGGCAACTTAATGATCCTGGAGACGAAAATCGTATTGGAAATATTAGCGGCGGCGCCTACAAGTGGTGGGATGCGAATGAACTTGGCGCTGTCGGGATGTATCACCTGATAGCCAAAGGGGAATATCGAATCTGGCTCTCATGGGGAACTGGCTATGATTCCCATACGGTCGACGCACAATACGTTCTCGATCGCGACGGCGACCTGAGGACCGAAGACGACCAGACGGTTATTGCTGAGGTGGATCAGCAGAAGTTTGCCGATGGTACTGTACCTGCGACGGATGCAGCATTATGGAGCGGGCTTTATAACGCCGGTGTCTACTCGCTTACACCCGCTGCCACTATTCTGGTACGCACGAAGAGTAAATCTGATGCATTGACAACAGACGTTCTGGTTTTAGAACCGGCTCAAGCTGAAGATCGTTCACAGCCGACACGACCGGCGCTGCGGGAAGCGGTAACTGCCAGCTTTAATCGTGAAATGTTCAGGCCGGTCCAGGCCAGGTTTGTTCGCATGACCATTTTGGCCGCTTCCAGTGCTGAACCATGTCTCGATGAACTATCCATCTTTGCTGGGAAAGAAAACGTCGGTCTCGCCAGCGAGGGAGCTCGAGCAACGGCGTCCAGTAATCTTCCAGGTTACGAAATCCATCAGATCAAACATCTCAATGATGGCCTTTTCGGAAATGGAAAGAGCTGGATTTCAAATCAGGTGGGAGGAGGATGGGCGCAGATCGAATTGCCTGAACCCAAAGCCATTACCAGTATCGAATGGGCGCGCGACCGCCAGGGTAAGTATACAGACCGGGTGGCAACACAATATAGATTTGAAGTTTCTCTGGATGGGACTAATTGGCAGCAGGTTGCCTCAAGTGCTGACCGTGTTGCATACCAGAGGACCATTCAGAATAGGGAATTGGCGTACGATTTTTCAGGTTTGCCGGAAGCCAGGCGGAAGGTGGTCGAAGGAGTTTATTCCAGGCTGCAGGCGTCTAAAAGGGAACTCGGCAAACTCAGCACCCGGACGATGGTCTATGCGGGTACCTTTGTTCAGCCCGAGGTGATTCACCGTTTATATCGCGGTGATTTCAACGCGCCGCGTGAGGTTGTCGGCCCCGATGCACTCGAGGTCTTTGGGTCGCTCGAGTTGACTCAGGAGTCCACCGACGGCGAGCGACGGCAGGCATTCGCTAACTGGGTGGCCAGCAAACAGAATCCACTCACCGCTCGTGTCATTGTCAATCGGCTGTGGCAATTCCACTTTGGTACCGGAATTGTTGATACACCAAGCGATCTGGGTCAGGCCGGTACGCCGCCGACGCATCCGGAATTGCTCGATTATCTGGCAGCAGAATTGACTGAGCACGACTGGAGTCTTAAACATATTCATCGACTCATTATGCAATCGGCCACGTACCGACAGTCAAGTCGGCCACGCAAAGATGCGTTGGCCGCCGATGCTGGTGCGCGGCTGCTCTGGAGGTTTCCCCCTCGCCGTATCGAAGCTGAAGTTATTCGGGACAGTATTCTGTTGGTGAGCGGATCGCTGGATAAACGGATGGGCGGGTCCGGTTTTTCAGGATTTGAAGTGCAGGCAGAAAATGTGCGCCATTATTTTCCACTGAAAGAGTTCGGTCCGGAGCACTGGCGACGGATGATTTATATGACCAAAGTGCGACAGGAGAAAGACGCAGTTTTTGGCGTCTTTGACTGTCCCGATGCAAGTCAGGTGGTTGCGAAGCGGAGCCGTTCTACGACGCCACTGCAGGCATTGAATCTGTTTAATTCGACCTTTGTACTACAGCAGTGTGAGATCCTTGCTGACGTGTTGCAGCAGAAGTTTCCGCAATCTGTGGAAAAGCAGGTGGAATACGTATTGGTAAGAGCTTTTGGCCGTTATCCCGCGAGTACAGAAGTGGCAGAGGCTTCTGTTTTCGTAGAGGAAGCTGGTCTGGTGCAATTTTGTCGGGCTGTATTTAATGCGAATGAATTCGTCTTTGTACCTTAACGTATATTAAAACAGGGAAGGTAATCAGAGGAGCGTTATGAGTGTTATAGACCCCAGAGATTTGACTGGTCGGCATTTGCTTAATCGGCGATCAGCGTTAGAGAATATGGCCAATGGGCTAAGCTCCGTCGCGTTGGCAGGTTTGCTGAGTCAGAGCGACGCATTGGCGACGGAAGTGGCGGATGAAGGCGATCCGATTCGTCCTCAGATTCAGGCTGCCAACCCGAACGCACGTCGGGATTCTCATTTTCTTCCCAAAGCCAAAAATGTCTTGATGATTTTCTGTTCCGGAGCCTGCTCTCATCTGGATACCTTTGATTACAAGCCGGAGTTAATCAAACGACATGGTCAGCCCCTGCCTGGAGGTGGCGATTTAATTACCTTCCAGGGTAAGCAGGGAAATCTGACTCGCAGTCCCTGGGAATTCAAGCCACGTGGTGAGTCAGGGAAAATGATTTCCACTCTGGTGGATCACATCGGGGAACACGCTGATGACATGGCCTTCATTCACTCGCTGACAAGCAAGACGAATACCCATGGTCCAGGCGAAAACTATATGTCGACAGGCTACACGCTCGATGGCTTCCCCAGTATCGGAGCATGGGTGACCTATGCACTCGGTAGTGAAGTGGATGACCTTCCAGCGTTTGTGGCAATTTCGGACCCACGCGGTACGCCCCAGTCCAGCGTTAACAATTGGGGAGCTGGTTTTCTTCCGGCAGCATTTCAGGGAACTGATTTCAATGCTTCCAAACCCATTGGAAATCTGACTCGGCCTCAGGGAGTGACAGCTCAGGCAGATTCAAAAACAAGGAATTTCCTCAAACGACTGAATGAAAAACATCTGGAGCGTTTCCCGGAAGACACGCAGTTAGCAGCGCGGATTTCCAGTTATGAACTGGCGGCCAGAATGCAGCTGTCCGTTCCCCAGGTAAGTGATATGTCAACCGAGCCTGAACATATCATGAAGCTCTACGGAGCTGACGACTCACAGAATCCGCTCAAAGCATCGTTTGCTCGCAATTGCATTCTTGCTCGTCGGTTATTGGAAAAAGGCGTTCGATTTATCCAGCTTTTCAATGGCTCCTATCAGACGGGTGGTGAGGGAACCAGTAACTGGGATGGGCATAAACAATTGAAGAACCAGTATAGTGTTCATGGGCCAATTCTTGATCAGCCTGTGGCTGGGTTACTTACTGATATGAAACAACGTGGCTTGCTGGAAGATACACTCATCGTGTGGACTACTGAATTTGGACGCATGCCTACGTTCCAGGCGGGAGCGAGTGGTCGCGATCATAATCCTTCCGGCTTTACCGCCTGGATGATGGGGGCCGGCGTGAAAGCTCCGTTTGAATATGGAGCAACGGACGAATTCGGATACCGGGCCGTTGAAAACGTCTCCACGGTTTATGACTTCCATGCGACCATCCTGCATCTTCTGGGACTTCACCATAAACGCCTTTCGTTCTACCACAATGGTTTTGAACGTCGACTGACCGATGTACACGGTCATGTTATCAAGGACGTCATCGCTGGTTAGAAGTGGTTGTCGATGGGGGGGCTTACGAAGTAGACGGAGTCTGTTTTCCCTGACTACCTTTGGACTAACAGAAGGGTGATTAAACCGAACCGCTTTGACTGATGGAAAAACGTCTCAGAACATAGAACCAGAGTGTTGCCACCACGATTAGTAGTAGTACGGCCGCAAAAATGCCTTCCATGATCAGCTGAGACCCCAGTTCTCGAATGGGAGTTGTCGCGTCCTGGTAACTCTCCTGAATCAGGATCAGCAGAGCGCTCTGTTTCCGATTCGCGTCCGACTCGATTGGAGCTCCGGAATCCACGCTGGCCTGCCCCGGCAGCCGAACACTCTGGATGACAGCAATCCACTCTCCACCATACTTTTCATATTCCGGCGACCCGGTTGCCTGGCCGACCGGGTCAGAGTAAAGCTGTTTTTTTCCCTGCAGCAATTGTTGGAATTGAGTGCTTTCAATACGGAATGGTTCGATCGTCGGATTGTTTAATTCATCCATGATCGGATGCTGGAGAATCGTACCTTGAATCCGGTTGTTGGCCGTTTGTGTTCGACCGTCGATGAAAACGGCGAACTGATTTTCGATCTGGTCACTCCGTAGATAGGAGAAGTCTCCCAGGTTTAATGTTAAGGCGATGACTCCTAGAAGCTGCTGTCGCGAGTCGTCAGCGTATACGGGTGTCGAGATTGCAATTTTCCAGCGCTTTGTTGTTGTACTCTGGAAAGCCGCCGAAAGGTGAGTGTGTTCAATCGGGGAAATGTCGTCCGGTTTGGTGTCACGAGGAAGATCTTCGTTCTTTCCGTGAAAGTACGTTCGAAAGGAGTAGTTTCGTCCGACCGATTGGGTCTGGACCGGCTCGTCGTAGGCAATCGCCAGCATATCTCCATCAGCTCCGACCACAAACAGACTGGCAAGTTTAGGATTCGATTCGTCCGATGCGACCCGGTTCAAGTAGACATTCAGCCGGTTTTGCAGATAAGTGTCAAATGCCATTCGTGAGTCCTGCTCGACAAAGGCCCGTTGATTAGCCGTAATCGTACCGAACGGCTGACGATCGGACTGGATTCGCTGTAGTAACGGTGAATCCAGTACGGTTTGAAGGTAATCTCGTAATTCGTTTTGATGTGATTCAAAGTCAATAATCTGGTAGTAATTTTGCAATTCTTCTTCGACCGATAGTGCAACATGTCGCGAGACCCAATTGTTGCTTTCGTAGACACGTTCCCGGACGGCCTGTTCCGCATCTTCCACGGCCTGTTGGTACCAACTTCCACTAAACAGTACCATTAATGCGAGCAATAACAGTGGACCGAAAAGTCCCAGAATATTGAGTGGGCGACGGGCACGGGCGAGACGGCGCTGCTGTAAAGCTGCAAGGATATCTCCCACCGATTGAAATCGGTGCTCCGCATCAGTTGCCAGACATTTCTTGAGAATCAATTGCAGTGCCGGGTCGATCGAACGCTGCATGTGGTCTACCGGTTGAGGTGCTCCTTCAATAGCGGTCTGATAGGCTGCCAGACGTTGCTCCAGATTTTCAGCATCTTCAATCGATTGCAGACGTTGCTGATCACGGTAAGGAGGATGTCCTTCAATCAGCGTAAAGAGGATCGCTCCCAGTCCATATACATCCCACCGGACGTCCGGAACAGCATTCAGGTCCGCTTGTTCAGGCGCCATATAGAACAGGGTTCCCAACGCTGGAGACTGATCGGTGGTCAATCTGGACTGTCCAAAATCTGCCAAGCGTGGATTACCTTCAGCGTCCAGCAGAATATTGGCTGGTTTGAGATCGCAGTGCAGAATTCCTTTGGCATGAGCATGTGCCATTCCGGTGGCGATATCTTCGAATAATTGAAGGCACTGCTCGAGGTCAATCGGTGAATTCACGTCAATAAACTCGTCCAATGAACCCTGTTCCAGATATTCCATCACATAGTATGGAGGTTCATGATTCCATCCGACCTCGAGTAATTGCACCACGTGTCGGGCAGTAGCCAGCGAGACAAGTTTTTCCACTTCTTTGTCCAGCAGTTGCCAATCGACACCCGATTGATGATCAAAGAATTTGACGGCCACCCGTCGACTGGTATTCTTATCAACTCCGATCCAGACCTCACCATAGGCTCCTGAACCCAACCGGCGAATCAATTCGTATCCGGGAAGATCGGCAGGACTTTCGGTTGGCTGCATACTCAGCTGTTGTGAGCGATGCTGGTCAGCGTCCGATTGACGTTGTGTATGATCTGGTTTCATGGAGGTGAAGGACAATCCGCTGAAATTTAAGGCATAATAGGGATATTCCATTTTACTTCGTATTGAGATGAGCGAGAAGTTTTTGAGGAGAACGCCGCGATGGTAAGTCAGGGAAATTCGTGGATACAGCAGTTTCTGTGGGTTGTCGGGTTACTGGTCCTGACCGGTGGTAGCTGTGCTGGACAAGCAGAACAACCACAACAGCTGGATGGTCGTGAAGGTCGCAATCTCGCACTGGGGAATTTTCGGCCCAAGCCGACTCTCAAAGTGCGTCAGACATTGCTCGAACAAGCTCAGTTTCCTGTAGTGGATGTCCATACGCATTTCCGGTATCGTTTGAAGCATGATCCTGAGAGGCTGGATGAATATGTTCAGTTGATGGACAAACATAATATTGCAGTCTGTTGCAGCCTGGACGGTAAGCTGGGTGATACGCTGGATGCGCACCTGGAATATTTACACACCCGGTATCCGGATCGATTTGTGGTATTTGCCAACGTGGATTGGCAAGGGGATGGCCAGGATGATGACCCGTCGACCTGGGCTTGCCATCAGCCAGGGTTCGGTGAAAAAACTGCTCGGCAGCTTCAACTGGCGGTCGGTCACGGTGTCAGTGGCCTCAAGTTATTCAAACAGTTCGGACTTGGGTACAAAAATCCGGATGGATCATTGCTCAGGATTGATGATCCAAGGTGGGATCCGATCTGGAAGGCCTGTGGGCAACTTGGCATTCCGGTCATTATCCATACGGCAGATCCCATTGCCTTCTTTCAGCCGATTGACGAAACGAATGAACGTTGGGAAGAACTGTTTCGGCATCCCGAGTGGAGTTTTCCACCGGAGAAATACCCACCGCGTGAGTCGTTGTTGGAGGCCCGAAATCGAGTGATTGCTCGACACCCCAGGACAATTTTTATCGGAGCCCATATGGCCAACTCGTCGGAAGACCTGCAAACCGTAGCGAACTGGCTCGAGCAATTTCCGAATTTGTACATTGAGTTTGCTTCCCGGATAGGAGAATTGGGACGTCAACCTTATACCGCTCGTCGATTTTTCCTGCGTTACTCCGATCGGATACTCTTTGGAACGGACGGTCCCTGGCCAGAACTCCGACTTACCTACTACTGGCGATTTTTGGAAACCGACGACGAGTATTTTCCCTATTCGGAAAAGGAGTTTCCTCCTCAGGGATTCTGGAGGATTTATGGACTTTCATTACCGACACGCGTTCTGAAACAGATCTATTTCGAAAATGCGTGCCGCATTGTTCCCGGCGTAAAGTCAAGAGTTGCCAATTATCGTCGCTAGGGAATTTGGGGATTACAGACCGCTGCGATTTCCATAGAATAACGAGCTTACATCCCTGAACAGTGCTTGAGATTAACGCTAAAGGTCTATCGCATGAGCGACAATTCCGCCGAGAATCCTGAACTTGAAAACGAATTGGTTGATGATGTGCAAATGCACGTCGCCAGTCGCCGTGAAAAGATGCGCAAGATCAAAGAATTGGGGCTCGATCCATGGGGAGGACGCTTTGATGATCGGTTGCTTGTGAGCCAGATTCGTGCTCGTATTGATGAAGTGAAGTACCAGAAAGAAGATGGTACGCTGGTCGAGCTGCCCGATCTGGATGTGGATCCGGATGAGCGGGTGGACATGCGTCAATGGCGTTCAGAGCAGGGGGCCGGTAGCGAAATAGGGCCCACGATCCGTGCTGCTGGACGGATCATGCTGAAGCGTGATAAAGGAAAACTCTGTTTTATCGACATTCAGGATTGGACCGGCCGGATTCAATTGTTTATTGGAATGAAACAGGTTGGGGAGGCGGACTTCGAATTAGCTGGTCTGTTTGATCTGGGCGATATCATCGGTGTGGATGGTCGCTTAGGAGTTACCAATACTGGGGAATTAACGATTTTTGCTGAGAAGCTTCATTTTCTTACCAAGTCGATTGAACCTCCACCTGCCAAACACCTGGGGATGACGGATCCCGAATTACGCCAACGCCGACGTTATGTCGATTTGGCCTACAACGAAGGGGTGCAGCAACGATTTTTAAACCGCACAAAAATTGTGCAGTCCGTAAGACAGTCTCTAGCCGATGAAAACTTCGCTGAAATCGAAGGGCCCACGTTGCATTCCATTGCTGGCGGTGCGGCAGCTCGACCGTTTGTAACACACCACAATGCACTGGATCTTGAACTGTACATGCGGATTGCGCTCGAATTGCATCTGAAACGGTTGCTGGTCGGTGGGTTGGAACGGGTGTATGAACTTGGGCGAGTGTACCGCAATGAAGGCATTAGCCCTCGCCATAATCCGGAATTCACAATGCTCGAAGTCTACCAGGCATTTGGTGACTATCGATCGATGATGGACTTGACCGAAAAGATTATCGTTGAGGCCATCGACGCCATTGGCGGACAGTATGTCGTGCCGTTTGGCGAGCACGAGATTGACTTTACTCCGCCATTTCAACGAGCGACCTACAACGAACTGTTTGAAAAACAGACCGGAGTAGATCCTGGGGATGCAGTGGCAGTTGCTGAGTATGCCAGCGGGATTGGGATAGAAACGGAGGGCCGTCACCCAGATGTGATCAAAAATGAAGTCTTCGAGGAAAAAGTGGAAGACGCTCTCGAAGGCCCTGTATTTGTGATCGATTATCCTGCCAGTATTTGCCCGCTGACCAAACGTAAACGTGATAATCCTGAAATCGCCGAACGATTCGAGTTGTTTGTACGGGGAATGGAAATCGCCAATGCTTACACGGAATTGAACGACCCGGACTTGCAGGAGCAGTTGTTCAAGACGCAACTTGAGGGATTATCAGAAGAAGATTCCATGGCCAAAATGGACCATGATTTTGTTCGAGCGCTGCGTTATGGGATGCCACCGGCCGGCGGGCTCGGAATCGGCATTGATCGTTTGGTCATGCTATTAACAAATTCTCAGACAATTAGAGACGTAATACTATTTCCTTTATTACGGCCTGAATAATAGAATATGTGCCAGTAATTGACAGCTTGTCGGATTGGTGAGGTTCCTAATGAGTGGGCTATGTCACCAATTTCCTGAGCGACCAGCACCAATACAAACGCCGAAGGATTGGCAATGTATAAAATCTTACTCTCATGGCGATATCTGAAAAGTCGCTACATTGCGCTCGCTTCCATCGTTAGCGTGACCCTCGGCGTCGCAACGCTCATCGTTGTTAACAGTGTCATGGCAGGTTTTAGCGACGAGATGCACAAACGTCTGCATGGGATTCTGTCGGATATCGTTATTCGCAGTCATGATCTGAATGGCTTACCAGATCCACAATGGCATATGGATGAGATCACCCGGATTGCAGGAAATGATATTGAGGCGATGACGGCCGCCATTCAGATTCCGGCCATGATCAATTTTCGCGATAACATTCAGGGACAGTGGATTACGCAGCCCATCACACTGATAGGTATCGATCAGTCTACCTATGCCCAGGTTTCAGATTTCTCTGAATACCTCCTGCATCCGGAAAACCGAAAACAACTCGACTTTCTACTCAAAGAGAAAAACTACGGGTTGGGAAAGAAGGATCGTTTCCCGCTATCCGGTTGGGTTCGACGCCGTGCCTCATCCGAATGGGAACGCGATGCGGTGGATGCTCAGATCGGAGCAGATCAGATTGACGCAGCAGATATTCCAGACTCTCCATTTCCGCTGGTTGACGATAGCGGGGTTGAGGGACAGGGCGTAACGGTCGACGGGCTGGAGGATCGTGGAATATCGGATGTGCCATTTCAAGGAGCCGCCGAACCGCAGATTGTATTTGACCCGGCAACCGAGCAGCATACGGGAATCGTGTTAGGGATCTCCATTTGTAGTGTCCGGGGACGGGATGCCGATGGCGAAGTCATGGACTATTTCTTTGCTCTGCCTGGTGACGATGTGAAAGTGACTTTTCCAAACACTGGCCAGCCGCCGAAAGCTCTGAGTGATAGTTTTACGATTGTTGATTTTTATGAAAGTGAAATGAGCGAGTATGATTCGTCATTTGCTTTTGTTCCGCTTTCTAGAATTCAGGACTTGCGAGGCATGGTGGATGTCGAGTCAGGGACCAAGAGTGTTTCCACGATTCAGTTGAAGTTGAAGGAGGGAGCAGACCTGAACGCGGTACGGGATAAATTGCAGGCGAGATTTCCCATCCAGCAATTTGGTTATCAGATTCAGACCTGGCGTGATATGCAGGGACCGCTATTGGCTGCCGTCCAGCTGGAAACGACGATTTTGAATATTCTGCTGTTTCTGATTATCGCCGTCGCTGGCTTTGGAATCCTGGCGACCTTCTTCATGATCGTGGTCGAAAAGACTCGCGATGTCGGAATCCTGAAAAGCCTTGGTGCTCCGAGTGGCGGCGTGATGAGCATCTTTCTGGGATACGGTTTGTCATTGGGGACCGTGGGGTCAGGTGTGGGCCTGATATTAGGACTGATGTTTGTGGACAACATTAACACGATCGCCGGTTGGATTGAACGTGTAACAGGGCAGGAGGTCTTCGATCCTACCGTCTATTATTTCAACCAGATTCCGGTGATTGTGAGCCCCTTAACTTGCGTCTGGGTCGTTCTGGGTGCCATCGGAATTGCCGTGGTTGCCAGCATTCTTCCCGCTCGTAAAGCTGCCAAACTTCATCCTGTGGAGGCTCTTCGTTATGAGTAGTGCTTTTGAGCTAACTTACCCGAATGTTCCTCCTGAAAAGCCTGATCATTCTCAGGAAACATTACATCCACGCTTGCTGAAATCTCCTGTCGTGCTGAAAGCAACAGGCGTTACCAAGAGTTATCGCAAAGGGAAGGTAGAGATTCCGGTTCTAAACGGAGTTGATATCGAGGTTGTGGAAGGTGAGTTTCAGGCGATCGTCGGCGCAAGTGGTTCCGGTAAGAGTACTTTACTTCATTTGTTGGCGACACTTGATCGACCGGATGCAGGCGAGATCTATTTTGAAGATAATCGTATTGATAATCTGTCAGCCGGTTCCCGGGATATTTTAAGAAACCGGTACATCGGAATGATCTTTCAGTTCTATCACCTGCTGCCGGAATTGACGGCACTGGAAAATGTGCTGATGCCGGTGATGATCAATCACGGGGTTGTTTCGTATATGCTTCGGCGACGAAAATTCCGCAAGCGAGCCAAAGAATTGCTCGATCTGGTAGGACTCAGTCACCGTCTTAAGCATCGCCCCCGGGAGCTGTCGGGAGGTGAGATGCAACGGGTTGCCATTGCACGTTCTTTGATGGCGAGTCCACGGTTATTACTGGCGGATGAGCCGACAGGAAATCTTGATCGAGCGGCAGGTGAAGAGATCATGGAGATCATCCGGGAACTCAATGCCGCCTACGATGTTACGATGGTAATGGTTACACATGACCCCTCGATTGCCGCTCAGGCAGATCGCACCGTCAGGTTAGCTGAAGGTCGCGTTGAATCAGTCTCGATCCAGAGTTAACTGCTGGTAGCAGGTACTCAAGACATCGTCCGCTGTCTAGAATAGGTTCGACGTCACCATGGTGGTGATCGCAGCCAGACCATAGTAATTCAAGAATTGCAAATATAGATTATGACGCTGAAAGTTTTTATCAACGGAACGCTTTACAGCAAAGAAGATGCCAAGATTAGTGTATATGACCATGGCTATTTGTACGGAGATGGCGTTTTTGAAGGCATGCGTAGTTATGCCGGATCGGTTTTTCGTATGAAAGAACATCTGGATCGTCTGTGGGACTCGGCTGAGAGAATTCAGCTTGAAATCCCGATGACCAAGGAACAGATGGCCGATGCTGTGAACGCGACACTCGCTGCAAATGAAATTGAAGATGGTTATATTCGCCTCGTGATTTCCCGTGGAGCAGGGACGTTGGGGCTGGATCCCAATAAATGTCCGCATCCAAACATCGTAATTATCACCGATGCCATCACCTTATATCCGGATGAGTTCTATCAGAACGGGCTCGAAATAATTACTGCCAAGACCATCCGTAATCATCCTCAGGCGCTGGATCCTCGTATCAAATCGCTTAACTACCTGAATAATATCCTGGCCAAAATTGAAGGCTTGGCGGCGGGGTGTGTTGAAACATTGATGCTCAATCACGAAGGCGAAGTGGCCGAGTGTACAGGGGATAATATCTTTATTGTGAGGGATGGTAAACTACTGACGCCTCCGGTGGAAGCTGGAGTGCTGGAGGGAATCACTCGGGGAGCTGTTATGGAGTTGGCTGCTGGTGATGGAGTTGAAGTGATTGAATCCACCATGTCACTCGATGATGTTTACTCTGCCGATGAAGTGTTTCTCACTGGAAGTGCTGCTGAAATTGTGCCGGTGATCAAGGTTGATGGAAATCAGATCAGCAATGGAGTACCCGGTGTGCTAACTCGTCGTATTGCCGACCTCTATACCCAGCTTCGTACGTCCTGAAGTCAGAGCGGTTGTGCTGGAATGGATTGGGCTGCAAGGTGTGGCGACAAGTGGCTGCACGTGCTGAAAATGTGTTGTATTGCAGGCCTTTAGTGCAATTGCCACTTGGATGTGCCTTGAGCTTTCGGGGTGGATTTAGTACAAGTTTCAATCGTCTTCTGTCTGGATTCTTGCTTAGAAAGACTGTTGAAATTTGATGTTTCGACTCGGGCAATTCAGTTTGATCGTACTTTGTTTCACTGCCTGTTGGGGTAGTGAAGTGGTGGTCGTTGCGCAAAGTCCGATTCTCTTGCATCCCCAGGGACGCGCGGCGATAGGTGCGCCTGATTGGGAGCAGGGAGTACGAAGCCTGGGCCCAAGTATCGCTCGACTCAAGCCCGGAGAACATCGGCAACCATTTCCTGAGGAAGAGGTGGATGTGGTGACCGAAAATCTCAGCCTTTGGGTTCCGACGATACGAATCGATAAGACAGTCTGGGACGGTACGATTGAATTTGGTGGGCACGGAACAACAGGTAATACGAGGACGAATCGGGTGTTTGCCAGTGTCGAACTGGAAAGGGATACTCGCCACGGAACACTTGAAATTGATCTGGACTATGTTCGTTCCAAAGCGAACAGCGTCGTCAACAAGCATCACACGCTGTTTGATATCGGGCACCAGTGGTTGCGCGACGCCGACAGCCTCAGTTGGTTTGCTGAACTGGGGTTGGAGTACGACGAATTTCGACCGTTCGATCTTCGTTTGACAGTCAACGGAGGTATTCAGAAACTGTTTGTTGATACCGAAACGACTCAGCTGAGCTGGAAGTTCGGCGCCGGGATTTCTCAGGAGATCGGCGCCGTGGATGATTCGGTTGTGCCGGAAGCCGTGTTCGGAATGATTCTGGAAAAACAGCTGACAACGCGTCAAAAGCTGGAAGCCGATTTTGACTATTTCCCGGACTGGTCCAACTTCACAGAGTTTCGTCTGGAAGCTGAAGCTTCCTGGAGGATCGTGTTGGATGAGCAGTATGGTTGGAGTCTGAAACTGTCAGCATTGGATCGCTATGATAGTACTCCGGGTGCCAACAAACCCAACGATTTTACCTACTCACTGGTTTTGATGTGGGAGATCTAAGAGATCCGCTTATTGCTGAACCGGCTCTTTCCAGTCAGGATCCTTACCGAAGAACATCATGTGTTGCCAGGGCAACTTATCAAATTCTTGGGTGAGCTTAAATCCGTTAGCAGTGTATTCTTTGAGGATTTGTTTTTTGCTCATTTTGTGAAGTGGTTTGATCGGTACTTTAGGGTCCTCTTCACGGTATTCCAATAGTACGATCTGCCCACCTTCTTTGAGACTGTCACGCATGTATTTAAGCATGACTTCTGGATGGGAGAGTTCGTGGTATACGTCGACCATCAAAATGTAATCGACGCTGTTTTTCGGTAAGTGAGGATTATGGAAAGATCCCAGTATCGGAGTAACATTTTCAATCGCTTCCGCTTCCATCCGGGCTCGTAATAGATGGAGCATCTGCGGTTGGACGTCGACGGCCAGAATCATACCGTCCGGGCCAACCATTTTAGCCAGTTGCAGCGAGTAAAATCCGTTTCCGCAACCCAGATCGCAGATTGTCATGCCCGTTTTGATGTTGAGATTGGCGAGCATCAGAGAACATCGTTCTTCGTTCTCGCGGTTCTCCCGAATTAACCAGGGGGCACCAGTGTAGTGCATTGTCTGAGCGATTTGTCGGCCCATGTAGACATTGCGGCCTTGCGGGATCTTAGCCGATTTCTTTGGTATCTGAATCTGTTGCTGTGCGCTCAGGAACGAATCGGGAACCATTGGAGAGCAGAATATAAGCGACAGAGTAAAGAGTGACAGGATTCGTAGGTGAAGCATAGGTGGGTCTTTCCGTTACACAGTCAGCCTGGAAGATGAACAATGGGAAGCTGCTACTATTCTATCGAACAATGCGAGTGAAACTCCAGCAGAACATTCCTGTTTCGTAGGCGGAATGAAAACGTCAGCGTGTGTGGAATGGCCGGATAGCCGGATGAGAAGCAACTGGCTTTAGAACGGCTCAGGGAGTTTGCGGGCAAAGGGGGCGTCCAGATGGGCTGGAGGGATGCGACCGTTTTCATATTCCCATTCGCTGCGCTCTCGCTCGGTGGCGTAGTACGTCAGCCAGATTTCCGGGTCAGATTCGATGTCGACTAATCTCCAGATCAGGTTGTTCTGAGCAACATCGAGTTTTTTACCTGTTGCTGGCAGAATATCCCGGTACAACACTGTGTAAAGTTGTCGGTCAGACAGGTGGTCCGTGCACTCCAGATAAATCTGCTGTTCGGCCAGACGTTCCAGAGCATCCCACATGACATTGGATAAGTTCCGTTCCGAGAGAGTGTCCGGATGAGGAATCTGTAATTCAGGCTCAAACCACTGGCTAATGGGGATGACTGGCGATTGTTCCCAGCAAAGCATTGCACTCAGAAAACGATTTTCCTCTTCTGTGGACATTTGAGACGCGTCTACCAGGTCAATAGATTCATCCATGTACGGCTCAAGCTCATCTCGAAGCTGAGCGTTGAGCAGTAACTGATCGACTTCGTGTTTTGGATGCCTTACTTCAGTCATGAATGGTAACGTCTTCTTTTGGCCGCAGACACGTTTGGCTTTATGGTTGCTAAATCATCGATGTGTCATGCTTTGAATCGTAATCAACCGCCATGCACGAGCAAGGCTGAATCGTCGTCATTTTTATCGTAACCAAAGATAAACCAAGTTGGTATTCGTCGTGACCGTTACGAGTGTAAATCTTGGCGATTTCGGTGCAATTGAACGTGATAACCGTTACGACCTGAACGCCGTCAAGGGTGATTCTCTTTCATAAAAAAAGCACGGCTTTCACCGTGCTCTTCGATGGAATTACCAGAGCACATCTGTCAGTTGTTTTCCGTGTTTGCAATCTTGTTCAGACGACGTTCGTGACGCCCTCCTTCAAACTCGGTATCCAGCCAGATGGAAATGATCTGTTCTACACTGCGTTCACCGAACAAGTCGGCTGAAAGACATAGTATGTTCAGATTGTTGTGCCGTCGGCTCATTTCTGCCGTGACTGTGTCATGGCAGGTTGCAGCGCGGACTCCCTTGTGTTTGTTCGCGGCAATCGCCATGCCAATACCCGTGCCACAAATCAGGATGCCTCTATCACTCGAGCCCTCCGAAACGCTCTGGCTAACCAGTTCAGCGATGTCCGGATAGTCTACGCTGACTTCACCATTCGCTCCGGCGTCATGGGTGGAATGGCCAAGCCGTTCGAGCAGCTCAAGGACCTTGGCTTTTACCTTGTAGCCGCGATGATCGCTTCCGACTGAAATGTGCATCTTTTAGTTTTCTCCAAAGAGGTTTACCGGAGGTTGTAAGCCCAGAATCTCGGGCAATCGTTGGTCGATGAAGTTTTCGATTTGCTGTGCACAGGCCTGATAGATCTCTACCGGGTAACCATGCGGGTCGGCAATATCGCCTCCATCGGGATCCATGACAAAGGTCTTGTTTTCAAATTCCGGCCACTCGCTAAGAATGGCGCGGCGGTGGGAGTTGGAAAGTGTCAGCAAGAGATCCGCATCCCGGGCAAGCTGATAATGCAGTTGTTTGCTCTCATGGTCATTCAAGTCGATTCCTTGTTCATCCATGGCTTGAATAGCCTGATTGGCTGCCGGGGAACCGGGGTAGGCCGCAATGCCTGCCGAATGGATGCGGAATGGCAAGTCGTCTGCCTCACAGTCCAGTTGCCGGATAAGCTTGGAACGTAATATCGCTTCCGCCATTGGACTGCGACATGTATTTCCTGTGCAAATGATGACGATTTCTGGTATTGCCAATTCGACCAACTTGTCGTTGTCAATCGCTCCACCACGTAAAACGGTGATCTCGTCATCGGCAAGTTTAATGACGGTTGACGGAGTCCCTAGTTTGGTAGGTCCGCCATCGACAACCAGACTGAGTTCGTCACCAAGTTGTTCTGCGACTTCATGAGCCGTCGTGGCATCCGCTCCTCCGCTCCTGTTGGCGCTGGTCAATGCGATAGGCTGCTGAAGTTCGTCCAGCACGGTTAACAATACTTCATTGCTGGGGACTCTCAGGCCAACCCAGCCATCCGGAGCGATGAACGGAATGACATCTTCCGGTAGTGACTGAATCATACTATCGGAATCACCTGCCTCGACAACCATCGTCAATGGGCCGGGCCAGCAACGTCGAGCAAGACGTTTCGCCAAGGGAGTGGAATTTGGGGCAAATCTGACGAGCTCGTTTGCGTCGTTGATCGCCAGGGTAAGAACCTGAGATTCAGGACGCCCCTTGATTTCAAAGATCTTTTCAATGGCCGAAACATCGTGGATGGCTGCGCCCAGTCCATAGACAGTTTCCGTCGGAAATGCGACAACCTGGGCGTCTTTGAGCAGGTCCACAGCAACTTCGATGACCTTTCTGGGGTCGTCCGAGTTGTATATGTCCAAGACTTGTGTTGCCATCTGATTGTCTTTAATTCTGAGTAGGGGGCAGGCGCCCCAGTCCTTTCACCACCCCTTTGATTCCAGGGTTTGGAAAACAGTGAGCTCGTCAGTAACTCATCATAAGGTGTCTGCAATCCATTAGTTTAAGTGCCGGATTCCGACATGGTCAAGTAGCTTGCTTACTGACTTGGGCGTTTGGATAGACGTAGCGAAGGCGAGTGACTTTCTTGCCTGGTTACAGGTCGGAATAGTTCTGTAAAGTGACACAACCATGTCGTCACACTCCCCAGCTCGCTCCCTCAGCTTTTCCTGCTGAAATCTGCCTGAAGCTGGATTGATGAACAGGATCTGGGGCTAGATCTGGGGCTAGATGTAGTACATTGCTTCTGATTGGCCAGCAGCTTTCTCCAGTAAATCTGCAAATGAAACCTCTCGTAGCTTCGTCTGCTGGATCTCCAGAATCGTTTCCCAGGTCGACATCAGTGCGGCTGAGAGCGGAGTTGAGTTTTCTGAGTTTTGACGTAATTCGGTTGAATGACCGTCAACGATGGACATCACCTGGCCAAGGGAGATGTTTTTGGGAGGATGGGCGAGACGATAGCCTCCTGATGCTCCCCGGATACTGATGACCAGTCCCGCTCCCTTGAGTTGCAGAAGAATCTGAACAAGGAATCGATTCGGAATCCCGTGTCGTTCAGCGATGTCCTTGATGCGTACCGGAGTACCTTCTCCGTAGCGACTGGCGAGTTCCAGGATGGCAACACAGGCATATTCAGTTTTGGCGGAGATATTCACAATCAATCATCCAGGCTGTGTAGACCACATTCAGTTTTAGCAGTTCCACTCCAACGACCAGCTCTTTCGTCTTCTCCGATGCCAATCGGTCGAGTACATGGCCAGCAACCCACACTTGGATATCCCTGATCGTGAAGTGGATTATAGGGAATGTCATTCTCCATAATCATGTTCCAGATATCCTTTTTGGTACAGTTTGCCAGAGGACTGACTTTAATCAGTCCAAATTTTTTGTCCCAACCGACAATCGGAGCTTTCGCACGGTCAGGGCTCTGGTCCCGCCGAATGGCACTCGACCAACAGTGCAGTCCGCTGGCCACTCTTTTAAGCAGTGACAGCTTTCTGTCATAGCAGCACTTGTTCGGATCAGTCTTATAAACTGGGCCTCCATGGAGCTCCTCGTAGGCAATTACGTCCATTTCTGGTTTGACGAGCTGGACTTCGATGCCGTAGCGCTGTTTGACTTTGTCCCGGAGTTCCAATGTCTCCTGAAACTGATAGCCAGTTTCAAGATTAAAAATCGGTGTTTCGGGAGCGAAAGTGGAGAGCATATGAATCATGGTCATCCCTTCCGGGCCAAAGGCGGTTGCCATCGCAAAGTGCGGAGCATAGTGCTCTACGGCCCACTGCAGGATCTGCAAAGGAGAGGCATTCTCCAACGATGTGCTGGCAGCATCAATTTCAGCCAACAACGCTGCGGTTGGCTCGATCCGCTTGAATGCCCCAGGCTCAGTCCGACTCTCTGTTTCCAATGCCTATCATCTCCAAAACTCATATTGATGAATAAATATCATAAACATCATCAACTAAGTAAACAATACCCCATCCGGTGCCACCCACTCTTTTATTTCCCAATTTTTTCCAATCTGGTGTCCAATCTGGTGCCACCCACTCATTATTTGCTCTTCAACCACTATTTTTTCAGACTTTCGTCATTTCTCGCTCCTGGCAGCATGTTGTTGTTCTTAACCTGAGTGGTTCCTCCTGGAACGGGCTCGGCAATAGGATCTACTCACCCGTCGAGTGGGTGTCACTTGATTGAGGGAGCAGGGCAAGTTTTGTGGAATTCGAATGGGGATGGAGTGGGTGTCACCTAATTAAATTTCATTAGAATAGAGGGATTCTATTGGGAGAGCATTGATGCAGCAGGTTTATTTAGCAGTGGATATTGGTGGCTCGAGCGGGCGTGTTGTGGCCGGCGAGTTTGATGGCCAAGCAGTTGCACTGGAAGAGGTCTATCGTTTCGAGAACGGTGGTACGGCGGCCAATGAGCGAATGTACTGGGATATGCTCAAACAATGGGAGCATATTGTCACTGGAGTGTCGGCAGCCAATGACAGGTACGGTCAGCGGATTGTCAGCTTGGGGCTGGATACTTGGGGCGTTGATTTTGGCTTGCTAGGCAGGAACGACGAACTCATCAGCAACCCGTTTCATTATCGGGATCCACAACTTGACGGAATTCTGGAATGGGCTTTTGAGCGGGTTAGTCGGGAAGAGATTTTCTCGCAAACCGGACTTCAGTTTATGGAGATCAATTCACTGTTTCAATTGCTGGCACTCCAGCGTCGTGAATCTCCGATTCTTGAATTCGCTGAACACCTGTTAATGATTCCGGATCTTTTCAATTGGTTGCTGACAGGTGAAAAGGTAAATGAGTTTACCAATGCCACAACAACTCAGTTGTTGAACCCCTGCACGGGTGAATGGGCAGTTGGCCTGATGGATCAGTTTGGCTTACCTGCCAGGATTCTGGGCGACATCGCGTTGCCAGGTACAAAGCTCGGCAAACTTCGTCCTTCAGTTTCCAAAGAGATCGGGAACGCTGAATTGGAAGTCGTCTTGCCGGGAACTCATGATACGGCCAGCGCCGTCATGGCAGTTCCCTCCACCGAACCGCTCAGTAATCAACCGAACTGGTGTTACATCAGCAGTGGTACCTGGTCCTTGATGGGTGTCGAAGTGGCGTCTCCAATCATCAACGACCGCTGCCTCGAATTGAATTTCACCAACGAAGGAGGTGTAGGTGGTAGCGTCCGAGTCTTGAAAAACATTACTGGGCTTTGGATTGTTCAGCAGTGTCGTCAAGCGTGGCTGGAAGAAGGTCATAAATATAGCTGGGATCAACTAGTTGAATTGGCAGCCGCCAGCACTCCACTTCAATCCTTTATCGATCCGGATCACAGCTCTTTTGGTAATCCGGAATTAATGCCACAGGCCATTCAGCAGTTCTGTCGTGATACAAACCAGATTGTACCGGAGACTCCTGGCGCCATTATTCGCTGTGCTTTGGAGAGTTTGGCGCTGAAATACCACAGTGTACTGGGAATGCTCGAATTGCTCACCGGCAGCGCAATTGAAGTGGTTCATATCGTTGGCGGAGGAACCCAGAATAAGCTGTTGTGCCAGATGACGGCGGACGCGTGTCAACGACGAGTTATTGCCGGTCCGGTGGAGGCTACGGCAACAGGTAACCTATTGGTGCAATTGATTGCCAATGGAGCTGTCGCTTCGGTGGCTGAAGCCAGGCAGATTGTTACCAATAGTTTTCCTGTTGAAACATATATTCCCGCTGCGACAAGCGACTGGGGAGAGGCGGCAACTCGGTTTGCCGACTTGATGGAGTAAGAAATCAAAGAAGTCTGGAAGTCTGAAAGGGCATTAAAATGATTAACGTGGGCATATCTGGCGTCGGGTTTATGGGGTGGATTCACTATCTGGCGTACCAAAAAACAGTCGGAGTTCGGATTGGGGCAATCTGTACTCGCAATGAAGCGAAACGGCAGGGCGACTGGACCTCCATTCAGGGAAACTTTGGTCCGCCAGGTGAAAAGGTAGACGTTTCCAATTGGTCCTGCTATCAGGATTTCGAAGAATTGATATCGGATGATTCACTGGACCTGATTGATATCTGTTTGCCTCCGGACTTGCATGCGAATGCTGCCAAACGAGCGTTACGTGCCGGCAAGCATGTACTCATTGAAAAACCGATGGCGTTGACGGCGGAAGATTGCGAAGAGATTGTTGCGGTTGCTGCAGAAAATGATCGTCAGGCACTGGTCGCTCACGTGCTTCCTTTTTTTCCCGAGTATGCTTATCTCAGGAACGCGGTAGACAGTGGTGAGTTTGGCAAGCTATTGGGAGGTCATTTCAATCGGGTCATTTCAGATCCACTCTGGCTGGGTAAGGATTTTTGGAATGAAGAAAAAGTAGGAGGTCCATTAATCGACCTGCATGTGCATGACGCCCATTTCATCCGTTTTTTGTTTGGAATGCCGCGGGCAGTAAACACGCGCGGCCGGTTTCGGGGCGATATTGTTGAGTACTGTAGCACAGTCTTTGAATTTGAAGACTCTGATCTGGTTGTCACTTCCAATAGTGGAGTGATGAACCAGCAGGGTCGTCCGTTTATGCATAACTTTGAAGCTCACTTTGAAAAGGCAACCATGCAGTTTTCGTTTGCCGCATTGGCTGATGATCCCGAGGTTTCACCATTCAAGGTTTTCGATGCAGAAGGAAATGTCCAACGTCCCGATTTAGGTTCAGGCGATCCGGTGGATAGCTTTGTCATGGAAATTCAGGAAGCTGTCACTGCCATCGAATCCGGAGTTCCGTCATCGCTCTTGGGCGGGGAGCTGGCTCGTGATGCCATCATCCTCTGTTACAAGCAAGCAGAGTCAGCTCGAAATGGTGTCCGAGTAGAACTGTAAAAGTTGCGATAATCCCCTAACAATAGGGGAATTGAGACCTTTTTATCTTTCCCCGTTTAACGCGCGCCTGAGATTTGTTTGAATTTTTGCTCCCACTTGACGTATATATTAAGTAGGTAGAGCGATTTTCTTACGTAACTGGTTGTAGAAGGGGAGTGCAGGGCTCATGCTTAGGATTTTCAAAAAGCCGTCAACAGGCTATTGTGACGGCCTTAATCGCCGTGACTTTTTACAGATTGGCGGTGGTGGCCTGGGGGCTTTGAGTTTGCCCAGTCTCCTGCGAGCGGATTCCAGTGGGGGTACCAGCAGTTCGGATAAGGCAGTTATTCATTTGCACCTGGCCGGTGGTCCTTCGCATCAGGACATGTTCGATCTCAAACCGAATGCTCCGATTGAGTTTCGTGGGGATTTCAATCCGATCCAGACGAATGTTCCCGGTTTGGATATCTGTGAGCATATGCCTCGGCTGGCAACGATGGCGGATCGATTTGCGGTCATTCGTTCGCTCGTAGAAATGCAGAATTCTCACAGTCATTTTCATACTTCTACAGGCTACAACAACCGCAGTTTGATCAATGTAGGTGGTCGGCCTTACTTTGGGAGCGTGATCGCTCGTCTTCAGGGAGCGACCGATACCGGAGCTCCTCCGTACATTTCGTACATGGGTGGTGAGCCTGGTTATCTCGGGCCGGTCTACCGACCGTATAAACCGAGTGGTACTGATCTGAAGTTGCGAAGTATTTCTGAAGAACGTTTGACCGATCGTAGAAAGCTTCTTGGTTCGTTGGATCAGATTCGACGTGATATCGATTCGTCTGGCCAATTGGAAGCGCTGGATGCATACACTCAGCAGGCAGCCGATCTGGTAACCTCGGGAACTGTAGCTGATGCTCTCGATCTCAAACTGGAAGACCCGGATATTGTAAGTCGTTACGGACGTAAATTCAGTAATCTGTTGCTGGCGCGCCGGCTTGTCGAAGCGGGAACACGCGTAGTCACTATCCAGTCTGGTGGCTGGGATACTCACAGCAACAACTTTAAAGCGCTTAAGGATCGGTTGGCCGAGTTGGATATGGGAGTCAGCGCTCTGTTGACAGACCTTCATGAACGAGGGCTTGATCAGGATGTCACTCTGGTTGTGTGGGGCGAGTTTGGTCGTACACCTCGAGTGAACAGTAGGGCTGGTCGTGACCATTGGCCTCGCCTGGCTATGGCATTTCTTGCTGGAGGTGGTATGCGGTTAGGACAGGCGGTTGGTACTTCCAGTAACAACGCTGAATATGCCAAGGATCGCCCGGTACATTTTCAGGAAGTAATAGCGACGCTCTATCACAACATGGGTATCGACTGTGAAACAACTCAGTTAGTAGATCCCAACGGTCGACCTCAGTATCTGTTGGATCATCGCCAGCCGATTGCAGAACTTGTCTAAGTTTCTGACAGTTCCATCTTCCTTTCAATTCGAGAAAACCTCGCCGCTCAATCGGCGAGGTTTTCTCGTGTTCCGTGATGGTGGTTACTCGCAACCGACTTGCCTGATCGTTACAGTCGTTATGAGCCTCTGCGCCTGAATTCTCCAGAACGGTCGTACGGGTTCTGCCGTTTATATTTCATATGTTTTTACAGCAAAAAATAGCCCAAATTCATAGGTGTCCTATGCTTGGAGCAGTGCTGAGTTGTCTCTCTACGGACAACTCTCAGGAATATGCTCTTTGTTTGGAACAGAATTATGAAGTTTGGCAAATGGAATGGTCACATCAGTCTTTCCAGGAAGACGACAACCATATTCCTCTACATTGTCATCGTGGCGTTGTTCCTGCAGTGGGCATCACCACTGGCGGCTCAGATTTCTCAGCCTACCACCCTCTCATCAGCTACTCCTCTCCGGGAAATTGTCAGCCAGGGGGTTGGTCTTGAATCTCAAGGGAAATGGCGGGCTGCCGTAAGTCTCTATGAGAAGACGCTCAAGACGTATCCGGAAGCATCTCAACTTCGTTCGCGTGTTCGGCTTTGCCGAGCCCAACTCGATATTGTGCGGCGCTACCATGATTCCAGTTACAGGAAGTCGCTGAACCAACTTGATCTGACGTCAAGCATGGCGGTGTTTCGTGAAGTGCTGAAGAAAATTGATACATACTTCTATACGACGCCGGACTGGAGGGGCATGGTATCCGATGGCTACTTTCAATTGCAGCTGGCGATGCAAAACGAGCAATTCCGCGCGTTCTATAATTTGCAAAAAAATGTGGAACGTGATACAGCGTTCAAGCAACGTATTGATGGCTGGATGTTGCGTCAAAATATTCGCAATTATCAGGAAGCACTCAAAGCGGTTGAATACATCTGTCATCAGGCCAGACAGATTTGCGGTGTTCCACACCAGGCAAGCGTGATGGAAATGCTGGCTGGTTCGATTGGTTTGCTCGACCGCTATTCGTCTTACCTGACGGGTTCCGAATTGGACGATATGTTTTCACAGATCAATGGAAACTTTGTTGGTCTGGGAGTGGAATTAAGAATTCTTGACAAGTATCTGTTAATCGACCGGGTCATCGCAGGGGGGCCAGCTGGCGAGGCTGGCGTCAAAAAGGGTGATCGTATTATCGAGGTTGATCGTAATATTATTCCCCAGATTGCTGCCGCCAAAGCGGCCGATCTGCTCAAAGGAGTGGAAGGTTCCAAGGTCGAAGTCGTGCTGGTTGGGAATGATGGTAGTGTTCGCCGGATGTCTCTCACACGGAGACGAGTGATTGTTCCGAGTGTCGAGGACGTGAAAATCCTGGATCAACAATCCGGCATTGGTTATTTACGTATTAGAAGTTTTCAAAAAAACACGGCAGATGACGTAGAAAAGGCTCTTTGGCAATTGCACAGCCAGGGAATGCGGCGTCTGATTGTTGATGTTCGTGGTAATCCAGGTGGTCTTGTCGACAGTGCTGTAGCGGTGGCTGACTACTTCATTGATGATGGCACGATCGTTGCCACGCGTGGCCGCAGTGTGAATGAAGATATTGATTATCAAGCTCACGACCTGGGAACCTGGGATATGCCAATGGCTGTACTGATTGATGGTAAGTCGGCAAGTGCGTCGGAGATCTTTGCGGGTGCGATTAAAGATCATGAGCGAGGGACTATTCTTGGTACCAAGACCTTTGGCAAAGGCTCCGTTCAGGGAATATTTCCATTGACCAGTTACGACAGTGGATTACGACTTACGACGGCACGATTCTATTCACCCGATGGGCATATGATCAGCCAACGTGGTGTCAGGCCAGACGTCGAGGTAAATACGGTTGGAAAACCTTTGGCGGATGGTACGTTGCCTGTTGAGCAGATTGACCCAACATTGGCTGCCAGTATCAGCCAGCTTCGTGACCAAAAAATTGTTTCGGTGAATCGTTTTCTCGATAATTAGGTTTCGTGTCGACGGCTTCTCTCCTCCAGTCCTCTTTCATTCTGACCGGGGATCGCCCTTCGTTTCTGCTGATGTGCCGGTGATTTTCCCATCTAATAATCAGTGAAATCTTCACTTTGCACTAGGTGACATTCGCATTGCTTTGGTGTACAAAAGGACTATGTTCCTGCTTTAGTTGCACTGCTTTCTGGGCGTAGGTGTACGCAAGCTTGAGGCAGTGGTGTAAAGTTAGAATCGCAGTTATTTACTGTACTTTAGGCGGGGTGGTAAGTAGCTGGTTAGTATTTTTTTATGTTGGAGTTTACTTAGAAATGGCCAAACTTGAATATATCTGGCTCGACGGATACCAACCAACTCAGAGTCTCCGTTCAAAAACACAGATCCGAAACAATTTCGGAGGAACACTGGAAGAATGCCCTATGTGGTCATTTGATGGTAGTTCCACAGAGCAAGCTGAAGGTGGATCTTCAGACTGCTTGCTGAAGCCGGTTGCAATTTATCCCGATCCTCAGCGAAAAGATGGTTACCTCGTTATGACTGAGGTACTCAATGCCGACGGTACTCCTCACGTGTCCAATGGTCGTGCGACAATTGAAGACGACGATAACGATTACTGGTTTGGTTTTGAGCAGGAATACTTCTTGTGGGACACGCTTACCAATCGTCCTCCAGGATTCCCGGAAGGCGGTTTCCCTCGTCCACAGGGGCCATATTACTGCTCGGTAGGGGCTTCCAATGCCTACGGTCGTGATTGTGTGGAAGAACATCTGGATGCATGTCTGGAAGCTGGTCTGAACGTTGAAGGCATCAATGCCGAAGTAGCATCAGGTCAGTGGGAATTCCAGATTTTTGCCAAAGGTGCTGCCGACGCCGGTGACCAGATCTGGGTCGCTCGCTACTTGCTGGAACGTACTGGCGAGAAATTCGGTTACGCCATCGAATGGCACCCAAAACCACTCGGTCAGACTGACTGGAACGGTTCTGGAATGCATGCGAACTTCTCGAACGGAGCGATGCGTGACGCCGGCGAAGAGGCTGTGTTTACCTCGATTTGTGAAGAGTTCGCCAAGCATATCGATCGACATATCAGTGTCTACGGTGCTGACAATAATCAGCGTCTGACCGGAGAACACGAAACTCAGTCAATCGATAAATTCAGCTATGGTGTCTCGGACCGAGGTGCTTCCATTCGTATCCCTGTAGGTACGATTGAAGATGGCTGGAAAGGACGACTGGAAGATCGCCGTCCGGCATCAAATGCTGATCCATACAAAGTTGCAGCTGCAATTATCAAGACCTGTAAAGAAGCAGGTCAGGGTTAGGCATTACCCTGAAGCAACACGATTGCTTCAACCGACAATAAAAGGGCGTGACTGCTTGAACGTGGTCACGTCTTTTTTTATAGCGTTTCACGATAGCTTATATACACTTTGGCTGTTCATGCTCACAATGAACAGGCTCTCCATCAGAACTACCATATCAGGCAAATCAGGAATCATCGTGACTGACTCCATATCCGAATCCGTTTCTCCAACATTGGAACAATCGCTGGAAAAATACGGCATCTCGCTCGAAGGCTATCAGATTGAGATGTTGCGAGAATATTGCGACTTGCTTTGGCAGTGGAACGAGAGAATGAACCTGACTCGGCATACGGACTACGATCGGTTCGTTTCACGAGACCTGATCGATACGCTCGAGCTTGCTGATCGAATTGAATCGGGGGTAGAAGTCCTCGATTTTGGAACAGGAGGTGGAGTGCCGGGGATTCCTCTCGCAATCCTGCGACCGGACCTTCAGGTTTCGTTGTGTGAATCAGTAGGAAAGAAGGCATCGGCTGTGGACGATATGGTAAAAAAGCTCGGTCTGCCCGTTCCTGTCATGAATGTTCGTGTAGAAAAGCTTCTGGAAGAGATGAATTACGACGTATTGGTCTGTCGTGCTGTGGGGCCTCTTTGGAAACAGGGTCTCTGGCTGCAGCCACACTGGCACTTATTTGGTCAGTTGTTAGCGATCAAGGGGCCAAACTGGACTGAGGAACGGAAAGAAGCCCGGCATCGTGGGTATCTGCAAAATGTAAAACTGAGAAAGATCCACTCCTATACAATGATTGGAACGGAATCTGAAAGCCATATCCTTAAACTCTGGTCGGCGATGAAAGAGGAACCGCTTCACGTCGAATGACAATTGGCGGCAACGGATTGCGAGCGGGTAAGTATCATTTTCCACAGATTCCGCATAGTCCTACTTTGCATGTGTGTTATGGGTAGATTTGGGAAGGACAAGGGGGGGTGACGGTCAGGATCGCTCATAGACGAAATCAACATGTTGACCTAAACTAGACGTTCCTACCTTAATAATTCCCACCGACAGTAGATTGCACGCTGACGGGAATGGAAACTGATTGAAAAGCGAATTGGAATGAGTGGCTATAACCTGACTCACCTCAAGCAGCTGGAAGCTGAAAGTATTCACATTATCCGTGAAGTTGCTGCTGAATTTGATAACCCGGTAATGTTGTACTCGGTCGGAAAAGATTCGTCGGTCATGGTACATCTGGCGATGAAAGCGTTTTATCCTGCCAAACCGCCGTTCCCTCTGTTACACGTGGACACGACCTGGAAGTTCCGCGAAATGATTCAATTTCGCGAGCAATACGCTCGTAAGGAACTTGGTCTCGACGTCCTGGTACACATCAATCAGGAGGGATTAAAGCTCGGACTGGACCCACTAAAAAACAGTGGCAAGCACACGACAGTCATGAAAACGGATGGGCTTAAACAGGCCCTCAATCAATATCAGTTCGATGCAGCCTTCGGTGGGGCTCGACGCGATGAGGAAAAGTCACGAGCCAAGGAACGTGTCTTTTCGTTTCGTGACGAATTCCATCGCTGGGATCCGAAGAATCAACGTCCCGAGCTTTGGAACCTCTATAACACGCGTGTTAATAAAGGTGAAAGTATTCGAGTCTTCCCGTTATCCAACTGGACAGAACTTGATATCTGGCAGTACATCCATCTGGAAAGCATTCCCATTGTCCCACTCTATTTTGCAGACGTACGTCCGGTGGTCGAACGCGACGGTGTTCTGATCCTTGTTGATGACGAGCGATTGAAGCTGAAGGAAGGAGAGACGCCCATGATGAAAGAAGTTCGATTCAGAACTCTGGGGTGTTATCCTCTCACGGGTGCGGTGGAGTCGAGTGCGAAGTCTTTACCAGAGATCATTCAGGAGATGTTACTGGCTACTACTTCAGAACGTCAGGGGCGAGTGATCGACAACGACGAAGAAGGAAGTATGGAAGATAAAAAGAAGGAAGGATATTTCTAAACCGGTAATTCTATGAGTCATCAATCAGAACTTATTGCAACCGACATTAATGCCTACCTCGATCAGCACGAGCGTAAAGAGCTGCTTCGTTTTATCACCTGTGGAAGTGTTGATGATGGTAAGAGTACGTTAATTGGCAGGCTCCTTTACGATTCCAAGATGATCTACGAAGATCACCTGGCGAAGCTGAAAAAGGACAGTGCAGTACACGGTACGACGGGAGGAGATTTTGACCCCGCTCTGTTGACCGATGGACTCAGGGCCGAGCGAGAGCAGGGAATTACTATCGACGTCGCGTACCGGTACTTTTCTACTCAGAAACGAAAATTCATCATTGCTGATACACCTGGTCATGAGCAGTACACGCGTAACATGGCAACGGGAGCATCAACTGCCGATCTGGCGATCATTCTGGTGGACGCTCGACATGGAGTGCTCACTCAAACGAAACGCCATAGCTTCATCGTCTCATTGCTAGGCATCAAACACGTGCTGGTTGCCATAAATAAAATGGATCTGGTTGATTTTAGCCAGGAGCGGTTTGAAGCAATTCGCGAAGAATACAAGCAATTTGCGTCCCGACTTGACATTCCGGATCTGCACTTCATACCGATCTCGGCATTAATGGGTGACAATGTCGTCGATCCCAGTGAAGAGATGCCCTGGTATAACGGTTCCACGCTGATGACCTTCCTGGAAACGGTTTACATCGGTTCGGATAAGAACTTACAGGACTTTCGTTTCCCCGTTCAGTACGTGCTGCGTCCGAATCTTGATTTCCGTGGATTCAGTGGAACAATCGCCTCTGGAATTATCCGTCAGGGTGATGAGGTAATGGTTCTGCCGTCACGGAAGACAAGTAAAGTGAAAGAGATTGTAACGTTTGACGGTAATCTGGAAGAGGCACACGCTCCGTTATCAGTGACACTCACGCTGGAAGATGAAATCGATTGTTCGCGTGGTGACATGATCGTGCGGCCCGGAAACGTACCCAAGCAACGCCAGAAGCTGGATGCGATGCTGGTTTGGATGTCGGAAGAAGCCATGGTGCCGGGGAAACAGTACCTGTTCAAACAGACAACCAAAGTTACAACCGGAACGATTTCGACATTGCGTTACCAGGTGGACGTCAATACGTTGCACCGCCAGGACGCTCCGACCATTAACCTGAATGAGATCGGGCGTGTATCCATATCCCTGAGTGAACCAGTGATCTTCGACAGTTACAAGAAGAATCAAGGTACGGGAGCTTTTATCGTCGTGGATCGTATCACGAACGTTACGGTTGCGGCCGGAATGATCATTGATCGCGACAGCGAAGAGGATGCGGATGATCTATGGAGTGCAGAAAGCGAGCGGACAGAGAAACGTGGTACGGTAACGGTTGAGGAACGTGAAGCTCGTTATGGTCAAAAAGCAGTTTCTTTGCTGATTACTGGCCTAACAGGTTCTGGAAAAACATCTGTTGCCTATGGACTGGAACGTCGCCTGTTTGATATGGGACGCGCATCGGTTGTGCTGGACGGAGTGAACATGCGTCGCGGTTTAACCAAGGGACTTGGGTTTACTTCGGAAGAGCGAAGTGAAAATCTGCGACGAAGTTCTGAAGTTGCCAAGCTGATGAACGGAACTGGCTTGATCGCGATTTGTGCGTTTACGGCACCCAACGAGGACGTTCGCCGTAAAGCGGCTCAAGTGGTCGGGGAAGATCAATTCCTGGTTGTCCATCTCGATGCTCCGGTTGATGTCTGTCGGGAACGGGATGAGGAAGGATTGTATGCCCAAGCGGAGGCGGGAGAGATTTCCAACTTCGCTGGTGTCAGTTCAGAATACGAACCGCCGGTAGATCCCGCGCTTCAGTTAAACACCGCTGTGCTCTCAGTGGATGAGTGTGTAGACCGGATTGTCGCCTTACTCGAAGAACGGGATATCCTGGCATAACTCAGCATTCAACGACACGTTGAACGAGAGTTCGTGTTGAAAGCGGGTGGCGAGTTAGCAGTCGTAGTACAGGCTGAATTCGTACGGGTGAGGACGAAGTTGAATTGCCTGTACTTCTTGCACCATTTTGTAATCGATCCAGGTATCGATCACATCCTGCGTAAAGACTTCGTCACGGAGCAGGAAGTCGTGATCTGCTTGCAGGGCTGCGAGTGACTGCTCAAGACTGGCAGGGGTCTGTTGAATCTGGTTTTGTTCGTCGCACTCCAGTGCATAGATATCCGTGTCGACCGGGTCGCCTGGGGAAATCTTGTTCTGGATCCCATCGATGGCTGCCATCAGAATTGCTGCAAAGGCCAGATAGGGATTGCTGCTGGGGTCAGGACAACGAAATTCAATCCGTTTCGACTTGGGACTATTGCTGTAAACAGGAATGCGACAGGCGGCAGAGCGGTTACGTTGCGAGTAGGCCAAATTGACAGGTGCTTCATAACCCGGCACCAACCGCTTGTAGCTGTTGATTGTCGGATTGGTAAACGCGAGTAATGCTCCGGCATGTTTGAGGATACCGCCAATGGCATGCAGAGCGGTGTCGCTGAGTCCGGCATAGCCTGTACCAGCAAACAGGGGTTCGTCACCTTTCCAAAGTGACAGATGAATGTGCATGCCGGATCCGTTTTCGCCATAGATCGGCTTGGGCATAAAGGTGGCTGTTTTGTTATTTGCCTGAGCCACGTTTCGAACAATATATTTGTAGATCATGACCTGGTCAGCCATCGTAACCAGTTGATCGTATTTCAGGTCAATTTCGGACTGCCCCGCCGTTCCTACTTCATGATGCTGGCACTCGACGTCCAGTCCACATTTAATCATGGTACGCATCATCTGGTTGCGAACATCCATCAGGTGGTCTGTTGGAGGGACAGGAAAATATCCTCCTTTCTGACGGATCTTGTTAGCCAGGTTTGGTGCTTCATTACGTCCCGTATTCCAATCTGCTTCGATCGAATCGAGAGCAAAGAATGCTTCATTGGCAGATTGCTTATAACGTACGTCATCAAAAATGAAGAACTCTGCCTCCGGGCCGAAATATGCTACATCAGCGATACCAGTCGCTGTCAGGTAATTTGCTGCTTTGGTCGCGACATGTCGTGGATCCCGGGAGTAATCTTCTCCGGTAATGGGATCCTGGATATTGCAGATCAGATTGAGAGTTGGAAGTTCGGTAAAGGGATCGACAAAGGCTGTATCCGCTTGGGGAATCATCAGCATGTCGCTCTCATTAATTGCCTGCCAACCACGAATACTCGATCCGTCAAACCCGAGGCCGTCTTCGAAGACATCTTCGTCCAGTTTCTTCACTGGAATGGTGGTGTGATGCCACGTGCCCAGCAGATCGACGAACCGCAGGTCGACAGCTTTAACGTCGTTTTCCCGACAGAGCCTGAGAACTTCGGCTGGAGTCATAATACTACTCTTCCACTAAAAGACCTCTAAGAACAGGTGCCCCCGAATCTAGGATGCTCGGGAAACGCGAGCACGCAATTTTGCCACGACATCCTGAAATTCAAGGCGACGTTCGGTAAAGCCAGCCACCGTTTTTTCTTCGTCGGATTTTACATAATCCATGATGATGTCTTCTGCTGCCAGGAATTCGTCGGTGATATCTGCCACTTCACTCGCCAGGTCAATGGGAATATTTGTGACACCATTCGCATCGCCGTGAAGCAGATCGCCCTGGTTTACCATCAATCCACCAACTCGAACTGGCAGGCCGAGATGCAACATGTGACAGTATCCATGGGAAACGATGGTATTGCCAGTGAATACGGGGTATCCGAGTGCTTTCACCTGTTCAAGGTCCCGGCCACCACCGTTGGTTACCAGGCCGGCAGAACCATACGCCTGATAAGTACTACACATCACCTCGCCAAAAACAGCTGAGACCGGTGGGTCATCGATGTCTTCAAAGACAACGACTGCCGGGCCGGGTAATTCTTCAAACTGGGCAAGCTGAGTCTGAATGCTGCCGTACGCATCACCACCGGCAGGAGGGGCGTCCGAGCGGAAGCAGGCTGTACTGGCATAGCCGACCATCGGTTTAAAGTCGGGGAAGTTGGATCGAATCCTTCCATCCATATAGCCAGTATTACGAGGTCGAACTTCAAATAACTCGATAACATTGCAGATGGTTGGCGAATCAAATTCCGCCAGTTTGTCCAGGACTTCCTGCGTTACAGACATGGTGCACACTCTTTCTGGGTGAATGATAAAGACTAAGTTTCCAACCTAGCACTCTTGAAATGCAAACTCAAGTATGCTGCCACTGATAACGTCAGATGATGAGTTACAATGCAGAAAGCAAGAAGGAGAAACAACGCAATGATACTCAGAATACTCACAGGTTTATTTTGTCTGCTGACGCTACCCTTGGGGGCGGTCGAGACAATCGATTCACCGATTGGTACTGGAAAGGCTGACAAAAACGGAAATGCCGGAAAGGCAGATGCCATCAATATTGGACAACCTTTTGGGGTCGAAGTGGGGCCTGACGGGGCGATGTATATTACCGAAGTTGAAAACCATAGAGTCATCAAGTACTCCAGGAAAACGAACCGGGTTCAAACGGTGGCTGGTAATGGTACCAAGGGACTAACCAGAGATGGTGGACTGGCTACTGACGCGGCGCTCAATGAGCCCTACGAAGTACGTTTTGCTGCCAATGGCGACATGTATTTTGTGGAGATGAAAAATCATATGGTCCGTAAAGTGGACTTCAAAACCGGAGTGATAACCACGATTGCCGGAACAGGTACTCCAGGCTATGGCGGTGATGATGGTCCCGCCACCAAAGCCCAACTCAGCAACCCTCACAGTATTGCCTTAGATGATAAGGGGAATCTCTATATTGCTGACATTGGTAATCATCGTATTCGTCGTGTCAATCTGGAAACAGGAATTATCCAATCGATTGCTGGCAGCGAGCAGCGCTCGCTTCCGCAGGATGGTCAGTTGGCCGAGGGGAATCCGATTCTTGGTCCCCGAGCCCTTTACTTTCGTAACAATGTGCTCTGGATTGCCTTACGAGAAGGCCACAGTGTCTGGAAACTTGATTTGGCTAGTGGGCGTCTGCATCACGTTGCCGGAACGGGGGCCAAGGGGTATTCCGGTGATCAGGGAGATCCATTGAAAGCAACATTCAACGGGCCCAAAGGCATTGTGGTTGACCATCAGCAACGAATTCTGGTTGTTGATACCGAAAACCATGCAATTCGATTGATTGATCTGGAAAAGAATGAAATCACCACCGTGGCTGGAAACGGGAAGGTTGGCTTTAGTGGAGATCGGGGACCAGCGACGAAAGCTACCATGGACCGTCCTCATGGGATTGGAATTGATCTGCAAGGGCGTGTGTATGTCGGGGATACGAACAACCATGTGATTCGTGTTTTCACAACACCACGCTAAGCAACGCCGCTGCCACTGTTGTACAATGAGAGACGTGAAAACAAGAAAGCTGCTTCCCAATAGGTATGAGGTGAGATAATGCTCAAGTGCATCAAACTGTTTATGGCGGTTCTCGTCATTTCTTTTAGTTCATTTCAGGTTACGGCTGAGGATACTGTCGCACTTAAGGTTGGCATGATCGGTCTGGATACTTCCCATAGCATTGCTTTTACGAAAGTGCTCAATGCGGAAGATGCGCCCGAAGATGTAGCTCGCTGCAAAGTAACGATCGCATATCCTCATGGAAGTCGTGTCATCGAATCGAGCTACTCCCGAATTCCCGGCTACACCGAGCAGATGAAAGAGATGGGAGTGAAGATTGCCGGCTCGATCAAAGAAGTGCTGGCGGAAGTGGATGTGGTTCTTTTGGAAACCAACGATGGAAATCCACATTTGGCACAGGCGATGCAAGTAATTGATGCAGGTAAACCGTTGTTCATTGATAAGCCTGTTGCGGGGAGTCTTGCGGATGCTATTGCGATTTATCGTTATGCAGACGAGAAAGGAGTTCCGGTCTTTACCAGTTCCTCCTTACGGTATTCCGAAGGTGCAGTCAAAATCCGAAATGGCTCGATAGGAAAAGTTCACGGAGCGGAAACTTATAGCCCGGCCCATCTCGAGCCATCTCACCCGGACCTGTTTTGGTATGGGATTCATGGTGTGGAAGCCCTGTTTACGGTGATGGGAGCTGGTTGTGAGAAAGTCGTGCGAGTTACTACGAATGACACTGAATTTGTAACTGGTACCTGGTCCGATGGTCGCGTGGGTGCATTTCGTGGCATCCGAGGATATAAGGGTGGTTACGGAGGCACTGCTTATGGCGATAAAGGAGTGGCCCAGGTAGGACCCTACCAGGGATATCGTCCATTGGTCGTGGATATTGTGGCTTTCTTTAGAACCGGTAAATCTCCGGTTGAAGCACGCGAATCGCTGGAGATATACGCCTTTATGGAGGCTGCTGACGAGTCGAAACGACGTGGTGGTGTTCCTGTTTCCATTGCTGATGTGATGAAGCAAGCTTCTGCGAAAGCCGAACAACGTATCAAGGAACTTCAGGCCAAATAGTAGTTATTCGAGGCAGGCTAGTGGAGCGTTGGTATTCAGTTGACGATCAGTTTGGTATCGACGATCCAATTGAGAGGTTTACTGGTAGTGCAGTTTGTCTGAGTTAGTCTTATGGCTGTTTGGTTTGCGTTTGGCTTTGTCTTTCTTTTACTTCCCGTCTGGGTAAGGCTTTACAACAGACAGATCGAACGAGGCCGCGCCGTAACCTTGCTGATCCTGTTGCTGGGATCGTTACTGGCTGGTTGTTTTTCTGAGTCGGATCAAGTCGACCCGGACGTCGGCCCGGCAACTGATTCCCAACGTCACCAGACTCAGCAGGATAACCTTGAGATCACTCCGGTAAATACAGAACGCGCCCCGGTTGTCGAACCATCTGATGGTTATGTCGGAAGCAGCCGTTGTATTAAGTGTCATGCTGAAGAGCATGCTTCGTGGGATGAATCTTACCACCAGAGTATGACTCAGCTTCCCAATGATGAAACAGTTCTTGGTGACTTCAATGATGTAGAGCTTCAGTTGGATGGAGTTAATTACCATCTGGAGCATGATGAAGATGGGTACTGGGTCAGAGTGAATCTGGGAAACGGGCCTGAAAGATTACAAATCAAACTGCTGACCGGTTCGCATCATATGCAACTCTACTGGTTCGCTTTACCGGATGAAGTGCCTCCCGCAGGTCCAAAGCGGATTCTGGGATTGATGCCTTTTTCTTACCTGGTATCTCAGAAAGCATGGGTTCCTCGGCGGTCAACTTTTATGCAGCCTCCGGTTCACACCGAGAACTTTGAGATTGGCCGTTGGAATGCCACTTGTGTCAGATGTCATTCAACGCATCCGAAAGCGGATTATTTTGGTAAAGATAATCCACTCACAACAGTCACTGAATTTGGTATTTCGTGCGAAGCTTGCCATGGCCCTGGCAAGGAACACTCTGAATTCTACGAGCTTGGTAAGCCGCCGGATGTCGGAGGTCCTCATCAGATCGTCAATCCACTGGATTTGGACCACCGTCGGGCGTCCCATGTTTGTGCGAACTGTCATGGTGCAACGTCGGTTAAACAGCGAGCCGATGCCAGACTTTGGCATGAGGAGGGAAATGCTTTTCGGCCTGGTGATGATTTGCTTGAATTTCGCCACTTGATTCGTGCGACAAAACCGGACGAAGCGATGACTGCAGAATTGCTACAGCACGATCCGAGACTGTTCGAAACAGTGTTCTGGAGTGATGGTATGGTGCGGGTCACGGGACGTGAATATTCCGGATTAGTGGAATCTGCCTGTCACATCGAGGGAGAACTTTCATGTCTCACTTGTCATACGATGCACAATGAGAATGCAGAGCAACGCCCCGAGGAGAAAGTTTGGAATGACGATCAGCTGCGAATTGGAATGCGTACAAGTCAGGCATGTATAAATTGCCACACACAGTACACAGGAAACGAATTGACTCAGCATACCCATCATATGCCAAAGAGTCAGGGGTCAAATTGCTACAATTGCCATATGCCACATACATCCTATGGGCTGTTAAAGGCAGCTCGTTCTCATCAAATCAGTAATCCATCCGTTGCTGAAACCTTGCAAGTGGGCCGGCAGAACGCCTGTAACAACTGTCATGTTGATAAACCTCTTCAATGGACAGCAGACCATCTGCATGATTGGTATGGTCACGAGAAAGTGGACTTGCCCGATGCTCACCAGAAGATTTCGTCTGTGGTCCTGCAACTGTTGACGGGAGATGCTGGCCAACGTGCGTTAGCGGCTTGGGCCTTGAGTTGGGATCCGGCACTGGAAGTCTCTGGTCGTACCTGGCAAGGTGGTATTTTGAGCTACAGTCTGGCAGATCCCTATGATGCTACGAGATGGATGGTGGTAAATAGCCTGAAGAAACTCGAGCCAACCGTGAGTGAAAGCCTTACCGCTCAGCTTGGTCCTGGTGAGGCCGAAGCCATCAAACAGAAGTTGTTGCAGCATGTGGAGCAAGAGCAGGTTTTACCAAACGTCTTGAGAAAACCGGATGGTTTGCTGGATATCAATCTGCTGGAATTCCTCTTGCAGCAGAGAAATGACCGGCGAACCTACCTGCAGGAATAATGCTAAGCCAGTAGGAGTTCTGAAATCTGGCTCTGATTGACCGGCTGGATGATCCCTTTTTCCGTAACGATCGCGGTAATGAGCTCAGCGGGAGTTACATCAAAAGCCGGATTGTACGTTGCCACTCCGTCCGGACCAGTCTGACGCCCGAAACCGCATGTGATTTCTTCGTCCGCCCGAACTTCGATAGGAATATCATCGCCAGATTCAAGAGTTAAATCGAACGTGTTGCTTGGAGCAGCAATGTAAAAGGGAATGTTGTGGTGTCGGGCAAGAACCGCGAGCCCGTACGTTCCGATTTTGTTCGCCGCGTCACCGTTGGCGGCTATTCGATCAGCTCCGGTCACAACAGCCTGCACCTTGCCTTCATGCATAACCTGAGCAGCCATGTTGTCACAGATTAGTACTGTATTGATATTGCTCCGTAACAATTCCCATGCTGTGAGCCTTGCGCCCTGTAGCAACGGGCGTGTTTCGTCTACATAGATGGTGAGTTCTTTTCCCTGCTCGTGAGCGGTGAAAAAAAGCGACAGAGCCGTACCGTATTCACTGGTAGCAAGTCCGCCAGCGTTACAATGCGTGATGACACCCATTCCCTGCTCCAGTAATTCAGCTCCGTATGATCCAATCGCTCGACACATGATACGATCTTCATCATGGATTGCTTGCGCTTCCTGCAGCAGAGTTTGGGCAATCTGAGTGGTGGTCAGTTGTTTGGCCAGCAGCGAATTAGCTTTGGTCGTCATCCGATCCAACGCCCAAAACAGATTGACAGCAGTGGGACGACTTTGGGCTAGATAGGCGGAGACCTCGTTTAGCCGTTCCAAAAGATCCTGTTCTGAACACGCGGTGAGATCCAATTCCTGCAGGCCGACACAAACACCATAGGCCGCGGCAATTCCGATCGCAGGTGCCCCGCGCACTCGCAGCACTTTAATAGCTTCCCAGATTGATTCGACATCTTTGCAGTCGATTGTTTGTAACCGGGTTGGCAGAAGTGTCTGGTCAATCAGGGAAAGATGACCATCCAATCCACCTTTCCATTCCAGTGTTTTCACGAAGGAACTGGCCATGGGCGGCAATTGCTTTCTGAGTGTTGTTTCGTCCGGAGGGCCGAAACTTGCAAAGAAGACTGGTAGCAAACGCAGTGAGCAAGTTTGCTTATTCTTCAGCCTTTAGTTCCGCTTCCTTCTTCAGATCAGCATCGATTGCAATCCGGATTGCTTTGGATGCCGCACTTACCGTCTTCTGTGGTCCGGTCATTTTCAGGAAGTAATTCCCTTTATCCTTGACCATCAGAACAACTGCCAGCATCTGGTAACCTGGAGTTGGGTTGGTTTGGCGATTGATGGGAGGTCCGATCGGTTTGTTGTAAACTCCCGTAATGTCCAATAAGTAATACTCGCCCTGCGTTGATTCCCCTTTGTAGATTTTCTGCTTCTTACCCGCTGGTTGAAACTGGCCAGACCACCGTTCGAGGTTGGCATTGACTCCACCACCGGCTCCACCAAAGAAATATACCACCAACTCTGCGTCATCCTTGTCTCCCTCAACTTTGGGGATCGCAAACTGCGCTGTTCGCAAGTTGTTACTGGCTGGAGACTGTTTCCAGGTCGTTGGAACTTTGAGTGTAATGTCTTTGGCTTCTACTTTTTTTGTTTTGTCATCGGCATTTAACGCTGGTACAGCGATAAAGAGAGCGAGGGTCAGGACAGTCAGTTTATGAAGACGCAACATTTTTAGAGTTTTCCTATGGTGGTTTAGATAGGTGCAGGCGAAGCTGAACCCCAGGATTTGGAAATTTGGAAAGTTATCGGGATTTTCGGCATAGGAGCCGTTGTTCCATCCTACTGCGAAAGAACGACGACCGCTACTAAAGAACCAAGTAAAACCACTGAGAGGAATGCCAGTACGACTCCTTTCATCTTATTGCCCGAACTGTCACTGCGGCGGATATTGTGATGAGCAAGCGTGGACTGGTCTACCTGGAGATTGGCGAAAGTGGAACTGGTTTCGATTTCGACAGCGTTCGTTTCTAATGCTTCAAAGAAGTTATCGTCGTTGAACGATGTCGGCGTTGTATCGAGGACATGGGGAGATTCGGAAGGAGGGGCGAGTACAGCGACCTGGCTTTCAGGTTCGAGAACTGTTTGGGGTTCTTCTGAATTCGACACCAGATTAACTCGTGCCGGGCGATGGCTACTTTCCTGAAACTCAGAGAATATCTTTGAGGCAGGCTGCCAGTTGATCCAGTCGTGGCGACGGAGATGTGTGCGATGGTCAATTCGTTTCTCTTCAATCCATGCCAGCAACACCTCACCGGAAGCTGGTCCAAATTCTCCTCCGTCAGCTGGTCGAACGTACCACTTTAATTCAGGGCGTTCGGCGACACACTTGGAAATGCTCATGGCTGACCGCCGTTTATCTCCGGCAAAACTGGTCGCGCGATGCTCAGTTTCAGAATCCAGCGGAATTCGGATCCTTGCATCGCATTCGGGACAGATCCCACGTTTACCAGCCAGATAAGCTTTGACGTTCAGTTTTTTGTGACAACTGGGACAAATGAATCGGATACCCATGTAAACCCTGCATGTATTGGAGGTGAAAACTGGATGACACAAAAGCGAAATAGGAGGTCAGTTTTCAGGGAAGAAATCAGCCTCGCTTTGCTATCTCGTAATTATAGGTTTCGGTTACGAGCAAAGCGATCAAATCAACGGAGGATTAGTGATAGTTTTCTTCGTTCGGATTGTTATAAAGTACCGACTCAAGTAATTCTGGCGAACCTTTAACGGTATTATCGATTCGCTTGTGCCACTCCTGATCCGTGGGAACAAAGATCGGTAAAGCCGGCCAGGGATCGAAGGGTTCGAATCCAAGCCGAGTGATCAGTTTTTGACTGTTTAACGACACGTTTCCAGCTCGTGGAGGCATCGGACCGGCGTCTATACGTGGACAGCCTTTTAAATTGTCCGGATTGTATCCGCCTACACGGTTCACTATTTGTGCAATCTCGTACAGACTCAGACGGCGGGGACCTCCCGCATGATACAAACCAGGTAACTCATTTGTGAGTGTCCAATGGATCAGCCTGTTGAGGCAATCGGTATAGTGAGGCGTTCGTACTTCGTCGTAGTAGAGTGTTGCCGGTTTGTCATTTTTAAATCTGGATTGAATCCAGTCGATGGCACCTGCGTGCCCACTAAAGCTGATGCCCATTGGCAAAGATATCCTTAGGATGGAGGCGTCAGGCTGATACTTGGTGACCAGCCGCTCTGCTTCGACCATGGTCTTGCCATAGATGGTGACCGGGTCCGGAACGTCCTCTTCGACGTAATCGCCATTGCCGTCGCCGGAAAAAACTAAATCGATGGACAATTGCACAAGTCTGACTTTGTGCTGAAGACTCTGGATCGCCTCGATTAGGTTGTTGATACCGACAACGTTGACTCGATGCGCCATAGCAGGATCAAGTTCACATGACTTCAGCCGACAGGTTCCCAGTCCGCTTACGACAGATCGAAACTGATGTTTTTGAAACAGGGCCAGCAGTTTTTCTTTGTCCAGGATGTCGCAACCGACAATGCCCTCGCCAGACAGTGGCCAGTATTCATCGCGACGGATGCCAAACACCTGACCAGGGTATTTTTCCGAGTAGTAACGAAAGGCGTTATAACCAGCCACGCCGGCGATTCCGGTTACCAGCAGCGGCAGGGGGACATCGGATAGAGGAGGGTATTGGGGCATGGGAGGCGTGGAGTTTTGAAATGCTTGTGAAGATGTGTTGACCGTCCGAGTCAGGGCTGTGGCCAATCTTCATTCAGGAAACGTCCGTTTTCACTAATGAGTTCTCCGTCGACAAAGATCTGGCCTCCTTGACGGAGGTCACAAACCATGTCCCAGTGAAGTCCGGATTCATTGACTCCTCCGGTTTCAGGGTACGAAGCTCCTACGGCTGCATGAAACGTTCCACCGATTTTTTCATCAAACAGAGTATTCTTGGTGTACTCGGTAATGGAATAATTTGTCCCGAGAGCGATTTCTCCCAGAACACGAGCGCCTTCATCCTGATCCAGCATGTCGATTAAGAACTGCTCGCCCTTGGCGGCTTTCGCATCTACGACACGTCCTTGTTCAAAGGTTAGTTCAATTCCTTCACTTTCCCGTCCTCCGTGAACAGCTGGAAAACTGTAGCGAACGGTTCCTTCCGTCGCAGATTCGATCGGTCCGGTAAAGACTTCACCATCCGGGAAGTTCTTTTTGCCATCGCTGTTGAGCCAAAGCCGATTCTGAACGCCGAGCGTCAGATCGGTGCCCTGGGGGGTGACAAATCGAATTTCACTTTTGCCATTCAGGTAATCAACTAACCGCTGTTGGCGGACGCTCAGTTCCTGCCAGGCGGCAACCGGGTCGTCCAGATGCAGCAGGCCCGCTTTAAATACGAAGTCTTCGTATTGTCTAAGGGACATTTCCGCATCCTGCGCCGAAGCTTGACAGGGGTACTGGGATCCGGTCCATCTTAATTCACCTGCAGCACTACGTCCCAGGAATGTCTCCAGGTATCGTTTTCGCGCCTGACTTTTTTTGGCCAGCTTGTCCGGGCTGACTCTGGATAGCGCTTTAGTATTGCTGCTCCCCCACAAACTGATCGTGACGTCAATGGTCTCGATTTCATGCTGCACAAGCGGGCTTTGATAGCTGATTTGTTCGTCAGACCCGTACTCGAATAACAGGTCACCGCAGGCATCCGGTTGCATAAGTACATAAGGGTGAGCGTCAGCTTCAAGGCATGCTCGATAAAGTTCCAGCAGTAGCGGCTCGGATAGTGGGCTGCCAACCAGACGTACGAGGTCGCCTGCAACGACATCTGCCGAGTAGTTAACCAGGACATCGGCAAGTTTTGAGAGGTAGGAATTGGGCATGTCAGATTTCTCCGGACCGTTTCAGAAAGTCATACATGAGGATGCCAGAAATAGATTTGGCATCACAGATCTTGCGATCTTTTATAAGTTGTAAAGCGGTATCCCAGGTGACAACGTAATTGGTGATGAGTTCCCCTTCTTCCCGGGCAGGTTCTCCTTCGACCAACCCTGTGGCAACATACAGGTGCATGGTTTCGTCAAGAATTCCAGGCGATAAGTAGAAACTGTGTAAATGCTGAAGATTCCGGGCACGGTACCCGGTCTCTTCCATGAGCTCTCTTTCTGCGGTGACTGCGTGTGGTTCATCCGGTTCGAGTGTACCTGCGGGTAACTCCACGAGTTCCTTGTCCACAGCGATTCGGTAATTGCGAATAAGACAGACGTGATTGTCATCCACCATGGGAAGTACGGCAACCGCTCCAGGGTGACGTACGACATGGCGCTGTTTTCCGTTTGGATGATTGGGATCAGCCGGAATCTCGACAACATGAAATCGGCTCGTGGTCAGTAAATGGGTTTCTTGATTCGACATAAAATTTGGCCAGGTGGGATGGATGTCTAAAGGACTGTAAAATCTATAAAGGTATATCTTATCGGACAAGTGCAGGGACAAGGAGGTAGGTCTTGGCAAAGCAGCAGCAGGATCGGGAGGACATGTTGCGCGAGGCAACGGCGCTGGTTAACAGGGTGGAGTTGCGAGCTCTTCATGCTTCTGACGCAAAAGATCCGGTGGTGGTTGGTTTCCGGCGGGACGGAAGTGTCTCGTTTTATTTCGGAGCCGATCCGGTGTACCAGTTCAATGTCGAGCATGGCTTTCGTCGTGGGTACTATCAAGGAACTCTACTGAAGGCCGAAAATGGAAAGATCGTCCAGCTAACTCAATCTCGCGACAGTGGGCAGCTGGTGTTCCAACGTCATGAATTTGATGCTTCTGCCACGAGTGCCTATCTGGAATGCATGAAGCGCGATTTGATTGAATTAAAGGAAGCCTGTCAATCTTCCGCCGTAGAAATCGTTGGAGCAGTGGTTGAACAGGGAACAGAGAACGAGTTAATCGACCGCATTGTTGGCTGGATCAATGAACACGCCGATAGTATTGCTATTGCTGCGGTTCCCAATGTGACAGGTAAACGAGGACGCCGTTAGAGACAGCTAGAGAATACGCAATTTGCCAAGATTCGTTTCAATTTCTGTTCCGGATTCATGCAGACCTCGTTTGACATATGCGAGTGCTTGACCGGTCAGTGCCGAGGTTGACCGGATCTTGGCGACGGGCTTGCCTTCACTTAACAGAATGTCGTTGGTGGCTGCATTGGTTTGCTGATTGTCGACTCTGGCCAGTAACCAGTGGACGTTTCCCAGAGCATCTATGCGTGCGATTGGTTCCTGTCCCAGATAGCATCCTTTGGTAAAACTGATAGCCTGTTGGTCCCGATTTACTTCCTGAGCGAAGTTGTCGTCAGAAATGTCGGCGCCGTAGACTGGAACACCTGTCTGAATTCGAGCGGCCTGGACCTCTTCATCAGTAAGTTGGACAAGCGTGGCCTTTTGTGCTTCTGTGAGCGAACCCAACAGAAAATAGGAAGGTTGATCGAACCAGTGGTTGGTAACGAGAGTGTCGGCTGGTTGATGTTCCTGAAGCCATGTTTCGATTTGCTCTCCAGCCAGTAGTGTGCATTCGGTCGCTGGCTCGATTCTGACTTCGACATCTTCGGTGATGATGTAACGGTCCAGGTGGGTGACGAGGTCTGAAACTTTATGATTGACTGTGATTAGCAGTAGCGAGCTCGGGGCGTGAAAGACCGTGACATAACCCAGGCATTTTCCTTGAATGCTGGTGATAAAGGCCTCGAGCGTTGAATTGCGTTCCAGTTTCTTGATGTCGTTGGTACAGAAATTGTTCAGAAAACTGACTCTGTCCTCGCCCGTGATGGAAATCACAGCGAGGTTGGAGGTTGGCCAGAAGGATGGTGAGTCAAAAAGCACGGGCATGAGCTTGTCGAATGGAGAAATGTTGATCAGGCCAGGGCGACACGATGGGCGTCTCCGAGGCAGTTGATGGTGGTTGCTGGAGCAATCAGGTTGTTGATTTGTGATGGGGTCTCAATGTTGGCAAGCCCGATAGACTCGACATCTTCCCCTGCCAGGTTACTGAGTAGATAGATATGATAGTCGTTTCGCAGTCGCAAGATTTCTCTGGCGGCCAGTATGTCGGCATCTGGTTGTTGTTCGAGTTGGTCTTTTACGTGTTGATGAGCTTCGTTGCTGGTTAGTAGCTTGATGGATCCAGGAAGTGGGCCACTCAATTCACTGCAAAGGACGATGGAGCCTCCCGGTGAAGTTGTTTTTGACAGGGTTACCAAAGCTCGAGCCAGGTTGTCCCAGGTCTGTTGTTGAGTTTCGCCAGCCAAAGTTCCAATGCTTAGTTCTGCTTCAGATACCGTATGCTTCCAGACGGAATCCGCCATGGAGGTCACTGACGATTGCAGCGTATAGATGTCCCCCGCAGTGACATTGTGGATTTGCTCGCCACTGGCAGGAGTTACTTTCACCAGATACTGAACGCCAAGCATATTTACGGCTTCCTCAGAATCCCGTTTTAGCACGCCGGCGTCTGGAGCGGCACGGTATCTGAGAATTGCTTCAGATTCGGTGAAGAGGGGAAACAGGTCGTGAAAAAAACCAGCATAACCTGTACGAGGTTCAGGGAGGTTGGAGCAGACAGGAAGTACGACGTCCGCATCCACAAGTGTCTTGTTGAGTCGAATCGGCTCGCCTTCAGCGGTGGCGGTTAAATAGGCCTGCTCTTCAGGAACGTCCGGGTGATGGATTTCAAACTGAAGCGTGGTGTATACAAATTCGTCCAGTAACATTTCCAGACGTGTTTGAACCGACACCATTTCATCATGAGGAAGGACGATGGTGATATCTTCAGCAGCAACTTCGGTAAAGGCTTGTAAGTAATCCAGGATGCTGGCGATGATTTCTGCAATACGTGGAATACCTTCTCCGACGGCGATGGCTAAACGGTCTTCCGGAAACACGATTTCACGAAACGCCGGGAAATGGACGGACTGATCGAGGCTGGATTGAACCATTTCTTTTAAAGTTCCATCCAGTGAATCCACTTCGGTACAGATGGTGGAAACGGACTGCTGGTCATTAAAATTCAGCTTTAGCGAGTTGGATGCTCCGAATCGGAGATCGACGCTCATCATTCGGTATTCCGTGAATAGAGTTCTGGGATTGATGGAGCATTGATCTTAGCCTGCTCACTTGGGTTTTTCTAGGGACTCAATTGGAAGCAGCGCGTTGGTGGCTCGGCTGCTGTGGAATCACCCCTGGTCACTAGATTCCGATTGTTTCACAAAAAGAAAACAGAATTTGAATGGGCGGCGCGCCTATAATGAATAAACTTTGTTGGTTTTTCGAAATTGGGACAACTTGATGGCGAAGCACTTCTCAATCTTTTCAATCTGCCTGGTTCTGCTGTGCACAAGCGATAGTGTTGGACAGCTCCGGGCTGACGAATTTCAGCAGTTACTTCAGTCAGGTGAATATGTACAGGCACTGCAGCAGGCTCGTAGTAATCAGGATGCGGCAGTCCGTCGCCAGCAAATGGTTCAAATTGCTCGCCATCAAGCTGCAGCTGGTGTTCAGACCGGTGCAATTGCCACACTTTCGACTTTGCAACAATTCGGCAGCGCGAGTTTAACTGGAGCTGGTGATGAGCCAGGAAATGGGGCGGCCGTGCCGGGTGGGCAAGGTGGAGCAGCAGCGGCCGATTTTGACACGTTAATCAATCTCATTAAGTCGACAGTGTCCCCGGATGACTGGATTGATGCAGGTGGTGCCGGAGAGATCGTTCCCTTTGCAGGTGGAATCTATGTGGATCGGGAAGGGCTCATGGTTCGTTTGGATACTAACCGAGGAACTGAACTGCAAGGGGTTCGTCGAGAACAGTTTGATGGAATGTTTAGTGACAAAGGTCAGGACATTCGTGAGCATTCATCCATGCGCAAAGTGTCATTGATTCGCTTGCAACGTCAGCTCGAGTTATTGCGGTTGCAAGGTCAACCGGCTGACGACGCGATGCAGAATTTAGCAGGTATTTATAAGATCCAATATGTGCTTGTGTACCCGGAGCAGGGTGATATCGTTCTGGCTGGTCCAGCAGGACCTTGGGTTGAAAATGCTCGTGGGCGGATGGTCAATCCCGTCAACGGAAAACCTGTTTTGAAGTTGGATTATCTTGTGGAGCTTATGCGCAATGCGTACTCGGATAACCCGGTTTTTGGCTGTTCGATTACCCCACGTGCGGCGAATTTATTGAAAGCCAAGCAGTATTTGGAAAGTCAAACAGGAAAGCCATTGACTCCGCAAAATACAGATGACTGGCTGGAAGGCTGGAGAAAAAGGGTTGGTCGTCAGGATGTCGAAGTATTTGGGACAAATAATCAATCTCAGCTGGCACGCGTTTTGGTTGAGGCGGATCATCATATGAAATTGGTCGGTTTGGGTGAGGTACCCGGAGCGCCGGGGATGAACAGTTATTTGGACAATCTGGTTCAGTCTGGTAAGTCGGTTCAGGCCATGCAGATGCTGCGCTGGTGGTTTACCACAAATTATCAGGCTTTACATGCTTCAAAAGATGGACTGGCATTTGAAATTGTGGGCCCGGCTGTGAAGGTGCTGAGTGAAAATGAAATTGTCGATCAACTGGGGAATCGGCAGCAGACCGGAAAGTCGGATCCCTTAACTCAGCAGTTTGCTGCCGAGTTTACTCGTAATTACGATTTGCTTGCCGAGCGTTATCCGGTGTATCACGAGTTACGTAATATTTTTGACTTGGCTGTGGTTTCCATGTTGATTAAGTCACAGGAGTTGGATCGGCAGGTGGGATGGAATCCTGAGTTTTATTCCGAGTCGTATGGATATCAGACTCAGCGAGCCACTGCTCCTGCTTCGGTCGAGTCTGTTGTCAGTCATCGTGTAAAGAATCGGATTGTCTCGGCTGTAATTTCCGGCGGAGTCTCGGTTGACCCACGGTTGGTGGTTAACCAGAGTAATATCAAACAGGATGATTATGGAGTTCTCAACGCTGAATATCAGGGCAACCGCTCGGTCGTATTGCCAGGTAATACCTGGTGGTGGGATTAAATTGTTCGAAGCTGCTTGCTAATCTATCGCAACCATGTTCAGCTTGTAGAAGTCAGCAGGTGTGAACAGAGTCTCTCTTAGTAGAAGGATGGAAATAATGAAGAGTGTCATTGGTTTGGTTTTAGCCGGAGTGATAACTTGCGGTCTCTTTCTCGGAATGAGCTTAGCTCAGGATACCGTAGAGAATCCTTTTGTTGAGAGAGAAGTTAGTCGGGACGAAGCGCACAAACGTGAGGCCGAGCGAGAGGAACTTGTGGCGCATGTGAATGAAATCAGAGCCGAGATCAAGCGAGCACAAGTGCAGTTTGAGCAGGCCCAAAGTGAAGGGAATGAGGATCGAATCCTGGAGCTTAAGAATTTATCAAAGGAGTTGCATCGGGAGCTGCATGAAGCTGAGCGTGCCTTAGTGGCGCGGGGAGGTCCGCCACAAGGAGTGGATAAGAAGGCAGAGGACGTTAACGCACATAGCAATGCTTTACACCGCGAGTTAGGGCGTCTGAAGGTGCATTTATCTGAGGCTCGGAAGCAGGGCAATGAAGAGAAGGTTCGTGAACTTGAACGGCACATCGATGAGTTGCACGCCAGGATAAAGCACCCGGAGGACGTACGGCACGCTGATGGTAAACGGCATGACGACAGGGACCGTGAGCATCCTGATGAGTTGGAGCATGCAGCAAAGGCGATTCACGAAGAATTAGCCGAGCTGGAAAAAGCTTTGCATGAGGCTGCCGAGCAGGGACAGCAAGAGAGAGCTGAAGAGATTCGTCGACACATGAAAAGCTTGTTTGCCAAGCTGGAACATATTGAACACGGTTTGCACCGACGCGAACATGGATCTTCAGATCAGCATGCTCGGGAGTGGCAAGATCTGCAGCATGTTCGTCAAGTTTTGGTCGATCAGTTGAGGCAGAACGAACGACGTATATTTGAACTTCGGAAATCCGGGAACAACGAGGAGGCTTTGCGGGAGCTTGCTCAACATCAGGAAAAACTGTCTTTAAAGTTGCGTGAGGTCGAAGAGACGCTCGCAGGGAATCCCCGTCATGGTCGGGAAAACCATAGAGAAGCGGCGGAGCAAATGGAGCATTTGAGGATCGCGATTGAGCACCTTAAGGCTGGTGGTTTTGACGAGTTGGTGGGACATGCTGAGGAAGTTGCGGAGCACGTCGAGCGAGCTCTGCGTGGTGAAGGGCACGATCATCACCACGATGAGCATGTTGAAGTGCATGAACATCATGATTTGGCCCGCGACGAGCTGTTTCACAGGGTCAGAAAGTTGGAAACTCACCTGCATCAAGTGCAGGAAGAGTTGGAACGAGTAAAACACGAGTTAGAGCGACGGAATCGCTAATACATCCCAGCAATAGAATTGATATTCATTTAATTGGACCCTTTGCTTACACTTTGGAAGCTCAGGGTCCTCTTTTAATGCGCACTCTTATGATTTTCTGAGCATCGTTAATTCTAACCGGGGGGCAATTCCGGCAAGGAGAGTGCAATGACGATGGCATGGGAAAGGAACCGTAACTCCGTGATTTTGGGAGTTTGTGTTTTTGCGACCTCTTTTTTGGTAAGTCCCCGGATTGTGGCGCAGGATAAAGAGTCACAGCAAGAGACTCGTGAAGAACCGCTGACTCCATTTTTAGTCAAATCATCCTGGTTAACGTTTGGAGTGTTTGACGGTCGGATACAAGCTCGGGATATCAGACGGACTCAAAGTCGTTCCCTGACGTTATATCACGAAAATAATTCTGCTGAAGAGCATCTCATAGTGCGAACATTGCCTGGCAAGTACCGTATCAAATATGCTCTGCAGAGTCCGGGCGAGTTGTTGCAGCTTGAGTATGATATTGCGGGAGAGTTTTTTATTCGTCGCGAGCTGGAAGGCGTGAAGGTGCAGTTGAGACAGTCCTCGACAGGCCCGATCAGGATTCAGGTGGAGCGAGCTGGCGAGCTACATCAGTACCGGGCTGAGCGTTTGTGGCTTGCATTGTTGCTGATACCTCAATCCGATCGTAGTTACGTTGTTTCCATGCTACATCGTCTATGTCCGCATACGCATGTGGCATTACTTTTTGACGAGTCCCTCAAGGGATTAAAAAGGCTTGCCTTGGCTCAGGCGGATTTGGGTCTCTCGGAAATACGCACGTTGGTAGCATTATTGGATGACGATTCGTTTGCAGTTCGTCAACAGGCCGATCGACAGTTGCGGGCACTGGGGCGTCCGATCGTAGGATTGTTGGAGCATGTAGATTATTCTGAGTTGTCTGCCGAGCAACGGACACGTCTCGGGTTGATCGTAAAAAGTTACAAAGTGCTGCAGCCGGATACAGTTGAATCTATTGTGGCAACGATGAAATGGAATCCACGGTTCTGGCTGGTGTTGACAGCTGGTGAGCAAGATCAGCAGGTGGCTATCAATGCGAAGCGTCATTTCCGTCAATTAATTGGCTCGAACGACGCGGGAAACTCTTATGACGCTTTGACGAACAGTAATTCAGTGTTGCTGCGCTTGCGGTAGGAAATGCTGTCAATCGTAGAGTATGAGTTGAGCTGATGGGTCAATGATTTCGATTTGGCCTTCTGGAATTCCTTTGACGTGAAGGCGCGTCGATCTGTTTTGCTTTCCCTGTTCAACGATCAGAAAACTCGAATCGTGTTGCTGGCAGTAGTCAGCCGCTTTTTCAGGACCCATGACGTAGAATGCCGTGGCAAGTGCATCGGACTCAGCTGCCGTAGCGGACAATGCAGTGGCAGCCAGTATGTTCTCGACGGGGTGGCCGGTGCGAGGATCCAGCACATGACCATATCTCTTCCCCTGATGATAGAAGAACTGATTAGCATCACCGGAAGTTCCTGCTGCCTGTGAATCTAGCCAGAGATGGGCCAGATACTTCTCCGGGATCAGAGGATGGCGCAGGCCAATTTGCCATCCGGGCTCTTTGGGGTTGTGTCCGTGGCGTTGTCCACGAGCTAGAACGGAGCTCAGGCCGCCGTGAATGAGATAGTTTGTAATGTTATGAGCAACAAAGTGCTGATGGCAGCGATCCAGAGCGTAACCTTTGCCGATGCTGGCCAGATTAATCTGTAGCCCGGGACAGTCGAATTGTACTGTTCCGTCGTCTTGGATGGCCAGATGTTGTGAACCTGTTTGTTTTAGTGCCTCTTCAATTTCAGCTTGACCAGGTACTTGATGCTCCCTCTGATGGAATCCCCAGAGCTTTGACAGATTGGAGGACGTGATATCGAATGCGCCGTCAGTGGATTCCCAAAGTTGCTTGGATTGGCGAAGGATTGAGAACAGTAGGGGGTGGACCTGGACAGGTTGAATGGATCCCAAACGATTAAGTTCAGAAGCACTTGTGTGTTGGCGGTAGACGGATAAGATTTCCTCGATTTCCTCGACGATGTCTAATGCTTCAACAGCAGTTTCTGTTGCTCGATCGTCTTCACCTGCGTTGAGGAAGATTTGAAAGTCGCAGGCCATGGCTTTTCTTGTGATGTGCAGGAGATAGGAGGCATCGTCGGAGGAGGGGTTTGGAGAGAGCGAGGATTCGTCGGCAGGCGCAGCTTTATTGGCGATCGCTTGCTGAAGGGGGCGACCCTTGAGGAATTCTCGTCGGTTTGAAGTTGGCTTTGGCATCAAGTTTTTAGGGTGCGAACATTAAGGTGGTATGGTGATACCGGCGAACAGGACGTTGGTTATATTATGCTTACTTGGTTCTGCACTGTGAATCACTTGTTATTCATGAGGTAAGTTCTAATAATGCAGTGAGGGCAGAGTTGCTTTGTCAGAGATAAGAAGGAACAGCATGAGACATCGGAAAACTGGAATTGTATTGTGTACAGTGCTGATCGTTTTGCCCGTTGTGTGGGTTTACGCGCAAGGCAAGTCACAGTTGAAACGGGTGAAGTTACCAGATTTCAAAGACCGGCAGGACTTGAAGAATATTTTTTTCGACAATCCTCAGGCTCGTCTGGATGGTCCGCGTCAGATTAATGCTGCGCCAACGAATACCGGAGGAAACACAAGTGTGCCTGGTACAAATGGCGGCGAGTCAGGAGCGGGGGACGTCGTTGGCGAGTGGGCAGCCTTGATTTCTGCTACGACATTGGAAGATGAGATTAAAGCGTCGAAGCTTGCTGTAGACAAGGTCGTGGGCGTTCCTGGCAAATTCAAGGGAGGCGACTATCAAACGGCTCGCCTTTATTTTTCTACGTTGGCGGCGATGTTCGGAGTTATTGCTGAGTATGACGGGGATGTTCGTTGGAAGACGCAGGCCTTGGGAGCTCGGGATGCATTCGGGAAAGTCGCGGCTAATTGCAAGGTTGGCACGGACGCATCGTATAACGAGTCCAAACTACGTAAGGCAGATCTGGAGGATTTGGTAGGAGGAGCGAGTCCTGATCTGAAGCCAAGTCCGGAGGATTTTGTATGGGGAAAGCTGATTGATCGGGGACCTCTCATGCAGCGATTGGAGATGGCGTTTAATGAACGATTAAAACCTTGGACATCAGATTCTTCCACGTTTGAGGATAATGTTGAGAAGGTGCTGCATGAGGCAGAAATCGTGGCAGCCATGTCCGAGCTATTGATGAAACCGGAAATGGAAGATGGTGAAGATGAGGATTACATGGGGTTTTCAAATCGCATGAAGGCTGCTGCGCGTGACATCGTGGACGCCGTGAAACTCAATGATTCCGACCGAGCTAGTAAAGCGGCCGGTGAAATTCTAAAAGCCTGCGACGAATGCCACGAATATTACCGCTCGTAAATAAGTGACACCCACTCGACGAGAGCTAATCCGTTTCCGAACAGGTGACACCCACTCAATGTATTGCAACATACGGATTCTGCCGCTCCAAATTAAGTGCCACCCATTGGAATTGAGCTGATTTATCGACGATCTGGTGCCACCCACTGGTTATTGTTTTGTCCAAAAGAGTCTATTTGTACCGATCAACCACAAGTCTGGGTAACCTGAATAATCGCCAAACCTGCTCAAGATGGTTCGTTTTGCCTATTTTGATCTAAAAGTACGTCCCGCGACTATTGAATTTTTAATCGAATTGTCGAAATAGTGGGTGTCACCGAATCTGCATTTTGGGTGATTGAAACAGGTTTGAAACGTTGTTTTACGAGCGCAATTCGGTTTGAATGCAGGATTAGGGTTGTGTCAAAGTAAGTTTTTTTGGGATTCTTTACACTCCGGAACCCTCTGTTGAGTCAGGGCGAAGGAAAGAATTTTGAAAACAGTGCCATTTTCGTGATGGAATTGCACTGGTTAGGTAAAGTGGACCAAGGGTTTACACAAATCAACTGGTTGAGAAGTCTATAATTCATGATGCTATTTCATTGTGAATATAGGTGAGTTGGGAAGAGGTTTGTACGTTATGTTGAGTGGGTTTTTTCGACGGACAAAGGCACAACGCCGCCGACAAAAATTTCTTCAGGGGCTGACCCTAGAGCATCTCGAGTCAAGATTGCTGCTTTATGGTGTAACTGACACTCCTCATGGAGCCTCGCCGAGTCACGGTTTGGGTGACACCATTCAGGCAGATGTTCTTATCTACACCAATGGGACTTTGGTTGACTTACCGGCTAATCTAGGTGTTACGTCAGGCGAAGACACTGCCTTTGTTACAACTTCGGCTTCAGGTAGCAGTGTGACAATTTCACCTGCAGACGTGGACGGTGATGATGTCATAGATACTCCTGAACAATTCATCACAGTAGGCGATGTATTCGAGACGTGGAGGGCATCTGCCGGTGATGCAGGAAATAATGCAACTGCAACGTTTTCCACAACGGAATTGATGGGGAATACTGCAGACGAAACAAACGCCTTACGGATGTACGTAAACGGTACGCCTGTACATTCGTATGAGAACTATCAGATTCATGATCAGGATCGTATTGTATTGGTCTATGGTTCATCTGATGTGGTCGCGTTGGCAGGTGCTCAGGGTACATTGTTGTTTGAAATGTTACCGACAGCAGCTCCTAACACTGTTGCAAATTTCCTGGACTACGTAGCAGACGGTGACTATCAGGATTCGATTATCCACCGGTCCGTACCGGGTTTTGTCATTCAAGGTGGTGGATTCACGACAGACAGTCCAACTTTGACAAGCACGGCTCAGTTTTCGTCCGTACCAACTGACCCTCCTGTGGTTAACGAATTTGGCGTTTCCAACACTCGTGGTACAGTTGCCATGGCCAAGTTAGGTGGTGACCCAGACAGTGCGACAAGCCAATGGTTTGTTAATCTTGTTGACAATAGTACCAATTTGGATACTCAAAACGGTGGATTTACTGTTTTTGCAACTGTTTTGGACATGGCAGTTGCAGATTCGATAGCAGCAATTGACCGACAAAACCACGGCGGTGCGTTTACGGATTTACCGGTTGCTCCGGGGAATCAGCTTGTCACTTTTGCTGACATGCTGGCAGATGCATCTGTCAGTGGTCGGGTATACGAGGATTTGAATGGGAATGGCCAGTTCGATTCCGAGTCAGAGTTTGGATTGGAAGGTGTTACTGTTTTCAGTGACACTGATGACGATGGGGTGCTGGATGCGGATGAGTTCTCTGTAGCGACTAATTCGGATGGTACGTATTTTTTACGTTTACCAATTGGTGCTCATCAATTGAAGCAACTGCCTTCAGCCCCATACAGGCAGACAGCGCCAACCGAACCGTCTAGCTACAGTTTGGATTTGCGGGTTGGGCAATCTGACTCAGACAGAGATTTTGCGAATCAAAAAGTGCAGGCACCAACTTCGGTTGATTTGCTTGCTACGTCTGATTCAGGAGTAAGCGATTCCGACAATCTGACCAATCATAACAACGTATCTTCGTCGACTGCATTAAGCTTTCTCATTGATGGAGTTGAGGACGGAGCTCTTGTGAGAGTGTTTGCGGGAACAAGTGAAATCGGTTCAGCCACAGCGTCGGGAGGTCAGGCAACGGTTACAACGGCAGGAAATCTACAGCTTGCTGATGGAGTGGTTGCCATAACAGCAACTCAGATTTTCGATGGTGTCGAGAGTGACGCGTCGCCCGCTTTGAACATCACCATAGATTCCACTGTAGGTGTGTTTGAAACAGGTTTGTCAACCACGGTGCCGTTGGCTCAGGATTTTACCTTCAACATCGATAATGCCGAGGAAGGTAGCTCTGGCTTTTCGTACGATGTGATAGGTGCCCCAGATGGGTTAACGGTTCACGAAACAACAGGTTTCCTGCAGTGGCATCCCAATGCCAATCAACTTGGAATAAACACTTTTACTGTCCGTGCATCAGATGCTGCCGGAAATACCCGGGATCTGGTGGCTAGCCTGGATGTCCAAGGCGAAGCGTTAGTCGAGTATTCACTTGAACTGACAGATCCAGGTGGTAATGCCATTTCATCGATTACAGTAGGGGACGATTTTATTTTAAGAGTCTTAGTCGAGGATTTGCGGGATACACCGCGTGGTGCGTTTGCCGCTTATTTAGACGTGCTGTGGAGTGACAACCGGGTCGAAGTTACTGGGCCATTAACATACGGAACAGCCTTCCCCAATGTGCACACCGGAAGCACAGCAACGGATAACGTAATTGACGAGGCTGGAGGAACAGGCGGATTCAACGAATTGGGGGGGGGCCAATTTCTTGTATTCAGTGTGCCAATGAGAGCTGTGAGTGCCGGGACAGCATCGCTTATGGCGGATCCAGCGGATAATAGTCCTCATACTGATACATTGCTATTTGGAGTTAATACTGCCATTGATCCGGATGTCATTATCTACAATTCGTTTGATTTACAGGTCGGACTTGCTTTTAGCCCAACCGATGACATCTTCAATGTTGACGAAGATACATCAGGGAATGTACTCAACGTTCTTAGTAACGACGATGATCCCTCCAATTCATTGACGGTCACCGAGGTGTCAACTCCTACCAATGGCGGAACGGTTGCAATCGCAGTGGACGGAAAAACAGTGGAGTACTCGCCCGCCCCCGACTTCTTTGGACAGGATGTGTTTACCTACACAGCCACAGATGAATCCGGAAGTTCACAGGCTACCGTTACCGTTCAGGTCTTTCCCACGCAGGATCTTCCGACGGCTAATGATGATGTGTTTAGTTCGGTCAATGAAGGTGACGTCAATGTCCTTCTTGACGTCATGAGTAACGATTCCATCTTACCGGACACAGGTGAGAGTATTAGTGTCATTGCAGTCACGCAAGGGACTGAACTCGGTGCTATTACGATTGGCGGTAATGGTCTTCACGTCCTGTATACCCCCAATACCAATTTTTCTGGTACGGATACGTTCACATACACGATCGAAGATAGTAACGGTGGACAGGCAACTGGAAACGTGACAGTTCATGTTCAGTCTGTAAATGATGCACCAAGTGCGGGCAGTGACGCATTTACTGTCGTGGAAGACTCGATTGACAATGAACTGGACGTCCTGGCGAATGATTCGTCTTTTCCCGACGAAGGGGAAGTCTTGACTGTCACCGCAGTTTCTGCGGGATCAGCAGGTGGACTCATATCCATTAGTGAAGACGAATTGAAAGTAATCTACTCACCAGCACCGGATTACATTGGTACGGAAACCTTTACCTACACCGTTTCTGATAGTAATGGTGCTTCGAGCCAGGCAAATGTGGTTGTCACGGTTGAAAACACACCTGATGCTCCTGTTGCAAACGATGATGCGTACACTGTTATTGTAGATTCAGCTGGCGATAATCTGCACGTGTTGGAGAATGATACGCCTGCTCCAGATCCACCTGAGTTATTGACTGTGACCTCGGTGACAGCCACTGCGGAAGGTGGGACGGTACAAATTGTAGACTCGGGAAGTCGCTTGGTGTATGCACCTCCGTCCGGGTTTTCAGGGGAAGATACGTTCACTTATACAATCACGGATGAAGACGGATTGACGGACGACGCTATTGTCACCTTGTCCATTATGGATTTCTTACCTGGAGGTTTATCGGGAGTTGTATTTATCGATGCAGACGCTGATGGAATACAGGATGCTCATGAACTAGTTCTGGGTGGAATTCAGGTCACACTTAGCGGGACTGATGTGAATGGCAACGAAGTTCATCAGCAGCTTTTGACGGATCTTGATGGTGTATACGAATTCGATAACCTGCTTGCCGGTGACTATACCGTAACTCAGACTCAGCCTCGTTATTTGGTGGATGGGGGATTTGTTGGTGCAAGTCCGGACATAACTTTTAGTAGTAATTCTTTTAGTGTGACACTGGGGCACGGTGAGTCGGTTGAATCTGCGAATTTCACAGAGATGGGTCGTGAAGCACAAGCACTATCGCTGGAGGACTTCTTCAATCGTTCACCAGAACCGACGATGGTAGCGAGTTTTGGTGATACTGTCGACGAAGCCTGGACTGCTACAGGGCCAGAGTGGTTGGCATATGAAGAAACTGTTGTGACATGGGATCCTGACAGTCATTCGCTCGTGATTGACGTAACCGACACTCAAAGTGAGACACAGCGTGGCGTGCTTTCCTGGGAATCTGAGAATGAATTAAGGCATGTCGCAGGTCACGAGGATACTCCTGTCATTACGCTGGCTGATACGCCGTTAACGGCGAATTTCTCTGTTTTACCGGAGGGCGGTGCCAACGAGACTCTCGATTTAGTGCCGGACTTTAGCCTGCCCGACGTTAATACAACCTCTCCAACCCATCAGACTGATGTTTCGCCGCGTGACTTTAATGGAAACGTTTCCGTATTCTATTTTGGATTGGCGACGTGCAGTTATTGTAGATCTCAATTTGAGCTGCTGGATTCCTTGCAACAGGATTTGGATATAAACCATGGTGACCTGGGCGTAGAGATTATTGGAATTAACCTGGCTGGCCGAGAAGACGGAAACCAGCTAATGACCTCCAATGTGGATCTACCGTGGCTACAGGATGTAGATCTGGACAACGATGGTAATTCAGATACCTGGCAGGAATGGGGAGCTCAATTACGTGACGTGGTGATTGTTGATGAGCAGAACCAATTTGTCGAATCGATTAATCTAACTCTTAATGATCTGGCTGAATCAGCAAACTATGATTCATTGAAAGCCAAGATAATTGGGGCGGATTCAGGCGAGGGCGAATTGAGCGTTGAAGATGACTGGTTGGTTAATGAGCAACTTGAGACAACCATCGATTCCCTGGCTCGCTTTTTCAATCGGTGACACCCACTCTTCTCAACTTCCAATAAGTGCTGCCCACCCGAGCTGATTTGAGTATTCAACAAGTGCCACCCACTTGCTGCCGGCGTCTTCATAAGTGACTCTCACTCTCATTGACACTTTCTATCCTTTACTCACTGTTCTGACGCAGTGAGTTTTTTTGTGGCAGAGGTTATACGTAACGAATACCCACTGCTGGCAGACCCATGACAAAGAAATAACCATTTTTGTAGCCGCCTTTTCGCGTCGTTTTGCAACTAAGAAGTTAGAAGGCGACAGTTTTTTATTTTTAAGGAGGACGGAAATGGTTTTACGTCGTAAGGATGTTTTTAATCGAAAACAGATAGGTGTGTACCACGTTACTACGAGATGTGTCAGACAAGCGTTTCTCTTGGGCACATCCTTCCAATCAGGGCAGGAATATCATCATCGTAAACAATGGATCGAAGAATGGTTCCAGTCTCTAACCGAGGTAATGGCTATTGAGTTGTGTGCTTATGCCATTATGGATAACCATACCCACTCTATACTTCGTAACCGTCCTGATTGGTTGGAGACCATGGACGATTACGAAGTTGCCACAAGGTTAGCGAGGCTGTTCCCGGGATATCAGTGTCTTAATGGGCTTCCGGCTGAAGCGGATCCGGAACGTGTTCAGGAGATTCTCGACGACCCAGCGAAATTGGCAAGGCGCAAAGAACAGCTTGCTGACATTTCGATCTTCATGGGTCGTTGGGAAGAAGCTGTTGCACGTCGCGCCAACAAAGAAGAAGACCGAAAGGGAAGGTTCTGGGAAGGACGTTTTTATTGTCAAAAACTACTGGACCCAGCATCGATTTTGGCAGCCACAATCTATGTTGAATTGAATCCACTGCGGGCTAATGTTGTTGAACTACCGGAGTATTCCCAATTTACGAGTTTGACTAACCGCCTACGGCTAACTCAGCTGATGTCGAACACGGATCTTGGGTTTTTGGATTCAATATCAGAAGAAAAGAAAGGACCAGAAAAAAATCTGAGCACTGATAGCCCGAGTCGTGACGTTTCCAACGTTCGAATGTGTAGAGAGTTTCTCCCGTTGAGTACTAGAAGGTATTTGTCTGTTCTCGATTACGTTTCTCGCAGAACGAAGGACGGTTCGTTACACGCCGTACCAGATGGTGTTCAGCAGTTACTCGGTAGGCTGGGAGTCGTACCGGATCGCTGGCGCGAAACAGCAATAGAATTTGAAAAGAGTTACAGATTGTTTGCTGGAAGTCCGGAGCAATTATCAAAGGTTGCCGCGGAAAAGAACAAACGTTGTTTGCATGGCATGGCTACGGCTAACAACGTTTACCTGACAAATTGAGTTATCTCAACTAACTGATTGGTTTAATACCTGAAGGTTAAGCCCATGTTGAGAGACTGAGCCCAGTAATGGTCAATTGTAAATGGCATTGTGGGTTGGCCTGTGGTGTTCGTCAGATCTACGTTGGTGTCTATTTGATTGCCAGGTTGTACTGCGTGTCCCCAATAGACAACGGAATAGCCAAGCGAGAAATCAAGTGCGTCATTCAAGTGTTTTGTATACCTGACACTCAATTCGGGGATAGCTGTGAATCGGCTTCGTGAGAATTCTCCTCGGTTACTATCGCGTACCATCAAACCTTCAAGGGAATTAGTACCGCCGCCGGGATCAGTAATTATGGAGAAGCCATTGGTTACAACGGTGTGATTGACACCACCGAGACCTACTTTGGCCAGAAATGAAACAGTGTAATCTCCACCACTTATATCCGAAGACAGACCCAATAAGCCACCGTGGAAGACATTCTTTGTTCTGAACGTGTCGGTGACTTCCAATTGAGTTCCGATGGGTATTGAGTTTCGTCCATCCAAATTCGTCGAGTCGCTCATGATGGCTATGGATTCGTCAAATCGGCTGAATTGATAGCCAGCAATGAAGTTTACTCGAGCAATCCCGCTAGAACGCCAAGGACGCATCACGTAGACATCAGTTCCGATCATCTTAGCAGTCGAACTGATGGATAATGCTCCTGATTCACTTGAGGGGTAGTTGACAATCAGCGATTGGTTTTCGCCTTCATCAACATTGAAGAATGGACGAGTTACAATTCCCTGGTCGAATGTATGTGTAGTTCCAGCATCAAACATAGAGTAAAAGCGAGCGCCTAACGCTACGTCTCGATCTGGCAGCCATCTCCCGAAATCTATGCGTATTCCAGGGGTGGATTCATCGTTCAAAGAGTTACTTCCCAACAGATTGGAAGTAGTCGAGAGACCAAGTACACCGGCATCTTCTATCAGGGTCCCCGCTGAACTTGTACTCGCTAAAACAGGGATTTTGGTACCCCGCCGCCATGAAATCAGATAATCAACTCTGGCCCAACGCCCGAATTGATCGGAGTCCCAGTGATCAAAACCACTGAATAGTCTCCGTTGATTTTCAAATAAATCGAGATCAATGTCGCGCAAACGTCCTGGCCTGACATATTCTTCGACAGCAGACTCGGTATCCGTCTCTGAACTCTCGCTTTCGCTAACATCTGTTTCAGCGGATGGTTCAACAACATCCCCATCGAGGGTTTCTTCAGTTGAAAGTTGCGTTTCAACATCTAGATCTACTTCAGTTTCAGTAGTATCCGGAACAATATCCTGAGGCGCTGCTTCCTGGATTGTTAATTCGGGCAACGTAGAATCCTGCCCTTGCAATGCAGCAGCGGCTAGGAGGAGTGTTATTACGGATACGAATGGAATATATCTACGATTCAAGGTAATTACCCAACTACATAAATCAAACCAGAACGTTACATGATTGGCGGGAATGATAACGATTTTGCAGGTTCTGTGGAATACGAGTTGGTAATCTCTGTGGGTGATGTTCCCAATATTAGAATTACGATTGCCAATTTAGGAATGTAACGGGTAAAATAGATAAATTGAGACATTTGTCATCAATTGGGAAATATTTAACGGTCACGTTTCATCGAGTTTGCCGATTCCTTAATTGGGGAAGTATGTAGGAGATAGGTAGAATGTTTAAGTCGCGTTTTGTTCTGGCCATGTTTTGTGCAACGGCCGTTCTTTGGGTTGACTTCGCAGAAGCTCAAGGCAATCTGGAAAAAGAACCCCTCTTCAAAAAACCCTTGCTGTTCCGTCGTGCAAAAGCATATCAACGTGAGCAGTTGAAGCAGGAACTTAAAGGAGAGTTGTACGGTGAGCTTTCAGACAAGCTCGATAAAGATGTAGCGGTTGCTACTGAGACTCTCCGCCAAGCAACAGAAGCAAAAGTTGCATCGGAAAGCAAAAAACTTCAGGCTCAGGCTCAGGCCCATAGTGACAAGCTATCTGCCGCTGCTAAAGCACAGTCAGATAATCTTGCTAAACAGCATAGTGATGCAGTGAACGCAGTTACTGGTCAAGGTAAAGCAATTGCAACAGCTAATCAGAAGTTTCGCAGTGAACTTTTAGCGGCCCACGAGGATGCAATGAAAAAGCATGCTCAAGCAAATAAACAGGCTCGTGATCGGCTTGCGGCAATGTTCAAAACTTTGAACGACGATTTCCAAACTACGTCTGCTAAACAAGCTAAAGCAAATGAAAAATTGATTACCGAACTTTCTACTACTAGTGAAGCAAAACTGGTTGCCAAGGTAGAAGAGTTAACAAAGGTTCTAGCGGAGCAAAATAAGACATTTGCTGCAGAACTTGCCAAGAAGCTTTCCGCCGAAAATCAAACTTCACTTGCGTCGACCAAAGCTGGATTGGAACAGGCATTGGCAGAATTAACTGTCAAAGTTAAGAATCAGGTTGACGAGGCTGTCGCCCAGTTAAATGCTGAGCAATCAGAAACGGAACCTGCTCCGGAACCCCCGCCAGTGCCGGAAGAACAGGACGCCGCTCCTGCACCTCCAGTGACTCCGCAAGAAGAGAGCAGTGAAGAAGAATAGTCGTTTCCGTCCCTATTGAGACAAATAAGGAGCAGGTTTAAAACCCTGCTCCTTGTTTTATGGACGTGATGCTCCGGGCCATAAACGGGAGTCGGCTTGGCCTGAGACAATTACTCCCTTGAGATTCCAGTCCATATGAGCGTGGACATCTGCAGCACAATATCTTAACGTCAACCCGCATCTCCGCCGGTCAGAATCGTTAGCGTCGCTTCCATGCAGCAAGAGATCACTATGCATTGACATTTGTCCCGCTCGTAAGACGTTATGGACTGGGGGATCACCAAAGTCTAACGCATTGTCTACTGTTTGATTGAGCACATTGTTTTCGTCTGCGCTGCTCTCCCGCCATTCCAGGTGTCCATGCAAGTGTGATTTTGGTATGAATTTCATGCAGGCATTACCTTCATCGGCATCGTCAATCGCTAGCCAAACAGTAACCGTTTTGGATGGTGTGAGTGGCCAATAACTGGCATCTTGATGCCAGGCAACCGCTTTCCCGTCGTGCGGCATCTTACAAAAAAAATGGCTTCCCCAACCGACGACATTTTCACCTAATATATCCTTTACGTAGCCCACAATCGTTGGATGTTTGAGCAAATCATATACCCTTGGATGCTTGAAATGAGCTGTGCTGATGGAGTAACTATCTCCTCCAGCTGCTACTACATTCCTGAGTAGCCCGTCGAAATAGCCTCTCAGCTCATCCGCTTCAGAATCGGTGAACACATCAAGGTTGGAAATATAACCTAACTCGTTATATTGCTTCGCCTGTTCGGCGCTCAAAGTAGTGCTGTTTTCTGGTTCGGCCGGGTAGAAAACTAATTCTCTTTGAATCTGTTCTAATGCGTCATATTGTGGAATAACGTCAAATTGTGTCTCTTTGTCAGTCATGTCACTTCCTGGAAAATTGTGTTCTCGCCACCAATTGTATATCCATTTTTCCGCTTCGTAAAACAACCATTCCTTGGCCAAAACCGGCTCGAGACTTTAAGTGCCACCCACTCAATGGAAAATCATCTTAATATTAGTGGGTGGGACCGGCTGGTGTGAAAATGAATGCGAAATGAGTGGGTGGCACCGGAAGGAGCTCTGCTTTTGGTAGAATGGGGGTGTAGTATTTTGTATGGATATCGGGAGTCTTGTCGTGATTTTTAAGCGTTCGCTCGTTTTGTTGCTCCTATTAGTGGGTGTCACCGATTGGGGGTTGGGAGCGGAATTGGAGGTGTTTCCGAAGGACGTAGAGTTGCGTTATCGGACTGATTTGCAGCGGGTTGTCGTGTTGCTTCACGACCAGGATAAAAGCCGAGAGGTTACAGGAGAGGTGGAGTTTAAATTTGCCGATTCCAACGTGGCTGAAGTCTCGTCAGATGGTATTATTCGACCTAAATCGAACGGTAATGCAACAATTCAGGTCAGATTGGGCAAGCTTCAGAACGAACTTCGAGTGGGTGTCACTGATTATGAGTTGGAGGGGCCTGTAAGTTTTGAGTTGCATATTCAGCCGATTTTGGCTGCCAGGGGATGTTCGACAGGGCCCTGTCACGGTAAAGCTCGAGGACAAAACGGATTCAAGCTATCTCTGTTAGGGTTTGACTCAGATTTTGACTTTGGCGCTTTGACTCGTGAAGCTCGTGGCCGTCGGATATTCCCAGCTTCTCCTCAGGAGAGTTTGCTACTTACCAAAGGATCCGGTCGTGTCCCTCATGGAGGCGGCGTGCGTTTACCCGACGATAGCATTGATTATGAAACCGTACGCCGCTGGATTCAGCTGGGAGCACCTCGGCAAATCGACGAAGAACCGGTTTTGGAAAGTATCGAGATTTTCCCGACGGATCGCGTGATGGTTCCCGAGGAAACTCAGCAACTGGTTGTCATCGCCACCTATTCCGATGGCTCCCGACGTGATGTCACTGGACAGAGTGCCTTTCAATCCAATGAAAGTGCTGTTGTAGGAGTTTCCGACGAAGGTGTCATCAAGTCCGGCCCGATTCCAGGGGAAGCCACCATTATGGCTCGGTTTATGGGAGGTATTGCCACTTGTCGAGTCCTTATACCTTTGGCCGGAGAGGTTCCTGATCAGTACTACGCTGACTTGCCTCGTAACAATTTTATTGACGACAAGGTATGGGATAAGTTACAGCGGCTTGGTATTACTGTTTCGGAACCCGCCGAGGATTCAAAGATCGTCCGCCGGCTCTTTATTGACATCATTGGCAGAATTCCCACTCCAGAAGAAGCTCAGCAATACGTCAACGATACCGCTCAGAATAAACGCGAGAAACTTGTTGACTGGTTACTGGAACAACCTGAGTACGCAGATCATTGGGCTAATAAGTGGACCGATTTATTGCGCCCGAATCCCTACCGGGTAGGTATTAAAGCCGTTCTCAACTACGACAACTGGATCCGAGAAGCGTTTCGGGAGAACCGTCCGTATGATGAGTTTGTTCGTGGACTAGTAACCGCCGAAGGTTCAACATTCCGTAATGGCGCCTCGACGCTGTTTCGTGACCGTCGCTCACCTGATGAAGTCACGACTCTGGTGAGTCAGTTATTTCTGGGGATCCGGCTCGAATGTGCCAAGTGTCACCATCACCCATTTGAGAGGTGGAGTCAGGAGGATTTCTATTCCTTTGCAGCTTTCTTCGCTCGCGTTGGTCGGAAAGGAACTGGGCTTTCGCCCCCCATTTCTGGCAGTGAGGAAGTGATCATGGAGGCGAAAAGTGGTAGCGTGTCACATCCTATCACCGGGAAAGTCTTGTCTCCCCGACCGCTGTACGGCTCGGTGGAATTATCCGAAGCGGAAATCCAAAGTGATTATGCTATGCGAGGGAAGCTGGCCGACTGGTTGGTTGCCAGTAATAACGACTATTTTGCCAACGTGATGGCTAACAGAGTTTGGGCAGACATGATGGGCCGTGGGCTTGTAGAGCCAGTAGATGATTTGCGAGCTACCAACCCCGCGACCAACGAGCCCTTGCTGACGGCTTTGGGAGAGTATTTTGCTGAGAATAAATATGATATCAAGAAGCTGATCGGAGTTATCGCCAAGTCTCATGTGTATGGTCTGAGTTCTGAGCCAACGGATCGGAACATCGCTGACACTCGAAATCATTCACGCCACTATCGAGTTCGTTTACGAGCTGAAGTGTTGCTGGATGCGATATCAGATATTACTGGAATGCCCAACGAATTTGCGGCCATGCCTTATGGTTCACGGTCCAATCAAATATGGACTCACCGCGTCTCCAGCCTGTTTCTGGACACGTTTGGCCGTCCTGACCCCAATCAGGACCCTCCCTGTGAGCGGACTCCGGATTCCACGGTCACTCAGATTTTGCATCTGATGAATTCACCGGAATTGCATGCCAAAGTAACAAATAGCTCGAATTCGATTTCTAAAATGATCGATCAACAGAAGGCAGAACCTGCCGAGGTGATCAAGCATATTTATCTGCTTTGTTATAGTCGTGAACCAGATGGTGAAGAATTGGAAATTTGTCGTAAGATTTTTGAAGAAAACAAAGACAATCCCAAGAGTGCTGCTTCCTATATCCTGTGGGCTTTGATGAACACTCCAGAATTTACATTAAAGGACTAGGAGCGTTAATCATGAACAGCAAGCTTTTTATTGCCGCAGCTCTTTTCTTAACGATGGTTCAGCATGTCCTGGCTGCTCCTCCGGCTATTACTTCCTATTTCCCGGCCGGGCTGCAGAGAGGGACGACGGCATCGATTACACTGACCGGCTCCTGGACGAAGTGGCCGGTCAACGTGGATGGCGAGTTTCCTGAAGGAATGAGTGTAAAAACTTTGGAAAGTGCCGGCGTATTAGAATTCACCGTCGGTGAAAATGTTGGAGCCGGACCTTATTACTTTCGAATTTACGATGGTGAGGGTGCCAGTAATCTTGTACCGATTGTCGTTGGCAATGTTACTGAGGTAAACGAAGAGGAGCCGAATGCTAAACCTGGAGAGTGGAAAACCATTGAGCTTCCGGCGGTTGTCAATGGACAACTCAAGGAGTCTCGTGACGTTGATATCATCGGTGTTCAGTTGGCAGAAGGGGAAACACTATCGGTGATGCTCGTGGCTAACAACCTGCTCGGTTCCCCGATGGATGGCATTGTTCAGGTTGCGGACGAACGAGGATTTGTCGTCGCTCAGAACGATGATGAGCGTAATATCGATCCTCAGTTGACGTTCACGGCAGCTCGTACCGGTGTCTACCAGATCCGTACGTTTGCCTTTCCCACGCAGCCCAATTCCACGATTGGATTCTCAGCGGCTGGCACCTACGTTTATCGAATGACGGTTTCCAAACAGAAGTTTCTCGACTACTGTTTGCCGCTGAGTCAGAACGGAAATCCCATGGCTCTGCAGCCTGTTGGACCTGGATTTGATAGGGAACCTGTCGAAGCACTCATTGCAGCTAATGGCTATCTGTCGTTGCCAGGAGTTCCGGGGAGCGTCCCGGTCTCCAGTTTTGAAGGAGCGGTAGTCGTTGTACCGTCCCCGGGCAACGAGACTTCCCAGCCAGCCGTTTCAGTACCAGTCAGTTTGAGTGGTTTATTGTCGCAGCGGGAAGAAGTCCATCTTGTGCAGCTGAAAGATCTTAAAAAAGATGTATCATTGTCGATTAAGGCATATGCTCGCAGGCTAGGCTTCCCCACGGATCCTTTCCTGCAGATTCTGGATGAGGAGGGTAAGGTGTTAACCACTCAGGATGACAAAAGCCGTACGGAACGAGATCCTGAGTTTAGCTACAAGGTTCCTGCTGACGGTAATTATCAACTTTCGATCAGGGATTTGCATCGTCAGGGCGGAGAACGTTACGCTTATCGTGTTGATGTGGAAATCGTCAGCCCAGGAATTGAAATGAGTGTGGACCGGGGCGAGCTATTAAAGACGAAGGATGATCTCTTGATTCCTGTGACCATTGTACGTGAGGCAGGCTTTGCTAAAGAGCTGGAGGTGACTCTCACCGGTTTACCTGAAGGTTTATCGGCGGAGGTTGTTAAGTCAGAACCAACAGGCGACTCAGCAAAAAAAGTAGAGCTTGTACTCAAAGGGGAACCTCAGGCATTTTCCGGTCCGGTAACGATCGTAGGAACGTACGAAGGGGGAAGCATCGAGGCACATTACCTGCTCAAGAATTCCACGTTAACTCGCAACCGTTTTTGGCTGACCGTACTGCCTGCGGCCGCCGAGTAATTCCGGACGTTCAGCTATGCATGATGATTCCACCGTCAACATTGATGGTCTGACCGGTGATATTACCTGCTGCTTGAGAAGCTAGAAAAACAGCCGTTTTCCCGATGTCTTCAGGGGTTTGCCACCGCCCCAGCGGACAGATGGTGCGGATTTTTTCACCAGCCCAGTCTTCATATTCCTGCTTGTCCTGGTCCGTTTGTCGTTCATTCCAGGCAGCCCACACACTTCTGTTAAGGGTGGTCTGGATCATACCAGGACTAATGGCATTGGCACGAACGTTATAGGGAGCGAAGTCTTTAGCAACGACTTGCATGAAATTCACAATGGCGGCTTTAGCCGCACTGTACGGTGGATCGGTTTGAGACCCCATTTGGGCTGCGATCGACGCAATAAACAAAATGCTTCCCGCTCCACAATGTTGCATGTGACTGGCAAAAGCATGCGCTACGTTGACAGCACCCATGAGATTGACCTCGAGTACGAAAGGCCAGTCGGATGGTTCCATTTCCCAAAATGGAAATCCAAACTTATTGGACCCGACACCTGCTGCATAGACGATGTGCTTGAGTTTGCTCTGTTTACCTCCTAATTCAGAAGCGAGTGCCTTCACAGCTTCATAGTTTGTTGCATCTAAAATGCTCCCACAAACCTCGCCAGCTGCCGTGTCGTTCATGGTGCGGGCAGCATGAGTGACCTGGGGATCGATGTCTGCAAGCACTACATCGGCTCCTTCGTTGGCGAACTGTTGGGCGATTGCCTGCCCAATTCCTTTGGCTCCACCGATGACCAGCACACCATCATTGGTTAACGCTAAATCCATATCCATTGTACCTCCTCATCCCTATTCAGCTGCTTCGGGGGGCGGAACGCACAGTTCAATTGTGTGTCCGTCCGGGTCATGCAGGAAGAGTTGTTGGGCTCCATCGGGACGCACGCGACGAGGGTAGTGTTCGACCTGTAACGTATCCAGATGATCTTCCCAGGCATCAATATCGTCCACCATAAGTGCAAAGTGATTGCCGCGTGGATGCCCGCTAACATCCTTGTCACGGTTTCCAATAATGTGCAATTCCTGAACTTCACCGAGTAGAAACCATGCTCCGGGGAAATCAAATGCTGGTCGGGGCAGTTGCGTTAGCTGCATCACATTGGAATAAAAATCGCAAGTTCGCTCCACGTCTTCCACGTGAATGGCAACATGGTTTAGTTCAAGAGTTCTCATGGTGTATCCTGGCGAAGAGTAACAGATGTTTTAAGAAAATGAATTAGTTCAGTACGAATGACGGGTGCGCCCGAGTTAATGCGGACGAGATCAGGTAGGCAGGTTGTTCGATTCGGTAGTACGAACTGGGACTACTACACAGAATCCAGTAGGCCACGTTGTTCTCGCCAAGGGTGACCAGGTCTGGACGTAAGATGGTATGTATTGAGTTAGTCCCATTCCCCAAACTCGACTTCAATCACCATACTTTTAGGGTTTGTTGCATAAACAACTCGGACGGGACCATCCGGACTGTCCTTAATGACTTTGGCAAGTTCCGCTGCCGTCTTGACTCTTGACCACTGTAACATGGTGACTACGTACCCTTTACGCAGACCCGCCTGATAAAGCGGGCAGTCTTCGGGAATAGCTTCCACCAAAAGGCCGGCCGGATGAGGCTTGAGCATTGCCTTAACGATCGTTTCATTTGTTTTTTTGATTACTGCAGTCTGAGGAATGCCAATTCGCTCTATCTTCACTTTCGACTTGTCACCAGGGACATGTTCACCCACGATGCGTCTCAGGTCTTCGAAATCTTTGACGGGTCGATCGTCGAATGCAGTAATGATATCTCCTCGAAGGAGTCCCGCTTTATGGGCTCCGGAATTCTCTTGCACACTTTCGATGTAACAGGCTTCGGGAGGACGCTCGCACATAACTCCCAAAAAGGCTCCCATACGAAAATCCATTTCGGCTTGAATCGCCTGCTGCAATCGTTCTGCACCTACTTTGGTTCCCTGCGTACCATACAGTTTGACGTAAGTCAGTTTTTTTAACGGATGGAGTTGATCCAGTCCTGCGTCTGTCAGTGGACAGTAGCGAATATCCAAATTGACCAGAGAGCTCAGTTTGGCAAGATGTTTTGCCGCGCTATCATCAAGTGGACAGCGTTTTACAATCAGCGAGGTCAGTTTTCGCATCCGGCCAATCATTTCAAACCAGTGTTCATCGATTTCGATTTCTTCAATCAGTAACTCCTCTGCCGAAGCGACCCAGGGCAGCATGTACAGATCGTCAGCATCACCTTGCCAGTTACTGTTGAATTGAAGTTGTCGCACGTAACCTGGCTCTGCTCCGAAACGGGAATAAACATTGTCGTTCCAAACAGCACCAAGTGCTTTAAGGCCAATTATTGCATCGTTTTCCCGGACCAGATTAATGCGATTGAGTGCGGAAGCGGCTTGACGAGCGATTCGCTTGTTAGGCGAGGTTGCCAGCTTTTCCATCGATTGTCGCGGGATGCTATCGGCGCGGAAGCCTTGTTGGTCAGAAAGGGCTAGCTCAGAGAGTACATATAGCGACCGGGTGATGCCTTCGAGGTTCTGCTTCTCAATCTGTTCCAAAAGTGCCGGAATGACATCGATGCCCTGGTCTATGAGGTCAAGCATTGCCTGTTCACGTTCGACAAATCGCCGACTTGACAACTGTTTGGTCAACGCTTCCAAGGAGGGGGCTGAAGTCTGAGCGTTGACCAGCCCGCAGCCCAGGAGCAGCAGGCACAGACTTATGGACAGTTTGAAAGCAAACGTGTAACGAGCACTTGGGTGATGGTCTAGAGACATGGTCCATTGCCGTACATAAAACAAAACACTACTCGGACCATTTTAGCAAAAAACCGATTTAAGTGCTTCGTAAATTGAGAGGCCGATTGAATTGGAAAACGGGAATTGTCGTGACGGTTGTGGATCACCTATGATGGGTTAAGTGATTTGTTTTTCTGGAGATGAAATCAACGTGAAGGAACTTAAAAGAATACCATTTCGGCTGTTTATTCTGCTGACCTGTTTGGTAGTGGTAGGCTGTCCGGGCGGTGAGGATGTTACTGATGCGAACGACGGGGTTGCGGAAGTGCGACGAGGCATTTTACTGCAATACACGCGGCAAGGCCGACTTACACCGGCAGTTCGAGAGAAGCTGCTCACGCTAAGGACCTCCGAGGCGCTAGTAAATTATGCTCAACAACAGGACGAAGCTTATTTGGATGAAGTGCCAGTGGATGGTCGACTGTGCATGAAAATGCTGGAGAAGATTGTGGCAATTGGTCCGAGGTACAGTGGTTCGCCGGGGATGCTTGAGCAACAGACGATATTGGAAAAACACTTCACCGAGCAGGGTGGCAAAGTACAGTATCAACGGTTTAAGGCGAGAAACCCCGTTTCCCAACAGGGTGTCGAAACGGTGGATATGGCTAATATGATCGTACGTTGGCACCCCGAACGAACTCGGCGGATCCTCCTATGTGCTCATTACGATACTCGCCCGTTTCCAGACAATGATCCAGATCCGGCCAAGCGTAAAGGGTTGTTTGTCGGAGCAAACGATGGTGGTAGCGGAGTGGCTGTGTTGAGTGCTCTGGCCACGAAGTTTTCTGAGTTTGAGGGGGGATATGGCGTCGATATCGTTTTGTTTGACGGTGAAGAGCTGGTTTACAATAACGCTCGTGATCCTTTTTTTCTGGGGTCGACACACTTTGCAGAGCAATACGCGGCCGCGTCACAAAAGAAGCATCAATACGTTGCTGGAATTCTGCTGGATATGGTAGCTGACGCTGACTTGCAGATTTATCAGGAGATCAATTCTCGCCGATTGGCTCCGCGTGTAGTCCAACAGGTTTGGGCTACTGCGAAACGGTTAGGGGTAGCCGAGTTCAAGCCAAATGCGCGGCACGAAGTTCGTGATGACCATTTGCCACTCAACAGGATTGCTCGGATTCCAACGATTGATTTGATTGACTTTGATTACCCCAGTCCTCAGAAGCGTGAAACTTACTGGCATACAACTCACGATACGGTGGATAAGTGTTCAGCAATTTCCATGGCACACGTTGGCTGGGTCGTTTGGGAATGGATGCAGGGCCTCAAATAGGAATCTAAAAGAATAGTATGACTGAATTTGAAATAGCTCTTTATCCGGGCGATGGCATTGGTCCGGATGTTCTTCATCAGGCTGTTCGGGTAATGCACCATGTCGGAGCGCTTCACGATCTCACCTTTCATACCAAAACGTTGGAGTGGGGCTACGAATACTGGAAGGAGCACGGAGTTGTTGTCCCCGAAGGGTTTCTGGATGAAATCCGCGAAGTTGATTCGATATTGCTAGGGGCAGTTGGATGGCCGGACGAGGTAGCGGATCATGTGACTCTCGCTCCACTGGTACAGATTCGTCAGGCCTTTGATCAGTATGCCTGTGTGCGTCCAGCCAAACTGTTTCCTGGATTGGAAAGTGTGCTTGCCGGACGGGAGGCTGAAGAAATTGACTTCGTTGTTATCAGAGAAAACTCGGAAGGCGAGTATATCGACAATGGTGGGCGTTTCAAACAGGGTACGCCGGACGAAGTTGCAGTCCAGACTGCGGTGCATACTCGTAAAGGAGTGGAAAGAATTTTGAGGTTTGGTTTTGAAACTGCTCGCAAACGTCGCGGCAAGTTGACAATGGCGACGAAATCCAATGCTCAAAAATACTCGTACGTAATGTGGGATGACATTCTGGACGAGCTGAAAACAGATTACCCTGACGTAGAGGCCGAAAGAATGCATTGTGATGCGGCCGTCATGAATCTTGTCCGTTGGCCGGATCAGTTCGATGTGATTGTTGCCTCGAATCTGTTTGGAGATCTGTTGACAGATTTAGGGGGCATTCTTGGAGGTGGACTTGGGCTGGCACCCAGTTCCAACGAAAATCCATCGCGCCAATATCCTTCCATGTTTGAACCTGTTCATGGTTCTGCTCCGGACATTGCAGGTCAAGGTATTGCTAATCCGATTGCCGCTATTCTAAGTTTGGCGATGATGTTGGAACACTTGAAGTGTGATGCCGCCGCCGCGGACGTCAGGCAGGCGGTTGCAAGTGCGTTAGCCCGTGGCGCTCGGACTTCTGATTTAGGCGGAGAATTGTCAACAGTCGAGATGGGTGACGCCATTTTGGCATGCCTGGGAGACTGAACCAGGTCATATAAGGAGTGCTGTTTTGCCATGAATTGGTAAACTTTAAGGATTTTACCGAATATACGGCCCGTCAAATCCCGATACATCAACTAGATGCAGGTGCGCATCGAAATTGAGTAACGCTAGTCAGCAGAGGACCTGAGGGGGAGTTGGTCGTGGTCAGACAACGACAGATAGTAATTAATTCCGCACTGTTTTTAGCTTTTGCAGTGCTTCTGACGGGGTGTTGCAGCACCTGTTCTTCGCTCAGCGGTCGGCATTCAGAAATGCCTATGCCGTCGGACTCGAGTGTAGTGAGTTCGATGACGCGACTGGTAACTCCGAAACGTCTGGAGGGTAGCCTCAAGCGAAAGATGGAGGAGCGTGGCGTTTTATCAGGGTGTGGAGAGTTCTTTTGGAGCAGTTGGTTTAACGACGGACCAGATAAGGTTGCTGATAGCTGGGGTGAACCAGATGTCGAAGAAAATTTTCTCACTCTGCCTCGACGAATCCTGCCTCAACGAATCCTGCCCGGTTCAATCCTGCCAGGTGTCATCCTTTCCAAAGACGTGCCGACAAGAAGTGTACTGCCATCGTCCAAGGCAGCGCATCGAGTTACAGAGTCGCATCGGCCAGTACGAATGGCATCCACGGAACTCGATAACGAAATTTGAATCAATAAGAGACACGCAAATCTCGAAGGCGGTTGGGCATATAGGTTGTCGCAGCCGTCTTTTCAATTGAGCTGATGATGGTGGAGCACAAGTGATGTCTAAAACAGGAATCGACTTGTTTCTGGATCTTTTAGCGAGCCATGGAGTTCGTTACATCTTTGGCAATCCCGGTTCAACGGAACTGCCATTAAACGATGCGCTCACTCGTGATGACAGGCTTCAATACATACTTGGGTTGCAGGAAGTACCAGTCATGGCGATGGCCGATGGCTACAGTATGGCTTCGGGGAATCTGGGAGTCGTTAATCTCCATGTGTGTCCCGGGTTGGGCAATGCGATGGGGATGTTATACAACGCCTTTCGTGAAGGAACTCCGTTATTAGTAACGGCCGGCCAGCAGGACCGCAGATTGTATTTCAACGAGCCGATTCTGGGTGGTGAGATGGTAGAGGTGGCTCGTCCCTGGACGAAATGGTCCGTGGAGGTACGGCGAGTAGAAGAATTGCCGTCCGCTGTTCGACGAGCTGTACAGGTTGCTTTAACTCCGCCAACCGGTCCAGTTTTCATGTCGCTACCAGTGGACCTGCAAATGGAGCCAGTTGCCCATCTGGATCTCGATATGAGGCCGATTCAGATTCCGAATTCACGCGTTCGTCCCCCGGTTGCTGCCGTAGAACAAGCGGTTGATCTTTTACGGTCTGCCGAAAACCCTGCGATTCTAGGAGGAAGTCGCGTCACCGAGCGTGGAGCCAATCAGGCGTTGGTGGATTTGGCAGAGACCCTTGGAGCACCTGTGATTACGGAATCAGGTACGACACATGGCCGTCTTGCATTTCCCTCGAACCATCCGCTTTACGGGCAGGGGCTCCCCCCCTGGGCTCCCGAGATTCATGAACGTCTTAACGAGTTTGATGTTTTATTCGTCACCGGTATGGATCTGTTTCGACTGTACATTCATTACGAACCGGACCAAGCGATTCCACGTCATGTCAAACTGATACATCTCGATGAGAGTCCTCGGGAGATTGGTAAGAACTTTCCTGTAGAGATCGGCTTATTGGGTGATACGCTCGCAGGTATTCAGGCGCTAACTCAGGGATTGAAAGAGTCGATGTCTGACCGCGAGCGGCAGGCTGTTCAGCAGCGAACTGAAAAGTGGACTTGCAAACACGCAAACGCGCGCCAACTCCTGATAGATCAAATCGAGTCGCAACGGCAGCAGCTGCCGCTCACCCCGATCTGTTTCATGGAAGCGATAGGCCGAGTGTTACCGGACAACGTTGCTATCGTGGAAGAAGCGGTGACAACGACAAACACGACGTTGGAACGACTGGGGTACCTGAAAGATCCGACTGGGTATTTTGGTCATCGAGGTTGGGGGCTTGGATGGGGTCTGGGCGTAACATTGGGTGCTCAGATGGCCTGGCCTGAAAGAAAGGTGCTTGGGGTACTGGGAGAAGGTGCCATCATGTACGGAATTCAGGGTTTGTGGTCTGCTGTCAGATATCAAATTCCAGCGACCATCGTCGTTGCCAACAACGCGCAGTACAACATTCTTAAAATCTGTGCGCAAGGGATGGGTTTGCCTGGTGCACTGGAAGGACGGTACGAGGGCATGGATCTGGTCGGACCGGAAACGGACCTTGTTCAGTTGGCATCTTCCGTGGGAATGCGGGCAGTGCGTGTGAATACAGCGGATGAACTGAGTGATGCGATCAACGAGTCTTTCTCGAGCCCAGAGCCGATGTTAATTGATACTCCGATATCAAGAGAGACTGGCAGGAAACTGAACTATGGCTAGCCGTCGCGGGCAGGTTATTTTTTGAAGTCTCCAGCCGTGACGATAATCAACTTTTCAGGTTTGAAGTATTTGCGGATTGCCGCATTAACCTGTTCGGGGGTCAGCTTTTTCAATTGATCTTCGAGATCTTTAACGGACTGGATATCACGGTCCTGAGCGAGCAACGTGCCGAGCAAGCCAGCAATACCGTTATCTGTTGAACGTGAGACGGTACTGCTTTGCAGGTTGGATTCAACAGCTTTGGTCACTTCCTCCTGGGTTACTCCGTCCTTAATCAGTTTGTTTAACTCTTCATTGATGACGCCGACAACCTTATCTGAATTGGCCGGGTTCGAAATAGCGTAGATCATGACTCGACCATGACCTTCTTTGGGGTAGGTACGGTACATCGAGCCTACGGTATAGGACAGGCCTTCCTGCTGGCGTACTCGGTCTGCCAGCCTGGAAGAGAGTGCGCCTCCACCGAGAATATGATTTCCTATGACCAGTGCAGGATAATCCGGATGGAGTCGACCGACGGGAATTTGATGCGCGGAGATATAGAAGGCATTCTTCTTATCAGGCGTAACAATTTTATCGTGTCCGCCCTTCACATCGGGAAACGGAGTGTTTCCGATCCGTTGATATGTTATGTCGGAACTGAGCGACTGCACCGCATCCTGAATCAGAGGTGTTACTGCTTCGATATCGAAATCTCCAACAGCAATGAGTTCTCCGGATTGATTTCCAATCTGCTGCTTGAAGATTTCGACGACCGCATCGTGAGAGACATTCTTAAGTTGTTCAATCTGCTTTTCCAGCGGCAGTGTAGCTCGAATGTCATCTACAGGATAGGGTGTCAGTTTTCTAGCAAGCAGATTCATGGCAAGAGACTGGGGTTCACTTTTGGAGGCTTCCAGTCCCGTGATTTGCTGTTGAATCATGACCTGCAACTCTTCTTCCGGAAAGGACGGAGTCTCGATAATCTCTTTGGTCAGTGTAAGCACTTTCGGGAGTGTATCACGTTTGGCAAGAATCGAGACATCCAGAGAACCGGCCGAGCTGGAGATGCTTAGTGTGGCGCCGAGCGCATCCAATTCATCCTGAATTTGCTGATGAGTTTTGTCTGTGGTACCGCGAAGCATGAGAGGTCCGATAAATCCGGCTGCAATATCTTTTCCCTGCAGGGATTCCAGTGTTCCAAAGTTGAGGCTGAGATTAAGCACAACCTGCTCGCCTCGACTCTTCTTGGGTAACAGCGCCGCTTGCACGCCGGATTTTAACGTGGTCAAGTTCGTTCGTGATTCTATGTTGTCGAGTGTTGCTTCGAATTTTTCGCCCTGGGCAATTGCTTTTCGTCCTTGATAGCCATCAACCATGGCAGCGATATTTCCGGTTTCCGGAATGGTAACGTAGCTTGGTTGATCCGTTGGAATGAACATCCCGATAGTACGGTTTTCTGCTCGAGTGTACTGAGCGGCGACTCGTTGTACATCTTCCGGAGTGACTTTTTCGAAGCGGTCGCGGTAAAGGAAGAAGAGTCGCCAGTCTCCCTGAGCGGCCCAGTCGCTGAGATCGATGGCGATTCGGCTGGTATTATTCAGTGATTGTTCGCGTTCTTTGGTCAGTTGCTGAATGACACGTTTGACTTCTTCTTCGGTTACACCATCGGTAGCTACTTTTTCAATTTCCGAGAGTATGACGTCGCGGACTTTACCGATGTTCTCCTTTTCCGTGGCCTGGCTGTAAAAGAGCATGATCCCGGGGTCGTGAAGTGCAAAAGTACCACCGACAATATTGGAGGCCAGTTTGGTTTCTACCAGTGCTTTGTAGAGACGTCCGGCGGGTTCCGTGGCAAGTATGTAGCTAAGGACATCGACGGCCGTGAAATCGGGATGCGCGGAGGCTGGCACGTGGTAGAGGACACCAGCAATTCCCACGTCACCGACTCGTCGCAGGTTAACAATGCGTTCACCGTCCTGCGGTGGTTCGATCGTGTAAGTCCGTTCCAGTTCTCTTTCAGGTAACGGGATGGCTCCAAAGTACTGTTCGAGATATTCAAGTGCTTTCTCTTTGTCGAAACGCCCGGCAACCACGACCATCGTATTGTCGGGTTGGTAATACTTCTTGTAGAAGGCGCGTAGACGGGGCAACGGCACCAATTCAATGTCACTTTTATTTCCGATGGTAGATTTGCCATAGTTATGCCAGTCGAAAGCGGCAGACTGCATGCGTTGCATAAGTACCCGACTCGGATTGTTCTCTCCTCGTTCGAATTCGCTGCGGACGACAGAGAACTCAGACTGCAGGTCTTCTCCTTTGATGTAACTGTTCATCATTCGGTCGGACTCGAGGTGAATCGCCAGTTTCAGGTTGTCGTCACTCGCGGGCAGCGTTTCATAGTAATTGGTTCTGTCCAGCCAGGTCGTCCCGTTAAAACGAGCTCCTTTTTCATTGAGCAGAGCAGGGATGTTGTTAAATGTAGGTGTGCCTTTGAAAAGCATGTGTTCGAGCAGGTGTGCCATTCCTGCTTCGCCATAGCCCTCATGACGTGAGCCGACGAAGACGGTCATGTTGACGGTGAGTGTGGAAGCAGAGTCATCAGGATAGAGGAGGACCTGTAGTCCGTTATCCATCTCGTATGAAGTAATTCCCTCAATGGTGACGAGTTCTTTGATTTCTGCTTGTGTCGTGGCCACGGATACAAGCAACAGTATCAACGAGGAAAGGGAAGTAATGAGAGTTCGATTTATCGCTCGATTCATTGGTTTGAAATCCGACATTTGAAGGAGAAGAGTGATATTGGTGAATTCAATGACTGCACTGAATTGTACTGTATTGCGTAGACGTGTTGGGAGGGAATCAACTGTCTGGCAGGATATCGAGCCAGAAGAAGAATTCGCTATATGGCTGGATGCCGTCATCCATGTCCCGGGTTTCATGCGCCGTTTGAAATCCCAGATTTTCAAAGAATCTGTGAGCTCGAGTAAACCTGGTATCAGACCAGAATTCGACGCGTTGGTATCCCGCCTCGCGGGCCCATTGGATTGCCCAAAGCATGAGCGCCTGACCGAGTCCTGATCCTCGTAATTCCGACGCGAGATACAGTCTGCGAAACGTGCATAGTTTGTCTTGCGAGGAGATTGGGCTAACGGCGTGCGTCCCGACAAGAACTCCGTCAGGATCGCGGACAACGATAAATTCGCCGCCTTGCTGTTTATAGTTTGCTTCGATGTCGAGCAGATCCTTGTCGTCCCCGTTTAACACGACCCGGTCTCCGTATTCCTGATAGCAATCATCAATCAGTCGGATGATATGATCCAGATCGTCATTGGAGGCTGGAGTAATTTGGAATTCAGGAAAGTCAGAAAAAGGCATAGAAACCGTAAGCGATGGTGAGGTTAGCCAAGCAACTTCATCATGGGTGAGCCTTCGTTGAGTGTCGGACGTTCGGGCCTTCCCTGATGATGATATACCAATTCCATGTTATCTATCCCGAGTAGATAGAGAATGGAGGTGTGAAGATCTTTAATGTGCATACGGTCTTCGACAGCATGCAATCCAATCTCGTCAGTGGTTCCAATGACCTGTCCACCCTGAACACCTCCGCCAGCCATAAACATGGTGAAGCCATAGGCATTATGATCTCGTCCCGTCCCTTTTTCACTCATGGGCGTTCTACCAAATTCGCCACCCCAAATCACAAGTGTTTCGTCGAGTAGTCCTCGGCGCTTCAGATCTTTAATCAAACCGGCCACCGGTTTATCGCTGGCTTTACAGTTTTTAGAGTGGTTGCCTTCGATATTACTGTGAGCATCCCATTTGCTGCCGCAACCGTGGTAGAGTTGTACAAATCGAACGCCACGCTCAACCAGACGGCGGGCCAGCAGACAATTCTTTCCAAAGGCTTTCGTTTCGTCCTGATCCATGCCGTACAGGTTTTTGGTCTCTTCCGTTTCCGTAGCAAGATCGACGGCATCGGGAGCTGCCTGTTGCATACGGTAGGCCAGTTCAAAACTTTCGATCCGAGCTTCCAGTTCGGATTGTTCCCTGCTCAATTCCTGTGCATGCTGCTTGTTAATCGTTGACAGCAGTTCCAGTTTGCTTTGTTGTCTTTCCGCGGTGAGGTCACCGGGGGGAGTCAAGTTTTTGATGGGTGGATTGGAGTTATATAAAGCGGTTCCCTGATAGACAGCGGGCATAAAGCCGGCGCTCCAGTTACGTGACTTGTTAAAGACCTTGTTCGGTACATCTTCGATAACTACAAACGCAGGGAGGTTACTGTTTTCGGTTCCCAGACCATAGCTGACCCAGCTGCCGAGTGACGGCCTTCCACCACGAATCGAACAGGTATTCATCTGGCAAACACCGTTGGAGTGATTAAGTCCATTGCCATGCAGGGATCGGATGACGGCAATATCATCAACACAGGTGGCAATATTGGGCAGCCAGTCAGAGACCCAGGTTCCAGCCTCACCGTGCTGTTTCCATTTTCGGCGGTCAGCCAGCAGCGGAGCGTTATATTCTCCCATCGGCGTAATAATCGGGCCAAATGAATCAGGAAGTGGCTGCCCCGCAAGTTCACGCAGCTTCGGCTTGGGGTCGAACAAATCCATTGCACTGGGACCACCTTCCATGAACAGGAAGATGACGTTTTTGGCAGTGGGCAAATGGTGTGCTTTGTTTCCAGCCTGCAATTGTTGCTGTTGGAGCAGTCCAGACAGCGCAATCGTTCCAAATCCTGCGCCGGTTCGGGCAAGCATTTCACGACGTGTTTGGAATGGATGGGAATTCATGACTTTATTATAGCCTGTACGCCAATTGAACTCCTACTGCAACTCGTTAATCAAGGTAGAAGAATTCATTCGAGCAGAGCAGGACGTGGCAATAATCATTCCATTGGGTATGTAGAGCACCTGATTGGGTCAGAAAGGACCGAGCAGTTTCCTGTTCCTGTTCTGTCGAAGGGCGTCCGAATAAGCGGATGTGGAGTTTGTCGACTGCCGGTATCAGTGACGCATCAGAAACATCGGCGGGAATTGTCAGAGTGGCAAGTTTTTTAGCTCGCTCGAGGATCCAGCTATTGTTAAAGACAAGTAGTGCCTGATTGGGAGTTGTGGTCGTCATTCGCTCTGGTGTACTGAGAATATTGTCGGTTCCGTCAAATGCCATGAGCAATTCATTGGGTTGATTGCGAATCACTTTGAGGTAAATCGATCGTCGTGGAGCAGATTTGGCCACCGGGGGTCCGAACGATTTTCGGTCAAGTTCACCGGATGCTGCCAGCAGGCTATCTCGAATCTGCTCAGCGTCCAGACGACGAATGTTTGCTCGCCAAAGCAATACGTTATCCGCATCAGCCAGACGGGCTTTTTCCGCCAGAGGGTTGCGTGCTGATTGTCTATAGGTGCTGGAGTGCAGGATCAGACGGTGTATGTGTTTGAGGCTCCAGTCGTGATCAGTAAATTCAGCCGTCAGATAGTCCAGAAGTTCTGGGTGAGTGGGACGGGAACCGAGAGTGCCAAAGTCACTCGACGTGGTCACGATTCCGTGGCCAAAATAATGTTGCCAGATTCGATTGACCATCACGCGGCCGGTTAATGGGTTGTCTTTACTGGCCAGCCAGTTTGCCAGAGCTGAACGACGACCCGTCGTAGCGATTTCAGCATTCTGGACAATCGTTGTGTCCTCGGGGTCGATGATACTGAGAATCCCGGGTTGGACAGTCTGGTCTGAATCCTGGATGAATGTTTGAGGGGGTGTTGCACTTACGTCAGTAACTGTGGGGATGGTTGCCAGCGGGGCAGGTTTGAGATCATCAAACTCTTTTAATCTGGCAGAAAGTTCTTCCCATTTTGTCTTTTGCTCGTTTTTGAAATGGTCTTCCCATTTGATTTTTGCGATGACATCATCAACCTGCAGGTCAGCGAGATATGCGAGTTGTTGTTGGTAGGGGGAGCGTTCGGCGGGGTCCATGAAGAGGAAAGGGCGAACATCGAGAGGGAATTTGGAGTATTGGGCGTCGCGTGCAGACTTCTTCTGTTTGGCCTGCATTTCCTCGATTTGTTGACGAATGTCCCGAGTGGCGTCTTCCCATGTTGCCAGTTGCTGCTGATATTCGACAACTTGTTCCTGGGGAGCATTGATCATCTGGTTGATCGGTAAAAGTGGCGAAAAGAAAGCCTGTAATCGGAAGTAATCTTCCTGAGCGATGGGATCAAACTTATGGTCGTGACAACGAGCACAACTCATTCCCAGACCCAGAAACGTATCGCCGGTAACATCCGTGATGTCGTTGAGGATAATGGCCCATTGTGATTTGGCATCGCGTTGATTGTATTCGTAGATCCAGTGTCGCAGATACCCTGTCGCGATTTGTGCATCCAGATTTTCAGGGTCCAGTTCATCACCTGCAATCTGCTCCTTCATGAACTGATCATAGGGTTTGTCATTTTGAAAGGACTGGATAACGTAATCTCTGTAGTGCCAGGCATTCGAGCGATACCCATCGCTGTTATATCCATCGGATTCGGCATATCGGACGAGGTCGAGCCAGAATCGAGCCCAGCGTTCACCATATTGGGGACTGTCGAGCAGGGAGTCGACGATTGATTGATAGTGTTGTGTGCTGGGATCTTCAAGAAACGCGGAGACGATTTCCGGTGAAGGGGCCAGGCCCGTCACATCGAAATAGAGTCGTCGCAGGAGTTTTTCTGGAGCGGCGATCGGAGCCGGTTTGATATTCTTGTCGACGAGCTGTTTCAGGATAAATTGATCGACAGGATTGGAAATCCAATCTGATGAAAGATCCGGAAGGGCAGGTTTTTTTACAGGTTGGAAAGCCCAGAATTCTTTTTCTTCGTCAGTAAAGTTTAGTGCCCGTCGTTGCGACGCCGAGAGTTTCGTTGTTGGCCAAATAGCTCCGGATTTCACCCAGGTCGTCAGATCGCTGATTTCCTGGGCAGAGAGTTTACCTTTGGGGGGCATCTCAAAACCATCGAAATTCACTGCCTTCACCAGCAGGCTTGCGTCTGGATTACCGGGGACAACAGCAGGACCTGAACTGCCTCCACGAGTAAGTGCTTCGAGTGAATCGACTCGCAGTTCACTCTTTTGCTTTTTCTCGCCGTGGCATTCGTAACAGTTGCGCACAAGCAGCGGCCGGATTCGGGTTTCAAAGAACTTGAGCTGATTGCTCACATCGGACTGTCCTGCCACATCGGTCGCGAGTAGTGCAGTGACCAGAAGCATGGAAAGCAGGGAGGAAGTGAGAATACGACACATGTTTGGATTTGGAAAAAAGTCCTGAAGCGTGGTTTACACTCATTTTACATCACGCTGAAAGTGATGTGCCAGCGCTGGTAGGCGGATTCTGATGGGGGACTGACTACGGTTTCGTCCAACTAGTCATCAAGATCGGAGATGATCCCTCCACCCATATAGATGTCGGTGTCTGGGTGTTTGCCCCTCCAGTCACCCCAGGTTGTGACGACATAGGGGTAATCTGGTAGCGGAGTCTCTTCTGCAGAGTGCTTGAAATCCTCGTCTTCATAGTAGAAGAACATTTCTTTTTCCATCCATCCGCCGAGATGAATGGAGAGGAAGTCACCTCGTTTGGTGGAAGTGAAGACACGTGCTCGTTCGTAAATATCGCAATAGGTAACGGAAATGGGGACCTGGTCGATCATATCATTAACTACCTTGCCTCCCAATTCAGAAAACGCATTGGTTAAATAAGCACGATGTTTGTCTCCTACAATAACCCCGATTACCCGTTCTGAATCACTCAGATTGGCATCATCCCCCAGGCGAATGACTGGCGAGATTAGGGGAGGGAGGATCATGGGAGTGTCTGCTGGAGCTCGTTTGCCATTAATAATGGTCGGTTCCATTCCTTCGGGAATGCGAATTTGAATCTTTTCGCTATCCTGGGCTACGGTGGCAGCAAGAATGATGACGCCGGTACAGATCACGATGATGAAGAAAGCGGCAAAGTACCAAACCATTCTGGACTCTTCGTCATCCAGATCATCGTAATCATACTCGTCATCCTCAGCATCGTCAGAAAACAGCGGGTTGATTTTTTTGTTTTCCAAATCAGCCGTCGTATTATCGTCGGAAGTCATGCTTTCCTGTGCGGAGGGATCCTCTTCATTTTCAGATTGCTCTGCAATGTGGGACTCGATCAGATCGTCATCGTTTTCCGGGTTGGTTTGAGTATCGCTCATGTTCGTTTTGCTACCGTGTCATACGTTTATTGATCTTCGGTCTGGCTTTTGGGCAAGACAGGAACTGCCGGGGAGGCATTGCTTTCCAAAGTTTTCGCAGGCGTTTGGTTTGGGGGGGCTTCCTGTGGAAGTACAGGTGTCGGGGGAGCCAGTGGTATTTGTAAATCTTGCTCTGAAACTGTCCCCCCAGACTGTTCGATGAAAATACGGTTTAAGTGTTTAGCCGCTTCTTCATGGGTAGGGTCGAGTTGCAGGACTGCTTGATACCAACCCATGGCAATTTCAGGTTTCCCTATTTCTTCGGCGAGTTGTCCCAGTTCAAGGCGCATTTCCACATTAGTGGGTTCGCCAATGGCATCGGTATTCAATTTCGAGAAACGTTCCCGTTTCTGTCGAAGTGAATCTGACTGTGCGATGTACTTTTCGGCATTTATATTGTCTCCGATTCCCCGGTACGCTTCTGCCAGTTTGTACATGAGTTGATCATCTTTGGGATGATATTCGAGGCCTTGCAGGAGTACTGCAATTGCTTCGTTGTGTTTCTTATCCTGCACTTGTATGGTACCGGTCAACAGAATGGCATCCCGTTGTTGCGGGTCTGCATCCAAAGATTGTTGGAGCTGTTCAAGTGCTGTTGCCAGATTGCCGAGGTTGAACTCGGCTTCAGCTCGCAACGCCAGTACTTGCGGGGTGACAGTGGCAAGTTGCAGCCATGATTTTGCTTCAGGGTATTGTCGTAGCTTTAAGCAGATTTGTCCCAATCCCACCAGAATTTCGTTGCGATACTCTGCAAAAGGATCTTTATCCAGACAGGTCAAGTAGGCGGTTTTCGCATCTTCCCACTGTTCATAATCCTGTTGAATCATGCCCATGAATCGATAGATTTGAGCGTTTTCCGGATCAATTTCCGCGACGCGATGAGCGGCTTCCATGGCATGTTGCATATTTCCCTGGTCGTAATGCAATGAAGCCATCAACTGGTATGCTGGCAGACAGGGAAGGTCCAGATTGTCACCGATTTGCATTGCGGTTTGGAGATAATCGATGGTGGAGGCGTAATCCTTTTGACGAAACGCCAATTCACCAGCGATGTAGTAGATGTAGGTGGTAATGACTTCATCTGTCGAATCTTTAAGTGCCCCAATGGATTCAGCTGCTCCTTCCACATCATCCGCCATGGCCTGGGTGAAGGCGGTGAGCATTTTGATTTGTTCCTCGGGACCGTTGAGTTGCTGCAGGGCATTACGGTGCATGATGACATCCGGAGTGTGTCTCTGGTGAATCGCGATAATCGCTTGGCGAAAGTGCTCCTCGGCAGTCAAGCCAGTTGTTTCACCGACGGTGCTGCCCTGGGTTTGTTTATCGACGAGATAAACGGAAGTCACGGCGAGCAGAATAATAATCAGCGCCGCGCTCATGCTGGCACCACGACCCAATTTTAGTCCGGCTTGAACGTTGCTCGATTCGGATGTTGGATGGTCTGTATTCATGGTCTGATTTCAAATAGGGTGATTGTCATTACATGCGGGCTTGAACGACAGTTAAAGTGCGGTCGGTCGGTATGTCCTGGACTTCCTGTACCTGTCCATCGGGCCACCGAATTACGAGAGACTTGACTGTGGTACCAGCAGGCAAGCTCCAATACATGCGGGGATCACTTTGTGACAGATAACTGGCTCCTCCTCGGGTGAGTCTTACATAATCTCGTTCCGACGTTTTGAGCGTCAGGATACTGCCCACAGCATCCCGATTGGTTGTTCGGCCGATCAGCTTGACGCGGATATTGAGCCCTGTTTGTTCAGTGGAGTTCTGAACGACTGCAGCTGGTTCGACGTTGTTGCTGAACACAAAGTCCGCATCCCCGTCGTCGTCCAGGTCTCCGAGCGCCAATCCACGTCCCATATGACCTGTCGCCATGTAACCGTGATCATCAAACTTTTTACGAATCATCTTACGATACTCATTATTAGCATTCTTCTCATTGACCAACAATACCGGCAACTGCAGCAAACTTCCAGAGCGAGGATAGTTGATGACGTGACCGTTGGTAACCAGCACATCTTCGTCTCCGTCGTAGTCAAAGTCATAAAAGAGCGAGCCGAATCCGACGAATAGTCCCCCCAGTGATGTTACTCCGGTCCGGTCAGAGACGTAGGTGAACATGGCCTGGCCATCATTGCGATACAGGGCGAATGCTTCCTGTTCATAATTGGCAACCCAAATATCTGGTTTACCGTCGAGATTATAATCTCCTACGTCGATTCCCATGCTTCCGTTGGAGTTTCCAACACCATCGAAAGCTACCGAGTGCAAAGTGCCTCGTTCTTCGAACTGTCCCGTTCCATCGTTGATGTAAAGAAAGTTTGCGACGGTATCATTGGCAACGTATATGTCCACGTCGCCGTCGAGGTCGTAGTCGGCACTCATCACTCCCAGGCCTTTTCCCAGATCGTTGAGATTAGCGAATTCCCGAGCATTGTGGAATGTTCCATCGCCATTGCTGTAGTAGATGTTATCCGGGAGAGGGGCGAATTCTTTTGGAGGGCAGATTTCACGCTGTGTAGGAGTGGGACCATCACAGTAGGGGTGATTTTCGAATGACCAGTTCACATAATTACAGACATAGAAGTCGAGCAATCCGTCGCCGTTGTAGTCAGCCCAGGCACCACTGCTACTCCACAGCGTATTATCGAGTCCGGCGGTCTCGTTGATTTCCAAAAACGTTCCGTCTCCCTGGTTATGAAACAGCAACAGGCGATCCCATCCGGTGAGTACGAAATCAGGAAATCCGTCGTTGTCAAAGTCTCCGACCTGACAACCGTGAGTGTAGAGTGTTTGATTATCCGTAAAGCTGACAGCAGCAACATTCTGGAAGTTGGCCTGGCCATCATTGCTGTAGAGTGCTCCGGGTAACCCAGTGATTTTTTGTTTGTTTTCTCCTTCGTACTTCCCACCGCCCGGGAAGAAGATATCGAGAGTGCCGTTGAGGTCGTAATCGAATATGGCCACACCACCCCCAAGTGATTCGAGGATGCTGTTATTTCCGGCCTCACGCCCGTTTCGATATGTAAAATCGATTCCGGTATCCTGCGTAATCTCGTCAAGTTTAATGCTTTTACCTACTTGAGTATCTCCGAGGTTTTCTTTCTCACTCAAGTCTGGAAGAATACCCCCCGATTCGTTTTCCGTGGAGGGTAAGTCGGCATTTTCCAGGTTGGTCAGCTTGTCAAATGGATCCTCTTTACTGCACCCACTGAGCCCTGTCAGTGTAATAGCACTCAAGAGAATGATTGGAATGGCAGGTAATAGTTTCATCATGGCATTGGTTGCCGGGTGACAAGTTCACCGTGGCGGAATAATAAATAGAGTAAATATTATGAGTCGCTATCCGGTTTATCGGTTTCTGTGGGAGCGGGATTAGTGGGTGAGATTTCGAGACGAGCTTTGGCTTTTTCGACTTCAGCGGTAAATCGATCCAATTGTCCTTGCAAAGCAGGATCGTCTTTAATCTTGGTGGCGTAGTATCTTTTCATAAATTCCAGAGTTGGCAGGTAGAGTGGGTCAAGCTGGTAGGCAGACCGCATCCAGATCATGGCTTCCTGTTCAGAACCATACGTCCAGTATTTCTCAGCAATAAACAATCGATCATCAATACTATCTCGACCGTTACCAATCCTCTGTGCGACCTGATTGGCATCCGCCAGATTCTCTTTTACTTCCTCGACATAGTCAAAGTGCTGTTGAGCTTCATCGAGTTTTCCCAAACTTCTCAGCCCCATTGCAGTCATCTGTCGTGCATCGGTATTGCGAGGGTCTCGTTCAATAATGGGTTTGAGGATTTGGATTCCTTCTTCTGGGCGATTGGTTTCAACCAGGATTCTCCCCAGTTCGATGCTGGCCGCCATATGATCCGGGTATTCACCGCGGACGACACGGAGGATTTTCTCGGCCTGCTGGTCCTGGCCGAGCATCCGCAGGCAATGAGCTTGCGCCGTATAAGAGTCAATTCGGAATTCAGGATCATCTTCAGCCATCTTCAAGTACTGGATGGCCCGTTCAGGGTCTTTCAGGGTGAGTAGGACTTCAGCGATGTCCAACGCAGCCGGAAAGTAAGTTGGGTCAATCTCTAACGCCTTGCGGTATGCTTCTTCGGCCAGTTTGTGATTGAAAAGTGATTTTTGAATCACTCCTTCAAGAAAGTGTGGGCGGGCATCATCAGGGAAGTCGTTCTGCCAGGCCTCGACGAGTTGCAAGGCAGCGTCATGTCGTTGGAATTGCAGGTAACCGACAATAAAGGCTTCACATATTTCGCGTTCATCACCTCGCGGGTCATTTAGTAGCTCAGGAAGTCTGGGTTGAGCTACGTCGAGGTTAGCGGCCTGCGCGGCAGCGAGAATGCGTTCGCGTTGGATCATGACCAGATCAAATCCTTCCTCTCGAGCCTGTTCGAGGAACTCATTCATCTTGTTGTAGTCGCCGATTTTTCGTTCGAGCCGAGCAGTAAGAAAGTGGATTTCGGCTTTATTCGGCAGAGGAAGGGCGCGCAGTTTTTCGATGTGACTTTTAGCCAATTCGAGGTCGTGTTTTCGCAGAGCATCCTGGACCTGGCTGATGTGATATTCCGGATATCCCACCAGGAACGCGATGATCAGCAAGGCCAGCGTAGTGCCGATGATAACGAGTTTGGTCAGGGGGCGAGGAGATTTATTGGCTGTCCGAGAACCTTCGGTGGAACCGTTTGGATCCTCGTTTGAAGGTTCAGTGGTGTCTTGCTGCTGCAAAACCTCCGGCTCGATTTCCTGGTTCTCGTCTGACATCATTCAACGTGTTGAAGGTTAATTAGATAGTTTGGTTTTGGGTAAGGTGGGGGATCCATTTGTAGGATGGGAGAGAGAAAACAACGATTGCAACCGTCCCCAGCTATTTTATATGAATTGAACACCTGAAAATGCGCATAACTCTTGCTAAAGCATACGTCACTGACACTCAGGTTGATACGATGGAAGCGTTGTTTTTGGTCGATTCCTACTCTGGAATAATCAAATTATTCCACCAAATCGATATATCCTGACGCGGTTGACTGGGGGCGTCTTCGAATTGAGCCGTGGCGATATCCAAGTCACCGTCCTGATCAAAATCTGCCACGACAATAGTAGGGTGGTTGCAATTCCCTTTTTCCAGGCTGTGAGGGACAAATGTGCCTGGTTCCGTCTGTTCTAGCCAGATGATCGAATCGAACGAATCGCTGGAAATGCTCTCAAGACGGTCGCTAATGAGGCTGCAACAAATGACATCCTGATCACCATCTAAATCCATATCACCGGCAACGGCTCGGTGAATTCCAGGGAGATTTCCGAGTACCTTCGGTTCCCATTGGCCGTCTCCCTGGTTTTCAATCCAGTGGGCGGAGTGATAGGGGACAATATAGAAGGTGTCAAAGATATCGCCGTTGGTATAAAGAATATCGGTGTCGCCATCGTTATCGAGGTCGGTGAGATCAATGCCGGTGGAACCCCAGGCAGGACTGCTGGCTGCAAATACGTTTTGTCGACGGAATGTTCCGTCTCCACGATTAACGAACAGTTCAACCGCTTCGTGTTCCTGACTGATGACCGAAACAAAGTCCAGATGACCATCCCGATTGATATCGACCGTGGGAACATGGATCACTCCGTGGCGATCGTCAATACGTTGTTTGGTGAAGCTGGGGACTCCGTTAGCATCGTCGAATTCAGTTTGCGTAAGTAGCCAGACATTCCCAGTGGTACGCCAGCCGAATTCCGCAACGATCAAATCGACTTGTCCGTCTTCATTGAAGTCTCCTGTTTGGATATCAGTCACTCGTCCAAGGTTGTCCAGAAGGACGTCGACCGAAAAGGTGTGATCATCAGCCGGACGTAACCAGACAACTTTACCTTTGTTGTGGTCTTCAGGAAGAAAGCTGCCGAGATCGGCGATGAGATAGTCAGCCGTTCCATCCTGATCCAGATCGGCCAAGGTGCTGTGCGAGGGATTAGCGACGGCAGCGCGTCGGCCGTATGAAATCTTCTGGCCGTCGAATTTCACTTCGAATACGTGACCAGCTTGCATTTCACAACCGAGCAGGACAGACTGTTCCAGTAAATCGGTCTGTGACGCATCATACCAGGTCAGGTTTGCAATGGCGGGTGGGCTTGCCGGAATGCTGTTTTCACCCTCCCAGATAACCTCCTTGACTTGAGTAAACTTCAGCGTGTCATTTGAGACGCGAGGTAAGGTGGGAGGCAGTTCGATTTTGTCAGGAGCCAAGGTTCGGTAGTATTCAACAACTTCCCCTTTTTGCGGGACTTGGAGGTCGTTACGACCAGACTCCTCATACATCTCAAACATTAACTGAATCTCGGCGAACCAGCCGTTTTTAGGTATGGCCGATGGTGGTGGAGTTGCATGGCAATCTCCACAAAAATGATTGATCTCGGCGGCCACTCGCTCCATGTCGAGCTGTTTGGGTGCAGGATTCTGTTCGACATTGATTTCGATTGGATCGTCATCGCTGCATCCAACGAAGGAGATGATTAGGCAGATTCCCAGCAGCAAGACGGCGAGCCTTGTTGAATTGGCTTGTAGTGGGAATTGAAAATAAAATAATTGATTCATGTGTGAGAACTAATCTGTCCTTGAATCGTAGTATTCGGTATTGCTCTGGCCGAATTTGCACAGTGAACCAATACCATAGCAGCATTGAGTTGATGGGAAAACGTCAGCCTCGATTCTGTAGAATACGAAACAGACTGGGTATCAGTTCTGTTGGGAGTGGTTGCGGGAAACTGTTTTTTGGCTGAAAAATGGGATTCCCCCAAAGTTTTTTTCTCTGAAGTGATATGTTTTGGATAGTGGCGTGTCGAATGGACTCACCACATCACGTAAAAAATTGGTTGTTCAGGTTGTGAATTTTATGGTTACCAAAGTTTTTCAAATCGCGTTTGCGGGTTTGTTTTTGATCGTCGGCCACCTGCAGGTACATGCTCAGGAGTCTTCGCCGAAATATCCAATTAGTGTAGCTGCTTCCCTGAACAACCTATATATAGCCGATCGCCAACTACCCGGAGTATGGGTTGTTGCAGAAGGTAAAGCGAAGGTCTTCCATCAGGCTTCCAAAAAATTCGGGACACCGCTCAATGCGATTCGGTGTCTGGCGGTCGATGCGGAAGGGAATTTATTGGCGGGCGATAGTGCGACACGCGATGTGTATCGCTTTAACGCTGACGGTGTCCCTACTGCACTGACGGACGGTGAGATCGGCGTTCCTATGGGGTTGGCGGTTGCGGCGGATGGGGCGATCTACGTTTCAGACCTGGAGTTGCACCGAGTCGTAAAAATTGCTGCCGACGGGAGCGTAAGCGAATTTGCGAAAGTGAAAGGGCCGGCAGGTCTCAGTTTTGATGCTGACGGGAATCTTTATGTGGCATCCCGAGCGGCGGAACGCCTTTTCCGGATTGCTCCTGATGGTACGGTAACAGGAGTGGATGGTGCAGCGGATATTCGTTTTGCTCAGGATGTAGCCGTGGATGCAGAAGGACGGATTTTGGTAACCGATGGTTACGGGAAGTCGATCTGGAATCTGATGGGAGGCGCTTCCCAAGTGGTTGAGGGTGCACCTTTAGTACACCCGGTTGGTATTACTGCATCTGCCGCTGGTACATTTCTGGTTGATCCTCGAGGAAAAGGTATCCTTCAGCTCCGTGGTGCTGAAGTAAGTCCAGTATTGTCCGAGTAGCCGCTCTATGCTCGATACAGCATCACACCAGTTACCGGTATGAAATCTGAGCCTGCAGGGCAACCGATCAGGGATGGAATTCCGGAATTTCGGCGATTTCAGTACCGTCAATCATTTTCTGGACAAAGGCAGATACATTTTGAACAATGATGTCGATTAGTGCCTGTCCATTATCTGCATTGGCGTGCAGAGGTTCTTTATCAGCTTGATCCTGCATTGCTTCAGTGCGTACATTTTCTGGAAATGCCGCCATTGCAAAAGCTGTTTCAAACTCCTGAGCATGTCCCGGGTAGCGGTTGGTTTCCAGATAGGGCTCGGCTTCTGCGGGGGAGATTAAGTCCCAGTACGACTTGAACTGCAGATTGATTTCGAGGCGTTGCAGGAACTGTCCCCACATGCCCTGGCAAGGAGCGATATTCCCGCCGTGCCCATTGAGCACCAGAATATTAGTGAAACCGGCATCGTGCATGGAGCGAATTGTATCGAACAGTACACTGAGCCAACTGCCAGGCAGGGCAGTGAGCGTCCCGATATGTCTCATGTGATGTTCACTGATTCCAATATTCATCGATGGTGCCACGAGAACCTGGGGAGCAAGTTGGCAGGCGATCGCCGTACTCAGGTGCATGATGCTGGCATAGTCATGCTCCATTGCCAGGTGTTCCAGGTGCTGTTCGGTGGCTGCCACGGGGATGATACATGCTTTGAGTTCCCCTGCTTGCATACGTTCACGAAATTCTCTGCGAGTATGTTTTCCCAGGAGGGCCTTTTGAGGATATTCAAGTGTCATGGTTATTTCAGTGTGAGAGAGTTGCTGGTAAATGGGGAGTATCAATCAACTTCGGCGTCGGCGATGATGGCGGCGTCGATGGCGTGAGCCATTTGGATGGATTCGCGAATCGACTTTTTCATCAGGTCCGCTTGATTGTCTCCGGTGAACTGGTTGGTGGTGAGGTAGGCGCTGTAGAGTCGCGAAGCGGCGGCCAGTAGATGACCTTCCGATTCCTGAAGTTGCAAATAGGATTTAGCCATGGTGGATATCTTTTGACGAGTCAAAGGGACTGAATATGCACCTCATTCTAGCCGTTAACACTCGCCCTTGCAGGATTCCGATAGGGCCTGCTTTTATAGCTGTCTCAACGGGAGTATCATAGCCAGAACCAGCAGGGATATGATTTCAGGTGCGACGAGAGTCCCGTGCTGCGATAGAACGGAAAACAAAAGGATTGGATCTAATGTCCGAAATGCGTACAGAACGAGACTCGATGGGTGACGTACAGGTTCCAGCTCAGGCCTACTATGGTGCTCAAACTCAGCGAGCGGTTGAGAATTTTCCGATTTCCGGTTGGTCCCTTGCCACGGGACTGATCCGTGCGATGGGTTTGGTAAAGTATGCCTGTGGCGTGGCTAACCGTGATTTGGGCAAACTGACTAACACCGGAAAGAGCCGTCTGGATGACGCTCAGATTGACTCGATGCTGGCGGCCTGCCGAGAGGTTTCCGAAGGGAAGCTGGACAGCGAATTCCCGGTCGATGTATTTCAGACCGGGTCTGGAACATCCAGCAATATGAATGTCAATGAAGTGATTGCTAATCGCGCTATTGAGATTCATGGAGGAGATCGATTTGCAGCGGAAAAGCCGATTCACCCAAATGATCACGTAAACATGGGGCAGAGTACCAATGACACATTTCCTACTGCGATTCATGTTGCGGTAGGCGTGGCCATTGACAAGCAGTTAATTCCTGCTTTGACTCGTTTTGCTGATTCGCTGAGAAAGAAAGCGGATGAGTGGGACCAGATCATAAAGATCGGGCGGACGCACCTGATGGATGCTACGCCACTTCGCTTGGGCCAGGAAATTGGCGGGTTTGCTCGTCAAATTGAATTATCCATTGAACGTGCAAAACAGGCACGTGATGCCGTCCTCGAATTACCAGTCGGAGGAACGGCGGTTGGATCCGGGATTAATACTCATCCAGAATTTGGAAGTCGGGTATCGGCGGTACTTGCGGAAGAAACAGGTGTTGCTTTTGTTGAGGCGGCAGATCATTTCGAAGCCAATGCTCAACGCGATGGGCTGGTCGATAGTCATGGCAGTTTGACAACTATCGCCAATACCCTGTTCAATGTGGCTAACAATATTCGTTGGCTGGGGTCCGGTCCTCGTTGTGGTTTTTTTGAGTTGAAGCTTCCCAGTCGACAACCAGGTAGCTCGATTATGCCTGGTAAGGTGAATCCCGTGATGTGCGAAAGCATGATGCAGGTGGCGGCGCGGGTCATCGGTAATGGCCAGACCATCACCATGAGCGGAGCAGCAGGGGGCAACTTTCAGTTAAACATCATGATGCCGGTGATGGGCCACGTGACTCTTGAGAGTATTCAACTTCTCAGTTCTTCGGTTGAGTCATTCATTGATTTTCTGGTCGAAGACATGCAAGCCAATGAAGAGGCGTGTAATGGCGCGGTGGAACAGAGCCTATCGATGGTGACCAGTCTTAACCCTTATATTGGTTACGAGAAAGCTTCGAAATTGGCAAAAGAGGCTTTCGTCAGTGGAGAGACAATCCGCGAGCTATGTATTGCTCAGGAGATTCTTCCTCCGGATGAGCTGGCCGAGGCATTGGACCCTATGCGAATGACAGAGCCTCAGGAATAATCCCTGGAAGAGGCTGATTCTGGCGGTATCTGTCAAATGTAAACGAGGGGGGATTTCGGGTGGCAAATGCCTGATTTCTCCCTTTTTTCGTATTTTTTTCAAACACCTGCTATTTGGCCTTCCGTCAAAGCTGATTTATTTTATCATTACGGACTTATTCCTCAGTTGCGCTCATTTTATGCGCGTTTACCACCCATCCGGTGGTTGGGGTTGGCTACGTCAAACGTAGATAATCTGACAGCCCGTCAGACTAAAGATAAGAAACATTGACAAGGTTGAGGTTGGAATCAGCAAATGAAGCTGGAAGACGTCAGAAACATTGGTATCTCGGCACATATTGACTCGGGTAAAACCACGCTGAGTGAACGAATTCTGTTTTATAGTGGTCGTATTCACAAGGTACAGGAGGTTCGTGGCGAAGGCGATGGTGCCACCATGGACCATATGGAATTGGAGAAGGAGCGTGGTATTACCATTACCAGCGCTGCTACGACGGTCGAATGGGACGGTAAGACAGTTAACCTGATCGATACTCCCGGACACGTGGACTTTACAGTTGAAGTAGAACGTAGTTTGCGCGTTCTTGATGGCGCTGTTTTAGTTTTGTGTGCTGTTGGTGGAGTGCAGGCGCAGTCTCTGACGGTGGACCGTCAGATGAAGCGATACAAGGTGCCTCGCCTGGCATTCATTAACAAGATGGACCGAACGGGTGCCGAACCTCACCGCGTTTGTGCAGAAATCGGTGAAAAACTTGGTGATTCACCAATTCTGATGCAGTTACCGATGGGCGCAGGTGAGGATTTTGAGGGTGTAATTGACCTGATCACAATGAAGGCTTTCTATTTTGACGGAGCCAATGGTGAAACCGTTCGTGAAGAAGAGATTCCTGCAGAATTTCTGGAAGAAGCTCAGAGCTACCGTGCCGAGATGATGGAAAGTATCTCGATGGGCAGCGAAGAGATGATGGAGCTGGTTCTTGAGGGTGAAGAGCCCAGTGAAGAGATGATTCACAAGACGCTGCGTTCGATTGTTCTGAACCGCGAAGCTACTCCGGTATTCATGGGATCAGCTTTCAAGAACAAAGGAGTGCAGCCGTTGCTGGATGCGGTAAACCGCTATCTACCATCTCCACTTGATCGTACCATCGAAGCCAACAAAGCTGGTGATGAAAACGAGAAGCTGAAACTGGAGCCGGATCCGTCCAAGCCATTTGTTGGGATGGCCTTCAAGATTGTTGAAGATCCATTCGGCCAGTTGACGTTTACTCGTATTTACCAAGGGACGATTCGCAAGGGTGAAACATACATCAATCAGCGAACCGGGCGGAAAGACCGTTTTTCTCGTATTGTTCGTATGCACTCGGAGAAGCGTGAAGAAATCGACGAAGCGATAGCCGGCGATATCGTGGCGGTAATGGGGATCGATTGTGCCAGTGGTGATACTTATTGCGACGAGCAGAAATATTGCACATTGGAGAATATCTTTGTGGCAGACCCTGTTATCACGATGGCAGTCAACGTGCCCAATCGAAGTGATGCAGACAAGTTGGGTAAAGCTCTACAACGATTCCGCAAGGAAGACCCGACCTTCCAGGTCAGTACGGACGAAGAGACGAATGAAGTGCTGATTGCTGGTATGGGCGAACTTCATCTGGAAGTTTACATCGAGCGTATTCGACGTGAATATGGCGTTGAAGTGGAAGTAGGAGCACCCAAGGTTAGTTACCGTGAAGCTCCTACGGTGGCCAAAGAGTTCAACTACAAACACAAGAAACAAACCGGGGGTTCCGGCCAGTTCGCTCACATCGTTGGTTCGCTTGAACCGATGGACGTGGATGGCGAAGAGACCTTTGAGTTTGAAGAAAACGTCGTTGGTGGACGTATTCCCAAGCAGTATATCCCGTCAGTAGAAAAAGGATTTCGGGAAGCGTGTAACCGCGGGCCTTTGGCTCGTTACCCGGTAGTGGGTGTGAAAGTTGTTTTGGACGACGGTTCGTATCACGAAGTGGACAGTTCTGATAAGGCATTCCAGACTGCAGCGGGTGGCTGTTTCCGAGAGACTTTTGTTCAGGCCAAGCCAGCGATTCTGGAGCCCATGATGAAGATGGAAGTCGAAGTTCCGGAAGATTTTCAGGGGGCAGTGGTCGGTGATTTGATCAGCCGTCGTGGTCTGGTTAATAACACGGAAGCACGTGAAGGAGTTTCCACGATTTTGGCAGAAGTACCACTGGTGGAGACGTTTGGTTATGCAACCGATTTACGCTCGATGACCAAAGGCCAGGGTACCTTCTCTATGGAACTTTCGAAATACATGAAAGTTCCTGCCCTTGTTCAGCAGGAGATTATCAAAACTCGTGCTGAAGAATGGGCCAACCGCAAGTAAGCCAATGGCTTGCTTGCATTCCGGTGTCAAAAGTGAACTCCGCTGTACGTTATACAGCGGAGTTTTTTTATGCCATATACTTTTATGCCATATACCAGGCCAGGTGAAATCGTTTCCTGGCTGTGATGTTTGTGAAGTTGTGATTAGTCAGACATGAAAGATTGTCTCAACGTTTCCTCGCAGTAAGCGTTTTCCGAATGCTATAGCACGTTGTTCACTCCATTGACGGTCAATCACATAACGTTCGGCCAGCACTTTTGCCAGAATGCGTTTGTACATGGCAAATTTTGGTAAGGCGAATTCCAGTTTGTACATATCGCTGTAATAGCCAATTTGTTTTGATTGCGGTACGGCTTCGAGTCTGGCTGCCGTGTCATGTTCGATAAACGTTGGTGTGTTACTGTACCACCAGTGCCCGTTGGTAACGACATTGGGGAAGATCCACGAATAGCTGGCTAATTCCTGATTGGTAACACTGGCCAGCACTGAGACGGGGAAGTTCACAGCTGGAAAGGCGTTAAACAGATCGGCATATTGGATCAGCGAAACACGGCTGTCGTACAGGTCCATTCCCTGAAAGACTCCTCCCGGGTAAACCGAGCGATTGACTCCGATCATCAGATCAAAGGGAAGTTTGAATTCGTCACACAGTTCGGCGAGTTTCCAGAATACCCAGCGAGCCATCGTTTCTTTGTGCTCAGCGTCTGCCTGTTCACCGTGAGTTTGCAGGTTTTCGAGAGCACGCTCGGCCTCGTTAAAATCGACTTCGATTGGAACAAACCAGGGCGGCAGTGAAATGGCACACGCTTTGGCGTTGGCACGGGTAAAGTGCGTAAACAGATGCTCGAGAGCCTGCGTTAACGTACCGAGCGATTCGAGTCCGATGTTTGTACAGATTTCGAGTCGTTCGCGGACGGCAGGTTTGGCCAGATGAAATACCAGGTCGTCTGTTCGTAGACAGGGGATATAGACAGACGTGTCAAATCCTTCGAGCGGGTCATCAAAGTCGTTGGTCAAGAAGACCGCTTCCAGCCCGGACTGATTCAGTACTTGTTGAGCCCAGTCTGGTTGGTCCATTTTTTCCTGAGCGGCATCAAAGATTGTTTCCCAATTAGATCCGTCGATGATTTCACCTTCAAATCCAAAGAACTTTTGACACATTTCGACGAGCCAGCTGTATTGAATTGTGTTTTGAATTGGCTCCAGGTTGTTGAGCAACAAACGAACTTTTTCTCGGGGTGTGATTTCTGGAGCTTCGATCTGTTGGCGAGATAATCCCGCGGAATGAGCGAGTTCCGTGTAGTAGTGGTAACCAAGGATTTCGGATAAATCTTTGGAGGCAGGGCTGAGGGCATCAATGTGAGTATGGGGATCGATCAGTACGAGACTGTCGAGTTCTTCAAAAAGTCTGTTGCGGAGGTCCGATGACATTAGTTTTCAATCCTCTGTGTAGTAGTAAGCCCTCAGTTTCAATCAGGACGTAATGTCAATGTACCTCAGGAGAGGATGTCAGGTAAGTCTAGCAAATCGAGCCTGGGTTCATTTGGATTCAATTTCACGGGACGTTAAAATAAAGGCTTTCCGTGAGACAATAATTCCCTATTTGGATGCTTGGTGGAATGTTAGAAAAAGTATCAGTCATAGTTGTCGCAGCAGTCGTCTGGTTGAGTCTGATGGTTGTTCCAGTGCTTGGACAGCAATCGCAGACTCCGGAGACAGAAAAGATTGCGAAGATAGATTTCGCCGGACAGATTCAACCGATTTTACGCGCCAGTTGTTATTCGTGTCATGGAAGTGATGCTCAGGAAGGTGGTTTACGGCTGGACAACCGGGCGCGTGCTCTGGCTGGCGGTGATAATGGGAAAGTAATCGTTCCTGGGGATGTAAAAGCAGGGTCGCTGCTTACATTACTTCGAGGCGAGAATGAAGATTTAGGAAGGATGCCTCCGGAAGGAGAGGGGACTCCACTGACGGCGGAGCAGATTTCTTTGTTTGAAGCATGGATTGCTCAGGGAGCACCCTGGCCTGATTCGGCAGATGTCGCGATCACTTCAGAACATTGGTCCTTTCAGCTGCTACAGCGTCCTGACTTACCGTCAGTCAAGGCGGAGCAATGGGTCAGGAATCCGATTGATCAATTTGTGCTGGCTCGGCTGGAAAGCGAAGGGATCAGTCCGTCCGGTCGTGCCAGTCGTAGTACGCTGATTCGCCGAGTCTATCTCGACCTGTTGGGGTTACTTCCGTCAGCGGCAGAAGTGGAAGAGTTTTTGAATGATCAGCGGACAGATGCGTATCAGCAGATGGTTAATCGAGCGTTGAAGTCACCTCATTATGGAGAACGTTGGGGGCGTCATTGGCTGGATTTAGCTCGTTATGCGGACAGTGACGGGTATGAAAAGGACCGTGCCCGGCCGCATGCCTGGCGTTATCGTGACTGGGTAATCAACTCGTTGAATGCCGACTTGCCATTTGATCAGTTTACGGTGGCTCAGCTTGCCGGAGACATGCTTCCCGAGGCAAAAGTTGCAGACCGTGTGGCAAGTGGATTTCACCGAAACACGCTCCACAATACCGAAGGTGGGACTGATCAGGAAGAAGATCGGGTGAAGAAGACGGTGGATCGAACCAATACATTTGGCACGGTCTGGTTGGGATTGACGATTGGTTGCGCTCAGTGTCACAGTCACAAGTACGATCCGATCAGTCATCAGGAGTACTATCAGCTTTATTCCTTTTTCAACAGCATGAACGAGCAGGATATTGCTGCTCCGACCATCGCCCAGGAGGCGGTTTATAACGAGCAATTGGCAGCATTTTCAGCAGAGCATGAGAAGCTGGTTGCAGCGCGGCAGAAGTATGAAGCGGAGCAATTGCCGGGCGCACTTGCCAAGTGGCTGGAGGTTGATGCGAAGGTTGTCTATCAGTGGCGACCACTGGATGGAGCGACGATCAGCGGACGTCATAAGTCGACTTTTAAGAATCTCGACGATGGTTCTGTCCTCGTAGAAGGAGAGAATGTCCGGTCTGATATTTACACGTTGGAAGCAAGTGTAGAGGCGTTAAGCGGTATTCGCCTGGAAGTATTGCCGGATGACAGTTTGCCGATGAAAGGTCCTGGTCGAGCTGCCAATGGAAACTTTGTGCTGACCAACGTACAGGTTTTAGTCCGGCAGGCGGGTACGGAAAATGAATTCGCTCCGGTTCCGATCAGTCGCGCCATCGCTGATTTCTCTCAGAATAACTGGGAAGTCGCCAAAGCGCACAACGACAATGGCGAAGATGGATGGGCCGTTTCTCCGGAGATCGGCAAGCGTCACGTGGCGGTATTCCAACTGGACAAAGTGGTTACATTTGAAGGTGGAGTAGAACTGAAGATTGTTCTCGATCAGAAATACGAAACTGGGGAGACTCACAATATCGGTCGGTTTCGGCTAACCTATGCCGATTTCAATGGGGTACTGGCCCTGGAGGGAACTCCGGCTGAGATACTGGAAGCGATTGCAGCTGAGGCGCGGAATGACGAGCAAAACAGGTTGTTGCTGGATTACTACAAGCAGGTGGACGAGCAATATAAGAAGTTTGTGCAGGCCGAAAAGGAGCATGACAGCAAGCGACCAGCCATGCCGGGTACCAAGGCTCAGAGTGTGGTGGAGTTAGCCAGTCCTCGCCAGACCCATACGCACTTACGAGGAAATTTTTTGACCAAGGGTGAAGAGGTTGCCACGCAAGGGTTGAGTGTTTTGCCTGAAGTAACGGCGCACGGAGACCGTTTAACTCGGTTGGATCTAGCCAAATGGACGGTGTCAGATGAAAATCCACTGGTTGCCAGAGTTACCGTCAATCGCATCTGGCAGCGATATTTTGGCCGTGGACTAGTCGCGACGAGTGACGACTTTGGTACCAAAGGATCAGAACCGACTCATCCGGAGTTGCTCGATTGGTTGGCATTTGAATTTCGAGCCAATGGTTGGAGTCTCAAGGAACTTCATCGTTTGATTCTCAATAGTGCTGTATATCAACAGCTGTCTTCTCACCGTGCGGAACTAGCAGAAATCGATCCGGACAACGAGTTGTTGGCTCGGCAACATCGCGCTCGGGTTGAGGCAGAGATCATTCGGGATTTGGCTTTAGAGGCGAGTGGATTAATGGTGGATAAAATTGGTGGCCCCAGTGTCCGACCTCCTCAGCCTTCGGAATATTCTTCACTGACCTATGCCAATAGTGCGAAGTGGCAGACGAGTGAAGGGGGGGATCGTTATCGCCGCGGGTTATATACGTTTTTTCAGCGGACCAGTCCTTATCCAATGCTGATGACGTTTGATGCTCCGGATTCCAACTCGTGCATTGCCCGTCGTTCGCGAAGTAATACTCCCTTGCAGGCGCTGACTTTATGGAATGATGTTGTCTTCACCGAATGTGCTCAGAATCTTGGGCGCCGCCTCGTGCGGGAAGTGGGGAAAACCGGTGGTCAGGACGAAGCTGTTCGACAACGAATTTATCATGCATTTTTGATGTGTTTATCGCGGCGTCCGACCAGATCTGAAATGGACGCGGTGTCAGTTTTCTATCAGCGGCAGTTGGAGAAAATGCGAGGCGATGAAAATGCAGCGAAAGAGGTTTTAGGTGGTGCTCCGATGCCGGAAGAGGCAGATTTGGCAGAGACGGCGTCGTGGGTGGCTGTCGCTCGGGTATTGCTAAACACGGACGAATTTATCACCAAAGAATAAGCAGATCATCAGAGACGATTGCTGATAGGAAAAATGATGGATATTAACAACCAACTGAGACAACAGAGTCGTCGTGACTTTTTTACATCGACGGCCAGTGGGCTAGGTGGCTTGGCGTTGGCATCTCTGTTGCAGGGAGATGGAGTGCTTCAGGCCGACGACGCGAATCCGCTGGCGCCGAAGTTCGGACATTTCGCTCCGAAAGCAAAGCGTTGTATTTTTGTCTTTTTGGCGGGAGCCCCCAGCCACGTGGATCTGTATGATCCCAAGCCTGTCTTGCAGGAGCGTCATGGGGAGGGTTTGCCCAAGGAGTTGACCGAAAAAGTCCGGTTTGCTTTTATCAAGAAGGAAAGTGCGATCCTGATGGGGAGTGACCGAACGTTTCGTCCCTACGGTGAATGTGGTATGGAGTTATCGGATGTGTTGCCTCACATTGGTTCGTGTGCGGATGACATCGCTCTGGTACGTTCAATGCATACTGATGCATTCAATCATCATCCGGCTCAATTGATGATGACCACAGGAGTTCCCCGGTTCGGGCGTCCGAGTTTGGGTTCCTGGTTGACCTACGGGCTGGGGTGTGAGACCAATGACCTTCCGGCTTATGTTGTATTGTCAGCTGGACGGGGAAGTTCAGGTGGTGTTTCGAACTGGACGAGTGGTTTTTTACCCTCCACCTACGAAGGTGTTGTATTTCGGAGCGACGGGGAGCCTGTGCTGAACCTGAATACTCCTGGTGGATACTCGCGTGAAATGCAAAGGGATTCCCTGGATTTAATAAATGCTTTGAATCGCATTCGACTTCAAGAGCAGCAGGACACTGAGATAGCCAGTCGTATCAATTCTTACGAGCTGGCATTCCGCATGCAGCAGGCGGCTCCCGAATTGATCGACATCAGTGCTGAAACTCAGGAGACACTGGATCTTTATGGTGTGGGTCGTAAGGAGCCTGAAAAGACGAATTTCCGAGGGGGCGGCGCCAATGTCTATGGTCAGTTTTCCAGAAACTGTCTGCTGGCTCGTCGCTTGCTGGAGCGAGGGGTTCGATTTGTTACGCTGATGCATGCGTCGTGGGACCATCATAGTAATCTGAGCGCAGAGATTGCCTATAATGCCGGGATGCTGGATCAGCCAGTAGCTGGCTTGTTGAAGGATCTTAAGCGTCGGGGGATGCTGGACGACACGTTAGTGATTTGTGCTGGCGAGTTTGGTCGAACTCCGCTTGGGGAAAACCGAGGTGGAAATAAGCAGAATACCGGCCGGGATCATCACCCGTATGGTTACAGTCTATGGATGGCCGGCGGTGGAATTAAGGGGGGGCAGGTCGTCGGGAAGACAGACGACATTGGCTGGGCCCCAGTCGAGGACGCGGTTCACGTAAATGATTTCCATGCGACGATCCTGCAATTATTTGGATTCGATCACCACCGATTGGTACATCAGTTTAAGGGACTCAATGTTCGTCTCACCGACCAGGGAGGCAAGATTGTGGAAAAGTTGATTTCCTAGGTAGTCAGTGGCGGAGTGGATTGGTGAAACGCTTGCACGATTTCATTGGCGAGTGTTTCGCTGTCGTCATGTTGTATCCACCAGCTTTGCATTCTCGCACGGCGGATGACTCCCTTTTCCAGCGGCAGGTTTAACAGGCAGTGTTCCCAGGTGGTAGTCTGGTCGTCGAGTCGGATGGAAGTGGTCGTGTGGTCGGTGGGATGTACCACTTCGAGATAGGTGAGCGTCGGAGTTAGTTGTACCAGCAGGGCATGACTACATTCACCTCCGTCCGTCTTTTTCCACTGTTGCGAGTCACGGAGAGTATATACCGGGAGAGGAGATGCGATGGATGTGGAAGTTCGAATCGGACAGCGGCAATCGAGTTGATCGGTTTGCAGCGAGACGATTATTTCGATGCCGACAGCATTTTCACGATGGGACGTTCGCCAGTAGAGTTGAGGCGTGGCATTGCGTTGTTCTGTGGACTGATATTGAACGATCAAGTCGTTTCCTCGCTGGTATGCCTCCTGGATTGATTCTTCGCCAAGACGCATATCAAGACCCATATCAAGTCCCATATGGAGTTGAACAAAGGAGCTATGAGCCAGGGAATGCTGATACGCGGTAGTATTCAGTAATCCCTTTTGAGGTTGAGTAAGTTCGAGTTCGCAATGCAGGTTGCTTAGGTCGAGTGAAGCATGAGAGGATTCGATGAGCCACATGGATGATGCCGAGGGTGAATGTCGTGTTTTCTTCTGGTTTGCAGAAATGAATTATGTTTGAAACACGAAGGGCTAGCAAGGACCGAGTCGCGATGTCCTGCTGAGTAGGTGAAAGATGCTGCAGGCATTGAGGAGGCATAAAATAACCCCGCCGAATGCAAAGCATTTCGGCGGGGCCGGAACAGAGAAGAGGCCACTTGTTAACGCGACTTACCATGGATTTCATAAAGCATGAATGGGGAATTCCATAACTGCCAAAGACAGTCTCGCGTAACAAAGGAATCTAATTTGATAATAACAAGTGAGACTCCAATGTCCAGTTTTAAGTTGAAAAACTGCAAGAATGTAGGCAGAGAAAATTGTTGGAATCTGTTGCAACCTGGGATTGGTGAGTTAGCGAAGTGCTGTCATAGGTCTGTCAAATTTGATGAGGTATATTGGACATTTGGGTACCAGTTCCCAGTTTGCCATCGACGCAGACATTTTTTTCATGATCGAGGATTTAGAAGTTAAGGTTATTTGATGAAATTGGAAGATTTAGCTACGGCGGCAGCCAGAGAGGCTGGTCAATTGTTGGCGAAAATGCAGGATTCCATTAATCCGCGTGAAAAAGCTCCCAAAGATCTGGTGACGGAAGCAGATGTGGCCTCGCAAAAGCGGATTTTGGAGATCATTTCTGAAAACCGTCCGGACGACTTCTTTTTAGGTGAAGAAGATCTGACTTCTGAAGTGGATTTGCCAGGATTGGATCAAACCGTTGATTCGACCGTGGATTTGGCTGATTTGGAGTACTGTTGGGTGATTGATCCACTGGACGGAACGGCTAACTATGTGCATAAACTGCAGACGTACAGTGTTTCGATTGCGCTGTTGAACTATGGCGAGCCTATTGTGGCTGCCGTATATGATCCCGTCCTGAATGATTGTTACAGTGCCACGCGCGGAGAAGGAGCTCGGGTGAACGGACTCCCTATGCAGCACAGTGGCGTGGACGAATTACAACGTTCCCTGATCGCGGCCAGTTTTTCCGCTGGAGTGGAACGGGGTTCACCGGAAGTAGATCGTTGGGTAGAGATGTTATACGAATGTCAGGCATTACGACGACTGGGATCCGCAGCCTTAAATCTGTGTTATGTGGCCCAGGGAGGACTGGATGGTTACTGGGCGACGAGTGTCAAAATCTGGGACATTGCCGCGGGAGTTTTGATAGTTAGAGAAGCTGGGGGAACTATAACGTCTATTGATGGTGGCCCTTTGAAAATTGATGAGGCAAAGTTTATTGCGGCGGCGACTGAAAAGCTGCATAAACAGATGTTTGACGTACTTAACCGAGTCTAAACTTGGGTCCGATTCAGTTATTTCTCATTGCTAACCCGCTCTTACGATTTAAAATATAGAGACCTGCCATGGCGGGTCTTTTCTTTTACAATTTTCGGGTTGGCAAATGCCATATAGGAATCGTCAGATCGATTGTATGCCTCATCCTCACACTGCTTCCGCATCGCCCGCTCTGATTGGCTCATGGCTACGAGTCACGCTTTTGTTGACTCTGGTTGGCTCCCTTGCTATGGCTCCGATGGCACGAGCCCAGGTGGAGGTAAGGAACGCGCAGGAAACAGAAGATGGGATCGGAGAAGTTCGTAAGGCTCCGACTGAGATTGTATTGTTGCGCGACAAAAATGGTAATCTCGTCAAGGTTGCAACGAATCTTTCTCTGGAAGAGTACCTACGGATTTATAATCAGCAGAGTGATGTCGAAGATGATAACGCTCCGCCAGCTTTTGTCATTGATCAAGCGGTATATACCGGTCAGGCTTCCGCAACGCACCTCTCTTTTACGGTCCAGTTCCGGGTTCAGCTGATTCAGGCGGTTCAGGAAGAGTGGGTGAAAGTTCCGCTGCGACTGCCACAGTGTGTTATGCGAGCGGCCCCAAACTATACCGGTGACGGTGAGTTTTTTGTAACCTGGGATGCTCAGTTAGGCCATGTTGCCTGGATGCGGGGAGACATTAACAGTCAACATATGATCTCTCTGCATCTGACTCGTCCACTGCGACAGGCAGGTCAGGTGACCGAGCTGGTGCTACAACCACCCGTAGCTCGCAGTCAGTTCCGGCAACTAGTTGTTCCCGTCAAGCAAGCACAAGCAGCGGCGGGCGAATTGGAAGTCCGAGTTTCCAATGTGTCTGGTACGGCGACGTCCTTCGCCTTTGATTTTCAGTCTGACGAGCTTATTTTTGGCTGGAGTGCTGAGGACGCTGTTTTTTCGCAACCACTCTCCCGAATCCAGGCGTCGGTAGAAACAAGTTTTGCAGTGCATCAAAACCGCAGCATCAGTGCTCGGGGAGTGTTAACCGTAACGGGTTTAGGAGCAGAGGTAACCGATTTTGAAGTTCTGTTGCCTACGGGCATGACGTTGCTGGACATTCCCAGTCCCACATTTCGTGCCACTCGATTACCCGCAACCGAGGAACGCATAGAGCAGCAACGCGAGCGGGTTCGGATCAGTATCGTTCGTCCTCAATCAAATGTGACCATTCCCCTGGAAGCAGAGTCTAAACCTGAAAATGAAGACAATGCCAACGGCAACCAAACGTTTAACGGATTTGAAGTGGTCGACGCAGTCAAACAGTCGGGCAGCATTAGTGTGAGTACGACGACCAATTGGGATGTCGTCTGGCAATTGAGCGGCGATATCCGCCGGACTCCTCGGACGTTTGACTCAGCGGCAGGGAGTCAGGGACTTCAGCAATTTGACTTTGAATACTATAACGTTGCCTACACGGTTGTTGGTGTATTGCAGGAGCGGGAAAATCAGTTTCTGGTGGTCCCTGCCTACTTGCTGGAAGTTTCCCCCACCCAATTACGCATGACGGCTACGTTAAGGTGCCTTTATTCCGGTTCTGGACAATATCAACTGTCCGGCAATTGGGATGGTTGGGATTTGGACCAGGTGTTTCAGAGCGTGGAGGGAACGTTACAACTGGTGAATGCAGAGTTAACTGACGGGACACTTGGTTTTCAGATTTCGACGGCCGATACGGATTCCCGCGGTGAGTTTGAGGTCAGTATACGTGCCAGAAAACAACTTCCGGCAGAGACGGAGGATGACCGCCCTCTGGATTTACTCATTCCCCGGCTGGATGTTACCAGTACGATGAATGCGAGCATTTTGAAAGGCACACGAACGGTAATTCTGCAGCCTGCAAATAATGTGAAATTAATGCCAGACATGGAAAACATGGTGGGCTTACTGGCGGGTAGTGTGAATGATGTTTCTGACGAGACCTTGCCGGAGTATCAGCAAACGCCGTTAGTCTTTCATTCTCAGCCCAATCTTGACGCTGAAGAAGTATTGCGATTTGTGGGGACGATTGGAACTCGGAAGAGAAGCGTTTTAGTGGCTTCCCGAACGGCTGTCCAACTGGAGGAAAAATATGCATCCTTCGAACAGGTACTCGATTACCAGATTGCCTACGAGCCGATTCGTCAGATAACACTAACTGTACCCGGTGTCGTGCGACGCCCGGAAAACCTGCGTATTTTCCTGCAGCCTGCCGACGCGTCAGGAGAGGATGGAAGTGGGAATGTAATTCTTCCCTGGAGTGTTGTGCCAAGTTCGGCGCAGGTTGATCAAGAGCGAACGCAATTGGAGATTGAACAGGTAACGGTTGATTTGCTTGCCGAATACAATGGTGCATTGAGAATTGTGTTGAGGTATCAGGAACAGTTGCCGCTGCTAATGGCGGATACTTCGCAACGGGTGAATTTCCTGCTGGTTTCACCCTCGTCGGAGGAAGTCCGCCTGGTTCAGAACGAGGTCACTCTGAATACTCAGGATATATTTGTCAGCGAACCGGCGGATGACGTTTGGCAGGTTGTACGTGGAGTGACATCTGAGGATACGGGGGCTGACAGTCTGCGGCTTCGAGCATCAGAAGGAGTCACAAGCCTTCCAGTAGAGATGCGCATGCGACGAGATATTACGAGGACGTCGACATTGATCCAACGTCGTTGGATACAGACCGCATTGCTTAACGGTCAATGTCGGGAGCGTATGGCGATGTTTGTCAGAACTAACGAAGCTGATTTGCACGTCAAGTTTCGTGAAGGAACGATCGACCCTGCAACCTTGATTGTCGCGGTCAATAATCAACGGGTACCAGTTGATCAGGTAGTGCTTGACTCCCAGGGGCAGTTAACGGTCCGTCTGGCAGCTTCGGGTATCGAGTCGGATTACCGGATCGAACTTTGGTATATGCGAGCTGATTTTGATGACAAACGGCTTGATTTGGAATTACCTCAGGTGGTTGATTCCGGCCTGAGTGGTTCTACGTATTGGCAGTTGGTGACGACCAATGACCAGCATCTATTGGGAAGCCCTCAAGGCTGGACACCAGAGTACGACTGGATCTGGTCCGGACTTTTCTGGTTTAGAAGTTCCGTACTTGAACAATCGGATCTGGAGGCCTGGGTGGGCGTTGCGAACCAGTTGAAGCTGCCAGAGAATACCAATCAATACCTGTTGTCAACGGTTGGAGAAGTGACAACGCTGAATGCCTCGGTTACCAGCCGCTCGACCTTGTTGCTGTTCTTGTCTGGAATGGTGTTGCTGGTGGGGCTGGCTATTTTGAGGCTCCGTTTTATGCAGCAGCCGATCGTTATTTTTGGAGTAGGACTGGTAGCGGCACTGGTTGCCGTCTGGTTTCCAGAATGGATGTTACTGGTTATTCAGGCCTCGTTTCTGGGAGGTCTGCTTGTCGTACTGTCACGAATCTTGAACTGGCTTCTGGCCGGTCCGGGCTGGAGTAGTCGCCCAATTCATCGCAGCAGTTTACACACAGATACTAACTCGGCAGCGATTTCACTTTTGAAACTTGATTCGTCGATTGCAGCTGCCAACTCACCTCCGATTGTCGATGATTCCGAGCAGCAACAGGCATCAACGTGATACGTATTCAGATTCGATTCGTGATTTGCCTTTTTGTGCTTTTGACGAATTGTCATTTTGTGGCCGCACAGCAGTCTGAGAAGAAGACGACGGACTTGCTGTATCGGCAGATCAAGGTGGAAGAAAAAGATCTTGATGAAATTCTGGCTGGCACCGTACCATTACTGCGATCTCAATTTGAGGAAATGCTGAGTGCTGTCAATCGGTCAGGCCGGCAGAACGCGGAGTCTTCCCCCGAGTTTCGTCAGGGGGCGTACATCCGCCAGGCCATGTATTATGGGCGCGTGCAGGGAGGGCAGATCGTTGATGGTCGAGCGGTTCTGGGGATTGACGCCGACCCCGATCGTGAAGGGCTTGTACCACTGGTTCCTCTGTCTATTGCCATTGATTCACCCCAGTGGGCCGCCACGCCGACAGCAGAGAATCAGGCAACGATGGTTTCGGCCACCTGCGGTGTTACCGATCGAAATATCCCACTGGTAAAGCTTGCCGGCTCGGGAGAACTGATGTTTAACTGGAGTTTGAGTGGAACGACGGTTATCGAGAGCGAAAAGAAATTCAGTTTCGATGTTCCTCAAAGTGAATCCAGTTACCTGATTTTTGATTTGCCAACAGATCTGGTGTTGCGCAGCTCCGGTGGGATTGTGTGGAATCCTGTTGATGGTGAGGTGCCGTTGCCTCTTGAGGGGCTGCCCGAATTGCAGGAGCAGTTTTCGCGTTGGGTTGTCCAGTTGGGAACGCAGTCGAGGACGATGCTGACGGTATTATCCGGGGATACAGTCGGGACGAGTACGAGGGTTCTGTTCTATAGTCAGGATCTGCAGTATTCGTTGTCGAGAGAGGGGCTTGAGTTGGTAAGCCAGATCACTCTGGATTCTGTTGGTGTTCAACGTCAATCTCTGGTCTTTCAACTTACGTCTGATACGGAACTAGTGCGAGTGACCGCCGGGGGAACAGAACTGATCCCCACGCGATTGGATGGAAGCGAAAATCAATGGTCTGTCACATTGGATGGTACAGCAGGCCAGGTTCTGGTTTCGATTGAAGCGATATCCAGATTCCGTCCACTGCAACCCCAGGTTTTACCGTTGATCAAGGTGGTCGATGGGATTTGGAGGCAGGGCCAGGTTTCGTTAGTCATTGCAGATGATTTGGATCTTTACCGTCTGGACGTACAGGGGGCATTGGAGAGTCGTATTGAGTCAGCAGCGATGGAGCAACGCCGCATTCTGGAGATGTTCGATCCCTCTCCGCACATCGTCGTCGTGGCCGGCCATCAGGAGGCGGAGCTGCATGCTAGTCAGGTCTCGAGGTTTGAGATCGAGCCCGGGCGGATCAATCTGCAGACTGAGGTGCGATTGACAGCTGCCACGGAATCGATGCATCAGTTACATCTGGAGGTTTTCAAGGGATGGGTGTTAGAGGCAGTTCATCTGGAAAGAGATGTGGCAGGGCCACAACAGTATCTTCCTCGTGTTCTGAAGACAGAGCGCACTGGAAGTACGATCTACGAAATTGATTTACAGGAGGGCATCGAACCGGGGCGTCTCATAGCATTAAGGATGAATCTGACTCGGGAAATCAAAACCAATCAAATTTCGGGTGAGACATTAACGGCAGTGGCGTTTCCGAGCGTGGCGGAGTCAACGCTACAGAAAAAACGAGTGGTACTCCAGCAGCATCTCGTTGGACTCACAACCAAGCGGCCAAATGTCTTATCCATTTCTGAGTTGGGAGCATCGCAGGTTAATCGTCTTGACCTGGCCACTGATGAAGTAAGTTCTGAGATGCTACTGAGAGATGTGGAGATTGTGTTTGCGGATGCGAGCTATGTGTCATCATTACAGATTGGGTTGGCACCGGCAACACAGACGTTCGAAGCTCGGTTGGAAACAGATATTACGGTTTCGGATGTCGTCAATGAAGAGACGAGGATTCAGATTAACCCGCTGGGTACACCAGTAAAGAAAGTGGTGATTTATAGTTCAGGGTTGAGCGGGACGGATGTGACATGGGAGCTTGCAAAGACAGGTGATTCGACGGTTTCCGTGGGAGCGGTAGCCAGTGTGGAGATGTCAGAAGAGGATGGTTGGCAACGGTGGCAGATTGAATTGGTTGATCCTCGGGTCAACCCGTTCGAGTTAAAAGGAGTTCGGACGCTCGACCGTGACACATTCCTGAGGGTACCTCTTTATCGCGTGGAAGGGGCTCAGCTGTTTACCGCGTCAGCGGAGATCGGCTGGTCGGAACAGGTGCATGTGGATATAAGCAGGGAACAGTCGATCGAACGAGTGCTTCCGTCGCGTCTGCGAGGATCGTCGTCGTTTTTCGTGGAGGCCATCGAATATGGAATGCCAGTTGGAACTCCACCTCAGGTGGCTCTGGTGTCCCGTACAGAACCTTTGGAGCACGTCGTCTGGAATGCTCACGTTCACTCCAAATACCTGATCCATGGGCATAGCAGTCATGAAATCAGATATGTTGTAGAGCAGCAGGGATTGCACGATTTACTAGTGGATTTACCTCCGCAAGTTGCAGTCGAGAGTGTTTGGGTGGATAACCAGGCAATCCATCTGGCTTCGATACGTCGGTCTGATTCGCCACAGCGTTTGCAGATTCCATTGCAAACAGAGACTCGTTTTGCAAAAGTTCGAATTCGATTTACTACCAGTTCCGCCTCGTTAGGGTTTCGGACAGAGTTGCAAAAACCTCTTCCTGAAGTAAATGCCAGAGTGTTGCAATCGTACTGGTCGGTAGCTGTTCCACCAGGTTATGAATTAGCCCGGCAGTCGAAGGAGAATTCGGTTGCCGTGAGGTTGTTTGGCCCCTGGTTGAGAAAGGTACGTTCAGGACAGGGAGGAGAAACGGGTTGGCGCCGGTCAGCAGGTGAGGACTCTGACGGACAGTTATCCAAATTAAACTCTTTGCTGGAACGTGCTGCTTTGATCAGACCAAATGCCGACGAGGTGGTGGAGGTGACCTGGTCGGACTGGCTGCGTAACGTTCAGATGCTGTTAAATGAAGAATGGAAGGGCTACACATTAGCCGTTGACGTTGTCGCTCTGAATGCTCTGGGAATCAATCCCGCGACTCCGCTTGATACAGTGCAAGAGGTGTCACACAGAACATCGGTTATGCAGTGGTTGGAGAAGTCGGAACTGGCGTTTGTCAGGGATGGCCAGCGGATTATTCTGTCATCCGATCGCTGGATTGACGAAGATCTGTTGAGCCAGGGACGGTTCATTGAAATTGATTCAGAAATTCGACCTGTGTTTACCACGTATGAACTGGCAGGTGGGTCGGTCATCAGGTTGGAGGATTGGATTCTTGGCCGCCGGGTACTCTCACTACTTTCCGAACAGGAAGTCAGGCAGCTCCACGAGACGCTCCGGCAGGATCTTATGTGGACGTATGAGTCTGGAGTGAAGCAGGCAGGAACCGGGATTTCCCTGGTTGTGTACAACAATGCTTCTCTGGTGACAGCGTCCTGGGCGAGTTTATTCGTTTGGTTTGGTCTGTTTCTCTGGTTCAGTCGGAAAAAATGGGAGTGGGCATTTATCATCCCTTCTCTGACGGCGACGGTAGCCATGTTCATCGGGGATGTCTTTGTGGGGTTTGGAGCTCAGGCATTTATTGCGTCACTGGCTGTCGCCGTTTGCACCATTGTGACGCGGCTGCAGGTTGGTGTGCGGGAGCCCCGAGTGAACTCTGAACTGGACTTTGAATTGCAGTCCCGTCCCGGTATGGTTGCGCCGCTTCTGGTCTTGGCAGTTGCTTTAGGAAGCACTCATCTGGCTTCCGCATTTCAACCACCTCCGGTGACGCCCGATACGGCAAGGGATGCAGCGGCCGTGCCTGCTAAGTCACCAGTTGTCGTGCCCTCTGTTCACAACGTGTACTTCCCTGTTGACAGTGAGGGGAAGGACGCGGGGGAGTACCTGTATGTCGCAGATGAGTTTTATCAGAAACTGCGGAAGTGGTATTCACGCGTTGGTAGCCAGACAGAGAGTTGGCTGATCACCGAAGCTCAGTACCAGGTGAATTGGTTGAATGACGAACAGGATTCTGGAGAGGTGACTCCCGTGATGAATGTCTCGTATCACATGGAGTTGAGTGAAGGGGAGCAGCAAATCACGCTTCCGCTGGATGCTCGGCAATCTGAAATTCAGGAAGTCGTAGTCGAAGGAGAGCCGGTTGAATTTCAATGGCTGGCAGATCGTCAGGCCGTCCAAATACCTGTGAGCCAGGAAGGAAATGTGACGGTTGAACTGGAATTGATTCCGGTTGTTCAGTCGTTAAACAATGTTCATCGTTTCGAAATTGACATCCCCGGTGTGCCAGAATCGACGTTGGAGACATCGCCGATTTCAGATGAGCATCAGGTACTGCTGACTGGTTCGTTAGGGCGTATTCATAACGACACTCTTGGTGGTCGAATTGTGGCAGCCTTAGGCAGTACGCGGCGTCTGGGAGTGCTTTGGGGGGTAGGCGATGTTGAAATAGCAGGTTCGTCTGTGCTGGAGTCTGAAGAGTATTACTGGTTACGTATCGCCCCGCACGCGGTTGTCATGGATGTTCGCATGAAAATTGATGTGATTGCAGGAACAACGCAACAGTTCAGTATGAATGTGGATCCTCGTCTCAGGCTCTTACCCATCCGCCCAGGACAGCTCGTGGTCGGAGCTCCTCGCATCCGAGATGGTGATACCAAAACGTTGTACTTTTCGTTGCAGCGTCCCGTCTCTGATTCCTTCGAAGTGCAATTATCATTTTATCTGGAAGATGTTTCCGGTATCGGAAATGTTCCCATTCCTGAAGTGACTCCTGTAGTTCAGCGTCGTCGGGCGCGTTGGTTGGCATTGAGTGTGGAAGACGACTTAACCTGGCGCAGTTCCCTGGAGTCTGTGAGCGACGCGTTGCAGGCTGAAGTTCTGGCTCAATGGGGAAATCAGGAATCGCCTCAGGCTGTGTACGCACTAGTGGATGGTCAGGGGGAGATGAGTGAGCCGATTACTACATTGCCAAGAGTGGTGAAGACCGAAGTGGTTCAGTCCTGTGACGTGATCGTGAACCCTGACGAGCTTCTGATGTTGTATCACGCTGAATTGTTGCTTGAAGACGGAGTTGCCTTTCAGCAGCGTTTTCAGGTTCCCAGTGAATTTGTTGTTGAGTCGGCAACGTTACATCAGGAGGGAGTGGTTCTGGAAGCGAAGGTACAGCATTCCAATGATGGATATCTAAGCGTGTTCACCGATGCTGGGATATCAGGAGAACTGGTATTTGAGCTACGAGGAAAACTGCCAGTCCGACGCAGGACCCTGCCCATACCAACGATTACTCACGAACAAGGAATTGTCATGGATGATCAGATCAGGATCATCCAACGTTCAGGGACGTTGGTTCAGGTAGTCCGTGACAATGAGTTGACTCAGGAAGCCGGAGATTATCTGGAGAACGTCGATGGTCGTTTGGTAGCTGAATTTGACTCGTCACGTGAGGCTGGCGACAGCAGTCTGTCAGTACTTCGCATTAACACAGTAGTACGTGGAGCAGCCAGCGGCGGATTGGCAGAACTTGACGGTAATCGGATGTTTGAGATTCGAGGTGAGCTTCAGGTGGTTGAAGGCCAGGTGGACCAGCTTCAATTAAAGCTTCAGAATGTCCTGTTTGACAGCATTGAAGAATCGACGGGGGGATTCACTTTGGAGTCAAGGCAGATCGCTCCGAAAAGTTATCTAGTCACCCTGCGGCCTGATCAGCTTATTTCCGATACCCTTCAATTTCATTTGAAATTGGAATTGCAGGAGACAGATGGAATTCTGGAGTTGCCCAGATTTGAAGTGGTTAACAATCTGGCGGGTAATGTTCAGCAATTCTTTTATGCTCCGAACTTGATCGATCAGCAAAAGATGCAGTGGGAAGCGGTGGGGGCGCAGCGTATTACGACGTGGTCCCACGCTCTGGTTCCGGAGCAGGTGACGACAGAGACTCACACGGTATTTTTGGGAACCGGGGAAACAGAGATTCGTTCGACTGCATTTATCCAGCGTGCCTCCCGGTTGCAAGTGCAGGTAGCCAGTTACGAATTGGCGGTGATAGACCGTCAACACCTGGTGGGAGTAGCCAGATTCTATGTGCTTCCTTCGCGTGGTCAGGATTTAACCTTGCTTTGGCCCGAGCTGTGGAAATTGGAAACGGTAACCATTCAGGGAACTGCGGTGGTGCCTGAAGTCGATTCCATTCATGCATCTGCAGGTGAACAACGTTCGGGTGTGGTGATACCACTTCTTTCGGACCGTCAGTACCAGCAAGTTGATGTCGTCTTTTCGCTGGAGGATGAATCGGTCCTGGCTGGCGGGCAAAATCTGATTTTACTACCTGTCCCGGAAAACGAAGTTGTCACGTCAACGATTGAGATTTTGGCTTCCAACGCAGATTATAAACTCCTGCGATTTGACAGTGATAATCTGGACACAGGGTCGTTGTCCGCAGTCTTTGCCAATGAAGTTGACTGGGGCATGGAGGTGGTGAGTAACCAATTGACCGGGAACTTTGAGGTGAATGAAAGTCTGTTGGCAGAACAGGAATACTGGCAGAAATACAGAGACAGGCTGCAGTTGCTGGACGACTTCGAAGACAGTGAACGAGGCGAAGTGGAGCTCACCGATTTGCCAGATACTGGTTTTGGTTACCGTGACTATCAGTTGTTACAGGCTCCGGGAATCAGGTTGGCTGCGATGACAGATGGAGCGTTACCGCAGGTTTTGATTCATACGCAGCTGCACTCGTCTTCGGTACTCATCTGGTGGCAGCTCGGAGTGATATTGGGAGTTTTGGCGATTTCTGTGTTGGTTTACTTTTTGACAGTTCGAGGCTGGTTTACGGATTGGGTGAGCCATGCTCCGATGAGCCCCGTTGTGTTACTGGGTGTCATTTGGTGGACTTTCTTTACACCTTCGTTCATTGGAATAGCTCTGGTTCTGGTGGCACTTTTGAGATTGTTTGTTTCCGATGGTCGCTTCATCAAAGTCCGGTTTCACTGGGTACGGGAAGCCCGCACGACGGTTACCAGAAGAAGCCAGGTTTGAAAAAGTTCGTCTTGGCAAAAAACCACGGATGTGATAATTTTCTTACACTTGAAAAAGTAGTTTGTATTGCTGAGGTGCCAAGGAAGGCCAACTCGCATTACGAACTTGAAGAGTGCAGTATTAATGCCGGCAGTGGAAGGAGTCCAAAATGGCGGCAGAGCCAGTGCAGACAACAGGGATTCATATTAGATGGATGATTCGTCGGGACATGTCAGATGTATTGGGGATCGAGCACGCCAGCTTCGAATTTCCCTGGACAGAAGATGATTTCGTTCGCTGCTTGAGGAAGCGAAATTGCATCGGCATGGTGGCAGAGCTTAACGATGAAATTATCGGTTTTATGATTTATGAACTGCATAAAACTCGGCTGCACATTCTTAATTTTGCTGTTCATCAGGAGCATCGACGCTCGGGAGTCGGCACAGCGATGGTGGAAAAACTCAAAAGCAAACTTTCCAGTCAACGACGTAACCGGATTGTGCTCGAAGTTCGTGAAACCAACCTGGACGCTCAGCTCTTTTTTAAGAACCAGGGTTTCTTGGCTTTGTCGGTTTTGAAAAACTTCTACGAGGATACCGTGGAAGATGCTTATTTGATGCAGCATCGATTTGTTGACGACCAGATGGAACAATCGGTCAATCGGATCACCCGAATGGCCGGCTAGGCAGTTCAGTCCGTCAGCATTTTCATATTTCGATGTGCCATGCTTTAGGCGGATTGGATTTCAGATCCAGAATGGCAATGGTGTGCTTTGCCGCTCGGTATAGTGCCCCTGGATTTAGGACGATGGTTTCTTCATCGTGATGGATTTCACTTCGATGCGTATGGCCGTAGCAGACAATGTCATACAGTCCGCTGGAAATAGCGTTTTCGAGTGACCTGGAAATGTGGCTGTGTAACAAGGCGATTCGAAATTCGCCGAAAGTGATATCTCCAAATTGGTGATGATAGATTCCACCCGCCTGAATAATTGCTGATTCGAGTTGGTCGTGTTGCGAGTCGACGTTTCCGCAGACGTAGTGCGTTGGCCAATTTGCCAGTAGTGGAGGGATATCTGGTGAGCCAATATCACCACAGTGCAAAACAGCCATCGGATCGAAGGCCTCGATTACTCTGACGGCTTTTTGAGTGTGGAAACAATGGCCATGCGTGTCTGAGATCACGGCAAGAATCATAGGACAAAGTTATAATCAGGGTGATGTAGTTACAGTTATTCGCTTCGGATTGACGCTCGTACGTCATTATAAGGAATGAATGTGGAAGGACACGAAGGACTTCTGGTTGATATTGTGCTGGGGCTGGCGATTGCTTCTCCCCTATGGTTGGCTATTGGATTCGCAATGCGTTCGCCTTTGAACTTTCTGCAGGTGGTTTTGTGGGTTCCTGCGGCGATGCTGACCGCTTTTTTTTGGCGATCCCGCGTCTATGGAAGGATCCCCGCGGATGTAGCTGGTGCAGTACTGATCAGTAACCACTGTAGTAGCGTTGATCCCTTCTTTATACAGATGGCCTCAGACCGTCCTATTGGCTGGATGGTTGCGCGGGAGTTCACCTCAGGTCCTGTAATTGGGCGTATTTTGGACATTTTCGATGTGATCAAAGCAGGCCGTCGGGGTATCGATACGGCAGCAACCAAACGGGTTATTCGCGAAGCAAGGTCCGGGCGTTTGATATGCATGTTTCCAGAAGGTCGAATAAATACCACGGACCAGTTTATGCTGTCTTGTCGCCCTGGTGCCGTGATGGTCGCCATTCGAGCGGGCGTTCCGGTTATTCCCTGCTATCTTCATAACGTGGCTTTTACAGATGAGGTCATTCACCCGTTTCATACTCCAGCCCGAGTTTCGCTATATGTTGGTGAACCTATTGATGTCGTCACGTTGTCGGAAGGTAAAACTGACAAAGCAACATTGCAGCGAATTACCAGACTCTGCATTGCAGAGATTGGTAAGTTGGCAGGGCTGGAAAACTGGGAACCAGAATTAGCGGGTAGAAACTGGATGGAGTCCTCTGACAGTTAAGCAGTGGTTGAGTCCTGGATCTGTTCGGCCACGTTTTCTAATGTTTGCTGCATGGATATGGCGTTCGTGTTCTTTCCAGCGATGGTAAGGATAGGGTGTCCCGCGGTGATCGTATCAGTTGCCGAGGGGATATCTGCGAGTCGGAGGTTACTTGCGAGTGCTATTTGCGCGACATGCTCCAACCAGACTTTCGAGACATCCCAGGCTCGCCTGGCATAGATAATTCGCTTGCCTGCCACCAGGTTGGCCGCAGTCTTTAAGGGGTGAACATGAGGATCCTGGAAAGCCGCAATGTGATAATGCATCAGAGGGTGTTTCCAGCAGCTTTCAAATAGCTCCATGGTTGCTGTGTATCTGGGATTAACTTCGAGAAACACCAGGTGGTCGTCCGGTGTCAATATGAAGTCGACACCAATCAAGCCCGTCAGTCCCACGAGTTCCGGGTTGGCGAGCAGGTGGCCAAATCGAATAAGTTCAGCTTGATGGTGATGGGGAAGGGTTTTAGTAACAGCGCCAAGAAATTGAAAGTTCGGTTCGTTCGAGTTTTCCAGCAATTCCGTTGTACCCAGTAGTGTTGCGTGGGATGGTTGCAACAGAAAACTCGCACTCATCGGAGTCCCGTCGATGAATTGTTGTAGATAGGAATCTTCGGGACAGCTGGTTGTCGAGTTCATTTGACGAATATGCTGGCCTGCTGCCGAGTGAAACGGTTTGGCAATCCAGCTTCCGGTTTGGGGAACATCAGTCTCAGCCAACAGGGGATATTCGAATTGGTGTGTCTGCAGCAACTGGTTCAGTTTTTGAGGAGATCGGATTTCTGAAATTGTCTGTTCTGGTGATGCCAGCAGGCGACTGGATGATCTGATTTCTGCCAGCACATCAGGGTAATTTTCCAACGCTCCTGTGATACAAACAGCGTCCGGATGAAGTTGTTTTACGATGCCGGGAATGTCATACGGATAATTGACCAGCTTCGTGCAATTAGCAACCTTCTGCGTATCGGTATCTGAGAAAAGGTCTACCGCCTCGACCTTATAGCCCGCTAGAGCAGCTGATTCCGAGGCTGCTCGAACGCACGCGCCAACGATCATTATTCGAGAGATATCAAGATTCGCCATGCTGTTTGGTTGTATCAGGTAGCAAGTTACTGTCAAATAAAGTTTGACGATTAAAGCACGACTTGTCAGCCAGTTCAGATGAAATTCCATATTGAATTGCTTATTTGATCACGGGTTCTTGTAATTGGTCAACAGTGTGCTATTCTCACATCAAAGATTTAGTTTTAGGTTTTCTCAGGAAAAACGGAGATTCATCCATGTCGATGTATGTCGGTGAAGCGCTCGTTGGTGATGGCAACGAAATTGCGCATATTGATTTGTTGATTGGTAGCAAAGATGGCCCTGTAGGCGATGCGTTTGCCAATGCACTCGCTCGTCAGAGTGAAGGTCACACCAATCTGTTGGCTGTTTTGGAGCCAAATCTGGCTGTCAAACCAAGTACTGTGATGGTTACGAAAGTGACAATCAAAGGTATGAAACAGGCTGTACAGATGTTTGGTCCTGCTCAGGCTGCCGTTGCTGAAGCTGTAGCTGATGCAGTTAAAGAAGGTGCTATCGCGGCAGATCAGGCAGAAGACCTGGTAATTGTTTGTGGTGTGTTCATTCATCCGGCAGCTGAAGATGATGCCAAGATTTTTGAATACAACTATGAAGCGACCATTCAGTCTATTCGAAATGCAATGACTGGTGATCCGTCCGTGCAGAAAATGCTCGATGGACGTGAGGCAGCAGCTCATCCATTCAAAGGTTGCTAGTTCAGCCTGACAATGGACGAATGCTTGTCTATTGACTAATGTAAAATGCTCTGTCAGGTAAACTGGCAGAGTATTTTTTTGCGCAAAGTGGAACTTGTGTAGCCGCTTGGCGAGGCTAAGGACAAATTACGGGTCGCCGGATTTAGACCTGGTGGGAATTGGATAAAATACAGTTTGGTGAAATGAACGATTTGTGAAGGATATGCTAACTCGATGAGTAAACCCCGAATTCTGGTGCAATTGGATACTGATAAACATGCCAGTGTTTTTGATGCCGTGGTAGCAGTTGATTCCGGCGTCCACCAGCTTTTTCAATACAGCCAGGTGACGGTCGAAGATGCAGAGGGATTGGTGCATGGAGCCATGTTTACACGGGGGCCTGCTGATTTGCATCAGACCGCTGTTTTTGTTGGTGGCGCAGATGTGGCAGCAGGCGAAGCATTGGTAGAAGCCGTTACCAATTGTTTTTTCGGGCCGATGCGTGTGAGCGTTATGATGGACTCGAACGGCTCAAACACAACAGCGGCTGCAGCGGTCCTGGCAGCTGCCCGTCATACCGATTTGAAAGGAGCGTCGGCGTTAGTGCTTGCCGGAACAGGGCCTGTGGGCCTCCGTGCAGGCCGTTTGCTGGCCGGTCAGGGAGCCATTGTGAAACTCGGTTCACGAACGCTGGAACGTGCGCAGCAAGCTGCTGAGCGAATTGAAGCCTGTGTAAGCGGAGCGGACGTCCAAGGCGTTGTGACTTCCAATGAAGAAGAGACGTTGCTTGCCGCTCGAGACGTTGACGTAATTATTGCAGCAGGGGCAGCCGGAATTCAGTTGATTTCAGAGGCCGCCTGGACAAGTTGTGAAAATCTTAAAGTGATTATCGATCTCAACGCAGTTCCTCCTGTGGGAGTGGAGGGCGTGGGCGTAACGGATAAAGCAGTCGATGCCCATGGTAAAATTACCTATGGTGCAATTGGAGTGGGAGGCACAAAGATGAAGATTCACAAAGCTGCCATTGCCCGGTTGTTTGAATCGAATGATCAGGTACTCGATGCTGAAGAAATCTATGCTATCGGCAAGTCGCTTGAGGATGATAGTTAGTTTTGGAGAATCGTGACCTGTCATGAGTTTGCTTACGTTCCGATGCCCTGTTTGTGATGGCATGTTTCGGGCAGAAGAGTCTGCTGATGAGGTTACATGCCCGCATTGTCAGGAATCGATTGGATTGTTGAATGATGCAGAGGTACCGGCAGAGCCAGAACCGACCGTGAAACCGAGCGAGGTTACATTGTCGGTGACTCGAGTAAAACGCAACGCGCCGCTATTGCCACCAGGCATGCGAAAGTCGAACGAGCAAAATGCGGAAGCAGGTGTTCCCAGCCAGCAACAATCCGTTGCTCCTCCGATCGTTGACAACTCGGCCGGCACGCCTGATGCCGGAGTGTCCACAAGCCAGCCTGACATTACTGCGCAGGCTTGCTCTGAAGGTGCTTCTTTGGAGAATTCGGCGGAACAACAGAGTCTCCCTCCGGTTATTGAGGTTGAAAATGATTTGTCAGATCCGTTGTCATCCGAGGGAACAGACACCGGATTGTTACCGGAGGTTGTCACTGCAGAAGAGTATGAGGAAATTGTACTTCCAGCAGTGAGTGAGCAGGTGGATATTCAGAGTGCGAATATTTCAGAGTCAGCGGATGCACTCGAATCTATCGAAACACAAAAGCTTGAGTCGGTTGCGGCTGACGACCTGCTGCCCGCCCACCTTCTGGATGGCTCAGACGTTTCGGATGCTCAGGATATTCCAGACCTCTCAGATGAGACAGAGCAGGAAGAGGTAGAACAGGAAGAGATAGAACAGGAAGAGGTAGAACAGGAAGAGGTAGAACAGGAAGAGGTAGAACAGGAAGAGGTAGAACAGGAAGAGGTAGAACAGGAAGAGGTAGAACAGGAAGAGCCAGAACAGGAAGAGCCAGAACAGGAAGAGCCAGAACAGGAAGAGCCAGAACAGGAAGAGCCAGAACAGGAAGAGCCAGAACAGGAAGAGCCAGAACAGGAAGAGCCAGAAGAGGAAGAGCCAGAACAGGAAGAGCCAGGGCAGGAGGGCCTGGCGTCTGTTGTAGCGCAATTGGATGTAGAGTTGGAGGCAGGAGCATCAGATGCTGAGATTTTGCCACCTTCGCTTGATGGAGCATTTGAGTTGCCAGGTGCGAAAGTGGCGTTGCCGGTCCCAGTCATTGAGACGGGTGAAGAAGATCACGTCGAGGTATCAGAGGCAGAAACGATCGCCATTCGACTACGCGATGAGCCTCAGACAGTAGGTTACGGTGCGAATAAGGTTGAATTGCTGAGACGAACTACTGATGAGAAGGAGCAGTTTAAACGCAATAAAAACGTAATTGTCTGGACGGTTGGAGCATTGCTGATTTTGTTGACAATGCTGCTTATGCTCAATCTTTAGTTAGCTGCGACTAAATCCAAGGTAGAAGCTGAATACCTGTTTGTCATCGGTATCGGCGTGATGGATTGGGAACCCAAAGTCGAGCGCAAAGGGTGCCTGAGACATAAACGGCATGGAAATACGCAATCCGGCTCCCACGACAACTCGGAAGTTATCAGGGTCAATATTGTAATCCTGCTCAACGGTTCCAAAGTCTGTAAAAACAACTCCTTTAAGCATGTCATCGGCAGTGAAGGGGAACAGGTATTGGACCGTACCGAGGAATCGATGGTGCCCTCCAACTCGCACTCCGCTCACTTCTGGCGATGCTCCACGAAATTCGAAACCTCGCATCGTAGAGTAACCACCGGCAAAATAATGGTCGTACAAAGGGGTGTCTTTTCCAGTAATATCATATTGAACTCGCCACGAGAGGACATGGCGTCCAGATCCGTCAGCTCTTTCACGGATCAAGTAGTATTTTCGGTATTCAACTCCACCGCGAGGGTAGACGTAGTCACCAAGGACCTGTTCGAAGTTGGCATTGAAGTAATAACCTTCTGTGGCCAGAAATGGGGTGTCGCGTGTGTCGTGACTGAGTCCCACTTTGAGTCCGACCAGATCATTGTGTCCTAAAGCATTGTCCAATTCAGGCACGCCCGTAATGGAGGGATCAGTGACTTTGATTCGTTCCAGGCGTACGGACGTGTTGACGCTTAAATCCGGGTTCAGACGGTATCCAAAACCGACACGGCCACCGACTCGCTTTTCGTCCCAGTCGCGATAAATACGATCGTACATGAAGGCACTGGTGTTGAAACTGACTTTGGTGTCACGAAAGTAGGGATCGGAATATTGAAGCATATAGCGTTCCCACACTTCTCCCGGCATTGCTTCCAATCGAAAACCCTGCCCTCCTCCTCGAAATGCACGACCTTCAACAAAATCCTCCCAGCTCTCCGGGACAGCAGAGTAGTCAAAGTTTCGTTCGTCTATGACAATTTGACCGGTAACACCTGCATCCGAGTTCACACCGACGCCGAACATAAACCGTCCAGTACGCCCTTCTTCGACATAGACATCAAAAGGAATCGTATTCATCGCCGCATCGGGATCAAAAAAGGGAGTAACGGAGTTGTCGTTAGGAGCCATCTCTTCCGGGACCTGGATCTGGGCCTGGCTCACCTGATCATCGACTCGTAAAACACGAGAGGGGTTGGATAATTCGACAAAGTCAGCATTGGTCACAGGATTTTGGCCACGAATGAATGTTTCCTCACCATACTCGAGGAAAGCTGAATCATCGAATTCAGGGATCAGTGAGTTGTCAGGACTGGTTTCCAGATGAAGGTCTGTATCACCTGCGGAGTTCTGATCGGAATTGATAATTGTTGTTGGCTGAGTAATGTCAGATGGTTGATTTGAGGATGGATTCACTGTCTGTAGACCATCTGCGGTCTGGTGGGGTGTGTCCGCCGATTCAGCTGCTACTTCCTGGGCGAGTTGTTCTAGCGCATGTCTTTCCCTGTTTGTCTCCTGAGCTGCTTCAGAGGGCGAGCCAAATCGATTGGCACAACCTGCGGAAGCCAGCATCAGTGAGAAGCAGGCAAGTGCGGCTGGAAGTTTTGCATTTCGCATAAATTTGCTCATCTTCGATTTATTTATGGAGAGTCGGTGGTGCAAACGATTTTGGCAGCGGAAAAGCTGAGGTGCGATCGATTTGCTGAGAGGCATTCCTGGCTGGACTCTGGCCACGAATCGTGTCGTAGCCCGGTTGGGTTGCTGACTCAGGGTTCGGGGCGGGAGGGAGCGCCCGGGGTTCGTTACGTGTCTGGATTTCTTCGGTTCGTACAACGATCGTGGGAGGCGATCCCATCGTGGTTCCATCGTTAAACAGGGAACTGTGGCGGAGGCGGCGTTCGCTTGAGAGAACGTCCTGATTGCTTGCCAGGTAGCCTGGGATTAACGAGAGTCGATTGAGTACGACAGAGTTTTTTGTATGTGGAGAGATTCCCGAGATGTGTACTGCGATTTCTCCGACTTTGAATTGCTCACCTTCGTCGATGTTGAAAACGACTTCGAGTTCTCCTGGAGTTTCCTGAAAGCGGATATCGGCGGATATTTTGGAATAGATATATCCGAGTTTCCCGTACAAATCGCGAATTGATTCGACGTCACCATTAAGTTGTCCACGAAGAAAGAAATCGTTGTTGTTGGTAGCAATTAATTCCTGGATTGATTGTTTGGAGACCTGTTCGTTTCCTTCCACTCGAAGTGAGGTGATGCGGTACCTGGGACCTTCGTTGACGATGAATCGCAAAGTGACCCAGTGGCCGGAATCGTCGTAGTCTATCTGGCGTCCGACGGTAGCCTGGAAATATCCCAGATTTCGATAATAGGCGACAAGTTTTTCCATGTCACTTTCAATTCGGGACGGAATGTAATCACCTCCGACGAGCCAATTTGAGAGTCGTGCTTTGGACTCAAACAGAGTTAAGAGCCTGGCATCCTGAGCTAACTGTGGATTGTTGCCGACAACTTCGATGGCAGCTATTTTTTCCTTTGGACCCTCACTGATATAAAAAAGGACATCACGTTCACCTGGCTTGAGTCCTTCCAGAACTTCAACATGAGCTTTGGGGAACCCATGTTCGTGATAGAGCTCTTTGATTTTTCTGGTTGCATCTTCGATCGAGAATAGATCGAGTGCATCTCCCGCCCTGAGGTCAGTTTCCTTGGTGAGTTTTTTATCCAGATACCAGCGGTTGCCAATAAAACGGACTGAGGCGATGGTTGGACGCTCGAAGATTTCAAATGTCAGATGCAGTCCCAGATTGGACTGTTTGACTAACAGCCTCACGTCCCTGATGAGCCCTGTACCGTAGAGTGCTCTGACGTCCTGCTGCACGATGGCGGAGTCAAAAGACCGATCAATTCGCGACTTTATCGTTCCATACAGACGCTCGTCTGTGAGGAATTTGTTCCCTTTGAATTCGATGGATGCGATGGGTGATCCGTGGTATTTAAGATGTTGTTGTTCTTCTTCTTGCTTCAGTTCATCCATGGTTTGCGGGTTACTGTTTCTGGCAGGCCCACGTACTCCTGGAGTGCCTGGTTGCCGATTCAGACTCTGAGGTCGCGGTGAACGGGCGCCAGCAGGCAAAAGTCCACTTGCGGGTTGCACTTCGCTTGTAGACCCGGGACGGAATGGTTCGTCGGTTTGGGCGAAAAGAGGTGAAGTCAGACAGAGTATTGCCAGATAACTTACCACGATTCGGGCAGTGAAAACGTGATTACCAGTGAGTTGAGTAGGGGTCATTCGAATCCTTCCATGCGAACATGGAACCCAGGATGTTCCTTTTACGAGCAGGGAGGGTAAATATCTCCTCGCCTAATAATGGGTGCGTAGCTCAGGCCCGCAAGTTACGCCAAAAAATAACGGAAAAAGCATGATGACAGCAAGACAGATTTCGAGCTGATGGCCGTTGTTTATCCGCAAATCAAGCTGATTTGCGTTTGGTAGAGAGCCTGCGGCAGGTTGGATAAGCTGGTGAAGGTGGGGCCTGTCGGGGTCTTCGCAGGAAAGGCGTCAACGAGAGATTTGAACGGTTTGCTGGGGGCTTGGGGGCTTGGGATCCTGGGGGCCTTGGATCATCCTAGAAAGGGTCGCTACCAGCCATGGCTTCAGTACCGGAATTAAAGTCATCAAAGGCCTGGAGGCGTTCAGGAGCTTTATCGACAAAGCGAGTAAAGTCTTTTTGCCACTGCACTTCGATTTCTCCAACAGGACCATTACGTTGTTTGGCGATAATGATTTCGGCTAAACCAGCATATTGTTCCGCGTCTTCGCCTCGTCGGTAGTATTCTTCCCGGTGGATGAACATGACGACATCGGCATCCTGCTCGATCGCTCCGGATTCGCGGAGGTGGCTCAGTTTCGGGCGATGGTCTGAAGAGCCTTCCGCCTGGCGGTTCAATTGAGCGAGGCAGAGGACGGGGACTTTGAGGTCTCGGGCGAGTCCTTTCAGTCGTCGAGCGATTCTTGCTACTTGTTCCTGCCGCGGGTCCCGGGGGTTGTCTGGTTCGATTAGCTGCAGGTAGTCGATGACAATAAGTCCCAGTTGGCCATTGTACGTTCTCTGAATACGTCGTGCCGCCGATGCGATTTCACTTACGGTACGAGTTGGTGAGTCGTCCACATAGAGTGGTGCATTGGCAAGCTCACCTGCTTTCTGAACCAGTTTAGCGCGTTCTTCATTTGAAATCGTACCGTTGCGCATTTTGTGGCCGTTGACCTGTGCGGCACTGCAGAGCAGGCGATCACAAAGTTCAAGTTGGGACATTTCCAGGCTGACAAACAAAACAGGAGCTTTGCCCCGGTGGCAGACGTTTTCGGCGATGTTCATAGCCAAAGCAGTTTTACCCATGGAAGGCCGTGCTGCCAGAATAATTAATTCGTTGGCATGGAACCCCCCCATCATGCGATCCAATTCAGTGAAATGTGTTTCTACCCCATCTTCCGTTTGTTCGCCGCTCATTCGAGCTTCCATCCGGTCCATTGCTTTATGCAGGATTTCGTCGAGCTTTGAGACAGTTTGTCCGCCGCGGGCATCTGCAATGCCAAAGACCTTTTGTTCAGCCTGATTGAGTAAGGCTCGGCAATCCACAGCCTGTTCATAGGCATCTTTAAGGATCTCGGTTCCCACATTGATTAGTGAGCGGTAGATGGCTTTTTCGCGCACAATTTCTGCGTAGTAGACAGCATGTGCGGCATTGGGAACTGCGCCTGACAGTTCACCCAGATATTTTGTTCCTCCGACCAGATCATAGACATTTTGTGACATGAGTTCGGCACGAACTAGCATGGCATCAAGTTTTTTAGCAGCATCATGCATGTCGAGCATGACAGAATAAATCCGCCGGTTGGCTTCGTCGAAGAAATCATCCTTGTAAAGTACGAGCAGGATTTCGTCGATGATATCCGGCTTGAGGAGGATACTGCCTAGTACTCCACGTTCCGCATCCAGATCATAGGGTGGCTGCCGCTGAAGAATATCCGCGGTTTGCTGGATAGAGTTATTCTGTTGTTTGGGATCTTTAGCCATTGATCGATGTGAAAGTAGGCGACCGTAGTGATTTGAAGAGGGGTGACCCCCCATTGTACTCTATTCTGGAATGGGGCAAATAAAATGAGGAGTATTCCAAACAGAAAGCCCTGCTCAAAATGAAGCAGGGCTTTGCTGGTGGGTTTTGGAAGCGGGTTTTTGAGGGTATTATTCTTCGCCAGCCGGGGGTACGACCCAGACTTTCAACTCCGCCAGCTCGATATCCTGATGTAGTCGGATATTCACAGGGAACAGCCCATGTTCCTTGATGTGTCCATCAAGTAAGACATGTTCGTTATTGACGTTAATATCTTTGGATCGCAGAGCTCCTACGATTTCCGAGATGCCCACGCTACCGTAGAGCACTCCTTCTTCGTTGGCTTTGGATTCGATGGTGACACTTTCATCATTAATCTTGTCGGCGATTTCACGCAGACCGGCAAGACGAGCTTCCTGTTGGGCACGAATTTTGGCCCGATGTTTTTCTACCATACGCTTATGGTGTTCGGTCGCGATGGTTGCCAGTCCTTGTGGGATCAGGTAGTTATTGGCAAAACCAGGTTTGACTTCAACGATATCACCAGACCGTCCCAGGTTGTCGACCGACTGGATCAGCAGAAGTTCAATACCTCCGTTAGGGCCTTTAGGAAGGCGTTTTAATACTCGTTTTTGTTCAGGGCTTCTTGGCATGAGTTTAATTCACTTCAAAACAGTAATCCGAGGAATATTCTTAAAACGGGATGTCGTCATCGGCAGGCGGCATTCCCTGGGACGCTGGAGGATCGTTGTAAAATCCTGGGCCATTGTCCTGTTGGGGAGGTGTAGACTGAGTGGGGTTTCCATAGGACCTATCACCATCGTACTGGTTACCCGAACCTCCATAATCTCCTGAGGCTGGCTGGTTCGATGAGTTGTGGTCTCCACCTCGCGGAGCTCCGCCACCACCGCCGCTGCGAGGCAACATCTGCATCCGTTCTCCGGTTACACGCAGTCGACTGCGTCGTTGACCGGTTTGTTTGTCTTCCCATTGGTCGAGTCGGAGTCGACCTTCGATCATGACTCCGGACCCTTTTCCAAGGTATTGGTCGGCAACTTCGGCCTGACGTCCCCAAAGGGTAACATCGACAAAAGTGGTCTCATCCTGCCACTGTCCGTCCTGGCCTCGTTTGCGATCATTTACAGCCAGCGTCACTTCTGTTACAGCTGTCTGATTTGATGTGTACTTTAACTCGACGTCTCGCGTCAGGTTACCCATCAGGATAACTCGATTAAAGCTTGCCATTTGCCAACACTCCTTCGTTGCATGCCTTGCGTTTTATGTGATTTTCTTGCGATTTTGGCGCAGTGTATCAGAGCAAAACTACAAGGGCAAGCAAATCATCGTATTTATCAATCGGTCTCCCGAAGGCTAAACACTGGGACTCGTTTTGTTGCTGGCACGTTATTTGGCAGCAACTTCTGTATTTGTTTCTGCATTGCCCTCGGCAGTTTCTTCCGATGCTTCTGCAGGAATCTCTCCCTTTGCATGCGCAATCAGGTGATCTACCAGTCGCGGGTCGATCTTCAGCGTCAGGCTTCGCATGACGTTTTCGTTGAGTTGAATTGCTCTTTCGAACTCACTCAACTTCGTCCCGTCCAGTCGGAAGTAGGTTAACCAGTAGGTGCCTTTACGGTGTCCATTGATTGGGTAAGCCAGTTTCTGCTCGCTCCACAATCGCGAAACCAGGCTCTCTCCACCGAGAGACGATACCGCATTATCGATAGACGCCTGAGCTCCATGAGGATCTCGAGCGTATCGGTTGGAATCGAGAATGAACATGCATTCGTAAACGTTTGCAGCCAATGTAATATCTCCTAGTACCTCTTCACACGATTCTGGGAGTACGTTTCCCGTGTCCAGGGTTTGGTGAACTTAGGAATCTTGTGAGTTCGTATTATGTTTCTGGTTGTACCGGTTCATACAGAAATCAATTCCGTGTTGAACCCAATCTGCTACCGCTCCCGCTGCCCGTTGTACGATCTGTTCGATTTCGGGCATTTCGGATTTGGTGAACTTGCTTAAAACGTAGTCCGCCGTATCCCATTGGGGTGGTGGCTGGCCGACACCGATTCGCAAGCGAGGGACCTTATCGGTTCCCAGTTTGTGAATGATGTCTTTGAGACCGTTTTGTCCACCGGAGGAACCCTGAGGTCGAAACCTCATCGTACCAACCGGCAGGCTGATATCATCGCAAAGGATGAGTATGTCCACAGGGGACAGTTTGTAAAAATCGCTCGCAGGCCGAACACTCCGCCCGCTAGCGTTCATGTACGTCAGGGGGCATAGTAACAACCCTTTTTCCGTACCGAATTGTGCTTCTACTATCTCTCCTTCGAATCGGGCTCGAGGCTTGCTGGTTGCGTGCCGCTGAGCTAATTCTGCCAATACTTGCCAACCGATGTTGTGACGGGTGTCCTGGTATTTCTTGCCGGGATTTCCCAGTCCAACGATTAGTTTCATGGCACCAGGGGAGTCAATAAATTGTCTGTTTATGTTAAGCAGACGATGACGAATGTCTATGCGTCGTCGTTGCCAGTTTCTTCGTCCGCTGCCGGTTGCTCGGCAGGTGCTGCTTCTTCCGTGGTTGCGTCTTGTGCTTCTGTCGTGGCTTCTTCTGCAGGAGCTTCTTCTTCCGCCGCGGGTGTCGCGATCACACCACAAGTGATAATGACAGTTGCAGGATCACTGAGAAGACTCACACCCTCTGGCAATTCCAGATCACCCAGTGTCAGGCTATCACCTGAGACGAGTGAAGAAATGTCTGCTACCAGAGCTTCCGGAATATTCATTGCTTGTACGACAGCTCGTGTCTGACGGAGAACCTGATTGATCGAATCCTGAGCATCACCTACCAGAGTGATTATCAGCTCGGTCTCAATCGTTGCGTTAGCATCCATTCGAGTTAAATCGATGTGCAAAACGGTAGTTCCTAATGCATCCCACTGAAGTTCCTGGATTTGAGCACTTTCTGTGACAGCGCCTTCCATTTGAATGTAGGGCTGATTATTACGAATCGCTGAATTGACTTGTCCTTCAGGAATCGAAAGGTGAACCACCTCTTTTCCCTGTCCATAGAGAATGGCAGGAACCTTACCTGCTCGACGCAAGCGTCGAGTATTTGCAGAACCTGTTAATTCTCGCGTTTCTGTTTGAAACAATTCCGCCATGGAATTCTTCCTCTATTTAACTGAAAGTTGTTTACGATTTGAATTGTCTGTTTAGGAGTTCCCCCGAAGGGATACTCGCATCGAGGTCTAACTCGAATTTGGCGCTCAAATCTCTTGAAATCCCTCGAAATTGTGGGTTGTTCAAAAACTTACCCCCCCAGATTTCAGGTAGAGGATTGAATTTTTGAGATCGCCGCAGTTAGGTCATAAAATTTTACGACCGGCCACCATCCAGGCTTTCTAGAGGGGTCAAACAGACCATTTTGCCATAAAGACTGTGGATTACAAGTCCTAATGCCGAGTATCCACCCCACAGAAACCAAGATTTTTATGAGGTTTTCCTGAGCGGAATCAGAGTTGGTTTTGGCATTTATTCAGTCGAGCGAAAAACGGCGACAATGTCGTCGACAGGGACCACGAATAGCTGGTTATCGTGTTCGAATTCAACTGGAATGGCATCTTTTGGGTGAAACAGGACCTTGTCGTACTGCTTGAGCGGCATTTCATCATCATTTTCGACGACTGCGGAGATTGCCACGATCCGGCCCGTGATGGTTGGGATTTCGGCAGCATCTGGCAAGGCAATACCTCCACGTGTTTCACGTTTGGGCTCATCTTTGCGCACCAGAATACGTGCTCCGATAGGTTCAACGGTTTCGTAGGTCTTGCGTTTTGCCATTGTCAAGGTGTTACTCCGAAGGAGAGTGGTTGGAGAAAGTGACGGAGACTGGGGCAGTTATCAATGAGCCAGTCCCGGGAGTTGGAAATGTAAAGTGCCGACTATTGAGGCTCGTAATTTGCAAAAATATCACTGATCGACTGGTCATGGTGTACTCGTTTAATGGCTTCTGCCAGTAAGGGTGCCACGGTCAGTTGTTTAATCTTTTTAACATTCGCTGCTTCTCCAAGTGGTATTGTGTCGGTAACTACCACACTGGTGATCGGACTTTTTTCCAGTCTTTCGAGTGCCGGACCACAAAAAACTCCGTGCGTGGCGGCAACATGTATCTCACTTGCTCCGGCCTCTTTGACCAGTTCTGCCGCTCCGCAAATACTGCCTGCCGTACTGATCATGTCATCGAACATCAGTGCCACTCGCCCTTCAATCGGCCCCCCGATCAGGTTTTCCTGAGTGGTTTCCAGAGCGCTGGCACGACGTTTGTCGACGATGGCGAGTTTACCTCCGAGTCGTCTGACATGGCCGATTGCCCGTTTGATACTTCCTTCATCTGGGCTGACCACGGCCAGATTATCTTCCTGAATTCCCTGATCAATGAAGTATTTGTTTAACACGGGAGCTGCGTACAGGTGATCCACTGGTACGTCGAAAAACCCCTGGATCTGAGCAGCATGCAGGTCCATGGTGAGGACACGGTCAGCACCCGCTCGAGTGATCAGGTTGGCACAGAGTTTGGCTGCGATGGCAACTCGTCCTTCATCTTTTCGATCGGACCGAGCATATCCAAAGTAGGGGATGACAGCGGTCACGCGCGAGGCACTCGCTCGTTTGAAACTATCAATCATGATCAGCAATTCCATCAGATTGTCATTCACCGATGGTGACGTCGGTTGGATGAGGAATACATCCCGGCCTCGTACGTCTTCTTCAATCTTGCAGTGTCGTTCACCGTCAGGAAACGTACTCAGCGTGATATTACCGAGCGGGAGGTGCAGGAATCCACAGATATCGGCTGCAAGTTTAGGGTTGGCGCCACCACTAAATATTTTCAGTTCACGCATTTAATAACCCAGCTTTCTCATTTCTTCTTCCACCAGCAGTAGTTGCTCCTGTGTGTTGACACTGAGCGCTTCGCATGGCTGTAATACCGGTTTTGCATCAACAGACTCTCCGTGGTCCAGCAGGATGGCGGGACAGTCTGTCAGGTAGTATTCGTTCTGTGTATTTTCCGTCTTTAACTTACTTAAAGACCATTGTAAGTGATGTGAGTCAAAAACGTAGGTACTCATATTGACTTCATGGATACTCCGCTGTGCCTCGCTGGCGTCGTCGTGTTCCACAATCCCGCAGAAGGACCCTTCCGGATTGCGTACGATTCTCCCCAACCCGGTTGGGTCATCACAGACCAGGGAGCCGAGCACGCAAGCCAATTCTTCCTGGCGTTGTAAATGGAGTAATGAACGCACTGAATCCGCTTGAATCAACGGAGAATCCCCTGTGACCACAAGCACAGGACCATCATGGGATGCCAACTGACCCAGGCACACCTGGACGGCATGCCCGGTCCCGAGTTGTTTATGCTGTGTCACAAATACGATATCCTCTTCTCCGTCAAATTCCTGTCGTACCAGATCTTCACGAAAACCGACGACGATCACGATTTTTGTGACGCCTGCCTGCCGGAGTGTTTCCACGACGTGGCGAACCATCGGCTTCCCACATACCGGCAATAGCACTTTTGGAAGCTCGGAATTCATTCGTGTTCCCTGGCCAGCCGCCAGCACGATGGCCAGAGTTTCCTGAGGTACCAGAGTGGATGAATTTTGCTTGACAGCGGTGTCGGACATTGCTGTGTGGATTTGTGTTTTGAGCGAAACAGGTGACCCCAAGACTGTTTTTTGAGGGGAATCTGTTTGCGGAAAAGGGTGAATGGCTATTCATTCATGTGTAACAATATCATGCCACGAATGGAAAAATGATTCTAGGGGCTAACAGTTTCCGTTGTCGTAAAACTTCAGCGATCTGTCAGACTGTGGAATTCTCTTCGTTGACACCTCGGACAATCTAGGTCTAGAATTACCTGTTTCCCTTTTGGTGAACACCGCTGCTCGGGCGAAGCAACTCGTTTGGGGGCCGGTGAGTTTGACCGTTTACCTGCTAAAATCATGCACGACGCAATTCAAAAAGCTGACACACTCATCGAAGCTTTGGCTTGGATCCGGCAGTTTCGTGGAAAGACGACTGTCATCAAGCTGGGTGGTAGCATCATGAAAAATGAAGATGCGCTGCGTCACGTCCTGGTAGACATTGTCTTTATGGAGACCGTCGGCATGCGTCCAGTGATCGTCCATGGCGGTGGTGCTGCGATCAGCGAAGCCATGGATAAAGCCGGGATCGCTCCCAATTTCATCCATGGTCGACGTTATACGGATGAAGCGACACTTGAAATTGTTGAAAAGGTGCTGGCAGGGGATGTCAATCGACGATTGGCAGAAATGATTGAAGAAATCGGTGGCCGGGCAATGACTCTCAATTTTGAAAGCACTCCTGTTCTGGTTGGCGAGAAACTGGAATTGCATTTGGAGGGGGACGTTGTTGACCTTGGGTACGTGGGGCGCGTCACGGAAGTAGAGCGGGCCGTCATTGAAAACCTTTGCTATGCCGGGACGATTCCCGTCATTCCGTCGATGTGTCTTGACCGGCAGGGGCAAAAATACAATGTGAATGCGGATACAGCGGCGACTACCGTGGCTCAACTGCTGGGAGCTGAAAAACTGGTATTCCTCAGCGATGTCAACGGAGTGCGGCGTGATAAAGATGATGCCGAGACTCTTATTCATTCGTTGTCAGCCAGTGAAGCTCGTGAACTCATCACGTCAGGAGTCATTGACAGTGGCATGATTCCTAAAGTAGAAGCGTGCCTGGAGACATTGGACCGTGGCGTTCAAAAAGTGCATATCATCGACGGTCGCATTCGCCATTCACTATTACTGGAAATCTATACCAGTTCAGGAATCGGGACACAAATCACAAAATAATGCTTCGACCGCTTGGTGTTGAAGAAGGCCTCGGAATTGGCCGAATACAACTATTTCCTTTATTTTAAACTCACCATTACGAGAGGATCTGTACCATGGATAATCAATTCCTTAGTTCAGCTGACACAGTCGAATTATTCCGACAATATGTAGTGCCCAATTATGGACGCTACAGTGTGAATCTCGCGCGCGGTGAAGGCTCGTACATCTGGGATGCCGAGGGAAGGAAGTATTTGGACCTGTTTCCCGGCTGGGGGTGTAACCTGTTGGGGCATTGTCCCGAACCAGTGGTCAAGGCAGTTCAGAAACAGGTGGAAACCCTGATTCATGTTCCTAATTCATGGCACCTGGAATCACAGGGGCGGTGGGCAAAAATGCTCAGCGAACGAAGTTTCGGCGGGCAGGCGTTTTTCTGTAATTCGGGAGCGGAAGCTAACGAAGCAGCGATTAAACTGGCGCGATTGCACCATGGTCCGTCACGCTACAAGATCATCACGTTCGAAGGTGGTTTTCATGGTCGAACGCTGGCCACCACGACGGCGACCGCACAGCCTAAATACCACGAAGGTTTAGGTCCCTTGGTAGCCGGATTCCAGTATGCACCTCACGGTGACCTTCAGGCGGTCAAGGAACTGATCGACGAAGAAACGTGTGCCATTATGATCGAACCCATTCAGGGGGAAGGTGGAGTGCGAATTCCGCCGGAAGGCTTTCTGCAAGGGTTGAGGCAACTGGCAGACGAAAACGATCTTCTACTGATCTTTGACGAAGTTCAGACCGGCTGCGGGAGAACGGGAGAATGGTTTGGGTATCAGTACTTCGATGTGACTCCGGATGTTATCACACTGGCCAAGAGTCTGTGTGGTGGTATTGCGGGAGGAGCGATGTTGACGACCGCCGAGATTGCTCCCAGTTTACGTCCCGGGATGCATGCTGCGACCTTCGGAGGGAATCCGATTGCATCCGTAGCCGGGATTGCGACTCTGGAAATGATTGAGCAGGAAAACCTGTTAGATAATGTCGGTGTGCTTGCCGAATTGTTTGAGACTCGGTTCAAAGCCCTGCAGCAGGAATGCCAGTGGATTCGACAGGTTCGAGTGGCAGGAATGATGATAGGTCTTGAGCTGGAAGTGGAAGGAGCTTCTGTCGTCCAGCAATGTCTGGATCGCAATCTGTTGATCAACTGTACGCAGGGCAATGTGATTCGTTTGCTACCTGCCATGAACATGACAACCGATCAGGCCAGTGAAGGAGTAGAAATACTGTCCGATGTGCTGCGCAATCTGCAGGTTTAGTACTTTCATAAGTCACCCGTTGGGTCCTCGAATAAGGCCCAGTGAAATCTCTGGTTGAACCTCATATTTGGTATTTAGTTATGAGACATTTACTTTCGTTATCTGATTTGTCGAGTGATGAAATTCACGAGATCCTGGCAATGTCTGGACAGTTAAAGAGTGAATTAGCTGCTGGTCAACGCCCGCCGCTTCTGCAGAATCACAATCTGGCGCTGTTGTTTGAAAAGCCATCTATGAGAACTCGTGTCAGCTTTGAAAGCGGCATCAGTCAGTTAGGTGGGCATGCGCTCTACCTGGGACAGGATGTAGGTTGGGGAAAACGTGAATCGATCAAGGATTTTAGCGAGGTGCTAAGCGAATACGTTGATGTAATTGCGTGCCGCAGCTACAAGCATGAGACCGTGGAACAACTGGCTCGGTTTTCAAGCGTTCCGGTGATCAATGCATTGACTGATTATTCTCATCCCTGTCAGGCGCTGGCTGATGTGTTAACCATTCAGGAGGAATTTGGCCGCCTGGAAGGACGTCATGTTATCTTTGTGGGTGATGCCAACAATGTTTCCCGTTCACTGGCTATCGCCTGCGGCAAGCTGGGTGTTCGTTTCACACTAGCCTGTCCAGACGGATATCGGTTTAGCGACGCTGAGAAGCTTGAGATTGAGGCGGGGTGTGGAACATTCCAATTCACTCAGACCAACGATGCATTGTCAGCCGTCGCTGATGCTGATGCTATTTACACGGATGTATGGGCAAGCATGGGGCAGGAGAAAGAGCAGAAGCAGCGCGAGCAGGACTTTGCTGATTTCCAGGTCAATCAGGCTCTGATGGAAGCAGCCCCTGAACACGCCATTTTCCTCCACTGCCTGCCTGCCAAGCGTGGACAGGAAGTGACCGACGAAGTGATCGATGGAACGCAGAGCCGGGTGGTGCGTCAGGCTGGCAATCGGATGCACGCGCAGAAAGCTCTTTTAGTCTGGTTAATTGGCGGTCAAAACTGAGCGTCGTCGTCGGAGATCGCTGGCAAGTTGAGTCAGTGAAATGCTCAACTTTGAAGAGCCTCTTTTTGAATGCGTGTTAATTGGCGAATTCCTTTTTTCGCCAAGGCCAGCAGTTCGCCAAGTTGAGCTTCACTGAAGGTGCTTTCTTCGCCGGTCCCCTGAATCTCTACGAATTGCCCTTTCCCGGTCATTACCACATTCATGTCGACTTCGGCGGCGACGTCGAGTTCGTAATCCAGGTCGAGACGGGCCTTTCCATTAACGATCCCCACGCTGATGGCTGCCAGGCTGTCGCGGAGCGGAGATGTTCCGGGATGCGGTAAGTCGTCCTCGAGACTATTAATCGCATCGACGACAGCGATATACGCTCCGGTAATACTGGCGGTACGTGTTCCGCCATCAGCCTGAAGTACTTCACAGTCAATCGCGATGGTGCGCTCGCCCAAAGCCTCCAGGTCAGCGATAGCCCGAATGCTGCGCCCGATCAATCGTTGAATTTCTGTTGTGCGGCCGTCGACTTTTCCCCGTTCTCGGCGTTTACGCGGATTGGTACTGGAGGGCAGCATATTATATTCGGCAGTGATCCAACCTTTACCCTTGCCTTCCATCCAGAGTGGTACGGAAGCTTCCACACTGGCAGTACACAGGACAACGGTGTTACCAGCGGAATAGAGTACGCTTCCCGGGGCTTTATTCGTGAAGTGACGTTGAACTGAGATCGGACGCAGTTGGTTGGCTCGGCGTGTTTTGGCCATGAAGAGAACCTGTAGAGAACCTGTGATGGAGAAAAAAAATGGTGAATGGCGGGGGGGCTATAAAAAATACACAGGTCAGACAAAACCTGTGTATTTCATATTGTCAGTGATTTTGAAGTCGTGTTCTACATGCCGGGGAGACCTGGCATTTCTTCTCCTCCAGGGTTCGGGGCCATCATGCCTCCTTCCATGCCGCCCGGCATACCTCCCATCATGCCGCCACCGGCTGCGTCGGATGGGGCATCAGGTTGGTAGTTGTACCGTTGCCAGAGTTTAACGTCGTCAAGCTCAGTTTTCACTGTCAGATTCCCATCCTTATCAAACAGGACGAACTCGCCTGGTGCGAAGATGGCATTGTCATCGACAAACATCTTTTCGTAGGTGGTCCCTTTGAAGAGATCTTCGCCACCACGAAGGTCGCCAACGATAATATTGGTCTGGAAATTGTAACCGGGAAGGCTGTTGATCACTTCAGAAATCGGATGTCCGTATTCTGCGTCAGCGGTAAAGTTGAGCAGTGCACCTCGGCTGACATTGCGGTCGTAGGGGACATCTACCGCACGTTGTCGATCAAAGACAATCGGCTTGAGAATGCCAAGGGGTTCAGCGTCTACGTAGGTTGCACCTGTCGAGGAACGGGTTTCACGAGCTGCTTCGACAGACCCAGCTGCAATCATCGTTGGATCAGGCACTGTGATAGCTTCACTGGGAGCGCTCCATTCCGTCTTGCGGAACCAGACCGCGCCATTGGCAGCATTGGCCTGAAGTTCTTTGATGCGATTGAGTGAATTGACATCCAGAGTTTGCTCGGAAGGAGCCCGATGGTCAGCATATTCGTCATCAGGATTCGTATTTGGCAGGTTGGGGTCTTCTACCCAGAGTTGAACTCGATAGCGGTACGTTCGTTCTGTCTGTGCCGAGAAATCGAAGAAACGGACCATTTTGTAGTCAGGAATATCGGCAGAGGACATACCTCCCATTCCCATGCCACCCATGCCGCCCATGGCTCCGCCCATGCCCATACCAGACATGTCACCTCCCATGCCCATTCCGGACATGTCACCACCCATGCCCATCCCGGGCATACCAGCCATATCACCTTCGCCGGCACCTGTCGGACCGCCCACGGTGTTGTTGTCATTACGTCTGGGTCGACGACCACTGCCGGGGACGTTGGAATCGACATTCTCATCCGCCTCTTCTTCCACCGCGGAATCGTCTGTCGGTGCTTGACCAGCGAGCGGGATTTCTGGATGTCGCAAAAGATCGCTGATTTCGCGCATCATGACCGGAGGACAGGTTAGTGAAATATATTCATTGAGATGAGTACTGTCGACGATCTCATTTGCAGTACCATACCACTGTTCGGCAGCTCTGTTGTGAGCTCGAGTGTTGAGTAAATCTTCCCAGGCGTATTCACCTTCGTCCTGTTGTGGGTTGTCAGTGATATCGACGCGTTGGACTGTCATGAAGATGTAATCAGGACGGTCACGAAGAGCATCGTAGCCGGAACGCATTGCCAGAGCTCGTTCATACTCGTCAAACTGCTTCTTGAATGGAACAAGTGCAGTAACACCGACAATGGTGTGAGCTACGGCAACGGGAGATCCTTTGGGTCTATCGGAAGAAGCGGGCGATCCACCAGCACCAGCCATATTTCCTCCTGCGGCACCTGACATCGCAGCAGTCATGTCACCACCTGCATCACCTCCCATAGCGGCAGCCCCGCCTCCCCCTGGTCGGTATCCCAGAATCTGTCCCCGGTCTGCTCGCAAGCGTCGCACGGCACTGGTTTGGGCGCCCATGCCGCCCATGGCTCCCATCATGCCGCCGCCTCCTTCAACTCCGGGCATAGTGGACATATCACCAGCCCCCTCCGTTCCTGGGATTCCTGCGAACGGATCGTTATTCTCATTGCGTCTCTTGGGTTTGTTGGTAGGTTTCTTCTCTTCCTTTACTTCCAAAACAGCGGGCTCATCAGCAGCGGTTGGATCCACAGAACCTTCAGGCAGCGTATAGGCTACAGGGCCTGTCAAGGCATGGGCGCGCAGATCAGTGGCAGTATACAGTTCGGGGTCTTCACGCTTTTTAGTGTTTCGATTGATAGGAGGACTCAGCAGTCGCGACATGCTGTATTCAGAGGCACTGATATTAACCTGACCTTCTGCAGCACGTTGTTCAAAGGACTTCTCTGTATCCTGTGTATAGGACTCTTTTTCTTTATCCCAGTCACCGCTGGAAATTGCTGATCGGGCATTCTGGATTTGCTGATCGAGTTGGTCAGGTGTTTGGTTAAACCGGTTACCCATCTCGTCTTTCCCGGCACTCAGGCCGGAATAAATGAGGTATCCGGAAGCGAGCACCGCCAGTGTCAAGGCGATTTTTTCACCGTAGAGCACGAGCGGGTTATCAGTAATCTGTTTCCCCTTTTTTCGTTCGGACGAATCCTTCTTCTTTTTTCCCGTTTCAGCCTGAGGTGCATCTGGATCCGCAGTCAGGTCTGCTTCGCCGGTGGCTGCCAATACGGCGTTCATAATGGCTTCTGCTTCAGCTTCTTTATTTTTCTTGCGTCCGAATACCATTTTCGAAGTTCTCCGCCCGACAGATGCCGGGAATTTTTTTACTTAATTGTTGTTTTGTCTAACTGATTATTTTGACTGGGTTAAATACTGCTTATTCAGCTCCCACATCAGCCGGTTGTCCCTGGTCGGCTGGATCGCCGGCATCAGCCGGGTCATTATTATTCTGGTTTGCCTGCTGCTCGTCAGGGTCGATCCCCAACGCAGTAGGATTGGGGGGATTGTAGATGTGGACAATGCCGTAGACTTCTACTTCCTGATGGTAGGGGTGTTGTGCCGCCTGAACAGTGGCAGCCCCTTCACCACCATCCATGGTGCCCATCATACCTTCCATACCGCCACTCATCCCGCCGGCCATATCACCACTCATCGTGCCCTGCATACCGCCAGCTCCACCGCCGGCACCACCTTTATTGATGCCGCTATCACCGCCAATACGAACTTGAAGGACTTCGATACCTAACTCGGCATTGCCACAGGCAGCGAGGAACTGCGAGAGGTATCGCATGTCGAGTTTGAGTCGGATTCGAGTGGGATAACGTTTCGAGACGGCAAGTTCCGGGTTCGCCTTGCGGGAATTGGGATCCAGTGCCTCTCGCAATTCAGCAACCCGCAACGGTTTATATTTCGCATCAACATAGCGGAGGTCTCCAGGATCGTCGGTGGGTACCATCCTTCCCGAGCTATCGGTTCCGGCTGTGTTCGAATCGCTGGCTCCCTGCCCACCCTCAGGGGTCGTCGAAGAATTACTCATCTGCTGCATCATGTCCATGCCGCCCAGAGCATCTGCACCGCTCCCGCCTCCGTCTGCGGTCATTACTTTTCCACCGTTGAGAATGGCATCTTTGGCCAGATCAACTCCATTGGGGCCATTGTTGTCGCCATTCCGGGCAAGATCGATTCCGATGATTTCTGTAACTTTGGCGTTATAAGCCGCGACGGCTTCCTTATTGAGGTCTTTAATAATCGCCAGCCACTGTTGCAAGATCCACAGGTCTTCCTGTGTATAGAGAATCTGCAAGGTGGAGGGTGTTTCCGTAAATGTGAAACGTTCATTCAGCGCATTCTGGTTGCCTGATTCCCAAGCCACCATGTGGTCTGGTCCCTCTTCAACTGCCGGTGCTGCGCCTGTTCCTCCTCCGGCCGTCAGATTTCCTCCCGCTTCTGCTCCGAATCCGGCAATTTCTTCGCCACCAAAACCGCCTGCTTCCGACTCATTTTCACCCCAGTCAGCATCGATCTGCTCTGCCAGCTTCGGCAGATAGGTCTTGAGAAAGTCGGCATAGTTGGTACGAGCGATTCGTTTGACTTCGACAGGGTTTTCCTGATCATCAGGATTGATCACACCACTGGCCTCGACTTTTAATTCGATGGGCGTTAGTGGTATGAATGAATTCGCGGTGATTTGATCGAGTTCCCCATTGGCCGTGGGCCAGTTAAAAGCTGTCTTCTGGCTGTTGTATTTTGCATCCCAGGTTTTGTGGATATCAAACTTGATCTGCGTCATGATCTCTTCCATCCCTTTTTTGAACTTGGAATTCGGATGGTTGTTATCATTGACCTTCTGGATATTATCCATGTTGCTGAAGATCGTCTTGATACTGCTGGTTTGCTGAGTACGTTCTTCGTCCAGTTTTCCAATTGCCAAAAACCAGAGAACAGTCACGGTGACAGTAATCAACCCTGAAGTAACCCAGAAGATAGATTTTTTGAAGTCGTCCATTGTTTTATGCCCTTAAGTGGTTCGGAGTGGCAGCTCCGGTCCGTTTTTATTCAAGGTATGCAGTGAATCAGGTTCATTAGGTTCCGGGAGCCGGTTCGGCGTCGTCTGGTCCGTCAACAGGCGGGCCGTCTGGTTCACCATTCTGGTCCGGATTGTTACGGGCTTGTTCTTCTGCAAGTTTTTCGGCCTCCAGTCGAGCTGCTTCGTCAGCTTCTACTTTCAACCGGTATCGTTCTCTTACTTCATTCGGCTCCCACAGGAACTGCACGGTAAAGGAATACTTCTTTGCGGTATATTCGACTTTTTCTTCAGCTGGTGCTGCATTACCACCCGTCGTCGGATTGCCTCCTGTTCCGCTGGCAGGATCTGTTCCGCCGGTGATGCCGCTCGCTGCCTCACTTCCAAAGTTCGTGCTAGCTCCTCCAAAACTGTTATTGTCGGAAGCTCCAATTTTAACTTCCCCTTCATATTTGGAGTCGGCGAGAACGATGTACTTGATGCCCATCTGTTCCATGCTGAATGGCGTTACGCCAAAAGGAGTGGGGATGGCGATAACCGAGTGGCGTAGTCGTTCCAGCAGAGCGTACTGAACATGGCTCTTGTAACCGGTTTCATTGTTGTTGTTGAAGTAGTGGTAACCTTGAAGCTGGATGACCCAGGCTCCGTCTTCCGAGGGTGTGAATTCGTCATTATCTGTATTTCCACTTTGGGAAGAACTTCCACGACCGCTACCGCTATTATCAGCTGCCGCTGCTGCATCAGCTTGACGTTGCAATTCGAAATTGCGAAGGAATTGGACATAGGCAGTATTGTTTTGAACAAAACTCTGGTTCTTGACAATGCTTTCGAGCCATGTCTGACGATCCTGGTCCATTTCCCTGAGATTACTGGTGTAACGGGCTTCATTTTTTGCCCACCAGATTTTGAGGTCATCTTCGGATAGGAAGGCGTTGTCGACCGATTCGATGTAGAAGTCAGGGCGATCTTTGAACTGGATCACGTCCGGGTCACGCCATTGCGTTTGTTCACCCGGGAGCACGTAATTAATAGCTCCGATCAGTTCCAGCCACATGACCTGACGATCTCCGTACCCAATCAGCTGATTACCAAACAAAATCAGGTTGTCGTACTCTTTCTTGATCTTGTCATAGTCCTGTTTGTTACGGGTCGATTCCGAGTTGGCCGAGTCCGCACTGGAGATAGCGGTTTCCCACTTACCAATCGGATTTGTACCTGTCTGGTCGTGGGCGACATTATTCCACTGAGCGAAATTCAGGAAGTAATTAAAGGTAAACGAGATCAGTAGTAACGCGATGGCGGCAACTACCCATGGTTTTTTCGAGTCAACCAGTCGGTCAAATAGAAGTTCCCGTGGGAGCAGGTTGGTTTGAAGTTGAGCTACTCCGAGTGCTTGAAGGCAAAGGCCGTAGCAGTTGCCATAGGCCAGAACATTGTTTCGAAAGGTGGGGCTGGCCGTCACACTGGATCCCTGAAGTCGATTCCAGGTCTCCAGCTCGACAATGTCGATTTCAACCTTTTTCCCGATGAAGCTACGGAGTCCGGGGAGTTTGGCGGTGTTGCCCAGGATGACCACTCCTTTGATCGTTGCTTTACGATCAATCCCTTCGAAGAACCGCAGAGTTCGCTGGACTTCTGTTCCCAGGTTGTCATAGACGCTGCGCATTGCCTGAAAGACTCGCTTCGGATCCGGAGCTTCACGAGCGTTTCGTTTGAGGTGTTCGGCTTTGCTGAACGTCAGCTTGAGTTGTTGTGTCATTTGGCGAGTGAAATGATTACCGCCGATCGGAATGCTGCGGTGCCAGACGCGGAATCCGTTGGTGATGACCATATCAGTGGTTTCCGTGCCGATTGATAACACCATGTAGCTGGGGGGAGGCGAGTCCGGATCGAAGGCGTCCGGGTCAGGACAATTGTCCAGCAGGTCATAGGTAATACAGTTGTAGATCGCCATGGGTGCCAGTTGGATGGCATCCAGTTTCAGTTCCGCATTATCGAAGGGACGCATCTCGCGTATCACCTGATCGCGTTTCATGGCAAACAAGCCAACTTCAGCATCGATGATCAGGCCTTCCATTTCGGAACCACCACCCATTTGCTGAAAGTCCCAGACAACTTCATTCAAATCGAAAGGGATCTGCTGCCGGGCTTCAAACTCCACAATGTCCCGCAGTTTCTTTTGTTCAATTGGGGGTGGCTTGAAGAACTTTGCCAAACCGGACTGACCTGACACAGAAACGGCTACGCGTTCATGCTCAATGTCATTACGTTCCTTCAACTGCTCTAATGCGTCAGCAATCAGGGCTTCCGGGTCTGCATCTGGTTGGCTCAGAATTTTGGGGTATTCAATGTAGTCGACCTGTGTTGCGACGACCTCGCCGTCCTGGATCTCGCAGCGCATTGCCTTGAGTGCGCATTGTCCAATGTCGACTCCCCAGACTCCAGGATTTGTTTTAGCGGCCATTAGGACCCTTTCCAAATATCAATACGAACAGCTTGATTGCCAGTCCGGTAATTGAAGAACTTGTTAAACCTGCCAGTGTAACCTTCACCAAGTACCCGATTACGACGTTGGCGCGTTGCTTACCGACTCTATCGACCAGAACCTGTCCGGATTCTGACATCAGGTCTGTACGGATACTACATGTCCTACAGTCGTTATGTCCATCACAACTTTGAACAACCGGGTGCTCAGAATAGAGCAATTATACCGATTACAAGGTCGTCATCGAGGGTTACTCGGGTCTTCGCTTTCAGCGGTTTCAGGATAAGTTTCAAGGATGAATGATTCCGCATCGTTACCTTCGACTAAATGTAAACGACAGAAGTTCCCCTCAAAAAAGCTCAATGCTCCGATTCCCTACTATCAATCTAGTTAACAGCAGGTTTTAGTGTCAAACATTTTACTTCGTATTGCAAGGAGTTTGCGGCGACATGTCGAGCGCGAATATTCACGAAACAGGTTAAAACATGTTCCTACGTATGGTAGTTAGGACAAGATGAGCAAATAATGCTTTTATTGGTTTATGTCGTGACAATTTGGTTTTGAATTTACACCACCACCACCCTCTCGACTTTTTGCCCTTCCATTTTCACCTTGATTTCATCAAACCGGTTTTTCCAGAGATGCCCTACAAAGAACTTTCCATTCTGCTGTCCTGTCATAGCCTCGAGGATTTTCCGACCTACCACGAAGGGGATGAGGCGGCAAGTTTATTGGCAAGCTGGACCGGGTTATGGCATCCCTTTCTGATTCACGAGTCCCGGGGGATTGTGAAGTGGCATCGAGTGGATGACCCGCCGGAAGAGTTGATGAATAAGTTGATTGTGGTTCCCATGACCAGTGCGGACAATTTGCAGACCGGTTATCTGCAGCGAGCCGATGATGCGGGAGCCCGAGTGATCAGTCGGCAAACTTGTCGGCAGGAAATCATCCGCCAGGCACTCGAAGGACATGATGTCCCGGAGATGGATCAGGATCTGATTGACGACTTCCTGGCGCTGGGATATTTCTATCTGCAGATTGAACTGCTCACCAGACAGATGCGTTATGCCAGTAACCTGGACGAGATTCATTTTGAGAATACCGTATGTGATGCCGCTCGGTTTGCGGTGACCGGAGATCGTGAGCAGGCCATCGAGAAGATTCAATCAGCGTTTGATCTGCTGTCTACCGAGCGAGATCATTACTATTCAGTGGACGCCTATCTGGTGGACATCAATATGGTGGCTGAATCCACGTTAGGAACGATGCTTGTTGATGAATTGACCGATACTCCAGCGACGAATCTACTGCTGCCCCCAGCGTTATACCAGGAATTGGCCGAAACTCATCCACGTTCCCTGGAACGGATCTGCCAGCGCATGGTAGATGGGACGTTGAGTGTTTTATGCTGTGAGCACGAGAATATTCCGAATACGATGTTGCCAGCTGAAGCAGTACGGGAGTCACTGCTGGCCGGTCGCAAGTCCTTTCAGGATCTGTTTGGTCAGACGCCAGCAGTGTACGGACGAAAGGACTTCGGGTTAACTTCTAATCATCCGCAGTGGCTGCAGCAGTGCGGATACGATGCCGCTTTGCATTTTCTGTTAGGTGAGGGAAGTTATCCGGAAAGTTCTCAGGCAAAGACTCGCTGGGAAGGAGTCGAGAATACTCAGGTGGATTGTATCGCCAGAGTGCCACTGAATGCCAACCGCCACGAAACGTTTCTGGGATTATCCAGTCGTCTGGGGGAAACGATGGATATGGACCACGTGGCTACGCTCTGTCTGGCACACTGGCCGGGTCAGGTTTTACCCTGGTATGACGATATGCGGAGGGCGTCCAAATACACCAATGCGTTGGGACGCTTTGTAACTCTGGAAGAATATTTTCGAGATACCGATTTACCGGGAATGAATGAAAAGTTTGAAGGAGATCAATATAAGTCGCCCTATCTGAAGCAGGCGATGATCAAGACGATTGCCAATCCAATTTCGAGGTCGGTGCGTTACTGGCGAATAAACAACCGGATTGAATTGCTGGAAGGTGCCAACTTGATGCTGGGGCTACTCGGCGGTGACCTGCTGGCGGACGTTTCCTCGGCTCGCTGCGACCATGCCGGTTTACACCAACTGTTAACCGCAGACGACATCGAACAGAAGTTGGAGGAACTGGAATCGCGTGTTAGTCAGTTGGAGTGTGAGTCAGGTGCGGCTCTGGCTGCTGCCGTCCCCAGAGAGGGAGAATCGACCCCAGGAGTGCTGGTTTTCAATCCCTATGGAGCGACACGTCGTCTGCAGGTCAGTGATACTGTTTTGTCCCGGATTCCGGATTTGGAGAAGCCGGTGTATGCGGCCGCCAGCCAGGGAGAATCGATGCAGGTTGTCGTGGACACTCCTTCGCTCGGGTTCAGCTGGTTAACCTCCGGTTCCAGACGTGAAAAGTCAGGGCCAGTGATTGCCGAAAAGAACATGTTAAAGAATGATTTCTTTGAGGTGCTTGTCAATGAAACAACTGGAGGCATCCAGTCCATCAACTCGTACGATGCGCCACGTCACAACCGAGGTTCCTTTCAACTTGCCTACCGGCGCCCGGTGCGGAAGAAGTCTGGCCGTCCTGCCGAGTCAGACGATTTGGCGAACTATTCGGTCATGGCAGCAGATTCAGTGGAGGTGACTGCAAGTACGACTGTGTATGGTGAATTGACGGTACAGGGACGTATTATGAGTCGGTCCGGAGAAGTGCTGGCTCGTTACACTCAGATTCTTTCTCTGTTTCGCGGGTCCCGAATTCTGCACGTCGATATTGAACTGGACATTGATGAATTACCCAGAAACAATCCCTGGAATTCCTACTATTGCTTCCGGTATGCCTGGGACAATGAAGCTGCGACGGTATACCGTACCGTGAACGATGTCCGGCAGCGAGCTTCGGGAAATCGATTGGAAGCACCTCAGTATCTAGAAGTGGAAGCGGAAAAGAACACGGCGCTGCTGACTGGCGGATTGCCATTTCATCGACGGGTTGGCCGGCGATTTCTGGATTCGATTCTGGTGGTCACCGGGGAGACTGAGCGGCGGTTTCAACTCGGGATAGGTCTGGATTTACCCCAACCCGTACACTACGCTCGGCAGTTCGGAACAACTCCGGTAGTGGTTAGCGAAACAGCTGCAGCTCCGACAGGCCAGGCCACCAGTTCGCTGCTGCATGTGGACGCTCGTAATGTGCTGGTGACACGCTGGGAGCCTATTACGGAAAAGGGTCTGCTGGTCGGTTACAAGGCGCGTTTGATGGAGAGTGCGGGGCGACCGGTGCGAGTGCGACTGACGAGTTGCCGACGCGTCTCTGCGGCCACTCAATTCAAGCTTTGTGGTGAGAAAATAGCCGAGTGCGATCTGGATGACGGACGTGTGGTATTGGAACTGACTGCCAATGAGTGGGTCGAACTGGAAGCCCGGTTTTAGGAGCTGTCCCGAGTCATCAGGAGGACATGGAGGAGAGTCAATGATTGTGACAATCGATGGGCCGGCCGGCGCGGGAAAGAGTACGGTGGCCCGGATGCTCGCCGAGCGACTGGGGTTTGATTTTCTTGATACTGGCGCGATGTACCGCTGTGTCGTTTTACAGGGAAGCCGACAGGAAGTTGATTGGGAAGACGACGATGCACTTGGCGCAATCGCTCGGGAATTGCAGCTGAAGTTCGACAAGGGATCGGTTTTACTTGATGGCGAAGACGTGAGTGCGGAAATACGGACACCAGAGGTGACGGCGTTGATTCACCACGGAGCTGACAACCTTCAGGTTCGTGAAGCGATGGTGGCTCTGCAACGCCGATTGGCGGACGGCAAAAGTGTGGTGACCGAAGGTAGAGACCAGGGAACGGTCGCATTTCCCGATTCTCAGTGCAAATTCTTTCTTTCGGCAAGTGCTGAGGAACGGGCGAAACGACGTGTTGAACAGATGAGACAGACTGGCAAGGAGGTCAGTTTGGACGAAGTGTTGCAGCTGCAGAATCGCCGGGATCAGCAGGATGAATCCCGCGAGGTTGGTGGTTTGCGGGCCGCGGAAGATGCTCTGCATGTCATCACTGACGGGATGCGTCCATTCGAAGTTGTTGAACATCTCGAACGCCTGGTACGCATGCGTATGTGACCGGTACGACAGAGAAGATGTTCATGTTATAGTACGCTCAAGCCGAGTCTGGCTCGGCACGGAAACTCGGTAACAGGAATCGATAAATCACTTATGGCAAAATCGCAGGCAAAGCCGAAATCATTTGGCAAATATCTGTTTTACATCGTGTGCAGATTCATCTTTCGGCTGGTAGGGTTGCTGCTGTTCAAGTACCACTGCCAGGGACGTCACCATTTGCCGGACAGGGGAGGAGCGATCATCTGTGCGAATCACCAGAGTTTTCTGGATCCACCGTTGGTCGGCATGGCATTATCACGTCACTTTGTGTTTCTTGCTCGTAAGACGTTATTTGGCAATCCGGTTTTTGGGTTCATCATATCCATGCTTGACGGTGTGCCCTTGAATCGGGACGGACTGGGGATTGAAGGAATCAAGACGACGCTACGAAAACTCAAAGCGGGTCAAGCCTTGATCATGTTCCCCGAAGGAACTCGTAGCAAGACAGGTGACCTGCAACCACTCAAGAGTGGCTTTATTACGCTGGCCAGACGTTCGCACGTTCCGTTAATTCCATGTGGCGTCGTGGGCGCCATTGATTGTCTTCCACGTGGAGGCAAGTTACCCCGGTTTGAACGCATTCGTTGCGTCTATGGCCCACCAATAACCGCTGACCAAGTGACTGAGATGTCTGATGAAGCCTTGATTGAATTGCTGACTTTGCGAATGAAAGAGTGTATTCAGCGGGCTGAACTCAGTCGGGGCAAGTAAAGGCTTACGTTTCAAGTCGTCTGGCGAGGACGTCGTGGTGCAGTGGAGTGATCTTCACATTGCTGGGCGGCTCGGTGAGCAGAATGTCATGCTGCTTCTGACGAGGGGCAGTGAAAGAAAACTGGACTACGAATGCCCCGACCTGAACTCCGTGTCCCGAATAGACCGGAGGCCAGAAGTCTTCTGCTCGGCTTGCCAGTGTTCGAGCCAGCATGCGAGTCGCTCGTCCGGAGAATCCTCCGACCACCATTTCCAGTCTTCCCAGTGCTTCGCGGTGGATGTAGAAAACCATCGCCGCATCTTCTGTTTTTTCATTCCAGCGACATGCTTCCCAGGTTCCGTCTTCCGTTTCGTACATGATCCCGGGGGCCGTCGGGAATTCGCTTTGGGATAATCGAGTACCTGCCATGCAGGATTCCGGTTGCAAGTCGTCATCGCGGTAACGGAGCATCAGTGGACAGCTTCGTTCTGTCCCGGTGGCAGCGGTTGACTGGTCTTTAAACGCTTCACAATCAAACGTGGTTGCCATGATGTGCTCGACGACCGGGTTGCTTTTGACAGATCCTAATCCGATCAGCCCTCGATCCGAACTGAATTGATTGAAAGCATCGTAGACTTCGGCACTTCGCCGAAAGACTTCGGATTGATCTTTTTCACTGGGACTCCAGACCAACGACTGCTGCAGCAATTCGGGATGGGGGATGGGTTGGGAGTCGTTCATTTTGGAAGTCCCACCCAGCGAGGAAATCCCGTTAAGTAATTCTCCGATGAGCAGCGAATCGGATGCGACGAGCCAGGCGCCGTGAGGCCCATCACCGTCGTCCTCAAACCGTCGAATTCCACAGCAGATTTCAATGCGTTGACGTCGGGCCAACAGTTCCCAAAAGTTTTCCGACTCGACAGCGAATAGTGCTCCAGGCAATTGATCAGCCGTAGCGTAACCGTGTTCGACCAGATAGTCACAGAGTCTGGAGAGTGCCTTCAGTGGTATGTACTTGACTTCATTTTTCAGCAGCGCTGAAACCTGGTGCCTGTCCAAACCTGTGTACTCGACAATCGATTTGACGGTTCCTGGGCGTTTGCGTGGATCAGGAATGTGGCCCAGTAGTTCTGCGAGTCGAAACGAGTATTGCATGGAGGTGTGTTGAAGAAAGCAGGCCTGGAAAAGCTACTGCAACGTAGCATCAGATTCAGGTATTTTAACAGCACCGCCCCCATTATGCTGGGAATTGTTCCCATTAAGCCGCATTAGCAGTGGTTTGTTCGTCACTAAGGGAGATTCTGTCCTGTTCGATGTGTTCGATGACAAGTGCCAGTTCACCGGACTCGGGAATCCAGATGGCTTGCAGTTGCTGACAGGAGAAGCATCTTCCGTTGTAGTGCCCGTTTTTGAGCAGAATGGCTTCCTGAAGTTCAGTGGTGGGATCGGCGCCGTTTGCGAGAAAAAAGTCGATGGCACGGGCTCGAATTAACTCGGATAACTGCATGGTCAATCAGGTTGAGGAACTGGAGAAATGTCGTACAGGTCCAGAAAGAGACGCACTATCGGTTTCGGTTTAATTTGGCAGAGAAGTACAGGAAATAGACGGAAGCGGGAACAGGTTTACCAGAGCCCCTATTTTGCCAAGAATTGACAAAAGTCGGGGAGTACAGGTCGGGCTGGTTGGCCAGTGCGAGGAAAAAAGTTTGCAGGTAGTAGAGTGTATTGGATGACTGCGAAGTTGTCTGACAGGAGAGAACTTCTGCGAGGAGTTTTCCCTGGAAACAGGATCGCGTAAGGCCCCGGCAGCGGAAACGAGCCTTGCCAAGACGAATTTGGATGTGAGCAGACCGGTCCAGGCGAGAGTACTCTGGGCATTCTATTTCTCGGCGATAATAACTTCGCAAAACTTGAATAATCTGAGACGAAAAGGTAGGTTTAAGCCCTGTCCTCACGGATTTCTTATGCATCAGTTGTAACCTGGCGATGCTCGAATGATGTGGATTGATTCCTGGTGGCTATTTTTTTCTTGCTTGGAGGTACGTCATGAGATTCTTTACTGCCTGGACTGGTGGATTCGTATTTTTCCTCATGTTGCTGAGTACTAGTGGGCAATTGAAAGCAGAGCGGTTTGTGATCACGTCGCCACCTGCGGGCTCCGTTTTTGTTCTCGGGCAGTAGGTAACCGTTTCGTGGACCGGTGGAGATCCATCATGGTTGGTGAACATAGCGCTGATTGACGTGGAAGCCTGGACGGTCGTTGATGGTGCAGGTGGAATTCCTAATAACGGTACGGTCGATTTCACACTTCCTGTAAGGCACCGGTGGCCTGGGAAGTCCTCTCGTACGTACCAGTTCTATATTCAATACGTTGAAGACGGCAAGCCCATTACCTGGACCTATGGGCCGCATTTCACAGTCGTCAGCGAGGTTTCAGTTTCCCTTGATATCAAGCCGGATGATGCTCCCAACTCGATCAATCTCAAGAGTCAGGGTGTGTTGCCAGTGGCTATTCTGTCGACCGAGGACTACAACGCTTTGGAGGTAGACGAGTCCACCGTCTACCTCGTAGATTCCATGATTTTGGAGATCGCTTCGGCCTTGGGGGAAGATCCACCGATGGTCTTCCCGGTGAAATTTGTAACCGAGGAGGATGTAAACGGAGACGGTCTGGATGATTTGCTACTGTTCTTTAGCGTATCGGACCTGGTTGAGTCTGGGGCACTGGATGAAGGGACGGAAGAGGTGACTCTGATTGGAGAGATGTTTGACGGCATCCCGATCAAAGGTTTTGATTCAGTGCGGATTGTTCCCGGCTCAACGAAAGGGAAGGGCAAGAAGTAGCGGATCATTCAATTGTCGAACAACATAGCCTCATCTTCCATACTTGGAGATGGGGCTTTTTCGTTGGCAGGCTGCTTACAACGGCAATTTGCGATTTGGCCTTTGCCGTTTCGCAGAAGCACAAGCGGGCCGCTTTCGCGGCCCGCCGTTCCTTCTGGAAGCGGATGGGCTGGGATTCGAACCCAGGGTACGCGTCAACGTACAGTAGTTTTCAAGACTACCGCCTTCGACCACTCGGCCACCCATCCTGAGAGTTCAGCAGGCAGGACCTGCCACTCGTTGTGTTGTTATCGGCTGATTTAATAAAAAAATCAAGATGGGAAGGAAGCTAAAAAACCAAAACGGCCACCGAGCAGTTGGTCTTACCATTAACTGGTTTGGTACCGATGGGTCGGCACAGGGCGTCCGGGACGGAAACTCTGAGTTTCTCCGAATTCCACGCTACCACCAACTCGTTGAACAGCCTGTCGGACACTCTCATGCACCAGCTCGGTCAACACTTCCGGAGCAATCGCAACGCGGGCATTCACAATGACATCTGCCTGCGTGAGTTGGCGGTGACTGGCAAGTGAAACCTGGGCAGGCGTGTCACTACTGATCAGATTGGCCACTGCATGGGCAGCGTCACCGACACCGATTGTTTTCAAGTGTGCCGTCTCACCCTTGACTTCTTCGAGTCGGGTCCGCAGACACTCAATGATGTCCAGCAGTAGCGCGTCCAGATCGAAGGGAGCATCGGCGGTAACTCGGAGGCTGGCGTTTAGCCAGCCGAGTTCTGCTTCTCCTTCGGCGTAGATGTCATAATCCAATTCAAGAATACGATTGCCGAATTCGCCTTGCTGTTCGATGGCCTCCAGCAACTGCTGCATGCCTTCCCCGGTTTTGGCTGACATCTTGATGATGGGAGTATCAGGGTACTTTTGCTTGAGCAGGGATTCCAATTCGCTGATCTCTGTGACGGTGAGTTCATCAATGCGGTTGAGGATGAGAAAGTCTGCCTCTTCAAGCTGTTTTTCGAAGATGTAAGCGGCTTTTGGAGAGAACCCCGTATTTGCTTCGTTTTTAAGTATCCGGCGACCGTGACTTGGTTTAAGAATAACACCGTACGGGGCGACTTCGAATTGTTGCTGATGAAGGTGTTTCAGTGGCTGGACCACGGTAGCCACCAGATCGGTACAGCTACCGACAGGTTCAGCGAGGATAATATCTGGTACATGATCCTGTTGCAGTTGCTCGGCTGTTGCCGTCAGCTCATTGAAGTTGCAGCAGAAACAGGCTCCGGCTACTTCACCCACATCAAACCCCTGGTTACGTAGTGTATGGGTATCGACAAGATCGGAAGCCTGATCGTTGGTAACGATTCCTACCTTGAGTCCCTGTGCCCGATAAAGTGCAGCAAGTCGGCCGATGGTCGTGGTTTTTCCAGCACCGAGAAATCCGCCGATCATTACAAATCGCATTGTCATGTTAAAGGAGTCCTTTCTGATTTTCTGACCGTCTAGCCGTTGTTTTCAGCTGCGTCGAGCATTTCAAGAAAAGTCTTCATCAGTGGAGCGTTATCGTGCCAGGTTCTGGCTGACACGATATTTCCGTCAACTACCGTTTCCTGGTCCACATAGATTCCGCCACCCTGTTGAGCATCCATCGCGCATTTGGCGACGGTGGTGACATTTCGTCCATCAATGATTCCGGCGGACGTCAGGATTTCGATTCCGTGGCAAACGCTGGCAACCGGCTTTCCAGCATCGTGGATGGCTTTAACAACGCGGTTAAGATCCTCATCGTACCGGATATATTCAGGCGCTCGTCCACCTGAAATAAAGAGACCCGCATACTCATCTGGATCGATATCCTTGAAGGCGATATCCGCTTTGATGAAGTAGCCAGGACGTTCCTGCGTGATATCCCAGGGAATACTGGAATCAGGAGGGATTTCATGCAATACGGTGTGATAGAGGCGTGCTTCGGGACCGGCCACCACGACGTCGTAACCAGCTTCTTTGAGTCGGAAAAACGGATAGAAGGTATCAAGTGCCTCGGTGGCATCTCCTAGCGGCATGAGTACTTTTGCCATGGTTCACCTGTCGACGGAAGGAAGGGATAATCGTTGTGGTCGCGGCTATGGACAAGCGACTGCAGCAATAATTATGGCATAAAACAGAGGCCGTGAATACCAAGTGGTATTCACGGCCATGTTGTGTTGGGACATCAATTCACAAGAGAACGGATAGGACTAGATGCCGTATCCGTTGTGGTACTCTTTGCGAACAATGTGTGCGACTTCAGGAGCATTTGTGGGCACCATGTTTTTCGCATCCCATTCGATCTTCTTGCCATCGGCGTAAACGGCCAGATTGCCAAGCAGGATCGTTTCAGAAAGAGGACCAGCGTAATTTGGGAAGTTTGAAATCGGAGCGGGACCACCTTTGATGGCATTTGCCAATTCAGTGAAGTGGCCTGGTGACTCCGGAAACTCGACTTCCTGCGAGATATCGCCGATCAACGTGTACTTGTCACCCTGGAGCAGGCCAGTGTGACGAGGATCCTGACCGTAATCGCCGGGCGAGAAGAACGAGCCTTTATCACCGACGACGAGCGAACCGGTGTTTAGCAGACGAGCGTAAGCTTTTGTATCCGCAACGATCTCTTTACCATTCTTGTCCTGGAACTGACTACGTTTCGGGAATAGAGACCGGTCCGGCTTTTCCCCTCCGTCATACCAGTACATGGTGAGTGCAGGTCGCCCTTTGTATTCAGGGAATTCGAAGGTGATTTTGCACTTGGCCGGATAGGTCTCCTGATTGTGACCACTGGTTTCCGCGACAACGCTGGTTGGGTCAAACAGGTCGAGTCCCATGAATGGCATATTTAACGTGTGACATGCCATATCACCTAACGCCCCGGTACCAAAGTCCCACCAACCGCGCCATTTGAATGGTGTGTAGGAGGGGTGGTATGGGCGATGCTTGGCAGGCCCCAGAAACTCGGGCCAATGGATATGTTCCGGGACAGGAGGAGTATCGGTTGGTCGTCCGCCACCCTGAGGCCATACAGGTCGGTTGGTCCACACATGAACTTCCTTCACGGTTCCCACGATTCCGCTACGCAGTAGTGCAGCACTGCGACGCAGGTTGCTGGAGGCCGTTCCCTGGTTACCCATTTGAGTCTGCACCCCAGCTTCTTTGGCTAGTTCACCAAGGTGACGAGCTTCCTGAATGGTATGTGTCAGAGGTTTTTGCGTGAACGTGTGCTTTTTGGCTTTGAGTGCCAAAGCAGCAGCTGGAGCATGATTATGGTCAGGTGTACTTACCGTGACAGCGTCAAAACTGTCAGCCGCTTCTTCGAACATCTTGCGATAGTCGTGAAACTTTTTGGCTTTCGGCCATTTGCCTGCAGCCTTATTGAGGTTGCCATCGTCGATGTCACAAATGGCGACGACTTCCCCGTGCCGAGCTGCATCATTGGAGTCGCTGGTACCTTTACCACCGACACCGACACAGGCCCAGCGAATTACTTCATTGGCAGACGTGCTTGCTTTGAGCTCAACACCACTGGCAGCAAAGAACCCTGTACTTGCTGCAGCTGTTAATTTCATAAATTCACGTCGTTGTTGACGTTTCGTCATTCTCAAAACTCCTTCGAGTACTTGAATTAGATGATTTGCGTAAAAGTTGATTCAATGTAGATAAGGGTACACCGTGGTGGCGGTGAATTCAAATTGTAGCGATAAAAAAACGAATCCAGACAGAGGAGGCGGCTGTGGTAATCTGTAGGAGAGTATTGCTTTCAATGTTGGGGACGTGAAATGAGTCGATTGCTGGTGATCGGGTCGATCAATCTGGATTTAGTGTTGGAAACCGATAGTTTGCCTGCGCCGGGCGAAACAGTATTGGGGGGGACCTTTTTGAGGGTCAATGGTGGTAAAGGAGCAAATCAGGCGGTGGCGGCTGCTCGCGGAGGGACTGCCGACGTTTCACTGCTGGCTGCTGTCGGGGACGACGATTTAGGTTCTCGAGTACAACGGGATTTGGAGTCAGAGCTGCGGCTGGACGTGTCCCTGGTTCGCAGAAAGACCGGATTGGCAACGGGTGTAGCGGCGATTCTGGTTGATCGGCATGCGGAAAACATGATCTGTGTTGCTCCGGGAGCCAATGCCGCGTTGTCCGTTGCCGACGTCGAAGCGCTACCTGAAGATCTGTTCGCGCGGTCGTCGGTGATGCTTGCTTCTCTGGAAGTCCCATTAGATACCGTTCATGCGGCGCTCTGCCGTGGCAAAGAAAAGGGGGCGACGATTATTCTCAATCCAGCGCCGGTGGTAGCGGGGTTGGCAGATCATCAACTTTTAAATTTGGTCGATATACTAACTCCGAATGAACACGAGGCGACTCAGCTTTCTGCGATCGAAGTGCACGACAGATCATCGGCCCTGCAGGCGGCCCGTGCCATTTCTGGCAGGTATTCCATTGACAGAGTGGTGGTAACAATGGGAGCATCTGGTGTGGTTGTTGTTGAAAAAGAGCGGGACTACGACGTGCCCGCGGAAATGGTCAAGGCATGTGATACGACAGCTGCCGGAGACTGTTTTAACGGAGTGCTGGCCACTCAGCTGGCAGCAGGCGTTGATTTTGCCGAAGCGGTCCGTTTGGCAGTGAAGGGAGCCAGCCTCAGTGTCACTCGCCGGGGCGCACAAAGTTCACTGCCTTACCTGTCCGAGTTTTGTACCGAGTGAATCGGTTGAGTGTGAAGCGGGGGACTGCCGAGTGAACCTGTCTGACTGCCTGAACGTAGAGCATGGATGCTGAGCGTGTCTGGACCATGGGAGGGCCACGGGAGGGCCATGGGAGTCGGTTTGGTGTATTGCTCCGATATTCAGCCCCTTCTAGAATAGTTGTTTCCCCGTCCTTCTAACCCCTGACAGAGTATTGATTTCAGGTTCTAAAAAAATCGCAATCCTGGGCTCTACCGGCAGTATCGGTTGCAGTACGCTGGATGTTGTCCGGTCATGCCCGGAACGACTGGAGGTTGTCGGGATTACCGGGCATTCCAATCTTGAGTTATTGCGTCGTCAGGCGGAGCAGTTCAGGCCATCGGTTGTGGTGGTTTCGGACGAAAGCCAGGTCGCCGACTTTGTTCTATCAAATTCACCGGACATCAGCGTACTTGGTGGCCAGGACGGCATTATTGCATTGGTAACCCGGGATGACGTCGATATTGTTGTCTCGGCCATTGTGGGAAGTGCCGGGTTACGGGGAACCTGGGCGGCCATTGATGCTGGCAAGACGATTGCACTGGCCAATAAGGAGACCTTGGTGACAGCCGGGCCGTTGGTCATGCAGCTCGCCAGTGATCGAGGTGTTTCCATTCTCCCGGTGGACAGTGAGCACAGTGCCATATTTCAGGCGTTGCGAGGTGGCCGTAATGCAGAGGTGCAGCGAGTTATTTTGACTGCCAGTGGAGGGCCATTTCTCAATCATTCGCTTGAGCAGCTTGAACACGTCACCGTGGATGAAGCATTGGCTCATCCGACCTGGAACATGGGGCCAAAGATCACGGTGGATTCTGCCACCATGATGAACAAGGCACTCGAGATCATTGAAGCTCGTTGGCTATTCGGCTTGACTGTCGACAAGATCGATGTCGTTGTCCATCCGCAGTCAATCGTTCATTCCATGGTTGAATTCTGTGACGGTAGTGTGCTTGCTCAAATGAGTCCACCTGATATGAAATTGCCGATCCAGTATGCCTTGTCTTATCCTCAACGCTGGCCAGGCCCTGCCGAAAAACTGGATTTAACTCAGAATTTACAATGCGAGTTCATACCTCCGGATTACGAGCGATTTCCGGCATTGCTGCTGGGACGGGAAGTGGCTGAGCGAGGTGGAACTTGTGGGGCAGTATTAAATGCCGCCAACGAATCAGCGGTTGCCGGATTTCTGGGGGGGCGGTTAGAATTCACTCAGATCGTCTCGGCCTGCCGCGACGTGCTTAATCATCATGAATACGACCCGAACCCCGATTTGGAGCAGTTAATTGAACTGGATCGGTGGGCTCGAGAGGAGATATTACGTTGGAAACCTTAATTGCCGTGTCACTTGACGGGTTTTTGGAAAGTGCCTGGAATTTTGGCAAGGTCCTGGCTGGTCTGGGATTTGTCATTTTTGTGCATGAACTGGGGCATTTTCTGGTTGCCAAAGCGTGCGGCGTACAGTGCGACAAGTTCTACGTTGGCTTTGACGTGCCCATCAAGATCGGCCCGATCAAGCTTCCCGGAGCATTATTCAAGTTCCAGTGGGGTGAGACTGAATATGGTATTGGCACCATTCCTTTGGGTGGCTATGTCAAGATGCTGGGGCAGGATGACAACCCTAACCAGGCTGAGGAGGAAGCGGCCCGAATTCGGACCGTCAACGAAGCTGGCGAAGAAGTTTTGAATCCTCGAAGCTATCCGGCCAAAAATGTGCCTCAGCGAATGGCGATTATTTCCGCCGGCGTGATCATGAACCTGATCTTCGGTATTCTGATGGCCGCTGCGGCATACAAGATAGGCGTACCTATCCAACCAGCTTCGGTGGGTGGCGTGGCTTACGGTTCGTCCGCCTGGAGGGCAGGATGGGAACCCGGCTATGAACTGGTCGGTTTCAATGAAGAGGATGAGGAAAGTTTCTTCTATCGATATACCTGGGATTTACGTTATGCGGTCATCGGAGCAGGCATGGATGGTAAGGAGGCTGTTCCGTTTCGAGTCGTCGACCGGACCGGGCAGCGGCGTGTCAGCGCAGTTGTGCCGGTACAGGCAAGCCTGGAATCCAACCATCGCGCAGTCGGAATTACAAGTGCCAGTAACAGCACGGTAGCGGTCGTTACGACTTCACCGGCGGATCAGGTGACAGCGGGCGCCGGTTCGTTATTGCCTGGTGATGAGGTGATCGAAGTGAACGGATTGGCCGTTGCTGTCGACGCGCATGGTCCGGAAGAATCCAGACAGCGCCTGGGTTGGATTGTTCGTGAGGCTTTTGCCCGGCATCCGGATCAGCCAGTCGATGTCAAGGTGCTGCGGGATGGAAACGAGGTATCGTTGACGGTTTCTCCTGTGAAGATGAAGTCCCCCGATTTTGTAATGGGTATGGGGCCCATCACGGCATTTCAGGAAGTCAGCCTCGGCAAACGACTTGGGTTTAAGTTGGGTGATGTTATTGAACAGGTCAATGGCACAGATATTTCGGTAGTGGGGCCGGTTCAATTATCACAATATCTGGAAGCATTTGACGGCCAGGACGTGACTTTTGGTGTACGACGTGACGCTCAGGGTAAGTCAGAGCTGGTTGAAATTGTGGTTCCAGCCTACGAGAGTCGAATTGCCCACGAAGCCCAGACTTTCACGGCATTAGGGTGTCTTCCATCATTGGGCTTGGCTTATGCCAGCACGAACGTCGTTGTGGATTCAAATGATTCTGCGGTGAAGGTCGGGGACGAATTAGTCGGAATGCAGTATGTGAAGCGAGCGGACAGTACTGCCGATGTTGACAGCCGTATGTTGAGAGTGCGAAAGATGTCTCCGTACTTGACCTGGTTCTTTGTCCATGGTGATTCGCAGGTTTCCAATCCCGATGTTGAAACGAGATTAGTTTTCCGCAGGGAAGGGTTTGAGGATGAGATTGAAACGACTCCGGTATGGTCAGAGATGGAGAATCGGTTCCGTCCTTCCCGAGGAGTCATATTTAATCCATTGAAACGTGTGCATCTGGCTAGTGGACTGGGAGAAGCGTTGTCGCTGGGTTGGATGCGGACAAAGCAGGATCTGACGCGCGTCGGCCAGACGTTAGGCTGGATTGCTAATGGTACGGCGTCGGTCAGAGACCTGGGTGGTCCGGTGATGATTATGAAAGTTGCGACCGACGAGGCAGCCCAGGATGTCACTCGGTTACTTCTGTTTTTAACCATGCTGAGTGCTAACCTTGCCATATTGAATTTCCTGCCCATCCCGGTGTTGGACGGAGGACACTTTGTGTTTTTAACGATTGAGTTAATCACACGTAAACCGGTGAGTGAACGGGTTCAGGGAGCCTTATCGGTGATGTGTCTATTTATGCTGTTAGGATTCATGCTGTTTATCGTCTCGAACGATATTCTCAGGCTGTGGTTCTGATAAGTCCGATCGGAATCTGCTGGTCATGCTGCCAGCTATTTAACGCTGCTCGCGGGAGCTCTCCATGCTGAAAAAATCCGATTCCAGTCAGGGAATGTCTGGAGTGAGTTCAGGGATTGATCCCCACATCAGGATCATTTTGTTTGATGCGGTGGGAACGGTGATGTATCCACAGCCTGGCATCGCGCAGGCCTATGTGGATATTGGTCGTCGATTCATCAAAGGTCTGGATGAAGCGCATGTTCTGAGCCGTTTTAAGCGGGTGTTTTCAACCGTATTCAGTGCTGAAACAGCACAAACGCCGGTTACAGAAGAATCGACGGTGCTGGCATGGAAACAGGTGGTTGAAGGAACCTTCCCTGATTTTGAAGATGCTGGGGGCGAATTGTTTCAGCAACTGTGGGATCATTTTGCAGCGCCTGATTCCTGGGGAGTCTATGACGATGTAGACTCGTGCTTTGAGAGGTTATTGGAAGCTGGCTATGAGCTTGGCATTGCCTCCAACTTTGACAGTCGGTTGGAGGGGATTGTACAGGCCAATGCCACTCTGAGTCGCGTACAACATGTGTTCCATTCAGCGCAATTGGGATGGAATAAGCCGGCCCGAGGATTTTGTGATGGTATCACCAGTCGTTTGGGAGTTGCTGCGGACCAGATTGTGTTAATCGGCGACCGCCTGGACAACGATATACAGCCGGCATTGCAGGCTGGCTGGCAGGGGATTTGGCTCGACCGCCTGGACGAGTACTCTGCCGGTGAAGCACATGATGGGGCTCGTGTTAAGCGAATTACCAGCTTGGCTGGATTGAGCTGGATTGAGCTGGATTGAGCTGGGAGTGAAGCCAGGCGAAGTTCGCGGTGTTGGCAAGCAGGGCTCAGGCCGCATCACGTTGATCGTTTTCAGCTGGTAGTTGACCTTCGTGGAGCGCGACGACGATGATTTTGTTCTTGCGAGCAAACTGTAAGACGTCGGGTTCGTTGATGATGATCGTATGACCAGCCTCGACTGCCAGACAACGTCCGCCTGCCTGCTTGATGGACTCAAGTGTACCAACGCCAATGGTCGGAACGTCAAAGCGGCTGTCTTGTTGAGGTTTTGCGACTTTGACTACGGTGAAGCCTCCCTGTTTACAAAGCTCACCGCCGCGCTGAATACATAAATCAGTTCCTTCAACAGCTTCGACGGCCAGTACTGCCTGATTTTTAACAACGACGGTCTGACCGACATCGAGGCCTCCCATCTGTTTGGCGAGTTTCCATCCGAACTGAATGTCAAGTTGCTGCGCCTTGCTTAGTTTGGATCCGGTAAGGTTGCCTTGTTTCACGAGTAGCTCCGGTGCGAAATGAGTAGCTGGTAGGACAGAAATTCCATGTCGTTCGAACAGATTAACGAACGCCAGCAGGAAGGTGTCGTCTTTACGATCCTTCTTTTTGGCGACCATAAAGTCATAGAACATTCGTAGTGAAGTGCAGTCAGGAATGTAGTCCAGCCAGGCAAATTTCTGAAAGATTTTGACTTTGTGTATTTTCCCGGCGAAGGTGATGTGGTGTGCATTGTGTTGTTTGAAAAATCGGATGCCCATGCCGACCTTCCCAATAGGCCCCATGGTGAATTCGTCGCACTCGTCTTCAAGGCGTGGATCAGCATGCCCTTTGATACCGACTCCGATTACCCGATAGCCCTGTTTTTTCAGGCTGCGAGCGACCACAACCGGGTATTCTCCCCAGCCAGCTAGTAGCCCCACGGCCTCTGTCTCCAGACGTTTTTCTGCTGTTAGTTCAGGGATTTTCTCCACGATCAAGCGGCATCCTGTTGCGTGGTATTGGAAGTGGAGCTGGTTTCAGGTTGGTCTTTCAGCTGCTGTTCCAGTTTGCGAAGGCGTTTGATCACGTCGGGTAACTTGCGAATTGCCGCAGCCTCTCGCATCGCCTTTTTGGCATCATTGGCTGGTGTACCAAAATAGGTCTTGGCTCCCTTCAGATCACCTATGACTCCACTCTTGGCTCCGATCACCGTTTGTGAGCCAATATTGACATGATCCGCAACACCAACCTGTCCGCCCATGATGACGTAATCACCTGTACTGGTGCTGCCGGCGATACCTATTTGGGAACAGAGCAGATTGTGTTTTCCGATTTGACAGTTGTGTCCGATTTGCACCAGATTATCAATTTTGGTTCCCTGGCCAATACGAGTGCTCCCAAAGGTGCCGCGGTCGATACAGGTATTGGCACCGATTTCTACTTCGTCCTCCAATAAAACAAACCCCAGCTGCTCGGAAAGCAGGTGTTTCGCCGAGGAGGAATCATAACCAAAACCATAGGCTCCCAGTGTGCAGCCAGCGTGCAGAATACAACGATTACCAACTTGCGTATTATCGTATAAGACGACATTGGGAAAGATGATGACCTGCTCTCCGATGGTAGAACCATCCATGATGACGGAGTTTTCCAGGATGCAGGTTCCATCACCAATGGAAACGTCATTTCCAATGACAACTCCAGCACCAATAGTGATATCCTGGCCAAGTTGAGCAGACGGGCTGACGGTGGCGGTTGCATGAACGCCTTTGGCCGGCGGCTTCATCATGTTTCGAAAAAGTCGAACGGTCGTGGCAAATGCTTCGAGCACATTGTCGACGCGGAGTGTTGTTTTATCCGTGACTGGCATGTCACGGCTGACAATGGCGACTTGCACATCAGAATTTTCAAATTCCTGAAAGTGCTTCTTGTCACCGGCGAAGGTAATCCAATCGGGCTGGCTTTCCCGAATGGTTCCCGCATCCTTAATGACGAATGTTCGATCTCCCTCGAATTCTACAGAGAGTAAATCAGCGATCTCGCCCAGAGTGATTTGCTTGACAGTCATCCGTTTCGGAATCCTTTCCGTTTCAGAGGTGGGGATGGTTAAATGTCACGGGTGTTGATTGAAGGATAATCTAGCGAAATTGACGTTTCGCTCCAATATGAACCGACCTAATTATTGCCAGCGGAGTTGAAAAACTGGGGTAGAGAAAGTCCTCGGGCAAACGGGTCGGGAGAATGAGTTATAATGCAGGGACGCTGTCCAATTTTACGTTTGTCCTCTCCAGGTCCATGCTCATGTACTCCTTACGCTACTTTCCCGTTCTGATATTGATTGCCCTGTTTGCCCTTCCTGGGCCGTTTGAAGTAAAGGCTGACGACTGGCCGCAGTGGCGAGGGCCAACGCGTGACGGTGTTTGGCACGAGAAAGGGATTATTACCAGGTTTGAGTCCGATGAGATCCCTCTCAAGTGGCGTGTGCCGATTGGTGCAGGGTACAGCGCTCCAACGGTTGCCGACGGGCTCGTCTTTGTAACAGACCGTATTACCGAGCCGACGCAGACAGAACGGGTCCACTGTTTTAATGAACAGACGGGTGAAACTGTTTGGCAGTATGCCTACGAGTGCAAGTATGAAATCGGTTATACCGCGGGGCCTCGTGCCGCCGTCACAGTTGTCGACGGTAAGGCGTATGCGTTGGGAGCAATGGGACACTTTCACTGCTTTGAAGCTGGGACTGGCAAATTGCTGTGGCAGCATGATCTGAACGAGGAGTATGACATTCAGATGCCGATATGGGGAATCGCCGGTTCTCCGCTGGTTGTTGATAATCTGGTAATTGTCCAGCTCGGCGGAAAGGCTGCGACGGTTGCAGGTTTTGATGTTGCAACGGGCAAAGAACGCTGGACGGCACTGAAGGATCGTGCTTGTTATGCATCTCCCTTGCTGATTGAGCAGGCCGGCAAGCAGGTCGTGGTTGTGTGGACAGGGGATTCGGTAGCAGGTCTTGCTCCGAATACTGGCGAGGTCTATTGGCAGCATCTCTGGCCACCCAGCAGGATGCCGATCGGAGTTGCAACACCAGTGAAATCTGGAAATCAATTATTTCTGACCAGTTTCTACGATGGCTGTATGCTGATCGATCTGGCTGAAGATCGTCTGGCCATCAAGAAACGTTGGCAGCGAACAGGGGAAGATGAGCGGAATACCGATGGAATTCACTCCATCATCAGCACGCCGATTGTTTTAGGTGGCCATGTTTATGGTGTGGACAGTTACGGAGAACTGCGTTGTCTGGATCTCAAAGACGGAACTCGGGTCTGGGAAGATCAGACAGCCACCCCGCGGGCTCGTTGGAGTACGATTCATTTTGTGAAGAATGGGAAAAATGTCTGGATGTTTAATGAGCGGGGCGAGTTGATTATTACTCGGCTTTCGCCGCAGGGGCTGACGGAGATTAGTCGAGCCAAACTGATAGATCCCACCGAAGATCAGCTCCGCCAGCGAAATGGGGTTTGTTGGAGTCACCCGGCTTATGCAAATAAACATGTTTTCGCTCGCAGTGACAAGTATCTGGTGTGTGCGAGTTTGGCGGCTGAAAAATAACTCGTACAAATGAGTTGAATTGGGGGTGGTAAAGATGTCGATGCTCGGTGTAGAATTCGAGTTTACGCAGGAGCGATACCTGCATGCTGAATCCCATACAAATTGAGAATGCTGAAAGGTAGGCACGAAAACCGTGGTCAAAGTAATCGTTCGTGACAAAGAGACGATTCAGGAAGCTGTACGTCGTTTTGGTAAGTTGGTAATGCGAAGTGGTCTTAAAAAAGAGATGCGACGCCGTAAGTTCTACGAAAAACCAAGTGATATTAAGCGACGAGCTCGACTGCGTGCTGAACGACGTGCCCAGAAAGCTCGCCTCAGCTAGTCTGGCTTGAAATTCCCTGCCGGCAGTTCATTACACCTGGTGGGAATCAGAGACAAATAGATAGAAAAGTCCGCTTCCATTCGGGGAGCGGACTTTTTTTATCGATTCAGATTCTTCTCAGACTGATTCTGGTTACGGTTGTTTCTGGTGAGCTTGGTGGCCAGTCGTGTGATTGCCAGCATCACCACGGCTGCAGCCAGGACGGTGGCCACGAGCGCACGTTGTTCTCCAGCGGTCGTAGCGGCCAGAGGTTTTAATTCAAAGGCGGCTTGAAACAAGACGGGAAGTGCTCCCAGCATGATGCCGGTCAAGGTTGCCAGAAGTTGTTGGCGAAAGTGGGTCAGGAGCCACTTGAGTATGCGGCTGAAGAGCATGAGCCCCAGCAGTGCTCCGCAGGCAAAAATGCCCAGTTCGATGAATGCGGTGGCACGATCTGCTTCCTGGAAAATGCTCCTGGGCAACGCCACGATGTGGTGATAGATTCCCAGTATCATGAGGATCATCGAGCCACTGATTCCGGGTAGGATCATGGCGCAGATTGCGATAGCAGCAGAAATAAAGACGTAGAATCGCGTAGGAGAAATGCCTCCTGCTGCAAAGGGACTGGTAGCCTGCAGCTGGTTGATGCCGAGTGCTCCGACAAGTCCCAACAGCATGAACACGAGGAGCATTCCTGTTTCTGTAAGTGATTGAGCTTTCACAGTCTCCAGAACCAGATACGCTGAGATAGCAATCATTCCAAAGAATACCGCGAACGTGAATTGCCTGCTTACTTCCCCATCCAGAAGGGAAGAGGCAATAGTTGACATACAGAGTATTCCGGTGAGGATTCCTGGAATCAGTGAGACCAGGAATGGCAGATTTAAGTGCCTGGCGGCACGGATGAATTGCCGCTTACCGAGCATGGACAGCAGCTGGGTATCAACTCGTGTAATGGACGTAATCAATTGATCGTAAATTCCCATTACCAGAGCAATCGTTCCACCGGAAACTCCGGGGACGACGTCGGCAATCCCCATGAATATGCCTTTGAAGGCATTGACGAGGTAATCCAGAGGGGTTCGGATTTTGACCGGGTGCTCGAGTTTTGGCACGTTGAGGCTCATTTTTGAGAGATTTAAGGGAAAAAAATCCCGTTAACATTAGTTACGTTAATATCCCCGTTTTTAAGGGGTTTGATGGGCTTGTCATTAGGATTCATCGGCATGAAGTGACAGGTAAGGGATATTTTTTTTGACGCAATAGTACAGAGCGATACAATTTTTAATAGGTCAATTATTGCGGTTGATCGGCAGAAAGACCGTTGCAACGCGGGTCTTGTATTTTGCTTTGAGTTCTCAAGGAGGACTCTGGCCGCTGACCGATATGGGAATGGTAACACGGTGCCGCAATTGGTAACCGCATCGGTGTTGCAAAGCTCATCTCCTTCAGCAAATCTCGTCGTAAAAAAATAGTCGCAGTCAATTGCCTTCACTTGGCCAACGGATAGAGGCTCAAGGTGTAGTTTATTTTCATAGAGTTGACGCATCATGTTTATTAGGCAGGATGGCCCAGTTTTAGAGGTTTTGGCTCCGGCCAAGATTAACCTCTTTCTCGAGGTAACCGGAAAGCGGAGTGACGGGTTTCACGAACTCGACATGCTGATGGTTCCCGTTGCTCTTTTCGATACATTAACGGTTGCTCCTGCTGCTCCCGGTGAAATCCAAATGACAGCCCGGTGGGCTCTTGGTATGGAAGCCCGCCCCGAACTTCCTGCGGTGGAAGACAATCTGGTCTACCGAGTTTTAACCTTCTTCCAGTCGGCAGTGCACCAGCAGTTTGGGCACCAGCCGGGAATAAGCATTGAACTGGTCAAAAGGATTCCTGCTGCGGCTGGCCTGGGGGGAGCTTCGAGTGATGCTGCGGCAGCGCTCGCTGCGGCCAATCAATTGACCGGGGAGTTGCTGTCGTTTGAGCAACTATTGGAAATCGCTGCGGAGGCCGGCAGTGATGTTCCCTTTTTCCTGTATTGCAGTCCGGCACGATGTCGGGGGCGTGGCGAGAGGGTCACTCCTCTTTCAGGCGGGCAGTCATTCTCGCTGGTTTTAATCAAGCCAAACCAGGGCCTTTCGACTCCTTCGGTATTCAGCCGCGTGGCAGACTTTGGATTTGACAACAGGAAATCGATTGACGAAATGCTGAACGCTTTCACCAGTGGTGATCTGTCGGAGTTGGGAGCCTCGCTTCACAATCGGCTGACAGAGCCGGCATTAGCCGAATGCCCATTGTTGAGAGACCTGATCCAGTCATTAACTGGATTGGATGTTCCGGGATTTCAAATGACCGGTAGTGGCAGCACATTTTTTGTGATTTGCCGTCATCGAACCCAAGCCAAAAACCTTGCTTCCCGCCTTCGTCAAATGAGGGTGGGAGCAGTTTTAGATACCTATACTCTGGACCAGCCGTTCGGTTGGGCAGCCTAAAACCAGAACTTTGCAAATGTGTCATACGCATGGCAACGTGCGAGGGGCGTATGTTGCGCTGGTTTGGGGGGAGTGTTTTTGTTTGGCTTAGGGGAGAACAAGCCATGGAGATAACGGAAGTTCGGGTAAAGCTGGTCGAGGATGCAGATGACCGCTTGCAGGCATTTTGCAGCATTACGTTCGATCATAGTTTTGTCGTACGTGATTTGAAAATCATCGAGGGGACGAACGGTCCTTTTGTGGCGATGCCCAGCCGGAAGATGACTGCTCACTGTCCCAGATGCCATTGTAAGAATCATACAAGAGCTTCCTATTGTAATCAGTGTGGGAATAAGCTGAAGCAACAGGCGTTCCACGAAAGTCAGGATGGAAGATCCAAACTCTATGCTGACATTGCTCATCCGATCAATTCAGAATGTCGCGAGTTGATTCAGGATAGTGTGTTGGAAGAGTACCGGATTGAAGTAGCTCGCTCCAAAGAGGCGGATTATTCAAGCCGTCACGATGAAGGAGGTTCGGCTCAGAATGTTGAATCGGGTGGTCCTCACCTCGATCAGGCCCAGCGGGAAGAGGGGGCGGACAAGCGAGCTGCGAATTCGGCAGCCCATAACTTTGGTGCCGGGATCTTTGACAACTGAGTTTAGCGCGAGATTGAGCGCGAGCTTGCCACGCATGGTAAATCGTCCGCTACAGATTCCCTTCCGGTTTTACTCGCAGCACTAGCCAGTAGTGTCAGCTATTTTTTAGAGTCACCCGCCACTGTGGGCAGTAAGTCTGGAACGAAGGTGTCTACGATCAGTGAGCCCAAGATCATGGTAAAGGCCAGAATTGCCATGAATCCCAGGCCGCCGACATATCTCCGCCGCATGAAGGCCCAAACCATGTTGTAGCCGGGTAGAGCGCACGCCAGAATCGCTTGAGTCGTTTCGTCTTTGACGGCCCAGACGGCGATGGTGACGTGACAAATGGCGTAGTAAATCAGACCGATATAAAACTCGATCGTGCAGTACGTCCCCAGTCCCTTGTACCAGGCATAGGTAACCTTGTCGGTTACTGGCTTGAGTTCTTTAGGAGCGTTCATATCAAGGCCTGTAATGATCAGATCCACCTGTGCACGGCTCACGTGGACGACGCTCGAGGAGGGAACCCAACCACTGGGCCCCATGTTGACCTGGCCGCGCAATGGTTGGAACTGGAAGAATCCGTTCTGTTCATTTAGTCGATAGACATACGTTCCCGGCTTGGCGGTTTGAGTCATCGAATAGGAATTGCTATTGGGGTCTTTTTTAGGTTTGGAGGGAGTATTGGAGATCTCTGCTTTGCTTACCAGCAGGTAGAGTTCATCCTTTTTGGTGGGATTCGCTTCTGCTTCCCTGGCCAGTTGTTCGATCCCACTACCTCGCAGATGTGCGATCTGCAATGTTTCGCTACTGAGTGAGAACCATGTGAGTGAGAATATGGCCAAACCAAGTCCGAAGGAGATGACGTTGAAGAAGATAAAGAGCCAGAACCAGTAGGGAAGCCCCCCTTCCGTTCTGAGTTCGATCAACTCTTTCTCCATCATCTGAGCGGCGGTGTTGAGTTGCTCATTACCGTAGGAACGGTGAGTGTAGGTGGCTGCCCCGAAAGCTTTCGATTTTTTGGGCCCCGTGTCCCCCAGGACCATACCGGTCTCAGCGTTGTAACCGCAAGCAACACAAATGATTCCACCGACGGGGATTTCCGCATCCAGGCAATTAGGGCAGGGTATGCCTCCCGAACCAGCCTCTATTCCCAGTCCTTCCAGTGCTCCACTCAGTCCGGCATCGGCCGGGACAGGAGCAGGTGTGGGTATGGACAACGGCTGTTGGCATTGAGGGCAGGGTACTTGCTGACCTGCGTATTGGTCAGGTGCGTCGACCTGATAGCCACATTGGCAAGAGACCGGAATCGGCATGTTGGATCCTTTGGTGAATGCGGGATCATCCAGTGATAATTTACAAAGTGTTGGCGTTTGTAATTCCACACAACAGTGAAGTATACATTGTGTCGTGCATCCGAGAGAAATCAATCGGATAATGTCATTTACATTCTTGAGGGCACGAGGGCATCGCGAGACCAATTTGGCAGGCTCCAAGGTGCCGAATCGGCCATTCTGTCAAATTGGCAGCGACCGTTCTTTCCCTGACGACTGAAATATGCAAAAAACTGCGAGCTCCCCCATAGATAAACACTCTTTTTTGACTTATCTTTAATTCTTTATGGGATGTCTTGAGTGCTTGGCAGGGTGTTGAATTAATTTTGGCACGCCAGTTGCTTCAATAGAAATCCTACTCATGCGGGTTGTCAAATTGTCAATTCGGCGTGAGTTTTATGATTAGATAGTTAGTTGAACCAACGAATCGAGTAAAGAGATTCGTGTGCTTGCCAGAAACAAGCTTTGATTCCGGAGGTATGGGACACAGATGGCAAAATTGCAACCATTAGGTGACCGCATTGTTGTGAAGCGTGATGAATCTGAAGAAGTAACAGCCGGAGGTATCGTTTTACCTGATTCGGCGAAAGATGCACCTGCTCGTGGTACGGTGGTGAGTGTCGGAGACGGCATTATGACCAGTGACGGATCGAAGATTCCATTACAGTTAAAGTCTGGCGACCGCATTATTTTCAGTAGCTATGCGGGTGAAGCGATCAGTGTCGATGACGATGAGTTGTTGTTGATGCGAGAAGCTGACGTGTTGGCTGTTATTGAGTAAACGAACAAATGCTGAGCGAAGATGTTCAGGCAGACGTCGGTTCAGCTTAGGCAATAAACTACAAAGGGAGAGTTAATCTCATGGCTAAGATCATTGCTTTTGATCATGAAGCACGCGAAGCGATTCGTCGAGGTGTTTCTAAATTGGCTCGAGCCGTCAAAGTAACGCTGGGGCCTAAAGGCCGAAATGTTATTCTGCAAAAGAGCTTCGGCTCGCCGACTGTCACGAAAGACGGTGTGAGCGTCGCTAAGGAAATTGATCTGGAAGACGTCTACGAAAACATGGGCGCCCGGATGGTTCGGGAAGTGGCAAGCAAGACCAGTGATGTTGCCGGTGACGGCACTACGACTGCGACCGTGATGGCCGAAGCAATTTTCACGGAAGGACTGAAAGCTGTTGTGGCTGGGGTCAACCCGATTCAGATGAAGCAGGGAATTGAGCGTGCTGTGGATGATATCACCGGCCAGCTTCAGAAAATGTCAATCAAGATCAAAGACCGGGCTGAAATGGCAAATGTTGCCGCAATTGCCTCGAACAATGATCGCGAAATTGGTGATCTGCTGGCCGGAGCTATGGAGCAGGTCGGTAAGGATGGTGTCATCACTGTCGACGAAGGTAAGAGCCTTTCTACCGAAGTTGAATGGGTAGAAGGAATGCAGTTTGATCGCGGTTATCTTTCGCCTTACTTCGTGACTGACCCGAATACGATGGAAGCGGTTCTGGAAGATGCGTATGTTCTTGTCTTCGAAAAGAAGATCAGCAATATCAAGGATCTGGTTCCATTGCTGGAACAGGTTGCACAGCAGGGTAAACCTTTGTTGATTGTTGCTGAAGATGTTGAAGGGGAAGCGCTTTCCACTTTGGTCATCAATCGTCTGCGTGGTTCTTTTGCCTGTGTAGCTGTGAAAGCTCCGGGTTACGGTGACCGTCGTAAAGCGATGATGGAAGACATCGCCATTCTTACAGGTGGTACAGCCATTTTTGAAACACTCGGAATCAAACTTGATTCACTCAGATTGACCGATCTGGGCCGTGCCAAGAGTATTATTGTTGATAAAGACAATACAACGTTAATTGAAGGTGCGGGTAAGAAGGGTGATATTAAAGCGCGTATCGAACAGTTGCGTCGGGAAATTGATAATTCCACGAGTGACTATGATCGCGAGAAACTGGAAGAGCGTCTGGCGAAACTTTCAGGTGGTGTTGCCAAAGTTAATGTTGGTGCCGCAACCGAGAGTGAAATGAAAGAGCGTAAAGCTCGAGTCGAAGACGCATTGCACGCCACGCGAGCAGCTGCTGCTGAAGGTATTCTTCCAGGTGGTGGAGTGGCCATGTTGCGAGCCTCATCTAAAGTCAAGGTGCCAGAGGACCTGTCTGCCGATGAGAAGATTGGTTACGAAATCGTTTTGCGAGCAGTACGTGCTCCGCTCAATACGATTGCCTCCAATGCTGGCCAGGACGGTGGTGTTGTCTGTGAAAAAGTTCTCAACGAAAAAGGGAACTACGGATATAACGCGCTGACGGATACCTACGAAGATCTGGTGGCAGCTGGTGTGATTGACCCTACCAAAGTGACTCGCACCGCGTTGGCCAATGCGGCCAGTGTGGCAACTCTGTTGTTGACCAGTGATGCACTGATTGCTGAGAAGCCCAAGGATCATAAGGATAGCCACGGCGGCGATTACGACTTGTATTAAGCCGTTGCTACCTGATAATACAAAAAGCCCTTGTGTTTACTGTGAGTAGATACAGGGGCTTTTTACTTGTAAGTTTGCCTCTTTGCGTACCGAAATCATTGGGGCAGGATAACTTTTTGAAAATGTTTGCCCTTGAAGGACGACGTCGGTGGAAAAACAGAATTCATTCTTTCGCTTTATGTTGCTCTTTGGCATTATGCTGATTGTCACTCAGTTGGCAATGAGGTGGTTGGGTCTGGTGCCGGAACCTCCGCAGATCAATGAGGATGGTGAAGCGCCGACAGAAGCGGTAAGCGACGCTCCTGTTCTGGTGGGAACGGAAGAAGATACCTATGTCACTATCGGGTCCTACGATCCGGCCAAAGGTGAAAAGTATCTGGCATATTTTAATACGCGCGGAGCTTCTCTGGATCGTGTTGAATTAGTGGAGCGTGATGACAAGGGCAAGTTGAAGTACAGCGTCATTGAATTCAAGCATGGCTACCTGGGGTATTTGGCTGCGGCGGAAGTTTCCGGGGATGTCGAAGGAATCGAAGTCCGTGTTGTTGGTGATGGAACGCCGGCTCACGTAGCAGGAATTCAGGTCGGCGACATCCTGACGGAACTCAATGGTATTGAACTAACCACACCAGAAGATCTCGATACCACTCTGCGTGAGACTCGTGCTGGCCAAACGATCAAAGTGAAATTGGAACGGAACGGAGCTCCGAGTGAGATCGAAGTCACACTGGGAGACATTCCTCTGCAGGTGATTGATCCCCAGCCCTTTCCTCCTGTCGACCCCGAGCGTGAAACGGACTCGGTACCAGCCCAATCATTGCTAACCACACTCACCAGAATCAACGACCAAGTTGCATCTGGGGGTGAGTTGGCCAGGGTGCCATCACTCATGGAAAACAACTGGACGATTGAAGCAATTGATGCGAGGTCTGTCAGGTTTCGTATTGGACTGGCGAACGTTGTCCAGAATGAACAGCCGGAGGACGGGGAAGCAGGTGAGGATAACGAAGAATCGGGGCCTCTGACCGGTGAGGTGCTGGTTTCAAAGACCTATTCGCTTGCTGGTCTGGATAATGGAAACGGATACCACCTGGACCTGAAGCTGGAGTTCACTAATCGGGGCGAGCAGGTGCAGCAGTTGGCTTTGCGACAATTTGGTCCCAACAGCATTGTGAACGAATCCTGGTGGACCTCGGTGGGTAAGACACGCGACATCAAGTGGAGCTTCAATGGTGAAGAAGATGATGTCCGGGCCTCGTCGATTCTGGAATATGCTCAGGAAAACCGTGACGATCCGGCAGAATCCGTTTGGGAAGTGGAATACGCAGAACCAGTTTTGAACTACGTGGTCACGGATTCCCAGTTTTTTGCAGCCGGATTTGTGGGAGTCGGAGATCAGCCGGGCATCGGATTGCCTGTGAGCGATGTTCGTACCGTTCTGGCCGAGTCAGTGGATGAAGTTACTAAAAAGTCGGGACGTGTACCTAACACCTCGTTCTATGTGGATAGCCATGCCTTTGATGTTGCAGCTGGCGAGACGGTGAGCAACGAATTGAGACTTTTTGTTGGCCCCAAGTTGGACGAGCTCTTGTTGTCCTATGGTATGGAGAACGTGATTGAGTACGGTTGGTTCCGAACGATTGCTCGAACGCTCAGTGGTGTGATGCACTTCTTTCAGGGAATTGTGGGGAACTATGGCATCGCAATTATCATGCTGACGATTCTTGTGCGTGGATGTATGCATCCGCTGAGCCGCAAGCAGGTTCGCAGTACGCAGATGATGGGTTTTCTCAAGCCGCAGATGGAGAAGATCAACGAAAAGTACAAGGATGATCCGCGACAGAAGACGATGAAGCAGCAGCAGTTGTTTGCCAAGTACGGATATAATCCGTTGTCGGGTTGTCTGCCAATCTTCATCCAGATGCCCATCTTTTTTGGTTTGTACCGAAGTATCATGGTGGACGTTGAATTACGGGGGCAGGCTTTGCTCCCGGGACTCAATTGGTGTGCCAACCTTGCTGGCCCGGATATGCTCTACTATTTTGGTGAGTCGACTGCGATGTTCATTAATCGAGGTGGATTCATTGGACCGTATCTCAATCTGTTGCCCATTCTGACTATTGTCCTCTTTCTGGTGCAGCAAAAGATTTATACACCTCCGGCGACAGATGATACGCAACGCATGGCCCAGCGGATGATGAAGTTCATGTTTCTGTTCATGGGACTGATGTTTTTCCGGGTTGCCAGTGGACTATGTATCTACTTTGTTGCTTCCAGTACCTGGGGGATTTTAGAACGCAAGATGCTCCCAAAAATCAAGGATCCGGAAGCCTATCTTGAGAAACTGGCTGAAGAGCGTCGTCAAAAGAAACGCAAGCCCGGGTTTATGCAACGGATGATGGAAATGGCCGAGCAACAACAGGGGGCTCAGTCTGCCAACGGGGACAGCGAACGTCGTAAACAGCTAGACAGTCTTCGTGGTAAACGACGCCGTCGTTAGTATGGACATACAAAGTGTAGGTGTAATGAAGCGAGGTTAAGATTTGTTCCCTACTGATGACACCATCTGCGCGATAGCCTCTGCCGCCGGCCAGGCTCAGCGGGGTATCGTCAGAATCAGTGGGCCAGGGGCGGCACAGTGTCTGGCATCTCTGCTTGTGGAGCCGGTTAACCTGGAAGAAATCACAGAGCCCACCGTGCTGACCGCTCAGATTCAGGTGGAGCCATTCCCGCCATGTTCGGCGAAGCTTTATTTCTGGCCCGACCATCGCAGTTACACTCGCCAGCCATCGGTGGAGGTGCATATGCCCGGAGCGGCGCCTCTTTTACAGGCTGCACTAAACCATCTTTGCCGACAGGGAGGAACCGGCGTGAGAGTGGCTCAGCCGGGGGAATTCACGATGCGCGCCTTTCTGGCGGGCCGTCTGGATCTGACTCAGGCCGAAGCGGTTCTGGGAGTGATCGATGCTGTTGACCAACAGGAATTGTCGGTTGCATTAAGCCAGCTAGCCGGAGGGTTGAACAGACAACTTCAAGCTCTGCGTGACCAGATGATCGGCCTGTTGGCGCAGCTGGAAGCCGGTCTGGATTTTGTCGAAGAGGATATCGAGTTTATCTCGCCGGAGCAGCTTAGGTCTCAGGTTCGTGAGGTCCATGAGCAACTGGTGTTGATACTTGGTCAACTCCAAAATCGATTAGTGCAAACAAATCATGTACGGATCATCCTGAGGGGATTGCCTAACGCAGGCAAGAGCAGCCTGCTAAATGCGCTAGTGGGACGCGACGCAGCCATCGTTTCGGATATTGCCGGTACGACTCGGGACTACGTGACTTGCCACTGGCGGATTGGCGGCATCGATTGCACCTTCATTGATACAGCAGGGGTAGAATTAAATGATGCATTGTTATCGGAGATTGATCGGGATGCCCAGGGAATGACCTCCAGACAATCTGAAATATCACACGTCGAATTACTTTGCATTGACGGTAGTCGGGAACTGGATGCCTGGGAAGCAGACCAGCTGCAGATCGCTCCTCGGGGAGTGCGTGTCGTGGTATGCACCAAAAGCGATCTTCCGGGGTTTCGGCCGCTGGCAGCAGCAGACGTCGTGACATCTCATACGGATGAAGGCGTTCGTGGGTTGCGTGAACATTTGAAAGTGGTTCTTTGCCAGCAGGCGACCGAAGGAACGGTAGTACAACAGACAGCGGCTCGATGCTTTGACAGTCTCGAAACAGCGACTCAAAGTGTTCAGCGAGCACTCGAGTTGTGTGACCAGCAGTGGGTGGAAGAGTTGATAGCGGCCGAGTTAAGAACGGCATTGAACCAACTTGGACTGGTTGTTGGTGCAGTTTATACCGATGACATTCTGGACAGGATCTTCAGTACATTCTGTATCGGGAAATAGCGGTGGAACACCAGTGTTTAGCGACTGGCAGCCAGCTTTTCCTCGGCAGCACTACGACGGAAGTATTGTGGCATGAGCTGCAACGGTGATGCCAGTGGAATTGCGAACTGAGCCAGTTTAGCGACACTTTCAGCACGAGGGGCCCAGTTGGCTTCGTCTTCGATTTCGATGTTTGATGGCAGTGTCTCCTTAAGCTTTTTCAAAACAGGCCCCGAGATTCTGCATCCGGCTGGAAGTTGGGATGCCCACAGCTGATCGTCGAGGATGGTGACGTCGTTGAGAGGCTGGGGCATTTTTCCTTCTTCAATCAGGTAACGTCTCGTAAATACTTCATTGCGTTGGGCATCCATGACGACTTCGAGTTCGCCGTTTTGAGACGACTGTATGGCAATGGCATCCAGAGTATTAATTCCTGTCACTTGTTTATTGAGCGCCCATCCCAGTGTTTTGGCTGTCACAATGCCTACTCGTAAACCAGTAAACGATCCTGGACCGGAGGTGACGGCGATCAGATCAACATCCGTAAGTGTCCAGTTGTGTTTTTCGCAAAGCGCCTTAATTGCTGGAGCTAACGTGGCTGCGGAACGATTATCCGCAGGCAGACGATGGTGGAATTCGAAGCATTCGGGCTCTAAAAGAGCAATCGAACCTTGCCGTTGCGTTGTTTCAATAGCCAGGATTTTCAACGGTTAAAACTCGTAACAGGTGAATATTTATCGGTTTCATGGAAGTGTTCAGAAAACGAACGCATTTAATCATAAGTACTTTCACATTCTGTGGTAGATAAGATTGAAAAATTGACAGACAATGGAAAACCGGAACGAGATGTTTTTGGTTTGGGACCAATCCGTGAAATACGCACTCATCAGCGATATCCATGCTAACTATGAAGCTTTGCAGGTGGTTTTGGATGATATCCGTCAACAGGAAGTCACCAGAATTATTTGTTTAGGTGATGTCATTGGCTATGGCCCGAATCCTCGGGAATGCCTGGATGAGGTGATGAAACGTTGCGAATTCACGATCCTCGGAAACCATGATGAAGCCACGCTTTTCGACCCCGATGGGTTCAATCCTGTAGCATTGCAGGCGGTTTACTGGACTCGTGACGAGCTGGAAAAGTCGTCAGGCAATTCTGCGCAGATGAATCGTCGCTGGGATTTTCTGGGGGAATTGCCTCGAATGCACGTCGAGGGTGACGTGATGTTTGTTCACGGTAGCGCTCGTGATCCCACAAACGAATATGTGTTTCCGGAAGATGTATACAAACGTCCGAAACTGGAATCTATTTTCGAGCTGGTGACGTTGTACTGTTTTCAGGGACATACGCATATCCCCGGAGTGTTCACTTCGGACTTTGACTTCATCTCGCCGGATGAGTGTGATTACGAGTACCAGTTGGGTGAACAAAAGGCGTTGATTAATGTCGGCAGCGTGGGACAACCAAGGGACGAAGACAATCGCAGTAGTTACGTCCTTTTTGATCCCCAAACGAAGCTGGTTCAATTTCGTCGCCTGAGCTATCCGTATGAAGAAACTGCTCGTAAAATCTACAATATTGAAGAACTACACAACTCGTTAGGTGACCGTCTCCACGTGGGACGTTAAACGCTTATACAGTCAGGGGCAAATGACAGAGGATAGGTGGGTACTTGAGACGAGCGCTGGTAAGTGACATTCACGGTAATCTGGTTGCGCTGCAACAGGTCCTGTTGGATATACAGGAGCAGCAAATCGATGAGATCTTCTGCTTGGGAGATGTGATTGGTTATGGCCCGAGTCCCCGTGAATGTATCGATGAAGTGGTTAAGTTTGAATTGTGCATACTTGGCAATCACGACCAGGCTGCGCTGTTTGATCCACAGGGGTTTTCGTCCACTGCCGAACGAGCAATTTTCTGGACGCGGAAACAGTTGGAATTCGAGTCGGACGACTCAGATGCAGCCAAACAGCGTTGGCGTTTTCTGGCAGAGCTTCCGCGGACCCATCAGGTCGATGATTTCCTCTTTGTTCACGGTAGTGCTCGTAATCCGATTAATGAATATATTTTTCCCGAGGACGTTTACAATCGTCGCAAGCTGGAGAAAGTATTTTCGTTGATCCCAAAGTACTGCTTTCAGGGACATACTCACGTGCCCGGAGTATTTACCGAAGATCTGGAATTCCTGACCCCTCCTCAGCTCAACAATGTCTATCACCTTGAGGATCGTAAGGTGATGGTGAATGTAGGCAGCGTTGGTCAGCCTCGAGACGGAGACCCGCGAAGCTGTTATGCCATCCTCGACGATCAGCAGCAAACGGTAGAATTCAGGCGTATTGCTTATTCCATCTCGGAGACGGCAAATAAGATTTATGAAATCGAGGACCTGGATAATTTCCTCGGAGATCGTCTGCACGACGGCAAGTAGGCAGGCCGCCGATCAGAAACTTGCCAGCACGGATTGTGCTGCGTCAATCGTCGTCTGAATGTCCTCTGGCGTGTGAGCGGCTGAGACAAAGAGCGCTTCGTATTGACTGCACGGCATGTAGACGCCCTGATGGATCAATCCCCAGAAGTACTTACCGAACTTTTCGGTATCGCTTTCTGCGGCATCTTCCCAGCAGCGAATCGGTCCCGGGTTGAAGAAGAGTGTCATCATGCTGCCGACGCGCTGGACACAACATGTCTGGTTGGCTGAGGTTGCCGCCTGTTGTAGTCCTGCGGCAAGTTGGTCTCCCAATTGCTCCAGTCGTTCGTAGGGCGAGTTGTCGCGGAGTTCGCGTAAAGTGGAGCTTCCGGCGGCACAGGCAATCGGATTGCCGCTGAGCGTTCCCGCCTGAAAGACCTGTCCGGCAGGCAGCACATGATCCATGATATCCGCGCGACCGCCATAAGCGCCGATGGGCAATCCACCGCCTACGATTTTCCCCAGTGTTGTCAGGTCTGGAGTGATCCCCCACAGGCTTTGTGCACCTCCATAGGCAACGCGGAAACCCGTCATCACTTCATCAAATATTAATAACGCTCCGCATTCGATCGTACAGTCGCGAAGCGTCTGCAGGAACTCGGCATCCGGTATAACACAGCCCATATTGCCAACGACCGGTTCAAAGATAACTCCTGCAATTCGGTCACCATGCTGAGCAAAGGCCTCCCTTACTCCCTGGCAATCGTTGTAGGTCAGGATCAGCGTGTCCTGACTCGTGCCGGCGGTTACGCCCGGCGAATTGGGAACGGCCAGCGTGGCAGCGCTACTGCCAGCGGCGACCAATAGGCTGTCGACATGCCCGTGGTAATTACCGGCGAATTTAACGATGACGTCGCGTCCTGTGAACCCGCGTGCCAACCGAATGGCACTCATGGTTGCCTCGGTACCCGAATTCACCAGCCGTACTTTTTCAACGGAAGCAACCGCTTCGATGATTAAGGCAGCCAGCTCGTTTTCACCTTCAGTAGGAGCACCAAAGCTGAAACCGTTTGCGAGTGCGTTTTCAACGGCTGCCATCACTGCAGGGTGCTTATGTCCCAGGATCATGGGGCCCCATGACTGGATGTAATCGATCAGACGATTTCCGTCGACGTCGTAGAGGTAGGCTCCTTCACCCCGCTGCATGATCAGTGGTGTACCACCAACGGAACCAAAGGCACGTGCGGGACTGTTGACGCCGCCGGGCATGAGTGACTGAGCGGCTTGAAAGATTTGCTGGCTTTTTTCGTATGACATCGTTGAGTGTGGGAGGGAAGTGGTAGGAGGGGGGAATCGGTTGTGTGGTGCGTCCGAGTAAAACTAGGTGTTAATTCGGCGAGCGATATCTTTGGCCCAGTAGGTCAGGATAATGTCCGCGCCGGCCCGATGAATCGCTGTCATCGTTTCATCAACGACTCGGGCTTCATCAATCCAACCATTGGCTGCGGCGGCCTTCACCATACTATACTCGCCAGAAACGTTGTACGCAGCCAGTGGGATCCCCGGGTATTTCTGTGCGACTCGCGTAATAATATCCAGGTACGCAAGTGCTGGTTTGACCATCAGCATATCAGCACCTTCCTGGACATCCAGATCGACTTCACGCAGCGCCTGTTCTGCCAATGCTCCGGGATCCATTTGATAGGTTCGGCGATCTCCGAAACTCGGAGCACTTTCGGCTGCGTCCCGAAACGGGCCGTAATAGCTGCTGGCGTATTTGGCCGCATAACTCATGATGGGAATGTGTTCGAAGCCAGCATCGTCCAGAGCTTTGCGAATGGCCTGAACCATTCCGTCCATCATGCCACTGGGAGCGATGATATCAGCTCCCTGTTGAGCGTGAGTGACTGCCTGTTTCCCGAGATATTTCAGCGTGGGATCGTTGGAGACATCGGTGATTCCCGATTGCTGGTGCAGAATACCGCAGTGTCCGTGATCGGTATACTCGCACATGCACAGGTCAGTCAGTACGAGCAGTCCATCTACAGCATCCTTAACGGCAGCAACAGCCTGTTGAACGATACCTCCGGTATGCAGAGCATCGCTTCCCTGTGGGTCTTTTTCGTCCGGGATCCCAAAGAGGATGATGCCGCCCAGTCCAAGATCACGGGCCTCTTTGGCCTCTTCAATCAGTTGGTCGATCGAAAGCTGGAATTGTCCGGGCATGGAGCTGATTTCCTGCCGGAGGTTTTCACCGGTTCGTACAAAAAGTGGCAGGATTAGTGAACCTGGGTGCAGGCGAGTGTGTTTGGTGAGTTTGCGCACACCGGGGTTGTAACGAAGCCGTCGCATTCGTAGTGAGGGAAAGGTAGGTTCGGCATTCATAGCGATTGAACTTGTTGCATGGAGGACGTTGCCACTGTTTACAAAACGACAACGCTTGGTATACCTCTCTATTATGGGTTGCCGTGCCGGGCGAGGCTGGCTTTTTACCTCGGTAATTCATCCTTATCTTGCCGAATTTATTGCTTTGACCCCCCCGGCCACACCCGTTGGTGCTTCTGACCTGCTTTGGCAAAAGCGAAAATTAAGTTAGTGTGACATAGTACTTTCTGGCAAACCAGCAGAATCATTCGGTAAGCAAACGTGTTTGGACTTCTCAATATCGACAAACCTGCGTCCATGACATCCCGTGACGTTGTGAACATCGTACAACGTTTGATACGACCTGATAAAGTCGGACATGCGGGGACTCTGGATCCGCTGGCAACCGGGGTTTTGGTATTACCGGTGGGACGTGCCACTCGCTTGACCGAGCTAATCCATACGGTAGCAAAAACGTATGTCGGTACTTTTGAATTGGGGAAAGTGAGTGATACGGAGGATATCGAAGGAGAGGTAGTCGCCAGGAAGGTTGAACACTTACCTTCGCAGGACGAAGTGCAGCGTGTCGTTGCCGGGTTTGCTGGAAAGCAGCAACAGATGCCACCGGCCTACTCGGCACTTAAAGTTAACGGCAAACGGTCCTATGAATTGGCCAGGCGGGGAGAACTGGTCGAATTGGAAACTCGAGAAATTGAGGTATACAGCATTGAGGTCGTGTCCTATGACTTCCCGACGTTGACGATTTGCATCAAGTGCAGTAGCGGGACGTATATTCGTTCATTAGGACGGGACATTGGACAACAGCTTGGGACCGGCGCAGTGATGACAGCGCTACGCAGGTCTGCTATCGGTGCATTTCGAGTGGAAGATGCGGTTTTACCCGAATTTGCATCTCGGGAAGAGGTTTGTACTGCTCTCCGCAATCCTTTGGAAATACTTTCCGACTTCCACCAGACCCGGTTGAGTGAAGTCGAGCAGCAAGAGGTATTTCATGGTCGCAGAATTGCAATTGCCGGAGTTCCGGGAACGGTGACACTTGGCGTTTCCTCGGAGGACCAGCTGTTGTCCGTCCTGCGGCGCGTTGATGATTCGGATCTGTTTCGGCCCTGGAAAAACTTTTTCGAAGAGGCGACGTAAATCGAATTCAGGCCGGTACGATCCGTGAGGCCGAGTAATCGCGGCATATTCGTTAGAATCGCTTCAAATTGCCTCTTTTGATTCGCGGCTGGTTATACCAAAAAAGAGGGGAAAGATACGTCAAAGTTTTTCTTCTTAATTTGCCAGGGACCTGGTCGAAGGTAAGACTTAGATATTGCTCTATTCAGGCAACCCGATATGTTCACCATTCAATGGATTAGCAGAGTGAACATTCTCAGGCATGGAAGCTGACACCCATTGCACCCCCTTTTCGTGGTGTCCATGTTGGAACGACATATAAAAAAAGATCTGTTGGCTTTGACGTTGTTCGCCGGAAGTCTCTTTCTGGGAACAGCCTTGCTGACCTATCATCCAAATGACCCGATTGGGGAGTTGCTACCTCCTTTCAATTACGTCTACCAGTCCGACCTGGTCGAGTACCCGCAAAGTGCATTTATTCAAAATGCCTGCGGTAAGCTTGGAGCATTAACGGCTGACGTGATGTTTAGCCTGTTCGGTTATGGAGCCTTTTATCTGTTGGGCTCGTTGATGATTGTTGATATCGCAATGTTACGTCGACGTCCGATGGATGCACCGGCGATACGTTTGGCCGGTTGGATACTTTCACTATGTGGAGTATGCACCTGTTTGGCGTTATCGATTCCGACATTGAGTCCAGGTCCTGTGATGGGAAGTGGAGGGATTCTGGGTGCATCATTCAGTACTTTCCTGCAGGGGTCGTTCGCTACAACTGGTGGATTGATTTTTGCCTTGAGTCTTATTTTTGGGGGAATGATGTTAGCGACTGACTACATGGTCGTTAGTTGGGTTGCTCGTTCTCTGAAGATGGTTGTAAAAATCGTCCATGCGGTTCTGGCCGGTACGTTTCGTTTTCTGTTGGCACGTCGTGATCGTCGAGCCGAGTCCAGAGCTGCGCGGGTTCTGGATGTAATGCATATTGAAGACGACGAGTTGGAAGAATTGAACGCTGAGCAGGATGAGATTCCTGAATCGGAAGAAGTGGCCGTTACAGAGCCTGTGATACGTATCAGTGGTCGCCGAGTTTCTTCCGGGGACGAGGATGCTGAACCAGAATACGAGCCTGAAGAAGAACAGGTTCCGGTCGTGAAGAAGAAACGAAAGCGTCGCAAGTTGCCTCGCCCTCATTTTCAAGTCAAGAAAACGGCTGCTCCACCGATAGTACCTCCGACTCCCTCCAAGGTGATCGGTAAATCAGCACCACCGTTGGAGGAGGAAAAAACGGAACGAGAGCAACTGATGGAATCGTTGGAGACTGCTTCTGCCACGGCGGAGCAGTTTGCCGAATATGAGATTCCCAGCAATCAGTTGCTGGAACGTCGAGCCATGATCGACTTTGATGCTCAGGAAAGTGAAGTTCGCCAGAATGCGAGAATACTGGAGAAGACGTTTAACGAATTCGGCTTTAATGTCAAAGTAGTTGACATTGAGACGGGACCCGTGATCGCACAGTATGAGATCGAGTTGGAAGCAGGATTGCGTCTGAGTAAAATCACCAGCCTGAGCGATGACCTGGCGATTGCGCTGCGCGTTCCCAGCGTGCGGATCGTTGCACCGATTCCGGGTAAGAATTCAGTTGGGGTCGAAGTTCCCAACGGCGAGCAGCAGTTGGTGCGGATGCGGGAAGTCATTGAGGATTCCAGCAATAAAGCAGCCAAGATGGCAATACCGATCTATCTGGGCAAGGATGTATCTGGGAACTCTATCGCTGTGGATCTTTGCAAGATGCCGCATCTTTTGATTGCCGGGCGTACTGGTTCCGGGAAATCGGTCTGTCTGCATACGATCGTCGCTTCGATTTTGATGGCGCGGCGACCAGATGAGGTCCGCTTGTTGATGGTGGATCCGAAGATGGTCGAGTTGTCGGTTTATGGGAAGCTGCCTCATCTGATGCACCCTGTCGTGACCGATATGAAGAAGGCTGAGGCGATTCTTGCCTGGGCAGTTGAGAAGATGGAAGAACGATACCGGCTTCTTGCTCAGACCGGAGTGCGCCACATTTCCAGCTTCAATGAACTGAGCGAAGAACAGATTCGAGAGCGGTTGGGTACGAAAATCGCAACCATGGATGAAGTGCCGACACACATGCCCTACATCGTGATTGTGGCGGATGAATTGGCAGACCTGATGATGACCGCTGGGAAAGATGTCGAGCAGCATATTATCCGTTTGGCTCAGAAAAGTCGTGCCGTGGGAATTCACCTGGTACTGGCAACTCAGAAACCTACGGTGGATGTAATTACCGGATTGATTAAATCGAACCTGCCGGCTCGGTTAGCCTTCCAGGTTGCCAGTCGTACGGACAGTCGAGTGGTACTGGATGAAATGGGAGCTGAAAAACTGCTGGGTAATGGTGATATGCTATTCCTCTGGCCGGGAACCAGTACACTTGTGCGCGGTCAGGGAACCTTCCTTTCGGACAATGAAATCGAGCGGGTGGTTGAGCAATGTACGATGGTGGAGCAGAATTTCGAGCACGAGCTGGTCAACTTGAAAGTGGATCAGGAAGGGGAGATCGATGCGGAAGCGATCCGCAAGCGGGATGATTTGTACGAAAGTGCCATTGAAGTCGTGCTGCGCGAAGGACGAGGGAGTTGTTCGCTGCTGCAACGAGCTCTGGGAATTGGCTATGGTCGGGCTGCTCGAATGATTGATTACATGGCAGAAGATGGAATCGTCGGTCAACACAATGGTTCGAGTGCCCGGGAAATTCTGATGACAATGGAAGAGTGGGAGCTGATTAAACAGAGTGGTGATAGTGTTTCAGGTTCGGAGGATACAGCAGTCGACATCGTAGATGCAGAGGAGGAAGTACTGTTCACGCAGGACGAGTCTCAGGAAGATTGGAATGATGGTCTGGAGGAAGGTGAAGAGTATGAATACGAGGAAAGTGAACTCGCCGAGGATGGTGAAGAGGACGAGTACGAGTATGAGTATGAAGAGGGCGATGAAGGTGAGTGCGACGACGAGTACGAAGAGGTCGCGGTAGAAGACGAGGACGTGGAATACGTCTACGAAGACGATGATGATCAGGAATATGAGTATGAGGACGAGCTGGAAGAGCAGGAAGAAGAACCGACGATCTCTTTAGCCAAAGCTCGCAGAAAGGCCGCCGTGGCAGGTGCGAGCACCGAAGAGGATGAATCCTTGTGGGAAGAGTATGATGAGGACGAGTCCTGGGCTGATGAAGTTGATGACGAGTTCGACAATTAGGCAGAGCTTGTAACCAGAGCCTGAGATACCTCGGAAAGAGAACCCATGATTTTTGATCGTTTGTCAAATGCACAGAATTATTACGGAGTCGCCCGCTTGATTCAAAAGGGGTTCGATTTTCTTCGCCGCCCCGATCTGGTGACGCTTGAAGATGGAGTGCATGAAATTCAGGGGCAGGACGTTTACGTGATCATCGCGCGAGGTGATGGCGTGGGCCGCGAAAGGGCGATGCTGGAAGCCCATCGAAAGTACCTGGATATTCAATATGTCATCGACGGCACAGACACGATCGGCTGGTTGGAACGGGACTTTGTGCAGCGGGTGAAAGACCCATACGATGCCGAAAAGGATTTGGAATTCTTCTATGATCGTCCGGAGAGCTGGGTTCAGGTCCCTGCGGGTAGCTTCGCCGTTTTTCTCCCTCAGGATATCCATGCACCTTTGGCTACCACCGACTATGTTCATAAAGCGGTTGTCAAAGTGAAGTTGTCTTAAACTGCCTGCAAGATTACAGGTTGTTGGTTGACAGATTCCAGGATTGCGCCTAACCTGAAAGCCTGTGACGCGAATCACCGCAAATCAAACAGACCGACCCGTTAAATGCTTGGACTGACCAATGCCAACGCTCACTAATATTGTGAACGAGAACATTATTGCAGCCGGAATTATTATTCCGGTTGGCGTGGTCAGCGATGTAATTATTCAGACCTGATTGCAGGATAACGGGCAATATAAAACGATCAACAGCCCTGAGACCTGCAGCGGTCTCAGGGCTTTTTTAGTAACGGTGTTGCTTACTTCATGTCAGGAATACAGATGACAGTTAAGACAATTCAGATTTACGATACTACGCTTCGCGATGGTACTCAGGGGGAAGGGGTAAGCCTTTCACTGGAAGACAAGCTTCAGATAGCAAAGCGTCTGGATGAAATCGGTGTCGACTACATCGAAGGTGGTTATCCGTTGTCCAATGAGAAGGACGAACAGTTCTTTCAGAGAGTTCAGGAGCTTGATCTGCAGCACGCCAAAGTCTGCGCATTTGGGATGACTAGACGGCGAGGAATTTCGGCAGCAGAGGATCCAGGGATGCTGGCGTTGCTTAACAGTGAAGCTCCGGTCTGCACCGTGGTCGGAAAGACGTGGGATTTTCATGTCACTGAGGTATTACGCGTGGCGTTGGAAGAGAACCTGCAGATGATAGCCGACAGTGTTGGTTTTCTTGTGCAGCAAGGTCGAGAAGTGATTTATGACGCCGAGCATTTTTTTGATGGTTGGAAAGCCAATCCGGACTATGCTCGTGAAACACTTCGTTCTGCTGCGGAAGCGGGCGCGAGTCTGGTGGCCTTGTGTGATACGAATGGAGGATCACTTCCTGAGGAAATTGCCGAGTTGACTCGGGCGGCGGCCGAGGCAGTTGCGGAGTCTGGTATCTCTGTGGGGATTCATTGTCATAACGACAGTGAGCTGGCCGTGGCCAATTCACTTGCCGGAGTGGATGCGGGGGCAGTCCAGGTGCAGGGGACGATCAATGGGATTGGTGAACGCTGTGGTAACGCCGACTTGATTTCGGTTGTCGCGAATCTGGCATTCAAAAAACAGGGTTACGAAGTATTGGGAGGGACCGGTCTGGAGCATCTGACGGAATTGTCACGTTTTGTTTATGAAATGGCCAATATGAACTTCCGGGACGGGCAGCCGTTTGTAGGACGTAGTGCCTTTGCTCATAAAGGAGGCATGCATGCTCATGCAGTCGCCAAGGCCGCCAGCACGTATGAACACCTGGATCCGGCTCTGGTGGGAAATGAACGCCGGATTCTGATCAGTGAATTGTCTGGTCGAAGTAATATCAAAGCGTTGTCGGCCGAGCATAATCTGCCAGACGACGACGCATTGATGCGGGATATTCTGGCAGAGGTTGTGCGACTGGAAAACGAAGGGTTTCAATTTGAAGCTGCCAAGGCATCGTTTGCACTGCTGGTACAGCGATGTGCCGGGAATTATAAATCCCACTTTGACCAGATCAGATATCATGTCGAAGTGGGAGTCCAAGCTGATGGTACGGTGACGAACGAGGCCACCGTCAAGGTTGCGGTAGGCGATCAGGTGCGTCATGAGGTGGCGGAAGGTGATGGTCCTGTGAATGCGCTGGATGCTGCAATCCGCAAGGCACTCCGCGACACCTATCCACAATTAAAGGATATGCATCTGGTCGACTACAAAGTACGTGTGGTAAACTCGGACGCCGGAACGGCTGCCAGAATCCGCGTTTTCATTGATTGTAAAGATGAGAGTGATGTCTGGGGGACTGTCGGGGTCAGTGAGAATATCATCGAGGCGAGCTGGATGGCGCTGGTCGATGCCATCGAATACAAACTGTACAAAGATGAAGAGTAAGGAAGGGGACCTGGCCAGCGGTCTGTTTTTTATCGAGATCATTAACAGAGAAATATTGTACTAATGGGTTTTGAGTTTTCGTCGGAATCGCTCCCTACCAGTTTCGATTTCAAAGAAGCTAGTGAGCGTATTTTTAATAGTTGGGTTGAGGCGGGCTATTTCCATGGAGATCCGTCATCTGAAAAGCCTCACTTTTCTATCGTGATTCCGCCTCCGAATGTTACCGGAGCGCTGCATCTGGGGCATGCATTGAACAATACATTGCAGGACGTACTCGCTCGCATGCGACGTATGCAGGGCTATGAAACACTTTGGATGCCTGGAACGGATCACGCTGGAATCGCAACTCAGGCTGTGGTCGAGCGTCGTCTCAAGGAAGAAGAGAACAAGACACGGCATGACCTGGGACGCGAAGCGCTGGTCGAGCGGATCTGGGAATGGAAAGGCCAGTATGAAAAACGGATTCTTTCACAGCTCAAGCAGCTGGGTTCAAGTTGTGACTGGGAACGCACTCGGTTTACCCTTGATGAGATCTGTGCCCGAGCGGTACGAACGACGTTTTTTGATCTGTTCAAGAAGAAGTACATTTACCGTGGCAAACGTCTGGTTAACTGGGATACCTACTTGCAGACAGCCGTAAGCGACGACGAAGTATTCCACGCAGTGGTGGATGGAAATTTTTGGCATTTTCGCTATCCCGTGATCGACCCTCAGGAAGGCGAGCCGACTCATGTTACCGTCGCCACCACTCGGCCAGAAACGATGTTAGGGGACACGGCGGTGGCCGTGCATCCGGATCCTCAGCGAGCTTTGCAAAAAGTCCAGCAGGAACTGGAAGCCAGATTACAGGGGGCTGCCGATAGTGAGAAGCAGTTGATTCAGCAGCAGCTGGACGCGTTGGAGCAGCGTCAGCAGGAGGTGCTGCCTGGTTTAATTCAGCTTCGTGATATGGCATTGGCCGGACGCAAACTGATGTTGCCGCTTATGAATCGTGAGATTCTGTTGGTCGCCGACGAGTGGGCGAAGCCGGAAATGGGTAGCGGGTGCGTCAAGATCACTCCGGCTCACGATCCGAATGACTATGAAGTTGGCCAGCGTTGTGGTTTGGAGAAGATAAATATTCTCCGTACTGACGGAATGTTGAATGCCAATGCGGGGGACTACCAGGGGTTAACCGTCAAGGAGGCCAGGAAACGTGTGGTCGAAGACCTGGAGTCGCTGGGGCTTTTAGAGCAAATCGAGGACCGTGAAATCGATCTGGCTCATTCTGATCGCAGTAAAACTCCGATTGAACCCTATCTGGCGGATCAGTGGTTCGTTCGCATGCAGGACCTTGCCCAGTCGGCAATGGATGCTGTGGAAGATGATCGCGTTCAAATCTTTCCTCAGCGTTACCGCAAAGGATATCTGGATTGGCTCGGCGAAAAACGGGACTGGCCAGTCAGCCGCCAGCTTTGGTGGGGACATCAGATTCCGATCTGGTCGTATGCCTGCCAGGACCAGGCAGATTTGGACAGTCGGCTGGCCGAGCTGGATGCGGATATTGATATCCAGGCAGGCGCCGCTGCGTATCAGGTCGAATTGACGGCAGCATTAAATGCAGAGAGTCGGGTTGTTGGCGAAGATGCTGGCGACACATTTGCAGTGATTCATGTCTGTATCAATGATGAAAATGACGCGTTGGAATCCCGGTTCGTCGAACGGGGGTTTGTGCGGGAAGAGGATGTACTGGATACCTGGTTCAGTTCTGCCCTGTGGCCTCACAGCACCCTGGGGTGGCCGGAGAAAACAGCTGAGTTAGCCAAGTTCTATCCCACCAGTGCACTGATCACCAGTCGTGACATTATCACGTTATGGGTGGCAAGGATGGTATTGATGGGACTCAATAACATGGGGGAAGTCCCGTTTCGGGAAGTCTTTATTCATCCGAAGATTTTGGATGGGTATGGCGAGACGATGTCCAAAAGCAAAGGCAACGGCGTCGATCCATTGGATGTGATTGATAAGTTTGGGCCGGATGCGTTGCGCTTTGGTCTGGCTTATCTCACAACCGAAACACAGGATGTGCGGATGCCGGTACAGTTTGAGTGCCCTCATTGTGAAAGTCTGATGGATCAGACGAAAAAGAACCGGGAACTTGCTCGGGTAACATGCAAACAATGTGGCGAAGAATTCAAAACCCAGTGGGCACGCAATGAAGAAGATCTGGCGTTGCCTTCCGGCCCGGTGGTCAGTGAGCGTTTTGAGGTGGCGAGGAATTTCTGTACGAAACTCTGGAATGCGTCCCGTTTTACACTGTTGAACCTGTCAGGTTACCAGGCGGCACCAGTGGCGGACAGCGAGTTGGCGTTTGAAGATCGTTGGTTGCTGAGTCGTCTGTCGTCGGTGACCAGGGAAGTGACCGAGAAACTTGAGCATTATGGTTATGCAGATGCAGCAAGAGCTCTTTATGATTTTGCCTGGGATGAATTCTGCAGTTTCTATATTGAGATGACCAAGTCCCGGATGCAGGACGATGCGTCGAAACCGATCGCTCAGCGAGTGACGGCATTCGCGCTGGATCAGTTACTACGTCTGTTGCACCCCATGATCCCCTTTGTGACCGAGGAAGTTTGGGGGTTGTTATCCCGAGTGGCACCGGAGCGGGGGTTGAACGCATTGAGTGAGGCCTCTGAATCGATCATGGTGGCAAGTTGGCCACAGGTGGAGTCCGACCATATTGACCCAGTCATTGAACAGCAATTTGCCCTGTTCCAGGATGTGCTGCGTGCGATTCGGGAGATCCGTAGTCGTCAGAATATTGCGCCGAAACAGGAAGTTGAGTTTTTTGTTGCCTGCAGTGCTGAAGATGTGGAATTGCTGAAACCAATGGATCAGTATTTTCAGTCCATGGCCAACGCTCGTAGCATCGCCTGGGGAGAGGACGTGGAGCCCCCGGCCAATAGTGCCAATGTGAGGATTGATGCTGTTGAAGTTTTTGTGGACCTGAAGGATTTCATTGACGTGGGTGCCGAGATCGATCGAAATGAGAAACTGCTTGGAAAACTGTTGGGTCAGATTCAGGGAAAACAGAAGAAGTTGTCCAACGAAAATTTTGTGGCTCGTGCACCTGAGGATGTTGTGCAGCGTGAACGTGATGGGTTGGTGAAGCTGGAGCAGGAAGCTGCTTCCGTAGAACGAGCTCTGGAAACGCTTCGCAGTCAGAGCTAGATTTCCTGGCCTTTCGCGTATAATAGAAGCAGACCTCCTGCGTTTTGGTTCCCTCGGAGAAGATTACAGATGCCCATCGAGTTAAAACTTTCGCGAATTATCATCAGCGACATTAACGATCACCAGGTTATCTATCTCAAAGAAGTGAACGGGGATCGTACGTTTCCAATTCTGATCGGTATTTTCGAAGCGTCCAGTATTGAGCGACGGGTTAAAGATTTCAAAGCTCCCCGGCCATTAACGCACGATCTGCTGTGCAGTGTTGTCGATGCGCTAGGTGGTGAACTCGATAGCGTCATGATTTCCGAAGTGCAAGGTCATACCTATTTTGCTCGCTTGCGAGTGCGAGTGGACGGACAGCTGATTGACGTCGACTCCAGACCTTCCGATGCCATAGCCGTGGCCGTGACCTGCGAGCCTCCGCTGCCCATCTACATCGAAGAGGAAGTATTGGCAGAAGCCATTGAGAATTAGCGTGTAGGCTGAATGACGTCTGCGAAGGCTTGCTTCAGTGTTTCCAGCCCCACGGCGGCCTGACTATCATCCACCACCACGTTGACGCGGACTTCGCTGGTATTGATCATTTCAATATTCAGTCCGGCTTCGGCGAGACTCTGGAACATGCGGATGGCAACGCCAGTGTGGCTCCGCAGGCCGATGCCCGAAACACTCAGTTTTGCCACTGCGGGGTTACTACTGAGCTGTTGGAATGGTACTTCAGACTCCAATTCGCGAATCACCTCCAGCGTTCGGTCCACATCATTACGATCCACCGTGAAGCTGAGGCTGGCGAGTTCTGAGTTATCCAGATAACTTTGAATGATCATATCGACGACGATATCCTGTTGAGCCACTTTTTCAAAGATCGTGGCAGCGATACCTGGAACGTCGGCGATACCCTGGATAGAGATACTTGCTTGAGTGGAGTCCAGCGAGATTTCAGTGATTGAAAGTTCTTCGAGTCCTTGCAGCTCGTTCGCCGCAGCAGCCGGGTCTACTGCGGTCGTGGCCTGCTGAGATTCTGCCGGGACAGCATCCGGATTTTGTTTGTCCAATTTAAATACATTATGGACGGCATAGATGGCATCCATGGCCTGGTCACGATCAACCAGAACCGAAATCTTGATTTGGCTGGTGGTAATCATGTGGATGTTGATATTTTCTTCGGCCAGCGCGCGAAACATGCGGTCAGACACACCTGACTGTTCTGCCATGCCGATACCGACGACAGAGACCTTGGAGACATTATCGCGGTGTGAGATATTTTGGATGCCGAGTTGTTCAACAATTGGTTGGACGGCATCCAGAGTGGGAGCAAGATCGGAAGAGGGCACGGTGAAGGAAATATTGGATAATCCGTCGGTTCCGGCGTCCTGAACGATCATGTCGACGGTAATGTTGGCCTGGGCGATCGTGCTGAATATGGCGTTACTGCTACCTGGTTTGTCAGGGACTCCAGTCAGTGTGACTCGAGCTTCGTCCAGCGTAACTGCCGCTCCGCTCACTCCGCGTGACGGGTCTTCCGAGATGGTAGATATGATGGTTCCTGCATTGTCCACAGAGCTGTTTCGGACATGTACTGGTACGTTAAATTTCTTGGCAAATTCAATGGAGCGACTGTGCATTACACCGGCGCCCAGGCTGGCAAGTTCCAGCATTTCGTCGTAACTGGTGTGGGATACTTTCCTGGCACAGGTCACAACTCGGGGATCGGCCGTGTAGACACCGTCAACATCCGTATAGATTTCACAACGGGCCCCTAAAACGGCTGCCAGTGAAACAGCTGTGGTATCACTACCACCGCGACCCAGTGTCGTAATGTTAAAGTCTTCGTCAATTCCCTGGAACCCTGCCGCGATGACGATGTTCCCATCATCCAATAGCTTTTGCATACGGTCAGTTGAGATCGAGATGATTCGGGCTTTGCCGAATGCATTGTCGGTTCGAATTCCGATTTGAGCGCCGGTGAGACTTACCGCTTTATGGCCCAGCGACACAATGGCCATGGCTGTCAGAGCCACACTCACCTGTTCACCGGTGGAAAGTAGCATGTCCATTTCACGAGCTGGAGGTCGCTCCATCAACTCGTGAGCTAAAGCGACCAGCGTGTCCGTGTTTTTTCCCATGGCGCTGACCACCATTACCACCTGATGTCCTTCTTGCTGAGCTTTAATCGCTTTCTTGGCAGCGGAAAGGATTTTTTCCGTGGTGGCGACACTCGTACCGCCGAATTTTTGAACGATGATTGACATGTTGATTTTGCAGGTGGGATTAAAAACAGATGGATTGGAAAGGACTAGCCAAGAAAGTAACTCATGACTTCATGGCCATTGGGGAACTGGAGTGCCGAGGCTTCCGCTTGCGTTTCTTCGTAATGGGTGTTGCTGTCCGGAGTGATTCCGGAACCGGCGATGGCAAACGGAACGATGCCATGGCTATGTGTCTTGGTTCGGATTGGAGTCGGGTGGTCGGGTGAGACGAGGACTCGATAATCTCCACGGGACTCCAGTTCCGTCACAAGTGGTCCGACGATGTGAGTATCAATCTGCTCGAGAGCTTTGATTTTGGCTTCTGTGTCACCTTCGTGCGAGGCTTCATCGGTTGCTTCGACATGCACACAGATGATATCGGTGGTCTCCAGAGCATCAATGGCTGCCTGTCCTTTGCCAGCGTAATTCGTGTCGGTGTACCCGGTAGCACCTTCGACTTCAATTCTTGGCCAGTTGAGTAATGCGGCGATACCACGCAGCAAATCGACTGCGGTAATCATTTTGCCCTGCTTACCGTAGACATCTATGAAATCGGGAAGTTTTGGAGTGATTCCCAGGCCCCAAAGCCAGATGTTGGTGGCTGGCAGCTTTCCAGCAGCCACTCGCTGCAGGTTCACCGGGTGATTTTCGAATAATTTGACACTGTCGCTCATCAACTGACTTAAAAGGTCGCTTCCAGGTCCGCGCGGGAAGTCATGGATGACGGTGTTGTCGGTGAGGTCGTGAGGAGGAGTCGAGCGTGTGTCGTTGCTGAACGGGGCCTCACTGTTTTCCCCTCGGTAGATCAGCAAGTTGCGATAACTGACTCCCGGAATAAATTCCAGAATCTCGCTTCCCAACTCTTCCTGGACGGTGGCAAGCAATGCTGCAGCTTCCTGATCCGAGATATGGTCGGCCGTGAAATCTTTCATGATCTGGTCCTGGATGGTTACCAGATTACAGCGGATCCCCCAGTCTTTGGGCCCCAGTTCGATTCCCTGAGCTGCTGCCTCCAGCGGAGCGCGTCCAGAGAAGTACTGATTGGGGTCAAATCCGAGCAGCGACATATTGGCTACGGCAGAACCTGCTGGCAGGTGGGGGGGGACATGATTTGCTGCGCCGAGGACTCCTCGTTGCACAACGGCATCCATATGAGGCACGTTGGCGGCCTGCAAAGGCGTTTTGCCTCCCAGACTTTCCTGCGGTTCGTCTGCACATCCATCGGGGATGATAATCGCGTATTTCATGAAACTTCCTGGAGATTGATGGGGATAGGGTAGGGCATCAGAGAACTTTCAAGACGACCGCTTCAGATTCAATGTTTTCCGATTGCCTGAATTGCTCGACCGACCGTGCGATGGCGCTTTGCGTGGTATCGTGACTCATGATGACCAGCGGAACGGTTGCTGGTGAATCCTGATCTTTGGGTTCGTGCTGAATGATCGAAGCAATGGAAACTCCGTTGCTTCCCAGGATGCCGGTAATTTCGGCCATAACTCCCGGTTTATCAATAACCTGCATTCTCAAATAGTATCGGTTAATGCTTGGGCCGGCATCAGCCATGCTACGTGGACGGTTGCTTTCAGACCAAAGCTCGAGATTGTTGAAGGTAAGTTGGCCACGGCCCACAACCGTATCGACGATATCAGCCACAACAGCTGAGGCGGTGGGCATTTGTCCGGCACCCTGACCATGGTAAAAGACTGGGCCTACCGCATCCCCGTGGACACGGATGGCATTGAACGCATCCTGCACTTCTGCCAGGGGAGAACCTTTCCTGATGAGTGTCGGCCCGACACTCATTTCGACTTCATGTCCGACCAGTTTGGCCAGGGCGAGTAGTTTAATACGGTAACCCAGACGGTCAGCATAGTGAATGTCAGCGATGTCCAGCTCGTCAATTCCTTTACAGGGAATGTCTTCCCAGTTAACACGGACTCCGAAAGCGAGTTGGCTGAGGATGGAAAGTTTTTGAGCGGTGTCTGCTCCGTTGACGTCAAGTGTCGGGTCGGCTTCCGCGTAGCCAAGGCGTTGCGCTTCTTTGACCACATCCTCGTAATCTTCTCCGCGATCCTGCATCTGAGTAATAATGAAATTGCAGGTGCCGTTTAAAATTCCTCGTAAGGAAGTGACCTGATTGGCCGTCAGGCATTGACCAATATTAGTGATGATCGGGATCCCTCCGGCGACCGATGCTTCGAAAGCGATACAGCGACCAAGTTGACGTGCTTTGTCAAAAAGTTCCGGACCGTGAGCAGCCAGCAATGCTTTGTTGGCTGTGATGATGTCTTTGCCGGATTCGAGTAATTGCAGCATGATGGTGCGGGCAGGCTCGATGCCTCCGATCAGCTGGGCAACAACGGTAATTTCGGGATTTTGAATGACCTGTTGAATGTCATCGGTCAAAACACCTTCGGGGATATCTACATGACGTGGTTTGGTGAGGTCCCGCACGACTACTTTTTCGAGCCAGGGGATTCGACCGGCATGACGAGCGGTCCGGTCGCCATGATCCAGCAGCAATCTGGCAACACCTGTTCCCACGGTGCCCAAACCGATAATACCTACTTTTGTCTTTTCCATATCTTCTCTGTAATTAACTCTCCCTGCGAGCGTTCTCGTTGCCCTGATATGTTTCTCAGTTTGAATTCGTTACACTCGTAAGTGTTCAAAATCCTGGCAGGACACATGTAGGTCATAGTAGGTCGGTATGAATAATTGGTCAAGGAGCGCCAAATTGCCTTTAATCGTCGGGGTTTGGCCGCTTTCTCGTCTCGGACAACGCAGCATAATTCGTGCAAGTAAGGAACTGAAAAATGGATCAGGCATCAAAGGACTTCTTAGTCAATCTGTTGGAAACTCCAGGGCCATCCGGCTATGAGGAACGGGTTCAGCAGGTTGTTCGCAATTATGCCGCAGACTTTGCTGATGAGATTACGACCGATGTGCATGGCAATGTGATTTGTGCGATTAACCCTGACGCCGAAGTAAAGCTCATGTTCGCCGGTCATTGTGATCAGATTGGAATGCTGGTTTCGCATATCGATGAAAACGGATTTGTGTATGCTCAGACGATTGGGGGCTGGGATCCTCAGCAGCTAATTGGTCAACGTATGGTGATTTGGACAGCCGGTGGGCCTGTGCACGCGGCCATTGCTCGTAAGCCAATTCATTTATTGACTGACGTGGAACGGAAGCAAGTCGTCAAACTGACCGATTTGTGGTTGGATATTGGCGCCAGCAATAAAGAGAATGCCGAAGCATTAGTTGAAATTGGTGACCCTGTGACTTTAAGTCTGGGAATGCAGGAAATGCTCAATGGTCTGGCAAACGCTCCGTGCATGGATAACCGAACTGGTGTATGGGTAGTGATCGAAGCATTGAGGCGGGCCAAAGATCGACATCCTTCCTGTGGTGTCTTCGCTGTCTCGACAGTCCAGGAGGAAATCGGGTTGCGTGGAGCTCGTACCAGCGCTTTCGGTATCGACCCTGCGGCGGCGATTGCCGTAGATGTGACGCATGCCACCGATTGTCCGACTATCGACAAGAAGCAACAGGGGGATATCCAACTTGGTGAGGGCCCGGCAGTCTATCGCGGCCCCAATTGTAATCCGCTGGTGGTGCAGAAGTTGCGGGAGGTCGCTGCGGAAGATCAGATTCCGTATCAATTGGCGGCCATTGGTCGTGGGGCGTCTAATGATGCCAACGTGTTGCAGTTAAATCGGAGTGGTGTGGCGACTGGACTAGTGACGATCCCCAATCGTTATATGCACAGTGCCGTGGAAACGATTTCACTTGATGATATCGATTACGCTGCCTCCTTGCTGGCAGGATTTGCAGCCAATTACACCGCGGAAGATGATTTTACCCCTCGTGTTAGTTGACATTCTCGTGGCATCCCCCGTTAGGGGAGGGGTGCCAGACGTGAATTTTGCTTTCGGCGCTGTCAAACTGACACATCTTTGACTCCCCAGGACGACGTCCTGCCAATATGGCATCAGTTGAAATGTTTTGGGTTAGGTGGTTCTCCAGTCAGTGTCATGGCATGGTGTCAGGGTGCCTGAGTGCAACGCTTTTGGTAAAGTCCGTGAAAAGGGGGAAATAATAGGTGGCTGTGTGCTTGTCTCCGAGCGGTTTCTGGAATATTTTGGATACTTTGGCACGCATGTTGCGGTGTCCACTGTATCAATTTGTTAATTTTCAGCGGATTGTAGAAGCTGAAGTTAGCAGGAAGATAAAGAGTAATCGGGAGTGTCAGGTACATTCCCGTTGAATTAAATTTAAACGCTTTTGGAACACTCTTTGAAGGAGAATCCGGACGTGGCAAAACAAATGGTATTTGACGACAAGGCTCGACAGTCATTGTTGTCTGGTGTTGCCAAACTGGCCCGTGCTGTACGAAGTACACTAGGCCCTCGTGGCCGAAATGCTGTCCTGGACAAAGGATGGGGATCACCGAAAGTCACCAAAGACGGTGTAACCGTCGCAGAAGACATTGAATTGGACGATGTCTTTGAAAATCTTGGTGCTCAGTTGGTGAAAGAAGCTGCCAGCAAGACAAACGAGGTAGCTGGAGACGGAACAACTACTGCGACCGTATTGGCGGAAGCGATTTTCCGTGAAGGATTGAAAATGATTGCCGCCGGCGCTGACCCAATGGCACTGGGCCGTGGAATCAGCAAATCTGTCGAGGCTGTCTGCGAGCAGATTGGCAAGCAGTCGATTGCGATCGATTCGAAGAATAAAAAAGAGATCCAGCAGGTTGCCACGATTGCCGGTAACAATGACAGTACCATCGGAAACGTCCTGGCAGATGCGTTCATCAAGGTAGGCAAGGATGGTGTGATCACAGTTGAAGAAGGTCGCGGAAGCGAAACGACTGTGGAAGTGGTAGAAGGAATGCAGTTTGATCGCGGATTCCTGTCTCCTCATTTTGTGACCAATGAATCAGAAGTCACCGTGGAGTTGGAGAATTGCCTGATCCTGCTGTTTGAAGAGAAGATCTCTTCAAACAAGAAGTTGATTCCGTTGCTGGAAGCGGTGAGTCAGGCCAAGAAGCCATTGCTGATCGTGGCCGAAGACATTGAAGGGGAAGCGTTGGCAACTCTGGTTGTCAACAAGATGCGAGGTATCCTCAATGTGTGTGCCGTGAAAGCTCCTGGTTACGGTGATCGTCGTAAGGCGATTCTGGGAGACATCGCTGTTCTGACTGGCGCCACTCCGATTTTCAAAGATCTGGGAATTGAGCTGGAAAGCGTCAAGCTGTCTGATCTGGGGACAGCCAAAAAGATCCGCATTACCTCAGAAAGTACGATAATGGTCGGCGGTGCTGGCAGCAAAAAAGATATCGAAGGTCGAGCTGATCAGATTCGAAATGAGATCGAAGTGACTGACAGCGAGTATGATCGCGAGAAGCTGCAGGAGCGTTTGGCGAAGCTCGCCGGAGGCGTGGCGCAGATTAACTGTGGCGCTACGACTGAGACAGAGATGAAAGAGCGTAAGGCGCTACTGGAAGATGCGAAAGCGGCAACGCAGGCAGCATTGGAAGAAGGTATCGTTCCTGGTGGTGGAGTTGCTCTGATCCGTGCCGACAAGGCGATTGCTGCGTTGGGCCTGGAGGGCGACGAGACATTGGGTGGTCGGATCATTCAAAACATTTTGGACTATCCGTTGCGAGCGATCGCAAAGAATGCAGGTCTCGATGGTGCAGTGATTGTGAACCGCGTTCGTAAGCTCAAAGGAAAAGCAGACGGATATAACGCTGATAAAGATAAATATGGCGACATGGTTGATATGGGCATTGTTGAACCTGCAAAAGTGGTTCGTACTGCTCTCCAGAATGCATCCAGTGTCGCATCACTTCTGTTGACCACAGAGTGTCTGGTAACTGAAATTCCTGTTGAAGAGGAAGATGACGACCACCACGATCACCACGATCATGGAATGGGTGGCGGCATGCCAGGCATGGGCGGCATGGGTGGAATGGGCGGAATGCCCGGCATGATGTAATCAGCCGCTGGTTTTCGTTCTTATTAATTTTCAAAACAAACAATGAAGGAATAAATGATCATGGCAAAGATCAAAATTCGTCCTCTGGATGATCGTGTAGTAATTCGCCCTGCCGAGAGCGAAGAAGTAACAGCAGGTGGTATTGTCCTGCCTGACTCGGCAAAAGAAAAACCGCAGCGTGGTACGGTAATCGCCTGTGGAAGTGGTCGATTGCTTGAAAGTGGCGACCGTGCTGGACTTTCACTTGAAGTGGGTGACGTGGTTATCTACGGCAAGTTCGGCGGTACCGATATTGAAGTCAATGGCGAGGATGTCAAGATTCTGCGAGAAACAGAAATTCTGGCGAAAGTACTCGACTAACAACGGGGTGAATTCCCTGATTGTTCCTAATTAATTATTCAACTCCAGGAGTTTGAGTTGTGGCTAAACAGCTTTTGTTTGAAGATAACGCTCGTGCACGTTTGTTGCGTGGTGTCAGTAAACTAGCCGATGCGGTTGCTGTCACGATGGGACCAACCGGACGTAATGTGATTATTGATAAATCGTTTGGTGGGCCCACAGTAACCAAAGACGGTGTGACTGTCGCGAAAGAGATCGAACTTGAAGATCGTTTCGAAAATATGGGTGCCCGACTGGTGGTGGAAGTTGCTCAGAAAACTTCCGATCTGGCTGGTGATGGTACGACGACAGCGACGGTGCTGGCGCGATCAATTTATCGCGAAGGTCTGCGAAACATTGTAGCCGGTAGTAACCCCATGTCGGTGCGACGGGGTATTGAAAAGGCTGTCTCGGCTGCCGAAGACAGATTGCTTTCGATTGCCAAGCCGGTTTCCAGCAAAGAAGAAGTAGCTCAGGTTGGTGCTATTAGTGCCAATAACGATGATGAAATCGGAAACCTGTTGGCAGATGCTTTGGAACGTGTTGGCAAAGATGGTGTGATTACTGTCGAAGAAGGCAAGACAACAGAAACAACAGTCGATTTTGTCGATGGTATGCAGTTTGATAAAGGGTACGTTTCACCCTACTTTATCAACCGTCCTGCCGAGATGGATTGTGTCATGGAGGATGCTTACATCCTGATCCATGAAAAGAAAATCAGCAATCTGCAGTCGCTGGTTCCTGTGCTTGAAAAAGTTGGAAATACAGGTAAGCCTCTGATGATCATTGCCGAAGATGTGGATGCAGAAGCATTGACTCTTTTGGTCGTGAATAAGCTGCGAGGTGTACTCAATGTCTGTGCAGTGAAAGCTCCGGGCTTTGGTGATCGTCGCAAGAACATGCTTGGTGATATTGCGGTACTCACTGGAGGAACGCTTATCAGTGAAGACCTCGGTATCCAGCTGGAAAATGTTACGCTGGAACAGCTCGGTCAGGCTCGTAAAGTGACTGCCGACAAAGGTGCAACCACGATTGTGGAAGGACTGGGAAGCCGCAAGGAAATCGATGCTCGCGTGGATCAGATCAACAACCAGATGGATCAGACCGAAAGCGAGTACGACAAAGAGAAGTTCCAGGAACGGCTGGCTAAATTGTCTGGTGGTGTAGCAGTCATTTCCGTGGGTGCTGAAACCGAAGCTGATATGAAGCAGAAGAAAGCTCGTATCGAAGACGCGCTACATGCAACACGCGCTGCAGTGGAAGAAGGTATTCTTCCTGGCGGTGGAGTTGCCCTGATTCGCTGTACGGAAGCTGTGCAGGAAGCACGTGCCGCAGCCAAAGGGGACGAGAAGACAGGTGTGGATATCATTCTTGGAGCTCTGGAAGCACCGCTTCGTCAGATCGCTGATAATGGTGGAATTGATGGCAGTGTCGTTGCCGACAATGTTCGAGAGAACCGGTCGATGGCCTATGGCTATAATGCCAACAGTGGTGAATACGGAGATATGTTCAAAGCTGGTGTTGTGGATCCGGTCAAGGTAGTTCGTACGGCTCTGGCCAATGCTGGAAGTATCGCCGGATTGATGCTGACCACCGAAGCACTGGTTACCAACTACGACAAGGAAGATAAGGAACGGGGTTCGATCGAAGGAAGTGTTAATTAAACACGGCTGAGACGAATCGGATTCTTTGTTTCCGGACGAAGTAAAAATCGAGCCGCCTCCCGGAAGGGGGCGGCTTTTTTCATAAAAACGTGCTTGGAATCATGGCTGACAAACGAGATTACTATGAAGTGCTGGGTGTGGCTCGCGATGCCTCGAAAGGGGTGATCGGGTCTGCCTACCGTAAGCTGGCCATCAAATATCATCCGGATAGCAACCCGGATGATGACGAAGCGGTGGAAAAGTTCAAAGAAGCTGCTGAAGCTTACGAAGTTCTCAGTGATGATGAGAAACGCGCTCGGTATGATCAGTACGGACATGCTGGTCTGGGCGGCGGAGGGGGACCACAGTTTTCCAGCGTGGAAGATATCTTCGAAGCATTTGGAGGTATTTTTGGCGGTGGAGGTGGAATCTTTGACAGTCTGTTTGGGGGTGGTGGATCGCGAAGGCAGGAACGGAGTCGCCGTGGGGCCGATATCCGCTGTAACGTGCTACTCGATCTGGAAGAAGCGGCTGCTGGTTGCACCAAGACTGTCGAAATTGCTCGTAATGAGCTATGTGAATCGTGCGATGGAAGTGGCGCTGCCCCAGGGGCAGTTCGCGAGTCGTGTGTCCGTTGTGGTGGCCGGGGACAGGTTGTCCAGTCGGCGGGGATCCTGCGAGTACAAACGACATGCCCGGCCTGCCAGGGAAGTGGAAGTACGGTAGCCAATCCCTGTACCGATTGTGATGGTGAAGGGCTGGTTCCGAAGAAGGCGGAAATCAAGGTGAATATTCCAGCCGGAGTTGATGACGGTACGCGAGTACGCATCTCCGGCCAGGGTGAAGCAAGTCCGCAAGGAGGAGTGGCCGGTGATTGTTACTGTTTTATCGGAGTTCGAAAACACAAAGTATTTGAACGCCATGATGATCATCTGGTAGTTCGGATTCCACTTACCTATGCCCAATTTGTGTTGGGAGCAGAGGTAGAAGTACCAACACTCGATGGCATGGAATCTGTCTTTATTCCTGCGGGGACGCAGTCCGGGGAAATTTTTCGAGTGCGTGGGGCAGGAGTACCTAACGTCCATACAGCCAGGAAGGGTGATCTATTGGTAGAAACCAAAGTGGAAATCCCGACCAAGGTGAGTGCGGAACAGGAAACACTGTTGAGACAGTTGGTGGAATTGGAAGAAACTGAAGTCGCACCAGAACGAAAGAGCTGGTTGGAGTCGATCAAAGACTTTTTCAGTGGTGTGGAAGAGGTTGAGGAATAAAGAAGGAGTTGGTAATGACTGAAGATAGTAATGATTTTGATGAAGTGCTTCAGGATGACTCGCAATTGGATGAACTCGTCGGACAGGCAAAAGATTCCGATGGTGCAGATGAGGAATTAACTCCTGAGCAACTAATCGCTGAGCTGCAGGATAAAAACGTCCGCTTATTGGCGGAAATGGATAACGTACGAAAGCGAGCAGCACGGGAATTGGCTGAGAATCGCCGGTATGCTGCACTGCCGTTGGTAACGGATCTATTGCCGATGACCGATAACCTGCAAAGGGCTTTGGATGCTGCGGATACCGCTGAATCAGTCGACTCGCTCAAAAGTGGCGTCGAAATGGTTCTGCAGGGTATGCTGCAAATCTTTGAAAAACATCATTGCCAGCCCATCGTAACCCAGGTGGGACAACCCTTCGATATGAATTTGCATGAAGCGGTTGGCATGCAGCCAAGCGAAGAGCAGCAAGCCAATACGATTCTGTTTGTTGCCAGCCAGGGTTATCAGTTGCATGATCGAGTGGTTCGACCAAGCCAGGTGTTTGTTTCCAGCGGACCTGCTCAGACTCCTTCTGCCAACCCCGAGTCAGATTCAGACTTCTGAGCTGCGGAGAATATTATCATGCCAACCTACGATTATGAATGTGATCATTGCGGGTATACCTTCGAATTGTTTCAGGGAATCAATGAAGCACATAAAAAGAAGTGCCCTGAATGCAAGAAAATGAAATTGCGACGATTGTTCGGTACGGGTGCCGCTCTGCTGTTTAAGGGATCCGGATTCTATGAAACCGATTATCGCAGTGATTCGTACAAGTCCGACGCCAAAAAAGCCAACCAGGTTGAGTCCTCTAAAAAGTCGGAAGCGAAAAGTAGTGATGCCAGCAAACCTTCAAATGCCGGGAAGGAATCACCGAAGAAAGCATCTGGTGATAGTTAAGGCTGGTGAACCGCTCTCACCTGCGACTTGTGCTTTTTGATGCGGGAATCGATACAATAGCCGATTGGACCCTGACCAACTTTTTTTAAGTGTAACTGTTATGACGACATTGCAATGTCCAATATGTATGAAACCGTTTGCCGCAGAGCAGACAAAAGCGATGCCCTTCTGTTCGAGCCGTTGCTGTCAGGTTGACTTGGGACGTTGGTTTAATGAAGAATATGGCTTGCCCTATGAGCCTACCGAAGAAGAACCATTGTTAGAGGAAAATTCAGAACTCTGACACGAGTAAAGGAAGAAGTTGTCATGGCCAATAATTATGACACGGTTAAAGGAGTGGATTGGCGAGAGGTGTTTCCCTGGACAACTCTCACACGCGCCTTTTCTGTTGCGGTTAGTATCCCGGTGCTGTTGTTAGCCGCGATTGGCGTCGGGTTTACCGTCTCGGGATGGAATCTGGCCGAAGAGCTGTTAGTTGCTCCAAATCCGGCCATGGCACGCGTCGGAGCTACCTCGGAAGATACCGGAGCGGTAGATCCCGAAGGCGAAGGCCAGTCGTTTGCCGTGAATGAAGGATTGCAGTCGGCTCCAGATGATCCGCTGGAATTCGGAGAACAGCCTGCTGAAAAGGGCGTGCAAGTTCATCCGTCCAATATGGTGGAAGTTGATCTGGGGTTATTGCCTGACGAGCAGTCCGTCTCCGTTCTGGAGCGATTACTGGCCGGAGAAGGCTTGACACTGATCGGTGAAATACATGATTCACTTTTTGACAGGCATCGTCAGAGTGACACGAAGACGGGTTACGCCCTGTGTATCGTGGACTTTGTCTGGTTGCTGTTAGTCTGGGGGGTTTTTGGAGCCACGATCACTCGTATTGCTGTGATGCGGATTGGACGAGGGGAAAAGATAGGTGTCAAGGAAGCAGCGACGGACGTCTGTAAGAAATACGTTTCCTATGTGATGTCACCATTGTTCGTTCTGGTTTCATGTTTCGTCCTCTCGCTGCCGATCGTGTTGGTCAGTCTGTTGCTGAATTTCGACATAGGCGTGGTACTGGCATCTCTGTTGTGGATTTTGGTAATCGTCGCCGGTATCGGTGTTGCCGTGCTGTTAATTGGACTCTTTTTTGGATGGCCGTTGATGTGGCCAACAATCAGTGCCGAAGAGGCTGGGGATGTCTATGAAGCGACCAGTCGGTCGTTTGCCTATACTTTTCAAGCTCCTGTTCAATACCTGTTTTATGTATTGGTGAGCATGGCGATCTGGGTGCCATCGGTCATCCTGGTTCAGAATTTTGCCAGTCTGGCTGAAACGGTTATTTTTAGCGGAATGAACGTGGCGGCTGACGAGGGACAAGTGATTCAGGATTTCATCGCCGGGAAGACAACACTGGATGGACAGAGTCAGGTCTTTGTGGTGGGGGCAAGTATTATTTCCGGCCTGCATTGGTTCGGTCATCTAATGGCAGATGCCTTCTGTGTTGGATTCTTTTTCGCCAGCTTCTCAGGTGTTTATCTGTTGCTGCGGCGGTATGTAGACCATACGCCGATGGATGAAGTATTTGTCATTGATGATAAAACCAAATACGGACTGGATGATCTTATTCAGCAGACGACAGAGCAGTCTGCCGAGTAGTATTCGAAGTGTGCCGAGCGGGAAAGTGTAAGGCGTTTTTGCAGTGAATACCCTTTTTTTGTCCAGTGATCTGATGTTTGGTCCGCGAGTGGCTCATGCTGCATCGATGCAGGGCAGTACGGTGAAAACCGTACTCTCGCCAGGAAAGCTGGAAGATGAATTGCAGACGGCAACGTACGAAATGGCGATACTGGATCTTTCCTGTTCCTTGTTCGAACCGGGATTGGTCATCTCGCTGATTCAAGCCAGTGGCCAGCAGATGCATACGCTGGCGTTTGGTCCCCATGTGCAGGAAGAAAAACTGACAGCTGCGGCGGAGGCCGGCTTTGATACGGTGATGACCAACGGCCAGTTTCAGCAGAGTTTACAACAGCTATTTTCTTCGCCATGATCTTCTAGCAATCGGTGATTGCCGAGTGGCAGCAGAGATAAAAGTCAGACGGCTTCGGGGCCGCGAATGTCCGCACTGAGGTCCACAGTGTCATCGATCGGCATGACAAATATTTTTCCGTCGCCGATATTCCCGTCAGGTCCTGTTTTGGCAGCCGAGCAGATGGCATCGATCGTCCGCTCTACGAAGTCATCGTTGACCGCAATTTCGAGCGTCACTTTTCTGAGTAGCTGTGATTTGTATTCCATGCCTCGGTAGAGTGGAGTTTGTCCGCGCTGTCTGGCAAATCCTTGAGCATCACAGACGGTCATGCGAGTTACGGCCACTTTTTCCAGCGCTGATTGCACGGCTTTCAACTTGGTAGGCTGTATAATTGCGACGATGAGTTTCATGGCGGTTGTGGATGAAGAGTTAACTCATACAGGGGCTTCGGTTGTTCGATTTAATTATACGAGTTTTGGAGGAGTATGATATCCGGCAGCCTGACGCGGTGACGTCGTTTGAGGAGGGTTATGGTTTTAGCGGCTCCAGGATCTGGCGTGTGGAACATGGCTCGCTGTGCTATTGTCTGAAACGTTGGCCTGCAGGGAAACCGAGTCGGGAGACTCAGGATTTAATTGCGCGTGTGGTTCCGGAAATTGATCGTCAAGGACTTCCTGTTGCAACTCCTCTAAACACTCGGCGTGGCGAAAGGTTTTGTTCCTTTGAAGGGAGAACCTGGGAGCTAAGTTATTGGCTAACTGGAGCTCCGGTCGGTCGCAACCCAGTTAGCGATGCTCAACTTCAAAATGCGATTCAGTGGTTGGCTCGGTATCACCAGATTGCATGTGAGATAGAGTCGAGGCAGGGACGTTCTCAGGCGCTTACATATCGTTACCAATTGGCTCAGCAGTTGGCAGAACGAACCTTAAGAGAATTGAGAGACTATACCTATCCCATGCTTGATTCGGGGCTGGCCAGCCTGTTCGTTACTCAGGCAGAAAAGATGCTACCACCGTTAATTGGGGCGTTGCAAAAGTTCGAGTCCCGGAGCTGGTCGCTACTGCCCGCGATTTCGGATCTATGGTCAGATCACATGTTTTTTGAGGGGGATAAGGTTTCTGGCGTTATTGATTTTGGGGCGATGAAACTCGATTCCCCCTGCTTGGATATTGCTCGACTACTAGGGAGTTTTCAGGGGTTTTGCGATACTGCCATGACTCGGGGTTTGGAGATGTACCAGGCAGCAAGGAGGTTGGAACCGGCAGAAATCGAGTTGATTGAACTTTTTGATCGTGTCTACGTAGTACTAGCTGGGGTCCAGTGGTTGATTTGGTTGGGGCCAGATCGACGAGAGTTTGGACAGAACGAGAAGGTGAATCAGCGACTTATCGAGCTTGCGCGGCGGGTTCCTTAGTGTCACGCTCTCTTTTCTGCGTTGTAAGTACAGCAAAGTTAAGATGGCTTCTATGGATGCGGACATGCTGTTTGCTTAAAATTAACGCTTGATGCTTCTGAAATGAATGCTGTTTGTCGGGTTGTAGAGACCCATGGAATGGAAATGAACACAAAGATTTTTCAAAACTGTTTTCATTGGTTATTGCTGTCATTGTTGAGTGTGTCATGGATGGCCGCCGACACACGGGCACAGTTTGGTGACTTTGGAGCAAATAATGCACCCAAGGTGGAAGTGTCGGCGGAATTTCAACTGAAGGCTGATTCCAAAACCGACGGTGTCCTCACGGTCACGGCCACGGTGATTGACGGTTTCCACATCTACTCGGTAACTCAAAAGAAAGGCGGTCCGCTACCAACCCGGATCTCCCTGATCCAGCCTGAGGAGGGGGTAACACTGGGAGCGTTCACTCCGGATAAACCTGCCACAATTCACCACTATAAAGAAGCGTATGGCGATCTGGACATCGAAGAGCATCGAGGGAAAGTTGTTTGGACAGCCCCCATCTCGTTTGCAACTCCGTTAACAGATCCAGCTGGCTCGGAATTAAAACTCAACGTCTCCAGTCTGGCATGTACAGATAATTTGGGAGTTTGCGTGCCTCAGGAAAACGATGTTACAGCTTCGTATAAAGGTGAGCTGAAGGCAAGTGCCGAGGTAGAGAGCGAAGATGAGTCAAAGGTTGATGGTGACCCTGCCGACGAACCGGTGGACGCAGTTCCAGACGGTTCACCATTTGATTTAGGTGGCGGGTTTACAGCTCCTGGACTCGGAGGCGGATTTGAAGCTCCTGGAACAGAGGGCGGTGACGTAAAGGTAGAAGGAACGGCCAGTTACTTTATTGATCCCGAAACGGGAAAAGGTGTAGTTCGCGTGACCGTCGATGTGGTCGACGGATTTCATATTTATTCGCTGACCCAGCAGCGGGGCGGGCCGTTGCCGACGATGCTGAAGGTGGTTGGCGAAGGGATCCAGGTCAGTGGAGATGTTGTTGCAGATAAAGAGCCAGAGATCCATCATTATGAAGTATACGGCGACCTGGATGTGGAGGAGATCAAAGGGACGGTGAATTGGGACATTCCAATTCTGGGGCCGACCGGTGATGAAGCCTCGCCCGAGATTAAAGTGATCATCGATGCGCTGGCCTGTACGGATGATCTGGGTATTTGTGTACCGCAGGAAATCGAAATCGTTGCATCACAGGATGCGTCGTTGGCTGCGGTAGCGTTGAAATTAGCTACGGCTGAATCTACGTTGCAGGGAGCAGCTGAGTCCTCAGAACCTCCCGGAGAGCCAGCGGCTGACGCGGATGAGATGTCCTTGATAGTCGTCCTCGGCTTCGCTCTGCTGGGCGGATTCATCCTGAATTTCATGCCCTGTGTTTTGCCAGTCATTGGTCTCAAAATCATGTCTTTTGTGACACAGGCAGGTGAGTCCCGTAGCAAGGTTTTTTCGCTCAATTTGTGGTACTCGCTCGGGCTGATGACAGTCTTTCTGGTATTTGCCACCCTGGCGATTTTTGTGGGTTTGGGATGGGGACAGCAGAATCAAAGCGATATCTTCAATGTCGTCATGATTGCGGTCATCTTTGTCATGGGGCTTAGTTTTATTGGCGTCTGGGAAATTCCAATTCCAGGATTTGTTGGCTCGAGTGATCTGGCAAAGTCGGCAGAGAAAGAAGGCCCGATGGCGGCCTATTTGAAGGGGGGGATCACAACGATCCTGGCGATTCCCTGTAGTGGGCCTGGTTTGGGAGTTGCTTTAACTTATTGCGCCAAACAGATGGCTCAGCAAGGTGGAACTCAGGGCGCCATCAACGTCTACCTGGTCTTTGTTGCCTTGGGAGTTGGGATGGCATTTCCCTATTTAATGATTGGTGCCTTCCCCGGTCTGGTTCGTTTTCTTCCTAAGCCTGGAGCTTGGATGGAGACGTTCAAGGAGCTGATGGGATATGTCCTTTTGGCTACGATCGTGTTTATCATGACCTACCTCAGCTACGGAATGATTGTTCCAACCGTAGGTTTTCTGTTTGCACTTTGGGCTGCATGTTGGTGGTATGGCCGAGTACCCTTTACGGCCTCAGTGGCATTGAAGTGGAAGCATCGCCTGGGGGCGGTCATGTTTGCCAGCTTGCTTGGTTGGTTTTGCTTTGGTTGGTTCGCTCCCGTCATGGAGAGTCGTTTGGAGCTGTTTGTTGAGAAACGTTTACTGGAGTACGAAGGTGAAGGAGGAGCTGTCACTCTGCAGATAAAGGAAGGGGAGAAGAATCTGTTTACAGCTTCCCGTCTGGAAAAGCTCATCAACGAAGACAAACGATTGGTCATGGTGGATTTCACTGCAGACTGGTGCCTGACATGTAAAGTACTCGAAAAGACAGTGTTAAACACCGAGGCTGTTCAAAAGGCGTTGTCAGACCGAGAGGTAGTTCAGTTAGTGGCTGATTGGTCCAAAATGAAGTCGAAGACTGGTTTGGAAATCGATGCTGAGTTGGAGAGATTGGGCAAGGGTAAACAACTACCGATCATTGCATTTTATGCTCCGGGGGAAGGGCAACAGCCTCACACACTTGTTAGTGCCTATACAGCTCAGGATATTCATGACATTCTGGATGTGTTGGGCAAGTAAAGGCTTCTCAGAATCCAGCTGCCGGCCAACTGTTAATTCCTGAATCAGAGTGTAGAATGACGGTTTAATTGCTCGTTTCTATGCCAGCTTTTGGTGATTCAGTCCAGAGAAGGAAGCGTTTTGATGGCCAAGGCCACTTACAAGGATGCAGGGGTCGATCTGGAAGTTTACGCGGAATCGATGTCCCGTCTTCCGAAATTGATGCAGCGGACGTTTTCTCCCCGTGTCATGAGGCTCGATGGCGGATTCGCCGGGCTCTTCAAACTGGACTTTCAGAATGGTCTGTTCAAGCGTTCCTATGACAACCCAGTGTTGGTATCAGGAACCGACGGCGTTGGAACCAAACTCAAGGTAGCTCAATTAGCTGATCGTCACGACACGGTCGGCATCGATCTGGTGGCAATGTGTGTTAATGACATCATCTGCTGCGGTGCCGAACCTCTCTTTTTCCTCGATTATGTTGCCATGAGTCACGATGATCCGGAAGCTCTGGAGCAGGTCGTCCAGGGGATCAGTGATGGTTGCGTCGACGCTGATTGTGCTTTGCTGGCAGGGGAAACTGCGATCATGCCGGACCTGTACCAGCATGGTGACTACGATCTGGCAGGTTTTTGCGTCGGGGTCGTGGAGCAGGACGAGTTAATTGATGGTTCGTCGATTGTTGCCGATGACGTGGTGATTGGTGTAGAAGCTAGTGGATTGCACTCAAACGGCTTTAGCCTGGTTCGCAAAGTGGTTTTTGAAATAGCGGAGCTGAGTGTCGACGACCATGTGGAGCAGCTGGGAGCGACTGTTGGTGAAGCACTTCTCACACCGACCCGGATATACGCTCGGCCACTCCAGAAAATTCTCTCGTACTACAAAGTCAAAAAAGTCGTACATGGTATCGCTCATATTACCGGCGGCGGTCTGCAGGAGAATCTGGAGCGGATCATGCCGTCGGACGTCACGGCTCTGATTCAGCGGGATTCCTGGGATGTACTTCCCATATTCGACTGGATTCAGGAACTCGGCGAGATTGAAGACGATGAAATGGACAAGGTCTTCAATCGTGGTTGTGGTCTGACATTGGTGGTCAGCCCGTTCTACGCGGAGAATATCCAACGTATGCTCAAACGTTCCGGATTGAAAAGCTGGGTGATCGGTAAAGTGCAGGCGGGCGACGGTAGCGTTCGCTGGTCTTGATTGACCACGATTGACCATGTTTGACCATGTTTGACTTGGTTCCATGGCATCGTGAATAATGAGTGCACATGGGTCAGCTAAGTTGGTCGACGGTCGTGAAGTTCAGTCATGCAGTGGTTAAGTCTATTCATCGAGGAAATGTGTTGCCCAGCAGAGGTAGCGCTCATTCGTTCTGAATTGAGTCGCAAGCCGGGCATCGGGGAGATGGAATTTGATGTTTTCAGCCGACGGTTAAACGTCCAGCATGATTCTGCCGTACTGACTCCCAATGGAGTGATCCGCTTTCTGGCTGCAATCAATATGACCGCCCATCCCTGGATTGATGTGCGTGAAATGGCTGACTTTCAGAGTCGACGCCAACGATGGCGTACAGTCTTGACCTGGCTTTCTGGTCTTGTCTTTCTGGCTGGCATTCTCTTCCATGCGATTCAATATGTCCCGGTTGAGGGGCTATTGGGTTGGGTGGCAAGTGAGACGACCGTTTACACTCGTGTGCTCTACGTGGTCAGTTTGCTACTGGGCTTCGTATTTGTATTTCCTTCCGCCCTGCGAAGCGTACTGCGAGGCAGAGCCGATATGAATCTTTTGATGACCGTCGCGGTGATAGGTGCACTGGTTTTGAACGAGTGGTTCGAGGCGGCGATGGTTACTTTTCTGTTTTCCTTGTCACTTTGGCTGGAACAATGGAGCATGAAGCAGGTGCAGACGGCGATGCGCGGGCATTTGCAGCAGTCGCCCTTGATTGCCCGTTGTCGTCAGTCCGGCGGAGGGCAATCGGTCGAAATGCCAATTGAGCAGGTGGACGTAGGCAGCCTGGTGGAAGTCTGGGCTGGTGAGTTGATTCCACTCGATGGGCAGGTTGTAAAAGGAGAGTCCCATGTGAATCAGGCGTCGATCACGGGCGAGTCATTTCCTGTGGCCAAAAGAATTGGTGATGCGGTATTTGCCGGAACTACCAATATGGAAAGCACTCTGCAGCTGCAGACGACCTCCCGGGTGAACGATTCCACCATAACGCGGACGATGCGTCTGGTTGCCGAAGCTCAGAGTAAAAAAACGGAAATCCAGACTTCGGTAGAGCGGTTTGCCGAAGTTTACACACCTGCTGTCATGCTGATTTCGCTTTTACTCATGGTTGTGCCGCCAGTTCTGTTTCATCAGCCTTTTGATCAATGGTTCCATCTGGCGTTAGTTGTTCTGGTGGTTGCTTGCCCGTGTGCTCTGGTGATCTCGACTCCTGTGGCGACAACGGTTGCGTTGACACGAGGGATTCGGGAGGGGGTTTTAATACGTGGAGGACGGTTTCTGGAGTCCATGGCGAATGTTGATGTCATCTGTTTTGATAAGACAGGAACGTTGACCTATGGTAGACCCCAAGTGGAGTCGGTTTGGTGTGTGGCAAGTTCAACGAGGGATGAGGTTCTCGAGATAGCACTGGCGCTGGAATCTACATCCAACCATCCTTTGGCGTATGCAATTGTCAAATTTGCTCAGCAACAGGGATTGGTTGCTCCTGCAGTTACCGACCTGGAGGTTCTGCATGGTACAGGAATTCGCGGACGCCTTGATGGTCACGAAGTCTGGGTGGGAAACGTTCACTGGGCGGCAGACTTGCTGGACAATCCAACTGAATTGCTAGAGCAGTTTCAACCTGGTGAGCCGACCGGGCTGGTCGTTGTGGTAGGAATCGAAGATCAGCTGCTGGGCTTGTTATGGCTTTGCGATGAAATGCGGGATGAGAGTGTAAAGACGATCCAGGATCTGGAAGCAGCTGGTGTTAAAAAGACCAGGATACTATCTGGAGATTTAACTGCGAATGTTGAGTTTGTGCGGGAGTCGTTGGGAATAGCGGAAGCGGAAGGCGAGTTATTACCCGAGCAGAAATTGCAGCGGATCGAAGAGATGGCAAAGCAGTCGACGATTGCCATGGTTGGGGATGGTGTCAATGATGCGCCGGCTTTGATGCGTGCGGATGTCGGTATTGCAATGGGAGCATTGGGACTGGATGTTGTCTTACAATCAGCAGATATCTCTTTAATGAACAATGACCTGCGAAAGCTTCCCTGGTTGATCAGGTTTTCAAAGAAGGTACGTCGCACGGTTCGACTCAACATCGCTTTTGCCTTGCTGGCCAAATTCTCCGTCCTGGCCGCGGCCTTGTCTGGTTTTGCCCATTTGTGGCTGGCCGTGCTGGCAGATACGGGTGCGACATTGATAGTCGTCATGAATGGAATGCGTTTACTGGGTTCGCGTCATGATTGAAGTTGCTGACTACGAGACGCATCCGGCAACCTGGAGCGAGCAGCATCTGGTGGAAGCGTGTTCCAGCCGGCGGCAGCGGCGTAGCGGGCCTGGCGGACAGCACCGCAATAAAGTGGAGACTGCGGTGGTTTATGAATTTGCTGATTCAGCGATCACCGGTTCGGCCAGTGAGCAGAGGTCGCAGGAGGCCAACCGGAAAGTTGCTTTATTCCGACTGCGAGTGAATTTGGCGCTGCAGTTGCGATGTCAGCCTCGATCCGAGTGCAGTGCCTTGTGGCGTTCACGCCTGCGTCAAGGGCGAGTTCAGGTGAATCCAGGACATGCAGACTTTCCAGCATTGTTAAGTGAAGTGTTGGATCATGTATTGGCGGATCAGGGAGATTTGCAACAGTCTGCCGAGACGTTGTTGTGTACCAAAACTCAGTTGTTCAAGTTTCTGAAGCTTGATCCACGGGCCGCGAAACTGGTCAATGATACTCGTGAATCTTGTGGTATGAAGAAGTTACGGTAATCGATATGACTCAGGAAGATCGGGAAAAATGGAATAGTAAATATGCTACGAGTGACCTGGTTCAGGAAGTCTCGAAAGTAGTCCTGAGTTATGAACACCTGTTTCCATCATCAGGCAAAGCATTGGATGTTGCTGGTGGAACCGGGCGGCATGCCGTATGGCTTGCTGAGCGAGGGATGCAAGTGACCTTGGTGGATATCTCAGAGGAAGCATTACAGCGGGCAGCGCTGCGGGCGAAAAATGCTGGTGTCAAGGTGGATACGATTTGTCACGATCTTGATGATGGATTGCCAGAGGGAAAGTGGGATCTGATTTTTACCAATCTCTTTTTTGATCGCCGGCTGTTTTCGCAGTTTGGCGAGGCATTAAGTCCAGGAGGGCGGCTGATTGTGATTCAGCCGACGCGAACCAATGCCACACGGCATGCCGGGCCCCCGGAGCGTTTTTTGCCAGGCGACCATGAATTATTAGAGCTCGTACCGGGTCTGCATGTAGTTTTCTACGAAACAGGTTGGCTGCAGGAAGGTCGCTTTGATGCGGTCCTTGTTGCTGAAAGTCCTGGGTCAACTCTTAAAAGTGACCGCCGGCAAGAGTAGAATAGTCAGATTGGATATGAGTTTTATTTGCTGTTGGTGCCGCACCCGTCATGAATGACATGAATCACAATCTCAACGTTGACTTTCAGGTCCCCTTTGTTCACCGCTTACGTTTTACAAAGGATGTGTTTGGTGATGATCAGGCCGTGCTGGCGGAGCTGTTGGAATCTTCAGACGAAAATCCAGCCCGAGTTCAGTTCTGGATTGATCAAAATGTCGCCGACGGTACTCCCAGGTTGGTAGAGCGTATCAAGCGTTTTGCGGACGCCTATCCGGAAAAAATAAAACGGGTCGGCAGTCTGCAGTTTGTTCCTGGTGGCGAGGAGATTAAAAACGACGTTCACATACTTGAACGTATGTTAAAGGTATTTAATGTTGCGAATCTGGACCGCCGCAGCTATGTCATTGCAATTGGCGGTGGCGCGGTGCTGGATGCTGTCGGATTTGCCGTCGCGATTGCGCATCGCGGTTTACGTCTTGTCCGAATTCCGACAACCACGTTGAGCCAGGGAGATTCCGGCATCGGTGTAAAAAACAGTGTGAATCTGTTTGCCAAGAAGAATTGGCTGGGGACATTTGCTGTTCCCTGGGGTGTGATCAACGACGCGGAAGTGTTGACGACATTGTCAAACCGCGACTTTATCAGCGGGTTTTCTGAAGCGGTAAAAGTTTCACTGCTGAAGTCCCCCGAGGTTTTCGAGCAGATTTGTGTGGATGCCACGGCGATTCGTAACCGTCAAATGGACAAAGCATCGCCGATCATTACTGCGTCGGCCAGGATGCACCTGGACCACATCACCCGGGGAGGGGATCCGTTTGAAATGCTGGAGGCGCGTCCGTTAGATTACGGTCATTGGTCAGCTCATAAGATGGAAGCGATGAGCGACTTTGCTTTGCGTCACGGAGAAGCTGTGGCAATTGGTGTGGCGATTGACACTGTTTACTCGTCGCTGGAATTTGGATTGTCTCCGGCTGTTGCTCAGCGAGTTATGAAATGTCTTTGTGACCTCGGATTCTCACTCACCGACGCCACGCTGGCCGATGTGGATACGCTCTTCCGAGGCCTGGAGGAATTCCGTCAGCATCTGGGAGGACGCCTGACATTGACCATGCTGGAAGATGTTGGCAAGCCAATCGATGTCCATTCGGTGAATCGCACCAGGATGCTGGAGGCCATCGAGCAGGTGAAAGCTTACGCTGAATCGCGCCTTCACGTTCGTTAGCGGTTTCGCCAGGTTAGCTGACTTGCTGACTGTCTGACTAGCTGACTGTCAGGGGCTGGCCGTTGTCAGCAGCACTCAGGCTCAGCAAAAACGGTACAGCGTCTCTGGCCCATTGTTCCGGAGACGGAAAGTGGCTGGCGCTGCCACCAAAACAGCTTTCCAGTAATGTGGTATGGATGATGCCGGGATTGAGAGGAATCGCAGCCACGCCAAGCGGTACTTCCTGAGCCAGAGATCGGGTTAAGCCCTCGACAGCCCATTTGCTGCAGCAATACGTCGCGACCTCAGCAGCCGTCGAGCGTCCCCAGCCGCTGCTGATGTTAACGAGCACACCATGGTTCTGTTCAATCATGGATGGGAGAAAAGCTTTGCAGACGTAGAATATTCCTTTGATATTGATGTCCACCAGGTTTGACCATTGTTGATCATCCACTTCCCACATGTTGGCATTGGGATTGATAATTGCGGCGTTATTAATAACAAGATCAACTGGACCCTGTCTTTCCAGACAACCATTCGCCCACGCATAGACCTGAGCAGGTTTACTTACATCCACTTTTTCAAAAAAGTGGCTGTCTCCGTAATCTGAGGTCAATTCATTCATTCGTTGGCTGTTTCTGGAACAGCCTGAGATGGTGTGCCCTTGTTCAATAAACCCTTTAATCAGTGCCAGGCCCAGTCCCTGACTGCATCCTGTAACGACGATATGCTTACTCATGCGGTGATTACTTTCGAGGTTTCGTCAGTGTTTTGCGATATTGCTTTGGGCTTTGCAGTGAGTCGACCAACTCTGGATCGTACGTGGTCCAGGTTTCCCGGTACTGGTCTGCGGTAATCCGTCGGTAATTACGACCATCTTTCCAGATGGTGGAGTATTTACCTGTTCGGAAATCTTTCGTGGGTACCTGAGTAAAGGATTTGAGCGGCCGCCAGTCCCGGACCCGGTATCGACTACGTACCGGACACCATTCGTAGAAGATCACTTGATCCATCACCAGCAGGCCATGTTTGTCGTAGTGGTGATTGACTTCGATCAGATCGACATGGTCTTCGAGTACAGGGCTGGCCTGACCGCCAGCGAACGAGGAAATGAAGACGGCCAGAATCGTCAAATTAGGCATGGTTTCAGATTCTTTTCCAGCGTGAGTTTATTTTTTTCTCATGTCCACATAGTGGAAGTTGCCGCCGGTTTCTTTGGCGATCTTGGTCATGAAATTCTGTTTATCCTGGAGGGGGCCAAAGCCAAACTGTACGCTGTAGATCGAAGTACGGCCACCGCAGTATTTCTTCAGATCAGATATTTGAGCCTGATTGAGGTAAGGATCGCCTCCATCAGTGAGCAAGAAGATAACATCCGGCTTGTAGCGGAGTGCCGCGATGATTCCCATCTCGTGGTCTGTACCACCAAAGGCGGCCAGCCCGTTAAAAAAATCATTCACCTGTTTAACGTTCGCCTGAGTAGGCTTGGCCATCTCGCTGCCTGGTTGAAAATAGGTGGGGCGATGGTGATAGGCGATAATGTTGAATTGATGGTTGTCCTTGAGGCCTGCAAGCGATTGAACAATCTGTTGTTGCGCAGCCACGAGTGCATTGAGCCCCTGCCCCCCCATGCTTTTGCTGCGATCAACAACGAATACGAAATCGTGTCCTGCAGCTGGCGTGCCGCCGAAGATGGAGATCTCACCAGCGGGGCCCCGACTTACGTTCCTGGGTAGCTTACTCTGCTCACGTGCGATTTGTTCAGCCGACGGGCCGTCGGTTGGCAGTCCGTCGGCAAGTTTGCCACCGTCAAGCGCACTACCGGTTGGTGTAATGGCTGTGCTGCCAGCCAGATCGTCCAGACCAGGAAGATCGATGTCAGGCAGTGAAAGTGGTTGCTCGGTGATCGCTGTTGCCGAATCCGCAGTCTTATGATCGGTTGGCATTGATTTCACTGCGTACGTTGACTCATCAAAATATTCCGTCCTGTTGTCTACTGCGGTAGTACTGGCGATGACGATTCCGACCGGCTTGTCACTTTCTGAATCGGAGATGCCGTGTATCGACTGTTGTGTCCAGAGGAATCCAGCAGCCAGTAGCAATCCAACATGAACGGCCATTGACAGGGCCCATGCATGAGATGATTTTTGTTGGCGAGTGGACATTGTTTGAACGCCTGTGTTAGTTCGAAAGCGTAGTGCGATGAGAATGATGGCTTATTGTACAGAGCTTGGAAAGGTTGATTTGAGAGTGATTCGGGCAGTCGGTTTCGTTCGACAATTTTGCAACAGTTCATTATTCGAATCGGTGTTCATCAGGTAAAAGTTTTCTGTTCTTCACAGAAATTGATGTTGACCGGTTTTCGAAAGTACATTAATTACCCCTCGTATGAGTTAGACAGGACAACCAGTCCGGATCTGAATCATGCCCGAATTAACCGTCTGGGGGGAGGTTTACTCGGGAAAACAAAGGGTTTTAAGGAAACGAATTAGGAACCTGCTGAAGAAAACGCCTCGAAGGGCATTTCTGTTCAGAGGTTGAATTGGGTCTCAGGGAATGAAAAAACAAAAAACTCCCCGGAAAATTTTACAGTGCTGCTACAGGAGAATAACTTTGAAACCAGTTAGACATTTCGCGATTGCGACTATGGCGGCAGGTATCATCTTGGGTTCGACTGTCTGTGAGATGGTTCAAGCAACTCAGCCAGGAGCTGTGTTGTCACGAGCGATTTTTTCACAGGTGTCGCTCGATGCAAAAACCGCCAGAATACAAGCCGGCAATTGGCTTCGTTTGTCACGTCAGGCAATAGAGGCTGGGGATCTGGCTTCAGCCAGGAGCTATTTGGCTAAAGCTGAGCAATTGAATCCTCAATACGACGCTTTAACTGCCAGGTTTGAAGAGACGCCTCAAAAGGTTCGTAGTGCAATCGCCTTGGCAGAAGCAAAGCAGCGGCAGCCTGTTCAGCTGAATGCGACGAACCAGGTGATTCCACCTGCTGCATTCAATACCCCACCAGATTCACCAGTCAATCGGCCAGCAGCGACTCCTGTCGCACACGCTCGGTCCCATAGTTTGTTCGAGGCTCGCAAGGTACTGGCGACTGGTAATTGGCAACAGGCAGCTCAAATGGTAAGGCAGGCTCGGAGTCAGGGATTTGTTGCCGCTCCGAATGGCGATAGTCTGGAAAGAGTGGAAGCCCTGGTTCTTTCCGCCGAAAACTTTGCTAAAAATCCTCAGTTTCCGCAGCTCAACCCTCAGAAGTTCAATAGCATGTTTGCTCGCTTTCTGTTGGAACAGGCAAGTGGGTTAATGAACTATGGGGAATTGGAAATTGCCGAAAAATTGGTGCGTCAAGCAGCAGAGAAACCGGTGCAGTATCAGCAATTCGAACAGACTCCCCAGACGCTACTGGCAAGAATTCAAAACAGCAGGAATGCTCAGCAGCCAGCTGGATTGCAGGTAGGTGATAACAGTGCCAAGCAGCAGGTACTGCAATTACTGAGTGCAGCTCGAGTCGCCATGGATCGAGGAGATTTTGTAACTGCCTCACAATTCGTGAATCAGGCTGAAGCGTTACGAGTTCCCGATGCGGCGTTTGTTGGGAATGAACCTCGTCCCTGGCAGTTAAAATTGGAGTTGGCTCGAATTCAACGTCAAGGCAATGTGACGCCCGGGATCTTTAATCCAGCGATGGACAATACGAATGTTCGCGTTGCGAATACCTCGGGAGCTCCTGGTGCCCAGTTCAATGGTAACCAGCAGGCAGGTGCAGAGGCGCAGCGTCTCTACAACGAAGGGGTTACAGCTCTGCAGCAACAGGATCCGCAAGGAGCTCTAGCCAAGTTTCAGCAGGCCTGGCGGTTTCAGGCGAATCTTGATCCTGGCTTTCGTGCAGAATTACAGGACAAAATCAGTCTGGTAGCAGCAGCGGTTTCCCCTGTTGCTCCGACTTCCAATAACCCTCTAAATCAAATCGATGCCCGTCAAAATCTGATGCGACAGCAATGGTTCAGTCAGATCATGGCTGAACAAAAGCAGGCGGATGAATTGGCGAAAACGAATCCCAAGGGAGCGTTGGAGCAACTACTGGCACTGCGAGGTCGGGTAGAAGCGTCCGAGCTGGATCGATCGAATAAAGGGCGATTGGTAGCAATCGTCGATCGAAATATTACCAGTTTGGAAAACTATCTGGATGCCAATATTGTTGATATCGAACTGGGTGAAGAGAGCAAGGCAACGTTGGCCAGGATTCGTTCTGAGCAGCAGGATTTGCAAGGGACTCGGGATCAGATTGCTACGCTTGTCGATCGATTCAACACATTGCTGGATGAGCGTCGTTATTCCGAGGCCGAAGTGCTTGCAAAACAGGCTCGCGAGATCGCTCCGGACGAGCCGGTCGTGAAGAATATGGAATGGAAAAGTCGATTTGCTCGTCGTCATGCAGCTAACGAATCATTCCAGGAACAATACGAAGTGGCTACCTACAATACTCTACAGGATGTTGATAGATCCAAGGTGCCCTTTGATACGCGACGCCCGATTCAGTTTGGTGACCCAGTGGAGTGGGGAGATCTGACCGCTGGTCGCCGAAGGATGTTTGAGCGAAACGGGACACATCTCTCGCCAGCAGGCATGAAGATTAATCAGGCTCTTGCTGAACCGGTTGACGTCAGTTTTGAAAATCAACCTCTGGGTACCGTGCTCGATACACTGGCTCATATGACTGGAATTAATGTTCATGTCGATCGTGCTGGCTTGCAAGCGGAAGGGGTAACCAGTGAAACTCCTGTTTCCATCACGCTTACCCAACCAGTTTCGCTGCGAAGCGCATTAAACCTTATTCTTGAAGAGTTACGTCTGAGCTACGTGATCCGCAATGAAGTTCTGCTGATTACCAGCGAACAGGCTCGTGATACAAATGTCTATCAGGATGTTTACAACGTTGCCGACCTGGTCATTGGAATTCCCAATTTCGTACCAGGTTTCAATGTCGGTCTGCCTGCGGCAATTCGCGATGCTAATAATGCGATAACTCCGCGAGGTTTTGGTGGCATGGGTGCCGGTAATTCCATTCCGTTGACAATGGCCAGTGCAGAATTGATGCCAGGTCAGCAGAATAGTTCTGTTTTGACTCAGGTGCCTGGAATCGGTGAATTGCTGCCTGGTGCCAGTTCACTGGGCAACAACCCAACCATCACTCCTGGTGGTCAGGGTGGTGCGGCCATGGCAGACTTCCAGACGCTCATCGATCTTATTAAGACTACGATCGAGCAGGACACCTGGGATGACTTTGGTGGGCAAGGTACCATCACCGAGTTTCCGGGTAACCTGAGTTTGGTAGTAAGTGCTACTCAGCAGGTTCATGAAAAAATTCGTGACTTGTTGGAGCAATTGCGTAAATCTCAGGACTTGCAGGTGACAATCGAAGTACGAATGATCACTCTCACAGATAATTTCTTTGAGCGAATCGGAATCGACTTCGATATTGAAATCGATGACAACGTTGACCCTGCCCAGATCCAGGATGATTCTGGTAGTTCGGTGATGTTCGGTATGGACAGTGCTGGCCCAACCGTCGACCTGGATATGGTTTTCGATCAGAATGATGCCTATAACTCGGCGGTACCGATGTTTGGAGCCTATGACGCGGGGACAGCTGCCCAATTTGGTTTCGCAATTCTCAGCGATATTGAAGTCTTCTTCCTGTTGGAGGTGGCTCAGGGTGACACTCGAAGTAACGTTTTGACTGCTCCCAAGGTGACGCTATTCAATGGTCAGACTGCTTCAGTCAGTGACCTCAGCCAGCGGCCATTTGTGACTGGATTGTCTCCGGTCGTGGGTGACTTTGCGGTTGCTCACCAGCCAATTATTGTCGTGTTGGGAGAAGGTACGACCATGAGTGTTCAGGCGGTGGTTTCCGAAGACAAGCGATTTGTCCGGCTTACCATGGTACCATTCTTCAGCCGAATTGGTGAAGTTGAAGAGTTTACCTTCGATGGAGAAACTACGACGAGTACTGGTGAAACGGTTCTGGATCCGGATGGTAATCCTGTGAATCGCGATAATGCCGTGAGGACGACTCGTGGTACCACAGTTCAATTGCCGACCTTTAACTTCACTTCGGTATCGACGACTGTAAGTGTGCCAGATGGTGGAACGGTACTGCTGGGAGGCATCAAGCGATTAGCAGAGGGACGTTCGGAGCGAGGCGTTCCCATTCTGGCTCAATTGCCTTATATCAGCAGGCTGTTCAAAAATGTTGGTATTGGACGTGATACTGAGAGCCTGATGATGATGGTGACACCACGTATCATTATTCAGGAAGAGGAAGAGAAGCGTCAGACTGGTATTAATGCCGATGACCTCTAAACCACGTCTCGGCATACGTGCCGAAGTGGTTGCTTTGTCTTCCTTAGATTAGGACAAAACCCTGAGGATTTAATCCTCTCGTTTCCTTCGAAGAAACTCTGACTTTCGGGTCAGAGTTTTTTTGTGGTTACCGAATATCAGCCCAATATCAACCCAGTTGTTTGGCTTGTCCCAGAATGTCCATTTTCACATTGTTGCTCCACGCTTGCAGCAATCGCTCAGTAATGGGATTCGTCGCGTTTCCCACCGAGTGGCCGTTGCATTGGTTTACTGGCCAGATGCAGGGAGAGGTACTGCAGAGCAGGACTTCGTCAGCCATCATTAGCCGGTCGATTGTAATATCATCATGAACCATGGGAATGTCCAGTTCGGCGGCCAGCGATTGGAGGACGGAAAGACTGATCCCAGGCAGGATTTGTGTACGACGCGGGCTTACCAATCCTTTTTGATTTTCATAGATCAGGATATTTGCAGTGGAGGCTTCTGCCACAAAGCCGTTCTGGTCGAGCAACAGAGCTCTGGCGCCAGGTTGGATTTGTCGAGCCTGCTGGTCCGCCAGGTAGTAGTGCATTCGACTGCGGCATTTCAATTCAGAGGGCCAGCAATTAGCGGGAACCTGCCTGTGGTCGCTGACCTGCAACGACACACCATGTTGATACCAATGCAGCATCTGAGTAAAAGGAAGCTCGTCGGTATACATCATGACGTTGCATTGATCCGTTCCGGACAGTCCGGGGGTGACGAGGATGGACAATCCCAGATCACTGCTTGATGGCAAGAGGGAATGATTTTGCGAGGCGAGTAAAACGGCAGCCTTGTGCAGGGAAGCCATCGGTATGTCGGGCTGCATCTGGGTGATGTTCAGGCTTTCCTGAAGGCGCTCCAGGTGCGCTTCGAGCTGAAAAAGATTGCCACGGAACGTTCGCAAGCGTTCGCTAACGGTTGTACCCATCATGAAGCCCAGATCACGGACGTCGATGGTCAGTTCATCGCGGTCAATGAGTTCCGAGTTGTAGTAGGCGAGTGGCTTCATGGGTAATTACCTGTGGTCTTTAGCATAACTTCATGGAGTTCCGAGGTGTTTGAAGTTGCCAGATGGTGGTCAGCTTCCTCGTATTATTAGGATCAGGTTATAACGATTAGGCAACAGGCAAAAACGATGAAAAAAAGGATAAAGATCCGTCCTGGAGAACGTTGGCGAGGTACGTTTGTGTGGCTAAATTTTTCGAATTATACAAATACGCGAATCTACGGAGATTTCAAGATGAAACGGCTACTTACATTAGGCCTGATTGGGGTTCTGACTCTCAGTTCCATCGGCTGTTGCCGTCCTCTGTTTCAACGTCCTTTGCTGGGTAACGGCCTGTTTAACTGCTTCGATTGCAATACCTATGATGAGGGTGGCTTGCTTGTTGAAGGTGAAGCAGTGCCTGAAGCAGCAGATGCAGGTCAATAACGCGGAGGCTGTCAGACAGCATCGCCTGAAATTCAGAGGGCACTGAGTGGGATATTTCCTCTCCATTGGTTATCACACTCGCAGTGGCCTTCGAGTCTTGCGGTAAACAGTGCGGAATAAAGACGGTACCTAAAAGCACAAAAGCGGGATTTTGCTCCAGGTCAAACACACCGTCTTCTTTCCGTGCTGTTTTGCCTGCGCGCTTGCTTACAGATCCAAAGCCAACAGGGTATGGGATTGTCAGCAGGATTCCGAGTTGGCGTTACAGCTTTTGCAGGTCCAAAGTGCGGCAGCCAGACAGCACCAGCCAAGAATAAAACAGATACCTCCTAATGGGACAACTGCCGCGACCAGCAGGATCACCTTGGTTCCACTGGACAAGAGGATTAAATGATAGGCTAGCAGTCCCAGGCTGAATCCCACAATACCGGCCGTAAAAAAACTACCAGCATAGGTCAGTAGTCTGGAACAGACGTATGCCGAAACCAACCCCACCAGGATGATCGCAATCGAGTGGTACATCATATATTCGGTCGCTGTGGCCCAGTTGGCCAACGTCCTGGTGACAATCTCTTCAGCGATTTCACCTGCCTGGGCTTTCGTTTCCAGCGAAGTTTTTACGGCGTGCGCGCCTAAGGCTCCAACGCTAACTCCCAACGCTCCACTGATAGCGCCTATTCGGACCCACTTGCTTCCAACCATCTTTCACCACCTGTTGGTTCTTGAAGACATGAAAATAATCAAAGGCCGCGTCGTCTTAGATTGACCTGCTGTGGTGTGTTCATGCGGATATACCAGTTTCTCCACTGGGCTTCGTTAAGCCCGAAATTCACACCTTCAGGGACGATTGCCAGCAGTGCTGATAATGCGGCGCGGTTCTGGATGTCGCGTTCAACGACCTTTGGTTTGCCACCAGTTTGCAGACCTCCCAAACCGGGTTGGTTGCCTGAAAAGCCCGCATTGATATTGTTGCCGTTACCACCTATCACGAACTTGTGAGTGGTGACCAGCGCTTCGATCAAAGGTAGTGTGGCATCCTCCATGCCGAGAGAGCCAAGAGCATTGGCAGCACTGTTCACGGTCTGGTTATCATTGGATTTCAGCATTCCGATGAAAAAATTCATTGCTGTTCTACTTCGCCAATCCCGCAGTTGGTCAAGACAACGCCCGATGAGCACATCATCAGATTCCTCGGTAATGCATTTGAGCATTGCCTGAACAGGAACGGATCCTCCGATCTCGGAAAGAATCTCCAGATACATGAGTTTCATCTCTCGCGGAAGTCGAGGTTCATTGAGACGTTCAGCCAATGTCCTGGTCGCACGATAATCTTTAATTGCCCGCATACTTTTGATCGCGTCCGGAGCGGTCATATGGTTTTTAAGAATCGCATTTTCCCATCGCAGGATCTTTGTGCGCCACTGGATCTCTTCTTCTTCGACCTGTTCATTGGCTTCCAGGACAGCGACTTCCTGAACTGTTCTCCAACGGCCACCATGTCGAACATATCCCTGCTGTCTCATGAAGACATCTTCGCGTTTCCATTGCCCGCCGATCTTAACGTATCCAAGCTGTTGCCGGACAACGGCATGGTCTGGATCCAGACGTAAAACCTGTTTCAGATGAAATTCGTGCTGCTCGAGCAAATTAACCGCTTTGCATTTTTTAGCCATATCCAGATGGGCTTCCACGGTGTCGGGCAAGCTGGCTACCGAGTCTTCATATTGCTGCACCACCAACGGCTTGGTGACGACCTTGATCACCTGGGTCGCATCGAGTGTGACTTTGCCAAACGCAGTTTCAATCTGGTAATTGACTCGTGGATCCTGATCTGGATTAAGCAGCTTTCCACTGAGCGTACTTCCCGAGGAGAGCTGGAACGTGTCAGCCTGGATGGTCTGCTCCGTCATACCTGTCCAGTGGGCCAGCATGATAGTGGCTGCTGCGCAGATCAGGTTCTTTAGTTTGGTAGTCATAATTCCCATTCCGGAATAACTATGCCGCTACTCCAAGTATATGGTTTGCCGTACGGATAGACCAATGGAATCATTCAGGAGAAGCAATGTCTGTCGAGCCGATGGTCTTATTGCTTGTATGTCATCATGTGTAATATCGGCCGTAAAATCGTTAATTGATGCGGAATTCTCGGCTTCACGACGGTTTTCGATCAAACGCTTATGCAGACATTTGATGGATCTGGTCGAAGAAATTAAGTGGGGAGTACGTGAAATGCTAAATCAACCGATAAAAAGACGGCAATTTATGACTTCAGCTGCGGCAATCGGAGCGTTGGGAAGTCACTTGGCTTACGGACAACAGGCGCAATCCGAATTCGCTCCGGTTTATGGTGATGGAGTCACTCGATTGTGGAAAGTGGGTCTGACACTAGGAGCTCCTGTCGGATTTTGCGCTAATGTATATTTCACTGCTAATGTGCCGGCGAATTGGAAGGATGAGCAGGTTGTCAAAGTGGCCAACGAGCAATTCACTCGCCACGTCGGACAATACAAATATCGTGATGGCCTTCATGGTTTGAAACAGATGCTGGTTTTCATGCCTCAAGTGCCAGCTCGCCATACAGCCATGGCTCATGTCACGTTTGAAGTTGAGCGCAAGAGTGTTGCCGCCCCACAGAACAGGACAGCACTGCAGATCACTCCAACTCTCCCACGTGACGTCCGTTTTTTTCTGGGTATAAGTCCTCTGATAGAAAATCGTAACGCGCTGCTGTTAAAGCAGGCCAATGAGATCACTGCAGATGCTGAATGTGCCTGGCAGCGTGTTGAGCTTTTATACGATTGGATTCGCGACAACATCGAATACCGGAATGGTCCACGAAAAGGAGCGTTGGCGACACTTCGCGCAGGGTTTGGTGAAAAGGAAGATCTCACCAGCCTGTTTGTTGCCTTCTGTCGAAATCTGAAGATACCGGCAAGGATAGTCTGGGTGCCTGAGCATAATTATGCGGAATTCTATTTACAGAGCCCGACTGGCGAGGGGTATTGGTTTCCTTGTGAATTGTCAGGTCGTCGCGCATTTGGCGAGATGAATGACAATCGTCCCATGTTACTCCGCGGGGACAACTTCAGGGTTCCTGAAAAGCCCGAGCCTCAGCGTTACGTTGCCGAGCACTTAAAAGTCAAAGGTGGTAGCAAGCCTCAGGTACGGTTTATCCGTGAATTTGTCGAGGCGTAGCCAGTCGTTGGCTAGTATTCTCTCGTTCAGGTTATAATGAACCACCGTCGTGGCACGTTGGAAGTTGCCATATTTCTCATTGAGTAGAATGGTCAAACTATGAAATCGCTTACATTTTATAAGCTCGGGCTTTTTGTCATTCTCATTTGCGGAACATGCCAGCAGCTGTTTGCTCAAGCTGCTCCGAGCCAGGATCTCAAAGCGAATCCATACGCCATCAGGTTGCAGCAGCCTCAAAAGCAGCAATGGGAAATAGGGTTTGTTGTGAAGGCCCCTGCAGCTCTGTCAGGAGTTGACGCAACGATGACGATTCCGATGAACTGGCCCGAGCAGAAAGCGACCATTATTAAAGAAGATCTGTCACCTGAGGTGAGAGTCCGATCTCGGGTGTTGGCCGGAGGAGTAAAGCAGCTGATGGTTTCGATACCCCGAGTTGCTGCTGGTGCGACGGTCAAGGCATTAATAACTGTTGAAGTGGAGCGTTCTTTGATTGAGAAGCCACTCCAGACCGACAAGCTTTATATCCCCAAGTTAATTTCGGCTGACTTGAAGAAGTATATGGGAGTGAGTCCGTATATCGAAACGACCAATTCTAAAATCACTGCCGTGTCAGAAGGATTGGGAGACGATGCAAAGAATGCCTGGCACAAGGTCGAGATCATATTTGATTGGGTTCGGGCTCGGGTGAAGTACAAATTTGATGAAGAAATACGTGGAGCATTAGTGGCATTGGAGCGAGGGGAAGGGGACTGCGAAGAGCTTACGAGTCTGTTTATTGCGATTTGCCGCAACAACGGTATTCCCGCTCGCAGTGTCTGGGTTCCAGGGCACTGTTATCCGGAGTTTTATCTGGAGGATGCTGCAGGCCGAGGACATTGGTTCCCGTGTCAAATTGCCGGCTCGCGTTCCTTTGGATCCATGCCGGAATATCGTCCGGTACTTCAGAAAGGCGATAGTTTCAGGCTGCCAGGTTCGAATCGCCCTCAGCGATATGTGGCCGAAACATTTAAGGTACTCCGTGTCACTCAGCCACCCATGGTACAGTTCATTCGTCGCCAGGCAGGCACAGAAGATCCCTTTGCTCCTGTGATCAAGTAGTCGCCATCGTACCAGTTGATCGTCAGTCTTTTCTGCAGGTATATGCCGGGTTCTATCCGGAGTGTGTTAGCCGAGGAGCGAGTTGATTGGATTCAGGACGAATGTTTTGTAGAAGACGAAAATCATGATGATGATAAATGTGGCTACGGCTCCGTAAATCATCCCGGAACAGATTTTGGAGAGCCACCTGAGCTGGCTTTCAGCCTTTTCTCGAAATGTTCCTGCTTCTCTCCACAGCGTTTCAGAAATTGTTCCAGCTTGTTCGGCCGTCATGAAAATCGAAAGGAAATCAGTTGGGTAAGTACCGGTTTTGGCAAAGGCTGAATAAAAATCCTCGTTATTGCGAAGCGATTTTAGTACGGATTCCTTCGTTCTGATATAGACGGGATTCCCGCTCGAGTTGATGGCGATGGTTGCACAACGCTCTGCATCGACTCCTGCATTGTGAACCAGCGAAAAGGTCCAGCAGAACCTTGAAAGAGCAAGATTTAAGAATGGGTGCTTGATGCCTGGCACCAGAGACAACAGGCCGACAAAGGCTTCGAGATTCAGCCATTGCATGTAGACTCCATAGGCAATACCTGCGGCGAATCCATACAGGACCACCATCAGTCCGACATATTTACCAAACAGTCCTCCCTCACTGATCCAGGCCGGCAGCAGGTCACTAGCCTGTCCTCCTCCCAGCAACATACCCATGATAAACAGGACGAGTCCTACGACACCGGTGGCGATGACAAACTGGATAATAGGCATGGATACACTTCTGCGGAAACCGCGAATCAACGCAACGCGATTGTCATAGTAATCTGCCAGGCCCACGAAAGCCGCATCTGTTTTTCCCGCAACTTCACCGACCTCTACCATCATGCTGACCAGTGGCGGGAAGGTTCCGGGGCACTGTTGGATACACTCGTAAAGCGTGCTGCCTTCCTCCAATTCACGGGCGATGAGTGTGAGGTCGGAAGTATGTCCTTTGCCCAGCAGGTGTTTGCAGGTACCGAATGCTTTGCGGCTGTCCAGCCCTGCTTTGAGACTGGTTCCCATGTGGCGGCAAAAAGTGGCAAGTCGTTTGGAGGAGACGGTAGGCATTCGATTAATGTATCAGTGATGTCAAGTGTCGGTGGCAGTTGTATGGAGCTGTTTTGCAACTAACTATTATAGTATCGCGACTGCGTTTCAATAAAACGGCAGAAGGGAAAAGCAATTGCGTAATTCGTGCTGGAGACCCCGTGGGCGGTGGTGGAACAACTGCGTTAAATCTGTTAGCTTTGATGTCTGACAGGAGTCTCGTTTGGTAAAGGACTACTCAGTGAAATCCCCCAGAACCGTGGCGATTTTAGGAGTTGGGCTGATTGGTGGGTCAATCGGTCTGGCATTGCGTCAGCGCGGTTTGTCTGAGCGGGTAATTGGGATTGGTCGCAATTCTGCCAGGTTGCGAAAAGCAAAGCGGTTGGGAGCAGTGACTGAAACCACGACGAGTATTGAGCGTGGGGTGTCTGAAGCTGATCTTGTTGTTGTTTGTACTCCAGTTCAGCATGTTGTCGATCATGTACGGCAGGTTTCGCAGTTTGTGGGGCCAAATACGTTGATAACCGATGTGGGCAGTACGAAACAGACGATTGTCGAAGGATTGACGAAGTTGGAAAATGGCCAGTTTGTAGGGTCGCATCCCATGGCAGGAAGTGATCAGGGAGGTGTTGGTAACGCTCATGCTGACTTGTTTCACAAACGGACTGTCGTTGTCACTCCGCAAAAAAATACCAACAGAAAAGCTCAAACCGACGTTGCCAGTTTTTGGCGATCATTAGGAGCTCGGGTGATCGAGTTGAATTGCCGGGAACACGACCGGGCCGTGGCAGTCATTAGTCACCTGCCCCACACCATTGCCGCCGTGCTGTCTGTTCAGGCAAACGCCAGTCAGATGAAATTGGCTGCGGGGGGATGGTCGGATACAACCCGGGTAGCAGGAGCGGATCCGGAATTGTGGTTGGCAATTCTCCGCGACAACAATCAACAGGTGATCCGTGCGGTCGATCGATATCTGGTTGATCTGCACAAGTTTCGAGACGCACTTGAGAGTGATGACACTCGCGTGTTACTACGATATTTGAAACGAGGAAAGCAGAATCGTGAGTCTTTGGGAAATTGATATTTACCCTGCCGATGGTCAAGTGGACCGGGCCGGTGAAGAATTAACTTCGGATGCGATCGACCTTGGGCTCGATACCTCCATACAAATTGCGGCTGCCCACGGATATTTGCTCGAAGGTGATATCAGCGAAAGTCAAGCCAATCGACTGGCTGACAAGCTGTTGGCGGACTCGATTGTCGAAAAGACCGTGGTCGCGCCGGTGGGGGATATCCGTCTGCAGCAGTCACCGACCGAGGACGCCCTGCTGGTCAATGTCCTTAATAAACCTGGCGTGATGGATCCCGTGGCCATGAGTGCTCAAAAAGGGATTGAGGATCTGGGAGTATCGGCTGAACAGGTGCGCACGTTCCGGAAGTACTGGGTTACGGGAGTGGATCAGCAGAGTGTCAATCGGTTAGCGGAAAAAGTGCTGGCCAATGATGCGATTGAGCAGGTAGTTCATGGGCCGTTGGAACTGGATGCGCTGGCTTTGGGAACGCCCTACGAATTCGAGTTGCAGACGATTGCCATTCGTTCGCTCAATGACCAACAGCTGGAAACACTCAGTAAAGAAGGGCAGTTGTATCTGACGCTGGTTGAGATGCAGACGATCCAGCAGCACTTTCAGCAATTGGAACGCGAGCCTACCGATATTGAGCTGGAATCGATAGCTCAGACCTGGAGCGAACACTGCAGCCATAAGACGCTGGCGGGCCGAATCGCTTATCAGGACGGTGAAACACAACGACACTTTGAAAGTATGCTCAAAGAAACTGTATTTGCAGCCACCGTGAAGATTCGTGAAGAGTTGGGAGATGATGATTGGTGCGTTAGTGTTTTCAAAGATAATGCCGGTATTGTCACGTTCGATGACCAGTACAACATCGCGTTCAAAGTTGAAACGCATAATCATCCTTCAGCACTTGAGCCTTATGGAGGAGCGAACACCGGGATCGGAGGAGTGATTCGAGATACGCTGGGTACGGGAATGGGAGCTAAGCCGATCTGTAACACAGACGTCTTCTGCTTTGCCAATCCGGATATGGCACACGATGAACTGCCACCAGGCGTACTTCATCCGCGTCGAGTGATGAAGGGGGTGGTTTCCGGCGTTCGAGACTATGGAAACCGGATGGGGATTCCGACGGTCAATGGGGCTATTTACTTTGATGACCGCTATCTGGGAAATCCGTTGGTCTATGCAGGTAATGTGGGGCTGATTCCTAAAGAAAAGTCGTTTAAGCAGGCGCATGCAGGCGAATGGGCTGTGGTAATAGGCGGTCATACCGGACGTGACGGGATCCACGGAGCAACCTTCAGTTCTGCCGAGTTGACCAGTGACAGTGAAATGCTTTCGGGCGGAGCCGTACAGATTGGAAATGCCATCACCGAAAAGATGGTCATGGATGTCTTGCTGGAGGCCCGCGACCGAAATCTTTACAGTTGCGTGACCGACTGTGGTGCGGGGGGCCTGTCCAGTGCCATTGGTGAAATGGGAGAAGAGATCGGCGTTGAAGTTTATCTGGATAAAGCGCCACTGAAATATGACGGCCTAAGCTACACCGAGATCTGGATTTCGGAAGCACAGGAACGGATGGTCTTTAGTGTGCCGGACGAGCATTGGGAGGAGTTTCATTCGCTTTGCGAGTCGGAAGGTGTTGATGCAACCATCGTGGGGAAATTTGTAGATCATGGAAGGTTGGTGCTGAAGTATCACGACCATGTCGTGGGAGATTTGACCATGGCGTTTCTGCATGACGGTCGGCCTCCTGTTATTCGTGACGCACATTATGAGATTCCCCAGATTCAGAAGATGGATCTGGAAGGTCAGGCATCGAGTTTGGCGGATGACTTAAAGGGAATTCTGGGTAGCCTGAATGTCGCCAGTAAGGAATGGGTGGTACGTCAGTACGATCACGAAGTGCAGGCTGGAAGTGTCGTCAAGCCTCTGGTTGGAATCCAGAATGATGGTCCAGGAGATGCTGCGGTTGTAAAACCTGTATTGGAAAGTTGTAAGGGAATCACTGTTAGTTGCGGCATGAATCCACGCTATGGCGATTACGACACATACCATATGGCGGCGAGTGCTATTGATGAGGCAGTTCGTAATAGTGTGGCGGTAGGAGCAGATCCAACTCGGATTGCCGTGCTGGATAACTTCTGCTGGGGGTATACAGATCGTCCTGAGACCTTGGGCTCGCTGGTCCGCGCGGCACTGGCATGTTACGACATTGCCGTTGAATTAAAGACGCCGTTTATTTCTGGAAAAGATAGCTTGAACAACGAGTTCAGCTACCAGAATGATGCCGGTGAAAAAGTAACGATCTCCATTCCTCCGACGTTACTTATTAGTGCCATTGGACAGGTCGAAGATGTGACGACCTGTACCACGATGGATGCCAAAGAGGCTGGAAATATTGTTTATCAGGTTGGTACGACCAAGCGGGAGCTGGGTGGGTCTCACTGGACATTTGTTCGTGAATTAACCGGCGGCGCTGTTCCCACGGTATGTACGGAAAACTGTAATGCTGTTTTCCCGGCGGTTCATCAGGCAATCAAGTCAGGTCTGATACGGGCGTGCCATGACATGAGCGAAGGTGGTCTGGCTGTGGCGGCAGCCGAAATGGCTTTTGCTGGTGGATTGGGCATGACGATTGATCTGGCGTGTGTGAAGACCGATCAGGAATATTCGGGAGATACTGAAAACATCGTTAAGCTGTTTGCTGAATCCAATACCCGATTCCTCATGGAAGTGGCTCCGGAGAATGTGGAAGCCTTTGAACAAACGATGGCGGATGTGGCATTTTCACGGCTGGGAGTGATCAGCGACGAGCAGGAGCTGGTTGTGAACAATGGCGACTTGAACTTAATTGCTACTCCGATTGAAGAACTTAAAGAGGCCTGGCAGTCACCACTTCGCTGGTAAACGCTTGGGAAATGAACAAGAGCGCGTCTGCAACATTATGCTGGACTGAGAAATGACGACACCAAAAGTATTAGTATTGCGTGCCCCGGGCACCAATTGTGACCACGAAACCAGCTACGCCTTTGAGCTTGCCGGGGGGCAGGCGGATCGAGTGCACATTAACCGTGTACTGGAGAATCCGTCGCTTGTTGAGCAATATCAGATAATGTGTATCCCCGGTGGGTTCAGTTATGGTGACGATGTGGCAGCTGGGCGGATTTTTGCAAATCAGATGCGTAGCCACCTGGCTGACGTAATGAATGAATTCAAGAGTTGCGATAAGTTGATCCTGGGCATCTGTAACGGCTTTCAGGTTTTAATCAAATCTGGATTGTTGCTGGCAGATGATGCGAATGGTGATCCGCCTGCGACGCTTTGCTGGAACAACCATGGTCTTTATGAGGACCGCTGGGTTCATCTGCAGAATTCAAGTGACAAGTGTGTCTTTTTGCGAGGCGTGGATCGCCTCTATTTGCCCATTGCGCATGCCGAAGGAAAGTTCGTTATGCGGAGTGAAGAGATTGCGACGCAACTCCAGGCGAATCAGCAGCTCGCTTTAAAATATGTGGATGCTGCCGGGGCGCCGGCTAGTGGGTTTCCCGACAATCCTAACGGGGCTCAAGGGAACGTTGCAGGCGTATGCGATGAATCGGGCAGGGTTTTCGGATTGATGCCTCACCCGGAACGATTCCTCGAAGGTACTCAGCACCCCCGTTGGACTCGTGATGGCCTGCAATCGGAAGGTGACGGACTGGCATTATTTCGAAATGCGGTTGAGTATTTCGCCTAGTCGCCTAGTCGCCTAGTTGTCTAGTTGTCTAGTCGTCTAGTCCTGAGATGACTTTTTGTCGAAATGAATTTGGCACGCGTCCGAATCGCAGTTGAGTTTGTACCGACGTTTTGCGATTTGGTGGTAGCCCCATGACCAGAGTGGCAGGGTCAATGGGATATGCATCAGCGCTGCCAGAGGCCAAAGTCGTGGCAGTCGCCGACTGATCGCTCGTAAAGCTGCTGCCCCGCGGTGCCGCTTTTTGTTCCTGTCAATAAAATACATGGCCTGCATCAGTTCGTTTTTACTGAGATCAGGGTACTCGGTGGCAACTGACGGATCGTGGAGCGACAGGAACGCGAGTCGTTGTTGGCCGTCCCAGCGGTGTAGTCGTTGGACCTGACGCGTACAAAACTGGCAGTGTCCATCGTAGATGACCACTTCGGCATCCGGGTTATCCTCAGGCTTGGGAAGCATGGTTTGCATTATTCGCTCTGCAGGTCATCAATGTCCAATTGGTCATGGAATGCGTCTAAATTAAAATCGTCGACCGAAATGTCATCGTCTTCATCGTCGTCATACTCTGTATCCTCCTGCTCATCGTCTTCGAAGTCAACTGGCGGAGTCGCCTCGTCGTCATCGGCCTCAGGAAGATCGTGCGAGTCTAATTGGTCGAGGTAATCGAGGTCAGCAATTTGCAAGGATGTGGAAGTTTCGGATTCCGCGGTGGTAATCGAGGCGGTATTGCCTGGAGGCTTTCTGGTGAAAAGTGTATAGAGAGTCAGGCTGGTACCAAATCCGATTGCCAGCCAGGAGGCTAACGGAGTGATTTGGAACTTGATGCTGGTGGCATCCTCGCCATGAAGCAATTTGGGAGGCGCAATAGTCACGCTTTCAATCGCCAGTCCCTCGAGTCCGACGATCAGCATGGAAACGCTCAGCCCTAAAACAAATGCTCGAAACATATGTCCTCTTTTGCTTTGGTTTTATTATCGAGATAACAGAGTAGTGGAAACGAGTCAGAATCGGTGATTCAGACGGATAATTAAAAAACCGTCATTTGACATGAAATCATCACATGCGAGTATTTTAATTGATCAGGCGAAGGTTTTTTCTCAGGTCGGTATAGGATCATAATTCAGTTGTGATTATAAAGAAGGGAGAGGCGTGGTCAGGTCGGTTATTAATTGACTGGACGGTAATAATCGACTGAATAGCACGATTGAAAATTGTCGATATTAACAGTCGGATGTGAACGTCTGAGGTAGTTATTCCCGGTTTGCATCACAGGGCACAGAAAGTGGAGGTTGGCGTGGCTGGCCAAGCCAGAATTCTGTTCGTGAAATCCGCAGCATCGAAGGAGATGTCGGCACCGGAAGCGTTGTGCTCTCTGTTCAATGTCGAAGTCGCGGCGGATTGGAGTGAAGCACGGCGGCTCATGAAAGAGCAATGCTTCGACGGAGTCTTTAGTGAAGCGGACAACGATGCTCCGAAAAAACAGTTCTTCACAGATTCCTTCTGGGTGATTCAAAAACTGCATCAGGGAGTCGCCATCCTGGACGAGGATAAAAAGATCCTCTGGGTAAATGAACAAATCAACGAATGGGCCGATTGCGAAAATGTAATCGGCCTTCCTTTTTATGGTTGGCTGGAAGGTGGTCAATGGGAGGTTGGTCATTCGTGTCCCTGCGAGACGTCAGTGGAGACAAATGAGCGGACTTCGGCGTTGTACAAGCTTTCCCCGGAGGCCTATTTTCGGATAGAAGCCAAGCCTGTGCGTCGTGGCGACCAGGAGTCAGGTGAACTGTTAGTCATTGTTCATGATGTGACAGAAGAACAATTGTATCGCCAGAAACTTGATGCGATTCATGAAGCAGGAGTGGAACTCTCCAATCTTTCGCCGGATGAAGTCTTTCACATGGAAGTGAAGGATCGTATTGAACTGCTCAAATCAAACATCCTCCATTACACCCAGGAAATCCTCAACTATGACAAGATTGAGATCCGGGTGGTCAATCATCGCACCGGAAAACTGGACCCGTTGCTGTCTACCGGAATCGATAAGGAAGCAGCTGAACGTTCGCTGGAAGTAGGGCGGGAAGCGAACGGCATCACGGGTTTTGTGGCGGCGACCGGCGAAAGTTATCTGGTTGATGATGTGACACGCGATAAGCTGTTTATCGAGTCATTTTCGGGAGCAAAAAGCTCATTGACCGTCGCACTCAAATGGCAGGACCAGGTGATTGGGACGTTTAATGTTGAAAGTCCGGAGGAGCAGGCCTTTTCAGAGAATGACAAGCACTTCCTGGAGCAGTTCGCTCGAAATATTGCATTCGCTCTGAATACGCTCGACCTGCTGGCGGCAGAAAAAAGTAGTGCGACACACAAGAGTATCGAAGCGATCCATCGCGAAGTGGCTTTGCCGATCGACAAGATCCTGAATGATACGGTCAATGTGATGGAGCGTTACATTGGTCATGAACCCGAAGTGGTAGAACGACTCAGAAGGATTTTGCGAAATGCGCGTGATATTCGTCAGGTGATTCACAAGATTGGACAGGATATGGCTCCCGGTGAGGCCATGCCAGCTGGCGCCACAGTGGAACATCACCCGAAGCTTTCAGGACAGCGAGTCCTGGTGGTTGATGCCAATGAAGGTGTCCGCAACGACGCGCATGCACTGCTGGAAAGGTATGGCTGTATTGTCGAAACAGCGGAATCGGGTGGCGAAGCGATTTACATGGTGCGCAGTTCTGTTGGTAGTGAAAGTTACAATATCATCATCTCGGATATACACCTGCCCGATTTCAGTGGGCATCAGTTGATGTTGCGTTTGAAGGAGATCATGGATCCGGTTCCCTTGGCACTGATGACCGGGTTTGGATACGATCCTGGGCACTCGATTGTGAAAGCCCGTCAGGCCGGCCTGCATCCAAACGCCATACTCTACAAACCTTTCCGCTTGGACCAGTTGATCGATGTTTGTGAAACATTGGTTGATTTTCACAAAGACGTTGCTCGCACGTAATCGGTTCTCTCGCAGTGTCACTCTGGTCTGAATTATCGCTGTACGCGTTAGGGATGTTAGGACATGTTTCTGTCTGTGTAACAGCATTAAATCGTATTCAGGGGATGGTTGCGGAACACCGTAATGAAAGAGTGCTCAAACGGATGGTCTATCTCTGGGGCGTCGCTGGCCTGACCTTCCCGATGATGTGGATGTTCGTTACTGCGGAGCAGGCAACACCCTGGGGACTGGTCGCCAGACAACTCGATACAAAATGGACGTACTACACTGTGGCGACAGCCTGGTTGATGGTAACGGGCATAAAGCGGGGCATTCAGATCGTGAGCGATCGTTGCCCGCATGTCTGGCAGTTACGCGCATCGCGGGTAATCCGGCTAGATCAGCAGTTGGGGAAGGCATTTACAGACGAGTCAACGCATCCGTTTTGGGTCGGGCTGCCCGGTAACGAAGTTGGGCAGTTAGAGGTAAATCAGAAATGGATCCGGTGCCAGCGTTTACCCTCTGAGCTGGAAGGCCTTACGATTACGCATTTTTCTGATCTGCATATCACAGGCGCTCTTGCTTGGCCCTTTTTTGAGTTGCTGCACGATGAGATTCTGGAACTTGATTCGGATCTGATTTTTTTAACCGGAGATATCGTGGATGACCGGTCAAAAATAAATCGGGTCACCGAATTGGTGACCGATTTACGTGCCAGGTATGGTAGTTGTTTTGTACTTGGGAATCATGATGTCCGGCACGGTCAGGATCAACAGTTGCGCACAGAACTGCAACGCTGTGGTTGGGGAGATCTGGGAGGAAAGTCAGTAGAGATCGGAATCCATGGACAAACCGTGCTACTGGCAGGCAATGAATTGCCATGGATCGGATCCGCCCCGGATTGTAATCCGTTGTCAGCTGATTTCTCTATCTGTGCGTCTCATTCTCCTGATCAGGTGGCCTGGGGGCGGCAGCAGGGATTTGACTTGATGCTGGCTGGGCATGTGCACGGCGGCCAGATTCGACTACCAGCAGTTGGGCCGATCATCTGTCCTAGTTCGCAAGGCGTGCGGTATGCTAGCGGTGTCTTTGAATCTAAAAATACCGTGCTGCACGTCAGTCGCGGAGTTTCAGGACTGCAACCAGTCCGTTGGCGTTGTCGACCTGAATTGACTCAGATGGTCCTGACGTCCAGAGAATTCGAGTAAGCAGGGGACAGGCAACCTTATTTCTCGGCGACCATGATTCCGTAGATATGGGGGACTTCGTTGAGGTGCGAGTATTTAGGTGTCTGCAGGCCAGCCTCTTCGAGCATGGATTTCAGTTCGATGGGGTCGACCAGTTTGCCAGTTGGAACGTGGAGTTCCAGATCGAGTGCGAAAAGTGCTCGACTGACGTCGCCAGCGTCCTGCCCAGGAAAAACGTCCACGACAACGAGTTTTCCTCCGTCCTGCAGGTGACCGGTTGCAGATTGGATGAGCTTCTGCTGTTGGCTGGGATCGAGCAGGTGTAGCAGATTGGCGATGATGACCAGGTTGTACTGACCTGTCAGTAACTCGGGAGTTAACGGATCACCGATGATCGAGTCGATGCGATCCTGCATGCCGATGGATTTGGCCGTTTCCAACGCAGTTTGAACGGGTTCCTCGACATCCAGAAATGTAATACGGGACTCGGGGTCGACATGGGCTACGGAGAGACTCCACACACCGGTTCCGCAACCAATATCCAGAATGTTCAGCGCCTCGGCCTGTTCGCTGAGATTGAGAAATTTAGCCACTTGCATGGCTGATGGTGAAACTTGCCACTGAGTGGATGTGATACGCTGCCGGTAAATGTCTCTCAGGTCGGCGACATCGTCAGAGTCTTTTACATAGGCATCCAGCTTTTGAAGCCGGGATTCTCCCAGATCGATATCGTGGGCTGTGAGTAACTGCACCATTTGGCTCAATGCATAGTCATCCTGATACCGTTCAACCACCAGCAAGCCGACCAGCACATCCAGCAGTAAGGCAACGCGACGAGGATTGGCACCGATTGCCTGCGCAATCTGGTCTGCTGTTTTCTGGCCATGGCGGAGCGCATCGATGATTCCCAGTCTGCGGGCAGATTGGTAAGCAGCGATTCCAGCGGCCGCATTGTTGATGTTTTTATAGAGCGTAAGCGTATTGATCTGGGATGTGGACATGGCATCAATTCGTCATTGACTGATCAGGTATCAAACCAGTGGGAACAGCGTGGCGCCGATAAGCGTCGCTACGAGTCCAACCGTTCCCATCACAATACTCATCGGAGTCACAGTACGTAACCCCTCCGCTTCGGTCATTCCACTCATTTTGCAGATAACCCAGAAGCCGCTGTCCGCCATCCAGGCAATAGGTTTTGAGCCACAGCCGACTGCCAAAGCGAGGTAGACGGGATGGTAAGGAAGCAGGTCTGGTTCCAGGGCCAGCGGCGCAAAAATACTGGCGACAGTAATCATTGCGACGGTCGATGAGCCCTGTGCAGTACGGATCAGGGTGGTAAGACAAAAGGCCATGACCAGAGTGCCAAGCGTAGCAGTATCTGCGCCGGAGCCAGCCACGAACTCTTTAATACCACTTTGCCGGATGGCCGATCCGAATCCTCCGCCGGCCGAGGTGATCAGGATGATGACACCACCGCTGGCCAGGGCCCCTCCAATAGCCGTTGCCATTTTTTTGCGATCAATCCCGGGTCTGGAAATGAGCGTCGCCATGGCGATGGCGCCAGCCAGGATCAGTGCAATATTCTTGTCGCCCAGAGTTTTCACTGCGGGTTTGATAGATTCGATCCACGCAGCAGCCTGCTCATGCGAACTCAGGTTCTTATAGTACGTGTCCATGGCTGTGGCGGCGGCGATTAATAGGACTGGCAGGACGATTGGTAGCAGAGAGACAAAAAACGAGGGTAATTCGTTGTCGTCTTTCAGGGTTTGTGCTTCCAGGTCTTCCAGCTTGGCATCGGCACTGTCTCGTAACGGAACTTCCATTGTCCTGTTCCGCCAGGTAGCAAAGATAAGTCCGGCGACAGACGAACAGAGTCCTACGCAGCAACCGGCAATAATCATGGAAATGAGCGATACGTTGAATTCTTCCGCAACGATCAGCGGGCCGGGAGTGGGAGGAACCAGTGAGTGTGCCATGGAACCCCCAGCCACGATGGCCATGATATACAACACGTAGTTTTTGCCGACGCGGATACGAGTTGCTTTGGCAAGCGGGATCATAAGATAGAAAACGGTGTCAAAAAATACGGGAATGGATAACAGGAAGCCGCTTCCCATAAAGGCGACTCCTGCATTTTTCTGACCTAGCCGTTTTAACACCGTACGAACGATTCGGTCGGCGGAACCGCTGTCGAGCATGCATTTGCCAATGATCGAAGCCATGGCAATCAGAATTCCGATCTTGCCACAGGTCGCGCCAAAGCCTTCTGCGACCCGGGTCATGGCAGACTTCTTCTTGAAATTGGCTTTGTATTTTTCAAGGTAGTCCGATTTTGATTTGTCGTAGGCTGCCTGAGTACTGTTGGTGTCAGGAACTTTTCCGAAGAGTGATTCATATGATTTGATGGCGTCGTCAGTCGCATAGGTGTCCAATGCCGATTCGCTGGTGAGAAAGGCAGCCACCAGAGCCGCAAACAGTAAAGCCAGGAAAGCGTGAAGTTTACATACCAGAATGCCGGCAACGACGAGAACGATTGAGATAATCAGAATGATAATGGGGCTCATGTAGCAATCCGTCAGGGGAGGTTGGAGAGAAAACTGAGTAGGTAAGCTATTTGTTATAATCGCAAATCAGACAGGATTCACGAGTCAAATTGCTGTTGGTATTCGGCGAGCTGGCTGGGGGAGCTTGCTGAAGTTAATTCCATCTTTGTGATCAGGTAGTCTGTCGGTATGATGGCAATAGATTTAATCGTAGTAAATGCCCTGTGTTGGAGATGTAACCGGTGTATTTGAAATACAACCTGGTTTTTCTGTTACTGCTGCTGGTTCCGCCCGTATCAGCTCAACAGGAAGCGGTTCAGGTTGATCCTTCCCAAGCGAAACAATTGGAATTCTTTGAAAAAAGAATTCGTCCGGTTCTGGTGCAGCACTGCTACAAGTGTCACTCGCAGGATGCCGCGGAAAAGAATGAACTGCGAGGTGGACTGCTGCTGGATAGTCGTGCCGGCATCATGGCTGGCGGTGAAAGTGGGGCTGTGCTTGTACCCGGTAAACCAGATGAGGGTACGCTGCTTTCGTCGCTTAATTACGATCTCTATGAAATGCCTCCAGCAGGAAAGCTTCCGGCAGAAGTCATTGAGGACTTTCGTGTCTGGGTTGAGATGGGAGCGGTTGATCCACGAGAAGGTGAGGTAGCCAAATCAGCGGGGATTGACATTGAATCGGGGCGTCAGTTCTGGGCGTACCGTCCGATCGCCGCTGGCGAAGTGCCTCGTGTCAAAGGTGCGTCTACGGCAATTGATGCCTACATTGGCCGTGGATTGCAGCAGGCGGAATTGAGTGCTGCGCCGCAGGCGAGTCGGCAGGAGTTGATCAGGCGTCTTTACTATGATTTGATCGGATTGCCCCCTGCGCCGGAACAGATTCAGGCATTTGTGCAGAATCAAAGTGAACAGGCGTATGAGTCGTTAGTGGATGAATTGTTGAAGTCACCCCGGTTCGGTGAACGTTGGGGGAGACATTGGTTGGATGTTGTCAGGTACGCCGAATCAGTAACACTGCGGGGATTGATTTATCCACAGGCCTGGCGTTATCGAGACTACGTGATTGAAAGTTTCAATGACGATGTGCCGGTCGACCAGTTTATTCGGCAACAGCTTTCCGGAGATTTGCTGGACGAGGAAAACTATGAGCAGCGTCGGAAAAACCTGATTGCCACAGGCTACCTGGCCATGGGGAATAATAATCTTGAAGATCAGGATAAAGCCAAGTTGAGAATGGACGCGGTGGACGAACAATTGGAGACCATCGGCAAAGGATTGTTAGGGCAAACGATTGGTTGTGCCCGGTGTCACGATCACAAATTCGACCCGATACCAACCAAAGATTATTACGCGTTGGCGGGAATTTTGAAAAGCACCGAGTCCATCATCAATGCGAATGTTGGCCGTTGGGTCGAGGCTGAACTCCCACTACCTCCAGATCAGGTCGAAGAGGCAGAAAAGCTGGCTGCTCAGCTGGCTGGTGTGAAGAGCGAGTTGGCGAGACTGACCAAGGATACGAAGCTGGGAGTGATACGAGTTGAGGATGTTGTCGGGATTGTCGTTGATGATGTTGATTCCATCAGGACGGGATCCTGGAATAAGTCGACTTCCAATAAAACCTATGTCGGTCCCGGTTATCAGTACGCCAATGGAGGTGCAGCGAACACAACTGCTACGTTTGAACCTCCGACTGAGCTGGAAGGTGAATATGAAGTGCGGTTTGCATACGCCTATGGAAGTAACCGCCCACCGTCACTTCCCGTTGAGGTTTGGGATGCGGATGGATCACGAGTGACGGTTCTTAATGAGACGACAGTTCCAGTGGTCGATGGTCACTTTGATTCACTGGGAATTTACCGCTTCGAAAAAGGGATGAAGCCCCGGGTGGTCGTTGATGTATCGAAAGCGAAAGGAGCTGTGGTGATCGACGCCGTTCAGTTTCTCTCCAAAGAACTGCTGGCTCAGGAATCTCGGACCAGGGCTCCGGAAAGTGAAGACGACAAACAGGCAGTGGCAGCGCGGATAAAACATTTGCAGGCGGAAGCTAAGAAGCTTGAATCGCAGATACCCGAAAAGGAAATATATATGACCGTTCGGGAACGCAAGGATGTGGAAGATACGCAGATTCATATTCGTGGTGATGTGCATAATCTGGGAGACGATGTTCCGCGAGGATTTTTAGAGGTGGCAACCTATGGTGAGCCCATTTTGATTTCTCAAGGGCAAAGCGGTCGGGTCGAGTTGGGGCGGTGGATTACCAGTGATACCAATCCATTGACGGCCAGAGTTTATGCCAATCGTGTATGGGGATGGTTGATCGGGTCCGGTTTGGTGCGCACGCCGGATAACTTCGGTATTACGGGGGAAGAGCCAACCCATCCAGAGTTGCTGGATTATCTGGCAACCCGGCTGAAGGAATCCGGTTGGTCAACCAAACAGCTGATTCGTGAAATTGTGACGTCCGATACCTACCAGCGGACATCTTCCGCGACGGCGGAATTGCGTGACGGAGATCCTGCAAACCGATGGCTGGGTCGCATGAATCGAAAGCGGATGGATGCCGAAAGTATTCTGGATGCGATGTTGCAGGTTAGTGGCAAATTGGATTTGACGATGGGTGGGCCGACCATCAAGAACGGTACGAATAATGATTACGATTACCCTCATCAAGGCTATCGCCGAGCAGTGTACTGGCCAGTATTTCGTAATTCGTTGCCCGATATTTTTCAGGTCTTTGATTATCCCAATCCAAGTATGGTGGTGGGGCAGCGGGATGTCTCCAGCACTTCGCCACAGGCATTGTTTATGCTCAATAATCCTCAGGTCATGAGTTACTGTGAAATAGCAGCCGATCGATTTCTGGCGATGGCCGAGATCGATGAACCTGCTCGTTTCCGTCACGTTTCACTGGCAGTCCTGGGTCGTGAACCAACCTCACGGGAATTAGAGATCGCGATGGCGTTTGTGAATCAAGGAGATTCTGAAATGCATCGTCGTGAAAGCTGGGCGCGTGTCATTCAGGCTGTATTTGCATCGGTTGATTTTCGATATATTAAATAGGTAAAGTTATACAGGCAGCGGGACAATGCTGCTGCATTTATTGGAAGGTTGAATCAGAGATATGAGTGGCTTGTTTATCAATCGACGTCAGGCACTGCAGCTTGCTTCATGCGGATTTGGGTCACTTGCCCTGTCCGGCTTGCTGGCTGATGATCAGTCTGTTCGTATTGATAATCCATTAGCTGCCAAACGTCCGCATCATCCGGCTCGAGCGAAACGTATCATTTTTCTGTTTATGCAGGGTGGACCGAGTCAGGTTGATACGTTTGATTACAAACCCATCCTGGAAAAGCGGCACGGTGAGAAAATGCCGTTTGATGATGCGCGGGTCATCGCCAATACCGGTGAGCGGGGTAGCCAACAGACGTTAATGCAGTCGCCCTGGAAGTTTCGCCAGTATGGTGAATGTGGTCAGCCGGTGTCTGAGCTGTTCCCATCGATGGCAGAGCATGTCGACAAAATGTGTATGATTCACAGCATGCACACCGAGGGAGTTGCCCATGGTCCAGCAACTCTTTTCCTGCATACCGGCACCACCAATTTTGTGCGTCCGTCAATGGGATCCTGGATCAGTTACGGGTTGGGATCCGAGAATGACAATTTGCCTGCGTTTGTTTCCATCGCGCCTTCTCCGGGGAATGGAGGAGCGCGGAATTACGGGAACGCTTTTTTGCCTCCCGTCCATCAGGGAACAACACTGGGAAGTGCTGGGCGTTCCGCCAGTGAAGCGAAAGTTAGAAATCTGGTAAACAAATCACTTTCCAGGTCCCAGCAGCAGGAGCAGTTCGAATTATTGCGGGATCTGAATGCAGAACAGATTGCCGAGCAAACAGGTGACAAGGAATTAGAGGCTGTTATTAGCTCCTATGAACTCGCATGGCGTTTCCAGAATAATGCACCTGGAATTCTGGATGTTTCCCGGGAAACCCAAGCGACTCAGGAAATGTACGGTATGGATCGTCCAGAGACGGTCGATTTTGGTACCCAGTGCCTGATGGCTCGTCGTTTGGCCGAGGCGGGCGTCCGCTATATTCAGGTTACCTATGGGGATGCCGGAGCGAATCCTGCCTGGGACCAGCATTCAAATCTTCCGAAGCATGCAGAGCACGCCAGAAAAGTTGATAAACCGATCGGTGGATTGCTTCAGGACCTGGCTCAGCGCGGGCTGCTTGAGGACACGCTGGTCTGGTTTGGTTCTGAGTTTGGACGTACTCCCTATTCGCAAAATAACGGTACGGGGCGGGATCATAATCCAATGGGCTTTACGACATGGTTAGCCGGTGCAGGCGTCAAAGCTGGATTTAAGTATGGCGCTTCGGATGAGTTCGGGCACAAGGCCGTCGAGAATAAGCTGCATATGCACGACCTGCATGCCACGTTACTACACCTGTTGGGCGTCGATCACAAACGATTGACCTATCGCTATTCCGGAAGAGATTTCCGTCTGACAGATGTTCATGGTGAAGTGGCAACGGGGATATTCAGCTAAGCCTGTCGGCCTCTTCCACGAGTTAACTCTGCTTCACATCCGTATTGATGAGTGAAGCCTTGAATCGCACTCGAGTCGTGCCGAATCCAGCCGAGTCCAGCCGAATCCAGCCGAGTCCAGGCATATCACTTTGCTGAAGCTGAAGCGAAACTGTCCTGGTGAGGAGAGGTAAGAAGGTGAGACGATTTGCGGTTTGAATTCCGTAGTAACTACTCTTCTTTGAGTTTCTTGAGCATGGTTTTAATTTCCTGCCAACCTTTGATCGAGACGATCACTGCTACGACGAAAAAGACTCCCAGGCCAGCATAAAGCAACGCCATCCAGAAATGAAACCAGACATCATATTGTTCTGTTACTTCAGGCATGGGGTGATGACTCCGTGTGAACTTCGCTTGAATTTGGTGGGTCAGGGAAAATTAGTGAGACAAGTATGAATAGTACGGTTGTCAGCCCTAGACTGAACAGGCCTACAACTGAAGAAGTGATATTGAGTTTCCAGTAGTCTGCGTCCAGATTGGCGAGAGCAGCGATGGACTCGATAACCAGGAGTCTCACAGGCTCGAGACCTAAAACAGCGGAGGCACCGACGATGAGTGCAGATAAAGCTCCAGCTCGACTTGCTGATTTCCAGTACAGACCGCCAAAAAGAACGACGATGGCTCCCGTTGCATAAATCGAACCGGTGATCACCATGTAATCCCAGATTTTGTCGCTCCCTTCATAAAAGAGGCCCCAACCCCAGATAAAAGCTCCGATCAGGACGATGAAAATCCGAGTCAGAGTTATACGTTTCTGGTTACTTAAATCTTTTTGACAGCAGGCTCGCGCTACGGGAGCGACAACGTCCTGTGTTAAAACACTTGACCAGCAGAGTAGATAACTGTCATGCGTCGACATGAAGGCAGCGATCATGGCAGCTACGATGAGTCCCAGCAAGCCTGTGGGAAGGACTTGTCCCAAAAAGGCAGGCATGGCATAAAGCCCAGCGTCCTTGATAGCTTCCTCACCAATAAACATTGAGGCAATGTCCGGGGAACTGTTGGTGAAGTACGTAAAGGCAGCGATTCCCCAGAACATGGGAATCAGAAAGCGGATTGTAAATGAAATGGCAGAAATGGTGTATTGCTTTTTGACAGCCTGCGGTGACTCCATGGCTAACGCGCGGGATACCGCAGTCGGCCAAACTGCGCATCCCACGATGCCGGCCGCGAAGAGTTGGAAGAGCACATAAGTGATTCCGAATTCACCTCCTTCGGCCATGGGATTGAAGCCGGCTGCTCCCATTCCTTCTGCGACTGCCGACTGCATTGGTGCCACTCCGATCTTGTTAATCGCCAGGAACGTGGTTGCGATGACTCCAAACGACAATACGACGAATTGCGTGTAATCTGTCAGGATGACAGAGATCATGCCGCCGAGTACGGTGTAAACCAGAACGAGAACGAGCAGGACGGTCATGACGATCATGAGTGCGGTGCCATCAAGGGAAAGGCCAGTGGCACCGACGATGAACTTGGCTCCCACCTGCAGAAACAAGCCCATATTGAGAATTCCAGCTCCCGCCAGAATGATCCCTCCGATAATTCTCACATTTCTTCCATAACGCTTTTCATAGTATTCAGGAATGGTGAGAACTTTCTCTGCTCGTAACGGAGCCACTATGAATCCGGTCAGGCCAACAAGTAAAGTTCCCACGCCTGCAATCACAGCCATATGAAAGGCTGCAAATCCTCCACGAAATCCGGATTGAGCCATGTACATGACTGTGATGAGTCCCATTTCGGTACCGGTCATGGTGGCCACGCCCAGCCAGGGGCCAACACTTCTACCCGCCCCGATATAAGCAGTCATGCTTGTGACATACCGGGTCACCAGTATTCCTATGACCAGTGAAATGGAAAGATAACAGCCGACGATGACCCAGTCGATGAACTGAAAATTGGAGAGTGAACTTAGATCGATAGCTGCAGTAGGGAACATGAGCGGGACGGTGGTTGTGGTGGCGGTAGCTGCGGAACATGCATAATAGCTTACTGCGGGCAGCTATGTTAAATTGAATCAGCAAATTACGAGGAGAGCCCCATTTTCTGGCCTGAGGACTATTGATGATAACGAGAAGCCGATTTTTGGAAGGGTCATTGAGCCTGTTGGCGATGGTGTTGTTCTGTACTTCCCTGCAGGCAGTTGAGCTCGTAAAGGTTGCTTGTGTCGGAGATAGTATTACCTACGGTGCCGCCATTCAGGATCGCGAAAATCGAAACTACCCGGTTCAACTGGGGCAACTGCTTGGCGATGGTTATGATGTGCGAAACTTTGGAGTGAATGGAGCGACTCTGCTAAAAAATGGGGATCTACCCTACTGGACTCGGCCACAATTCAAAATGGCGACGGAATTTCAACCAGATATTGTCATTATCAAACTGGGGACCAATGACAGTAAGCCTCAGAACTGGAAGTATGCGGATCGGTATGGTGACGATTTGCAGGCAATGATCACTCACTTCCAGACGCTGGAATCCCGTCCACAGATTTTTGTCTGCCGCCCGGTTCCCGTGGCAACCGACCGGTGGGGAATTACTGAGGCGGTCGTACACGACGAAGTGATCCCTGCACTGAACAGAGCGGTCAGGAAAACGAAAGGAGTGAAGGTGATTGATCTCTACAAAGTACTCGCTCCGCACCCTCAACTGATCCCCGATGGAGTCCATCCTAATGGCGAAGGAGCTGGACTCATGGCAGATGCGATCTATAAGCGTCTACGCCGCCTGCGTCTCAATTAGACTCAGCTACTGACGATTATTCCGGTTAAGCAGGTTTTTTCGGGAACAAACGGAGAATCGTTAACGTCTTAATGTTATGCCATAGGTGTTTTTTGATTTGCGCTGCGCTGGCGAGACATCAAAATGGTAAGAGCTCGCCTATCTTGTCCTGTTTGCGTAATGTGAAAGAATGGCGGTGCCCGGGTACTAGTCGGTATTACTAATTTCTTCAACTCATCGAGACGCAAAATGACTTCTAAGCGCTTCTTGTTTGGCTTTGTATTCAGTATTCTCTTTCTTCAGTATTCAGCAACAGCTCAACCTCCGGCAGCTCCTCCTGCAACACAAGCGGTTGAAGCCGCAGCACAGCCGGGCGGTGAGGAGCCAGAACAACCTGGTGCTTCCAAGCCGGATTTGTTGAAGGAACAGGTCATCTATGTTCCCTATGACAAGTTGCCTCAGGTGTTTGAAAAGCCGGCACGCGGAGTTTTCCTGCCTTACGAGCAATTCCAGCAACTATGGGAATCTGCTCGAAAGAACAGGTCGCCTGAGATCGACCAGGGACCTCCGCTCCGTTCTCTGATTACCAGCATTGAATCGGCGGCCGAAGTTCGTGGCGATGTCATGCAAGTTCAAGCTCAGCTGACGATCCAGTTGCTCGCCGAAGGATGGCATGAAATACCGTTACGTCTGGCTGATGCGGCGATCTCGTCAGCGACCATCGGAGAAGAGAATGGGCGGATTGTCTTTCGTCCTGGCCAGGGCTACTTTCTTCTGATTGATCATGAGGATGGTGAGCCGAAAAAACTTACTTTGGATTTGACGTATGCCAAGACCTACGCGAAATCTCCCGGGCTAAACCAGGTCGGATTTCAGGCTCCTCAGGCTTCGATCAACCGCTGGAAGATTACTATTAAGGACCCTGGGGTCAAGGTGAATGTGCGACCATTGGTAGCGGCTACGGAAACCCGGGATGGTGCTGACGCTGATAACGCCGAGGCGCCTGCTCCTCAAGTGGCCACCGAGACGGTCCTGATTGCATTCTTTGGCCTGACACCTCAGGTTCAGATCGACTGGACTCCGAAAAGTGAAGGTGCTTCAGGCTTGACCGCGTTGGCTACGGTTCAGACACGTCAGAACGTGGTAATCGGTGAAGGTTCGCAAAGGACACAGGCCACGCTTACTTATTCGATCACGCGAAGCGAGTTGACCGAGTTAAAGATTCGCATTCCCAAGGGCCAGAAGATTGCCGGTGTATTTGATGCGAATGTACGACGCTGGGATGTTGAGTTGTTAGAAACAGCTCAGGTTATCAATGTTGAATTGTTTGAACCAGCCACCACGACTCAAAATATCAGCATTGAACTGGAACGGTTTGATCTGGAAGTGGGGATGCAAAACGAAGCGGTGGACGTGACGGTTCCGGAGATCGAGGCATTGGGCGTGTCCCGCCAGCAGGGGCTGGTCATGGTGCGGACCGAAGGGGATCTGCGTGCTGATGTAACGACTCGCACGGGACTACTACAGGTGGACTCTCAGCAGGTTGACAATCAACAGGGGACTTGGGATTTTGTGTACCGTTACGCAGCTCCTCCTTATGAGTTAATATTGAAAATCGAAAAGCTGCAGCCTCGAGTTAGTGCTGAAGAGTTTGTAGATATCCACGTGTTGGAAGATCAGGTTCGAGTGGATGTAACGACGCTCTTTAATGTCGAACGAGCCGGCATCTTTCAAGTCGAATATAAAATCCCTGAAGGGTACACTGTTCGTGAAGTTCGAGGTGTTCAAGCTGGCAACTATCAGCCCGTGGTAGTGGAAAACCATCACAATGTTGAAAATGCCCCCGGAGTTTACCGGGTCAATTTTTCTCGCAAAGCATTTGGCCTGGTCGGTTTGCATCTGGGGCTGGAAAAACGGCATAACGATGAAAACCTGGTGACTCCGACCGGAGTTGCAACCGAATTTACTCTGGAATTAGCTCGCGTGGTGCCTGCATCGGTGGACCATGTGCGAGGTCGTGTCCTGATTCTGGCTCCGGAAGGCCTGCGTTTGACTCCCAAAGATACGTCCGGAGGTCAGAGTGTAGCGGTTAATGAGATTCAGGCCGAGCGTCTTGCACCATTGTCGATCAGGCAGAACGCTCGTCCGGCTCAAGGATTCCGTTATGCCGAAGAAGTGTTTGCGCCGGTTTTCGATGTGGAGCGTCGCAAGCCTCATATCGAGATTGGCCAGATGATCGTGGCCGATGTTGATCAGGGTGAAGTCAAGTTTAATGTTGGTTTGCACTACAACATTCGCTACAGCGGGGTAAAAACTTTCCGATTGGATGTTCCGGAAGCGCTGGCTTCGCTGATCCGTAACGATTCGTCCAATTTTATAACCAAAAATGAAATAACTCCGGCTCCCGAAGATGTAGCGGAAGGATATGTTGCGTGGGAACTGAGTTCGAACCGGGAATTGCTTGGTTCGGTGGTTATCAATCTTTCGTGGAATACGAAACTGGAGAACCTGGATGAAGCCGGCGTGGATTCAGTCATTGTCGGTAAACTGCAGCCTCAATTGGTAGATCGCAGTTGGGGGCAGATTGTCTTGAAAAAGGCTGAAAACCTGGACGTTGTTCCTAAGAAAGGCGGGCATGAAGGACTTCGTCAAATCGATCCGCAGCATGATATTCAGTTAGCCGGAGATACCACTGGCGGGACTTTGGCAATGGAGTTTCATGGTAACGAGTGGAAGCTGGAACTCAACGTTAATCGATATGATCTCGAGGAGGTCGAAAAGACGGCCGTGGAAATGGGGTATGTACGAGTTCAGTTGTCCAAGGGAGACAAGGCTGCCGTTCACGCGGTGTTCAGAATGCGGTCGGTCGATCAGCGGATCGGTATTTCGATGCCTGCTAACAGCCAGTTGACCAACGATCCGCTGCGTATCAACGGAGCGTCTGTCGGGTTGGAGGTCAACGAAGCCGGTGCTGGCTCGCAGGGAGGTTCGTACTTTATCCCTTTGACCACTCAGGCGCAAGGCGAGACGTTTGTTGTTGAATTGGTCTATAACATTTCGGCCGGTTCCAGCAAAATCACGTTACCTGTCTTTTCAGATGTGAAAGCAGTCAATCAGATATTTGTTGCTGTCGAGATTCCCAACGATCATGTGCTGCTTGATTACAGCGGCGACTGGGACGATCACCTGGAAGGATCGTGGCTTGAATTCTTGCAGGAACAGCTCGCTTCCAACGATCGCAAGTTCAATCCGCATCGTGTTATCGAGGAAGTGACTGCCGGATACGGCGTGGGAGATATCCGTCCTTCAGATCGTCACAATGTCCTCTATTTTTCAACTCTCAATCCAATCGCCTCGCCACTGACACTGGACCTGGCTGAGCAATCACAGGTGAATCTGATACTCTTCGTGGGTCTCGCACTGGTTGCTGTACTGGGGCTGTTTCTCAATCTGAGAAAACAGGCGATCCTGTTACTACTTGTGGTCGCCGCCAGTTTGGCGGTCGCCATGGTGAAGCCGGTTTTGACAAGCAGCCTCGATTTAAGTGGAATCGTTGCGGGCATCGTCATGACGGCCGCGGTTTGGGGACTCAAGGATATTGCCAGGCCGTTTGTCTGTTTGTCGAAAAAGGTAGGTGCCTGTTGTAGAAAGTCTGACGAAGATGTTGAGTTGGGCGAGGTCGAAACAGTCGAAGCTGCTGAGGATGAAGCCGTTGCGAACGAAGAAGATGAAGTTGCTGAAACGTCAGAGAGCGACGAGGAAGCTGATTCATCTGAAGAGGCAGAAAACGGGAGTGACGAGAGTATTGCTCTGGAGGACGCGGACGATGAGGCGGACGATGAGGCGGACTTCGAAATCCAGCTCCCGGCCGATAGCGATGAGCTGGATGCGTTTCTGGACGACGGCGGTGAAATTGTTGAGGAAGCTGGCGGGGCAGCTGACCCGGAAAACGACACGGGTGATGCGGCTGAAGACGAAAGTGGTGACACCGAAGAAACGGAGGGACAGGAATAATGAACTTCGCGTTTCTGAAAAACATGGGGTGGCTTCTGGCTTGCAGCCTGCTGTGTTGCGTTTTATCGACACCGGTACAGGCTCAACAGAAATCCCGAGAGATCTATGTTCCGTTTAAGGATTTGAAGTCGGTGCTTGCCGGTCCCATCGAGCGGATTTATTTGCCTCGAAGCGAATATGAGTCGTTGCTGGAAAAGGCTGACATTAAACCAGGTGATAAGCCTCCTCAAAAGACGGTACTCCGTAAGGCCCGATACGAGATTCGGCTGCATGAGGACTTTGCTACCATCACGGCCACTCTGGAAGCAGAGTCTCTGGAGGCGGGCCTGCAGATGCTGCCGTTAAAGTTTGTCGGTGTCTCGGTATTACAGGCTCAGGTCAATGGCCAGACGGCTCCGGTTGTACGGACGAACCCACAGACGATCAGTTTGCTTTTGCAGCAAAAGGGAATGGCTCAAATCACGTTGCAACTGGCGACGCCGGTGCGTCACGCTGCTGCCGAGCAGTCGTTGGCGGTGGAGTTGCCGCATGCGGCAAACGAGTCGATAGGTATGGTGGTGCCCGGCAATATCGAAATCAAGTCCGGTGCGAGTGTCGTAGACCGTCAGATAGACGAAGAAGCGAATGTCACAACGTTTGAATTGCTGCCGAGACCAGGTCCGATGGCAGTCACCATGTCACTGAACAACAAGCGATTGCAGACAGAGCGTCAGATCATTGCTCGCAGCGTGATCGTTGATGAATTGAATGAATCACTTGAGCGGATTCACGCCACCTATTCGATGGAGATTGTTCAGGGTGCAACCTCCGAATTCGAGTATGAAATACCAGCCGGATTTGAAGTGACCAATGTAGATTCTCCGGATATGGCGCGTTGGTCGGTGGCGGACGACGAAGGAACTCAGGTGTTGACCGTCGAGTTTCGGACTCCTCAAACCAAGCCTGTTACGGTCCGCATCACCGCTATCCAGACTTCGCCGACATGGGGGGAATGGACTTTTCCGATGATCAAAGCCCGCGGAGTCGAAACATCCACGGGTGTAGTCGGCATTCTTGCCGAACGTCGACTCGCTGTCGGCTCATTGGAAGCTCAAGGTGCCATTCCACTTAATAATGCGGTATTGGAAAACGCACTACCGCAATCGATTTACGTTGTCGAGCCTGGTGCACCGCCGTTACAGATCCTGTCTACCTATTACGTACCGCAGGAAAGTTTTGCAGTGAAAGCCAGGGTGTTGCAACCGGAGAGTCAACTTAACGTACAAACCAACTCGATTCTGACACTCGGACGTGATCGTCATCTGGCTCGTATCGACTTCTTTCTCTATCCCGCTCTGGATGATCTATTTGGATTTGACGTTCAGGCTCCGGAGGGCTGGAATGTTTCTGCGATCATGGACGAGCAACAAAACCAGTTGAATTATCACGAGACGGTGGATGCTGAGGGAGTTCGTAGACTGCATATCAAGTTTCCCGGGCGTAGAGCATTTGGACAGCTTCATCGGGTAACGTTGGTAGCAGATCGGGTACCAGATGGCTGGCTCGGAGACTGGGAAGAATACACGTTGGAAACTCCGGCTTTCGTGGTGGAGGATACGTATCGAAACTCTGGAGTTATTGGTATTCGGGCGATTGAACAGTACCAGGATGTTTTCGAGATTCGCGCTGATATGGTTCAGGGGGCGTTTCCGTTATCTGCTTCAGACCGTACTCGCGCCTCGCTGGCCAATCCGGTAACGCTGGCTTACCAGTATGATTCTCCTGACTATTCAGTCTCGTCAGTGGTTCGACGTATTCCTGCGTTGTACGCATCACGTCTGGCGTCCTTTTTTGATATCCAGCAAGGAGTCCATAAAGCGTATCACGAGCTTGCAATTAATATTCAGCGTTCACAACTGGAAGAAGTGACTCTCGCCTTACCAGCCGAAAGCACTCCGGAGAACATTACGATCACCGGCCTGGCTGGTACGCAAGTGAAACAATATAACTCGGAACGGCAGGGGGAGCAGCGTCTATGGAAAGTTCTGCTCAGCACTCCGGCATTCAGCCAAATAACACTGGGGGTTCAGTACGACCAGCAGGTAGAAGAAAAAGAAAGTGCGCTGGATGCTGCTTTTCCTCGGGTCGTGGGGGCAGGCTATCAGTCCGGCGTGCTGTCAGTGGAAGCGTCTCCTGAACTCGAAGTCGCCGTGGACGCTGCTGGTAGCAAGCAGGTTGATGTGGGGGAATTAGCTGTTAATGGCTATGTCGTTGGCAAGCATCGTGTCGCAGCTTATCGATATACAGGAGATTCTCCGGCAATTAAGGTCGCCATTGCTCATCCGGAACTACGTTCTATTCCAGCCGTGTTGGTTAACCGGGCAGAGCTGCTGACATACGTGGCGTCGCGCGGACTGTACCAGACGGTAGCACGGTATTCGTTGCTAACTAAAGCAGATTATGTCCGAGTTGTTTTGCCAAGCTCAGGAGCGGTTCTCTGGAGTGTTGTTGTTGACGGTACGGTCACGGTGAAACCGCAGAGGGCCAGTGGAGTGGATGGATTCCTGGTGGATTTGTCGACAGCTGGCGTAGATGTTGGCAACGTTCGTGATTTGCGAATTATCTACGAAGAGCGTCAAAGTAAGTCTGGGAATTTTCGGCTGGCTACCCCGCGATTGTTTGAACATGGCCGAAATGCTGAGCCAGGTGATGCTCCGTTAGTCCAGCCAGCTCGAGTTAAATGGCAGATGATGGTGCCCGCCAGTTTTCGCTTGAGTCTGAAGAATACGGATGTCATCAAGTTAACTAATGAGCCGGTAGAAGTTGTTCCGCAGGCAGCCTATCTGGGGGGCGGATTATTTCTGGCCACCGGTGGATTGCCTTTACCTGGCGCCAGCGTGGGGGATGGTTGGACCTCCTATTCTCCTCAGTCAAGTTTGGAATCTGATTATGCAGTTATGGAGGATAGTTCGGGTGCGATGCCCATGGAGGGAGCTGACATGATTGGTTCGGTGATCGAAGATGGTGAGATGGAGGCAGATAAGCTCTTAGTTGATCATATGAAAGCGATGGATATGCCACAATCGGAGGCGGCACCTGATGAGGTTGCTGCACCTCCCTCTAACGAAGCATTGGACATGCTGGAAAAGTCGAAAGCAGAGGCCCCGCAAGCTCCAGCAGCCGGAGAGGCTTTATCGCGAGCGGCCACACCGTCCGAACCAGATCCTTTTGCTGACGAGATAGAAGCGATTGATGAGAAGACAGCAGAGCCGGAATTCCAGCGGGCCAGTCAGCAAGCGTTGCCTGGACGAGCAGGCAAGAATTCCGATCTGGTCTGGGCATTGGAAGGCAGGAATAGCCTTGATATCGATCTGGTGAACAGGATTGAGTCCAACGGCAAATACCGACAATCTGCAGATTATCTTTTGTATGAATTCGGAAACCTGGGAGGGGCAGCGAAAGTAGAAGGTCGAGTAGTTCGAAAGAGCTTTGAGTTTGTTCTTAGCTGGGTGGTCGCCCTGGCGATTTTAGCTGTAGGCGTCATGCTGGGACGACAGAATTACGTGGTGAAACGTCGTTATCTGATTTCAGTATTACTGGCAGCAGTTGTCCTGTCGGCTATACCTCAGTTGGCTGGTTTTCGTGGCGTTGCTGAAATGATGTTTGCAGCGGTATGCATATTGCTGGTTGGTTATCTCGTTTACCACATGTTAGCGCCGGGCATGTCATGGTGTTGCAAGGCAATTCAACGGCAACTGATCAAATTGGGGTTAGGCGTGTTGTTGCTTCCGCTGATATTGGCGTTTGCTGATACCGCAGAGGCTCAGCAGGTTGAAGGCGTTGTGCCTGTCCAGGTCCCCGGTGATGCCGTGGTGGTTCCCTATGACCCAGCCAGTTTGCCTATTCAAAAGAGTGGAGATCAACAGTTATTGATTCCTTTACAGCGATACACGGAGTTATTCCGCCGAGCGTATCCTGGCTTGCCGCTGGAACATGAGTATCTGCCGGTCAAGTACGCGCTGAGTGGTACCGAGTACTCGACGTCGTTATATGAGGACAACAGTCTGCTGTTCGAAGGACAGATGACCATTGATGTGTTTTCTACTCAGCAATTGACCATCGGATTGGCGTTAGGTGACGTGGTTATTGAGTATGCGATGCTTGATGATAAGCCTGCTCAGATGAAAGTGGTACAGCCTGGTTTGCCGATCCCGAACGTGGAGGGCCAGCAACAGCAGGCCGCTCCACAGCAAGGCCCGGTAGTGGCTGCTCCTGGAGCTACTCATCAGCTGTTTGTGACGGGCAAAGGTCGTCACACTTTGCGTATCGGTCTACGGATGCCTGTAGGTCGTCAGGGTGGCTGGCGGATTGCCACGGGAAGACTTCCGATGGGAGCCAGTGGATTAATGAACTTAACCGTACTCGAAGCAAATACGGAAATTCGCTGGAACAATCATTTGGGGCGAAGTGAGTATCGAACCACGAAAGCGAACGAAGCATTGGTGTCTTCACTGGGGGTCGACGGTAGTTTCGATTTTCGCTGGCGTCCGGTCATACAGGAAAGCTTGACGGATCGTGATCTGACCAGCCAGTCCGAGTTGATTGTAGATGTACAGGAAGATGGTGTTTATGCCGACTGGTTTGTGAATTTGAATTTCCGCAACAGCGCGCGGGAGTTATTCAGGCTGCAGGTGCCTGCGGACATGAAAGTGGAGGCCGTCCGAGGTTCCAATATTCGTAGATGGGAAGTGGTTAATGACGGAGCTGGAAAGCAGGATATTAGCGTTGAAATGCTGGAGCCTGCTCAGAATGCGGCTCAGCTGCGAGTCAGTTTGGTGCGTTACCGCGCTCTGCCAGCAGGGGAAGCTGATCAATTTGGGGTTCCCGTCGTCTCGGTGCCGGACGCAGTTTCCCAGAAGGGGGCGGTTTTGGTACGGCGAAGTCCCATGCTGAATATCGTGGTTGATGCTGTGCAGGGACTTTCCAGATTGGACGTGAATGAGTTCTCTGGCTTGAACCGTCTGAATCCGGATCCGGCTAATCCGGAAAACGTGCACGTCATCTCTCGTGAAAACCCACTTGGCATTCGTCCACTTTTTGCCTATCAGTTTTCTGGAAATGCCTATACGTTGGCGCTCAGTGCAAAAGAAGTTGAGTCTCGCTCGTCGGCCAATCTCAAATCGCTTGTTCGAGTTTCCCCTCAGGAGATTACTCTCGAGTCCATGATCCGGATCTCAGATGGTCGTCGCCCCGTGCACCAAGTGCAATTGATTGTGCCCCAGGATTTGATTATCAGGCAATTGAATGCTCCAGGGTTGGTTGAATGGGCAGAGGATAGTTATGAAGCGAATAACGGTGCCGCCAAACTGGTAACAGTGTTGCTCGGTCAGGGTATTCAGGGAAGCTTCAATGTCATTTTGCAAGGGAGGCTGGATCGTAAACTTGAAAACATGACGACGACCGTGCCCTATCTGGCAGTCTCGGGTGTGCAGTCCCAGTCCGGTGAGACCGTGCTGCTGGCGGATCCATCATTTGACGTGGAGTTGCTGGATGTTCAGGATGGCGAGTCGGTCGCCATGGCATCCATGTTTGGATGGTTGCGTCCTAATCAACGATCCTTGGCTCGGACTGCATTGAAGTTCCGCGGCCCAAATTACTCGGCAAAATTCCAGTTAATCCCACGTACCGCAAGTGTGAACTGTCGTACTTTCACAAATGTCCATGTGACTGACCGGGCAGTGGAGGAAACAATCCTGCTTGAATACACGGTTTCGAACGCGGGTCAGCGAGAGTTTTCTTTCCGTTTGCCCAAATATATGAAGGGCAAGTCGGTGATTTCTGCCCAGTACGTGCAACGCGTTATTTGGGAAGACGAAGCGGAAGATTCTGAATTCGTCACCATCAGATTAATGCTGGAAGATGAAGTCTTGAACGAGTATCGAGTTTTGGTGCAGATGGATCGACAGGCAGGAGTCGATACGAAAGCTCCGATTCCGATCGTGCTGGGAGAGGACGTTGGTGTACTGGGACAGTATGTTTCATTGGAGAGCTCTGGAGATCAGATTAGTGAAGACGCAGAAACATTGAGTGGTCTGGAAAAGATTAATCGTCAGTCCGTGCAATGGCGTGATTTGACAGCGGTTTTAGGCGAGCGTATCAGTGAGGCCTTTGTGGTAACGGCTCAGGACCCCACGCAAGCCGAAATCCGCTATTCGGTGAAGAGCAACAAAGTGGTGAATCGGGATGCGGCGAAAATCAGATTAGCCACGACCTATCTGGCAGTGGATTATGCAGGTACGTACAGGGCAAAACTGGAGTTGCTGGTTGACAATCAGAGCGAACAGTTTTTGGAAGCACAATTACCTGCAGGTGCAGCCTTGTGGGCTGTCTCGGTGGCCGGAGACCCTGTGAAGCCTATTCGAGGGAATACAGACCTTGATCTGAAAATCCCATTGGTCAAAACAGAAGACGGTGAATTGTCATATTTGGTGCAAATTCATTATGCCGGCCAACTGGGAGGGAAACTGGATCAGTACGGCAAACTGCAGTCACTTCCGGTAATTAAAAACATGAATATCGTGGCCGATGGAAGCACCTTCGTGAAACTGTTCCTTCCCAAAGATCGCAAATGGTTTGGATTTGATGGCGAAGGAGAATTGATCGCTCGGACAGATCAACGTACGGGGTCCGTACTCAAGTCGAAACAGAGTTTGGTAATCAATCAAGAAATTGATGAAAAGCTGCGTCGAGCAAATCAGTCGTCGAACCCTTACGAGAAGATCCGGCTATTTAATAGTCTCAATACCGAAACGGACCTGAATAATTTCGCAACTCAGCAGGATGTACAACGCCTCAACGGTCGGCAAATTGAGGAATTGAATAAGCAGGTTGATCAGTTGGTACAGCAACCAGATGGTGATCAGGTTGAAGGTGAGATGCTGTTTGATAATCGTAAGCAGCTCAATCGGCGGTTTTTGGAGCAGTCGAACGATATTACCAACAACGCAGTCAATCAGCTGGGTAATAATTTTGATGTACCCGAGGATTCAGAGACGCGGGACGAGGAGCTTGATGCAGCGGAGTCTCAGTTTAAGAAACGCTGGTTCGAAGGAAACGGGCTGATTCGCGAGCAACAGGAAGAAGGCAAAAAGGACGACGGTAAGCGGCTTTACAAAGGAAACACGCAAAACTTTCGGGCTCCTGCAAAGCAACCCGCTAATGGTAAGCCAATGGCTTCTCCAAGCGATGGTTCTGAGGTGCAGCGAAAGAATCGTGGCGAGTCTGGACAACAACGCCTTCAGCAGCAGTTGCGGCAATACCAGCTGCAGCAAAGAGAATCGTTGGAAGATCGCAGTAAACAATTAGAGCGGTTTGAAAGTCGCAGTAATCTCGGTGGAGAGGCAGCGCTTGGCTTAGGTGACATGGATGCGGATGCCAACGCCGAAATGGATGACTTGCAAGGCGGCATGGGCATGGGAGGTGGCGCCATGGGAGGATTTGGCGGTGCGAACAGACCCTCTCCCGGTGATGACTTTGGATACGAGGAAAGACTCAATAGTCAACTTGCTCAGAATAGTCCTGGACAGAGGAATCGCAGTAGCAACGGTGCCATTGATGCACGCGACAGTTATGAGGCACAGGGAGGCCTGATGGCAGAATCCGCGATCACCGGCTTTGCCAGTATTGCTGGGTTTGAATTTGATGAAGCAAGCCTGAGTGATGAATATGAGCAGTTTGAGTTGGAATACATTGCTGCCACGTCGGACTATACATTTTCTGCAAAGTACGTGAGCCACTCACTGATTGAAACTTTGATTCGTGTAGGAATCGGCCTGGGGGCAATCCTCGGAATCCTGATAGGTGGATTCGTGGTGAATCTGGTTGCTCGCAGTACCCTGCTTGTGAAAATTGTAGCCATCTGTTTTGTTCCAATCAGTCTCTTCATGATCTTGCGATGGGTCTTCCCTGTTCTAGGATTAGTGATTCTCGTCGCGGCTATTACCTGGCTATTGAAGTCGCGGTTAAGCAATCGAAGTTTGCAGGCTGCCTAGCGAAATTGCCAGCGTGTGGATTTGGCTTTATGAACTTGCGCGTTTGCATTATTCTTTAGTAGGGTTTGTTACTTTACTGAGATGGATGATGCATGAGTGACTCTAAGGTGGAAACTGAGAAGAGCGTAGGTTCTGAGGAGAGCGTGGCGGATCTGAAGGCATACGACAAGACGGGCAGGATGCACCGCCCCGATGTAAAAACGGTTCTTTTGTGCTGCCTGATTGGCATTTTGGCGGTCGTCTGGGGATTGATGGGCATCGCTCCATCCTTGACTTCGGAAATCCGCGTCTTACAGCCTCACCCGAATCATCAGTGGATTCCGGTGGATTTGGAGATTACGAAATACGTTCCCGAGCAGCTTCGTACTCTCATCGGAGCTGAAGAAGGCGAGTTGGAGGGGATGAAAGATTCCCATGAAGTCCGCATTACCAATGTGCAGGTGGTGGATGTTGATGGAGACGGCAAAAACGAAGTGCTTGTGTGCAATGCGACTCAGAATACCGTGATTGCCTACAGTTATCAGGGCAAGAAACCTTATGAGTCCCGCTTGGACGAAGAGAGCACTCCGGAGCAGATGCAGGAAGAGTTCAAGAAGATTGCCGAGAGTCAGGGGTTTGAATATCTCTGGAAAGAGACCCTCATAGGAGATTTGATGTTGGCGCCTGCTCATGCCACCGTGGTGGATCTGAATCAGGATGGCAAATTGGATGTCATTGTTTCCGTTTTGGGAGACATCATGCCATCGGATGAACTGGTGGGGGAAGTGCTTCTGTTTTTGAAGACGGAGGACGGATACGAACGACGCTCCCTGTTGACCGATGTTCGCCGCGTGGCGGATGTGCAGCCGGGAGATTTTGACGACGATGGTGACATCGATTTGGCCGTGGCGGTATTCGGATATGCCCGCGGAGGTGTCACTCTGCTGGAAAACCAGGGGGATCTGCAGTTCCAGGACCTTTCGCTTCTTGATCGTCCTGGGGTTATTCATGTTCCGGTCCATGATTACGATCAGGATGGTGATCTCGACATTGGTGCCATTGTCACTCAGGATGAAGAAGAAGTCTGGGCGCTGGAGAACGATGGTCAAGGGAACTTCAGTCGTCGCTTGTTGTTTGAGACAGATAACTATGATGTTGGAGGAGGTGGACTGGTCGCCGCAGATCTGGATCAGGATGGAAACATGGATTTTCTGATGAGTCAGGGAGACAATCTGGAATTCGGTCATGGTTGGCCCATGCCATATCATGGGTGTGTCTGGTTACGCAATAAAGGTGATTGGACGTTTGAGGCTGAACTGATAGGTCAGTTGGGAGGTACCTACGCATCGGCGGCATCTGATGTGGATCATGACGGTGATTTGGACGTTGTATTGGTGAGTATGTCCAATGATTACGCGAATCCTCAGAACCCAAGTGTGATCTGGGTTGAGAATGAAGGTGGTAAATTTGAAAAACAGCACCTGATTGCTCGGCAGCCAGTCGAGCTCATTACCGTCGATTGTGGAGATATCGACGGTGATGGTATCGATGATATTGTGGCTGGTCAGTTCAGGATTCCCCTGAGTGTCGTCCCGGATCATCCTGTGCGAGTCTGGTTTAAGGAGAAACGATAATGAAAAAGCTTCACGGTGTTTTACTCCTGGTAATCCTTGTTTTGATTGCAATGATTGCAACGCGTTACAGCAGCAACGGTGGTTTTAGTCCTCCGGTTGTTTCCCGAGTGCACAAACTGGAAACCGGTTTTAGAAATGCAGTTCGTGAAATTGAAGCTGCGCATGATGTGAACAGCGTGGAATCGTGGGTGAAGCTGGGCGAAATCTATACGACGTTTGCTCTGATGCCTGAGGCTGAGTACTGTTTTCGTCGAGCTTTGAAGGTAGGTGATCTGGATTTTTCGCAGCAGTTCAAGTTCGGAATCTGTCTGAGTCGGCGCGGGAAACTGGAAACTGCTATCGCCGTCCTCAAGCCAGTGGGTGCCTCAAGTCACATGTTGGCTTCCCACGCCAATCTGCAGATCGGACTGGACTATCTGCGATTGGATGACCGTCCGAATGCCGAGATGTTTTTGCGGAGAACCGAGAACGACGAAATTGCCGATTTTGCACTTGCTCGAATTCTGATTCGGGATGATCGCGCACAGGAGGCCGTAGAGATTCTCGACCGTCTGATTGAACGAAGTCCTAACTCGATGCGAGCGCATCAAATGCAAGGATGGGCCTATGAGAAGTTGGGTAATGAGCGGGAAGCAAGAAACTGCCTTGACCGTTCAATGCATACTTCGGAAATGATTATCATTCACCCAATTTCGCGTGATTGGGATGAACGGAACGTTGGCGGCATGGGAGCAGCCCGGGCGCTGACTGAAAGCTCAGCGTCGTTGCTGGCAGGAGATTCAGCCACGGCAACCAAAAAAGTTCTGGAGTCGTTTGAATTACTGGAGCCATTGTGGCGACCCGCCTATGCAACCCAGGCGGCTCTTGCATTCATGGCAGATGGAGACCCTGACACTGGTTTGTTTTATTTGAAACGCTGGCTGATCCGGGATGGGGAATCTGCTCATTTGTGGGAACTTGCGGGAGATTGTTTCCTGGCCAAGCAGGATGAAGCCAGTGCAGAAGCGGCTTGGCTTCGTGGCCACGTCGTTCGAGCAAGTAAATCCGTCCAGGCAAATGCGGAAAGTTGTCGCAAGTTGGCAGAATTGTATGCGTCTCAAGGGAATGACGAGAAAGCCGAAAGGTATCGTGGATTTTATAAATATGAAAACGGTCGCCTCCAGTGGCGAGACAATAAGGTGCAGGAAGCGAATAATTTGCTGAGCCAGGCTGCAGCGACTCTCAAGGACAACGCTGATGTCTGGTATGCATTGGCTGAGGCTCAACGGGCCCTCAATGATCGAAATGCAGCTCAGCAGTCCTACGCCGAGTGTTTACGACTTGCGCCTAATCACGGTCGAGCTTTAGTGGGGTTGGAGTTGGTGCAATGACGCAAACAGGAGATCAGGCTGGTCAACCAAATTTCCTCTGTCTGGTGTTTCTCCTGTTCTGGTTGATGGGCTTACCTTCGGCCTGTTATGCCAATTATGTGATTTGCGTATGTGCCGAATCATTGGATGAAGCATGGAAGCCCTGGGTGGCTTACCGGCAGGAGCAAGGGTACGAAGTAGCGATTGTTCGTCCGGATGGTTCGGCCGCCGAAATACGCGAAGCTATCAAGAAAGCGGCGATTTCCAGGAGTCTGCAGGGCGTTGTATTGCTGGGAGATACTCCCTCTTATGCGGACGGTAAATTGGCTCCGCGTTTGAAGTCTCACGTGCCGACATTCTATTCGCAGGCGAAAGTGAATGTACTGTTTGGGTCAGAACCTGAGCTTGCATCTGACTTTCCCTATGGCGACCTGAACGGTGATGGTGTACCGGATCTACCCGTGGGCAGGATTCCGGTAACATCATCTGAACAGCTGACCAGGTATGTACAGCGTGTTATTGCCTATGAGCGTAAATATCCGGCCGCTGTCGGAAAACGTGATATTCATTTTGTCGCCGGCGTGGGGGGATTTGGCCCAGCGGTCGATGGTGTGCTGACGACCGTTACCAGGAAATTCATCAGCCAGGGAATTCCAGGGTCATTCCGGGTTACGATGACACAGGCAAGCTGGCAAAGTCCGTTTTGTCCGGATCCGTTCGCATTTGGTAAGCATACCGTTGATCGGATGAATGAGGGAGGATTGTTCTGGATTTACATGGGGCACGGACTGCGAGATCAACTCGATCAAGTTTTTGTCCCAGGCGTAAAACCGATTTCCATTATGCGTCAGGACAACCTGAAAGACGTGGCCGTTCGCGGCCTGCCGCCGATCTGTGTATTTCTGGCCTGCTACGTTGGCGCATTTGATTCGGTGAAGCCTTGCATTGGCGAGCAGTTGGTATTGCTGGAAGATGGGCCGATTGCCGTGCTGGCAGCGAGCCGGGTGTCGATGCCCTACGCGATGAGTGTGATGGGGGACGGGATGTTGCGGCAATGTTTCAGGTTGCGTGAAGAGATATTGGGCAATGTGATTGCGAATGCTAAACGTAGCCTGGTGGTACCGTCAGCCGCAGATCGTACGCCTAACCGCATGCTGCTGGATAGTTTGGCTGGCAAGCTCAGCCCTGTTCCGAAGATGCTCATAGAAGAGCGTGAAGAACACGCTTTGATGTTTAATCTGTTGGGAGATCCTTTATTGCGAGTGAACTACCCTCGGGGCGTGAAGTTAAATTGTGCAGCGACGGCGAGTAATGGTTCCAATCTGCTGGTCCGATTTGAGGCTCCGGTCAAAGGGAAAGCGGTCCTGGAACTGGCTGCTGAACGAGGAGTGCAAAGGTTTACTCCACTGAAACGGGAATCTTTCGATCGTGAAATGGCTGAGTCGTATAACGACGAGTACCGACGTGCCAATGATGCGGTGTGGTCATCGACCAGCTTGGATATCTGCCAGCCCGGCACGGTAGAGGCCGAAATTGCTGTGGAGAGGGTGAAGCCTGGCTTCCAGACCGTACGGCTCTATCTGCAAAGTGACCAGCAGGTCTATATCGGGTCAAAACGTGTTTATGTAAGCAAATAGGGTCAGCAGGTATCAAGCAAATCTATTAGGATGGAAGCATGCCAGATTTTGATCTGGTGCAGGAGACCATTCACTTTGTTTCGGTGGGATTTGCCTCGTGAAATTAAACTGTTTGTTGTTGCAGTGTGCAGTCTGGATGTTTCTTACGTTGGACGCATTGGCTGCGCCCCGGGTTACGATAACCGTACCCAAGACCGCACTGACTGGCCCCACTTCGGGGCGAATATATCTGTTTACCTCAACGTCAGATAACCGCCCTCCTTTTACCGGCCCTAACTGGTTTTCACCCGAGCCATTTTTTGCTGAGGATGTTGTGGTGCGAGGTGGGGAGTCGATTGTCCTGTCGGGCGATACGAAAGGGTTTCCGGGAAGGTTGGCTGATTTACCGACCGGGCAGTATTTTGTTCAGGCTCTGTTTGATTTTGACATTTACCATTCGAATCATGCAAAGGGAGCTGGGAATCTGTACAGTGAGGTCCAGAAACTCGAATGGGATGGTAGCAACCGTCTCGAGTTGGAGCTGACGCAGGTAGTAGGGGAAATCCCGTTTGAGGAGACCGCGTTTCGCAAGCAGGTTCGGTTGTATAGTCCCAGGTTGTCGGCATTTTATGGTCGTGAAATTGTCCAGAAAGCAACAGTGGTGTTGCCTCGGTCCTATAACGCTTCGGAAACGAAACGGTATCCTGTGATTTATGCGGTTTCCGGGTTCGGTGGAATTCATGAGACGATGGGACGTTCGCTGGCTGCAGGGGGACCGGAGCCCCGCCAGGGTGAAGTTGAATTCATTCGAGTGTTCCTGGATGGTCAATGTAAATGGGGGCATCACGTCTACGCAGATAGTGCCAAAAACGGACCTCGCGGGGCTGCTTTGATCAAGGAACTCATTCCAGAAGTGGATCGTCGTTACCGTACCGTGCCGGCCGCGACTGCCAGGTTCGTCACCGGTCATAGTAGCGGGGGCTGGAGCAGCTTGTGGCTTCAAGTGAATTATCCCGAGATGTTCGGGGGAGTGTGGAGTACCGCTCCGGATCCGGTTGACTTCCGGGATTATCAGGAAGTGAATCTCTATGCCGAGCAACCATTGAGTCTGTATACCAATCCAGAAGGCAAGCGACGACCGCTGGCGCGTCGAAACGGTGAAGTGATGATTTGGTACGAGGATTTTGGACACATGGATGACGGTTTGGGACGCGGTGGCCAGTTGAAGTCCTTCGAAGCTGTTTTTAGTCCGCTGGATCAGCAGGGAAAGCCGCTGCTGATGTGGACTCGTGACAAGGGAACCGTGATTCCTTCCACCGTCCGCTACTGGGTTGAATATGATATCAACAGGCTTATTCAGCGGCGGTGGCAGCATGGTTTGAAGGAGAGTCTGGAGGGGAAGATCAACGTATTTATGGGGACGGTGGATACGTTTTATCTGGAAGGGGCTTGCGAATATCTGAAGCAGACAATGGAATCACTGGGGAGTGATGCTGTGATCGAGTTGCATGCTGATCGGGATCATTTCAATCTGACCACGCCAGAGTTGATGCAAAGAATTCGCCGGGAGATGTCGGCTGCCTATCTCAAACACCACAGCAATGAGTAAGAGAAAATGAAGATTACAGCGATTGAATGTCACAAACTACTGGGAGCCACGGTCGACGGCGGTTGGCCGGAAGGTCATGAGCCGGAAGATGATTTACATACTCTGGTGGAAGTGCACACGGACGAAGGTCTGTCTGGAATAGGTAGCGTGTTTACCGGCTCGGCGCTGACACAGGCCGGAGTTGATTTTCTGAGGCCATTTTGGCTGGGAGCTCCGGCAGACGAGCCAGAACGAGTAAGTGAGTTGCTGCGACAGAGTAGTTTCTGGCAGGGACGTGGAGGAACGGTTGAGCATGTAATTTCCGGGATCGATATTGCACTATGGGATCTGTTTGGCAAGGTTTGCAATCAGCCCATCAAGAAGTTGTTTGGGGGTGTTTATCGTGACAGGATCAAACCGTATGGATCCATCCTGTTTGATCAGCCTGACGTGTTAGCGCAGCGGCTTCGGGATACGGTGGCTCGGGGATTTAAGGCAATCAAGCTCGGTTGGCGCCCGTTTGGTCGAGTCAGTAGTGCCTTTGACGAGCAGCTGGTGCGTACGGCGAGAGAAACGGTGGGGCCGGACATTACGTTGCTGGTAGATGCCGGAGGTAGCGAGCAGTTTTGGCCGCATGATTACAAATGGGCGATCAATACGGCACATATGCTGGCCGAGTACGGTATTGAATGGTTTGAAGAGCCCTTACCGCCAGACGATATTGAAGGATATATCAAACTGCGAGAGCATTCGCCTGTGCCTGTGGCGGGGTGCGAAGTTCTGACGAGACGTCAGGCATTTTTGCCATGGATTGAGCGTCATGCAGTAGATTTTATCCAGCCGGATGCCACCAAGTGTGGTGGGCTGACCGAAGCGCGACGGATTGCTTGGCACGCCTATGATCACAATGTTCGATTTGTCAGCCATGGTTGGAATACCGCGATCGGGCTGGCTGCAGATTTACAACTCGCTGCCTCGCTGCCCGTTGCCTGGTATGTCGAGTATCTGACTCCGGCAGCTTACATCGAGGATTTAGTTGTCGAAAAATTCAAGCTGGATGAAGAAGGCTATTTATCCATTCCGGATGGTCCAGGGCTGGGGATCGAAGTGGATCGCGAGGCGTTGGCCCGTTTCAGCGGTAATTAGCGATGGATCTGGGAACGATTTTTGATTTATCTTCTTCACATTCCTGACGATTGTCTCAAAATAAATAGTGAGGAATGCTGGCGGACAGGATGGTCGCTGGTTCGCATGTCGAACGAGAGGAAAGTCCGGGCTTCGTAGAGCGCAATGGTCGGTAACGCCGACCGGCCGTAAGGCCAGGGATAGTGCAACAGAAAGTAGACCGCCCGCTTGCGGGTAAGGGTGAAACGGTGAGGTAAGAGCTCACCAGCATAGCAGGTAACTGGTATGGCTAGGCAAACCCCATTGGAAGCAAGGCCAAGCAGGAAAAAAATGGTTCGCCATTCGGGAGCTGCTCGTTCCCGTTGATTTCCGGGTAGGCTGCTTGAGGCGGCAAGCAATTGTCGTCCTAGATGAATGATCATCGTCACTTCGGTGAATACAGAACCCGGCTTATGGTCCGCCACGTTCCTCTTTTTGAATTCAAGCCAGAATAGTGACGAGGTATGCGAGATTCCATGGAAGACTCAGTTGGGAGCCCGAAAAACGGTAATGACACTCAGCAACGGGCTGTCCAGAAGACTTATTTTCCGTGGTGGTTCCTGGTCGTGGCAGGTTTGGGCGCTTTTCTGATCTACCTGTTTCAGCGTGGGACTCCTGTTGATCAGGCCCTTTCTAATGCAGTCACCATGCTTACTCTGGTTGCTGTGTCGGGGTTGTATGTTACATGGCTTGTCTGGCGAGGACCCGTCAGTGCAGCAGTAAAACGGCTGATTGTCTGGGGAGGCGTCCTGTCTGTGGTGGTATTCTTCTCGTTGATTCGAATCACCGGCGTGACAGGGGGCCTGATGATTGAATGGAGTTGGCGTTGGGAGTCGCTTCCTGATCAAGGCCTGGTTAGCGTCAGTGACGAGATTGTAGTTGGGCCTGTTGATCTGAAGTCATTAGGAGATCGTTTGGATTTCCCGGGGTTTTTAGGGAAGGATCGCCACCCGTTTGTTGCAGCTGACTGGGAAGACGAGCCGAATTCTGAAAACGTCATTGAACTGTGGAGACGCGATATTGGTGCTGGTTGGTCAGGTTTTGCTGCGGTCGGCGGATTCGGGGTCACCATGGAGCAGCGAGGAGATGAAGAGAGTGTAAGTTGTTATGATCTCCATTCGGGAGAAATTCGTTGGGCTCATGTGACGAAATTCAGGCACGAAACCTTACTTGGCGGTGTTGGTCCCAGAGCAACGCCTACGATTTATCGATGTGATGTTTACAGTCTGGGGCCGAATGGGAATCTGTTGTGTTTAGCCGGTAAGACTGGTGAGCTGATTTGGCAGCAGGATATTCTGGAGCTGGTGAATTCCTCGGCGGAAGAAGATCCGAAAGTGGTCGGTTGGGGGCGAAGTACGTCTCCCCTGGTCGTCGATGATCTGGTCATCGTGCCTGGTGGTGGTCGGGTGGGAGGCCCATTTGTCAGTTTGCTCGCATTTGATCGAAAAAGTGGTGAGTTGGTTTGGAAGGGAGGCGCTGAACAGATCAGCTTTTCGTCTCCCATGTTGCACGTGATCGGCGGAAAGCGGCAGGTGGTGGTGGTTAACGAGAGTTCCGTGGCCGGGCATGATATCAGGACAGGTGAGCAGATTTGGATACACGGCTGGGAGGGATCGAGTACAACCAGTGCTAATACCTCGCAGCCTTTCGTGGCTGGAGAAGATCTGGTGTTTGCCGCCAAGGGATATGGTCAGGGAGCAACAATGTTTCGCGTGGAAGGTGGCAACACACATGAAGTATGGCGGAATCCAGCGATAGCTCGAACAAAGTACACCAATGCGGCGTTGGTTGATGGCAAGATCTATAGCTTGTCAGATGGTATTCTGGAATGTGCAGAGCTGGCAACGGGGGAGAGGCTCTGGAAAAAAGGACGGTTTGAACACGGTCAATTATTGATGGTGGGAGAACTGATTCTGGTACAGGCTGAAGAAGGCACTCTGCACATACTGCGTCCCCACGATCGAGGATTTGATGAACTTTACTCGGTTCAGGCGATGGAAGATCGTTGTTGGGCAACCATGACGTTATACGACAACATGCTGATTATGCGCAACTCGGAAGAAGCAGTCTGTTACCAGTTGCCGATCAAGCGTTTGTGAAACTGACGTTGCTGGTTATTTAACCAGTTGCTTGTCAATAATCTGCAGTAGTTTGGAAATGCAGAGTTTGTTCATGCTGGTATTCAGCTCTCTGGATTCCTGCATCAATGCGGTGTGGAGGCTTTCCGGCAGTCGAACCGTGATCATTCTGGTTTTTTCACGATCTGGTAAGTTGCGTTTCTGAGGTCGACTACGCATTTCTGCCAGGATGTGTTGAATCTCGATATATTCTGTCGTCGTTTCAAACTGTCGACGTTGTTCAGCGGAAGGGAAGAGATTGTAGATGAGGCCATCAACCCCCATCACCTGCTTAAAGAATATTTCCCAATCTCGAGCGGCTCGCGAAAGCTTCAATGCCTGAGAGACAGCTTCTCGCCGCTGCTCAAGCGTGATTGGTGTTGTCACTCCGTTATCGTCATTCCACTGACGACTGTGGTCAATCAGCTTTTCAGAGTCTGCCGGTGGTTGAGGCGTTGTTGGTTGCCTGGGTGACAAATGAGGCTCGTTATAATACCGTGGCCTCGGTTTTAGAGATTGATTGGAAAGTTGTTTATCTTTGTATGCGGCTTTGGACATGTTTCCCCCCGAATTTGTATCCACCATCGTTTCGATCAAAACAAGTACCAGAAATAGATAGCAGCACGTTCGATCAGATTGATTTTCGCTTCAGAGAATGGTTCTCTGGTTGTCCAGCCGTGACCCTAAGTTATTTGTTTGCAGGTGGTTGCGCGCGATAGCGTGGAGGTGTCTGTTTTTAAGGCAGGCCAGAGCGGGCGTGATGCACGGGTTTTGTGCCTAAAAAGCGGGCAGGTGAGTTTGGCGCATGTGCCAAGTGTCCTGTTTAGGTAATTTATAGGGATATCGTCCTGATTTCAGGGTGGCGTGAGGAAATGTCGGGTGTTTCCAGTTGAAAGAGTGGTGTAATTCAGCGTCGGAACAGCATGGAAGAAGCCCGAGGCTCGCAAAGGAACCTCGGGCTTGGTCGTTTTATGGTATGGAAAGGGAACTCGGGGAGTTTATGAGAGTTGTTGACGAACCTTGAGTAGTAATTGTTTCGTCAACTCGATCCCTTCCATTTCTGGTTTTTCACGTCCTTCGTACTCAATTCCCACATAGCCGTTGTATCCGTGGCTGAGAACGATTTTCATCATTCTGGTGTAATCTGTTTTGGTCTCGTTTCCGTTTTCATCAAAGTTATGGCTTTTGGCACTGACTGCTTTTGCAAACGGCATGGTCTCTTCAACGCCTTGATAGCGATCGTAGTCGTGGAAGTTTCCAAAATCAGGAAGCGTACCACAGTTGTCCATGTTGACTTTTTTCATAACCGCGGCGAGCCATGCGCCGTTGGATGACAGGCCACCATGATTTTCCACGATGACGTTCATATGGTGTTTGGCCGCAAACTCACTTAGCCGGCTCAGTCCATCAGCTGCCAGTTCAAGTTGCTCATCGTACTTTCCAGCTGACGCCGCATTCACTCGAATACTATGTCCTCCCAGGAATTTGGCAGCCTTGACCCATTTGTAGTGGTTTTCTACAGCCTGAGTCCGTTTGGCTGGATCGGGGTCACCTAGTCGACCTTCCCCGTCGCACATGATCAGATTGGTTGTAACTCCCAGATCATCGGCTCGCTTTTTCAGGTCTTTCAGATAATCCATGTTTTCGGCTTTATCTTTGAAGAACTGGTTTACGTACTCAATGCAGCTGATATTGAATTCTTCTTTCGTAACTCTGGCAAAATCTTCATTCTTCATCTTTCCACCGAAGATAGCTCGGTGTAGCGACCACTGGGCGAGCGAGATTTTGAACAGCGGCTTCTTTTTCTTTTTATCCGCGAGTGCGGGAATAGTGGTCGTGGTAACAGCTGCTGCGGTTGTCGCTTTAATGAACTCACGTCGAGTGGGATTGTATTTCATTTGTTTATGTCCTTGGGGTTTCTGAGCCGTCTCAAAATCTATCCGGCTATCAGGTATGTCTCGAGTAGATCAGTATAATTGGGGAGATTAGGCTGTTCAACGAATTGGCAACTGGACGACTTGACGTAGAGGGGGAGCTGTTTTGGAGATTTGTGGATGACATTGCCGCTACAACAGACCGAGGAAATTTTCCGCAGTTTAAATCGCGAACTGTGGGTCGTAACATCTGCAGATACTTCCAGGCGTGGGGGGCTACTAGCCACTTGGGTGTATCAGGCATCGCTGGATCCGGCAAAGCCTGTGATTCTCGCCGGTTTAGCTCCGAATCATCATACCACTGAGTTGGTTGCTCGATCCGGCAGGTTGGCTGTGCACCTGCTCACTTTGGAGCAAAGTGAACTGGCCTGGAATTTTGCTCGTGATTCAGGCCGTCAGCGCGACAAGTTGCTGGGCATATCCTTGAATCCTTCCATCGACGACGTTCCCGTATTAACTGATTGCCATAGTTATCTTGTGGGCAGCGTGTTTGCCAGTCTGGAGACAGGTGACCGTACCTACTTCTGGGCAGATATAACGGCTTGCGAAAAACAGGCGTCTACAGTTCCGTTGTGCGAACGCCAGTTTATCGACTGGTGTGACGCCGAGCAAAAGGATGTGCTGAGGTCTGACAGGCAGGGGGACATCGAGCTGCAGCGGGACCTGCAGTACCGCTTTCGCCAGGACATTCCAGAATGGTTACGGTTTCCAGGATAACTGGCGAAACCCGCCAGAGTCCTCATAGGTTCGATTGCTAACGTGGGATATAATCACGCATAGCAGTCTTACCCTACGGTATTTGGGAGTTGGAATCCACGGTGCAGGATCTGGAACGCAAGCAAAGTTTAGCAAAAGAGAAAGCGGTGCTAGCGCGTGTCATCACGCATGATGAAATCGTGGACGTCGATGAAAATCCGCTGGAGGAATGTGAACGACTCGCTTCAACTGCCGGAACGGTGATTCAATCGGGAATTGTCCAGCGACGGCACGCGATGCACGCGGCTACTGCTTTTGGGAAGGGAAAAGTCGAGGAACTGGCTGCTCTGGTTGAGCATCATGATGCGGACGTCGTGATTTTCGACAATGATCTCAGTCCCGCTCAAACCAGAAATCTGGAAAAAGCGGTGAAAGCCAAAGTCATCGACAGAACAGAATTAATTCTCGACATTTTCGCTTCCAACGCACAGACACTCGAAGCTCGTCTCGCCGTGGAACTGGCTCAGCTTGAATACTCTCTTCCTCGGCTGAAACGGATGTGGACTCACTTGGACCGAGTCAAAATGGGAGTCGGTATGCGTGGTCCCGGGGAAAAGCAGCTTGAAGTAGACCGTCGTTTAGTGGAAAAACGCATCAGTGACCTCCGCAAGGAATTAAAGGTTATCGAAAAGCGGAAAGAGCGACTGGTTGCCTCACGTAGTGACGTTATGACAGTTTCGCTGGTTGGTTATACCAACGCTGGTAAATCAACACTCATGAATGCACTCACGGATGCCCAGGTACTGGCAGAAGACAAACTTTTTGCGACCCTTGATACACGAACGCGCCGCTGGCACTTACCCAACTGGGGGCCAGTGTTACTGAGCGATACGGTTGGATTCATTAAAAACCTGCCTCACAGATTGATCGCTTCCTTCAAGGCAACTCTGGAAGAGGCTCATCAGGCGGACTTGCTGTTGCATATTGCCGACGGATCCAATCCAGCGGTATATCAGCAAATTCGATCAGTATATGAAGTTCTGGAGGAAATCGGGATCGAAGAGAAAGATACGCTACTGGTCATTAACAAAATTGATCAGATTCAGGATTCGCATCAGCTTGATCTTGTCCTTAATCGTTACCCCAACGCTGTCCCGATCAGTGCGGTGACGAGAGAAGGTTTTCAGAGTCTGGCGATGGCCGTTAGTGATGCCCTGAGTCGTTCATTTTTGGATTTGATGGTGGAAACTGGAGTGGACAACGGCAGGCTGTTGGCTTTTATTGCTGCGCGCGGAGAAATCCTCTCAACCCGTTATACGGATTCCCGGATGGTGATCCACTGTCGCTTACCAGAAAAGTATGCCGGTCAAATTGATCGTAATACTGCCACCGTCGTCAAACACGATGAATATGTCGCGCAGCATGAATCGGTCACGCCTCCGGCGGAGTAAGGGAGTCTGATGGCCAAAAGAACTCTTACGGATAAACGCACTATTGTCACGGGCGCCTCAAGCGGAATTGGTAAAGAGCTTGTCAGTCAGTTAGTTCAGCGGGGAAATCAGGTACTGGCGATTGCTCGCCGGCAGGACAGGCTGGAACAATTACAAAGTGATCTGGAAAATGCGACGGGAACACTGACGTACCTGGCCGGTGATATAACAGATTCTGAATTCCGGCGATCGGTGTTAGATTGGATCCGGAAAAATTGGGCCGGCTGTTTGGACGTGCTGATCAATAATGCAGGGGTCGGTAGTATTGGGCCGTTTGCCGACTCGAGTGAATCCACGTTGCGCCAGATTATGGAGGTCAATTTCTTTGCAGCGGTGCAGTGGATCCGTGATTTACTTCCTGCACTGAAAAAAGGTCGCTCGCCGGTTGTCTGCAATGTCGGGTCCGTGCTTGGACATACAGCGATGCCGTCAAAAAGTGAGTATTGCGCCAGTAAGTTTGCGTTGCATGGATTTTCAGATGCATTACGGATTGAGTTGTCTGCAGATGGCATCGATGTTGTGCTGGTCAGTCCCAGTACGACAAAAAGCGAGTTCTTTGCCTCCGTGCTTGACGGAGCCTGCCAGCAGAACAAGGGAATGTCGGCGGACCGAGTCGCTGCATCTGCAATCAAGGCTATCGCCAAAGGAAAACGTGAAGTGATTTTGTCCTACGGAGGGAACTGCCTGGTACTGGCGGATCGTTTATTACCCACAACGTTATCTAAATGGTTGACCCGGTGGTATCGGCGTCAGCCTCAAACAGACATGGACGCTTGATAAGATGGATCAGGAAATCTGGAGAGAGGAATATCCGTTTGAATCCTGCTGGCACACATTGTCAGATGGAAACCGAATGCACTACGTTGATCAGGGTGAGGGAGAACCTGTTGTTATGGTTCATGGAAACCCAACCTGGTCCTTTTACTACCGTCATCTGATCCAGGCAGTTTCCGGCACGCATCGAGCAATCGCCCTGGACCATATTGGCTGTGGTCTGAGTGACAAACCTCAGCAATACGATTACTCGCTATCTCAACACATTCAGAATTTCTTCTCACTCATCGAAGCACTCGAACTGTCTTCCATTCATCTTGTTGTTCATGATTGGGGAGGGGCGATTGGGTTAGGTGCAGTGTCCCAGATTGCTGACCGCGTTAAGAGTCTTACTCTATTGAATACTGGTGCTTTTCCGCCTCCCCAAATTCCCTGGAGAATCTTTGCATGCACGACGCCATGGATTGGTACCTTTGCCATGCGGGCTCTGAATCTGTTTGCCGGCCCGGCAACTTTCATGGCGATGAGTCGGCAACGGTTGTCGAAGACAGCACGAGCGGGTCTGCTGGCTCCTTATGACAGCTGGCATAACCGGATCGCAGTCGATCGGTTTGTTAAGGACATTCCGTTTTTCAAGCGGCACCGAAGCTGGCAGACTCTCAAAGATGTTGAAGCCGGACTTGGTACGCTGGCTGACAAACCAGTTCAACTCATTTGGGGCATGAAAGACTGGTGTTTCAATAAAACCTGTTTGGAGCGATTTAAACAGTTGTTTCCCACAGCGGATAGCTTGGAGATTGAAGATGCGGGACACTATGTTCTGGAAGATGCTCCAGCCGAGGTGATCGAAAGTGTTCAGCAATTTCTGGGTCGGCTGGCATGAGTTACGACAACCTGTCCTTAGGGCAAAAAGTGACATTGGCGTGCATGCTTGAGGTTTCGGCACCCAAGCCAGGTAATGTTCATCGGGGGGCAGACTTTGAGGATTTGACTTTCTATGATTTCATACAAAGTGCTGCTGCGATTGGCCCGGTCTTTGAAAATCAGCGAAAGGGTGGATTGGGCCAATTGGTGTTGTCCGCTGTGGAAGCAACTCAGGCCGTCGTCGCCAATAACACCAACTTGGGACTGATTCTGCTACTGGCACCTTTAGCCAAGGCGAAGTCGCTCGAGGGCGATGACCTTCGTGACGTGCTGGAAGCGCTGGATAGTAAGGATGCGCAGCTTGTGTACCGAGCGATCAATTTGGCCAACGCCGGCGGATTAGGGGAAACGGACGAGTTGGATATCCGTGATGAAGCTCCAGAATCGCTGCTGGTTGCAATGACTCATGCTCAGCAGCGTGATTTAATTTCTGCTCAGTATGTCAACAGTTTCCATGATGTATTGACTGTTGCTGCTCCTAAATTGCGGCAGCATCAACAAACAGAGGACTCTCAGATTGACGCAATTGTTCGTACTCACGTGGAGCTCATGAGCCTTTATCCCGATAGTTTGATCGCGCGTAAATGTGGTGCCGAGATAGCCAGAGAATCGGCAGTTCGCGCAGCCGCAGTTTTGGAGCAGGCGGAGCGGGGGAGAGACGCCTATCATGCGGCGTTAGCTGATTTTGACTTCTGGTTGCGTACCGACGGACATCGTCGTAACCCAGGAACAACGGCGGATTTCATCGGAGCGGCACTTTTTGTAGGCTTAAGGGAAGGGTGGTTGCAGCCACCCGTTCAAACTCAAGCATAAGGCAATTGCTATGACCAAAAGCTATCGTGTGAAACTGGAAAAGGAGCATTTGATTTTTAGTGCTGCGCATTTCATTACGTTCGCCGGAAATATTTGTGAACGAATTCATGGTCATAATTATCGAGTGTTTGCCGAAGTGCAGGCACCTCTGGATGAGAATCAATATGTGATCGACTTTATCGCGTTGCGCGATACGCTGAAAGAGATCACTGTGTCACTGGATCATCATGTACTGCTGCCGACGACTCACCAACAGATTAAAGTCACGTCGGATGAAAAAGAAGTTTTAGTGACTTTTGAGCAACGGCGCTGGATTTTTCCTCTGGAGGACTGCGTCCTGTTGCCAGTGGAAAACACGACAGCTGAATTACTCGCTGACTACATAGCGACCGAATTACTAACGCGTCTCGCGGCTAAAGGTGTGGTTCGGCTTGATGAGCTAGTGGTTGGTGTGGACGAGAATGAAGGACAGTGGGGAGTAGTCACACGTACGGGGGACGATTTAAAGACGGAATAACCCCTCGGGCACCACCGTTTTCGCTTGCCCATGATGGAAAATTGGACGGTAAAAGGTAAAATTTGCTGCTATGGCTAAGACACCGATGATGCAGCAGTACGATGAAGCCAAAGCTATCGCAGGAGATGCTTTGTTGCTGTTTCGCATGGGGGACTTTTATGAACTCTTCCATGAAGACGCACGCATCGCGTCACGCGAACTTGGGCTTTCACTCACCAGTCGGGACAAAGGGGAAAACCCAATTCCGATGGCAGGGTTTCCGTATCACCAACTGGAACCCTATCTGAGTCGACTGATTCATGCGGGATTCCGAGCTGCAGTTTGTGAGCAGGTTCAGGATCCGAAAGAAGCCAAAGGGCTGGTGAAACGGGAAATCTCGCGCATTGTTTCCCCCGGAACTCTGACCGATGATGCCATGCTTGATCCGCGCGAAAGCAATTACCTGCTGGCGTTGGTGCTGGATGTGGAACAGGGGGGGACCAGAGAAAAACTGATCGCAGAGCCGGGTGACCGCCGAGTTGGCTTTGCCTGGGCAGATCTCTCCACCGGACGATTTCAGGCCGCAGTCTTTCGCATGGCAGAATTGGCAGATCAACTGGTAAGAATTGGCCCAGCGGAAGTGCTTCTGGAGGAACAGCAGGACTGTATTCCTGAGTATCTGACTGATCAGTTCATGCTGACGCGACGACCCGCATGGGCCTTTGCATTGGATAGTGCTAAATCGACACTGTCCAGGCAGTTTGAAAGCAGACATCTGGACGGGTTTGGATTTACCGATGACGACAGTCCTGCCATTCGGGCAGCCGGTGCCTTGCTGGACTACCTGGTCGAAACTCAAAAAAGTTCACTCGATCATTTTGAAAGTCTGCTGCCCTATCGTACAGGCGGTACGCTTGAGATAGATGAAGCGACACGACGGAGCCTGGAGATTACCAGGACCTTGCGCGATGGACGACGAGAGGGTTCCCTGCTGTCGGTGATTGATCGGACAGTAACTGCTATGGGCTCCCGCTTGTTAGCCGATTGGGTTTCCAACCCACTGACAGACAAACAGGCGATTGAACTACGCCACGATAGCGTGGAGGAATTGACGAAAGAGAGTCGGCTGCGCGACATTTTGCGAGAAAAGTTACGAGAGATCTATGATGTCGAACGGTTGCTGGCACGCGTTTCCACCGGACGTGCCAGCCCTCGCGATTTGGCTCATATCGGCAAGACACTGCGGCAATTGCCACCTCTTAAACAAGCGATTGATGGCCGGAAAAGCAGCTTACTGCAACAGGCTTACGAGGTGATCGATCTCTGTCCCGAGCTCTGTGAGTCTCTGGAGGTCGCTCTGGTTGACGATTGTCCTCTGTTGGCGCGAGATGGTGGTTTGATTCGTGATGGTTACCACGAGGACCTGGATGCATTGCGTAAATTGGCTGCTGGGGGCAAGCAGTGGATAGCAGAGTATCAGGCTCGGGAAGCAGAACGCATTGGCGTAACCAATCTTAAAGTCGGATTTAACAAAGTCTTTGGCTACTATCTCGAACTAAGCAATGCGAATAAGGACAAAGCACCTGACGAGTATATTCGTAAGCAGACGCTGAAAAATGCAGAGCGTTATATCACGCCCGAGCTGAAAGAGTACGAAGAAGAAGTGCTTAGCAGCGATGACAAAGCCAAAGCTCTGGAATATGAACTGTTTCTCCAACTGCGAAATCAGGTAAATGCAGCACAAGGAAGGCTTAAGCGGACGGCAGATCAGCTGGCTACGCTTGATGTTCTTTTGTCGTTAGCCGAATTAGCGGTTATTCGAGGCTATTGCAGACCGGTTATGCGAGACGAGCCTGTGCTGGACTTGCGAGATGGACGTCATCCAGTGCTCGATATCACAGAACCAGATGGGACCTTCGTACCCAATGATACAGTGGCAGATCCACTAGGGAAAAACCTGTTACTCATCACAGGTCCAAATATGGCCGGAAAGAGTACCTATATCCGGCAGGTAGCTTTGATTACCCTGATGGCTCAGGTGGGTAGTTTCGTCCCGGCCACGTCGGCAGTTATCGGGATCGCAGACCGAATTTTCGCTCGCGTTGGAGCCAGTGATGAGCTGTCCCGGGGGCAATCGACCTTTATGGTAGAGATGACCGAAACGGCCAGAATTCTCAATACCGCGACCAAACGCAGCCTGATCATTCTGGATGAGATTGGTCGTGGAACGAGTACTTATGACGGTGTATCGCTGGCGTGGGCCATTGTCGAGTTTATTCATGAAAAGCTGCAGTCAAGAACTTTGTTTGCCACCCATTATCATGAATTGACGGATCTATCGTCGACACTGGAACGTTTGACCAATCTCAATGTATCTGTCAAGGAATGGGAAGATAACGTTGTTTTCCTGTATAAGATCGTGGAAGGGTCGGCAGATAAGAGCTACGGAATCCATGTGGCGAAACTGGCTGGTGTTCCACGTTCAGTCAATCAGCGAGCCTCAGAAATCCTGGCTCAATTGGAAGCTTCACATGGAGGTGGGGAGCTTGTCATCCCGGTGGCGATGCAGACTCGGGATTCTCAGATGTCGCTGTTTGGCGAACAGGAGCACCCGTTGCTGGATGATATTCGAGAGACGGACTTGAACAACACGACTCCTTTGGAAGCCATGGCTCTCATTCAACAATGGCAGCGGTCCCTCAAAAAGGATTAAACCGTGCTAGCCCGAACGGGGAATCTGGTTTAAAGCACCGCGACGGTCCAGCCTGCCCAGAGTATCGTCCAGAGCATACATAGTTTCAAGATAAAGCCAATTTTCACAGATGATTGATTGGCGGCTGTATGGAAGAGTCCAATGGAGGCGTAGGCCATGAGCATCGGAATCAGTGGTGCCGTGAACCTCTGGCCAGCTGCGATTGGTACGTACCACCCGAACGTCAGTACGCTGGCACCGATAACGATGATCAGAAAACATTGGATGGGGCGGTTAAGGTGGATCAGTGAGAGCAGTATGAGCAGTGCGATTGGAATCCCGATCAGCAGCCGGCTTTCACCGATGGGGCTGGGGCCTAGCGATCGTGTGATGATATACGCTTCCCAGCCAATACCATGGAGCTCCCGTTGAATTAGCTCGGTCGCAGTATGGCTCTCAAAAAAAACTCGGCGAATTTCCGGCAGCGAGTGGGAAGCAGCCAGATTTGCCAGGGTTTCCGGATCTTCGGGAAACTCGTCCATGTATAGAAAGTAAGAATTGACATTGAAAGTTGGGGAATCGTAGACCAGTGTGTTTCGAATCAATAGTGGGTGAGCTGTAACCAACCAACCGGCAAACAGGATTCCTGTCGTTGCCATGGCGAATGCGAAGCGTCGGGACTTTTTTTCGTGGGATCGATGCATGTATCCCGATAGGGAACTTGCAGGAACCGCGGCTGCCAGAAAAATCAGCCCTGTACCTTTGGTGAGGTATGCCAGGCCCAGGCAAATACCGGCTATGAACCAGAGTCCCCCAGCCCGCCGTAGCTGAGGACTTCGGTGGGCCTGTTCCATCGCAATCCATGACAAAGTGAAAAAGAGTGTAAGCCAGCTCTCACAGGTCGCCAGACTGCTGAAGTAACAGAAAGCCTGGTTGGTGGCCAGAAGTGTTACGGCGATGGCTGCCGTAGGGTACCCTCGAGTTCTCACCAGATAGAGAAATAGCAGGAGAAATGTTGCCAGCGAGGCAGCTTGGCTAAGTGCTTTACCTGTACCCAGATCGGGTGATAGTGACAATAAGCCGATGTACAGCGGGTGTTGGTTTGCCTGGACATATTGCCCCGAGTAAAGATCGAGAAGTAACTGGACTGGCCCGCCGGCTTGCTGCGTCTGTTTAGCAAATCGCAGAAAAGCAGCAGGATCACTATGCGACGCGTTGTTGAGGACAGTGCTGTAAGCGGAAGCGGTCAGATAGAACCCAATCAGGGCAAGGGCGACCGTGAGCAGGGCTGCGGGGCGATAGGGCTTGTCAGCGACATCGGCAGGCTTGCTGAGTTGATATAGACGATGTTGTAAAGCTTGCAGACGCTCCGATTTCAGGCAGGTTGCGTAGCCCATGATTGCCAGCAACACCAGGTTGATAATCCAAACGATACCTGCCAGTGCGTGCTGTTGCAGTCCGTTTCGTCCGATGGTTTGACTGACCATCAGCAACGTCAGGGTCAGGCCTGCGGTAATCAGTCCGAAGACGATGCGTAGAAAGGAAACGGAATTCATTTAAGGATCTGCAACAGGTTGCTGTAATGATCAGTCCAGGGGGAAATGCGTTTAATGTTTTCGGGCCTGGCCGCAGCGGTTTGAGTATCGAGTTTGGTAAGAAAGTCTGAATCAGAAGAGAGAACGGCCCATCTCGCTTCGAAGGTGTCTGCGGTCGCCCGGGAATCAATGATTCTGAGTGACAAGTGATAATGCTCGGCAACTGCATGAAGTACAGGAATAAGGTCCAGATGCTGATTGCTGATGTGAGCACAAATAACGCCATTTTCGGTTAGCCGGTCGAGGTATATTTCAAATGCTTCCAATGTGAGCAGGTGGACAGGGATAGCGTCGCTGCTGAATGCATCAAGAATGATCAGGTCCGTCGAGTTTTCGGCGAGTGACTGGATCCCCAGTCGCCCATCGGCAGCGATTGTTTCCACCGGTGTCGAAGATGTTTTCAGGTAACGGAAGTAGGTGCGAGCCAGTTTAATGACATCCGGATTGATCTCGAAAAATCGTAACTTGTCACCAGGACGCGCATAGACGCTTAACGTTCCGGTTCCCAGTCCTACGGCAGTGATGTCGATATCGCCATTGTCCTGCAGCAGGTTGAATACCTGGCTTACGCCAGACTCAGTTCCATAATACGTGGTGGGCTTCAGAACTCCGGAAGCATCCATGATCTCGGATCCGTGGACAACTCGCCCATGCCGCAACTGCAGATGATGCTGCAGGTCATCTCGTTGTTCCAGGTTTTGCTGAACCTGCAATGTTCCGAAAAAGTTGCGAGTCGCGATGACCGACTGGTGCTGGGTCATCTGCCACTGACTGAGTACCACCACCCCAAAGACCAGCCCGGTAGGGATGACGACCGCCAGCTGGACAAGACTGGCCTTGTTCAAAACCTGTCTGACAATGATCATCCCCGCCATTGAAAAGGCGATGATCAGCCCCAGATGGTATTCGTGGTATTGCGAGAAAAGGAAGGGACAAACGATGGAAACAAAGAAGCCTCCTGATGCACCTCCCACAGAGATGCTCAGGTAATACAGAGTTAAGTGTTGCTTGGCGGGTCGTAGGCGGAATAATTCCCCGTGGCAAGTCATACAGATCGTAAAGAATACGATCGCCATCATGATTGTATAGCTCACGACGCTCTCAGCGATACTTTGGAAAATGGCTATTCCCAGATATTCGTCAGCCGTGTCGCGAATGTAATACAAGCTCAGAATTAAAATACCAAGGCCGGTTGCCAGAGCATAGCTTTTTCTGAAATACCATTTGGGATTATCAAATGCGATGATGAAGCTGCACAGATAAATAGCCAGTGGCATGATCCATAAAAACGGAGTGACAGCGATATCCTGGGTTAGTTGATCAGTAAACGCCAAAAGCATGACAGATGCCAGCGCGGCCAGTCCTGCCCATTGAGTCATCTGGCCCCAGGAAGGAGAGGATTCCACGGCAGCTTGAGGACCGTTGTCCTGGTTGTTGGCGGCTGGTCCCTGTCGTATGCATTGCCAGCCCAGAACACCCAACGACGCTGCAAACAATAAATAGCCGACGGACCAGAAATTTCCCTGTGTAGGAATATCCAGATAGACTTCCATCAGAAAGGGGTACGTGATCAATGCGGCGAGTGATCCGATATTGGAAAGCGAGTAGAGTCGATAGGGTGTTCCCTTTCCCTGAGTGACCCCATACCAGCTTTGTACCAGTGGTCCGGTCGTTGATAAAACAAAGTAGGGAAGCCCCACGGTAACAAAGAGCAGCCATAAAATGGTACTGACCGGTTGGGTTGCTGCGGCGGTTGCTTGGGGGGCATTGAATGAGATTGGGAGAAAGAAGCAGGCACTCAGTACCAGCAGGCCATGAACTTTGACCTGTCGGGCAATGGGCCAACGGCTGAGCAGATGGGCGTAACAGTAGCCTCCCACGAGCATTGCCTGAAAGAACAGCATGCTGGTTGTCCAGACACTGGATGCTCCGCCAAACCAGGCCAGAATCGCTTTGCTGGCCATGGGCTGTACCTGGAACAGCAGCAAGGCGCTGCAAAGTATGCTCAGCCCGGACCATCTGGAAATAGATTTATTTATTTCAGCCATCGGTGGGATGTGGATTCTGTCGGAAATGCAAACGGGGGTCCCTCATTGGTACACCTTATGGCCAATATCGGCAATTGCAGGTTTAGCACTCCACGGCCAACCTGTGAATGTAAACACGGTTTTGTCGTTAAAAGAGGGTCCTGACTAGGCTTCATGCAGTGTGACCAGCACACCTTTGAATGCGGGAGTACGTGATAAAGGATCTGAGGTCCGTGGTACCAGCGTATTGGCTTCAGGGAAATACATGAGTACGTTACCTGCTCGGATGTCTTCATAACGGTGAACGAGAATATCGTTGAGTTCCCCAACAGAACTTCTCACGGTGACCTTTTGTCTGTGTCGCAAACCGAGACGTTTTATATCATCAGGATGAATCAGGATTACATCCCGTCTTTCAACTCCGCGATAGATATCCGCTTCTTCATAGACGACGGTGTTGAACTGTCCTTCGCTGCGGACGGTCATGAGTCGCAACTGATTGACGCCACCTTTCAATTCAGGTAACGAGTGACAGTGGATTTGAGCTTTTCCATTGGGCGTGGCAAATCGTGGAGCATGAAATGTTCTGCCTTCGATCTGGAATTCATTTCCAGTGTCATCAATATCGCCAATTTTTTCGAAACCGGGGATCGTTTTGCTGATCGCCGTGCGGATATTGGGAGCTTCTTTCATGACCTTCCAGTCTACAGGGCTACCTTCGCCAAGCACACTGTGAGCAATATCTGTGATGACCTCGATTTCGCTTCTGGGGCCTTCGTGACGTTGCGGACCACCATCACTGAGTCGCACCAGGTTAAACATGGATTCCTGCGTGGTCTTTTGAGCTTCTTCGTCTCTGGCCAATACCGGCAGAATAATGGTCTGATCTGCCAACGCATGTGCATGACCGGTATTTAGTGTCGTATTGATGTACACCAGAGTTTTTAAATTACTCAGCGCACCAGCGGCAAACTCAAGATCCGGGTTGGAACCATAGAGATTTCCTCCCAGGCAGACTCCCAGACTCAATTCACCCCGGTCCGCCGATTCCATGCATCCCAGGGTGTCGAGTCCGGTGTGGGTTGGCAATTTGACATCGAATTCAGATTCCAGCGCATCGAAAATTGCATCTTTCAGTTTTGGCGTAACTCCAACCGAACCGATTCCCTGTACGTTGCTGTGTCCACGAACAGGCAATAGTCCAGCGTGGGGGCGGCCCAGCATGCCGCGCATCATAGCCAGATTGGCGATTGCCTGCACGTTTTGAACTCCGTGCTCATGATGGGTAATCCCCATGGTCCAACAGAAGACAACATTCTTTGCCTGGGCATAAGTAGATGCCATCTCGCGGATTTCGTTTTCAGAAACTCCCGATTTGGCCGTGATTTCCTCCCAGGAAGTTGCACTCAGATGTTCCAGCCATTCGTCTGCTCCGTCACAGAACTGTTGCAGAAACGGACTGTCTTCAGCTCCCAGCTCCTGGACCGCTTTCGCAATGCCTGTAAGAACTGCCAAATCTCCTCCGATGTGAGGCTGGACATAGAGGTCGGCAATCCGAGTACCGAACAACAGGCTAAAGGGGTTGCTGGGAACTTTAAATTTGACGAGTCCGACTTCGATAGCCGGATTGATGACGATAACCTTTCCTTTCTTATTTTTCACGTGCATCAGTGTGGTCATCAGCCGAGGGTGATTGCTGGGTGGATTGCCACCGATAACGAAGACCAGATCGGCATGTTCCACGTCATCCAGCACGACGGTTGCTGTACCACTCCCAACGGCACTGCTTAGTCCCACGCCGCTTGCCTGATGGCAGTAGTAACTGCAGTTATTCACATTGTTGGTGCCGTAAAGCCTGGCAAACAACTGAAGAAGAAAGCCTGCTTCGTTGCTGCTCCGTCCACTGAAGTACCAGAAAGTTTCGTCAGCAGGAGTGTTTGCCAACGCCGTACTGATGCGTTGTAACGCCTCATCCCATTCGATACGACGGTAGAACTCCTCCCCTTTCTCATAAAGCATCGGTTGGGTAAGTCGGCCGGCGTGTTCGAGTTGGTATGGTGTTTGCTTTTTTAACTGCGAGATTGCATGAGATTCCAGATGATCGCAGGCTGTGCCGTCCTGCAGGTCGGCTGCCATCGCCTGAACTGATTTTTTGCACATTTCCAGAGTACGGCCTGCTTCGTTGACCATACCACCGGCCTGTCCACCCATTCCGACAGCACAGGTTTTACACGTATTCCTGCTTCGTAGAGCCTTCCACATTCGGAGCAGGCCACCGGATGCACGAGATTGCTTTAGCACATAGCGGATAGCTTGCCAGCCACCGCCACTTTTGGGTTTTTTTATCAAAGTCGCTGTCGTTTTCTGATGGAAAAGTTGTTGTGGTGAGAAGAGTCCAGTTTAATCAAGGGCCACGGTCACGGTTTTTGTTTCGAGGTAATTCCGTAGGCCTTCCTCACCCAGTTCCCGTCCGATTCCGGACATTTTGAAACCGCCGAACGGAGCTGCGGCGTCAAAAACGTCATAGCAATTGACCCAGACTGTCCCCGCACGCACTCGGTCAGCCAGCATATGTGCTTTGCCAATGTCACGGGACCATACGGCGGCAGCCAGACCGTAGAACGTATTATTAGCCCGTTGGATCAAATCCTCCGTGTCTTTGAAGGTCAGGATGGACAGGACTGGACCAAAAATCTCGTCGGTCGCGATTTGCATCTTATCAGTCACTCCGTCGAACAGGGTAGGCTCGATAAAGTATCCCTGATCGCCGTGGCGGTTGCCACCTGTCAGACATTGAGCTCCTTCCTGTTTGCCGAGATCGATATACTTCAAAATCTTGTCGAATTGTGCCTGATCTATTTGTGGTCCCTGTTCGGTGGTCTTATCGAATGGATCTCCGACAACGCGTGATTGATTCATCCCGATCAGTTTGTCCACAAATTCGTCGTGGACATCTTCCTGGACAAAGAGGCGGCTGCCTGCACAGCAGCACTGCCCCTGGTTGAAGTACAACCCGAAGTGCGAGCCGGCTGCGGCAGCGTCAAGATCGGCATCGTTGAAGACAACATTAGGGCTTTTGCCTCCCAGTTCAAACGTCAAGCGTTTTAGTGTCTGTGAGGCATCCGCCATGATGGTCTGAGCGGTTTTGTATTCGCCAGTGAAGGCCACCTTGTCAATGCCGGGGTGTTTCACGACGGCGGCTCCGGCAGTTGGTCCAAAACCAGGCACGATATTAATCACTCCGTCCGGGACACCAGCCTTTTGTGCGAGTCGAGCCATCCGCAGGCAGGTTAACGGAGTCTGTTCGGCCGGTTTCATGACAATGGTGCATCCGGCAGCAAGTGCGGGACCCCATTTCCACGCGACCATCAGCATGGGGAAATTCCAGGGAATGATTTGTCCAACCACGCCTACCGGTTCTTTTTTCGTATAGGTAAAGTAATTACCTCGTACTGGGATAGTCTGACCATGGATTTTATCCGCGTAGCCAGCATAGTACCGCAGGCAGTCGATCGTCAGTGGTAAGTCGGCGGCGAGTGAATCTCGGATCGGCTTGCCATTGTCCAGAGTTTCCAGCGCCGCAAGTTCTTCGAGTTCTTCTTCGATGAGGTCCGCCAGCCGGTACATGATAGCCCCTCGCTCACGAGCATCCATTTTCCCCCAGGGGCCTTCATCGAATGCTTTCCTGGCGGCAGCGACAGCTTTGTCCACGTCTGCTGTGTCTCCTTCGGCAACCTGAGCGATCACTTCTCCGGTGGCCGGGTGATACGTCTCAAACGTCTCGCCTCCTTCTGCCGGGATCCACTGTCCGTCAATAAAGCACTGAGTTTGTCGAATGGTTGGACGAGCGACGATTTCCGCTGTGGCCATCGTGAATCTCCCTTGAGTAATTGGCTATGAATAAAACTGTCACTGGTGATTTTAACGGTTTAGCCGGGGTTGTTACAAATCGTTGCCTCGGGCTAATTGACTACCGCGCTATCCGGGGACCGGTCGGCTACACGAGAAATTGTTTGCTATCTATACTTAATGCTTCCAAGTTATCCCCAGAATACTTCTCAGACCGAGACCGATCAGATTTATGAAAGCAATTGCTGTTAAACCAGGGACCCCCAGTAGTGTTCACATGGCTGAATTGCCCCAACCTTCACTCGCAGACGTCCCCGACGGTACTGGAGTGCTAGTGCGAGTTTTAAAAGTTGGCGTGGATGCCACGGACCGCGAAATTAATGAGGCCCTTTATGGTAATGCTCCGGAAGGGTTTGATTTTTTGACGATCGGTCACGAAGTATTTGGCGTGGTGGAAGAGACGGGGGAAAATGTACGGACGATCAAGCCGGGCGATTATGTGACGGCGACCGTCCGCCGCCCGGGCGGTTCCCTCTACGACCAGATCGGCACGTATGACATGACCAGTGAGGAAACCTACTATGAACGCGGGATCAATCTGCGGCATGGGTTTATGACCGAGTACTTTGTTGATTCAGAAGAGTACATTGTCAGAGTTCCTCAGGGTCTGCAGCACCTGCATGTATTAATGGAGCCGATGAGTTGTGCTGCCAAAGCGATACAACAGGCGTATGAAGCTCAGCAACGAATGAAAGTCTGGCGACCGCAACGCGCGTTTGTCCTGGGGGCTGGGCAAATCGGCCTGTTGAGCACCCTGGTGCTTAAAAATCGGGGACTGGATGTTTACACGCTGGCGCGATCTCCCCGAGGGACACTCAATTCCGAGATCGTCGAAGGGCTGGAAGCAACGTATGTTTCCACGCGGGAGACGCCGATTGAAGAATTGGTCGCTCAGGTGGGAAAAGCCGACCTGATTATCGATGCTACCGGGCACAGTGGTGTGGCGTTTGATGCCATGAATCATCTGGGCCATAACGGGGTTCTGGTCTGGACAAGTATTACCGGTGGTGAAAGAACCGTGGAGGTCCCTTCAGATAAGATCAACATCGAATGGGTACTTGGAAATAAGCTGCTTGTAGGTAGTGTTAATGCCAACAAATCTCATTTCGAATCAGGCATCAAAGATCTGGCGCTGGGTGAAATGATGTATCCAGGAGTCATCGAACGAATACTGACCAATCCGGTCGATGGGTTCGACAACTACCAGGAGTTGATGCGATTGCTGGTGGAAGAACCGACCGCTCTCAAAGTCTACATGAACGTGAGTGATGAGTAAGATGGCCGCCAATTACTGGGCTTAGTGAGCTAGGCGATGATCTCCTGGACCACTTTGCCATGCACATCTGTCAGACGGAAGTCCCGTCCCTGATAGCGATAAGTAAGTTGTTCATGGTTGATTCCCAGCAGATGAAGGATGGTTGCCTGAAGGTCATGAACGTGTACATGGCCTTCCGCTACGTTGTAACTGAAGTCATCTGTAGCACCATGGGTGTAACCAGCTTTCACACCGCCACCGGCCATCCAGTAGGTGAAGCATCGGGGGTGGTGGTCACGGCCGGCATTGGGAGTGTTCCAGTTTCCCTGGCCCGCGACACCTCGTCCGAATTCCCCTCCCCAGACGACTAACGTGTCTTCCAGCAGACCGCGTCGTTTCAGGTCAGTAATGAGGGCCGCAGTTGCCTGATCCGTATCGCGACAGCGTGCCACGCACCAGGTGCTGAGGCGACTATGATGGTCCCAGTCAGGGTGGAACAGCTGCGTGAAACGGACGCCCCGCTCGGCCAGTCGTCGAGCGAGGATGCAGTTGGCAGCATAACTTCCTGGACGTCTCGAGTCTGGTCCGTAAAGTTCAAACACTTCTTCCGGTTCGTCAGACAGATCTGTCAGCTCCGGAACGCTGGCCTGCATACGATAGGCCATCTCAAATTGCCGGGTTCGCGCTTCGATTTCCGGGTCACCACTTTGCCGGGATTTTAACCGGTTGAGTTGGCCAATTCCGTCCAGCAACTTGCGGCGCATTTCACGTGGTAACCCATCAGGGTCTTCCAGGTAGAGCACTGGTTCACGAGCATTGCGGAACTTGACTCCCTGGTACCGCGAAGGCAGGAATCCATTTCCCCAGTAATAATTGTACAAAGGTTGGTCACTGGGACGCTGCATTTTCGAGACCAGCACGACAAAGTCTGGTAGATCGCGATTGGGAGATCCGAGTCCGTAACTAGCCCAGCCACCGATGCTTGGCCGACCGGGAATCTGGCTGCCGGTCATCATGAACGTCATGGCAGGAGCATGGTTGATGTACTCACTGTGCATCGACTTGACGAAGCACAGGTCATCGGCGACCGAACCGATGTGCGGTAACCATTCGCTGACGGTCGCTCCGCTTTCACCCCAATGTTTGAATTTGGCATGCGAGGGCATCACCAACTGAGCCTGGCCCGCGGTCATGGTTGTCAAGCGTTGGCCCTGCCGAATTTCGTCCGGCAAAACCTTGCCAGCCCAGCGATGCATGTCTGGTTTGTGATCGTACAGTTCAATCTGGGATGGGCCACCTGACTGAGTGAGGTAGATGACTCGTTTTGCCTTCACTTCATGATGTGGAAGATCTGTCAGGCCAACGGTTGCATTCCGCTGTGGAGCGGCCTGCAGCTGATCCTGAAAAAGCCCGTTGGCTGCCATGGCACCAAGGCTGATACCAGTACACTGGCCAAGGAAATAGCGACGCGTTGTTGAAAGTTGGTCCGACATGACTCTATTCCCTGGTGATGGTTTCATCTAAATTCATGATCATGGACGTGATATTGCTTAAGGCAGCCAAAGGAGGTGCCTGCTGATGTGGATCCGTACCTGACAATTTTGCAAAACCTGGAATGGTTTCCGGTTGCCCGTGTCGCAGATAACGGCGGGCCTGTTCGGGATTGGATTGATAAAACGACTGTAGCTCCGCCAGTTGAGCCAGCACAATTTCCAGTTCTTCGCTGGTCGGACTACGACTTAGCAGGTGCTGGTAGATATACTCGATCTGCCGTTCGGCAGAAGAATCTGCCGCCGCAGCATTCTGGGCAAGCACTCGGGAAGCTTCCAGATAGGTCAGATCATTCATCAAGGTGAGTGCCTGCAGAGGTGTATTGGTAATCGGAGTTTTTACCTGGCAGACACGTCGCTTGGCATTGTCGAACAGAAAGGCAGGGGCAGCACTTCGTCGCCAGAACGCGTAGACCGTTCTGCGGAATTGTGCGTCACCCTGGCTGGGCAAGTAGTTAAATCGACCCATCGTGATATCTGCCCAGACTCCTGCTGGTTGGTAAGGTCGTACAGGAGGGCCTCCGATAGACGTATCGATCAGTTTGCTGGCCATCAAAACCGAGTCGCGGATCATCCAGGCGGGCATGCGAAACCGTTCGCCGCGTGCCAGTAACCGGTTTTCAGGATCTCGTTCCTGCAACTTCCGTTTGTCGTTGGTCAGATCGGAAGATTGGCGGTAGGTAGCACTGGAAACGATCTTTCGAATCAGTGCTTTCAAGTCCCAGTTATTTTCCATGAAGTCTGCGGACAGCCAATCCAGAAGCTGCGGATGGGTTGGAAGTTCTCCCTGGATCCCAAAGTCCTCAGCCGTACGGACCAGTCCTTTCCCCATGACGAGTCGCCAGATGTGATTGGTTGTGACTCGGGCTGTAAGCGGGTTGTCGCGATTTACCAACCAATGGGCAAGTCCCAGTCGGTTGGCTGGAGCGTCGGGTGGCAGACTGCCTAATACGGCAGGGACGCCTGTACCTACCACATCCCCCTTTGCATCCCAGACTCCGCGAATCAGAATATGGCTTTGCCGGGCTTCTGCGCGGTCGCTCAGTACCATCACCCGTTTGTCTCCGGCAGCGCTCTTAAATTCGTTTAACTGAGCTTGAGCCTGACTAAGTGGTTGTTTGACTCGCTGATACAATACGTCATCGATGAGGAACTGCTGCAGCAACTCTTCTCGCAGTTTTGCGTCGACCTGCTCCGGCAAGTTTGCTCCGGATTCGGCCAGCCTTTCAAGAGGCGCTCGGTCCAGAGAGCGTACTGTTTTTCCGGCCCGGTCTGTCAGGTAGATCTTGAAGGTACCAAGGTTATGAGAGCCTTGTAGAGACCGTTGCTGTAATTCCAGATAAATCGATTCTTCCGGTTTCAGTATCAAGGGCTGCTTGAGAGCCAGTACTGCGGTGCGAGTTGTTTTGATGTCCGAGTCAAACGAGGCCCAGCCATTGCGAGGGTCGTCATCGAGGATGTGTGCGACGAGTCCATAGCCGTTGTATTTCCCGCGGTCCGCTTGATGATCTGCAACAGCCTGGGCGAATGAGATGTCGCGAACCGTTGAAGTCGCGGTGGAAACGACTCGCAGCTTAACATCCGTCAGAATAAAGTGCCCCGATTCGCTTCGCGAAAAAGCTCCGTTGGTATTGGCCTCGGCAGGGGGGACTTCGATCTTAATGCCGGTGATTCGGCGGAGTGAAGGTTTGCCCGTCAGTTGATAGTCTTCGTGGTGGGGATTGTGATCGTTGGTCGTAATCAAGCCATCGTTGCTTACGTTGAGGTCTGTTCCCATGGCACTTGCCAGCCTGGTCGGTTTGAAGCTTTGCCAGGCTTGATAGTCGTCGGGAAGATCAGAGATTGTTTCAGAGAGCCATGCTGTAAAACGTTTTTCGGCCAATGCGTATTCTGCTCTTTCCGCTTGCAAGCGTTGGTCTACCAGTTTCTGAGCCGCTTCGATGTGAGACGTAACACTGTTCGGTTTGTAAGTCAGGAAGGGCTTGGCACCTCCACCTGCTTTACCATCTTCATCGATACTGTTGAAGAAACTGAACATCTCATAGTACGCCTGCTGCGAAATCGGGTCGTATTTGTGAGAGTGGCACTGGCAGCAGCCTAATGTCAGCCCTAGCCAGACCGTACCGGTTGTATTCACTCGATCCAGGACATATTCAATACGGGATTCCTCTGGATGACGACCTCCTTCACCGTTGGCCATGTGATTTCGATGGAAGCAGGTTGCCAGTTTCTGCTCGGGCGTTGCATCTGGCAGCAAATCACCCGCAAATTGTTCGATCGTGAATTGATCGTACGGCATGTTGGCATTGAAAGCATTGATTACCCAGTCTTTCCAGGGCCAATTGTTTCGCGTGGCATCACTCTGGTAACCGTCTGTGTCACTGTAACGGGCGGCATCCAGCCAGAACATGGCCATCCGCTCGCCATAGTGAGGGGAATCGAGTAGCGAGTTGACATAGTTCTGGTATGTCGTATCGTCCCGATCCAGCGGGTCATAATTGGCAGTGAACTGCTTTACGGATTCCGGAGTTGGTGGAAGGCCTGTAATGTCGAGAGCCAGTCGACGAGCAAGTGTGGCGGCAGAAGCTTCGCGGGAGGGGAGTATTCGGTGGTCTTCGAGTTTACGGCCAACAAACGTATCAATTTCGTTTCGTTGCCACCGTTGAGTGCGCTTGGATACCTGAGGTACCGGGGGACGGTTGACTCTGTTGTATGACCAGTGCTTCTCGAATTCAGCCCCTTCATTGATCCAGTCCCGAATTACGGCAATGTCCTGCTTCGACAGTTGTTTGTCAGAATCGGCTGGAGGCATTTGGAGTGATTCGTCGTCAGCGACAAGACGGTGAAATAACTCGCTTTGGGTTGCATCTCCTGGCGTAATGATCCGATAACCGTCACGCTCGCGCATCGCATCTTCAACGAGATCCAAACGTAAGTCTGCTTCCCGAGTGTTTGCATCCGGTCCGTGGCATTGAAAACAGTTTTGCGCAAGTATCGGAAGTACCTGTTTACTGAAGGATACCGGCGCAGCAGTTGCATTCGGTAAGCATAGGAAAGCGGTGAACAGTATCAGTAGAAAGCAGCGCATATTACTTGGAACGATGGATTCAGGTGTCACACTCATTTTATCAGATAAAGGTCACTCGTTTGGGTTTCGCTGTGGACCAGAAACCTGTGTCAGTGGCATGAGAACGGGATGGGCCATCCCGTTAGTTGATTGTATGAACCTTGCAACCGATGGCAGCCAGTTTGTCGATGAGATCACGCAACATGGTTGCATCGGTATAAGAGCCAACAATGGCCCCTCCAGAGCCTGCAAATTTTGCGCTGGCTCCCGAAGAACGAGCTATTTCCACCATCTTAACCTGACTCGGGGGTAACTGGCAGATAGCCTGACGTGTGTCAAAATTCGCATCAATGAGCGTGGCCACCTGCTGGTGATCGCCTGTTTCCATGGCAGCTCGAGCGTCCAGCGTTAATCGAGCAAATTTCTCCATCGCGTTGACAACCTCTGCATCTCCCTGGTCAAAGCGACTCCGCAGATTGTTGTGAAATACCTCGGTTGGCTGGCCAGCCGCCGGATCAAAGGCGATATAGAGAGGGGGGAGTTGGGCAGGTTCGATCGTTTCGTATTTTCCGCATTGCAAGCCATGGACTTCGTGCATGGCTGCGGGACTGAAATCCATATAAACAGGTTGGCCAAAACATTGTACGACGCGATCCTGCAGTCCCCCCTGAATGCCAAGCTCCTCACGTTCCACACTGAGAACAAGCGACGGTTGCACGGTAAGGGGAATGTGAATTTCGTAGAAAGCCATGAGTGCTCGTAAGGTTGCCACAATAATGCCGCTTGAGCCGGCCAGGCCTACAGCTCGGGGGATGGAACTTTCATAACGGATGGAAAAATTTCTGTCATGCAGCGGATGACGGTCCAGGCAATATTCCAGAAATTTTTTAATCGTCGCTTTGATCAGACGGATGCCACCGTAATAGCCGTGCAGCTCAACGTCGGTTGCCAGATCCTGAATGGAATTAAATCTGGACTGGTCATCCTGGCTGGGAACGATTTCCAGATCCTCCCATTCATAGAGTACGACTTCGGCAAAATATTGCGGGATCAGTACCGCGATCGTTTTTCCGTTGTATCCATCGGACGGGTTGCCAATCAACCCAGCTCGCGCATAAGCTCGACGACGTATGATTTCCATCACCTACCCCTGTTGCTCGTGCTGATCCAGCTGATTGAGGTATTGTCGAACAAAAGCCTGCATTTCCGAGCCAAACTCAGGATCACTCAATGTGAATTCCAGGAAGGTCTTGAAGTAGCTTTCGAAATTACCAATGTCATATCGTTTGACATCTGGTTGCAGCTTGACGCCGACCACCTTGGCCCCCTGACGAATCAACAGGTCAATGGCATCTGTCAGTTGCAGATTGCCATGGCGATCTGCCTGAGTTTTCTGCAACGCATCGTAGATGGCCGGGTTGAAAACATAACGTGCTGCGATGGAAAGGTTGCCAGGCGCTTCGTTCACGGAAGGTTTCTCCACAGCCCCGGTAATTCTCAGACAGCCGTTTTGCTGCTCGGCGGTGTCGACAATTCCGTATTGATCGACGTCCTCTGCAGCGACCGGCTCCAGAGCGATAACGGCATCGGCCTTCTCCTTTTCAAACGTATCGACCATTCGCGAGACGATATCACTGGAAGCGCGGCGACCGATAATGGAATCACCCAGCGCCACGACGGCTGGTTCTTTACCAACCAGTGGCTCGGCGCAGAGCACCGCATGTCCCAGACCTAATTGACGACGTTGCCGCGTGTAAAAGTACTCGATGTTTTGCCGTTCGTAGGCCAATTCGACCAGACTGTTCTCTCGCCCCGTTTCTCGCAGGTATTGAATGAGATTTTCGTCGATGTCAAAGTGGGCTGCGATCGAAGACTTGCCCTGGGAAGTGATGAATAGAATTCGTTGAATACCGTTGGATGCAAGTTCTTCAACGACATACTGCACAACAGGTTTGCGTCCCACCGCCAGCATCTCTTTAGGCTGGCTTTTGGTGAGTGGCAGGACGCTGGTTCCTAAACCGGCGACAGGAACGATGGCAATGTTGATTGACATGGAGAAATTATCCTTCGTCCGGAGTGGAGGGAGCCTGAGTTTTTAATTGAGCCTTCAGCTCTTCTACGAGCCCCTGATGCTGTGGTTCGATTTTGACCAGTTTTTCCGCAATCTGAAGTGCTTCTTCGTATTGTTCCAGGGTTTGCAGCAGACGGCTCAGAGCGATCATGTAAATTGGCGTACGAGGTTCAAGTTCGTGCGTCTTTCGCAAAACCTGGACCGCTTCGTCGTGCTGTCCATCGCGGTACAGAGCCAGTCCATAGCGATACTGAACTCCTGCATTATCCGGAGCATAGGAAGTATCACGTTTGAAATGCACCAGTTCTTCTTTACGCAGCTGTTCAGCCTGAATGAGGTAATTTTCGATGGTTTGCTGCAGGTCCGGTGGGGCTTGTTGGGGATTCTGCTGATATTGTCGCGCCATGTTCTCGGCCAGACGAGTGTACAATTCAGCCAGATTTGCACGCGGGCCGGTGGCATGCGGTTCCACCTGCATTGCCAGCCGATAGGCACGTTCCGCCTTTTCCTGTTGCCCAAGGTTCTCGTAGATGCTGCCAAGCGTGAGATGCGTGGCGGCGCGGTCGTTGTTGACCAGCAAACCGAGCTCCAGCTCCTTTAAGGCGCCTTGGAAAGGCTGAACTGCTCCGGAAGGCCATACGTTGGCTGGTACTTCGGAGGAAACTTGAGCGGCCGCTGTGCGGACCGAGCGAACCGGGTCTTCCAGCAGTGGCATAACGCGGTTGCGCAGTGTCGTGTAAGGATTTTGACCACGATTCAGGTCTCGGTATCCCTGTAACGCCAACACAGCAGCGACTCGCAACTGAGGTTCATTGGGGTTTCGTAGCGAAGCCAGAATCACTTCCAATGCATCAGGACTCCGGGATGGGTCCAGCCAGATCAGTGCCGAGGCCTTGGCGATGGCCGGAGCATCCGGGTCGTCAAATAAATCGAGAATATCATCTGTTGAATGCTCCGCCTGCGACCAGGCGGCGTGGAGCGTTTCTCCGAAGTGCGAGCCACGGTGTTTGGAGTCGGGGTACCATTGAAGCACGGCCCGGTTTGCCCACTGGTTCAGCGTTTCCAGTTCCTGGATCACATCCTTTTCACCAGCATACGCCAGTCGTACCCAGTCGATGTACTGTTTGATGTGCAATTCCTCTTTTCTGCCCTCGGCCAGTTGGGCCGAAGGGATGATATCGTCTTCCAGATGACACTTCACGCAGGCATTCGGAGTGCCAATTTTCAGGCTGAGGTCCGGTCGCGGAACGCGAAGGCTGTGATCTCGTCGCGGGTCGACCGCCATGTAGGTTGTTTCCGGCATATGGCATTCAACGCATGATGCCCCCGGACTTCCCTGTTTGTGGTGATGGTGTTCCGGAGTGTCATATTTTTTGGCGGGATGCTGATGGCAGGAGGTGCACAGTCGGTTGTCGTCAAACTTTACTTTGACGCTGTGAGGATCATGGCAGTCGGTACATTGAATCCCCTTGTGGTACATCTTGCTTTGAATAAACGAACCGAAAACATAAACTTCATCCATGATCTGTCCGTCTTGATGATATGTTTCCGGACGGAGGGGTTCGCTGGCGAAGTGGTCATGGAAGTTGCTGCCGCCTGAGAAATTCGGGTGGACGATGCGTCGACGTGAATGACACGGAGCACAGGATTGGATCTGCCGTTCCACCGTTTCCGCATCTTTCCCTTTGAGGTCTGGCAATCCGTAGCCGTGCTTGCGATCCCAGAAAAACGATTTTGCCTCGGCCAATTCAACATGAATGCTGCCCGGTCCATGGCATGTCTCACAGCTTACATCGATTTCACTAAAGGTGGTGTGGTACGAGTTGGTTTGAGGTTCGTAGTTCTTTTGCAGGTTTGTGCTGTGGCAGTCGGCACACATGTTGTTCCAACGCTGAGCAATTCCTGTCCAATGGAGATCGTCATCCGGGGCCAGTTTTTCATGTACGTCAGGTGGGTCAAGGTGGAACCACTTGTTGTTGCGAGTGTCCCAGGAGACGCGTAAGACCTGCAGGCGTGCAACTTCGTCCTGACTCTGCCCCTCACGGCGATCGAATTCGACCAGATACTGTTGCAGCGGATCCACTCCAAAGACAAATTTGATTTCAAAGTCATGTAGCTCACCATCTTCACCTTCGGTGTTGATCATGAATTTTCCGTCCCTGCGGAACATGGTAGAGGTTACACCGTGATGCTCCAGCGTGACATTGTTGAAGTCACCGGCGACGGAATCGTCTGTTGGAATCTGCATCGCCAGATCATGATGTGATCCCGTCCACTTCTCTGCTTCCTGCGTATGGCAATCGATGCACTTGTTCCTGCCTACGTAGACGGCTTTCACGCCGTCGGGCAAGGACGAGCTATACCAGTCGACTGTCAGCCATGCCGCGATGGCGACGAATCCCAGAGCAGCCATGAAGACCGGGCCTGACACGCGTTTTAATTGCTGCGCCCACACTCTTACGCCGGAAACTTGCGAAGAGTGATTGGCAGAGTCCTGCGTTGTCATGATAAAATCCTGAAAATAGCCTGCTGGTAAACAGCGTCGGCATCACTGCTGGGAGTTAACTATCCTTCTGATTATCAACTCGGTTTTTGGGATGGACAAGGAGACTCTCCAGCCCGGGTTGAACTAATCACCGAAGCCATATTTCAGGTGGCGATTGTGACGGTTATTCCGGGAAAAGGGTGCAAATAACGAACTGACACGATGAGAGAATCTACGATGGAAAAGAACCGGAACGCACTGAATCGTCGGCAATTGATGGGGTGGTTGAGTGCCACCGGTATTGGGACAGCTGCTTTTCATCGAGCACTGACGGTCCAGGCGAGTTCGGCTCCGGAAGTGACGGTTGAAATGGTGAAACAGGCCGAATGGGTTTCTGGAATCGAGCTGAGCGAAGACCAGCGAGCTCAGACGGCCGCCGGGCTCACGCGAACCTTGAACGATCTCAACGCTCTACGCTCGTATGATGTTGGTTATGACACATGGCCGGCACTGAAGTTATATCTCCAGCCGGGACAGGCTCCCAGAAAGACTAAGCCTGAAAGCCAGAGTACTTACCGTCCTGCAGAGGCTGTCAATAGTGATGAAGACCTGGCCTTTCTTTCTCTCAGGCAGCAGCATGATCTCATTCGCCGTCGTGAAGTAAGTGTGACGAAGCTGACGGAAGTCTATCTCGGGCGACTGAAGAAATATGATCCTCAGTTGAAATTCGTGGTGAATCTGACCGAACGCCTGGCGATGGAAAAGGCGCAGCAACTGGACGATCCACGAAGCCACCGGTTGCGAGCGTTCAGTCCGCTGACCGGCATTCCTTACGGTGCCAAAGACCTGATGGCTTATCCAGGGTACCCCACGACATGGGGAGCTCCGCAGTTCAAAGATCGGGTCATCGACCACAAAGCGTATGTGCTTGAAAAACTGGATGCTTATGATGCAGTGCTGGTGGCAAAACTGTCGCTCGGTGCTCTTGCCATGGGCGATAAGTGGTACGGTGGTCCAACGCGGAATCCGTGGAATCCTGAGCAGGGGTCGAGTGGGTCGAGTGCCGGGTCGGCCAGCGCTACGGCGGCAGGCTGCGTTGGTTTTTCTATAGGCAGTGAAACCTTGGGAAGTATCATCTCGCCATCGATTCGTTGTGGGGTGACTGGATTGCGCCCGACCTTTGGGCGGGTTTCCCGGGATGGTTGTATGGCGCTCAGCTGGAGTATGGATAAACTGGGACCCATTTGTCGAAGTGCTGATGACTGTGGATTTGTGTTCGACGCAATTCAGGGCAGGGGAGGCAGTGATCCGTCTGTCGTAGATCAACCTTTTCGGTGGCCTGAGGTGGTCGATTTCAAGAAACTGAAAGTGGGGTACATCGAAGGGGACACGGATGTTAAAGAGCGGGAGGAATTACAGATCCTGAAAGAACGGGGAGTGAAGCTGGTACCCATGGAACTGCCCCAGGATATTCCGACCTGGCCTCTGGCCACGATTCTGTTTGCCGAGGCTGCATCGCAGTTTGATCCGTTGACCAGAGAAGGGATCGAAGAAGGCCTGAATTCGTGGCCTGCAATTTTCCGGCGAGCCGAGTATGTTCCGGCGGTGGAATATATTCGGGCATTGCGGATTCGCCGTCGTTTACAGGAAAAGATGCAGGAAGTGATGCGGCAGGTTGATTTCTTTGTTTCTTCCGGAGGAGATGAATTGTTGATAACTAATATGACAGGTCACCCCTCCGTTGCGATGCCCAGTGGGTTTACCGAGAATGAAGAGGGCCACGAACCTCAAAGCATTCAGTTTGTGGGACGACTTTTTGATGAAGTCACGATCCTGAATGCAGCTAGAGCATTTCAGCAGGAAACCGATTATCATCTACGGCGGCCACCTCTGGTAAGCGAGACGTAGCTTGCCAGCAGTCATACAGAAACCAAAACAAAGCGGCGTAAGGAAAGCAACCGATGAGTGACCCAACCAGTATGAAGATCGCCGGTGTCCAGATGGACATCAAAATCATGGACCCTGATTTGAATCTCGCCAACATGGAAAAGGCTATCCGCGAGACGACAGCCCATGGTGCCGAGTTAACTGTATTTCCGGAGTGTGCAGTGACAGGCTACTGTTTCAGCAGTCTTGAAGAAGCGATGCCGTGGGCAGAGTCGATCCCGGGGGCGAGTAGCGAGTTCTTTAAGCGAATTTGTGCGGAAACGAACAGTTACGTCGTCTATGGGACGCTGGAAAAAGATGGTGACCAGTTGTTCAATGCGTGTGTGCTGGTCGGTCCAGATGGCCTGATTGGCAGCTATCGTAAAATCCACCTCCCTTTCCTGGGAATCGATCGGTTCACGACGCCTGGCGACAGACCTTTTGAGGTTTATGATATCGGCAAAATTAAAATCGGCATGAATATCTGTTACGACGGAAGTTTTCCTGAGTCCTCCCGAATTATGGCGCTGGATGGAGCGGATCTGGTTGTGCTGCCTACCAACTGGCCTCCCGGAGCCGAGACGTTTCCCAAATACATCGTTAACACTCGTGCCGTTGAAAATAAAATCTTCTATGCTGCAGTGAACCGAGTGGGGATGGAACGAGGATTTCAGTTTATTGGTGGAAGCAAGATTATCTCACCCAACGGCGACGATCAGCACTTTGCCGACCATAAGGATTACGAAATCCTGTATGGAACGGTTGTTCCGGAAGAGACTCGGAATAAACATATCGTTCGCGTACCGGATGAACACGAAATTCACCGGTTTGATGATCGCCATCCGGAATGGTACAGTCGCATCACCGACCGGCGGGATATTGAACAGTAGGGATGCTGGTTGAAACGCAGGAATTTCGCTACGGCTCAATAACAATGGGGCCTTCTTTGCGACTACGGTCGTAAAGTTCTTTCCAACGTGCGCTACCGTCGTTGGGTAGCAGCTTGCTGTCCACACCCTTCTCGAAATAGGGCATGTTGCCTGGAGACCGAGCGGGGTTGAGCATGAAGTTAACCGTTCCGTTATTGGCGGTGTACATGCGGCGACCATCTGTATAGGTCGTTTCAATCATCCGCGGAGGATCAGGGCGTTGAGCCGGCTTGTCGACGGCATATCGGTTAACAACGCTCCAGTCCAACTCAACTCCCAGGCCAGGTTTGTCCGGAATTGCCGCAAACCCCTCACGTACTCGGATTGGTTCTTTGAGCATGTCATGGACGTAGAGCTGGTGGCAGTTCACCGCTGGCCAGGTTGCTGCAGAACAGACTGCTCCAAAATGCAGACTGAAAGCGGCGGTCAGACCCGCTCCGACCAGCTGCAGCCAGAAACGCATATCCATGGTTTCGGCAACATGAGCCTGACGCATCAAACGGGTCGCTCCACCACCAATCACAAAGCCGTCACACACATCATATTTCACGACGTCCCTGGGAGCTGGTGTGCCATAGTGCAGTGAAACACCTGCGCGCACTGCTTTCGTGATGGCTGCATTTCCGTGAATATCCGCTTGAGGGATGGGGGATTCATAGATGTCAATCTGAGGGAACTGATCCATCCATTGGAGGATGGGAATTCCCTGTTCCGCGGTGAGCAGAGTTTCATTGAAATCCATGTCGATTTTGAAATCTTCTGGCATTGCCCTGGCACATGTTTCTGTCTGATCCCAAAGATCAAACCAGGGACGGCCTTTGGTTTTGTAGGCTTTATAACCAAGGCGGAGTGCTTCCTGGCATTCGCTCAACATGTCTTTGGTTGGCATGTCAATGTTCCACCAGCTTAGCGGAGTGGTATCGTAGACCTGATCGCCCAGCAGCCTGTAGGCAGGCACATCGCCCGCTTTGCCCACAGCATCAAATAATGCCATCTGCAATCCCGCTCCCAGATCGTCGTTCCACATCAAATCAGCTGCATTGCTCCCGATTGCACTTTGGACGGCTTCGTCCGAGGTAACACCCCAGCTGTAGTACAGCAGGCCTTCCCCGATGCCGACGGCACCGCCGGATAATTCCACCGTAACGATTTCACAGTAACGCCAGTGGGGAATTTCACGATCCATCGCACGTTGCGGAGCAGGACGGAAGGGAAGCTTGACCGTGCGCCGCCGAATGTCGACGATCTTCAATTCACTGGGGCGTTTCCCCAAGCGGCTGGCATACGTGTACTGGTTATAGACTTCCGGAAGCGCGGTGGCCGCTAAAGCTGCAAATCCGGTTTGCATGAATTTTCGACGTTGCATGGTGATGTCTCTTTGTTGAACAGGAGAATATGAAAAAAATTGTCAGCACAGATTGATTATGATTCGTTCACGACAGGTGATGTTAATGTTCCGATTTGACTGATCGAAGCATGCAACGTGTCGCCTTCCTGGATAAACGTGCCAGTCGTCTTGCCAACTCCGTCCGGCGTACCTGTAGAGATAATATCTCCAGGTTCCAGGGTGACAGATTGAGAGATAAACTCAATCACGGCGGCCACTGGGAAAACCTGCAGAGCCGTGGTGCTGTCCTGACGGAGTTCTTCGTTAAGGGAGAGTTTGAGTTCCAGTGCCTGAGGATCGGGGACAGTGACAGGAGTGGCGATGCAGGGACCGCAGGGACAGAAGCTATCATGCCATTTGCCGTGCATCCAGTCAAAAAAAGCGTCCCGACTACGTTCTTTACGCTGAGGGAATGGATGATAGGCCCGGTCGGAAATGTCGTTAATTACCGTGTAGCCCGCGACGTAATCCAGGGCGTCAGCCTCCTGGATATGCTTCCCTCTTTTACCGATTACGACTGCCAGTTCGAGTTCCCAGTCAATTTCGTCAGGGTTCACTTTGGGAATCTGGATAGGCTGTCCGGGATGGGTGAGCGTGGTTGTCGGAGGCTTCATGAAGACGTAAGGGAATGTTTCGGCTCGTTCAATTCCCTGCTCACCTCCTTCCTGTACATGTGCCGAATAATTACCGGCGAGCAGGAAAAGCTTATTAGGTCGGGCGATGGGCACAAGCAGCTGAACGTCATCGCAGCAAGTCTTCAGGTCATCGGAAATCTGCTGGTCCGTCAGCCACGACGCTACCTGCTCCGCGTCGTCAGCCAGCCTTCCTTCCGGTGGTAGTAGTTCCAGAATGCAGGATGCAGAGGACAGATCGATGCTTGTGCCGTTTGCTTTGTTAAATGCGCTGGCACCAGCGCTGACTTCGACCAGGTAGGAATCAGAATAAAATCCCAGTTTGACTTCTTCGTTCTGTTCGTATCGGCTAATTCTCACTCTTTATACTCCTGAGTACCTTTCATCCCGCGGGTCCTAATTGGATTCGCCGGCCTTCCTGGGATGCCTGTAGAATGGTGTCGACGATCTTGACTGTAGATAACATGGAAGACGTCGTATTGCGGCATTGTTCCACTTCACCGCGCATCATTGCCAGCCAGTCCTTTAGTAATGCCACTCCCGGCAATCCTCCGTATCCCGGCGTACTGTCTACCGGTGCGTCATAGGTTTCTTCCATCGCATACCATTGAGGTTGCGGGCCGTGGATTTCAAGTGAACCCGCCGTATTGGGCCGGGACGGATCCCAGTGGACCCAGCGCTGACTGCCGCGAATGGTCCAGTGGACCTCGCCAGCCCAGCGGGGAATCCAGTAGCCCCCAATCAGAGTCGCAATCGCGCCAGATTCCAGGTCTAATATCGCCGTTCCGCCATCTTCGACATCGACCTCGGTGGCCGAGAAGTTTCCTACACGGCTGGTCACGGCTGTTACCGTTTGACCGGAAATATATTGCAGCAGATCTATGTGGTGACAGTGAAGCCAGCTGAAGAATCCTGCATAGCTTTCTTCTACGTCGAATAGATAATGAGCCGGGCCTCGGCGGTTGACGTCACTGGTGGCATAGACAGATTCCAGGCTGATGAGCTTGCCAAAACGTCCTTCATCAATCATCCGTTTGAGTCGATTGGCGCAGTCGTCGTAACGCCACATATAGCCTGTTTGAAAGGCGACGCCGGCATCATCAACGGCCTGCTTGATACGTTCAGCATCTTCGGTACGGCCAGCCACTGGTTTTTCGGCCAGGATGTGTTTCCCGGCAGCCGCTAGTTCTTCGATGATATTCGCTGAATGGCGATTGCTGACGGCAACAATCGCAGCATCAAATTGCTCGCTCTGCAACAATTCACTTACCGAATCGTATCGAGGAAGCTCCGAGTATCTTTCTTCCAGACTGGTAATACCACCATCAAAATGTGGGACCAGTGCCGAGAGTTGAATCTGGTCCTCGACATTGACCAGCAGATCACGCCAACCAGCCCCATGAGGGTTGTCGACACCGATGAATGCGAGCTTAACGCGAGAAGACATGATAGCAGATGGATCTTTTCTGTAAGACTATTGGGCGATGTCGTAAACCATCAGCGTACCCTGGTCGCGCAAGTACAGCTTCTTGCCTGCGATGACCGGATGAGGCCAACTTTGCCCGTTCACTTCATCGGTACGGAAGCTGCCCTTGAGTTTGTAACCTGCCGGAGTTGCTTCGATCAGTGCCATGTCTCCGCTTTGGTAACGAAAGTAGAGGTGGCCGTCAGCGTACAGGATAGCGGCACTTCCAGTACCTGCTCCCCTTTCTGGACCCCAGGCATATTCGCCGGTCATCATGTGCAGGCAGACAGGAAACCCCTGATTGTGACCATGCCCGCAGTAAATGTACTCGCCTACCAGGAGCATTCCTCCGTGGTGATTTTGCAGTTTCTTCGATTCCAGAAAGTACTTTTCCACTACCTCGAATTTTCCACCACGGTCCTGAATCTGAATCAGCGCAGCTCCTGTACCGTAACCGGTGCTGCAGAAGACGTGATCACCTTTTACGATGGGAGTGGGGATGTTGGCTGTACTGTTGGCAATCCGGTTGTAGTTCCAGAGCAGGTCTCCGGTTTCAGCATCGACGCCAATCACTCCCCGGCCGGTCAATTGGACGTACTGTTTGCGGCCCGCGATTTTACTGATGACGATCGACGAGTAACCCGCTCCATCCTGACCACGATCTCCTATCACGGTTAGCATTTCGGCAGACCAGAGCAATTCTCCTGATTCTTTATCCAACGCGACCATGACGGCCGAGTTGCCTCCAGGAGTACAGACCAGTTTGTTGCCGTCGACGACCGGGGATTCGGAATATCCCCAGGTGGACTCCATACGGCCTTTAAAATCGGTCGGGAAATTTCGCTGCCAGACAATAACACCGCTGGCTGCATTGACGCAAACAAGTTCTCCCGAGTGCGTTAAGCCGTAGACCCGATTTCCATCGACCGTTGGTGTACAGTTTGGATTAGCGCCTGCCCCCATGTCTGCTTCCCACAACAATTCACCCTGCTTGGTGCTGAGGGCGAGCATTTTAGTTGTATTCCCCTTTTTACCCATGGTGTAGATTTTGCCATCAGCCACGGCCACGCTGGAGAATCCGCTTCCCAGCCCGCTGACTTTCCAGGCGAGTTCGGGACCACCTGCGGCCCATTCTTTCTGCAATCCGGATTCGGCTGAGAGTCCATCCCGGTTAGGACCTCGCCACCCGGACCAGTTTCCTTTAGCGGCTTCTTTGCGGGCAGCGGGCGAAGGTTCACCGTCTACTGCCAGAAGGGGAGTACAGAGTAATGAAAGAAATGCCAAAGTCGTGATGGTGTAGCGCATTGTCGAGGACCTGTTGAACAAACGAGAAAGGTCAAACCAGTCCGTTATTATAGTGGATTCGATCGTGACAATCGAACGCCCAAAGGTTGTGTCTCAGCAAATGCCAGAGTCGCAACCATTGCCTCCGCACATGGTGTCAGGATTCATCAATCGGAGTAATTCATCATCAGGAAACAGTTCGTGCTGAACATCTTCCGACAGAATGCCCTGTTCAACCAGCAAGGCAATAATGTTCTCACGTTCTAGTGGGCTCATGTTGTTTCTGGCGTGTTGAAAGTATTTGAATAGTCGTACCAACCGGAGCGTGTTTGCACTTAATTAAATATAACCGGGAATCTATATTTAAGGTCAGACCCGTCCTAATGATCTCTGTGGATTAAACGTACTGACTGTTTATGGCCATTGTGCAGGAACTACATCCGATGCCTGATGCTGAGGCGGTGTTTTTGCGCCTGGCGTCGCAACCCCACTGTCTGTTTCTCGACAGTGCGATGAGGCTGGAAAACCTGGGCAGGTACTCATTTGTATGTGCGGATCCCTTCAGGTATGTCGAATTAAAACCGCGCCAGAAGAATGAATTTGATGTGCTTGACGCCATCTGGCAGGAAGTGACGGCTGATGAAAAGATCGAGACAATTGATCAGTTGCCGCCATTTCAGGGAGGAGTGGCTGGTCTGTTTTCCTACGATCTGGGGTATAGCCTGGAGTCATTGCCCCCGCCTCGACAGGATGAATTTGAAGTCCCATCGCTGGCTGTTGGTTTTTATGACGTTGTGGTGGCCTTTGATCATCATCAACAGCGTGCCTGGATAATTTCACAGGGATTGCCTGAGACCGAACCGATTGCTCGGGCCAATCGTGCCTTGGAGCGGGCAGCCTACTTCCAGCAGATTCTTTCCTCCCCCGTACCACCAGGGCCCCACACCGGTGAAGCCCGGCGATCAGAGGTTGCTGGGAATTTGACTCTGCCGGATCTGGCGACACAGTTTGAAATACGTGGAAATTTGACAAGTAATTTTTCCAGGGAACAGTATCTGGAAGCCGTGCAAAAATGCATTGACTATATCCATGCCGGTGATGTCTTCCAGGTGAATCTGAGTCAACGGTTATTGCATCCAGCAACAACCGATTCGGTCGATTTGTATATGCGGTTGCGCCATCGCAATCCCGCGACCTTCGCTGGTTATTTTGCTACCGACGAATTTGAAATTGTGAGCGCATCTCCGGAACGATTTTTGCAAGTTCGTGATTCGGTGGTAGAAGCCAGACCTATTAAAGGGACGCGAGCGAGGATTTTGATGCCGGAAGCAGATTTGTATGCGGCCGAAGAGCTGCGACAGAGTGAAAAGGAACGAGCTGAAAATGTTATGATTGTTGATCTGCTGCGAAATGATATCTCGCCTGTCTGCGAACCAGACAGTATTTATGTGAGCGATCTATGCAGGTTGGAAGTCTATCAATTTGTTCAGCATCTGGTGAGCGTGGTTGAAGGGCGACTACGGTCCGATAAAACACCGCTGGAGCTGATCCGGCAAGCATTTCCTGGAGGATCTATTACAGGCGCTCCGAAAGTTCGGGCGATGGAGATTATCGCCGAATTGGAACCGACTGCCCGAGGACCTTATTGTGGCAGTCTGGGCTATGTCGGATTTGACGGTACGATGGATTTGAGTGTCCTCATTCGAACCATTACAGCTGGTAAAGGTTGGTGGCAGTTTCCAGTTGGAGGTGGAATTGTTGCTCAATCGGATCCCCTGCGCGAATATGCGGAAACCTGGGAAAAAGCGACAGGTATGTTACGGGCACTGGCCTGACACACAGTTTCGATGACGGTAGTGAAGTGATTTTACTGATTGATAACTACGATAGCTTTGTGCAGAATCTGGGGCGTTATTTTCAACGCCTCGGCCAGACGATCCGTGTTGTTCGTAACGATGCTGTGACGATTGAACAGATTCGCGAAATGCAACCCCAGGCCATTGTGATTTCACCAGGCCCCTGTGGTCCTGATACGGCGGGTATCAGTTTGGAGGTGGTCAAGCAATTAGGGAGCGAGATACCTGTTCTCGGAGTCTGTTTGGGACACCAGGTGATCGGTCAGGCTTATGGAGCACGAATAACTCGGGCAGCCGAACCAGTACATGGGCGTTCCAGCGCGATCGAGCATGGCGGACATGAAGTGTTCTCGACCTTGCCCAGCCCGTTCGAAGCCTGTCGTTACCATTCCCTGGTTGTTGCTGAAGATAGTTTGCCCGATTGCCTGGAAAAAACAGCCTGGCTCGAGGATGGGACGATCATGGGAGTCGCGCATGTTGAGCATCCGGTGGTCGGAATTCAGTTTCACCCCGAATCCGTGTTGACCAGCGCAGGATTTCGTTTGTTAGCGAATTATCTGGAATGGGTGGGGATCCAGGTTTCTGTGGAAATACCGTCCGCACAGGCTGAGTATGCCAGTGACCCTGGTACTCCGTTTGAATTGCCCGACAGACCTGTGACATTTTAGGAGCATCGGTAACGCATTATGATTCTCGAAGCCGTGGTGACTACTCGACATGAAGATGGCAGTCCAAATATATCGCCGATGGGACCTGAAGTCTGTGATTCAGGAAGCTGGACTCAGTTCGTGTTGAAACCCTACACGTCGTCACAGACTTATAAAAATCTGAAACGGGAAGGGAAAGGGGTTTTGCACATCGTTGATGATGTCATGCTGCTGGCTTCGGCCGCTATCAATGTCTGGTCCCAGCCCCCGGCTTTCATAGACGTTCCCGAAGTGGAAGGGTTTGTGTTGGAGAATGCCTGCCAGTGGTTTGAATTTGAAGTTGCGTCGTTGGAGGATAGTGAGGAACGTACGCGGATCGATTGCCGTGTCACTCAGCAGGGAAAGTTGAAGGAGTTCTTCGGATTTAACCGGGCCAAACATGCCGTGCTGGAAGCTGCGATCCTGGCAACACGAACCAGTTTCATTCCGGCCGGAGAAATACTCGCTCAGATGAAACAGCTTAAAGTCATCGTGGGCAAAACAGCAGGTGATCAGGAAGCACAGGCTTTTGAATTGCTGGAGCAGTTTATCGCGGCTCAGCTAAGTGGTTGCTGTTAAGTGTTATCTGACGGTTTGTCAGTGCGATGGCGACTTAGCCGATGGCTCTTTTCGGCACGAGTCAGATAGCCCCAGTCGAGTGCTTCGTCCTGCACATACTGTTTGGAAAGGGTTAGGGCTGTGAGCGCTTTAGCCATCTCGTAGCCAAGATAGAAACTGTGGGAGGCATCGAGATTATGGGGGGGTGTTGACTGGTCTTCTCCCATGAGCAGTCGTTCAAATAACTTGAACGGATCAGTATCACTCAGATGGACCCCCGCACTTACCAGGTGGATTTCCCCCGGTCCCTGATCTTGTTCAGCATAGATGCGATAATTCGAGTCTTTGATGGCGCTAGCCAGTTTGTCGAGTGCTTCTTCACCAAAGCTTGTAACTTCCTCATCACGTAAGGTGAGCAGCCGAGTTTCCAGATGTTTCGGAGGAATGCCTTTGTTGACCGAGTGATACGCCATCTGCCTGGCGATATCACATTCCCGCACGCTGGAACGAGCCCAGTTGATGACCTGGGTGGTGAGTACGCTGCGGATACCCAGTTCCTGACAGATTCCTATGAGCAGCATATTGATTCCGGCGCTGTCGACGTCGGTTAGTTCAGAGAGATTGCCAATGCCCATCATCATTTCTGCATCGGGATAGCGTCGTCGTACCTGGATATAACGTTCCAGGCTGGCAGCAAAGCCGCAGCCGATCGGTTCCAGGATCGGATCAATGCGGATGGGGATGCCGGCAGACGTCAGGAATTCGATGGTGTCGTCAAGGCCTCCGAGTGTAGCGAAATCATCCGGGATCACCACCACAGGGACTCCCCAGTCGACAGCAGCGTCACGATTTGAGCTGTTGACGCTGAGTACCAGGGACGCTCCGGACCGAACGGCTGCTGCAATTTCGTCAGGGTTCAGGCTGTCTACCGAAACTTTGAATCCGGCGTCGACAAGCTCTTTAACGCACTCGCCCACCCCGGACCACGTACTGCCGGGATCGCAGCCGATATCGATGATGTCGGCGCCCGATTCTTTTAATAGCTCTGCCTGAAGCAATATTTCCGATTTAGATAATCGAGGCGCATGATTGATTTCGCCGAGGATTTCGATGTCATAATGGCCGTAGTCGTGAGGTTGCTGGTGTCCCAGCCCGAAGTGTTGAGGTAGTTTCCGCAGGTCATGGGGTCCCGCTTCGACCGGCACGTCTACTGTCTTCTGCAGATCTTCCAGATTTTGCGCACAGTAGCCAGGTACCACGATCAAGTTGGTGCCGGAGGGGATGGTTAAATGGCGCGCGATCCAGGCTGGTGTCATCAAGGCAGCCACGGTGATTGGCATGACAGCCAGATGGTACGAGAATTCAAGCTTCTGACTCAGATGCTCCAGCACCTCTTTCAATCCATGCTCGGCCAGCCTGCCTGTTACAAACAGGATTTGCTTTCCTCGGAATTCTGAGCGATTGGACATGGCATTTGCCTGAAGTGGCCGTCAGGGTCCTGGTGATGACTGGGGAGGAAAAATTTTCTCGTGATTAAGGCCGCCGTTGATATACAGCGTTTGTCCTGTAATAAACGATGAGGTGGGAGCGGCAGCATAGACTGCCGTGTTGGCAACATCTTCAGGCGTTCCCCAACGCTGCATCAGTGATTCACTTCGAGCGCGTTGATCCCAGTGGGCAGGCGCGTTTGCGCCCCAGGCAGTCTGAATCCACCCGGGGGCCAGACAGTTGACACGAACATGAGGCGCCAAAGCACGTGCCAGGCTGCGCGAATATGCCATGACGGCAGCTTTGGTCGGTCCGAATAATTGACCGCTATCGCCCGACTGGCCTGCCTCGGCCTGGTCCCATCCCATATTCAGAATTACCGCATTGCCAGACTTTCCTGTCGTGGTAAGTGACTTGCTGATCAGGCGGCAGATTTCAATGGTTCCGTTGACATCCAGTTCCCAGAGTAGCGACAATTTTTCGCTGAAACTCAGGTCGGCGTTGGGAAGAGTGAGAATATCGGCTCCGGCATTGTTCACCCAGATGTTCACGGTTGCCTTCACCAGAGCCTCGTTTACGAATTCTTGCCGTTGCTGAAGGCATGTCAGGTCGGCCAGTAAGGTCGTGGTCTGGACACCATGTTTGCGGGCATGCGCGGCTGTCTCCTCCAGATCCTGCTGATTCGATCTGGCATGCAGTATCAGATTGGCTCCCTGAGCAGCGAATGCCTCAGCGATGGCTCGGCCAATACCGGTCGACGCTCCTGTGATGACGGCAGTCTGTTCTTTTAATTGCATGGTGGTAAGGGGCTACTGAGAGGATTTGTCAGGTGCTGAGTTGTTCGCGAACCCAATTCATTTCCCGAGCGATTCCTGCGGCCAGATTTTCAACCTGATGTTCGGCCGGGAGCACGTTCCAGGCATACGTTTCCACTTCGTAGTGTGTCAAGTCGGGCATGGATTTGCATACTTCAAAGCATTCCAGGATATCTGACCGTGAGGTGCCGAGCAGCCCCAGGGATTCCAGGTAGACTGGGACATGGAAGTGGACACTCCAGGTATTAATGAGTTCTGCGGGATGGGTGACCGTTGCCAGAGCCAGGTCAAGGTCTTCGTAAAAGAGCGTGGACCCTTGCTGATCCTGAATACAGGTTTGGTGCAGGTAGCGAGGTTCATTGAAACTGGCCAGTTGTTCCAATGCTGCTTCCCGTTTGTCAGCCGGAAGTTCACTAAAGTTTACTCGGACAGCCGAAGAAACTTGCACTTTCCCTACCTGGATTCCCAGTTGCTGGTAGCGACGCAGGACATCGGCCTGGGATTCAAACATCACCGCGCTGTGGCAGATGTCATGGCAGATACGCAAATACCGCGTCACAATGTTGTCGTCGTCAAATGGGAGGAGGCGTTCATTAAACAGGTCGATCATGTCTTTGGCGACATCCAGAACACAGCCTGGCTCGGGTTCAATACAGACATAAATCAGTCGGCCCGTATCCTGTTCCAGTTGATGCAGGTAGCGGCAAAGTTTCAACAGCTGTTGTGATGTCTGCAGCCATTGAGGAGGCGTCATCGAGTGACGATCCCAGGCAATGGGGAGTGTTGAAATGCTGCCTTCCATGCCTGGAGGGAGCAGTCCGTGCAGCGCGTCAATCAGATGGGTGGTGTAGTTCAGGCGTTCGTCGTCAAACCAGGTCGGTTTATAGACATCGTGCTTGACAACTTCGGAGTGAAAATCACCGAAAGGGAATCCGTTCAAGGTGAACGGGACCAGCTGCTGTTGGTCAAGCCACTGTCGCAGTGCAGTCAGTTGCGATGAGTCCTGCAGGCTGGCGGCAGCTGGTGCGGCCAACCAAAGGCCTACGCCCATGGGCGCATTTGGGGAAAACTGTTGTTTCACCGAAGATGCATACCGCAGCAGGTTATCCTGAGTTGTTTTTAAGTCGGGACCGGCATGGACATTGGTGCAGTAACCAATTTGCATAGCGAAACCTCAGTTACCGTTTTCGGCGATGACAAGCAGGTCTTTCATTTCACGGACGGCCTGAGTTAGTCCGACGAATACGGCGCGAGCGACAATCGAGTGACCGATGTTGAGTTCCACCATGTTTTCAATGCGTGCAACCGGAATTACGTTCTGGTAGTTCAGCCCGTGTCCGGCATGCAGAGTCATACCGAGATCGACGATCTGTTTTCCCGCAGCGGCCAGTTCCTCCAGGCAGTTTTGGCGTTCTGCAGCCGAGGCGAGGGCATACTGGCCTGTATGCAGCTCCACGGCATCCACCTGTAATTTCTTGGCCGCTTCGATCTGAGCAGCTTCAGGGTCGAGGAAGAGGGAAACGCGGATGCCCGCATCGTGCAGACGGTTGACCGTATCATGGATACTGTCGTAATTGCCGACAACATCCAGCCCACCCTCGGTAGTTACTTCTTCACGTTTCTCAGGTACCAGCGTTGATTGATGAGGACGAGTTTCACAGGCGATGTCAACAATGTCCGCGGCAATACTCATTTCCAGATTGAGTTTAATGTTAACGGTCTCGGACAGAATACGTACGTCCCGATCAATGATGTGCCGACGATCTTCCCGTAAATGAACGGTGATACAATCGGCTCCTCCTAATTCCGCCATGGCTGCCGCCGTGACAGGATCAGGTTCATAGGTTTTCCTCGCTTGCCGTATTGTGGCAACGTGATCGATGTTGACGCCAAGTTCTAGCATGGTTTGCCTGGGATGAAATCGGTGGTGCTACCGCTTCATTATGACTCAATGTGCTTAAAGGGCAATCAGCTTCGTAGCGAATTCGGACCGGAGGCAACGCTTAACGAAAGCTAACAACCGCTCCCTGGTTATCAGGCTTTACGATGTCCACCAGTAATCGCTGGCCGGAGCCATCATCAGGCAGGTTGCGTTTGAAATCCTTGGCAGCTTCTTTGGAATCGAAGAAACAGAAGAGTGTCGGCCCCCAACTGCTTTGTCCCACTCCGCGTGCTCCCAGTTGTTTCAGCCAGGCGACGCGATTGTTCAAGAGGCGACCATTATAGGGGCCTCCCTGAACTGCTTCGAAGCAACTTCCGGCTAACCGGCCGTAGGATTCAATGGCATCGGTAACCTGATTGAAATCCTGGGCGGTCAAGCCAGGCAGCAACTGAGATTGAATGATGTCGAGTAAGGTATCCGTAGTGCGCTGGGATACCGGTGGAATATCAGTAAATGCTTTCGATTCAGACTCGCCAGAGAGACCGCTTCCAATTTCGGGGCGAATAAGTGCGATTCGCCATTTCGTGGGGAACTCCATGCGGCACTCCAGCGGCGAGATTCGTTCGCTGGGAAGTCGTCCTCGTTCGACGATCAGGCCGCCGAATTCAAATCCATATGTGCCGACGGCACTACGGGCTGCCCTGTTAACGACGATCGCCCGTTCCATGGCCGAGAAACCAGAGTTAGTTGTAAACCACTGCAGAGCTTCAGCGGTGGAGAGGCCCAGCTGGGTTCCCAAGCCGAGGCCTACGTGTTGGGGTGGCGCTTTGGTGACTTGCAGCGTACAGTTTGGCAGACTTTCTGCTTTGGTGTAGTCCTGCCACATTTGAGCGAATTCTGTCAGCCGTTCTGCATGAACGCCCGTCGTGCTGAAAGTTTCGCTGGCTGTGGCTTTTACCTTGATTCGAGGTTTCTTAAGCATCAGGCCGACACCGCCAAAATTGCGACCTTCCTGATTGCCAAAAGCCAGCAATCCAAAGTGCAGCCGGGTAGGAGCACTGACGGAGATGGCTGTCAAACCGGGATCCTGGGCTGCGTTCGTAATCTGCGTGTCGCTCATGGATGGAAGCTACCCTTTCTTCTGCATTTTTGCCCACGTGTCCCGGAGTGTAACACTGCGGTTGAACACCGGACTCGTTTCTGAACTATCTTCACTGTCTACGCAGAAATAACCAAGTCGTTCGAACTGGAATCGTTCGCCTGGACGAGCCTGTCCCAGTGAGGGTTCGAGTTTACAGTTTTTCAGAACTTCGAGCGAATTGGGGTTCAGGTTATCCAGATAAGATTTTCCTTCTTCTACCTGGTTTGGATCCGGAGTTTCAAACAGATGATCGTAGAGTCGTACTTCGGCATCAACGGCGTGTTCCGCCGAGACCCAATGGATCGTCCCACGGACTTTGCGTCCGTCCGGGGCCTGTCCACCACGTGTTTCCGGATCATAGGTACAACGCAGTTCGACGATGTTGCCCTCCTCGTCCTTGATCACTTCCTGGCACGTGATGAAGAATCCATAACGCAGTCTGACTTCCCGTCCCGGACCAAGCCGGAAGAATTTCTTGGGAGGATCTTCCATGAAGTCAGACTGCTCAATGTAGAGCTCTCGGGTGAAAGGGATCTGTCGAGTGCCAGCAGATGGGTCCTCCGGGTTATTGACCGCTTCCATCATTTCCACATGACCTTCTTCGTAATTGTCAATGACGACTTTCAGAGGCCGCAGGACTGCCGCTCGCCGAGGAGCTTCCTTGTTGAGTTGCGCTCGCAGTGCATCTTCCAGCCAGGAGATGTCATGGGTTGAATTCTGTTTCGTGACACCAATCCGCGAGCAGAACTGACGGATGGCGTCGGGAGTGTAGCCGCGACGGCGGAGTCCCGAGATGGTGGGCATACGCGGATCGTCCCATCCCTGAACGTGATTGTTCTGGACAAGTTCCAGCAGGCGGCGTTTGCTCATGAGCGTATGAGTCATACTGAGGCGAGCAAATTCATATTGCCGTGAGCGGAAGATGTCCAGCTCGTCGAGGAACCAATCGTAGAGTGGACGGTGGTGTTCAAATTCGAGCGTGCAGATGGAATGAGTGATTTTTTCTATGGAATCACAGATGCCATGAGCGAAATCGTACATGGGGTAAATACACCACTGGTCCCCGGTGCGGTGGTGGTGAAAATGTTTGATGCGGTACATCGCCGGGTCACGCATGTTCATGTTGGGTGAAGCCATGTCGATTTTTGCTCGCAACGTATGCTCCCCGTCCGCAAACTCGCCAGCTTTCATGCGTTGGAAAAGATCCATGTTTTCTTCCACACTACGCTCTCGATAGGGACTGTCCTCGCCGACGGTATCCCAGCCACCTCGGTATTCCCGAGTTTCTTCAGGAGAGAGGCTGCAGACGTAAGCTTTGCCCGCCTGAATGAGTTGAATGGCGTAGTCATAGAGCTGTTGGAAGTAGTCCGAGGCGAAATAGATTCCGTCCCAGTCAAAACCAAGCCACTGCACATCCTGCTTGATGGATTCGACGTATTCGGTCTCCTCTTTGGCCGGGTTGGTGTCGTCAAATCTGAGATTGCATTTGCCGTTGTAGTTTTTTGCAATGCCGAAGTTGAGGCAGATGCTTTTGGCATGGCCGATATGCAGATAGCCATTTGGTTCAGGAGGAAATCGAGTGTGAACTCGTCCTTGATGTGTGTCGGCAGCCAGATCTGCTTCGACGATCTGTTCGATGAAGTTCCTGGAGCGTTCTTCCGGCTCCGAGGTTTCCGCACTTTGGTTGTCAGTGGTCATAGGTTCTATTGAATAGGGCTGAACGGAAATGAAGAGAATGCTTCTGCCTTTAAATTCTAACGGCAATGGAATCGTTCTGAATATGGCAATTCGTCGAACTTGGCCTATTCAGAGGATCCTTCACTGGCTTCGGTCGGGGGCGTATGGTTGTGAGCCGCTGTGATCGCCAGGTTAATTCGGTTGATACAGCGTTGTTGTCCCAGGATGGCGAGTGTTTCGAAGAGTCCGAACCCAACTGGCTTGCCTGTCGTTGAGACGCGCACCGGGTGAATGATCTCACCGAATTTGATCTCTTTGGATTCGACAAATTCGCGCATGGCCTGTTCCACGGTTTCGGTAGTAAAGTTGTCGAGTTCTGCCAGGATATCCCGGAATTCGGCGAGCAGTTCGAGAGCGTTTTCTGGCTGGACGAGTCGTTTGGTGAAGGCTTTGGAGTCGTAGCGAAGGTTATTATCAGCAGTGAAAAAGTCGTCGTAGTCGAGGATGTCGCCGGCTACGGTTATTCGGTTTTCCGTCGCTTCGATGATCTCGTTGAGGTAAGGGCCTGTCTCGCAGGGAGGAGGCGTTTCCAGCAGGCCGGCCTGTTGCAGGAAAGGTACACAGAGCGCGGTCTTCTTTTTGGTGTCGAGTTTGTCCATCTCCCGCTGCTGAAAGGCAGTGAGTTTTGTGGGGTCGAAGCTGGCCGGACTTTTGACGACTCGATCCAGTGAAAAGGATTCGATCATCTCGTCCAGCGTGAAGGCTTCGGTTTCTCCGTCGAGTGACCAGCCGAGTAGTAGCAGGTAGTTGACGATGGCATGAGGCAGGAAGCCGATGTCCCTGTAGAAGTCAACGATGACCGGGTTGAATGTATCTTCGTTTAGTTCCCAACCGCAGAGTTGGGCTATCTCGGCACCGTTGTCATAGAGTTTTTTGAAATCCTGATTTTTCAGGTACTTGGAGAGTTTGCGTTTGCTGAGTTTGTTTCTGCTGCCGGGTTCGGCTACGTAGGGTAAGTGGGCGTATTGTGGCAGGTCGTAACCGAGGCTTTGTGCGATGAAGATTTGACGCGGTGTGTTGGAGAGGTGTTCTTCGGCGCGGATGACATGAGTGATTTCCAGTTCTGCGTCATCGACAACACTGGCAAGATGGTAGAGGCATGTTCCATCCGCTTTTTGAATGACCATGTCCTGTTCATGAGCCCATTCGAATTCGACGTTACCTCGGATCAAATCCGGGATGAGGCAGACTCCTTCTCGCGGCATTTTCAAACGGATGACAGCGGTCCGTCCTTCGGCTTCGAAAGCAGAAGCCTGTTCGTCGGTTTCAGCCATCCAATTGCGACTGTAGACAAAGGTTCGTTTTTCGGCCTGCGCGGCTTCGCGTTCGGCCTGTATCTCTTCGGGCCGGCTGTAGTCTCTGTAAGCGGTACCGCCTGCCAGCATTCTTTCAACGGCGGCCTGATACTTGTCGGTCCGTTGTGATTGGAAGTAGGGAGCGTGGGGCCCGTCGACTTCAGGGCCTTCGTCCCAGTTGATCCCCAGCCAGCGGAAGCCATCGAGGATTGGTTGCAGAGCTTCTTCGACATTTCGATTCTGGTCCGTGTCGTCGATGCGCAGAATGAACTGACCTCCATGTTTGCGGGCAAAGAGCCAGTTAAACAGAGCGGTGCGAACACCGCCAATGTGCAGGTAGCCGGTTGGACTGGGGGCAAAACGAGTGCGAACCATGGAATGTGCTTTTGTGGTGAATTTTGAGTAATCCCTCATTTTATCGGGCATTGTTTGGGTCGAATATGGCCAGCGGTTGAATTAATTCGACCTGATGGAACTGTTTTTATTGAAGCTCAGAAAAAAAACAGCCGAACTATTGACAGATAAGTATACATATGTACACTATCTATTGGCCACTACAGAGTGTCTGGATGCATCGAAACAACAGAAAGTGATTGAGATAACAGAGATGGTTGATTCAGCTGCGGATTCGAACATCATGATTCGTCAGGTCCATGATCTATTGGCTCGGAGCCATCTTTCCGTTTCGGTTGCGGCGGATTCAGAGGATGGTTTGGAGTTTTCTGGTGACCGGGAAGTATTTGGTAGTTGTGGATCCGGAGTGGTTTCGACGGGTTGGCCCCAGTTGGATGCTATTTTTCCCGAAGGTGGTCTCAGGCCGGGAATGTTACTGGAATGTTTGGGGACGTTACAGGGAGGAGGAGTGGCGTTATTGGGACTATGGTTTGCCTGGCAGATGTTTGTAGGGAAATGGGGGCGAGTTGACAGACAGGTTGGCGGAGTGCCCTGTTCGATGGAGGGGAGGCAAGGAGGTGTATTCATTGTTTTTGATAATGACCGGCGGTTTTATCCACCGGCCGCCGCTGCACTAGGGATTGCACTGGACCGGTTAATGATTATCAGGCCTGAAAATAAACAGGATTTGTACTGGGCTTTGGATCAGGTGCTGCGTTGTCCTGCTGTAGGAGCGGTATGGAGTTCTTTGCCGGAAGTGAGTGGCCGGGAATTCAGGCGTTTGCAGTTGGCCGCGGAGTCGGGACGGGCATTAGGAGTTGTGGTGAGAGAAAAGAAGTTTGGGAAAACGCCAACCTGGGCTCATGTACGACTACAGATTTCTGCTTTGCCGGCCAAAACAGACAGTCTGAAGAATACGAGTGATTGGCGTTTCCGAGTTGAACGAAAACGAGCTGTTTCAGCGATGGTTGGACAAGGGATGGCTGGACAAGCGATGGAGGGATTCGGATGTGAAGTTGATTTAAGGGAGGTTGCAGAGACAAGTGGAACAGGGCAATTACGAAACCATGAATGGAAAGCGGGGCGCAGTGAGCAAACAGTGTATCAGCAAACGGAGTAAGCCTTGCTGGTCGCTGCTAGTCATTAGTTGCTGGGTAGTCGGAGAGATCGAGTTCGAATTGTCGTGCCGCTCGGGTTAAAGTTCGTAGAGAGTTGAAACGCTATGCAAAACAGGAGAAGAATTGCCTGTGTGTGGATAGACACAGGTCGGGCAGGGAAGCTCATCAGGGATGAGCAATATACAGGAAGTGGAGTGAAGGAATCAGACAGGGAGGTTAGCACCGGCGGTGAACTTGTTCAGCGGCAGGCGTGGCAGGAGCAGGATGCCTTGCATCGCCTTGCTCGCTGGGCAAACCGGTTTTCGCCGTTGGTTGGAGTGGCGGAGAAAGTAGAGTGGAAGCGGGAGCTACAGGCAAAGTTGCGTAAACAGGCGGGAAAGCATCAGCGAAAAAGCTATGCTCACCCTCCGGATGCTCGGTTGGATGCCTGGAAAACCGAGGCGATCTGGCTGGATATCACCAATGTTTCCCCCCTTTTTGGCTCCGAAGAAAATCTGGCTCGGCGAATACTTGACGAAGTCCGGAAGGAACTGCAGGAGAATTATCGCCGAGTGGAACTTGGACAGGAACTTGGACAGGAACTTGGACAGAGACCTGAGAAAAAATCTGACCAGGGTGTCAGACAGGATATTCAACAAGATTTCAGGCAAGGGCTGGTTGTGCGTGTTGCTGTCGCTGGGACCGTAGGTGCCAGTTGGGCAGCCTGCCTGACTCTGTCCGAAGGAATGCGACTGTTTCCTTCGGACAGAGCGTCCGTTCGGGAAGTTCTGAGGCAGCTGCCGGTTGGCTGCCTCAGACTTTCTGACGCAATACTGGATCTGCTCTATCGACTGGGAGTGCATCGATTGCATCAGTTGTTTGATTTGCCTCGCAGCGCTATTGCACAACGATTGGGAACGCTGGTTGCTCATCGATGCGACCAGTTGCTCGGTGAGGTTGAAGAGCCGTTGCGAATTCTGTATCCCGAGCAGCAATACGTTGCCAGACAACTGTTGCCGGGACGGATTGGTGGTCCACAGGTTATGGGGGAATTGTTTGAGCAGTTGACGGCGGTACTGCTTAAGCGGCTGGAAAAAAAATCACAAGGAGTACTGCAGGTTGTATGTACTGTTGAATTATCACGCTATGGTCAGCGGGTTTACAAAGATTTGGGGGACACTCGTCAGGATATTGAAACACTTACTCTGGGACTCTATCGCCCCACAACAGATCTCAAACATCTGTCAGGGCTGTTTCGCCTGCAATGGGATCAGCTCGGCCGTGTTGATGAAGTTTATAGTTTCCAGGTGGAATTCACTCAGATTGTGACGATGCAGCAAAAACAGTTGTCTCTGTTTGATACTCAGCAAACAATCCAGAAAGGTTTTCGTTGCCAATCGGTAAATTCGCTTGATGGTATTCCACCAGAGAAACTTGTTCGTCTGATCGATAGACTTTCGAGTCGATTAGGAAAGCAGCGGGTGCTGCGAGCAACACTCTGTCCGGATGCGCTGCCGGAATACGGGTTTCAGCTGGAGCCGATGGCTAACTTGAATGTCCAACGTTGGTGCAGGCGAATACTTGAATCTGTTGACCATTCCCGACCTCGTGTTATTGCTCGTGCCGGGAAATCCACGAGTAATCGGCTGTCGGGTAATTCTTCTGAGGGATGGTTGTTGAAGCAGCCAAAGCCAGCAGATAGTCTCCCGGTTTGGTATTGGAAAGACCCTTTGCAGGTACAGTGTCAAACGGATGCTCGCTTTACAGAACCACGACGGATGCTACACAAAGGGCATTGGCATCAGGTGACCCGTGTCTGGGGGCCAGAGCGGATTGAGAGTGGGTGGTGGCGAGGTAGGGCGGTACGTCGAGATTACTACCGGGTCGAGTTGGAATCAGGGTCCCGGTTCTGGATCTATCGAACTTTGCCGGGAAATCGCTGGTTTTTGCAGGGGAACTTTTGAGCCAACGATGCAGTATGCAGAACTACACTGTAAATCCAACTTTTCGTTCCTGCAGGGAGCATCTCACGCAGTCGAGTTAGTCGAGCGAGCGAAGCGGTTAGGGTATCAGGCCATTGCCATTACCGATCGTAATACACTTGCCGGAATTGTCCGTGCTCATGGAGCAGCCAAAGATGTACAACTGCAATACATCGTAGCGGCAGAGCTTACTTTTGTAGACGCTCCTGCCTGTGTTGTCTGGATGCCGGATCGCAAAGCCTACGGGCAACTCTGCCAGCTTCTCACACTTGGCCGCCGGCGAGCCAGTAAGGGGGAATGTCTCCTTTACTTCGACGACCTGAAGAAGTTTGGGAGGAACTGGATTGTCGGTGTGATCCCAGACTGGAATGCGCATTCAGAAAATATTTCTTCGGACCACCTGCGTCTGCACGAAGAGGCTGAATTGATCACAGCCCAGCAGTTGCTCGATTACCGCGATGTCTTTCTGGAGGACTGTTACCTGTTGGTGGAATTACATCGTGGTGTGGCTGATCAAAAGAGATTGTCAGCACTCAGACAGTTGAGTGAACAAGCTGATGTGCCCTTGCTGGCCGCTGGGGATGTCTATTATCACGATCCTTCCCGGGTGAGATTGCAGGATACTCTGACAGCCATTGCACATGGCTGTCATGTGGATCAGATTGGCGACTGGCAATTCCCCAATGCGCAGAGGTTTCTGCGTCCCCTGGGAGAACTTGCCGATTTGTTTGCTGAAATTCCGCAGGCTATCGCCAGAACGATGGAAGTTGCAGAGCGTTGCCGTTTTTCTCTGGATGAATTGAGATACGAGTATCCAGAGGAACCTGCTCCGGATGACACGACTCCTCTGCAATATCTTGTCCAGCTGGCATGGCAGGGAGCTCATCAAAGGTACCCGAACGGCTTGCCTTCCAAAGTGATTGGTTTACTGAAGCACGAGTTGGGGCTTATCGAAAAACTGAAGTACGAGGCCTACTTTTTGACGGTCTGGGATCTGGTCCGTTTTGCGCGGAGCCAGGGAATTCTGTGTCAGGGACGCGGGTCGGCTGCGAATTCAGTTGTTTGTTACTGTTTGGGAGTAACGTCGGTTGATCCTGATACTACCGAATTGCTGTTCGAGCGGTTTGTAAGCAGCGAACGTGATGAGGCCCCGGATATTGATATCGATTTTGAACATGAGCGGCGCGAAGAAGTGCTGCAGTATCTCTACGACAAATACGGAAGAGATCGGGCAGGGATGACAGGGGTGGTGACCTGTTACCGTATGCGTTCGGCCGTGCGGGAAGTAGGTAAGGCGCTGGGCCTGGACTCGGAGATGGTCGATGAGATTGCCAAGAATCTTGATGGTAGAACTCGCGATGGTAACTTCGACGTCCGGATTCGCGAAGTGGGACTCGACCCGGATGCCACTGTGGGGCAACGGTTTCGGGAATTGGTGCAGGAACTGATAGGGTTCCCTCGTCATTTGTCCCAGCACGTTGGTGGGATGGTGATGACGCGAGGATTGCTGAGTGAGTTGGTTCCGATAGAAAATGCCACCATGGATGGCCGGACAGTGATTCAATGGAACAAAGATGACCTCGATGAACTCGGAATCTTGAAAGTCGACTGCTTGTCGCTGGGGATGTTAAGCGCCATTCGTAAATGCTTTGAAATGCTCGAACGGTACGAAGGGAAAACACTCTCCCTGGCTACGATCCCTCAGGAAGACCAGTCGGTCTATGACATGATTTGCGAAGCAGACACCGTGGGCGTGTTTCAGATTGAGAGTCGTGCTCAGATGAGTATGCTTCCTCGCCTGAGGCCTCGTTGTTTCTACGATTTGGTGATCGAGGTGGCGATCGTTCGTCCCGGTCCTATTCAGGGTGACATGGTGCACCCTTACCTGAAACGGCGAGTGGGTCTGGAAGAAGTATCTTATCCGAGTGAAGAAATTCGAGAGGTGCTTGATCGCACGTTGGGAGTCCCGTTGTTTCAGGAACAGGCAATGCGTTTAGCCGTGGTGGCCGCCGGATTCACTCCCGGAGAAGCAGATCAGCTGCGACGGGCAATGGGAGCCTGGAGGCGTCCGGGGGTGATTGAAAAATTCAACCGTAAGTTAACTGAAGGAATGCTTGCGAAAGGCTTCACCAGAGAATTTGCAGACCAGGTATTCAGTCAGATACGTGGTTTTGGTGAATATGGTTTTCCGGAATCCCATGCAGCCAGTTTTGCATTGTTGGTGTATGTGTCGGCCTGGTTGAAATGTCATCATCCCGCCACGTTTGCTGCCTGTGTCATTAACAGCCAACCAATGGGATTTTACTCGGTGAGTGATCTGGTCAAGGATGCTCAGAGGCATGGTGTGAAAGTCCGGCCGGTAGATGTTAACTACAGCGACTGGGATTGCTCGCTGGAGTATGAAAACGGCCAGCTTCCGGCATTGCGACTTGGTATGTGTGTGGTGCGTGGACTTTCGTATGAAATGGTGGAACCTCTACTGGAATGTCGTCATCGTCAAGGCCGTTTCCACTCGGTGGAACAATTGCGACGGCGGTCAGCAGTCAGCAGGCGAGTCATGATGCGGCTGGCTGGGGCGGATGCGTTTCGCAGTTTCGAACGGGATCGTCGGGCTGCCCTGTGGGAAACGCTTGCACAGGAACACAAAGACGTCGAACAACCGTTGTTTGATTTGATTGCCGCAGCGGACGATCAGCAGCCAGCTTTGCCGGAAATGGATGCTGCTGGCGAGGTGGAAATGGATTATCGTACCACCGGTATTTCACTGAAAGGCCAGCCTCTGATGTTTTGGCGAGAAGAACTGCAGCAACAGCGGGTTTTACGAGCGGACCAGTTGGAAAGCTGCTCAGACAATCAGTATGTCAAAGTGGCTGGTTTAGTACTATTGCGGCAACGTCCCTCAACAGCCAAAGGTATTACCTTTGTGACACTTGAAGACGAAACCGGCACAATGAATCTTGTTTTACGTCAGCATGTATGGGAAAGGTACTATCGGATTGCCCGACGGAGCAATGCGTGGCTGGTGCACGGGATATTGGAGAATCGCAACCGTGTGCAGCATGTTGTGGTTCATCGCCTGGAAGATTTGTCGTCCTGCCTGGGGACGTTCCGGCCTAAATCCAGAGATTTTCACTGAGGTGCAGATTCAAAACGCTACTTCGACTTCGTGGATAATTCTTCACTGAGAATTCTCACCTCTTCCAATACGTCCGATAGATTTGCATTGTGTTGGTGAATGGCACGCACGGCCTCCAGAAGTTTAATCGCCGTTTTTACGTCCTCTCCGGTGGCCTCCCGGCAGAAGTCAAGAATTTCCTGGATTTCAGTTTCGGTTTTCGTCGTAACTTCCTTTTGCGCCAGCAAAGTTTCCTCCTGCTGGAGTCTAAGTTGATCGATTTTTCTGCGAGCAAAGTCGAGGCATGCCTCGGCAACTTCATCGCCTTCTCGACTTTCGTACAGCGTGACAAAATGTCTGAGCAGTGTAACTGTTTCGTCTGGTGACAGCCCTTCAGACTCCAGGATTTGCAGTAGGGTTATTTTGACGACTGGGATTTCCTTCAGCTCACCTTCATGCGACTTCAAAAACAGTTGTTCGTCGCGTGCTATTTTGAGCGAGTCATAACGATTTTTGACCTGCGGGAATTCTGCGTGTTCCGAAAAAAGTTCGGTAAACGCTTCCATTTGTTCGCTTACCTGTTCCCATTTCTTACTTGCCCGTTCCCAGTCTGAACCCAGGGTAAAGCGAGTGTCCCCGATTACGTCAAGTAATTCGCTGGCATTGACTGAGCCATAATCATCTTTGACCTGCTCGTATTCAGGGTGCTGCTTGAATCGCTTGGTAATATGCTCCATTGCTATTTTTGCCTTACCAGGATTTGAGGCAGCGTCATCGATTACTTCTTTTAATTCTTCGAAGGAAGGAGGCCGGTTGTACCATTTCGTAAATGCTAATAATCCTCCAGCCCCTGCGAGGAGGGCAACGAGCACAATGAGACTGGCGATAACTCCAGATGATGACTCGCCGTCCGAATGAAAACGGTCTTCAGGAACAGTGGTGTAGTGCGTTGGGTCTGGCTCGGGCTGCTCCTCCGCGGACGTTTGGTACTGCGGATCTGAAACGGTTGGGGCGTTTTGATCTCCACCAGATGGAACTTCCGATCTGTACTCGCCTTCGATCGTGCGTCCGGATGTGACAGGATTGTGGTGACCTGTCGGCACGTATTCCATGGTGGCGCCATCAGGGACAGCGTCCTGATCAGGGATTTCCCGCGTAGGCTGCTCCGTTTTGGCAGGCATGTTGGATTCCAACGCATGCTGCATTGCCTGCAATCGGTGAGCGACAGCCAACGGTGTAGGGATCCGATCGTCTGGCTGTTTGCTTAGCAGCATCCGAACAATGTAATCCAGTTCCAGCGGAACATCGGCAATAATCTCTGTAATGGGGCGAGGCTGGTCAAATTTCAATTTATGGATGACCTGACCGATCGCAGGTGAAGCGAAGGGAGGTTTGCCTGTCAGTAAGGCATACATGACAGAGCCGAGTGAATAGAGATCACTTTTTGTCGTGGGCCGGGCGCCCTCAGCCTGTTCAGGGGCCATATAATCAGCCGTTCCAACCACGGCATGATCAGCGGTAAGCTGGGATGCACCAAAGAGTTTGGCAATACCGAAGTCAACCAGTTTGACTTCATCCTCGTCGGACATGAACAGGTTGGACGGTTTCAGGTCCCGGTGAATGACTCCTCGATCATGAGCGTGCTTCAAGGCATAGCAGATTTCAATCGTAATGCGAGTGACTTCACGCCAGGACAGAGGCCCATTTTCCTTGAGGACTTCAAAGAGTGTCCGGCCTTGAACAAGTTCCATGGCATAGAAGAGAGTACCGTCCTCTTGCCCAAACCCAATGATTTGCACGATACCCTTGTGCTGCAATTGTTGCAGGGTTTCAATTTCCTGCTGAAAGCGATCCCGAAAACTCTGGTCACTGGCAAAGGCACTGGAAAGCACTTTGACGGCGACCAGTTCCTCCGTCTCTTCGTGATGGGCGGAATAGACATTGCCCATTCCTCCCCGTCCGATCTGTTCTTTAATCAGGTAAGGACCGAGTTTTTCCTGCATGGTGTCGTCTCTTTTTTTCAGGAAATCACGCTCTACATCGGAGCAACGCGTTTCGAGCCAACATCGGTGGTGAGCATGACGTGGGCATCAAAACTTTTAAAGATAAGCTCTGCTTTCACTTCAGCATAATCGGGATTGTCCCAGAGGTTATCAAATTCCCACGGATCTTCCTCCAAATTATAGAGTTCACCGAGGTCATGTCCGTGATACACCGAAAGTTTATATTTTCTGTTACGGTACATGGTGGCAAAGGCACCGCTCCCGTCCGTGAAGAATGGGTCCAGAGCATCGAAGTATTCACAGCGCACAAACTCGCGGTGTTCGTCGACAGCGGACTGGTCGGTGAGCAGTGGCATCAGCGATTTCCCCTGCATGTATTCCGGTTGTTCGAGTCCTGCCAGTTCAACAAGTGTGGCAGTCAGATCCAGCAATTCCACCAGAGCATCACGTTGGACATTCTCAAGAAATTTTCCTGGCCAGGAAAAAATCAGTGGGATACGGACAAGCCCTTCGTAAAACCGACACCCCTTTTGCAGTAGACCATGGTCTCCCAGTGATTCTCCATGGTCACTGGTGAAGATGATAACCGTGTTTTCCAATTGCCCGGTTGCTTCAAGGTGATCGACGATTCGTTGGAATTGATCATCGATTTGCTTGATCATGGCGTAGTAATAGGCCTGCATTCGTTTGGCATCGTGCCCTTCAGGTGGAAGTGGTTCGCCCTGAAAATCGATAGCTGCCAGCTTCTTTTGCGCTGCCAGATCCTCTTCCCGAAAATAAGGGCCCGGCATCTCTTCCGGGTCAAACATGTCGGCATAAACTTTCGGAGGAATGAACGGAGGGTGGGGATCATAAATATTCACACACAACAGCCAGGGGTCCGGACTTTCCACATCAATGAATTCCAAAGCACACTCAGTGGCCCAGGTCGTTTGGTGATATTCAGGAGGAACTCGTTCCTGACTGTTACGCATCGGGTCAAGATCACCACCCCGAGCTCGTACCCAATCGGCATAGTGATGGCCTTCTTCCCAATCATCCCTGGGAGCGTGACTGAATTGCCAGTAGGTCATGCCGTCGTCGAGTCTTGGTTCCGTGCGGTGTCCCGAACTGGTCAAGTGAAACTTGCCAATGTTTCCACACCTGTATCCCGAGTCGGCAATGATTTTCGTAATCAACGGTGGAAAATCGGGAAACGTATCGTTGCCGTTCCGAGTGTTATGCAGACGCGCCGGGTAGAGTCCCGTGAGGAAACTTGATCGACTAGGTGTACAGATGGGGGACTGGCAGTACGTGTGCGTGAAAGCGACACCAGACTCCACAAGCTTATCGATATTCGGCGTATCGACGTGAGGATTTCCCAAAGCTTTAATCGTGTCAAATCGTTGCTGGTCGGTGCAGTACCAGAGTATATTGGGGCGGCTCATCGCTGGTTATTCTTCACTAAGAGTGTTTTTGATAATAGCGTTGTCGAAGTAATTAATTCGCATGCCCGCATCCACCACTACGGTTTGGGCACAAATGCCTGACGAGCGAGGGCTTAGCAAAAAGGCGGCAACATTGGCAGCTTCCTGCGTTTGCAACGCTTCCCCTCGAGGAATTACTTTTTCTGCGAACAGATAGGAATCAACATACCCCGGAATTCCCGCTGAAGCACTGGTTTTCAACAGACTGGGACCCACTGCATTAAATCTGACCTTCGAAAATTTGCTAAAGGACTTGGTAAGGAAGGCGAGAGATGAATCCAGTGCAGCTTTGACAGGCGCCATAAATCCGTAGTTCTCACTCGCCATGGTTGTTGTCGAGATGGAAATGGTGATCACCGATGCATCCTCCACGAGTAGATCCTTGAGTGCATTGGCGATGGAAATCAGCGAAAAGCAGCTTATATCGACAGCTCGTAGAAATTGTTTTTTGCTTGTTTCGTGGAATGGTTTAGGACCTTCTTCGTAATCGGCAAAAGCAATCGAGTGGACGATGCCGTGCAGCTGAGGGTGTTCTTGCTGCAGTTGATCACGTAGAGCATCGAGTTGATCAGGGTATTCCACATCACAAACATAAATTGGGAATTCGCCCAGCAGTCGTTGGAGTTCGTCTTTTCGTTGCTGACTCCTCACGACATAAACAGGCTTTGCCCCGGCGTCGGTGACGGTTTTGCCGATGTGGTAGGCGACGCTCTTGCGGTTCGCCACACCGAAAATGACGATTGTTTTGTCTTCGAGTTGCAGGAAGCTCATGTTGATTGTCCCTTCGATCTACTCGGCGTCAGCCAGGGTGCAGGCAAAGTCAAAGCGGGTAGCGAGCTTGCCATTGACCGTGACTTTGGCGTTGAGGAAAAAGGCTGAGCTGACCTGTTCGGTCAAACGAATGTGTAATTCGATGGTGTCACCCGGTTTTACCATTTGCTTGAATTTGACGTTGTTCAAACGGGTCGCTACAGGGACTTTGCCGGTGGCCTGGTCAGTCATGTCAGCGGCGATTTTGGTGGACAGCAAGCATGCTCCTGCCTGCATGGCAGCTTCACACAGAATGACTCCTGGGACAATCGGTTGGCTGGGATAATGACCCTGGAAGAAGAATTCCTCAGCATGAAAAGTTTTCCTGCAAACGATGCTGTCACTGTCGAGCGATTCGATTTCATCGAGCAATAGCATCGGAGCTCGATGGGGGATCAAAGACTTGATCTGTTCGATTGACATAAAGAGCTTTCTATTAATCGCATGGTGTCATCCGGGAAGGGCCAGCCTGCACATGGGGTATTGCCAAAAGCATTACGGCATTAACAGCTGGTCCACTTCGTTCGAGACAATCACTCCATAGTTTATCGCGCCGAGCCAGCCGGACATAATAATCCCCACACTTCCGGCGTGATAGAGTCCCGAGATTTGTGTTGGTAGTCCCCGACTTACCGCAAGTCCTTCGAATTTGGTACCGAAACTGGCTCCTTGTACATGCTGCGTGTAGTGTTGAAAGGTTCGGGGAGTTGCGGCCTCGGAATAAACCACTCGTTCACGTGCATTAGGTACATACTTCTCTAATGCATCCAGCGTGTCTTCGATGAGATCCTGTTTGCTCGCTTCGTACGCTTCATCATCCAGATTCGCCCAGTCTTCCCAGCGAGCGTTGGTGCTGGAGACAATTAAATGCCGCTTGCGTTCATCGTGGGGACGAGTGTCCGGATAATAAAGGGAAAACGTGCGACTGGTGATATCACGGCTGAGCAAAAGATCCGTTTCAAAGCTTTCGGCCGTCGAAGTGAACAACAGGTCACCAGTGTCCCGATCAAGGTAGTCATCCGGTCCCAGGGCCATGTACACCTGGGTGCTTGAATTATTTACACGGACAGCTTTGGCATCATCAACGTAGTCTTTATCAAATTGTTCCTCACCCACCATTTTGAAGATGGTGGTGAGTAAATTGGCATTGGAAACAACACTGCGGCAGGTGATGTCACGACCATTGACCGTAACACTTTTCACTTTGCCATTTTCCGTGTTGATCCTGTCCGCCGAACAGTTGATGCGGACGTCGACCCCGTTGCGTTCGAGTTCGTCTTTCATCAGCCCGATCATCAAGTCGGTTCCACCCTGAAAGGTGTAAACCCCTTTGGACATGAAATTGCTGAAGACAATACCATAGGTAATCGCAGGGTCTTCCAGGGTCGAGCCGTTGGCGTAGGTGATTGGTTCCATCAGCAGACGTGTGATGTCATTGCGACCAGGAAAGAACTCTTCAATCAGTTCTTTCGTAGTTCGTTGCTGATCGTCATAGAAGTTCATTCCGCGGGCTGTGTCAAAGAACTGCTGAACGGTGGCCTGGGAGACTCCGAATTTTGACTGCAGTAGTTCCGTGAAACTCTCACGGTCGTATGTTGTTTTGAGAGTGAATTGGGGGTTGTCAAACAGCACTCCGCGGAGCGGCACAATGCGGTCGGCAATCTCCTGATTCCAGTACCGACGACAGCTCTTATACATCCCGTAAGGAAATCCGTGCAGCGAAATGTCGAAGATATGACCTTTGGGGCGTTTGAACCAGGTTGCCATTCCGCCCAGCTTATAGTGCTGTTCGATAAGTAACACATCGTAACCGGCACGCCCGAGAATATTGGCGGAGGTCAAACCAGCCAGGCCGCTGCCGATGACAATCACGTCGTACTTGTCTTTTGCGTCTTTGAGGAAATCGCGAGGCATGCTGAGCTGGTGGTTGAGGACGGAGGGCGAACGCAGACAGACTATCGATGCGCGTCGCATTAAAGAGGTATTTTAGCTTGGAAACGGGAAGACTGTTACCCTCTTGCAGAGCAGTTCTGCGGGAAATACGACAGTCTCCAGAAGCGGTTTTCAGGAGCGGGCGAGCAGGTGTTGATTAGCCATTGAAATACCACTCACAATCGATCCAATGATGCCTACAAATCCCTGATCTGTTCCGCAAAGAAAGAGGTTTTTGATCGAAGTGGTACCGTCCAGCCATTTCCGAGTGGCACCGTATACGGCTCCGTTTTCATGCCAGGTAAAGCGGTGAATGGTATGTGGCGTGAACATATCGTTATCGATGACATGCTGACGGTAATCCGGCACAAATCTGGTGGCGGAAGCCTGCACCCGGTCAAACCACTTTTGTTTTTCACTCTGGTACTGCTGTTCGTCGACATTCCGCCAACGCTCATAATCCGCTAACGCGGTGACGCGCATGATACCGTCTGGAAGGTCACCGTCTTTCTCGTCGTAACAGTAATTATTCGGAGTACAGACTACGCCGGTTCTCACATCACAAAAATCTTCCGTGGGTCGCTCCCAGTGGAATTTTTCCGAGTCATTAAAGAAGACGATCGTTTTGTCGTGGCCAAATTCCCGAGGGAACTTATCCAGTGTAGAGATGGCTTCCACAAACGAGAGCTGTCCGGTTGTATGAGCATGCACATCGTCATTGGATTCACAAAGTTTGAACGTTTCAATGGCCCCTGCAGAACTGAGAATGTTCTCGCCACCAAGTTCTTCGCCGGAATCCAGCACCACACCGATCGCCCGACCGTTCTGCACTTTGATCTTGCTCACACCCGTACGTAATTTCAGTTCTCCTCCCAGGTCACGGAATTTTCGAACCAGTTTCTTCAATATCAGACGGACACCATCAAACGGACGCGCGAATCCTTCCAGGAACAGACTCCGGAACATAATACAGAACTGCCCCCAGTCCATATCTCGTTCACGCGGATTTCCATACCACATGATGGGACAGAGGATCATTTCAATCAGCAGTGGATCGGGAATAAGTTGTTCGAGGCGTTCCCGGGTCGAGACCTCAAAGTGCTTCTGTTCCAGATCGTCATAGTCGACAAGTGAGTCGATCAGCCTGTCGAAATTATCGATCTGGGCTGGAAATTCCCGAGCCACTTCACTGCGTAGCAGGTCGATGTTGTTGTCAAACAGGAGTTCTGTGCCCGGAAATGATATGGAGGACATTAACTGGGGCGAGAGGCCAAAGTCGTCCCATTTCATCCTCAGCTGTCGAAGCAACCGAGCGAAGGGCCCTTTTCTGGTGCCCGGTGGCGTAAAGTTAGTGACCGCATGCAGCCCTACATCGTAGTTGCGACCGCGGAGTCGATAGAAGGAATTGAGTCCACCAATGGTGTAATGGCGTTCCAGCACACATACTTTTTGATCGTAGTATGCAGCTCGAATGCCCGCCGCTAATCCGGACATGCCTGCGCCAATGATGATGGAATTGTACACTGCTATTCTGCCGGAGTTTCCGCCATTTTAGGTTCAAGGTAGCTGACCGTGGATGCCATGCTGACCAGATTCTCGTAATCTTCCTCCGGAACCTGCACTCGGTAACGCTTGCGAAGTTCCATGACAATATCAAGGAAGTCCATGCTGTCGAGTTCCATTTGGTCACGAAATTCTTTGGCATCGTCCAGATTGGAAAGATCTTCGTCTGGGGCAATGGTTTCCAAAATATCGATAACGGCAGCACGTATTTCTGCAGGTGTCATTCCTGTCTAGCTCCAAGCTCTCACTAAAACATCGGTAACAGAACATAAGGATGTCCTGTGGGGAAACCATAAATTTACAGTGTTTTGGAAATAAAACAAAGAGGTACAATTCGTGGAATCTCCCCGCGACTCGTCTTTATCGACGGCCAACGAGGTTGCAAAAACAGAAAAAGCAGGTTCAGAACGGTCTGATTTGCAGGACAGAGCTTCAGAATCTCTATGCAGCGGAGTCTAATCCTTTTCGCTGCTGGTTTATGTGGAGAATTTGCCAATCACGACAGTTGAGTTGATCCCCAGCATGCCAAAGGAATTGTTTACGATATAGCGCACATCGTCGAGTGGTTTTGCTTCATTAAGAATCAGACCTTCAATAGCACATTCATCGTCCAGCTGATCAACATTGATTGTCGGGTGGCAGACATTGTCGACAAAAGAAGGGAGGTTGCCGGCCAATTCCAATGCTCCGGCGGCGCCCATGCAGTGTCCAATGAAGCTTTTGGTGTTGTTGATACTCACCTTGCAGCTTTCGTCGAATACCTTCCTGAGCGCGCTGACTTCCTGAATATCGCCACTGATTGTGCCAGTGGCGTGTGTACTGAGGATATCAACATCCTGTGGCGTAATTCCGGCCCTTTGAAGTGCGAGTTGAATGCACTGGGATTGTCGCTCAGGATTTGGGAGTACAAAGTCGGTGGCATCGGTGTTGATACTGTGGCCAAGGATTTCCCCGTAGATATGAGCTCCTCGTGCCAGCGCGTCCTCCAGTCGTTCCAGTGTGTAAACACATCCACCTTCGGATACGACGATTCCATTTCTATCAACATCAAACGGACGGGAGGCTTTGGTCGGGTCAGAGTGTTCGGCAAGAGCTCCCTGACTTTTGAAACTTGCGAAAATTCCAAACGTATGAATGGATTCTGACACGCCACCGGCCAGAGCAAAGTCGCACTGGCCCAATTGCAACATTTGAGCACCCTGAATCAATCCGTTGTTACCAGCGGCACAGGCGGCGCCAAGCGTATAGTGAGGTCCTGTGATTCCCATGTTTAGCGCTGCTTCTCCAGCAGGATTGTTGGCAACGGTTCGAGGATTATGGAAATGGTTCCAGACACTTATGTCGTAATCGAACTGGCTGAGTTCATACACTTCGTTTTCGGTTTCCACGTTTCCGTGTTCGGTGACACCCAGGTAAATTCCGACACGCGACTTATCCAGATTCTCCCAGTCAATGCCGCTATTTGCCACAGCTTCATTACAGCTGTAAATCGCAATGCTGCCGGCGCGTGTCCCCCTTCTCACTTCCCGCCGATTCTGGTACCTCAACGCATCGTAATCACAGATTCCCGCCAGCGTTTTGCCGACGTACCGGATTTCATAATCTTGCACACCACTTTTGCCTTCCAGCAGGCTTGCACGATGACTAGCCAGGTCGTTCCCGTTGGGAGACGTTAGTCCAATTCCCGTCAATACAATTCGGGGTAAGGCAGGAGGGGTGTATTGGTGATGCGTAAGGGCCATAGTCGCGAAGCTGGATCTTTCGGTGAGATATACTCTGAAGGGTAGACAATTAAAGCTATAGGTACCGGGGTGGTTTTGCAAGCAGGCGTTGCCACGACCAATCGTTTCACGCCGCTTATGAACGCCAAGATGCTTTGAGCCGAGCCATCGCATCCTGAGTGGAGAGAATTGGCCGGTATTGCAGCAAGGATTGGGCCCGCGTGTTGTCAAAATAGTGGTCCGCGGACATTTGCAGTGCCAGAAATCTTGTCATGCGTGGCTCTGACCGAATTCGCAAAAGGTGGTGCAGGATTTCCAGTACCAGGCCAACCCGATATGCCGTCTTGAAACTCACTCGTTTCGTCACTGGGGGCACTCCCGCGCATTCCAATATTTCATTGATCCAGTCCCAGCAGTTAACCGGTTGCTGCTGGGAAACCCAGTAGGCTTTGCCGTGGGATTCAGGCGAAGTCTGCAGGGCTTGCAGTGCGCAGAGATGAGCATGCGCTGCGTTTTGAACATGCACCATATCAATCAGATTGTTGCCGTCACCAATAATTCGAAGTTTTCCAGTTCGTCCGCGGTCGACGATCCGCGGAATCAAATGGGGGTCGTCTTCACCCCAGATCAAGTGAGGACGTAATGCACAGGTTGCCAGTTGACCAGGGTGATTTGCAGCCAGAACCAGCTGTTCAGCCAGAGCTTTACTATGAGGATAATGACATAGCCAGCGATCCGGATAGGGAACATCTTCGGTAATCCCCGACTGATCGACTCCCCCAAAAGTTACACTGGGACTGCTTGTGTGCACCAAATATGGGATTTGAAATTGCCCAACGGCGTCTAATACGTGTTGCGTGCCTAGTGTATTAATGCCGTAGTACATTTTCCAGCTTCCCCAGAAACCGGGAACGGCGGCCGTGTGGATGACCGCATCGACTTCCCGGCAAGCCTCCAGCACGTCGCTGGCATTGCGGAGGTCCCCGTGACACCATTCGATCCCCAAGGCTTCCAGTTTTGGGTAATGTCCTCGACTAAATCCACGAACCTGATGGCCTGTCTCGAGTAATTGGCGGGCGATTTGGCTGCCCAGAAAACCTCCGGCACCGGTAACAAGTACTTTCACAACAGGTTGCCTTACTTGAATTTAGGAGCGTCAGCGTCATCGGGCTCAGCAGGTTTGCCAGGATCAGACTCCTGAGGTTGATCGGCGGGCTCCTGTTTTACACTGGCCTTGATACTGTCCTGGAGGGACTTGATGTCATCTGGCTGATCACCGTTTTCCCCTTCCGGTTTATTGGGAATTCCGAAGTCAGGTGGTGGTGGGAGCTGGCCGTTTCCGGACTTTTCTTTTTCCACGGACTCCGTGTCTGGTGAGGCGGCCGGCTTAACTGTGGCGGCCTGGTTAATATCGGTACCGTCTGGGGCCGGCGTGGACTCAGAATCACTTGTCGGTTGCTGGTCAGTATTGGAACGGGCGATATTAGCTGATGAACCTGGGCTGCCTGCCACCATGACATTGGGGATCGAGTATCCGGTGTATCCCGATTTTCGGAACCAGGCCAGCGGAAGCGCCAGTCTGAAATCATTGATCTGGTCAGAGGCGAGTACAAACGAAAGCGTTTCACTGATCTTTCCACCCGCAGGAATCGTTGCCGATTGAAGTTGCTCTTGCGGAGAGACAATTTCGTCCGAACCATTCCGTGCCAGAGGCGTGTAGGGGTCGAGCGCATCGGAATCCGACGACACGACGGATTGCCGATTCAGAGTGTACGCATTGGTTGCATCCAGATTCTCCATTTCCAGCAAAACGTTCATGGTGTATTCGGGCGGTTGAACAACGCCATCCACCGTTTTTTCGGATTGAGTGAACCAGACTTCAGCAATTTTCAGCTGTATTTTTCCATCAGCCAATCGAGTACGGGAATTGGAAGCATCGCTGAAAGAACGAATACCAAGAAAGACTTCCTGTTCTTTCGAAATGTTATCTTCCGGAGAGGGAGGTGCTGGAGCAGAGGACGAGCTGTCTGCTGTTACGATCGTGCCGCTGGCGATGGACTGCTCTGCATTTTTCCCAAACGTGACATAGAGAAAAACGCCTGCACCGGACACAACGAGCACTCCGACAATCGTAAACAGCAGTGGCATGGCACTGCTTCTTCGTCGTTTGTGTTCCAAAAAGTCCTGCCGTTTTTCACCCGGTTCCGAATGGGTTACGACGGCCGGCGCCACGATGGGAGGAGCCTCGGGGACTCGATCCGCTACTGGAACCTGAGACGCCGGAGATACCCTGTGGGCATATTCGGTTGCCATCGGAACTTCGGGTTGCTGTTGCTGGTCTTGAGACAGAACAGGAGGAGCCTGATCGATTGTCTCCTTTTGCGGCGTAAATAATCCCTTGACCCGGGATGCTTCCGCCCAGCTGCTGGCACCTTCTTTTTGAACCAGCGTATGAGGAGTGATCTGTCCAACTTCTGCAAGCAGCTTTAACGCCTTCGATTCGACTGGCCCCAGTCTTTCATCTCCGACTCTGTAATACCATTTTGAAGCCATGACGTTCTCGCAAGCCCTGTAACCATCCGTAATAGACAGGTAGCAATCCGAATTTTGATCCCGGTTACAACCTTTTCATATTATCGGGAAAAACAACTTCAAATTCCAACGCCGTTTATTGAACGTGGCTTTCCAACCCAAGTTTTTCCTGTGCCCAGACACCGATTTTTTCCCGAAATATCTTGGAGTTGTGACGGATATCAACAGGTAATGCGTCTCGAACCAAAAAGTCGGTAATTGACGAGGTCAGTTCGTTTTTCGAAGCCATTATTCTTAACTCGTCAAGCAGTCTGCTTTCATCCTTGACAGAGACTGGGCGTTTCTCAGGCCAGCACTCGACAACCAGCGCGGCTGCGGGGGTCCCGTGCTTCTCCACTTGAACTACGGCGCTGCGGTAGACGCGGGGGTGCTGATTCATGATCGCTTCGGTTGGAATGGAGTAAAGTGTTTTTTCGGGAAGCCTGACCCGGTGGGCTTTCCGTCCGCAAAACCAGAATCGTTCCTGCGGATCCAGATAACCGACATCACCCATCCGATGCCAGAAGTCATTGCCGTCCTTGATTTTGTGCAGACGAGTTTCCCGTTCGTGGGTTACATAATGAGAGGTGACAACTGGACCCTTGACAATCAGTTCGCCGATTTCACCGCGGACAACTTCTGTGGTGTCCTCCAACCTGCTGATCTCCCCGTCTGTGATTTCAATCACTTTCCACTCGATGCCCGGAAACCTGGTTCCTACACAGGTGCCATGACCCTCCGCCGTTTTTGCTGCCGTTTCCTCCAGAACTTCGGTAGCGCTGATATTGGCAACTGGCAAGGCCTCCGTCGCACCGTAGGGAGTATACATTTCGCCGTCACTGGCCATGGCATCACGCATCCGCTGGAGAACTCGCGGTGGTACTGGTGCTCCTGCCGAAAGGATTCGTCGAAGCGAAGGCATTTGTATGTCGTTCTCCGAGCAATATTTTCCTACGGTTTCCCAGAGAGCTGGAGAGCCGAACGATTGAGTGATGTTCCAGTCTTGAATGGGAGTGATGATATTTTGCGGATTCACCTTTGCTGGTTTGGTGGGATCCATCTCTGGAATGATCGTGGCGACTCCCAACGCTGCATTGAACAATCCAAACAATGGAAAAGCGGGTAAATCCTTTTCTCCTGGCTGAACCGGATACTGTTGTTTGAGCTCCAGTACCTGATGGTAGAAATTACGATGACAGTAATGGACGCCTTTGGGAGGCCCTGTGCTGCCGGTGGTGAAAATGATAGCCGCCGGGTCTTCGGCGTTGGCTTGAAATACTTCGAATTCATCCAGTGGCGTCTTCCGCAGTTGGTTTGCCGTGGGGCCTCCCCAAAACCAGCGACGACCAACAGTCACATTTAGTTTGGCGGCAGGAAATTTGAATCGCAGCACAGTCCGCAGAGCTTGTACCAGACTGATGCCGATAAATCCCTCCGTCTTGACTCGCTGCAAACAGTGAATCATGTTTTTGCGTCCCATCCCGGGATCAATCAAAACGGAAACCACTCCGGCCTTAAAGAGCGCAAATACCCAGGATACAAACTCGCAGCCAGGAGGGACCATCAACGCTAAACGGGTGCCGGGCTGGACTCCCATTGCCTGCAGGCCGGCTGCCAGGCGGGAGCTGTCGTCGTCAAGTTCCTGGAACGTCAGACAACGGTACCGTTGTTCCAGAGGGAGATTCTGATTGTGCTGAAGGCTACGAATCGGCTCAGCCACCGCAATGGCGTCGGGCTGTTCTACTGTTTGTTGTTGTAAGAATTCTGCGACGTTCATAAGTTTTGATGATTCGCTTCCTGCAGCTCGGTGGAATGCTGATGCTGTCTGACTCGGTTTTCCAGAAATTGGACGACTTGCATGCCGATGTCTTTTCCGGTGACTCTGGTCAGCCCTCGCCAGCCCGGCACAGCGTTAACTTCCAGGATGACAGGCCTCTGTTCTGGTGTAAAAACAATATCAACTCCGGCAATTTCTGCCTGAGCAACTCGGGAGGCCCGTTTCGCAAGTTGGATAATCTCATCCGGAGCGTCATAAGGGGTGCCCTGGCCTCCCAGAGAAATATTGGTCCGCCAGTCTCCAGAATTATTACGACACATGCTGAACGTTTGGTCGCCCAGGACAAAAACCCGGATATCCGATCCGCCATGGTCGATATACTGCTGCAAATAGATGACACCTTCAAGTTGTTCAAGCATCCGGAAGGCCCGGATTGCCAATGCCGGGTCTGAAATTCGAGTGATACCTCGGCCCTCACCACCGAACACTGGCTTGATCACCGCGTCATTGCCGAGTTGTTCGAAAGCTGCCATTGCGTCTTCCGAAGTTTGACAGACGAAAGTCTCGGGGACGGGCAGGTTATTCGAGGCAAGCAGGCCGAGGCTGAGGTACTTATCTACGGCGATTTCTATCGACCTGGCGCAATTTAATACGAGTCCCCCTGCTTGTTCATGGAGATGCAGTGCATTCATCCTGAAAATGACCTGCTCCAGCGAACCGGGTGGCATCGTTCTCACCAGGATGGCATCGAAATCCCCAAAGGGCTGATTCGCTGAACGGAGGCAAGCAAAATCCTCATTCCTGACTTCTGCCTGGATGGTCGAAAAAGGCAGGCTATGGAAATGCAGTGCAGTTGCGTCCAGCCTGGCAGCCGCGCGCTGAAGATCACTGAAATACCAGGAATGTGGATTTCCGAGGACAGCAATTTTCATGGCAGAGATCGTTTCTGGAACACCAGCAGTAGGCACGTTATGTTGAGTTTGATTTATGGATGCAGTCCAAATGATCGTTCGAGTACTGCGGGATTGAATTGGCCAAAACGGAAATAGCGGCCGGTTTCAAGATTGTTAATATTTATCACTGCTGGACTGAACAAGTGCGGGTCAATTTTGTAGAAGTCCTGGTCGTATTGCTTGAAAATCTCAATAAACGGTTTGCCGTAGTCTTTGGAAGCACCACTGGGGATGTTGCTTCCCATCAATTCAATACTTTCGTCGTCTCCTGTTACCCAGATCGTCACTTCACCCCCATACAATATGGCATCATTGGTCCGGCCGATACCGGACATGTCATCCGCAGCCACCGGCGGTAGAGGTGCAACACCGGTACCTGATTGAACTCTGGCCAGATCGAATCCAAGTTCATGCATTTTGTGTAAAGCGGTTTCCAGCGATCGAGCGACAACCTGAACTGTTCCGGCCAGGCTTGCGGTGCGAGCGTAAGCGAGTGTCAGTTTGTCAGGCGTTACCGCGCAAGCATCAGCAATCAAATTGCATACAGAAGCTGTCGGCATTTGTCCCGATTCGATTACGCCAACAATGTGGCTTGCTTTTTCAGTCAGACCGATTTCTGCAAACAGTTTCTCTTTTCCGGCAGCCGCACGCATTGGTCCACTACCCATCCCGAAGTAATCGTCGGTTGCGAGTTGCCAACCTGCGTACTGACTGGCCATGCAGGCCCGGATCGGGTGATCAGTGTCAATCTGTACGGCGGTGGCCGTAGGGAAAGCAGAAGGTGCTGAACCATACGATACGTGAGCAAGCCCAGCCAGACAGGTTTCGGCCAGCAGCCGGCCGGCCTCCAGTCCACCGGTTGTGGTGACGCCCAGGTCAATCAGCTGGGTTCCATCCGAACTGACGGACGAGGAGATTTTGAGATCGGTAGCCAGATCAATCAGCGTATCGGTAATGTATTTAGCTCGCTCGTTTAGTGTCACCGGCAAATATCCTGTAGGTTGAAGGTAAACTTTACACCATCATAACGACTGAACCGGTTTGTCGTGAGATTCAAATTGAAACGGTTGGCAAATCTGCAGGTCAGCTCAAAAAAGTGTATCTTATAACGGCGTCAGCTGAAGAGCAGTCAGCGAATATGGACCGCACGAATACTTGGGAGGGAACAGGATTGCCCAGTCTCACCATTGAAAATTATGTGAAAACTGTTTACGACATTTGTTCGCGACAGCAGGATAAGCCGGCCGCAACAGGGCAGTTGGCTCAGGCTTTGGGAGTTCTGCCCGGGACGGTTACCAGCATGATGAAGACGTTGTCGGATTCTGAATTGGCAACGTATCAACCTTATGAAGGCTTGCGGCTTACTCCCTCAGGAGTCGCTTTGGCGTTACGTGTTCTCAGGCGTCACCGTCTGATCGAACTTTTCCTTGTCCGCACTCTGGAACTCTCCTGGGATGAAGTTCATGAGGAAGCGGAAAATATGGAGCATGCGGTGAGTGACCGATTGGTTGATCGTATAGATGCCTATCTGGGATATCCGGATGTTGATCCGCATGGGGATCCGATTCCCAAAGCTGATGGCACTGTCATGCCTCGCAGTGGCGCGATACTCAGTGGTGTTTCGGCGGGAACTTCGGTGAAAGTTGTTCGCGTTCTCGATCAGTCATCCTCTTTTTTGAAACAGTTGACCGAAGATGGAATAGAGATAGGAACGACCGCTGAGGTCATTGCTGCCGGATCGGATCAATTGAAATTGTCGATGGAGCAGGGACGCATTCTTACCCTGTCAGCTGATCTGGCCAGTAGAATCCTGGTCGAGTCCACTTAAATTGAACCGGTGAGTAACAGCAGGGAGAAGAGAGATGTCGCAAAAAGAAAGATTATTGAAGCAGCTGCAAGCCGCTCGTTCATTCAGCGAGAATTTGCTAAAAGATTTTAATACACCTCAGGCCTGGATCCATCAATTACATGAAGGTGGAAATCATGCCTTATGGTTTGTGGGGCATATGGGAACAACGGACAATTTCATGTTGTCTCTGGTGCGACCAGATTTGTGTGAAGACAATCAGGAGTATGCTGCGTTGTTTGGTTTAGGAAGTCAACCATCGGCTGATATTGACGATTATCCACCGGTCGAACGTGTGCTTGCTTTCATGGCAGACCGTCGGCAGAAACTTCTGCAGGCACTGGAGGAAATGGAACAACCGCAATTAACAGCTTCCACACCCGAGGGTGCTCCTGAGTTTATGCCGGATCATGCGTCGGTATTTGAAACGGCTGTGTGGCATGAAGGAGTGCATTCCGGACAACTTTCGCTGCTGCGACGAAGTCTTGGATTTGCCCCTACGGTCTGACGGTTCAGCTCGGTTGGTTGCCCAGCTGCCTCCGACCATATGGTGTTGTGCAAAACTGGGTGAATTCGGATGGAATCCGGCCGGTTAGGCACTTGATGTTTCATGCGATAATGCTGAGAATTGAGGAGTAGCCAAATCTGTCTGGCAGATTGTCGTACCATGGTGCTCGCAAAGGGGAGCCGTGAACCGAGTCAGGCCTTAACCGGAGCAGCTCTAAACGGGGTACTCTTGTGCGAGTACCATGGTGCGACAGCCGGCAGATGGGGCTACATCCGGTCAACCCAGGATGTTCGATAGTGACGCTATAATGGATCATGATGAATCCAGTTCGGAGCCCCGCGGTGCTAATCACGCCAGCTCAGAGGCAAACGACAGGTATGTCGTTGTAGCTCGAAGGTACCGCCCACAATCTTTTGAGGAACTTGTTGGTCAGGAGCATGTCAGAAAAGCGCTGGCCAATGCGATTGAAACGAATCGTGTAGGTCATGCCTATCTGTTTGCCGGACCCCGAGGGACGGGCAAAACGACCACTGCAAGAATCTTTGCGAAAGCTCTGAATTGTGTGTCTGGACCGACCATGACGCCATGTAACCAGTGCGATATTTGTCGGGATATCTCGGACGATGCTGATGTCGATGTGATCGAGATCGATGGAGCCAGTAACAATGGAGTCAATGAAATTCGGGCGTTGCGCGAGAACTGTATTGTTCGCCCGGCTCGCTGTCGGTACAAGATCTACATCATTGACGAAGTACATATGTTGTCTGGAGCAGCCTTTAATGCGCTGCTGAAGACGCTCGAAGAGCCTCCGGAACATGTGAAATTCATGTTATGCACGACAGATCCTGATAAGCTGCCGATTACGGTTTTATCTCGTTGCCAGCGATTTGATTTGTCCGCCGTGGAAGAAGGGAAGATCTTCGATCGTCTGAAATATATTCTCGCTCAGGAACAGCGGCAGGCAGACGACGCTGCGGTCGCAATGCTGGCCCGTCGCGCCTATGGGTCATTGCGAGATAGCCAGTCGTTACTGGAGCAATTGCTGTCGTTTAGCACTGGTGAAATATCGGTAGACGATGTGCATCATCTGCTGGGAACCACTGATAGCGGTAACGTACTGCAGTTGCTTGAAAAGCTGGCTGCCAGGGACGCGAGCGGAGCGTTGGCCATTCTTAGTGAGTTCTGGCTGACTGGAGCGGAGCCAGAGCGTTTGAGCGAGCAGATTCTGGGGGTCTACAGAGATTTGCTGTCAGCAAGTGTTGGATGTGACCAGCAACTTATGCAGTACACTCAGCCCAGCGAGTTTTCCCGAGTACAGGAACTGGCAAATCGGATTGGCAAGCATACTCTGCTGGCTTCGCTGGAAATAATGCAGGAAATGCTCAGACGAATTCAGGCTACTACCAAAGTTCGTGTTTTAGTTGAAACGGCGATAGTTCGACTTGCCAGCCTGGAAGAACTCGACCAACTCGAGCGATGGCTTAATATTCTGCAGAGCCCTGAAATGAAGGACTTTGCCAGGAGTAACCTGGTGATTACCCCAGGTGGCGGAATGTTACCCAACTCCGAATCCGCTCAAAAAAAAAGTGACCTGAGCAGTCAGAATACTGGGGCTGCCGCAACCGATGCCGGTTCATTGTCGTCCAGAGGCGAGCAGGAAAATCGGGATGATTTGCCGGAAGCAGTCGAAGCACGCACCAAAACGACTGCTCTAGCTCAGGTAATAACAGCGCCAGCAAATGTTGAAGTCGACGGGGGCGAGCGAGCGACCGAAGAGTTCAGCAGTTCAGAGGGGCAGCCCAATGGCTCGGCTCATGACATTCCGACTGGCAGTCACATCGGTCCGCCAGATCCTGCGAGCTCTACAGCGCAAGAAGCAGCTGATCAGCCTCCGGGTCAGGAAATTCAACCGGAAGGAGCAATCACGGTGACCAACCAGAATGTCCTTGCGGTGTGGCAGCGCGTTTGCCAGAGTTTGGATGATTTAACGGCCAGTGCGTTGCAATTTGTCGACTCTGTAGCAATTTCCATGCCCAATCATCTGGTCGTGAAATTTCCTTCACACTATACTTTTCAAAAAGACGCCTGCGAACGACCTGAGCGTCGAGCCAAACTGGAAGACGAGTTCTTTCGGACGACAGGAAATCGATTTCGAATCACATTTGAGTTACTACCGCAATCCTCGCCGACACGCGTGGAAGAACAGGATCACGGAGTAAAGACAACGCGTCAGCGACGGCGGGAAGCTGAGCAGCATCCGATGGTGCAACAGGCTATGGAGACTTTCGGAGCTGAAGTGGTTCGGGTGGATCAGCCTCGTAGACGCTCATGATGTCTGGATGTCTGGACGTTGGGACGTTGGGTCAAGGAACTCGGAGCGGGAGACGAGAGGCCAACGTTCGGGTTGCGAGCGGGATGCCTGTTGCGTGGGCTCCGTAGGCCCTGCAATTCCAGGAATCTTATTTTAATACAGCCAATACAGGTGAGATAGCAATGTTCAAGTCACTCGGAAATATCGCATCCATGATGAAGCAGGCTCAACAGATGGGGGGCAAGCTTGAAGAAGTAAATCAAAAGCTCGAAGCTGCACGCGTCACAGGTGAATCCGGAGCTGGTCTGGTTAGTGTCGAGATGAACGGGTTGGGTGAGGTCATTAAGGTTTCCATTGATCCGACTCTGCTTGAAAAACAGGATGCTGAATTGATGGAGGATCTCGTGAGGGCGGCGGTGAATGCGGCGAAAGAGAAGACTAAAGAAGTACACGCTCGTCTTACTCAGGAAATGACGGCAGGTATGAATATCCCTGGCCTTGAACAGGCTCTGGAGCAATTCGGTGATCAGGCAGATTAGAAGGCAGAAGCGTGGCACAATTATCTGAATCCGTAACGGAACTCATTGCACAACTCTCCAAGCTGCCGGGCATTGGTCGTAAGAGTGCCGAGCGACTGGCTTATCACTTGCTGCGAGTTAATAAATCGGAGGCTCTGGCGTTGGCTGACGCGGTTCGTAACGTACGGGAAAACGTACGCTATTGCAGCGTCTGTTTTAATCTGGCGGAAAGTGAGTTGTGTACGATTTGCGAGGATGCACGTCGTGATAAGACTACTCTGTGTGTGGTAGAACAGCCTCGTGACCTGATGTCGCTCGAACAGGCCGGTGTCTTTAGCGGGTTGTATCATGTCTTGCTGGGCAGGATTGCCCCACTTGAAGGGATCGGACCCGAGCAGTTGACGATTGACCCGTTGATTGACCGTGTGCGGCAGGGAGACATTACGGAAGTCATCATGGCGACGAATCCTACAGTGGAAGGAGACGGCACGGCATTGCATATTTCAAATCTGCTTGGCAATTACGATGTGACGATTACTCGTCTGGCTCGTGGAATTACGACAGGCAGTATTCTCGAGTTTACAAATAAAGAGATTCTGGCAGATGCCATTGCAGGGAGACAGAGGTATTGATTCCGGGCGAAGGTCGGTAAGGGAAACTTCCTCAAGTCACCTGTCAGGCCAAATTAAACAGAGTTCGATAACTCAAATCAGGTAAGCTCATGCGTTTTTCGCTGGGACAATTCGCAACTCAGAAACAGATCCAGAAACTGGCTCCCCGAATGATCCAGTCCATGGAGATTCTACAGTTGCCGGTTCTGGAATTGCAGGAACGAATTGACCAGGAAATGACGGAAAACCCGGTATTAGAGGAAATTGAGCATTCGCAGGATGAGCTGGAAGGTGCCGAAGCACTCCAGGCAGCCGAAGATTCCCGGCAGTCCGATGATGACGAACAGGAGCTCGTTGTCGATGCCGATTCGAATAATGCTGATGATTTTGAACGATTGGATGACCTGGATCACGAGATTCCTGACTATTTCGATGAACGTCCCCGAGCAAGTATCAATCGTGTTCAAGAGTTTGCTGACCGTCATCACGATACGATGGCAAATATATCGCAACGTGGAATCACGCTTTATGATCATCTGGTGTTGCAGCTGAGAGAGCTGGAGCTTGAGGACGAATTGTTTGCAATGGCAGAACGCATCGCCTCGACGCTGGATGCGGAAGGAGGGGGGTATCTTACGATCCCACTGGAAAGCCTGTTACGTAACGATTTGGATGAGCAGCAATTGGCATTGGCTCAACAGGCCTTGAACGTGTTACAGCAGTTGGATCCTGTCGGAGTTGCAGCCAGGAATCTGGAAGAGTGTCTGTTGTTGCAGCTTCCGGAGGATCACCCGTTCTATCGTGAACTGCATTTGCTTATTACCAATCATCTGGAAGACCTTGAGCACAACCGGTTGCCGATGATTCAGAAACAGACCGGCCTGAGCATTGAAGACATCCAGCTGATCTGGGAAGAGCTTCGTCATCTTAACCCCAAGCCTGCCGCCAGTTTTGTTGAAAAGCCGGTAATTGCAGTTGTTCCGGATTTATTTGTTCATCAGCAGGATGATGGGAAGTACGTTGTGACCGTGGAAGAGCGGGACATTCCACAGTTGTGTGTCAGTGACTATTATCGCCGCAGGCTTCAAGCCAGTGACGCCAGTCTCGAAGAGAAAGAGTTCTTGCGGCGGAAGCTGAATGGAGCTCAATGGTTGATTGATGCCATTCAGCAACGCCAGGCGACTCTGCTTAAAGTGGCTCAGGCGATTGTCGATCATCAGTATCGCGTGATTGATGACGGGTTGGAGGCAATTATCCCTCTCAAGATGCAAAAGATTGCAGACAAGGTCGGAGTGCATGTGACGACGGTGAGTCGCGCAGTTGATGATAAATGGATCCAGACTCCTCGCGGAATTTTTCCGCTACGAGGCTTCTTTGTTGGAGGGACGACCGGGGATGATGGGGAAGATGTTGCCTGGGACAACATTCGAACCAGGTTACAGGAAATCATCGATAGCGAAGATAAAGCCCGGCCTCACAGTGATGATGAGTTGGTGCGGAGATTGAAGCAGGCCGGACTCTCCGTCGCTCGACGTACCGTCACCAAATACCGCAAGAAAATGGGGATTCCCAGTTCGCGCCAACGTAAAGATTGGAGCAAGGTGGGAGATCGGTAACCAATTAGCAAGGTTTTCCCAATCGTCTCATCTCCCCTGACTAAAAGTCTTTCTTTCTTTTTCCTGGCTCCGCTGACACGCAATCTGCCTGGCGATAGTTACATTTTTCGTAACACGTGTAGACGTTTTTTTATGCGGATTTAACGTAACAAGCACAATACATCCGTTTGTTTTTATAGGAATCATCCAACAAAGCCGTATGTATTACGGAACTTTCTAAAGTATTACCCCCGCAACAATCGACAAATATCTCTGAGAGGTTATCTTTGTCATTTCTCGAATTATTTTGATACGAGTGATGACGAACCCACCAATAACCTCTCAGGGGGGATCTTCTGGGTGCTTTTTTCAGCACCAGGAGAGAATGCGATATGGCAGTGACCCGTTCATGTCATGTTCTTAAAGATTCTCTCATTATGTACTTACGCCGAAGTACTCCTGTTCATCAGGAAAATCCTTAAACATTGATAGTCCAAGCAGGTTAGAGCACGACTGTCTTGTCTGGGAAATGAAGTGATGAACTGGATTCCGTTGTATTGCCAGGACGGATCCGGGTGATCAGCAAACTACAAGGAAGCGAGTTTTATAAGTACCCCATCCCAGTGATTTGTCGTGATTTATTCCCCCCACAATAAATCGCAAGCCAACATCAAATCAGGGGTCAGAACACTCGATAGTGTTCAACAAAGAAATCAACGAGAGAGAATTGGAGTGCCGAAATGAAGGTCTTCACAACTGGACAGGTTGCCAAGATCTGTAAAGTGGCCCCGCGCACAGTTAGCAAATGGTTTGATTCAGGGCGTCTCAAGGGATATCGTATCCCTGGTTCGCAAGATC
>CALKGE010000004.1 GCA_938084685.1 uncultured Pirellulaceae bacterium
TTGACTGTTCCAGCGGAAGTGAGAGAATTCAACCAGATCTTATTCTGGAGAGGAGTCTTTCAAGGTGAAAAAGAAACGTCATTCACACCGCCAAAGGCTCCATGCCATAGGTATGGGCGAATTGTTTGTGCAGGGTAAACCGGCCCCACCATGAGAGTTTTGAGGGCGCCCTGCTTGGCCCCACCTACCGTCAGCTCTACACGCTGGACAAATGGCCTACCACCGGTGAGATGCTGATCCGCATCAGGATTGCCTCTGCCCATGGTGTTCCCCATGTCACATTTGGCATGGGGTACCGGGCGAGCAGTGCGGTGTTAAACGTCAAGCCGATTGGCGAAGCCTATATCCGTGGAACCGCCGAAGCGCCTGACACGATTGAATTACGAGTCCGGATGGAAGAAGTCCCAGTTTTCCTCAGCGGAAAGCCCAAGTTTCGCGGACAGATGATCTCGGTCGTTAACAACTCGATTTCCTCGGATGTACTGCTCGACAGCATTGACGTCATCTACCCGGCACCTCCTGCGGAAGGCGAGCACCCTATTCTGGCAACTCGCACCGAATCGATGACGGACGCAGAATTTGCAGCGGTCACACTACGCAAATTCGTTCCCAAAGCCTACCGCCGACCTGTCACCGAAAATGAATTCGAGCAGCTCATGCACCTTTACCAGCAGTTGCAGGAACGACGGCCTGACGGACTGGAGGCTTTGCGAGACACACTGGCGGTTGTCCTCTCCTCCCCTCACTTCCTCTACCTAACAGAACCCCGCGACGACGACGATTCCCGTAAGCTGAATGCTCATGAACTGGCAACTCGACTCTTCTACTTTCTCTCTAGTACCATGCCTGATGCGCCACTACGTGAGTTTGCTAATAGCGGAGAACTTTTGAATCCTGAAGTGTTGAAGAGTGAAACAGAGCGTTTACTCAATGATTCCAGAATTGATCGGTTCGTTCGCAATTTCACTTATCAATGGCTCGACATGAGTGCCCTGGACCGAGTCGCCATCGATCCCGAAATATATAAAGTCTGGGATGTCGATCTCAAACGTGATGTTGCCGAAGAGACCTATGCTTTTGTGCGCCATGTTTTGGAGAATGACATTTCCGCCTTGGCATTCCTCCAGTCCGACTTCGTGATGCTCAATGACCGCATGGCAGCATTCTATGGATTTCCGAAAGTGGAAGGGTCCAGGTTCCGGGCAGTGTCCAACGCCGCACAACCAATTCGCAGTGGATTAACCGGGCAGGCCAGCTTCCTGGCGGGGAACTCAACGGGCATCGAGTCGCATCCGATTAAACGAGGTGTCTGGATTACTCGACAGCTACTGAACGATCCACCGCCACCTCCACCACCCAATGTTCCAGAACTCGACGAGTCACAACTCAAGGCCTGACTCTCTGTCGCAGAATTGCTGGCGGAACACCGGAACAATCCAGCCTGCAACGACTGTCATCAGAAAATTGATCCTTGGGGACTTACGCTGGAACACTTTGATGCCATCGGAAAGTTTCACCCCAAAGACCACCGCAACCAGCCCATCACTATCGATGTTTCCCTGCCCGGAGGCACATCCGTTGACGGAATCACAGCACTGCAAAAGGCATTAGTTAATGAAAAAAGCGAGTTCTTTGCCAAAGCACTCGTCGAAAACCTGCTCATATACGCACTGGGGCGGGAACTGGAGTTCACTGACGCTGAAACGGTTGAAAAACTGACAGAGCATTTTATTGACGAGGGATATCGCCTGAAACTGTTGATTGTTCGCATTGTTACTGACGAAGCATTCCGAATAAAATAGATAGAGAACAGATCTGCCAGAACGGAATACAGTATGACACGCAAATCTTGGCATTTAGATCGCCGCACACTCCTGCAAGGAGCTGGCATCTCGCTTGCATTACCGCTGATGGAAGCGATGGGAGGAACGTATGCAAGTGCGGCCACTCCGGTTCGCTCCTGTTTTCTCTTCTTCCCCAACGGAGTCAGTTTGCCTCCTGAATCCCATGATGCCCACCAAGATTGGTACTGGTTTCCTCAAGGAGACGGGCGGGATTATACGTTTACCCGATCACTGGCGCCGCTAAGTCCTCATCGTAACGAAATCAGCATTTTGCAAGGACTCAGCCATCCGCTCAGTCGCAAGATTGTTAGCCACAACACGGCCGACGTCTTTTTAACTGGCGCCGATATCAGTCGCACGTACAACAACAGCATCTCGGTCGACCAGGTGATCGCTCGCGAGACCGGCAAACAGACCCGTCTCCCGTCGCTCGTCCTGTCCAGCGACAACGGGATCGGCTATACAGCCCGCACCGGGACTCTGTCCTTCAATAAGTCTGGACAACCAATCCCGGCAGACGCCGAACCTCGCAGAATCTTTAATCGCCTGTTTGGTACGCCCGCAGGTGAAAGTTTGCCGGACCAGCGCAGCCGCCTGAAGAACAAAGGAAGCATGCTCGATTATCTGCTCGAGGATACTGCCAAACTCGCTCGCAAGCTTGGTAATTATGACAAACGCAAACTGGAGGAATACCTGACTTCGATTCGCGAAGTGGAAAAACAGGTCGAGCGCACTGAGGCCTGGCTGGAAGTGGCCAAGCCAGACGTGGATCCGAAAAATGTAAATCTGATGGCAGGCACAGATGACCCTGCTGAATTCATCCGGACAATCTACGACCTGATGGTGCTGGCATTCCAAACCGACTCGACACGTGTTGCCACGTACCAGATCGCACGTGAAGACAGCCAGGGAGTCGGTGACAAATTCCCGCAAGCGATTGGACTCGGTAGTCACCACGGCCTCTCACATGGAACTCGTAAAGCCGACGGCTTCGTCAAATGGGGTCGCTACGACGAATTCCTTTCGCAGCAGTTCGCATACTTTCTGGACAGGTTGAAATCTGTTTCCGAAGGTGATGCCACGCTGCTTGACCGAACAATGATCCTTTATGGTTGTGGTACCAGTACCACCCATAATGCAAACAATTACCCGATTGTTCTGGCTGGTGGTAGCCGGTGTGGATTCAAGCACGGGGCCCTGCACCGTTTTACGGATGAAACGCCTTTCGCCAACACCCACCTTACCATCGCTCAGAAAATGGGATTGAAGATAGATCAGTTTGCTGACAGTACTGGAACCTTGACCAGCCTGACTTTATAGGTACCGCCGGCCTGCTATACAGGTTGCCTGCCAGAAGTCTCACCAAACCGGAGGAATTAAACGATGCGATTCGCTGTCCTTGCTTTTATTGCGTGGAGTTGCCACTTATCAGTCGCCGGCGCTGGAGACACATCCACAGAATCACTACGCAACACGATCCAGAAAGGGATCCAGTATGTCGAAGCCAAAGGCATTTATTGGATCGAATCCAAAAAGTGCGTCTCCTGCCACCGCATCGGGAATATGACGTGGGGACTGCTTTCAGCTCGTGATAAAGGACTTCAGGTCAGTGCGCAACTGGACGAGTGGCTCACCTGGTCTAACGAGGACCTGCTGCGTAAAAATGACAAGGGGAAGATTGTTGGAACAGGAAACAGAAGCGGCGTCGTGCAGATCATTCAGGCGAACGCATTGGCGAAAACAGATGACTATTCCAGGTTCACTCAGCAGCTGACACCCTTGTTGCTTACCGGACAGAATGAAGATGGATCCTGGAAGCCCGGAGGCCAGCTTCCGTCGCAGAAACGAGCGAAGGAAGAGACGACTCAAGTGACCACCATGTGGATTGCGTTGGCATTGCTGCAGAACACCCCGGACACCGAGCCACCCGCTCAGCTCACCAAAGCACTTGCCTATCTCAGAGATAAACCAGAGGGGAAGACCACGGAATGGTTAGTCACTCAATACCTGCTGGCTACGGCCCAGCAGCAGGACGACCTTCAGAGCAAAACAATGGCACGACTGCTGGAATTCCAACAGGAAGATGGTGGATGGGGCTGGAATCTGGACGAACCAAGTGACGCTTTGGCAACAGGCATGGCGCTCTATGCATTATCCCAAGCACCATCTAACGAAAAGGTGGCGACCGCCATTTCCAGAGCTCAGCAACTGCTCGTAAAAACCCAGTCCGAGGACGGCAGCTGGCAGGTTAACGGTACCAAGACAAATAAACGTGATACCCCAATTGAAACCTCGATCTACTGGGGAGCTTCCTGGGCTGTGCTGGGACTTTCAGAAACTCTGCCGTAGGCGAGACCCGATTCTCATTTGGCTGTATACATCTACACGTGCATTCCATTCATGCTCTGTGGCTCGTCCTCCAAATCTCCCCCCATTCACACGCTGAAACTTAGAGTCTGGCAAGCAATCATCATGCAAATGCACAACGACATTTACGTTACGTCACGGTTCCGAGTAAAATAGCATCAGACGTTCAGGCATTCACCTCACATTGGCTTAGGCATGTTATCCATTTATGGCAATCAGCATAGCAAGTTCTGCGACAACCTGAGTCGCCGTAGTTTTATGCGCATCGGCTCACTCGGATTTGGTGCTGGTTTAACTCTGACCGACATTCTGCAAGCCTCACCCGCTTCCGCCGACCAGACCAGGTCTGTCATCATGGTGTACTTGTGCGGTGGGCCAACTCAGTTCGAAACATTTGACCCTAAACCGAATGCTCCTGTTGAAATCCGAGGTTCGTTTCAACCAACAGCTACGAAAATCCCCGGCATTCAATATTGCGAGCTGCTTCCCAAACTGTCCGCGATGAATGACAAGTTTTCCGTTATTCGTTCGCTGGTGGGAATGGAAAATCGGCACGAGTCTTTCCAATGTTACTCGGGACGTGCCGGTGGACGTCCGCAGGACCGGGAACCAGCCGGAGGCTGGCCCACATTTGGTTCGATTGTTTCACGCCAACTTGGTCCCGGACCCAATGGAGCATTACCCTACGTAGACGCTTCTCCTGCGATGGGATACAAACCGTATGCAAATCGCGGAATACACGACAATGCCAACCGAGTTTCCTGGCCCGGCTTCACTGGCATGAGTCATGTTCCGTTTGCCGTAGAAGCCGATGTCAAAAGAGACCTTGTTCTTAATGGTATTACACTTGATCGGCTGGGCCACCGTGAACGTCTGCTCAGACAGATCGACAATATACGAGCGTCGAGTGAAACGGATGGAATTGAAAGCTTCCAGGAAAAGGCCTTCGGCATCCTCACTTCCAATAACATGGCCCGAGCACTCGACCTGGAAAACGAAGATCCGAAAATCCGGGAACTCTATGGCGAACCGGTAACGACAGACCCTGCCTTTGGAGCACCACCTCAAAGTGCTCAACACCTGTTGCTCGCCCGACGCCTGGTAGAGACGGGGGTGCGGTGTGTCACGGTTGCCTTTGGCGCCTGGGATTGGCACAGTAACCGAGAGGGAACGATCGAATACCTGTCCAACCGTTATTTGCCAAATTTTGACAGAGCGATTTCTGTACTATTGGAAGACCTGGAACAACGTGGGCTCTCCGAACAGGTTCAGGTAATCGTCTGGGGTGAATTTGGTCGTACTCCTCGCATTAACGCCAAGGGAGGGCGCGATCACTGGGAACGTACACAGTCAGTGCTCATTGCGGGAGGCAACGTGCAAGGCGGTCGTACCATCGGTCAAACGGATAAGCAGGGAGGTGTCCCGGTCGAGCGTCCGGTCCACGTTCAGGAGGTTTTCGCCACCATGTACGAACATCTCGGGCTGGATGTAAATTCCGTCAAGATACCAGACCTCAACGGCCGTCCCCGCTATCTGGTTGACGAAAACCGCCAGCCTATTCAAGAGCTCATCGCTTAGCCCGGCCAGCCACTCATGGTCTGACCTGTCCAACGTAGCGACTAACTTCACACGTCCAGCAAAGGGATCACGATGACTTTCCTGTTGGGAATTGACATTGGAACGACAACGATCACCTCGATTGCGGTAGAGGCGGATACCGGTCGTATTGTTCAATCAGCAACAACTTCCAACGACGCTCGGCATCAGGATCGGCCGACTGGTCGCAGCGAATGGGATGCTGAACGTATCATCACTCAGGTGATCGAATGCGTAAAAAATGTAGTGCAGTTGCTCGGTTCAGAAGCTTCTCAAGTAGCTGGCATAGGACTGACAGGCCAACAGCACGGAATGGTGCTGGTGGATCACGATCTCGACCCGATTTCTCCTTATATCAACTGGCAGGATCAGCGGGGAAACGAAACGGGAGACGACGGAGTTCCACTCATCGAGTCTCTCACCAGACGCCTGAGTGACGATCAGTACTACCAGCACGGTTGCTTTCCAAGAACAGGATTTATGAACGTCACGCTTTCCTGGCTGGCAGCTCACAATCAGTTGCCGAGTAACTGTAAAGCAGCGTTCATTATGGACCTGGTGGCCAGCCGACTTTGTCAGGCCCCTCTTGTCAGCGATCCCACCGCAGCGGGCAGTGGTGGCCTGTTCAACATCCATACCAACCAATGGAATACCGACGCGTTAAACGCAATCGGTGTACCGCCAGACGTTCTTCCTGAAATCAGTTCGGTAGACAAACAGGTCGGGACCGTTGCCAGCGACGTTGCTGCTGCAACTGGGTTACCTCAAGGCATCCCGGTCTTCGTTGCCATTGGAGATAATCAGGCCAGTTTTCTGGGTAGTGTTGCAGATCGCCATACCCAGCTTTCCATCAATGTCGGCACCGGTGGTCAGGTCTCTGCCTATAGTGATTCCACCGGTCAGCACCCAGCTCTGGAAGTACGCCCTTTCCCCTATGGCGGCTATCTGCTGGCCAATGTGGGTGCCTGTGGCGGGCGTAGTTTCGCAGCATTGGAGTCATTCTTTCAAGCTGTCGCGCGTGAGCTCTTTGCAGTGGAGCCGGCCGAACCGGTCTATCAACGTATGATTGATCTGGCAGCTGATATTTCCGCTGCTGAAACAGGGCTTACCTGCTCGCCCCTTTTTACGGGAACTCGTCAGGATCCGACGCAGCGGGCGACTTGGACAGGCCTGAGTCCTGATAACTTTACCCCCGCATTAATGATTCGTTCACTTCTGGAAGGTATGGCATCCACCTTTAATCTGGGATTTGCGGCTATACTTTCCTGTGGAGTCACCGGAATCACCGAGATTGTGGGAGCTGGTAACGGCATCCGCGAGAATGCGGTCCTGCAGGAGTGTATCGAATCTCAATTCAACATGAACGTACTCAAACCAAAGCATCGCGAAGAAGCAACCTTCGGAGCTGCAATTACTGCGGCCATCGGGTGTGGCATCTTATCGGACCTATCCGATTCTTCGCGTTGGATTCAATATGGCTGCACCAATGTCGACATTTAACACTCAACAATTTGCAACACTCCTCAGCGTGACCCTGCTGTTTTTACAGTCGGTAGCCGCCCAGGACGAAAAGATCGAATTCAACAAACACATTCGCACTCTGCTTTCTAACAAGTGTTTCACCTGCCATGGCCCGGACGCGGAAAAACGAGAAGCGGGGCTGCGACTGGACAGCAGTGAGGCAGCGGTTGCCAAACTAGAGTCGGGTGCCCAGGCCATCGTGCCGGGTGATCTTGAACAGAGTGAGCTCTGGCACCGCATCAATAGCGAGGATGAATTTACTCGCATGCCACCTGCCGAGCACGGCGAGCCATTGACCAACACAGAAAAAGAATTTCTCCGCAAGTGGATCGAACAGGGAGCTCCTTATCAAACCCATTGGGCGTTTAATCCAGCCGTGCGCCCGAAATTGCCTGGCGTCAAAACTACCACCTGGCCACGTAATCCATTGGACTACTTTATCCTGGCCAAACAGGAAGCGAATGGGCTCAGTCCCGCTCAGGAGGCAAACAAGGAAACGTTAATCCGACGCCTGGCGTTTGATTTAACAGGGTTACCTCCCACACTTGAAGAGATGGATGCTTTTCTGGCGGACGATTCGCCAGACAGTTATGACCGGCTAGTTGAAAAATATCTGGCGGCACCCGGCTACGGTGAAAACCTGGCAAGCGTCTGGCTGGATTTGGCGCGGTATGCCGATACCAACGGCTATCAGTACGACACCGAGCGTAAACACTGGGTCTGGCGAGACTGGGTAATACATGCGTACAACCAAAACAAACCATTCGACGACTTCACCGTAGAGCAACTCGCCGGCGATTTACTCCCCCATGCCACTCCTCAACAGATCCTGGCGACCGGATTCAATCGCAATCACGGTATTACCATCGAAGGTGGAGTGATTGGCGAGGAATACCGCACTGAATACGTCATGGATCGCCTGCTCACCTCAGGCAGCGTATGGATGGGACTCACACTCGGTTGTGCCCGCTGCCACAATCACAAATATGACCCTTTCAGCCAACAGGATTTCTACCAACTTTACGCCTTTTTCAATCTGGTACCGGAACGAGGACAAAGTGGCTTTCAACCCCAGATGCAAGTTCCCTCGCCACTGGACAGTCAACGCATGGCCTCGATTGCCTCACGGATTGATGATTTACAGCAGAAACTGGATGCGGCCAGAAACGACCTCAGTGGTCTGGATAGGTGGGCAACTGAATTGGCAAAGCAGGGGGACAGTTGGCGGGTGCTGGAGGCCAGGTCGGTAAAGTCCTCTGGAGGCACCACCATGACACCGCAGGCCGACCATTCCTATCTCGTTTCCGGCGTGAATCCACAGAAGGACATTTACACGTTCACGTTCCAAATTGACCAGACTGACTTGACGGCATTACGTCTGGAATGCCTCACCGATCCATCCTTGCCCGGTGGTGGGCCAGGCAGGCATACCAATTCGAATTTTGTGCTCACAGGAATCGAGCTCTCCATCGCAGCGGCCAATGATCCGACGCAGGTCCAACAGGTCAAGTTGGCGAAGGCCCGTGCCGACTACAACCAGAACGGCTGGCATGTCAATGACGCATTAGACCCCAACAAAGCAAAAGGCTGGGCAGTCGACGGTCCTACTCGCAAAAAACCTGCCACCGCCATTTTCGAAGCAGCAGAACCATTCGGATTCGAAGGGGGCAGCCTGCTGACGGTCACACTCAAGCATGAAGCCAGCTTTGGAACCCATGGAATTGGTCGGCCCCGCATCAGCGTTTCCAGCGAACCACCTGAAAAACTGTCTTTTAAGGGAATCGATGCCAGCCTGGTAGATATTGCCAAACTACCGCCAGGAAAAAGAAACGAGCAACAGGCTAAACGACTTAGCGAATTCTACCGACAGAACCATGGCCCCGCTCTCGCGATCGAAGCGGAAATCACCCGGCTAAAGCAACAGCAAGCAACCGGCTATCCTGCCACCATGGTCATGCGGGATCAACCTGGCATTCGCAAGACATACGTTCTCAACCGGGGTCAATACAACGAACCGACGACCGAAGTCAGCGCTGGCACTCCGGCCGCATTACCTTCCATGAAACCGGACCAGCCATCCAATCGACTCGGCTTCGCTCAGTGGCTGACCTCTGGCGAACATCCGTTGACGGCACGCGTTACCGTGAACCGGTACTGGCAGATGTTTTTTGGCAACGGCCTGGTAAAAACGGCCGAAGATTTTGGCAATCAGGGTTCAGCTCCCAGCCACCCGGCGCTACTGGATTACCTGGCTGTTGAATTTCAGGAATCCGGGTGGGATATCAAACATCTGCACCGACTGATCGTCACCAGCGCAACCTACCGGCAATCATCAAAAGTGGGTCGTCCCAGGTACTTGCAGGATCCTGAAAACCGGCTACTGGCTCGCGGCCCCCGCATGCGTTTGACTGCCGAACAGGTACGAGACAACGCGTTGGCCGTCAGCGGGCTACTGTTGAACACAGTCGGTGGCCCCAGCGTTTACCCCTACCAACCCAAAGGAATCTGGCTTGAACTCAACAATCGCCCGGGCTACTCCCGTGCCTATCCCCAGGGAACCGGGGAACAACTGTACCGGCGAAGTCTGTATACATTCTGGAAACGGACGGTCCCCTCGCCGATGATGAAAACGTTTGATGCGCCAGAACGTGAATTCTGCACTCTCAAGCGATCTCAGACGAACACGCCCTTGCAGTCACTTCTGCTGCTCAACGGAATTCAGTTCGTCGAAGCAGCTCGCCATATGGCTACCAACCTCATCAAACAACCTTTCGACTCAGAGCGCCAGCGGATTATCCATGGATTTCGCCTGGTGACCGGCCGGCTACCTGATGCCGACGAAGTCGACCTTCTCCTGGCTGCCATGCAGCAACAGCAGGCCGTCTTTCAAAAGGATGGAGCGGCGGTTACGAACCTGCTTCAGGTAGGTGACTCTCCTGTGGACAGCACCATCGACCCGGTCCAGTTAGCGACCTGGACATACGTTTGCCGAATCCTGCTTAATCTCGATGAAACTATTACCAAAGGGTAACTCGAGCATGAACCGCACCATCGAAGAATCACATTTACTGACAAACCGACGACAGTTTTTTGGTCGAGCAAGTACTGGTATTGGCGTGGCGGCGTTGGCAACTCTGCTTAAGGCGAACCAACCTCAACCAACCGGAGCTCTTCCTGGACTGCCTCACTTTGCCCCCAAGGCAAAACGAGTAATCTATCTGCTACAGTCAGGCGCCCCATCTCAGGTCGATCTGTTCGACTACAAACCATCGCTGGAAAAACTGCATATGCAGGAACTACCAGCCGAGATACGTGATGGTCAGCGGCTGACCGGCATGACGGCTCGTCAGTCCAGGTTCCCATTGGTCAAATCACCATTCAGGTTTCAGCAGCATGGCGAAAGTGGAATGTGGCTCAGCGAGCTGCTGCCTCATCTGGGCGGAGTGGCTGACGATCTGTGCATGATCAACTCGATGCATACCGAAGCCATCAACCATGACCCGGCAATCACTTTCTTCCAGTCCGGACACCAGCAACCTGGCAGACCAAGTCTCGGGTCATGGCTCAGCTATGGCCTGGGAAGTGAAACCGAAGACCTCCCGTCCTTCATCGTGATGCTCACCAAAAACAGCTTCAACCAGGCACAACCGATTTATGACCGCCTGTGGGGTAGCGGGTTCCTCCCGTCCAGGTTCCAGGGAGTAAAGCTTCGTAGTCAGGATGACCCGGTTCTTTATCTCAATGACCCAGCCAGGCTTGACAAAAAAACACGTCGCAACCTGCTCGACAGCATCGCTCAACTCAATGCAAAACGGGAAGCGGAAATCGGTGACCCTGAAATTAACACTCGCATTGCCCAGTATGAAATGGCCTTCAAGATGCAGATGTCCGTCCCGGAACTGGCCAATATCAATGACGAACCGGAAAGCACATTTGCCCTTTACGGAGACCAGGCGAAGCAGCCTGGTTCGCATGCCTATAATTGCCTGATGGCAAGGCGGATGGCCGAGCGAGGAGTTCGATTCATCCAGGTTTTCCATCGCGGATGGGACCATCATAGTAATTGCAAAGCAAACCTGCCGCTACTGACGAAAGAGACAGACCAGGGCTCCGCTGCACTCATTGCAGACCTCAAACAACGCGACATGCTCAAGGACACGCTGGTCATCTGGGGCGGTGAGTTTGGACGTACCGTCTATGCCCAAGGGAATCCGGCTACCTTTGGTCGTGACCACCACCCACGCTGCTTCACGATCTGGATGGCAGGTGGCGGTATCCAAGGTGGTATCAACTATGGAAAGACGGACGACTATTGCTACAACATCGTGGAAGACGGAGTTCATGTTCATGATTTTCATGCCACGATCCTGCACCTGATGGGCATCAATCATGAACGGCTGACCTACCGGTTCCAGGGGCGTGATTACCGGCTGACCGATGTCCATGGAGAAGTGGTCGACGGCATCATCGGCTGACACACCGCTAAATCCACCGCTGACAATCAGACTCGACGTTCAATCATCCTCGTCGCTTACTGCGGCCGAGGCATCAGTCCCACAGGCTTACCGTCAAGTTGCCATGCTGGCCTGCTTGGCACATCGAGATGCTTTAACGCGGTAGCCACAAGATCGACCAGATAGACCTGCTGTTTCAGCTCGCCCTTCGCAGCAGACTCGCCACTGACAATGAAATAAATGTTGTGGATATCAGGGACCTGGTGCCCGCTGCCATGCCCTTTTCCTTCACCACCATGGTCTGACGAAATCAGGATAAGCCAGTCCTCCTGGTCATAATCTGGTCGTGACTTGATCGCTGCTACCAGTCTTCCAATGTGTTGATCGACTGTCTCGATCGACTTCCTGTATTGAGGAACAGACGGATGAAAACCATGGCGATGACCGTTCTCATCCGTTGCGCCAAAATAGACCATCGTCGCCCGCACGTCCCGTTTCGCCAACACGTTCACCGCCCGATCTGCCACCATTTGATCAAACGTGGTGTAACCATCTGCACCATGAGCTTCAAAGCCAACGCGAATATCAGCTTTGGACAAAACGTACTTGTCAATCGGATACCAGTCGACAAACGAAGCTGTCAGGTAATCTGGAAACTGCTGTTTGAGCAGGTTAAAAAAGTGCGGATACCGGTCAATCTTCTGACCTCCAAACTCGTTGTCGTGAACGCCATGCTTATCAGCCCAGACGCCTGTCAGGTAGCTCGTCCATCCCGGACCGCTAATCGTGTCATTTTTTTGATAACGTGTCCCCAGGATCTTACAGGTATTGCTGAAAGCACCGTTTTCCTTGAGGGCGTCAATATGAGGAGTAGTGGCGGCGTCCAGCGCATCGGTACGCAAGCCATCAATTCCAATCGCTAAAACGTACTTTTTGTATTCCGCACCTCGTAACGATGAAGTCTCCAGTCCCCATGACAATGCCAACAGAACCACCGCCGTGATTTGAGTTAATCGTCGCATAAAGTTATTCCTTACTAGGTTGTTTCAAGCGGACCATCGCTTTGCCCATCGCATCCCCGATGAGAAAATAGCTTTCGGCATTACCAAACCAGTGGTGACCATGGCCCACATTGGGAGATTCTTCTTTAGGTCGAGCGAAAGAGGTGGTCTTCACAAAGGCGGCGTTGGAGAGTTTTTCGGCGGCACGCTGTTGCGCCGCACGGATCTGCTTCATATTATCCCCGGCTGCATCGCCCATATTTCCAGTTTCACCGATGACGACCGGGAGATCAGCAACCTGCAGAGCGCCTCTCACATCCGTCACCAGATTAACCAGATTGGTTTCATACTGGCTGAGCGCCTCTTGATCAAACATATCGTTCCATCCCTGAAACCAGACAAACCCTGCCAGTTCATATTTGTTTCCCAGCTGAGGAAATTCTGTCTCCAGCCTGCTCAGTCCCTCTTCAATTTCATTGAGCATCTGTTGATAGAAGGGACCAACTTCACCGCCGCTTGAGGGAGGACGAAAGTCTTTGTAAAGACTCTTACCACCCCAGGCTGTTTTTATCAGCAGCACAGGCTGACGAGTCACGTCACCCACGACGTGCCCAAACTGGAACTCCGGTCCGATATGATGCCTTCCCGAATAACTGGTAAAGCCAATGGACAACCCGCCAAGTTTCAGCTCATTGTTCGTCACATGTCGCACAAACACATCGTCTCGAACAATGTATTTCCCCTCAGCATCCTGAATGTGTGCGTACCGTTTTGCCATCATGGGATTCTTCATGACATTATTGAGAATCCCCTTACCCCCGTTGTAATACTCCGGGTGATCTAAATCGACGACTCCCTGCCCTTGCATATTCGACTGCCCGGCCAGGATATAAACCTGCACCTTACCAGCTGCTGCGGCCCACGGCACAAATGACAACCAGGCAATCGTTGCCAGTAAAAACTTCATCCTTTAGTCCTTCCAATAATTCACAAACGGCCCCCAGAGATCCCACATCAACGCCAGACAGCCAAACCGAGAATATCCCGGCGTAACCCAAGAGATTTTCCTCTATAATGCAGTCTGAATCCACCACTTCTCAATAACTTCTTCTCTTTGATACCACTTCTACCAGTCGCCATTTCTCTCATGCATGACAATCCACTTCAGATCACATCCCAGGACGTCCCAACCTTTAACTGTATTGTGCACGTCAGACGCACGGCCGATGGCGTGAAGGCCCGAGTCGCCAATCTTGAAGGCATCGAATTTATCGCTCCCGATGAACGTTCCGCTTTGAGCAAAATTGTTCCTGCCTTCAAAGCAACTCTGCAAGAACTACTTGGTTCCAATAAAGAAATCCCCTGGCTGGAACCACCTTCGGCAGCCAGTGAAGACGAGCAAACGCGGTATATCCCAGTTCACCTGTAATCACTCCGTTTGAACACGCCAGTTTTCACTACAATGGAAGGTATGCGATTTCACCTTTCCCTGCTCCTGATCTTCCTCGCCTGCAGCAATAGTCCTGCCATGGATTACGCTTCGCTGGTGATGGAAAAATCCCCAGCGATTCACTTAAGCTTTTCGCCAGGCGATACCACTGGCGAACTCACGAGCACCGTCAAACAGACCAGAATGCTCGCTCCGCTGCGAGGCATCAACGGCCTGGCCGGGACGTACTCACGCTCATCACTTGGCGGCAACACAACGGTCGAGCTGTCCGCCGAGCAGAACCAGGAACTAACGGCGATCCTCAACAACTCGTTCAGCCTCGAACTCTGGTTTCTGGACAACGCCCCTGCTCCTGACAACAACACCAATTACTCCATCCTCTACAAAGCAGATCCGGCCTCCTTCACTGGCAATTCGCTCTGGATCTATCGCAAGCGACAGGATGGGCACATTCTCTTCACCATCCAGGACAAACAGAAGAATCTCATTCGTCTCGAAATTAAGAACCCTGCTTTATCCAGACCCCAGAGCGAGCGCATCTATCACCATCTTGCGGTTACGGTAAAGCGAAATTCTGGTGTTGGAAAAGCGACAGCATTTCTGGACGGCCAACAGGTCGCACAACAAACCTTCACACAGCCCGTCGAAATCCTTAATGCGGGCAACCTGATCCTTGGCAACAATCATGCAACCAACAGTCCCTGGGAGGGACGACTTGATGAACTGGCAATCTACAACAGACCGCTCACGTCCGCTGAAATAGCGTCCCACTATAAAGCGGGCCTTGCCACACTGACTCCGGCTGCCACCCGAAACCCCAGTCTCGCTGAAAAAGAGACTTTCTTTGAGACGCAAATCCGCCCGATTCTGGTGGAACGCTGTGCCGATTGTCACTCAGGAGAAACCGGAGCCGAAAGTGAATTCTCCGTGCTGTCCCGTAATTCGATACTCCGCGGAGGCAATTACGGTGCCGCGGTGGTTCCATTCCGAGCGGAAGACAGTCTGCTGATCGCAGCCATCCAGAAGACGCACAAAGAACTTCGCATGCCTCCAGATGACGATGACCAATTAACTCGTGATCAGATACGGTTGTTTTATCAGTGGATCAACGACGGCGCCATCTGGCCTGGCTCCAACGAGGATGAATCGGCAGCCGGTCACGACACGCAATCCAAGTCGCTTTCGTTCGCCCCAGAATTAGACTGGGCACTGCTTCCGCGGAGAATAACCACCCCTCCACCCGCTGACGACGACCGCTGGAACAACAACCCAATCGACCAGTTCCTGCAGGCGCAGCGTGTCCTGCATGACGTTCGCGCGAATGACCGGGCTGACCGCCGTACATTAATCCGCCGAGCAACCCTGGATCTGACCGGGCTCCCTCCTACCATCGAACAGGTGAACAGTTTTCTAGAGGACCAGGCTGATGATCAGACAGCCTTTGCCAGGGTTATCGACAGGCTAACTGATTCTCCTCGTTACGGTGAGCGACAGGGACGGCTCTGGCTGGACGTTGCCCGCTATGCCGATACCCAGGGTGATGTCGGCGACATTCCTATCCACTCGGCCTACCTCTATCGCAACTGGGTTATCAATTCACTCAACAAGGACATGCCCTACAACCTCTTCCTCCAGGCTCAACTGGCTGGCGATATTCTCGCTCTGCGAACGTCCGACGAGGAAGAAGCCAAGGGCTACAACGTCGCCACAGGATTCATTTCGCTCAGCCGACGTTTCGGAAATCGCAAGGCCGACAGTCTGCACCTGACGATCGAAGACACGCTCGACACGGTCGGTAGAGGGATTATGGGGCTGACATTGCGTTGTGCACGCTGTCATGACCACAAGTTCGACCCCATACCTACGGAGGATTACTATGGGCTGTACGGCATCTTCAACAGTACCGTTTATCCCTGGATGGGGATGTCTGACGAGAAGTCACCGCTTAATCTCAATCCTCACAACCCGCTCGATAGTTCGCCGGAAAAAGCGAGTGAATACTGGGAATTGATCGCCCGTTATGAGTATCAGCTCAACAACCATTTCCGGCCCTGGTTGAAACCAACTCTGGAGGCGTTCAAGCAAACGGATTCGCAATTGACTGCCCAAAAGACAAAACTGCAAACGCTTGCAGATGACCAGCGTGCTGACTCCGACGAAGCTGCCGCGATTCGCAAGACCATCACTCGCCTGGAACAGGAACGTGAGCAGCACCTGGCATTCCGCTCCGGCAAGTTTCGGGAGTTAATGCTGCAAGGATTGGACTGGATCAGAAAAGAGAAAGATCGACTGGGCAAGGAACCTCCCTATGACTTCGTTTTCAGCGTGCGGGAAGGAGCTGCAGCTGACTCTCCTGTTCACTTGCGAGGCAATCCTGAAAATAAAGGAGAAGTGGTACCCCGTGATTTCCTTTCCACCATCACTCCTGTCAAAGAAGTGAACATCAAACATGGATCGGGAAGACTGGAATTTGCCAACTGGATTACGCTGGACGATCACCCCCTGACAGCTCGAGTGGTAGTGAACCGAATCTGGGCGCAGCACTTTGGCCGAGGGCTTGTGGAAACACTGGACAATTTTGGCCGCCAGGGGAAACGTCCCTCTCACCCCGAGCTTCTGGACTGGCTGGCAGAGACCTTTGTACGAGACAACTGGTCACTGAAGAGACTGCATCGTCGTATCATGCTGACGCAAACGTACCAACTCAGCAGTCTCGATTCAGAAGAGGCTATCCAAACAAAGGACCCGGGCAATGTATGGCTTTGGAGATACTCCCGCCAACGTCTCGATGCTGAATCTATCCGCGATTCCATCCTCTACACCAGCGGACTGTTAGATCTGACACAACCAGGTGCACACCCACTCGACCCCTGGTTCGAAACTCGCTACAACCTGAACAATCCTTTTCACAAAGAGTACGATCACAATCATCGCAGCGTTTATCTGATCACCCAGCGAATCTTCCGGCACTCCCTACTAGGGCTGTTCGACAGTCCCGATACCAACAGTAGTACTTCCACAAGGAACTCCACGACAGTCCCCGCGCAAGCTTTGTTTCTCATGAATTCGAAATTCATCTCGGACCAGGCCCATGCCCTGGCCGTCCGCATGGCCAAGGCATCTGAAGACGAAACACAGCGTATTCAATGGATCTATCAGCATCTGTTTGCGCGGGTGATCACTACCGAAGAACTGCATGAAATTCGGGAATTCCTGGCGGCCTACCGCAACGCGCCGGTTACTGCTCCGATTTCCTCCGCCGCCGCGCCCACCGAGTACCAAGCACTGTGCCGAGTACTGATTACCAGCAACGAATTCTTTTTTATCGACTGAATCAAGTGCCACTTTACACCTCCAACATCGACCGCAGAACCGCCCTCAAACGACTCAGTCGTACGGCCGCGGTTGCTTCGTTACCAGCCATCATGCCTGGCACCACGGCGGTGCTGGGGCAGGAACTACCGCAGCCGCACTTTGCGCCCAAAGCCAAGCAGGTCGTCGTACTCTACATGTCCGGCGGATACTCACACGTCGATACGTTTGATCCTAAGGCTCGGCTGGCCAGAGAACATGATGTATCGATTGGATACGAATTCGGCCGTAAAGACTTTGATCGTTATCTGAAAGCAGCCAACTGGAATTTCAAACCCAATCGGCAGTGTGGCACCCAGGTCAGCGACCTGTTCCCCCATATCCGTCAGCAGATGCACCATTGCGCACTTATCCGCTCAATGCACTGTGACCACATAGACCATGGTGAAGCAACCCTGCAGCTACATACCGGAAGCACAGGCTTTGCCATGCCATCGCTTGGCTCCTGGCTGAACTACGGACTGGGAACAGCCAATCCGTCCATGCCCGGGCACGTTGTCATCTCCGAGCACCGGCCCTATGCAGGCCCACAAATCTGGGACTCCATCTTCCTGCCCGGCAAATATGCCGGCGTCCGGATTACTCCGGGAGAAACTCCCATAACTAATCTGAAACCTGCTACGAACGAAGCGAGCCAAGCACTGGAACTGAACCTGTTAACCTCACTTAACAGGCGACACTTAAAAAACCGCGAGTCGGATAACACACTCAAAGCTCGCATCAGTTCCTTCGAAACCGCCCGAGGCCTTCAGTCTGAAGCACCAGAGATCATGGATCTGTCCAAAGAGAGTCAGGCTACCTTTGACCTCTACGGTGCTTCACCCGACAATCCAACATCCTATGCTGCACAGGTCATCATGGCTCGGCGAATGATCGAAGCAGGAGTTCGTTTCGTTGAGGTCATCGACGCCGTCGGAGCCTGTCGTGACAACTGGGATGCCGCTCATCGGGACATTGCCTCGCACGAGAAATACGCTCGACGAGTGGATCAACCTGTCGCCGCTTTGCTGAAAGATCTGCAACAGCGAGGATTATTCGACGACGTTTTAGTAATCTTCTGTACCGAATTTGGTAGAACTCCCTGGGCTCAGGATGGCAAAGGAACCAAAAGCCGCGCACACCACCCCTACGCTTTCTCATGCTGGCTTGCAGGTGCGGGTGTTCAAGGGGGAGTGGTCCATGGTGAGACAGATGACATTGGCAATAAAGTCATTCATGACGCCGTACATATCCACGACTATCATGCCACCATCCTGCATCTGATGGGACTTGACCATGAAAAACTTGTCTATCGTCATGCCGGACGGGACTTCAGACTGACCGACGTTCACGGCCGAGTGGTCAAGCAGATCTTAAGTTAAATTGCCCGGGAACGTACCGGTGAAAAACTGCTATTGGCAAACTCTCCCGGTTTCTTAGTAGAATAAAGGTTCCCCAGATGAGTAATGAACAGAAAACGTAGCAATGACCATTCAACGCCGAGAATTACTGAAAACCTCAGCAGCAATGCTGTCTTATTCGCTACCAATGTGGCTGCGGATGCAACAGCGTGCACAAGCCTCCACGTTGAAAGCCATTCCTGGAAGCGGTAAAGCAAAAAACTGTATTGTCGTCTACTGCTGGGGAGGCATGAGTCATCATGAAACATTTGATCCCAAGATGGATGCTCCGGTAGAGATACGAGGAAGCTTCGGGACGATCCAGACAGCTACCCCCGGATATCGCGTTGGGGAACACATTCCCCTCATGGCACAACAGACGGAAAAGCTGGCGATTATTCGCTCGATGCATCACTCCGACTCGGCACACGGACGTGGCATGTACTGGAACATGACCGGACACAAACCACCTCGCGCAGGAAACATCCCACCAATGCAGGAAGACTGGCCGTCCCTGGCAGCCATGGTCAGCGCGTTTCGTGATGCTCCACGCGGTATCCCCCGCGCGGTTCGGCTCCCATATCCCATGGTAGACAATGGTACGCTGCAAGCAGGTGAATATGGAGGCTTTCTGGGAAACAACTTTGATCCGGTCGTCGTCCGAACTCCGGCCGGTCGTGAATGGGGAGGCGTATCTCGAACGCTCGGCAGTGAAGTACTGGACCTGGGTGAAGAGAAAGACCTGCCACTGCTGCGCCGTCGAACAGAATTGCTTGGCAAACTCGAATCCCCGCTGAACCAGGAAGAGTCCTTTCAGAGTTTCGACTACTTCCGCGAACTGGCGACCGACATGCTGATCAGCGGGAAAGTACGGGACGCCTATGACCTGGACAAAGAACCAGCCAAAATCAGGGAAGCTTACGGAGACCACATTGGTGGCCAAAGTCTGCTGCTCGCCCGTCGACTGATTGAAGCGGGCGTGCCAATCACTCAAGTGATCTGCAGTGCCGGTGACCTCAACGGTGGCAACGGAGATATGTGGGATACCCACCGGGACAATTTCAATCGGCTCAAACGTGACCTGCTTCCGGTGTGGGATCAGGGTTGCAGTGCTCTATTAACTGACCTGGAAGACCGAGGCATGCTCGATGAAACGCTGGTCGTCTTCCTGACAGAATTCGGTCGCACGCCAAAGATCAATGGAGCCGCCGGCCGTGACCACTATCCCAGTGTCTATTCTGTGGCATTAGCCGGAGGTGGCATCAAAGGGGGACATATTTACGGCAGCAGCGATAACAACGGTGCTTATCCTCGCAACAACCCGGCCACACCGGGAGATTTGCATGCGACCATCTTCAACACGCTCGGAATTCATCATAATTCCCTCATCTACGATCAACTGGAACGCCCACTTCCCATTTGTGAAGGCGAGCCTTTGCCATTGCTCTAAAAACGCACACAGCATTGGCATCCACCGGTTGCAGGTATCTGTAATCCTGTTTGAAAACAGGATAAAATCACTCCTTACCCTTTCTACCTCGACTCCTGCTATTGGACTCCGCGCCATGCAACGTACCATTGCCGCTTTTGCTCTTACCCTTTTGATGCTTTCCCCTATTGTGGCCCAGTCCAAAGTCAACAACCTGGGGACGAAACAACGACCCATCCGGGCGCTGCTGGTTTGTGGCGGTTGCTGTCACGATTACACCCGTCAGAAGCAGATTATCTCTCAGGGAGTATCAGCCCGAGCGAACGTCGTGTGGACACTCGTTCAGCAGGGTGGAACGGCAACCGATTCCTACATTCCGCTTTACCGGGACAAAAACTGGTCGGAAGGCTACGACATAGTCATACATAACGAATGTTTTTCTCATGCGAATGAGAAAGAATGGGTAGAAAACATTGTCCGCCCTCATCGGGAAGGACTGCCAGCAATGCTGATTCACTGTGCCATGCACAGTTACCGAACCGGCGATGATACCTGGTTCAAATTTGTTGGGATGCAGTCACCGGGCCACGGACCTCATTACTCTTACACGGTCGAAAACGTCCGCAGCGACCATCCTGCCATGCAGGGATTCGGCAAAACTTTTGTCGCCCCCAAAGGTGAGTTGTACCACTCCATCAAACTGTTTGACACAGCCACCGTGCTGGGGCAGGCGAAACGAATGAGTGATGGCAAGCCGCAGGTCTGTATCTGGACAAACCAGTACGGTAAAGGAAAGGTCTTCGCAACCACCATTGGCCATTACAACGAGACGATGGCTGAACCCAAATGGCTGGATATGTTCACTCGCGGATTGCTGTGGTCGGTCGGACTGGATCCAGCGGAACATTTTACTCCCAGTACACCCGCAGTGGACGCGGCAATCAAAGCTCTGGTTACAGCACCAGCTATAAAGGAGAATCCCAATAAACTTCCGGTTGAGTGTTGTGGTGGTGCCAACCTCGCTTACAAACGTCCGACAACGGCACAGTCCGAAGAATCCAACAAGCAGAACTTTGCCAAGCACGCTGTCGACGGTGACCTCACCACTCGCTGGTGTTCCCAGGGACAAGGCATCGGTCAGACCTGGCAAGTGGAGCTGGAGAAGGAATCTCATGTACGCTCGCTGCGTATCCACTGGGAAAAGGATAGCGCCGCCTACAAGTACAAAATTCATGCGTCGGCTGACGGTGAAACCTGGATGGAAATCGTTGACCAATCGGGCAACAGTAAAAACGAACGCGTGACCGCGCATCAGGTGGACTCACCAGACACCAAATTCCTGCGAGTGACGTTTCTCGGTGCGAGCGGAGGATACTGGGGAAGTTTCTGGGAATTTGAAGCTTACGCCACGCCTGATCTGCCCACCTTGCCCAAGAAAGTAACCAGCAATTCCGCAACCAATGCCTCGATCGCCGATGTGGTGGCGCCCGATGGTTTTGATGTGACACTGTTTGGCAAACCACCGGAAGTTAATTACCCGGTCTGTATCGCCTCGGCTCCCACAGGCGAAGTCTTCGTGGGAGTCGACCCCCAGGGATCTCTGGGGAAAGAAGATGGTCAGGGCAAGGTACTGCGGTGCATCGACATCAATGGTGACGGACGAGCGGACAGGATTAACGAGTTTGCTCGCATGGACCACCCTCGCGGTCTGTTCTACGACAACGGATCGTTATGGGTGCTACATCCGCCAACACTGAGTGTTTTTCATGACACCGATGGTGACGGGACAGCCGACAAACAGGAAACATTGATCACAGGTATCAGTACCGACGAAGTCGAGCGCCGCGGAGCGGACCATACCACCAATGGCATTCGTATGGGCATCGACGGCTGGCTCTACATCGCAGTAGGCGACTTTGGATTTACAAACGCCAAGGGAGCGGACGGCAGAACGCTGGCCAAGCGTGGTGGAGGTATTCTTCGCGTCCGTCCCGATGGCACCGAAATGGAAGTCTACAACTGGGGACAACGCAACATCATGGACGTCTGTATCGATCCGTTGATGAACATCTATACGCGTGACAATACGAACGATGGTGGTGGCTGGGATATTCGCCTGAGCCACATCCACCAGTCTGGCCATTACGGCTATCCTTTTCTCTACGTGAATTTCACCGAAGAAAGTCTTCCACCACTGGCGGATTATGGTGGAGGCTCTGGCTGTGGCGGCATGTTCCTGCACGATCTCCGCTGGCCCGAACCGTTCGGCAATGCACTCTACACGTGCGACTGGGGACGCAGCGAAGTCTATCGGCATAACCTGCCTGCCAACGGAGTTACGTTCAACGCGCATCAGGAAGTCTTCCTGAAAATCCCACGTCCTACCGATATGGACGTGGACGGAAGCGGACGCCTGGTCGTCGCCAGCTGGAAAAATGGAAAATTCGCATACAGTGGTGAAGATGTCGGGTTTGTCGCCATGATCACTCCTACTGACCATGTTGCTAAACCGTTCCCCTTCATGTCAGAACAGACCGATGAACAATTGCTGCAACACCTGAATTCACCCAGCCATATCTATCAACTCCACGCACAACGTGAATTCCTCCGACGAGGTAAGACTGCCCAGCGAATCGACGCGCTCACGGCTGCCGCGGCCAATGACCAGCATCCCCTGCATGGCCGAGTTGCTGCAATCTATACACTCAAACAGTTGGCTGATACCGAGGCCACACCTGCTCTTTTGGAACTGGCCGATATCGCCGAGATTCGTGAACACGCACTACGAGCGATCACAGATCGTCAGCAAGGACTCAAAGACCTGGAGATACGCCCTTTTGTGGAGGCACTAGACGACAGCAATCCACGTGTCCGAGCTCAGGCACTGATCTGTCTGGGGCGCATCGGCAACCCTGCTGCTGGCGAAGCTATTATTCCCCACACACTACGTGACGAAAATTACCCCCGTCCTGTCGGAGAACCACTTTATAAGCAGGCGGACCCCGGACGAATCCTCTCTCATCTGGCCGTTCGCGCCCTGGTAAACTGCCAGGCAACTGCAGCCTGCCTGGATGCTCTGAAAGGTCCCTATGCGGAGGGAGCATTCTGGGCTCTGAAGTATATGCACAATCGCCAAGCAGTGGAGGGATTAATCAGACTACTTAGCACTACCCAAAAGTCAGCACTGCGGCAGGAAGCGATTACTACATTAATCCGTCTCTATCATCTTGAAGGTGAATATCAAGGAGGTTGGTGGGGAACGCGCCCCGACTTGACCGGCCCCTATTTTGATCGCCAACCATGGCAGCAAAGTGAACGAATCGGCGAGGTGTTAAAGAAAGTTATCCCGGAACTCGACCAGGAAAGCCAGGCTCTGGCTGGCACACAAATGGCGCGGCACAAAGTCGAATTGGAAGGCCTGCAACAACTTGTGGCCGACGCCAGCCAACGAGCGGAAATGGAACCGATCAAGATTGCCAAGGCAGACCCCAACAATCCAGATCTAATTGCCAACATGAAACTCGATATCGCCTCGTACCGAGCCAACGACTTTCAAGGGAATCCCAGGAAGGGAGAACCTTTGTTCCAGCGGCAGAACTGTGTCGCCTGTCATACCACGGCTAATGGCCAGATTCCCAAAGGCCCTCACCTGGTAGATATTGGCAAGCGTTATAAGAAACAGGAGCTTGTTGACTCCATCCTCAACCCTAATGCCAAAATCGCTCAGGGCTTTGATACCTACGCTTTCATCACCGTGGACGGAAAAGTACTCAGCGGCTTCATTACCAGCGAAAGTGCCAACGAGGTTCACATCCGTCAGACCAACGGCTTACCCCTGGTCCTCAAAAAAGACGATATCGACGTTCGCCGCAAGTCGGAAGGTTCGATGATGCCCAAAGGGCTGGTCGATAACTTGACACCTGAATTGCTGGCAGACCTCATTGCCTACCTGCAATCGCTGAAGTCGAATCAATAGAACGAGCCATTACTGGTACCTCTATCGTGCCCGCTAGCGAAAGAACTCCTTGGTCGCCACATCCTGTTCGACGACAAGCCCCTGCTCGGCTGCATTCAGTATCAGCTCACGCCCTTCACCACGGCGAGTGAAAATCACCTCACCCGGACTTACCAATCGATTCCAATGCTCCTGAAACCTGGCGGCTAATTCCTTATTTCTGGACAACACCTCAGGCACGGCGTGCAGCATTATCAATTCCCGATGCTGATCAACATGCTCATACTCTTCCGCAAAATATTTCTTCAATAGCTCAGGTAGAATCCGAGCGTACCACGGGTAGCGGACTCTGGTTGAAAACTTCTTGAGATCGACAAATCGTTCGATCACATAACGAGCGTCAAACGGAGGGGAAAAGACATCTGACAATGCCTTGGTAAAAATCGCGATCTCGTCGTCGTTGGCTTCCTGCAGAAAGACGCGAACATACCCTCCCGCCTGTTCGCCGATAAAGAGATGATCAATCAACTCTTCACTACTCTCCCAGCGGATCAACCCGGCATCCCGGAGTGCACAAACAATCGCCTCGGATACTGCTTTCGTCAGGGATGCGGAAGTCCACTTCGTCGGGTTCTCGGAAAAGGGTGGAAACCCCATATCATGCAAGTCACCTCCCAGTTGTATCTGAATCGATTTGGCGGCTTGACCCTCAAAGGGCTTTCCGATCCCCCATAACGAGTAGTTCTTTTCACGGTGACCTGCCCGCTCCAGCATCTCCTCAGAAATCACAGAAGCAACTCGCTCTACCCCCACCGGCTTGATCTCGGTAAACGCCGGATGCACATGCCCGACACCTTTTTCAATCATGCCGTCGTCCGTCACACCGTAAATACGAGTATGTTTCTTGCAGAACCGCTTGTAGTCTGACAACCCCTTGAGAAACTCGGGAGCCAGACAGACAACGTCCCAATTGTGAGCAAGTTTTTTGGGGTCGTCCAGGTCCAGCCGTATAGACCGCCCGCGCAGCTGATTGACACTCATCGATGTTGTCACCGACGTCAAGTCGACCAGAACGTTGATCTTATGAGCATCCCAGCCTTCCCCGAGCAGTCCTCGCGTTCCCACCAGACACTTGGTGTAACCTTCCAGAAAGAAGTCTGTTACCATCTCGACATAGACACGAGGAACCCAATCTTTGCCTGTCGCTTTTAAAAGTCGGTAGCCATCCTGAGCTCCCCAACGCAACTCAACTTCGTAATCTTTCTGTTGCAGCCACTGCGCTGCATACTCGTGAAAAATCAAATAGAGATCATCATCTACCAGCACCGTAGAACCGGTTACCAGAACCGGATCCAGATCGTCGGTGGCACTGTCCTCAAGCAGAGTGCGAAAGGCTGCGATGGCGCCCCCCACTTCGCTGTCGAGAATATGACGAACTTCCGGATTCACCGCAGATGTCTTCTCGTAATCGCAAACTACCACTGCACGAATGGAATCGCCAAGCAATTCTTTTTCTCGGCTCAAAATCGGAATCAATGCCCGAGCCTTACTTTGGGAATAGGCCAGAATCCGATTCACCGGCGAGGCGCAACGTTGATTACCCGTTTCTGTGATCTGCGCACCAAGCAAACGCAAATGACGCTTGATTCGATCTGCTAAATCCAGCATCGCAGGGTTATCCTTCCGCATCAGGTATAAGCGAACATACGAATCGATCACCGGCACGCAGTACGACAGTACATCTTCACAGATATCGATTTGCCGCTGCGTCAGTTCGCGAGCGTTGGGAGGTAAATCAAACTCCTGCTTGGCAAGCAACACCCGGGCCCCCCAGGCAAATGAAGGAAAACGCTTTTCGTATTCGCTCCAACTCCGAGCGGGACCCAGGGGCAGTTTCATTTTCTCCAGTGTCTGGTACGCCCACTGGGTAAGCGACAATCGATCTTCTGTCTCAGGGACATGCAGCAGGATTTCCAGCAGCTCCTCCATATGTTTACTGGTATTAGAGATAAACTCGAGCTCGTCCTCGGTCGGTCTGACAAAATAGCAGAGGTCTTTATACGGAGCCAGAAAACCATCTTTGATGACTGCGGGCACCGGTACTTCGTAATCGATTTTATCCAGCAAGGAGACATAGATCTCCCAGTCGTCTGGGTCTGCATCTGCTTCGTCCGGTGGAGTGGCCGTCAGGCCAAGCACGATTGGGTCGTCCAGATATTCGGAGATGGCATGCAGAAATCTCCCCCAGTGCCCAACCAAATGGTGGCACTCGTCGAGGATCACCAATCCAACACCAGCATCCTTCAGGTTTTGCAAATTTTCCAGCGCACTTGCATGCAGAACAGCCAACGCATCGTTGCCTCGGGTTATCTCGTCCCGGACCTGTTTCGCGTAATAGGCAAGCCGCTCCAGAAAGTACTCCGGATTATGCTCGTGCAAATCACGAATCCATACTTCAGCTTCTTCTTCCGAACGCGCATTTTCCTTTTTGAGCAGCGAGTTCTTCCAAAACTCCAGCGCGGCATCGTTCAGGTCATCATTCCCGCGGGACGGAAGTGTTAACGCCTGATAGGTTAGCGATGTAAACAGGGAAGGTGCTTTGGGATTCGCTGATAACCAATCCAGATCCAACGCAGCTCCATCGCACTCAAACAACTCGGTACGTGCCAGCCATTGTGATTGGATCGCCGAATTGGGACTGAGGACAACAGCCGGGCAGCGAAAAACCTCGGCCCACAGGTACAGCCCTGTTACTGTCTTGCCAGAGCCGGGCGGAGCATTGACATAAAGTTTCCGGTCGCCGTCACGCCGATGGGCTAATGCCGCCTCCACCACGTCCTGCTGACAGGGGCGCAACTGACCGCTAAATTTAATATCCGGAAATTGCATGGTAGAGGAGGCCTCGTATGATCGCCACAGTTAAACGTACCACATTCCGGAATGCTGGGAAATCACCGCTCCCCTCAGGCTATTGTGGCAGATTCAATCCGGGAGGCAGATTACTCCCCCCTGGCAAGCCGCCCGGTAGTCCACCCGGTAATCCACCGGGCAGTCCAGCTGGCAACTCAGGCTCGTCGCTCTTCTCGCGAATCAACTGAATGCGAGTCAGACGGAGCTTGTCATACTGGTCATCAGGAATTACGTAGTACCACAATGCGAATCTGCGATTCAAATCTTCCGCCTTCTTTTTACCGTCAGCCAGCTTCTGTTCGTAATTAGCCAACTCGGTGGCGTAACCCTGCTGAGCGAGCAGATAGGCGTTCAAGTCCCGCTCATATTGAAGCTTGAGAGCTTCCAAATCGACTTGAGGATTCTCAACCTCTTCAGGCACCTCTGCCTCTGGTTTATCTCCACCATTTTCAGCAGGTTCTTCAGCAGGTTCTTCAGCAGGTTCTTCCGTAGGTTCTTGAGCAGGCTCCTCGTCACCAGGCTCTTTCTCACCGGGCTCTTCTCCAGGTTGTTCACCAGGTTCTTGTGGATCCTCTTGCTGACAAGCCTCTTCTACCGGAGGTGCTTCATCTTCCTGCTGCTCGGAAGCATCTGTCTCGTCCGTACTCTCAGATTCTTCAGGTTCGCTGGAACCTTCTGTATCAGCTGGTTCATCTGGTTCACCTGGCCCTTCGCCATCTTTCTCTGGGCCCTCATCCTCAGTATCCTCCTGCTCTTGGAGCGCAGCCGGCTTTTCTGGCTGCACTGGCTCTTCCGGCGGTCCACCCAACAGCGATTCATCGAAGGAGACACGCACGAAAACATAACGTCCGGGCTGAATCTCAGGCTCCGACTCCTGCTCATCGACTCCGATATTCGGCTCCAGGTCCACCGGTGTATCGATTGCCTCCAGGTCTTCACCTTCTTCGTCGCCAGTTTCACTCCCTTCTGACTCTTCCTCCGCCTTGGCTGCTTCCTGATCGGCAGTCAGTCCGATTTCAAGTTCATCCTGCGAGCCTGCAAAAGCGCGGCCAAAATATAAGCGATAGGAAAGCCCTTCATTGGTTCCGGCTTCCAATTCTCCCTGCAGTGCCAGCAGTGAAATATCATCTGGCTCTCCAGATTCCCCCAGCTGTAGCCTGAATCCCCGTCGTAACAGATCCTGATTGATGTTCTGTACCATTCGCTGAGCGAAAGAGTTCCGCGCCGCGGGAGGCTGTTCCAGAATTAATTCCATATCCAGTGCCAGATCAGCTGTCAGTCCAGCCTGTTTAGGCCGGACTCCGGCAATTTTGAAGTTGTCCAGGCCCGTAATAATATCGGTCAGAGACTCGTCATCCACTTCCAACGTCTCGTCGTCCAGACCTTCCAATTGCCAGTCTGAGGTAGAATTCTCTCGTGTCAACAAACTAACTTCAGTCTCAGACAATGTCCCCTGTGTTTCATCCACTGCATAATCGTAGACCACAACCTTATTGATATTCGCTCCTTGGACCTCAAGCAGGTCTGTGTTGATCCAGTCGGTAAATTTAGCAGAGATATCTACGTTGGCCAGAGTCGTAATGTAGACTTCATCTTCATCCGGTGACCGGACGTAGTAATCAGAAGTCTGACCTTCTACTTTATTCCCGATGATAATATCCACCACCGGCTCACTAGCACCTTCCAGCGTAATGGTAATACGGTTACCAACTCCTTCTACGTCCGAAACGCTGAGTGAATCCTGCCTCGGGTCTACAACACCGTAAGTGGCATGATCTTCTTTCCATCGCGTTTGCAGAGCCCCCCGCTTGATACCCATCACGGATGCTGCCGTACGTCCCAGTCGATCCTGAGCGTCTGCCGGGTAATTGTGATGGGATGGGATCACCCATTGCTGCTCCGCATTCCGCTCCACTTTAAACGCCATCGGTTTTACCAACTTGGCGTCAAACGCGGTGACTTCCAGGGAGACCGCCCTGGTGGAATCAAAATCGTCAAAATAGGTCTGGCCTGTTTTGCCCAGTTCCTGAATTTCTTCTGACGATCCCCCCAGACCTCCATACAGGGTAAGCCCCAACATGATCATGGCGACCCCCGTAAAGATCATGGTCGTTCGCCATCCGGATGCTGCAAGATTTGAATTACTCATCATTAAGACTCCTCACTTGCTCCCTTACCGACGCCTCGTAGGCGTTACAGATTTGTTTTCGTTGATATTACGTAGAACGAGTACGATCACACCCACCAGAATTGCTGGTAGAGGTGGCAACCAGATCGCTCGACGACGGTGTTTGGCTTCGATAGCAGCCACCTCACGGTTCGTCTGCATGTCGATCTGCCGAATCGTATCATTCTTTTCCTGCTCGATCTGAGCCTGTGCCAGCGAGAATTTCTGCTGCTCGTCCTGCTGGGCTTGTCGCAGCAACTGCTGTTTGGCGATTGAGTCGAGCGAATCATCGTTTTCGATCTCCTGCACACGGGCCGACAAACGATCCTCCGCCTTCTCAAGTTCTTTCTCAGCCTTTTCGTCCGCATCGGAGCGTTGGTCAGCTGATTGCTCCAGAAAGGCATTCTTCTCTTCTTCCACGACCACCAGGCTACGATGAGTAGGACGTCGTGATCGTAAGGCAATGAATTCATCTACGCCAGCCAAAGAATCGACAGCATTGAGTACGAAAGTAACGTTATCGAATTGGAAGCTCAGGTTTCCGAAGGTCCGCTCCTGGAAGAAGAAGTCAGAGATCATATCCATATCACTGACAAAAATCGCATTGGCCTTTGAGTCACCTTCGCGAACTATTTTGGCGGCAATGACATGATTCTCGGTATCAACCCGACGATTGGGGTCACGGTCAGGCCGGGCTGCCTGACCACCACCCATCATCATTGCCATACTGGGCGTATCATCTACAAACTCTTCCCATTCCAAAAGGCCCGATCCCGGACCGGTACTCACCAACGCTGTTACGTCACCGTCGGTCACAGCTGGATCGGCTTCAATCGATCCGGCATAGATTGCTACAAGTTCCTCCAGTCCAGCGCTGACGCCATCGACCAGATTGAAAGCGTCAGGATTACCACCCTCGGCAGTCAGGAACAGGTACTCAGCGGGCAAGGAAGCGAATTCAGGATGCGGATTGCTCATATCGAACGCTACGCGGTCATGCTTCCAGAGGATACCGAGTGCTTTTAACAAACGCGTTGCCCGTCCGCCATCCGCTTTCGGTTGCGGAGGTGCACCACCACCCATCATTCCCATTTGACCTCCCGGAGCGGGCTTGGCCTGCCGAGGGGCGCCGGTCACACCAAACTGGCTTCCCATGGCAAGTGGAAATGGGTCGTCAAACACCAACGTTGGATGCCCTGCAGAAACATAGGAAACCAGGTTGTCCATTTGAGGATCTGTCAGCGAGGAGGGCATGACAGCCAGTAACACGTTGAATTCCTCGGAATTAATCGGAAGATCGGGCGAGACAGTGACTACCTTGTATTGCTTTCTCAGCTCTGTCACAATCTGCCATTCGTTGTTACCGCTGATAACGTTGGCGTCGGTCGCGAGGACTCCGACCGTCAGCCGTTCTTTCTGGGCCACGGTCTGGACAGACCGAGTCAGTTCGTATTCAACAGGAATCCCTTTTCCAAAAAAGGGAACAACCACTTTGTCATAACTGCTGATCACCACCGCTCCCAGAAAGACTTCTGCTTCCTGGCGACGACCATCCACTTCGGTCATTAACTGAACGGGTGTGATACCAAAGTGTCGAGCCTCATTCGCCTGCTCACTAAAAGGTTCCACATCGACGATTCGAACGTTCAGATTAGCTCCACCCAGTTCTTCGAACTGACGAAGCAGGCCCACCAGACGCTTGCGTGTTTCTACATATTCCCGAGGTACTTCCGGGCTGATGTATGCCTGAATTTCAATCGGCCGTTCCGGTTCGACCGAGTCAAGCATGAGTTGGCTCGTCGATGAAAGACTGAACAGCCCTTCCGATGTCAAATCGACACGGACAGCACCCGCGCCGGCCCAGATGGTAACACAGGTAACCGCCACCGCCAGCGAAATGGTACGAATACCAAACTGAGCACCCGTTTCCAGTTGTTTACCAGTGGCCCAAAGTCGTTTCGACATGACGACCAGGTTCAGATACAGGAATACCACTGCCAAACTGACGAAGTAGAGTACTCCGTCCAGCGGCACGATTCCCATGCCAAAGTCCTGGAATTTCCGCGACAGACTCAGTGACTCCACGACTTCGCGTGCCCCTAAAAATGCAGCTGCATAATCCAGAAAAACGGGAATACCACAAATGGCGATTCCCAGGACAAAGGCAACGGTCATGCTGGTGGTCAGCATGGAAGCCAGCATCCCGCCGGCCAATAAAGCTGAGCCGGCCAGCCAGTAGCCAAAGTAAGTTGAAACCAGGAGCCCCCAGTCTGGTTCGCCAAGATCCGTCAGGATATAGACATGGGTTGTGGAAAAAATCAAAGAAAGTGAATAGACCGCGACAACACTCAGGTATTTACCTAACAGGATCTCCAGGTTTGTCGCCGGTAACGTGTAAAGCAATTCATCGGTGCCACTTCTACGCTCTTCTGCCCACACACCCATCGTTAATGCTGGAACAAAGAAGAGCAACAGTAGCGGAAACCATTCGCTCAACTGATCCAGTCCCGGTTCGTTCGCCGTGAAGAACTCAGCATCAAATGCCAACGCACCTCCCGCGACAACAAAGACAACAATAAACAGGTAACCGAGTGCTCCAGAAAAATAGCTGGAGAGGTTACGTAACATAATCGGCCAGATAACTCTGCATCGAATCTTCATAGTCTTCCCTCTCCTAACTTCCTGCCGCCGTGGGTGACGCATCCGCGGTCAGTTCACGGAATCGCGATTCCATTTCATCGCTGTCTGTGCCAAGTTCTTCAGTAGGCCCATCAAAGACAATCATGCCGTTATTGATCAACAGAATTCGATCACACACCGCATGTACTTCCTGCAGAATATGAGTCGACAGCAGGACTGTTTTCGTTTCCCCCAGTGTGGTGATCAGTTCCCGAACTCCCTGCACCTGATTGGGATCCAGCCCACTGGTCGGTTCATCCAGAATCAACACGTCGGGGTCATGCAATAACGCCTGGGCCATTCCGACACGCTGCCGGTAACCGCGCGATAGTTTTCCGATCTGCTTTTCCCAGACTTCTCCCAGCATGCACTTGTCCATGACGTAATCCAGGCGTTCGGCGAGCGTTTCGGTCGCAAGCAATCTCGCCTTGCCGACATAGTTCAGGAAGGAACGGGGAGTCATTTCCGAATAGAGCGGACCGTTTTCAGGCAGATAGCCCAACACTTCGGCCGCCTCTAATCGCTGAGTCGCCACGTCAAACCCACCGATCGAGGCGCGGCCCTCACTGGGAGCCAAATAGCCGGTGAGCATCTTCATCGTCGTAGATTTACCGGCACCGTTAGGCCCCAGAAAAGCACAGACCTGCCCGCGAGGTACGCTGAAGGAAACGTCACGTGTTGCTGCAAATTCACCATAGAATTTGCTCAGCCCCTCCGCTTCAATCATGGTCGAAGCCGCAGCCGGATGCTGCTTTGAAACAGACTCGTTTTCCGCCATATCAAACACCTGTTAGCGTTTTATCAAATCAGTAAATGGAAGGTAAAAACTTGATTCTAGCCACGCAATTTTCACCTGTAAAGTTATCGCAGTTTGCCCCAGATCTTTTCCAGAACCGAAAACGTGAATGGATCATAGATTTCCAGTTCCGCCGCGACAAACGGATAAAAGTCGTTCCGATAGAAGTAGGCCTCGGTGGCCTCGGCAAAGAACTCCTTTTCGTTGGTCGTCCCATAGTGCTTCACGGTCTGGCCCGTGTAGAGCAGGACCTCCTGATATTTGTCGGCAGCCATCGCACGATCATACGCCTGTTTCACTTCGGCGTGATCAAATCCCAGGATCTGGTCATGATAACTGTGAGCCAGTTCGTGCAGAATCACTGCTGGATGCTTCAGGATTTGCTGTCTTGAGAGGAGGGAGGCCGCACGCGGCAAATGGACTTTATTCAGCAGACGCGGATCATGGCCGTTGTCCTTCAGCCAACGGGCGCCGGGATGGTACTGCATAGCCCCAAGAGTCGGATGGTGACGTTCCAACCAGATTTCCAACGTCTGCAATGTCTTCAGTTGCTTCTCTGGAACAAAGATCTTGATTCGTTGCAGATGATTTGCCAGCATCTTCATGGCGTCACGACCAAGCTCGGCATGCTCTCCGTCCAGCAACGAAGGATCAACAAATACCGTCCAACCTTCGATATCTTTTTCGACAGGATCGAACCGGACTCCAGGAGCTCGACGTTTCTGACTGTAGATCCATTGCCAAAGCGGAGCATGCGTAAACGCGTCTTTCCAGCTGTCATGCCCTCTGCCCTCGATTTCAGAATACCGAGGACTCCCTCCGGAGCGCTTGAGTGCCTCGATCATCGACCGCGAACGTTCCACCGTAATCACTCCGTCTTTATCACCATGCCACGCCCAAATGGGAAGATGCGCGAGCGACGAAGCCAGTGAATTATCTGCTCCTCCGCAGATCGGAACAGCCGCTGCAAAAAAGTTCGGCCGACGCTCAATGGCATCCCATGTCCCATAACCGCCCATCGATAACCCCATCACATAAATCCGATCCGGATCAACCTGATTGCCCGAATCCGCAATAAACCCATCCAGGGCTTCAAACATCAGCTTCATCGATCGACTGATCTCGGGCATCTTGTGCGACTTGCTGGCCCAGTTCACGTCGACCCAGAGTTCATCTTTGGGGACCTGGCCTGCAATGACATAGGAACCATACTTGCCAAAAACATCAGCCTCTTCCAAGGCTTGAATGGCGCCAGCATCGGTCAACTCGCCACGATTATCGTCTCCTCGACCTCCAGCACCATGCAGAAAGAGAAGTAACGGATATTTCTCGCCGGCTTTGACTTCAGCCGGAGCACGATGGCGATAGTTCAGCGTTTCACCAGATTCACTCTTCCAGACCGCAGCCGCATACTTTTCCACCAGATCTTGAGCATCTGTCCGGGCAGGCAGCAGGAGTAAGGTAAGCACTAATAAGAGTCGAATTCCTGTCGAACGATTCACTGATGTAACCTTCTTTATTGTTGAAACATAGGAGTAGACCTACAGTGAATGTACCGTGAGTGGCGGGACATTGCGAGTGGTCCACGAAAGCCAGGGCCTCCAGTTCACGTTCCCAAATGTGGGGGTTGGTACTATAATAACAGCCAGAAAGACGGAACTTTCACCCAATCCCTCCTTGAACTGCCCACCTTCTATTTTTGACATGACCGCCATGCTTCGCACGAATTCTCTATATCTGGCTCTTTCCGTAGCCTGTTTTCTAATTTCCAGCTCTGCAGTTGGCGATCAGAATCCGCAACAGGTGTTTGAAAAAGAGATCAAACCGATTCTGCGTACTTATTGCTATGACTGCCATAACGCAGACGTTCAGGAAGGAAAAGTTCGACTCGACAATCTCAACCCGGACCTGGTGAGTGGCCCCGACGCACAACGCTGGCATCATGCCCTGGATATGATCAATCAGGGAGACATGCCTCCCAAAGATGCGGAAATCCCGGACGACGCCACTCTGGAAAAACTGACCGACTGGATTCAGGTGGAACTGGTTAAATCAATCAAGGCTCACCGGAACACGAACCGAGTGGTCATGCGACGGATGACTCGGGATCAATATACGAACTCATTGCAGGATCTGCTTGGCGTCGACGTCAATTTTGGAAATGCCCTTCCTGAAGACGCTAAATCAAAGTCTGGCTTTACCAACAACGGCAATGTGCAACAAATCAGCTCCTTGCACCTGGACTACTATCAGAAGGTAGCTCGCGAAGCACTCGACCAGGCTATTTTCACCACCAAACCACACATCACCCGCTATCGTCTGCAGGTCGGGTTGGATATCGGGAAGTCGCTTCCGAACGAGAAGAAGTCAGGCCAGTTTGGTGGCTTTGTCTCTCAACCAGTCAGCAATGCCCACATCATCCCCGATGTCCTCGACCAGCAGGGCAATCCAATCTTTATTGACCCCGCCTCACGCCCTGCCCCATACAACAACGTTTTGCACAACCTGGGAATAGGAATGCGGGGTTCCGACCGGACACGTTACGAAGTTGTCACCGCAGGGATGCACCTCGATTCCGGATTTCAGCATGTTGAGAAGGCCCCTGGTTCCTGGCACGCTCCCTCCCCCAATCTCAAACTGCTCATTCGCCGGGACTTCCCGGTTCAGGGCAACTTTGCCTTCCGCGTCACAGCGGCCCGCACCACTGGTCGAGCAGCTCAGTTCCCCAAAACCTATGGCAACAAGGATCTGATCACCAAAGTGACGGACTCGACCACCGAAAAACAGACCGGTGCATTCTCGTTGAAAGGTGAGGATGCTCATCGATTGGAACGAGCTCTCCTGGCTGACGGAGTACTGGTCAACAAGGAGGGTGAAAAACCGGGCAACAATCGTACCGCCCGCTTCAGGTTCACTCCCCCCAAAGCAGACCTCTACCATGTCGAAATCATTCGTAGTGCTTTGAAGGAGAATGTGGAAACAGAACTGTACATCGAATTTGGAAATCGCAACAACCGGCTGAATCAGAAGTTCAAGCTGGAACGGGAACCGCGGGATGCCACGCGGATGTGTACTCCACTGGGTATTGTCAGTTTAGAGGAAGGCGAAAACGAGTGCTATTTCCGCTGGAATGGTCTGGTCAGTATAGAGGAAATCGTATTTACCCCACTGGCCGCCGATCACAAAATTCGCCAGCAACAGGCCGAACAGATCGCCCGTCTTGAAGCCGCAGCGGTCGCCAATGACAAACGACAGGCTGTCCTGCAGGTATCGCTCGGAAACCGTACCGATGACGGTCAGGATTCGAAGACGTTTGATCGTATCGAGAAGATCAAGACGCCGGTTGGGCAATTCAAACAGTATCAGTTTGTCGGACGATTGGAAAACCTCCCGCTACCCCAACTCGATCTCAACGAGATGACCTCGCTCTCCAACATCATGGTACTTTCGGTATGGAACGGTGATTTCATCAAGGATAAATCAGAGACAGGGTCGTCGATCATCGTCAAGGAAGTCGAATTTGAAGCTCCCTACTTCGAAACCTGGCCACCCCAAAGTCACACGCAGATTTTATTTGAATCGCCCAATAAGGAGAATGCTGAAGTTTACGCCAGAGAAGTCCTGACTGCGTTCATCAGCCGGGCCTTCCGTCGCCCTGCGACCAAAGACGAAGTCAACCTGTACTACGACTTCTGGAGTACGGTACGAGCTGATTATTCAACCTTTGAAGATGGGATCCAGGAGACGCTGGTAGCTGTTCTTTGCTCACCGAACTTTATCTATTTGGCCGAGGGTAACCCCCAGCGGAAATCGAAGATAGAGCGCGAGTATGAACTGGCGTCCCGACTCTCTTATTTCCTCTGGAATGGACCACCGGACCATGAACTTTACGATCTGGCGGCCAAAGGGCAATTGCAGAAGCAATTGGGGGCTCAGGTAACTCGCATGGTTCAGGATCAGCGAGCCTGGAATTTCGTAACCTCCTTTTCCAACCAGTGGCTCAAGCTCTACCGGCACAACGAACAGGCTGTGGATATCGGCAAATACCCCCAGTTCACGCGGTACATCAAATCGGACATGGAATTGGAAACGTACCATTTCATGAACCATCTGCTCCGTGAAGACCTCAGCATCTTCAACATGATTGACAGTGACTTTGTGGTTATCAATCAGAACCTGGCTGAATTCTATGGAATCCCGGAGGTGGAAGGGACTGACTTCCGGGTAGTCTCAGTGACACCGGAGATGAATCGAGGTGGACTGATGACACAGGGATCCTTCCTGAGTGGCCATTCTGATGGCAACGAGGCTCATCCGATTAAACGAGCGGTCTGGATGATGGAGCGGATACTCGGAGATTCACCTCCTCCGCCGCCTCCCAATGTCCCCGATCTCGACCCGAAGGATCCGAACACGAACAAGCTTCCGATTGCCGAACAACTGGCACTGCACCGTGAGAGTGTCTCCTGTAAGAACTGTCACAAAAAACTGGATCCGTATGGCCTGGTGTTCGAAGACTACAATGGAGCGGGACTGCTGGCGACCAGGTCGGGAACCAACCCCAATACAGTGGTCCAACTCCCTTCCGGAACAGAAGTGACTGGTGTTGCTGGCATGAAGCAATACGTTTTAGAATCCGGACGTGAAAAATTTGCCACATCACTGGTGGAACACCTGATGACATTTGCACTCGGACGCGACATGTCCTATGTCGACGAAGAGGAAATCCATGAGATTGTTACCAAATCGCTTGCCCGCGGTGGTACTTTTCAGACCACACTGCAAGAAATCGTGACAAGTCCCATGTTCCTGCGAAACTAGCAGGTAAACTATATATAACAGTGCTGAGACTTCACCGTTCGGACAGAATCAAAGAAAGCATCACTATGAGTCGTAAATCCTGGCATCTGGACCGTCGTTCATTCCTTAGCGGAGTCGGTGTGAGCCTGACGTTACCTTATCTGGAAGCGATGGCTGATGCCGCCAGTCCTTCAATTACCGATATTCCCAAGCGGATGTGCTATATGTACTTCCCTAACGGATGCGGCATTCCCAACAAGGATAATACTCCGGAAGAACACGCCAAGTGGAGCTGGTTCCCGATGGGTGAAGGTACAGACTATACCTTGACCAATACGCTCTCCTGTATGGAGCCACACCGGGACGATATGACGATCATCGGTGGTCTGAGTCACCCTCGCTCGCGTCAGCTGCTTGGTCACCTGGCCGGCGACTCCTGGCTGACCGGTGGTGATGTCGGTGCCAGCAACTATGCCAACAATATTTCCGTGGACCAGGTAGCTGCCCAGCAGATTGGAAAGAATACGCGATACAAGTCGTTTGTCCTTTCGGCTGATGGTGGTGTCGGTTATCAATCCCGAGTTTCCACCTTGTCTTTTGATGATGCGGGCAAGCCGATTCCATCCGAGCATCGTCATCGTGAAATCTTTGAGCGATATTTTTCGCCCGATGGAGGTAACGCGACTGCCGAGCGTCGGAAGGAGATCGCTCGGGGCAAGAAGATCGTTGATCTGATTCTGGAAGATAGTAAACGTCTGAATCGGAAATTGGGAACGCGTGACCAGGCCAAATTGGACGAGTTCTTAACATCACTCAGCAGTGTCGAAGATCAGATCAATCGCAATGAATCCTGGTTGGATACGCCGATGAAGCCTTTCAATTCGGATCATATCGATTTCGAAGTAGATGCCACCAAGAATCCGACCAATTACATTCGCAGTATGATCGATATCATGGTCCTGGGTTTCCAGACCGATGTCACGCGAGTCATGACTTACATGATGGCTCGGGAAGACGGCATTGGATTTGGCGATCATTTCCCACGTCTGGCCTGTGGCATTAACACGGGACATCATGGTCTCAGTCACTCGTCGCAATGGGAAAACTGGAGTACCTACGATGCCTGGTTGGCGAGTCACTACAGCTACATGATTGATAAGCTGAAGAACATCCGTGACGAGCATGGTCGGTTGCTGGACAACACGTTGATGCTATTCGGTAGTGCCTGCAGTACGACTCACAATGCCCGTAACTACCCATTGATTCTGGCAGGTGGAAAGAACTTTGGTGTCAACCATGGTACTTACACTCGTTACGATGACACGGTTCCAATGAACAATCTGTTTGTCAGCATGCTCAATGCGGTTGATGTGAAAACAGATCGATTCTCGGACAGCGATGGTCACCTGTCGGGCAACATCTTTAGCAGCTAACTCTTTAGCAGCTAACAAGGCTGCAGAGGTTTGTCGGAACAATGTTCAATTGTTTGAGTGATTGGAATCCCATGTTTACCGAGTGTGTGCAACGCCAGTCTCGCACATCACATTTCGGTTTTTCTCAGTGAAGTCAGAAACGACGATTTCGGATGCATAGATGAGATCGAAGATATCTTGGAGGATGGTGTCGTTGTCCCAAATGGAGTCGGCTCGCTTCGACTCGAATCCCACCTTGTCAGATGCGGATTTTATTGCCTTGTGAACACCGTCGCCCCCTCGAAATGGCATCATGATCGCAACGAGGTTCTTGCGTGGTTCGATTGCATCAGGCACCTCAAACACCCTCGGTGAGAACGTCCTCTTTGTTTGCTTCTTGGCGTCGCAACTATCGCTTGATGCACGACTTCCAACTATTCCGGATTTCTTGCGTACTATTTTTTCGATGCTGTCTTCGGCGTGCCTTTATGTGATACGATAACCCGATCTGGGTTAAACCCGTTTTGGGTTAATCCGTTCACTAAGATTGGATTGCTAGATGGACAGCAAGACCCTGGAGACTGGCCACGAAGTGATGCGAGAGAATGCTCATCGAGTTCATTGTGGTGACGAGAGCGTTAAATGTGGACCCAGCCAAGACGTTCCTGAAAATTGAAATGAACGTGCCAGCGTCACGAAATCCAAAGCGAAAGTCTCGGTAAAGTATTCACGCTACAAACGTGTTGGAGTTTCATGCACATGCCGGAGATTCGCATTGTCAGTCAAGTCACGCCTGGTTTCCTCGCCGAATCTGGACGCCCCGGGAATGGATTTACTCGCGACGATGGTCGTTTCGTAGCGTTGACGTCGTCCTTCGACTTGCTCTACTGGCCAGGCCGTGCAACCTATGACGGCCATCGCCTGCATCATCGTGTTAGTCTCTACGACGCTACTCTGAGCAAGCTGCTTGGTGTCTTCGACCGTGCTCATTACCCGATCAACGTTATCTCGTTTCATCCGACGCAACCAATCCTGGCGATTGGCACGGGTTCCTACGATGGTGGCTATTTGTACGAAGGCGATCTGTGGCTTTGGAACTGGGAATCAGGTGAGATTCGGAGTCTGCTTGGTGAGTCTCGGGAGGTCGTCAATTGCCGATTCGTAAACGACAAGAGCCTTGCGTTACTGCTTCGCCCCCGACATGACGACGAATTTAAAGAGGATGAGGAGGATGACTTTGGCGTTTGCGTGGGGCTGACAATTGAAGACTTAAGGGATGCAAATGATGCAGGCTACAGTCAGCCCACTGGAGATCCGCGATTGCAGCAACTAACTCCAATTGCCCCGCAACAACTTGGGTTTAGTGTCGGATCGTCACCAGTACAGTCCTTGTTTCGCGATACTGTCGCGGAGGCTGGGCGACTTGATGAGTTTGCACCCCGTGGACGAGTCTGGGACACGTGCTGGCTAACGAACCAGAAGATTGCGGTAGTCCACGACGAATGTCATGTAGAGGTTTGGACTACTGACGGGGAACTGCTTCTGAAACAGGAAGGCGAAGGATTCGGAGTTCAAGTAGTCAATTCGCCCATCAAGCCCCTGGTGCATGTTGTTCGCAGGGCCAACTTTCGCGATCACATGGATGATTGTTCTACCTTGTGGTGGCTTGATGACGATGGCCTCACACTCGCTTACGATTTTCAGAAAGGTGCTGTGATTTCCGTTGATCGAAATGGCAACTTGCTCTGTCGTGATCCTGGAGACACAGGAAGAAGACGCGAGCGAGTCGATCAAATACTGCTGCCGAACGCTAAAAACGCGTATTCAGGTGACCTTGGACACTATGATTGCTTCAACCACTATCTCCGATTGGACGGGGGTGAGGCTCTCTATTTCTTGCGAGGCACACCAAAGTCCTCCCACGAGAACAAGCAACTCTGCCGAGTATTAGTGGACGGTTCAGTTGAGACGGTGATGCCCTGGGATACCAAGCAGTCGCACCTGATGCACCCGATTGCGTGTTGGGGTTCCAATAACTCGATTATCCGGGCGTACTCGGTGTATAACCCCCACCCCGGAAAAGGGGCCAAGTACATTGAGGCGTGCACTCCTGCAGGTGGTTCCGCATGGAGCCATGAGGTCAGTGCCTTGGTTACATCGATGGTCATGATGAACAACGATGTATTGGCTTACGCACTGACCGATGGCTGTCTCGGCTTGTTGGACGCCACTACCGGCGAGTTGTTATACGAAGAGTCAATTGAAATAGACGGACTGCCCAGCATGATAACTTCCCTCGCTTCACAAGGGCGTCGATTGGCGATGGGGACGGTCGAAGGACGGCTAGTTCTGGCGGAGGTGCATTAAGTAACGGTTTCTCATACACACGCTGTCGCCACACGTGCCAAGAGTCCCGTGATTTAAGGAGTCTCAACGGGATAACACCACGCAACCGAGCCAGAAACCGTACACCGCTACCCAATCGCTTCGAGCCAACCGGCAACCGTCGAATGGGCGACGCCCAATTTCTCAGGATCCGGGCAAGGGACTCGAAAACTAACACGGCGTCATCTCGCTCCGCATCCTCTACGGCTAACTCTATTGCCAGTCTGTCGCCTGGGTCTAGTTCCCAGCCGGATGCGACTTCGTGACGGGTACTAACGATGCCGTTTCCGTGTTTTTCGACAGCCTTCCTTATGCAGCGCTCTTGGTCATCAAGATTGCCATCCTTGTTCTGCTGGCAGCTTGATACCCGCCAAACGGTTATAACTCTCGCGTCGCGTGGGATGTCGTTTAGAGACTTGATACCGTAGTCGGCTGGGTTCGCTGGTTCGGAGTAGCATCCGCGCAGTTCAAGCCTTCTTCTTGCCGATAGTCGTTCTCGCATGATCGTTCTTGTCACGTCTCAGGGCGAGTTGTTTGGGGGTACCGCGTAAAAACCACCATCTCAGCTGGTTAAAACGCGACAGGGCCGAGATAATTGGTCGTATCAGGAGGCTGTTATGAAAACTTTGACCAAAGAACTCTGGATGGAAGTACCCGAGCGTCGGGCGATCGTGTCCATCCACAATGATGTAGAAAAGCTGGTCGCCGAGAGCGGTGTGACCGATGGCCTTGTTTTAGTGAACGCGATGCACATCACGGCGAGTGTGTTCATCAACGACAACGAATCAGGTCTGCACGCCGACTATGAACGGTGGCTGGAAAAACTCGTCCCGTTCAACGCGGGGACTGATCCCAACGACGGCGGCTACCTGCACAATCGCACCGGCGAAGACAACGCCGACGCCCACCACAAACGCCAGATCATGGGCCGAGAAGTGGTCGTTGCGATCACCGACGGGCAGTTGCACCTCGGGCCCTGAGAGCACATTTTCTATTACGAATTTGATGGACGAAGGCGGAAGCGGATTTTAGTGAAAGTGATTGGGGAGTGAGCCATGCGCCTTCTGCCGCATCGAATCTATCTTCTCGCGTTGGAAGGGCGAAAGACTCTTCACGGCAGGCGATTGCCGACGAAGAAAGATGCACGCGAAAAACTGTGTCGGCTGACAGGACAGGATTTCGAGTTTGATGTTGATGCCTGGAAAGAGTGGATTCGAAACAACCGAAAGGGTCTGTACGGCAATAATCCTGGCCCCAAACGATATACACAATGGCTCGCAGAGAAAGATGAGAGCAGCGGTGAGGGGAATGACTGAATAACGTTCTACGTGGTTTGCTCTTGTTACATTGTGCGACAACTTCCCGGCGCTGAGCGTGTCGGAGGACTTGAGGCAATCGCAGTTCGGTGGCGACAAAGCAAGATGACATCTCTGCAACCAGTTCGTTCATGGCGTAGGTGCCCTGCCATCCAAGCCGTTTCTCTGTCCAGACATACATTAACTTCCAACCTTCCAACCACGAATAATCCATGCAAAACATGCTTGTCAGACTTGTAGTTTTCGCTCTGCTTCCTTCTACACTCTTCGCTCAGGCCGATGGTACGGTCCAGGCTGTTGATACCGTTGTGGTAATTGCCGAAAACAAAGCCGCAACTAAGCTGGGCAAACCTGAATATCGGCACGAAGTCTCACAATTTCCATCTGCGCAGAGAAAGTCGTTTACTTGTCGGAAGCAACTTTACGAAGCAGCTTTTCCAACGCGGACTCAATCGTTTTCTCACCAGGGTGGCCGATCCACTTGTGCCGAATAATCCCCTGGTGGTCGATGATGTAAAAAGACGGAGTCGCCGGCGAATTCCATCGTTTGGCGATTGAGCCATCATCGGCGAAATTACGCCAGTTGAGCTGATTAGCGTCTATCACCTCTTTTAACGCCTCGGGCGTATGCGGCAAGACGTTAACCCCCAGCATCGCAAAAGGCTCGTCGGCAAGATTCTTTACGAGCGACCGCTCGTGGGGCCAATGCGCCCGTCACGTCAGTCAGTATTCCTGCCAGAAATACAACAGGACAACTTTGCCACGGTAGTCGGTCAACTTGAACTGACGACCTTCCTGATCCTGCCCCTGAATTTCCGGAGCGACCTTGCCGGTGGAAAGATGGCGGAGCGAATACAACTCGCTGGTCGCTTTGGCGCTAACCGATGTCTTGAACGGGATATTGGTCACGTCTTCGAACTTGCGCGTTCTTTCGTAAGCCGCTTCCAGACGTTTCACAAATTGCTCCCGTCCAATTCGTTCCAGTCTTTCGATATACCCCTCGCCGTAAATCGTGGCGTAACGTTTTGCCAACTCCGCGCGATCGCTGGCTAGATCCATCAGCCGCAGCTGGTTATGCCGCAATTGTGCGACCGCCAGATGAGCCAGGCCCTGTACATCCCGATTTGTGTTTTCTTTGATGGCGGCAATCAGGAATGATTCAAACTCGGGCCGGTAACTGTACCGCACGCGGTCACAGATCGGCGCCAGTTTTTCGCTCTTGAGGTGATCGCGAAGCAGCAGCTTGACCGCTCGCTCTGTTGAACCGTCCGAGCTGCCAACCACCAAACTGCCAGGATGGAATTCGGCAATGTTCTGAGCTCGGGAATCAGTCGAAATGATAGATTGTATGGCAGAGCGTATCGCCGTGAGTGCGATGGGGTCCTCTGGATGCTCGTCAGCAATATCCAGAAACTTCTTTGCGAACTCGTCAAACCGCCGAGCAACAGCCTTACGCTGCTCCACCGTTTCCGAACGCCTGATTTCGCGCGAGACGATATTGTATTCGCTGATGAGATCGCGATGTTGCTGAGCGGGAGTCGGCGGCTCGTCAGAGTTTGCCGACACGCTCAAGGAGCATAGCAAGAACAGAAGCAGGGCATGAGTCTTCATATCCTCAGTATAGTTCTGCCTCGCTTCGGCTGCCGTTTGTCAGTGTAAAATTCCGCTCGGCACATTGAGCAGCTACGCTTCCTGAAAGTATCTCAGAAACGTAATGTTAAGAAATATCGATTTTGAGAATTGAAGCGGTTTCTACGGTGGATAGGGTTGCATCAAATTCTTCGGCTTTTCCAGTCGTAAAAGCCGATAAAGCTCGTGGACTACTGACATCTACCAATTATTCCATGAGACCTCACTGTGAACCAACTTGTCAGCTCCTCTGTTTGTGAATCCGTTTACAGCAGAGAGTACCACCCCTCCAGTTCTTTTACAGTTCTGCTCCGGAAACTCGCTGTTTCACTTTGGATGCTGCTGGTCCTGCCCTCCATAGTCGTTGGACAGACCGCTGACGAGAACGAGCAACTGATCGACCCCATTTCCGTACGTCTCGCAAATAACCCGAGTGACGAGCGGATTGGACTTAAACTTCGGAAATTGAAAGACCAGAATTTCTGCGATTGGTGGCATGACCTTGGCACACTCTACTCCAACCCTGAAGCCCCATTCCTTCAGGAGGTTAAATTCATTGGACGTTTTCACTATCAGTACGGCCTGGTTGATAGTTCAAACGGTGGGGGAGACGTAAACTACGAAACACCTGAAATGCGTCGATTCCGATCGGGACTCACATCGAAATTCCTCGACCACTGGGATCTGTATGCGGAGGCTGAGATTTCCGCCGACGACCGTCCCAAGGGGGGGGACATCGATATACAGTTTAAGCATATGTGGCAATTCAAACTCCATCTCGACGCGAAGAAAGCCTTCGATCTGGATGATTTCGACGGCTTGAAGATTGGCATGGGGTCGCGCGAAATTAACATGTCTTACGAATGGGTCACCTCATCCAAGCGAATCAAGACGGTCGAACGTACTGCGATCGCCAACAAGATCTGGGCATATAACTCAGAATTTGCCAATCCAACTGGTGTTTGGTTCATTGCTGATCGCAAGCCATTTACATGGACACTCGGCATCTTCAGTACGACGCAGGACGACTGGATCGCACCATTCGCTGACGGTGAGGTCTACTACAGTAATTTGCATTGGAAAATACCTGACGTCCCGGACGGCGAAGAGAAAGATGTGCGCTGGACCATTTTCTATCAAGACGTCAGTACCGGTGACGAGGTTCTTGCAGGCGGCCTCGATTGGGCAACCGCGCTGTCAATCCAGCGTAAACGAGGGCCTTGGGAATTTCATCTGGAGGGAATCTTTGGCAACAATGGCGATCAGGCCAACGCAGATCGTGAAGGGGACTTTTGGGGCATTGTCGTCATGCCATCGTTCTGGATTGTTGAAAACAGCCTGGAAGCCGTCTGTCGGTATCAGTATCAAGGTTCGGATAAGAGCGAGGGAATTCGGCTCAATTCGCGTTACATCCGCCGCGCGGGAACTCGCGACGGCTTTCCAACGTTAGCCAACGGACGGGGCGACGAACATCACAGCGTTTACATGGGAATCAACAAATTGCTCTGCGGCCACCAGCATAAAATCATGGGCGGTGTCGAATATGACTCTATTCTGCAGGACGGCAACCAATTACTAAGTGGCTGGTCAGCTTTTGCAGCCTATCGAATGTACTGGTAACTGCTTGTTTTCCAGTACAATTTCTAATCTAGTGAGGCAACATCCCGCCTTTTCCCGCCGTCTCATAGTCGACGCTCCGAACTAGTTCTTTTCAGCGGGACGCGCCACCCTGCGGTGGTCACTCTTTGAACTGACCACTCAAAATGACTATCAATTCCCCATTTTTTTCAAAATTCTTGCCACAACGTGGCGGGTTCTGGGAGTTCTCTGCGAGCTAGCAGTTAGAGGGGAAACGAACTTGTCCGTTTTTACCCGCAAGCCAATTCAAACACTGGCCTTTGCTCTAAATCAGTAACAACTTGGATGTTAGTTAGCTGATGGCACCTGGTCAGTAGATAATTTATCTGCCAACAGGAGTAAATTATGAAAAACATGATTGTCGGACTTGTAGTTTTCATTCTGCTTCCTGCTACACTCGTCGCTCAAGTCGATGATACGGTGCAAGCTGGTGATACCGTTGTGGTAATTGCCGAAAAGAAAGCCGAACTTAAGGTGGGCACTGAGGTCGTTGGAACTGTTAGCCGGGGAGATATTCTTCGCGTCAATGACGTCAGTGGCAATTGGTTCCGAGTGAACCAGCAAGGAACCAAGGGCTGGATCAGACAGACAAATGTCATTCACATCGATAGGGCAATTGTTTTTTTTACCGACGAAATAAAACAGGCCCCCAAGGTGTATCGAAATTTTAGCCATCGAGCCAAGATATCGTATTTCAAAGGCGAGTACGACAAGGCGATCTCAGATTTCAGCGAAGCAATAAGACTCGAGCCACAAGATTCATCTACTTACTTTAGCCGTGGAATTACATGGAGGCGTCTAGGAAACACCGACAACGCAATCAAAGATTACTCCGAAGCGATACGACTTAATCCACTAGATCCGTCTGCTTACAATTTGCGAGCAATAGCTTGGAGGCATAAGAAAGACTACGACAGAGCAATTGCAGACTTCGGTGAAGCAATACGCCTTAATCGAAAAAGCCCAACTGCTTACTACTATCGAGGACGAACCTGGCATGACAAGGGAAGCTACGACAAAGCGATTGCAGACTTCAGCAAAGCAATAGAGCTCGATCCACGAAATCCACTTGCCTACCGTAGCCGAGGCACTACGTGGAGCTATAAACAGGATTACGCCAAAGCGATCCTGGACTTCGATGAAGCAGTACGTCTAGATCCACAGAATCCGGTTGCTTACTACTATCACGGAAGAACGTGGCGGGACAAGAACGACGACACCAAAGCGATTCGCGATTTCACTAACGCGATTCGACTCAACCCACGATATTCGGAAGCTTACCGTAGCCGAGGCATTGCGTGGAGTCACCAGGAGGATTATGCCAAGGCGATTGCAGACTTTGATGAAGCGATACGTCTTACCCCAAAAGATGCGTATGCCTACAGTATGCGAGGCATCGCATGGAGACGTAGCCGGGACTACGACAAAGCGATTGCAGACTTCAATGAAGCAGTACGCCTTAATTCACAAGCTCTGAACGCTTACTACTATCGAGGGAGAACATGGCGTGACAAAGGTAACTATGACAAAGCGATCCAGGATTTCGATGAAACGATACGTCTTGATCCAAAGTTACCGTCGGCTTACCGCAGCCGAGGCATAGCCTGGAGTTACAAAGGAGAGTACGAAAAAGCGATCAAGGATTACAACGAAGCAATACGACTTGATCCAAAAGATTCCTATGCTCTCGGTATGCGAGGCATTGCGTGGAAGCGAAGTGGGGACTACGACAAAGCGTTCGATGATTATAGCCAGGCAATACAACTTAATCCCCAAAGTGTATCTGCTTACTTTAACCGAGGCATCGCACGGAATGACATAAAGGACTACACCAATGCAATCCTGGATTTCAGCGAAGTGATACGCCTCAAGCCACAGTTTTCGCCCGCTTACTTCAGTCGAGGCATCGCCTGGAATGGTAAAGCGGACTACGATAAGGCGATCAACGATTATGGCGAATCTATACGGCTTAACCCAAACCATGCGTCAGCTTACCGTAACCGCGGCATTGCCTGGAGACGCAAAGGGGACTTTGACAAGGCGATTATCGATTACACCAAGGCAGTTCAACTCGCTCCAAAAGACGCTGGAACCTACAACGCGCTGGCATGGCTCTATGCCACTTGCCCAGATGACCGTTATCGCGACGGAGAGAAGGCCGTTGCAAACGCAGTAAAATCATGCGAACTGACAAACTGGGAAAGCGATAGTTTTATTAGTACTCTCTGTGCCGCATATGGAGCAAACGCCGAATTCGACAAAGCCATCAAGTGGCTTCAAAAAGCGATTGAGATGGCTCCCACAGCACATGTCGAATCCCGCAAGAAAATGTTGGTCGCTTTTGAAAACGGCAGGTCTTACCTGGATAAGCCCAATTAGGCTCAATTGATCCCAGTAGGTCCCAGAAGCAGTAAATTTCAGGCTCTGCATCACACACTGCCAATCGCTCTTTTATCCCATTGAAAGTGGGAAACCAGCCCCCTCCGCTCGCTCCTTTCGACCTTCTCTGGTATCCCGCAGACCATTGGTTCTGAACTTGCGGAAGACCATCGAGGTCATCCATTCCCCATTTTTTTTCCAAAATTCTTGCCACAACGTGGCGGGTTTTGGGAGTTCTCTGCGAGTTAGCTGTTAGAGAGGAAACGAAATTGTCCGTTTTTACCCAGAAAACAATCAAACAGAGGAAACATTCGCCTGGGCGCAGGTTCTCTTACTGAGCGGATTTCACGCCCAAAAATAACGTTTTTCTTAAGCAACTCATGTCCAACCACCAAGTAATACGAGAAACGATCGCAGCTGCTTTCGACTTGTCAGAAAATTCACGGCCACTTTCTGAGGCCTACGCGCTGGCCGTACATCCGTGGCAGGACACTCCCACGCTCCCACCGAACATCTTGCGCCAGATTTATACCGAATTGCTTTCAACACATAACCTGTCTCAAGTCCATCCTTTCGATGCCTATAGTGACCGCTTGTATCGACTTGCCGATATCATGGTAGAAAACGGCATGGCAGAGCTCGCCAGCAAATATATGCAAGCTGCTCAAACGTTAGCTTGTGCAACCGATCTATTAAAAACCGACGCTAAACGGGATCGTGAAGTCATTTCTGCTTATGCAATTCCTCCTAACGGATCAGCTCATAACGAAATTCATCTGGCCAACGGATCCGGCACTACATTGGCACCGGACTCTCCCCAAACGCAGGATGACGTCATGAAGCTATTGGCGATGCTGTCAGCGTTGGACACAGAAGAACCCGAAAACCGATCCAGTGCAATAAGTGCTCTTACCCCTCAAACGACAAGCAGATTAGTCGAGTTGTTGCAGCACCGCCTCGGTGTGGAATCTCCCTACAAACGGTTCGATAAAGCACTCGATTCTTTCGACAGTCGAGAACAAGACATTCTTTTGCGTAGAACACTGGTGTTGAACTCGCCATTGACGTTAGATGAACTGGCTGAAGTGTGGAGTATTTCCGGGGAACGTGTACGTCAACTTGAATCCACAGCGTTTGCCAGATTCTCTGAGGCCGTAGAGCCTATCATCCGCCCGATGGCCTCGGCCAGCTTGATCCCTGCGCTTCGAGTAATACTTCGCAGCGAAGCCCTGACCAGTAAAGCATTGCAACTTGGTGCAAAGTCCAACTACCCCGAGGCGTTTGCCAAAGCACTGCTGCTGAGTTGTGACGAGTTACACGAATCGGATGGTTGGATTTGTAATCTCAGCACAATAGAGGATTTATCCGAAGCACAAGAAGGATTTTCTCAATCGTTCCAACAGAACGGTTTTGTTAAGGACACGGAGGTCCACTCCTTCTTTGGCTCGCTTTTCAACGATCGAGACGACATGGTCACTTTTCTGACCGAGCAAATTAAATACGGACGTTGCAAAGAATACTGGACTGACAAAAACACGAACTGCCAGAGGTTGATCAGTTGCCTGAAATTCCTGGGGTGTGAAGCAGATAAAGAAACACTCGGTGAACATACATTACTGGACCTCGGAGCGATCACCAATGCTTTAGCTAATACGCACGAGACGATGCGAGTCAGTTCGACAGCGTGGGCTTTGAGAGAACTGGGGATGGCTGAATATAGCGGACTCTTTAGCACGGCAAAACAGATCCTGAATGAACTGGGTGGCGTTGTCGCAGTAACCAGGCTTGAGCATTTGCTTGTCCAGCAAGGGTTTAGCATGAATACCATCCGTGCCACCCTGGCTACTCCTGCATTCCACACCGCAGGCTCCACCATCAAGTTAGCTACGGCCGAGCAAATGGCGCCGAGTCTTCCGGCCGAATCAGAATCGAGTCTTCGTATTGATGGCAAGTGGGGTTTTGTGGTGAAAGTCCAGGATATTCATCTGCATGGTCATTCATTTCAAATCCCTCAGGCGATTGCGTATGCCAACGGCGTCAATCCGAACGATAGTTTGGTCGTTCCCGTCGCAGGTCAGGCAGAATATCAAGCCAGCATTATCTGGAGACCACATACCATCAACAGAACAGTTCATATCGGCCGTTTACGCCAGTGGATGGAATTCAATAACGTCGAACAGGGGCAGGAACTGATCATCAGCCCAACGGCGCAGGAATTAGCCGTTTCCATACCATCTTGAGATCAGACCTCTGATTCTGAACGTTACTCCGGGTACAACTAAAGAAAATACAAACCAAACGCCGAGGAGCAGATTAATTCGGCTCTTCATCAAACAGAGTCAGGGACACCACCGTCTCGTTAAACCCGTGCGTTAGGCAGCTCGCGAACACTTTGAAAGGTTAATCATGAGTGCACAAACCGAATCTGAGATTCATCATTCCCATGGAGAATTAATTGGTCTCACGACGATTGAAGCGGAACAAATCAAGGATTGGCCTTCCGAGGTAACCAAGGGGGCCTCGGATGAGTCCAAGTACTTCGGACCATTCAAAGTCGGATCTGGAAACCTGGTTCTGGAAGAAGTCCGAGTTCGAGTTGACCCGGATGACCATGTGACCCTTGTATTCAACATTCACTGGGGCAAGCTGAAAACGTATCAACCTCGTACAGGCAGACAGTATGGTCCTCACATTCGTTTGATCTTCAAAGATGCTCAGCAAGTCCCCGTGACCAGCGAATGGGATCTTGGTCAGTTTAACAAGCAATGTTCACCTGACCTCAGGTGGGAGGTCGTCCGGGAGACAACTGTCGCAGGTGCGTTCGAAAAATCGGTTTGGGTAAACGTCTCTTATGACAGATTCGAGTGGTGGTACTGTTAGCATCAGGATTTACCTTCAACTGTCCAACGTTTGTCACCGAATCAACCAGCGAGCAACCTCCATTGACATCTCCAACTGCCAAGACAATTCAGATTTATTTGCCGACTGGCGAGCCGCGAGGAATTCGGATTGCCGAAATCACGACGCGAATCGTACAAACGATTCTCATTCCCAGGAGTGAGTTAATTGCTGGCAACCATCGTCCTGAACTGGAGCAACCGGGAGTCTATTTCCTGTTTGGTGAAGAGGAAGACGAGGCAATGCCGCTTGTCTACATTGGCCAAACAGAAAATGCTCTTAAGCGATTCAAAACTCATAACAAATTAAAGACATTCTGGAAGACGGCCGTCTTTTGCTGTTCGAAAACGCAGAACTTCACTCAAACCCACATTCGATGGTTGGAATGGCACTGTATGCAACAAGCGAAGCAGATCGGTCGATACAAACTTGACAACGGCCAGATCCCTGATAATTCAACATTCGTTCCCGAGCCGATGGAAGCAGAGTTGTTGGATCTGTTTGAAACGATCAGCATGTTGATCTCGACGTTAGGCTATCCTGTCTTTGATCCATTCTCAAAGGGAGGTTCAGCGGCTCATTTGTTCTTCTGTCGAGGTGGGGGAAGTGAGGGTACGGGCGAATTGATTGAAGATGGATTTGTGGTTTTCGAAGGCAGCAAAGCTCGCATTGAAATATCTACCTCAGGTGACGACTATGTTCGCCCTCGACGAACCAGATTGATCGAGTCTGGCATCATGAAAGAACAGGATGGAGAATATGTCTTCACTCAAGACTACCCATTTTCCTCAGCAAGCAGCGCGGCCGCTGTTGTGCTGGGTCGCCGAGCCAACGGCTGGACCGAATGGAAAGACGAGGCTGGAAAAACACTGAGCGATGTCTATCGTGATACAGAGGCTTCCGACGACGAGTAACCACTGCCAGCTTCAGCTGATCACCCTCGAACTGTTCATTCCAGCCGGCAACTGAATTCACTTTTTTATTAGAATTAGAGTCGCAACCGTGGCGGGTTTTGGGGATCGTTCGCGAGTTAATCGATAGAGACAAGATAGGGTGAAAATCAATATGTCGTTTTTCAAAAATATGCTGATATATGAACTCTGCTATCCTGGTGCGGTCACTGGCCAAACTGAGATGTACTGCCCCTATTGCGAGACAGAGTTAACTGTCGAAGTAGCGGATCCCATGGGCGTCGATCAGTTTCAATGCGCTCAGTGCGAAGGCCTGTTCGAGATCGACTTTGGCCAAGGATTGATTCACTACAATCTGGATGACGAGTAAACGTGTCTTGCTGAAAATGAAGTAAATATGAGTAGTAATCGCTACCTGACAAAATCACGATTCAAGTTGGCACTCGAATGTCCAACGAAACTCTTCTACACCGGCAAGAAAAACAAATACGCTGACCAAAAGCTCGACGATAGTTTTCTGCTCGCATTAGCCGATGGTGGATTTCAAGTCGGAGATCTTGCCAAATGTTACTTCTCCGGTGGGCACGACATAAAAACGCTTGACCATGCCCAGGCATTGGCTGAAACGGGAAAGCTGCTCGAACAGGATCAGGTGACGATTTACGAAGCCGCCATTGCAACTGAAACGCTCTTCATCCGAGCCGACATTCTGGTGAAAGATGGCAATCGACTCTGGCTTTATGAAGTCAAGGCAAAATCATTCGACTCTCAGCAGGAAGACGCTTTTCGCAATAAAAATGGCACTCTGAAATCCAACTGGAAACCGTACCTGTACGATGTCGCTTTTCAAAAGTACGTCATCCATCAGGCTCTTCCTGAATACACGGTACTCTCGCATCTAATGCTGGCCGACAAATCCACGTGCTGTCCAACCGATGGACTGAATCAGAAATTCAAACTGGTCAAAGACGAAAATGGGCGCAAGTCGGTGGAAGTGTCGCAGGACCTGCGTGAAGAAGATCTATCTGTTCCCCTCTTAATCAAAGTGAACGTCGACGCTCAATGTGAACAGATTTATGACGGAACCGATCCCAACGCACCACCTCTTCTCAGTTTTCCGGAACGAGTAAACCTTTATGCCGACCATTACGCACGCGATGTCAAACTCGCGACTCCTATATCTGTTGCATGTGGCACGTGTGAATTTTACTTGAAAGACAGCCAGTGCCAGTCAGGGCTCAAGAGCGGCCGGGACGAGTGCTGGAAAGAGGAATTGGGATGGACCGATGACGAGCTAAAATGTCCGACGGTACTGGATGTCTGGAACTTCAGGAAGAAGGGACAGCTGATTGACAACGGCTGCATCAAGCTGACCGATCTGTGCGAAGAGGACGTCTCGCCGAAGACCGATAACAAGCCGGGACTGTCACCGAGTGAACGGCAATGGATGCAGATTGAAAAATGCCAGTGCGAGGATGATGAATTTTACCTGGAACGTGATGGGCTACAAAGAGAAATGGACGCTTGGGTCTATCCGCTTCACTTTATCGACTTCGAGACGACGATGGTGGCCATACCGTTTCATGCCGGACGGCGACCGTACGAACAGCTGGCGTTTCAATTCTCGCATCACACAGTTCAGCAGGACGGAACCGTTGCCCATGCCGGGGAATACTTGAATATGAAGCAGGGGGCCTTTCCGAATTATGAATTCGTGCGAGCACTTAAGGCCGAGCTGGAAAAGGACAAAGGCAGCATCTTTCGATATTCCAACCACGAAAACACTGTCCTGAATCAGATATTGCGTCAACTGCAACAGGACGGCCGGGAGATTCCTGATCGCGACGAGCTCGAAGAGTTTATTAAATCGATTACCAGACCGACCAAAGATACAGCTAATCCGTGGCAGAGTGCTCGCAGCATGATTGATTTATGGGAACTGGTTAAGCGTTATTACTACGATCCAGCAACCAATGGTTCCAACTCCATCAAGGACGTACTTCCGGCCATCTTAAATTCGTCAACTTGCCTGCAAGAGAAATACTCGCAACCCATCTACGGAGCCGATGACGGCATCCCCAGTCGCAACTTTGAAGACTGGACATGGATTGAAATGGAAAATGGTAAGGTAACGGACCCCTATAAACGGCTGCCAAAAATGTTTCAGGATATCTCGGACAAGGACATGGAGATTCTGAGCGATGACGATGAGATGCGGGAAGGTGGAGCCGCGCTAACAGCCTACGCTCGCATGCAATTTGAAGAGATGTCAGATTACGAACGAGAAGAAATCCAAAAAGCTCTCCTTAAATACTGTGAACTCGACACACTCGCCATGGTCATGATCTACGAAGGCTGGAAAGATCTGCTCGAGCAGGGATAGTGGGAGCAGGCGGTTGCTGGAATCTGTTTGAGGTCATGATCAGGTTCAAGGTAGAATGGGTACCAGGGTCGAGTTATTGTCTGAAGTGGCTCGGCCTCGTAACTTCCCCTTCAGAACGTATTGATGAATTACCACAGATGATCTGCCGCTCTGGTAAATGCCGAGCCGTCATCAAATCCGAGCGGCGGTGGATGAACTCCTCGCAAGCCGGTTGCTCGCCCGCCTGGAATGAAAACCTGAAATGATGGTCAGAAACAATCGGCCGTTCAAACCGCCCTGCAACATCGCAGCTTTTCTGATTGCGCTGACCGTTGCTCTACCTCTTCACGCTGAAATTCCAGTCTCGACACTCCATACAATCTATCCACCCGGAAGTCAGCCTGGTGCCAAGTTCGATCTGACCATCGCTGGCACAGCTATTGATCATGTAGAAAACCTCTATTGCTCGCATCCCGAGATCACCTTCGAAAAGCTATCCGAGACCTCCTTTAAATGTCTCATTGGACAGGATGTTAAGCCGGGACGTTACAGTGTACAGAGTGTTGGCAAACGAGGTGTCTCCTCTTCCCGCATCCTCATCGTCAGTCCGCTGCCCGTGACAAACGAAGAACAGAATGCCGAAAGTGACAATACCGTCGTCAACGTTGAACTCCCAGTCGCTGTCCAGGGAGTGATCGGTACCAAAGGAGATATTGACCGTTATACGTTCACTGCTCAGGCTGATCAGCTCGTCGTCGTCGAATGCTGGGCTGAACGCTTGGATTCAACGCTGCGAAGTAACCTGGAAATCTACGATCAAAATATGAGGAAGGTACAGGTCGAAAAAAGCCAGTTTGGTATGGATACACTGCTGGCGTTCCGAGCTCCTACGGCGGGGAAATATACCGTCAGACTTTCCGATCTTGTATACGACGGTTCGGCAACGTCCGTCTATCGTCTGGAAATACATTCTCAACCCCGAGTCCTCTATTCGATTCCGGCAGCCATCACAGCAGGCACCAGCGTGTCCGTCGAGGCCTTTGGATATAACCTGGGCGGTAAGGCAGTTTCCGGCACAACGCTGGAATCGCGGACTGCCGAAGTCTCAGCGGACAATATTCAACGCGACTTTCGAGTGCCTGTATCTGCGGACTCGTCCTCGGCAACCGCTTTAACCATTCCCGTTGTACTGCTTGATTCGATTCATCCCGTTGGTATAACCGTTACCGACTCAGTTGTGCTCGCCAGCCCCCAGACCAATACGGATGTGACAACCTCTCGTCCCATCGAAGTTCCCGTGGACATTAGTGGACAACTACTGTCGGCCAACGATCGGCACTGGTACCAGGTAGAACTCCGTGCAGGCCAGACGATTTACATTGATGGTTTTGGCCAACGACTTGGATTTCCAGTGGATCTGGCAGTCCATGTTTTTTCTGGGGACGGAACCAGGCAATTGACCGTGCTGAATGATCAACCTTTTAATGTTGGCGGAGTTCGCTTTCCGACAGCCCATTTCGATCCGCTTGGCGAATTCACTGCTCCCAGGGATGGGACCTACCATCTTGTCGTTCGCAATCGTATCGGCGGCACTGTTTTCGACCCAGGACGAGCTTATCGATTAAGCATTACTCGACAGCAACCAAAACTGACCGTCGTTGCTATAGGAAAGAGACTTGCTTCCCCAACCGGATTTACCGTTCGCCTCGGCGGACATGAAACGATTCATCTACTGATGACCTCGGGACGCCCATTAAAACAGTCCGTGCGGATTTCCGCCTCCGGTTTGCCTCCTGAAATCACCTGTGACGATGTTTGGATTGGTCCCGGTATCCGTCAAACTCCGATGACATTCTACGCCTCTGAAACAGCAAAGCCCTGGATTGGAACGATCCAGCTGGAGGCATCCTTCGAGTTTGGCGGCGAGGTCATTACGGAACGCGTACTGGCAGGTACGATGGTACGCACCAATACTCCCAATGGCACAGGCCGACTCGATTCTGGATTGACACTTGCCGTTGCCGATAAAGCGCCGCTGATCGCGACGGCTGCGATTGCCAGGCAACGCTATCAACAAGGTAGTATCATCGATTTAAACGTCACGGTCGATCGGCTGGAAGGACAACCTGACGCAGAAGGGAAGCTGCGAGGCAATTGTCTACCACCCGAGCTTGAAAATCAGATAGCTACGATTCCTGCAGGCCAGTCGCAAGGTGTGGTCAGTTTTTATATTCCCGAGCATCTACCACCGGGGAAATATTCTATCGCTGCGGAGGTCCAGACCAAGCACAGCTACCCGCTCGATATGACGCTTGGTCCAGCGCAAGAGGGGGCAACAACGATTTATACCAATGCGGTTACGTTTGAAGTCTATCCGGCACCGTTCGTTTTACGGATTGACCTTGATGCACCCAAAAAAATAAGGCGTGGGGAAGTGATACAAATGCCTTATTCCTGTATCCGAAACAACCAGTTTATTGGCAAAATACATACAGAGATTCGGGCACCGGGTGGTGTCGTTGGAATTCGAGGTCGAGGCGTGACATTTGTAGGACAGACTGAGAAAGGTGTCATTCAAATTATCGCCAATGACGATGCACCGCTGGGGAAACAGCCTGGACTGCGACTTGAAGGGCTGGGAACAGTCGAAGATGAGGGTATTCATCTCGGCAGCGCCTTTTTAGAACTCGAAATCGTCGAATAGCCTTTTTGGTTACTAAAATCTATTTGATATGAATGCAACTTTTAACAACTCGTCTCCGCTAAGCCGCACCAGTTTGGTGCTGCTCATGCTGATGTTGCCGACTACTCTTCTGCAAGCAGAAGATAACGTGGCTGCTCGCCCTGTGAGTTTTACGAATGATGTCATGCCGATTCTCACCAAGTATTCATGTGATTTCGGTGGCTGCCACGGAAAAGCAACCGGCCAGAACGGCTTTAAGCTTTCGCTTTTCGGATCCGATCCGGAAGAAAGCTATCGCGCCATCGCCATTCAGGCCAAAGGGCGACGAGTTTTTCCAGGGTCACCGGAAAACAGCTTACTGCTAAAAAAGGCGGTCGGGGCTGTGGCACATGGGGGTGGACAACGTTTCGATGTCCAGTCAGATGCATATCGTACACTCGCCGCCTGGATCAAATTAGGGATGCCGGGTCCAGAGTCGAGTGATGTACAGTTGTCCGGAATTGCGTGGTCACCCAAGCAGATAACACTGACGCCGGGGGACTCGCACCTGATCCACGTTGTCGCTCAGTATTCTGACGGAACGAAACGGGATGTCACTTCGCTAGCACTCTATGAATTGAACGAGGATGGCGTCGTTTCAGTAGGTCCCGATGGAGAAATCAAAGTAGTCGGCGATGGTGGCTTGGCCTCGGTCATTGTCAAATACGGACAGCAGGCAGGTACGGTGCAAGTGACGGTACCCTACCCGGCCGTGGCCGATCAGCAGCAGAAACTGGCAAAACGCTATGAGACACTCGCTGCCGAGTTTGAAGGTAATCCGATCAATCTGGCGCTGCTCGACCAATGGCGAGGATTACAAATCGAGCCTTCCGCCGTTTGCGATGATGAGACTTTCATTCGCCGCGCGAGTGTGGATATCAGTGGAACGTTACCCACGGTGGAGCAGATTTCGGCATTTGTTCATGACCCCGCCAAGGATAAACGAGCGCGTTTGATAGATCGATTGCTGGAAACACCTCAATATGCCAGTTACTTCGCTCAAAAATGGGCTGACATTCTTCAGAATCGTGGCAAAGGATATTCCACGCGCCAGCAGCGCCCCGGGACGTCACTCTTTGCCAACTGGATCCGGGACTCGCTGTTGCTGAATAAACCGTACGACCAGTTTGTTTCTGAAATCCTGACGGCTACAGGCAGTCAGGCCGTCAATCCTCCTACGGTCTGGTACCGCAGTGTTCGCACTCCGGCTAATTATGTCGAGTCAGTTGCGCAGGCATTTCTTGGCGTGAGAATTCAATGTGCTCAATGTCACCACCACCCGGCAGATCGCTGGAGTCAGGCCGACTATTTCGGCTTTGCTGCGAATTTCGCCCGAGTCGGTCGGAAGACAGGATTTGCCGATGCCGAAGTCCCTACGGCTGAGGTGATTTACGTCAAAGATGAAGGTGACGTATTTCACCCCAAGACTGGTGAACTGCTGAAGCCCAAGCCATTGGGCGACGAAGCGTTTCAGTTGTCAGTCTTTGACGATCCCCGAGTCGCCTTTTCCCGCTGGTTGACAGATCGCGAGAATCCATATTTTGCCAGTACGATGGCAAATCGTATGTGGTCACACTTTTTCTCTCGCGGAATTATCCATCCGGTAGATGATCGCCGAAGTACCAACCCGCCTAGTAATCCTGAATTGCTGGAGCTATTGGTTCGGTCGTTTGCTGACAGCGGATATGACATAAAACAGTTGATCCGTACGATCTGTAACTCGTATGCCTACCAGTTGGAGTCGACACCGAACCAGTCTAACCCGGACGACCAAAAATCGTTTGCCAGATTCTATCCACGTCGTATGTCTGCCGAGGTTCTGCTCGATGCAATTTCACAGTCGTTGGAAGTCCCGACGGTCTTTCCGGGGGGCCCCGGCGCGTTTCCGGAAGGAACTCGAGCGATTGAGTTACCCGACGAAAATGTGGACAACGCTTTCCTGGACGTCTTTGGACGGCCCGCTCGGTTTAAGGCCTGTGAATGTGAACGTATCGACTCGCCGACTCTGGCTCAGGGACTGGAGCTTGTCAATTCACAGCAGATTCAGGATAAACTCGTTTCGGACAAAGGCTTCATCCAGCGTTTGGCTACCAATGAAGCTGACCATGCAAAGAATGTAGAACTCGTGTTCTTAACTCTGATGGGGCGTCCTCCTATCCAAGCGGAACGGCAGATTGCGATCGATTATCTTGAAAGTGAAGAGGATCGGACCGAAGCCTACCGGAATTTTGTCTGGTCATTGCTGGCAACCAACGAATTTATGTTCATAAGGTAAGTCATCGTCATGTTACGCATCTATCAAAAGAGACTCGGTGATCACTCTGGCTGCGGCAGTGGAGTTTCGCGGAGGAATTTCCTTCAGGTAGGGGGTGGTCTGGCCGGACTCACGCTGGCTGACATGCTGCGGGCAGATGCTGAAGGTGGTATCAGTGACAAACAAAAGTCGTTGATTGTCTTCTGGACTCATGGTGGTATGAGCCAGCAGGATACATATGACATGAAGCCGGATGCGCCCAGCGAGTATCGTGGGATGTATATGCCGGTGCAGACCAACGTGGCGGGGATTAATATTTCGGAGCGGTTTCCGTTGCAGGCGAAGGTGATGGACCGTATCAGTCAGGTGCGGAGTGTCTGGCACGAAAACGGCATTCACGCGCCGTCTGCGCATTGGATGCAGACCGGGTATTTCGGGCCTACGCTGGCGCGTAATGCGGCTCAGCGTCCCTCCTTTGGAAGTGTGATTTCACGAACGCTTGGCCCTCGGGTTCCGTTGATGCCAGCTTATGTTACGGTTCCCAAGTCAGAAGCCTTTGGCTATCAGGGGGCTGTTTATCTTGGCAAGCAATACAATCCGTTTGAAGTGGGGGGCGACCCGAATGCAGCTGGGTTCAAAGTGCCCAACCTTGCGTTACCGAGTGGGTTGTCATTGGAAAGTGTCAACTCGCGACAGAAGTTGCTGGGCGCGTTTGACAAGATCCGGCGAGCTACCGAGCAAAACGAGGTGATGGAAGGCCTGGATACGTTTAAGGATCAGGCTTTGGAGATGGTGACCGGGAAGCATGTCCGGCAGGCGTTTGATTTGAGCGCTGAAGACGACAAGTTGCGGGATAAGTATGGTCGTCATCAGTATGGTCAGAGTGCCTTACTGGCGCGTCGTTTGGTGGAGGCGGGAACGCGCGTGGTGACGATTAACACGGGTTACTGGGACCACCACAATGATATTGAGCCTGGATTGGAAGAGCATCTTCCGCCGTTGGACCGGGCCATCTGGGCGTTAATTGAGGATTTAACTGACCGCGGGATGCTGGACGACGTTGTTATTTATTGTGCTGGCGAGTTCGGTCGTACTCCGTTGATCAATGGCCATGCGGGCCGAGATCACTGGAGCAAGTGTTTTACGGTGATGTTGGCAGGAGGTGGTATCCAGGGCGGTCGCGTCGTGGGCGCCAGTGAGAAGTGGGGCGGTGACGTCAAGCAGCGACCTGCAACTCCCTTGGATGTGATGGCGACTATTTACAACCAACTGGGCATTCCCTTATCGACGCATTACAAGGATGCCACAGGCCGCCCCGTTTCCATTGTGGGCTCTGGCAAACCAATCCGCGAACTCACCTGAGCGAATTAAAGATTCCACGGTCTGCTCGGTCGCCAAGCTCATTCTGTAGTTCGTTTAAGGACTGCTTGGCGCCCTTCGAATTGCAGATCGGCTCCTGTCACAACACCTGCCTCGTCTCGAAGAAATTTGATTTCGGCAACGTATTGACGCATAAAAAACGAATCGTCTCCCTGAGGCCATAGTCGCACGTCGACTTCGCCAGGCCCGACCGTTATCAGCTTTTCGCCTTCTGCTCGAATCGGAAACGAGGGTCCCGATCTATCCTCTTCAGTTTGATAGAAACCGACGAAATCCTCTAGCGGTGTCTCGATGTTTGAAATTGGCGAGGGAAAGTCAATCTCGATTGGCGGCGCGGCGACGGCCGCATTCAGCAGACTGCTGACAAATACATCAAACAGTTGGGCGCGCCCTCCAGTGACACCGCCGCCGGTAAACCAAACGTATCAAACAGACTGATACTCTTTTTTCCAATCGATACGGCCGGCGCAAAAAGACCCGAGGCAAGCGATATCGCTCCACCAAACGCCAGAATACTGTTCCCTTTGGGTGAACTGCTCAATCGAGGACTCCTTCGATGCTGATGCGGTGGACTGTCAGTAACTATGAATCTCTATTCTACCGCGATTGTACCGCGAAATTGCACCGCGAGTGAAATGTAACAACGGTTATAGCAACTGACATCGACAGACCAAACTAGCACGATCGTGTTTTAGTTCTGATCCGTCACCCAAGCCCCGACCGCACAATAACAGCTGAGGAACAAGTGCAACGCGGGGCGCACTGGTTTAAAATGTCGAGTATCCCCATTCGACAAATTTCCAATAGGACGCGGAATATGCGACACATCCTCCTGCTACTAATCACGCTTGCCACCTGCCTCAGCACGTCCCACTCGCAAGTAGACGCCGACGACCTCCTGGCCGGCGCTGCAAAGATTGATATCACGCACCCCGATAAAAAGATCGTCGAAATCCCGCTCCTCTCCCGCGCACTGGTACTCCAACAGCAAGATACCACCCTGGTCATCGTCACCATGGATGTCGTTTCCATCGGCGAAATCGGTTCCATCCCAGATGACTTCCAGGAAAACGTTCGCGGCCGCATCGAAAAATCGCTGGGGATCCCCGGCAAACAGATCATGTTTAACGCCAGCCACTGCCATGGAAACCCCAGCCCCAAATCAGAAGACCTCACCGTCCAGGTCATTGAACAAGCACACGCCAAGTTGGAACCTGTCACTCTGCGTAGCGGCCGAGGCTACGAAGACCGAGTCCAGGAAAACCGACGGATGAAACTGAAAGATGGCGGAGAAATCGATGTCCGCCACGCCTACTCGCTCCCCCCCAATAAAGAAATTCTCGCCACCGGCCCAATCGATCCAGAAATCGGTATCCTGCGAGTTGACAAAAAATCGGGCGGAACACTCGCCGTCCTCTTCAACTTCGCCTGTCACCCGATTCAGGGAACCCCTGTCAGCAGCGGCGACACCTCGGACATGACAGGTTACGCTGCAGCTGTCATTGAAGATAACCTGGCCCCAGGTACCATCGCCCTGTTCGTTCAAGGTTGCGGCGGAGACATTAACCCCATCGCCTATAAAGATGTCGATCACCCGCGCAACGCAGAAACACTCGGCAATATGCTGGGGCTCAGCACACTCAAAGGGATCCGCAAAGCCAAACCAAACGAGGACCAACGCCTGATCGTCATCAACGAATCACTCTCGCTCCCTCGCTCCAACCTGGCACCACGCATTGCTGAGCTGGAACAATACCGGGAATCACTGGTTAACAGCTTCGGCGGTACTACACTCAATCTGCGACAATTCATCCATCTGACCAACAAACACAACCTCTCACCCGACGCTCCCTCCTATCACATCAGCCGCTACCTGCACGACAAAGCACTCGGCCACCGTAACCTGACAATCATGGACGCCAACAACAAAGCGGCCATGAATTCCTATCTGCAAAACATTTACCGAATGGAAGAACTGACCCGAGTCAACGCTAACCTGCGACTGCTGAAGATGCATCAACAACAGAACGTAGATGCGGGTAAACGAACGATCGATGTCGAAGTGATGGCCCTCCGGCTGGGCAACTTCGTCATGATCACCTTCCCCGGTGAACTGACAGTCCCCATCGGATTGGGCATCAAAGAACGATCTCCCCACCCCAACACCTTCGTTGCCGGCTACACCAACGGGTACATCTACTACTGCCCCACCGTCGAGCAACTGAAAAATGTAGGTGGAGCTCAGGAAGATAGTGACTGTATCCTCGACCCCCAATGGCAGGAAATCTTCGAAAAGAAAGTCAGCGAACTACTAAAACGCCTGTAAGTATCACTCTGACTGCGGAAGCACCCAAATGCGAATTGCCTTCCTCCTATCGACTGCCTTGCTCTGTTCGCTCTGCCCCCAGACCTCCCAGGCTCAGCAACGATGGGGAACGCTCAGCGGCCAATTCACTGTCACTGGCCAGCTGCCGCCAACAAAGAAACTCCAAATCACCAAAGACAACTCGTACTGTGACAAATACGCCGACGAACTGATCGACGAATCACTCGTTGTCGACAAACGCGGAGGCCTGGCGAACCTCTACATATGGATCCGCACTCCACGCGGCAGCGAACTACCGATCCACCCGCAGTACCAGACAGATCAACCGGCTGTCCATATCGCCACACACCACTGCAGGTTCCAGCCCCGAGCCGCTGCGCTATGGGCAGGACATCAGACGCTGAAATGTACCAACCAGGATCCAATCGGTAGCACATTTGCGCTAACTACGTTCAACAACCCACCCTCTGGCTCAGTGATCCCTGTTAACCGCCAGATTGAACTGAAATTCCAGCAGCCTGAAATACTTCCTGCGCAGATGCGTTGCTACATCCACCCCTGGAAACAGGCTTGGGTCAAAATCCATGACTCTCCCTACATCGCCATCACGGATGAAAAAGGCCGCTTTGAAATGCCCGACATCCCTGCAGGCAAATGGGAGTTTCAACTATGGCATGAACGGACCGGCTATGTCATCGGCCGCCCAGAATGGGAGAAAGGCCGCTTTGAACTTGAAATCCGTCCCGGCAAAAACAGATTGAAACAGATTCGCCTGGATGCAGAACTCTTTGCCGAACAATCTTAAGGGACATCCTTAGGAGCCAGCTTAACGGCCAGCACGGGTGGGCAGCGGGACCTGCCGAGCACCACTCAGATAGAGAAACAGATCCCGGATCTGAGCGTCATCAAACTCGCGCAACATCCCTTCCGGCATCATCGACTTATTGGTCGCAATGATCTCGTCTACCTCGTTCATCTGCAACTGCACATCCGCATTCTGTGTCCGCAAGCGGACAAACCGGTCGTCCTGATGAATAACAAAACCGCTGTAGAGCCGTCCCGAAGTCGTGATTACCGTTGTCAGTTTATAAGCGGCATCAATTTCAGCACTGGGGTCGAGTAGATTGCTGAGCAAATAGTCGACCTGCTTCCGACCTGAGCCGGTTAAATCGGGGCCCACTCGACCTCCTTCACCAAACAACTGATGACACTTAAAGCAGGTCTTGTAAAACAGCAGCCTCCCTTGCGAAGCATCCCCCTGTGCCAGATATTCGCGCGTCATCAATTTCCGCAGCCTGCTGATCTCTTCCGCCTTCTTCCCCTGGCTGGAATCCGCCGGCCACAGCTCGTCCACGATCGCGTTGATCTCGGAATCCTCAAACGCGCGAAGCTGTTCAATCGAGAAGGCATTCACAGACTCCTTCCCAATCGTCTCACTTTTGATAGCGGCCAACATCTGTAGTGCTGAATTCCGCCGAGTCACGAGGACGCTCACTGCGTCAGTCTGTTCTGCTCGCTCCAGCTTCTCAAACTGGCTCAACAGCAACGCCGGCGTCTCCTCGTTCGCTCGCGTTACAAGTTGCCGTAACGCTTCTCCTCGTAAGCTACTGTTGTCATTGAGCAGCGCGTGCAATAACTCTGTCGGCAGCCCATCTGGAATCCCAGCCAGTGTCTGTAACGCCACTTGCCTGGCAGTTGGCTCGGCCACTCCATCAACTACCAGGTCACGCAAACTGTTTAACGCACCTTCATCACCAAAGATCCCAGCCAGCTGAACGACCTGAGACTTCAGTTGGCTATCGTCGGCCTGACGAACTGGACGAACTGGACGAAGCCCGCGGTACAGTGCTTTCCAGTTGTCGGGGGGATCACGTCGACCGCCATCCTTGCACGCTTCCAGCAGCCCCAACACCATCGACTGCCTGTTCCCTGCAAACTGACGAATAACTTCTACCACATCGGCGAGATCTGTCTCCTGACCTTCACTCGCTCGCCGCACAATAAACTGCTGCAGCAGCGGAACCACCGACTCGGATGCCAGCTGCAAAAACCGTGCTCGATCGTCAACGATCAAAGGCTCAATTGCATACCAGGTCATGAGAGTGAGCATTTCATCCTCGATTAATGACTGATGCCTGACCATGGTCGAGGCCAGGAGCCAGCGATTCGCAGGCGTCATCTTCTGCATGGCACTGGCAATAGCGAGTCGAACCGCAGGTGAAGGGTCTCCATATGCCATTTCCACCAACCGGGCCAGCAGCCGAGACGGAGCTCCGTTTTCTGACGCCGTCACACCAAGCCCTGCCGGTTCACCATGATCAAACAGCAGCTTGATTGCCCAGCGGCGAACATGCGGGGACTGGTGATGTGTATACCTTTCCAGATCCTCTTCCTTCAACTCGCCCATCCCACTCAAGGTCCATATGTAGCGCAATGTCTGGACGACCGTCAAGCGTCCGTTCTTCAAACGCTCGCGGATGAGTTTCGCAGCCTGGCTCTTTTGAGCCTGCTGCCAGGCACGTTCATGGAGAATCCGCCGCGCGTGACGGACAAACCATTCGTTTTGATGCCTGAGCAGGCGAACCAGATCCTGCTCGGACAGCTTCTGCAGATCAAACGACTCTCCCCCCGGATTCCCCCAGGTCATTTTGTAAATCCGACCACTGGTTCGATGCGACCCATCGTTATCATGGCATTCGCCGAAGTCATGCCAGTCGGTGATATAGACGCCACCGTCGGGACCATATTTTATACTCAGCCCCCGAAACCACTCGTCATTCGCCATGAACAGGTCTTCACCATGTTTGGCGACATAGGTCGAATCATGAGCAACAAGTTGTTCCTGGTTGATACGGGCTCCGTGCAGATTGAGCGTAAACAGCTTGCCGCGGTACTGGGCTGGCCAATTGTCGCCCAGATAAACCATGGCACCACAATGAGCGTGACCGCCGCCGGCGACACTGTGAGTCTCAGTCGTTTGCCGGGAACTTTGCCACGTCCCGCCGCCCCAATGCAGATGATCTGCGTGTGATTGGATCCGGCGATAAACATAGGGATCGTTCCCCTCATTGGCCCGCCGTTGACAGTACATCCCGGGGACAATGTGCCACAGATGCGCAATCACAGTATTCACCGTGAACAGATCACCCACTTCGTTGAAATCCGCTCCCCACGGATTTACCATTCCATCGGCGATCCGTTCAAATTTGTGAGTCCCCGGATGCATCCGCCACATACCGCGCGAAATAGCTACTCGCTGCTCCGGAGGCGTACCTGGCTTTCCTACAAGTGAAGTGGGGTTAAGTCCGATGGCCCCATAGAGCCAACCATCGGGGCCCCAGTGGAAATTATTGAGGACGTTGTTGCTGGAAACCTGGAAGCCGTCGAGGATGACTTTGGGCTCGGCATCCGGCACATCATCCCGGTCTGCATCGGCAATAAAGGTCAGCTCTGGTGTGTTACCCAGCCAGATTCCACCATATCCCCAGGCAATGGCACTGACGTATCTACCCTGATCCCAGAATATTTTCCGTTTGTCAAACTTACCATCGTGGTCGGTGTCCTCCAGGATGACCACACGGTCCGTACGGTTCTCAGGATCGAATTTCGGGTGCGAGTAATTCTCGACCACCCACAATCGACCACGGTCGTCGAAATCAAAGGCAATGGGCCGACGAATATCAGGCTCGCCGGCAAACAACGTCACCTCAAAGCCATCAGGAACGGTGATCCGCTCAAGCGACTGCTGGGGCGTCAATGAAACATCATCCGGATTCTGGCTATTGACCACACCCTGCGGCAGATCGTCCTCGGCAAAGCCGGAACTCGCACACAGAAAACAACTCAATCCGATCGCGCAAATAGTTTTAATATTCATGACCTGATTTTAACACGAGGAGGTGGGGAATTGAGAGCCTGCTCAATGCCCGCTAATATAAGGTAGCTCGTATTAACCAGTTCTCCGATTTCCCGATTTCCCGATTTAAAGAACCGCTCATGACCGCCATCTTTTCCCGCTTTGCTCTGCTACTTCTGTTATTCACCACTTCGACCACTCTGGCAAAAGGAAAGTACCAGGTTCAGCCGCTTTCCGAGGAGCTGGCCACCGAGTACGACCTGGACACCTCCTTTTACAAAAAGGCTACCTATGTTCAGGACATTCTGATTGCTACGTCCGACAAAGTCTCGGACTACGCTCACCTTGAAGCGGCCTACCTTTATGACAAGATCATGTCCTCGATAGATGAAGAAGTCGCTCAGCGAATCCGTGATCGGAAGGTGCTTTGTATCCTGGTCGGTCACGATGAACTGACGTCCCAAATCCCACAGTTCAAAAACGATAAGACCGGAAAAGAACTCGACTTCTACAATTGGCGGAACCGAGGGTTTCTGACCAAAGTCAAGGACCGCAGCGTCGTCCTTTTCGCAGAAGAAGATGTAATGGAATACGAAGGTGGTATGAAACTGGAGAGTATTCTGATTCATGAATTCGGCCATGTGGTGCAGTTTGCCGGCATGGATGAAACTCAGATTAAGAAACTGGAAGACGCCTTCAATCGCGCCAAGGCGGCTGGGATTTGGAACGATGGCCGAGCGGCTCAACGTTACCGCCGCATCAAAAGCGAGCAGCCTGTCAGTTTGTACGAAGCGTTAGTAAACTCTTTCCCAGATCAACCGGCAGAGTTGATTCAAAAATGTCTCGATAGTGGTGACATCCTGGTCAACGGCAAACCGACCAACTCGGCCGTCAAAGTGACTGGTAGTGACAAGGTACTGATCATGTTTGGTGGCCCGAAGCGTTGCTATGCCCAGCGGAACAAAGCGGAGTACTGGGCGGAAGTCTTACAGTGCTGGTACAACACCAATCGGACGATGGATCACGACCACAACCATATTCATACGCGTGAGCAATTACGAGCTTACGATCCTGCCGCAGCAGCTCTGTGTGAAGAAATTCTGGGGGACAGCCGCTGGCGATTTGTCTCGCCTCGTGATCGAGCGGGCCGCAAACATCTCAAAGGATATGACCCGTCGACTGGCCCCAAAGTCTCCCTGCTGCCACACATCGAAAAAGCGGCATTGGACTACTACGACAACTACTGGAAGGATTTCTGGCAGCGTCTCAAGGACAAACATGACGTAAATTAATCCGTTGCCTCGCGGCTGTACGTCGTATACTATTCTGGTGTCGCTACCTCAGGGGAATTTGGTGGCGACTCTACGAGGAACAGGGAATCTATGTCCACTCACTTTCGCATCACTTCTGCCGTTGTGTTCGCGCTGTCGCTTCTGAGTCTTGGCTGCGGTGACACAGAAACCGAACAATCTCAAATTGACCCTCATGTCACACCGGTCAACCTCGAGGAAATTCCATCCGGAATTCTGACTCTGGACAATCAGGAACCAGCTTCCAACGCAAGCGACGATATCAACCAGTCGTTGGCAATGTTGCAATCAACCGATCATCTCTCGAACAGAGTTGCCACCGTGGCAACCGAGGAGCTCCCTATTCAACCGGGGGCCATGTATGGTGACGGTGACGATTACAAGGCAATGATGGTCCTTGAAGAACGTCCCTTCGATCTGGACGGGCTGTACACCGATCCAACCGTCAATCAGGGCTACAAGGATTTGATGGATGCAGAAGTAAAACTGACGCCTGATGATTATGCTGGCGTTTATTTCTGGTCAGGCCCGGGCGTACCAGGATACGAAGAGGTGATCAATTCGATGCCCAAGGAAGACCCCACCTATCTAACACCAGAACAACGGGAAGCGCAACGCAAACTTGTCGAGGTCGATGTGACCGAGCAGTATCTCAACTACCGTCATCATTCCAATGAATCAAATGAAATGTTGAATGACGCTAGGGCAATCCCCCGCAATCGCAGCAATCGCAAAGATGCTGCTGAGCCTGAAAAGATCCCCAACATTCGGGAATACATTCGCGCCAAACGAGCTGGCGATCAATAACCCTGAACGCGGTTACTGCCGCACGTAGTACATTCGCCCATCTTCGGCACCGCCCAGGTAATCGGGCTTTCCGTCGCCATTAAAGTCAACCACGGTCGGACTCGTCGTATGCCCGCGTATGTTCCGCTCCACCAGTGGACCAACGTCTTCGAATGTCCACTTCCCGTCAACTGCACGGCGCTGCAAGTAAAGGTTCGCATTGGTTGAGTTGACCAGCAGGTCCAGTTTGCCATCTCCGTTCCAATCGGCAAACCAGATCTTCCGCCGACCGCTGCGACCAGCTTCACCATTGTTCAATCTAAGCAAGCCAGCTCCTTTGTCCACCACGCCATGTCCACTGTTGGCAACACTGTTGTTCACCGCATGGAAAACTCGTTGCGGGCCAAGCAGTTTCAATTCCCCATCTTCGCGGACTCGTCGAAACAACGCCAAATAGCCCTCGTGATCCAGCATGACCAGGTCCATGAGCCCGTCGCTATTCCAATCAATCGCAACCGGTGTTGTTCTCCACTGCGATACCAACTCGTTCTCCCCGGGCTTCCACCACATCCAACGTGGTTTCAGCGGCTGATCTTCCCACTGGACTTCAATAGAAGCTGGACTGGCAAATTTTGGTGCTTTCAACGTCCCGACATTCCTCAACCACTCGATTCGCCCCCAGATTCCATTGACCAGGATATCGGGCAAACCATCATGATCCCAGTCAGCGATGCTCAGCGTCGTATAACCCCATTTCGCTTCCGCGGGCCCCTGTATGCTACCATTGCGTCCCGCCATCGGTCGATAAACCTTTCCGCCCGCTTCAATTCGTACAGATGCAGCCCACTTTGGATTCTCATGTCCCGGACCACTCAGATTTTCAAACAGCTCGATATACCCGGCGGTATTGCCTGAGACGATATCGTAATCCCCATCATGATCCCAATCGAATCCAACGGGTGTGGCCAACGCTCCGCTCTTGAGCGTATCTGCTTTTTGCTGGAAGTAGACGGGCGCCTTGAACACGGGCAACTGTTCCTCCAGCACACCTGTATTTTCCACCAGGGCGACTCGACCATCTTCGTCTCCCACCACCAGATCGATATCGCCATCCAGATCCCAGTCGATGGCGATCGGTACGATCATCTGAAGTTCCATTTCCAGCGGTTTTCCACTGGCATTTTTCAGAGGGACTCCAGCGGCATACTCAGGTTTAGTACGCGTCCCTACATTCTGGAAGTAGGTAAAGCCATCAACAAATTCACCGCAGAGCAGATCCAGGTCACCGTCGTTGTCAAAATCTTCAAAATTAGGTGACGGGCAACCGTAGGTATCAACTGGCTTGCCAGCTGCCGTTAACTGCAGTGGAGTCTCCGGATAGCGAGGCTTGTCAGTGCTACCCTGATTTATGAAGACGAAAACAAATCCATGCAACTTCCCGTTGGTCCAGTTCCCTTCCTTATCCCAGGCATCATCCCAGCCATAAAAGCTCCAGTCTTCGATACCACAGACCAGATCCAATGCTCCGTCCCCGTTGAAGTCCGTATAACGCCATTGATTGTGGCGAACCTTGGGGCCCTTGGTCTGAGTGCCACGATGACGATACCAGTTACCGGCCAGAGGTAGCTGCCTGGGATCAGCAGTTCCTGCGGTGATAAATGATTGATATTCTTTACCCGGACTCAGCACCCGCATGCCGTCTTCGGTGTAACTGGGCATAACATAGTGCACTGTGGAACTGAGTTTCCTGGCTGGCTCAAACACTGGCATTCGATGCTCCGCCGTAGAACCAACCTTATTCTCAAAGAACCAGACACCATTGTGGGGTTTGTCGGGACAGGAGACCAACAAGTCCAGGTCACCATCCCCATCCGCATCACAGGGAACTGGCCATGCCCAAAGCCCAACGCCCAGATCGACCACCAGGCCAGGATGGTTATATTTCAGTGGCTCGACATCCTGAGCCAGCGAAACCGAGGAGATAGTAAACAACAGCGTGAGAGTTATTAGCTTATTCATGACCACATTATAAAGCGACGCTGCTGAAATTGTTGCTAACAGGTCGGCAATAGGGGAAAATCAGAGTCAGACAAGACCACCTCTCAGGGGAAACAGATCATGAATACGCTCAAGCAATCCCGACGTCAATTCGTCAAAACTACCGTCGCCGCCTCCACAATTTTCACCGCCCCCGCATTCTTGCGAGCTCGTAATCTTAACGAACGACTGGACATCGCAGTTATCGGCACAGGTGGCCGAGGTGGCGCCAACCTGCGGAGCGTCGAATCCGAAAACATCGTGGCCGTTTGTGATGTTAACCAGACCAATCTCAAGTTTGCCCAGGACCGTCACCCTCAGGCTCAAGCCTTTAGCGATTTCCGCAAGCTCTATGACACCTTCAACAAATTCGATGCGGTGGTTGTCAGCACCTGTGAACATACGCACGCTTTCGCCACGCTGCCGGCGCTACAAATGAAGAAGCATGTCTACTGCGAAAAGCCGCTGACTTACAACATCGCCGAGTGCCGTCGGATTCGCGAGGAAGCTAAAAAGGCGGGCGTTGCCACTCAGATGGGTACACAAATCCACGCTGGCAGTAACTACCGTCGCGTAGTCGAACTGGTACAGGCTGGTGCCATAGGGGATGTGAGTGAATGTCACGTCTGGGTCGGCCGTGCCTGGGGGCGTCAATCCAAAGAGGATGCGACCAAGCATCGTGACATCGTCTTTGCTCAGGAAAAACCCGCCACTAGCGACCCGATCCCCAGCGGCCTCAGCTGGGATCTGTGGCTCGGTCCCGCTCCGGAACGAGCGTTTAACAACGTCTATTTCCCGGGTCCCAAATGGTATCGCTGGTGGGACTTTGGCAATGGGACCATGTCAGATCTGGGTAGTCACTGGGTAGACCTCCCCTTCTGGGCTCTGGGACTAAAAGCACCTTCGGTTATCTCGGCAGCTGGCCCGAAATCTCATGAGCAGCTGGCCCCCGCCTCAATGACGGCGACCTACACCTATAAAAAGACCAAGGAGCAGCCGGGCCTGAAGCTGCACTGGTATCAGGGAACGTATAAACCAAAGCCCTGGCTTGACGGCGAAATCCCTCAATGGGGTAGCGGCGTGCTGTTCGTGGGGAGCAAAGGGATGTTACTGTCTGACTACGGAAAACACCTTCTTTTGCCGGAAGACAGATTCCAGGACTACCGCCGTCCGGAACCCACGATTCCAGACTCGATTGGCCATCATGCCGAGTGGATCAATGCCTGTAAGACGGGAGCTCCGACGACCTGTAACTTCGAGTATTCTGGCCTGCTGACCGAAGCCAATCATTTGGGCAACGTCGCTTTCCGCAGCGGAAAAACACTCTACTGGGACACTCAGAAAATGAAAGTCACCAACCATACGGATGCCGAACGCTTCGTTCACCGCGAGTACCGCAAGGGCTGGTCACTGGGGTAACGACTGTCGCACGGAAACACTTCTGAAACAGAGACGCAAAGAGTTCAGTTAATAGAAGATGGTCCCTGCTGGATAGCAATTTGCTGATCCAGCTCAGACTGCTCAACCACCTGTTTTTCACCGTTCGGCCAGACAACGGTCAGTTCAACCGGTCCGTCGGAATCGCCCAGTCCGAACGTAATCACCGCCTCGGCCTGTGAAAGATAACTTTTCGCCGGCATCATGACTCGACGTTGACTTCCCTTTGCATGCTTGAGTGTTACCACGGCTCCGATTCCCTGAGTATTACCGTCGGCACCACGCAGCTGGACGCGCAACCAATGATGATCGGATGCCTGATCGTTCCTCAGCAGTCTCGGTTTTCTACCACTGGTGGTGATCAGCAGGTCGAGGTCACCATCGCCGTCAATATCTGCATACGAGGCGCCTCGCCCGACCAGAGGCTCAAAAAAGTCGTCACCCAGATTGGATTCGTCCATGCGAATAAACTCGGTATCGTAATCGAACCCTGCATTCCAAAAGAGCTGCGGTGCCTGTTCGTAAAACTGGCTTTCCTGAACTTTGTTGATCTCCTCTTCGAGATGACCATTGGCTCCAAAGATATCCAGTCTTCCATCCAGATCAAAGTCGAAGAAGAACATACCAAAGGTGAGGTCCGATCGTGTCTGAGGACCAAAGCCAGTGGCAATCGCTTCATCGACAAAGGAGAGGGTGTCACCTTCGCACACGTACAGAGCACTCATTTCGTTGGCAAAGTTACCGATGCCGATACCGAGGCATTCATCGTTACGAAAATTGGCGGCATCGATACCCATCGCTCCACGCGCGTTTCCATTGGGATCAAACGCAATACCAGCCAGAATTCCAGTCTCCTCAAAAGTCCGATCTCCCTGATTGATGAAGAGGAAGTTTCGAACAGTGTCGTTGGAGACGACCAGATCGAGCAAACCGTCCAGATTTACATCGACAGGGATAACGCCTAGTGATTTCCCTACCGCGACCCCTTGCTGATCTTTATTGGTGATCTGGATTCCGGCCGGTCCACTGATGTCGGTGAACGTACCATCACCGTTATTTTCATAGAGCTGGCTGAAGGAGCCACTGAATGAAGTAGGCGGCCCGTAAGCTCGTCCCACTCCGACCAGTGTAAATCCCTGGCTCAAATCGAGTTCTTTCGACCAGGTGATGTAATTGCAGACGAACAGATCCAGGTCTCCGTCGTTGTCCATATCGAACCAGGCCGTACTGGTCGACCAGCCGTCCGGGTCGCCAGCGAGTCCTGCTGAATCGGTCGCATCCACAAATTTTCCGTCTTCATTTTTCAGCAGACGATTGCCTCCGAGTGCGGAGATAAACAGATCGACATCCCCATCATTGTCGTAGTCAGCAACGGCACAGCCCATTCCATACAATTCAATATTCAGACCGGCTTCTTCTGAGACATCGGTAAAGTTACCTTGGCCGTCGTTGGCATAGAGTCGGCTGGTTGCCGGAGTCACGTCTGAGGCCTCGTCATTGTCCCAGGCTTTGGAATTTATGAACAGAATATCCTGATCACCATCGTTGTCGTAATCCAGAAACGCACATCCGCCTCCCATCGTTTCCGGAAGCAGTTTTTCGCCCTGGGCACCATTTTCATGCTCGAAGTCAATTCCTGCTTGCTCTGTAATATCCGTAAACACCATTTTGGGAATAGGCTGTCGGGTCGTACCATCTTCCGGCCCCAGATCTCTGGCTTGAACCTGCTGATGCTCTGTCTCGCTGATCTCAACGGCTTCTTCTTTTTCGCGAATGAACAGCACGTACACCAGGACTCCGACTACTGCCAAAGCCAAAATATACTTCAGTGAATGCCGCAGCATTTCGCCGATGATTTCGTCATTCTCTTCATCGATGACCTGCTCCTCATCCGAGTAGATCTGCTCTTCGATTTCTGTCGATTCCTGTTCGGAACCAGAGTTTAATTCTTCCACAACACCCTCACCATGCGGTCGTAGTAATGGACTGCCTTAGTCTTGATCAACTGTTCCAGTCTCAGTCTCAGTCTGAAACTCCGTTTCTTTATTCAAATCATAGATCACCAGATCTTCGGCGGCGTGATTTGCTGCCGGGTACTTTTGGCGAGCCAGGCCCACAGCGCGGTCTCTGGCATTGTCGTCTGGCTTATAGATTCCGTGCAGCTTCCGATGTTTTTCCGCCAATTCGGTATCGGCCAACTGCTTGTAGATCAGGCTGAGACTGTAATGAGCTGTCACGTTTTCGCTATCCAGCGCCAACACTTTTTCAAATTCGGCGATCGCATCTCTGAGCAACGCTTCCCTTTTGTCCCGGCGGGCATCACCACTTTGCCGTTTGGCCAGATCAAAAATTGTCTGCCCCAGCAGATTTCGAACCCGATAATCTTTGGAGAAGTCAAATTTCCGTTCGATCATCTCGGGCGTTTTATCATCCAACGCCGCTCGGAAGTACCTCTCAGCATCCTCAAGATTCCCCATTTCCCTGGCAATCTGACCACTCATCCAGTTGACCGTCCAGGGAGGAGCCGCCTTTTCTCCTTGGTAAGCTGCGGCAGCATTAATCGCCTGCAGTGCTTCATCCAGGCGACCTTCCCGGTAAAGCACTCGAGAAAGGTTCAACGGACCGTGATACAAATCAAAGCCTGCAACTTTGTTGAACGCTTCTGAGGCCTGGCGGAGTTCCGCTTTACCTTTGAGCAGCAGACCGATGCCATAGTCATTCCAGCGTTGCCATTCAGGGATATCTTTCTCTTTGGACTGCACGAGCTCCTTGGCGGACATTTCATCGAGTGGAAAGGTGAGCACGTCATCGGCGATCTTCACAACGGGTAGATCATTGATGTAGGTACCATCGGTAGTGCGTCTACCACGAATTGGCTTGCCTTCAACCAATCCCTCCTGAGCAACAATGTTCATGTACTCCTGATCGAACTTTCTGTAATTCAATCGCGTTTCGACCGTAACAGGTTCGGTAAGCCCTTCTGGGACAACGAATTCGTAGTGAACAGTCTGTCCGGCTCCAGGTGGAATCTGGTGATTATATAGGGGCACGAAGATATCGCCGGCGTTTCTGCGATTGATTCGATTCCCTTCGCGATCGAGCAGGAAGACATTGATGAAGTGGGACCAGGGATCGACTCCTTTCACTTCATTAAATCCACCACTTCTTCCCAGTACCTGATCGCCGGAACGCACGATGACTTCCAGCCAAATCTCATTCGAGTCGACCGTCCCCTGCGTAAACAGGTGACCCAGTGTCAGCGTTCGAACAACGACATCAAGTACATAACGCTGTCCCGCTTTGAGTGTCGGGACCTCGGGGTTTAGCGGAGCGATCAGTTCTGCCGCGATGTCATTTCCTTCCCGGATTCCAAAGATGTCGACTCGCAGCGAGCCTTCCAGGAACTTCTCGTGGTAATCGATCGTCTCCTGCGAATCACGCAACCAGGCAATTCCAGTATTGGCGCCTGTAAAGGTATGGTCATGAATTTGCAGTATGCCCTCACCACTGAAGTCTTTCGCTCCAAAGTCGCTACTTTCGACCAATGGCATGTGACAACGATTACAATCGGCTTCCGCTTTGGGCGGATAATAGAAACTCGTGATCCCGCTACCGGAAACCCCGCTTAGCAGAAACGTATCATAGTGATTCTGCCCTCGTAAAAACTCCTTGTAGTCAGTCACCGCATGTGGCAGATGAACTTTGTGACAGGTAGAACAGAACTTGGCTCCCTTGTGAACTTCCGGTTTAAGGAATGTCTTTTTATGAAACGCCGGCTTCGCCTTGATCAGCTGCTGATTGATCCACTGGAGCGTTTTATTCTCACTGAACGCGAAAGGATAATGCTGAGGCTCGGAGATCACATAGTGCGCATTCCCTTTGGTCGAAGGAACATCTGTAATGGCATGGCAGACTGTACAGGTAATTCCGGCATGGGCTGTTTCGTGATTTTCAATATCGTAATTGGGATCATCGAACTGACCACTGAAAAACGGGACAGGGTCATGGCAGCCGGCACACCAGCGGGATCGTTTCACGTTCCCGTCTTTTTCCAAGGCAACTTTGCGAGTCTCTTTGATGGTCGCCAGGTAGGCGGGATTATTAAACGAACTGAAGTGATGGACACTATGGAACCATCCATTGAATGCATCTTCGTGGCACTGCAGACAGTACTGATTGTTCATCAGATTTTCTGAACTGATCAGTGCTCCATTACTGGTACGCGCCAGGGATGGCTCGAAGTACTTATCGCCTTCCACCGAGAACTTTGGTTGCTCGGCTGTCATCTTCAGAATGACGACAAACAGAACACTCAGTAAAACGACACCACCATAATTCACACCAGCTCGCCAGCGGATTCGGGGACCTGAAAGTCGATGCAGCCAATAGAGCCAGATTACGGCAATAGGGCATGCCACATGAATCCAGTAAATGAGTGCTCGGGAAAACTCGTGCCGCAGATCCAGAAAGCCTTCAATACGAACCAGCAGTATGCCACTGACCAGGACCACGATGCTGGTGATAAACAGAGCGTATCCAATACGTACCGCTCGTCGGTTCTTACGATCGTAGGTATTAAAGAGGTGGACAAAGCCAAAGAGCACAAAGGGAACGATCAAGCCGATGCCAAGAATCAGATGCAAGAGGAACATCCACATGTACATCGGATCTTTGTAGATATTGCCAGCTCCCCAGCGTTGACTACACCATTCCAGGAAGGTGATGCCAGCCAGGTAGACGCTGTTGGCGGATAGTAATGCCACCAGGCCAAATACGATATATAGAACGTATCGAAGTTTGGGACCTACACTTTTACGCGGCTTTCTTCGTTGTCTCTCGTCGCCCGACACTGGATGTTACCTCTCAACCGCGTTAAATGAACCAACGGAAAACGCTGCTTGCCGTGACCATTGGTTGAATTCTTCAATTTCTGCAACAACTAAAAATCGCACATACTCTCTATCAGTTTCGGGCAAATTGAGTCGCTAACTTTGTTATTAGTCACCGTTTTAAGGGGTACGAAGCGGTTTGCTTCAGGAATAATTTCCGAACGAGTTAAAGATTATCAAATTCGATAAGTGCAACATGAAAGAAATTACGCATGCCGTGACCAATTGGTTCGATACCTGACCATTTTTACGGCCCGCATCACACCGGGAAACTTCCATCCGGAATCAGAACGAGTGTCTACCACTCTCACCAAACGACTCCCGTTACTGGAGGTTCAAATTCCAAAATTGGCTGAAGTCCATTTCCCGAGTTTGGTACTCCTCCAGATACCGCTTGTATTCCGGATTCGATACGGCACCGAAGTTTAACGGCGGATATTGCTCCATGGCACTGAACGGCAGTGGTTCCACTCGGTGACCGGCAACGGTATTCAAATCAGCGTCCTTGTCCCAACCAACTGAGTGAATCAGAAAATCCCGTTTCCACCCAGCTCGAACCGGCGGCAGTTGTTCGAAGACAACTGTCATTTCATCGCCAGAGCCAAGTACAACCAACTTGTTATCTTCGGACGTGATCAACTCGGAGGTATCACCATACCGAGTAAATTTGCCAGCCATGGGTGGCCAGATCATATCCCGCGTCACTTCATCGTAGACGTATCGTTCCGGACCGTTATTGAGTCGGGGCAACCTGGCGGAAAATCCGCGGTAATGCAGATCGGCGCTTTGCAGCTTTGCTGTTTGCAGGAGAGGTTCACCCGCTTGTGCATCCACGGCTATCAGAATCTCGTCCCAGTATATTTCCATGGAACTGGCGATTCGCACTCGATAGTCACCATCCTTGAATTCGGAGACCGGCACCTCCACTACGATGGTTTTGGTTTTCCCTCCGGGGAAGCCCATGTTGGGTACAACTTCTTCCCATACGGTCTGACGATCTGCTGCAGACCTTGGCATAGAAATGTACGGCGGTCGGGGCCCCGAAAGTTTTTCGTTCTGAGACAGAGCGATATTGATGGAGGTATCTGTAGGGAACATCCATCCATTCATCACCAACTGAACCTGCTGGGCGTTCGTAAGGTCGCCCAGCTCAAGTTCCATAAAGTACTCGTCGACCAGCCCCTGTTTATGCCTGCTATCGAAGAGCTTGGTGAATCTGCCATCCCGCTTCGAGACCGTTTCTGTGACATCCTCGCCATTGCTGGCCACCACTCGATCTAACGGCCGTAATCGTTCACGTTGAAAACTGTGAACTTTGAACTCCGAAACCGAAGGAGGCCCTACTTTTTCGTTGGAGAAGACAACTGTATCTGCAGGGTGGTCGACTGCAATTAATTCCACCAGATCGAAGTAGGCAGCTTCCCATAATTCTTCGGTGATCTGCATACGATACTGACCGTCGACAGGGACTAATCGCTCGCCCGGGATCAGCAGGTACTCCCATTCCCGGGTGGGCGCCTTGATACCTTCACCAAACTGCAGACCAATCGGAGCAGCCCATAGCAGATCCGTAAAAAACTCGTACTTTTCGCCGGTCCAAGTGTAGAGATAGGGGCATGACCCTCTCAACAGGTACTGTTGTTCTGTAAAGGTCAATCGGCTCTTCGGCTCCACCAGATTCTGGGGAATTCCGTTAGTCCATAGAGCTCGAACTGTGTCAGCCCCCTGACTGGCCCCCACACCAAAATGAACCACACCCCCGTCAGCCTGCTGGGTCTGATACCCTGCGGCACTACGAAGATCGACTCGCGCGCCCACACCATGCACATTACAACGCTGCACTTTGAGCTGCGGGTCCGGTTCTGCACAAAAACGAACTTTGATCCAGTTGTTCGCGTTACCTCCTTCATTGGACAACAAAACGACTTTTCCATCGACAACGACCAGCAAATCCAGATCACCGTCATCATCAATGTCATCTACATCAACATTCGAGATCACTCCAGAGACTCCTTCGATGGCACCTGGATCTCCGAACTGTCCATCGCTGAGATTGCGAGCAAGCTGAATTCCCATCGGGCTCCAAATCACCAGATCCCGCCAACCGTCGTTGTCATAATCCACAGGCAGAAGTGATGTTCCCTGACCAGCAATGGTGAAGGAATCCTGTTTCCAAACTTTCCCACCCGGATCATTTCCGGTGAGGACTCCTTGAATTACCGACCCATCGGCAGTTATCACATCTGTCGTGCCGTTATTGTCAACGTCCATCAGACAGAGAGAAGTTGGCTTGGCAGCTCCTATCAGGTCACTTGACGACTCATTCCACTGCAGACGCCCATGACGGATATTTTGAAAAACTCCGCCACTCACTACCAGATCTGGCTGCAACGAACGATTGAAATCAGCCACGGCTAAAACCAGACTTGAGGAGGCATTCGCCGTTTCCGGCAACGCTGCTTCTGTGACGTTCGAAAAGAGCCAGTTTTCATGGTTTTTCCAGAGCTGCAATCCCTGATCCGACAAGAGTGCCACATCCAGATCCCCATCATTTTCAATATCGGTTACAGCCGCCGATTTGACTCCCGTCACACCAGACTGTTGAAAAGCAATTTCAGAAACCACCAACGACCTCTGTTCTTCTCCTTTGGGTAACACGTTTTCGACGACCTGAAGACCTGATTCGCCGTAGAGCAGGAAGTCAAAGTCAGAAAAAGCTGGCTCCGTCGTCATGGTGTCACGATCAAAGTCGACCGCCAGCACCCGGTTCAATCCTGATGCAATCTCCACCGTATGAGTAACTTCCCATTGCTGCAGATCACCATCGTGCTGAAGTACGGACAGCTTCCCATCCTGTAACACGACCAGGTCAAGCTGATGATCCAGATCGAAATCACAGATCTGTGCATCCAAAACACCTGTCAATTGCTCAAGTCCGGTCATCGCATCAAAGGGCGAGTAGGAAACGGTGATACCTTCCGGCAAAGCCGCTGTCTGTTCCGCGTCATCCAGATAGCCTTCTGGAAAATCATGAATCAGGTATTCCAACGGATGACGCTGCAGCTGAATCAGATCGGTGTGATATCCGAAGTCCTGTTTGACTACATTAAAGATCTGAATCATCCGGATCTTAACCTTACCCCAGGCTGCATCATCGCCCGACTCGATCGCCGCTGACAGCTCCGGCAATTCCGTTGCCACATCGATTTTCTGTTCGGCAAGTATTGATTTGTATGGAGCGAGAATCTCGACGGCACTGCCCAGAGTTTCGACAATACCAGCATCTTTCGACTCTGCCTGCAACCGGACGATGTTCTCCAGCACGATCAGATTATCGGGGTTCACAGCCGCTGCTTGACGAATAACGGACTCACGCTGTTCACTCTGTCCATTACGCACCAACGAGAACAGCTCCATCAACGCCATCGCATCATCCGGATTCTTGTCGTACGCTGCTCGGAAAAATTGAGCCGCAGCCTCTTTGTCTTCCAGCGTCACATGCAGTTTCCCTTCCAGCATGTCAACAACTCCGGAATCCGGATCTTTTGCACGCAACGACTTTAATGCTTCACGGGCTAACTGCAGGGTAACCTCGTACTTTTCAAGAGCCTTATCGCGATCCTTGTACTGTGTGTCCACGGCCACAACACCGGCCACAGCCAGATTTCGAACTCCCAACATCGCCCCCGGAGCTTCACGAACCAACTCCGCGAAAATCTTTAACCCTTCGGTGCCATCATTGCTGGGCACATTGGGAGCATTCTCGACATATGCCAAGCCTCTGTTTTTAAGTGACACCAACTCGGCAGAACTGAGACTGCTGGTTCCGGGAAGTCCTTTGATACCTAACCAGACTCCGACGGCAACGCAAAGGAGGCCAAGAAACATCAACGGCTTATTTTTTCGATTGGCTTTGTCTACCATTTCTTACCCAGCAGCTAAAGGCGGTCGCGAGCGGGAACTCGCAAGTCTGTCTACGGTTTATTTTTTGATACAGTAGAGCGCCTCATCGGTTCGGACAAGCAGGTGACCATCCACAACTGACGGACTGGCGTACAACGTACCACTTAACTTACTTTCGCCAAGCTCCTTGTACTCTCGACCAGGCTCGATGACTGTCACCAACGCATCACGTTCAAAGAAGTAGATCTTACCGTCGGCGTACAAAGGAGAGGCCCAATAACGTGACCCCATACGGTGTACCCAGATGGACTCTCCGGTCTTCGCATCCAGACAGGTAACAATTCCGTTGTCGGATGCGAAATACATTTCCTGTCCTACGACCAACAGACTGGAAACGTTCGGTACCTGCTTATTGAAACGCCATTGAATTTTACCTTCGTACTTGCCATCCTCTTCGACGATCTTCAGGGCGAGCAGTTCGCTCTTCAAATAGCCGGTGTTGATATACACCATTCCATGTGCCGCCACAGGTCGCCCGGCATTGGAAAACCCAAGCACTCCGTAACTGGTCTTCCACAGTTCTTTACCGGTTTCCGGATCGTAACCAAAGATCCAATCAGCCGCCGGTGATACGATCTGATCTTTACCGTTAACGTCAACGATAATGGAGGTGGCATATGCCTTCCGGAGCTGAGGATTTTCGTTTAGCTTCCCGGTTCGCTCGGTCTTCCAGACAATCTCTCCGGTGTTCTTATCCAGACAGACGATGTACTGAAGATCGATTCCGTCACAGTGAATAATGAGGCGATCTTTCCAAAGAATGGGAGAGCTACCTGGGCCATTTTCATGTTTAACGCGTAAGGTGCGATTGCTCCACAGTACCTTTTCCGTCTTCATGTCCAAGCAGGCGATGCCCATTGGTCCATAGTGGCAGTAGAGTTTATCACCATCGATGATCGGAGTTGGCGTCGCATACGAATTCACTTGATGAATAAACTGCGGGTTTTCTTCGGAAAGAACTTCGATATCCTTCAGCAGTTTCCCGGTGGCCAGGTCGAGGCATTGGACGCGCAGACTAACGTGCGACGAGATGATTATCGGTTGTGAACTGGTGGTTGTCTTTTTAACTGCCTCTTTACGTTCTGCGGATGCTTCCTTGTCGATTCCCGTTGTCACCCAAACTTTGCCATCAACCACGACAGGGGTCGACCAGCCCAGGCCCGGCACTTTATGTTTCCAGGCGGCGTCCGCTTCCGTGAACTGAACCGGCAGATTGCTGGCATCGGCATGTCCCTGACCATTTACTCCGCGCCATTCGGGAAACAGGTCACCCGCACCGGCCACTCCGGAGAACACAAAACTAATCATTAATGCATGAAGGAAAAAGGGACGCATGAGAACACTCGCTATCAAGAGACCAAAGAACAGACCACAGTAAATGAAGGGTCTATTATATCGTTATCCGTCCATCTGTGCGCCAATGCTCGGGCAGCATATACAGGTCTTCAATCCGCTACGACGAACCTCACGAATATCACTCACTCCATGACTCGCCCCCTGTTTGTCCGCCTCGATTGTTCGATACAATAGCCACTGTTGCCTTGCCACTACTGTGTCGCTTAACGCACAATGATGGGATCAATTCTTTTTAAGTAAAACCTGCTCATGCTTATCACACTTTCTCCAGCCAAGACACTTGATTTTGAACCGCAGTCGATCGTCAGCGATTTTACGATTCCGGAATTACTGAAAGAGTCACGCCAGATCATCAAAGAGATGCGTACGTTTGACGCCGAAGGCCTGGAAGAGCTGATGGGGGTCAGTTCGGAGATCGCAGAAACGAACGTTAAACGATTTAAACAATGGAAAACACCGTTTAATGCAGACAACGCCAAGCAGGCAGTCCTCGCCTTCAAAGGCCAGGTCTACGACGGACTGAAAGCCTGGGAGATGCCCCAGCAGGATTTGCAAACATCCCAGAACTACCTCAGAATTCTTTCCGGTCTTTATGGGATCCTGCGACCACTCGACCTGATGCAGGCCTATCGTCTGGAGATGGGAACCAGAGTGGGTATCGCGGGTTCAAAAAACCTGTACGATTTCTGGGGTGACAAAATCACCGACCAGCTCAACCTGGCTCTGAGTGATCTGGGCTATGACACGCTGATCAATCTGGCGTCCAACGAGTACTTCAAGGCGGTCAAGAAAAAAAACCTGCAGGCCAGAATTATCACTCCTAACTTCAGAGAGGAACGTGACGGGGGATTTAAGATGATCACGTTCTATGCCAAAGTAGCTCGAGGGCTGATGACACGGTTTATCATCGAAAACAAACTGGAAGATCCAGAAATGATCAAGACGTTTGACGTGGAGGGGTACCGCTTCAATCCAGACCTGTCCGATGACGCAAACTGGATTTTCACTCGTAAAAGCTCGTAACGCCCCTAGCGGAAGTCCGCTTTCAAAATGAATTCCACAATTGGCGTGGAGTCCTCAAGACCATGCGGATGGTGCCCGACCCCCGGTTTCCGTATGAGCTGGATCTTACCGCCCAACTGCTTGTACCGAGTGGCCACCAGTCCTGTATTTTCCTCCCAAGGGACAACCTGATCTGCGTCACCAAATACGTGCAGCAACGGAATTTTTGCCTTTGCCAGCGGCTCAAGGTTATCGACCGGGTTCCCTCTATACTCCACAGCTTCCTGCTCAGTCTTAAATCCGTAAACTTGCAGAACCCGCTTCCACTCGGATGCCGAGCCCTTACCGGTACCTTTTCCACCGGGCCAGCTCTTGAAGTCACAAACGGCAGCGTCGTTATAGATGCAGGAAACTTTATCCGGATTGGCGATCGCCCAATTCATGCAGTAAAGTCCACCTCGGCTCAATCCCACCAGTGCAGCTTTTCGAGCGAACCCGTACTTACCTGTCAATTCAACGTAGAAGTCATTCCAGTGTTTGACAGCGACCGGAGCGCCCAGCAGATTCTGCACTTTCATGTAGGCAATGTGATAACCTTTTTTCAGCAGGGCGATGTCCGGATTTGGTTTATGCCCGAAGAACTCACCATGCCAAACCCAGGGAACTCCGTCCGCAGTCTTTTCCGGAGCCACAACCACCACGGACTTTCCAGCCACTTGAAAGTCGTGACGGGTAAACCCGTGCCAGTCGGATTGTTGACCGGGGAACTCGACGGCCTGCAGGGTTGAGACTACCCCAAATAAAACCACAAGGCTTCCAAGGTATCCAGATTTACTTAGCAGAGACATCGCGGCGATCCTTTCTTTCGTGACGACTATTGTTTGTCAGCAAGTGCATCGAGTGGACCGATGGGGAAACGTGTGCTAGGAACATGCTGACTTTTCATCAAGGCCCGGATTTCCGCAACAACCTCCGGATGCTGGTCTGCTACATCGTTTGATTCCGATGGATCTTTGTTCAGATTGTAAAGTTCGATTTTCAGAGGCGTCTTGTTGTTTCGCAGGATTTTCGGACGAATACCTTTCCAAGGTCCCATCCAAACCGCCTGCTGGCCACCATATCCGGAAAACTCACGATATAGGAACTCGCGTTGAGGCTGACGCTTGCCCAGCAGCGTCGGAGCGATACTGATTCCATCGACTACCTCGGGGACTCGATCCGATTCGTCTAACAGGTCCAATAGTGTTGGCATCCAGTCTTCCAGCCCAGTTACCACATTCGAGGATGTGCCCGCTTTGATCTTCCCTGGCCATTTCACGAGCAGGGGTACGCGAATCCCCCCTTCATAAAGCGACCCTTTAAGCCCTCGTAATTCCCCGACACTTCCGAAGAAATCATAGTCCACTTCTTTTTTAAGATGCGTGGTACCATTGTCGGAAGTAAAGATGACGATCGTGTTCTCTGTCAGCCCCAGCTCTTCCACCGTTCTCAGCAGGTTTCCGACATACCGATCCATCCGCGTGATCATCGAAGCGTAAGCAGCTCGTGGAGTGAAATGGGGTGTGTAACCGTAACCACCATCGCGAACAAAGGGAGGGTCTTTCCAACCCAATTCGAGGTAGGGCTTGAGTTCTTCGTCGGGAACGTGAAGTGCCACGTGCGGAATAACAGTGGGATAGTACAGGAAAAAGGGCTTGTCTTTGTTCTGTTTGATAAAACGGACCGCCTGCTCGTTGATTCGATCCGGAGCATAATCTTTTCCTTTGAAGATGTCGTAACTACGCGGGTCCGCTGGGTCGGCACCATCAGGCAGACCAGCATGACCGGGCACAGGAGGATCGTTGTTAAGTGTGACTCGCTTATCGTTACTCCACAGGTAATTGGGGTAATAGCTATGAGCATGACGCTGGCAGTTGTACCCGTAAAACTGATCAAAGCCCTGAAAGATCGGATCACCTTCCGAGCCGGGGCCACCGAGTCCCCATTTCCCAAAGGCTCCGGTGGCATACCCAGATTCACGTAACACTTCAGCGATGGTAATCGTTGCATCGGGGATCGGCCCCTGCCCTTCCGGCTTAAACTCGCTGTTATTACGAATCGAAGCGTGCCCAGGATGCTGGCCAGTCATCAACACACAGCGTGACGGAGCACAGACTGCGTTCCCGGAATAGTTACGAGTGAAACGCATACCTTCCGAGGCGAGTTGATCGAGGTGTGGCGTCTTAATCAGCTTTTGGCCGTACGATCCGAGCTCGCGATACCCAAGGTCATCGGCCATGATCAGAATGATATTTGGCTGTTCCGCGCGTACTTCCCATACAGGGATCAGAGCCATCATGGCGAGTAAAAATCGCCAAATTGAGTGTGGTTCGGATCGCGTTATTTGTAAATTCAACATACTGTTGTTCCTGAAAATCTAATCTCATACCGCCAGACCAGTATACCATGCACGCTCTGGCGTCCGTCTGCTGCTAATGGAGCTGAAAAACCTAAAGCGTCAGTTCAACTGTGGCTCGCATGTCCATCTCGAACTCAATGTCGACAATCGGAGGTCGTGTGTTAAACCAGACAACCTCGGCTGAACTGTCTGCTAATTCCGGAGTGACCGCCTGCGCGATCAGCGACGGCGCGTCATGCGCGGTATAGACATCAATCGTGGTGAGGTCTGCGGGGAGAACGCCCAATCCACGCAGGCGTTGCTGCATGAGTCCCATGACAACCTGAGCTTTTTCCAGTAATGCCTCTGGACTTACATCTCCGGCGCGCACGATATTTTCCACTGCCAGTGGACCAATCAGTTCTCCTCCACCCGCCACCACAAACGTACGGTGATCATGCTCGGTTGGACGCACGAAGGAGAATGCATGCAGCATCGTTTCCTGCGGAGGATCTTCGACCGGCGCGACGTTGGTGCGAGCGATCGGGTTCTGCCCATCCACGATCAGTCCCCACTGCTCCAACAACTGACGGTACTCTTCATTGAAGCCAATAAAGCCTCCCATCGAATGTGGCTGGGGGCACCTGAGTTCAAAGGCGGCCAGCTGTTCAACTCCGAGCCCCTGCGATTCTACGAACTCGCGAGCCTGCTGCATTCCGTCCCGCCACGGTTCCAACCTGGGCAACGTAACATGGACAACTTCATAGTGATTGTCGGCGACAATTCCTGAACTGTAGGGATAAATCCCTTCCAGAAACCGGTATCCTCGCCCTCTATTTTCGATCAATTTCATTGGGTTCCCATTTGTCTGTTTGTTACCTGCTATTATAGGGTCTTTAGAACCAAGCTCTTCTATCCGGAGAAAGCCGATGCGATTTACCTTCAGTTTTATCCTGGCATTTTTCATGGCGATTCAATTGGAAGCCTATCAACCGATCCGCGTGATGCTTGGCAAACCGGACGAAACCGATCAACAGGCACACATTACGATTCATCTACCACCTGATCCGAACGGAGCGTCGGTCATCATCTGCCCTGGTGGTGGATATGGTGGAGTGGTTGCCGGGCCGGAGGGAAACAGGATTGCGGTCTGGTTACGGGAGCACGGATTCACTGGTGTTGTGCTGCAATACCGATTGCCTAAAGGGCGACATCATGTCCCGCTGGCAGACGCCCAGTCGGCTCTGAAATACATGCGCGAACATGCGGCGGCATACAAATTGGATCCCAATCAGATCGGTGTCATGGGATTTTCGGCGGGCGGACATCTCGCCTCAACGCTGGCAACGCATGCCCCTTCCGATAAACTACGACCCGAATTTGCTGTGCTTGTCTACCCGGTCATCACCATGCAGCAACATACGCACGCAGGAAGCAAACGGAACTTGCTAGGTGCGAACCCGTCTGACGAGCTAATCAAGCAATACTCGAACGAGCTCCGGGTCACCGCCAAAACACCACCCACGTTCTTGGCACATGCCGTCGACGACAAACCGGTTCCCCCTATCAATAGCAAGCTGTTCCATGACGCCTGCAAGAAACATGAGGTCCCCAGCGTTTATCTGGAGCTACCCGACGGGGGTCACGGCCTGAACGGGTACCAGGGGCCAAGCTGGGACAAGTGGCAGCAGGAATCCATGAAATGGATGAAGCAGCTGATTCAGAAACAGGCTGGCAAGTAGCAGCACTCACGCAGCCAATCCCATGGCCGCTTAGCTGTTCAGGATACCGTGAACGACTTCGCCATGGACATCCGTCAGACGATAGTCCCGTCCCTGGAAGCGGTGCGTGAGTTGCAAATGATCCATGCCCAAACAGTGCAGAATCGTGGCCTGCAGGTCGTGGATATGTACCTTGTTTTCAGCCACGGTAAAGCCTAGTTCGTCACTGGAACCGTACGAAATCCCCGGTTTCATTCCGCCGCCAGCCATAAACATGGAGTAGACGTCCGGGAAATGATCTCGCCCAAGAACCTTGCTCTTGGCGGTACGACCTTCGCGGAACGGAGTTCTTCCGAATTCGCCGCCCCACACGATCAATGTTTCTTCAAACATACCGCGAGCTTTCAGGTCCTTGATCAGTGCAGAGATGGCCTGGTCCATCGGCTTACAGCGGTTTGTCAAACCATCACGAATTCCTGTGGATGCACCCGTGCCGTGGAAATCCCATCCCCAGTCAAACAACTGGATAAAGCGGACTCCATCTTCGGCTAAACGGCGAGCGAGCAAGCAATTATTAGCAAAACTGGCCTCACCCGGCTTGGCACCGTAGGAGTCGAGGGTTTCCTGCGTTTCCTTGGAAATATCCATCACGCCAGGAACAGACATCTGCATACGGAAGGCAAGTTCGTACTGCGCCATACGGGTAAGCGTTTCCTGGTTGCCCAATTCCTGAGCTTGAAGTTGATTGAGATCGTTCAGCGCATCGAGTGTCTTACGACGCATCGTTCGGTCCAGTCCCTTTGGATTGGATACGTAAAGTACTGGGTCACCTTTACTACGGCACTGGACTCCCTGGTAGATCGAAGGGAGGAATCCTGAGCCCCAGGTGTCTTTTCCACCACTGGGTGAAACTCCGCCTGAAATCAAAACTACAAAGCCGGGCAGATCCTGATTTTCTGAACCAAGACCATAGGTTGCCCAGGAACCCATTGAGGGGCGTCCTTGGCGGGGGGAGCCGGTGTAGATGAGTAGCTGAGCTGGTGCGTGATTGAACTGGTCGGTAGTAATGGACTTGACGATTGTCAGATCATCGGCCACTTCTGCCAGTTTGGGGAGTGCTGCCGAGAGCCATTGACCGCTTTCGCCATGCTGCTGGAACTTCTGTGGAGTTCCTAGCAGGAGAGGACGTCCACTGGTAAAAGCAAACCGTTTCCCTTCATAGAATTCATCCGGGCAGGGTTCGTCGTTGCGCTTCACCAGTTCAGGCTTGTAATCCAGCATGTCCAGATGCGGTGGTGACCCGGCCATGTGCAGATAGATCACGCGTTTGGCCGTCGGCGCGAAATGGGGCTGTTTGGGAGCCAAGGGATTCTCCACATCCGCGCTGACAGACTGGTCATCACTGAGTGATGCCATCGCCATGGCGCCCATTCCAACACCACATCCTTTGAGGAAGTGACGTCGCGTTTTATTCGTTGCATTTTCGAGGAAGGGATTCATCTCGTTACCTCTTTGCCAATGTTTCATCAAGATTCAGCAATACATTTCCAACAATGGTCCAGGCTGCCGCTTCGGCAACATCCATGGATTCGGGCAATGGGCCTAACGGCATTGTTGAAATTTCCTTCGCACTTTCCATATCTGCCTGATAATCGGCAAGTACAGTGTTATACAGTTCTATCAGTCTTTTTTGCTCGGCATCATAAGGTGATCGTGCCAGAACCAGGCGGAAAGCATAGGTAACCTGCTCTTCCACCGATTCACCACCTTCACTTAACACCCGTCGCCCAAAGGCCTGCGCGGCTTCCACATAAACCGGATCATTCAGAGTCACCAATGCTTGCAGAGGCGTATTCGTATTCACTCGGCGAATCGTACACACATTGCGACTGGGCGCATCAAAGGTTGCCATCGACGGATAGGGAAGACTGCGTCGCCACTGGGTGTACAGCCCGCGCCGCCATTTATCTCCTCCTGGCGATGTCGTCCAGTCTGTGGAACTTCCAAAGGCGGCACTCAGTCCCAGCTTTGGACGCGGCGGATTCACTGAAGGGCCAAGCATTTTGCGATCCAGCAGACCACTAACGGCCAAAGCCTGGTCACGGATCATTTCGGCATTCAAGCGGAACCTGGCTCCGCGTGACAGCAGATAATTATAAGGGTCAATTTTCCTGTGTTCGTCGGTTGTCAAAGAACTTTGCCGATAGGTGGATGACATCACAATGAACTTCAGAAACTTCTTCATGTCCCACTGCAGATCCTGCTGGAATGTTACAGCCAGATAATCCAGCAGTTCGGGATGCGATGGGAAATCTCCCTGAGCGCCAAATTCTTCACTGGTTCTGACGATTCCCTGTCCGAACAGCTGTTCCCAGTATCGATTAGCGATAACACGGGCGGTGAGAGGATTTTCCTCGCTAACCAGCCAGCGGGCAACGCCCAGTCGATTGATCGATTCCCCCTCGGGCATGTCGTGGAAAACGGCAGGAGTTCCCTCGGCAACCTCGTCTTCCAACACTTCAAAATTCCCACGAATCTGGATGTGTGTTTTACGACGACGGTCACCGGTCAATTCCCGCATGATCGGTACGGAGGCAGGCTTAATGCCATCACGTTGTTTCTTGACTGCTGCAATCTTGTCGGTCAGTTCCTTCGGTGGAGGAACTACTCGCAAGTAGTAATCACGGATCGTCTTTTCATGCTCGGCATTGCCTGCGTCGTAACCGGCAGTGAGTACTTGCGAAACCGCCTTGGGAAGAACAGAAACGTCTCCCGTGTCGGTAGTCAATGACAATCGAAAACGCCCCAGCGGGTGTTCTTTGTAGTTTTGCGTGAGTACGAGTTTCAGCTGAGTACTCTCGGTGGTTCCCACTTTGTTGCCAATCACAAAAACGGCTGTATTGTTTTTCCCTGTTTCGCCACCGACGGCCCAACCGCTGGCGGCACTTTTTGCATCTCCATCGATGGATTTCGAGACGCCAAAGTTATTCACTTTGTCGCCTTCGAGCTGTTCGAACGTCGCCGTCGCTGACGCAAACTGAATCGGAAGCAGGCCATCAAGCGTTGCTTCGTGCTTCCCGGCTGACGCTTTCGCCACTTCCTGCTTCCACACAAGATTTCGCTCTGCATCCAGCACACTCAACACAAACCCGTCCAATCGCGAATAGAGGTCGCTATCGGTTCGCGGCCAGATGTTGATGAGGTCGATCGGCACGACCTTCCCGAGATCTATTTCGATCCAAGGGTTCTCTTGAACTGCTGTATGGGTAACCGAGTTATTGTTATATTCACCATCGGTATTACCATCATTGGCTCGGCTCACCTCGCCACCAAAATCGGTGGAAGACTGTTTGGCTTTACCTTCGAGTGCGACATTCTTTCCGCCACTAAAGATTTCCAGTTCGGCAATGTGAATCATCTTCCCCTTGCCAGGCAGATCGATACGTACGACCTGCCCTTGTGGTGGCTCATTACGCACTCCGCCAAAGGAGCCAGACAATTCCGAAAGTACAAAGTTTCCGCCATTACCTCGGCCAGGTCCTTTTGCGGGCAATGCGTCATCGGCAAGTACTTCGAGGCGAATTGCCTTGATATCCTTCAGGTCCGTAGAAAACGTCAGTTCATATACTTCTTCTGGCGTGACATCTCCGGTGAACGTGATGACACCATTTTCATCTACTTCGCAGGTCGCTCCGCTTTTGGCACTCGCGTCCAACTGCTTGACCACTTGCCAGTCGATGGGGCGTTCCATCTGAGCTTTCCAGGCTTCAATCTGCTTGGCGACCAGGTCTGCCGTGGGAACGAGTTGGGCTTCCAGTTCTTTGATCTGAAGCTCCAGGTCTGCTTTTTGCTGTTCCTTCTCGGGAGTCATGACCGAAAGCAATGGTTGCTCGTCAGCCCGATCAGCGTCTTCTGTGTTATTAAAGACGGCGAAGAACTTGAAATACTCTTCCTGTGAAATCGGATCATATTTATGGGTATGGCACTGGGCACAACGCATCGTTGTTCCCATCCAGACTTCCATCGTGGTATTGACCCGGTCGACGATGGCAACATTACGAAATTCTTCGTCGTTCGTACCACCTTCACTCTGGGTTAGCGTGTTTCTATGGAACGCGGTCGCAATTAACTGCTCCTGCGTCGGCTCGGAAAGCAAGTCACCGGCAATCTGTTCTACGGTGAACTGATCAAACGGGATGTTTCGGTTGAAGGCGTTGATAACCCAGTCGCGGTAGAGCCAGATGGTGCGTGATGGGTCATTGGCATAACCGGCTGAGTCCGCATAGCGTGCGAGATCAAGCCACATGGTTGCCCAACGTTCTCCATAAGCGGGCTTTTCCAGCAAGCGGTCTACCAGGTGCTCGTAAGCGTCCGGCCTTTGATCTTTCACGAAGGCGTCGACTTCTTCGAGTGTTGGAGGCAACCCTGTCAGGTCAAACGACAGTCGTCGTATGAGGGCATAGCGAGTTGCTTCATCATTTGGCTTCAACCCATGCTTTTCGATTTCCGAAAGAATAAACTGATCGATACCATTTTTCACCCACTGCTTATGTTCCACTGCGGGCAATTCAGGTTTAACCGGAACCACATAGGACCAGTGTTCACCGTAGGCCGCTCCCTGCTCGATCCAACGCTTGATCAACTCAATTTCACTATCGGTGAACTTCACAGGATTTTCGCCCGGGGGCATCCGTGTAAACTCGTCGTCGGTGGTAATTCTGGCAACCAGTTCACTGGCTTCCACGTCTCCTGGCTTGATGGCAAAGGAACCGTCGCGCTCGAGCGTCGCCTGCTCGAAAACGTCCAACCGGAGATCAGCTTTTCTTTCCGCATCATCTGGGCCGTGGCAGGTAAAGCAACGACTCGACAGTAGTTTGCGAACCTGATTCAGTTCAACATTATTCAATGGCTCTTCGTCGGCTAGTGTCACAGAAGGAGTCAGTGCTCCCATGGCGACGGCAACCAGAAGGATCAGTCCGGCTACTGCAGGCAGACTATAACGACGTGAATTCATCTTGCGAATCCCAGTGTTCAAAATTGACCGAAACGGTGGAGCCTCGGCTGAAAAATAACATTCACCTGAAGTTTATTATAGCTTGCGAGTACGACTCGGAGAAAGGCGTACCGCTGTCGGTAGTATACGGTTCAACCACGTTGTCCATGGAGAAGTCGTTATCGTCGTTATGAATGACCAACAGATCTGAAGGAGCTCTGCAAGCAAAGCGTCGCGTCGGTGGGACTCGCCGGAGCAACTTGCAGGCTTCGCCCGTTGGCAGTCGTAGCGACAACAGTCCATAGGAAGATTGTTTAAGACGTCCAGGTTTTCCAATCTTGCTGAAATTCCGTGGCTGTTGGGATGCACCTCTTCCTAATATGAAGAGCTTGAAAAGCTTGGAAAGCTTGGAGGTCATCATCATATTGCGATATTACTTGACGATCGTACCGTAGCCGGCGAGTCTGAATTCCTGCCAATCTCGCCATCTGTCAGCCAAAACGGGGTAATCCCCCCCTTCGATTTCACCTGGAAAACAAGGGTCTGACACCCATGTGCAAATTTACAATACTATAGTAGTGTTATTTTTCACATCTATGGATGGGATATTTTTCAGGTGGATCTCCTAAAAATCATTGGTCCGTACTCGCCCTGGCTTTTGGGTGATGCTGCCGCATTAGTGGCGTGGTTCCATTCCAGATTTTCATCGACCTGTTTACTACGAAATCATGGATGACCTTAGCGGACTTCAGCAAGCGATTTCCGTGACAGGGACGAGAAGTTCGCGAATGGGATGGCTTTCAAGTGTTTCAGAAACCGTTGATTTGCTTCTTATTGCTGTTTGATTGAGACTCTACCCAAGAATCAAGTGCCAGCGCCTTAATCGTTTATCTGCTCTGCTTCTCCGTAAGCAATTACAAATATCTGTTCAGCATAGAAGGCTTTCGGCCGCGTACCTTTAAGAGGTTTTAATATGCCGGCTTCAACAAGTTTTTTTATGTCTGACCTGGCTGTGGGCTGAGTAACACCGTGCTTCGCTGCAACGGATGGGGCAGTCACGAGAGGATGTCTAAAAAGGTCGTCAATTATCGGATCAGATCGCGATGAACGTTGGGTAACCTTTCGTTTATACTCCTCTTTTAACGCATTAAGTTTATTGCAACGCCGAATTGCATCCTTGGTTTGCCAAATTACCCCCCGCAAACAATACTTTATCCATCCAGACCAATCACCACGTGCACTTATATCGTACAGTCCACCGAAATATTCATTCTTGAATCGCTCATAAAAGGCGCTCATATAAAGCCAAGGGTTAGAAAGTTTTAGCCACTTATATACCATCAAGGCCAGTAACACCCTTCCAACCCTACCGTTTCCATCTGCGAAAGGGTGTATGGCTTCAAACTGATAATGGATAATAAATGCCTGAACGAGTGGATCGTATCTTTCATCACGGAATTGCATGTACAACTCCAGATTGGCCATCAACTGGTCAATATAATTTGCAGGCGGGGGAACGAAACGTGCATCTGAACCTATTTGAACTTGCCAACGACGAAACTTTCCGGGAGTAGCCCTACCTCCTCGTACACCACTGAGCAGTATTTCATGAATTTCTTTGATAACCCGAAGGCAAATCGGAAGTTTTTCCAGACGCTCCATACCATGTTGCATAGCTCGACCGTAGTTAGATACTTCCCTCCATTCTGAGGATTTCGAAGACGTATGCGCCGTCGGATCAAGCTCGAAGAATAATAGCTCATGAGGCGTCACATACGTACCTTCCAGACTCGACGATGTAAGAGCTTCTCTTCCCCCTAATGGCCGTAACAGAAGTTGTGGATCGTGCAAAGTCTGGCCAATTCCATCCAGCCTTCCAAGGCTTTCTTTGGCCTCACACAAGAGCAGCCAAATCTCGTTGGAATCAACTGAAAACGTCCAGTCGGGCGGGAGTTCATGAGGAATAAATGCCCAATCTTCTTGAGGGATATTGACAGGAATTAACTTACCTGGAGCTTCATTTGCGAAATTTGCTCTGTCCATTAAATAACCCTTTCAATAACTGCCTCAAAAGAAAATTATACCGCATTTATTTTCATATTGACACTGCAACGAAAATAAACTCCATTTTATTTTCACTACGGAAAGAATCCCTTCCCCAACCGACAACAAGCGGAAATAACACAAACTGTTAACCATTGATTCTGCCGGCAATCGGGCGAGCAATCGCAAACGGTTCCCGCGTTTGCTATCGCGTGAAGATTTAGCAACGCTCGATCATTGCCCAGATCATTGCCCAGACTAATGTCCTACCGGGCGGCAACGAGCATGAAAAAGCCTGGCTGAGAAAGTCTAGCTGAGAAAGTCTAGAACAGTTCGCTAATCGGCTCGCCTTCGGTGAGTATCGGCACGGGGCGACCGGCGTTATTCAGGAAGGCTCGATGCGGATCGACTCCGAATTTTTTGTAGACCGAGGCCAGCAGGCAATTACTGTTCATAATCCGCTCGACCGGTCGCTCGGCACGCTTGTCTGTCGCTCCGATCACCTGCCCGGTGGGGATGCCGCCACCAGATAAAAAGACACTCATTGCCTGAGGCCAATGGTCACGACCTGGGCGTCCGCTGGCATCCTGATTACGGATGAGCGGCGTTCGGCCAAATTCACCGCAGAATATAAAGAGCACTCGTCGGTCCAGTCCTCTGGAATAGAGGTCTTCAATTAACGCTGAAACCGCCTGATCCAGTACGGGCACCTTTTCTTCGTAGGACTTGAAGATATGTGCGTTAACACTGTGGTCATCCCAGGTCGACGTTCTCCCTGTTTCGGGCCTCAAACGGAAGGTCGCCTGACATTGAACGAAACGAACACCTGCTTCGACCAGCCGCCTGCACGTCAGCAGACTCTTACCCCAGTGCGTATCCCCGTACCGTTCGAGCGTTGTCTGTTTTTCCTGCGTCAAATCAAAGGCTGTCTTTGCCTTGGTGCTGGAGAGCATTGCCGCCGCTCGCTGCTGAAATACGTCCATCGACGACATCATCTTCGTACTGTCAATGTCACGCGAAAGGAGGTCGAGCTGCTGGAGCACCTGACGACGCCGACTCAGATCCACAACACCTCCCTGGGAGATCGACAGATCTCCAATACCATCACCCGTTTGATAGATGGGCACTGGTTCATACTGATTCGCTCCACTGGCCGTCTCCAAATTCGGTGATGGCATGTACGCTTCACAGGATGCTCCCAGATAGGCTGCCCCAGCTCCGTAGCTGGGCGTATTGGCAACGTAGAACGGAAGCGGAGTTTCCGAGTACTCGGCATGTTTCGCCAGCACGGATCCCATGTCGGGGTATTCCGATCGAGGCAGGTTTTTGGCTACCGATGAGTACCCTGTAAGAAACCGATTCGTACCGCCGGAATGCTCGGCACGTTCATGATGCAAACTGCGCAACAGGGTAAATTTATCGGCCATTCTGGAAAGCCGTGGCATCAGCTCACAGATTTCCATCCCGTTGATATTGGTCTGAACAGGCCTGAACGGGCCCCGATATTCAGCAGGAGCTTCCGGCTTCATATCGAACAGATCCAGATGACTCGGCCCACCATTGGCCCAAAAGAGAATCACCGAAAAATCATCATTCAATTCAGGCAGCGGCTGCCCTTCTGCATCATGGACTGTTTTCGTGGCGGCAGCCAGCAGGTCATCGCCGGGGCGAACACCTGAACAGAGCGCGCCCATGCTCAGCGCCCCTAACTGCAGCCATTGCCTGCGGTTAACCGGCCCGGTACAACGAGAAGAGACTCGATGTGAACTCTGATTTCCTGACTTATTTCGGTACATACCCGTACTATATACCAAAGTTCCCGTCTTTGACGGAAGGTTTTTCCTTAAGATAAATAAGTTGACGCCCCTATTCTGCTTCAGACAAAATAGATGCGGTGAAAAGAAGATTTGACGAATTCGAACTAGGCAAAGTCATCGGGACGGGAACGGTCGGTACTATTTACCGATCAACTGAAATCCTGACGGGGGAGCCACGCGCCGTCAAAGTGCTTCAAAAGGAAGTCTCGCAGGACGAAAACATCGTTTCCCGCTTTGAGCGTGAAATGCTGATCCTCTCGAAATTGAAGCATCCCAATATCGTCAGTTACTACGGGGGTGGGCGTACGGACGATGGGCGATTGTTCTATGTCATGGAACTCATCGAGGGTGGGACGCTGAAGCAATTGCTGAAAACTCACCACAAGCTTTCCTGGCAGGAAACGATCAATTACGGCATCCAGATCTGTTCAGCGCTGCAGCATGCCCATAACCACGGCATCATCCATCGCGACCTGAAACCGGCCAATCTGTTTCTCACCTATGAAGGTCAGTTGAAGCTGGGGGATTTCGGCATTGCCCTGGACACAGGCGAATCCGATCTGACCGTAAGCGGTATGACCGTGGGCTCCTGGCTCTACATGTCACCTGAACAGATTCGGGGGGAGGAAATCATCACCGGCCACGCCGACCTGTATTCTCTGGGCTGCCTGTTTTACGAAATGCTGACCGGGAATCCCCCCTTCCAGGGCACGAACTTTCCGGTCATCTTTGACCAGCACCTCAAGGACAAGCCACAGCCACTACACATTGCCGCTCCGGACGCTCCCGCCAGCCTGCAGGAAGTCATTCTGCAACAACTTGAGAAGGCTCCGCAGGACCGGCCGTTTAATGCACGAGCCATCCAGGGGATCCTGTCCGAACTGAAACTGGACTGGAATGACGACCAGCAACGTTATCAGGAAGAACTGAGTCGCCTGAAAACAGCATTTGATGCAAGTCCCTATGCCGTGCACACTCCCAAGTGCGATGTCTCCTGGAAAACATTGACGCTGTGGTTGGTAGTCTTGGCAATGGGCGTCACCATCATTGCCCTGCTACAGAACTAGTAACGCATTTTCTTCTGTTTGTTTCAGATCTTCCTGCAGCAAGTCTCCCAACCCCATAGCAGCCACCGCCTGTTCAATGTGCTCGGGATTCCCAAAGCCAATAATCGCACTATCGACAAAAGCGTGCGACAACACGAAGCGAACACATATCTCTGCCAGACTTTCGTCTGGAAACAGCGACTCCAACCGGGCGGCAGTCTTTAAATCCCGCTGGTAAAGTGCTAGAGGAAAGAACCGAGTCTGATAGGTGTAAGGGGACGGCTGCCGCTGCAGGAGCGCGCCTCCGGCAAACAGACGAATCGCAAACGTGCCAATACCATGGTCGGCACCATATCGCAGCACGTCTCCGTATTGATGGCTGCAAAGTTGATCCGAGATATCGTAGCCAGCGCTGATATTCGCAGCATTGAACGGGGTCTGCAAGGTGGTGATGCGGCCACTATCAACCACCTGTTTGACGGCGCTGCTGTCGCCGGTTGCCGTCAAACCAACATGCGAGATCACTCCTTCACGCTGCAACTGTTCCAGTGCCGCCAGTACGCCCCGGTCTGCCAAAACATCTTCTACGTTAAGCGAAGTGGGCTGCGCTCCGCGAACGTTTGTAATTGCGTTATGAACCTGTACCAGTTCGACACGATCTCGCCGCAGCGCCGTTAAAGACTCGGCAACACTTCGCCGGACTGCGTCAAAAATATCATTCTGTTGTTCTGGGAGAATGCGAACCTTGGTACCGATCATCACCTGATCGGACAATCCCAGTTCATCGAGGCAGGCTCCCAATCCAGTTTCACTTGCCCCCTCGCCATACGTCCGAGCGGTATCAAACCAGTTCACTCCCAGATCAACAGCGCGTTGTACCGAATCGAGCTGATTCTGAAAATCGGTCCCGGTCATATTTCCTGCCAAGGGCCCGCAACCAAAGGCAAGGCGTGACACCTGCAGTCCGGTTTTGCCAAGCGTTCGGTATTGCACGATGCTCTCCTGCCTAGCAAGCTGCGATCAGTTCAGAAATCCGGGACAAACTGATATTGCCTCCGGATACCACACAGGCCACACGTGTTTGAGGAGTATCAAATTCCATTTGCACTGCGGCTGCATAGGAAGTCGCTCCGGACGGTTCGACAACCATTTTCGCTCGTTCCATCATGCGCTTCATTGCTTCTGCAATTTGCTGATCGTCGACAACAACGATCTCGTCGACCAGATCTCGCACCACTGGCCAGGTCAAATCACCAAGGCTGGTCAGCAGTCCGTCGGCAATCGTATTGGGCGCAGTCTGCGGAATAAACTCTCCGGCCTGCTTGCTGCGAAACGCGTCGTCAGCTCCGGCCGGTTCGGCGCCAACAATTCTCACGTCTGGATTGATCGATTTGGCTGCGATAGCGATCCCACTTAACAGCCCGCCACCACCCAGTGGAGCGATAATCACATCGAGACCTGGAACCTGCTCGAACAATTCCAATGCGACCGTCCCCTGCCCTGCAATAATTCCAGGGTGATTATAAGGGTGAATGAAAGTTGCTCCCGTTTCGGCTACCACCTGTTGAGCCGTTTCTTCCCGAGCTTCCAGCGTAGGTTCACACAAGACTACTTGGGCTCCATAACCTGCCACCGCTTCCTGCTTCACGAGCGGAGCATTGGAGGGCATGACGATATGTGCTGGAATCCCTCGTTGCCTGGCGGCCAGTGCCAGAGCCTGCGCGTGATTACCACTGCTATGCGTCACCACCCCCGCCGCAGCCTGCTGGTCAGACAAACTGAGCACCACATTGCTAGCGCCCCGGTACTTGAACGCTCCTACTTTTTGCAGATGCTCACATTTAAAGTAGACGTCGGCAGAGGCAAACTGACTGAGCTGCTGGCACGTTTGCACCGGCGTACGATGGATGACACTGCGGATCCGCTGATGAGCCTCACGGATTGCTGCCAGATCTGCTGCATAGGAACCGACCATTCGTTGCTACTCCTCTTTGGCTCGTGACCTAAGCCAGGTTTTCATCATTGGCCAGACCACCAATACGACAGAAACGATCAGAAACAGCAAGGCAACGGGGCGAGTTACCAGGGGAAGATAACTTCCGTTTGCGGCCTGCAGTCCGGCTCCCAATTTTTCTTCCGCAATGGGCGCCAGCACGAACCCAATGACAAACGGAGCTAACGGGATAGTGGCACGTTCCATCACAAAACCCGCTACTCCAAATCCAAGCATCACCCAGACATCGAACATGCGGTTATTCAGTGCATAGGAACCGACGACACAGAAGACGATCACAACAGGCAGCAAATAGACTCTGGGAATGGTTGCCAGTTTCGAGATCCACTTGGCGCTGAGCACCATCATGGCGAACATCACGACGTTGGCCAGCAACATGGTCAGGATGATGGTGTAAACGATTTCCGGATTATTACGAAACAGCAGTACTCCGGGCTGCAAACCGTGGAGTATCAATGCGCCCAACAGAATGGCATCGATCACGCTGCCGGGGATCCCCATGGCAACCAACGGGATTAACGCTCCGCCGATCGTGGCATTGTTTGCTGCTTCACTGGCAACGACTCCTTCTTCACTGCCCGTCCCAAACGCATCTGGATCCTTGCTCACCGACTTGGAAGCCGAATAGGCCATCACGCTACCAACGTTCGCTCCGATCCCCGGAAGAATGCCGACCCAGGTCCCGATGACACTGCTACGGATCATATTGCCCAGATGTCGAAACCAGTCGGCAGCACCCAGCAGAATACCTTCTGGAGCGACCTGACTGACCGACTCGACCTGCTTTTCACGACTCGTCACTTCATGAATGACCTGACTCACCGCAAACAGCCCAATCAGGACGGGCAGCAGGTCGAACCCGTTATTGAGCTGTTCGATTCCCAGCGTCCAGCGCGTGTCTCCTGTTGCGGGAGATTCTCCCGGAATGGTTACCAGAATCCCCAGAAATCCTGAAAAGACACCGGCCGCCAATGACTTACTGGAAATCGAAGCGATCAGAACCAGAGCGACAAGGACCAACGCAAAGTAATCAAAGTCACCCAGTTCCGTGGAAAGATGAGAGATAGGTTCCGCCAGCAGAGCAAGAAAAATCCAGGAGATGAGTCCGCCAACGAACGAGGCCATGATCCCCAGACCCAGCGCCCGACCAGGCTTGCCAGCACGGGCCATGGGGTAGCCGTCAAGTGTGGTAATAACCGAGGCTGGTGTCCCGGGCATCCGTAGCAACGTGGCAGTAATGAGTCCCCCGGAGATCGATCCCACGTACATGGAAACCAAAAGCACCATCGCTTCGGCCGGCTGCATCGAGTAGGTCAGCGGGAGCGAGAGAGCGATTAACATCGCACCGGTCAGCCCCGGAATCGCTCCGACCAGAATCCCCAGCATGGTGCCGATCCCGACCCACAGGAGATTTACAGGGTCACCAATCGTCAATTCGTAGATCACTTCGTTCATGGCAGCGAAATCCCCTTATGGCAACTGAATGCTGAAAAAGGACTGGAAAACGAAATGCACCAGCAGTGGAACCAGGATCGCCATTTCCGGGACATATGATTTGGTAAACAGTTTTTGAAGATCCTCGTTTTTGTAACCTCCACAGAGGACTGCCACGTCGAGCATATAGATTGCGGTTATGATTCTGAAATCGATCGGCAGGTATTCGAGCGCCAACAAATAAAGGGCAGTCATGAGGACAAACAGTCCGGCGTTCCCCAATCGTGGGAGACGACCTTTCCGCTCTACCGCTTCAGGCTCTTCCTCGATCAACTCGGTTGTCTCCTGCTGAAGATCCGAATCGGAATGACGAAGGCGACGTACTACCAGAACGAGCAAACTGGTGGCCGTAGCGATGGACACCCACAACGGGATATTGGGAAGCACGTCCGGAGAAGTCGCATCCACACTCTGGATTTTCCCGATACGCGTCTGCAGCATCTCCTGCATGGCCCCTCCAGTGGCGATATAAGGTTCAGACAATCGGAGCGCCAACTTTTCCCGGACTTCTGGTGCCGCCATACACCGTGCAATGACGCCAGCCATCAGGCTAACCTTTTGCGGGTCCGTTCCTTTGGGAAACCACCAGAAATGCATGTTGGCGTGAACGAAATTAAATCCCTGCTCCAACGCCGTCTGAATCTCCGGAACCTCCGGATGACGCTCGGCGGAACTAATCGCCACAGCGCGTAGTCCTCCGTCTTTGAACGAGACATACTCACCGAGCGAAAAGGCGGAGACATCTGCGTGCCCTCCGATGACTGCTTCGAACCGCGATGCACCTCCACCTTTCTGCGTGTATCGAAAATGTGCGCCGGGAAAATCTTTTTCGAGAATCAGTCCGGCGTAGTGTACCGGAGCGCCAAGATTTGCGGCAAAAACCAATTCGTTCGGCGCCTCCTTGGCAGCCTGCATCAACTCGGTCAACGTCCGGTAAGGCGAATCCTCGGCGACCGCAATCACCATACTCGTCTTACCACTGGCGGCGATCGGTTCGAAAGACTCAGGCCCGTAAGAGACTTTGCCCGAAGCCTGTGCGGTAATCAATGCTTCATGCAGAATCATCATCGTGTAGCCATCGGGCTCTGCTTTCCGAGCCTGACCGCTACCGATCGTTGCACCAGCGCCCCCAACGTTTTTGACAACAATCTCCTGGTCCAGAAAACCGTTGTCTTTCACCGCTTTCTGAATCATGCGGGCAAACGTATCGCTTTCCCCCCCCGGTCCGAAAGGGACGACCAAGGTGATGGCACGGTTAGGATACTGGTCATTGGCTGTGCTGCCGGAGCCGAACAGACGCCAACCAATATCTGCCAGTACAACCAGCAGGACGACAAGCCTAATCCAGTTACGCTGCGACATTATGAATAGAAGACACTTTCAGCTGTGCGACGCAATAACCAATCTTTATCCCCGGCAGAAAGGAAATCTGCCTCTTTAATCAGGTTGAAGGAAGGAGCGTATTCGTGCCCATCCACTACCTGAAATGGACCATCACTGGCCCACATCAATCGCTCGACACCGTAAGCATCAATACAGGATTTGATCATTGGTACGAGGTCGTGATAGGGGGCTTTTTTCTTGCCGAGGGCGTAGTACGCAGAAATCTTAACCGTAACATTTTTGTGTTTTGCCAGCTTGCAAAGGGAAGCCACGTCACTTTCACGTATTTGTCCGTCCACTCCGATACGGGCGAAATGGTCAATCACAACGGGCGTATCAGGATAACGCTCGCACATCTTATCCACCGACCCCAGAAACTTCGCGTCGATCAAGTGGCACATGGCAAGTCCGTGCTTGCCGCCTGCTTTCCACATCGCGTGCATGCCATCGCCCTCGAGCCACTGGTCCGGCGTCTGGTCATGAGGACGGATACGAAAGCCACGAACGCCCTGGCGGGCCAAACGCACCATTTCCCTGGCGGGTCGTGCGTTTTCATCGATCACCGCCACGCCACTGAACACCCCGGGGTGCTTGGCCATCATGTCCAGCATGTAGCTATTGTCAAATCGATAGAAGCTCATCTGAATGAGCACAATGCGGTTCACATTTACTGGATGGCAATGTGAGAAAAGCTGTTCCGGAGTGAAACTCGGTGGCTGCATGTCCGCCTTACTGAAAGAGGGATGCAGAGGATAACGATCGGTATCCGGAGTCCATACATGAACGTGCGCGTCGACATAGCCTTTCGCTGCGGCCGCAGGCAACGACGAAGCTGCCACGGCGGCCAGCGCCGATGCCTTGGTGAATTCACGACGGTTAAGTTGATCTGCAAATTTCACGAACATAACTCCTCTCGAAAAAATCGTCTCCTTCCGGTCGCCCGGACTACCTCGCCATTGTAGCAAATGAGGCAGCCAGTTCCTTTGGCTCAATCGCCGAGATCGTCTAAGTGTGGCTGTTCGTGCCAACTCGACTTTCGTTCCAGGTCGCCCCGACCATCAGGCAGTTGATTCCTGAACCAATCCCCAGAAGTGCGATGTTTTCTCCAGCCTGTACCTGCCCCTGCTGCAGTCCTGCAGCAAGAGTTACTGGCAGCGCGGCCGAGCCGGTATTTCCTAACCACTGGAATGTCGTGAAGTCGTTGGCTTCCGGTAATCCGAGCGATTCGAGCATCAGTTTTCGATGAGCAGCACCCACCTGATGACAAAACGAATGGTGAATATCACTGCGTTGCCACCGAGTATCTGAGAGAAAACGAGCGAACGTAGCAACGCCGGTTTTTATTCCTTCGGCCATCAGCCGTTCAGAATCTGTACTCATGAGCGGACGCATGTCGTCAGCAACCGCTTCATCTTTGCCACTCTGACACAGATCATGGAATTGGGTGTTTGCCTGAGCCGTCACGGCATGCAGGACGTTGTCTGTCCGGCTGATGTCCCGGCTGGTCAGCAGGATGGCCGAGCTGGCTGATCCGATGGTGAGTGATGCCACCGCCATTTTTACTGTTTTGCGATTCCAGGATTCATCCTCATTAAGAGAACGAATCGTGTTTTCCACCAGGTGACGGCTATCTTCTGTTCCTACGATCAAAGCCGCTTCGATCTGCCCTAACTCAATCGCATTGGCGGCCAGCGCGATGCCGTTGAGCTGGCCCAAGCAGGCATTGGATAAATCATAAACCATGCAATCAGGTCGCAGCCCCAACGCATGATGTACTCGACAAGCCGTGGCCGGTTCCAAATGATCCCGGCAAACAGAGCCGTGAATCAGCATCCCTATCCGGCCCGGGGAAATTTCGGCCGCCTCCAAGGCCTGCCTGCCGGACTCGATCGATTTGTCACCCGGCAACGCTGCCGGTTCCCAAAACCGTCGCTCGGCGATGCCCGTCATCAATTCCAAACGCCCTTCTGGAAGCCTCATACGCTGATAAGCCGGCGCCAAACGCTTTTCCAGTTCCGAAGTCGTCACAATTTCCGTGGGCAACGTGTAACCGAGCGACTCGATCGCTACTTTTGAATATCGCATCTCCCGATTTTATCTCATCCCTATTGCACTGATAACCACAGAAACCGGACACCCTTAAAAAGAGACTCGCCTCGGCCATCTCGATAGGTTGACACTCGCTTTCGGACCGATTTCTGGAGTGGCACTCACAGTTTTATGGGTTGGAAAACAGGTTTGGCGAGTTTTGCGAAACAGAATTCCAAAAATTTTCTATCGACATCTTGTGGAATCGAAGAGCCGCTAGCACTACATCTTGTGGGTGCAAGATTTTCCAAATACAAAATGGCTGAAGGCATTTGAAAAAAAGGGAAAGAGTTGTCACAATCTTGTCTTCTTGCTTCCCACAAGATGAACCCAGATATTGCACCTGTTCAAGGAGAACACAGAACGGTATCCGAAATGGATTTCACTTCCCGGGTCTGACCAAAGACCGCATGTAAGGGGGGCGAAACTGATTCGTTCTTACAAAATCCATGAAACTCTGGATGAGAGAAGTGGATTTGGTTCTGAGCAATATCTGAAACGCGTTGCTAATCGTTCAAAGGAATTGATTTCGTTAGCATTCTCGTTCAGTGTCCATTCAGTTTCTGAATGTCAGCTATCACTCAATTGATGCTGCCTATTCAATCTTGCATGATCTGCGATCAGCCCGGGAGCCGTTCTGGTTTTTTTGTCTTAATTCGGAAAACTCTTCCTCGCGAAGTTTGATTCCGAGTATCTGAAAGGGATTACAGATGCAAAAGAAACCATTGATTGGCATCAATATTGATTACAAGAGTGAAACCAAAGATACGTCTGCCTATTTTTATCTGGCAGCCGGATATTCAGACTGCGTGCTACGAGCCGGTGGCATCCCCGTAATGGTCCCCATTATGGAAGAGGATGACGACATCAGTGCAGTGCTCGACACACTCGACGGATTTATACTCGTAGGCGGGCTGGACCTCGACCCTCATCGAGACGGATTCATGCGTCACACCTCGTGTCGCCTGATGAGTTCTCGCCGCGAAATCTTTGACCGTCAGCTGGCTCGGCAGATCTGCGAGCGTAAGCTGCCTGTATTCGGAATCGGTGTGGGCATGCAATTGTTAAACATCACCGCTGGCGGAAACCTGCACCTGCACATTCCTGAAGCACTGCCTGCTGCGGTACCGCATCGTGACCCTCAGGATCCAGCTCATCGTCACGGTCTGGAAATTGCGCCTGGCTCCGTCCTGGAACGGATCTACGGTGACGGGGAAATCCGAGTTAACTCGAATCACCATATGGCAATCGACGAAGTCGCACCTGGATTCACTGTCACAGCTCGTTGTCCTGACGGGGTCGTCGAGGCAATCGAGTACACCGAAAACGGCTGGGTAGCCATGGGAACTCAATTTCACCCCGAAGCTCCCTCAGCCACTGCCATGGACTTCCGAATCATCGAAGAATTTCTGGATGAAGTTCGTGTTGAATCGGGCCTGCAACTGGCAGCCGCTGCTTAAGGCAGGTTATCCGGCCTCAACCTTTGCATAACCTCCACGGGTTGTGCCACCTCCCCGATGCTCCCCGAGCTCAATCGGGGACCCAAGACAAAAAAACTCTGCGGTGCCGGACTCGCACCGCAGAGTTCTCTTTGTTCTGGCAGATCTCTTGAAGACTCTGGAAAACTATGCTTACAGCAGTTTTCGCAGCACGGTCTGCAGGATTCCACCGTTGCGGTAATAATCCATTTCAACCGGCGTATCGATTCTGACTCGAGCTTCAAATTCTGTCGCCGTGCCATCGGCTGCTGTTGCTCTGACAGTCACGGTCGAAAGTGGTGTCAGGGAGTCATCAAGTCCAAGCACATCAAATGTCTCTTCGCCGCTCAACCCTAACGACTGCACAGTCTGCCCCTCGCCCAGCTCCAAAGGAAGAACTCCCATCATGACAAGATTACTGCGATGGATACGTTCATAGCTGGCAGCAATCACAGCTCGTACACCCATCAGCTGCGTTCCTTTGGCGGCCCAGTCACGGCTACTACCGGTACCATATTCTGCACCGGCCAGAATCACCAACGGAGTCCCATCTTCTTTGTATTTCATGGCGGCATCATAGATGGGCATCACTTCACCGGTGGGCAGATAGAGGGTCACGCCTCCTTCAGTACCCGGCGCCAGCTGGTTACGAATGCGAATATTGGCAAACGTACCTCGCAACATGACGCGGTCATTTCCACGCCGCGAACCATAACTATTAAAGTCCACCGGCTCAACACCCTGGCTCTGCAAAAACAGCCCGGCAGGACTATCTTTGGCAATGGCTCCGGCTGGAGAAATATGATCTGTGGTAGTACTATCACCCAGCATCGCCAGCGCTCGAGCTCCACTTAAGGGCTGCACTGGAGGAACTTCGACCGGCAGGTCGACCATAAACGGAGGTTCCTGAATGTAGGTGGAGGCATCGTTCCAGGAATAGATGTCTCCCGATTCCACTGCGATTGCATTCCATTTTTCATTGGATTCAAAGGCATTTCCATATCGATCAACAAACATGGCACTGTCGATCGCCGTATTGAGCACTTCTGCCACTTCTTCCCGCGACGGCCAGATATCCTTCAGGAAGACATCGTTGCCATCCTGATCCTGACCAACCGGTTCGGTTTCAAAGTCGATCAGAGTCGTACCAGCCAGTGCGTAGGCCACCACCAACGGAGGACTGGCCAGGTAGTTGGCTTTGACATCCTGGCTGACGCGACCTTCGAAGTTTCGATTTCCAGAGAGTACCGAGCAGGCAACGAGATCAGCTTCATGAATGGCCGCTGATACAGGCGGAGGTAAGGGGCCACTGTTTCCAATACAGGTCGTGCAACCGTATCCCACAACATGGAAACCAAGTTCCTTCAGTGATTCGGTCAACCCGGCCTTATCCAGGTAATCACTGACCACTCGCGAACCGGGAGCCAGACTTGTCTTTACATAGGGTTTGACATTCAGTCCTTTGGCAACAGCCTTCTGAGCCAGCAGTCCTGCCGCCAGCATGACCGAAGGGTTACTCGTATTCGTACAGGACGTAATGGCCGCGATGACCACCGACCCGTGCGTAATATCAACATCGCCAGAATCGAGATGAGCTGTTGCGGAAGCTTGCAGCGCGTCCCCTTCCAAGGCGAATCCGCGCTGGTTTACCGGTCCGCGTAACGCGGAATCAAAGGCAGGTTTCATATCTGCGAGGGAGACTCGGTCCTGAGGACGTTTCGGGCCGGCCAGTGAAGGGACGACCGTCGACAGATCCAGGCTGACGTTGCTAGTGTAAGTAGGTGCAGGGCTATCGGCGGTAACAAACAACCCCTGTTCTTTTGTGTATCGTTCGACAAGTGCCACTTCTTCGTCACTACGACCTGTTTTTCGCAGGTAGTTGAGCGTTTCGTCATCTACCGGGAAAAAGCCCATCGTCGCTCCGTATTCCGGAGCCATATTTGCGATGGTGGCCCGGTCTGCCAGCGACATATTGGCCACGCCTGAGCCATAGAATTCGACAAATTTCCCGACAACTCCTTCCTGACGCAGGATTTCCACCACCATCAGAACCAGGTCGGTGGCCGTCGCTCCGGCTGGCAATGCCCCGGTCAACTCAAAACCGACCACTTCGGGCATGAGCATGTAAATGGGTTGCCCCAGCATGACGCCTTCGGCTTCAATTCCACCGACACCCCAGCCGACGACACCTAGTCCATTAATCATGGTGGTATGGCTGTCGGTTCCCACGAGTGTATCGGGAATGGCGACAGGCCCCTGTTGATCGTCCCGCTTGAAGACTCCGCCAGCCAGGAATTCAAGGTTCACCTGATGGACAATCCCGACATTCGGAGGAACCACTCGGAAGTTATCAAACGCCTTTTGGCCCCAACGCAGGAATTCATACCGTTCATTATTGCGTTTGAATTCCAATTCCACGTTATCAGCCAGCGCATCTTCACTTCCAAAGCGGTCGACTTGCACTGAGTGGTCAATTACCAGATCGACTGGAATCAGAGGATTGATTTTTTTCGGGTCGCCGCCCAGTCGTTCCATGGCCGAACGCATGGCAGCCAGGTCGACGACGGCGGGAACTCCGGTAAAGTCCTGCAGTACAACCCGAGCGGGCTTGAATGGAATTTCTTTGGTCCCCGGATCAGCGGCATTCCAGTTTGCCAGATTTCGCACATCCTCTTCTTCTACGACATAACCATCACAGTTACGCAGCACCGATTCCAGCAGAACTCGAATCGAATAAGGCAGCTTATTAATCTCGCCAATCCCCTGTTCCTGCAGTCGAGAGAGGCGGTAAATACCAACTTCTCCGCTTCCGCTATCAAAAGTATCTCGTGCGTTAAACGGGTCAAAAGGAGTCGAATCACTCATGGAACCTGACAATCTCTTCTTATAAAAATGTTGACGGTGGTCACGCTTACCCAGCGTGGCAAAGCACAGGGACAAACGCCCATTTTATCGGATGATGAGGCAGGTCAAAAGTAGAGCGCGACGGTGCCAAGCCTAAGAATTATCGCCGTTTGACGTTTTTTTGAAGTTTAACGTCATTTGAGGCAACTCGGATTCAGCATCTGGATTCAATTCGCGATACAGCAGGCTAGGTTGGATATCGCGATTGTTCTGATATTTGGAACTCTGGTATTCAGTAACATCCCCGGCAATTTCGTGATAAAAGATCTGGCAAATCTGCACGCCTGGATAGATCTTTACCGGCTGCACAGCAAACATTTCGAGCGTCCAGAATCCTTTGAAGCCGACATCACCAAATCCGGCAGTCACGTGCACAAACAACCCGAGCCGCCCAATCGAACTTCGACCTTCAATCATCGGCACCAGATCATGCGTTTCGGTCCGTTCCACCGTACGCCCCAGATACAACTGGTTCGGATTCAAAACCAACCCGGACTCGGGAATCTTTAACCGCCGCACCCGGTTAACCTGTCGCATATCAAGAACGACTTCTTCATACACCATGACTTCATCATGCAGCGTCAGGTTGTAGCTATTGGGATTAAGGTTGTCGTCGTTGAATGGCTCGATACTAATCGTATCGCCTAGACGGTTCTTAATTTCCTGCCCCGAAAGAATCATCTGTTGCCGATCCGAAGTGAGAAATGATGTGTTAGGGATTGTCGAAGATAAGTTCTGTGCCGACAGCACCATGTGAATATCGCATGTTGACCCGGTTAACGCAAATTCACAAGGAGTTATTTTACACCAATCCGCGGACAAAAGTTTTTCATGCTGCAAGCATCACAGAGTGGCTTTCTGGCATCACAAATTGCTCGGCCATGATGAATCATCCGATGCGAGTAATCAATCCACTCTTTCCGAGGCAGTACGGTCATCAGATCCCGCTCGACTTTCACAGGGTCTTTCTCGAACGTGATCCCCAGCCGACGACTGATCCTGCCGACATGAGTATCAACCACCACGCCAGACGGGATTCCAAACGCGGTCCCCAGCAGGACATTCCCGGTCTTTCGTCCTACTCCGGCCAGGGCCACGAGCTGATCGAGCTGCTGGGGAGGTTGCCCGTCATACTTGTCCACCAGTTCCCGCGCACAGGCTCGGATGTTTTTGGCCTTGGCCCGGTAAAATCCGGCACTTTTAACGATCTTCTCTACCTGTTTCTGAGTTGCTTTGGCCAAGTCATGTGCCGTGGGATATTTGGCAAACAGATCAGCCGTCACGATATTCACTCGTTCATCGGTACACTGCGCCGAAAGAATGGTAGCGATCAGCAATTGAAAGGGGGATTCGAAATTCAGAGCGCACTCGGCATCCCCATAGTGTTTGGCCAGATGGCGAACGACTCGGCGAGCGTGGTTTTTTTCTTCACGTGAAGCTGGCATAGGGCTTGTAAAATTCCAACGGTTGCCTCGCAAGCAGTTAGCGAGACATCTGGGGATATATTGAATTGATCGGTTCAACGCTATACTGGAGGACGAAATCAGTCAGCGGATTGACTTTCTCCAATATAGCACGTTACCTGACGGGCCGGAGTTTACGCGTAGTTACAGGAGTCTCCCGGATGAGCGACCATCCATTCGACGTCGAAAAATATTATGAAGGCATTGAACTCTTCAATGACGTGGAGTTCTTTGAAGCCCACGATGCCTGGGAAGAATTGTGGCAGGAATACCATGCAGACGACCGCAAGTTTTTTCAGGGCCTGATTCAGGTTGCCGTCTGCCTGCATCACTTTGGCAATGGCAACATTCGCGGAGCCAAGAAGCTGTTTCTGTCGAGCACTGCGTACCTGGAACCCTTTGGGCCGATCCATCTAGGGTGCAACATTGAAAAACTGATTCGTGAACTGACCGCCTGTTGCCAGGAAATACTGGATAACACCGACGAATTTCCCGAAATTGAAATAATTCCGGACCTGATTCCCGAAATTCACCTGGAAGGGTTCGAGTAAACGACCTTATTTACGAATTGGCAATCGCTATCTACTATTAATACTTGGGCCTTTGGCCGTTACCGACGCTGCTGTTCAACCACTAAATCCTGCATGTCTGACGAAGTTCAAGTTCACGCTCAACCTGTCACCACCGATGTCGTCCTTCCCCGCATCGAAAACGCTGTCCGGGAAATACTCGCCGCAGTCGGCGAAGATCCGGACCGCGACGGCCTGCTGGAAACTCCGGCTCGCGTTGCCCGCATGTATGCTGAGATGTTCAGCGGTTTGCGGAGTGATCCTCGGGAGCACACTAAAAAGTTCTTTGAAGAGAAGTACGACGAGGTTGTGCTTGTTCGCGACATCAGTTTTTGCAGCATGTGCGAGCACCACCTGCTTCCCTTTGTCGGGAAAGCCCACATTGGATATATGCCCAACGGTAAAGTGATTGGCCTCAGCAAACTTGCCCGGGTTGTGGAAGCAATCGCCCGTCGTCCTCAGGTACAGGAGCGTCTGACGGAAACGATCGCCGACCTGCTGGTCGAAGAATTAGGCGCCAAGGGTGTTGCCGTCATTATTGAAGCGGATCACAGTTGCATGACCATTCGCGGTGTACGCAAACCAGGAAGCCTGACCATTACGTCAGCGATGCGAGGAATCTTCCGGTCCAACCTCACCAGTCGTTCTGAAATCATGCAGTTGATTTACGGCAAACATCACTAGGATACGAACGTGGAGCTGCTCTGGGAAATTCTGCAATTCGTGTTGCGTCTCGGCTTTGGGGTTTCCCTGGCAATGGCCATCACCAGTCCCCGGCACGTCACCAGCGGATTCTTTAAAGTACATCTGTGGGTCATTATGGGCCTGAATGTCTTTGGGACTCTGGTCGTCTGGACAGTACCTGACGAACTTCTGCCGGCAGACAGCGTACGACTTGCCGGTCAAACCAGCCTGGTGATACTCACCATTGCCAGTGCGGTCCTGAGCTATGTCGGAGCGGTCACCTGGCTCTACGAAAAGAAGACTCCTGGACAATGGATTCTGGTATTACTCACGCTTCTCACACTAACCACCGCTTATCAAAGCAGTGTCCTGCCAGCCGACAACAACATGGCTCATCACCTTGTTCTAATTCTGGACATCGTGACCTCGGGATTAGTTGTGGGGGGTATCATGACCGCCATGCTGCTGGGACATTGGTACCTTAACACCCCCACCATGAACCTCGTTCCCCTGCGGAAGCTGCTGTGGCTTTGCGTAATCGCGCTGCTCCTCCGCATGCTGGTATCCGCCACCGGAACCACTCTCACGATTGTCAACACCGACGTAACAAGCACCTGGTGGATTTTTGTATCACTGAGGTGGATTGCGGGAATCATTGGAAGCCTGGGGCTGATTTACATGACGTTTTTGACGCTGCGAGTTCCCAATACCCAGAGTGCAACCGGTATCCTTTACGCCGCCACGATCGTGGTTTTTATTGGAGAATTAACGGCGCGCGTTTTAGCCGAGAACGTCCTTTACCCTCTGTAACCCCAGCAGTGAGAGAAACACTTTTCGCCCAGAGCGGTTGATTAACCATGAACGTAACATACTTTTGCAAAGCTTGTGACAAGGTCACCCGGGTTCCCTTCACGGAAGATTCCACGGCGGTTTCCTGCAGCCGGTGCGGAGTGGAACATGCATTCTCCAGCAACTTCTTGAGCAGCGATGAGGAGGGAAACCGCACACTTGACCGTTGTACCATCTGCGGCAGCCACGAACTCTACTATCGCAAGCAATTCAATCAGCGGCTGGGGATCTCCATTATCGCCGTGGGGGCTACGCTCAGCACAATCGCCTACGCGAACCACAATCTGTTTTGGACGTTTCTGATACTCTTTGTGTTTGCCGGAGTCGATCTGTTATTCTATATCTTCATGAAAAACTTATTACAATGTTACAAATGTAACAGTGAATTTCGCGGTTTCGAAGATTCGCCAGAATACCAGCCGTTTAACCTGGAAATTCACGAAAAGTATCACCAGCAGCGTGTTCGGCTTGAACGGGCCGAAAAAGAGCGCCAATGGCGAGAACAACAGGCCGCGAATCAATCAACAGACGATTCTGATCAGGCCGGGGCATAAGACGGGATTCATATGGATCAGGAACGAGCTCGCATTCAAGAAGACCTGCGAGGCGTGATAGAGGGTGAAGTTCGGTGCGACGACCTCCTCCTTAAGCTCTATTCCAGTGATGCCAGCATTTACCAGATTCGTCCTCTGGCCGTAGTGCGTCCTCTTCATACTCAGGATGTCGTAGCCTGCGTGCAGTATGCCAATGAGAATCACATCTCCGTTCATGCTCGAGGAGCCGGGAGTGGCCTGGCCGGCGAGTCACTTGGCCCTGGTATCGTCATCGATTTTGCTCACTCCATGCGTCGCATTCTGGGATTTGACGGAGAAAACGTCCGCATGCAACCAGGCGTGCGACTCTCCAGGCTCAACAAATATCTGGGCAAACACAACCGGATGTTCGGTCCGGATCCGAGCAACCGTGAAGTCACCACGATGGGCAGTGTGCTGGCCCTTGATAGCAGCGGCAGCCACTGGCTGAAGTACCGCAGTCCCCGCGCACATATCGTCGAACTTGAAGTCGTCCTGGCCGACGGTTCGGTACTCCGCCTGAATCGGGAACAAAATATTGAAACTCTCTGTGCCATCCCGGAAAAACGAGCATTATCTGACCAGAGTGCCGCTCCTACGATATCGCGGCTTGACGAAATCCAGGAACGAATTCAGACCATCATTTCAACTCATCAACAGACCATTCGCGACTTTACTCCTGAATCGCCTGTTCATCGTTGTGGGTACCACTTGAACGACCTGATCCAGGGAGACCACATCGACCTGGCAAAGCTTCTGGTCGGGTCAGAAGGTACGCTCGGACTGATCACCGAAGCCACGGTAAAAACGAATTCCATCCCCGAACACACTGGCGTACTTCTGCTTTTCTTCGACAGGATCGACAAGGCTACCCAGGCATCCCAACTGCTTGTCAACATGGACATCTCGGCATGTGACCTGTTAGACCGGCGGCTATTGGTGATGGCCCGCGAGACAGACCCCCGATTCGTGCGTTCCATCCCTGACGATGCGGAGGCGATGCTGCTGGTCGAAGTGGAAGGTGCCAACCGAAACGATATACGAACGCGTCTGGCTCAGATAAGCGAGGTCATTCAGCAAACCCATCACCTCGCCTTTGCCAGCCGCATGGCTCTGGAAGATACCGAAATACAGCAAGCCTGGTCTATCACCCAGAATGTCATTCCGACACTCTACCGCCTGGAAGGATCATCACGGGCAATTCCATTTATCGAAGACATTGCAGTCCCGCCATCCAGGTTGCCCGAAGTCCTTCCTCAGATCTACGCGGCGCTCCAAAAACATGCCACGACGGCCTCATTATTTGGGCACCCCGGGCACGGTGTCCTGCATATCCGCCCCTTACTCAATGTGGATGATAAGAGTGACGTCCGTAAACTGCACGCCATCGCGAATGACATTTATGAACCGGTCATCGAAGCTGGCGGGACGATTAACGCCGAACATGGTACCGGCCTGAGCCGCACGTGGTTTATGAGAAAACAATTCGGACCACTCTATGATGTTTTTGCTGAAGTGAAACGGGTTTTTGATCCACGGCATGTACTGAATCCGGGTAAAGTGATCTCGGAAATGCCTCAACCTATCCACAACAACCTCAGGCCCGTCAGTGTTAACCTGACCACTCCGCGTGGATTTATGGCCGATGTCACTAATGACGAAGAGGAACATCGCAATCCACTCGAACTTCAACTTGCCTGGACTCCTGAAGAACTTGCTTATGGAGTGCGAGCCTGTAACGGATGTGCTCGATGTCGCAACGAGTCCGATGCGACTCGCATGTGCCCCATCTTTCAGTTTGCACCGAAGGAAGAAGCAAGCCCCCGAGCGAAAGCGAATTTATTGCGTGCTGTCATCACTGGCAGACTCCCAGTTTCGACATTGGGAGACGAAGAAACCAAATCTATCGCCGATCTGTGTGTCAATTGTCATCAATGCCGAGTGGAGTGCCCGGCGGGTGTCGACATTCCTAAAATCGTTCAGGAAACCAAAGCACAGTATGTAAGTTCCAATGGATTGAAACTCTCGGATTCGCTCTACACCAAAATCGATCGCACAGCACGCCTGGCTAACCGATTCCACTGGCTTTACAACTGGGGGATTCGTAACCGTCAGGTGAGATGGTTACTGGAAAAACTAATTGGACTCGCTCAGGGGCGCAAACTACCTCGTGTCGCCAGAACAAGTTTTTTCAAGTGGGCCGCCAGAAATCGTCTGACCCGATCGAGTCGGGAAGCTGGCACGAAAGTGCTGTACTTTGTTGACACCTTTGCCAACTGGTTTGATCCGGAACTGGCAAAATGCCTCGTCTCCATCCTTAAACACCACGGAGTTGACGTTTTTGTCCCGACGGATCAACAATGGTCTGCCAGTTCCGCCATCGCCGAGGGAGATATCGAATACGCTCGGGAATTCGCCAGACGCAATGTGAACCTGCTGGCCGACGCCGTGCGGCAAGGATATGTCATTGTCACCACCGAACCGACAGCAGCCATGTGCCTGACCAGGGAATATCCAAATCTACTGGGCAACGACGACGCTCAATTGGTGGCTGAGAACACTCAGGATGCCTGCCATTACCTGTGGAATCTGCACGAGCAGGGCAAACTGGAACTTGACCTGCAACCGGTCAATTATTCGGTCGGCTACCATTTGCCATGCCACCTCCGAGCACTCGCTCAGTTCACTCCTGGAGAACATCTACTGCGGCTCATCCCGGGACTGACTCTGCATCGAATCGACAAAGGATGCTCAGGCATGGCAGGTACGTTCGGCCTGAAAAAGAAGAATTATCGTAACAGTCTCCGCAGCGGATGGGGACTGATCAGCACCATGCGAGATTCTGTAATTCAGGTAGGGACGACTGAGTGCAGTGCGTGTAAAATCCAGATGGAGCAAGGAACAACTAAACCGACACTCCACCCAATCAAATTACTGGCTCACGCTTACCGACTAGCACCCGGTGTGAGTAAACAACTGTCACAGCGCTCACGGGACCTGACGACATCATGACACTCCGCATCAAGTTATTTGCCGTGGCGATGCAGAAAGCGGGCACGACGGACCTTGAAGTCGAGTGCTCGTTACCAGCCAACGTCGGCGAAATCAAACAGCTGGTCGTCGACACCTGCCCACCGCTGAGCGAAATCCTGCCCCACTGCCGTTTCGCGGTGGATGACGAGTTTGCGTCAGACGATACCGTCATTACGGAGCAGGCGTCTGTAGCTATCATTCCGCCTGTGAGCGGCGGAGCGTGCTGAAGCAGGCCTTACCAAAAGACGAACTCAAATGATCAATCTCACCCGGGACACCATCGACACTCAACAGGTACTCGAGTCCGTACAGGACACGCGAGCCGGGGCGGTTGTGCTGTTTTTGGGTACGACTCGCAGTATCACCGGTGACCGGGAAACCGGTTCGCTGGACTACGATTGTTACGAATCGATGGCGATCCGCAAGCTGGAACAACTGGAAGCCGAGGCGCGGCGGCAATGGGACGTCGTGGAGATTAATATCGTGCACCGATTAGGTCATCTGCTGCCCGGGGAGGCCAGTGTGGCCATCGCTGTAAGTTCGCCTCATCGCGGTACCGCATTTGAATGTGGGCAATGGCTCATCGACTCGCTGAAAGAAGATATACCGATCTGGAAAAAAGAAAACTGGGCGGATGGGACTCACCAATGGGTTCACCCGGGAATGGAGGACTGACCGTTGCCAACACGACCTCCCTTACTGGACTCACTGGGCCGAGCGCACACTAACCTGCGGATGAGCGTCACGGACCGCTGTAATATCCGCTGTTTCTACTGCATGCCGGAAGAGAATGTGGAATTCAAACCGCGTGAAGAAATACTCACCTTTGAGGAACTCGTCAGATTTGCTCGAATTTGCTCGGCGCTAGGAGTCAACAAGATACGTGTTACCGGCGGAGAACCTCTGGTACGCAGGAATCTACCGGAACTGATTACCGCTTTGGTGAAGATTCAGGGCATCGATGAAATCGCACTGACCACCAATGGCATCCTCCTGTCCGAGCAGGCAGAGGCACTCAGGCAGGCGGGACTGAAGCGGCTCAATATCAGCCTGGACACACTTGACGACGATACGTTTTTTCGACTTTCGCGACGGCGTGGTATCGAGCGGGTACTGGAGGGAATCGCCACTGCCCAGCGGGTCGGCTTTGAACAAATCCGTCTCAATGCGATTGCGATTCGAGGGCTGACCGAAGAGGATATCGTCCCTCTGGCAGAATTCGCCATGCAACAATCCCTGGAACTGAGATTCATTGAATTCATGCCGCTCGATGCAGAAGGCAACTGGGGAAATAGTGCGGTGCTGACCGGTGCGACCATCAAGGAAACTCTGGAAGAGCACTTTGGAAAACTCATCGCGGCCGACCGCCCCGATGCCAGTCAACCAGCCGTCGATTTCAAGTTTACGTCCGGCAAGGGGCGGATCGGATTTATCAATCCTGTGTCCGAGCCGTTTTGCAGCACCTGCAATCGCCTGCGTATTACGGCCGAAGGCAAGGTGCGAAACTGCCTGTTTTCAACCAGCGAGTGGGATGCGCAGCAGCTTCTTAGAAACGGCGGTAGCGATGAGGAAATTGAAATGCTCATCCGTGACTGTGTGTTAGCAAAGAAAGCGGCACACGGGATTGATACTCCAGAATTTGAAAAGCCCGAACGTGCCATGTATCAAATTGGGGGCTAACTAAATCTTGATCTGCCCCCGCTGCTGCTCGATTTCCTCCAACGAATAAACTCGCCCTGCTCCACTGCCAGGACACTCCTTGCAAGTCTCCTTCCAGGCTTTTTTACTTTCCAGATTAGAGTCCCAAAACGGCCAGGTGCGGCATTGAACGGGCCGAGCTTCATAGACAGCACAGCCTTTGCTGTCGGTATCAAAAAATACACAATCTCCGTTGGGAAACTCACGAAGAGAGCGACGGGCGCCTATTTTCCGTACATACGTCTCTTCAAACGCTTCGTTGTCCATTTCCATTTCGCTGGCCAGTGCATCAATTTCGGCCTGCGTGACCCAAACGAACCCGGGAGCCCCCGTGCAACAATCACCGCACTGACTGCATTCAAACTGTAGCCCATCACTGTACCAAGGGGATTTTTCGCTCAAATCGAGACCTTTCCATTCATATGCTCGTAGGACGCTCGTCGTCCGTCGCCCTAATTATAACGATTAGTAAAACTTTATCGATTACCTCAAGATTTCGGCTCGACCGCTCGATACAGGTTCCATGGGCGCGGTGCGTTTTCGGTGAAAATGCGCCATTGCGTCGTTTACAACAAACAAATCACCCTTAACCACAGGAGAACTGCAAAACCGAACTATTGAGAACCAGAAATCTATTGCAGTTTAATTTGACATAAACTCTTCAGATTCCTACACTTAGAGCGATTTCGCTACATTCGTTGTACCTTCCTGGTTTTCTTCGTCCTTTGAATAACCGATTTCAAGATTATGCCTCGCAGCAAAACCAAAAAAGACATCGTTAAGACAATTGCCGAAGAATCCGGGCTCTCACAACAGCACGCCAAAGACCTGGTCCAAAGAACTCTGGACACCATTGTCCAAATGCTTGTCGATCACGGCAGGATTGAACTGAGGAATTTTGGTGTATTTGAATGTAAGGAGCGCAAGGCCAGGCTTGGAAGAAACCCTAAAACGAATGACCCGGTGGACATCCCCGCCAAGTTCGCAGTCATCTTCAAGCCGGGAAAAGAGATGGAAAAGCGGATTCGAGAGGCCAATCCAATTGGCTGGAATCTGGAAACATTACAGCTCCCATCGGTCGATCCACAGGCAACCAATCCTGCGGAAGAAGACGACCAGCCATTGCCACCGATCTAATCTCAAAAAGTCGTATTGCAACTCTTCTGGTATTTTTGTATTTATAGCCGACCATTCGAAGAGATCCATGTTGTCGAATGGTTAGAACAATAACTTTATCCACGATTATGGCAAGCAATCTGGATAGCTGATCAGGACGATCAGCTCACGACCTTCAAGGAGGATTTACAAATGCGACGCATGTTTTACGCCGTATTAGTTTTCGCCGCACTTAGCACATCCGTGGGATGCCTTATTCCCGGTTATTCGGGCGAACGTGCCCGCCGAACGCAACAACTGATCTTCACCTCGGAAAATCAACGTCAAATCCTGAATTTCTGGGAACGATTCTGGCATATGGACCAGCCGGACCACATGAATCCGCAACGTGTCCATGGTGGTGTCATCTAACGAATCCCTTGTTAGACCGACCACGCCACGCGTTACCACGTTTTCACGAGGTAAACGCTAGCAAGCTCGTCGCTGGATAACCGACTTGTTCACCGACGAAACTCTGATTGCCATAATTGAGAAACTATCGATGTCAGGTTAGATTACCTTAAAGGTATTTTCTAACCTGACATCGTTTTTTTTGTGGACTATGACTGTGACAGATACACTCGCTGACCTGCAGGTTCAACTCGGCAGACTAACCCTGCCGAACCCGATCCTGGTCGCTTCAGGCACTTTTGGATATGCGCGTGAGATGGAAGGACTCGTCGACCTGGCACGTCTGGGTGGCATTGTCCCCAAGACAATCACATCTGAAATGCGAGTCGGCAACGCTCCCCAACGTACCGTAGAGACGTCTGCCGGTCTGCTCAATTCAATAGGTCTGGACAATGACGGGATTGACGCCTTCATCGAACATCATCTGCCATATCTAGCCAGGATTTCCGCTCCGCTGATCGTCAGCATTGCCGGCAGCAGTGCCCAGGATTATGTCTCGCTGGCAACGCAACTGGCCGCCGAGGATGGCATCGATGCACTTGAACTTAATATCTCCTGCCCCAATGTCGCCCACGGAGTGGACTTTGGCAGCAATCCCGCGCTTTGTGAAGAAGTTGTGCGAGCAGTGCGTGAGAACTGTGATTTGCCGGTCCTCGCCAAACTCACGCCCAATGTCACCAGCGTCGTAGAAATTGCTGCAGGAGCTGCTCGCGGAGGGGCTGATGCTGTTTGCCTGACAAATACATTGCTGGGGATGGCGATTGACTGGAAAAAACGGCAACCTGTTCTGGGGAACGACGTGGGAGGACTCAGTGGTCCGGCCATCAAACCGGTCTCATTGCGATGTGTGTTCCAGGTAGCTCAGGCTGTCGACGTCCCGATCATTGGGATTGGTGGGATTGCCAGTCTTGACGACGTCATGCAGTTTCTCGTCGCAGGGGCTTCCGCGGTACAAATCGGCACCGCAAATTATTATGACCCCAAGATTACCATGAGGCTCCTTGACCAACTCCCCGGTGCTTTTGCAGAGCTGGGGGCAACAACCGTTTCAGAAATTGTGGGAACCGTGACCTCCAACAAAAGCTGACGGCAGCAGGAAATAGCTGCTAAAGAGATACTAGAGTTAAAAATTACCGTTAAGAGAATGTAATGCGAGTACTTTCCGGCATCCAGCCTACTGGCCGTTTCCACTGGGGCAACTATTTTGGCGCCATCCGGCAGTACATTGACCTGCAGACTGCCGATCAGGCCTATTACTTTATTGCCAACCTGCATGCGCTGACGACCATTCGTGACAGCGAGTTGCTTCAGCAACTGACCTTTGAAGCTGCGTTGGATCTGCTGGCACTTGGACTCGATCCGGACCAGGCTTCACTCTTTGTCCAGTCTGACATCCCGGAGATTTCCGAACTCACCTGGATACTCATGACAGGTACTCCCATGGGGCTGCTCGAACGATGTCACGCCTATAAAGAGAAGAAAGAAAAGGGGATCAGTGCCGACGCAGGCCTGTTCACCTACCCCGTTCTCATGGCTGCTGACATCCTGGGATATGATTCCAATATCGTACCAGTGGGACAGGATCAGGTGCAGCATATTGAAGTTGCTCGTGACATTGCCAAGAGCTTCAACCACCACTTTGGCGAGTGTTTCGTTTTACCAGAGGCCAAATTACTGGACTCGTCTGCCAAGGTCCCAGGCACCGACGGCGAAAAGATGTCCAAGAGCTACGACAATACGATTGAAATCTTTGGGGAAGAAAAAGCGATCTCCAAAAAGATCATGCGGATCGCCACGGATTCGCGGCCCATGGAAGAGCCCAAGGAACCTGAGGTAGATCACCTGTATCAGCTCTACAGCCTATTTGCCTCAGACTCGCAGCGTGAGGAACTTGCCGGGATCTATCGAGCCGGTGGGTTTGGGTACGGAGACGTCAAGAAAAAGATTGCCGAGGCGTCGGCAGACTATTTCCGGGACGCCTGGCAACGTCGCGCGGAAATGGAAAAGGATTCGTCCTACGTGCAGGATGTTCTTGCTGCCGGTGCCAAGCAGGCTCGGGCCAAGTGCCGTGAAGTGCTGGACCGGGTTCAAAAGGCGACTGGATTAGTACGATGAATGTGATAGGCCTGGGAACAGACATCATCGAATGCCTGCGAATTGCCAGGATGATCGAGAAACATGGAGAACTGTTTCTCAATCGCGTGTACACTCAGGCAGAAATCGCATACTGCAGCAGCCGCAAAGGGGCCAATCAGTCCTATGCAGGTCGCTGGGCCGTTAAAGAGGCCGTTCTGAAGGCGATGGGAACGGGCTGGTCCCGTGGTATACGCTGGAAGGACATCGAGGTGGTTACTGATTTAACAGGTAAACCAAAAGTCGCCATCCATGGTGTCGCTAAAGAGATTTGCGAAGAGCTGGGCATCACCGATGTGCTGATCAGTTTGTCTCACTGCCGGAGTCACGCCACGGCAACTGCCATTGCTGTCGGCTATTCCGACGATTAGTTTCGACAGGCAGTTACAGCTTGCTAAACAGTTTCACGAAGCGGTTCCGGACGATAACCGGCTTCGACCACTTCACCATCTACGGTTTTGATAACAGGCGCAGGGTTTTCGTCCTCGTGACGCGCAAGAGCGGCTTCCCACTTGGCTCGCACTTCATCCTCCAGTCCCTTCCAGGCTCCTCGCCCTCGACATTTAGGATAGCGTGAGCAGCCTAGCCAGGGTCCTCGAGCACCATTTCGCAAATACAGATTCGCCTCGCACTTGCTGCACTCAAGATCGGTTTCCAGTGGCGATACCTTGGGTAACGTTACCGTGCCATTTTTATCAAGATTGACAATGCCGTCGCAGTCAGGATACTTCGCACAACTCAGAAACGGGCCGAAGCGACCAGTCCGTTTGAGCATGGGATCTCCACAGTTGGGACAGGCAATATTGGACTGTTCGGGATTGATCGGTCGTCCTTCCGAGTCGATGGGAGCAGCATATTTGCAGGCGTCACGCATGCCACCTGCAATTTCAGCAATCCGCTCCTGATGCTCCTTCACCTTGGACCAGGTGACCTTGGTTTCACAGTCGAAGCATGTCAGGAAAGGACGTGAGCGAGCCGTTTTCCCCTTGTTGACTCCCATCTTGTCAGCGCCACATCCTGGACATGGCACATCAATAGGTTCGGGGGGTACTCGGAAACCGACACAACTGAGAAAGCGTCCATTACGACCAAAGCGGTATTCCAAACGCTTGTCGCATTCCGGGCATTTATATTCTTCCGGAGCCAGCTCGGTTTCCGCCTTGGCGTGCGTCATCTTTTCAAATGCCGTATCCAGTTCGGACTTGAACTTGTCGTAAAAGCCATGAAGGAAGTTCGTCCAGTCCCGGGAACCAGCTTCAATGGCATCCAATTCCGATTCCATCTCCCGGGTATAGTTCACATTCATGATCTGCTCGAATCCCTCAAGCAGCTTGTCCGTCACCACTTCACCAAGGTCGGTGGCATGGAATCGATTTGCTATTTTCTCCACATAGTTTCGATCCTGGATCACTTTGATGATCGAGGCGTAAGTGGACGGACGCCCAATCCCTTCCTCTTCCAGTTTCTTAACCAGAGAACCTTCGTTGTAGCGTGGCGGCGGCGTAGAGAATTTCTGTGCAGGTTCGATATCAAAGGGAGCTGACAGATCGCCTTCAGCCAGTTTGGGTAACGTCTGTTCATCACTCGCGGTGGGAACTCCGGCAACGCGGTAAAACCCGTCAAATGCCAACACGCGACCATTTGCCTTTAACATGGCTCCGGTCTGCTTATCACTCCGCTCAAAGGTGACGGTCGTCGAATCCCAGACAGCATCAGTCATCTGGCAAGAAACAAACCGGTTGTAGATCAGGGTATAAAGCTTCAACTGGTCTGGCTCAAGCGCCTTGGCAACTTTTTCCGGAGTGCGAGTGACATCGGTAGGTCGGATACACTCGTGAGCTTCCTGAGCGTTCTTGTTAGTGGACCCAAAAACCTTGGGCTTATCAGGCAGATAAGCCTCGCCGAATTCCTTGGAGATGTAATCACGCACACCTTGCATGGCTTCTGGGGCGATGTAGGTCGCGTCGGTACGCATATAAGTGATCAAGCCAACATGACCTTCGCCGGGGATGGCGAGTCCTTCATAGAGTCGCTGGGCGAGGTTCATCGTCCGGCTGGCTGTAAACCCTAACGCATTCGAAGCTGACATTTGCATCGAGCTGGTAATAAAGGGAGCGTACGGACGACTTTTGGTTTGCTTGGTCTGAATTGACTGGATCGTATATCGCGCAGTCGAGTCTACCTCACCAACAACCGTTCGCTCGACCAACGAAGGCCCCTTGCCTGCGGGGTTCGGTCTGGAGTCCACCGAGACATTCACCATACCGACCGCTTCGGCGACCGAGGTAATTTGAGACGAAAGATCCTGCGGGTTCTCGGCTGCACAGCCCAGATTGAACTTTTCTCCCGCCACCTGGATCAATTCTGTCTTCAAGCTGCCATGCTCCGCCAACCAGGCATTTTGCCGCTTGATCGTGGGTGCTCTTCCCTTGTCGTCCAAGGTCGCCATGAACTGATGCCATTGGCTGGTCAGCCCAGCAGCCTGAGAAGGATCCAGAGCCAGACGAACATTGACGTTCCAGGATTCGTCCGGTACATGTGCTCGAATTTCACGTTCCCGCTCAACAATCAACCTGACAGCGACACTTTGCACGCGACCGGCGCTGAGTCCACCGGCAACCTTTTTCCACAGCAACGGGGAAACCTGATAGCCGACGATCCGGTCAAGGATACGACGTGCCTGTTGCGCATTCACCTTGGCAACATCAATTTCCCGCGGGTTTTCAAAAGCCTGCTGAATCGCATCGCGCGTAATCGCATTGAAGACGACGCGTTTCACCTTCTCTGGTTCCACTTTCATTGCGTCTGCCAGCAACCAGGCAATGGCTTCACCTTCGCGGTCAAGGTCCGTAGCCAGCCAGACCCCTTCCGATTCTTTGGCTGCCTTCTTTAATTTGGAAAGCGTCTTATTCTTACCTTTGATAACTTCATAACTGGGCTTAAAGTCATTCTCCAGATCGATGCCTGGAACAGGCGCGGTTATTCCTTTGGGGTTCCTGGCAGGCAAGTCGAGGACATGGCCGATACTTGCCTCTACCAAATAATCCGGTCCCAGGAATTTGGAAATCGTCTTAACCTTGGCAGGAGACTCGACAATAACAAGGTGCTTAGTCATGGGGAAAATATGAACTGGATCGGAGAGTACTTGTCGTAAAACGGCTAAACGACATGCCTACAAGCATGCCTCGCCTTAAATATCAGCAAAAGAAACGTCCGAACATCATATCAGTAAAAGCCGCTGATACTTCCGTTGCAATAGCTAACACCGTCACAAACGGCACTAACTGAACAGAAGGGCTATCTGGCCGGTACCAGCAACTCACTTCTATCAACGTTATATTTCAAGTATTAACAGGCCACATTGGGGTTTATATTTCCCTCATACCGCCCTAAAATTGGTAGTTTCACGGTCAGTTAATACAGACCGTGGTTACGGGAGAGCACTTCCATGGCAACCCCCATCCGGGTTAAATACCGGACGGTATGTTGTTCCCGGAAATTTTCTTTCCTTAGACGAATCATTAAGACGATATTTTTTTCTGTCAAGCCAAAATAAGCATCTTCACGTCAGTGAGATGAATCGACCATGTCCAAAGCAAAACGCCCCAATCGAATTTACGGCCGTCAAAAAGATAAGCAAATCCAGGAGCTGAAGCAGCGGCAACAGGAAAAACATGACGACTATATCCAGAAGATGAAGAATGAGGGAACGTACGAAGGTCGCAGTATGTTCGACTTCGTTTCGGAGTACAAAACTATCTCGTATTCCGTCCTGACCATCATTGCTGTGCTGGCATTTGTCGTCGGTCCCGCTTACTACGCAGCCATTCAGGGTGGCCCCAATAGTGGTCCCATGCAGGGGGCCGGCGAGACACTGGCGACCTGGAATGGTGGTTCGATTGAGCGAGCTGAGGCGATCCGGATTCAAGAGGACGGACAACGCCTGCAGCAGTTCTTTTCGGCTCTGGCCAACAATGCACTCATGTTTCGCATGAAAGATATGGCAACTCCCAACTTCATGGCGATTATGTCTGATGTGGATCCTTGGCAAATTGGAAGCCAGCCCAGCGACCCTGTCACCGTCAAGTTCCTCTCGACGATTGCCAACGACTACGGGATCGGAGTGACTGCTGATTCGATCGAAACTCACCTGCAGAAAAACGTCTACGAATACAACACGTCGGAACAGATTCGCGCTGCCAAGCAGGCTGCCTTTGACAAGCAGCTGGAAACCGATGCCATCGCGGAAATGCTGGTCCCCTATGTGGCGGCACGAAAGATGCAACGTTTGGCGGATACGGGTATTCCGATGTCACCTGCCATCTCGGATCGAGGCGTCATTCATAAAATGCTGTCGACCAAGCATCAGTTCGAGATCCTGGAAATCCCTGTTAATCAGGATGCCATCACGTCAGTACCCGATGAAGATGAACTGGAAGCTCGCTTGGAAGCATTTCGGGAATACTATCGTGACGAAACTGGACTCAATCAATTCGGACCTCTGCAGGTCAACAACCAGAATTTCCTCCCTTTCGGAGCACGTACGCCACGTAAATTTGGCTATCAATTCGTGGCCTTTGACGAAGATGCTTATGATCGGTATGCCCGAGTGTTATTTGAAGCGGGCATCGAGGAAGATGATCTCAAAACCTATTACGAAACCAACATCGAAAATTACATCGCCCCCGAAGACGTGTTTGAAAACATCGAAAACGAAGCGGAAGGCGACGGAGGCACTGAAGACGGAGGCACTGAAGACGGAGGTACTGACGATAGTACTGACGACCAGACGGAAGCCGACAGTGGGGAAGATCCTGCTGGTGAAGCCGACTCCACTGAAGAAAATGAAACTGCTGAGGATGCAAGTGAAACCCCGGCAGCAGAGGACGACTGTGTGACCCTGTTCCAGGATGAACCTGAGCAACCAGCCGACGAAGCAGAAGAAGCTACTGAAACAGAGCCGACTGAAGCAGACGATAATTCGGATGACGCCCCTGCAGAACCAGATAGTACCGAGGACGAGGCAGCGGACGAGTCGGCTACTGGTGAGGATGAGAAGGAGTCTGAAGAGGATCTTTCCGGACTCGACACACCGATTCCGCTTGAGCCCAACGTGATTGCTCCTGCTCCCAAAACCTATCTCCCCTACGAAGAAGTGGCGGACCGCGTCCGTGAAGACTACATCCGCACTTCTATTTCCACATACAAAGATGAGATGCTCGGTGCACACAAACAACAAATAACCGATGCAATGGATGCCTTCGCCAATGCTGAATCCAGTTCTGGCGAACAACGTTTTGCCTATCTGGCTAGCGTCCTTGATGTGGACAATATTGAAGAAGCAGAAAGTATCAAACAGGCGGCGGCTGCAGAATTGGCGAAAGCGATTGCGGAAATCCAGAAAGATGCTGCAGGCATTCTTTCTGAAGACGTCAAAGATGCAGATGGCAATGTAATAGAAGCTGGCGAACAAATCGTCCTGGCAACGCTGGGCCAAACTGATTTCCCTATCTCTGCTGCCTATGGCCAGGCTATTTCCGGACGCAATCCCAATGCGGCTGACTTTGGACTTGAATGGGATGAAACGACCCCGTCCTGGATTAAGCTTGTCCGCACCGCCTATAAAGCACATGGTGGTCCTGGAAGCAATCCTGAATCAGACATCTTCATCGAGAATGATTTCCTGACACCGCACGAATCCCAGTTTTCTACTCAAAAGACTACCTATGTCTTCTGGCAGGTTGAGCAAACAAAGGAGACGCCGTTTGATGCCGGACTGGAAAATGAGGAAGTCAAACAGAATCTGATTGACGGTTGGAAGTACTCGAAGGCCATCGATGCTGCTCGCAAACGCGCCGACTCCATTGCCGCTCTGTACACCGCCGACAATGGTGATCAACCGTTCTCCCAGATTGTAGATGACACCGCCGATCTCGAGATCTACAAGACCTTCCCTACCGCCATGGTCAAGCTTTCTCAGTTTAATCCACAGGGCGGAGTGGAACTGGGAACCATTCAGAAATTCGAAATCGTAACCAACTCGGTCCCCGCACCAATACAGGACAACCCAGACAAAACTGAAGAAGAGTCGACTGAGGAGGAAGCAACCGAAGAAGAAGCGGCGGAAGAGGAAGCCACGGGGGACGAAGCGACCGAAGAAGATTCAGCCGAGGGCGAATCAACCGAGGAAGATGACACATCGGAATGTGAAGCTGAAGAGGATGTCGAGCCGGCAGAAGAAGCCGCCAAGCCTGACGTGCCGGAAGCTGACGAATCCGAGTCTGTCGTACCGGAAGCTGACAACTCCGAGTCTGACGTAAAAGAAACTGACGAGCCTGAAATGATTGAAGTCGCTGAAATGATGCCTACCGTAACCATTTCAGACATCAGTGATGGAGATAAACAGTACATGTTCCAGCAAATGGAAGTAAACAAAGTGCAGGTCTTTGCTTCCATTACAGGTCGCGTCTTTTATGTCGTTCGCAAAATAGAGTACAAGCCAACCAAAGACGACCCGACCTTACCTTTTGATTTCTTCTCGCCTGTCGAATTTGATCAGCTTGTGAAGTATCTGGCTGATGGACGCTCGCCCGGAATGGGGGGCATGGGTGGCATGATAGCAGGCATGACCGTTTCGGCAACCGACAATATGTATCGTTCCCCTCAGGGCAACGGTGGGACTGTAGCAAATCTTTCCAGTGCCTTTATCGCTGTGCTTCAAAAGAAATACAATTACGCAACGCCACAGTCAGAGAACTAAAGGATCAAGCAAGAGCAGTCATGAGTCATAAACGTATTCTGATGCTGATAGGAGACTTCGTCGAGGATTACGAAGCGATGGTCCCCTATCAAATGCTATTGATGGTCGGGCATCATGTGGATACCTGCTGCCCGGACAAGTCGGCTGGTGAGTCGGTAAAGACGGCGATTCATGACTTCGAAGGTGACCAGACTTATTCAGAAAAAGTCGGGCACAACTTTGCGATCACCATCGATTTTGATGAGGCAATCAATGGTGATTATGATGCTCTGGTGATTCCTGGCGGCCGCGCTCCGGAATACCTGCGACTGGATATTCGAGTACTCGACCTGGTCCGCCGCTACAATGAAAATGGCAAACCGATTGCAGCCATATGCCATGGTCCCCAGATCCTGGCCGCTGCCGGAATCCTGGAGGGACGCAATGTTAGTTGCTACCCGGCAGTCGCACCTGAAGTAACTCTCAGTGGTGGCACCTACATCGAGACGGCAGCTACATTCGATAATGCTCATATTGACGGCAACCTGATTACCGCTCCAGCCTGGCCCGCTCATCCGGCCTGGATCGCCGGTTTACTGGAAGTGCTTGAGCAGCACGACGCATCAGAGTAGTCAAATCTGGTCGCTCCAGACGCCCGACGGGTAATAAAACAATGCCCCCTCCCCCTATCCTTGCCGCGATCGTCATTGGCCTCATCCTGCTGGGAGCCATCTTCTACCTGATTGCTCGCCGTAGCTCACCTGCTCCCTATCATGCTGATCCCTCCGCCTGGCTTCAGCCACCGGCGGCGCCCGAGCCAACTCTTCCTCCGGCCGCGACGGAGGCTCCAGACTACCGGCAGCAAATAACTGAATTCAATGACAATCGTGAAACGCTACAAAAGTCCTTTTTCCAGGTCTGCAGCGAATCGGGGCGGCCTCGCGGCTTGAGTTGGAAGGATTGCAAGTTTGAAGAGGACATTAAATTCGTCATTGAAAATCACTCGCTCAACCTCCACACACTGGTTCCGGTTATCATCAGCTTTGAAGCGATCCCGGGAGGCCCCATGGAGGAGATGGAAGCGGTCAGCAATCTCCGCGTAGGCTCAGCTCTCTTTGTTCACACTGGTGACCAGTGGGCGACACGAGGGGATGTCATTTACAACCTGTCGCCTGACGAAGCATTTCAGCACTACCACGATAACTACACCGCTCTGGACATGGTGCAGTTCAAGGCAGTCCCTCCTTCCCTTCAAAAGAACGAAAACGAGGAATAATCCCATGCCCATTCTTGGTGCACATATGTCGATTGCCGGAGGTTATTACAAGGCGATTGCCAATGGGGTCAAGGAAACATGTGACTGTATCCAGTTATTTACCAAGAACAACAACCAATGGAAAGCAAAGCCGATTACCGACGAAGACGTGCGGTTATTTCAGCAGCAGCTTGACGATCACGATATCGTTCACACACTTTCACACGCTTCCTACCTGATCAACCTGGGTTCCCCCAAAGATGAACTCTGGAAAAAGTCCATCGACGCATTCATTGTCGAATTACAGCGAGCCTCGCAACTTGGGATTCCCTATGTTGTCGTTCATCCAGGCTCGTTCACCACGAGCACTGAAGCGGAAGGAATTGGCCGTATTGCCGAAGCGTTGAATGAGATCCACCGTCAGACTCGAGGAATTTCTAGTCAGTGTCTGCTGGAGACGACGGCCGGACAGGGAACAAATCTGGGATGGAAATTCGAGCAATTGGCAGAAATGATTGACCAATGCGAAAACCCGGATCAGGTCGGCATATGTGCTGATACCTGTCATATGTTTGCCGCTGGTTACAATCTCTGTGACGAGGCTGCTTACCAGGATACCTGGAACGAATTCGATAAACTGATCGGGTTGGAAAAGCTGAAGGCCTTTCATCTGAACGATAGCAAACGGGAATTTGCCAGCCGCAAAGATCGCCACGAGCACATTGGGCAGGGGCACATGGGCCTGGCTCCCTTCCGCCTGCTGGTCAATGACACTCGCTTTGCCAACACTCCGATGTACCTGGAAACCGCCAAGGGTGACGCCGAGGGGGAATATGAGGGCATGAGTTGGGACGCGGCCAACCTGAAGGTACTCCGCAGCCTCATCCAGAATTAATTGTTGCTCGTAGAAAGCCCTGATTCCTATAATTCAGACAGGGAAATAACTGTTCGCGATTTACAGAATCAAGGAACAACAGCATGTCTTCCTCTGTCAAAGTAGCTTCGTTTCTGAATCAAACAGAAGCACTTATTGCTGCCGAATATTTGCGAGCTAACGGAATTGTCGCCACCGTCATGGGAGACGATGCCGGAGGTGCTTTCTCCGGACTGACGCTCAGCAAGGGTTTTCGCATCTTCGTTCCACGGGCCGATGAAGAGCTGGCTCGAGACTTGTTAGCAAATCCTCCCAGCAGCAGTGCAGATACTGATGAGGGTGACCCAAGCGATTCTTCCGAACCGGCAGAAACAGAAGTCAATCCAGACGAATACTAATGGCATCGGCTTCTTCATGGTTCAACCGATGTTCCGTGGCCTGACCGTCTGCTTGCGCGATGTTGATCACCCAGGTTTGAGAGTTGTCTTCACGTACTCCTACGGTAACTCGGTCGCCCACGGCCACCTGATCAACCAGCCCCGAATTGACTCGAACCACTTCGCCCGTGTGTCCTTCTCGTAAGATGGCCAACCTCATCACTTCCCCCGGCACCAGGTGCACGAAGTCTTCAGGGATCTCCGCTCCGTGAGGGTCTGTCAGCGGATGGCCCAGTTTATCGTCCAGATAGTCCACCGCATCTTCGTCATGCAAGTGCTCCAACAGGTCAGCCCGGCTGTGCAATTCGTCTTCGGCCACGCCCAGATGCTGCAGATAGGTCTCCCACAACCGGTGTGCCCGCCGCAGACGTCTGGCATGCTGGCGACCGTCGTCGGTCAGACTGATCACATCCTTCTCAAAACATAACCATTCCTGTCTGACCATGGATTGAACTGCTTTGCGTATCCGATCCGCTTTGTAAGGAGTGTGTTTCACCAGGTCATCCATCCCACACCGTTCTTTATTGGCACGCAAAATGACGCCCAGGATATCTTCCACCAATTGCTGAGGCACTGCCTTGAGCCGGCGTTGAAAATCGGCCAAAAGTCCGTAGCGGGGAGAAACAAGAAAGACGACGAGGAACTGGGCTGTCAGTACAACCACGATCATCGCTCCCGGGGCCACGTTGTACGTTTCGGAAAAGTAATACCCGAGCAGAAACCCGGTCCAGCCAAATAATGCCGAGACCCATAGCATGTTTCTGAGTCTGTCACAGAACAGATAGGCGGTGGCAGCCGGTGCAATCAGCAAGCCAACGACTTGAATGACGCCAACCACCTGGACACCGGTGACGACGACCATGGCCGTGCAGGTGGTCAGCATATAATCCAGCAGAACCACATTCATACCCAGCGATGCAGCCATCACTCGATCAAACGTAACGAGTTGCAAACTTCGAAATGCCAGAATGATGAAGGAAATTACTGTCACCGAGACGATCGCCATCATCCACAAGTCCTGATCGCTAACCCCCAGTAGTTGCCCCACCATAAAGTGCAGCAGGTCGATATGCACGTAATGACTGAAGAGCGAAGCCAGCACACCACCAAAGGCAAAAATGCCGGTATACATGATCCCGATGACCGCGTCTTCTTTAACCCGAGACGATCTCGACACAAATCCGATCAAAGCGACGGTGAGCATCCCGGAGAGGATCGAGCCAATGAGCATGGCAGGAGCATGAGCCTCTTTGCCAAACAGCACTTTCATGATCAGATATCCCACTACGACGCCGGCGAGCATCGAGTGCGCCAACGCATCGGCGAGAAAGGAGGTTCGTCTGAGAACAATAAAGCAGCCAATCACACTGCATACGGTACTCACCAGCAAGCCTGTAATGAGCGCTTTAAACAGGTGGGGACTCGCATAATGGGTTTCTACCAGCCAGTCATACATTACCCGTCACCTCCGGCTGCCGCTTCATTTTGGAGACTTGCGAAGATTCTGAGTGTCCCTTCGTAGACTTCACTCAGCAGTTCGGGATGCATCACCTGCTCTGGTGTGCCGTGAGCAAACAGTCGCTGCTTGAGAAGCACCAGTGCGTCGAAGTATTCCGAGGCTGTTGCCAGGTCGTGATGAACCACCACGAGCGTCCTGCCGGTCTCACGAGTGGATTCCAGCACGTCCAGAATGGCCTTTTCGGTTGCCGCATCAACACCAGCAAACGGTTCATCCAGCAGTAGAATATCTCCACCCTGAGCGATAGCACGAGCCATAAAGACGCGTTGCTGCTGCCCGCCGGATAATTGACCAATTTGCCGATGGCGGTAATCAGCCATACGGACCTGTTCCAGGGCATGCTCGGCAATGTCGTGATCTTCTGACGAAAGTTCCCGCCACCAGGGTTGTTTTCCGTAGCGGCCCATGAGTGCAACTTCACCCACGGTAATAGGAAAATCCCAATCTACACTTCCACGCTGTGGCACGTACGCCACTCGCCCCTTGGCTTTTTCAGCATCCTCACCAAATAACAGTACATCGCCGAAGTCTGGTTTGACAAATCCTAGTAATGACTTGATAAATGTCGACTTGCCCGAACCATTGGGTCCGATGATGCCAACCAGCTGTCCAGGTTCGATAGACAGAGAAACGTCCAGCAATGCGGGAACCGGACCGTAGCTGACGGTCAGGTTCTTCACTTCAATCGCTGGGACTTGCTGAGTCATAATGTCTGCTGTTTCCGGGGCTAGTGATGATGGCCATCGTGATCACCGGCATCTTCCGGTGTCACTTTTTCGTTACTGGTAAGGTCCAGCAAAATGGTGCTGCTGACAGGCTCACCCGGCTCAGACCAAACCGTTCTTTCTACCAGCAACTGGTCACCGTCAAACACACGAACACGAATCGCTTTGGCCACTCCCGGACTTGTGTGATCTGTCGACGGAGTTTCCTGGTCGTCTGCAGACGGTTCAACAGGTTCTCCAAAACCTGCCTCTGCAAAAGGGTCGGGCTGCGAGGCAGCGGGATCGGCAACCTCCCCGCCAGTACCAACCTGAATGAACAATTCATTCAATCCACGAATGAGACCTTCCACTGGATGGATTTTCAAAGGTGTCCCTGCCGGAACTGTTTCTGTTTTTTCCAGTAGAGTTTTTCCGTCGAGTCGTACGAGCAAGGCCGTAGGATCGAATGCGTCTCCTCGAGCATCGAACGACAGCGTAATTCCAAGCGCATAGTCTCCGTCGGCGACCGTAGTGCCTACTTCTGTCACGGCTGGTTGGGGCAACGTGGACACAAATAATTGATAGCCACCCACCAGACTACAAATAGCAAGGCTGATAGTGGCAACAAGTATCGGGCGAGCCGGAAAACGGCTGGCTGGAGAGGTTGATTTCACACCAAAATCCCGTAAGTCAAGGTGCTCTTATTTTAATCCGCCAACGATCTTGATGACATTTTCGCGCATCATGCCAAAATAAGTTTCTGCCACTGAACCTTCTGGTCCCATCGAGTCCGCATAGAGTGCTCCTGATACCTCCACTCCGGCATCTTTGGCAATCTGCCGTACCACTTGTGGGTTAATCGTCGTTTCCACAAAGATCGCTTTCACGCCGTAGCTACGAATCGAATCGACCACTTCTGCGCGGCGCTGTGGTGTGACACCGGCACCAATTTCATCTCCGGTGCTCCAACCCGCAGGAGCAGCACTTTGGAACCCGTAGGTCGTAGCAAAGTATTGAAAGGCATCATGGTGGCTGATTAGAACTCGTTTCGCACGAGGAATCTTATTTACCTCTTTTTGAATCCAGGCATGGAGACCTCGAAGTTGCGTAACGTAATAATCAGCCCGCGCATCGTACTCTGATGCATTCGCAGGATCAATCTTTTTAAGCCCCGCTGCAATGTTGCGTACGTAAATGGCGGCATTGATAGGACTCAGCCAGGCGTGCGGATCCTGCACAATCGTACCATCTTCATCAAAATCGAGTGGTTTGACACCCTTTACGCAGGTGACCAAAGGTTTGTTAGCATCCTGGGCCAGATTCAACATCCAATCGTGCCCTTCCAGATGCCAACCGTTCTGAAAACAGATGTCCGCTTCAGCCACCAACCGGCTATCTCCAGGTTTAATCTCGTAGGTGTGAGGATCCTGTCCAGGAGCCAGCACACAATCAACCTGCCAGCGGTCGCCGCCAATTTCACGCGTAAAATCAGCAACCTGAGTAGTACTACAAACAGCGCGAAACTGTTTTTCACCTTCACCCTGCGCCAAAACAGGCCCGGCCAGGAGGGCTGAGATCAACAAGCTCAGGAGTCCGTTTCGTCGAAGCATTAAATACATTGTTCTACCGTTATAAGTATGAGTTGAGTTCTTATTAACAGAAAAGCAGCGATTTTTTGACTAATCAAAAAATCGCTGCTTTTAGTGTAGCCACCGTGATTTCACAGTGTCAATTGGCTAAAAAGTAATTCTGTTAAATTGCTCGCTAAACTTCCTCCACTGTTGGGCGGTTTAATGTCGGAAAATCAGCCCGGTTCCAACGAAGTAGTCGTCAGACTTGTCATTCAGTCCAAAACCTACTCGAAAATCCAGTTGCAGATTGTTGTGAACCAGGTAGGTAAATCCACCATTCATATAGTGCTCAACCGGCTCGGTATCAGCTCCGTCTGGAATCAAACAGTACCATTCGTAATAGCCACCAAGCCGGTCCGATAGACTCTTACCGATCGCCACAGATTGTGAGAATTCTGAATAAGCATCTCCGGTTTGCCCGTCGACGGCACGGTTCCATTGAGTTTGTCCGGCAAGGGACCAATCGTCATCCAGTGCCCAGGAATAAATGTAATTAAACCCTGGCAATGCGTCTCCAGCACTGAATACATCGTCACCTGAGGGCACCGTCGATTGCAGTACCAAAGCGGTTTCCGGCAACACTCCATCCTGAGGCGTCAATGCAATCTTGACTCCCAAGTACAGATCTTCTCCTCCGGACGTTACTGTTTCTACAGCACCTGTGGTTTCATAGACATCACCGTAGTTATAGGCAATTCGCAATTCTAGCCATTCGGCATACATTCCAATTCGCCACAATGTCTCGGGATACGAATGGCTTTTGGTCCGAGTCGTTCCATCATTGTCGTAGGAATAGGTATACCCCATTTCAAGTTGCTTTACTCCCAGTCCGACAGTCGTCGACGACTCGGTGTAGTCCGGACGGTCACCAATCAAAGGTTCGTCCATGGATGCTGGTCCGCCTACCGCATCACTTCCATTCCAGGTGAACAAGGTTCCCCGGTTCCTAAGATCCTGCGCCGATAGATCCGCTATCGTTCCGATGCACAGCAACAGGCAGAACAAGATTTTCATCGATTTATTTTTCACCAGTCCGCATCCCATTAAAGACAAATCAGTAACAAGCCTATTGATAGACGGTAGAATAGACTCTCCTACCTTATAACGTCGGTATATTTACTTTTTGATCAATCAAAAACATCGCATGAAATCGGTGTAAATCACGTCACCATTTTTCCACCAATTCGCACCAAGCCTCACAATCGTTACAACTGGACTAATCTCTGATCCCTCAGGGCACTACGGAATTTATGTCACTAACCTACTTCAAACGGTACCAGATGGAACTGGAGCTCCAACAAATGGTGACTCCAACTCCGGAGCTCCCACCGGGCTACCGCTTTGTACCCTGGTGTGATGACGATCTGAATAAACATGCCGAAATCAAGTTCCTTAGTTTCCGTAACGAGATTGATGCCAACGTCTTCAGTTGTTTTCGGGAACGTGAGGGATGCCAGCGTTTGTTGCGCGAGATTACTTCACGCAGCAACTTTCTTCCGGATGCAACCTGGATGCTCGAATACGAATCTGCTCCCGGGGAAGGCCCTCAGGTGGTCGGTACCATTCAGGCGTTGGTCGATCATCAACAGCGTGGCGCGATCCAGAACATCGGAATTCATCCGGATCACCGGGATCAAGGGCTGGGAACATCCCTGTTGTTCAAGTGTCTGATATATATCAAGGCACGTGGTTTACAACGCGTCATGCTTGAAGTAACCTCACAAAACATCGGTGCCTTACGGTTGTACAAACGACTTGGCTTCCGCATCATAAGAACAGTATATAAACCTGCTCCGGTTACCACTTTTTAATCCACTGTGTCAGACATCATTCACACTCATCGCCTTCCCAATGGACTCACTTTGCTGATGCAGTCCATGCCATGGCTGGAATCTGCTGCCCTCAGCATTCTTGTCCCAGCCGGCAGCCAGCGCGATCCGATTGGACTGGCGGGGCTGGCAGGCTTCACGGCAGAAATGGTGCAGCGCGGTTGTGGCGAATACAACAGCCGTGAATTCGTGGACGAACTGGATCGATTGGGAGTTGCACGCTCGGCTTCAGTCACAAACGATCACACTCGATTCAGTGCAGCCGTCCCGGCTTTCCGCCTGATGGAGACGCTCGCGCTATACAGCAAACTTATCCAGGCCCCGCGACTGCCTGCGGACCAACTGGAAGACAGCCGCATGGTCGCCATCCAGGAACTCCTGGCAATGGAAGACGACCTCGCTCAAAAACTGATGCGTGAACTGCGTCAACGTCTCTATCCGGACCCATATGGTCGTAGCAGCACAGGAACGCTCGAATCCGTTCAGACCATAACCTATCAGAACGTTGCTGACCATGTTTCCCAGTACTATGTTCCGGATAACGCCATCATCAGCGTTGCGGGGAATATCGAGTTCGACGAAGTCATCGACACCGTTGAGCGGTTATTTGGAAACTGGCAGGGAAACATCGGGATTCAACTTGTCGAAAAGCCGCCACCACCGGGCCATCATCATATTGAACACGAATCCAGTCAGACTCAGATTGGTATCGTCTACCCCAGTGTCCCCTATTCGCACTCGGACTTTTTCCTCGCTCGCAGTGCCGTTGGCGTCTTGAGTGACGGCATGAGTTCACGACTGTTCACAGAAGTCCGCGAGAAACGAGGGCTTTGCTATACCGTCTATGCCATGTGCCATACGGTCAAGGAGTACGGCTGCGTTCTGGCCTATGCAGGAACGACGACAGAGCGAGCCCAGGAGACATTGGATGTCATGCTCGCTGAAATCAAAAAACTGCAGCAGGGCGTATTCGATGACGAGCTCGTGCGACTGAAAGCTCGCCTTAAGACGGGGCTGATCATGCAACAGGAAAGCAGCAGCTCACGAAGTGTTTCCATGGCCTCGGACTGGCATTTACTTGGTCGTGTACGTCCCCTGGAAGAACTTTCTGATTTACTCAATCAGGTCGATACACCGTCGATCAATCAGTATCTGGCCGCAAATCCTCCCGGACAGTTCAAGGTGGTCACGCTGGGCCAGCAAACTCTGAATACTTCCGCCGTAAACGGAGGCAGTCATGAGTGAAGTCACCTTTCGTACGCATACGCTGAATAACGGGCTCCAGGTAATCGCGGAATGCAATCCGCACGCATACAGCACCGGAATAGCATACTTTGTCAAAACCGGAGCCCGGGATGAAACGGAAGAGATTTCCGGCGTCAGTCACTTTCTGGAGCACATGGTGTTTAAGGGGACGCCCAGCCGCACAGCGGAACAGGTCAACCAGCAACTTGACGACATTGGCTCACAAAGCAATGCCTTTACCTCGGAAGAGGAGACAGTCTATTACTGTGCCGTTCTGCCCGAATACCAACTGGAAGCGGTGGAGCTGCTGAGCGACATCATGCGGCCTCTGCTTCGCCAGGATGATTTCGACACGGAGAAGCAGGTTATTCTGGAAGAGATTGCGAAGTATGACGATCAGCCTCCCTTCGGCGCCCATGAAAAAGCACTCGCCCTGCACTTCGCAGGTCACCCACTAGGAAAATCGGTCCTTGGTACTCGTGAAACAGTTTCTGCTCTGACGCGCGAGCAAATGCTGGAGTACTTCAACCGGCGCTACAGTTCTGGCAACATCGTCCTGGCCATGGCGGGCAATGTCGACTTCGACACCGTCATCAAACAGCTCGAAATCCAGGTAGGTCACTGGGAGAACTACCCGACCCAGCGAGACACGCCGCGAGCCAAACCCAATTCCGGATTTTACTCGATTGAAAAACCAGCTGCTCATCAGCAGTACATCATTCAAATCTGCAACGGTCCAGCGGCGGAGGACGACAATCGGTATGCCAGTCGTTTACTGGGGCTGATCTTCGGTGACGAAAACAACAGTCGGCTCTTCTGGGAATTAATCGACACCGGCAAAGCGGAGTATGCCGTTGTCGAACCGACAGAATATCAGGGAACAGGAATCTTTCTTTCCTATTTATGCTGCCAGCCGGAGAGCACGTCGGAGATACTCGAGCTTTACCAGCGGCTGGCCACGGAGATCCAGCAGCATGGCGTGACCCAGCAGGAACTGGAGCTTGCCAAGAGTAAAGTCTGCTCGCATATTGTTCTGCGAGCGGAACGTGCGGCCAGCCGCATGTTCGGAATTGGCAACAACTGGGTGCAGCGTGGGGAATATGCTTCCGTCAAAGAATCGATCAATCGTTTTCAAAAAGTAACGGTCCGCGACATTGCAGAAGTTTTAGAGAAATATCCGTTAACCGAGTGTACCTCGGTTGCCATTGGACCGACAAAAATAGAACATAAATAGGGACGAATGACGTCCCGAACTATCCTTGCCCAACAGGCTCGATCAACAGGAATAAAACTTAAAATGGAAAGATCCCTCGTCTTATTAAAACCGGACTGTGTCCAACGTCGCCTCATGGGCGAAATCATCACGCGCTTTGAAAACAAAGGGCTCAATATTATTGGCATGAAGATGCTGCAAGTTACGCCGGAAATGGCCCGGCAGCATTATGCAGAGCATGTGGAGAAACCTTTTTACCCGGGACTGGAAGCCTTCATCACGGGCGGTCCGATTGTGGCCATGTGCATTGAAGGGATTGATGTCATTCAGGTTGTTCGCGACATGCTGGGAGCCACCAATGGTCGAAATGCTGCACCAGGTACAGTGCGAGGAGACTACAGTGCCAGTCGGCAAATGAATCTGGTACACGCCTCAGATGGCCCAGAAGCAGCCGTAAGGGAACTAGATCTCTATTTCGATCCAGCCGAACTCTGCCCTAACGAACCAACGCTAACTCCCTGGCTGAAAGCAGCGGACGAATAATCGTCGCCAGCAGCAGCAAATCGGATCCACCAAACTCCACGGTCGAACGAGCAAGTTCGACAGCGGAGTTTTTTCTATGAGTCCATGCTGAGAACTTACAAAGTTTACTCACAAAAACAACGCGAACCAATATCTGTGGCCATGCTGTGGCGATATTGGCGTAATGTGCATACGAAGCACGATTGCAACGCCGGTTTTCACCAAGTTACCTGATCTCCCATAAGAAATCGCCCGCCTACTTCTTACGGTTTTCATAAGATCACGTCTCTTTATCCCGCGCGGAGCCGATTCTGATTTGCCATGTATTCCGAATTGCAGTAGGACACTATCATTTGCCGACGTTTCGAAACATTCTGTTCCCAGCTTAGATGAGTCAAAAAACGCAAAGAAACTACGACCAAGCGCTGCTGGGCCTCGTCCGTAAAAGCGGAATCATACGATCGAGGGACCTCGGCGAGCATCAAATTCCCCGGATCTATCTGAGTCGGCTCTGCGAGAAAGGGCTGCTTAAGAGAATGTCTCGGGGCCTCTACACGCTGCCAGATCAAGACTTCGGATCGCACGAGCAATTGGCAGAAATCTGCCATCGTGTGCCGCACGGAGTGATTGCACTTCTTTCGGCACTCGAGTTCCACGAACTAACAACTCAGACTCCGAGCTTCATCTGGATGGCGATCGACCACAAGGCGCGACTGCCGAAGATCGATTATCCGCCAATTCGCTTCGTTCGATTCTCCGACCGCATGCTTGAATTCGGAGTCGTCAAGTCGAAAACAAACAATGCAACGATTCGAGTCTATTCGCCTGCCAAGACCGTTGCCGACTGTTTCCGATTTCGCAACAAAATTGGCCTGGACATAGCAATCAAAGCACTACGCGACTGCCGCCGTCAAAAAGCCGCGACCGTGGATGAAATCTGGGAAGCGGCGAAAGTCTGCCGAATGACGACCGTCATGAAACCTTACATGGAAGCGATTTCATGAGCCCGAAGAACAGACAATGGAACGCATTTGCCAGTAAGCTGCAATCGGACCAATCGCTGGAGCAAGTTGTCACGGCGATCGCCGACTTCGTCGTACCATGTCTTTAGGCGATGAGGTCAGGAATAGAATTCAATGCTGTTTGGCGGAGCGGGACCTGGATTCAGGAAACACAAGAAACTTGATGACCCTACCATGCTTCAAGGCAGCGTAAACGATCGATCGCCACCCAACAAGAAGATCACTCTTTTCCGTTCGCTTTTTCGGGGACGCAAAGACGTCTATCCTCGCCGTTTTGAGAGCCGTACTACAGGGAAAACCGGTTACTCGCCAGTATGCAACAATCAATGGGTGTTGGGGATCTGCGAAAGGCCTTGCGTCATATGTACGAATTGCCAACATCGCGTGTTGCTTCCTGTCACGGACGACGTGATCCATAGCCACCTTACGAGGAAAGACAGGCGAGCAAGTATTTTTGTCGCTGGTGTCTATTCAATGCTGGAAGAGACCTGCTTCTTTCTGGCCATCGATCTCAACAAGGCCGATTGGCAAGACTGTAGTGGCAACATGGAAGTGAAGCTGTTTGGGCTTTGCGTTTAGACCTGTAGCACTAACCAATGAACAGGACCACCAAAGCTCTGGACGGGGTTCAATCATTGCGTCGGTGTGCATAGACGCCGGATATGGAAGCGTAATTCACCTTGCATCGCTTGAAAGAGGCGACGGGAGTTGAACTCGCTAAATGGTTTTGGAACAATGCCTTACGGAAGATGAGGCTCAAAGACAGCGCGATTTGGATGGCGGTTTGAACTGGCAGCGAACGTCAAGAAAACAGCTTAAACCTTTGCATATCAATGACAAAGCCCTTTGACCTGTTGGCCAAAGGGCTTGTTTCTAAAACTAATCGGGGCGACAAGACACGGTTAGAACTTTTTCTGGCTTCCGTCGCCGAGTGAGAGGGCAATGTCGTGCGGCTGGTGATGGCGGCGTGACAAGGAGGCGATTGACTCGTGATGCAAATAACGCCATGAAGTTCACTCCTTCAAGTCAACACCCTCGGGTTTTCCTGCGCCGATTCTTGGCAACGGCTTTCGAATTATCGACCCAAGGAGTACCAACACTGCCGCAACAGAGGCTGAATAAACAGAGATGCCGGACATTGCGCAGAACACTCCAAGCAAGATATTTCCTCTGACTTGCCAAGACACAGGCGTCATCTTCAAGAACAACTGCTTCCAAGTTTCCAGTAAATCGAATGTCGGCATAGCTACCGACTCAAAGGCGATGAAGAGTGACGCCCAGACAATGAACACTCCAGCAGTTGTTGCACACCACCAATAGAAAAACGCTCTCACGCAATCCTCCGCTTTTCTTCCAAATCACTTCTTGGGTTCTTCCAGATACTCCTGTGCCATTTTAGCCACCGGCGATCATCCGGCTTGTCCGTATCGCCGTCGCTTTTCTCGCTCATGCCGAACATCGTGGTCGCCTTTGGGCTAGCCAACATTCTACTAAACCGGATTTCAGAAAGCATCAGCCAAGGCCCATTTGAACCACGGTAAGTCGAAGGGAGTCAACGACTTGCCGGATTGTTCTTCCGTCAACCCTCTGGCAACGGGACGGCGATTAAACCGAAATACGAAGGCGAGAAACGCTGCCATTCCAAGCAAAAAGCCCTTCGACGGTCTCGCCAAAGGGCTTGTTTCGAAAGATAGTCGGGATGAGAGGATTTGAACCTCCGACCTTTTGACCCCCAGTCAAACGCGCTAACCAGGCTGCGCTACATCCCGTCGTTTACACCCACCATTCTAGATGGCAATTCACAATCTGCAACTACACCCCGTAAGGTTTCAACCTTCGTCTTTTCTTACCCTGACGCACACTAATGCACCCCGGCGCACCCTGACCCACCCTAACGCACGCTAACCCACCTTGGCTCACCCTAGATACCACCTCGAAAAAGAGGTATTATCTACTTCACCAAGGAGGGAACCACCTGTGACACATTTTGCTGACCGTCTCGTTGCAGCCGTTCGACGCTGTAAAACTCCTACACTCGTCGGAATCGATCCGCGACTGGGCAATCTGCCCCAACCGCTCCAACCAACCTCCAGCAATCCTTCTAACGAGGAAATTGCTGAGGCCTTTACCGCTTTCGGCAAAGGGATCGTAGACGTGGTCGCTCCACTTGTGCCCGCTGTGAAACCGCAGGCAGCATTTTTTGAACAACTCGGCCCCTGCGGCATGACAGCACTGGGCGAAATCATCCAGTACGCTCGCACACGCGGCCTGCTGGTAATCACCGACGGTAAACGAAACGACATTGGTAGCACCGCCACCGCCTACGCACACGGCTTTCTCGGCCCCAGCGAAAGCACTCCCTTCACCTCGGACTGCCTGACCGTCAGCCCATATCTGGGGGAAGACAGTCTGGAACCGTTTGTCGATGTAGCCAGTGCCAATGGGAATGGCATCTTTGTGCTGGTCAAAACATCCAATCCCGGTGGCGGACGGTTTCAGGACCTCATCGCTGACGGTCAACCTGTCTACCGACATGTCGCTTCGCTGGTGAATGAACTTGCCGAGAAAACTCGGGGTTCCAGCGACCATCCCTATGGAGCTGTCGGAGCTGTCGTGGGGGCGACTTATCCAGAACAGCTTTTCGAACTCCGAGAGGCGATGCCAAACACCTTTTTCCTTGTCCCCGGCTTTGGCGCTCAGGGCGGCGGGGCGGCAGACGTAGCAGGTGGATTCGATCAGAATGGCCTGGGAGCCATTATCAACAGCTCACGTGGAATCATATTCGCTCATCAGCGCGAACCGTACGCGGAAAAGTTTGGTGATCTCAAGTGGCAGCAAGCTGTAGAAGCCGCTACGCTCGACATGATCGCCGCCTTGGCCGCGGATACCCCGGCAGGAAACCTCTGATCGCACCTGGCCATGCCCTCCATTCCGCTTAAGACACGCCGAGGCTACCTTGCACTGGCTCTCTTCCTGTTAATCGGAAGTATTCTAGTACTGATGGTGGACCGCCAGACCGCTTTTCAATGGCTGGCCGAGCAGCAGGCCGAAGCCAGCTCATTTGCGAAGACGAATCTGTGGCAGGCAGTCTCCATAGCCTTTATCGTCTATGTCGTAGTAACCGCGTCCGGCTTCCCCGGTTCGACAGCCCTATCCATTATCTCGGCAACGATCCTTCCCTACTGGGCAAGTGTGCTGACAGTCAGTTTCGCCTCCACACTGGGTGCAACCTGCGCCATGTTGATGAGCCGTTACCTGTTTCGAGACATGGTAAAAAGCTGGTTTGGCGACAGATTTGAATCGTTTGAGCTCGCTTGGCAACAGGCTGGGGTCTGGTATCTGGTCAGCATGCGTTTGGCTCCGTACGTCCCCTTCTTCTCGATTAACCTGTTTATGGGGCTGACGAGAATCCGTGTGAAAGAGTTTTGGATCGCCAGCCAACTGGGCATGCTTCCCGGAACGATCGTCAATCTGTATCTGGGAAGCAAACTTCCACCACTCACCGAATTGCTCGAAACAGGCATTCCGTCACTACTTGATCTCCCCATCATCCTCGGCTTTGTTCTGCTGGCACTGGTCCCACTCTTCACGCGCTTCCTTATTCGACGCAGGTCGGGAAACATAAACAGTGCCAATTGAGCAGGGTGAGTTATACTTGAAGGAGTATCCCATTTCTTCCATCTGGAAATCCGACTTGCCTGACCTGAAAATCGTGCCGATCCATATCTTCGCAATACCTCTTTCCCGTCACAAAATCCCGTGCAGTGGAATTCCACGTTGCCGAATTAACCAGAGGTAAGGAAATAATGACCAAGTCGTTTGAATCCTTTGGTTTGTCAAAACCTCTGATCCGAGCTATTCACAGCAGGGTCTATGACGTACCTACCCCGATCCAGCAGGAGGTGATTCCGCTGATCCTTCAAGGAAAGGACGTTCTCGGATGTGCTCAAACAGGAACTGGAAAAACTGCCGCTTTCGCACTTCCGGCCGTCGAACAACTACTGGAGTCGACTTCGCAGGGCGAGCACCGTCTGCGAGTACTCGTCCTTTCACCAACTCGGGAACTGGCTGTCCAGACCACCGAGTGCTTTGAGGCCTATTCACGTCATACCAACGTACGTCAAACTGTGATTCATGGTGGTGTCGGAGCCCACCCTCAGATCCAACGAATCCGTAAAGGGATGGATATTGTCGTGGCGACACCGGGACGTCTGCTGGATTTACAACAACAGGGCCACCTCGACCTGAGTAGCGTCCAATTACTGATCATCGATGAAGCAGACATGATGCTCGACCTGGGATTTATCGACGATGTTTCCCGTATTGTTCAGCTAGCGGGCAACCGCCGTCAAACGCTTCTGTTTTCCGCAACTTTACCTGAAGAAATTCAGACGATTGCTGCTGACTGGCTCTCCAGCCCGTCGACAGTCAATGTAGTCCCGGATGCGATTCCAATCCATCTCATCAAACAATCTGTCTATCATGTTGAAAACATCAACAAAGACCTGCTGTTAATCCAGTATCTGTTTGCTACACCGCGAGCCAGAACGCTGGTCTTTGTCCGCACTAAACAGGACGCCGAAAGGGTTGCTCGAAACATCAATCGAGCCAAACTCGACGCCTTACCTTTGCACGGCAACAAAAGCCAGGGAAAACGACGCAAAGCCATTGAAGCATTCAAGTCCGAACAGGCTCCAATCCTTGTTGCCACCGATGTCGCAGCCAGAGGGCTTGATATCGACAATATCTCGCATGTGATCAACTACGCGTTGCCAGAATATCCTGAAATTTATATTCACCGGGTTGGCAGAACAGGCCGAGCAGGCTCCAAAGGAGAAGCCATTTCGCTGGTTGCTTCCCACGAGCGGTATCATTTGCAGCAGATTGAAAAGCTGGCCGGTATCTCCATTGAAGTTCGAGAGTGGCATTATGATGACTTCGGAAACCTGCTGCAGCTGGAACGCGCCATGAACTTCAGGAAAAGGCGCAAATCAAGTCCCCCAGTTGACACGACCGGCAAGGCTGACGATGCTCTGCACGAATCAGAGTCCGACCAGCAGCCAGACTGGAAACGTGGAGAGGGAAAAAGGGGGAAGAAGAAAAAGAAGAAGAAACGTCGACGTCAGTCCAAGGTAATCACCATGGATGATATCAACACTCGCGGCTCGGCAGGCAAATTCACTCCTAAAAAGCGAACGCTGGATTAATCCTTCAACTCGACAAACAGGCTAATCTGACAGGCAGCATTTAAAGGGAGCTCCGAAACTCCTATGGCTGTACGAGTGTGCCTGCCTGTCTCTCCAAATACTTCGGCTACCAGATCACTCGCACCATTCATAACCACCGACTGTTGCTGAAATCCAGGGGCACTCTGTACGAAACCCTCAACCCGTACCACTCGATTTACACGTGACAATTCACCGACGAGCGATTTAATCTGAGCCAATGCGTTAATCACTGTGACTCTGGCGGCTTCCGCCCCCTCGTCCTGCGTGACATCGCTACCAACCTTACCAGGATGAATGATCTCGCCATCCACCAGCGGTAATTGCCCAGCTGTCATCACCAGATTCCCTGTCTGAATACAGGGGACATAATTGGCAACGGCAGCCGGCGCGGAGGGCAATTGGATCCCCAGCGATTCCAATTTTTCTTCTGGCGTCATTCGAAGCGTTCCTGAATCCTGATTGAAATTATCTAAAAATCTGGCTACTGAGCTTTGTTACTCGGTGCGCCATTTGCAGCCAGATTGAACCAGCCACTCGTCCCCACATGAATCACTCCTTCACAGGCAATCGAGGGTGGAACATTTACCTTCAAATACAGAATACCATTTTTGGAAGCTGTTAATGTGGAGTCTTTACCAATCAAAAATGGCTTGCCTGGTTTCTTGTCACTAAAGTAGACACCGATTAATGCGCCTAACGGGAACTCCGGATCCATCCCATTCATCTTTACATCGCCGTGCTGAAAACCACTGGCTGACGGCTCCTCTTTTAGCGTCATCTTGAAAGTGCCAACCGTTACCACTCGAAAGGTTCTGTCCTTGTAGGCTACTCCAATAGCAGTCCAGCCTCGAGCCGTATCGAGCATATGCACCTGTTTATTAGCCGCTACCAACTGCTCATTGAGTGACTTGATCTTCTGTTCTATTCCAACGATACGATTGTCCAGGCGGTGAATCTGCTCATACATACTCTTTGCCTTCTGCAAATCGCCATTGTTTTCGTACTCGATCGCGATTTCCTTGGCATCTCGAACAAAGATCTGGATGGCCTTGCGAGTGCGCAAATCGAGGGCATTGGATACACCATCATCTTGTCCCCGCACCGCGGAAGGGATGATCATGATGACACTGAAAATAAGCATGAGGTTTTTCATTGTTGCTCTCCTATTTCTTCATTCCACTCATGTGAATTATAGGCATGCCCGGCCACAAACATGGGTCCCAATTCGGCCGCATCTACAGGAAATACCAGTCTCCACCCGGATTAATCCGGTAAACTATTACTGAAAGATTTATCCTCACAGGTAACACTTGATGACAAGTCATTTAAACACTCGACGAGCATTCCTGCAGGCTTCTACAGCAGCCTTCACAGGCATGACATTTGCACTCGGACTTATGCAATCCAGGGCTCACGCCGCTAATCCCAATGGTACAGCCAGATCCACCATCCTGTTCTTTCTTTGTGGCGGACATTCGCACATCGATACGTTTGACCCCAAGCCCGATGCTCCCGCCGATTATCGAGGCCCATTTGAGACGATTCAAACGTCTGCTCCTGGACTGTTCATATCCGAACACCTCCCCAAAACCGCCAAACTGGGGCATCATCTGGCTGTTGTGAGGTCCGTCGACGGGAAAGTAAACACCAACGATCACCATGCTGGATACTATCACAACCTGACCGGTCATGAGCCAGATGAATCATTCAAACGTCTGGGCAACGACCGCACACCATTTCCTGATGACTGGCCGTTTATGGGTACCGTTGTCGGGATGAAACGTGAACGGTCGGGCGCACTACCCAATGTAATTACGTTACCACACATGCCGAGTCGGAAACCTTATACCCGTCCCGGCCAATTCGCCGCCCGGATCGGTGTAGAGTACGACCCGCTTTATCTCGATGGCGACTTTGACAACCCTTTGACATTCACCGCACCATCACTGACGCTGCAGGGCGACATCTCGACAGATCGAATCCTCAGCCGAAATGGACTACTAGAGACGCTCGACCGTGATCGCAATCAACTGGAACAATTCGCCGCCGCTCACACCTGGAAGAAACAACAGGCTCGGGCACTCGAGTTGCTGTTGTCCGCCGGCACCACTGATGCCTTCAGCCTCGACGGGGAAAGCGAAGCAACGATCGAACGTTATGGAAAGAACATCAACGGTATGTCCCTGCTGATGGCCCGACGACTTGTCGAAGCCGGCGTCCCTTTCATTACTGTTTTCTGGAAAGGGGACACCAGCCTCAATAAAAAATGCAAGAGTGCCGGCAGCTGGGATACTCATGGCAACAATTTTGGCTGCTTGAAAGAAGACTTGTTACCCATGTTTGATCAGGGATACTCCGCCTTGCTCGAAGATCTGGAACAACGAGGACTGCTCAAAGAGACACTGGTGATGGTTACCAGTGAAATGGGACGGAAGCCGAAAATCGGTGACCCTCGCAGTGGCGGAGAATCAGGACAAGGACGCGATCACTGGACTTACTGCCTGACCGACGTGTTAGCCGGCGGCGGAATCCGTGGTGGGCAGGCGTATGGTTCCACTGACCGCCTGGGAGAATTCCCGGCAGATCTGGCCTGCAGCCCGGCGGATGTGACTGCCACCGTCTACAAGGCGATGGGAATCAACGACCTGTCCATTCAAGATAGTGAAGGCAAGGTTTATAGTCTTCTGGAACATGGCAAACCTCTCGAATCCCTACTATAAATCCCCTTAACACCTTACTTCTCTCGTTAATCATGCGTGTTCAGAGCCTCCCTGCCCTCTTTGCCTTTATCTTCCTCCTACTCAATACAACCACGTCAGCAGGCCAGAATATAAGCAATGGCGACTTGAACGCTCTTCCCGACGTGGCTGAGGACTTTGAAATCCGATTTGTGGCTAAAGAGCCTTTGACACGAAACCCATGTGCAATGGCGTTTGATTTTCAAGGCCGCCTGTTTGTCGGTATGGGCCCCCAATACCGTTCACCTCGCCCCGACACACCGGGGGATTCTGTCTATATCATGCTGGATTCTGATGATGATGGTGTATTCGATGACAGACACCAGTTCGCCACCGGCTTTAACAACATTCAAGGACTCTGTTGGCACGGCGATGACCTGTGGGTCGCCAACGCGCCCGATCTGACCATCGTTCGAGACACCGATGGCGATGACGTAGCTGATAAATACATCCGGCTTTATACCGACCTGGGGAATCTGGAGCATGGCCTGCACGGACTCACTTGGGGTCCCGACGGGCGGATGTACATGTCCAAAGGAAACTCCAAAGGGCACAACGGACCAGAGCTGTTTGCTCCCAAAGCATTTCACGATTTGGCAGGAGTTCCAGCCCCGGCCGGCACACCTGATTTCCCTAAACCTCATCTCTTTAACGCAGACGATTACGTTAAAACCTATCACGACCCTGCTGACGACTGGGGCCGGGAAGGCGGAGTCCTCTCCTGCAGTGATATGGGATTAGACCTGCGAATTGAGTCTAGAGGCTATCGAAACCCCTGGGATATCGCCTTTGACCATGAATTCAACTTTGTGGGCACAGACAATGATCAAGATCAGGGAGACCGAGTCTTCCACTCGTTCCACGGCGCCCATTACGGCTGGGGACATCCCTGGAGCGCTCACTGGCGATGTGACAATCACCTGCCAACACCTGAATTGGTCGGCCCGATGTTTGGTGGCTCAGGAACAGGAACTACCTATTTAAGCTCGCCAGCGTTCCCTCCCGAACTCCAGGGAGTCTGGCTATTTAACGATTGGCTGCAGCGGCGCACGCACTTCTTCCGACCTGCCTGGAAGGGTGCTCAGTTAACTGTCGAAAATGGTCAGTATCAGACTCTTGTCTCCGGCGGAGATGCTCTTTTCAAACCAACAGACCTTGAAGTGGGACCCAATGGCGCTCTTTATGTCCTTGGCTGGGGCCGAGAATACGGAGTCGAGTGGGATGAGAACCAGCAGCAGATTAATGAGGGACGAATCTTTGAAGTCAGCTGGAAACATAATACCGCTCAGATGCAGTTACAAATTCAACACCAGCGCTGGAAGAAACCGTTGGCAAAGTGGACTGCCGGAGAACTGATCGACGGATTGAACGATCTTCTCGCGGTACGACGAATCGCTGCTCAGGAAGAGCTGATCAACAGACCTGAAGGGCCAGACAAAATCCTCCGTGCCTTACAGAACACCAAGTCTCCGCTCACCAGACAGCAGTGTACATGGGCTCTGTGGGCCTTCATCCGCAGCCCACACACTGCTCAACAGCACACCGAGCCCTTCTTACAGATTTGTCTCAAAGGCCCTGTGCATCAACGCATTCAGGCGATTCGCTGTCACGCTTATAACATTCGCCATATTTCCAACCTTTCCAACGGTCAAATCCCGCTGGATTCGTCCACGATCGAGGTTTTGTCTGCAGCCATCACTAGCGAGGATGCGAGATTACGTTTCGAGGCCTATCAATTCCTTAACCGAATTGGTCATTTCCCTCCGGCCATTTTAGAAGAGACCCTGCAGGCAATCGGAAGCGAGTCGGATTCAACCTGCTTCTACGCTGCTTGGCATGTTCTGAAGACTCACATGAGTAATGAAAGCCTTGACGCTCTACTTCGCAACCCAAATCAGACGCTCCAGCTGGCAGCCTTACTGGCTGCAGCAGAACGCAAAGTTGTGAGCGATGCAGTGGTGGCCGAATTACTAAAAAGCGATTCTGATCTGTTGCGTCAAACTGCCGCACTTTGGGCAACCCGAAAAAAGGGGAACTCAATGTTCTATATCAATCATTCAGGCGGCCAGTTCGCCGACACTCTCAACGTAACTCTGCTCAGCTATCTCAAGCCTTCTAAAATCTATTACACGCTAGACAGTAGCACGCCTGATCAGAACAGTGCTCGCTGGCCCGGGCGACTCAATATAACCAGAAGTTGCACGCTGAAGGTCGCAGTTTACTCTGGCAGTAAACAGATTGGACCGGTAGCCCAATTTTCTTATCAACGAATTAGCGCTCAGTCTACGGCAGAGAGGCAAGGTATTCTCAGCATCCATTCCGTAACAAATCGCCAATATCGAGTAGCCTCAACCGCCCCAGCTCCAGGGGCTAAAGTCTATACAGACCGCGAATATGAAATAACCAAGCTTAGTCCAGAATTACAAAAGACGGTTTTGGTGCAAACGCCCAATGACGATTCCGATCTGGTCACCGATCGGTTATTAGCACTCGAATTCGTCATGCCCACAACGATCTTTTTGGCACATGACAAGCGTATCGCTACACCTGAATGGCTTGCAGATTGGAAAATCTCCGAAGAGCGTCTTGAGACCAATGACACCATTTTTGATGTCTATCGATTGGCAGCCACAGCGGGAAAGATCGAACTCGGAGGAAACCGAAAAACAGAAAGGGGATCTGCAAGTCACTATGTCATCTTCTTAAAACCAGGAAATCTCACCCAGCTAAGCATGGCGACTACTCTTGATGCCGCATTAGCCAAGTTGCCAACAGCCGAGGCGAAACGTGGCCAAGCACTTTTCTTCGCAAACGGAGGGGCTGGTTGCCACAAATGTCACAGTCCAGACCCTTCAAATACGACAACGGGTTTTGGGCCCAATCTTTCGTTTCTCCGAGAACAGAAGAAACCAATGCACATCTTCAAATCACTGCTTACACCGAGTGCCGAGATTAAGGAAGGATTCGCTACGCAGGTTATCATCACTACGGACGGCCGCACCATCACTGGGATTCTCAGAAATGAAACCGCGGAAGTAGTTTTACTGAATCAACCCAATGGCGAGACGATCTCAATTGGCACCAACGAAATCGAAGAACGGTTTACCCAAAAAGTCTCAGCCATGCCAGCCTTTGATCGAATGCTAACGTCACAACAAACAGCGGATGTGGTGAAATATCTGCTCAACGCTGCATCTCAGTAGATCAAAACAAAACAAGGGGTCCAGCCAGTGGACCCCTCGTCATATTGATATTGATTTTGGTCAGATCAAGCAATCTGGATTTTAGTAGGTGAAGATCGCATCGAACGAAAGGGTGAAGGTGTCATTCTGGGTGAAATCACCAAATGCCCCAGGAACACTCAAGTCGGTACTTCTCGTATCGGACCAGTCCCAACGAGCTTCTGGGCGGAATGTCCAGCGATCATTGTGGCGATAGTTCGCGCCCAACGTGACATTGACATAGTTACCGCCATCCACCTGCTGTGAAAAGGCACCAGGCAGAATCCTTGCGTTGTCCTGGTCGCGGAACCACTCTACACGCACACCAGTCGAAAGCTTTGGACCGAAGTCATAAGTGAGATAGTTTGCGATTCCGTACCAGCGAGCACCTGTCGTTGAGCCGGTGTTCGTGTCACCAGCCATCAGGGCTCCGTGCCCCACGTTACCGACAATCGCGTATTTCGTCTGTTCACTCAGATTGCGTGTGTACTGTACGGTAACAACAGTGACGTTACCAACAATTGGGTTTAGTGCATTATCCACGGTAGGATGGTCATCACCAGTGTGGAAGTTGATAGCAAACGAGCTCTCTTCCATGTTGAATGCGACTCCACCGGTAATTGAAAGGTCACCAAAGTCATCATCTTCCCAGTTATCCCAACCCCTGGTAAAACCGAGACTCACGTCCATCATGTCGAACAACTGTGTCGATGCCACTGCACCAGTATGTGTCATGGGCATGCCATGAATTCGAGACATGGTGTGGGTATAGAAGAAATTCTCTACCGCCATCATAGATTCATAACCCAGTTGGCTATAGAAGTGACCCATGCGAATGTCCATCCCGAACAACCATGGAGTGTGCAAATCGGCGTACAACTGCGGCAGACTCAAGCCATAAAATGGTCGCGGTGCCCCTGGGGTTCCACGGTAGTTGTCTGTGATTGGATTGGGAGTCTTATTCCAGCGTTGACTTCCGTCTTTTCGGACTTCAAGACCGGAGGCTACGGTATAGTCATGGTCGGTTCCGAACAACAGATCAATTCGTGCATCCCAGGACCATGACTCGTTGTCATCTTCCTTTTGGGAGGCTACCAGCTTGAGGTAAACCTGGTTGAGTTGGATTCGGCCATGTTCGTCGTTAAATCCGATCGGACCGTTTCGCTTACTGGCAGGTTTGGTACTGTTCCATACGTAACCTGCTTCGGCCCACCCAGAGGCGTCAAACCAGCTTCGTTTTTCTTCCTGATACCGAGCTGCTCGTCTGTTGATCATCGAGCTTATTGGCGAGGAAACTTCCTGTGTATAGGTATATTCTGAACCTTGCACGCGGTCGTTAATCAGGCCTGCAAAATAGGCGTCGTCAGCATCCTTGTGCTGAACTTCCTGTGCATTACTAACGCCCGCTATCGTTGCGAAAAATGCAAATGCGGTAGCTATTGTTAGCGATTTTGGACTTAACATGTCTGATTTCCTCGGACCCGAGTAAGGTTGTTCACGTATTCAATATCAATACAGAGCCAACGCACAAGGTCGGCTTTGCATGTCTTATCGTCAAGAATTGGCCATTTGTTCCAACTTATTCCACGAAATACCTTTTTTTTTCAGTCTGCACACGGATTATGTGCTATTCGATCGTCACAGTTCGTTGTTCATTAAAAACCCCTGCACAACCGTGTATTGTGCAGGGGTAAGTTCTGATTTTTTGGTGATTCGGTAGAATCCCCAGTTATCCGGCCCAATTGTGACTAGTTAAGCAGGTCGTCCAGATCCTGCGTTTGCTCCTCGTCCTGGCCCAGATCTTCCAGGACACTGTCAATTTCGGAGGACCAGCTGGTTTCCTGAACAGGAGTAGTGTAGTACTCCTGACCAGTTTCAGCTGCATCGACTTCAACAGAAAGTGCTTCGACGGTCGCATCAAAGTCAGTAGCCTGGATCGTGACACCTTCGTAACCACCGAAGATTACGTCTGTGGCAGATTCACCCTCACCGACACTTTCGCCTTCTCCCTCACCCTCAGCTGCATTCAACGCGTTGATCACGTGTAGAACGTCGATAGGAGTGATTGCAAAGTCACCGTTAGTATCGAAGAAGTAGGTATCTCCAGGCATCACTAACTCGTCGCCAACTACCAGGTTAGATCGTGAACCTTCGTCGTTCAGGCTATTGATCGTAACCAAGGCGTCGATTGGCGTGACGTGTCCATCATCATTGACGTCCAGTTCATTGTTCGGATTCTGGTGCAATGAGAATGCAAACAATTCAGAAACGCTGATGATCGGGTCACCCATTGGGTCCACATCAAGAATCTCAGCCGTGTTGAAGCGATCCTCAAGCAGGCTGACACTAGGTACACCACCGCCACTACCGGCGCTACCAGAGTCAATATTTCCTGCGTCTCGATTGGCGGCAATTGAGGCCAAATCGAAGATCGTCAAACCACCGTTACGATCAACATCCAGGCAGGCATCGTATTGGTCAACGGCGAGGTCAATTCCAAGTCGCTCGTAGAATACTTCTGCCGTAGTACCGCGGTACCCAAGTTGAGTTTGTAAAACGCCCGCAGCCGTTTGATGGAAGGCCAAATCAGTAACCGACGTATCGGTTTCAGACAGGATACCTGGTAAGCTCACAACAAGCTCGATGAGGCCGTCTTCATCGTTACCCGATGGAACAACTACTGTGTAGTCGCCAGCTGCCACACGGTAGACACCGTAAGAGACAGTTGGGTCGCCGGCCGACACATGGTCAACTTTCTGTGCTGCTATTGCATCCCCGCTGCTATCGAGTAGAAGCGGCACTCCGATTTCAAGGGTCTCACCTGTAGCCGTCGCCGCGGTGAACTGAATATCCATTACACCATCGTGAGAGAAGCTAACGTCCCATGCTGCGTAACGAGTACCGTCATCGAGATCAACATCACCCGGTTCGGCAATGATATTACAAGGAGCGATGAAGTTATTCTCGTTACGGTCGTCATTGACGATGTCGATTTTAGCCTCGACTCCTGAGAGGATATCCGTATCCAGATAGGTAACGTCTCGCAGACCGGAATCCAGGACGCCCAGTTCAATGAACATGTTCTCGTGGCGTTCGAAGACGATGTCTCCATTGATTGACACGTCGATAGCGTAGGTGAGTGGATCAGTCTTCAAGTTTCCGAAGGAAACGAGTCCAGCCGTAGCGGTGTAGTCTACAGGGGCCTCTGCTGTGCCATCCGCTGAAGTAAATGGCGTTGTGACAGGCACATCTACAGGAGCACTCATGATTACCATACTTGTGGCAGTCGTAGTTCCAACGTCACCTTCTTCGACGGCAACATCCTTGATGCGAACAGTTGCCGAGTCATCATTTTCGATCGTCACCACACCATCGCCATCAGCGATTGTCACGTCGCGATTCTGTGCCTGAACATCGCTCAGCTGAACTTCAAACAGTTCGTCAAGTTCTACTACCAGGTCACCGTTGATTGCAACTCGGATTTCCTGAACTTCACCTTCGGCACCGGCAAAGTTCAGCGTACCCATGGTGAATTCGTAATCTTCATCGCCATGGAACAGCGTCGTCGCAGATGTCGCAGTTACATCCACGGTCGTGTAAACGACGCTAACTGGGACATCAACTGCCTGGTCCAGCAGGACGTTCAGGATAGCGTAACGCTGTCCGACGTCACCTTCAACAACCGACACATCCGAGATCGAGAAAGTAGCTTCATCATCATTGTCAATCCAGACGTAGTCTTCGGCTTTATCAATCGTGACAGAACGGCCAAGTACATCCGAGGATGAGATCGCTACTGACAACCACTCGTCCAACTCGACGATCTCATCGCCGTAGATTGGAATGCTAATCGTTTGAGTGATCTCACCGTTTACCAGGCCATTATTGACCGCGGTGAAGTTCAGCGTACCCTCGGTATCATCGTAATCGTGATCGTCGGTAAGCGCCGAGTTTACAAAGTCATAATAACCTGGCGGATCGGTTGGGTTTTCATTGTCTGCCGTGCTGTTAACGCCAAAGTACTCAGGAGCACTTCCAGCGGCCAGGCCGTCGTTGTTAGCAGAGTTGTGAGTACCATTGGCTGTGGCATAGTTGATCAAGATTGGAATATCAACCGGGTTCGACAAGGTCACAGTCAAGGTTGCTGTAGTGATTCCATCATCACCTTCAGCAAAGTAGTCTTCATCAGCGTGAATCTCAAATGTCGCTGAATCGTTGTTTGTGATCGTAATCGATCCACTTGCCTCTACGTTCGAAAGTTCACCTTCAAACAACCCTGGCCCGGATTCGATCGAAACATCACGGCCACCGGCAGCAAGCGGGTCAAGCAGAGCAACGTGGAGCCGTTCCTCAAGTTCCACAAGGTCATCATCAACAATGGTGATCGCGATCGGTTGATCAGTCGTACTTAAGGCAGGGAAGACTACCTGGTCCGTGTCGGCTGTGTAGTCACCAAAGGCAGCGATGGCCGTGTCATCCAAGGTCGTCCAGTCTACGGTTGTGGAGACATCCACAGGCTGAGAGAGACTGACCAGCAGTGTCGCCGTGCCAGCACTCTCATCGACGATTGTGTTGTTGATCGTGACCGTCGCACTATCGTCATTAACAATCGTTACGTCAGCAGTGTCGTTGTCTAACGTGACTGCTCGTCCACCGGCACCAAGAGCTGAAAGGACCACTTGAAGTGTCTCATCAAGCTCCACGACATTTTCATCGTTGAGGTCTACGGTGACATTGTACTGAAGAGGTGAACCAGCAACAGGCGAGTAGGATAGCGTCACATCGACTTGGTCGTAATCCAAATCTGACGGATTCGGCCCTGACCTCACGGCTGTTCCTGCGACATCGTCCGCATCTACGGTGACAGCCACATCGACTGGCGAACTGAGCGTAACAACCAGGTCGATCGTACCAGCAGATTCGTCCGCAGAACCAGTCTCCTGAATCGAAACCGTAGCACTATCATCGTTATCGATCGTAACAGTTCCGGTGTTATCGGCGAAGGTGATATCTGCTTCACGTCCACTCGCTGAGATATTAGACAGAATCACGTTCAACACTTCGTCCAGCTCGACGACTTCATCGCCATTTATTGTTACGGCGATCTGCTGCGTTTCACCGGCTGTACCAGCAAATCGAACATTACCGTCGACAATAGCGTCGTAGTCCTCGTCGCCACTGTTTCCAGAATCGGCTGCAACGGCACTCACATCAGCAGTATCAACTTCAACATCAACTGGGACGTCGACGGCGGTATCCAAAGACACCGTCAGAATAGCGGTCGATTGGCCGTGATGGCGTTCGGTGATTGTTACGTCGTTAATCGAAATCTGAGCTGAATCGTTATCGATGACGGTGAACGTGTCCGAAGGACCACTGATTGTCACGTCCGAGTTATCAGCATCCTGGATTTCGCCAGCGTCCAGACCGAACAGCACGACTTCCAGATTCTCGTCCAACTCGACAACAGCATCGTCATAAATATCTACTGTAAACGTCTGTGTCGTATTGTTACCAGCAGCGAAGGTGATGCTTCCAACTCCCCCTGCAAAGTCGTCGTACGAACCTGGCATTGTCGGATTCTGAGCACCGAAGTTGACCGTAACTGGGACGGCTACTGGGTTCGACAGAGAAACATCAAAGGTGATTGTTCCGTCCCCTTCGTTCACTGTCGATCCGCCACCAGCCAATGCAACGCTTAGTGAAGCAGTGTCGTTATCGGTGATAGTGATCGTGCCGTCAGAGGTTCCCATGGCCACTTCACGACCATCTGCGAACAGGTCTGAAAGCAGCACATCCAGAACTTCGTCCAATTCAACCAGGCTGTCGTCGGCGCCCAGAGTCACTACAAAGTCCTGAGAGGCGGCAGCCAAGGCTGGGAATGTCTTTGTTTCCGAGTTGGCTGTGTAATCTGAGCCTGCGGTGGCAGTGTCGTCTGCGGTAGAGGCTACAACTGAAACAGGTGCGTCGACCGCGTTAGAGAGCGAAACGCTTACCGTTGCAGTGGCGTCACCTTCATTGACAACAACACTATTTACACTGACAGTTGCGACATCGTCGTTGAGAACCAGTACCTGTCCATCGTCGTCGGCGATCGAAACGTCTCGTCCAGCTATACCTGACAAATTGAAGATATTGACGTAGAAGTCTTCGTTCAACTCGACAACATCATCATCCAGTATGTCAAACGTGATACTTTGCACTTCCGCATACGAACCGTTTCCTGGGTCAGCTTGATCAATAAATCCTGCTCCAGGGTCTCCATCCTCGACTCCAGCATCCGTATTAGCATCAAATGTCAGCGATGCCTGATCCTGCCAGACGCCACCGTCCCATTCCCATTCCTGATTTGCAGCAGCAGCAGAGGATGTATTGGTAGAATGCAAGGCGGTTCCGTCGGTGGCGTTGTAATCGACCATGAAGTCGACATCGACTGGATAATCCAGAAGGACGTCAACCGTTACCGTGCCTGCACTTTCATCAACAGTTGTATCCAGGACCTGCAAAGTCGCAGCATCGTCGTTTACAATCGTGATCGTTTGGACTGGGTTAAGTAGCGTCAGCTGACCGGTACCGATCGATCCGTATGGACCAAAGTCATTTTCCTCGATCTCCAACGTGAAGTTTTCGTCCAGTTCAACCGTCTCGTCTTCCCGGATTGAAACAGTTTTTGGTGCCGTTTGAGCGTCAGCCCCCAGAGGCTGTATCGCTGGGTTGTTTACATCAAGGTCAAACGTGACAGTTTCCACAATCGCCAAGTAGTCTTCGAATCCATTACCGACTCCGGATGCTTGTGTTGCAGTTCCATCCGACGTCGTATTATCAACGGAGAATCCTGTCCCGGCATAATCCTGAACGGGGTCACTGAGAACGATCGTGTAATCATGCGTTGCAAAATCCTGAGGATTAGACGCATTCGTACCTTCTATGATCGATCCTGTTGTGGGACTCGTTGCAAAGGAGAGTTCCAGGCCAATGGTCGCAGTGTCTTCCTGATTAATCACTCCCAGGTCGTAATCAGCGTCTAGAATGACATCGGCGCTTCCACCTGGGCCATATCCCAGGTAATCGTTTTCTGTGTAATTACCTCGGAAGATTTCTTCCAGTTCAACTACGATATCTTGATTATGGTCGACAGTAATATCGAAGGTAAGTGGACCTCCTCCTTGATACTGCCAATCAGTGTTCACTTGCTCGAAGTCATTATCTCCAATGTGAGCTGCTGGCCCATCGTCGATATCCGCCAATGCCTGTACACCTACAATATCCCCAGCGGTCGCATTGCCACTAGCAAAATCGGTTACCAGGCGAGGCGAGTCATCCACTGTATCATCAAGGAAAGTGGCCGTCTGTACTGACGTACTCAATTCAAGCTGGAAGGTCGAGAAATCGCCCTCGTCTTCAGGGCCGGTTAAATTGGAATGGGTAACTGTAGCCGAGTCGTCATTTACAATGGTCAACTGCTGCATTGTCGTACTGACCGTCAGGTCACCACCGTAGCCCTGCAAGTCATTAGCAGTGATCGACGCGTTGAAGTCTTCGTCAATTTCCACGATCGCGTCGCCATTGACAGTGAACGTCGCCGTATCAGTATCGTTAACAGCTGCTCCGTCAAAGTTCAACAGAATGGTCGCGCCCACGTAGTCGCTGGTACCGTGATACGCATTTGTGTCATGGTCAGCAGTACGTCCGGTTCCCAGGTCATTATGCATATTGATAACCAGGTCACCCAAACCATACAGTTCGACTTGAGCATCTAACTGAACCGTTGCGCTGAAGGTGGCTGTGTTTTCTGCTCCGTCAGTCACGGCTGAGATCGTGAATGTACCGCTATCGTCGTTCAGGATCGTGTGAGTTGCTGTATCATCTCCAAATGTGACAGCTGGTGTGATTCCGTCTGCCAATGTCAACGCAGCAAAATCTGCTGGCAGCCCATCCACTTCAATCTCGAGTGTTTCATCCTGCTCAACAACTTCATCACCATTGATAATAACTGTTCTCAGATTATTTGCAGTACCATCCCAAAACGCTCCAACTGCGTCCGATCCGGCGCCGATGTCATAATCGTCGCTACCTGTGTCTACACCACCTTCGCGAGCGCCACCAACGGCGGGCCCATCGGATACGGTAGATGTAAAGGTACCACCTGCGGCAGCAGAGATCGGGGCATTAGATGAAACGGTATAGGTCGCCGAAGTTGTACCCGAATCGCCTTCATTCGCACTTTGGTCAGCACTGATATCAACGACAGCGGCGTCATCATTTTGAATAGTGATCAACGCCTGAGTGTCAATTGTTAACGAACCGGCATAAGGAGATGCCCCCAAGTTGGTTCCATCAACCTGTATTCCAGTCAGGTCAACCGTAAAGGTTTCATGACGCTCGACAACTGCATCATTATTGACATTCACATTTGCATCAACCTCATCCGATGCGTTCTGAACACTGAAAGTCTCAATTGTCCCTACGTCATAGTCGTCGTCACCTGCATTTGCTCCAGTTTCGGTAGCGGTGCCATTATTAACACCCAGAGTCCCCGTGATTGCAACGTCAATCGGGGCATCGAGCGTATAAGTTACAGTTAACGGTGACGCCCCATCTAAGGCCGTTTCATTATTGGTGATGTCACTTACTGTGATAGTTGCACTATCATCGTTCTGGATGGTGACCACCGACTGAGTATCGATTGTCAGGAAGGAGGCGTAGGGCGAACTTCCCAGGGCCGTTCCATCTACGGTGATTGAAGAGAGATCAACGGTAAATGTTTCATCAAGCTCAACGACGTTTTCGTCATTAAGATTCAGGACAACATCCGCATCGTCGCTGCCGCTCTGGAAGGTAACGGCTCCGGTTCCACTTGTTACGTCGTAGTCATTACTTCCGTTTCCAACTCCCGCCTCGATGGCGGTGCCATTGTTCACGGCGAGCAATCCAGCGATTTCAACGTCTATCGGGTTATCGAGGGTGAAAGTAACAGTTTGTGCACCAGAGGCAAGGTCATTTTCTTGATCAGTAATATCACTAACCGTGATTGTTGCAAAGTCGGTGTTCAATACGGTTAGCGTTGGCTCCGTGGCGTAGTGATTAGTCTGCGTTTCAGCAGCACCGCCCGGATCAAGCGTCTTACGCAATTGAACAGTAAATCCCTCGTTCAATTCAACTAATAAATCATCCGTCACCACGACATCGTAAGTGAAGACACTGCCCCCCGTATCGGTATTGGGAATATTTGCCACCCCTACATAAAGCTGATCACTTACGATCGATTGACCATCAAAATCGGAACCAAGATCAACACTAAAATCAGAGTGAACTTGATTACTTGCAGTGGCTGATGGCCTACTTAGTAGCAATTCGACGTCAATAGCAACGTCGGGGCTCGATCCGTCATCCACAGTGGTACCTGTAAACCTCAGGATATCACCTTCAACAATGTCGTGCGATGAGCCATCGAGAACCGACGTCGTCCCCGAAACGATCTCCAGATTCGTCAGCGTGACATCCTGAGCCAAAAGGCGTCGATCTTCGAGTGACTCGAGGAACAAAGAACGCTTTTGAGTTTTGTTGCCCGCTGAGCCAGAAGCCGCCTTGCGAGATCGCTTGAGAAGATTCTTACCAAAGAATTCAAACATGACAATATTTCCGCTTGTTTATGTGGATGTCGTTAAAGTTAATATAGGTTGAATAGGGGGTTTGTGAAGATGTATTTTTCGCGATCGTTGAATTTATCTGTCTTCTGTAGTCACTAATTAAAAAAGCCCGATCGATACACACTCTCATGCCCATGACATTACGCTTACTATAGTGGTTATTAGCAATTTTGAAGTCAAAATGGCCAGTTTCCTCACCTATCTGAAACGTTTTTGTCCTATTCAATACCTACAAAAGGCCAACGCGCAGGGCTGGCTTTGCATCTTATCGTCACAATCCGAACATCTGGCACACTCTATTATGCGAAAAGTGTTTTTTTTCCACTTCGATCGGTTGTATCGACTGTACGCCGAAATGCGATTACAGCGCACTAAAAAACCCCCGCACATTTGTGAATGCGCGGGGGTAGCCTCATAACATGATTTTACTAGTTCGAAATATGGGTAAATCCCCAGCTTCCACTAGTTAAGAAGTTCATCCAACTCGAGATCCTGCTCTTCCTGACCCAGGTCTTCCAGAACAGTGTCAATTTCGGCCGACCAGGTGGACTGCTGAACCGGAGTCGTATAATACTCCTCACCGGTTTCATTCGAGTCCACTTCGACAGATAGTGCTTCCACAGTTGCATCAAAGTCGGTCGCCTGAATTGTGACACCTTCGTATTCACCGAAGATTACATCCGTGGCCGATTCACCTTCGCCTTCTTCGCCACCAGCCCATTCGCCTTCACCTGCCCCCATATTATTCAGGGCATTTACCACGTGCAACACGTCGATTGGGGTGATGGCGTAGTCATGGTTAGTGTCGAAGAAGTAGAGCGTCTGAGGTGTCACTAATTCGTCACCCATTACCAGATGAGAACGAGTACCTTCGTCATTGAGACTATTGATCGTTACCAAAGCATCGATCGGAGTGATGTGACCATCATTATTAACGTCCAGTGGACTCTCGTGGTTATGGTACAGTGAGAAACCAAACAGTTCTGCAACACTAATGGTTGGCTGACCCAGTGGATCAATATCCAGGATTTCAGCCGGATTGAAGCGATCTTCCAGCAGGCTAACAGTAGGTATATCCGCTGCCTCTTTATTAACATCAACCGAACTCAAGTCAAAGATTGTCAAACCACCGTTGAGGTCAGCATCCAAACAAGGATCATACTGGTCAACTGCCAGATCAAGATCCATCATGGAGTCGAATACTTCTGCCGCGCCATCTCCATAGCCGATCTGAGTCTGAAGAACTCCGGCCGCCGTCTGCTGGAATGCTTCGAGCGTAACAGCCTCGTCAGTTTCGGACAGGACACCTGGCATACTCACTACAAGCTCAACCAGTCCGTCGGTATCGTCACCCGAGGGAACAACCACGGTGTAATCACCGGAAGTCACTCGGTAGACACCATAGGATCGAGTCGGATCGCCGGCAGACACGTGATTGAGTTTTTGAGCAGCAATTGGATTTCCATAACGATCAAGCAGATGAGGCACGCCAATCTCAAGACCCTCACCGGGAGCTGCAGCCGCGACGAACTGGATGTCCATCTCTACGCTATCGTCGTTTTCATGATGGAAGCTTACGTTCCAGGCCGCGTACCGGGCGTCACCATCGAGATCAACATATCCCGGTTCTGCAACAATATTACAGGGACCAATTAAGCTGTTACCACTGCGGTCATCATTGATAATGTCAATCCTCGCTTCCATTGAGGAGCGGCTGTCATTATCCAGATAGAATACATTTCTCCCTAAAGCATCCAGTACGCCCAACTCTATAAAGAAGTCTTCGTGAAGCTCAAAGTCTGTGTCACCATTAATAACAACATCGATGGAGAACGTTCGAGGCGCCGATTTCAGATTGCTAAAGGAAACCGAACCGCTTGTTGCGAGATAGTCGGTCGGAGCAGTCGCTGTACCGTCTACCGTGGCATAAGTTGCCGTGACAGGTATGTCCACCGGAGCACTCAGGATTACGACACTGGTGACCGTCGTCGTTCCTACATCACCTTCCAATGTGGCAACGTCTGTAATCTGGATCGAAGCAGATGCCGTATCAAAGCTCCGGATTTCTACAACTCCTACACCATCGTCTCCCAGTTCGTCATCTGAAATCGTTACGTCACGATGTTGTGCCAGGAGATTGCTCAGGTGCACTTCGAAATACTCATCCAATTCGACGACATCATCGCCATTAATGAGTACACGAATCTCTTGAACTTCACCTGCGTGACCATCAAAGATCAGCGTTCCTGCACCGTGCACGTAATCTTCGTCACCGTGGAACAACGTAGTCGCCGAAGTAGCGGTTCCATCCACAGTCACGTAGTCGACACTGACTGGAACATCTACGGCAGAATCCAGAGTGACATTCAATACGGCGTAGACCTGTCCGACGGTACCTTCAACGACGATCGTATCGGCGATTGAAACCTGAGCTTCATCATCGTTGTCGATCCAGATAAAGTCTTCTGTCTGATCGACTGTGACAGAACGTCCAAGCACGTCGGAGGCCGAGATTGCCACGGAGAACCATTCGTCCAATTCAACAATTTCATCGCCATAAATCGGCAGGGTAATCGTCTGAGTGATCTCGCCGTTAACCAATCCATTATTGACCGCTGGGAAGTTCAATACTCCTGCAACATCGTCATAGTCGTGATTTTCAGTCTGCGCGGAATTTACAAAGTCGTAATAACCAGCTGGGTCCGTTGGATTTTCATTATCCGCCGTACTGTTGACTCCTGTATACCCCGGAGCCCCCGCTGCTGCCGTTCCATCATTGTTGGCAGCATTATGAGCACCATTGGCTGAAAAGTAGTTAACCAGAATCGGAACATCAACTGGATTCGAGAGAGTCACAGTCAGCGTGGCGTGCGTAATTCCATCATCACCTTCCTGGATGATGGCCTGATCGGCCACAATCTGGAGGTTTGCTGAATCGTTATTCAGGATCGTAATAGAACCACTTGCATCGACGTTGGTGAGTCCACCAGTGAAGAGGTCTCCACCTGGCACAATCGTTACGTCGCGGCCACCAGCGGCCAGCGAGTCAAGCAGCGCAACGTGCAGCTGTTCGTCCAGCTCCACAATGTCGTCATCAGCAATCGTGATCGTGATCGACTGATCCGTGGTACTCAGCGCCGAGAAGACGACCTGACCACTGTCTGCTGTGTAGTCACCCAGAAGACTGCTGGCCGTATCGTCCAGGGTCATCCAGTCAACCGTCGTGGAGACATCCACAGGTTGAGAGAGACTGACAAGCAGCGTCGCCGTACCATCATCTTCATTGACGATCGTATTATTGATCGTCACTGCGGCACTATCGTCGTTCTCGATCGTCACATCCGCCGTATCGTTTGCCAGTGTTACCGCTCGGCCGCTAACACCACCAAACGCTGAAAGAACAACCTGCAGCGTCTCATCAAGCTCAACGATGCCATCATCATTCACCTCAACCGTCACAGTGTACTCAAGAGGCGAACCAGCAACATTGGAGAAGGTGAAGGTCTGCCCAGGAACGTCGTTGTAATCGAACTCCGAAGCGTTCGCACCTGACTTCTTGGCGGTTCCTTCTACATCGTCGGCATCCACGGTAACATTCACATCAACCGGTGAGCTCAAAGCAACAACCAGGTCAATCGTACCGGCTGATTCATTAGCAGAAGCGATCTCCTGAATCGATACCGTCGCACTGTCGTCGTTCTCGATCGTAACCGTTCCGGTGTTATCGGCGAAGGTAATGTCTGCTTCTCGCCCGCTCGCGGAGATATCAGACAGTACTACATTGAGTACTTCATCCAGCTCGACAACCTGGTCACCATTAGCGGTCACGGTAATCTGTTTGGTTTCACCAGCGGTACCTGCAAATTGAATGCCACCACCAGCGATCGCGACATAGTCCTCGTCACCACTGTTTCCTAAATCGCCGGCAATCGCAGTCCCGTCGACGGTATTGACTTCGACATCAACAGGAACATCAACCGCTGTATCCAGCGTCACTGTCAACGTTGCCGTAGACACGCCGGTATCACCTTCGAGGATCGAGACATCGTTGATCGAAATCTGAGCCAAGTCGTTATCGGTGATCGTAATCGTTCCGTTGGACAACCCGATTGAACCTTCTCGACCGCTCGCTTGCAGATTCGAAAGCAGGACATCTATAATTTCGTCCATTTCAACCAGGCTATCGTCAGCTGGCAACGTAACTACAAAATCCTGTGGAGCAGTCGACGAAGCGGGGAAGGTAATAACCTCCGTTTTGGCTGTATAATCTGAACCAGCGGTCGCAGTATTATCCGCCGTAGAAACAGTGACCGAAACAGGAACGTCAACCGCCTCGGACAACGATACACTGACCGTCGCGGTGGCATCAGCTTCGTTGACAACTACACTGTTCACACTAACGGTAATACTATCGTCGTTGACAATGGTGATCGTCTGAACTGAATTCTCCAGCGTCAACTGACCGGTACCAGAGGAACCGAACGGTCCAAAATCATTTTCCGTGATTTTCAGTGTAAAGTTTTCATCCAACTCGACCGTGTCATCCTGTCTGATGAAAACCGTCTTGTTGGCACTTTGAGCGGCAGCCCCATACAACTGTACCGCTGGATCGTTTACATCTTCGTCAAATGTGGTTGTTTCCAGAATTTGCTGGTAGTCTTCAAGTCCTGCTCCAGCTCCTGAAGCTTCGGTTGCTGTTCCATCGACCGTGAAGTTGTCGACTACAAAACCTGTTCCGTCATAATCCTGAACCGGATCACTGAGAACGATCGTGTAACCATGGTCGCCAAAAGTGAGTGGATTGGAAGCATTTGTTCCTTCCGTGATAGAACCTGTAGTAGGACTGGTCGCATAGGAAGGATGGAGTACCAGGCTGATGGTGGCGGCATCTTCCTGAGTAATCACGCCAAGATCGTGACTGGTATCGAGTACGACTTCATTCGATCCCGCAGGCCCGTATCCGAGATAATCGATTTCGGAATAGTTGGCACGGAAGATTTCCTCCAATTCAACCACCACGTCCTGGTTGTGATCCACAGTAATGTCTTTGAAAAGAGCATCTCCACCGCGGTACTGCCAACTAGCCGCTACTTGCTCGTAGTCGTTGTCACCGACAAAAGCGGCTGGTCCATCATCGATACTTGCCAGCTGCTGACCAGGATCAAGATCACCAGCCAGTGCATTACCACTGGAGAAATTGGTCACAAGGCGAGGCGAATCATCGATCACATCATTCAGAAATGTGGCCGTCTGTACGGGGTTGGACAACTCCATGCGGAATGTCGAACCTAAATCTTCGGGCTGAGGGCCAAGTGTGTTGAGATGTGTCACCGTTGCCGAATCATCATTGAGAATATTCAACGGCTGTATGACAGTACTGACTGTCAGGTGATGTCCCTGAAAATCATTTTCAGATAACGAAACGTTAAACACCTCGTCAATTTCCACAATACTATCGGCATGGACCACAAACATTGCTGTTTGTGTTTGGCCAGCAGCTGTTCCGTCAAAGTACAGCAAATTAGTCTCGGCAACGTAGTCGTCAGTACCTTCATAGCTGTTCGTGTCATGGTCGGCCGTACGTCCAGTACCCAAATCGTTATGAACATTGAGTACCAGATCTCCTGCTCCATACAGCTCTACCTCGACATTCAATTGCACGTTTACGCTGAAGACGGCCGTATCTTCCAATCCGTCGGTGGTCGCAGAAATCTCAAAATCGACACCGCCGCCACCTCCTCCGCCGCCGCCATCGCCTCCATCATCGTTGAGGATTGTGTGCGTAGCTGTAGCATCACCAAAGGTTACGGCTGGTGTGGTTCCATCTACCAGGGTCAACGTCGAAAAGTCACCAGGCAGAGCGGTCACTTCCACACCAAATGTTTCGTCCTGCTCAACAGTCAGATCACCATTAATGTCGACCGTAACCAAATTAGTAGCAGCACCGTCCCAGAAAGCTCCAACAGTATCGGAACCACCAGTCACATCATAATCGTTGCTACCGACACCGGTACCACCATCACGAGCACCACCCACGAGCGGCCCATCGGTTACACTCGATGTAAACGTACCGCCAGAGCCGCTAGAAATCTGAGCGTTCGAAGTCACTGTGTAAGTCGCAGAGGTAGGACCTACATCTCCCTCATCGGCACTCTGATCAGCACTGATATTAACTACCGCAGCGTCATCGTTGAGAATCGTAATGAGCGACTGAGTATCAATGTCCAGCAGACCAGCATAAGGAGATGAACCAAGTGGTACACCATCTACCTGGATATCGGTCAGGTCGACCGTGAACGTCTCATGACGCTCTACGACCGTGTCATTATTAACCGTAAACGTCGCATCTACTGAATCGCCTACATCCTGAAGGTTCACCGTACCTACACTGACTACATCGTAGTCGTCATCGCCCGGGTCAGGGCCCGTCTCAGTAGCAGTGCCATCATTCACACTCAACAGACCCGTGATCGCTGCATCAATCGGGCCACTAAGCGTATACGTAATCGTCTGAGGCGAACCGCTCAGGTCCGTTTCACTACCGGTAATGTCATCACCACCACCGGTACCTGTGACCGTAATCGTAGCCGTGTCGTCATTCTCTATCGTCACAACCGCTTGCGTATCTACCGTCAGGAACGGAGCGTACTCTGAACTGCCCAGGGCTACTCCACCTACCGTAAGCGAAGACAGATCCACTGTCAGTGATTCATCAAGCTCGACAACCACATCGTCGTTGACAGCCAGAACCACATCTGCCGTGTCGCCGCCACTCTGGAACGTAACTCCACCTGTACCGCTGGTCACATCATAGTCGTCGCCACCAATCGGACCGGCGGCATCGACTGCGGTATCATCATTAACCCCAAGCGTACCTGCAATCTCCGCGTCGATCGGAGCACTAAGCGTATAAGTGACTGTCTGAGAGCCGGCACTCAGCGCTGCCTCTTCACCCGTAATGTCATTGACCGTAATCGTAGCTGTATCGTCATTCTCTATCGTCACAACCGCTTGCGTATCAACCGTCAGGAACGGAGCGTAGCCAGAGCCGTTCCCCCTGCCGTAAGCGAAGAGAGATCGACCGTAAAGGTTTCATTACGTTCGACCACACCATCATTCTTGAGATTCAGTACGACATCCTCACTGTCTCCTGCACTTTGGAACGTAACGGCACCAGTCCCGCTGGTCACATCGTAGTCGTCATCGCTGAGGTTAGGACCTGTTTCAGTTGCCGTTCCATCGTTCACGGCAAGCAAACCAGCCAGTTCGACATCGATCGGATTATCTAGCGTATAGGTTACCGTTTGAGCACCAGCAATTCCTGTCTCACTACCAGTAATATCGTTAACTACAATGGTTGCGGTGTCGGTGTTTACCACCGTCAACGTCGGCGCAGTAGCGTAATGAGCCTCTGCAGTCGCACCGTCAGCTCCTGGATCGACCGTCTTGAAAAGCTGAACCGTGAATCCTTCATCCAGCTCAACTAAAAGATCGTCAGTAACAATAACGTCATAGGTAAAAACAGAACCACCTTTATCATCGATCGAGATTAGTGACCGTCCCACATACAACTGATCACTGACAATTATCTCACTGTCAAAGTCCGAGCCGGTAACATCAACACTAAAGTCGGAATGTACTTGATTGGTCGACGTAGCTGATGGTCTGCTAAGTTGCAAGTCCACCACAAATCCAATACCACACCATGGGTCGTCCGCATGGTGGTCTTCCTCGCAATCGTCACCGCTGTGAGCGTGACTATGCCCGTCATCCTCGTCCTCGGGGTGCTCATGCGAACCATCAGGGTTGTGGCCATGATTATGCTTGCCTTCAGCCACTGTTGTCCCTGTGAAACGGAGAATATCACCTTCGGCAATGTCCACCAATTCACCTGAACTGATTGATATACCAGGACCTACGCCGCCAGGCAAAACCTCAAGATCACTCAGCGTAATATCGTCAGCATAGGTTGCTAAAAGACGCCGGTCTTCGAGTGACTCGAGAAACAGAGAACGCCTCCGAGATTTATTTTCCACCGAGCTAGATGCCGTCTTCCGTGATAGCTTTGAAAAATTCTTGTGAAAGAATTCAAACATGACACAATTTCCATCGGTATGGGTATAAAGGAATACATAAATGCCAACACAGTCAATATAGGATGAATAGGTAATTTATAGGAGCTGTGCGTTATTGAGTAATTTATACTAAATGTGCAATATAAAGCCAAATAGAGTATTTTTTGAGAAAATTGTTTCTTTTTTGTCTTACCCAGACCGCATAATCGGTAATAGAATTCCAGCCAGATTTAGACTTCAGTCGAAATCCAACCGCCCCCCAGTTTGGAAACTCTCAAATCGGTGACACCCACTCGATTTGCGGGGTTTTTGCAATATTCTGACGGCGGCAGACCAGGCCGTATCCAGGCCGTAATTAGACGACTGCACGAACGGCCAGTGATTAGCGTGGAATTACTCAATCTAAAACGTTACATTGCACGTTAATGTCAAAATACGCTTCTATATATAGAGCTAGATAAATCATACGCCTCAACATCTGAATCTGGTTTGCCCCCATGAAACACACCGCTATGTCCCCAGCCAACCGTCGAACCTTCCTCAAGAGCAACGCTGGCTTATTGCTAGCATCTTGCACCGGTTTTCATCAGCAAACTTCAGCTCAAGAACCGGCCAAGCCAACGAGCCCCAACGAACGATTACGAGTCGGGACAATCGGACTCCGTTATCAGGGCACCGTCATAACCGAAAAAGCCCGACAGTATGGTGACATCGTTGCCTTTGCCGATGTTGACCGCAATGTTCGGGAACAGGCCCGGAGCAGCTTCGGTAGTACTCCGAAAATATATGAAAACTACGAGGACATGCTGGAGAAAGCGAACCTCGATGTCGTCCTGATAGGCGCTCCGGACCACTGGCACGTCAAAATGGCGGCGGATGCCTGTCGAGCCGGAAAAGACGTCTATGTGGAAAAACCTTTGTCTCTGACTATCAACGAAGGAAAATTCCTCCGCAACGTCGTCAAAGAAACAGGTCAAGTCCTGCAAGTAGGGTCCTGGCAACGCAGTGACTCCCGATTCCGACTAGCCATTGAACTCATTCGCGCCGGGCGATTGGGTAAGCTGACCAACGTCGACGTAGTATTAGGCAAGAACGTTGTCGGAGGCCCATTCGAGCAGTACAAGATTCCCAAGACATTCAATTGGAACCTTTGGCAGGGGCAAACTCCTGACACGCCCTACATTCCTGAACGAGCTCATTACTACTTCCGCTGGTGGTATGAATATTCAGGCGGACAGATGACAGACTGGGGAGCTCACCATCTGGACATTGCCCAATGGGGGATCGACTCCAACCCGGTCGAAATTTCCGGAACTGCCAAATATCCCGATGTTGGATCAGATTCATACAACGTGGCCATCGACTTCCACACCAGATACAAATATGCCAACGGCGTAGAAATGACGGTATCAGATACCGGCCGCAACGGCATCATGTTCACCGGAACAGAAGGACGCATTTTTGTAAACCGAGGAACGATTAACGGAGCGCCCGTAGAAGCTCTGGAGAACAACCCGTTACCGCGAACAGAATGGAACGAGTACGACTTCGACAATATGGACCGCCCCTTACGCGCCGGCAAGCTGGACGCCATCGTCAATCACATGGGCAACTTTTTTGATTGTATCGCGTCCCGACGACGACCCATTTCGGATGTTGAAAGCCAACACCGCAGTGTCACGACCTGCCATCTGGGTAACATTGCTCAACGGCTGGGCCGCCCTATCAAATGGAATCCAGAAACCGAATCTTTCGGAGATGACGCAGAAGCCACAGCCCTTATGAGCCGCGAACAGCGTAAGGGTTTCGAAGTCGTTTAAGCCTGGGTTCATCAATTCACGTGATTCTGATGACCAAGCAATTTTAATGTCTGTAGATCAAAGTGCCGCATTAAGCCAAAGCAATAGGCCTCAGGAAAGACAGCATACGTGGCCGCAGGTTTGACCAACTGTGCGAGTGATCCGAGTTCACTTACTGTTCGGACTTCACCATAGTCCTCCGAGTCAGCCAATGCCATCGCACATCTGGCTGCCAGGCTCATTCTGGGCCCGACCGCAACAACATCGACTTTGCCGAGTGCCAACACGCGACGCAACATCGCAACCGTTGAATTAATCTGAGCGGCCTGCAAACCTAATGTTCTCTGCCCGGTGCTATGAATAAACAAATTGCACTGGTAAAGACTACCAGAAGGCTTGTTCTGCCCCACCTGGATCGGATCAATGGCAATGACCCGATAACCATCTTCCACCAACTCAGCGATCTTGTCCGCATTCTGAATCACTCCATTATCGGCCAGTAACAAAACGGACTTTTCCGAAGACTCTTTTCCTTCCACCATCGTCGCACCAATCGCCAATTCGTCCCCCGTCTGCACCTTCAGGTAACGTACGACGAACTCACCAACCTCACGCGGGCCGGTAAACCGATCAGCCGATGCCGTCCACCGAGGATAACGAAGCGTCGTTCGTAACTGTTCACGCAGCTGGGGCAGAGTTTTATTGGCAACCACAGGTAACTCGTCAGCAAACCGCGATGCCAGCGTATCAAAATCCTGGTTTTCTTCTGGTACCGGAATCGCCAATTGCTCTGCGGACAGGATCTCTTCATCCGCCACGTTCTCTTCAATGCTCTGTTTATCCAATCGATGAAAATGCAGATCCAGAAATCGGTATAGCTGCAATCGATTATCTGCTCCGTAGTTATGATCTCCCGGGTCGTGATTCTCATAATAGGCCAGGTGATCTTTGACACCGGCCAGTTCATAAAACGGCACAGTGGGATCAAAGGTATTACCTTTGACCGTGCTGGCAACAAAACAGCAGTTGTCTTTGGCGTTGTAGATCATGAGCATCGGACGAGGCACCATGAGTGCATTCAAATGGGTATAGTCCGCATATTTCGCCAGATCCGTGGGAACCTGTTCAAGATCTCCGATACTCCCCGCATGCTCCAATCGCTGGCTCAAGGCACTATGTCCGGCAACCGGTACACACAGTTTTACTCGTTGGTCCAAAGCGCTCAGTACAATGGTCTGCCACCCCCCTCCGGACAATCCGGTCACAGCTAACGCGTCTGCATTTACATTTTCATGCTGTTCCAGTACATCCAGACCACACTGCATCGCTCGGAAGAAAACCGACAAACCGGAGACTCCCAGCACGTCAAGTTTAGCCAGGTGATTATGCTGATACCCGCTGGAACGCAACTGCCCCATGCCGAGCCATTCAATGTTCATCGCCACCATGCCAAATTTGGCCTGCTGAATACAGCGATATTGCTTATCCCGATATGCTTTCCCATCTGGAGAATGCCCATTAACATTTAACACCGCTGAAACACGACTCCCATTCAAACCATCGGGGACATAAATCAACGCCGGCACCCATAAACCAGGCACCGCTTCGATCACCATTCTTTCAATCGAATAACCGTACTCGGTCTTGATGGACTCAAAACGACGAACATTGACGCTCATTTTACGCCACTTCTCTGGCGTTCCTTTGAACACAACCTCATCCAGCACTTGCTTGCGAATTTCCTCGGCCTGTCTTTCCCACTGCCTGGCATCAGCGGGCACCTCTAAAGTTTTGATTCTCACGCGAACAAACTCTTTGAACTGAGAATCCACCTGCTCTGCCTGCATCAACCCATCGGCCAATGCCTGCTTAAGTTCACCAGTTTGGCCAAAGCAGGTCGGTGTTATGCAGAAGCTCAGCAACAGACTTATCATCGCGAACTGTTTCATTTCCGTTACTCCCTATTACTCACTCGATATTGCCTCGAGTACAGCCGTTGCATTCAGTGGATAGCACTGGCCAGAACGCTTATTGCTATATTTAAAACTTTGAAAATCGGGACGATGTACTCCTGGCGTATCTGCATCAAGCATCACATCCGCATACTCACCAAAATCTGCCCGATAGTGCACCGCACTTTTTAAGACCAGTAAGGAGACAGATTCGAGGTCAACGCCCGCCACTTTGAGCATATTACGATCGATACACTGTTTTCTGACAGACGTGACAACGACACGGACTCCATTGATCCCCAAAAGAGCCGTATCTCCCATCGTATCTTCAAGTCCTTGCGCCATGGGGCCTCCGAAGACAAACTGTCCGTCACTCAGCATTAATACGTCGGCATCGACATCAAGAGTCTTGCCATGTCTGGAGTCCACCTTCGCTCCCAATGGCAAACGCACTCGACCACCTTCCCCCGCACCTTTGGCAATTTCAACTGCCTCGGGATCGCAAAGGGTTGCCACCACTGCTCCTTCAAATCCAGCATCAATCAATGCAGCCAGAGCAACCGTACCATCACATGGTGCTCCACCTCCTGGGTTATCTGAACCATCGGCAAAGATCACAAGTCCCTCCGCATCCCGGCTGACATGCATCGCCTGCTGAATCGTGACCAGCCGAGGCTGCAGTTCTTCCTTTAACTGCCAAAGTCGTTTTGCTAACTGCTCAACAATTTCTTCAGCCAATGCGGAATCGCCGTCTGAAACGGCAATAACCGAAACTCCCATGCACTCGATATCTGCGAATGGAAATCCCATCGCCACCGTCGCCGTGAGCGCCCCGTCGCGCGACTCCAGTTGATGAAGCTCGTTCAGAAAACCCGCCATCGGCTCTCGCAACGTACACTGCATCGGCGGCAGTGTCAGCAATGGAAGTTGTCGAAACGCCATGCAAGGATTAACTTCCCCTTTCACCATCTGCGAAAGCAACTGCACCGCTTCATACCCTCGATCTCCCATATCAACATGCGGGTAGGTATCAAACCCAATAATGGCATCTGCCCATTTCGGCAAGGCGGGTGAGATATTAGCATGCAGATCCAATGTCACGACAATCGGCACCGCCTCGCCCACGACAGACCGTATTCGACGTACAATCTCTGCCTCGGCATCCTCATAATCCTCGGTCACCATGGCACCATGAAGATCCAACAGGACACCATCCGCTGGCAGTGCCCTTTCAATCCGAGTTACCAACTCACCAACCAGAGTCTCAAATGCTTCGCGCGTCACCATCCCGGAAGGATAAGCTCTCAAATTAAGCACCGGCACCAATTCCACACCAAACTGTTCAGCACCGCGCAAATAGCCTCCATGAATCGTATTGGTCGCCCGAAACCGATCTCGAATCTGCGAGGAATCACCGAAGTCCGGTCCCAGATGGCTATCTCGTATAAAATCGGCCACTGTTGTCCGCGTCACAGCAAACGTATTTGTCTCATGCTGAATCCCACCTGATAAAACTCGCATCACTCCCGGTTGTTTACCTCCAGCTTCACAATGACCGGCATATGGTCTGACGGAAATCGCCGGTTGTATTTCTGATCATCGATTCGATGTTCCAAAACAGTGACTCCCTGCCCTACAAATACAAAGTCGATTCGTCGCCCTGGTTGTACAGCACGAAATCCATTCCAGGTCGAGTCCGGTCCGTGGCGATTTTCCGTCAACCGATAAGCATCCTGCAAACCACTTGCCGACACGACAGCCTTAAACGGCTCCGAATTGGGCAAACAATTGAAATCACCCGTGATGACCAGCATCGATAACTGGTACTTTTGCTGCAAGGCCGCAATTGCCGCATGTATGACCGCCCCACTGTTCTTACGTGCCTCTTTGCCAACATGATCGTAATGAGCATTTCCGAGCAGCAGTTTTCGATCAGATTCGGTGTGTCGCAGAACAGCCAGAGTTGCAATGCGAGGTAACGCGGCATCCCACCCCTTGCTTCCCACTTTGGCGGGAGTTTCACTCAACCAGACAGTCTTGTTCTCCAACAGTTCAAACTCCGTTTTACGAAAGAATACCGGAGCGTACTCCCCTTTCGTCTTCCCATCATCGCGACCAACTCCCACAAAACCAAAATCGGGCAAGGCCTGTTTAAGCCAGACCAACTGATGATGCTGCACTTCCTGCAAGCCTCCCGCCCCCAGCTGGTGCTTAACAAACATTCCAGCAACGTGCTTTGCCCGAAACTTCCAGTTATCCAGTCCATCGCGAGGATTATCGTAGCGGATATTGAATGACATGACCTGCAGTGACTCAGCACCGCTGGCTGCCATAAACGGGCACCAGCTGAGCAGCGCGACAAATGTGTACCACCTGACTGCTTTAACCATCTGCCACTGCCTCCCGGAATCGTCGTATCATCTCAAACTCGGCCTCTGTCACGGAGCCATTTGCCTCAACAATCGCATCCAGCGACTCGGTAAATCGTTCTGCAATAGACGACCCTTTCAGAGCGCTGAGCTTCTCCACACACTCGGCGACCACAACATCTATTGTCTCCTGTTTCACTCGCTGCAGCGCAGCCTGTGCTTTTTGTCGGGCAATGCCAATATCATCATTCCCCGTCGCATCAGCGACAAATTTTTCAAATGCAGCGTATTCAGATGGGGCAATTTCCCCATCGGCAGACATCATACAGACCAACGCCAGAACCACGGTCTCTTCTTCTTCACCCATCAACTCGGGCGGCGTAGATTCCTGTGCCACCTCCGCCGACTTATCCTCTTCCAATAAGGCATCGACATCCACTGGTTTAGAATGTGCGGCGGCAATCTCGTAGTACGTAGCGATGTCATACCCCATGAACCTGGCAAACATGACTTCAGGCACTCGGCGAATCCGTTCGTTATAGTTGCCTGCCCCTTCATTATAAAAAGAGCGAGCAATCGCCAATCGGTCTTCACAGTCCACAAGCAATTTGTGAAGTTTTGCCAGCGGTTGGCTCGCCTTCAAGTCAGGATAGGCCTCACGCAACGCAAACAGTTGGTCGATAACCTGATTCTGAGCCGTCGTGGCCTGACTCGTCGAAGTAATCTGCTGCTGCGAGGGAGCTTCTCCCTGTTGGTACTTGCCGCTACGAGCACCAGCCACAAGCTCCTGCACCTCTCTTTCGTGCTCCAAAAACGACTTGCAGACTTCCACCAGATTCCCGATCAGGTCATACCGACGTTTCAGCTGGATATCAATCAAGCTCCAGGCACGCGCCAATCTCACTTTGGTGGAAACCAGTCCATTGAAAACGTAGAGTACATACACGAGCATGTTCACCAGCATCCCCAACAATCCAAATGGGATCATCCAGAACCAGATGTCCTCGAAACTCATCCTCATGAGCAGACAGCCAATCGAAATTGGACTCAGCGCAAAACCGGCAACGACTCCTAACCACCCCAGACGCACCATCCATGCATACTTCTTAACCAGCTGTTCTTCAGACTTGACGCTGATCAGATAGATGTCTCTTTCTTTTGCTATTTCGACTCGAGCGGATTCGTCGGCGAGGCGGGCAGATCCCAGTACATAGAGCTGATCATCCTGAATAATGCCACTTTCTCTGAACTGCCGCCTAAAATTAGAGCCACTTACTGCATAGGCAGGGCCTTTATCGTAATATAACGCGTCCCCTCGACCACACGTTCTGGCAAAAACGGTGTTCCCTTCCATTTCCGCATCTCTGGGAATCACGCGGACATCTCCCGTCTCATCCTCCAGATCAAAGGGAACCCGATTACTTCCCGAGGCGACTGTCTCCCAACCGGAGTAGGTCTCCGTTCGCCAATTTCCATCCTTATCCCTGACCCTGCGCGTGCGCGTGTAATGCTCTTGGATGGAATACGCATAAAAACAACACAACAATTCACTCAGATAGGAGTTCATGTTGATAATCAGATCCGCTTTTCCCTTGACCTCGTTGAGACCAATGAACACCCCCTTCACTTTGGAAGTAGGCGTATCCTCGATCAGACGTTTCCGCTTAGTCCCTCTGGCATACGCATATAGTGAGACCAAAGTAATAATCAGAGGCGCCGCCACGCCGATGACGAGAAAAACTCCGTCGGGGCTGCCCTGCCCGGCAACCATGAACAGCACTAATTCAAGCATCACTTTACTCTTACTAAACAGTCTCAATCAGTGTCTTCTTAGTTTACAAAACCTGAGCATGCGAAACACAATCCCTGCCAACTCGACCCGACGAATCCACTCAGTTCCCCTGTTCCAACGAAGCACATCGGGGCAATGGACAAGGAGCTACTGAGACCTCAGAACAGCTATCACTCTTCCTCACTAACTGCGTAGTCCTGAAGTTGCTCCAGGTCGACAAACTCAAGTGTCGAAATGTGAGTTGCCTCCAAATTCACTTGTGGCGCTGCATTGTGATACAACGCCTCTTTCCAACGTTCCACACAAAGGCACCATCGGTCGCCAGGATTCAGACCGGGAAATCCCCAAGCGGGAACAGGTGTCGAGAGATCATTACCGACAGCTCGGGAAAATTCGAGAAACTCCACGGTGGCTTCAATACAAACCAAATGCAATCCCAGATCATCTGCACCTGTATTACAACATCCGTCACGATAAAATCCGGTTCGTGGATTTAAGGAACAGGTTTCCAGGTCAGTTCCCAATACATTTTTTGCACCCATTTTTCTCTCCGCATTCCGTCATCTAGTTGCACTGCTTTTCTAACGTGTTACGATGCGTGACACAACTCCTACATCATTCCAGGGTACCATTTTTTCTTCTCTCCTTTACCTATTCAGCCCAAGGACGACCATCATGAGTATTGACCGTCGAACATTCTTGCAGACATCACTTGCAACCACCGCAGCCACCACACTAGGTACTTTTCCATCACAAGTTCTGGCTGCTAAAGGAAAGGAAAAGGCAAAGCCCAACCCAATCGCCGTCAGCACCTACTCGTACTGGCGTTACCGAAAAGACACCAAACTTCCAATTGAAGACTGTATTGACCTGGCGGCAGAAGCGGGATTCGATGCCGTTGAAATTCTTCACGTACAAATGACTCGCGAAGACAATGCTTACCTGCAGATGCTGAAGCAGCGCGCTTTTGTCAATGGCCTGGACCTCTGCGGATTCTCTACCCACCAGGGCTTTGTCTCTCCGGACGCAGATTATCGTCAGCGTAACATCGACCACACACTCAAGTGCATCGAACTGGCCTACAAGCTGGGGATCCCCACTATTCGCGTCAACACCGGGCGGTGGGGGACCATCAAAAGCTTTGACGATTTAATGAAAGCCAAGGGCATTGAACCTCGTCTGGAAGGTTACACGGACGACGATGGATTCAAATGGGTCATCGACAGCCTGGAAAAATGTCTACCCAAAGCCGAAGAGTGCGGTGTGACGCTAGGATTGGAAAACCACTGGGGGCTGGGCCGAACCGCTGAAGGCGTTCTGAAGATTGTCGACGCCATTGATTCCCCCTGGCTGCAAGTGACCGCCGATACGGGCAATTTCTTTGAACGGCAGTACGAACAATTTGAAATGATGGCCCCCCAAACCGTCTATGTACAAGCAAAGACGTACTACGGGGGTGGCACCTGGTATACACTCGACATCGACTACCATCGAGTCGCTCGAATATTACGCGAGGCTAACTACCAAGGATATATTTCGCTGGAATTCGAAGGCCAGGAAGCTCACGAAACGGCCATCCCCAAGAGTCTGAACCTGTTGCGGAAAGCATTTTCCTAAACAGCCTTCACGAGCAATACCACGATTAAACTCGAACCTCAGACAACTCGCCGGTACTATCAGCAAACCCGTCGTGAGGAATATCCATCGCATCAAGCAGAGTAACAAACAAGTTGCTTAACGGCACATGCGATCCGGGCGTGAGGAATTGATTGTGCTTCATGCCCAGCGACCTGCCACCTGCGAGAATCAGTGGGTAGTTGGAATTGTTATGTGTTTTACTGTTGCTGCTACCGTAGAAGACCAGCGTGTTATCCAATAACGTCCCATCGTACTCCTGCGTTTCACTCAGTCGCTGAATGAATCGGCTTAGCTGACTTGTTAGCAGTTGATCGAAACGTCCCAGTTTCTCGGCACCATCCCCCTTACCAGCTCCGTGTGCCAGGCCGTGCCAATTCCCTTGCAAGCCAAGACAAGCTGGAAATGCATTAGCAATGGTGGTCGCTCCGGCCACCTGCCCTAACATGTAGGTCGCCACGCGAGTTGAATCTGTCTGGAAAGCAAGAAAAATCAGATCATACATTGCCTGCATATATTCCACCGGCAAGCTTTGATCGACCGCCAGATTTGCAACTTCTTCCGCCATTTCCGGTTTTGGAATATCAAGCCAAGCCGTCGAGCGTTTAACACGTTGTTCAATTTCTCGTACGCTTGCCAGGTAGTCATCCAGTTTACGCTGATCCTGTCGGCCCAGCCGATTCTTCATGGATCTGCTGTTTTCCAGAACCAGATCAAGCATGGAGCCGGTATTCTTTAGCAATCGTCGCTGAGCCTGACTTGACGCATCTCCTGTTCCAAATAGACGATCAATAATCTGCCGAGGACTGGATAACGCGGGGACAGGTCTTCCCTGAGCGGTGAAAGAAAGTGTGGTTGCCCGAGTTGGTTCGCCGACGCCACCATCACTTGACATAACCAGTGAACCAAACCGAGTTTCTTCTCCTACATGATTCGCAATATATTGATCCAACGAAATGCCGTTACGATAATCTGCCCCTCGGAAACTGGCGCCCGTGAGGAAAATATCACCGGTATCATGCCCTCCCATTTTTCGGCCCGCCGGATGAGACAGGCTACCCAAAACGGTCACCTGCTCACGCAGTGGCTCAAGTGACTCCAGCGATTTTCGAAACCGGAAGGTTTCTCCTGTCACTTCGGGAAACCAGTTCCACTGAGCATATTCCGACTTTGAACCAGGCAAACTGACACCAAAAGGAAAATAGATCGAAGCCAGCCGTTTGGGTGCCGACTTCGCAGGCGCAGCCTGCGACATACATTCCATCCACGGCAAAGCGAGCGCCACGCCGGAACCTTGCAGGAATGTTCGTCGATTCAAATGCCACGATTTATTCATAGGTCTTTCTCTGCACAATGAGGCCCGCCAGATAATGCTCTTATTATTTTGATTGAAATAACGAGGACTGCACAATTGCAATCATCAGTTTTTTCAAATTGTACTGGTTGTTGATAAACTGTGTCGTCAGTTCGGAAACTTCTGCTTCATCGGTAAACTCGAGCGTCCTCCCGAGTGCGTAGGTTGTTAGTTTCTTCACCAGTGCACGAGCGAACCGTTCAGACTCATGTTCGATCATGTACTTCTGGAAATCAACAACTCCATCTACCTCAGCACCAGTAGGAAGTTTTGCGTGAGAATCCAGCTCCGCCTGAACAGCCTGGCCACGCACTAACCGCAATCCGGTTTCTCGCCAGCGTCCAATGGCATCGTAGTTTTCAAATGGAATTCCCCAAGGGTCAATCTGTCGGTGACAACTATTGCAACTCGCCTTTTCCCGATGAAGTTCCAATTGCCTTTTGATCGTCAGCGACGCCAAATCTTCTTTTTCCGATTCCAGTGCAGGGACATCTGGAGGTGGTGGTGCTGGCGGGTCATCCAGCAACCGATCCAAAATCCACACCGCGCGCTTGATCGGATGGGAATCTTCTCCGTTGGAATTGATAAGCAGAAAGCTCCCTTGGGTCATGAGACCGCCACGATTCTCATGTCCCTGAAGTTGTACCCGCACAAACTGGCTACTTCCTGGATCCGGTAATCCATAGTGCCGCGCCAATGACTGATTGATTACCACGAAATCACTTCGCAACAAATTCAATACGCTCAAATCGTGATACAAGACTTCACCCACAAACCTCACGGTCTCTTCAGCCATCTGGCTCTTGAGCCGTTCATCAAAGTCTTTGTAGTACTGAGGGTTAATGGCGATCCGATGAAGTCCTGACAGATCAAGCCACTGGGACGTAAAGTTGCGCACGAACTGCCAGCTCCGCTCATCCTCCAACATTCTTTCAACCTGCAATTCCAACTCTGCCGGTTTAGACAGCTTCTTTTTATCCGCCAAATCAAAGAGCTGCTGATCTGGCATGGAGCTCCAGAGGAAGTAGGACAAACGCGTTGCCAATTCATGCTCGGTCAGAGACTGAACTTTCCTACCAAGCCCACCAGGCTTACCCGGCTTGCCAGGCTCAATCGGCTCAGCAAGAAAAAGGAATTCGGGAGAAATCAAAACTAATGCCAGTGTTTCCCGAATGGCGTCTTCAAACGACTCACTCTCCCGTGCGATGGAGTTATGAAAGTCGACAATTTTGGCAACCTCGGTTTTTGTCACGGGACGCCGAAACGCTCGTCGCATGAACTCACTCACCACCCGCTCTACGTAGCCCGCTTCTTCGACACCTTCCTGCGGCAGAATATTGATATGGTGCTGTGGAGGCCAATTGTCATAAATCGGTCCCTCAAAGGTGACGCTCTTTATGTAGATATTCGGTTCTGTGGATGGAGGCCGGGGCTCCCCTTTTTTCGGCACCGGTTCAGGCAACGCGGTCAGGTTTTTCAAACGAATCTGAATTCCAGGATACTTGGGATTTTTACCCGGTAGAGGGAATGATTCTATCCTTCCTTCAAAGACCAGCGTTTCCGGCTCTGCTTCCGATCCCACGACTTCGGTCACCGCCAGCCGGCCACTCGGTGACAACGTATCACTACGAATCCCGATATTAACCTCCATCTCCGGTACTGGCTTACCATCCGGAATCACCGAGTATGCCTGAACGGTAACCCGTATTTTTCCGGCTCGAGGAAACCTGGTAATTCCCGCGATGAATTGCTGTCGTCCGTCGAGCATTTCCCCGTTGACACTATTATCCCTGGCACCTTGGATACTTTTTTGTACAACCTGCGAAAACACTTCTGGTTGATCCCCAGTCACTATCGCCTTGTTCAGCGCCAACCTGGCGGCCGCCAGATAGTATTCCATTTGCAAAGGAGAGATCCCCAGCACCTGACCATTGTTTAAAAACCCGTCGACCGACTTCGATTCCGGCGGCAGATTTTCGGCATAATCAAACTCGATTCCCAGCAAATCCCGCAAGGTATTGTTGTATTCGTAGTTCGTCAGCCGACGAAAAACCACTTTCCCACCCGTACTCCGCTTCGCTTCCGTCGCGCCGGAAATTTCAGTGGTAAGCCAATCCACCACGATCTGCCTCTCCGCTTCCGGCAGGGCTTCTGCGTCAGCAGGAGGCATTTTTCCCTGGTTGATTCGATTCAAGGCATCGTGCCAGGTCTCCCCATCCACACCACTGTAGAGATCCGGATCTAACAATGTCATGCGGGGACTGGCTTCCCCCTCCGGACCATGACAGTCATAACAATACTGTTTCAGAACAGGTTCCACTCTGGAACGAAAGGTCTTCAAGTCCGGTTCGGCGGCAGAAACGACGGAAACCAGCAGCGTGGCGGTTAATATCAGAATTCGATGAAGCATAAACTCATTCTATCACTGAATCGCTTTTTGTAATCATCATTTAAGATGAATCGCAAGCGGAGCTTTCATTGACTGAGGGCTTGTCGCTGCACTTACTTCCTGCGGATTAAATACGAAATGCAACCAATACCTCAGATGTATGTACTTGCTTGCCCCCAGATGTTCACGTGCAACCGGAGTACGTTGCAGATAAACCGCTCCATCAGCGGAAAGACGGATTACGTCATTCGCGTCATGTCCGAATTTATCAACTGCCAGCGCAAGACACTTCTTCGAATCCATCACATGCGCCCAGCCTTCTGCATGAAAACGATCCCCGGGTTGCTGAGCTCCCACGGCCAGCTGCTTCCATTGCTTACCCGCTCCCTGACGAACTTCCCAGGTATATTTCCCTTCCTTGGGTATTTTGAAATAGTGGCTCCTCAGTTCCGCTGATTCGTTCCCTGCCAGTCTGGAGTAAAGCTGCGTCGTTGTTCCAAAATCGATCAACGTCGGAGCTTGTCTCGTAGGAGCATCCAACTTCAGTTTCATTGGGACTGCCAACGCTTTCACTTCCCGACCCGGGTCATAGACCTGCCAATCGACCTGCACCCAGCTTCGTGACACATCAAAAGAAAGTGTCACATTGCTATGCACCTTATTAAGTCCCAGCTGGCTTGCCTGAACTGAATAGCCAAGCCGGGTCGACCAGGGGCCTTCTTTAAGAACCTTTAGTTCTACCTTACTGTTCCCGGTCACCTCGACTTCATCACCGCTGTTGAGTTTCAAGACAAGTCTGCTGGCTGAAGGGTCCCAAAAATCATATTCTTCAAACTGGAACTCCTGCAGGATCCCCTGAAGATGCGTATCCAATTTCCAATGCAGATAAGGCCGGTTCGTCAGGGTGATACCATCACGACTGCGTTGCAATCGGAACCCACGAATCTCCGGACTTGTTTCCCCCGTCTCCAGTCGCTGCACTTTGAATTCCCGGGAAGCATAAGGGGGAAGTGTAACACGAAAATCAACCTGGAATCGGCGAATATGTTCACCTGACTCTGCAGGTAAAAATTGAGCGGGCAGAACTCGATCACCATGCAGCAACTTAAACTGAGTACTGCGCGGCACAGCTTCGGGCCATTGAAAAATAGTACCAGCAGGAAAATTACTACGGTGCAAACCTGCCGTCTCGTTCACAACCATGGTGACTTCCTGAGCCTGAGCCAAAGTAACTGCCAGGAAAAGCAGCAGAGAGATATAACCAGAGCGAAACATCATGATCGGTACTTTCCGTTTCTCGATTTATACGCTGCCCGACATGCACACAGCTCATAACGCGCACCGTTACAGCACCCCCAGGATGCGAAACTAACCAGCAGTAGATTCCTCCCGGAATTTCATCTCCGCTTCCAATAGCGTACTGGCAACCCGAGCAATCTCCTCTGCCTGAGCCTCGTCGACAGGTGACATCATGGGCAGCAGTGGCCCAGTCTCGGCAACTCCCGCACCCGCCACAGCCGAATGCAGGACACGAACCGGGTTGATTCCATTACGCAAATCTTCCAGCGGCTTAAATATTTCACGCACCTGATCTGCAGCATCAAAATCCCCTGATTGAATCAATCGCAGCATGTGCATCGACAACGCCGGTGCAATACAAACGCAACCAGATGTAAACGCAGTCACGCCGTATTTTTGCATATGGGGCAACGCGGGTTGTTCTCCAATTCCGCTGACAATCATTTCCGTGCCGACGGCATCCTTCAAACGCCGAAGGTATTCGTCCTCAGCCGGATCATCTCGAACAATAGCGTATTTAATCCACGAAACGGATCCGTCCTCCACCAGACGTTTGACATGCTCAACTTCGATATACCCGAGCTGTTTAATGTAGACGACGGCCGGCTTCCCAGCTGCCTGCACAAAATCACCAATCGCTCGCTCCACCCCTTCATACGTCACCACATTTGGTTGCGGTAACACCATAGCCGTGGGAAACGCTGACTGACAGATAACTTTGGCCTGATCCATCATCATTCCATAAGAAGATCCGACAGATGGAATCACCAACGAATCAGCAGAAACGATCTCTTCGAGCATGGCAAGCAACTCGCCGTACTGGCTGGGAGCAACATGATACAGCAAAGCATTGCCACCATAGAGCAGCGTCGAGACACCTCCTGCTTCCAAATGTTCCACAATCTTACGATTTTCACCTTCGTTGAGACTCAGATCTGCATTACGAGCCACAGGAGGAACGGAGACAACACTGCCAGCTAAATCCTGTTGCGTGATACGAGTGGTTTGCATGACGTTCTTTCTACTTTATGTTTCTAATTCCATGGATATTTTACCACGACGACGCGGTGAACCGTTGATGGGCGTTAGCAATCACAGCCCGCGTTTTAGCGAGTCCTCGCTTGCTAAACGTGAAAAACGCCGCCCACCTGGCCCACCGGATCATGTCTTTTCAATCTGGGCGACTTTTCCCGTGTCCACCGACTGCTGCGCGGCGATACACATCGCTACCGACCATCGCCCGTCTTCTCCGGCAGCATGCAACGCACCATCCTGGCGTACCGCCTGGCACATCATTGCCATTTGATCACGAAGTTCAAATACTTCGCCGGTGATACGATCCGGTGTCAAATCCAGTACTTCGTCCTGCTGAGTGTTATAGGCTTTCAGAGCGAACGTCGGGTGCAGGGTTCGATCCTGCGCACCACTCCAACTCGCCCAAATCGCTCCTTCGGTTCCTGACACTTTCGCAGTCTGGTGATGTTCGAAAGCACTCAACGTTTGAGTAATCACGGCGTAGGCCCCACTTTCGAAGTTCATCAAGGCACTGAAGTTATCCTGCAATTCCAGATGACCCTCCTGACGCGAATTCGCTCTGGCAAATACCGTCGTGGGATCGCCAGCCTTCTGCAAGTACCATCGAGCGAGATCAAAAAAGTGAATTGGTTCTTCCAGGATCCAATTCCCTACTCGTTCGATATCAAATCGCCAGCCATCGGCACCATGACGGTACGGCTTTCTCGACAACTCCACCAGGCAATACTGTGGATCTCCGATAAACCCTTCGTCGATCAGGTCTTTGACTTTCTTCCAGAGTGAGGACAATCGCAGTTCGTGTCCGACACTCAGTAATCTGCCGTTAGCGCGAGCTGCGTCAACGATCGCATTACAATCCTCCAGCGTGATGGCCATCGGCTTTTCCAGCAGGACATGTTTTCCGGCTTCCAAAGCAGCCACTGCAACCTGACGATGCAAGAAGCTGGGTACCACGACATCCACCACATCGATCTCGTCCAATGCAATCAGTTCACGATAATCCTGCGTGACCAATGCGTCGGGATACCTGGAACGTGCTGAATCGCACGTCGCCTCCGATTTGGCAGCAATCCCATAAACTTCCGCTCCTGCGGTGGCAGTAATAGCGTCAGCATGGCAGTTTCCCCATGCCCCAAACCCTACCACTCCGAATCTGACTGCATCCTCACTCATCAAATCTACTATTCCTTTATTCCCGTATATACCGTCTTCCCGTATTTCCCGTTTGGTGCCTTCAAGTCCTGCAATCGAAGGGCCGACACAGCAACATCTTCTTTATTCACACTGTGCACGATGAGCAATTTATTCTTCCACACATAGCCGTGAGGATACTGCCAGCCATCCAATTTATGCTGCCCTTCAAATCGTTTCGTCGTCGGCTCATTTCGAACAATAAAACAACGAGTCATCGACTCGCCCCGATCATCACTAACGGAAAGCACCAAAGCACGTCGATCGAATTTCTTATGCAGCGTATTTCCCACGAGATACTTCTGACCACCTGGTAAACTCCCGACGGCAAAGCGAGCCGTACTGTCCGGGATTCCAGAATCTGTGAAAGGCTCCCAACTCTGCCCCGAATCCATACTGCGAGAAACAAGCAGTTGCCCCGTATAGTTTCTGAAGAAGCCAACGACATCATGCTTCCGTTCCATGAAGTTCGGCTCAGCATAACCAATCCGGGTAATATCGCCTTCGGTCAACTTCGCAATGGACCATCCCGAACTCAACGACTGCCCCTCGTGATAAATCAGCTTGGCACGTTTCGTTTCGCGGTCCTCTTCCGAGACATATTCGCCTCCCATCAACAGACGACCTCCACGAAGCAGCAGAGGTGGATTGATAAAGAAACCATCGGTGATTCGAGTTGGGTTCGACCAATGATGTCCGTCATCGGACTGAGTGTGATAAAGTGCTGTGTCCGGATGAAAATTCTTACCGGGTGTCATGGTGAAGAAGAGTGTCAGTTTTTCCTGCCAGACCAGGAATCCGGCAGCAACGAATACATGGTTTTCCGCACCCGGTATCTGATTCTCTGCAAACACTCCGCGCACCCCGGTCCACTGCCGACCATTTTTGCTTGTCGAAATCGCCAGACGCTGTCCTGGTTCATCTTCCCCGACCTTACCATGGGACCAGACACAGAAAAGGCGGTTCCGAAATTGAATGAGCGCCGGGTGATGGCAGAACTTATAATTATCCTCTGTTGCTCGATACACATAACTTAGTCGGCTAGCGATGCTGGAAGCTAGCGGGGTAACCCCATCGGCACCGGCCTTATAAATCCGCGAATCAACCTCAACAACAGGTCCTGCTGCAAGCAAAGGGCAGGCCCCTAGCAAAACGACGGCTATTTTCAGTATTTCTATCATGCCAATTCCCCCTCGGCAGCATCTTTGGTTTCCGGAGCAAACGCAAGTACTACCAATGCCAACAAAAACAGTACGGATAATACTGCTCCGACTTCGACCTCTGTCAGAGCCCATTTGCTTTGCATGGTTCCCGTAAGAATCAACATCGGGGCAGCCAGAATACGTCCCGCATTAAAACAGAAGCCAGTACCAGTGCCGCGTATTCGCGTGGGAAATAATTCCGGGAAGTAAATTGCGTAGCCAGCATGCATCCCCACCGTGAAAAAACCAAACACGATCAATAAAGGGTACAGCAGCGTGGTTGAAAAACTCCCCAGAAATACGAGCAGCGAAATCCCGGCCGCCACGACATGATAAAACGCAAAGGCTGGACGCCGACCAAACCGCTGGCAAAGAGGCCCAAACATGAGCAGCCCCAGGCCGGCTCCGGTCGTGGCACTCAGCATTCCCATCATCTCATAGAATTTCAATTCATTCTTATCAACCTCAACACTCTCTATCTCTCCTGACTGATCATCAGGAGTGATCTGCTGCTCGGCAGCCACTGCTGTTAATTCATCAAACGCCGCATTCTTCATAACATTCTTGCCGTAAATATGAACTCCCCAAAACGTAGCCATACCTATCGCAGCCAGACTAACACCGACGACGGTTCTCCTGAGAAACTGGTCATTAAACAGATCTCCGATCTTCCCCAGAGCCTGGCCTTCGCTTGCTCCCGCCTTTTCCCGCGCCTGTTGCCAGCTCTCTGGCTCCTTCAAACTCAAGCGAATCCAGATAATCAGCAAAGCAGGAATAACTCCCAGCACAAATCCTAGTCGCCAGGGGATGGTTGACTTCTCTACAAATTGAACGTCAAGTCCTTCGGCCCATTGCTGAATGGATTCGTTCCCGATCAGGAAAATCCCAGCCATGACCGCCAGATAGGTCCCGAAGACGCTGGAAGCGTGAAACAACCCGCCGACGTGCGCTCGCGCCCGCCGGGGAAACACTTCATTGACCATTGCACTGGCAATTGCCCACTCACCGCCGACGCCCATGGCCACCAGAAAACGAAAGGCTGCCATATGCCACCACTCCTGCGAAAAGGCAGAAACGCATGTAAACAGTGAATAAAGCAGGATCGTGATCGACATCGTTTTGGTGCGACCAATACGATCACTCAACATGCCAAAGAAAACTCCGCCGACCGCTCCGCCCAGTAGAAAGGCAGCCAACGCGATGTTGTTATACGTAGGGATTCTGGCGGCATCCGCAGTAGATACCAGCGAAGGCATCGCCTCATTCATGCTGGCCACAAAGATCTGCCCTTCGAAGACGTCGAAAACCCAACCCAGCGAGGCAATCACCAGTACGATCCACTGATAGCGCGTAATCCCCTGGTACCACTTCAACGGTTCTGTCGTGTTGAGTTCGTTATCCATCGCTCCTGACTTTCGCCTTTATATCCACCAATTCCTGCTAGGCAACCAATGACGCCAAAATACTACGTGGGCCGGTAAATCCCCGTCTACCATGCATGACGACCAGATTGTCCACCAATGCCATCTGTCCTGTCTGCCACTGAATGTCGTAACTCAACTGATCGGCCAATTCACAGGCAAGCATGACCTGATCGTAGGGCAGTTTAGTTCCGTCACCAAAAGTGATAGCATCATCGGGCGACGCATCCTGATTGGCGAAGCCGGAGTATGCGGCAATCAGCTGATTAAAGAAAACTCGGCGTCCATCCTCCAACTGTTTTACGCCCGACAGCACTGGCGTTGTGGCAGTCAGGCTACCATCAGCATTCCAGATACCGGTATAGCCCAAACGAGCCATATTATCTTCACAATCTTCCCGGCTAGCAGCGCGAAACGTACTTCGCCAACTCCGTCCCATCCCGCTACGAGCGTCATCGTCACCAGGCATAGTATGCGTGTACCGTAACCCTCTTTCGGCACAGTCAGCAACGAATTGTGGAGCCTCCTTTTCCAGACGTAAAAGCAACGTATCGGAACGACAGATCGGAGTCGCCCCTCCAGTCGTCGCTGGCGTTTGGCAAAAGAAAAACAGGCGACTGGGGAAAATCGGAGTCTGAGCCATTTCATGATGCAGGAAAATACGAGCATCCGAAGGTGCTTCATTGGCCGTAAACACTCGTTCCGTCCTGACCACTCGCACCGCATTGGAAAGTGAATGTTCGTAGGGGAAGTTGGGCAGGCGAAATGCTCGAATCATGGCATCAAAGTCCTCAGCGGACTCGGCACCCGTGTTTTGAAACAGAATCGCTCCATGTTCCCTGCACAAGTCCAACAGTTCATCCCGATCTGATTCCAACTGCAGCAAAGACTCAATCATTGGCAAGTTGGTGGGAACTGCATTCAAGTTACAGATGTATGGAAATCCTGATCCACTGGCCTCCGCCTGAGGCACATCGCCGGAAATCATATTGGAAAGTCCTTTATCCCAGCGTGTAGGGCTGACGATACTGTTTTGTCAGCAGAGCATTGGCTTCATCATTATTGACGAATTGCTCTTTGACGGGATCGAAGTCCAGTTGTCCCTGCGTGCGATAAGCAATTTCACCCAGATGTACCAACGCGCAGCTATAGTGTGCAGTTTGCGCATTGGCTTTGGTAGCGGAACCAGTACGAATGGCCGTCAGGAACTCGTGCATATGTTCTGCGTACCCGCGCGAACCTCGGATTTCCTGTCCTTCGGTAGGACCAGGTTTATTCTTTGGTCCCAGAAAGACGCTGAATGCTCCACGGCGTGAAAAAATCATATAGCCTTCCGTACCGTAAAACACATTGCCATTGTCAAACCCATGCAAACCGTAGGCGGTAAACGGGTAATTTTCATAGATCAGCAAGCGACCATCTTCATACTCGTATGCCACATTCATATTGTCCGGATACTCACTGGCATGGCCGTGCAGCATCATCCGGCTACCGCGAGCGGTGATCTGTTTAGGCAGGCTATCTACCCCCAACCCCCAGGCAGCCATATCAAGGTCGTGAATCCCGTCATCCCCAATTTCTCCATTTCCGTAATCCTGGAACATCCTCCACGTACTGTGGAATCGCTGTCGATTAAAATCCCGTTTCGGTGCAGGTCCCAGCCAGCGATCATAATCCACACCAGCCGGAGTGGCAGTGTTAGCCACTGGTTTGGCAACACTGCGAGTTTCCGCGGTCCAGGCTCGAGCCACTTTGACCTCACCGATGATCCCTTCCTCCAACAGTTTGGCTGCCTTGGCAGTCACAGGACTGTTGCGCATCTGACTTCCCTGTTGAACGACGCAACCAGACTGTTCAGCTGCCTTAATGATGGCATGACCTTCGTTGTATACGTGAGAAATTGGCTTTTCGATATAGACGTGTTTTCCTTCACGCATGGCGGCCAGTGCAATCGGAGCATGCCAGTGATGAGGCGTGGCAATCACGATAGCATCGACGTTTTTATCCTGAATAACATCTTCGTAGCGCCGAGTCCGTTTGGGGGCTTTAGGTTGAAATTCAGAACGAATAAACCGGCTCATTCGCTCCGTTTGCCCATCATCGACGTCACAAAGCCAGGCAATTTCCACATCATCATGCCGGTTCACTAACCCCTGAACATGTAAACTCATGATCCCGCCGCATCCGACAATCCCCAAAACCAGTTTGGCTTTGGATTCTTCGGCCTGCGTATGCACGGCAGCTAACGTAGTGGCGGCGACGGTAGCTAAAGGTGCCTGCCGGGTTAAAAAATTGCGTCTCGTGGAATCATTCATCGTTCCCCCCCCCTTATCACAAAAAAAATCCGTTGCACTGCATTGTAAAAAAGTCCCATCACCACTGCGAACAATTAATGAAAGTTCGCCTTGCGTTCCAACCACTGCTCGACTGGCACCGTCATATCCTCTTCCAGATCGACTCCCAATCCATCTGCTACGCGGTTGATGTAGTTAAAGTAACCTATCACCTGAACTGCGATGGTAATCTGCTCGTCAGAAAAACCTGCCTGCCGCAGCGTATCCAAATCACTTTCATTCACCTCGTGAGGACGTACGGTCAACCGTATGGCGTAATCGCAAAGTGCCATCGCATCCGGCTCCAGCGCAGCCAGACGGTAGTCATAAACAATTTGCTCCGCTGCTTCTTCGTTTTGTGACTCCTGACCGAAATCACGGGCATGCGACAGCGTTCAGTAATAACAATCATTTGTACAACTGACGACCGCTGCCAGCAGTTCCTTGCAGGCTGACGAGAGCGCATTGTTGGTCTTCATCAACTTGACGTAAAACTGCATGGAGCCTTCCAATGAGACCGGATCCAGGCTCATCAAACGAATAATATTCGCCACACGATCAGCTCGGCCCCGAGCGGCGTCATAAACCCGGGCAAGTGTCCCGTCTGCGTCCCGTTCATCAACTTGCCGTATATAAGCCATCTACTTTGCCCTGCTTACAATGATCTGGTAGGGGCCACGACTTTGCTCACCGTCGACGAGCGTTGCCTGAACCTTTTGTGGTCCAGGAACCAGTTGAACTCCCTGAAAGACAACCTGATCCGCACCCGCTGCAGAGTCCACTTCGAGAACCGCTTTTCCAAATTCCAACCGCACGGACTCGTCCCGCTTCGATGCGTTGTAGACGATACTGACGTCATAAGCTCCGGCAGATTCCACGTTCACCAACCAATATCCATTGCCATTGGCGGCCCAGGTGCCATCACGCCAATCCTGTCGAGTCAGGATTCCAATCGGATCATACTCGCTCCCCAAAACAATCCGGGGCGGAGCGTAATTATCTTTTCGAGTAGAGGAGACATCTTCAAACCAGGCGACATAACGCTGCTGAAGTCGCTCGGCAATCCTGGGGTACCGATCAATCAGGTTTTCCCTCTCTCCGGGATCGGCAACCACGTTGTACAGCTCAAATTTTGGTGCTCCAGCAAAAGCCTCTTTCCCGAAGCCGGATGGATGCACCAATTTAAACTCTCCCTGGCGGATCATAAAATTGTGATACAGTGTTGGTTGATTTCCACGGTGCGACTGAATGACCAAAGTACGCTTAACGGGTTTCACTTTCTTTCCAGTTAACGCTGGAAGCAGACTGATCCCATCCACATGGTGCCCCCTTTCCAATTTCACTCCACATGCATCGGCAATGGTTGGCAACAGATCGATATGAGCTCCTACCTGAGAGCTCACTCCGCCTGCCTTAAGCCGAGCTGGCCAATGCACAACCAACGGAGAACGAATGCCTCCCTCCAACACATTGGACTTCATACCACGGTGCTGGTTCACGTAGCGAGCACTATTGGGACCATTATCATTCAGATAGATCACTATCGTATTGTCCAACTGGTTCAGGTCTTTGAGTGTTTGGACCAGACGGCCAATATTCTGATCCACATTGGTAACCATGGCAAAAATACGGGCAAGCTTGTCATTCTCTGCCTGCTGAGCACCTGCTTTAAGTTGCCTGGCCATAATGGTCGCGAAATTCTTTTGCTTGTAATACTCGTACAGCTGCTGGGGAACGTCATGAAAGGGTCCGTGCGGAGCATTCGTTGGGATGTAAACGAAGAAGTTATCATTTGCCCCATGCGCTTTCTTCACAAAATCAATCGCGGCATCGAAATAGACATCCGTGCAATACCCTTTAGTTTGGATCTGTTTGCCATTGTGAAACAAAATCGGGTCGGTATAACGCCGGCCGTTTTCGCGAGGCTCGGACGGTTGTGCCAAACCACCCCCTTTGTGGATAAGTGATTCCTCAAACCCTTGATCTACCGCTCGCAGCGGATAATTATCTCCCAAATGCCACTTTCCAAAGATACCTGTCCGGTAACCAGCTCCCCCCAGAACTTCCGCCATGGTAATTTCTGAGGGATCCATCATGCTGCGCCCCAGGTAAGTGTCGATACATCGGGTTCGGTAGTTATATCGCCCGGTCATCAGACAAGCTCGCGTGGGCGAGCAAACAGGACTCACGTAGAACGTTTCCAGATGAGTCCCCCCTTGATACAACGCTTCCAGGTTGGGAGTATCCACCAGATGGTTACCAGCAAACCCAAAATCCCCTACTCCCTGATCATCCGTCATGATCACAATCACATTAGGCCGCTCGGCCAACGAGGTTTTCGTGGAGAAGGAAAAGCAGGTGAGCACCGCAAGTATGCTGAGAACTGCTTGATTATTCATTCGTAATACTCTTCTTAATAAAGAACTTAAGTTGGTTGGATCGTCACCCGCGTACTAACTGACAGGTTACGAGCAGACAGGTTACGAGCTCAGAAAGTGGCGATTGGATTCAGGGGCGAGCCAGTGCCACCTTTCACAGGAATCGGAGCCGCTTGAATCAGAAAATCCCACCTCTGCAACTTTTGAGTAACACGGTGCAACTCTTCCAGATCACAACAATCAAAAATGTGAATCCCCATGGCATGTAAAGTCAAAATGTGAATGGGGTGTGTAATCCCTTCCACACGCGAAGGAGCGACATCGCTACCCGCGTCCGAACCCAGCATCGCAATATCCCGATCTTTAATCCAACGAGCACAGGTGGCATAAAGTCCAGCCGCACCGGACTCCTGAACACTCCAGGGACCTTTCGCATCGCGTGCAGCCCAGCGTCCGGTCCGAATAAAGACAACGTCTCCAGGCTGCACTTTGGTCCCCGTTCGGTTTTCCCAAGCCACAAGTTCCTCGGGCATAATAGCTTCCCCCGGTTCCAGGTAATCAACACCTCGCAAGGCAGGAATATCAATCAGTACTCCGCGAGTAAATATCCCCTGTTTAACGTTATCAATACTCAGCTTACGAGCTCCCTGAGGAGTCACCTCCTGACGGGAAAAACCGTTGTACATACGTCCTTTGTAGAACAGGTGGCACAGTGAATCCATGTGCGTATGAGCGAAGCCATGATACGACACCTTCAGTTCGTCCACCGCCCACATACCTTCGGTAGCTCCATGGCGAAGCATGGTGTGGAAGTATGGACTCGGATTGTCAGCGGTAACTTCGGTGGCAGCCGGATGCGCCAAGGAAACTGAAATCCCCTCTTCCACCAACCTGGCCGCCTGTTGACGTTTTTCAGGCGTGATCAGGTTTAAGACGCCCAGCTGATCATCTTTCCCCCAACGTCCCCAGTTGGAAAGTTCCTTGACCATCTTTTCAAACTCCTTCTGTGGCATTTCGGGAACCTGTCCATAAACGCTGCCAACCATCATCAGGATCGCTAAACTTGTCAGAAATCGTTTCATGTGATTACTCCCTATTGAATTCACCCTTAAGGAAATGAGAAAAAGTTTGGTACGAGGTCTCGCCGATTACGGCTCCACTCCGTTCAGGTATTCCAATCGTCGCTGCACCAAAGGTTCGTCTGCCGCTTTGATCATCGACGCATCCACGTCAAACGCATACCCGTGATGATCACGTAAAAACACGATCGCATTCATGGCGGCTACCGCCACTGCATTGGACTCCGACTTTCGCAGCACAGCATACAGCGTCGGTTGAGGCTCGCTGGCACGGATCATCCCGAGCACTTCGGCTGCTCGTATCTGCACCCGAGGGTCACTATCCTCGAGCAGCATCTTAAGTTCTGGCAAAAGTGGTTCCAGTCGATCTGAAAACGCAGCGCAGGCGGTTGCTCCCCAATACCGAACTCGAGGATTGTCAGACTGTAGTGCACGAGGAATTTTTTTCGACGCCTGCTGCCATGGCAGCAGGGCCAAATCCACGACGTCCAAAAGCTCCCCGATTTCAACACGATGTTCATCTCCGAACGCGATGCCGTTTGGCAACGCCAATTCGATCATCTGGCTTTCCGGAAACAGGCTGAGGTCATGAATACTCTTCATTTTCAGCCGCAACCTTTTCCGCAGATCTTCGAGCACCGTTTTATACTGCGGATCGCTGGCCAGATTAATGACTTCATGTGGATCAGATTCGACGTCGAACAGTAGTTCAACTGGTTTAGGCTGAAAGAATCTGGCCTGGACTTCATTCAGCTCACCGGCACCGTACAATTTACGCCACTGAGAAAATGCCAACATGCGATAGCGGTAATTATTCTGCAGGGAATCAGGATAGAAGTGCTCATAAGCCCGAATGTATTTATATTCCCCTTTTCTTAAACTCCGGACAAACTCATAACGCTCGTCAAAACGATCCGCGTACCCGAAAGTCTCATCTCGTCGGGCCAGATCCTCGGCAGTCATTCCTGGGCCGGCAAACGGCACTCCATCCATCGACGTGGGGACGTCCAATCCTGCCAAGCGTAATGTCGTGGGGCTGAAATCTATAAAGGAGACAAACCCCTGTTCACGGGTTCCCCGTTCAGCAGGAAAGTAATGCTTGTACTTTTCCGGAAACCGTATCACCAATGGAACATGCAATCCTCCTTCGTAGATGTACCCCTTGCTGCGAGGCAGAACACCTCCATGATCCCCGAAATAAAAGATAATCGTATTTTCGTAAACACCATCGTCCTTGAGCTGATTGATTACCTTTTCAATTTGCGCATCGATCACGGTCATACGATCGTGGTAATAGGCCTGGGTGTACCTGAACAAGGGAGTGTCGGGGAAATACGGAGCCAATTCCACAGCAGCAGGATCTGTCTTCAACGCCTCACGATTCATCTGCTCCCGTTTGAAATGCAGCGAGCTCTCGTGCGAATTCCCAAAACTCTGCATATGAAAGAATGGTTGCGATTTATCGGGACGTTTCCGCCAGGTCGCCATCCGTGATGACTCATCCCATACATTCTGAGTTACTACGTTGTAATCCTGCTTCTGGTTGTTCGTACAGTAGTACCCAGCGCGTCGCAAATAGACGGGTACCATTTCTACTGCTGCAGGCAGCTTGGCTGGTACCATTTTGCGATGATAGTGAAAACCGGCTCGGGGTCCCAGAATCCCCGTCATCAGCGTTGTGCGAGCGACCGAGCAGACCGGGCTGTTCGAAAACGCATGGTCGTACGTCAAACCTTCTTCCGCCAACTGACGAATTGCTGGTGCAGGCCCGTGGGGGCTACCATAGTGCTGCAGGTAATGGACAGAATTATCTTCAGAAAGAAGCCAGACGATGTTGGGCCGATCTGCCGCCACCGTAACATTGCCCAGGAGGAGTGCAATCCAGAAACAAACATAATGAGATTTCACGATTTATTTCCTGCTAACTTAAGCTCACACCGGACAAGCTTGAGGGGAGCTCTGCAAGCCACAGACCCTCCTGCCGCACATTCCTAACTCCTGAAAAACGTGCTGGCCCTGCTGGCCTTGTAAGTCACGTTCAGATGGGGAGTTTCCAGTTTTCGCTGTCCCAGATGCAAAGACTGCAGGGCCGTCTGCACCATCCCCGAGGTGAGTAGTGTTCGTTCGACTGGATAGGGCGCTTTGCCCGTCATAAACATCGTTTCTGCATTATTCATCAGTGCTGCAGAGTAGACCACATTGGGATTCGGGGGCAGGTAAAAGCACGTTGAAAGCGGCTCGGACTCCCCTTTCAATTTCGCAGCAAAATTAAAATCCTGAACCAGACCGTTCATGAGCATCATGGTGGCGCGTGTCCCGTCGTTGTACTCCAGCTGATAACCAATCGGAGTCTCCACCAGCTGTTTCATTAAATCGAACGAGGGGTACCGGTGACTGTACTCGTCTGTCTGGCTCAATGTCTGGCTGCGGGAAAGACATGCTTCAAACAGTTTGGGGGACCATTTCTTTTCCGCCAGATGCTGCCAGACCGCTGGACCTTCCAACGCCTGAATGCTTCTCACCCCAGTCTCGCCCCCTTTTCGTCGCTCCATCATGCATTGCAATGTCTCCAAGGCATGGAAGTCATAGATATCTTTCGGGCCATATGCCACCACCATCGCTTCTTCAACTTCAGCGCCATACGGCAATTCAACCGAAGGCATTCTCCAGGTCACCGGCAGCGAACTTCCGGCGAGCAACGGAAACTTTAGCTCTTTGCTTTGCGCGACCATATCTGCTGCCCACTCAAAATTCCAGCTCAAGTGCTTGTCGTTGAAGACAGGCACACTTCGACCATCTTCGCGAAACACGTCAGTGATACCATTAAACAATCGGTAGCGCGGATACAGTTTCTGGCCAATTTCGTTCACTTCATAGTCACCGTGTTCACCAATCAGTAAAACACAGTCAACATCCAGCTTATCGGTTCCGTTCCGCAACGCTTCGGCAATTGTGGGATAGACGGTAAAGCCATGTTCCTGGGCACGCCGCCGACTGAGATCATTGTCCTTGATTTGATCCACATACGCTGAAACCACTTCGATATCCGGGTGGTGCCATCGCCCATTGAGCGGGTAACCAACCAGAAAACGTGTCGCCATGTGCCAGGCATGTGACCTGTACCACCAGGTCGTCGTGACGATGGCCATCCGCTTTTTGCGTCCAGTCCGTTTCGCAAAAACTTCAGCGTCGTTCAGTAAAACTGCCGGAAGACCAACAGCGCCAACCTGTAAAAATCCACGTCGATCGAGCATGACATACCTCGAGAAGAAAGTGAATGATAATCAGTTACATCCGCAAACCATTGTAGCCTGTTTGCCAGTCGCTCTGGGAAATGAACGATACTGAATCAGTTGCAATTGTCTCTGTTTCAGAGAAGATGGTAGCTGTAACAAACTCTCCTTTCACGAAACTCCAACAATGCGACATCTATCAGGTTTAACCGGCTGCTTCGTTCTTTTCCTCCAATTGGTTGCTTCAGCACACGAAGGTCCGGACCCGATTTCGCACTGGTACCTGCAATCCAAACAGGTCAAAGGCAAAACCCTGGAGTCCCGTCTGGGCCCCAACGGCCAGCTCAGTTTCACTCCCCGCTTCATCGCCGATTCCGGTGGTGATTCCATGATGTTTGAAACGCGAAATGCCTCATGCATACTGGCGAAAGACTTCAAGACGGCCGTCCCCTTCCTGCCCAAACGGGAAATGACCGTATCCGCATGGTTCAGCGTTGATACTCACCAGGACTGGGGCGGCATCCTGGGATTCATCCAGGATAACGGGGACTACGAGAAGGGATGGGTGCTGGGATACGACCAATCCAGGTTCTATTTCGCGCTTGCCACCACCGGTGCCGATGACGGCGACGGAAAAATGGACTATTTCAAAAGCAAGACTGACTACGAGCTTGGCAAGCTTTATCACGTGGTTGCCGTTTTTGATGGCCGGACGACTGAGCTCTACGTCAACGGCATCCGTGAAATCAGCAGTGACCAGCAGCACGGCGATATTGATTATCCCGAAAACGGCGTCTATAGCCTGGGAGCCTATCTGGACAGTAACGAACGCTATCCCCACCATGGTCGGATCCGCGAAATCAAGGTTTATGATCATGCTGCCAAAGCGGAATGGGTTGCTCAGGAATTTGCTCACCATCGCATGCTTTCGCAGGAAGAAGCGAATCCTCAGGAGCCATACTTTGAACTGCTCGTCGCCCCCTACCTCCAATTTGCCACTCAGACATCCATGACTGTCATGTGGCATACCAGCGCCACGGCAACTTCCGTCGTGCACTATGGAGAAACCAATGAGTGCCTTCATTCTGTCGAAGTGAATCCGGATCGCATCCACGAGGTGGTTCTTCGGGACCTGAAGCCAGATACTCAGTACTTTTACCGAGTCGAATCGGAGACACCCGGTGGCAAGCGGTACGAAAGTGAAGTGGCCACGTTCCGAACTGCGGTAAAGGCCGACACTCCCTATGCCTTTGCCGTCATCAGTGACACCCAAGGGAACCCTGGCGTGTCGGGGAAAATTGCTAACTTGGCCTGGCAGCAGCGACCCAGCTTCGTACTTCACTCGGGCGATCTGGTATCCACCGGCAGTGACCACAACCACTGGCTCGAACATTTCTTTCCAGGCATGCGCCCGTTGATCAACCATGTCCCGTTTTACCCAGTGCTTGGAAACCACGAACAAAATGCAGACCACTACTACAACTATGTTTCTCTCCCCTCGCCCGAGTATTACTACACCTTCACCTATGGAAACTGTCAGTTCTTCATGATTGACACGAACCAGAAAGTGGCGCCGGGCAGTGAACAATTCGAATGGTTGAAAACCACATTGGCGGCCTCCACTGCCACGTGGAAATTCGTTTGTCACCACCATCCTCCCTACTCGTCCGACGAGAACGATTATGGAGATCTGTGGAAGACAAACAGAGGAACTCAGGGGGATCTGCGAGCCAGACAGCTGGTTCCACTTTATGAACAATATGGCGTAGATATTGTTTGGAACGGCCACATTCATTCCTACGAACGAACCTGGCGTATCCGCAAAGGTAAAGCCGTAGAAAGTGACGCACCGTTCTATATGATTACCGGTGGAGGTGGAGGCGGATTGGAAACTCCAGCGCCCACTCGTCCGTTTTTCCAAAACAACGTTCGTCGCGGCCACCATTACGTGATGGTGCACGTCAATGGAGGTACACTTGAGTTAAAGTCGTATACACTTGACGATCGCCTGTTTGACCAACTGCAAGTAAAGAAATAGTCTCATGAAACTACTGGTAACCACAGTCGCAATACTAATGACTATCCAATCAATTCCTGCCAAAGCCGCCCAGATCATGTATCTGGCGTCCATTGTTGACAAGACAATCGTTTCATACGAACTGGACGAGACGTCGGGCGATTTGCAGGCCGTCAACACCACCACGTTGCCTGTCTCTCCAGGGCCGATGTGCTTTTCACCATGTGGCAAATATCTTTACGCCGCCATGTCGGGAAAAGATGAAAGCGGCGCCACGGTTCATGGCATCGCTTCGTTGAAGATTCAGGACCGGGGCAGACTGGAGTTAATCACGTATGCAGAAATCGATGTACGGACTCCTTACCTGACAGTTGACCCAACAGGCAACTACGCACTGACAGCTCATTATTCCACCGGGGAAGTCAACGTCTACCGAGTGAAAGACAAAATTGTGACTGGCGAGAACCTCGACCATCACACAACCGAGCGTACGGCACATTGCGTTGAATTCGATCGTTCTGGAAAGTTCGTATACGTTCCTCACACTAGCCCCAACAAAGTTTACCAGTACCGGCTCAATCTGAAGTCCGGGACACTCACTCCGCTCAAGCAACCATGGGTAACTGGCCCCGACGAAGACCATCAATACCATCAGCCGCGCCACATCGCGTTCCACCCCACACTGGACATGGCGTACACATCGAATGAACGCGGCGGGGGCATTAGCAGTTACAAATTCAATTCACGCACCGGATTGTTAACAAGAGACCAGACTCTCTCCAGTTTACCGGACGGATATACGGGCTCGAGTGCTGCCGCCGACATCAAGATCACGCCCAATGGAAAATATGTCTATGTTTCCAACAGGGATCTGGAACAGAGAGACGATCATCAGGATTCCATCGCAGCCTTTCGTATTGATACCCGAGGCACTCTTTCACGAATCGGCACATTTCCGACCGTCTGGTTCCCGCGCAGTATCTCCATCGACGCAACGGGCACGTTCCTGATCGCCGCGGGACAGAAGAGCGGAACCATCGCCACTTATCGCATTGCCGCGGAAACGGGCGAACTGACTCAGCTCAAAGTATACGACGTCGGGGACGGCACGATCTGGACGATGTGGAAGTAGCCCTCTGTTACCGTCGACGCAGCAGAAAGACCGCATCACCCAGCCGGTCATCCAGAGGTTGCGGTTCGTCAATTTCGTAAAAGAAATCAAATACCTCGACCAACTGGAACTGGGGGACCTTGGCAAACAATGCCTTCACCTGGGCGGCTGTATAGATTCGCATCTGGTAATCCGTAGTAAACTTCTTTGACTTACTCCGATCCTGTTTTGTCTTCACCTGCATTCTGAACCGCAGGGTTTCCAGCCTCGTCCTGCGATTCGCTCCAAACGCATCCAACCTCATATGCACAGCGACATTGCCATGCCGCGCTACCCAGGATTCGTCATCTTCCAAAGCGGCATCGGGAGGAAGCAAGTGAAAACCGAGAATATAAAACCCACCTTTTTTCAAACTTTGAGCGACAGCCTGCAGGTGCTGTACTGCATCCTTTTCCGTCAACAGATGTCTGAATGTATTGACGGTATTGATGGCGACATCCACTTTAGGTCGGCAAATAAACTCGCGCATATCCGCAACATGCACATTCGCCTTCAGACCGTTGCGTTTGAGACGTTTCTGCAGATATTGAATCGCCGCCGAGTTTAAATCGATTCCTGTAACGTCATATCCGCGGCGAGCCAACTCGACCACCAGCCTGCCACCTCCACAACCTGGCTCGTAGATCCGACGCGCCCGCCCACGCAAATACTTTGCCGAAATGGCGTCCACGAAATCAGCTTCTTCACGAGTCGAGTCGCGAAAAGCCAAATCCCAATACTGTGGATAGTCATAACAGTCCATAAACGTACTATCGGCAAACCAAACAGCAAATCCTGTTCTTTATCGCGAAGCGTTATGCAACACACGAGCTGCCGCGAAGCTTCAACTTAAGCGGATATCAATCACCCCGTAGCAATACGTTGATGTATAATTGAAATCGTGAAGCCATTTCACGCTCAAAACAGATTGAATTGCAGAACTAGACACAGGTTTTATTACACAGGAATTTTTTCCATGAAGCGATTTGCATTTAGCATCTTTCTGGCTGTGGCCGTTACCACGTCTCTCTCGGCTGGAGAGTGGACCAAGTTGTTTAACGGCAAAAATCTGGATAATTGGATTCAGAAAAATGGAACCGCTACTTACCGCATCGAAGGTGATGCGATTACTGGCAAAACCAATGAAGGTAGCCCCAACAGTTTTCTCTGCACAAAAAAACTGTACGGCGATTTCGAACTCCAGTTTGAAGTCAAAGTCGCCAATGAACTCAACAGTGGCGTGCAGATTCGCAGTCAAACCAAAGAGGTCCCCGCAGGAAGTGACGCTGAATTTGGCCGAGTGAATGGTCCTCAGGTCGAAATAGAAGCGAGTGGAGCCAATGGTGCAGAAGCTGGATACGTCTATGGAGAAGCAACCGGACGCGGCTGGCTCACGGCTCCGGATCGCCTCAAACCTCACAAACACTTCAAAGACGGTAAATGGAATCATTTCCGAGTCGTCGCGAAAGGCCCCAAGATTGAAACCTGGATCAACGGAGTTCACATCGAGACACTTGTCGACGAAGAAATCTACAAAACGCATTCCAAAGGTTTCATCGGCCTGCAGGTTCACGGCATCAAAAAAGGAACCGGTCCTTACGAAGTATCCTGGAAGAACATCAAGATCAAAGAACTCTGAAACTGACAGGGCTTCCAAACTCGTTCAAACAGACTTACGGGAATCGGCATCTCATATGCCGTTTCCCTTTTTACATCATGCGTCATTTCATCCTCACGGTCTGCCTGTCGTTTTCTGCCTGCTGTCAGCTGGCCGGCCAAACCTCAGTGAAGCCCGCCGAATTCAACAAGCCCGTACAGATTTCCCATAATGTACTTGGCAGTCCATTGACCTTAACGATCACTCCCCGTCTGGCCGGTGCAGTTGATAGTATTCGTTGGAAAGAGACTGAATTCATCAATAGCCATGATCATGGCCGACAATTGCAGTCGGCGAGCAATTTTGATCTGGGAACAGATTTCCACGGCGAGACCTTTAACCCGACTGAAGCGGGATCCCGCAGTGATGGAGCTGGACCGACCAGCACCAGTCGACTTCTCCATTTAACGCACACTTCCAACCAACTGCAGACGACCACTCAAATGGCATTCTGGTTGGCACCCGATCAGAAATCTAGCGGGCACGACGCGAAGAACAAACGTACTTTATCGAATCACCTGTTGACCAAGCGGATCACGCTGGGCTTTCTGGACTGGTCCAATGTGATTCGTTACGAAGCAACCTTCACAACGCCAATCGGTGAGTTCCACCGTTACGCTCAGTTTGAAGCTGTCACGGGATACATGCCGAGTCAGTTCGATACGTTTTGGGGAGTGAACCTAAGCCGCGCGCAACTGGTACCACTTACCGACGGCCCAGGGGAACAACGCCATCCAGTCATCATTGCTCGCAAGGACACTCAACTGGCCATGGGCGTCTATGCTCCTCAGCAACCGAGCAAAGGTTATGAAAATGCGGGTTATGGTCGCTTCCGTTTTCCGGCAGCCAGGGTCACCAAATGGAACAGTGTCTTTCGCCTCAGAAACAACGCCGGGGTACCTGCTGGTGACTACTACTTTGACAACTACATCGTGATCGGCGATCTGGCCGTTGTGACTAACACGATTCTTGAGTTACACAAACACTTTACGACCAGGGCTTCCTCTGACTAACCAGCAATGGTTTACTGGTCCTGGGGTAAACGCTTGATCAATTCGAGTGCGAATTGCAGCACCCGATCTTCCCCGGAGTTGATATCTTCTGGGCGAGCTCGCACCTGGTGATCCGGCTTCACTCCCCGCCCTGTTTCGGGCGAGCCTTCTTTAAGTGTGCTGTACTTCAGGATCGGCACAGCGACTTCAATTTCGGTATTGGGTAGAGAATATACCAGCGTCGTACCAGCCGTAAACGTCCCATGCACTCCTCCGGTTTCCTCTCCGATAAAAACAGCTCGATCAGCCTCGCGTAAGCGACTGCAAATGGCGGCACCCGCGGAGAACGTCCGCCCACTGATCAGAACGTACAAGTCTCCTTCAAACCGCCGCTCGTCCGGAAGCAATTGGGGAATCCAATCCTCGGAAAGTTCAAATCCTGAATTAGCTGGCTCCAGTTCTCGTCCTAACCGCCGTTCATATCCCTTGATCATGCCGCGAGTCTGGTACAACCGGCTCAGATTCTCCTTAAAGGCGATAGTATTCCGAGTGGCATCTCCCTCCTGCATTTCGCGAAACGGCTTCTCAGTCAGAAAGGAATACAACAACATCTCGTTCCGCATATAACCTCCCTCATTCAGACGCAAATCCAAAATCAGGTTCTTTACTTCCGGTGATTTTTCAAGCGCCTTAAATGCTTTGGACAGGAACTGTCGGTAAATCCGAAAGGGAGGCGATCCGAAATCATTATCAAACGTGTCGATCGCCATCAGGACGGTGTCTGGCTGAACCAGGCGAAAGCGGTAAGGCAATAGATGGGGAGGTCCAAAGGCTACTGTCTTCATACGATTTTCCAGCTCTTCCCCACCGATCCCCTGTACAGTCTTCATGGTGACATCACCTTGCGGCGTACGGTACTCCACCAGAAACTGACCTCGCTGAGGAAAGGCGATCGCCAGCGACATCGCAAAACTGTCGTTCAGCAGTTCATAACGGTAGGTATCGACAAAACCGTCACCGGTCACAAACGGCATTAATTGAGGAACCAGTTTCTCCAATGCCAGGCCATTAATCGACAGGACTTCAACGCCACAGGGAAGTTCCACTGATTTGTGATTCACAAATGCTCGACCGTTGAGAAACTTCAGTGGCAGCGGAAAGAATACCGCTCCATCGGTCAATTCCTGCTGAGCCGCATTGGGGACCGACGCAAACGTATGTCCACAACGCACCTTATCGAGCACTCCGGCCAGATTCAAAAAGGCCTGGCGAAGTGTCCGCGACTCGCCATTCTGTATCCGAGCTGCCTCAAAGGCATCCTGCAGATCCTTCGGGCTGATGTACAAATGGAGGCCAGGATGCATCGCCTGCAGAATCTCTTGCAGGCGTTCGATATCCGTATTGATTTCATCGCTCGAAAACGCGTGACGCAATCGAGTATCCTGAGCGGACGCCAATGCGACCCAGACAAACAGCAGTCCCAGGGCCCAACTCAATCTGGATTTCAATGTAAAAATCATCTAAGAATTTTCGCCGGTTACTGCACTATTTGAGGAAGTGAATCGTATTGTGAATCGTCCCACTAAACGACCTTCCATTAGAACCCTTAAGGTCGTATTTAATCTCCATACACCAGGTAGGTTTCAAGTCCGGCATGAAAATCAAAACTCGCTTCCCATCGTCCGACACCTGAATTTTCGAAACTGACATGGGCTTTTCATCATAATGCTTTGAGCCGTAACTGCGTGTCCGCTTTAAACTCCATGTTTTTACATTGTAGTTCGCTGCCTCAATCGCAGTCTCCGCGTCGATGGGTTCGGTGAACGTCAATTCAACGCTTCCTTTACGCGCCTTAAGCTCGACTGGCAAATGAACTGCTTCGCCGGTGTATCGCAGCCGATACATTCCTCCTGGCTGAGTCTGATTTCCCGCCCAGGCAAACATACCACAGGCATAAAGTTGACCATCCTGTGGGTGAAAACGCCCTCGCATCACCCCTGTCGGAAACTGTGCGATTGGAAACTGTATCATCCCGCCCTGCATCTGCCCGTTCACTTCTTCATGAGGTACGACATAGACCTTCCCATACCCATAGGAAAGATTCAGCAACCGCCCGTTGAGAGGTCCCCATTTTTCTGAACGCACCCACAACAATTCAGCAGGCGAACGGTCAAACGCATTGGTAATCCAGACCAGTGGCTGCTGCATTGCCTCGTCTGATGCATCCGTTACATCGTGATACCCCATCATGTTGCCGTAGAAACCACCTTCGCGAACCCAGTTGATCCGATTCTTCGGATTCCAATGCCCTTCCTGATCGGTCACGATAAACGAGCCATCTTCGTTCAGGCAAACACCGTTGGCAGCTCGAAAACCGGTCGCCAAAACATCAGTCCGCTGACCATCGGCACTCACTCGCAACAGCGTTCCATGATGTGGAACCAGGGCAGGTAAAGCATGCCGGGCCGACTTCGCGTAATAGAAATTCTTTTGCTCATCGACCTGCAGCCCCATCGCAAATTCATGGAAATGATCAGTGACCTGATGATCGCTATTAAATGACTCGTAATAGTCGGTCTCACCATCTCCATTCAAGTCATGCAAAATACAAATCTGATCCCGGCAACCGACATAAATCAGAGCATCGACAATCTTGATTCCCAAAGGTTGAAACAGGCCACTGGCGATGCGATGCCAGGTCAGCTTACCGTCATCACTTAACACGCCGGAAACTCGCCATACATCCCCGTCCCAGCAACTTATCACCATACTGTCCCCATCCGGATAGAAGTCCAGACCGGTCATACGAATCTGAGCGAACCAGGGGTTTTGTACCGGGTGCGTCAGCACGTCGACCTGAAACGCTCCTTCTTCCGTACCCCGTTTCAAATCGGTCGTCAGTTTTTCCGGAAAACGAGCAGGTCCTCCGTGAGTTAACTCGCTCAAGTCCTCATGCGGTAGAGGAATAAACTGAGCGAGTTCTGCCACCGAGTCTGGCTCATCGACACGACGCACCCAGACGATAAACTGCGTTGGCATCCCGGCCGGCACTTTGAGTCGTAACTCTCCCTGCTCTCCCTGAATCCAATGCCAACCGTCCAGGTCAGAGCTGACTCCGGCAAGAAGCGGTGCATCACTTCCACCGGAAACGGACGCTCCAGTCACGACTTCGGTCTGCAGCTTGTTCGCGGACTGATCTCGAGCCACTCCATCACGAACCACCAGGTCCAGCAGCGCTCCCTGAGCCGTGTTCACTTCAGCCGGATTAACCAATCGCTGAAACACTCGCACTCGACTTAATGTGCCCTCAAAGTGCGTTTTGTTACTGGGGAAGTTTTCCGAGCAATAACCAATTTTCAGCACATGCGCGTTTTCAATCCGTTTGGCTCGCATTACCTTCTCAGCATCGACTTTGCCGTCAACATAGAGTGTCAACTTTCCAGACGTTGCATTAAAGGTCAGAGCAACGTCATGTGGCTTCCCATCAGCCACGCGCGTGTTTCCATTGAGCGCTCCGACCCACCCGATGTCATAGGCCAGTTTTCCGCCACGAATAAACAATGATTTACCACCATCAACCCAGGGAGCTTTGGTGTGCGTTTTCGTAAAAATGGCACCGTCTACGCGAGTGGAAATCGATGCCGCAATTGTGAAGTCTTTGGAGAACATATCAAAACGTTCTCCGCTGGGCACCTGCAGGTAGGTAGCTCCATTAAATGACAGACCTTGCGGTTGTTCTGTGTTTTGCGCGCCCCCCAAGGAACCGATTCCGGCCACACTATGACCTTGCCGTTGCTTCTCAAACATCTGCAGCCGAGCCTGTGGGTCGGGGTGCTGGGCGACCTGCAGAATATAAGGTTGGTCCCGGCGACCCATATGAATAATTCTCTTAAACACGGTGCCCGTGCCGGTCTCTTCCCAGGCAGCAGTCTCCAGCACGTCTGCCTTTCCCACGGAATAGGAGACGACCGTCTGATTGCCGTGGTGATAGAGCCCTTTGTATTGAGCCCATTCGCGAGGCAACGGTCCATAAATCCTGTCATCCCGTCCAACCAGACGCGGATCGTCCCAGGATTGATCTGTCGGATTTGCCCATCCGGGTCCAGTAGGATTCTCGAAATGAAGGTCTCCTACAATGCGAGGATGGATATTATGCCGACCGTTAAAGTTAATCCCGTTCCAGTCAATAAACCCTTTCCCCTGCCAACCAGCTGCCAAACGCATCGTGTCATGGTCAAAGATCATCCACCCGTTCCCCTTGGAAATACCGCCCTGTCCCGGATCAAGCCGTTGAGCGATTCCTTTGTAGGCGAAATTGGCAGCATCCTGACCGATCTCGTAAGTCGCAATCAACTGGTGCCCATAATTATTCTGTTCCCAGGGAACAATGTTGGAGGGCGGCGGTCCTTTACTGTCACCTGCGGGCAACGATGCTAAATAGTCTTCTGTGACCGCAAAGTACTGAGAGGGATTATCTCCTTTAAAATACGCTTCACGGATGTAGTGGATGACGTCATATTTTTGCTGCGGAACCATCCACGCCTGGGGGACCATCAACCCAAATCCGCGAGTGAGTGTCTGGTACATCGCAAAGGGGTCAGCACCATTCTTCATGACATCGACGGCAAATTTACGTGACGTCGGCAACGAACCGGGGCGGTCATGCGTACCATGACAGTTGATACACAACCGATTATAAATAGCCTCGCCCCGTTTGTAACTTTCCTGATTAAGTGACGCCAGCAGGCCGGAATGATCCAGGTTTTTCTCGTATTCAGGCAACGGACGAGCCGCGTAAACAGACGGAGGAGGTTGCAGCTCGGCAGCACGCTTCGCTCCACCATCCCGAATCTCCATCAAATACTTCACCAGATCCAGAAACTGCTGTTTCCCGGTCAACTGATTGACCTGCCCTTTGGGCATGATCGAAGCACGGGACTTGACGATCTCGTCAATTTCGTCCCTCTCAAATTCAAGTTCAATTCCCGGGCGGCTGATATCGTTGAGAATGAGTTGTTCGTCGGTGCTGGCCTTAATGAGTCCGGCAAACTGTTTCCCCTTCCCAGTAAATACTGTCACCGACTCGAAACCTTTTTTGATCTCTTTTGACGGATCCAACACTGACTCGACCAGATAGCGATCGGTCACCTGAGGCCCCAATTTCGAAAGATCTGGACCTAATGGGTTTTCCTTTTCACCCACGCTGTGACATTTGGAACAGGACAGATAGACCTGAAAAAAGGCGATCCCTCCCCGTTTGGCATCCCCCAGATCCTTTGCCTCCTGAACCAGCTTATCCACTGGCGTGTCCAACAACTGAACTTCCAGATCCTGACCTGACGTCAGATTTGCAAACAGCAGCAAGACCATCAAAGGGTAAACAGAATTGCGAATCATGAAGCGAGGTTCCCTCGAAGGAGTGGTAAAATCCATGGAAGTAATTCAAGTTGCCGAAACAACCTGCAACCATATTCTAGCGACTTCGTCGATTCGGAATACTCCACCCCACCGGCTGCGTCCAGGCCTGTTCAGTCTGATCAGGAAGAGTTGGATCCACATGAGGCTTGGACGAAGTGACCACCGCTCGAACATACAACTCATCTCCCTTGAACTGATAAACGGGATTGGTGCCTGAAACGGTAGCCAGTACTGCGCCTACATCCTTACTGTAGATCCGCGTTACTATTTTTCCGTTCGCCGCTTTCTTTTCCTGGGAAGACAGGTCTGCGGTCTTTCGAGTTCCGATGAATTGTGTGGTATAGGTCACTCCTTCTTCACCATCAACGATCAATTCCAGCTTCTGCTTACGAGCATCAAACTGCACATCCTTCAGAGTAACACCGCTGGAACTGTAGAAATCGCCCTGACTGATCTTCGTCGTGATCTGATCCGCATCCAGACTATCACAGCGAACCATAATCCAGCTTCGCCCCGGGCGACTTGTCCCACGACCATGATAATGATGAGAATCGTCAGTCCCAACTCCGTACAAGGGTGCAGCGGATAATTGCGTCAGACGGATGGTGTTGGCAATATCCCAGATCTGCTCGACAGATGCGTGATCATTATCACCCAGTACATTCACTCCGGGGTGCCCGTTGTAAATCTCCACATAGCGTTCCTGCACGACTGCCGCCAGGTCTTCGGCAGTGACAGCATATCCAAAGTTGGGATGATTGAGATGCAGGACAATCGGCTTTCCTGTTCGACGACTCTGCTCGGCAACCGCTCGTAAATTATTAGTCATCGCTTCTCTGACCGTCGCACCTCCCTGAGGCGGAATCACTTCCTGGATGTTCGTTGCATTCATATGCACTGGCACCCCCTGACTGCGATCCGATATCTCCTCGCTTTGGATCATCAGGAAATCACCATCTTTCTCCAATCCAACGCGGAATTCAGCCAACGTTTTCAACCGCACTTCCAGTTTTTCTCCTTCGCCTCGCGTCACGACCCAGTCCTTGCCATAGGCCTGCAAATATTTTTCCAGAATGTCACTGCCACCCCGAGACTTAAGTCGAGCGATGGGCATCCACTTCTCTCCTTTGCTCAGGATGTTGTGGTCACTGAGCGACAGAAAGTCGTACCCTCTTTCCTTGTACCAACTGGCAATCATTTCCGGGAACTGATTGCCATCACTCCAGAATGAATGCGTGTGGATATTACCCTTCTTCCATTCCGGTTCGGCGGCACTTAACATGCCAACTGACAACAGGAACAGACAACTCAGTAAACTTTTCATTTTCATCTCCTCAGATGGATTATCTATCTAAAAACCCACTCACTGCATTGGCCCCACAGACCTCCACCTCCAATGGTGTGTCATCCAAAGCCAACATATGCCGCATCTGCGGGGATACCTCATCCTGGGTTGTGCGTGACAAAACCCGCCTTTGAAACTGCTGCTGAGGCTGATCTCTGCGGCAGTAGTAGGCGTGAAGTGCACGACGTGGCATCCCGGTTCGGTTCTCCACTCCAGAATGCCACAAATGAGCATTCATCACAATCAAACTCCCAGATTTCGCCGAAATCCTTTCTTGATCGGCATGCTCGGCAAGCGGATCATCCAATGCATCCTGCGGGAGCAGGCCGGCTGCATGTGTCCCTGGAACCACTCGTAAGGTTCCGTTTTCAGGCGTGAAGTCGTCCAGACACCAGATGACATTTGCCACCAACGAACCATGTGAATCTGGAAGATATCCTCCGTCGCAATGCAAGGGCTGACGACATGCCGAATGCGGATTCGCACTACGGGCGTTCAGGCTACTTAACTTAAATGTTCCTAAGATATGCTGCACCAGCGAAAGGGAATCTGGCTGCAAAACGACCTGCTCAAACAGCAGTGACTTATCCACCAGATTAGCAAGGCGACGCGTATTCTCTTCCTGCTTGAATTCTGCCCCCGCTTGATCTCCCTCCAGTTCCCATAAGCGTTCTACCTCGGAAACCAACGCCCCAACCAGATCTCGATCGATACATTGATCCAGCACAACAAACCCTTGCGCATCCAATTGCTTTCGATGGTCCTGCGTCGGAACTGGAAAACTGTAATTACTCATAGTCCGCAATTATTTCAGGAGCGAATAAACCGAAGCGGCTGGCACACAATTGCGGAACACCATTTGAAGGTTTTTCTGCTCTTCGCCGGTTTGTGTGTAGTAGATCGATTGAGTACTCGAGACGATGCCCACGACTTCACCCCGACCGTTGAAAATTGGCGATCCACTTGAACCCTTGGCAAACTCCGCAGTGATATAGAGTCGCCTGGACGAGCCAGCAGGAGTATGCATCATGGCGTTGCGAGAAACAACACCTTTGGTCAACGTGTAAAAACGACTTACCGGGTGACTGATGACGTATACATTTTCTCCGGGAATCGCGCGGTCAGCGATCCTGGCGGGAGTCAGTTTTTCTCCGGCTGGCATATCCAGTTTCAAAATCGCGACGTCGTTAAGTTTGTTGGCAGCCAGAATTTCTTTCACAACATAAACCTTACCGTTGGCTGCTGTTGCCACGAGTGCTTTTTCGTCCGGCTTAGGAGACGCAACGACGTGATGATTCGTAACAATCACGCCATCGGCTGTAATCGCAAACGCTCCGGCACTGCGATCATGCCAACGCGTACAACGACCACATTTGTAAACCTTGGACAGTACCAGTACCGAAGGAGCCACGGCAGGATAAACTTCATCTGATTCCAACTCGGACGTCCTGATCCGAGGCAGTTTAAGTTTGGTGGAGGTACGATTGATCTGCTCACCAAATCCACTCAGCAGGGAAACGGTCGGATCCGGAAGGAGGTTTTCCGCCTGACTGCTGATCAACTGTTTGATCGCTCGGTCATCGACAACCTCGGTGATCAGACCACCTTCGGTATCATCTGCTACAATTAGCGAATTCGCATTGACCAGGCGATGCAAGGTGGATTGTGCCAAGACAGGCCGGCTTGCTAATACGAGGCTGAAGAAACCGATGAGCGATAACAGCACGCAAAGCCAGCATTTGAGAGTCTGAGATGATGAAAAACGAGCCATTTGAATGACGCTTATGAATGACAACCAGATGATTTTGTTCCAACATTGACGCGCAAACGCCACACTGTCAGCGTTTTATTAGAACATAAAACCTCTGCAGGGTTGAACAAACGGCCCCAATATTCATGCGCTTTTGTGTTGAACTATCTGACAACTCCATCGTATAATGACGGAAAGAACCATCTGTCCCTCTGGGTCGAATGTTACGTAATCTAAAAATGAACCACCTCATCACTCGAAAATCTGCCATTTCGACTCTGCTGCTGTTCCTCACAGCACAGATTGTCTTGCCGGTATTTTGCTGCTGTGGAATCTCATCGGCTCTGGGACAGACGAGCCACTCGGAAGCGAAAGCGAAGAGTTGCCCTCACTGCGTAAACAAGCAGTCCGATGAAACAACCCTCCCCGCAATTTCCAGTCTGGAGGGTGCTCATGAATGTTCATGTCAGGTTCAAACTGTAAAGAAGACGATCCGATCCACCAAGGCGACCATTCAGTTGGATTCGCCTCTTCAGCTGGACGCCGTCATCCACACTGCAGACTCACTATCTCAAGTCATCGACTTACACAAAAACAGTCGGGTTCGAGCAGGTCCTCCAGATCTGATTCGGAGACATTCTCAGTCTCACCAATCGATGACCTGCTGCTGGCTCTGCTAAGCCGCCGCGCTCTAATGCTTCTTTCATTCAGTTAGTTGGTACGCGCTTTCCAACTATGGATTCAAGTCGGTAGAAAGTAAATTTCTGCCGCATTTCAACACAAACAATTTCCGAACTTTGTTGGTTCGAATTAACACACCGAGATATATCTCATTTTTTTAAGGAGTTTCATCATGAAACGTTTCGTAGCAATCATTGCTGTTCTTATGTTTACAGCTGTATCGTTAACCGCGACAGCTGGTCCTAAACTTGATGGAGTCAAATGTCCATTGAGTGGCAAAGCTGTTAAAGCAGACAAAACTGTTGACTACAAAGGTGGCAAAGTATTTTTCTGTTGTGCAAACTGCCCTAAAGCTTTTGACGCCAAGAAACACGGTAACAAAGCAAATCACCAATTGGTCCAAACTAGTCAGTACAAGCAGGCAAAATGCTTCCTGGCTGGCCGAGACCTCGATGCTTCCAAAGTTTGTAACATCGAAGGTGTCAAAGTTAATGTTTGCTGTGGTGGCTGCCAAAAGAAAGTCGCTGCTGCCAAGGACAAAATCGCCATTGCCTTTAACGAAACAGCGTTCGCTAAAGGTTTTGTGAAGGTGAAAGCCAAAGAGTAGTCCGCATGGATTACTTGCGACGTAGTGTGTGAGTATCCTGCTTGCACACCGCAAATCAGGAAGACGCATGGTTTCGGCCATGCGTCTTTTTTTTTGGGAACTGCCGCCCACACAACAGGCCTGCCTCCACAATGGATAGAATGACCGTTTTGCTCCTCTCAAAATCAAACTGACAATGTCCCGCTCCGCCTTACTCACTCTTCTACTGCTCGCTACTTTTCTCGCTTCATCTCCGGAAGCATTCGCTAAAAAGCTTCGTCCATATCGTCCTGCAGATCTGATCGAACATTACCGTCGCGCCCATGCCTCTATCAATGACGTCAACAACAAGTTGGCAAGGCATCGTGTCGACCCCCACTGGTTCGAGGAAGACAAAAAATTCTGGTATGGCGTGGACCTTCCTGACGGACAAAAAGAATGGGTCGTGGTCGATTGCGTTGACGGCAAAAGACAGGCAGCCTTCGATCACATGGAAGTCGGTAAACAGCTATCCGGAATACTGGGAAGGGAGGTGAACGGATTCAAGCTGAACCTGAGTGAGCTGACGTTTGACGAAGCATTAACCTACTGTGAGTTCAAATTCGAAGAGAGTCGCTATCGGTACACCTACGAGAACAGGAAACTGGAGAAATTAACTCGAGCTGCTGTCCCAGCGGTACTGCAGACAGTCTCCACCACTGGTTTACAACCGGAACCACAACCGGAACCACAACCGGAACCACGATGGGAATTCACCATCAAGCAGCACAACGCCGTACTGATCGATCGGCAAACCAAACAGGAACACAAACTTACCAGCGACGGTACCGAGAAAACTCCGTATCGATTTCACCATTGGTCGCCGCGTCGTGACTTTGCAGTGTTTATGAAAGTAACGCCCGGCAATCTCAGCCAGGTGCATTTACTTGAGTCGACCCCCAAAGATTCGATCAAAGCTAAACTCCATACTCGAACATATGCCCAGCCGGGTGACCGGTTTGATAGTTACGAACTGTGGCTGGCAAATACCGGTACGCAGCAGTGCTATGCGGTCGATTCAGACGTCATCGATTTTCACGGTCCTCCCCGTATCCAGTGGCACCAGGACAATAATTTCTTTACGTACCAGAAGGATGAACGAGGACATCAGCGAGCACGCGTGATCGCCGTAAACCCGACGGATGGCAAAACCAGAACCATTATCGATGAAACATCTGATACGTTTATCAATCAGATCAAGTTTTACCGTCACTACTCAAGCGACGGCAAACGGATGATTTGGGCGAGTGAACGAAGTGGCTGGAACCACCTCTACCTCTATGATCTGCAAAAGGGAGAAATCATCACTCCTCTGACTCAAGGCGCATGGGCTGTCAAAAAAGTACATCACGTGGATGACAAATCAGGCTATCTGATATTCAGTGCGGTAGGTACGCAGGCGAACGAGGATCCATATCATGAACATTATTTCCGAGTCAATCTGGATGGCACCCAACTCATACGACTCACCGACGGAGACGGAACTCACCAGATCAAACTTTCGCCCAGCAAACGTTTTTTGATAGACGAATATTCGCGGATTGACCAACCTCCTGTCCACACTTTGCGTGATGCTCATTCGGGCGAGTTCATTTGTCAGCTGGAAACTGCCGACATCTCCGCACTACTGGAACTGGGCTTTAACCTGCCCGAACGATTTGTGGCCAAAGGCCGCGACGGTGTGACAGATATTTATGGGATGGTATACCGCCCAAGAATATTTGACCCCAGGTTCAGTTACCCAGTGGTCGAGTACATCTATGCCGGCCCTCATGACTCGCACGTTCCCAAATCTTTCAAGACACAAATGAGGATGTTTCATCTGGCCGAACTCGGTTTTATCACCGTCATGATTGACGGCATGGGAACCGACAACCGGGGCAAGGCGTTTCATGATGTCTGCTGGCAGAATCTGCAGGATTCCGGGTTGCCAGACCATATCGCATGGCTTCAGGCATTAAACAGAAAATACCCTCAATGTGACATCTCCAGAGTAGGTATATTTGGCACCAGTGCCGGCGGTCAAAGCAGCACCGCTGCTGTACTGCATCACGGAGATTTTTACAAGGTGGCCGTGTCGTCATGTGGCTGTCATGACAATCGTGTCGACAAACACTGGTGGAACGAACAGTGGATGGGTTATCCGATTGCGGAACATTACAAAGAGCAGTCAAACATTACCAACGCCCATCTGCTGGAGGGAAATCTGCTGTTACTGGTGGGAGAAATGGATACCAATGTCCCACCAGAATCGACTTACCAGCTGGTAGATGCACTCATCAAGTCCAGGAAAGAATTTGATCTGCTTGTGGTTCCCGGTATGGGGCATTCCTCCGGAGGTGAATATGGCCAACGTCGGCGTTGGGACTATTTTGTCAGGCATCTCCACGGTCTTACGCCTCCCAACTGGAATCAGCACAGTTACCCGCCGGAATAATCCTGACGTTTATCACAGAATCCTGAGTACATCCTGGGGGGATTATTTGTTCCTATAGTTAGAAGCAACTCAAGACAGGGGCCAATGTTTTGAAAGGAAGGTGATCGCATGGTTACGCGAAATTCCTCCTATTCCGACGTTCGTGACTCACTGAAAGAACAATCGCTCGATGATAAACGGACATTTCTTGAGTCGATGATCGGACGTTTCCTGCGAATGGACCAAAACGCTCCGAACCGGCTCAAGGAGATTGAAGGAGCTATTGATTCCATTCTTGAGCAGGATTAATCAATTGGTAAATCGGCGGTGATCTGCTAAATTGCCTAAAACAATTCGAACATCTAGCAGCACGCCATATGAACATCCTTGTCGGCTGGGAAACATCTCCCGAAACCGAAACTCTCGAACTAATGCTGAACGTGGGCGGCCACGAAGCGACTCTCTGTGGTGAAGTCGCCGAGTTTGACTCGGCGCTGCAGCAAACTGACTGGGACGTAGTATTGCTTTCGCTCAGTTTCCCGACACACGATGACTCTCTGGAAGTCTTTGAGCGCACAAAAGTTGCTTTGCCGGGAATCCCGATTGTCGGTGCCGCAAAATCGGCAGACATTAATCACCTGATCCAGTTTATCTTGCAGGGCCTCTACTCACACATTCTGCGTGATGAGGAGGGCAACTTTATCCTGCTACTGATGTCCATGCTTGAAGCTGCCAATGAAAATATGCGGGCCTTGCGGGCGCAGGTCATGGCAGAACGACTGAGGAAAGAAGTTGAATCGGTTCGAAAACTGCAGGAATCCGTGATCCCCGATGATCTTCCGGAAACCAATGGTTATAAGGTGGTGGGCCGCTACGAGCCTTCTGAAATTCGCGTCGACGGAAAAAACATGGTCGTCATGGCTGGTGGAGACTATTACGACTCCTTCGCGTTGGATGACTCGCGACTGGTCATGCTTGTAGGCGACGCTTCGGGCCACGGTGTAAAAGCCTGCATGTCCATCATGATAATGCACACTCTGATTAGCATGATTCGCAATAGTCGCTATGCCAACACGGCCGACTTCGTGAATACTGTCAACGACAGATTATGTCAAAGCGATATTGTGCAGGATGAAGGTGGCTTCATCACGATCATCTACTGCATTCTCGATACCAGCACAAACACCATTGAATGGACATGTGCCGGCCACCCACTCCCCCTGCTTCAAAACCTGGAGACAAACGAAGTGATCATTCTTGGCGACGAAGAGCAGATCGGTCTGCCACTAGCTGTGATGGAAGGCTGGACCTACGAATGCATTTCAGCAACGATTCCTCCCAAAAGCCGCCTTCTCATTTACACCGATGGGCTGGAGGAAGCATTTCCTACGAGTGGGGATGCGTTGACCGACCAGTTCGGAGTTAAAGGCATTATCGAGGCGATGCAGGAATCCAGAGACATGGCACTTACCGACGCGTTAGAACATATTTTTAAACGCTCTTCGGACATCACCGAAGGTATCGGTCGGCACGACGACACATCCGTCATGATGATCGAAAGTGATTAAAACGGTAAAGCACTAGTGAACCCGAGGATCACTCGACTGGCTCTGCAGATTCTCCGGTCATCTCTGACTGCTCATCACCTTCTGTGCGAACAGGAGCCAGCAATTCGATAAAGTCCGGTCGTCCATAACTCACAGCAAACGGCGGCAGCTCCAACAGGATCCCATCATGGGATTCGCTGCGAGTGGTTCCTAGCGCATCCTGGTGGCCAAAATCGATCCCTCGTTTAATGAGATTGGAAGAGAAATCGATAATGCACAATGGTCGTTCGAATCTCGGTTGCAGGTTGACAACAACCACTTCACTGCGGCTCCGTTCATCCGACAATTGACTCTGTTTCAATAAATGGCCGAAGCCCCGAATCATGCTATCCGCCAGGTTGACCCCGTCACGTGTCACGATGGGACTAACATCCACCAGCAGGACGTGAGTCGCTCCCCACAGAACCGCAGCTTCCACCGGAGCGTTATGAGCGAATCCTCCGTCCACCAACTCCAACCGGTCGCCAGCATCCGGCATTCCTTCCACGACCTGTCCCGGAAAAGCGGGATAGATCGCTGAAGAACCCAATACAACGTTCATCAATTGATCTGGCGCTGTCTGCAGGTCAATACCTCGATTCCCAAACCGGGGTTCTTCCGACTCCGCATCGCTCTTCAGGTAAAAGTACAATTCCGAGGGTATTTCCGGGCGATTACGATCGATCGCCGTCGTCGTCAACACCAGATCGCGTTTGATCAACCCACTTTCTACCATCCACTGCCCCATCGCTGACAACCGTTTTTCGAGGGTCTGTTCGGCAGACACGTCGTAGTCCATCTCGTGATACGTCGCGTGCTGCTCGAGCATCGATGAAAACCCTCGCACCAGCGTCTGGCGAATTCCGTCTCCTGTCGATAACGTCTTCTCGTTTATCAGCATCGTGATCAACTGTAACAGTGGTAATCCGAGCACTCCCAGGGTTAACACCCAGTGAATTCGCCCTCGCCGAATCCTTAACTCCTGTCTTCCTGGATCTGACGCCAAACGCGAGACAAAATAGTAGATCGCTCCCGTAAACAGCATGGTCATAGCTGTGAACTCGGCACCTATTCGGCACCACAACCACAAGTGATGCAGCAGGTGGTTGTGACCTAACATCACCCATGGCTCAAACGGAATTGCACACAAGACAAACTCAGCAGCCCCCACTGTCAATGAAGCTCGATAAAAGAACCTCAGCCTTCCTTCATATTGCCGTCTGACAACTCTGCCAAACAGATAAATCAGGGTCATTTGCAAGAAGGCAAACCAGATACCAGCGTTTACTCGTACCACGATCGAAGGCAGGATGATTTCCCTCTGGTCGAGTGATTCCCATACCTCACGCCATACTCCCTGCCCTTCTCGATAGGTCGAGACTTCCATCGACACAGGCACCGCATTCAATGCTCCGCCCGAAGTCCCCACCACCAGATCGATATCCAATGCTGCTCCATACTGCGAGTTCAACTGCTGCAAGTAGTTCTCAACTTCACTGATGACTCCGACTTGATAAGCACATCGAGCACCTCCGCCAGAAAGCACCACCGCCAAGCGGAAGGGCTTTTCAGGAGCTGCGTTTTTCTGAGCGTGCGCCAATAACTGACCAACGCCGCGTAAGTTCTGTCGCACGAGCAAATCGCGCGTTGCGTCAGCAATCGATGCCAGATTACTCTGCAATTCAACATAAGCTTGATCACCATCGGGATCCGGAAGAAACAATGGCTTGGAACCTGAGTACACCTGCTCCTGAAGAAGTTTCTTGAGTGATTCCAGCTGATCATAATCTCGTCGGGCCACCAGTACATCGTGTGGAATCCTGACGGATTCCAGTTCGGCAATAGCTACCTTGGCAAGGCTTGCCTGCAACTGGGGAAGTTTTATTATCGCATCGTCCCAGACAAAACCGATCGTCGTCACCTCACCCTGACTTTGGGCTAATGCTTCGAGCACCTGAGAGTGGGAATGCATATACCGGATGGCGTCATCGTTTACTTCGATTCCCAGCCTCTTCAGTACCAACTGGGGAACGAGTGCTCCGGACGCTGATTGGGGATGCACGAACAGGACTTCCAGCGTATCTTCCTTCGCCCTGGCCCGGATATCTTCCGCCGTAAGTGCTCCTCTGTCGGAATGCGTCAGGCAGACGGAGTGGTAAAACTTCTGAAACCCCTGCTGCCGGCGTTGCTCACTGCCCCAGGGCCCTGTTCCCACGCCGGCATCCATCGTCGCCAAATACTCATACTGACCGGACTGCGCACTTTGTAGCACTCCGCGCACATACCCGCCGGCCGTCAGCAGTGCTACATCAATGTCGCCGGTAGCCAGCCAACGGGAGACTTCACGGTAAGAGCCCATCGCAATCTGAAACCTCACCGGTGGATTTTGCGAGCCGGAAAGTTGATCCAGCAATGCCTGCAACTCACCATTTTGATCCTGGAACATTTCATAGGTAACCACCCCCACGCGTACGGACAGGCCTTTTTGAGCTAACAGCAGGGAACTGGTACTCAACAGCAGACAGACTGCCCACAGAGTTCTCAAAAACATATGCATTTATTCACCTTTGGCTGCCGTCGCATTTTTCAGCCCCTTCGCTCGTAAGTGTTCTGAATACGCGTCATCGATCTCGAAGCCGGAAATATCCACCAGATACTTGCTACGCATTTCATTCAGAGAACCAACGTCGGGAACGAGATTGGAGGCATAGACAATTTCGTCGACAAACCCTGAAAAGATCACTCTTTTATCCCATTTGGATATCGGAACTGCAGCGAATTTATTGAAATGCTGGAGCATATTACTGGCACAACTGTTGGTGACCGTGTGATAGAACTCGGGGTGTTGCTGCAAATCGACAGCCCGCTGCATAACATCCAGAAACAACCGGCGGATGTTATCACGTCCAATTGCCAGTGGATACATCCTGACAGGATCCAACCGAATGTGAGTTCTCAAGCCAACCAGATCCCGCTCGGTTCCAACGACATACTTTATTTCGTAGTTTCGGTAGATCCCTCTCAGCACTGAGAACTCCTCATTAACCTCCCGGTGTATTTCCACCGACACGGCTAGCGTTTCCGTATTTCCTGCCTCATTTTTGTATTCAAACGAAATGAAAACGTGAGCCACCCCTTCCCACTCAGAAATCTGTTCTACTCCCAACCAGACTTTCTCCAGGCGATCAAGTGGCACTCGGCGTGTAATCCAGTCCGGAGTAAAATCTGATGTCGACACGTACGAATAATTCCGTACGTTCGTAAACTCTGCAACTCCATCGACGACGTGCAATCCGAGCCTCCGTTGCATTCCATCAGCCCACATGCGGTCCGCGGACGGTCGGACACAAAGCAAAGCCAGCAGGACAGCCAGGTCAAACAGGCTAATGCCATAGAACAGGATCTGCCTGTTTCGATAGCGGTATGCTGCCAGCATGCAGGCCGAAACGACTGCCACCACCAGCGTTAATCCGATTCGTGAATCCAACTTGGGAAAAAAGGTCAAGCCGGCAGCTGCCCATGTCAATGCGACCAACCAGCATACCCAACCAAGAATCTTCAGAGGCACATTTACTCTGGCCCCAAAAAACTTACCGTTTTCAAACATCTTTGCATTATAAATCATCAGCATTTCCTACCGCACTTAAAGCCACGAATTCACAAGTGAAAAGGGGGCTTTGCAATGCAGATGGTTCTATTTTGATATAATCATCGGCTGGTCTCGACATGACCAACCACCGTACGACATTGAAGAATCACGAAGAATATTTTGGAGTTAGTGAAAACCTATGAGTGACATGCATCCTGCATTTAGCAATTTTGCCCGTGGAGTAACCACCGAGACAGCATTTGACGTGCTGGTCGTGGCAAAACAATTGAAAGCGGAAGGCAAAAAGGTAGTCGAACTGGAAATCGGGGACAGCCCATTCCCATCCACAACCAACGGTGCTCAGGCTGGCATCCAAGCCATTCAGGACGACCACTGTCACTATGGTCCTTCGATTGGAATCCCTGAGTTTCGAGAAGCCGTGGCCAAGTACGTAAATGACGAATACGGGTTAAATGTCGCGGCCTGCAATGTAACCGCAGGTCCAGGAGCAAAGATCTTTGAAACTCTGTTCTGTGAAGCATTCATCAACGAAGGGGATGGCGTCCTGGTCTTCAGCCCGTTCTTCCCCACCTATCCTCCCAACATTGAACGACGCGGTGGTCGCATCGTTTATTCGGAGCTGAAACAGGAAAATGCCTTCCGCCCCAACCTGGATGACATTGCCCGGTTTGTTAACGAAGACCCAAACCCCAAAGCTATCTTCATCAACACACCTCACAATCCCACAGGTGGTATCGCCACAGAAGAAGATCTGCGAGCCATCGCCGACTTGATTCGCGGAAAGAATATCGTCGTATTCGCCGATGAACCATATGACCAGATGGCTTGGGAAGGCCAGCACCACTCGCTGCTGGCCCAGCCTGGAATGCTCGACCAGTGCGTTTCATGCTACACATTCAGTAAGTCGTTCAGCATGAGTGGATGGAGACTTGGCTATGCTGTCAGTAGCGAACGTATCATCAACATGATCGCCAAGCTGACCAACAGCACCCTGTCATGTATTCCTCCCTTTGTACAGATGGCCGGAGCAGCTGCGCTCAATGAGGATCGGGACCAACGTGACCAGTACATGGCCGAATTCAAAGAACGAACCATTTCGCTGGCAACCAAACTCAATGAACTCGACGGGGTCAACTGCCTGATACCAGGAGGAACGTTTTATGTTTTCCCCAATGTAGCTGAAATCTGCAATAAGCACGCAATCACATCGCATGGACTGGCTCTCTACCTGCTCCAGGGCGCGGACGATAATTTTGGCGTCGCCTGTCTGGGTGGCGAATGTTTTGGTGATGCCGGTCACGGCTTCATCCGCTTCAGCACGGCCGAACCACCGGAACTCATTCAGGAAGCACTCGACTTTCTACCCGTTGCCTGGAATGATGAAGAAAGAATTCAGGCCTTTTTGACTGAGAATCCGAAATACAGGCTGGAAAACCCCTACTCGATTTAACGCCTCACCACCTTTGGGAGCATCATTGTGGCAGATGTCACCAGTATCGCCCAACGCATTATCTCCAATGTAGAACAAGTGATCGTCGGTAAACGACCTCAATTAATTCTTTCACTCGTTTCCTGGCTTTGCGAAGGTCATATCCTCTTGGAGGATGTACCAGGAGTGGCCAAGACGATTCTCGCTCGTGCACTCTCCCGCAGCGTGGGATGCAGCTTTAAACGAATTCAATGTACCCCTGACCTGCTACCTACGGATGTCACCGGAGCGTCTATTTTCAACCCGAAGACGACCGAGTTCGAATTTCGTCCCGGTCCTGTTTTCGGCCAACTCGTACTGGCTGACGAAATCAACCGTGCTACTCCCAGAACTCAGGCAGCACTGCTGGAAGCAATGGCAGAAGCAAAAGTCACGGTCGATGGACACTCGCATGCGCTAACACCTCCCTTTCTGGTTATCGCCACTCAAAACCCTGTTGACCACGAAGGTACCTTTCCGCTGCCGGAAGCTCAACTCGACCGTTTCTTCATGAAATTCCAGTTAGGTTATCCGAGCATGGAAGAGGAATTACGAATGCTGACGATGCTGCAGCACCAACATCCACTCGAATCAATAGGTGAAGTTGTTTCGGCTAGTGAACTCATTGCCTGTCAGCAAGCTGTCCGTGCAGTACATATGGACGACAAATTGAGGCATTATATCGTGGAAATCATCCACGCCACACGTGACCATGAGGACCTTACGCTTGGTGCCAGCCCCCGTGGATCGATTGCATTATTCCGAGGCAGCCAGGCCATGGCGGCACTCCGCGGGCGGGACTACGTGCTGCCCGATGACGTCAAATTCATTGTCACCTCTATTCTGGCGCATCGACTCATTCTGTCACCAGAAAGCCGCTTGCGAAAAGTCACCTCGGAACAGGTGGTGCAGGACATCGTTTCTGAAATTGCTGTCCCGACCATGAATACCTGAGGGGAGAGTAGCCAATGAAATGGGTCATCGGCGCTCTGTTCATTCTGGGAATATCCTTCATCATCGGGTCGGATCTGCTCGCTTATGCGATGTATTGTCTGCTGACTCTGATTGCTGTCAGCCGTTGGCTTTCAAAAAACTGGGCCGCTCAATTATCGGCAACCCGAGCCTGCTCGCAATTACAAGCCGAGATCGACGATCACATCGGCATTGAACTGGAAGTAACCAATCATGGGACGTTACCTGTTCCCTGGATTCTGCTGGAAGATATTCTTTCCCGAAAAGCATTCCAGCACACCCCTCCCAGCCTGGAGCTCAAATCGAGTCGCATTCAACTGACCATGCTCCGCGGTCACCAGAGTAAAAAGCTGAAGTATCACTTCAAATGTAATCGCCGAGGGTTTTACCAACTAGGTCCCACGGTTCTGGAAACAGGTGACCTCTTCGGTCTGCATCGCCGTTTCCAGGTTCGGACTCAGCCCCAGTATCTCACTGTCTATCCCCGAGTTTTGCCCATTGACGGATACGACCTGGCCAGCCGACGTCCTATTGGTGAAATCAAAGTGACTCATCGACTGTTTGAAGATCCTACACGTATCGCCGGAGTACGAGCTTACCAGGAAGGTGACCCGATGAATCGGATTCACTGGCGAGCGACTGCCCGAACGGGAAAACTGCACAGTAAAATCTATGAGTCCTCGACCGTTGCCGGACTCACCATTGTCCTGGACTTTCACAAAAGTGGTTTTCACCAGCAACATGAACCGATGCGATCTGAACTTGCCGTCACCGCAGCGATTTCTGTCGCTAACACGACACAGCTGCTCGGCCAACAGTTGGGGCTACTGTCCAATGGGCGGGATGCCGCTGAACGGATGCGACAGGAAGGTTGGGACGTTGATCTGGGTGATCGGGAACTAGCTCAGCAAGCCGGAGCCATGATGGATAAAAATGACCGTCTCCGACCGCTGCAAGTACTAACACAACGATCTTCCGAACAGTTTTACCGCATTCAGGAGCTGCTGGCCCGCATTGAATTAGCAGACGGCCTGAATTTCGCTCAGTTGATACTGGAAGCCCAGTCGCGTGTACCACGAGATGCCACGGTTCTGGCGATCATCTCCAAACAGGATCCACAATCCACGATTGCTCTGGAAAACATGGCGCGACAGGGATTCGCTGTTTCCGCCATGATCAATGTTTACGATAACACAGAATATGCACAGATCTCCGGGCCCCTGCTTTCAGCAGGGATTGCTACGTATCATCTGCGTGACGAAGAATCCATCCTGCACGTTTGCCGAAAGCAGATCCTGCGGTAAATAATCACAATATGGCTCGCAAACAAAAAACAATACTGGACTATGTCGTAGTCGGAATCAGCCCATTGCTGGTAACCGTAATGGTAACCAGTCTGGCACTGTTTGTTTCGACCATCCTCAACCCCAGCCCCTTCCTGTGGCAATTTAACTTCGTGTTGGTGATGTACTCCATGGCCACTGTTTCTATTGCGAGGATTTCGATCGAGGAAGGTAAAGAGCGAGCTGTCCTGTTTGGGGTCCCTTTGGCGGCTGTCACCCTGCTGGCGATGATGCTGTTAATTCAAATGGACGAGGCGGTTGGAGGCATGAAACTCATCTACTGTGCGGTATTGATTGCCGTGACCTGGTGGTCCTCTCATCATCTCACCTGGGACTGCACCGTCATTGAGGACCGTGAAGACTCAAGCAATCAGGGCCTGCTTCAAAAAATCGGTTTCGAAAACACTATCGATAAATCCGATATAGAAGATCCCGAGCAGGAAACTCATTCTTCAGACAACGATATTAAAAAAGAAAACAAACAGAGTTGGTTTGAGCGTTGGAAGGAAAACAGGAAAAAGCCACACACTCCTGGCATCTGGGTAATTTATTACTCGCTGGCAGCATTACCACTGTTTGGACTCGGACAGCTTTTCACCGACACCGGCACCAACGAACTTTGCTTTAAGTATCTCCTGCAGTACGTCGCCAGTGGACTCGGACTACTACTCACAACCAGCCTGCTCGGCCTGAGACGCTACCTACGTCACAAGGACGTAGAAATGCCGCATGAAATGGCAGGTTTATGGCTGACCGTCGGCACCGTCATGATCCTCGCCTTTATGGCTTTAGCCTTCCTGCTACCCCGACCAGGCAACGCAATGCAACTTGGTCAGCTCAGCGACTGGTTCGATCAAAGTCAGGATGACTACGACACCTCCGAATATGGTATTGGCCCTGATGGTAAAGACGATGGAAATCAGGGATCCTCCTCAGATCAAACGGATGAAAACTCACCGAGTAATTCTCAGCAGGAAGGAGACGAACAAGAGAACGGCCAAGAGAACGGCCAGGGTACTTCCAACGACTCAAATAACTCCGAAAATGCTTCCCCAGAGGGCAACGAAGGCTCTCAGAATTCATCCGACAATCAGAATAACAATCAGCAGGCTGGCAACTCGGACAGCCAGAACGACTCTGGAAACCAGAACGATCAAGGTGACCAAGGTGACCGGGGCAACCAGGGTGACCAAAGCGAACAGGATGGTCAGGGAAACTCAGAGACGCAGAGTGAAGAAGGTCAGGATGCTCCAGACGGTGGAGCATCTCAAAGCAATAACTCTCCAGACAACGGTGCAACGCAAGCTCAACAAAATGAGTCTCCCTCGGCAGAGAACAACCAACCAACCGAGGCTCAATCCTCGTCCGAATCCGAGTCTGATCGCAGTGAATCATCTTCCTCTCAGTTCCCGGACCTCCCCTCACTTGGTGAATTTGGTACATTCATTCAGATCATTTTCTGGATTGTCGTGGGGACCATTTTTCTTTTCTATCTGGTACGTAACTACCAAGCCCTCTGGAATGCCGTGAAGGAGATTGTCTCCGGGTTCTTTAACTGGTTAACCGGCGCGTTTGCAGGAACGCCCAGGGAGCAGGTGCAACATGAAGAAACTCCGGTTCAGCCATCAGTACCACGTCCTCCCCCTTTCAGCAGTTTTTCCAATCCGTTCACAGGCAGGGCTCAATTGAGTCTGCTGGAACTGGTGCAGTACAGTTTTGATGCACTGGAATCACTGGGGCATGAACTGGGCATTGAGCGACAGGAAGACCAGACACCCAACGAGTTCAGCCAGATCATGGCTCAGCAAATCTCACCTCTGGGTCAGGCCACGCTACGACTTGGCAAACACTACAGTCTGGCTGCTTATGCTCCCACACTGCTCAACCAAAGTTGTTTGCAGGACCTGCAGGACTTTTGGCAACAGTTAAGCAAGGTAACGATCCGACATCCCCAGCCTGCTAACACGCAGGCCTCAAACTGACGCTGGCAATCGTTTTGTCATTCTCTGAACGTTCCGTCGGATGAGCGATCAGATTGAACTGCTGATCGGCCTGGCTGACCTGCACAATATTGTCTTCTCCTTCTACAGAACGACCGTATCGATAGATCAGTCCTGCTGCATACTCCAGAGCTTCATCAGTTGAAGGCCCTGTAATCAATGCATTAGGCCCTCTGAAACTGATGGGTTCAAGAAATGAAGTGCTGGTCGCATCTTCCATTCGATGCATGTACTCGAGCTGTGCATTTTGTTTTTGATCTCGTCCCAGGATAACTTTGACTTGCTCGTTCCAACGAAAGTGACGCCCCACATTCAGAGCCTCGTAATCCCAACGCGTATCACCAACCTGGATCTGGATAAGGTCATGCACCTTGTTTGAAAACTCGGGTTCCGTCAATGCACAGCCTGTCGACGGAGTGGGAATCATGTCTTCGGTGAATCCAAAATCTCTCGCTAACTGGATCAGTCCTTTGCGACTACGCCCCTGAAAGTCATATAGTTTCTCACGATCCACCAATCCCTCTCGTTCGGGCTTTGTGGGAGGCAGCAACTTGGCAGACAAAGGCCGCAGCAGAAGATCCTCCAGTCCCGAATTCGTAGAAATGATATTCAGATCAGACCGCTTCTGGCTCATCGGACGCTGACCAATCACTTCGCCACTGATGATGAACTGCGCGTCCACCGCTTCCATGAATTTATACGCACGTTCAAACATGTAGATTCGGCAATCTACACAGGGGTTGGCTCCTTTGCCATACCCATATTGAGGTTCGCGTACAAGGTCGAGATAGTCATCTTCCTGACCGATGACCGTGATATTGGTACCCAAAGCCCGCGCAGCCTGCGCTGACGTATCCTGGCAGCAGGTGAACATCGTCTTGAAGTTCAAGGCTTCCACTTCGATTCCCTGCTCCTGCATAATGCGAATCGCAAGCATGCTGTCCAGGCCACCGGAAAGTAGTGCAACACATCGTGTCATGGCTGTCTCTCTATTGAATTCTCAAACTGTTGATTGCTGGTTCTTGGTTACGGGGCCGTGCTATTCCATATCTTTGCCATCGTTTCCGATTTCATCAACTGCCAGAATCGAATCTTCGTCAATTTCCCCCAGTGTTTTAAGAGCATTCAGAGCTGCGTGCTGTTCCGCATCTTTTTTACTATTGCCCCAACCTGATTCAAATTCTCTGTCACCGACAACCGCGCACACATGAAATTCCTTTTGATGATCGGGTCCCTGTTCTTTCAACAGTTTATAGACGGGCGTCAGTTTGAATTCACGCTGGGCTACCTGCTGAAACAACGACTTATAGTTAATGGGCACACCTTCAGATACCATGGAGAGCATTTCGTCTTTCAGGCATCTCAGCACGAACGACTGGGCTGCTTGATAGCCACCGTCGAGATACATCGCCGCCACGAGCGATTCAAAAGCGTTTGACAGAATGGATCGGGGAATAGTATCTCTAGCTCCGATTCCTTTACCGACAATCACCACATCCTGAAGCAATAGTCTTTCGGCCACTTGTGCACAGGCCTTGCGACTCACGATGACTGATTTAATTCTGGTCAACTCACCTTCCAGGTATCTCGGGTATTCACAGAACAACCATTCACTAATTACCTGTCCCAGAATCGCATCTCCAAGAAACTCCAACCGTTCGTTGGAGGCCAAGCGGTGATTCGCTCCGGACGTGTGTGTCAGCGCCACCTTAAGAAGCTTGGTATCACGAAATTGATAACCAAGTGTCCTTTCACAGGCCGCAAGCTTGACCTGCTCCTGCTCGGAAATCTCGATTCCATCCACATCCGTAGGGCCGGTGGATTTATGACCTCGGAACCAGCCACGAAACTGGTCCCAAATCGTCTTTTTAGATTTCATTCTTCCAGTCCGAAAACAACATCCGTTGTTACCAAATAACGCTGAATCCTGCAGGCATCTTTTGCATGACACCTGGCCTGGGATTCCAGGAAGAATTACTCAAAACGAACCACTTGGAATAATCGGAGAATAATGGTGGGCCGTTCAGAAGAATTCTCACTTCCTTCAGAATCATTGCAATCCAAACGAGGTCAAGGGGGTTACCATGATTCGCTGGGACCACCTCAGGCAAAACTCCACCCAATCGGCATAACCGTTATAGCTGGTACAACGAGTCCCGTTTGGGTGCCCGAGAGAACGTTAGTTAAACAAAAGTTCTCGTCCGGTGTGTTGACGAATAGAGACTCTAATTACAGAATCAAAGGCACACTTCTTTCACTCTTTGGCACGCTTATAGAATCATCTATGCTCGGTTGACCCACCTCTCACTCAGGAAAAGATTGCGACATGCTCAATACGCTCTACTTACCTGAATTGCGAGAGATGCTGGCTGAAAATCGCTCGGAAGAAATGGCGGAATTCTGCACCACCATGCATCCGGGGGTAACTGCAGAATTCATGGAGGGCCTGACAGCTCCTGAAGCCTGGAGAATTCTGCAACACGCTGAACCATTTCGATGCTGTGAAATTTTTGAATTCTTCAGCGATGAAAAACAGCTGGAAATACTCGAAGGAGAAGATCGCCACGAGGTCGCTCAACTCATTGAGGTGATGTCACCGGACGACCGAGTGGACATCCTTGAGCAGATGAACCAGGAGATTGTGGATGAACTCCTGTCACTGCTCTCCCACGAAGAACGCCGAAACGTCATCCGGCTGCGGGAATACCCAAACTCAAGTGCAGGTTCGGTGATGACCACCGACGTGGCCAAACTCGAGGAGCACCTGACAGTATCGCAGGCTCTTGCCGAACTGGGACATCAGGCCGAAGAACTCGAAACAATCTACTATCTGTACGTCGTAGACGATACAGATCACTTACGAGGTGTCGTTTCCGCGAAGCAACTTGTCCGTTCGATCGTCCAACCGGACAAGAAGCTGGAAGAGTTGATGGAAGAAGATGTCGTCAAAGTGGACGTACTTGATGATCAGGAAACAGTCGCCCAGATCGTTGCCCGATACGACCTGCTGGCCATCCCCGTTGTCGACCGTCAAAACCGCATGCTGGGCATCATCACTCATGACGACGTTATCGATGTGGTGCTGGAAGAAGCTCAGGAAGACGTGCAGCGAATCGGTGCTGTAAACCCACTGGAAGAAACCTACCTGAAAACCCCACTCCTGACACTGGGATGGAAAAGGGGAGTATGGTTGATCATTCTCTTCTTCGCTGCATTACTGACCGCGTTTGCGCTGGAACACTACGAAAACCGAATCGAAGAACATGTCTGGCTGGTGATGTTCATTCCCCTGGTCATTTCTGCCGGAGGTAACTCGGGAGGCCAGTCATCTACACTCATCATTTCGTCCATGGCACGCAATGAAATAAAACTGAGTGACTGGCTTCGGGTCGTTCGCCGGGAAATCGCCATGGGACTCATTCTGGGATCCCTGCTAGGATTGCTCGGCTGGGGCGCAGGACTTTTCCTGGCTCCGGAACCACGATATGCACTCATCATTCCCATTACCATCCTCTGTGTGGTCATATGCGGCACACTATCTGGTTCTCTGCTACCACTCTTCTTCCGCAGGATGGGACTGGACCCGGCACTGATGAGCAATCCGTTTGTGGCCGGGATTGTCGATATTCTGGGGATCGTCATCTACATGAGTGTAGCCGGCGTCTTCTACAGTATCGTCCCTACGAACTAACCACTCACAGGTCCACCAGGCCTGTAAGTTTTCGATAGTACTCCAGAACCTGTTGCGCGTGCCGCTCGGCACTAAACAAATCCCTGACCCGCTGGCTCGCCTCGTTCGCTCGAGCTGTCGCAGCACTCGGATCCAGCAAAAGATCCGCCAGGCCTGCTGCAAAGGCCTCAGCACAGCCCGACTGCACTAATCGGGCGGAATGCTCACCAAAGATTTCACGCGTCCCGCCCACATCTGTTGCCACCACCGGTGTACCAACGGCAGCAGCCTCCAATAACACTCGACCTAAAGGCTCCTGGTAAGCCGGATGGGCCAACAAGTCAATCTGTTCAAGAAATTGTGCCATCGGCTGCCAATAACCGACCAGATGCAGACGCCCCGCCAGCATGCCAGCTTGTGCCCGAGCGAGCAGCGCCTGTTCATAGGCAATACTCTCCTCCTTTTGCGAATGCCGTTGTCCAGCCAGCACCACATGTATCTCTGGAAATTCATGCCTGGGCGACATCAGAATTTCTACCGCGTCGAGCAAAAGATGCCAGGCCTTGCGTAATCCTATTTGCCCCACGCCACCAATGACGATTCCGTCGCTGGGCACTCCGAGTGATTCCCGGAGGCGTGGGCGCTGTTGATTTGCAGGCAGGCAGAAAGCCTGTGGATCGATGCCGTTATAAACCTTCACGATGCGATCTTGCGGCAACCCCAGACTGACATACCAGTCGCGGGTAGCATCTGAAACAGCCAGACAGAGATTCAATTGAGCCAGATCCGCGATCACGCGACTACTGACTTTCAGGATATCTCTCACATGTCCTACAGCCGGACACTCCAGGTCTGGAGCAACCCGTCCCAGAATCCGACTCATGGAAAGACTGTTGGCATGCACAAGTTCCGGCTGGACTGCGTGAAGCATGGCCAATAGTTCCGCTGAAATGCGATGTGGATCTTTTCGAGTGCCATCTTCAGTCCAGAGACTGAATTCATGCCGTTCAATACTCAGGTCATCAAGTCGTGCGGCCAGTTGCCCCGAAGGTGGACACAGAAATATTGGCTCAATCTGCTCGCGAACTGATTGCAAAAAAGACAACTGCGAATTCTCTCCACCATTGATGGAAGGAAATTCGCAGAGGTAAACCACCCGGGTCATGGGACAAGTTGGATTAAAGCAGACCGTATGCGGTGAGAGTACCCCGCAGAGATTCTGATTGGTCGTCGTTCAGAGGCGTCATGGGTAAACGAAGTTCGCCAGAATCCATACCCAACAAATGCATGGCTGCTTTCACGGGAATCGGATTGGTCGCCAGGCCAAGCATGTCCCGGCAAAGCGGGAATAACTTCATATGCCACTGCAAGGCAGACTCCATATCCCCAGCAGCAAAAGCATTCACCATGGCAATCATGTCACGAGGGACAATATTGCCCACGACGCTGATCACACCAGAACCGCCGATGGCCATCAACGGCAGCGTCAGACTGTCATCTCCGCTGAGTACGGTCAGATTGGAACCACAGATTATTTGCGACGCCTGGTCTAAAGAACCGGTCGCTTCTTTGACCATGGTGATATTTTCCAGTTCACCCAGTCGGCAAATCGTGTCGGGCTCGATATTCTTGGCCGCTCGCCCTGGAATATTGTAAACACAGATCGGCAGGTCAACCTGCTCAGCTACTGCCTTATAGTGCTCGTAAAACCCTTCCTGCATTGGTTTGTTGTAGTAAGGAGCCACCATCAGTGCGCCATCAGCCCCTTCTTTAGCAGCCCAGGCCGTAAGACGTAAGGCTTCGGCAGTACTATTGGAGCCGGTCCCGGGCATGACTTTAATCCGACCAGCTGCAGCCTGAACAACTTCGGCAATGACACGTTCATGTTCTTCGTGTGATAACGTAGGAGATTCACCCGTGGTGCCAACTGGACAGAGGCAGACGGTCCCGGCTTCAACATGAAATTCCACTTGGCGTTTCAACGCTTCATAATCCACTTCACCTTGAACGATCGGAGTAGTGATTGCGACAGACAAACCTGCGAATTCAGCGCCTTTACGTGCCATTTTCCCTTACCTGTGGTTACTTACGTGCATGAAGATTAAACGCGAGTCTTTATGATACGCCAGAAACTCCATGGTTTGAAGCCGACCAATGATGAAAGAAAGTCGATTCGAGGCAGTTTTATACTTATTCGAAATCGTACTGGTCGGCCAGAAAATCATCAAATGCTTCGGAGTCAATCTTAGCGCTGGCACTGTTACCCGACTGCCAGAATTCCCGAGCCCGCTTGTGATACCGTTCGGTTTTCAAAGTGACCAGATAGGCCGCTTTCAAGTAGGGCTTCATGACGTCGTCAGCAAAGTTGGTATCAGCAATTCCCATCGCCAGACCAACTGACAACTTGTTTCGTGGATGCGTTTGCACCATTCCAGCCGCCTTGATCGTCAATTCCGTAAGACTGACCTCCACGACAACAGCCTTGGTACTGGACCCCACGTTGATTTCCGATCCTGATTGATAGCTATCCATGGCCTGACTGGCCATTCGCTGAAACTGGGTCACCAGTTCGTTCATCAGCTTGAGACGGTTGAGCGCTTCGGTTGCAGCTTCTGTTCTGGCCAGCGGCGTCGCAATTGTGAACTGCTCGGTCACAATGTCCATATTGCGTTCCGCCAGTGCCAAGCGGGCAGTGGAAAGAGCGTCTTTGAGCTGAGCTTTTTCCTGAGCTGTCAAAGGCTTCGCCGCTGGTTTCTCTGGCTCAGGTTCTTCCGGCTTTTCTGGTTCCGGTTTTTCCGGTTCCGGTTTTTCTGGTTCCGGCTTCTCCATCTCCGGCTTCTCCGGCTCAGGTTTACCAAAATCCGGTGGCAGCGGTTTCAACGTATTCTCACCTGTTCCAGGATCGCGCCGCATCGGCTCATCGTTGTTCCCATTCTCCTGCTCGGAATTTTCTCCGGACTCACTCTTACCATTACTGCCCGGTACATCCCGATTGATTAATGTTGTCGGCGCCTGTTGCCTGCCCTTCTCCTTGTCTCTGGTAGCCACCTCTGTATTTCCCCCACCGGCCAGGAAAAGAGCGTAGGCTCCTCCTGCAACAATCAACCCACTGATAACAATTAAAGGTAGAGGAGTTCTGTTCTGGCTGGAACGTTTCCGACGACTTCGTTTTCGCCCCGCTTTGGGAGTTACACCGTGTTCCAGTGATAGTCCCGCTCCAACTGCAGATTCTGTGAGCGGATGACCACCGGATTGTTCCACCGCTGGAGCCGCACTCACCGAGTGAGGAACTTCCGCGGCGACAGGGATCTGGGGGGAAGTGGAGACAGGTACGGCAACTGGCGTGGCAACTGGTTCAATCGCGGCAGCTTGCGGTACGTCGTGACCGGCAGCCAGGTGCGAGGGGACAAGCTGGTCTGCCAGTGATTGAGGTGATTCGGTCGTTTCCTCAGCGTTGGCACTGCTAACGCAAGCGGCGACGCATTCAACCGGCCCTAACAACTCCACCAACTCCAATGCTTCTGGTAATTCCCCTGCCTCGAGTTGTTGGTCATAATCCTGGCGTTGCTCGGGATCAGTAAGCGTTGCTCGAGCCAGAGAGATTTCATCCAGAATCGACGCCCACAGACGAGCATTGGCGCCAGGTTTGAATCGACGCACTTTGGCCAAAGCGTCTTCGCACCCGGCAGCAATTATCTCTTCGTCCTGCTCACCCTGCTGGACTCCCAAAAGCTCATAATATGTGGGCTTTTGGGGCGCGGTATCGAGCTCCAAAAAGAGAATGTATGGATTTATCTGCTCACTCATATCCGTTTCCGTTCTGTTCCTGCAGAAAACGCATAACGGGAACCAAAAACTGGCCAATATTCCCGTGCAATGGAATCCTATACATAAAACGTATCACATGGCAATCTGTACTCATGAAAGAGCTTTTGTATTTTTTGCGAAATTCAAGGAACTATGTCACTCTGTTTTGCATCAAAGTATTACACTCAACTAACCACTTCGATGGTTTTACACCCACTTTAATGAATCTGGAATACCGCAATGAAACGTAGTCTCGCCGTTTGCCTCTTGCTTACCGTTATTCTCGTTGTCGCCATTGTGTTGCGCCCCACCCTGGCTCGCCAGACACAAAACGTCATTCAAGGGACGCCAGTTAGCCAACCAGCTGACTCGAAGCAACCTGACAGTAGTGACAATATCGACGAAGCAGTCCGCGCCGCCGCTCATAAGTTGTATACGGATGGTAATTACAAAGAAGCTTACGAGGCGTACAAGAAGATTGCCACCGACCCGAAGGCAGGAGGTGCGGCGCTGGTAGGTGATCTGCAGGTCCTGTTCCAATGTGTGCAGCGGATGCGTTACCACTCCCAATGGGACGAGCTTATCGAAAGCATTATTGAGGTCCAGAGTGATGACTGGCGAGTCTTACAGGCGGCTGCCGGCCAGTACCAATCGGCACCCAAGTATGGAATCATTATCGACAACAAATTCCAACGCGCGCCCCAACGTATGACCGGTGCAGCCAGAAACAGCCAGGAACGGGACCGTATTCGCGGCCTGCAGCTGCTGACACAGGCCATGCCCCTTGCTTTACAGGACAGCAACAAGCAGGACACATCGAACTTTCTGATCCAGTTTGCCCGGGCCTGGCAAAACTACCAGGGAGCCTGGCGGATGCAGGTACTGACCGATCTGAGCGAATTACCAGATTATGGAGATGGATATGGGCATGGATACGGATCCCGGGGAGCTCCTGTCGACGAAGACAACAACCCAGTCTTCCACCAGCTGCCTGAAAGCTGGGAAGATGCAAAATCGGATGGTGAACGTTACCGCTGGGCGCTCAACAAGGCAGGTGAAGTTCACCCACCCCAAAAGATGTACACCCGGTTTCTCTGGGCTCAGTTTCTTCACGGACAATTCGGCGTCCAGACCATGCAACAGTTCGGAGCAGGCTTTATAGGCCGTCAGACTCACGACGACGACGGACATCCGGCCAAAGGGCGTTTCGCGCTGGCAACCCTGTCAGACACGGAAACCATCGCTCAGCTAGCGACTGGAATAAAGCGATTTGATCTTCCTGACGAGTTTAATTTCGTAAAGCTTTTCAAAGAGAATGCGGCTACAGCAGACCCTGCTCAAAAACATCATGCCATCCAGGCCAGCAATGTGCTGGCTCAGCTCTACCAAAACAGGCGACAGTACCCCAAGGCTGCTAAAGTATTGCGGTCCATTATCAAACGTTACCCGCAGGAAACCAAAGAGAATGGAATGCAACGAACACTGGAGTCGATTATTGGAAACTGGGGATCGTTCGATCCCATCTCAGGCCAGACGACCAACGAACAGAATATCTTCACCTACAAGTTTCGAAATGCGCAGAAGGTCACTTTTACGGCCCATCGCATCGATGTCCCGAAGCTCCTGGCCGACGTCAAAACACACATCGAACTAAACAAAGCTTCAAACGTTCAGTACACCATCAATGACATCAGTCAACTGCTCTACCATCAAAACTCGGACCGGTACATCACCGAAAAAGTCACCGACTGGTCGCTGGACCTTGAGCCTCACGAGGATCATTTTGACAAAAGGATCACCGTGACCGTCCCCCTCGAGAAAACCGGGGCCTACAAAATCACTGCCAACGTAGAAGAGGGCAACACAAGTTCCATCGTCTTTTGGCTCAACAACACCACCATGGTCAAAATGGCGACCAACAATGGACAGTTGTTCTATCTCGCAGATTCAACCACCGGCAAACCACTTCCCAATATCAAGCTGGACTTCTTTGGCTTCCGTCAAACGCGGAACAAAGACGGAAAAATTCAGAACATCGTCAAGAAGTTTATTGAAACAGCGGATGCAGATGGGCTGGTCACTGTTGGAAAAGAGCAGGCACCAGCCAACCTGCAATGGATCACCACCGCTCGTGATGGCAGTGGTCGCTTTGCCTATCTCGGATTTCACGGTATCTGGTACGGACAGATTCATGACCAGCAGTACAAGCAGAGTAAAGTCTTTATCGTCACCGACAGACCTGTCTATCGCCCCAATCATACGGTCAAGTCAAAGTTCTGGCTTCGCAAGGCGCAGTACGACAAAGACGATGTCAGTCAATTTGCGAATGTCTCAGCCACACTGGAGCTTTACAACCCACGAGGCGAAAAGATCGTAAGTAAGCGAGTCACAACCGATGAGTATGGTGGATTTGAATACGAGTGGCAGGCGTCGGAAGACGCCATGCTGGGTGTATACCGATTCCACATTTATGGCGTTGGCGGTAATCAGGTTTCCGGTGGAAACACCTTTCGTATCGAAGAATACAAGAAACCCGAGTACGAGGTGACGGTGGAAGCTCCCGAAAAACCGGTCGCTCTCGGGGAAGTCATTAAAGCCAAAGTTAGTGCTAAATATTACTTCGGAGCGCCTGTAACGGAAGGGACCGTCAAGGTCACAATTCGCAGATACACCCACAGTCAAAACTGGTATCCCTATCGCCCCTGGGACTGGTGCTTTGGTCCCGGCTACTGGTGGTATTGCTATGACTACCATTGGTATCCGGGCTGGAATAATTGGGTTGGCTGCATGCGACCCACTCCCTGGTGGTTTGGAACACCTCACAATCCTCCTGAATTGATCAGCCAACAGGAGGTTGAACTGACCGAAGATGGAACTGTGGAACTTGAAATTGATTCCGCCATCGCGAAAGAGTTGCACCCCAATACGGATCATCGATACGAGATTGTAGCCGAAGTCCGGGATCAGTCTCGCCGCACCATCGTTGGTAAGGGCTCGGTACTGGCCACACGTAAACCGTTTACCGTCTTCAGTTGGGTGGATCGCGGTTACTACCATTCCGGGGACACCATCCAGGCCAGCTTCAATGCTAAAACACTCGACAATCGTCCCGTTGAAGGCAAAGGTAAACTGCGTCTGCTCAAGGTTACGTACAACCGGGATGATGAACCTGTAGAACGCGTCGTACAGACCTGGAATCTGGATACCGATGCTCAGGGAATGGCCAAGCAGCAAATCAAGGCCCGTGAAAAAGGGCAATATCGCCTTTCCTACGAAGTGAATGACGGCAACGGGCACGTCATCGAAGGTGGTTATATCTTCACCATTATTGGTGACGGTTTCGATGGTGGCAGCTTCCGCTTCAATGATCTGGAGCTGATTCCTGATAAAGCAGAGTACCGCCCTGGAGATACCGTCAAGCTCCAGATCAACACCAATCGACGTGAGGGTACCGTGCTCCTGTTTATCCGTCCCTCCAACGGGATCTATCTGCCGCCCAAACGGATCGATCTGAAGGGCAAAAGTACCGTGGAAGAGATCACTGTCATCTGCAAAGACATGCCAAACTTCTTTGTTGAAGCGGTAACAGTTGCCAACGGCCGGATATTCCAGTCAACCAAAGAAATCGTCGTTCCGCCGGAGAAGCGGGTTATCAATGTCGAAGTCGAACCATCCGCCGAAACCTATAAACCAGGTGAAAAGGGGACCGTTAAAGTACGACTGACCGATCACGAGGGAGAGCCTTTTCAGGGATCCACTATCGTCTCGATCTATGACAAATCTGTCGAATACATTTCCGGCGGTAGCAATGTCCCTGCTATTCAGGAATTCTTCTGGAAATGGCGACGCAATCACTATCCTCGCCATGAATCCAATCTCCAGCGTTATTCACGTGAACGAGTGCCACCAGGGAAATACCACATGGGGGCGCTAGGGGTGTTTGGGCACACGGTGGCAGATGACATGTCGACGCTTAGCCGTGACAAACGCGCCATGCTCGCTAACACTCGCTTCAACAATCAAAACGATTTCCTGGGAGGTATGGGGGGCGGCGGAGGCAGGCTGGCGCGCAACGCCCCGATGGCTGCCATGGAATCCGCCTCTGCCAAGGGAGTTGCAGCCGACGGCGCGGTGGCACTCGCCGATCAAGAACTTGCCGAAGGTAGTCCCCCCTCCCCAACCGGTAATGCGGCCCCTAACGCCCAAGGGCCCAACGTAGACGCTGTCGTGCGGAAGAACTTCGCAGACACGGCACTCTGGGTAGGAACGCTTTCAACCGACAAAGAAGGGTTCGCCGAAGTCGAATTTGAAATGCCCGAGAATCTGACTACCTGGAAAATAAATGTCTGGGCCATGGGACATGGGACGAACGTTGGGGAAGGACACACCGAAGTCATCACCCGCAAAGATCTTATCGTCCGGCTTCAGGCTCCCCGGTTCTTTACCGAAACCGACGAAGTGGTAATTTCTGCCAACGTCCACAACTATCTGGACTCGAAAAAACAGGTTACCACCAAGCTTTTGGTCGATGGCGAATACCTGATCCCGCTTGACAAAGCAGAACGTCTGGTCCAGGTGGATGCCAATGGTGAAGTACGCGTTGACTGGGTCGTGAAGGTCAAAGGAGAAGGGGAAACGACCATCCAATTGCAGGCCTTGACCGACGAAGAATCGGATGCCGTCGAAATGAGCTTCCCGGTTTATGTTCACGGCATACTCAAGACGGAATCCTGGGCCGGTACAATCCGTCCGGATCAGAACGATGCCAAAATCAGCTTTACTGTTCCGGAAGAACGCAAACCGGAACAGTCCGTGCTTGAAATACGCTATTCACCGACACTCGCTGCCGCCATGGTTGATGCTCTGCCATACATGCTGGACTATCCCTATGGCTGTACCGAACAGACTCTGAACCGGTTCCTGCCAGCAGCGATCACTCAGCACACACTGTTAAGCATGGACCTCAATCTCGAGGACATTCGCAACAAACGTACCAACCTGAACGCTCAGGAGATCGGCGACGACCAGCAGCGAGCGAAACAGTGGAAGCGATATAATCGCAATCCAGTGTTTAGTCAGGATGAACTGCAGAAGATCGTCAAAGCCGGAGTAACACGGCTGACGAACATGCAGAATCCTGATGGCGGTTGGGGATGGTTTGGTGGTGGACGCCACTACAGCTACCCGCATACCACCGCGGTTATCGTCCACGGTCTTCAGGTCGCACGAGAAAACGGTGTGGAAGTCGATGCCAATGTTCTGGCTCGAGGAATCCAGTGGTTAACAAACCACCAGAACGCTGAAGTAGAAAAGATCAAGCGTGCTCCCTCCAAGACAGTACCTTACAAACTTCATGCCGATAACCGGGATGCTCTGATCTACATGATCCTGACAGAAGCAGACGTCAACAATGTAGAGATGCAAAACTTCCTCTACCGGGACCGCACCAAGCTGAGTGTTTATGGGTTGGTCGTCTTTGGCCTGGGACTGGAAACGGTAGCCCAGGAAGAACGTCTCACCATGGTGGTTCGCAACATTGAACAATTCCTTGTTCAGGATGAAGAAAACGAAACTGCCTATCTGGAATTGCCAGCTGGTCACTACTGGTGGTACTGGTACGGTGACGAGATCGAAACCAATGCCTACTACCTGAAGTTGCTGGCGCGCGTGAAACCACAAAGTTTACAGGCTTCACGACTGGTGAAGTACCTGCTTAACAATCGCAAACATGCGACCTACTGGAAGTCGACTCGAGACACCTCGCTTTGTGTGGAAGCCTTTGCCGAATACCTCAAGGCCACGGGAGAAGCATCACCTGACATGACAGTTGAAGTCTGGCTCGATGGCAAGAAACACAAGGAAGTCAAGATCGATGCATCCAACCTCTTCTCATTCGACAACAAGCTGATCCTGACGGGTGACGAAGTCACTTCGGGAGAACATACCGTCGAATTGAAACGACAGGGAGAAGGCCCGGTTTACTTCAACGTGTACTCGACCAACTTCACTCTGGAAGAATTCATTACCAAAGCGGGGCTGGAGATCAAGGTGGAACGCCGGTATTACAAACTGGTACCTGACCACAAAGACATCGATGTCCCTGGAGGACGTGGCCAGGTAGTACAGCAGAAAAAGGAAAAATACAAGCGTATTGCTCTCCAGACCGGAGATCAGGTTGAAAGCGGAGATATCATCGAGGTTGAACTGCTGTTCGAAAGCAAGAACGATTACGAATACCTCATGTTCGAAGACCGCAAAGCTGCCGGAGTTGAACCAGTTGATGTCCGCAGTGGCTGGGTCTACTCAGGCCTGAGTGCTTATCGTGAAATGCGAGATGAAAGTGTCAATTACTTCCTGCACCGCATTAGCCGAGGAAAACACAGCTTTACTTATCAGGTTCGAGCTGAAATTCCCGGGAAGTTCTCCGCTCTGCCTACGATCGGCTACGCGATGTATGCTCCTGAACTGCGAGCTAACAGCGACGAAATCAAAATCGAAATCGTCGACAAATAAAAATAAGCCGGCACGCTCTTCTGAAAAGAACGTGCCGGCTTTTTCTATTGGCTGGCAGGGATACGAGAGGACCTTTTAGTCGTCGAGCAAATCAACCGCTTCAAAACGACGGCCTTCCAACATCGCCAAACTCGCACCACCACCGGTGCTGACGTGCGAGACCTGATCAGCAAACCCCAGTTTCTCGATAGCTGCTGCACTGTCACCACCGCCGATGATACTTGTTGCTTCGCTGCCAGCAATGGCTTCGGCCACGCGCTTCGTTCCGGCATCAAACGGAGGCATTTCACAGACCCCCATGGGGCCGTTCCACACAACCAGTTTGGCATCCGCCAGGATGGTCGCATAAACCTCGGCTGTTTCGGGTCCGATATCGAGTCCTTCAAACTCGTCAGCAATCTGGCCGAAGGGTACGACCTGTTTATTACAATCGGAATTAAAATCGTCGCCACAATGCGTGTCAATTGGAAGCACAAGTCTATCTCCGCCTTGCGCAATTAATTCACCAGCCAACTCTACTTTATCCGGCTCTACCAGGCTTTTGCCTACACTTCCCCCTTTGGCCAATGCAAACGTGTACGCCATGGCCCCCCCAATGAGGACTTTGTCGCAAACACTCAAGAGATTATTAATGACGCTGATTTTGTCAGACACCTTCGCCCCACCCAGAATCGCCACAAACGGACGATCCGGTTTCTCGAGCGCATCGGAGAGATATTGAATCTCCTTTGCCACCAGGAAACCAACCACTCTTGGCTTCCCTTCCATCGCCTGAGGCACTGCGACCATACTGGCATCAGTGCGGTGGCAAGTTCCAAACGCATCATTGCAGTAGATATCACCAAAGGCTGCCAGCTGGGAGGCAAATTCGGCACAACCTCCCTTTTCACCTTCATTGAAGCGCAGGTTTTCAAGCACAACCACTCCGCCATCGGTAAGCGCCGCTACTTTGGCTGCAGCATCTGCTCCTACTGTATCTGTTGCCATCGCTACGTCGATACCCAGCAGTTCCCCGAGTCTCCTGGCAGCCGGAGCCAAACTGTACCGATGATCGTTTTCATCCCCCTTAGGCCGACCAAGATGGCTCATCAAGACAACGCGACCCCCTCGGTCTAATACAGATTTAATCGACGGCAGGGCCATCTGGATACGACGATCATCCGTGATTTGTAATTCATCATCGAGTGGAACATTAAAGTCGACGCGTATGAGAACCGATTTCCCTACAACATCCACCTGATCAATTGATTTCTTTGCCATTACGTTTTACCATCCTGTCTTGAGCTACGGAACAAGTCAGACCTGAACCTGTTCTTCTTCAACCTATTCTGATAGCGCGTTCCTTTTTTGAAAAGTAGCCTCTACTCCGACGAACAACCTGGCATGCTCATCACAAATTCACTTTGCCTTTCACTCCTAAAACCCTTAACATATTGTTCGCCCATGAAATGCGTCGAAAATTCCACACAACAACTTAGAGGGCAAACATCATGAACTGGTGGCAATGGACACTCATTTCACTTGCTATCCTCCTGCTTCTTCTGGCAATTGCGGATCTCACTCAAAAGAAACATACCATCAGGCGCAACTTTCCAATCATCGGAAGGTTCCGATACTGGCTCGAAATGATCGGGCCCGAGTTGCGTCAGTACATTGTCACGAACAACAACGAAGAACGACCATTCTCCCGCGATCAACGACGCTGGGTTTATGCCTCGGCCAAACTACAAAACAACTACTTTGGATTCGGGACAGACAAAGACGTCGAACTATCACCCAATCACCTGGTGATCAAACACTCAGCATTTCCCGTTAAGTCGCTTTGTAAAGACGAACCTGGTTACGATCCACTGCATGCGATTCCAGCGGCTAAAGTCCTTGGACGCTATCGTCATCGCAAGCATCAATTCCGTCCACCGTCGATCGTTAACCTGTCGGCCATGAGCTACGGCTCGCTGAGTGCGATGGCCGTCAAGGCACTAAGTCTCGGTTGTGCGCAGGCAAACTGTCTGCACAATACCGGAGAAGGTGGTATCAGTCCCTATCATATGATGGGTGCTGACCTGGTCTGGCAACTTGGCACCAGTTATTTCGGCGCTCGTAGTGAAGATGGCGGATTTAGCGAAGAAAAGTTCAAACAGACCCTGCAAAATGCGGAAGGCCGTGTCAAAGCGATTGAAATCAAATTCAGTCAGGGAGCCAAGCCTGGATTGGGCGGAATGCTACCGGCGGTCAAAGTCACTCCAGAAATCGCAAAAATCCGTGGTATCCCCGTTGGAAAAGACTGTGCCAGCCCCGCTCTCCACTCAGCATTTTCCAACGTCGACCAAATGCTCGACTTTGTGGAACGACTGGCGGATCTGAGTGGCCTGCCGGTTGGTATTAAAAGTGCCGTGGGTGAAATGAGTTTCTGGGACGAACTGATCTCTCAAATGAGTTCCGGTACACGAGGAGTGGATTTCATCACCATCGATGGATCGGAAGGAGGAACCGGTGCCGCGCCACTCGCCTTTGCTGATCACGTGGCACTCCCCTTCAAACTCGGTTTCACGCGCGTCTACCACCGATTTGAGGAAGCTGATCTGGCTGACAAAATCTTCTTTATCGGCTCGGGAAAACTGGGGTTCCCTGAAAACGGCTTGCTCGCTCTATCACTTGGCTGTGATGCCTTGAATATCGCTCGCGAACCCATGCTGGCAATCGGATGTATCCAGGCGCAAAAGTGTCATTCCGGACATTGCCCTACCGGCATCACGACACAGAACAAATGGCTCATGGGAGGACTCGATCCCACGCTTAAATCCAACAGGCTGGCAAATTACCTGGTCACGCTCCGCAAAGAGATCATGCAATTAACGCACGCCTGTGGTTTTGAACATCCGGCCCAGATAACGCCCAGCCAGTTCGAGATTGCCGATGACCGGTATGGCTGCCGAAATGTTGCAGACATTTTCGACTACGAAGAAGACTGGGGACAACCCGGTCCCGCCGATATCCACGAAGTTCTGGAAATCATGCACCACGACGAAGAAATCCGACGCACAGCCTGAATCCCCTGAATCCCGATGACCTGCTAGTCCGGATGCACAATCCTCAGATTGAGCTCGCCCAGCTGTTTGGTCTCCACATTACCAGGAGCACCTGTCATCAGATCAGAGGCTTTCTGTGTTTTGGGAAACGCGATGACATCACGAATATTATCCAATTCGCCGAACAGCATGACACAACGATCAATTCCCAAGGCGATCCCACCGTGGGGTGGAGCCCCAAACTGCAGTGCTTCCAAAAGAAAACCAAAACGGTCAGCTGCGGTTTCCTGGTCGATGCCCAGCAGGTCAAAGACCTGAGCCTGCTGTTGCTGATCATGAATACGAATAGTACCACCGCCGGCTTCGTACCCATTGATGACCAAATCATAAGCGACTGCTCTTGCCTGCCCCGGATCGGAATCAAGTAAAGCAAGATCCTGAGGTCGCGGAGCTGTAAATGGGTGGTGCATTGCTACCCAACGATCTTCCTGATCATCGAACTCGAACATCGGAAATTCTACAACCCACGAGAAGTGCATCTCCTGAGGATCGTAGAGTTTCAACTCTGCGCCCAAGCGTTTTCGCAGCGCCGAAAGTGCTCGGCAACTCACTTCGTACGTGTCGGCAATAAAGAACATGATATCACCAACTTCGGCGTCCATCCGTTCACCGAACTCTGCCAGCAATTCGTCAGTAAAGTTTTTAGAAATGGGTGACCAAAGCGAGCCATCTTCTTCCACTCGGAACCACGCCAACCCCTTGGCACCAAAATCCTGCTTGACCCATTCCGTCATGCCGTCGATGTCTTTACGCGAGTAATTCCCGGCTGCCCCTTTGGCATTAACCCCTCGGACAACTCCGCCCGACTCAACCGCTCCGGAGAAAACTCGAAATTCCGCTTTGGCTGCCAGATCTGAGCAGTTGATCAGTTCCATATCAAATCGCAGGTCAGGCGCATCTGAACCATACCGCTGCATCGCCTCGTCGTAAGTCATCCGAGGCAAGGGAATTGGCAATTCAACTCCCTTGAGTTCCCGAGCCATCTTCTGCATCAATCCGTCGATCATGCCGATCACATCGTCCTGATCAACAAATGACATCTCGACATCCAACTGCGTAAACTCGGGCTGCCGGTCTGCACGCAAGTCCTCATCCCGAAAACATCGGGCTACCTGAACGTACCGATCATAGCCAGCGACCATCATGATCTGCTTATACAGCTGAGGTGATTGCGGTAGTGCATAAAATTGTCCGTGATGAACCCGGCTGGGCACCAGGTAATCCCGAGCTCCTTCGGGAGTACTCCGCCCGAGGATAGGAGTTTCCACATCAATAAAGTGATTGGCTTCGAAATAGTCCCGCATCATTTTTATGATGCGACTACGCAGGATGAGCGTCTCCTGCATTTCATTGCGGCGTAAATCTAGATAGCGGTACTTGAGTCTCAGATCCTCACCTGGCAGCTCCTGCTGCGAAGGAGTAAACGGCGGTGTCTCGCTTTTATTGAACACCTCGAGTTCAGAAACACGCAGCTCCACCTCACCGGTAGGCAGTTTGTCATTGGCCGTTCCCTCCGGACGCTGGGCCACTCGACCAACAACTCGAATAACATCTTCGTTTCGCAACGCGCTACCATCGTCTACCAGGCCACTTTCCGGACCGAAGACAACCTGAGTCTTTCCGTATCGGTCGCGCAAGTCAATAAAAACTGCTCCACCATGATCCCGGGAACTGTCGACCCAGCCACACAAAGTGACTTCCTGTTCGATATCCTCTGAACGCAATTCACCGCAGGTATGAGTACGAAACACTTGCTTTCCTTCAAATCTTAAATCTGGAACCACTTACTACGAAGCCAACTGGCCAGAAGCCAAACAAGTATTCTACTTTGCAAAGCTAAGATACAAAAGGCAGCTTTAACCCGGGAATCACTACTCAGCCGCTAGCGCCATGATCGAATCCACTACATCGCCAGCGGTCATTTCTGCAGTCATGGAGATCGGCTGACATTCGGGAAATCCTCGAAACCATGTTTCCTGCCGTCGAGCGAATCTGCGAGTATGAAAAACCACCTGTTGCTTGGTAGTCTCTAAATCCCGTTCGCCTCGTAGATATTCAATAACTTCTCGATATCCAACCGCCTGTAACGCGGTACGCCCTAATTGCTCGTACGTTTCCAGCAAACGGGACACTTCCTCCACCAGACCATTTTCAAACATCGCCTCGACGCGTTCTTCAATACGACGATGCAATTGTTCACGCGGCCAACTCAACTGAAAAACAAACCGCTTGCCAGACCGGTACTGATTTTCAAACTCCTGTTGCTGATGACTGATCGGTTCACCAGTCAAGTGATAGACTTCCAAAGCACGAGTCACTCGGCGTATGTCATTGGGATGGAATTTATGAGCGGAGACAGGATCCACCTGCGCGAGCTGCCGATGCAACGCTTCTTTGCCATGCAATTCCACCTGTTGCTCAACCTGCTTACGAAATTCCCAGTCAGCCGCCGGCCCTCCAAAGATCCCTCGCAGCAACACTTTGAGATACATCGGAGTACCACCGACAAACAACGCCTGTTTACCCCGCTGGTAGATATCCTCGACGATACGATGAGCCCGCTGAAGATATTCAGCCACACTAAACTCCTGATCTGGCTCCAGAATGTCAAGCATATGATGAACGACCTGCTGCCGTTGTTCAGCAGTTGGCTTGGCCGTCCCAATATCCATTCCCCGGTAGATTGCCATGGAGTCGAGAGAAATGATTTCGGCGTTGATTCGTTCAGCCAATACCAGCGCAGCAGCTGTTTTTCCACTAGCTGTGGGCCCAGTCAAAAACCAGCACTGATCATCGATCGCCGGAATCGGCTCACGATTTTGCTCCGTCATAATTGATACAACTCCACAAACTGGTTCTTCCCGAACCTACTTCACAGACTCTTTAAATACGGCCGCTTAACGGGAATTGTCAGAGACGGCAAGCGAGTCTACGATAAACGCTTAGTATCAAACACGTTATTTCATCGTGGTTTCAATTCCATCTCCTGTAAAGGGGAAAGAATCCATTGAATACAGCAATTCAGGTTTTACACCAATTGATGTCGGTCATTGAGGATCGTCGCGAAAATCCTCCTGAAAAATCCTATACCACCAAGTTATTTAAGGGTGGCGATGAATTGATCGGGAAGAAAATCATGGAAGAAGCCGGTGAAGTGGTGGAGGCAGCCGGTGAATCAGGTGATGAAGGGCGGGAACATCTGATTTACGAAGCTGCTGACCTGCTGTATCACCTCATGGTTTTATTGGGTCACCACGAAATACATATCCGCGAGATCGAGGCCGAACTTGGTCGCCGATTTGGAGTATCCGGTATCGACGAAAAAGCCTCACGAAATTCCTGACCCAACAGCTCCAACCACACTATCTGACCGATATTTTTGAGATTCCATCATGACAAACCTGCGTATTGGATTACCCAGCAAAGGCCGACTTTCCGATCTGGCAAGCGAACTGCTCAAGGAAGCGGGCATCAAGTTTCGTCGCCAAAACAGATCGCTGTTTGCAAAAGTCTCTGACCTGCCGATCGAAATCATCTTCCTCAGAACAGATGACATCCCCGTGCTCTGCGCCGAAGGGGCCATCGATATGGGAATCACCGGGTCAGACCTGGTGGCCGAATCCCAAGCGGAAACGGACACTCGGCTTTCGCTCGGTGTTGGAAAATGCCGACTTGCTGTTTGCGTGCCAGACACTCTGGAAATCAGTGACCCGTCAGACTTGAACGACCTGAGGATCGCAACCAGCTTCACCAATGTGACACGAAGTTATCTGGCAGAACACAATGCAGCAGCCCATATTGTGCCACTCACCGGTTCTGTCGAAATCATGATCACACTGGGGATTGCCGATGCCATTGTCGATCTGGTCGAGACCGGATCGACGCTGGCCGCCAATCGACTCAAGATCTCTCATGAAATCGGAAACTACGAAACGGTCCTGATTCAGAACAAACAGAAGAAACACTCGGAATTAGCTGACCGAATTGTTCGCCGACTCGAAGGAGTGGTGATTGCCCGAGGGTATTCGCTGCTGGAATACAATATCCCTCGTGATCGCCTGGCAGAAGCAGAAGAAATCACTCCGGGATTCAAATCGCCCACCATTACTTCGCTTGAAGACAGTGACTGGTGTGCCGTTCGTGTAATGGTCAAGACAAAGCAGGTCACATCAGTGATGGATCAATTGGAAGAACTGGGCGCCTCAGCCATTCTGGAAACTCCCATCAATAACTGCCGCTTATAAATCTCGCAGTTCCGCTTGCTGCAGGTTTTCGACGACCTGCCCTGCTAACGGACGTTGCGGATCCACCGGCACTGCCAAAAGCCGAGCACTCGCCTGGGCACCAATAAACCCGTACCGTTGCTCCAAGCCTAATGCGAATGCTCCGTTAACCGTAACCATCTCCAGCAACTGCCACTCGGTCAGCCCGGGGTAAGTTGCCGCCACCCATTTCATTTCGCGAATCAGGGAAAGGTCGGGATTGGATGCCCGTGAATCTGTTCCCAGACAAACCCGAACGTCGTTCTCAAGCAGTTCCTGCAGCGGATATCGATCATGCCGGAACCAGGCGTGCGTCCGAGGACAATAACAAACCGTTACGCTGTCTCTAACCGTCCCCAGATATTGAATTACTCGAGTCGGCAAGTAATTTCCATGGACAATTAACGCTCGCCAGCAGGTGGCCAGCATGCGAGCGTATGCGAGTAATTCCGGAGAATCCCCCAACGCCGAATCCTCCCACATATCCAATCGTTCCAGCATGTCACGTAAGACACCCTGCCCGGAATCAATAAGTTGACACTCCTCCCTGGTTTCTGCCAAATGCATCGCACAGGGCACACGATACTCCGCACTCAACCGGCACAACTCCAGCAACTGCTGCCAGTGAACGGTATACGGAGCATGAGGACTTACTCCGGCTGACACGCCAGCACGCTGACTTGCCATCAGATAGGCTTCTACGTCGGCAGTGACCTGCTCAACAGATTGACTTGAGTAGTTAATGACCTCGCGAAACGAGACCACTTCTGAAGCTGCCTGAGCATAAATGTCGGTCAATTGCCAGTCGGTTGTAATCTCTCCTACAGCAACCACGCCTGATGCTATCTGTTCGCTGAGACCAGCCTTGACCGCCGAAGACAAGCAGAACGATGGATCATCGGCTACCGCTCGCCGGTACGCGATCACCTCGGAAATCCAATGATCGAACGCAGCATCCGGGTTCCCCACAGGTGCTTCGAGCGCACTGAATTCCAGATGCGTGTGGGCATTCACCAATCCGGGCAGCAAAGCGACATCCCCCAGATCGATAAAAGGGGTGCCGGCAGGCAGGGATTGGTGCAAGCTGACCACACCACCTTCAGCAACTTCCACAAAACCAGATTCGATCTCGGGGGAAGTTACAGGAATAATCCAACGCGCTTTGTAGAATCTGGTCATCATGTTCGGGCCACGATCCTTTAGTCGTCTGACCACACTTCTGCGGACAAGGGTCCCGGATCTGTGCGAGTCATTCTGTGGTAGGCATACAGCAGACCTGCCGCCACAACGAATCCTGCCACTGCCACAATCGGGTCGTACATCAACTGACCATCATATCGGGTCATGAGCTTTGACAATGGCTCCTCGGCTGCAAAGTTTGCAACCAGAACAGTGATTCCATTATGCAGAATGTGCATCACGATCGTGGGAATCAGGCTACCTGAGCGAACAGCAACATATCCCAATAAAAGCCCGATGGCGAACGCATTCAAGGATTGCTGAAGAATCCCATGTGTGATCCCAAAAAATGCGGCCGAAACAAAGATGGCCGACGAGGCCTTGGCATTTTTCTGTAAACCGGTAAGAATCACCCCTCTGAACGCCAATTCTTCGAAGATACCAGGAACGATCGCTATCGCCAGTAAACTGGCCCATAACGGCGCCTGCGTAAGCATCTTATCGATCGGTGCCGCAGCTTCTTTCATCCCGGGACTCAGCGGATACAACTGCTCGATCCCAACTCCTAACCAGAGCACAGCCGGATGCAGCAGGAACGGCAGCACGATTGCCAAAGCAAGTGCTGCCGGTGCGGGTCTCACCAGCTTCATACTACCCAGAGGGTTTCTCGTCAGCAGGCAGGCCACCAGCACAGCAGGTACCCCAACGGTCACCATCAGGGCGATGCTGTTGTTCAAGACAAATTCCTGCCAATCTGTGGGAACACTAGCCGTGACCATCGCTAGATAACGCAGCATTAGAATACTGACTGCGACGAATATTGCCATCCCACCTGTCGGTAACCAGGGCTTGTTGCTCACCAATTGCCTGAGCCAAAGGCGAATATCCCACTTCTCACTTTCCCGAAAGAGGACCGCCTCACTGTTGAACTGGAAAGTAGCCCAGCGGATAGCCAGATAACAACAAAAAGCACTGCTCGCCATTACCGGTAATACATAACGTATCGCCACATCAAATTGCGATTCCACCAGGTTACGTAATAGCAAAGAGGAGCCAGCGATCGGAATCAAACTCGTTCCAAGATTCAGTTCCACATTTGGCAGCACACTAATCATCGAAAGTGGCAGAGCCAGCATGAGCAGGGGCATCATGTAGTACTGCCCTTCTTTGCTACTGCGAGCAAAGGTTGCCGCAGCGAGTGATAATGCGCTAAACATGGCCACCAAAGGAATCAACACCACCAGGCTCCAGAGAATACTCCAACCCGGAAAGACCCCTAATTTATTGTGCAAGTCACTTCCTTCCGGCATCATTTTGGCGACCATAAACACGCCAGTAAAGGCAATGGCCACCAGATTGGCCAGTGATGTGGCCAGACTGAAGACCATGACTGTCAGAAGTTTTCCGGTTACGATTTCAACGCGTTTCGCGGGACCACACAGCAATGTTTCCAGAGTCCCCCTCTCTTTTTCCCCAGCACACAGATCAACAGCTGGATAGAACGCCCCGGACAATGTCCACAGCAGCAGCATAATGGGAATCATACCGGCCCAAAACTCTGCAGCCTGACTTTCTGCCGGAGCGATATCCTGAATCTGAAAATCTACCGGCGTGGCGACTCCCAACGGCAACGCTCCTATTTCAAACAACCGGGTACGCACCTGTTCTTCCCAACTATTCAGCAAGCCGGCTAATCTGCCACGAGCAATCTGGGACTTATCCACCACGGAATTAAAAACAATCACGGGCCCTGGAATATCCTCGGGCTCTGATCGCAAAGCCACATCACCGCGCACCACGTTCTGCAGGTATTCCAGGTACTGCTGAAAATCCGGAGGCAGTATCAGAGCTGCATCGAACTCTTTACTGTCCAAACGTTGTTGCAATGACTCTCTGACACCCTCCAGCGTGGCATGTTCGGGATAGACTTCAGGTACAATTTCCAACAGCGATTCGTCAACAACATAACGCTCGCCATCACGTTGCTCTGATGTCAACAGTTCGGGAATCCCGTCATATTGAAAATCACCAACGACAACAACCTGACTCCAATTCTCACTGATAAACTGGGCCGCCTGCATCATGACCAGGCCGAGAACTGGATAGATCATGACAGGCAGCAGGATCGTCGTGAACAGAGTACGTCGGTCACGCAACTGTCCGAGCAATTCCCGCACGAACAACCTTCTCACGTTAAGCCAGTTCATCCTTCAGGCTCCGCCAAAGATTGTTGCTCCACAAGATCAAAGAAAACGTCTTCCAGATCACCTTTCTGAAACTGCTCCCGCAACTGCTCATGACTGCCTTCGCACAGAATCTTACCGTTGAACATAATGGCAATCTGGTCGCAAATCCGTTCCACTTCCCGCATATGATGAGTCGAATAGAGAATGCATTTGCCCTGTTCTTTCAATTCAAGAACAGCGTTCTGCAGTGAGCGACCAACCAACACATCGAGACCTACGCTCGCTTCATCAAAAATAAGTACTGGCGGGTTATGAATAATCGCCCGAGCGATCGACACTTTCTGTTTCATGCCGGTGGACATCTTGCCTCCGGTCACTTCCAGAAAGTCTGTCATCTGCAATTGCTGATAGATCATCTGGGACCGATCCTGCAATTCGTCCTCCAGCATTCCATGCAGCCGCCCAAAGAACTCGACCATTTCCCGAGCTGACATGCGGTCATAGTTGGATGTATTATTGGACACAAAGCCAATATGCCGGCGCACCAACTCAGCTTCCCGCTCGACATCAAAACCTGCAATCGTTGCCCGTCCAGACGTCGGTTTCAGCAAAGTCGCTAACATCCGCATCACCGTTGTTTTGCCAGCTCCGTTGGGACCGAGCAGGCCAAACACCTGCCCCGGTTCACAAACGAAGCTAACTCCGTCAACCGCTTTCACCTCGCCTTTTTCAAGGTCCGGATAGCTCTTTCGAAGATTCTCAACAATGATCACAGAGTTTTTTCTTTCCAGCAGACGGGGAACATGCCTTTAACTGGACAACTGTACCAATGGCGTTTGCTGCTCTGCATTACGTCGGTTAACCCAATTCCGGTTGGCCTGAATCGCCTGCTGTTCATGAGATTCATCCATCAGCTCATAGTAGACGTTACGTTGCCGGGGAAGAAATCCTAATTCGGATATGGAATCCCTGATCTGGTCGAGCGTTAAAAAGTGAACGGTTCCCGCTTCGGCTACGACATTTTCCTCGATCATCAGGCTACCCATATCATTGGCACCGTAAAGAAGTGCCAATTGACCGATCTTAAGTCCCTGAGTGACCCAGCTCGACTGAATATTTTCGATATTGTCCAGGTAGAGTCGTGATATGGCCTGCACTTTCAGGTACTCGTAGGAGCCAGTCGGCTGGATATCAGCCAAAGGCGTATTATCGGGCTGAAAAGTCCATGAAATAAACGCAGTGAACCCACCTGTTTCATCCTGCAACTGACGCACTCGTTCCAGATGCTCGACCCGTTCTTCCAACGTCTCGACATGCCCGTACATCATCGTGGCACTTGAACGACCTCCCATTTGATGCCAAACCCGCATCACATTCAGCCAGTCATTGGAATCGACCTTCCCGCGCGTCATTGCATCTCGCACGCGATCCACCAGAATTTCAGCACCACCACCTGGAATACTTCCCAGACCCGCTACTTTTAACCGTTTCAGCACCTCTTCGATACTGATGCCATTCATTTTGGTGAAGTGATGCAACTCAGGAGGACTGAATCCGTGGATGTTCACCTCGGGAAACCGCTCCTTGATGTCACGACATAGCTGTTCATACCATTCCAGCTTGAATTCGTGATGCAGGCCCCCCTGCAACAGAATCTGGTCTCCGCCCAGTGCAACAGTTTCGTCAATTTTCTGTAACAGTTCATCACGCTCCAACACCCATCCTTCATCACTTTTGGGACTGCGATAAAAAGCGCAAAAGTCACAGACCGCGGTGCATATATTGGTGTAGTTGATATTGCGATCAATGTTATAGGTTCGATACGGCTCGGGATGCATTCGCTGGGTAACAGCATTGGCTGCCTGACCAATCGCAATCAAGTCCCTCGACTTCATCAACGCAACGCCCTCTTCCAGCGTAATCCGTTCGCCGGCGACTGCCTTATCTAATATCGGTCTGATCTCGCTCATCGTGCCGTGTCTTATCCGTTGTGAGATACCGCTAATAATTCATCAACATACTGACGAAACAAATCCAATCCCTGCCGTTCCTGCTCACCCAGATAAAAGTATAAATGATCTCTCAGGTAAACTTCACACTGTTGCTGCGAAATCCCAAGTTCTGTGGCATGCTGGGCAGCAATTTCCTCCAGATGTTGAACACCTTGATCCCGAGCGGCAGACAAGGCAGCTTCAATCGGTCTCAAATCAACCCCTGAATCCGCGCGCGCTGTCCACATGGCAAACACAAAGGGCAAGCCGGTCCAGTCGACCCACTGCTGCCCAAGATCCCAGGTTTCCTCGAACTGGGATTTATCCACGTGCATTGCCCGATCACCAATAATCAGCACAGCATCCGTATCAAGCTGGTCCAGGTCACTTCCAATTGGAAACGGGTGCAATTCGGGAACAATCCCCAACCGTTTCTTTAACAACACCTGCACCAATGCCACGCTGGTACGAGACCCTTCATCCAGAGCGAGCGTTCTGATTTTGGCCGAGTCGCAACGACTGAGCAATGAAACGCTGTAGACTTCACCACGACAGGCAATACAGGCATCAGACACAATCCGATAATTCGGATCCTGAAAGTACTCTACCGTCGGTATTAAAGCCACATCCAAATCACCTCGGGCCAGATCATCAGCCAGCCGGCTGGGTAGATCAAAAATGATTTCTGCCGAGGGTAACTGTTCAGCCAATCCGTATACCAAAGGCTTGGTATTCAGGTAACGAACGGCACCTATTCTCACGGGACGATCCATCCAGGATTTGCTTTCCATCGTTGGCAGCGAGTCAGAGGCAAGTCAGCAACACTTCCCGCTCCTCAATCTCAATTCTCAATAACTCAATTATTATATATCCGGAACTGACTATTAGAACCGCACAACCTCAACGTTCCTTCACAGCATTAATTATCCTGGCGTTCCGGAAGCGACTGGCTCAAGACTCGCAATCCAGAGCAATACCCGCCACCGACCAGGTATCCGGCAGTGGTGCCGTCAGGTCGACATATTCATCTACCATCGGGTGACGTATCTTTAACCTTCGTGAATGCAAAGCAATACAACGCCTGCGTTCGTCCTCGTGATGTTCACCAAAGGGCTGCTGGGACCCGTACAACGAATCTCCCAGTACAGGAAACCCGCGGCTGCCGCACTGCAGGCGAATCTGATGGGTACGCCCTGTTTCCAGCTGGATCGTCAACCAGGTCCGGCCTGCGGAACGTTTCAGTACCTGGTAATGCAACACAGCCTGTCTGGCACCCTCATCAGATTCCTCACAAATTTCACTGCGAGCTTCACCAGGCACTTTTCGCATAAAGTCTATCATGGTGCCCGAGTCTGAATCTAATTCGCCGGCTACACATGCCCAGTATTCCTTCTCAACCAGACGTTGTTCAAACTGATTCGAAATACGCCGGGCTGCCCGCTGATGCAAGGCAAACACCATCATTCCGGTTACAGGCCGATCAAGTCGATGGGGTACGGCCAGATATACCCGACCTGGCTTCTGATCGCGCAGGCGAATGTATTTCTTCAATCGCATCTCGACGCTATCAATATGAGGTGGAGCCTGTGTCAGCAGACCTCCGGGCTTGTTAATCATCAGGCAGGGCCCCTGCTCGTACAGAATCTGTACATCTCCCAAAAGGTCATGCATGAGCGCGTTTGACACCTCTCAAGTAAAAACGCCGATCATCTGGAAACGATGATCGGCGTAATTTTTCAGACTTTCTCTGTCAGACTTCAAGTCAGCCATCCAGAGTTCTCCATGAACCTAAACCTGCCCAGCAGCAGGCACTTCGAATGGTTTACGATATTCACGAGACAACAAGTGACTTGCTTTCTCGTTACCCACGATGGACTCATCCTCTGGATTAATCTCCAGAAGTTCACCAAAGGAGAACGGAGTTGTGGCGTAATCCACATTGTTGTCTTTCCCGTGCGCCAACGTTCGTTGGAATGTATCGTGAACATCGTCCTGAGAAATATGTTTGTCAAGCGCTTCTTTGGCTTTATCAATATCCAGATTACCGCCGCAGTTAAGGGAGATATTTCCGAGATGACAAAGGGCACTTGAAAGATGTCCCTCTTCGATATCGGCGTTAAGAACTTGATGATCCCGTTTGCGAACAGCATCCACAAAGTTTGCGAAGTGATCACCTCCACCAGAGAACGACTTGATTTGATTGCCATCTTTGTCGAACGCAGAACCGTTATGGTAGGACGGACAAACAGCGTAACCTTCGGTCCCTTCAAAGATGACACCAATCTTGGCACCTTTATACGCCGCGGTTTCCAGACCACGAACTTCGAAGATGAGCGACTTTTCACCATAGCCATGCGAAACAACCTGAGTATTCGCTGTTTCACCTGCGTCGACGTAACCGAAACGCCCACCGTAACTCAAGGTCGAGATACAGAGGTGATCAATTCCCAGTCCCCAACGGGCGATATCCATTTGATGAATCCCCTGGTTCCCCAGGTCGCCATTTCCATAATCCCTCTGCCAGTGCCAATCATAATGGAACTGAGGACGTGAAACTGACTTCTCCGGAGCAGGACCAAGCCAGAGGTCATAGTTTACATTTTTCGGAGCGTCATATTTTCCTCGTTCACCAATCGAGTTACGACGCTTGTAACACAAACCACGTGCCACTTTGACTTCACCGATACCGCCGCTTTGAACGAAATCGATGAGGGTCTGCATACCCGGATTGGAACGTGACTGCGTTCCCGTCTGGCAAATGCGATTGTATTTCCGAGCTGCCTCGACAATCCGACGACCTTCCGAAACGTTATGACTCACCGGCTTTTCGACATAGACATCTTTGCCAGCCTGCATGGCCCATATGGCCCCCAGAGCGTGCCAGTGATTTGGAGTGGCAATACTGACAATATCTACACGATCGTCTTCCAGTACCTTCCGAATATCCTCTTCAAAGGTTGGCACCTTACCGCCCTGCCGTTTACCGACTTCTTCAGCACGACGGCCTCCCACGTCACGGTCTGCGTCACAAATATACAGAATTTCCGTGTCCTGACGTCCGGCAAATGCTCCAATATGGCTTCCACCACGACCGCGAACACCTACAACGGCAACCCCCAGCTTTTCATTCGGACTCTTGCTCTGAACCTCCTCAGCAGCAACCAAAACCGGAGTCGTCGCAGCCGCAGCTGTTGCTGCTGCCAACATTGACTCTTCAAGAAACTGACGACGATTCTTAATTCCCATGTCATTCTCCTCAAACTCTACCAGAAAGTAGCATCAAACTAATCCCACCAGGGATTGATTTAATACATCGCGAACACCAGGGATTATTCCGATCAGGCGATAGCGTTCACGCTAAATTCATGCCTTAACTATACCACATAGCTTTTCAGATTACCTCATTCGGTTGAAACTGATAAAAATTCAGGATTAGTCCGCATTTGCTGCCTCCAGCACTGCTTCCCAGTACTTTTGAGCCCCCAGATAGTACCGCATAACATCCTGCCGCTGCTGAGCATCCTCAAGTTGCACTCCCTCCTGACGCTCCATCAGCCAGTCAATAAAAAACTGCGTCGAGGCTTTGCTAATCCGTCGAGTACCACCAATTTCCACGTAGAACGGTCCAGAACTGGCCAGCTGGTAGGTCTTCCGGTTGTTCGTCACCGCCCTGATCAACATCCAACCGCTCTCACTGAATTCAACAACTGGCAGTCGACCTCCCATTTTGGCGTACTCGTCAAGCGGTATATTCTCCACCACCAACCCATCACGAACAATTTCCAGATATTCGACTTTGTCCTGCACAGCTAAACTCAATGATGCCTGCAAAGAAACACTCTCTCCAGCTTCAGCAGTAAATACATGTCCAGGTAACTTCCCGTTTACCAGAGGTCTCATCAATGGGCCGTTGGTGACTACCACCTTCCCTTGCTTGAGATTCTTCCACCACGTGTCCCAGGTAAATTCGTCTCCGCAATGCACATAGACGCGGTTATAGCCCACTGGATTGTGCAACACTCCGGACGCTGATCCGGCCGAGGGAGCAATACGATGCCCTGTGTTCAGGATCTGATAGTAGATGTGCTGAGACCACTTTCCATTCCCATGAACTCCGGGAAATCTGGTTAAATCCCTGGCTTTACCCCAAGCTTCATTGGGCAACATTTTGCTTCGCTGCATGTGGTTATTCAGCAAACCGATTGAATCCACCATGCCGCTGGCAATCCATAAAGGAGTGTCCCACCAGAATGGCTTCTCAACATCCACATGGACCCCGGGCAATTTTCGGATAGGAATCAGGTACTCCATGGACGACGGATAATGTCTGGTACCAGCCGTGATATCAAAAATCTCTGGCAGGCGGTGATATAGCAGCGCACCACCATCCCGCTCATCCTCACCACTGAGCACGTGCATGAACCGCTTGCCGTCGACCTTCTGCAACAGATCTACCGGCAGCTGAGCATCCGCCCAGGCACTGTTCTGATTCCACCAGGTAATCACCGGTGCTACATACAAGTCTTCGGCCTGCATCAATAAAGGAACATCTTTGACTGGGCGGTGAATATGTAAATCACCCGCATACCACCCTTTTTCTGCCATGTCGAGAATTCGTACCAGGGGAATAATTTTAGATTCACGAGCCCCGGGGAGTATTCGAAAATTCCCGTAATGAATTCGATACTCGGGACCACGTTCTATCTCAAAACGATAGTCCCCGGGTGGTACTCGTAATCGCACTTTCCCGTTACATACGAAATGATCATGCCAAAACGGAAGCGTCGGAGGACGTATGAACTTACCTGTCGAATCCCAAAGATGAACACGAGCAGGAATCTGTTCTTTCGACTCCGAATCCACGATTTGAAAATCGATCACACCGATCTGAGCAAATGTCGTCTGCCCAATGCCCAGAACGATCAAGAACACACTCACATTGAATAACACACGTGCCATGAAACCACTCTTCCCTGGTTAACATCTAGTAAATGGAAATCCGGACATTCCAACCAACTCCTGAATTTCTGAATTATAGAATTCTACCAATTATCCAGCAGCGATTTACCACCTCGGATAGCTCACTTACAGGCTGGAAGGGTTGTTGTTAAAATCCGAGTAAGAGTTTCAACACCTATTGCTAATGCTGGGGCAGCGTCTTTGAAAGCATGAGTACTGACTACTACAACACGCTGGGAATCGATCGCGGAGCGTCGGATAAAGACATCCAGAAAGCCTATCGTGACCTGGCTCGCAAATATCATCCTGATATGAACCCGGACGATGATTCGGCCAAAGCGAAGTTCCAGGAAGTCCAGCAGGCCTACGACGTTTTATCAGACGAGAAAAAACGAGCCCAATATGATCAGTACGGGGCCGAATTCGAGCAAATGGGCGGAAGAGGTGCTCCCTTTGGCGGTGAAGGAGATGTCGATCTGGAGTCGATTTTTGGCGGCATGGGAGGTGGCGGGTTTGAACAATTTTTTGGCTTTGGCGGTGGACAACGCGGACCGAGACCACAGAAAGGCCAAAACCTGAAATTATCTCAGGACATCCCCTTCGCGACTGCAGTAACCGGAGGAGAATTTACAGTCAACACGATGACTCCAGATGGCTCTCGCAAGCCAGTGACCGTCAAAGTTCCGGCTGGCATCAAACAGGGAAAGAAGATCCGGTTACGAGGTTATGGACACCCCGGTCAGGCAGGGGGGCCCAATGGAGACCTGCTGATAGAAATCAATATTTGTGATCACCCCAATTTCACCCGGGCTGGGCGAGATCTTGAACTGGAAGTCCCCATAACACTGGCAGAAGCAATTCGCGGAACTACCATCGAAATCCCCACGCCATACAGTACGATTGATCTGAAAATCCCTCCGGGAATCCAGAGTGGTAAAAGGATCCGAGTTCCCAAGCATGGGGTATCACATAAATCCGGACGTGGAAATCTTTACGTCACCATTCAGATCACCCTGCCAAAGTCTATCCCCGACGAACTGGCCTCCAAAATCGACGCACTGGATCAGCCCAGCCCCCGAGAAAAACTCACCTGGTAAACATGATGCCCCCGAGACTCAAATTCCCGAAGAGCATCAGGCTCCGAAAACCCGGGGAATTCTCTGCCGTCTACTCCAGTGGGGTGTTCGAAGCGGATCACGTGCTGGTGATGAATCTGAGGTCCAACGGTACCGAGACCAGCAGGTTGGGACTCTCTATCCCCAAAAAAACAGGGAATGCACCTTTACGCAACAGGTGGAAACGAATCTGCCGCGAGGCATTTCGTACTCAACAACACACATTACCCAAAGGAATCGATTTTGTTGTACGGCCTCGAAAAGGGGCTGCACCCGATACGCAAGCGGTAAGCAAATCGCTGGCAAAACTGCTTCTCCGCGGCAGCAAAAAGCTGGAGAGGAAGTCATGAAGCCTGTAATCCAAGTACTATTGTGGATTCGACAGGGCGTGGGAGAGATCTTAATCAGTTTCGTTCGTCTCTATCAACTATTGCTCAGCCCCATTATTGGACAGAACTGCAGGTTTACCCCGACGTGCAGCAATTACTATATCCAGGCAGTGAGAAAGTATGGCCCTGTGAAAGGCTCGCTACTGGGAGCCTGGCGGATTTGCCGCTGTAATCCGTGGGGTGGCAGCGGTGAAGACTTCCCCTAAAGCGATCAGGGTGAAATCTCACCCTAACCGGCCGGTAAGATCGCTTCTCTATTGACCCACCAAGGCAATTTGCCCTATTTTTGTGCTTGGTTCTGTCTCCAAAATGACAGCATATTAGTGTCGCAAGGTACTGCATAAATCGCAAATGGATTTGCGTTGAGGAGTTTTCAAGGCATGAAGCCTGCATTGCAATCAGAAGTTACCGTCTGGTGGCGGATAAATTGTCTCTTATTGGCGACTGTTCTTTTCACGGGCTGCAGTCTCACCGAGCACATCCCCGGTTCGAAAAAACTGAAGGGACTGATTCCTGGTATCGATGACCAGCAGCAAAAATCATTGACCGTGGGAGACTTAACCGTCCCCAAAGGAATGAACTATCTGAAAGTGGAAAGTATCGGCCTGGTAACAGGACTCAATAATACTGGAAGCAAACCACCGACAGGCGCACAGCGTCAAATGCTGATCGATGAAATGCAAACGCACAATGTAGAGAACCCCAATGCGACCCTCGCTTCTCCACGAACGTCGTTGGTACTGTTACGAGGCTATTTACCGCCGGGTGTCCGCAAGGGAGACCCGTTTGATATTGAAGTCCGCGTCCCGACTCATTCACAAACAACCAGTTTGCGCGACGGCAATCTTTTGCGTTCACGCATGCGTGAGCTAGCCATTCACAATTACAATGTACGTACAGGCCATGTGGCGGCCCTTTCGGAAGGTTCCGTGCTTGTTCACTCGCTCTTTCGCGGCGAGGCAGACAACACCAACACTCGTTCCGGAGTCATTCTCGGAGGCGGAACATCGCAGATGGAAAGGCCACTCGGTCTTGTCATAAAATCAAATTACAGTTCGATTCGAACTGCCACCCGGATTGCCTCCGCCATCAACCGCCGCTTCCTGCAATACACCGACGACAACAGCAAGGGGATTGCCAGTGCCAAGAGTGACAACTATATCGAGTTAGGCGTTCACGAAAGCTATCGCCATAACGTTTCGCGATATATCAATGTCATTCGGAGTATCGTCGTAGGCGAATCCGATATTGCGAGTCACGAACGAAAAGAGCTATTGCTTGCCAAGCTTCTGGAACCCACTACTGCTGCTGCTGCAGCCATGGATCTGGAGGCCATTGGCCCCGAATCCATCACCACACTCAGACAAGGACTATCCAGCGAAGACGCCGAAGTACGATTCTATGCCGCCGAATCTTTGGCCTACCTGGATGAACCTGACGCTGCTCCGGTCTTAAGCCGGCTGGCGGCCGAAAATATTGCATTCCGCTGGCACGCCATGACAGCACTGGCCGGTATGGATCATGTAAACGCGTTGGATGCCATTACCGAGTTGCTTAATGCAGAGAGTGCTCAGACCCGGGTCGGGGCCTTCCGGGCCTTATGGACGCGGAGTCCAAATTCCCCGTTGGTCAAAGGACGAAATTACGGTGACTTCAGCTTTCATCAGGTGGAATCCAGTGCCTACCCAATGGTGCATATTGCAATGTCCAAACGCCCCGAAGTGGTCGCATTTGGAGCTGACATCCACATCACACTAACCCAGCCTGTTTTCACACCAGCAGATCTTTCGCTTGCCAACAAAAAGATCACTGTCAAAAGCAAGGGCAACGGAGAATTACAAATAAGCAAGTTTGAAGTGGGTAAGCAGGATCGTTTCGCGTCCTCCACCACCCGGTTAGCAGACCTCATCCGAGCAATCTCGGAGGTGGGGGGAACTTACTCGGACGTTGTGGATCTACTGCAGTCGCTCCGGAAAACTGATGCCATTAACGCTCGAGTTCTTGTTGGTGCTCGTCCTCGACCCGTCTGGAATTACAACCGGGGCAGCGATGCAGCGGAGGGCGATCAGCAGGCCTGGTTTGATATCACCAGTCCCCTACCAGACCTCTATGTCGATCGACTGTTCGAAACGGAAGCGGAAACAGTCAAACGTAATAACACGCGGGCCGACGCAGTTTCGTCCGGCAGTTCAGCTTCAGATAGTTACTCCACAGGATTTTTTGACCGGGTAACGTCCATAATTCCTGGCTTATAACTCACTCTTTTAGAGGCAGATTCATCAGATGCTTAAAGCACTGGAATTAGCAGGCTTCAAGAGCTTTGCCGATAAAACACGGTTTGAGTTCCCCGAGGGAATTACCGTGGTGGTGGGGCCTAATGGATCCGGCAAATCCAATGTGGTAGATGCGGTCAAGTGGGTCCTTGGTACCACCAGTGCCAAGAGCTTGCGCGGCAAGCAAATGTCTGATGTAATTTTCAAGAACAACAAGCAGTCCAGTCGCCGTGAAATCAATAGTGCTGAGGCTACGATCGTCTTCGACAATTCCGCTCGCATCCTGCCTCTCGACCAGGATGAAGTACGCGTCACGCGTCGCGTTTACCGTAGCGGTGAAGGTGAATACCTCATCAATGATGAACCATGCCTGCTCAAGGACATCAAGAATCTAATTCGCGGAACGGGTGTCGGGGCTGATGCCTACAGCATCATTGAGCAGGGCAAAGTCGCCCGCATGCTCGACGCCTCCAACAAGGATCGTCGACAGATCTTTGAAGAAGCTGCTGGGATCAGCAGGTTCAAAGCCAAGAAATTGGAAACACTACGGCGACTGGATCGCGCTGACCAGAACCTCCTGCGACTTTCTGACATTGTCGACGAGGTTGAAAGTCGACTGAAAGCAGTCCGCAACCAGGCAACCAAGGCCAGGCGGTACAAAGAATACAGCGACCGATTGCAACAACTCCGCACTCAAATAGGATTGGCAAAATGGCGCCAATTCAATGACGATATCAAGACTTTCGACGATCAGATTGAAGAGGTTGAAACGCAATCCAATGAGCTCAACCTGCAGATCGAACAATGCAATCAAACGATCGTTGAGTTTAACCAGCAGCTGGAACGACTGACTGGTGATTTGCAGAGTCAGGATGAACTCTCAACAGCGGTTCGTGAAAAAATCGCTGAGTGCGTGACCACCCAGGCCGTTCAAACACAACGCCTGGAAGAATTGGCCGGTGAAATCGCTCGGCATCGCATCCAGCTAACCGTAACTCAGTCCGGCGTTGGGGGTATCGAAGATCGCCTCTCCAATACGCTCCGTGATCTGCAAGCTTCCCAACAGCGACTCCAGGAAACGACCGACCTGCTGAATCAGGTTGAAACGGAACAGCAGCAACTGCAAACCCAACTTGAGCAACTCCAAACGGACACGGAAACCCAACGCCAGGAACAGGTCGCGGCAACAAAACAGGTCAGCGAAACCGAATCAACCTGTAAACAACTTGGTCAACAGGTACGCGAACTTGATATTCAACTCAAGCATTTGCAGGCGCAGCTAGCGACAACTGTCGCATCGCTTGAAAACCTGCAGACAACCGCCGCACAACACCGCCAGTCTATTCAAAGTCTGGAAGCCACGCTGACCGCTTCCAGGGAAGAAGTGGAGATCGTATCGCGGGAGCTTGCTGAGAACCAACTTATCCATGATCGCCGGCAGAAAAACCTGCAAGCCCTCATGGAACGACTGACAGCCGTTCGCGAACGGAGTAATGTGCTGGAAGAATTGGAGACGCGCAGCGCCGGTGTCAGCGAAGCGGTGAAGACCCTGTTAAATTCCGACAATTCATCTCCCTCGTCCCCTATCCAGTTGGGAATCATCGGCCTGGTTGCCGATTTACTGGAAGTTGATTTTGCTTCGGCCCCACTGATCGACCTGGCGCTAGGAAAACAAGCACAGCTTGTCGTCACCGAAAACAATACGCTACTGGATTCCTGCCGTACCGGGAGAATCCAACTCGACTCACAAATCAGCCTGATCAATCTGAAAAACCTGGGCAACCTTGCCCCCAGCCAGGAGGCACTCACGCTCGAAGAAGACCCCCACGTCGTATGCCGCGCGGATGAGTTGGTGCATTGTGCAGAACGCTTCCGCCCACTTTTTGCCATGCTGCTCGGAGATACCTGGATTACTCAAGACCTCACCTCTGCCCAGCAGTTGTGGCAACGTCATCGAGGCCAGATCCGAGTGGTCACCAAAGCGGGGGAACGACTGAACCGTCAGGGCATTGTCACGATGGGACCTCCGGACGGAACTGGCGAACTGATTTCCCGTCGTAGCGAGTTACGCAACCTCAAACAGGACATTTTCGTTCTTGAAGCGCAGGTCCAGGACAATCGTGACGAACAGCAACGCCTGAAACAGAACATGGAGGAGCAGCAGCAACAGCTTGACGAACTGGACTCCTTCATTGATTCCAGGCAAGCTGAGCTCAACCGGCAACAGGTTGAACTGCAACGTTGTCTTGACAGGATCCAGCTTGAGTCTGCGCAACGGGATCAACACGACACTGACCGACGCGACCTGGAAAATAAACAGCAAGCCACCTCCGTAAACCTCGAAGAGCACCAGAACGACCTGACGTCACTTCAGCAGTATCTTGCTGAAATCACAAGTTCACTGGCCAGATTCAATAAGGCGTCACACGAGCTTGAACGACGCGATCGCTCACTCACCCAACGCGCCGTCCAGCTGCGTGTTACGGCGGGTACCTGTGAACAACGTATTTCCACACTGGAGCAGCAACGTAACCAGTACACGCTGGATCATGAAGAAAAGAAAACCGATGTTGACGCTCAGTTCAGACTTTTAGCACAGGCCCAGCGGCGACATCACCATTGCACCATGCAAGCGTTAGCGGCCACATCACAAATTGCTGAGCTATACCTCACCAAAGCACAGTATCGTGATACCACTGAAGCCATTCGGCAGCGACAATCTGAAATCGCTACCGAACAGAAAAGGGAAACTCGAGCCGCTGACAAGCTGCGGAAAGAAGTGGACACACTGGTTGGCAAGAAGCATGAGCTTGAGCTTTCCTCCAGTCATCTTCGCTCTCAACAGGAATCTCTCGAGCAACGACTTCGAGAAGAATATGAGATTGAAATCTCGTCCTTGCAAATCGATGACGAAACCGAAGAAGAAACTCAGCAACGGGAAGAAGTCGAAAGGGAAATCGAGACGTTACGGCGTAAACTAACCAACATCGGCGCCGTCAACATGGAAGCACTCGATGAACTCAACGAACTCGAAGAACGTTTCCATGCGCTTTCCAGTAAATTCCAGGACCTGACGCTCGCTAAACAGTCGCTTAAAAAAATCATCCAAAAAGTGGATGCCGATAGCCGGCGTTTGTTTCTGGAAACACTGGAAACAATTCGCCAGAATTTCCAACAGCTTTATCGCAAGGCATTTGGTGGCGGACACGCTGATATCATTCTGGAAGAAGATGTTGATATCCTGGAGGCCGGCGTTGAAATCGTAACCTCGCCTCCTGGCAAACCTGCAATCAACATATCGTTGCTCAGTGGAGGCGAGAAAGCCTTAACCGCCGTTTCCCTGCTGTTGGCCATATTCCAATTCCGTCCCAGTCCATTCTGTATTCTCGATGAAGTCGACGCACCGTTTGACGAAGCCAACATTGGACGATTCATTAACGTCTTGAAAGACTTTCTCGATTTCACCCGCTTCATCATTGTTACCCACTCGAAAAAGACCATGACCGCTGCCGATACGCTGTACGGAGTTACCATGCAGGAATCTGGAGTAAGCAAGCAGGTTTCCGTCCGTTTTCAGGACGTGGGCAATGACGGAACCATCAATCCAGATGCCATTCAGGGCGAAGCCGCCTAGGATTCTTTCCAAACTACCACACGCCAGATTTCGCCGAAGCTGTAAATAAATCAGACTTACTCTGTTTTTTTTCTTATAATGCGCACAATAGCGCGTACCCTTTTTTAGCGGGTTTATATCCCCCGGAGATGACCAATGCGATGTCCCTTCTGTCAACAGGATCAGGACCGAGTTCTGGATTCGCGCGCCAGCACTGATGGTTACTCGATCCGGCGGCGCCGTGAATGCCTGGCTTGCAATCGGCGTTATACAACCTACGAACGGCTGGAAGAGATTTCCATCAAGGTATGTAAAAAGGACGGCGTGCGTGAACCATTTATCCGGGACAAAATCCGGCAGGGAATTGTCAAAGCCTGCTGGAAGCGACCTGTCGGAACGGAAGACATTGAGAGCTGTCTTTCAGAGATCGAAAGTGACATCTATGCCAACTTTGATGGCGACATCCATTCCGACGACATTGGCGAAGTCGTTATGACCCATCTGGCCAATCTGGATCAGGTCGCCTATGTACGGTTTGCCAGCGTTTATCGTGAGTTCAAGGACGTCCGGGATTTTGTAAACGAATTACAGCCGATTCTCCAACGCGACCAGAGTTAGCCACCGGGCTGTAAGCATCCCGAAAATGCGATCAATCATCACGCACGAAGTGGCCACTCTTTCCGCCCGACTTTTCCAGCAATTTGATTTCACCGATACTCATCGCCCGATCGACCGCTTTGCACATATCATAGATCGTTAACGCCGCCACACTGACTGCCGTCATCGCCTCCATTTCAACTCCGGTGCGTGCAAATACGCGTACAGTCGACTCGACCACAATCGTATCCGGCTCTTGAATCTCAAATTGAAGTTCTACCGAGTCGATTCCGATGGGGTGGCAGAGTGGAATCAGCGTGCCTGTCTGTTTGGCCGCCATAATACCGGCCAAACGCGCCACCTCCAAAACATCTCCTTTTTGAAGTGCCTTGAGTGTAATCTGCGAGAGCGTTTCTGGCGACATGATGACGGACGCCGACGCTCGAGCAACCCTCAAACTCGGTTCCTTATGTCCCACGTCCACCATCCGGGCAGCTCCCTGTTCGTCGAAATGTGTAAAACCTGACATGATTCATCGCCCCGAATTTGAATACCGATTGAATGGACTCGCCTGATCCTCCCCTTGAGTTTAACTTCAAATGACCTGATCTGTGCAGAGGTGTAATCTTGCAACGAGCGCACAAAAAAAGCATGGTACTCAATGAGCACCATGCTTTCAGGTCGATTATGACTGTTGACTAAACGAGTTCTTTACGTGAACCAATCAGGGTTCGCAGTCGTTCAGCCAGCAGGCTTGCATCAAACGGCTTTTTGAAAGTTTCGTTGATGGTCGAACGATCGAAGCTCATGGGGCTTCCTACGTCCGGTAGTAAGGCAATCAGAATCGTTTCAGCAAAATCCGGGTTGCGACGCAGATTTTGGCAAATCTGAAGTGATTCGACTTTACCAATCGAGAAATCGACAATGATACAGTCAGGGTGGAAACTTTCTGCCTGGATACCAGCTTCAAATCCGCTGGCGGCAACAGCTACCTTAAATGACTTCTCTGTCGGTAATTCCCGTTTTAAGTTTTCGATCAATACCTGGTCCTGCGCGACAATCAGCACTTTGGCCATTGCTTCATCTTCAAGGTCCCCTAAAGGCATTCCGTGCTCTTTAAGGAACTTGATCAGCGAATCGCGGGGAATTCGACGATCTTGCGAACCAGGGATACGATATCCCTTGAGACGCCCTGAATCAAACCATTTGCTAACTGTGCGCGGGGCCACTTTACAGATCTTGGCAACCTGTCCAGTTGTGAAGACCTTCATTTC
>CALKGE010000005.1 GCA_938084685.1 uncultured Pirellulaceae bacterium
AGAAGCAATTGACGCAGGATTATATGATCCAAGTGGTTATGCTACTGATTGGAATACAGATCCAGAGAAAGCGGCAGTGGCATACACAGAATACACTTACTTGGTAAACTGGTCAATGTGGGATATGAGTGTATACTGGGATGGCGGCTCCCTTAGTCCTGAATGGGATGATAGTTTAAAGACACCAGCAGGTATGTTGGCAAATAACCCATTAGGTTATGCATTGTTCAATACATACTTTGCTCCAGTGTTGAGCAAACCAGATTTTGCTACAATAGAAAGTATTTTTGGTGAAAATGACACAGGCGTGTCAGGATATGTTGTTGATGAATTAGTAGGCGGAACTCCAGAAGTACCAGGCGTACCAGGCGTACCAGGCGTGCCAGGCGTACCAGACGTACCAGGCGTAACAGACGCCATTGGCAAAGGAGGCATATTTTCGTATGCCCATGCGCCTACCAATAAACTCGCCAGCAGTATTCCACCTACAAGAATCTTTCTATTTATGCTATTCATGAAGTATCCCTTTGACACATCCCGAAAACGAAAAACGTCTTTCTCCATAATGACGTTCTAACTGAGTAATGCCATTGTAGCTTTTGCCACAGAACTTACCAATTCAGGGTGACAATGTGATGTCAACCTGGACGGTTTCGTTCCCATTTCCAGATAACCGGACCATCATGATCAAGATCACCTCCTCGATATCAATTCCTGCCGAAGAAGTGGAACTCACTTTTTCCCGCAGTCAGGGACCTGGTGGCCAGAATGTCAACAAAGTCAACTCCAAAGTGACTCTGCACTGGGATATCAAGCATACCAACAGCGTGACCGCGCCTGTTCGCCAGCGGATTTACAGCAAGCATGCCGGAAAGATTAATAAGCAGGGAAAATTGGTCATCACCAGCCAGAAGTACCGTGAACAACACAAGAACCGCTCGGATTGCTATCAAAAACTTGGTTCTATCATCACCGATGCTCTCCAAACCAGAAAAACCAGGAAGCGAACGAAGCCAACCTATGCTTCGAGAAAACGCCGATTAGAGCAAAAACGGCGACGCGGTCAGACAAAAGCCGGGCGGCAGACACGTTACGAACACTAGGCCAACAAGTCGCTCTCTGTTTCCTTGAAGAGGGTGGGTATTCAAAACGGTATAAATGGTCGATAATATCGCGTATTCCCGGGGCACTGACTGCCCTGAAGACTCGAGGACTGGATTCTATGACCGACTCACGAAATATCTCTGACATCCTTGAAAACTGGAAATACGATCCTCAATCCGTTCATGCCCGTCTCGTCGAGGGCCAAAATGGTAATTCGGATGTATTGCAAATGCGAGTAGAAATGGGCATTATCCAGATGGAGACCGAAGGCCGTCCAGATGGTCATCGGCCAGAAGGCTTTGCCACCTACCTCGACTTCCTTTTGCAGGAGGAGATTGCCCGGGAAGAGCAATGGGCACTGAACGACGAACAGTGTATCGAAGTGGATCGCGAATTCATGCAGTTTTACCAGCGACGTATCAGCTGGCTCTCGATCAAGGAATACGATCGAGTGATCCGTGATGCAGACCACACGCTGGCCCTGATGGACTTTTGCAAGCGGCATTCACCCGATGAGGGTTGGACAATTGTCCATGAACAGTATCGCCCTTTTGTGATCTTCCACCGAACTCAGGCTGCCGCATATCACCAACTCAATGAAACCACACCACAGGCGGCAATCCAGTGTATCAACGATGGCCTGACTACCATCCAGCAGATCTTTGCAGAACACGATCTGGAAGAACATTTCGACGAAGATGAACTTGTAGGTCAACTACGTGAGATACGAGATTCGTTGCGCAGCGAATACGATGTTGGAAAAACACTGCACGAACAGTTAGCCGAAGCCATCGCCAGCGAGCAGTACGAACGAGCTGCTGAAATCCGCGATCAACTAAGCCAGAACTAGTCGAACTGGTCAATCTGGTCGAACTGGTCGAACTGGTCGAACTGGTCAATCTATTCAATCTTGGCGGCCGCGATCAGTTCTTCGTAATAACGACAACTGTGCTCAATCACTTCTGAATAGTTCAAAGATTCCAGTTCTTCGCCCATCAACCGCACATCGAAGCACCCATCGTAACCGTGCGCGAGCAAAGCAGCGACCAGACGTTCGAGTGAGATATTTCCTTCTCCCAACAAACAACGATTCTGCTCTTCATCCGGACTGCTGGAAGCATCTCCCAAAAACACGACCGCTAACTGTGGCACCAGCTGATGCAGCAATGAATACAACTTACGGCTGCGTCCCCAGTGGTAAGTATCCAGCGCCAGTTTGAGATGCCGACTTCCCATGGAATTCACAAAGTCCAGCGCAGATTCCAGATTAGTCAAAAACGTCCAATCCGCTCCGGCCCGTGCGTGCATTGGTTCCAGCGCCAACACAACATCGTTAACTTCGGCTACGGGCAATAGCTGTTCCAATGCCATCTGTATCAGTCGGCAGGCATGACTTTTGGTATGCCCGGCTCTGGCGCCTGTATAAATGGTCAGGCAATCTGCCTGCAATAACGAGGCTGTTTCAATGGCCTGTTCGGCATCGTCGACCGCATCCTGGAAACTGTGGCCATCGTGCCCAGTAAAACCACCAGCAAAATAAACGTTACTCACGTCTATTCCTGTTTCAGCCAGTAGCTCGGCACCTTTCTCTTCACCATAATCCGCCAGTTTTTGCCGCCAGATTCCCATCGCCGGGATGCCATAGCGAGCAAACGTGCGGACGTCGCGTTCAAAGGACCAGCTGTATGTCGTGACTTCGCTTATGGAAAGACGTGGCATGACGGAAAGGCGACGGAAAAACTGAGTGGAAAAGCGGACGTGAGATTTATATATGATAACGATTTTAAAAGGCGGATGGTATACACCCCGGCAGACTACTCACGCAGATTCCATGCATCCAGCCATTGCTCATCCAGTCGTTTGAATTTGAAACGTTCCACCATCTTCGCTTCCATATCGTCGAAATGACCCGCTCCGTAGAAGACTCCGATCTTTTTATTCGAAGCATTTTTAAGTTGCTCTTCCAAAACATCCAGAGCCTTGTCATTGCGCAGATGAATAATCGTCGATCCCTCAGGCCCACTCATCACGTCAGGCAATCCGTCCAACTGTTCAAACTGCTGAGCCAGAATCATCTTCATCCTGCGTTCGCGATCTTTGGAAAACAGGGCTATCACCAGACTTAAATCACTTACCTGGCCTGGTGTTCCCTGTAGCGCCAATCCCTGTCCAATAGAACGAAAATACATCTTCATGAAACTTTCGTCACGCTCTTGCATATGCTTGGCAAATTCCTGAGGAGTCATGTCAGCATGTACAAAATTATCTGCTGTGTAATCAATTTGCTCCAACTGATGTGTCAAACCAAGCACTTTCTGCAATCCTGCCTGAGAACCTGCCACAAAATCCAGACTGATTTCCTGCTTATGTCCCTTCTCGATACGCGTTCCTTCCGGAGCGACTAATTCGTACAGCACGACATCGTAATCTTCAAATAGCTCATTGAGTTGCTCATAGTAGTCCTGGTCTCCAACGTGGATAGCTCCAATCAGATCCACGCGGACCTTACGCTGAGCTCCCCGCGTACCCTGCATTTTCACAATCGCTGTCTGCAATGCCAGTGGCTTCTGGTTGTCGTCACGAGCGATACGCACATAGGACCGATTCTGCCCCTCGGCGACCGGCTTTGTTTTGTCCTTGGACGTTTCCTCAGCTCGGTTTGCCGAAACCCCGGTCAAGAGCAACGCCAGAATCAGTGCAAACCTGCCTACTGACTGAAACGTGATAGATGAAGGCAACTTAACCATAACTAACTCGGATTATGTAAAGGGAATTGTAATGGTAGACGTAGTTACGGACGATTTACATGGCGGTTAATCGACTCGTGTGATGCGTCGTTATTATAACCGCATTGAGCCTCAGCTCGCGAGATGCGAGCCAACTCAGTGGCCCCATGCTGTGCATTTGCCCCACTTTCACAAAAAACGAGTGAATATCGGGAAAAATCGTCACAGATTACCAGAGTTACTCAACTCTTACGACCATCACTGACGATACGACCTTTAACAAATTGCAGGTTCTGCCGATGCGTACGTACACGTCGGAAAAATCTGGATTCAACGATTAGTGGTATCAAGTGATGAGAATCCCCCGTATTCCAACATTACTCGCCGTCCTGGCTGTCACCGGTCTCACAGTTCCGACTGTCGAAGCTCAGAACTACGGCCAACGTAGTTATTCCGGGCCGTTTGTTGACTTTGATGAGTTCAATCCGGACTACCAGTTCTTTGCGCCTTTGGATAACACCCACTTCGGAGACTTTACACCGAACGTGGGCTGGTACTTCACCTGGGATAAACTGTTTACTAAAACGGCCCGTCCTCGTGCAGAGGAATCCTACGGTGGATTTGATCGAGGCTCGGGTACCCGCATCAACCTCGGTTTCATGCGAGGTGGGGACGATACAGGCTGGAGCTTGACGACGACCAGGCTCGGCGGACCAAACTTTTACCAGGAACTGGTTGTCGAACGTAACAACCGTGTAGCTGATCCCGACGCCGGCGGCGGTGGTGGCGGCGGCGGCGGTGGTGGTGGAAACCAGACACCAACTCCCAATCAGGACGACAACAATCCCATCACTGGTCAACGTGACTACATCCTGCGTGATTCCATCAACTCTATCGATTACAGCAGCTGGGAACTCAATCGCACCTGGCGTCTGGCTGAAAACGACAAAGGACGAATCTGGGAGCCAATGATTGGTATCCGGTATTCCAATTTCCAGGACCACTTTGAAGGTGCTGAGTACAATCGGTATGACGATGAAGGAAACCCTGTGCCTCAGATTCCCGATCCTAACGATCCAACATCACCTGCTCCTGATGATGCGGCCATGGAAGAATACATTCTGAACCAGGGTGTTCACTACAATGACATGTTCGGTGGTCAGTTGGGGCTTCGGTGGTACCACAAACAGAGTCGCTGGTTACTGTCCAACGAGATCCGCTTCTTTGCGATGAACAATCGGCAGACCATTCGACAACGGGAACTCCGGGAAGTGACCCTGGTAGACGTTGGAACCGGAGAAGAACCCGACTCACAAACTCGCGAAGAAGTCATCGAATGGGAAAGCAATGACTCATTCGTCTGGGGTGGCGAATATCGTGGTGAGGCAGCCTACACGATCACTCGCGACATGACCGCTCGCTTCGGATTCAATGTACTGAACTACGGCAAGGGCATCGGACGTGGAGGCAACTACGGTGACCGGTTCCTGACCTACGGCTTTAACTTCGGTATTACGATCAACCGATAATTGACTTTTCATGAAACCAAAAGGGCCGTCATCTCTGACGGCCCTTTTTTATGGATTCGATACCAGCAGCGATCATTTACACTTCGGTACGCTGGACGCTGTTAGCTACCGTAGTCGGTCCCGATTCAAACTTGAGATACGCCCGATCAATCTTCTCTACCTCTTCGGCAACTGCTTCACAGGTCTGAATGATCTGTTCTTCGCTATGCGTTGAAGAAATGAAAAATCGTAATCTGGCTGCCGCTTCTTCCACAGCCGGATAAAGAATTGGCTGGACGTTGATCCCTCGCTCAAACAACTGATGGGACAATTGTAGCGCATGCAGAGAATTACCAATGATCACCGGAACGACTGGAGTGTTGTTACCTAATCCTGTATCCAGGCCACGTTTTCTGGCTTCCTGCAAAAAGAACCGACTATTGTGTTGCACTTGAGCAACCCGTTCGGGCTCATCTTCCAGAACTCGCAAAGCAGCCAGCGCTGCTGCTGCATTGGCCGGCGACAGCCCAACACTGTACACAAATCCGGGGGAGGTGTATTTGAGATATTCCACCAGCTCTTTCGTACCGGCGATGTAACCACCACAACTTCCGAAAGTCTTACTGAGCGTCCCCATCCAAATATCCACTTCGCGGGCATCCACACCAAAGTGTTCGCTAATCCCGCGACCTCGTTTACCCATGGTTCCGATGGAATGTGCTTCGTCAACCATCAAAAACGCTCGATGTCGTTTCTTCACTTCGATAAACTTTGGCAGCTCGGGAAAGTCCCCGTCCATACTGTAGACACCCTCGACGACGACCAGCACCCGACGGTACTCGTGACGAACTTCACTCAGAATCTCGTCAAGTTCTTGCCAATCATTGTGCCTGAACGGACGCCGTCTGGCGCCAGATAAAATCGCGCCCTGGATGATACTGTTGTGAGACAAACTGTCATGGATGATCAGATCGCCGGATCCAAAGAGATGTCCGATCGTGGATTCGTTGGTAGAGTGCCCACCGACGTAGGTGATAGCATCCTCAACGCCAATGAAGTCTGCGATGCCTTGTTCCAGTTCACGATGAATTGGCTTCTCACCGGATACCAGGCGACTGGCCGAAACGCTGGTACCGTACTTTTCTACTGCCTCTTGCGAAGCCCTGATCACTGCAGGGTCCCCTGACATGCCGAGGTAGTTGTAGCTGGACCAGCTTAACAACTCACGACCATTAATTGTCGTTGTATCATTGGTTACTGACTCATGCACACTGAAATAGGGGTTGGGCAATCCGGTTGAAGCGAGCAACTTCTTGGTTTTCTGAAGTCGCAGATACTCGGGCATCAACGCAAAATTGTAATCCGATTCGGGAATCTCGGCCCGTGTACTACGGGAACTCTTGGCTTTTCTGGAAATCTGCCTCAGATGGGCGGTGACGTCTTTAAAGTACTCCTGAACGGCTCCGGCAACCTGTCCGACCGTTTCGATCTCCTGAAGTACCTCTTCCGGAAATCGTTGACCAAAAACTTCCTCGATTGAATTGGCAATCTGTAGCCGCTCCAGCGAATCCAGTCCCAGATCGGTAACGATATTAGTCTGTTGATTCAACGAACCAGCCCGTTCACGAGCCACTTCACGAACCTTTGCCATCACCAGTTCGAGCAATGCAGTCGGGATATCTCCATCTTCAGTTACGTCCGCCAAATCAGCGGTTCTGCTGATAACCACTTGATCAGCATCATCATTTTCCCAACTCAGCCAGGAGGCGATTGTCTTTAGCGTTCCATCCTGAAAACTGTTACGGCAGGCATGTCGCTGAATTTTCCCGCTGGAGGTTTTCGGGATCGACCCGAAACGTACCAGGACAATCCCATCTGGAGGTACATCATGTTCAGCAGTAACATCGTGACGGATGGCCTGAATCACGTCGCTCCAATCTTCTCGCCGTTTCCGTTCGACTTCAGCCACCACAACCAGGCGTTCACGCCCATCAATATCTACGGCAAAACACCCAACGGCTCCGTTCTGCAAACGATTGCTCGCTCGTTCTACCGTCAACTCAATATCCTGTGGGTAGCGATTCACCCCACGAATAATAATCAGGTCTTTCAGTCGCCCTGTTACAAACAGGTCATCACCCTGAACAAAGCCAAGGTCGCCAGTACGCAAATAGGGCCCTGTTTGGGAGTCCGCCAACTTGGCCTCGAAAGTTTGTTGCGACAGGGCAGGTTTATCCCAGTAGCCCTGTCCTACGCTGGGACTATTAACCCAGATTTCACCCACTTCACCGGAAGGGAGACGCTTGTACGTTTGTGAATCAACAATGGCCACGTCTTCATTGGGAAAAACTCGGCCACAACCAACAAGTGTCCGAGCGCCACGGACGTCAGGACTCACCGGAACGACTCGGTGTTCGTGCAAGGAATCATTATCAAATGACCTCAGCGTTGGTTTCTCCGTCACCACTTTACCGGTGACGATCAACGTTGTTTCCGCCATTCCGTAACATGGATAGAAGACCTGAGAATTAAATCCGACAGTTTCGAACTTACGCGAGAAATCACTCAAGGTTGACGCGCGAATCGGTTCCGCGCCGTTGTAGGCCAAACGCCAGCGGCTTAAATCCAGCCCCTCCATCTGCTCGTCAGTAACCTGTTGCGAGCAAAGGTCGTAGGCAAAGTTTGGCCCCCCCGAGATCGTGATTTTATATCGTGTGATTGCTTTCAGCCAGCGAATCGGCTTCTGAAGAAATGCCATCGGAGACATAAAGACGCAAAAGCAGCTGGTGTACAGCGGAGCCAGTAAACCGCCAATCAGCCCCATATCATGGTAAGCTGGCAACCAGCTAAGACCGCGTGATTTCCAGCTCAAATCAAACGCATAGGTGATCATCTGAAGATTCGCCAGCATATTACCATGCGAAATCATGACCCCTTTAGGGCTCCCGGTCGAACCCGATGTGTATTGTAAAAATGCCAGATCAGACTGCTGGATTTCAGGAGGCGTCCAATTGGTGCTCTTTTCAACCAGAACTTCTTCGGTGGCAATCCATTTGGCCTCCCGCAGACGGGGACTGTCCTCAAGAATCGGCTCACTACGATCAATCACATCACGTGTTGCAAAAACAAACTTGGGCTTCGCATCATCAGCGATCGAATCGATGCGATTCATTTTGCGGTTTCGACGAGGAGGATAAGCGGGTACAGCAATCGCGCCTGCAAACAAGCAACCCAGAAAGCCTTTGATGAATTCCATCCCGGGAGGATAAAGAAGTAAGACTCGTTCACCTTTCACAGGCCCAGATTCCTGCAACTGCGCAGCAATCGCCCGAGCGGAATCTCTCAATTCAGCATAGGTGATCTGTAACTCATCTTCTTCGCCATCAACCAGAAATGTATACGCTACCTGATCTGGTCGTTCTTTTCCCCAGTACTCCAGAGAATCTACGAGATGGGTTTCGATGGGCTTGTAAGGGGCAAATAAGCGATCTAAATTCACCGCATTAACTCCAACGCCAATTTTTTCTGTCTCGGTATATAGAATTCCATTCCTAAACCTGTTAGCTACTCCATCAGCTACTGAGTTTTTAGACTAACATGAGGCATGCATTCTGGCAAACACCCCCCTCAGCCAATCGTTTTTTCCGATAGATCGGTTGGGGGTAATCGTTATAACCAGCACAATCTACTGCATATCCGCGTTCATCCCATCGCTAAATACAACTCTGAACTGTTTATCACCGAATCCCTGGTGTGCCACAGCAGGCTAGATTTCCTCAAACGAACCAGGCAACATTTTCCAATGTCCCCGTACCTGCAAGAAATTCCTGCCTGTCTCTAATCTTTCGGCAATGCATGCTGGCGGGAACAATGTTTCCGACAACTCCCGACAGAAGTTGTACACCGTGTAAAATGTGTTCAGCCGTCAAACTTTAACAGCCAATACCACTGAGCCATTGATTGCCAGGATTGCCAGAATTCCATGTCCAACACTCCCCTGATCACCAGTCAAGATATTCATGAATTGGGCGGAACAACTCGCCGCTTTAAAAGTGGTCTGCTGCACACCGTAGATCTGAGTTCCGTGGGAAAGCAGATCAACGACCAGTGGCTCGAAAATCTTCAAGGGCAATCCAAACTGGTGGAACTGAACCTGCGGGGCACTGCGATCACAGACGAAGCAATCGAAATAATCAAAACCTTGCGCACTCTGGAAACACTTGACCTCTCACAAACTGACATCACCGACAGAGCGTTGGAGTCACTTCAGACGATGCCACAACTCAAGGTTCTGGCTCTCACTGCCACTCGCGTCTCCCAGGAAAAAGTCCGTCAAATCCGAGCAACAATGATTCGTACTCGTATCATTTTGGCAGATTAGCTGGGATTGGAAGCCGCGACCATCCCTTCAGCCACACACAGCGTGTCAGACAGACTCATAAAAAAGTCAGGCCAGACGATGCCTTAGAACAACTCGGCGACAGGTTCGCCTTGCTCCAGAATCGGACGAGGACGCCCCTGGAAATCGTGGATAAAATCGTGATGGTCAATTCCGAGTGCAGCGAACATGGTCGCTGCAATATCAGAAGGAGAGTAGGGGTGGGTCGTCACTTCCGCGCCTGTCTTATCCGTTGCACCAATCACCTGTCCCGTTTTGACTCCACCTCCGGTCACAAACAGGGAACCAGCTGCTCCCCAGTGATCCCGTCCACCATTGGCGTTGATTTTCGGAGTACGCCCGAATTCCGTCAGGAACACGACTAATGTCTTGTCCAGTAATCCTCGTTGTTCCATATCATTAATCAGTGCGGCGAATGCTTTATCCATCCCGGCAAGATGATAGCCTCGTTTAACCATGTCCTGAATCGGAGGATGATTCTGGCTGGGAGCATTATGATTATCCCAAATATTGCCGTAATCCGAATCGTAACCGTAGTCGAGCACGATGAAGGGAGCACCCGCCTCGATGAGTCTTCGAGCCATCAGGCAGCGACCTCCCAGCTTGGTCTTGCCATACGTCTCACGAACAACATCTTCTTCCTGATAAATGTCAAAGGCATCTCTCAGAGCGCTGGTCGACAACATACGCAACGCACCTTTGTACTTCGTTTCTGCCGCGATAAGTTGTTGATCCTGATCCAGATTTTTCAACGCCTGGTCAAATTGCTGTCGCAGAGAAGCTCGACGAGTTAACCTGGCCAGGGGAACATCGTCGGTCAGCGCCAGCGACTTGGGAATCAGATCTTCTTCGTATTCAGCAGGTGGATTATCCAGCTTTTCCCCGACGGTGAAATCTTGCTCCTCAGGTAGCCCGCCTACACAATAGGGCAGATACTGACTTCCCATCCACCCACTCTTGAAGAAGTTATAAGGTGGTGGACCGGGCCGAGTTATCCCGGGCAGGCAGATATACCCAGGCAGGCCATTACGAGCTCCTCGGAGATTCGACACGATGGAGCCGATGTTGGGTTCACTGAATAATTCATTTCTCCCCACGACACGTCCGCTGAGCGTCATTACCTGGCTGATCAAATGGTCGTTACTATGATGAGAGAAACTGCGGATTACCGAGAGCTTATGAGCGATCCTGGACATCTCGGTCATCGTATCACCAAACCGTACGCCGGGCAGACTCGTTTGGATATCCTGCAGCTTTCCACGGATTTCCAATGGAGCATCCATTTTGGGGTCAAACGATTCGTACTGGGTTACGCCACCCGCCATCCACAGCACCAAGACACTTTCTGCTTTCCCTTTGCCGCGTGCTGGCTGCAGAGTATGCGCCTGCAGCTGCCGATTCCAGGGACTAAAGGCAAAAGCCGATGAACCAAGCGTAAACGCTCCAACCTTCAACATGCCACGTCTGGTCAATGCGATATCTTTATTGTGCAGATGATGTTCCATGCTTGTATTATCGAAAAAAGAGACTCTTATGACAACGTATTATTATATAAACCATCAAAGGAGTTTTCCGTTTATTCCCCCAACCGTCAAAAGAGCCATGGATATAAAATCCATGGCTCTCTCTTTTTTTTCGCATCACTCACCGCCTGCCTGAGCCAATCTGCTACAGCTCAGGACTTCACAGCCCGAGCCACTCTGCCAGACGGTACGCTCACTCAGCTCCCGGGAAAGAATGGGCCGCCGTAAAGTGCAGTATCCCCCAACTCTTCCTCAATTCGCAGCAACTGATTGTACTTGGCCATCCGATCTGAACGGGAGGCCGAACCAGTCTTGATCTGCCCAGTATTCAAAGCTACAGCCAGGTCGGCAATCGTACTATCTTCGGTCTCGCCAGAGCGATGGCTCGAAACACTACTGTAACCAGCGCGATCCGCAAGTTGAATTGCGTTGATGGTTTCTGTCAACGTACCAATCTGATTCACTTTGATAAGAATGCTGTTGGCAATCCCTTCATCGATACCACGTTGAAGACGTTCGGTATTGGTAACAAACAGATCGTCGCCTACCAACTGAACCTTACTACCGACCTCATCGGTCAGCTGCTTCCACCCGCTCCAGTCATCCTCTGCACACCCGTCTTCGATCGAACAGATTGGATAATTTTCAGACCAGTCTTTCAATAATCCGACCATATCGGACGTACTCAGGTCGTTGCCGTCGAACCTGTATGTTCCAGCCTCTGCGTTGTAAAACTCAGTTGAAGCAACGTCCAGTGCAATCGAAACCTGCTCTCCTGCCTGATAGCCAGCCAGGTCGATCGCTTCCATGATCAAATCCAACGCCTCACGATTGCTTCCCAGATCAGGAGCAAAACCGCCTTCGTCTCCAACGGCAGTATTAAGCCCTTTTCCTTGCAACACTTTCTTCAATGTGTGAAAGATTTCACAGCCGCAACGGAGTGCTTCGGAAAACTGAGTAAAACCGAGCGGCATCACCATGAACTCCTGCACATCAACCGAGTTGTCAGCATGCTCGCCACCGTTGAGGATGTTCATCATCGGAGCAGGGAGCATTTGAGCCGCTGCGCCACCCAGGTAACGATAGAGTGGCTGACCGGTTGCCTCGGCAGCCGCTTTGGCTGTCGCCAGGGAGACGCCGAGAATGGCATTGGCTCCGAGATTGCTTTTGTTGGGTGTTCCATCCAGTTGGATCATGGCACGATCGATAGCCTGCTGGTCCAATGCGTCATATCCCTGCAGAGCTTCCGCGATAGCATTGTTGATATTATCGACAGCCTTGAGAACGCCTTTCCCCAAGTAGACTGCTGCGTCACCATCGCGAGCTTCCCATGCTTCGTGAGCACCGGTACTTGCGCCACTAGGTACAGCAGCCCGACCAAATGACCCGTCAGCAAGAATAACGTCGACCTCGACTGTAGGATTTCCACGGCTATCGAGAATCTGACGGCCTTTGATGTCAGTGATGAAACTCATGCGTTGCATTCCTGTGTTTGAAATTGATTTGGCAAATGATTGTGTTAACCACTCGGAACTTAAACGCCGAGCACAACTAGTAGTATTGTGTCCCAAGTCTCAGGTTTTGACTAGGCATGGTAACCAGACACCACGGAGTACCTCGCAAGATGGACTGCCGTAAACCGTCTTCCCCATCAGGCAAGTCAATCGCTCACCAGATGGGGCACCTGATGGAAGAACGCTTCGCCTGACAGGCTGGTTCTGGATTGGGGTTTGGTGGTTACCAACACCGGGTCCCGAAGTAGAATAGACACCATACTCTTTGCTCACGCTGCAGTCGGTATCGGGCGGCCAGGCAATTATCTGGAAGGAAAGCGATATGTTTACCGGTCTGGTCGAAGCAACCGGCAAAATCACCGCTCTTGAACCTCAAGGGCCCGGAATACGTCTTGTGGTGGATGCACAGCAACTCGCTCTGGGAGTGAATATCGGTGACAGCATTGCCAACAACGGTTGCTGCCTGACGGTCATAGAAGTGGATGAAACAAATCTGGCTTTTGAGGCGGGACCAGAAACGCTTGCCAAAACCAGTCTCGGAGCTAAACAGGTAGGTGACCTGATTAATCTGGAACGTTCGTTACAAGTGGGCGACCGTCTCGGAGGGCATCTGGTAACCGGGCATGTCGACGCTGTGGGAACATTGGATGAGCGTCTGGATGACCAGCAGTGGTCGACCTTCTGGTTTAAGGTCCCCGAGGCCTTAACACGGCAGATGGCCCCCAAAGGCTCGATCACTGTAGAGGGAGTCAGCCTGACACTCGTGGATGTTGAAGCTGACCGATTCAGTGTTGCCTTGATTCCTCACACTTTGGAAGTCACGACACTCGGGACCTTACAACCCGGCGACCCGGTAAATCTGGAAACCGATTTACTGGCAAAATACGTAGAACAACAAATGGCAGCCTGGTCCACGGACGGGAACAGTTAAAAACAGGTTATTAAGGTTATTCATGGTCAACCGTCAAACTACTACTTTTCTGAAACAACGCATGGAAGAAGCCGGTATCCGACCGGTTTCCAAGTTCGGACAGAACTTCCTGATCGATCTCAATCTGGTCAACATGATTGCCGACTCGGCAAATCTCACTAGGCAGGATGTTGTGGTCGAAGTCGGAACGGGAACGGGGAGCCTGACGGCCCTGCTGGCTCAGAAAGCAGGGCATGTTATTACTGTGGAAATCGACAAAAACCTTTGTCAACTGGCGCAGGAGGAACTCGCTTCGTTGGACAACATCACGTTCCTGCAACAGGATGCACTGCGTAATAAAAACAACCTTTCTCCTGTCCTGCTCGACACGATTCGTGAAGTAATGAGCAACATTGAAGGAGCTCGGCTGAAACTGGTGGCCAATCTCCCCTATAACGTCGCCACACCCTTGATTACCAATCTGCTTACACTTGACGATCTTGTCCCCACTTCAATGACCGTAACCATCCAGAAGGAATTGGCCGAACGCATCGTCGCTCGCCCAGGCACCAAAGACTTTGGTGCTCTCAGCCTCTGGATTCAAGCGCAATGTAATCCAGAAATCGTGCGTATCATGAGTCCCCAAGTTTTTTGGCCCCGCCCAAAGGTCGACTCTGCCATCATTCACATTGAAACCGACTTTGCCAGACGCAATCGTATTCCGGATCTGGCTTATTATCATCGCTTTGTTCGTAATCTGTTCATCCATCGCCGGAAACTGTTACGAGGTGTTCTGGTCAGCATGTTCAAAAACGAATTGTCAAAGCAGCAAATTGACGAGGTTCTTACAGGAATCAACCTGACCGGCAGTATCCGTGCAGAACAACTCGCTGTCCCAGTCATCTTCGAATTGTGTGAACGATTCCGGGAACTTCAACAGCAGGAAAGCAGATCACAATGAAGTTTGTAGAAGTCACAGGAGAAACACTGGGACAGATCGTCAACGACGATGAAATCCATGCCGATGATCTGGTAACCGCCGGAGTGACACCCCAGTCCATCGTCCGAATTAATGAACATGGTGACATTGAAGTTCGACGTCCCACGCAATGGGAAATTGTGGGAGGACTGCTGGGTAACTACGAACAACGGATCCGTGGTATAACGGGCATGGATTGGGCTTAATTTTTAAGCCATAATCAATTCATAATGAAGTGACACTCATTTCATTGGGAAGTGGAAGCACATCTGGTGATGGCCACGGTCTTCAAAACCGCTGAGCCGGACGTGAACCGTCCGGTTGGTGGGTTCGATTCCCATACACTTCCGTTTATCTACCTCCCAATCCACCATGCCTGCTCACGCCACGAACGCTCAACGTAGAAAGCTTAGATCGTGCAACAGCGAAAAAAATTGACCGAATCCATCTGGTTCTGGTGCTATCTCTTCAGCACAGCTGGCTTGATCAGCCTGGTAATCTTGCAAGGCAAATTTGACACTCGACAGGATATGGAAGAGACCAACTTTCGTGCCCGCATGAAGACGTATGAAAGTACTGAGAACCAGGGTACGGTTACAGATTCGGAGGCGACGGCAGAAGCAGATGCCCCAATTGAACAACTCGTCACGCTCACCCCACTCTACATCCTCTTTGGTCTCACGTTTGCCATTTCCTGGATCGTCATCTGGAAACAGCGCATCCTGACTCGCCCCAGGGCCTCGTCACCCCCGAGTTTGAACAGTAGGCTGCCGACCGACGAACCTCCCGTCTCTGCGGAGCATTAATGTTGGATATCTTCTATGAGTCACCATGGTTTGCTCTGATCACCGGCATTCCAGTCTGTGTTCTCCTGATTGCTATCTGGTTTCAAACCGGCATTCACAAAATACTGCTTGCCACAGGCGTCGTGGCGGCCATCACCATCGCCATGGTGGTGTTGGAAAGTGTCGTGAAAACTCCCCGGGAACGTATCTACGAAACCATCTATGCGGTTGCAGCTGCTGTCGAAAAGGAAGATTTTGAAACCGCTGTCGGCTATATTGCTCCCGACGCTCAATTCATCCGCGCTCAAGCACTTGCCGAACTCAACAAATATGAAATCGTGTCGATCAGCATCAAAAACAATCTGGTCGTCCTGATTGACGATTCCCAGCAACCCCCTGTCGCTCAGACAGGTTTCAATGTCGTGGTCAAAGGTTCAGCACAGCGTTTCCATATCGAGAATCGAACGGTGCCACGTTATCTGGAAGTTACTTTTCAATATCACGCTGGTAACGACGCCTGGTATGTCACCTCGTACGGACACGCCAACATTCTTAAAGGCCTGGAGATCGAACACCGTTTGCGGGAGCAGGGGGCAGAGTAGATCAATTCAAGTCCAGTTCCAACTGCTGCAGCTGTTTATGGTCGGTCAAGTCATAGCTCATCGGCGTAACAGTGATCGCTCCGGCGGCTATTGAATCCACATCGGTGTTTGCGCCAGGAGCTTCCACCAGTGGTTCATCCGTGGACCAGTAATAATCACGTTGTTTTGGATCCTGCCGAACGAGATAAGGATCATCATGTCTCGTTAATTTCATCGGGACGACTTTCCAGGGGGCTACATCATCGTCAACGGCTGGTTCGACAACACTTGCAGGAATATTCACGTTTAAAAGACTGACAAACCTGTCAACGTCCAGGCCCAGACTACGCTGCAGTAATGTTAGCACGCGTGGCACAGACAGCTCCGCGGCACGCTCGAAATCCATGGTTCCAGCAGCCTCCAGTGACAACGCCACTGCAGGGATCTGAAAAAACGTTGCTTCTCTGGCGGCCGCCACCGTACCGGAAAGAATGGCGTTAATACCAGTATTCAATCCGTCATTAATCCCACTGATTACAACGTCTGGACGCTTTTCAAGTAAGCTCATTACTCCCAGTTTGACGCAATCGGCAGGAGTTCCATCGACGATCCAGACATCCTTGTGCCGCACCACAGCCCGTTTGGGAGTAAGTGGTGTCAAGTAGGTCACACTATGGCTCACACCTGATTGCTGGACTGCCGGAGCAATAATATCCAGGCGACTCACCCGCGAATCAGCCTCAAGTTGCCGAACCACTGCCCACAATCCATCGGCATAGATCCCGTCGTCATTGGTCAGTAATACATGCATTGTGTGTCACGCGTTTGGGGAAATCCTGAATCCAAATTCACTACTCCCTATTAAACTCCATCTGGGTAAAAACTGGCAACCGGTGAAAAACCAGAGCCTGCGTGCCTATTGACTTTATCACAGAGGTCATATAATCGAGTTTTGAGTTTATTCCGCACACAAGGAAGACAGTACGGTTATGACCAGCATTTCCAGAGAACGAGTCCTGATTCTGGACTTTGGTTCCCAATATGCCCAACTGATCGCACGACGCGTCCGCGAACAAAACGTTTACTGTGAAATCGTACGACACGATATCTCGGTCGAACGAATTAAGGAGCACAACCCACAAGGGCTCATTCTGTCCGGTAGTCCCTCGAGCGTTTATGAAGAGGGATCCCCCAAGTGTGATCCCGAACTTTTTACTATGGGACTCCCTGTCCTGGGAATCTGCTACGGCATGCAGCTGGCCACCGAAGCGTTCGGCGGGCAAGTGCAGAGCACTTTGACACGCGAATATGGCCGAGCGATGCTCACTGTCGACACGAGCAGCAATCTGTTTCAGAACACTTCGGATCAACAGCAGGTCTGGATGAGTCACGGAGATCAGGTCGCGAATATTTCGGAAGACTTCACAGCACTCGCCTATACCGATACCTGTCCCTTCGCAGCTGTCAAACATAACGAACTTCCGGTGTACGGTCTTCAGTTCCACCCTGAAGTCACCCACTCGCCGGAAGGAGGAGAAATACTCAAGAATTTCCTCCTCAATATTTGCGGACTTAGCGGAACCTGGAAGCTGGAGGACTTTGCCGATGAAACGATCGCCAGAATCCGGGAGCAGGTTGGTGATAAACGTGTCATCTGTGGATTATCCGGCGGCGTTGACAGCTCGGTCGTGGCCGCACTGCTATATAAAGCGATCGGTGATCAACTCGCCTGCATCCTGGTCGACAATGGTTTGCTGAGAAAGAATGAACAAGCCGCCGTGATCGAAGCATTCACAAACCACTTTCAGACAGATCTTCGAGTGGTACAGGGCGAAGCCCGCTTCCTCGATCGGCTTGCCGGGATTTCCGAGCCTCAGGAAAAGCGTAAGCGGATCGGTTATGAGTTCATCGAATGTTTCAAAGAAGAAGCACAGACAATCGAAAATGCTCATTTCCTGGCACAGGGGACGCTCTACCCGGACGTCATTGAAAGCGGAGCGGCTCCAGATGGTCCGGCCGCAACCATTAAATTGCATCACAATGTGGGAGGGCTTCCCGAGGAACTGGGATTCGAACTGATCGAACCATTGCGAGACCTCTTTAAAGACGAGGTTCGCAGGTTGGGAATCGAACTGGGGCTGCCTGAACATCTGGTCTGGCGACACCCGTTCCCCGGTCCTGGACTGGCAGTACGTTGCCTGGGTGAAGTCTCCAAAGATCGTCTCGACATTCTGCGGGAAGCGGATGCCATTGCCATCGAAGAGATTCAGGCTGCCGGGCTTTATCGAGAAACTTCGCAGGCCTTTGCCGTCCTGCTTCCAGTTCAAAGTGTGGGGGTGATGGGAGATGCACGGACGTACGAAGATGCCATTGCCATTCGCTGTGTCAACACAGACGACTTCATGACAGCCGATTGGTCCCGGCTTCCCTATGATTTGCTGGCGACGATTTCGACAAGAGTCATCAACGAAGTTAAAGGGGTAAATCGGGTCTGTTATGACATTAGCAGTAAGCCACCTGCTACCATCGAGTGGGAATAAAAAACAGGCCTGACTGCCAGGTAGCAATCAGGCCTGTTGTAACAAGCTCCTGAGTAGTTACCGACGAACACTGAGAGGGAAGGGGAACTCGTGTTTAATCGGTCTCAAGAGCGGCAGGTATTATTTAGTATCGATCTCTCATTGGCCGATGCTATGTCCATGTCCGCAACGATTCTCACTTTTTTGACTCCCATTCTCAAAACAAACTCTGACAATCCTGTAAATACAACCAACTAGTACAACCCGAACATCTGGTATCGACCCTGCAACCGGCCCCTCCCTGCCTCCCTGGGTGGAGGATCACTGACATGAGCAAGCAATATATCTATACGATCACTGACCTGACCAAAAAACATGGGCCACGGGAAGTCCTCAAAGAAGTCTATCTGGCATTTTACCCGGGCGCCAAAATTGGAGTGCTGGGAAGAAATGGAGCGGGTAAAAGTACTCTGTTGCGAATCATGGCAGGCGTGGATAACGAGTTTGATGGCGAAGCCCGACTCAGTGACGGTTTTACCTGTGGTTACCTTCCTCAGGAACCGCAGCTCAATCCAGAAAAAGACGTTTGGGGAAATGTCGAAGAAGCCGTCGCACCGCGACACGCCATGCTTGATCGTTATAACCAGATCAGTGCCGAACTGGCCGAACCAATGGACGACGAGCAGATGATGAAACTCTGCGATGAAATGGCACGGCTACAGGATGAAATCGAAACATCGAATACCTGGAGTCTGGACCGGGAAATTGAGATCGCCTTTGATGTCATGAATCTGCCTCCCAGGGAAGCCGATGTCACGAAATTGTCTGGCGGAGAACGTAGACGAGTGGCACTCTGCAAGCTTCTGCTCGAACGCCCCGACCTGCTACTGCTGGATGAACCAACGAATCATCTTGATGCCGATTCGGTCGCCTGGCTCGAGCGTCATTTGGCCGAGTACCCTGGAACCATTGTCGCCGTAACTCACGACAGGTATTTCCTGGACAATGTTGCCCAGTGGATTCTGGAGCTGGATCGTGGCAAAGCCTATCCCTTTGAAGGAAACTACACCGCCTGGCTCGAGCAGAAAGAAGCTCGGCTCAAAATCGAAGAAAAACAATCAGTCGCCAGACAAAAGACAATCGCCCGTGAATTGGAATGGGTTCGGTCTTCGCCCAAAGCCCGTCAAAGCAAAAGCAAAGCTCGACTGACCGCCTATGATCGCATGGTGGCTGAACAATTCGAAGAACAAATCGGCGAGTTTGAAATTCAGATTCCTCCGGGAGCTCCGCTGGGAGATCTGGTAATTGAGGCCAAAAACATTTCCAAGAGCTTCGGAGACAAGGTCCTCATAGACGACTTGTCGTTTTCTCTTCCTGCGGGTGGCATCGTGGGAGTGATCGGTCCTAACGGAGCAGGCAAGACGACGCTCTTTCGTATGCTCACAGGACAGGACACTCCGGATGCTGGTGAGCTGCGAGTCGGTCCCACTGTAGAAATGGGATATGTCGACCAGAGCCGGGATGATCTGGATGCCAATTCAACCGTCTATGAAGAAATCTCCGGAGGATATGAACATCTGGAAATGGGCGGGCGGCGGATTAATTCCCGCGGCTACGTATCGCGATTTAACTTCAAGGGTCCTGATCAGGAAAAGAAAGTAGGGACGCTGTCCGGAGGGGAACGGAACCGGGTTCACCTGGCAAAACTGCTGCGACAAGGCTCCAATGTTCTGTTGCTCGACGAACCGACCAATGATCTGGATGTCGATACTCTCCGCGCATTGGAAGAAGCGATACAGAATTATGTTGGTTGTGTGGTCGTCACCAGTCACGACCGCTGGTTTTTAGACCGACTGGCCACGCATATTCTGGCCTTTGAAGGAGACGGATATGTCCATTGGTGCGAAGGTAACTACGAAACGTACGAACGCCAACGGCGAGAACGACTAGGGATCAATCCGGACGAACCTCGACGGTTCAAATACAAGAAGCTGGTCTGAACGGTCTTTCGTGATGTCACTCAACTCAATTCTCTGACTCCCGAAAAAACTCTGACTTGACGATCGCCGCTATTCATACAATATTCATTGATATACACGACTGTCCTCGAACTATTACCATAAGGAACAAACGACGTGACAATTCTGCGAGTTGGTTCGACACCTAAATACGCATCCAATTTCGATAAGGCTTTTGGAGGCAAGAAGAAAAGCTCCTCCAAAGCCACTGCCAGGAAGAAAACAACAAAAAAGAAAGCTTCTAAAAAGAAGTAAACATTAATAGACCTGAGAGGTAATTGTGAATATCCACATACGATACTGCAGTAGCTGAAACTACGAACCCAAAGCCGTCAGTTTGGCGGCCAAATTACTTGTTCAATTCAAACGTCAGATCAGTGGACTCGAGCTCGAGCCAAGCATGGGTGGCTGTTTCGAAGTCACGGTTGGAGACGAATTGATCTATTCAAAACTGGAAACAGGAATCTTTCCTGAAGAGGACGAGATTGCCAACCAAGTCGGACAACGACTCCTTAGCTAGCCTGTTTCAAAACGTAATCACCAGCAAAACAAAAAGGCTTGCGGATCCCTTTGATCTGCAAGCCTTTTACTTTGTCTGACCAGTAGCAACTCTGACAGCTCAGTTCGCTCGCCCCAGGAATTCATTGGTCCTGGTGTCTACTTTGACAATTTCTCCCTCTTTCAGATACTCTGGTACCTGAATTTGCGCGCCGGAAGCAAGCGTCGCAGGTTTGGTCCGGCCGGTAGCTGAATTTCCCTTGGCCCCGGGATCTGTCTGAGTAATCTCCAACTCCACTGTAGGAGGAATCTGAATTCCGACACACTGATCGTTATAGATCAGTGCCAGGATACCTTCCATTGCTTCAGTAACGTATTGCATTTCCTGCTGGACATCCTCGGCAGCAATCGAATACTGGTTGTAATCTGCAGAATCCAGAAAGTGAATATCGGTACCGTCCGAATACATCAACGTCACAGCACGTCGCTCGAAATCTGCTTCCTCCAGGGACTCCCCCCCTTTAAGCGTGATATCCACCTTCTGCTTGGTAACCAGATTACGTCCGCGAAACTTGTACAATGTCGCCGCTCCCCGCGCCGACGGAGTTTGCACGCTCACTCCTTCAATAAGTGTCGGAGCATCCAGATAGTTAACGACCGCTCCGTTTTTAATCTCTTTAGCCTGCATTCAAAATAGACTCCTGTTTCACTGAACACTGAAATAATGGGCCTGGAAATAATGGGCCTGGACAAGCACGGCAGCATTAAACAAAAGTGCCTGACCCCGGGTCAACAGCAACTCCATCCACCAACCGGGCCAGCGCTTCAGCTACGCCGAGCAGTGCTCCTGGATCCAGGAACTCTTCGTCATCTTCTTCGCTCATCGACGCTGAAAGCTGTTCAAAATGAAGAATATCCAGTCTGGCATTACACGAATTTAATCGAACCAGATCCTCTTCCTGCCCTGGCAGCAAATCCTCCGGAGAAATCTCGGTCTTTAGCTCCTCCAGTTGTTCCAGTGCTTCTTCGCCGTCGACGTAAACAATGTCCAATCCCACGCAATCAATCGGATTTGTGACGGTCAAGGATTCGATCAGGCCATCTGCTGATACATTGGTTTGTTCAGAATCGAATTTACCGACCCTCGCTAACGCCTTTTCCACGTCTGTAACCGACGGTCGATTGGCTTGTTCGAACAGCACCATGAACGTTTCTCGCCAACGAAAGAGGGGATCGCCAAATAGTGACATTTCGTTTTCCTTTTTCTTAACCTAGTTCACGTGAACGTTCGGTAGCAGCTTGTACTGCGGCCATCATCGCGCCAGATACGCCACGATCTTTCATAACCCGCAGCCCGGCAATGGTTGTTCCGCCGGGGCTGGTAACCTGATCTTTAAGAGTGCCAGGGTGCAGGTCAGTTTCCAGCACCATTTCTGCAGCTCCCTTGACTGTCTGAGCTGCCAAGCGTGTGGCAATATCTCGAGGTAGCCCCATAGCCACACCGCCGTCACTCAACGCTTCAATAATGTTGTAGACATAGGCTGGTCCCGAACCACTTAAACCCGTTACCGCATCCAGATGACTCTCAGCCAATTGAAATGCGATTCCGGTCGCGTCTAACAGACGCCCCAGCAGGTCGCAATCCTGTGAATTAGCACCCTCGGCTGGGCTGTACACGGCAGCCGATGCTCCTACCAGACAGGGAGTGTTCGGCATCACACGAATAATACGGTTTGAACCCAGCACGTTTGCCAGCGTTGCCAAAGAAACACCCGCAGCAATTGAGACTACCAGGATATTTTCATCGATCGAATCGGCTATTTCAGACAACACAAGCGGCATCACCTGCGGCTTGACCGCCAGAAAGACGATCTCAGATTGAGCGATCACCTGCTCGGCAGAATCCAATGCTTCGGAGTCCTTGACCCGTTCACTAAACCGGCGGCAGGACTCTTCCGATGGATCGTAAAATGATATTGCTACCGGAGCAATCGCTTGCTCAGCTGCCGTAAACCCGGAAGCTAATGCAGACGCCATTTGGCCGGCACCAATAAATCCAATACGTTTCGACACGATTCGTCTCTTTGCAAAAATCTGTTTACTAACCGAGTGCAAAAGCACTAACAGTTCATGCTAAGTCAAAATCTGCATTTGATAAATGCATGGAAAGGTAATCGAGCCAAGAAGAAAGCCGTATTCTGAAACGAATAAACGGTTATTACCGAATGCGCGGACGATCCAAAAACTCGGATACCGATCGACTCGGACCAACCGGCTCACGTTCCTCCTGCAAAAAGGAAGGAAACCAAAAGCGATTGGTAGTAGAATTGGACACGTTTCGGGTTTTCCGTGATCCGGTCGGCGGAGGTAAAGGCTGAGCTGATGTGGAGGATTTGAACGGATTAAGGTAGTTAACCGCTTTTCCCAACGCATTCATGTTGCGACGATGAGTCCGGGCAAGATCCCCTGGGATGTCACGAATATCAGGTAATTCCACCCAGTCAGGAACCAGATCGACCTCCGGCATCTTTATCGTGGCCCACTCCGGCCACTTAGGAGCCGGTAATGCATTAAATGGATTCAAACGTGTCCACGTATCGTCAGCACGTATCGCCGAAGTGGATAGCAACAGCCAGAATACGCCAAGCGTTACGGCGATGAAAAACGATGGCCGGGAATTACTTTTCATGAGTCGACGGGCTGAATTCAGATGTACTGTATCTAGTCAGGTAAATGGCGATGCAACAGAGTCCGAACTGTCGCAGAAACGGTGATTCATGTCCATACCGATAGCAGCTAGAATGGACGTATGAACGATACCCTCCCAGATAACGCGTCTGAAACCAATGATGTAAACCGCCTGATTCCACTGATCCTTGGAACCGCTGGCCATATCGACCACGGAAAAACGGCGCTCATCCAGGCTTTAACCGGAACGAACACCGATCGTCTCCCGGAAGAAAAGAAACGTGGTATTACCATCGAGCCAGGGTTTGCACAGCTGATACTTCCTCCCTACAAACTTGGTATCGTTGACGTTCCTGGCCACGAACGGTTCGTCCGTAATATGCTCTCGGGAGCGACAGGAATGGATCTGGTCATGCTGGTGGTGGCGGCAGACGACTCGATCAAACCCCAAACTCTGGAACACCTGGACATCCTCAGGTATCTGGATGTAAAAGCTGGTGTCATTGCTATCACCAAATGCGATCTGGTAGACGAAGAACTGCTCGAATTGGTCGAAGAGGAAATCCGGGAAGCATGTGCCGGAACGTTTTTTGAAAATGCTCCCTGTATTCACACAAGCTCAGAAACCATGCAGGGGATAGCGCAACTTAAAGCGGCTATTCTCCAACAGGCCGAGACGATTCGGGAAAGTCTTCCTGATGTGGACAATGCTCCTTTCCGACTGGCCATTGATCGCTGCTTCACCGTAGAAGGGCATGGCACCGTCGTTACCGGCAGCGTAACCAGCGGCCGGCTCAGGCTGGAGGACCAGGTCGTGCTTCAGCCCGGCAACCATGAGGTTCGGCTACGAAGCCTGCAAAACCACGATCGCTCCGTAACCACGGTGGAACGAGGAGAACGGGCCGCCATCAATCTGGCTGGCATCCACCCTGATCAGATTCATAAAGGAATGGAACTTGCCTCGAAAGACTACCTGACTCCCCAAATACTGTTGACCGTAGATATCACTGCCTCTCCCAATTCACGATTTCCACTCAAGAACCATATGCCGGTTCGGCTCCATCTGGGGACAGCCAATTATCTGGCAACACTGAAGTTGCTTGAGCAGGATGAACTCCTGCCGGGCGAGCAGGGGATAGGACAGATCATCACAGAGACTCCTGTGGTCTGCAGCTGGAACCAGCCATTCGTGTTACGTATGGAATCTCCTGCCGTCACCATCGCGGGAGGTCGTATACTGGACCCTGCGGCTCAAAGAATCGCTTTCCAGGACCAGCAACAACTCGAATTTGTCAAAAGCCTGATGAGTGGAAACGATGAGTTGGCCAGGATTGAAGCTGCTATTGGCGTGCGTGCATTCGAAAATCCAACGTCCACCGATTTGACTCGTATGACCGGAGTCGATAATCCAAAACCTCACATTCAGAAACTCATCCAGCAGGAATCTGTTCTGGAAGTGGAACTCAGTAGTTCCTCGTCACAATTAGTCCATGTCAGGACTCTGGAATCTGCCAGGAAACATGTTGAGCGCGTTCTCAACAAACTTCATGACGAAAACCCACTGAGCATTAATTTTGATCTTCTCGCTGTACGAGAACGACTCCGCTTTCTGGCAGTGGACGCCGTACTCACCCGAGTTTTCTCGATTCTTCAGAAACAGGGACTGGTTCAGGTTTCCAGAGGCCGTATTGGTTTGAAAGAACGCGGCCCCAAACTCACCAAAAATGAAACCCGTCTGCTGGAACAACTCCAAAACAAATTGTTGGAAACGGGACTCAACGCACCTCTGGTCAAAGAACTGGAGCAGCAGGCCGATAAACAAGCAGGGGCCGTCCTGCAGCTTTTGAAAATCGCCGAGTCCGGTGGTCTGATCACCAGGATCTCCGAACAACTCTATCTTGCCACCGAGACACTTCGGAATGTACAGCAGCAACTGACAAGTTTCATGTCAGCTAAAGAGGGCAAAACGATGGCAGACATCCGTGACGCTCTGGGAACTACTCGAAAATATGCCGTTCCGCTGTGCGAATATCTGGATCGTACCGGTTTTACCATCCGCAATGGGGACCTTCGATTTCTGGCCGACTGATTCCTCTTGTCGATCGCCCGACTGGTATTGATGATGGAAGGCAGGTAAGTAGTTAGATGAATGACCTATTGAGAAACATACCGTCTGTCACGGAGTTACTGGATGCTCCTGCAATCCAGCAGCTACTTGTATCAGTTCATCAGGACGTCGTGGTGTCTGCAGCCCGGGAAGCTCTGGATCTTTTGCGGAGCGAGATTCTGGCTCACAATACGCACGAAATCGATATGGCGGCATTGGAGACATCCATCATTGCCAAAGTGAATCAGGTATTCCAGTCACCATTGCAAAGCTGTATCAATGCTACCGGAATTATTCTGCATACCGGACTCGGACGCGCTCCTTTGGCAAGCGAAGCGGTTCAGGCCATGGCCGAAGCAGGGCAGGGATATTCCAGCGTGGAAATTAATTTGGCGACAGGCAAGCGTTCTCAACGCGTCGATGCTGTCGAGCAAAAGCTGTTGCGTCTCTTTGGAGGAGAAGCGGCAGCGGTGGTCAACAACAATGCAGGAGCAACCATGCTGGCGCTGGCTGCCCTTTCCGGCGGAAAAGAGACTGTTGTCTCACGAGGTGAACTGGTTGAAATCGGTGGAAGTTTTCGGATGCCCGATGTCATGAAGATGAGTCAGGCGACGTTATGCGAAGTCGGAACGACCAACAAAACCCGGGCAGCCGATTACGAAGCAGCCATTGGTGATAATACGGCTGTGCTCATGAAAGTACACTGCAGCAATTACCAGATCACCGGTTTCAGCCAGGCGACATCCATTGAAGAACTCGTCGAAGTGGCTTCCCGTTACGAGCATGTGTCCGTTGTGGACGATATCGGTTCTGGCGCACTTTATAACTATGCTGAATTCGGAATTGGGGACGAACCGCTACCGGCCCAAAGTTTGAAAGCCGGAGCAGATGTCGTGCTGTTCAGCGGAGATAAACTTCTGGGAGGTCCCCAGTGTGGAATCCTGATTGGCAAGAAATCGGCAGTAAACAAAATCAGCAAGCACCCTATGATGCGTGCCCTGAGACTGGACAAGACGATCCTTGCTGCACTCAATGCCACTCTGAATCTGTACCTCACTCCTGATCCAACTAAAAAAATTCCCGTTTTACAACTGCTGAGTGAACCGCTGGAAACATTACAGCAGCGAGCTGCAGAACTGGCTGAAATGTTAGCTCATCTCCCCAACCTTCGTGCGACCGCAGTAGAAGACATCACCTATTTGGGAGGTGGTAGCGTTCCAACTCAGGAGATCAAAACGTGGACAGTCTCGGTAGATCATGAAAAACTGTCACATGATGATCTCTCGGAAGTATTAAGAACCGCCAGCACGCCAGTACTGGGGAGAATCAAGCAGGATGAATTCCGATTAGACCTTCGTAGTGTCTTTGCCGATCAGGACAAGCAGATTTTCAAGGTCTTCAAAAGTATTTAATCTATAGTATTCAGTCTCACTCAAACGTACTATGAAGCTATGGAGAAACAGTTGAGTTGCCCGAAACAACTCCAGACTGTGACTTTGCACTTCAGAAATCAGTAAACTCCGTAAGTGAACAGAATTAACACCTCATCGATCATCTCATTGCTTTGCGCAGTGCTGTGCGCGTTCCCAGCAACGGGAAAGGCACAGGAATGGCTGCGCTCGAAGGATAGCCATGCCTGGGCCAAGTTCCAGACGGAAAGCTGGAAATCAGTGCGAGTATCCCATAGCCTGCTGGATGAATCCGGAAACGTAACTTCTGAAGTCGTCACCTTGACGACCACCGAATTGTTGGAAACCAGTAGAAACCAGTTCACTTTAAGCGTGGAATCAACAGTCAAAATCGGTGAACAGCAAGTCAACCACTCGAAACAGCGGATTAAACGCGAAATCAATGTTAAAGGAGAAGGGTTCTCCGATGTAGTAGAAACTGCAACCATAAAGATTGGCGATTACGAAATGCCTGTCGAAGTCTTTACCGTTCAGTATTCAACAAAAAAAGGAAAGCGGCACAGCAAAATCTATAGCTCGAAAGAAACCATGCCGAGTGTCCTGCGACGTGAAACGGTCTTCACAAATAAAAAAGGGGAAGTCGAATATAAAACAACTTCCAATGTCGTCGAGTATGGTATCACCAAAGAGATTCTGGGCAAGCAAATGCAAGTCAGCCGTGTGGTAACCGTGCATGAACAAAACGGAAGTAAAACCCGTACCGATGAACTCTTCTGTGACGAAGTCCCCGGCGGCATTATCGCTCAGGAAATATCCCAGACAAATTCTGAGGGCGTGCTGACCTCCAAAACGCTACTCTCGCTGATCGATTACGGAATCGGTTCTTCAAACAACAATCCGCGGTAAAGATGGGGACAACGCCCCGACAGAATAAGCCGCAAGGGAAGATTGTCACTATTCAAGCACGGAATCTGGCGGTATTTGGAGCATTTTTGCATTCATTACGTTGTCAAATCCCGCTAATGCGACCATAATTTGTCATCACATTTTCAGTTATGGAGGCACCCAGGTCCTTAGGTTTTCACCAATGATTTGAGTAGAAACACAGGCCACTCAGCAGGATTCGAGACCGCGATGGAAGATAAAATCAGATTAACGGCAATCACTTTTGATGACGTCCTATTGGAACCAGCTTACAGTGACATAGTACCATCTGATGCCGATGTGCGGACCAAACTCACCAATAACATCCTGCTGAATATCCCTCTTGTCAGCTCACCGATGGATACCGTCACCGAGCACGCTATGGCTATCGCTCTGGCCAAAATGGGAGGAATTGGTGTTATTCACAAAAACATGTCTGTCGAAGATCAGACAGATGAAGTGAATAAAGTCAAGCGTAGCGCAAACGGAATCATCGTTGATCCCGTGACCCTGCAGCCTGACGCTAACGCCGGTGACGCTCGGCAACTGATGGAGCAGCATAACGTATCTGGCGTACCGATTACCGAGCAGGATGGAAAGTTGGTCGGTATCCTCACTCGACGTGACCTGCGGTTCCTGGAAGATACGTCTCAAGCCGTTTCTGAGGTGATGACCAAAGAAAATCTGGTAACCGCCAAAGGGGCTGTCACGCTGGAAGAAGCAGAGCAGATTTTAACTGCGAAAAAAGTGGAGAAACTGCTTCTTGTGGACGATTCCTTCAAACTGACCGGACTGATTACTATCAAAGACATCGACATGATGAAACAGTTCCCGGATGCATGTAAGGACCATCTTGGTCGGCTACGTGTGGGAGCAGCCATAGGTGTTTTCGGATTTGAACGAGCCGAATGCCTGATCAACAAAGGAGTCGATGTCCTGATCGTTGATAGTGCTCATGGGCATTCGAAAAACGTAATTCAGACGGTCAAAGAACTTAAGAAACAGTGGAATATTGACGTGGTCGCTGGAAATGTTGCCACGCAAACTGGTGCCAAAGACCTGATCGATGCCGGCGCAGATGCCGTCAAGGTTGGGATTGGTCCCGGTTCGATCTGTACTACCCGAGTGGTCTCAGGTGTCGGTGTTCCACAAGTGACAGCCATTTACGAGGCTGCGAAAGCAGCAAAAGATGCCGGTATCCCCATTATTGCGGACGGCGGCATCCGGTTTTCCGGCGATATTGCCAAGGCAATTGTAGCTGGAGCAAATTCTGTCATGATTGGAGGACTTTTTGCAGGACTTTCCGAAAGTCCCGGACGATTAATCCTCTACCAAGGTCGTACCTTCAAAGCATATCGTGGCATGGGCTCCATGGGCGCTATGGTCAAAGGTTCGAGTGAACGTTATCGGCAAACTGGTAACGGAAAGCTCGTCCCAGAAGGTGTGGAAGGACGAGTTCCTTTCAAAGGCGATCTGGCAGATTTTGTCTACCAATTGGTTGGTGGATTACGTGCAGGCATGGGGTACTGCGGTACATCCACTATAGATAGCCTGCGCACCCAAGCCCAGTTTATCCGGGTAACAGCGGCTAGTATTCGGGAAAGCCATCCACATGATATCGCCATTACGCATGAAGCTCCAAACTACAGTCCGGACCAGTCTTCCAGCAGCGACAATCAGTAGTTGTTCAGCTGCTCTGGGCATTGCCCTGCTGATCATCGCCTTTCACTCCCCGGCCTCCGCAGATTCCCCAATCCGCATCAAATCAACTCGCACAACGCCGGCACCTACCAGAAATCTGTCGACAACGCGATTGCGAGTAAGTACGACAGCTGCTCCAACACGAATTACTGCGATCAAAGAAGTACCAATTCGAACATCGCCCTCCTACGTGAAAACAGCCACACTGCAGGATACACCTGCCACATCGCAGCCAACTGAACAAACTGAAAACTCGGACGATTTCCTGCCGTTAAGAGAAATTGACACGAAAAAGGACACTCTCCAACAGCCCGTATCACAGCCACCTGTGACAGTCAAATCAGATGACGATACCAACGTCCTGTTAATTGAATCTCCTGCGACGCCAGACACCGCAAAACAAGCCATACCACCGCAGGACGAAAACGACACGTTTCAACCTCTCACACCTGAGCCGGTACCATTAAAAGCAGAACCGAAACCCGTCGCTCCTCCTGTATTATTGATCGGACAAGATACCTCGGATGGCCCCGCCTCAGACGATCCCGATGGGGTGGAAACAACCGAGCAACAGGAGGATGAACCCACTCCTGACGCTCCACAGAATGGAGTGCTGGATCCGTTGGAAGGATTGGGGGGAGCTGCCATACGAATTGCTCCGTCAGTAAATCCACAGGACTGCGGATCACCAGATTGCGAGAAAGCCTCCGAGTTGGTTCGTTCCAAGCCAATCAGCAAAATTTCATTGGATATTTCCCCCAGCTTCAAGCCGGGGGATCTGGAAGGGAACAATACCAAGCTTCAACCTGAAACAAGAGAGTGGCGGGACCGAAACGGAAAGATACTGGCCGAAGGACAACTCGCGGACTACGTCTATAGCAGTGTGCATATCAAACAAAAAAATGGTGAGCTGACATCTCTGCCCATCAGTAGCCTGAGTGTGGATGACATTTGCTATATCGCGAATGCCTGGGGATTTCCTAAACAGTGCCGTATCGATAATTCCCCATTCGAACAACGAGCCTGGGAGAAGCTGAATTTTCATTGGAGAGCTTCCGCAGTCGCCCACAAGCCAATCTATTTCGAAGATGCCCAGCTTGAACGCCATGGACACACATTGGGCCCCTGGCTGCAACCAATGCGTTCTGGAGCTCACTTCTTTACGAATATCGCCATTCTTCCCTATCACATGGGAATTCACCCTTGGAACGAATGCCAGTATGCACTCGGATATCATCGCCCAGGAAGCGTCGCTCCACGCGTGAAACCAGCATTTCCAATCAGCAAAAGAGCCGCCTTGATTCAGGCCGGTTCGGTTCTCGGTGGAGTCTTCATTATCCCCTGATGAACTGACACCACAGAGACTCGCATCCCAGGAAAAAATTCGTCAGGGTTTTCTCAACGGGTCAATAACAGCTTTGATGAAGCAACTGGGAGCGATTGGCAGAGGCGTTACGGGACCATAAACCGTAACGCCTCTTTTTTTGTAACATCCATTGCAGTAAGTGACACCCACTCAATCCCACTCAGCATCTTCCAATAGGTGACACCCACTCAATCCCAGTCACTCGCAACCATGCACCGGTTCATTAGGGCCAAAATGCTATCAAATTCACTTTTGTACGACTCGATTCGAGTGGGTGGCACTTACTTTGAGGGAGATTTCAGCACAAATCGAGTGGGTGGCACCTATTGCAGGGTCGTAATCCGATCAATTCGAGTGGGTGGCACCTGATTAATGCCTAATTCGATCTCTTATAATGAATTCATAAGGAACGAAAGAAATGATCACATTCAGCCGCCAGGAAAGCCGGGAGTTGGACAGGATTGCTATCGAGCAATTGAATGTCAGCGGCCTGACGCTGATGGAAAATGCTGGACGTGGCTGCACCGATCTCATCGAAGCTCACAACTTCAACTCGGTGGTACTTCTCTGCGGTAGAGGCAACAATGCCGGTGACGGGTTTGTCATTGCCAGACAATTGCTCACTCGGGGAATTCCAGCCATAACCATCCTTTTGGGGGACGCCAAGTTTTTAACCGGTGTTGCCAGAACGAACTTCGAAATACTCACCAAGCTACCCGCCACGATCCTCCGGGTGGAACCTGAAAATCTGACGCATACGCTGGAGGCAATAGACACTTCCGCCAATATGGCGATTGTTGACTGTCTGCTGGGCACAGGGGCAGTGGGGGCGGCCCGGCCTCCTTTTGATACTGCTATTGACTGGGCCAACAGGCAGGAAGCTTTCCGAATTGCAATTGACATTCCTTCGGGACTGGACTGTGACACGGGAGAACCGACAGAACCAACCTTTCGAGCCCATCAGACATTGACCATGGTAGGTTACAAACAAGGCTTTCAGTCAGAAAAAGCGAAAGCGTACACGGGTGACATCGTAGTCGTAGATATTGGCGTCCCGTTGGTTTCCCTTTTAGGGTAGCCGAGCTATTCAGAGGAGGAAATTGGTGGGTCGAAATCAAATTCCCGCCACTTCATTGCTTGCCGCATTGGCTCAATACGCAGTACAACCTCACCGTCCTGAAACAGACGAACGGTACCATTGGACTGACTGACAACGACAGAGATTGCTTTAGTGACTTTGGAAATGGATGCTGCCGCCCAGTGCCTGGCTCCTAGCCCTTTCGACAGAGTCAAATTCGCTGCGTTGACTTGAATAATCTGACATGATCTCTCAATCACTCCGTCACTACCAACGATAATGGCTCCGTCAAGCTGAGCGACCTCTTTAATAGCATCACGGGTGCGAGCATCTTTGAGATTACGATCATCCTTTCTATAACCACGTACCGGATCAAATCCAGCCGGGTGACAATACTCCAACACATTTCTGGCATCGCCGACCACAAACAATGTTCCCACGGGTTTGCCTTCCCGACCTTCATAACCGATTTCGACGGCGAGATCGACGACGGACTTCAATGTTTCCAACGGGACACGCGTCTCAAGTTTGCGGAGGTCCTTAGCTGTCAAACGCCCTAAATGTTCATCCAATCGAATTAGTGAAATACTATCATGGACATCACTGTGGAACCCTGAATAAACCGCAACGACTTGTGAGCCTGCTTCCAGCACGTCGTTCGCCACACATTCCAGCAAGGCGGTCTCCATCAACTCCTGGACAGGAATGTCGTCAGCCTCCAGTACAACCGGAGTTAATCCATGCTCTTCGGCACCTTCAAGGTATTCAGCATCCTGAGCAACACAAAGAATCAGGTTATGACGACCAGCTTTGCGTAACGCTGCCCAATCGGCGGCAGAATCCAACACCAACAACAGCGCATCAGCCGCGGTCGCCTGGCGCAACTTGGCCGCCTGTTTGTAAAGTGTCGCAAATGGTTCTCGAAACTTGCTGGGCACGATATTCCGTATTTATGCCTGTGTGTGACAGAAGTGAGATTTCAGTCGGGGGGGATCCTCCACGAAACGCAGCGGAAGATGATGAATATTACGGCGATTCCCGGTTTACAGCAATGGCAGTTTATCGCAGCAGATTCCGGGGATGCAGAGCGTCGATCAGTGATTCACGACCATTATGAACAATTTCAGGCTCCTTCCCTTCCAACCCTGAAATCCAGGTTTCAGGATCCTCTCCCCAATCTTCACCAGTCATTTTGCGTAACCCCTGAATGCCCGCATACTGCACAACGGGGTCACGACTTTCCAGCGCCTTGCGGAGTTCGTTGAATGAATCCTGCCCTTGAAAATTGCCGAGAGCTCGCAGAGCAGCTGCCTGCACATCAGTATCCTCATCGCTCCGAATGGCAGTTAGCAGAACTGTCTTCGCTGTTTCACCTGGTCTGGTTCCCCAGGCTTTGCAAGCAACCATCCGAATGTCCGGGTCACTGTCACCCATCGCGGTTCTTAAGCCCGCTTCAGATTCAACCACGTGAAAGCGAGCCAGAGTTCTCACCAGTTCACGACGAACGACCGGGACCTGTTCCTCCTTGATCTGTGCAGACAGGGCGGTTGCATGCTGTCGTTGCTCTTTCAAAGGCAACGAATCCGCTTCATGACGTAAATCTTCAAGAAACGTTTCTTTCTCGTGCCACGTCGTCATGTATCGATCGTCATCTCGCCATTCCTTCCATGCATCCAGATTAAGCCAGCTCCAATGGACGATGGGGCGACTATGGCAACCAATGGACTGCAATAAAGTGCCGATTAGCAAGACTATGAAAACACGCATTGAACTCATGCTGATAAAAAAATTACGTTTAACCGATGCATGCCGGTCGAGAGGCATCGCAAAAATGTAACAAATGGCCTATTTTCAGGTCAAGAGGAACCGAATCCAGAGGGATATTGCCGAACGAGCAGGTAGTTTTCATACTAGGCACATGTCAGACGGCCATTGGTTAACCAACGACAATACCCTCCGCATCATTGCAGATCTTTGCGCGATTACGGATGGTCCCCATGTGTCGGCCAAGCGCCTGATGAAACTGCGAGAGCAGTTTTCCGCTGAGCAAGTACGATTCATCGCCTCTCAGGTAAATCTCCGCCTTCGTGCAATCACCCGATTTCCTCAGGCCGCCAAGATGCTCTTTACTGACCGAGGGCTCCAGCAAACAACCGATGCTGCCATCGCCACCTGTAAGTCAGCACTCATACAACAATTCGCTCCAGGGGTCCAACATGTAACAGACCTCTGCTGTGGAATAGGAGGTGATTTACAGGCGTTAGCTGCTCGCTTCAACGTCAGGGGAGTCGATCTGACCCCGGAGATGTGTGCAATTGCGCAGCATAATGCAGGGTTGTCAGGTCGCAATCGGGTTGAAACCGTGATTGGAAATGCTGCAACGTTTCCACTTGAGACAGACTGGGTGCATATTGATCCTGATCGACGGCACGATGGATTGCGTCATACCGATGTCCACTCTCTGGAACCAGGAGTGGAGATACTCGATAGCCTGATTAACAGAGTAGGGGATACGCTTCAGGGTGTTTCCATAAAACTGGCCCCAGCCACCACAGTCCCTCACGATTGGCATTCTCGAGGAAGCCTTTACTGGATCGAATCTCGCAATGAGTGTCGACAGCAATTGGTCGTCTTTTCAAACAACAATCACACGCAAAACAGTCGAACTGCGTTAGGGGTCGACCAGACAGGTAAAGTCTGCTGGGAATTCACAACGCCCGCAGGCCAGTTAGTTGAAGCAAAAAATATCCCGCTCACATCCTCACCAGTCAGATTCCTGCTAGAACCGAAACCTGCCATTCTTGCTGGGAAGCTGGCACCGACCTGGGCTGCCAGGCATAATCTGAAATATATTCACTCGGCCGTTTCCTACTTTTCTGCGGACGCTGAGAAGGAGATACCGGGCGGAGATTGCTATCGCATTTATGAGCAACTTCCATTTGATTTAAAGCAATTAAAACATCGGCTTCAGCAGCTGGCCATTGGGCGACTTGAAATCAAAAAACGTGGAATTGACATCACTCCCGAAGAGGTTCGAAAAAAGCTCAAACTTCGAGGAACCAACGCGGCCACACTGATCATCGCCGGAACCCCGCGGTCACGAAAACCAGCCGTGGCCTATCTCGCAGAACGTGCATAATCTGTACAACCCTCTCCCAAACCACCGTTTCAGCATACTCTGCAACGCGTCAACCAATAATGCCTGGAAAGCAAGTGGTACCTTTACGTAATTCACATTTAACCCTTCACAATCTGATAGGTGAAACAATGAAGTGGGTTCTTAAGCGATTCATTTATCTCGTAATGTTCGGGGGCGTTCTTTTTATTCCCTTGGTAATATTTTCCGGAGGCTCTCCGGACCGTTCCGACTCGACCGATGGGAACGGGATTATCGGCTCCATTGGCAGCTGGTTCGAAGAAGCAGGCAACTCGATCAGCTCGTTCTTTAGCAGCGATCAATCCGAGCCGGAAACAATCGAAGACTTTGCCATGACAACGCCGGATCCTGACGGACAATCACCTCATCTGGATGGAGGTGTGTTTTCCGGAATTGAAGAAATCCTCCGATTTAAAATATCCCCTCAGGAGATCACAAATCGCTGGGCTCGAGTCACATTTCATATTCAAACCGACGGTTTACACAGTTACCGTGTGCCAGTGGTGACCGGCGAATCCAGTGATGATCTTGCCGGGGCACTAACATATCTATTTGACCAACACAAAAAATTACAACGTATCGAGTTTCATGGATCTACTCAGGACACCTCTACATTGATCGACATCATGAAACAAAAATTCCGCATGACCAAGCGTCCCAGTCCGCTGGAGGCTCTTTACGTAAAGAGCCAGTACAAACTGCCTGTCAGTGCGCTGCGAATAGTGCGTCCCCCTCTTACCAGCACAACAACCGAATCTCCAACTTTCGAAGTCCGTTTCGAATTGAACCGGCTTTATCCAGGGGCCACTCTGAGTGATTCTTTCCGAAAACTGATTGACTCGGATCGCACCGGATCAAGGATTTGACGAAGCGCACCTCATCCCATCCGTTTAATGTGACAATTCTCTGAATTTCAAGACCGTCACCTCCCGTTTGCAATTTCAATTGCACTATAATTCAGAGGCGGACCGTGATCGTTTTCAAAGCGATTTTGAGACTATGCAAGGCGTCTGCCGGGCAGGAAGCCCAACTAATCTTGAAACGGAAGTCACCCTGGATGTGATTTGACAGTTATCGTCACTCTGTCGACAGGTTTTCCACCGGTCGTCAACAAACTTTTCAATTGACGAAAACACTGTATTTTCCGCCATTAAAGAACAATTTTGTTCTTTGTAATTAAAACATTTTGAATCGAGTGCTAGCAGTATTACAATCGGTTCCCACTTATCAATCAGCAAGAATGCGAACTTGCCGAATCGTGAGGAATCTCGGTTGTTTCGAGCACCAGTGAGCTGCTCCATTTAGCTATCGAATTCTACCCGCATACCGGTAAATATGCGTTATTCAGCAGTGCCTGAAACACTCGTTTGCTACGAGTGTGACGGCGTTCAGACCAAGATGGTTTGAGTGGAAGCTGAAAGACGCTTAAAGGAATATAAAAACGTGACCACGGATGAAATGACAATTATCTCGGCCATCAGGAACAGCCTGGTCGATGAAATTGGGCACGACAAATTCGACATCTGGTTCGATCAGTCGGTAACCTGGCATCTTTCAGATTCCACTCTCTGCCTCTGCGCCCCCAGCCGTTTCAATGCAGAACGGCTACAACGCGTTTACCAGTCAAAACTTAACGCTGTTCTGGCATCGCTTTCCCAAAGCCACCTCAAACTATCCTTTAGCGTAGCTGACGAAGTGCCCTCAACCTCGGAGCCACCTCCAGCCACTCCGCCCACCCACTCGGCAGTCGCTCATGAAATCACACTTAAACCGGCTCCCCAACCGATTCCTTCTCATCGCCCTGGCGTAGGAATTCCAAGTCTCGTAATTGGACAGTCGAACCACATCGCTGTCAATGCAGCCAAAGCTATGCTGGATCGGCCGGGAACAATCTCCCCCTTCTTTGTGCATGGCCCCTCGGGAAGCGGTAAATCTCATCTACTACAATCGATCTACAACAAGTTCAGAGGTCGTGTTAAAGCAGGTCACGCAGCCTATCTCACTGCCGAACAGTTCACGACTCACTTTCTTGAATCTCTGCAAGGAAATGGCCTTCCCAGTTTCCGCAGGAAACACCGAGACGTCGAAGTTCTCATCATTGACGACATCGAGTTCTTTGTTGGTAAGCAGGCAACGATGATTGAATTTCATTACACGGTAGACACCTTGATTCGCACCGGGAAACAGCTCGTCTTCTCAGCGAAGCACTCACCTACTGAAATTCACGGCCTTGGTTCAGATCTGGTTGCCCGGATGGCAAGCGGCTTGGTTTGTGGTCTGGAAGCTCCGGATTTCGGCATGAGACAACAAATTGCTCATCAATACTGCCAGCATCTGGGAATCGAGGTCGATTCGGTTGTCTTGAACATGCTGGTGGAACGAGTATACTCGGACGCTCGGCACATTCAGGGGGCCATCAACCGCATCAGTGTCCTGCAGCAACTTAGCGGCGGCCAGCTTTCCTGTGAAGAAGCCTCTCATCAGTTGGCAGATCTGTTTGAACGACCTCAACGTAATGTACGTATCTCCGATATTGAAAACGCCGTCTGTGAGGTTTTCGGCGTGGATCGAAAAAAACTGAAATCGACCGCCAAAGCAAAGAACATCAGTCAGCCTCGGATGCTGGCAATGTGGTTAGCCAGAAAATACACCAAAGCCGCCTATTCAGAAATTGGTGACTACTTTGGCAAGCGAGCACATAACACTGTCATCTCGGCTCAGCAACGAGTCGCTGACTGGATCGAGAAAGATTCGATGGTCACATACGCTCATGGCCAATGTCGCGTCAGAGAAGCTCTGAGGCGGTGTGAAGCGCAATTTGGAACTTAGAGCTTCCTTCTTTTACGCCCCGTTTCGAAACATTCTTCCAATACAAAAAGCCTCCGCCAGGAAATTCTGACAGAGGCTTCTAAACGCTTGGACCAGGTATGTCGACTAGACGAACTTCGTCTTCCCTGGAATGGCTACTTTGGGAACTTCAACATCGCCCCACTGATAAACCGGTGGAGAAAGATCGTTTTCTGAATTCAGCATCTGATCCCAGGTAATGGTCTGGCCGGTGTAACAGACTTCACGTCCCAGAATCGCCATGAGCGTACTCTTGCACATGTAGTCACCGTTATTAATCGTTTCACCGCTCCGAATCGCAGCAAACAACTCTTTGTGTTCCACGTCGTACATACTTGGCTTTGGTCCACGATAGCGGAAGGTCTCCTCTCCTCCCACTTCAATCGAATGCCGCAGGATCTTGGCGGAGCCCTTGGTACCCATGACATAGTCTTCGACATTGTTGGAACAGCCTGATTGCTGACGAGTATAAGCAAACGTTTTCGCTCCATTTTCCCATTCATAGCAGACAGCGAAGTGGTCATAGCCATGTCCCCACTGCTCATCAACGCGTTGCTGCCTTCCTCCGAGACCTGTTGCCCTCACAGGCGGCACGTCGTCCATGAGCCACATCGCTTTATCCAGACTATGAATATGCTGTTCGACGATATGATCTCCGGATAGCCAGGTGAAATACAGCCAGTTACGAATCTGGTATTCCATTTCGCTCCAATCAGGTTTTCGTCCCCGATGCCAAAGCGTACCTGTCAGATAGTTTTCCTGGATCGATTGGATATCGCCAATCGCTCCACTTTTAATCTGCTCCATGACCGCTCGTACGCCATAGTCATAACGCCAGCAAAGCCCCGAAACCACATTGAGGTCCTTTTCCTTGGCAACGCGTACCGCGTCCATAACCTGACGCACTCCCACCGCATCAGTGGCTACCGGCTTTTCACAGAAAACGTGCTTGTTTTGTTTTACAGCTTCTTCAATATGTGCCGGGCGAAAATGAGGTGGTGTACAAAGCAGAACAACGTCGACATCATCGCCAGCCAACAATTCCTTATAGCCATCGAAACCGGTATAGCTCGTCTCTTCGGTTACAGCAAATTTATCACCAATCTGACGTTGCAGAATGTTACGTGAATGTTCCAGACGATCCCCAAAAATATCTGCCATCGCTGTCAGACGCAAATTATCCTCGGCACGCATCGCATTCACTGCCGCTCCGGTACCACGACCGCCGCAACCGATCAAACCGACTTTCAGGATATCCGATCCTTGAGCGTGAACCGCATTGGCAGCCGTCAAGGTCGTCGCGACAGCTCCGCCAACAGCGGCCGAAGCTTTTAGAAAATCCCGACGATTACTATTCGTATTACGAGTGGTGTCTTGTGACGACATCGTACTCTCCTTATGAACCCGGCAACCACTTATCCAGCTGCCAATCTTGTTATCGTTTTATCTTAAATATCTCCTCGCGCGGATACAAGCAATCCATTCTAACCAGATCTGACCGCGGAGACTCTACAGCCCTCTTATATACTCACGCAATTCCTGCTCCAAGCGCGACAAACCTCCTCCAAAGGCCGAGGTGAACATTGACAACCGCTGCTGTTCAGACACTTTTTGCAACGGCACAGTCAAGCGTTGCATTTTCACGAACTCACGATAGGCAGCAGGCCGTGTCTTCTGCAGAAAATAATTCAAGGCCCAGGATTGAGCGTAGGCTGCTCGTACCGTCTTTCCTGAACGAAACTCCTCGTCGGAGCTGAGTAATGTTTTCAAATCAATCAGTTTTCCTTCCTGCATCAGCAATCGGTAGTAATTCAGATTGTACCGATTCACATTCCCAATAGCCGACCAACCTTTGGAGTGAGTTAAATCGGGAGTTTCAAAGTAAATTGCCATCCCTTCACTCAGCCATAATGGCGTATAGGACAGGCGTCTTATCATCCCCGAATTGAAACATAGCTGATGGGTCCCCTCATGAACGATGGTTGCTACATTCCGCTCGGCAGTCGGGTGCCCCAACACGCGCTGAATCTGCTGAGCGGGGCTTCCTGGCCGACGTCCCTGAGCGAGCAGGCTTTCCTGTCGTTCGGTGAGTCTGGAAAGGTCGTAAAGGTTAATTCGATTCGACTCCTGATTGTAATACCCAGGAACAAACTCACTGCTTGAGCCCAATTCGCCTTCAACAAACTTTAAAAACGAGGTCTGGTTCTTATGTACGATGACGACCAAAGGTTGCTCAGGTACTGTCAGTGCTGCGTCCCGCTTGTCCCAGTAAGTGAAATATGCTCGATGAACTCGTTCCAGCAAAGTTCCAACCCACCGCGCATAGTCGGGAATCGTGTTAAAGCAAATCACATAGTGTGCCGTCTGGTGAATACGGTAATCCCTGCCGTATTCGCTGAGCAACGACTTCACGACCTGATCCCGAGTTGTGAAATGAAACGGAGGTTTGAGTCGTTCGCGTTTGAGCACATTCTTTGAGGGTATTTTTTGCAGTCGATTGTCACGACTCAATAGCAGCAGGAAGTCAGGGTCACCCGACTCGATCAGCTGCCCCTGCAGCGAAACTCGCCCGTCATCGCTCTCGACCTGAAGCCGGTCCATCGCGATCACGGAGGAATAGCCGCTCGACAAAAAAACTGCCGCCAGCCACAGTGTTACGGAGTTGCCTGTCAAACAAAGAGCAATCGGCGACCTTTTCAATGCTGCTGCTCCTGAACCAGCCCTAACGTACTGCCAGCCCTAACGTACTGATAGATCCTTGGACGAAGGAGCAGGGGATACAAGCTGCTCGGTCATGCGAGACAAATAATGGATCATGCTGGCAGCACCATTAAACCCAACAACACGCTCATCCAGTTCCATTTGAGAGGAGTAAATGCGACCTTTCGCCAGGTCAAACTGAAACTGACCATGTTGCATACGCTGCATCAACTGACTCTTCACTTTGGCATCGTGCACAGGGGTGATCACCTGAGTTTTCACCTGGATGGTTGCCAGCTCGTTGGCCACCCGAATCAGCGTATACAGCTTCCTCAGCTTTACCGTCTGCACTCTTCCATCTTTCAACCGAATCCGAACCTGCTCGGGCGTATACCACTTCTGCCCAATCGCGATCGGATAGTCGGGCAGACGAGGCATCAGCACTCCGATTCCCGGATTGAATTGAGTGACTTCGTCTTTACGTGTCACAATAGCTCCGGACGCATTTACGGTAATCACAGCCAATGGTTTGCCGATCGAGGCCGCAATCCGCTCGTAACGTTCTGGCACGACTTCATCGGTCTTGCTGTTATAGCGAACTTCATCCTGACCGGTCACTTTCTGCCAAAGTTCGGCATCCTCGACTCGATGCACGAGCGTAATGTTGCCCTCAGAATCCACTTTGTTCACTTCAAAAACACGTGTGGAGACACTTCGCGACTTCAGATTTTCAAATTCACCGTCAATCTTGGTATCCATGGAAACCAGATGTACGACGCGTGAACGGATGAGTTCACCTTGCTTCAAACGGTACTGAAGCTGGTATTTCTTTACTGGTTGCGAACTCTTCGTGACTTCGGCAGCCACCTTTTCCAGCTGTTTTTCAATATCAGAATCCTGAGCAAGCGTCACGCTAGTGACGAGTCCCAGAAGCAAACAACGGAGGGCTGTCAGCCTTATTCCTGATTTCGCGAACGCCATGGCAGGCCTCCTTGCACGGTATACCGATCGGTTGTCCCTCGAATCCTTCCGAGGCTGCCCTATTGTTATTTTTTATGGCGAATACGACCACCCCAATCCAGCTTCTCCCGCAAACTTCGATAATCATTTTGCCCATCAACTTCGATCATCAAAAACGGGCGTTCCGCTTTTTCCACCCGAACCACATCCCGTTCTGTCACGCTGGCGATAACTTTTCCGTCTACAGCTACTGCCGTTTCTGCCGAGGTTTTCCGAACCGTCATTTCATAAGTACGATGAGAAGAATCCACCACCGGCCGAACCGTCAATGTATGAGGGCTGATGGCAGAAATGACGAAAGCATCGAGCGACTTACGCAGAATCGGGCCTCCTGCCGACAGACTATGAGCTGTTGAGCCAACGGGCGTTGAGATGATCAACCCGTCACAACTGTAAGTGGTTGCCCACTCGCCGTCGACATGCAAATCAATGTCGAGAATGGAAAAAGGAGCTCCTCGCAGCAGCGCTGCTTCATTAAGCCCGATTGCCGACGCGACCTGCTGACCATCACGATACACCGCACAGTGGAGCATCAGATGTTCCACGATGCGACAATTGCCTGTCACAACATCGCTGAAGGCTTGCTGAACTTCACTGGGGGAAACGGATGCCAAAAATCCGAGCCTTCCCAGATTGACTCCCACTGCGGGAATCCCCAATGTGCTGAGCTCCCGGGACGCTCGCAATATGGAGCCATCACCGCCCAGTACGATTGCCAGATCTGCCTGGGAAGCATCGTCAGTGATATCAAAAAATTCGGATATCCGTTGGCGGACCTGAACCTCAGCATCCTGACTGGCTGCATTCGATGCACCTGCACAAACCAGAACGCATGGCTTGCGGTCTGTTGGAACCCAAGTTGCTGTAGTTGAAAGTGGCATGTTTGTGCTCTTGGCCGTCAGTACACATCGATTGCACTGCTAAACGGTCTCCATATTGGCTGTATCCTGAGCCATGTCCCGGCAGGCCCGGTACACTCCATCGCAATCCAGTCCCAAATCACTCAGTAACTCTGTCCGCTCACCATGCTCCACAAAGATATCCGGAATCCCCAGCCGACAAACGTGAGCGGCATTGAGTCGCCGCTCGACCGCAAACTCCAGCACTGCGGAACCAAACCCACCTATTAGCGCAGCTTCTTCAACTGTCACCACAAACGGGCTATTCCTCAGAACGTCAGAGATCACATGCTCATCCAGTGGCTTCACAAACCGGGCGTTGACCACACCAACATCCAGACCATCTGCTCTCAATCTGGCGGCTGCCTGGAGACAGGGCTCCACCATAGCTCCCAATGCGAGAATGGTTCCATCCTTACCGGTCAGTAAGACTTCCGATTTGCCGTATTCCAACGGTGCAGGTTCCCGATCCAGCTCAGGAGACACGCCCTTGGGATATCGGATCGCCGTCGCGGAATCGTGCTGCAGAGAGAACTCGAGCATAGCCCTCATGTCATGTTCATCTGCAGGCGCCATGATGGAGATGTTTGGAAAGACGCGGAGGTACCCCAGATCAAAGACGCCATGATGGGTTGGGCCGTCGGGCCCAGCCAGCCCGGCGCGGTCCAGCATGAAGGTCACCGGAAGATCCTGAAGACAGACTTCCTGAAAAATATGGTCATAACTTCGCTGCAAGAACGTACTGTAAATCGCTACGATAGGACGTGCTCCGGCTTTGCACTGTCCTCCGGCAAAGGCTACCGCGTGCCCTTCACAAATTCCAACATCAAAGAAGCGGTCGGGATAACGATCTCGAACCGGCTCCAGCTTATTCCCCTGACACATAGCGGCAGTCAAACAGGTCACCGTATCGTTTTTGGCCATCTGCTCCAGAATGGCATCCCGAGCGTGGTTCGTGTAGTTAAGTTTCACGACACTCTCGCTGGCCTTTTGCTGAAAGATAGCCTTACCTTCCACTCGATCAAAAACCGGAGGAGCGTGAAAGGTGCGTGGATCCTCTTCAGCTGGCCGAAACCCATGGCCTTTTTGTGTCACCACGTGCAATAGAACCGGCTGATGAATCTCCTTTGCCATCTTGAGATACTTCCGCATCAAACCGATATCGTGACCATCGATCGGGCCAAGGTATTGAAACCCGAGTTCTTCGAAGAGCATCCCACCATGAAAGCCAGCTTTGACTGCTTCTTTCATTTGAGCGAGAAACCGTTCGGCCGGATCGCCAACCACCGGCACACGGCCCAAGACTTTTTGCACTCCCGCTTTCAGCGTGGGATAAATGGAATTACGCAAACGGTCAAGGTATGAGGCCACGCCACCGACACGCGGGCAAATTGACATTTCATTGTCGTTGAGGACAACCAGTAAATTCCCGTCGGCATTGTTCATTGCTTCATAAACCACGCCAGACGGAAACGCGCCATCTCCGATCACTGCAACAGCTTTACGATCTCCCTTGCCGAAAAGCACATCACCACTGTGTAACCCCTGAACCGTGGAAACGCTGGCACCGGCGTGACCAGTCATAAACAGGTCATACTCGCTTTCCGCTGGATTAGGGTAACCCATAAGTCCCTGTTTGGAGCGTATCGATTTGAACTGGTGATACCGTTGCGTGATCAGTTTGTGGGGGTAGATCTGATGGCCCGTGTCCCAAATCAAGCGATCCTGACGAAAGTCAAAAATACTGTGTAAAGCCAGACAAAGCTCCACCACCCCCAGATTAGAGGCAAAGTGCGCAGACCGCTCACTAAGTAAATCACACATCACATCACAAATCTCAGCAGCTGTGTCATTAAGCTCAGCTACTGACATTTCGTGCAATTCGATCGGCGATTGCAAATTAGAAAGAATCGGATGTTCCATAAAAGGTTCAGTCAATCAAAGGGGAGATGTACAGTCTCTTCATCTAATTTAGTTATTCCGCTGCAAAACGAAATACGCCAACTGTCTTAATGGTTCAGCAGTTTCACTAAATGGCTCCAGTTGTTCACAGGCCTGACGTATCAAATCTGCAGCCAATTGCTGGCTTTCCTGGATTCCCAGTAAAGCTGGATACGTCAATTTTCCTTGAGCAGTGTCTTTTCCGGTCTGTTTTCCAAGCTGTTGCATATCCCCCTGTTCATCCAACAGGTCATCCACAATCTGAAAAGCCAGTCCCAGATGTTTACCATACGTATCCAAACGGGCAATTTGTTCATTTGTTGCGTTGGCCGCAATTGCCCCCAGCCTGAGAGAAACTCGGAACATCGCTCCTGTTTTCCGCTCATGAATCTTTTGCAGTTGCTCTGCCGTACCAACACGATTTTCAGCCTGCAAATCATCCACTTGCCCTCCAACCAACTGACAGGGCCCGGCCGCTGCCGTTAATTCCTGCAGGCAACGCACGATCAGTTCGGCGGCAGCCTCACATCGTGTAATGACTTCAAATGCCTGAGCGAGCAGTGCATCTCCGGCCAGAATCGCATTGGCCTCACCGTACGCCACATGTACCGCAGGACGTCCTCGCCTCAATTCGTCGTCATCCATCGCTGGAAGATCATCGTGAATCAGTGAATAGGTGTGAATCATCTCAACTGCACATGCCGATGCCATCGTGACATTACTTCTTTCCCCGCAAGCATCCGATGCCATTAACACCAACATCGGTCGCAGACGCTTCCCGGGTGCCAGCAGGATATGCCGAATGGCATCTCCTAATACCTGAGGACACCCTTCGGAATAGGTAGCCACTTCAGCCAATGCCAGATCGACATCATGACGAATTTGCGCCATGTACTGGGATAGCAGTACTTCTCCGCTCGTGGACATAAGAATCTCGAATCACTTTTGAGTAGCCAGGCAACCGCACATCATGCGATGCTGAAAGAACCCACCATTTAATTTAAAACAGGTCATCAGGCTCGTCTACATCCTCCCCGGCTGACCTTCGCCGGGAACGTGAGGCCTGCTTCTGCTCAAGAGTTGTCTCCGCGTCATCAAAGTCTCTGGTGACTGCGTTTCCATCACCGTCTACTCCAGTGAGCAGTTCAATTTTCCGCTCAGCGCCAGCCAGCGTTGCATGACAATGTTTTAACAGACCAATACCTTGCTGATAGCACTCCAGCGACTCAGACAGACCAAGCTGGCCATTTTCCAGTTGAGCCACAATCTCCTGCAGGCTTTCCAGAGCCTGCTCGAATGTAAGCTCGTCCTGCTGCTTCTCTTTGCCCATAAATCCCCCCTCTCTTACAGGATCTTTATTTTACCTACGCTTCGTTATTCGTGTCAGATTCTGTCGCTGTGGCCGTGCTATGAATTCTTCCGTCAGCAAGACGCGTGACAAGAACGTCCCCAGTCTGGACAGCCCCAATTTCTCTGATAATCTGACCATTCTGATCCTGGGTAACGCTGTAACCTCGCTGCAATACTCCCAACGGACTCATAGCATTTAACCCGGCGGCGGCCAATGCCAATTTCTCTTTGCCACGCCCAAGCGTATCCTGAACCGCACGTGTCAGTTTTTGCTCGTAGTCATCCACCTGCCGCGCTCGTTGTTCAATCAGTTCGTGTGGCCGCTTCAAAACGGGGCGGGAAGCAAGTGTTTTTAACTGCTGCCGCGCCTGATGCACACGGTTCTGTAGCGTACTCAACATTCGTTGCTGTACCGCTTCCAGCAGACTACGGACTTCCTCTTCCTGAGGAACAGCAAGCTCGGCTGCTTCGCTGGGCGTCAGAGCCCGACGGTCAGCTACCAGGTCGGCTAACGTGACGTCAATCTCATGGCCCACTGCGGAGAGAACCGGAATCTCACTGGCAAAAATCGCCCGCACAACTTCCTCTTCATTAAAACACCACAAATCCTCCAGGCTACCTCCCCCCCGGCCAACCACCAGTAAATCGGGAGCGTCAGTCAGAGCGTTGGCGGTGCGGATACCGGCTGCAATTTCAGCAGAGGCTCCAGGGCCCTGAACTCGAGCAGGAATCACCATGACGTGAACTTGACTCCAACGACGACGAATGACTTCCAGAAAATCGCGGATCGCGGCACCGGTCGGACTAGTAACAAAAGCAATCTTCCGCGGAAGCCAGGGAAGAGCCTGTTTATGCTCGTCATCAAAAATCCCTGCCGACGACAGTTCCCGTTTTAACTGCTCAAACGCCAGTTGCAACGAACCAACACCTTGAGGTTCGGCATGACTTACGACCAACTGATAGCTGCCGCGGACCACATATAAATCAATCTTTCCCCGACAAACCAATTGCTGCCCATCCTCCAACTGAAAGGGGAGCCGAGCAGCCGTACTCCGCCAGGCAACGGCCCGGATCGACGCATTTTCATCTTTCAAATTAAAATACAAATGCCCCGAGCTCGGTCTCGATAAATCGGAAATTTCCCCGGCAACCCAGATATCCCCAAAAGCAGCCCCCAATAAATCTTTAGCTGCTGTGTTCAATTCGCTTACTGACAGAATCTGAGGTGCATCAGGATCCTGGTTATCTTCTGGCAGGGAATCCGGGAAAAGGGACTGATGTTCCATCATGACGAGGCGTCCTTTCCTGACGCAAAACACCGGGACACACAACAATTCGACAGCGGCGTGCTCTTACTATACTAAAGCAGTGACAGATCCGTGTCACTCAGGCGGCACGACGAAAGACCCCAGGTTCGGACACCAACAGCTGCTGCCCCTCAAGAACGACTCCGGTTTGAGCCCAATGTTCAGCGCAAATGGTTTTCTGTTCCAGTACATCTTGAACCATTTGCCTGTAGAATTCGATCCCTTCACGATCCAGATTGTCGGGAATGTAAATTCTGCGACTGACCATCATCCGTGCCTGAGTAAATGGTCGCGGAATAGCAAAACGGTCCCAGGCACTCTCCAGCCGCCAGCAGGATTTATAGCCGAACCCCAGACAAACCAGTGGAATCTGCAGCCGCGAGGCCAGATAGATGCACCCTGATGCCAATTGACGCCGAGGCCCCCGCGGTCCGTCAGGAGTCATCGTAAGATTCATTTCCTTCCCAACCCGCATCATCTCTTTCAAACTCGCAACACCTCCTCGCGACGAGCTTCCTCGAACCGTACCAAACCCCATGTAACGGGCTGCATGAGACAACCATTCTGCATCACGATGCCGACTTAGCAACATCGAGATATTACAACGGCCGCGAAGATAGAAGGGAATCGGAATGTACTCGTGCCAGAACAGGTAAATATTCGGACCTTCAAACCCCTCGATGACCGGATCGACCTGAGGTTCTTCGCGATGAACCTGGTATTTCAACGTCCCCATCCACCCTCGCAGCAGATTGGTAATACCAAATCCTCCTAATCGCATGATCCAGGGAGCATCGAGTTTCATAACGGGTCACTTCCTTGTTACACCCAAAAGTCAAATAGGCAAATGTCGTTTCACAGAGGCCAATCTCCGCTAAACACTTCGGTCGCCGGGCCAGTCATAAAGACATGATTTGTCTCTTCATCCCAGAACAGTTCAAGATCACCACCTAGTAAGTGGTTCAAAAGACGCCGATTCGTACGTCCAGTCAGTACCCCAGCCACACAGACAGCACTAGCCCCTGTTCCACAGGCCCATGTCTCCCCGGAACCACGCTCCCAGGTTCGTTGCCGGACTTCATCACGTGATTCGACTTCAATAAACTCAACGTTCACCCGAGCGGGAAATACTGGGTGATTTTCGATTTGTGGGCCAATCCCCAGCACCAGGTCATCCGTAGCTTGCTCGACATAAATCACACAATGAGGATTTCCCATGGAAACACACGTCACTTCAAACGTCTGCCCTTCGACTTCCAGTGGTTGATTTACGACCGGCGTATCGGTAAACGCCGTGGGAATCTCGCCAGCCTCCAGAATCGGCTCGCCCATATCGACTCGCACTCGCTGCACCTTACCAGCTTCCAATTCCACCTCTAATGCCAGCACACCAGCTCCGGTTTCGATGGCCAAAGATTCTTTCCGGCAAATCCCGTGGTCATAAACGTACTTGGCAACACAACGAATACCGTTACCACACATTTCCGATTCACTGCCATCGGCATTGAACATCTGCATGCGGGCATCTGCCAACTCCGATGGATGTATAACGATCAGGCCGTCGGCACCAATACCAAAATGTCGATGTGACATCGCCCTGGATAATGCTGACAAATCTTGCGGCAACGATTGCTCAAACGCATTTACGTAGATGTAATCGTTTCCGGCGCCATGCATTTTTGTAAATTTCATCGTTGCAAACCTGTTTGAATCTATCTGAGTTGGAGCAGCGGTTGTTGCATGTTTGGCAGAGGGCGTGCGATACGAGTATTCAAATCGTGGAGAATCCGCTCCATCGTCCCATCCAGTTCCGGAAACGCAGTCCCATTGACTCGCGGTTGGTCCAATGAGCCTGCCACATCGATCCGCAACAGTCCCTTACTCGCCTTGGCCACTACCTGGTTGATGATTGGAATGGCTATCCGCTGCCGTCCCACCAACGAGTAGAAGTCCAAATTGAGTTCTTCATCAAAAGACATCCAGCCTTTGCCATAAAGACTTACCGCATCTCCTTCCAACGCAATACGATCCAGTATAAACCTCTCTGATTGAATCCTGAAGTCTACTTCACTCCGGGAAAACGCTCCGCGTTCCTTATTACCACCCAGATTATTTAACAAGGCGACCATCAAAGGCAATTCGTAAATATCAGCCTCGGATAATCGTACGCGTCCTTCTCCCGTCCAGGTCGAACGGTCTCCGACTTCACCACGCAATCGGATCGCACCGTTAATTCGGCCTCCCGTTCGCTCCTCGATATCATGCTGCCGGGCGAGGTAACCCAGGTCCGCTCCTGACATCGACGCCTGCAGAAGAAAACGGTCCGCGGATCGACTTATACTTTCATCCAGCTCTGATGCGATACGTACCTGGTCTACAAACTGCAACTGCATGTCGATTCCTAGAAGCCCTCCTGCAGTTCTGGCTAACAGACTCTGAGCGTCCTGCTGAGGTTGACGCACAACATTCCCTGCCAGTGGACCGCCAGCACGCGAAGGTAATGAAGGCGCAAATTGCGACGCCCCTGTATTCGCCCACCTACCTATTAACAGTTGTTTCGAATCGACCCAGATCGGTCCAGACACCTTGGTAAGCTGCTCGTCCCCCCACATCATGGAGTCAATGTCCAACCAGGCTTTCGTACGAACTCCCTGATTGTCACTTACGCCATCAAACACAAGCGAACCATAGATGCCATTGAAACGCGGGCCACATGTCAGCGCAATTCCACCAGCGCCAACTCGCAATTTCCACTTGGATCTCAACTCGGAGCCAACAGGCCGGGCAAAACTAATGTCACCAGACAATTGCAGCTGGCCAGCAAGATCCAGCGTCTTGAGCCCCTTGGTCAGAGAAGCGGGCAGGGCGTTGAACAGATCATTATCAAACGCCAGTCGATCGACACTCAAGTGTTCAATCGAAAGGTCCCAACCACCGTCCGGGTCGAAATGACTGACCGCATCAAATACAAATTCTGTTTCATCATGACGGCCGCGAACATCCAACAACTGAATGTGACCATCCTGAATGATAAACTCTCCGGTCAATTCATCGATCGCATAGGGAAACCAGGTTGGATTGATTTGGATCCGGGAAGTAGCAAAGCTTTCGTCTGGCACCCACTTTTTCCCTCGAATGTACAGACTCGGCTTTTCCCGCGACTTAAACTTTTCAATCTTCATCGTCAGGTGATCCAGTGCCCCTTGAGGCTGCAGTTGATCCCATAATTCGGTGACCTTGCTGTTCTTCACTGAAAGGGCCGTCCGCAGTTCTTCGTCAAGTTCGACATCTGTACCAGTCAATTCAAGCTTTAAATGACTGTCATCATCTGGCAGCTGAGTGAGTGATCCGGATAGTTGAATATAGGAATTTCCTTTGTAGCCACTAAAATCTTCAAAGTGCCACACGCCTGAACGAAGACGAATTTCACCTTGAACCCGGTGTATCGGGTAAGGGAATTGCTCGTAGCTTACCGTCGCCGACTTCACGTCCAGATCAATCTCGCGGGCTGGATTGTATTTATCACCTGTGTATTCATGGCGCAATCGTTTGAGCCAGATCATTCCTGTGGGTCGCAGAACCTGAATCGTCCGCTGTGTCTTGGCATTCAGAGCATGAATTAACTCGCCATCCAAAGGAACGGCGCCATCTGATGTGATCTGAATCCAACCCACTGGAAAATCGATCGCATCCTTGAGGTCTCCCTGGATCTCAAATCGCTGACCATGCGAAAAGCCTTGTAAATGCTGCAATCTGACATCTCTGTTTGAGATCAGAATCTTTCCGGATACCCGATGAAATGGATACGGAAATCTGGCATACGTTATGTCCATATTATGAACATCCAAAACCACTTCTGTAGATGGTTTCAGCCCTGTGGAATCATATGTCAACTTTAATCCGGTCGTACCACGAGGCGAATACAGTTCGAAAACACGAGATACGGATTTGAGTTCTCCGTTACCCGTTAAACCATGTGCAAGTGTTTCGTCCACATGCAGGTTCTCGGCATACAACGTTGCTTTCACAGCCACCGGACCACCGACCCCATGGATTTGCACACTTCCGGTCAGCGGAGAATCGGACAGTCGCCCGTTAAGACGCTCGCAGCGAATGACGTCGCCCTGCCACGTGACCGTACCGGAAATATCCGTAATCGGAGTTGGTAACCGACGATCTGAATAAAAACCATTGCTCAATACACCTGCAGCGGCCCAATCATACGACATCCGCAGCTGCTGAGTTTCATCTGTCACAAATTTGGTACGCAATTGAACGGCGAGCTGAGCTTCCCCTCGAATCCTCATGGCCGGAGGTAACTGATCAAGGATGCTCAACGGGAGAATTTCCAATAGACGATCATCCAGCATCAAACCATCAAGTCGAGCGGTTAACAGGGAAGGCTGGCCGTCCAGCGAGATTGCTCCGTTCACCTGCAGGCCGTCTGCCAGTTCGGTCTCAAACCGTAACCGAACTTCCAACAACCTGGAAGCAAGGTCGGAGGAATCTGCTTCAGTTACAACCCGCTCCCGCGGTTTCTCAACGATGATCCCATCAGAAAGCAGTAAGGAAAGTTCCTTTCGAGCTGGCTGCTGCTGATCAGCTACTAACAATTCCACTCCGGACATTCGCAACGTGGGAACCCCCGCCGACACCCCAGTCGCTGAACCAATGTTTTCCAACAACTTGTCGAGGTTCCATCGTCCATCCGCTGTTCGTACCACACGGATCTTCCCATCACTTATTTTTACTTCGTTGAAGACAGGTGTATCTGTCAGCAATGTGCCGTAATCTGTCTGACCGACGAACTCCAACCGGTCAATCTCGGCTACCGGCAGCCCCGCAATGGAATCTGGCTCCTCTCCAATCCCACTAGCCACTGCCGGCAACATGATCTTCAACCCCCGTGCGACAATCCCTCGATTGCCACGCCGCACTACCTTATCAACATCTACGATGGCTGCCGGAAACGCTTTCTTAATAGCGGACAGTAACTGAGCATGGATTTCATCATCGACCTGAGAACCAATCCACGGCTGGCCTACTACGACCAATGAGGCCAGCAGGGAAACCAGAATGGCGAACTTACGTACCCAGCGGTGCAGAAAACCACCGCCGCGAGGAGTGAGATTGATCGGAGATCGTTCAGGTTTATCCATCACCACCTCCCTGGCTGCCCAGTATTTCACTCTGCTTGAACCTGGCGACGCAGGACGCCACACCAGCACCAGCCAGTACTGAAAGCGTCAGTACGGCTGGCTGGCGATAGCGTATGGAACTAACAAACACCATGTGTAATGCTGTGAAGTAGACTGCGGGAGAGCTACAAAGAACAACAATACGCCATGATGCTCGTTTTGCCCCATCTGCCAGCGGTGGTTTCCTACGAATCATTGAAACCACCGCAAGCAACGTGAGCGACATCATGCCCAGGTACCCAAGTGAAATAACCAGACGACTGGTACTGGAACCAACACTGTCAGAATTGGGAAACGGATTCCACATCCGTAAGACTTTGACAACCGCCAGACGCATCACCTCGACCGGATGCTCACTGGCCCAAGCAACCGCTGCATCGCGGAGGCGGGCATTGAGGCGGTATTCATAGGTCCCCTGAGTCTGACCTGCGGCATCCTGCTGAGTCTGCTGGCGGTAAAATTCTGGCATAAATGACATATCACTTGCCCCGGTAGCACCAGGACGCAGACCGTCATAAAGACTTGCTCCCACTTGTAACGTCGTAGGGACAAAACGCCCTGTCACCTGATAATTTCGAACCCACCAGGGGGTCGTCACCAAAGCAAAGGCGAGCATCGCGAGCAAGGCATGCGACACATGAACGCGTCGATCTTTTCCGAACAGACAAATGGCGAATAAGACCAACGGGGTATAGAGTAGCCAGCTGGGACGGATCAACACAGCTACCGCGGCGTTGATACCAACAAAAACGGCTGCTCGCCGTCTGCCAGAGCTACTGCACTGCGGAGCCAGCATACAGTAGTACAACGCCACCAGCTCCAGCGCCATAAAGAGACAAAATGGGCCTTCGCTCAATATGAGAGTGCTCATCGCAATCGCCCCGGGATAAATCGTTGCCAAAATGCCTGCGTACAATCCCACTTGCCGATCAAACAGAAGCGTGGCGAACCAGCCGATTACCAGAACGGTGAAGGCTCCTAAAATCGAATTCATAATGCGCACAGAAACAACGGAAGGCTTGCCTGCAAAAAGCCAGTGCCAGCCGGCGATCAGCAGAGGAAAACCGGGGGCTCGAGCAACCATCGCGTTATCGCCACCAAACCGGTATTCCTCTCCCAGATAGATCTGGTGGCCCAGTACCCAGTAGGAAAACGAATCCCCAAAGGCAAAAGCGTTCTGGTCGGCTTGCTGGTTCTGCCAATAGACGCTGGCACCACAACGGAGCGCGAGCGCAACCGCAAAAATGGCGATCCAAGCAACAACCACTGGCCTTCCTAACTGCCTCATTGGTGTTTCCACACGCACGACGTACCGATAACTCCGTCCATGGAATCCGTGTACGTCAGCCTCAGTTTTATAATGAGAGACCAACTTGGCGTGTTGTTGATTCGATGCCAGCCATGATAAGCCAAGGGCACAACACGCGGTCTTTCTCTCCCGCAGGTGACCTAATCTATGTCAAATCGGCAAGTCAGGTCAACCACGATATTTCTACCACAGATGGAATTACTTCATCGCAGAATAACCGTCACGTATCCGAGCAATATCACCCCCGGCCTTTTTTATGATTACTATTTGCTAGCACCGAAAAATGTAATAGGCTTATATGATTGAACTGTGTAGTACTATTTCGATTCATCTCTCGAAAGTAATTAAAATGGAAGATCGTACAAAGTTATTAATCGCGAGTTTCCTGACACTGGTCGCTGCCGGTGTTGGTTTTGCAACTCGCGGAGCAGCCGGACCTGCCTGGGCCGAAATGGGGATTACCCAAGCCCAGTTTGGAGGCATCATGGGTGCCGGATTTGTTGGGTTTGGTGTCGTTATTCTGGTTGGCGGCTTTATCGTTGAGTTTCTGGGCTACAAGCCTGTTCTACTCCTCTCAGTCGTACTGCACATCATTAGCGCCGCGTTGCTCCTGATAACTCCTACACTCTACGATGGATGGGTCTCCTCTGTTCCCACAGAAGCCACGGACAAAGCAATAAAAATTCTCACCATCAGCGTCTTTATTTTCTCAATCTGCAATGGCCTGTACGAAGGGGTGATTAATCCGCTGGTAGGTCAGCTTTACCCGGAAAATCAAACTCACTATCTAAACGTTCTGCACGCGGGCTGGCCGGGTGGTATGGTTGTCGGTGGCTTGCTGGCAGCCTGCTTCCAAAACGAAACAGCCTGGATTTCAGAAATCCCCTGGCAGATTGCTTTATCTTCCTATTCGTTGGTGCTCATCGGAATTCTGGCCATGACACTCAAAGAAGAATTCCCGAAAACAGTCACCAGTAAAAGCAATGAATCACCAGCCGTTCTGTTCAGTTGTTTTCTTTCAATTCCATTTATCGTGCTGGTCGTCATCCATGGTCTCATCGGCTACATGGAGCTGGGTGTCGATAGCTGGCAGACGCGTCTGATGGAAGGACTTGTGGAAAACTCCGTAACTGTGCTGATCTACACCTCCATTCTGATGTTTGTACTACGTTTCTGTGCTGGTCCGTTGGTCCACAAACTGAATCCAATTGGATTGCTTTTAGCCAGTTCCGTCATCGCTGTGGCTGGGCTCTTCTGGCTGAGCATTGACACCACCAGCGTGCTGGTCATTTTTGCAGCTGCTACGCTATACAGTCTAGGAAAAGCGTTCCTTTGGCCAACGATGCTTGCTGTGGCTGGTGAACGCTACCCACAGAGTGGTGCTGTCGCCATGAGTGCTCTGGGAGCAGCCGGAATGCTCACAGTGGGACTCGGAGCAACCACGATGATCGGTGCTCAACAGAGTAACGAGATGTCAATACACCTGCGGGGTACTGCACCAGCTGTCGCTTCTGATTACATCGCAGGGGAAAACTCGTTTCTCGGCTACAAATTCAGCGAAGTGAACCCTGGGAAACAGCAACAGGCACTGGAAAACGAAGACCATCCGGATCACACTGCCATCCTGACGTCCTATAACCATGGCTCGCGCCAGGCATTACGATTAACTGCTATCGTACCGGCGCTGATGGGAGCCGGATTCCTGGCGTTATTGCTCTATTACCGTTCACAGGGTGGTTACAAGGTCATCACGCTTGATAATGGAGACGAATCCGACAGTGGCGCAACGGCTGATGAAGCCACCGCTTGCGAATCTGCCGAAGAAGAAACTTCAGCGCAAGGCGAGCAAGGCGAGCAAGACGAGCAAGACGAGCAAGCGGCAGACGCCGAAGGTGATGGAGAATCAGAAGCCTGATTGGCTTCCAGATTCTTCCAGATTCTTCCAGATCTGAGAATTAACGGCGAGTCAGTGAGAGCTGCTCGCCGTTTTTTTCTGCCCTTACATTGCCCGGCAATGTCAACGGCTCGGACGTCTTCGACACCAGGGTTTCCAGCTGCAGCCAATGCCCCCGTGTCATATCTTGTCTTGGCCAACCTGCCTGCTGCCAAATCTGAAGTAATGCCTGTCGCACTTCTACCGATGCAACACCTCGGAACGCGGTACAGTCCAGTACTACCTGATGATCAGCACACGAAATCACTGCCCGCTCAGCAATCGGCTCTGATTTAGTAGCCAAATAGTCCGACAGTTCGATAGCCGTTTCCCGCAAACGCAGAATTGCCTGATCCGCGCCAGCATGGTATTGCGTTTTCAGCAACGGTATCAATTCATTCCGAATGCGATTACGAGTAAATTCTGAAGATTGGTTCGAGCTATCCTCACGATGCAACTGCCCCAGCTGCTTCAAATATGCCAAGACACTTGCTCGAGTCTGGTTTAGTAGCGGACGCAACAACGTAATACCATGATCCAGTTGCCTGGTACGAGGAATACCTCTTAGACCAGCGAGTCCCGTCCCGCGAAAAACTCTATCGATCAGCGTCTCCACCTGATCATTCTGAGTATGAGCGGTCAGCACATACCGGGCTCCGAGCTGCCGGGCCTTCTCCAGAAACACTTCGTATCGCTGATTACGCGCCAGCTCTTCCGTAATGACCTCAGAAGTTCTGCTGACTGCATGACATGCAAGTCCCAGTTCATCGCATAGTTGCTCCACAAACTGCTGATCCCCGTCCGACTGCTCTTCTCGCCAGCCATGGTTCACATGAATCACATGCAAATCACCGGTAGCTGCCGTCGGTCGGCAGGCCACCATGGCTCGCAATAAAGCAACACTATCGGCTCCTCCTGAAACCGCCAGAATCGTACGTACATCCTGCCATGCAGACGGAGCAAAATCGGTCTGCAATTGCATTTCCAGGTCGTGAAACTCTAACTGTTCGCCAAATTCTGACATTCTTCAAGGCTCAGCAGCCATTTACTGGATATCGGGTGCCTGCGAAAGTTGCAGATGGCCCATCCATTCTGGTACATTGGTCTTGTCGCATTTTATGACGAACGTGAGTCGTAAAGAAGCGACATATTAACGTAAATCCAACAAACCAACTAAAACCAGTTCAGTAGCGAGTCGTTTTCCGTAAGAGAGCCACCATACTGCAGCGTTATTTGTTCCAGATTATTATGATTCGGTTTTCGGATTACATTTCGATTGTCTTTCGTAAAGCGGCTTTCGCTTTCGATTTAAGCTTGTTGGCAGCGCTACTATCTGTTGCTGCTCATTGCTTTTGCAGAAAAACCGCTTCTCCGGCCTCTCCTTCCAACTCGGTTCCGCTTCTGGCACCGTTGGCAGCAGTCCGGCGAAGAGTAGTGCCCTCTGCTTTTTCAGGATTTATACCATTTCGGCAGATCCTGAAATTCTCAGTACAACAACTTGCTGTCATATTTCCAGACACTCTTGTTTTGCAGCGTGTGCTAAAGCCGCACATGATCATGCAGCGTACTGATTACCGACAATTAATGTATTCCGCCTTACATTAGTCCCGAACTGCGCTTTCCAGTCAGTTACCCTGGTGGTCCTTGAGGACTGCTGCGGGCAATAAACAGCCTGCACCGACCGCTCGAAATATCCAACGGGGTACTCCTATGTCCATCCTAATAACCCTGATGAACCTGCTGGTCATCGGGCTCTCACCTCAAGAGGGTATCTATGCGCTGTCAGGCATCATCCTGGGTGTGATCATCGCCCTCATTATTTCCAATATTCTGCAAAAGAAAAACCGACAGGCAAAACTCAAAGAACATGAACTCGAAGCCAAGCAAATAATCTCAGAAGCCAAGATTGAAGCGAAAGAAGTAGCACTTCAATACAAATCAGAGGCAGAAAAGGAATTAAGCAGTTCACGGGACCGTCTACGTGAAGAAGAAGATCAGCTGAAAGCTCAATCACACCAGATCTCAGAGCGGGAAGACTCGCTGCGCAAGCAGGAAAAGATGGTACAGACGAATCAGCATCGTCTCACAGAAAAGCTTCAGGTGGCTGAAAAACGTCAAAAGGAGCTGGATAAGCAGCTTGAAAAACATCGCTCGTCACTGATGGAGCTGACGGATCTTACCAAAGAAGAAGCGACCACCCGGCTGTTAAAGCTTCTGGAAGATGAACTGGAACAGGAGATGGGAGCAGTCATATTGAAGCATGAGAAGAGTATCCAGGAAGCGTGTGAAGAAAAGTCACGGGAAATGCTCATCATGACCATGCAACGCTATGCCTCCGCTCTGACCGTCGAAAACACCACCAGTACCGTGGATATTCCCAGCGACGAAATGAAGGGCCGCATCATTGGTCGAGAAGGCCGCAATATTCGCGCTTTTGAAAAGGCAACGGGCGTTGATGTCATCATTGATGACACACCTGGAGTCGTAATTGTTTCCAGCTTTGATCCAGTTCGCCGGGAAGTCGCTCGCCGCTCGCTTAGCGACCTGATTACTGATGGTCGTATCCACCCGTCCCGGATTGAAGAAGTGGTTCAGGAGACCGAACAAAAGATTGAAAAGGTCATTCGTAAGAAGGGAGAAGAAGCTGCCGTGGAGGTCAACGTGAACGGCTTGCACGAACGCATTATCTACATGCTGGGCCGATTACACTTCCGGACCAGTTACAGCCAGAATGTTCTCCGTCACAGTATCGAAGTTGCTTATATTGCCGGCATGCTGGCTGAAATGGTGGGCCTTGATGTCGACGTAGCTCGCCGAGCCGGACTGCTTCACGATATTGGTAAAGCGGCAGATCATGAATTAGACGGTGGGCACCCTCAAATCGGAGCTGACCTGCTGAAGCGTCACGGTGAATCCACGGAAGTTGTGCACGCGGCCTTCGGACATCACGACGAGATCGTGTCCGAATACCCTTATACGGTCCTGACAGCAATCGGCGACGCCTGTTCCGCTTCGCGCCCCGGAGCGCGACGTGAGTCACTCGACCGTTACATCAAACGTATGGAAGAACTGGAGTCCATTGCGCGTGAATACAATGGAGTCCAGCAGGCATATGCGATTCAGGCTGGACGGGAATTACGAGTCATCATCAGTTCGGAAAAATCGGATGACCAGTCCGCAGCGAAGGTGGCTCGCGGTATCGCCAAACAGTTTGAAGAACAGTTGACCTATCCGGGAGAAATCAAAGTGACCGTCATTCGTGAAAGCCGGTTCACCGAATTTGCTCGCTAAACATCACGCAGCCCCTTTTCCTCCTCCCATGAATCATATTTCCAGCTAACTGCGGAGCCTCCAATCGTGCGGATTCTTTTTATCGGTGACATCGTCGGTAAACCAGGCTATACCATGGTCTGTAACCACCTGGATACCATTCGCTCACTCCACAAGGTGGATGTAGTGATTGCCAACGCAGAAAACTCTGCCGATGGTTCGGGGCTGACTCCCAAAATCTACGACAAACTGATTGCCGCTGGTGTCGATGGAATAACACTGGGCGACCACATCTATCGCCGCAAAGAAATCTACTCGACACTTTCCACTAATTCAAACATAGTCAAACCAGCTAATTTTCCGGATGAAGCCCCAGGGAATAAATTGGCCATTATCGGTGGAGCAGCCGGCGAGCAAGTCGCAGTTGTCAGTTTAATGGGGCGAGTTTTCATGAAGCCGGTGGACTGTCCATTTCGAGCAGCTGATAGGATTCTTTCGCAAATCCCCTCGACAGTGCGAGTCGTTATGGTGGATTTTCACGCCGAAGCAACCAGCGACAAACAACTGATGGGACGCTATCTCGATGGCCGAGTGACCGCAGTTCTTGGCACCCATACACATGTACCTACCGCAGATGAATGCATCTTACCAGGTGGTACCGCCTTCCAGTGTGATGTGGGGATGACCGGCCCGTATGACAGTATACTGGGACGTAAAGTCTCAGCCGTGACCGAGGCCGTTACAACCTTCAAGCCAACACAATTTCTGGTTGCCACTCAGGATGTACGGCTCGGGGGCGCCGTCATCGATGTCAATATTCATACAGGGAAAGCCAACAGTATCGAACGCATCTGCATTCGAGCGGACTCCTTATAAATGCCATTTGCGAACAGACTCCGGAGCATCAAAAAAGGCCACCAGCTTTCGCTCGTGGCCTTTTGTTTTGTATCTGACTAATTGCCAACTAGTGAATCAAAGTCGCATCCCGGGCATAGTCTTCGGATCTATCGTATTTGAAGAAATCTTTGGCCAGGTGATGACTTAGCTTCTTGGTGAATTGGCGTTGGAACGCCGCGTCACTCATTTCCGTCGTATGGCGACCTCCATTTTCAGGATAGGAGAATTCATAAGTAGGGGCGTCGTAAACCACCTTGCCTTCCTGCTCAATGTCATACACTTTGGTTGTAACCGTAGAGCGTCCTTTGAACAGAGTGGAGCTGTCTTTCAAACTGAATTGTTCGATGTCAAGCAACACTACAGAATCCGCATTCACTCCACGTCCCACTTCGACGCAGTCGATTTCATTCCAGTTATTGCGGTCGATCCAGTCGGCCACTTCTTCCACTGGCACGATTTCAATTTTGGAAACTCGTTCCTGCAATATTTTACTAAACTGGCGGGCAATGAGCGATTCAGGAGAATTTGGTCCTTCGGATGCTGCTGAAGCCGATTTGCAGATAACAGCTACCCGTTTGCCTTCTAGCTCGTCATATTTGGCAGCAATACTATCCCCCTTAATCAAATACAGTGGATAGGCTATCAGTGCTTTACACCCCGCAAGAGGTGCCAATCCAGCCAGCGTTAGTACTAGGAAGAAAATTCGTCGATTCCGTGACATAATTCCTGCGTCCTGCATCTAAATTAGTAAGCGGCGTATCACCCAGTCGAGAATAGTAACCAAAAGCCAGCTAACTAAAAATACCAAAATCCACCCATCTGAGATTCTTATAAGAATCCAACGGCCTTTTATTGCGGCGAGCAGTAGCCAGGGAGCAGACAGTAGACAGGCGACGGCCAGCAGAAAACCACCCATATTAGTTTCCAGGGCTGCACGAACATTGCCGTCCATGAGATGAGCCCAGGATGTCGTCATGCCACAAGCCGGGCAGGGGACTCCCAACTTTTCCGGAAAATAGCAGGGGCTCAGCCCAAGTTGCTCGTGCGTTCCCATCCCCTCAGGCGAAGGTTCCAAAATGGCCGCAGTCACTAGTGCACAGAACATCCCAACCGCAACACTCCCATAAAAGAAACGCAAGGTGGTCGGAATGCGGGGAGTCTCCTGGTAGCAGGACTCTTCATCCATGCAGCGCCGCTCCAATCTTCTCCTGCCTGAACAACCGCGGGAGAATCAGGTAAACCGACATCAGAGCTTCGGAGGACGACGTTTCGGAGGCGGTTTCTTAATCATATTGGCGGCATCATTTCGAGCCGGACCGGGGTTTCCGCCGTTGCCCGCACCTGGACGAGGTGGGGGTGAGAGGTCAGTAAAAGATTCTTTCCACTCCCATCCGATCGGAGTCGACAATTCTTTTTTGGCGAGAAAAGCCCAGGGAGTTCCTTCGTGATCACGAATCACTCCTTCCAGAAGTGCCTTGGCTTTATCGGCATTCTTCTTATATTGGCTGCCGACTGTCACACTGTCAGCTGGTACCAGCGTGAAGGTATTGGATTTGGGATCCTCCAACTTGATACCTCGCTTGGCCAGTGCCAACATTGCATTATAAGTCTCCGTACGAACCTTCGTCGCGAGCACGCGTCCCAATGCCAGATCATAGCCGGCCTGCCACCGCAACGATTTTTCCTTTTCACGATCTGCTTCGCCTAACAACAACAGTTGATGAAGTTGTTCCAGCTGTGGTTCCAGCTGAGCAGCTCCCTTTTGAGACTCTGACAACTCCGTCGTGAAACCAGCCTCATCCCGCTTCACAAAACGGGTACGTGGATTTTTCAGTGGAGTGCTCCAGGACATCTGGGCAGCCTGCACCAGTGCCATACGCATTTTTGATTCCTGCAGTCGACGTTGATATTCACGGTAGTTGACGTAGTCAGGACGATAGTCCCTCATAGTGGTCGGATCAAAGAATTCCTGCAAGTGGGAAGAGTAAGCCGTCACATCCCGTCGTGAAACCGACTTATTGACATTCCGGTTCGGATGCACGGCGAAGTAGATGCCTCCCGTTTCATAGCACAATCGAGTCAGAGCCCACGGACCAAACCCTGAATCAATCGGGGTATCTTCATCGCCACTACCGATAAACCTCAGTTTGACACGCTCAGCCATCACCGACTCTGGCCCCTGATTGACTCGCCCCCACTGCGGCGTCTGGTCATACATCGGATCAGGATCAATCCATTTCACAAGTGTTTCCTGGCGACCAAATGGAGCAGGAACTCCAATCACATAAATCGGTACCGCAAGTTTTTGACAAGTCTTAACGGCCAAGTCGACATTCGCCTGATCTTCACCGGCCTCGTCTGAAACGACAATCACCATCACGTTTCGTTTGGGATCTCCATTGGCGTCAGGCCGACGATATTCCGCGTGACCGTTGACAGCCCTGACCACAGCTTCAAAGGTCAACTCCACTCCGGTATCGTCCTGAGGAATCGCCTTCACAGCTTCCTTGATTTCCGCCAGGTTTGCTGTTGGTTCTTTCATCATTTTGGAAATCGATTTTCCAAAAGCCATGACCTGCGTTAGCAAAGGGTCTTTCCCTTGAAACGCTTCGTTGTCAGCCGACTCAAGAATACCAAGTTCTTCGTAGATACGATCGAAGCGATCATGGATCGTTTGTCGTTGACGTGCCAGACTACCAGATTGATCAAAGAGCCAGACAACCAAAGTCCGTCGCTCTTCCAGCGACAGGAGTATTTCATGGGTAATCCTGTCCACAGCTCCACTGGCTCCGGTCGTACCAGTACCAACCGCCCCGCGAACTGCCAGATTCTCGTTGAAATGCAAACCGGTGGCCTGAACCACCTGATTGTTGAGGAGGATCTCGGCAACTTCCCGATCCGATGGATCGGCAGGATTTGGAATCTCAGAAATTTCAGAAATGACCGGAGCTTCCGAAAGCGCCATCTGTGTCCCCAGGTCACTATTGGCACCAACCTCGGCCATCTCCTGCTCACTAAAATGGATTTGTTCGGGCGGAGCAGCCTCCGTGATTTCCTCCACTTCAACTTTTGTCGTCGTAATCACCAACGAATCATCGCTATCGTCCGCCAGTAACGGCCAAAGCCCCAGAGCGACAAGAATGGCTACATGCACCATCACAGAGAGCATGAATGCCGAGGAGTCCGAATCGAATGGAGTCTCTTCTTCGCCTGTACGGGACTGCCACCACTGGACTAGTTTTGATCGTTTAGCCACTATCTTTCTCCGCTGCTGCTGCAGGAATCACCTCCTGCTATGGCATTTTTTTTAGACCTATCAGGGGATATCGACAGGATTTGAAAAGCTATCTACCCTCATTTTTTACGCGATACCCGTAAAAAGCAAGGGATTTGAGTAATTCTACGGTCAAATCACTACTTTTACCTGCCTTCCAATGAACGCATGAAGCGACTCGATTGTACTCATTTCATCCTTGGTTTCCGGAATCAAGCCGGCTCAGAGCAAGATAGATTTGACGTCATCCCCTTTCGTCTCTAGTATTGGGTTAAAAGGGACTTCGGCGGCTTCCTCTTGCCAAAACAGGCCTCAATGAAGTACCTTTTCATCGTAAGAATGAAGTTTCCCCTGTTGAACCCAAACCCTTTGAGGAGCTCTGTAGGTCATGCTCAGTTCCCGGCTGCCACTTACCTCACCATTCCCGTCTCTTTTATGCTGTGTATTTTTGATGATGTTCAGCAGTTTCCTTCCTGTCGTAACGGCTCAGGATGAAGAGAAACCCAAAAAAGAACTTCCTCCTGTGGAAACTCATGTCCTGGAGACCAAAGACGGAGTCTTCCTGAATGTGAAATTCTACCCGGGCACCAAGGGAAAGGATTCCATTCCGATCATCATGCTGCATAGCATGCTTAACGTTTCGGCCAACAACGCTGTGTATGCTAAACTGGCCGCTGCTATTCAGGAGCACATGGGGCATGCAGTGATTGTGCCAGATCTCCGCGGACATGGGAAATCTGTCCAACGACGCAATCCTCGTGATATCAACGATCGTCTGGAAATTGATCGAGAGAAATTCACCAAAGTAGAATTTGCAACGGTCGTTCAGGATATCGAAACATGCAAATCTTTCCTGCGTGCCAAAAACGATGCAGGAGAGCTGAACCTGGAAAAACTGACGGTCGTGGGTTCGGATATCACTGCAATCCTGGCACTGAACTGGGCAGCTCTGGATTGGAATAAACCGAGCAAGGGACTGATCCGCAACGGGCGGGACGTCAAAGCACTCATTCTGTTCACACCACTACAATCCCACAAGGGCCTTACTCCCCAACTCGGTTTGACACACCCCACGGTGAAAGAAGATCTCAATATCATGATCATCGCGGGTGCTCAGAATACGCAGTACTATTCGGACAGCAAACGTATTCACAACCAACTGTCTCGATACCATGACGATCAGGAAAACAACGACGGAACGATTAACTGGAGTGGTACCGAATTATTCCTGTTTGGCTTGAATACCGGAGTACAGGGGTCGGGCATACTCAACGTTGCCAATCTGAAACCGCACCCCAATGCCCTGTTTTATAATTTTCTGGTGAATCGCCTGGAAAAGGATGAGTCGCTGGCATGGTCAAGTCGTGACCCGAATGCCCTATAATCAGCACGACCGGTTTAGCCAGACCGTGAATTCTCAGGTATCTGGGCATTTATAGAAACGCATTAATTCCTCAAGCCTTTGTCTGTCGAAGTAGATCGTGTTGGATGCCCTCTAGCGAGGGTAAGGATAACTTCCAACACCAAACATTGAGACAAAGGTACAGAAATGCTTTTCCACAAACGTTGGGTTGTGGGTACGGGCATTCTGGTTGCTGGAAGTTTAGGAGCTATTCCCTTTCAGCGGCACGCCACGGACGGTAATCACGCGCATCAGAATCTGTCCGTGCCTGTTGACCAATCAACCACTCAATCATCTCATTTTGATCCTGTCGCGGCCGCAAAACCTATTCCTGATGGTGCGTTGCAATCACCCGCGACTGCGCTTTATCAAACGGAATCTCAACAGCGCCGAAGCGAATCTCGCACTCCACTTGTGCCACCAACCATTTCACTCATGCCGGCACAAGCACCCGAAATCAGCGACGAATTTCCTCAAGTCAGGGAAGATCGTACGACTTCCATGCAGGTAGCCAAACTCAATCTATCAGATACCAAGCCAGAAATCCTTTCAACTTACACGATCCAGAACGGAGATACGTTGACGGGTATTGCCGAACATTTCCTGGGGCAGGCCAACCTGGCCGACTGGATCTATCATCAGAACAAAGCGCTGATCCCCAAACCTGAATTACTGCCGATCGGTGTTGAAATTAAAATACCGGCTCCGCCAACCGCCGAACTCTTCTCTCAGATATCAACTGGAACCCCTTCTTCCAGTCGATCGCCAAAGTCGGACGAAACGCTGACCATCAGACAACCGGTCCCACCAGCTCCAACTATTCCGATTGATGACTAGGACCTTCTCAGGTTCCGTGCCACATCAAGTCGACAGAAGGGGCACCTACTTGGAGCCAGAGCCGATTAAGCGGGGGCGCTTAGGACTTTTTACGATTGAGTAGTAACAGCGTGGGTGAAGCAACAAAAATCGAACTGTACGTCCCCACGACGACACCAATCACCAAAGCGAACGAGAAACTGTGAATTCCCGAACCTCCGGCCAAATACAGAGTGCCAACTACGAATAACGTGGTTAATGACGTAAGCAGCGTACGACTCAGCGTGGAGTTCACACTACGGTCAAGCATATCCGCCGTAATCTCACGACTCTTACCACGTACTTCACGTACGCGGTCAAACACAACAATCGTATCGTTCAGCGAATAACCAATGATGGTCAAAAATGCCGCAATCACAGGCAGACTAATCTTGAATTCTTCGATCTGCGCAAAGCCCACCAGATATTTACTCAACGCGATCGCCGCCAGTGTCACCAAAATGTCGTGCACCAGCGCAACCACAGCAGCAATACCGAAGCTGACGTGCTGGAATCTCATCCAGATGTAGGTAATGATTCCGATAAAGCTGAACACAATGGCTACCGCTCCCAATGACTTCATATCACCGGCGATCTGCGCACCAAACTTCTGAGTTTCTTCGAAATAGGTGGCTCCATCCGATTTGAGCAACTCAGCCCTGATGGCCGCTGCTTCAGCATCCTCGATGTCAAAGATCGTTACCTGACCGGCATTCCGACCATCACTGCGAATGTTTCCAACTTCGATATTTGCCTGCCCGGCAGCAGCCTCAACCATACCGATCAATTCACTGCTCTTGAGTGCCACAGGCTTGTCACCCACCCGGAGTTTTATTTCCAAAGTAATCTGGTTTACCTCGTCAGCCCCGGTTTCTTCCGGAGTCGGAATCTCAAGTGCATCATCCGGAGTAACCGGTGGTGTGGGAGGTTGAGGCCCGGCATCAACGGGACTCTTTGGGCCGACGTCTTCTGTCGCATCTTCTGTCGCATCTTCCGTTGAGGATTCCTGCGTTGTATTCTCCTGATAGGAAACAAACTGCGGTCTGATGATCGGTTCGACGGCCGAGGATTCTGTCTCCTGTGTTTGCTCAGAGATAACCTCAACCGAGATCGACTGTTTCCGTAAACCAGCATCAAAAACGCTGGCCAACAGGTTCTCCAATTTATCCTGATCGGTCAAATTCGTGTTGACTCGCCACGCCTGTTTTCCACCTTCGAATTCGACACTGGTCACAGAGAACTGAAACTGCTGGCCGTCGCTGGTCACGCTGTTATTATCCACATAGGATTCAATCTTTTCTTCGATGGCGTCATCATCTTCCCCCGTCGATAGTTCGAAGATTGCGGAAGTACCACCAGAGAGGTCGATCGCCAGCATACCTCCCTGACGTTGGAACGTCACAAACAGGCCCGCCACAATAATCACGATTGAAAATCCGGCAGTAATACGAGCTTTCCGCATGAACGAGATCCCATGCGAGTTCAACTGACTTGGACGCAGTGTCCGGGATTGCTCGCCAATCAGCTTCAACCCGGCTGCCACAACAAAGATACCTCGTGAGGCATAAATCGCTGTAAACATACTCATGATGATCCCGAGGATCAGCGTGATAGCAAAACCTCGAATCTGATCCGTTCCGATCGCATACAGCAAAATCGCGGTGATCATCGTCGTCAGGTTAGCATCAATAATCGTGATGGTTGCTCGCGAGAAACCATTACGAATTGCCGCTTTAATTTTGGCACCGTCGGCCAACTCTTCCCGAATTCGCTCGAAAATAAGCACGTTCGCATCAACCGCCATACCAACGGTTAATACAAGGCCCGCCATACCAGATAACGTAAACGATGCGCCGATCAGCACCATCACTCCCAGTACCAGAATCAGGTTAAGCACCAACGCAAAGGCAGCAACAAATCCCGGCACGCCAAAGTACCAAACCATCATAAAGATCAGCACGATCGCCAGCGAAAGAGAAATGGCATAAGTCCCCTTGGAGATGGTGGCAGTCCCTAATGACGCTCCCATCTTGTTTTCACTTTCAGGAGTTGGGTTTAGTGTGCCCGGCAGTGCACCAGCCCGAAGAATCCCAATAATGTAATCCACCTCGGCCTGCGTAAAGTCGCCTGTAATCGTTCCATGCTCTGAAATTCTTTGACGGATATTAGCCGAGGAAAGCAGGTTGCCATCCAGAACAATCGAAAGCTGTTTGCCAACATTTTTGGCTGTAAAGCGACCAAATTTACCTGCGCTGGTGGCCTTCATCCTGAACGCAACACTTGGGCGGAGGTTATCGTCGTAAGACGAACGAGTACTCTCACTCTTCAAGTCTTCCCCGGTCGTAACCAGATTCCGCTCCGGCACCACCATCAAAACTTCAACTCGGGAAACATTGACAGCTCGTACCCGCGCACTGAAGTCTTTAGAGGTATCTGTTCGTGGATTTCCGTCGTTAAAAGCACTTTCAATCGCCAAGTGCTGAGCATTGGAACGATCAAAATGTTGATTCGCCGGTGAATTCCATAACAGAACGGGCGTTTCCACTTCGGGAGCATCTGCCTCGGCCGACTCTCTGTAAAAGACGCGTTTCAGAGAATCACCGCCGGACGCATCATATTCAAAATCTCCGTCTTCGTCCTTTCCGACTTTGACCCAGCGACCAATGGTTTCTCCCTGAGCATTTTCAACCAGCATCGAATTGTATGTCGACTCAAACGATTCACTGACAGCGTCCCGCACAGCCTTATGATCTTCGTCGGTATCGGTTACACCTACCTGAATCATGAATTCCAGAGCACCCGTATTGGTAATCACTTCTTTCAACTGCCGAATCTCTTCGTCCGTTGCATTCGGCAAAACAATCTCTACGTGAGTGTTGTTGCCGTAAGGGCGAATAATCAGGTCCTGCTTACCACTGGGATTCAAGCGACGTCCTAACGCACTTAACAATCCCTGCATTTCCTGATCGTTCATTCCTCCAGACTGTGTCTCTCCAGGATCGGGATCCTGCATTTCGATCTTATAGACCAGGTTTACGCCCCCGGCGAGATCCACACCAAGTTTGAATTTATCGCTCCACTGTGAGTCGTCATCATGAGTCACTCCGAGATACAATGCTCCCAGAATCGTAGCCGTGGAAACGACGGCCAGTCGCCAGGCCTGCTCAGGTTCGCGTACTTTGGATGACTCGCAAAACGTACGGAACACCAGATAAAGCCCGGTGAAGATTGCAATGATCAGCCCCGAAACGCGGAAGCCATTGACTCCCTTTTCAGAAATCCAATCTTCAAAAATGAGGTTAAAGAGGTTGGGTAAGCTGCCCAGCATCAAGGCAAAAACGAACAGGCCAAACATCATACCCCAGTTAGGGTCTGTCACATTCGCTCGGCGTTTTACTTTGGCACTTACAGCATTGTCTTTACCAAGATTCACGGCCACGGCAATAACCAGTGCCAGCACAAAAAGAAGAACGCCTCCGGCGCTACCCTGTCCAGAGGGGTCAACCTGAGCGAACCAGCTTAGTTTTGATGTTATTGAATTTGCCAATAAGTGCATTTCCAAAAATTCCAATCAGAATAATAATGTGACCTGACGTCAGTCAGGCGTTCGTTTTCAACGAGTTAAACTACCACGCAAACAGGGAACGTCTGTGATTACAGAGAACTACAGATTCTCTTCCGTGTTATCATCTAAGACCTCACGAATCGCGCCGGCAAGCACACGTATGCGACTTCCCGACCCGGAATCAACTTCCAGTACAAAGTGAGTTGGAAAAGGATCCTCTCCGTCTTCGCGCTCCTCCGTTTCGATTTCAACCACAGCACCACAAATACCGCCCATCGTGATCACTTCGGCATATTTGCGAATACCGGTAATCATTTTGCTACGCTGCTCTTTACGTTTCTTGGCACCTCTGCCACTAAACATAAGCATAAAAACAAGGAAGCCCAGGAGTAATATCAGGAAACCCGATCCCTGCGGAGTATCTTCGGGCGGATCTCCTCCATCCTGAGCAAGTAACAAATGTTGAACCTGCCCTGCGAGCATCTGAATTTGGTGGTACATGACACCGTTGCTTTCAATCTTGAAACTCTGAAGATGAAGGAGATCCCGCCAGCGATTGCACTGTTCGAGCCAACGAACCCCCTCATCGAGTAGTCCTCACGGAAGCCTTACCCCGGAATACGGGGGTCGGGCTAATCTGTTATCTTAAAATGCCTTGAAACAAGCGACAAGCCACAACATCAGAAATCAGTTAAAGGGGGGTAAAAAAAGAGATAATTGGTCCCGGGAATGCCTTGAATCGCTCTCTGCTGCCAGATTCCTTCTGTGGTTAGCCCCAACGGTCAAGCTTGCCTCGATAGTATTCGTCAAACCTTCCCATCTCAATTGCCTGCCGACTCTCTCGCATCAACGTCTGATAGTAGGTCAGGTTGTGATGACTAAGCAAAATCGGGCCCAGCATTTCTCCGGCAGCAAACAAGTGACGGATATACCCTCGGCTGTGCTTGCAAGCCAGACAGGGACAGCCTTCCTGTAAAGGTTGACGGTCGGTACGGTGTACGGCATTGCGTAACCTCAACGGACCCTCATCGGTAAAGGCCAGAGCGTTGCGGCCATTACGAGTCGGCATGACACAGTCGAACATATCAACTCCGCGACGAATTCCCTCCAGCAAATCGATCGGTCTACCTACTCCCATCAAATAACGAGGACGGTCCGCAGGTAGAGCAGGGCAGGTTGCATCCAAAATCCGATACATTTCCTCGGGAGGTTCTCCGACACTGAGACCTCCAATGGCATAACCTGGAAACTCAAGTTTCGCCAATTCCTCAGCACACCATATCCGCATCTGCTCATCCAACCCTCCCTGGACAATGGCGAACTGGATTTGTTCAGGTAAGCTGGCGGCCTGCTGACAACGTCTGGCCCACCTGATCGATCTCTCACATGCTTCACGAATCAGGCTATATTCATTCGGCAAAGCCACAACATGGTCAAACACCATGGCGATGTCCGATCCCAAAGCCTCCTGAATGGCGATAGATCGCTCGGGAGTCAATTCCAGCCGGCTACCGTCAATGTGCGACTTGAAAACAGCTCCCTCTTCAGTGACCCTGGTCATCTGAGCTAATGAAAAAACCTGAAAGCCACCGCTATCGGTAAGAATCGGCTTGTCCCATCCCATCATCCGATGCAGCCCACCAAGTTTCGCAACGGTATCTTCGCCAGGTCGCAATGCCAGGTGATACGTATTTCCCAGCAGGATTTCGGCGCCGGTAGAGGCAACCTGATCAATGGTCAATCCCTTGACCGTCCCCAGCGTTCCTACTGGCATGAACGTGGGCAATTCAATAACACCACGAGGGGTGGTCAGACGTGAACGTCGAGCCGATGAGCCATCATCGGTAGCTAGCAGTTCAAAACGAAAATTAGCAGGGTGCGTCATCGGACACGCAACGAAAAGCATATCACATGCCTCGCAACAGGAGGCCATGCAATCTCAGGGCACAGTGGCTGAATCAGTCTCCGCGAAGTTTCAGGCCCAGCAACTGAAGCTTCTCACGAACTTCGTTCAGACTGGTAACCCCAAAATTCTTGCTTTCCAGCAATTCATCCGGAGTCTTACGAAGCAATTCACCAATGGTATTCATACGCAAACGCACCATGCATTTACGAGCGCGAACAGACAGATTGAGATCCGAGATAGGACGATCGAAGACGGCTGCTTCTTCAGGACTCAATGCAGAACGATCCACTTCCCGATCCGGACGACTCTCATGAGCAAGTTGCCCCAGCGCCAGACCTTTGGAATGCAGCATGTCACGTATTTCGATCAGAGATGTCTCACCGAAATTTTTACTACCGAGCAAATCCTGTTCCGTGGAACGAGCCAGGTCTCCGAGTGTTTCTACCCCCATACGGGCCAGACAATTACGGGAGCGTACCGACAACTCAAAGTCGGACACCGGAATATTGAGTACCTGCGACAGGAGATCCTGAGCTTTTTCTGCTTCCAAGTCAAACAACTCGTCATCTGAAGCACAGGCGTCTTTCATATACAGAGCCGCTTTGGCATTGTTTGGGTAAACCTCTAGTACGCGGCGGTAACACTGCTGAGCCCGATCATATTGACCATGATCTTCGTAGAGCAATCCCAGATTGAGCAGGGTACCAACATGAGATGGAAAATGCTTGGCACTACGACGATACAAATCCATCGCCTTATCATCATTCCCACGACGATCATTCTCTTTAGCCATCCCAAACAAAGCCCCGGGATGCGTATCGTCGGCGCGCATGGCACGTTCGAACCAATCCACAACGATGGACGAAGGACCTTTGGCTGCCAATTCTGTTTCACCATACTGGTATGCGTACTCAGCCTCATGCATGATCGGGCCGTCAAGAGTCTCCAGAGCCTGACGTGCAGCATCCAGATCACCCGCATTGCGGTGCGCTTCCACTCGAGCCAGCACGCATCGCCCTTTGTTATACCCCGACTTCTCGGCAATATCGTAATTCTCGATCGCCTGAGCGTAATCACCTAAAGCAAAGTAGCTGCGACCGATGTAGAAGTAAGAAACAGCTCCCCGGTCCGAATTGACCAACGTTTCGATAGCACGCTGAAAACGCCCCAACAGGTAGTAACAAACTCCCAGTCTAGTCGCGCTGGCAGGAGTCAGTGATTCGCTCACCTCCAACTCATTCACTGCATCTCGCAGGATTCCAAACTGAGAAAAATCATCATTTATGGCATTGGATATCTGTTGAATCTCATCCGGCCCAAAACTGCCGTTGTCACAGACAAGTGTCTTAAGATCGAAATCCGAAATCATTGCCATCGAGTATCTCCTGATGGTAGGGGGGCCCTAAGTGGATAAAAAGCCAGCGACGGGAGTTGAACCCGTAACCCCCGCATTACGAGTGCGGTGCTCTGCCGATTGAAGCTACGCTGGCAACATCAGCCCCAAATAACGAGGGGGAAACTACCACTGTAGATTACCAATCTTATTGCGTCAACAGCTAGATTTTCAGGGAATCCTGTTGGTGGAGTCTTACGCCGAATGGCAACTTCGAAAAGCTTTGAACCTGAAGTTATCCCCATCGAAATTCAACTAACTCATCGAATCGCATCAGCCTGGAAAGCGTTTTAAAAAAAAGCGAGGCTCAGACACCAACCAACAACCCATTGGTCATCTAACTAAGTCAGGGGCAACAAACTTATGTTAGCAAATATGTGTCCAAACCTCGCCGGGATTCAAACAACTGGCACTCGAGTATTCGACTGACAGCCGTCATCACCTTTACGTGATTAACTGATCTACCAACGCAGCTTGCGTGCCAATTCGAATTAAGAAAGACGGTTTGTCGAAGAAAAAAGAGCCGCAACCACCTATAATGGCCCATTGCAGCCAAGAATTGCTATTTATTACCCCCTTAGCACATTGAAGAATCTTCTTATTCAAACCACAGCAGGCGTGTACCACTAGCTCCTGATCCGATTTAATCTGTTCAATAAACCAACACCTGTTCGAATTAGCCTGCCCCATTCTGCAACACCACAATCTATCCCCGTAATGAATGCAATCGCCCCAGTCCAAACCGAACCGTTAAATACTGAGGCGAAACATGTCATCATTTCGTTAAATCCTCGTGCCGGCAGCGGCCCCAGCCGTGAATCCGCGGAACAATTGCGTGAAATCCTGATCGCTCATGGATTGGAGGCTGAGGTAGAAACCAATTTGCAGCAAATCGTCGCAAAAGCAACGACCGCCATTTCTGACGGAAGTCTCCGCTGTGTCGTAGGAGTCGGCGGAGACGGAACGCAAACGCTACTGCTCAATGAATTGCCCGCCGGATCCAACCTCTGCATCTTTCCGCAAGGGACCGAAAACGTGCTGGCCAAGTATTTCAAACTTCCTAAAACCCCTGAGGCGATCGCAGACATTATCATCGACGGGCAGATCGCTCCCATCGATGCCGGGTGCGTCACCGAGTCCGATGGCTCGACCAAACTTTTTTGCCTGATGGTTGGTTGTGGAGTCGATGCAGCGATCGTCCACCATCTGGCCGCAAATCGAACCGGCCATATTACCAAATTCTCGTATCTCCGCCCCATCTGGAAAACCATCAGGACATACCGTTACCCCGTGATGCAGGTCAAGGCGGATCAGTGGGGAGAAGAAATCCTGGAGGCCCGAGCGTTATTTGTGATGAACATCGATCGGTATGCTTTAGGTTTCTCGATGACACCCCAGGTTAATCCGCAGGACGGAAAGCTGGGGATCTGCGCTTTTCAGAAAGGAGGCTTGCTGCACATGCTAAAGTACTTTGTCGCTCTGTTGACCAACCGGCATCATCGCCGTAAGGACTGTATTGTTCGTTATGTCAAAAGCGTCCGAATAAGCTCTGAAACAATGCCCAATGCACCAACTCAAATAGATGGCGACCCATGTGGTACACTGCCGATCACAATCAACACGGTACCTCGACGATTACGTCTGGTCATCCCCGCTCCCTAGCGGACAGTTATTCCTGTTCAGCGATTAAGGCGAGCAGTTTTGCGTGAGCTCGCTTTTGAGACGCGTCAAAGGCGTCATCTGCCAATAGCTGTTTAGCCCGCTGGTAGTCTCCAGTCGCCAGATAACATCGCGCCAGATTGTAGCGGGCTGAAACATCATAGGCTGATTTCTCCAGTCGGTTTACGTCAGGCGTTACTGGATGTCCTACTACCAGTCCCGGCAATAAATCCAGACTTGGCCTTTCAGCTGGCACCGTCTGATTGCCAGTTATCGTCGCCGGCGGTTCCGTCTCCTGCTGTTCGGGGACGCCGATCTGCAACGTTCTCTGCTCCAACCAGCCAATTGCATCCGAATAATTTCCTTGCTCCATGTGAATCATCCCGATCAGATAACTCGCCATATCTTTGGCCCGCACAAACGTCTGCTTGGTTTTACGGAGGTTTTCCTGCCAGTCAGCAAAGGACATTCCATCCGGTCTTACATAGCCTAATTCTTGCTGCACGAGCGGATCGGTCGTCATTTTAACAATCTGATCCTGAGGTATTCGCGACGCCATAAGTAATGTTTTGGAACCACGCTGCGTTTCCTGTCCCACTTCGATCTCAAAGTCTTCGAACTGCCCGCGCAGTGCCTTAAAACGCCCTTGCTTTAACTGGAGCATATCTTCCAACAACTGGTAGTCGTGCTGATTCCGATTAAAGGCAAGGGCCTGTGGATCCCTCAACTTCAGCCTTTGCTTGAGAGCCGAAGCAAATGAGTGATATTCGTAAGCAGGAACCCAAATCTCAGATTTCTCAATTCCATGTTTCGTTCGCAGCGCGCGCGACAGGGTATTCGGAGACATCGTTAATTTCATTTGTCGATCGCCGGTAAAGTACTTTTCCAGAATCGCCATGCGGTGTGAAATCGACATCGCATCCGCTTCAATCAGTCCGATCAAACCTTGCAGTGTTGACTCAACGGTTGCCTGTAAATCAGCGGGCAGCAATGTCGCCGCAAAGGCTGGGTTGTCCCGTAATTCACTGAGCGTAACGATGGCAGATCCAGCTTCATTCAACACTGGCAGACCATCCTCGATATCCAGCAGATACAGCTGGTCACCAACCAGGCAAGCCGTCAACCAGGGAACTCGCTCTTCCCCAAATTCGGCCGGCAGTCCAAGTAACACGATTTGAATATCTACCTGACGTGCCAGAAGCGCAAGTAACCGAGCCCGCTGCCACCAATCTCCATGCCCAAAGACCAGAAGATCACCAACAGACATCGTATATCCTGGACCAGGCAATCCCAGTTGTACTGCCGTTTTAGATTCTCCCTCCGGAACAGATGGATATTCCAATAGAGGATCCAGCTGAATGTTTCGTACGGTCCAGTCAAACAACCGTAGAACGCTTTGTAACTGTGCGCGTTCCTGTTCTACTAATATCTCCGGAATATAGGCATCCCAGATCTCTCGGTGCTTCACTTCATTGGTCTGAACCCAGCGGGCAATCCCACTTACCCAGCTCATTTCGTGAAGGTAGGTAATATCCGGAGGAAAGAATCGCTTTACGCCAACCAAATTTGCCAGGCCGGTTCGCGAGAGTTCAATCGGCACCGTGTTGAGCAATGAAGGGGTAACCCATAACGGATCGTCATCGTGCTTCTCGATCCACTGATTCAAGGTATAAAGACAAGTCGAAATGGATTGACTGAGATCTGCGTCATCGAGTCCATCCAGGATGGTTAACGCAGCTTGCAGATTGTCCGATTCGGTTTCCCGAGGACGAATTTCGGAAACATTAACCTTGCTCCGATCGCGACAGCCGATGGCAACGACCACGGCCATCATAAGCAGAAGAAAATACTTTGTGTTCATCGAAATTTGTTTTGTCATTCTGGTTTTCAAACAGTACATCATAGAACATCGTCTAATTCAATTGTTGAACTGTTTGGCGAATCGCAACTAATCCATTGACAACCCGATTAATCTCTGACAGCGGCAGCATATTCGGGCCATCCGAGGGAGATTGTTCCGGGTTGGGGTGCGTTTCCATGAACACTCCGTCCACTCCCATTGCTACGGCCGCACGCGCAAGTGGTTCAACCATTTCCCGGTTTCCTCCCGTCGAGTCCCCTTGACCACCAGGCTGCTGCACACTGTGTGTGGCATCGAAAATAACGGGAGTTCCCAACGCCTGCATCTGGGGAAGACTTTTCATATCATTGACCAACTGACCATAGCCAAAAAAAGTACCTCGCTCGCATAACATCACATCAGCACAGCCTCCTTCCAGCAATTTCCCCACCACATGCCGCATATCCCAGGGAGCCATAAACTGCCCCTTCTTGACATTAACAATCCGACCAGTGACGGCGGCTGACAAAAGTAAATCTGTCTGCCGAGCCAGAAATGCCGGGATCTGAAGAATCGAACAGACGTCCGCTACTGGGGCAGCTTGAGCTGGCTCATGAATATCGGTCGTGACAGGTACTCCTAACTCGTCCCGCACGCGTTTCAGCATAGCCAACCCTTGCTCCAGCCCGGGGCCACGGTAAGCATGAACACTGGTACGATTTGCTTTGTCAAACGACGCTTTAAAAACAAGCTGGATTGATAACGTCCTGGTCTGCTGTATCAAACTGTCTGCGATAGCCATCGTAGAAGCTTCATCCTCCAGCACGCAGGGACCAGCAATCAGTAATAATGGCTGATCCTGCCCGCAGGTGAACTGCGAGTCCTGAATGGGGTTGTTAGGAGTCGTTGCCATATCACTCTCAATCCGATTTGTACTAATCGTCTGACAAGGTGCCAGAAAGATTTTACTCTGGCACGAAAGATAACGAAAACTGATTGGTCACCGCAACAAGTGAATCAACAAAATCGGCAGAAAGATCAATCGGTGCGAATGTGATCAGCAAATGCTTGCAGTTGATGCAACATCGCCTTGGGACTCGCATCAGACGTTAAAAGTCCTCCCGGACGTTGAGCAGTACCATCAGTAAGTTGATTCCAGAACAATGCCTGAACTGCTGGTTTACTCCACAAGACGTGCAACAAATCCATGGTAGTCTGTACATCCCATCCATCTGGAGGTTCCAGAGTACCTTCAGCAGTGGTGGGAAGGGAAACGCCTACCATCAGAGGCAACTGCAATAAACTCCACTGTCGTAATACCCGACTCAGTTCAAGAAAATCTCGTGGGGTACATTCGCTGGAAGATGGCCCAAAACTCAAATCGATTCCGAGGCCACTAATACCTATGTCTGCTCGTACAAGCGCATCGGCAAATTGAAGAGGCGAAATATCCGAGCGTCGGTTGGCAGCATAGTCACCCCAGGGCAAATCATAACTGACAATCACAGGCGTCATTTTGTCCAGACGGCGAATCGTTTCCACAATGTCGACCGACAAACGAACAATTTGCTGTTCTGAAAATCCAAGTACGTAAGCCGAGTTTAACCCGCTGCTGGCATTCCAGATGTGCACTCGTCCTTTATATCGGCTTACCACTTCCTGGACATACTGAATGACGCTCTTTTGAACGGCTTCAAAATCGTTCTGCCATACATACAGCCATTGTGGTAAGGCAGCTTCGGTTAGTTCAATGAGAGGACCGGCAACGACTTTCTTGTCGTGTTGATGAGCCCATTCAAGGAGCCGGTCGATGTCAAAAAACTGATATTTACCCTCATCGGGTGACAGTTCCTGCCAATTAAACGGAAGCATAACTGCATCAAACGTGCTGGCCAATACGTCGCCATGTTCAACCAGCTCCGGCAATTTATCAAGCTTTATACCCAGCATGGGATTAGATTTGCCGGCCTGATGTCTGGCTTCCATCAAGTGCTCAGCATCCTCTACCGACAGCTGATTGATCACGCGCAAAGATAACTCAATCGATTCCGCCGCCAACTCACTTGCCAACTGCGAATCATGACGCCACGTTAACGCTGCTTCCATCAACTTTTCGTGAGCGGCGTTCAGCTGCCTCGAAAGATTTCGCGACAACTCGAACTTCCCGCTACGCTCCACCAAATAATTTCTTAATCGGTACAGGGTGCCACGAGCCAATTCGACTTCCAGATGATAATCGTCGGAACTCTCACGTAAGCTGGTTGTCCCCAGCATGAACTCCAGCCCGGATTCGGCTTGCCAGGGGAAATAGAAATGCCCTGATTCATGCGTCCGCCGGTCAATCATCAGCCGGTTTCCGGAAATTGAAATGTCACGCTCCCAAGCGATGCCTTCAAGTCCCGTCATATAACAGCTGCGCAGCAATTGTTCGTCCAGAAACTGGATTCGAGATGTCTGAAAACAAATCCGACCCATCGAACGACTTCAAGCAGGTAGAAAACGGAAGTGCGCATCAGTAGCAAGCTATGCTCTACAGGAACATAACGAACTGATGCATGGAACCAACGAGTTTAGCATTGGAAAATAAATGCTGCAATCAACCCGTTGCTGCGGCTGATCAGTTGCGAGGCAGCATCCGTAGCAGCGTGCGACGTGGAAACTACTCAGATTTCCCAGCCAGGCGTTTTCGCTGCCTGGTATTTTGAAGCGAGTCGGCTTGGTCCAGGTGAACTAACCAGATATTACGAAACCGGACCGGATCACTGTGATTTTGGAGCAAAATCGGCATGGCTGTAGGTGCTTCCGGCTGACCAGCACCCGTTTTTCCGGTTAATTCGTAGTCAGTATGAATCGGAACTCCGTTGTGGTAGACGGTAATCTGAGCATTTTCCTGTTTCTCTCCGGCGTCATTGAACCGAGCAGCCCGAAATTGGATGTCGTAAGTCTGCCAGACTAATGGAGGCAAAGCCATGTTCAACGCCGGGGGTTTTTGCCGGTAAAGACCACCACACTCGTTATGAACACCCTCCAGCCCAAAACTGTCGAGTACCTGAACTTCATACCGCCGTTGAATATAGACACCGCTGTTGCCGCGTGCCTGTCCTTGCGAATTTGGCATAAAAGGAGTTCTGAATTCAAGATGCAGTCGAAAGTCTTTCACCAGCTCTTTGGTTAAAACGCCTTCCATGAGAAGCCCCTCAGGGGTAACTCGAGCATCCACCAGGTTTTCGGTGTTTTCACCATCGAAGAGAATGACCGCTTCTTCCGGAGCAGGCATTCCCATCGTCACGCTTTCCCGCACTACATGCCGTAATCTGCCAACGCGTCGTCCATCCTGATTCACTACGGTTGCCTGACCGTCGGCAATAATGATTTCATAACCGTCCGCCTTGAGCGATGTCACTCCATCTGCCGTAGCCCCGGCAAACTGCAAACGTTTTGCCAGATTACCTCCCTGACCAACTAATCCACCTGGGATCAAGTTTGCCTCAAACTTACCTTCACCTCGAGCGATCACTTGCAAGCCACTGGCAGAACGCAATACGCCTGCCAAGCGAACCAGCCCTCGATACTCGCCCTGTATCAGGTAGTCTGGCCCCGCTTCAGCAATGGAAGTAAAAGCTACTCGCTGCTGAGCAAAGACAGGTAAGCTGACAGCCAACAATACGGCAACGCAAGAGCAGGGCACGAACTTGAGCATGGTGGACATTCCGAACTTGAGACACTTGTTAAAATAGGCAATATAAATCAAGTATTTAGCATGATTACTATTCATCGCTTTGACAATGGTCTGGCAGGCCTTTTCCCCAGAGCACAATCTGCTCTGGATAGGCAGAGGTCATACCTGCCAGCCATTTGCAAATAAGAGGCAGGAAGCATCGTCAGGTCCAGCCTTCGTCAATGGCACTCGCTGCCCAGGCTCCACACTTACTTCCACTCGAAGGACTTGCCGGTCAGAACTTCGTAAGCTTCGATGTACTTGGCTCGAGTCTTCGCAATGATTTCATCAGGAAGTTGTGGAGGAGGACTATTCTTATCCCAGTCCGTCGTTTCCAGCCAGTCACGCACAAACTGCTTGTCATAAGATTTGGGGGATTCGCCAACCTGATAGGATTCGGTCGGCCAGAATCGCGAACTATCCGGCGTGAGCACTTCATCGATCAGAATGAGTTCACCTTCGTACCATCCCCATTCGAATTTCGTATCGGCAATGATGATACCTCGTGTACGCGCATATTCCGCTCCCCGCCGATAGATTTCAATACTTCGTTGACGCAACTCGGCTGCCACATCGGCTCCGACGGTGTCGACCATCCGCTGATAGGAAATATTGATATCATGGCCAGACTCTTCTTTCGTAGCCGGCGTGAAAATGGGTGTCGCCAACTGAGATGCCATCTGAAGTCCTGCGGGAAGTTGAATTCCACAAACTGTCCCGGCAGCCTGGTATTCCTTCCATCCCGAACCAACTAAATATCCACGTACAACGCACTCGATAGGCACAACTTCACATTTCTTCACGATCATACTGCGACCGACAAGTGAATCCGTATCGGTCCCTGCGGGAAGATCAAGTGTGCTCACGTCCATCGTCAGGAGGTGATTTGGAATCTCAAGTTTATCAAACCAGAATTCACTGATCTTGGTGAGCACGCGTCCCTTATCTGGAATCGCAGACGGCAGGATCCAGTCAAACGCGCTGATTCGATCTGTACTGACCATTAAGAAGCTTTCGCCGAGATCATAGATATCCCGGACTTTTCCCCGTTTTGAATCAAGTCCGGAAATATGGGTTTCCAAAACCGGTTGGCTCATCATGTCATTTCCTTTCGACCATTTCCTTTCGACATAGTTTAGTGCCTGACAAGGTCGAATATACCCCGGGGCAAAAAGGCAAAAGCTGTCGAGCCGCTTTGCCTTTCCAGAAAAAATCAAACGGCCGACATTCGATTAATTGCCACCAGACACATGTCATCGCCCTGATCCTGACCTTCCGTATGGGCGAACACGGCATTCAGAATACGCTTGCCGCGGGCTTCTGCCTGATCGTCGTGCTGCTCGATGATCTCCTGAATTGCGTCGATGCCGAATAATTCATCTTTACCATTTTCAGCTTCGTTCAATCCATCAGTGTACATCGTAAGCGATTCACCTTCCTGCAGCTGCAATGTGAACGCCTGATACTCTACATCTTCCATGATCCCAATGGGCAGGTCGGCAAACTCCTCGCCCACCAGGTCCACCGAGCCGTCTGCCTTGCGATGGAACGGTGCCATATGCCCGGCATTCACCACCGTCAGTTCATGATTCGCAGGATCAATTACCACCAGCAGGAAAGTGACAAATCTGTCGAGCGCTATTCCAGCCATACGGTTATTCAGGTTAATGATCGCCTGAGCAACATCCTCGCTTCCTGCCAGACAAAATCTGGTTTCAGCTGATAATTTGGCCATCAGCATGGCCGCAGCGACTCCGTGTCCGACCACATCAGCCACGATGATCGCCAGTTTACCGTTATTCATCGGCAGATAATCGTAATAATCACCACCGATGAAATTGGCGGCCTTGTAGTAATCGTAGAATTCATAGCCCGACAAATGTGGACGTTCATGCGGCAGAAAACCTGCCTGAACCTTGGCTGCCAGTTCCAGATCTTTCTTGATAGCGGCCTGAGTAAGGGCCTCGTCATGAAGCCGAGCATTGTCAATCGCGATCCCAGCCTGAGTGGCAACACTAACCAGAACTGCCAGATCTTCTTCCGTGAATTGCTGGTTACGCTCCGTTGTATCAACCTGCAAGACCCCTATCGGGTCCCCAGAAGCATTGAACAGCGGAGCACACATCATGGAACGAATATGAAAATCTGCAATACTCTGACTAGCGTCAAACTGCTGGTCCGATGCCGCATCTGCCGACAGCACCGCCTGCCGCAACTCCAGCACATGATTGACAATCGTGCGACTAATCCGAATTGTATCTTCGAAATCACCTCGGCGCGCCTGGGACCAGCGGGGCACCAGGACTCCGTCGTCTCCAACCAACGCAATAAAGGCACGATCAGCCTGCATGAACACTTTGAATAACGCATCCAGAACACTCGGCAACACATCGTCCAGGCTGAGAGCATTACCCAAAGCCTGAGTGATTTCAAGCAGCGCGGAAAGTTTAACTTCGGGGCTGGCCGACAGGTGCACTCCCCCCATCGTGTTTCCCACTTCCAGCTTGGACACAATCGTCGATTGCCCCGTCTCGGATCCATCAAAGAAGACATTAATACGGGAACCATCGAGACTGTCGCTAAGGGCACCGGTCGTTTCATCATAAAAATTGAAGATGATGTCACAAATTGCGATCTTGTCTCCGTTACGCAGCGGGTGCCTGCCTTCGGAAAGTTCAACGTCGTTCAAAAATGTCTTATTACGACTCTTGAGATCCTCAAGCAGATACCCGTTACTTGAACGGATTAACTTGGCATGCTTACGACTTACTGCGTAGTCGTCAATCTGGAGATCACTTTCCGGTGACCTCCCTAACACCATCTCATTTTCCGACAACTCGATCCGCTTATCGGCGAGTGGTCCATTCTTTGCTTTCAGGTATGCCATGCTCTGATTCTGCTGGAAATATCAAAACGAGTGAAATCTCGAACACCGAGGGGGAGAAACCCTCATTATAAGTCATAAATATCCAATCGTCACACCACTAGCTTCGCCACATCATCCACATTTCAACATTTACAAGGAAAGTATTATTAATTGGTTTCACGCCAGCGCAAGTGAACTTGACCAGATCAGCAGCCCGAATAAACTAAGAGGAACTATCAGCAATTGGGCCGTGGTGTAATTGGTAGCACAACAGATTCTGGTTCTGTTTGTCGGGGTTCAAGTCCCTGCGGCCTAGCTTGAAACACCCTTCAGAGCATCGTGCGATTCGTACGATGCTCTTTTTTCATCCCTTCTTTATCAGAGCCAACTATTATGCTGATAAGGCGATGAGGCCCTGTTTTCAGCTTCACCAGCAGGTCTATTCGCTGGGGATAAAATTCAAGGTGTAATAGGCTTGAGTATGCAGCAATGGTAATGCCTCGCTGCTGCGCACTCCTGCGGCATGCAACTCGTGCACGTGACCTCGCTGCAACCGGTCAATCACTAATCGAACACTTTTTCCATCGTCGGCAACAATCGCCTTACGAATGACCGGCTCGGTATGATCCACTTCGGGGCTTCCATAGCTGGATTGATAGATGTAGGTATAGGTCGTCATCCTGTACGAATCCAAATCGCTGGCGGTCTCCACATCTACTGGATGAGTGAAAGTAAGCTCAAATCCATCAGGTTTCGCGCGCATTTCATGGATTTCAAAGGGTACCTTTCCATTCCAGTGAATGCGTTCCAAGGCAAATGGCTTGTTGCCTCGTGATCCCCAGCCTCGATTGGTACCACCGACAAACATGGCGCCAGACGGATCCAGATTCAGAGAAAGTGACCCCGATCCAAATCCTTCCCGAAACGGAAAACAGACTCCCTGATAGTGCCCATCAATCTTTTCCAGGAAAACACGCATGACCGTGCTGGCCGATTGATCCCCCACAAACAACTGATTCTGAAATACTCCGAATTTGCCGCCAGTGGTATCGCAGACAATGCCGCTAGCCGATTTCCCCATCTTGTTGTACGGAAAAAAGACCGCGGTCGGCTCGAGCGTCTGGTCTTTGTCGTATTCGGTCATCATCCGGCTGCCACTGGCTGGCTCGCTGGGCTTGGCCACTCGCCCTTCGGTCAACTCAAACCACCGGTTACCACCAGGATGCCCCATGAACGCTCCTTTGCGAAGCCATTTCAATCCACAGGTTCCATTCCAGGGCCCCTGATTGTCCGTATAAAACATGTCACCCAGATGATTCGCTCCGATACCTCCCGGGGATCGAATTCCGGAACAGGTGGGAAGGACGGAACCATCCTTATTGATGCGCAGGCACCATCCACGATAGGGGACATTACTACTGAATGAGCCGGTCAAGCAGAGCACCACCCAGGTATTGCCTTCCTTATCGACCTTGCTACCGAAAGCGTATTCGTGATAATCCCCATTGATCTCCCACCCATCGGAAACTGTCTGAAACAAATCTCCGGTATCATCATCGTCCTGGTCAACAATCTTCGTCACTTCGCACCGCTGCGTAGTAAACAGACCACCGTCGTGAAATGACAGTCCAAGAATCTCGTGAAGTCCCGACGCATAGAGCGAAAATTCCATTTGCTCAGCAGTCGCTGCCAACGGATTGTGCACCAGATAGATATCCCCCCGTCGCGAGGCTACCGCCAGCTTGCCGTTGGGCATCATCTCGATCGCACTGGCTTCCAAGACGACTCCGCCAGGAATCGGCAACTGCAGCAACGGATAATAGTCATTCTCGGTGGGCAACCGTTCTTCGTTTTGAGCTAACAATGGCAGACAGACCGAGCTCAAGGCAGCTACCAGACATAACACACGAACATTCTTCATCTTGAAAACCTTCAATAACAATTAACCCACGCTGGTGGGGTATTAGATTCCTACGGGGTATCGACCGGCATTCTTACCATTCGTAACGGATCTTCACCGCCCCTGAAAACTTGCCATCCTGTTTTTTCAGTTCCACCGGAACAACAAGTTCCTTGCCGCGTATAAACGCTTCTCCGACATCTCCATCGACGATGAGTTTCCATTCTCCATCAATGGTGACCACACCATCACCGTCAAACTCCAGGGACTTCCCAGCCACCACCGGTCTCAGAAAAAGATTCAACTCTTCTTTATCCGAAGTCAACTGTATCGTTCGAACCAACGCTGGAAACTCTCCGCCGTCACTCTCTGGATCCGGATAATCCTCCACCAACACATCATTCAACTTGTAAAAGAAAGTCGGTTTACGTTTGTCGCCTAACTGGTACCCCAGAAACTGGTATCCCTGTTTTTTCAATTCTCCGGCAGGCCAGGCCGCTTCCCGGGAATCAAGTCTGGCCAGAGTAGGGGACTGACCGAGCGACAGAACGTTGTCGCCTAGTGGTGGCTGATAGCCTTGCCCACGCCCTGTCCAGTGTCGTCCGGCATCCATGAAGGAGCCATGCCAAAGCAGAGCCAACCCCATCTGATTGGCGTCGAATGCTACATTGGCGCGTTCTGGATATCCCACTCCAATTGCTCGTGGCCCCGCCCCCTGAATAAAGTTGCGGTACATGACCGCTTCATCAAACACATACAATTCGATCAAATTCTGACCTACGCCCTGCGGCGCCGAAGCCTTGTCGCCATCTTCGAGATACTTCCAGATCGAAAAGACTTGCTGTTCCACAGTTCCGTCGAGTACCTGAGGCAACAAAACCTGCCCATTCGGCCAGGCTGTCGGCATCCGCGTTAACGGCCGCAGCGCCACCGGGTTAATCACATACTGGTGGAACCAGTCGTATTTCAGCCGTTTGGTCATCGTCGTCATACTCAACGCCTGCACACCTGATGCCTTCTGATTTCCAAAGACATGACACTTCACGCAGGAGTAACCTTTCGAACCAGCGAGACGCCGACCCGAGACTTTGAGTTTTTTCTCCGAAAAGGTGTCTCTGGCATGGCTAATCTGAGCGACCTCGTCTACCTCTTCAAACATGACAGGAAGATGCTCTACCTGGTGATTTCCGAATTTTGGCATCCGGGTAATCATGTAAGGTCGTACTTTCGTCCCGTTGCCCAATACCTCTTTGAGCCAGGGTTGTTGCAATTTGGCTCCGGTATCTCCCAAAGGAGGAGGAATACGTGCTTCGTCTCCCATTTCCTTCTCCGGCGTGGTAAAGAAATCGCGTCGAGCCTCGACAACACCTCCCACCTGACCGCGTTGGTGACAGGTATAGCAATTCAACGTCACCAACGTTCGGTGAATCGAATCTGCCGTTGCAGGCTGGTACTCAACCTCTTCCAGATTATCAATCGCCATACTGATGTCTGCTTGCTGTTTCCTGGAAAGCGAGTATTGAGGTTGCCGCTCATCACCACTCAGGCACCCCTGCTTACCAACCAGATTTGCCAGACTCGGATACTTTTGCGTCGAAACCAGTGGCTGATCAGCCTGTTTAAGTTGGTGGCAATCGGCACACCCAAGTGTTACAAAGTGCTGCTTACCCCGCTTGGCCTTTTCCGCGTCCACAGCTTCCAGATCATTCGATTCCACCTGCTGCTCTGATTTCGGCGTAAACAACAATCCACTGATGGATTGCCGGCCAAGCCCCTGACCTTCAATCAGGACTTCCAGCGAGTTATGACCGCTGCCCTCAAAGTATTCAACAACAAGTTCATGTTCACCCTGCGTCAGCATTGCTTTGGCATTTTTGAACTGATGCGGATGAATACCGTCAACGATCACAATCTGCTTTCCATCGATTAACAACCGCGAACCATCATCACTTCCCAGGTGAAAGGTATATTCACCCGTTTCAGGGATAATGACCTTGCCGGAAAAGACGATGCCAAAGTTATCTTTACGGTTACCAAGCACCACACCGAAACCAGATGTTGTCCCTTCAAGTTTGGGCTTCAGGCTGGAAAAATCTGGTAGCTTATCCCAGGATCCTTCGTAGTATTTGAATGCCAGATTATCAGGCAGTTTCAAATCTCGCAGCAGGTAAGAAGCCACATCACGCGCCTCATTATCGTTCAGATTCAATGACGGCATACGTCCCGACGGACGGACCTGATGAGGGTCTTTCAGGAAGTTCGCCAGGCTCGTCAGCGTATACTTTTCGCTCAATACAGGAAAAGCAATACTACCGCTGATTGACGTCGATTCTCCTTCCTGAGGATCATGACAGGCCAGACATCCCACGGTATTAAACAACGCTCGACCTTTGTTTACAGCAGCGGGGCTGATCGTCGAATCATTCATGGATCCGGTGGAAGCCAAAAAGTGCGTCAATTCTTCAACAATTCTATTCCTGTCCTCGCCAACGAACCCTGCCAGAACATCCGGCATGGTCGTGCCGGGTTTTACTTTTTTCGGGTTCTCCAGAAAGGACTTGATATAACCACTTCGCACACGGGTTCCGACTGAATCCAGGATCGGAGCAGTCTTCACATTGACTGCTGACTTAAGAGATTCATCGGGCTGATGGCAGGAAACACAATTCAACTCGCCCAACAGCAGTAAACCAGCTTCTACACTCGGCTTTTCGTCAGCTGCGTAAAACCGTTCATGACCGGGAATAACAGGATGTTGAGCGAAAACAATAGAAGGCACGATCAGTGCCACGACGAAACAAATACAACGAAGCAATTTTTTTCTCTCTAGTCTCGTAATTGGTACAACTCGCGTTTTTTAATCTGATGCAAAACAATGCATCTGGTGTGCCCGAACGGAAACAGGCAGCTCGGAGGAAAATGACAAGGGGAATCAATGTAAATCCAGAATTACCTTGGCTCCCTGCCACGTTTGTCCCGATTTCCAATCCATGGTTATAGCCGGTTTACTGTTCCATTTGCAAATCCAACGGCGGGAAAGAAAGTCCGTTTACCCCCTTGGCTGAAACGGCCAGTGTGGGTGAAGATAGTAAAGTCGCCTGTCGGCTCGAGCCTCAATTAAACCTCTGAATACGAAAGACCAATTCGCCATGGAGATGGACAAGCTTGTATCCCTTTGTAAACGTCGGGGATTTCTTTTTCAGTCGAGTGAAATCTACGGAGGCATCCAGGGCTTCTGGGACTACGGTCCGCTGGGAGTGGAACTGAAACGAAATATCAAAGAAGCATGGTGGCGCGACATGGTCTCAGGGCATGACGAGTTGACCGAACGGGAAGGCGCGCCGAGTACCTATGAAATGACGGGACTGGACTGTACCATCATCATGCATCCGAGTGTCTGGAAGTCCTCAGGACACTACGATCTGTTCCATGACTTCATGGTCGACTGCCGACAGACCAAAAAGCGTTACCGGCACGATCAGGTTCGAGGTCGCTGGGTGGAAGCGAAAGAGCAGCGTGTATTTATTGCCACGGTCGCAGAAACTGCGCAGGAAGACGAAGATACAGAACGCCGAGCGTTGAAATACTTTAACCTGCGAACCAAACACGCTGACCAGCTGACCTGGGACAACCGTTACCTGAACCTGACCGAAGTCGAAGATCTGAGCCAGGTGCTCGGCCCAGACGCCAAAGAGACTGGTACTCTGACCGAACCGCGTGAATTCAATCTGATGTTCAAGACCTTTGTCGGAGCTCTTTCCGGCGAAGAAGGGACAGCCTTTCTACGACCGGAAACTGCTCAGGGTATTTTCGTTAACTTCAAAAATGTACTCGACAGCACCCGTGTTCGCATACCCTTCGGAATCGCTCAGGTAGGTAAAAGTTTTCGTAACGAAATCACTCCCCGCAACTTCACCTTCCGTTCGCGGGAATTCGAACAGATGGAAATCGAGTTTTTCTGTCATCCGGACAGTTCACAGCAATGGTATCAGTACTGGCGGGATCGCCGCATGAAATGGTACACCGACCTGGGACTCTCCGACGAGCGACTTATTCTCCGCGAGCACGATGAAGATGAATTGAGTCATTACTCGACCGGCACGGCGGATATTGAATACCAGTTTCCGTTTCTACCGGAGGGAGAATACGGTGAACTGGAAGGAATCGCCCATCGAGGAGACTTCGACTTACGTAGCCACATGGAAGGAAAACTCGACCCCAACACCAATCCACTCGAAGTGGAACTCGACGAACACGGCAAGCCAAAACACCGTGGCTCTGGAAAAGATCTGACGTACAGAGATGACCTGAGTGGTGAACGGTATACACCTCATGTGATCGAGCCATCTGCCGGAGCTGATCGCGCAACACTCGCGTTCCTGTGTGAAGCCTACACAGAAGATGAACAACCGGATGAAAGTGGAAAGATGCAGAAGCGAGTGGTTATGAAATTTCATCCACGTATCGCTCCGATCAAAGCGGCTGTCTTTCCACTTGTCAAAAAGGATGGCATGCCAGAGATCGCCAAAAAGATCTATGCCGATCTGAAACCATTCTTCAATGTGTTCTATGACGAAAAAGGAGCCGTGGGGCGTCGTTATCGCAGACAGGACGAAGCAGGGACTCCTTACTGCATCACGGTCGACGGGCAAACGATGCAGGACGGAACTGTAACTATCCGCGACCGCGATACACTCGAACAGATCCGAGTCGCAGTCGACGATGTTGTCGAAGAAATCCGTCGACGTCTGGCGTAACGTGGCATATTCAGACGCTGGCTCATGTTGCATCTGGCGGACAATAAAAGAGCTCCGGCTATTCCCTCCGCAGGGAAAACCCGGAGCTCTTTGTCGTGCTGGTCACTGACGCTGCAAAGCGAAATCTAACGGGTCGCCGCGTCAGATTCCTGCGAATCTTCTTCAGAGCTCTCATCAGTCGCTTCGTCCGCTTCATCAGAAGATTCATCTGTCGATTCACTTGCTTCTGAATCCGAGTCTTCCTCCGAATTTTCTTCGGTCGACTCCGCAGCTTCCTCTGTATTCTCCTGCTCGGAAGCATCATCGACCAGTGGATTCACTTCAGGTGACGCAGTACCAAGCAACGTACGATCCTGCCTCAGGAATCGAACCAGCAATTCAATCTCGTCCTCGGTTAACAGCTTCGTCGCGTCGCTATGGAAAGCCGGCATGCGGTCGTTAGACGTTCCCAGATCCTCACTGTAGATTTGATTCGGATCGGCTATCATCGTCGTCAACCACTCGCTCGACGCGTAATTATCCAGCGTAAAGACGTAGCCGAATTCATTTTCCTTGTAGTTATGGCATCCCACACAGCCGAGGACATCGTCATTCAGGTGACCGATACCGGCCTGAATCTTATCCTGATTCCCAGCGTAGTCCAGGTAGGGAAGTCTGGCTTCAGCGGACAACGCCCAGGCGACGTCTTCAATCATCTTCACCAGATTCTGCTTGGCCTCATCCGACTCGGCTTCAGCCCACATCGTATCACGAACGTGAGCAATCATTTCACCTTCGCTATGGCTGGTGTTACCAAAGTACTTGGCCCCTTCAATTCCATTTTCACCTGTACTGAGCAAGCCTTTGATCCAGTCTGGTGACCCGAATCCGTACAGATCCGGAGCTCCCATCGGTCCTTCTGCAGTGGCGGGAATTTCGGGACCTGCAATGGCAAGATATTCGTTTTCGCCGGTTGCGTTATAGGCATGGCAACTCGCACATTGACGTCGGAACAGCCGGAGCCCCATTGTGTAGGGATCTTTCTGCTGAAGTGCCAATGGCCCTTCCAGCGGAATTCCGTAGTCTTTCACCAGTTCATCGATCAGCCGAAATTCCGTATCAGCGCGTTTCACTTCGGCATGGAACTTCGCCGCTTTCTTGTAAGCAGCCGAATCGATATCGTCCGGGTTGTTCAGGTTATAGTTATCTTCCTGAACGGCCTCGTAGGTAAGATAACCTGCGCCACCAACCGTCAAAGCAATGATCAGTACATTCAGTGCATGGCCAATCTTGATTCGAGCGATAAAGGGCATGAGGAACATGAATCCAAACAGGACAGCCGGGAAGACAATGGCCCCCACAAACTCGTTATTCCACCCCATACTGCCATCAAAGTACTTGAGCATCTGGAAGAGGAACAGGAAGTACCATTCTGGTCGAGCGGCACCGTAAGGCTCAGTCGGCTCCGCCGGTGGTCCCAATTCAGCCGGATGAATAATTGCAACATAGACGACAAGTGCGAAGAGCAGGGCACAGGCAATACCATCTTTCAGGACCTGCATCGGCCAGAACATCTGGTCTGCCCGTTTTTCTGAACTATGAGAAGTGATCCCGTGCTTACGGAACATGGCCAGGTGCAATACTAGAAAACCGACCAGAAGGCCTGGCAGTACGCCGGCATGCAATGCGAAAAACCGGGTCAGAGTGAAGTGACCGTATTCCTGCCCTCCCACCACAATTTTCTGCAGGTATCCTCCAATCACCGGTGGCAAGGCAGCTAATTCCGTCGCCACTTTAGTCGCCCAGTATCCCTTTTGATCCCAGGGGAGCAGATAGCCGGTGAGTCCCAGGGCGAGTGTGATCTTCATCAGCACCAGTCCCAGCCACCAGTTAAACTCGCGAGGTTTCACGTAGGCTTTTTCAATCACCACCTGCAGGATATGAATGGGAAGCAAACAGACCATCGCCTGTGCCATCACATGGTGGATCCCGCGTAACAGCGATCCTCCTTCCAGGTTGTAAGTGATGTAATAAACACTCGCCCACGCATTCTGACTCCCAGGACTGTAATTCATCCACAGGAAAATCCCGGTGATCGCCTGTGTCATAAAGGCGAATACCAGCATACTCCCTGATACATAACGCCACTTGGAACCGCCAGGAATGTTCTCGTAAAGAGCTTCCTCCAGTGACTCCTGAATTCCAGTTCGGGAATCAATCCATTTGTATAGCTTGCCAAACATAATCAGTCATTTCTCGTTTGCAGTTGAAGATCGAATTGTCGCGGGGCTTTGAAAAACATCCTGGTGTGGTTACTTTTCAATCTTGTCATGTTTACCGGTGTAGTAGTCCACATACCTGATATACACGTTGTTGTCGTCGTCGACTTTAACGTCCAATTTGTCTAGCGGCCGAGGACTTGGGTTGGTGGAACCACCGACATCCAGTTTTGATCCATCAAGTTTGAAGGAACTGTTGTGACAGGGGCAGTGGTAGGCGTTACTATCCTGTTCATAGGCGACACTGCAGCCAGCATGGGGACAGGTCGTATGAAAACAGGAGATATCTCCATTTTCATTCTTCTGCAGATAAACTGCGCCAAGTGCCTGATTTTCAATAAAATTCCAGGCATCCAGTTTATCAGCCACGATCGTAAATCGACGTGGTTTGTCAGTCGATATCTCATCGGAACTCGCGACGCGGTAAAAACCATTGGCATCCGCACTTCCTTCAGCTCGACTTTTACGAGGACGTGTCTTTTCACGTAACGGATCCATGATGAAGGAATACAGGCCGACACATACCGGTCCGACTCCAAGGACAGCTCCTACAAGAGCTGCTAACCAGGCCGAAAAAGACCCGAAAAATCCGCGGCGGGATTCTCCACCACTGCTATTCGTTGTATCACTCATAGATTCACAATTCCCATAGGCAGACCGTTACTAAACGGCACCCTTTTTTGTGTGTAAAAACAAAAACCAAACTCAACTGCGACGTTAGATCGTACTACGTCACAACGGGTAATTCATCAGGTCACCAGGCAGGATAATGGCTGACCTAAAAAACGGCGGGCAAACCGGCATTCGATTTCCATTAATTGGTTATATTCGGACGCACGTTCCAACATAATGGTATCGATCAAACCCCAAACCGCTCGCCAATGCGAACCAGTCGGTCAGGATTAAACCGGCTATATCGATTATTGCAACTTTGCAATCATCGCGTCAAGCAGCCGACGCTGACAGTCTTCCAGACTGCCTTGAATTCCCGCCCCGGCAGCCGCCTTATGTCCACCTCCACCAAATTGCCGAGCCAACTCACTACAGTCCAGATCACAGCGACTTCGAAAACTGACTTTGTAGACATCCGGCGTCTGCTCAACCAGGATCAACGCCGCGTCCGTCCCCTTAATGGTCAAACAGAGATTAACCAGATCTTCGGTATCAGTAGGTAAAGCTCCTGTATTCTCGAAATCCTCCAAGCCAATATAGGTGTGAGCAATCCGACCAGCGAGTTCCACTCGTATGCGCTCCAAAACCGTTCCTCGCAATCGCAGACGGCCCAGCGTTTCCTGTTCGTACAGTTCTCCATAGATTTCAGCAGGGTTGGCTCCAGCGGTTACCAGACGTGAGCCAAGTTCGTACGTTCCGGAGCCAGCGGACCCGAATCGAAACCAGCCCGTATCCGTGGCTACTGCCGCAAACAAGGGGCGTGCCATACGAGCCGTCCAGGCAACTCCCAACGCATCCGCTGCATCGGCCACCAGCTTTCCGGCTGCTTCCGCAGTGGTGTCCTTGAAAAATGTCGCTCCTAAATCGTCTTCTCCCTGATGATGATCTACGACCACCAGAGGGATATCCATTGCCTTGATCACATCTCCCATCGGCCCCAGCTGCGCCCAGGCACTGGTATCTAACACCATGTGAATGTCGCGATCCTGAAGATCTTCCAATTCCACATCAACACCAATCGCTTTGATCCGATTCTCTGGATCAATAAATGCCAGATTAGGAGGTGTAGGCTGTCCGTTGACGATGATCACATCTTTACCGAGCTGTTCAAGAACATCCATCATCCCCAGGACACTCCCTAACGCATCACAATCAGGGCGGATATGACTGGTTAAAATAAACCGCGAGTGAGCCTGAATCACTTCCACAAATTTTTGCCAATTCACAGCCATGAGTATTCCTTCGGATTCCTAACTTTGATCAATACCGATCCCGCACTGGTTTTCGAATTCGTCGACTAACGTCGAGTCCCCTGAGAGGTATATTGCCTTCAAGTAGAACGTATGAGCCAGAAACTGAAAAGTAGCACTTCGCTAGTCACCAGCGACAATTGCTATCAAGTTACCAGCTGCTGTAGATACTGGCTGGCGATTTGACAAGCCTGATCAACGTCCTGTTGCAATTGCCCGGCTAATTGCTCCAGCGTTTCAAACGAAATCGTTTCCCGTAAACGACTCAGCATGTCCACCTCCAGCACCTTCCCGTACAGATTCCCTTCGTAACCGATCAGATGCACTTCAAATTTCTCGTCGTCCTGCCTGAAGGTAGGGTTCCCTCCGACATGAATGGCAGCTGGGACAGGAGTTTCTTCGGTGATGGCAACACCGGCATATACGCCGGGCGCCGGAATTAATGTATCGATAGCGTCCAGATTGGCCGTTGGAAACCCTATTTCGCTTCCACGTTTCATCCCGTGCGTCACCATCCCTCGCAAGCGGTACGGCCGAGTCAGATGTCTGCAGGCCAGATCTACGTCGCCCCGAGTAATCGCGTCACGTATTCGACTACTTGAAATATAGTCCTCTGTTTCCAAAAGGGGTTCGACTACCTGCAATTCGACCTGATGGGAGTCACACAACTGCTGCAGGACATCAATCGTTCCCTCCCGCCCCTGCCCAAATGCAAAGTTGGGGCCTTCTACCAACGCCAACGCCCCTAATGTTTCGACGATGATTTTCTGAAAGAATTCCGTAGCTGTTAATTCCAGTAAGGCACGGTCCGTAGGATAGACTACCGTAACGTCCACTCCTAATTCTTCCAGGAGCTGTGCTTTTCGCGAGGTCCAGGTGAGTGGTGGAGGTGCTAATTCGGGCCTCAAAAGCCGTACCGGATGCGGATCGAAGGTAAACACGATAGCTGGCCCACCGTACTTTTCCGCCAGCTTCTTTAGCTGCTCGATAATCCTGGCATGTCCTCGATGAACTCCATCAAAGTTACCAATGGTCACCGCGCCTCCCCGTAAGGAGTCATCCAGATGATTGAGATTTCGAATAAGCTTCATCTAGTGTTCTGCCTGGTACTGTTGAAAAGCCACAGGTAAATACTCAATCAAATCCGTCGCAATTAAAGAGATTTCACCAATATCCTCGACAGCCAGATCTCCGGCCAGCCCGTGGAGATAGGCTCCTAGCAACGCGGCAGGAAGTGGATCAAATTGTTGAGCCAGTAATGCCGCGATGACCCCGGTCAAGACATCCCCGCAACCAGCGGTTGCCATGCCAGGATTACCGGTTGAATTGTAATATGCATCCACTCCATCGGTAACCAGTGTTTCACTCCCTTTTAGCAGCAGTGTTACCTGGTAATCTGCCGCTAATTGCCTCCCCTGACGCTGCTGATCTTCTCGCTGGTCACTGCAATTCCGCTCCAGCATACTCAGTAGCCGTCGTAATTCACCCGGATGGGGAGTCAGAACGCGGGGGCCTGCCGCATCCTCCAGACTGCTCAGATTGTTAAGGCCATCGGCATCGATCACCATCGGCCCCTCGAAACGCTGGTAGATTTCATCCATCAGCGCCGTCGCCGCTGCACTCTGCCCCATCCCGGGCCCCATCGCCAGCACATCGAATTTATCCAACCCACCAACCGCCTCGTCCAACTGATCCATGTTCAGTTTCATGACACCTTGTGAATCTTCGGGTAACCCGGCTGTCATATAGCAGGGGTTATAGCCGGCGACGATCGGCTGCGCTGACAAAGACGTTGCCACTGTCACCAGTCCCGCGCCGCTTCTTAATACTGCCGAAGCTGACATGGCAATCGCCCCGGACATATTGCGACAACCGCCGACAAACAGTAGTCGGCCGTAATCCCCTTTGTGACTGTCAGGATCGCGTGGTCCTAAACCGGAAACTTCACTCATTCGTGACACTCCTTGAGACGGCGTAACATCACTCCAGCGTTATAAGCAGCCTTGAAACCAGCATCAATATTGGCAACCAGCACGTTGGACGCACAACTGTTGAGCATTCCCAGTAATGCGGTTACTCCGCCCAGCGCCGTACCATATCCAACACTGGTGGGAACGGCAATCACCGGACAATCAACATACCCTCCCACTACACTGGGCAACGCGCCTTCCAGTCCGGCAACGACAATCAGCACATCCGCTGACCGCAAGTTTTCCAGATGCTCGGTCAAACGATGAGGACCGGCAACGCCCACATCTTCCAGCAATTCGTGTTCGACTCCCATCCACGTCAGAGTTTCCGTGGCTTCCAAAGCAACTGACAAATCACTCGTCCCGGCAGAGATCACTAACACCCGTCCCGGCAGTGTTGGAGCATCCGGTACATTCCAGCGCAGCACGCGAGCTACTTCGTTGTAGGTCACTCCAGCAAGCTCGGTGGTAATCATCTGAGCTTTATCCGCCGAAATGCGTGTCGCCAGCGAAGACTGACCGCAATCGTGCTGAGCCTGCATCGTATCGGCAATTGTCTTCGCCGACTTCCTTTCCCCGTAAATGACTTCTGGAAACCCACAACGTCGTTGCCGGTCCAGATCGAGCGTTACACCCGAGACGTTCGCCGAACAACTACCGGAAAGTTCCTGCTCCGCCGCTGCGACTGACAATTCTCCTCGAGAGACACGCTCCAGTAACTGATGTAATTCATCCAAATCCATGAGTTTCTTTATGACCTATCGCTGGCTGATGCCCGTACAAAAAGCAGATTACCTGCAACATCTAAGTATAAACAGAGGAAGCCAGGAACAAGAGCAATAGCAGGCAGATGATGAGCATTAGCGTAATTGGCTGCGGATACGCTTCCCGGGTAACCGACATAGATAACATCACAACCTTACCAGAGTCATTCAACAGGGTCTCAGACAAACCGACGTAAGCTTATGAAACGAATCGCGAATTTCATACCGTCACTCAGTGGAGGCGGAGCCGAACGGGTTGTCGTCAATTTACTGCAGGCATTTCCCCGTACTCAGATCACTCCAATCCTCATCACCGGTTCAGCCACTGGCCCTTTCGCCGATAAAATCCCTGCCGACGTCAAGATTATCGATCTTCAAACGCCACACATGCGAAAAGCGTCCCGTCCGCTGACTGAAGTGATGAACCATCATAAAATCGACCTGCTGATCTCGCACCTCAGCCACGCCAATATTGCCACACTCCGTGCTGCTCGTAAAACCACTCAGCGTCCGACAATAGCAGTGGTTGAACATATGACCATGTCGGCCTATCGAGGAGAACGTTGGCGGGACCTGCTCATCAAACCGATCGCCAAACGGCTTTACCGGCATGCCGATCATGTGATTAGTGTTTCCCAGGCCGCCTCGCGGGATCTGGAGCAGGTACTATCGCTGCCACCTCATTCGGTCAAAACCATTTACAATCCTGTTGTCAGTCCGGAGCTTGTTGCCCGAGCTGACGAGCCGATCGATCACCCGCTTGATCAATTCAGTGGAAAACTGGTTCTCGGCGTCGGACGCCTCAGCGAACAAAAAGATTTCTCAACGCTGATCAATGCTTTTGCATTACTCTCGTCCCAGTCATCCGAGCCTCTGCATCTGGCCATTTTAGGCACTGGGGAACAGCATCAACTGCTGCAGGCATTGATCAACAAGCTACAGCTCCAGCAAAGCGTTTCGCTGGTGGGATTTCAGGAAAATCCGTATGCCTGGATGCGACGAGCTGATCTCTTTGTACTTTCCAGTCGTTGGGAAGCATTACCCACGGTACTGATCGAAGCCATGGCCTGCGGAGTCAATGTCGTATCGACTGACTGCCGGTCGGGCCCCAGCGAAATCTTGCCGAAAACGTTACACCATCACCTGGTTCACGTTGGCGACGCCACTGCATTATCTCAAACCATGCAGCGCGTTCTGGAAAACCCGGTCAGTTCTCATCAATGGAAAGAGGCTGCCAGTCACTTCTCATTTGCTAACGCCGCTGCTGCCTACACGAATCTGATCCCAGCGTCCGTGTAAGCCTGACCAACGATCACTTGAAATCCCAATCGTTGTCAGATGACCGGCACTTGTCAGCATAAACAACGGCAATCACAATGAGGTGATTCAAGGCAAACACTACGTTTGCAGCAAACAGAGACACAATCACTTTCCAGTTATTTTGAAAGAGAAACTGCAATGCCAAGCTGCGTTTTAGCTTACTCCGGCGGACTAGATACTTCGGTTATTCTTGGATGGCTCCAGGACCAGGGATATGACGTCCACTGTGTCTACGTGGATCTGGGACAACCCTGTGAAGACCGTGAAGCCATCATGCAAAAAGCTCATGACTGTGGAGCAGTCAGCGCCCGCTTGGTGGATGTCCAGGAAGAACTATGCCGGGACTTCGCATTTCCGGTTTTGCAGTGGCAGGCCAAGTACGAAAGCATCTACCTGCTTGGTACCTCCATAGCCCGCCCACTGATCTCCAAAGTCTGTCTGGAAGTAGCCCGGGAAGTCGGAGCCGAGGCATATGTCCATGGTGCAACTGGAAAAGGGAACGACCAGTGCCGGTTCCAGCTGGCAGCCGAAGCACTCGACCCCAATGTCAAAATGATTGCCCCCTGGCGAATCAAGGAGTTTCGTGAACTGTTCCCCGGTCGAACTGAAATGATCGCCTACTGCGAAAGCAAAGGGATTCCTGTCAAAGCCTCTGCCTCCAAACCGTACAGCTCGGACGAAAACTGCCTCCACATCAGCTATGAAGCCGGCGATCTGGAAGATCTGGAAATCAATGGCGTCGAGAAAGTGGACTTTGGAATGGGGGTTTCGCCACAGGACGCTCCTGACCAGGTCGAAACAGTAACCATCAAGATCGAAAAGGGAGTGCCGGTCGCGGTTAACGGAGAGGAACTTTCGCCGCTGGGAGTCGTCGAGACTCTCAATGAAATTGGTGGACGTAATGGAGTGGGCCGCATCGACATGGTTGAAAACCGTTTCGTTGGCATGAAAAGCCGAGGTGTCTATGAATCGCCGGGCATGACCGTCCTCTATGATGCTCTGCTGGTTCTGGAACAACTGACGATGGATCGGGACCTGTGTCATTTACGAGATCGACTGAAGGCCGAAGTGGCGGAGATGGTTTACTACGGGCACTGGTACTGCGCTCGCATGGACGCTCTGCTGGCATTCAATGAAGTGGCCATGCAGCATGTCACCGGCGAAGTCACTCTGGGACTCTACAAAGGTAACATCATTGTCGAAAGTCGCAAAAGTCCTAACAGCCTTTACGATGAGGGGATTGCTACCATGGAAGGTGGTGGATCCTACAATCAGGATGATGCAGAAGGCTTCCTGAGGATCGTGGGATTGCCTTACCGGGTCCAGGGACGTATTACGCCTCGCGAATATTAATCACCCGGTTGATCGCCGAGCCGGAATCTTGCGAGCCATACCAGATTCAAGCCAGCTTGGCTGATAGAGCAAAACAAAAAGGGACATCCATCATCGGGATGTCCCTTTTTTATGATCTGATACAGACAGTGTGGCGAGTTAGAAACCGAGTAACGGATTCGTCGCTCCTTCTACCAATTCACTGAGATCCGCTCCGGAAGTCTGAGTCACGATAATGTAATCACCGTGGTGCAAGGCGTAATCGTTGAGCGGCTCTATCCGTCGATAGTTCGCGTCAAAGGGAACATCCAGCGGCAGGAATCTGCGAGGATCCTTGGTGGGCCGTTTCAACTTGACCTGCATGTAGTCAAACTGTTCAAGTGCTTTCGACAAACGTAGTGCATCCTGAACGCAGAGACCAGGATGTAATGGAAGACGAACTCTGGATCGCGCACCGTAGGCATTTCGTAATTCTACGGTGTAGCTTCCGTTAGGGTCCTGAGGCGTTGCATAACCGTTCTGAGCCACCGCCTGCTGTAACATGGCTTGCTGCTGTGCCACCAGTTGCTGGGGCGTTTGCATGTTGGCATTCGGGCTGTTCAGGTTGCATCCGCTTAACAGCAGAACAATCACTGTGAAATACAGAAATCGAAGAAAGCGGTTTGGAATGGATTTCATGGTCTTATTCCCTGGGGGGAGAGAATACTGATTCGTGTTCATTCAGTTGCTTGAAAGGAACTGAAAACTGGGTTGGTAGCTCGCGAATCGTCCATGACCACCGGTTTCTTGAAGTTTCTTCAACTGTTTTGATAAAAAAAAGGAAACATTCGTCCCTACCGGCAATTGGATTATTCTCAGGTAATCAATTGGTTGTTAGAATCGCTCGCAAGGGCTCGTCGAAGTTTTATTAAGGGGCACGATGAAAGTGACTGCAACGGATTCAGCAGTAAACATTTCACCAGTACCTGACACGTGGCAACGTCGTCACTTACTGGGGCTCGAAGAATTATCCCGGGACGACATTCTTACAATTCTCCACACTGCCGTGGAACTCAAGGCAGCAACCGGTGGATGCAAGGAAAAGCTCTCCCTTCTCCAGGGCAAAACCATTGCCAACATGTTCTTCGAGAATTCAACGCGAACACGTAACAGCTTCAGTCTGGCGGCGCGACGACTAGGAGCCGATACAGTCGAGTTTTCAGCCGGGTCCAGCAGTCTGAGTAAAGGGGAAACGCTGATCGATACAGCCAAGACCATTGAAGCCATGAATGTGGACGCCATGGTCGTACGACACAGCACACCCGGAAGTCCACACCTGTTGTCGCAAAACGTCAATTGCAGCATTCTCAACGCAGGTGACGGCCCGCACGAGCATCCTACCCAGGGGATGCTCGATATCATGACGATCTACGAGCAACGAGGGACACTCGCAGGACTCACCGTTGCCATGGTTGGCGATATAACCTACAGCCGGACCGCCCGCTCGAATATCTGGGGACTCAAAAAACTTGGAGCTCATGTCATTGTCTGCGGGCCGGCCACGCTGGTCTCCAAGGCCTGGGAGGACTTTGGAGTCGAAGTTTCTCACAGCCTCGACGACATCATTCCGCGGTGCGACGTCCTGAATCTCCTCCGTATCCAATTCGAACGCCAATACACTCGTCCTTTCCCCTCCGTTCGTGAATATGCCTTCCTGTACGGAATGAACCGTAAACGCATGGAACAGGCCAAAGACGACATACTGATCATGGCTCCAGGCCCCATCAACCGCGGAGTCGAAATCACTCCTGATGTTGCTGACGGTCCGCATTCGGTGATTCTTCATCAAGTTACCAACGGAATCGCTGTTCGCATGGCAGCCCTCTACCTGACGACTTCCACTAACCAGCAACCCGCCTAGACTGTTCAGATAAGGAGTCGACCATGCCCAGCATTCTCATCCGAAACGGCCGCATCATCGACCCCAGTCAGTCGCTGGATGAAGTCGCAGATCTGCTCATCGAGGACGGTATCATTCGCGCCATTGGCACAGAACTGGGAACCGCTGATCACGAAATTGATGCGACCAGCCAAATTGTATCTCCAGGCCTCGTCGATGTTCACGTACAACTGCGGGAACCCGGGTTTGAAGAGGACGAAACGATTGAATCAGGAACGGCTGCAGCTATCCAGGGTGGCTTCACTTCGATAGCCTGCCTGCCCAACACATCCCCCACAACCGATACTCAGGCTCAGGTGCAGTTCATTCAGCAAAAAGCGAGCCAGGCAGACAATTGTCATGTCTTTGTAATCGCTTGTGTCAGCAAGAATCGCGAAGGTCAGGAACTGGCCGAAATGGGAATCCTGACACAAGCCGGCGCGGTTGCATTTACTGACGCTCCCAATCCACTGCAAAAGACAGACCTCTTCCGCAGAGCGTTGGAATACAGTCGCATGTTTGATGTCCCCATTCTGGATCATCCGGAAATCCCCGAATTGTCGCAAAGTGGGATCATGCACTCAGGAGCTGTCTCCATGGTCCTGGGACTTTCAGGAATCCACCCGGACAGCGAAGAACTGGCAACCGGCCGTGACCTCCGACTTGCTGAAACCATCGGAGCCCGGTTACACCTGATGGATATCTCCACCGAAGGGAGTGTCGAGTTGATTCGGCGTGCCAAAGGACGCGGAGTCCATGTGACAAGCGAAGTCTGCATCGCCAACCTGTACCTGACCGATGAAGTCATGCGATCATTTGATTCCAACTACAAGGTCAACCCTCCGCTACGCTCCCAGACTCATATCGATGCCTGTGTCGCGGGATTGCAGGATGGAACCATTGATGTCATCACCAGTGGTCACGCGCCACGGGCGTCTGAGAAGAAGATGACCGAACTTGACCGAGCTCCTTTTGGTATGAGTCAAATTGAGATCACGCTGGGTCTGGCCATCACTAACCTGGTCGTTCCCGGACACCTGGACTTCCCCACACTCATCTCCAAAATTTCCACTAACCCCGCGCAGGCTCTGAAACTGGAAAAAGGAACCCTGGCGATCGGAGCTGCGGCGGACATTACCATTATCGATCCGCAAGCAAGCTGGCAAGTCGACTCCAGTACCTTTGCTTCGCGGAGCACGAACACACCCTTTGATGGTCTGACACTCACTGGCCGAGCGACAACCGTCATCGTTGACGGTATTGTCAAATTACAGCGGTAACCTCGTGAATCGTTCAAACCCACCTCAGTCAACTTCTCCACTTTTCCTGATCGATGGATACAATCTCTGGTGGGCATCTGAAGATATTGGCCCAGATAACGACTCTGGCACCCTGGAAGGAGCTCGTCAAAATCTGATTCAATGGCTGCTGGAAACACTGACCCCCGAACTGATCAAAAAGACCGTCCTGGTTTTTGATGCCAAAAACCCGCCTCCGAACCGAGCATCCCTTTTCAACCATCAAGGGCTCCTCGTCCACTTTGCAGTGGGTTACGGTGAAGCAGATACCCTGATGGAAGAATATATCAGCGTCCACACGGCACCTCGGAACCTGACCGTCGTCTCAAGTGACCACCGGGTACAACGTGCGGCCAAACGCCGGCGAGCACAGGCGATCGACAGCAACCTTTGGTACCAACGTATCAACCGGGAAATGAAAGCTAAACAAGCCGCTCAGAAAACCGACCATCGCAAACCAAATCAAAAACTATCCGAATTTGAAGTGGCAGCCTGGCTGCAGGATTTTGGCCTTCACCAGCCGGGGGCGGATGAAGCGTTACAGCAGGAAATTGAACAGGAATTCAGGCAACCACGAAAACGGCGCCCCTAGGGTCATCCCGGTCTGGGGATGTGCTGCTGGACGGCTGCTGATTGGCGCGACGCAAACTAATATGAATTGCTTCGTTTGCCACTAAAAAGATTGTGGCAAATACTCTACACTCTACGGTTTACCCCTACAGTTAATTCCTCACCGTAAAACATGCTACTGATCAACGTATGAGTTCATCAACACTTACCGACATCCGCAAAAAAGTAGAAAATGGCGATCGCCTGTCGCTCGACGACGGCCTGCTACTCTATCGGGACGACACCCCTTTGTTAGAGGTAGGCGAACTGGCCAATATCGTGCGGGAACGAATCAACGGCAATGCCGCCTACTACAATATCAATACCCATCTCAACCCAACCAACGTCTGTGTCTATCGATGTAATTTCTGTGCCTTCCGAGCAGATCTCCGCTCAGAACGTGGTTATGTCATGTCCGACGAACAGATACTGCAGCGTGGTGGCGAAGCGGTCGCCAATGGTTGTACCGAAATGCATATTGTAGGTGGTTTACACCACAAAAAAGATTATGACTGGTACGTCAATATCGTGCGTATCCTGCACCAGGCTTACCCAGACCTGCATCTGAAAGCATGGACCGGAGTTGAAATCAACTGGTTTGAACACCTCACCGGGAAGTCCGTGCGAGAAATACTGGAGGATTTGCGCGAAGCCGGACTGGGTAGCATGCCAGGCGGTGGAGCAGAAATATTTCACCCCGAAGTGCGTGACCAGATCTGCGAGCACAAAGCGGATACCGGCAAATGGTTTGAAATTCACGGCACCGCCCATGATCTGGGAATCAAAACCAATGCCACGATGCTCTATGGGCATATTGAAAACGAATTTCACCGTGTAGACCACCTTATCCGCCTACGAGAACAACAGGACAAATCCGGCGGTTTTCAAACATTTATTCCACTCGCTTTCCATCCTCAAAACACCGGCCTTGACCACCTGAAAAAACCATCGGCCATCATGGACCTGCGAACCATGGCCATTTCACGGCTGATGCTCGACAACTTCCCACACATCAAGGCTTACTGGATTATGCTGGGAATCGGTACTGCACAAACTGCACTGGATTACGGAGCAGATGACCTCGATGGTACGGTACGGCACGAGCTGATTTATCATGATGCCGGAGCCACGACGCCGGAAGAATTAACCGTCGAACAGTTGAAAGAGCTGATCCGTGAAACCGGCCGAGAGCCGGTTGAACGCGACACCGTCTATAACGAAGTCATTCGGGACGCTGACAATCCGGCTGATTGGAGAATCGGCGAAGCACTCAGTGTCAGCCTTTGATTCCACTGTTCGTTCCAATGCCAGCAGCGTTACTTGAGGATGTTTAAAATTGCCTCCTTGGCAATGCTACTGGTATCTGGATCCTTTTCGGTAATGAATTGTTCCAATCGACGAACATGATCACGAGCTGAAGGCCCGATCACACCCAACGTATAAATAGCGATTTGACGTGTCACTCGGTTGGGGGAATCGAGTTTCATAACCAGTACATCAATCGATGGGCTGCCAATGCGAGCCAACGCTTGGGCAGCCGCACCCTGAAGGTCTTTGTCTTCCACGTCCAGCAGGGCCCCAAGCTGTTTTACGCCCGCTTTGGCCTTGCTACCATACTTGCCCAGTAATACGGCTGTCGTTCGTTTGACGCCATTGTTATCCGAGGTATCCAGCACGCTGATCAGCGTAGCAATCGCAGGTTCAACAGGCGCCAACTTCACATAAGACTGCAAGGCAGCCTGCTTAATTGTAGAATCATCATCATCGGCCAGAATCAACTCGCCCAAAGCCGTTTCTGTCGCCAGACCATCTCCCGGAACCAGCGCGATCAAACGTAAAATTGAATTGCGAATACCAGACTCCTCGAGATTGTCTTTCATCATGGTTAACAGACGAGGGTGCAATTCAGCGGCCTGAACCGTTGACAACTGGCGAATTAACTGAACGCCAATCGAACGCACTTTGCTATCACCATCCACCAACGCCAGTTTCACAAGACTGAACGTCTCCTCCGGAAAGCCTTGAGCCTTCCCGGTCATCATCAACATCATGCCTCGCCGCTGGGCAACACTGCCTGCACGCATCCAATCACGATGTTGCGCGATCACCTCGGCTACTTGATCATTCAACGCTGTACTGGCGGCAATCCTGACTTCAGTTTCACCTTCTCCTAAATCTGTCAGCAATTTACCAACAGCTTCATCGAGTTCGATGGATTCACCGGAAGACTCTACTTGAGTTTCAACGACAGGGGACGATTCATCCGTGGCAGGTTGCTGTTGATTGGAAACGTCGTCAGAGCCTGGATCCGACGGAGCAACCTCGGAAGGTGGCGGCGGTGATTCTCCGACACAACCTGAGAACGCACCCAGGACCAATACTCCGAACACTAAAGCTGATTTAGCAGACACGTTACCTTCACCTCCCGAGAACACGATCACCACCTCAAATGAGGAGTCCAACCGTTGTTTCATTCCAGCGTGAGGGATTATATCAGCAAGTCCAGTGATACAATCAAGAACAGTCCCACGCTGATGACAGAATTCACATTAAAAAAGGCAATGTTTACTCGAGTCAAATCGTCTGCCTTGACGACCGAATGCTCATAAAGCAGCAGGCAGGCGACCGCCCCCACCGCTGTGTAGTAAATCCACCCCAACGCCAGACGGGGACCACCTGCTAAATGCACTATCGGTAGCAGCAGCATACAGCCAATCATCACCAGATGGGACAATGCGGCAATCCGCAACGCTCCTTTTACACCAAATCTGGCCGGCACACTTTTGAGATTCGCAGCTTGGTCGAAGGCTGCATCCTGACAGGCATAGATGATGTCAAAGCCACTCACCCAGAACAATACAATCAGACCGATCACTACCGCTGGCAAACAATCCGCTGGTGAAACCATCATGACTTCACCCCGCAGCGCTATCCAGGTACTGATGGGCGCCAACATCAAACTGACTCCCAGGTAAAAATGGGCCAGTGAGGTAATCCGTTTGGTGTAACTGTAAAGACAGAGAAATGCCAGCACCGGAACGGACAGGTAGAGCGGCAATCGGTTGGGTAGGAAGAGAAGTGTGGCCGCTACAAACAACAGACTGTTCACCAGTGTAAACAGGATGACACTCTGCAGTGTCAGGACTCCTGCCGGGATATGACGATTTTCTGTCCGTGGATTATCTTTATCGATACGATGATCAGCCACTCGGTTAAATGCCATCGCGGAACTCCGAGCGAACACCATGCAGACGATGATGCCGACCAGGTGCAGAAAATTAAAACCGGGGCGTTGCACCGCTGGCGAGTCGACTGGAGGTACAACCCAGCACATCACGGCCGCCAGGAGAGCGAAGGGAAGAGCAAAAATCGTATGGCTAAAGCGGATCATCTCAAGAATGGTCCGAATGCGTTGCCATGTCCCCAGGGACGGCTCACTCATGCTCTGTCCCTTCCCCCCAACGCTCCATCAACTGGTTATCTATCCCCAGCTGGTCGAGGATTCTGGCAACCAGAAAATCAACCAGATCCCCAAGGGACTGCACACCGTGATACCATCCCGGGCTGGCCGGAAGCACGACGGCTCCGGCAGCTGTCACTCGCCGCATGTTCTCGATCGCGATCGCTGACAAAGGAGTTTCACGTGTTACCAGCACGAGTTTACGCCGTTCCTTCAGATGAACCTCTGCTCCCCGGTGTATCAGATTACCGCTGATGCCACTGGCAATACTTCCCAGCGTGCCTCCGCTGCAAGGGCAGATCACCATCCCGTAAGTACGGTGAGAACCGCTGGCAATCGGACTCATTAAATCCTTGTAATGATAAACGCGAACCTGACGGAGCGGAGGAATCTCCAGAGCAGAACATCCTGGAATCTGGTATTCCAGCAGCATTTCAATAGACGGGTTTTCCACATCCAACGTCAGCCCTAACTCCTGCTGAATTACCTGACACCCCGCAGCACTCACGGTCAATTCAACCGGAATCGCTGAGGCAACCAGTTGTTGCAGCAGCCTCACACTGTAGACAGCTCCACTGGCACCACTGATAGCCAATACCACGGAACGGTTGATTGTCGCGCTATTGTTACTGCTCATACTGGTTTCTCTGCAACATAGAGCGTCGCAATACCGCCGGTCAGACGAAAGTACTTTCCATTGACCAAACCGTTTTCATGCATCCGATCCAATAGACGCTGGCCATCCGGGAACTGGGAAACGCTTTCAGGAAGGTAGTTGTAAGCCTCTTCTTCGTTCTTGGCAAAAAACTGCCCGATCCGCGGCAGAATACGACTCATATATAACCCATAGAGAGCTTTAAATGGCTGCCACCCAGGCCTGGAAAACTCCAGTACCGTAACCTTGCCACCGGGCTGGCAAACACGCGTCATTTCACTGAGTCCTCGATCGGTATCAGCAATATTCCTGAGTCCGAATGCAACGGAAACGATTTGGAACGAGTTATCCTCGAAGGGAAGGTGTTGTGCATCGGCCTCTACAAATCTGACATTTTCGTAAATCGATCTGCGGCTCTTTTTTTGTTCCGCTATCTGTAGCATCTCGCGCGTAAAATCTGCTCCCACCACCTGTACACCTCGGCCCGCTCGCCGGCTGTAAGCAAAGGCCAGATCTCCTGTCCCGGAACAAATATCCAGAATAGGTGCGTCGCCAACAGGTGCCACTTTGCGGACAGTGTACCACCGCCAGTAACGATCAACATTCATCGATAGCAGATGGTTCATACGATCATAGTTTGACGCAATCTGGCCAAACATCCGCTGAACTCGTCGATTCGATTTGTCTACTTTGGTCATGGCTAACTGGTGGGGCTTCATGAACCGGATTGACCGGCACACTGGTGGATACTGTATAGTAACTCTAACAACTCACTGTGGGAATTATCCGTAAGCCACCACCGGTTATTAACATCCAATTTTTTCTTTCCATGCTGCAAACCAACGTATTTCTGTTGCCCGAATTGGTTACCGACTCCGCCACCCTGCAGGGATCCTGCTCTGTGGTGATTGATGTTTTACGAGCCACCACAACGATCGTGCACGCACTGGGAAATCAGGCAACTTCCATCACGCCTGTCATTTCTGTCGAGCAAGCCAGGCTGATGGCTGCTCAGTCCGAGTGCCTGCTGGGAGGTGAACGGGACTGCATTCGCCTGGCAGGTTTCGATCTGGGAAACTCACCCGCCGAGTACTCGCAGCGCCTGGTTCAGGGGCGTCAGATCGCTCTGACCACCACCAACGGAACGCGTGCCATGATGGCCTGTCTGGAAGCAGACTCCATTCTGATCGCCGCATTTGCTAATCGCTCAGCAGTCGCAGATGCCATAGCGCAATACCCGCGCGTGAATATCCTTTGTGCTGGAACCAACGGTGAAATCACGCTGGAAGACACTCTGCTTGCCGGCGCCCTGGCTGCCGGAAGAAACTCCGACCAACAAAACGATCAGGCAAGTATCGCCATGGAACTTTGGCAACAATGTCAGCAGGACGCGGACCCCTCGTCAAACATTGAGCGAAAATTATTGCAAAGCCGAGGCGGTAAAAACTTGCAACAGGCAGGCATGGTCAGCGATATTACACTGTGTGCTCAGCTCGACACGCACTCCATCGTGCCGATAATGTGCTCACAATCTAAAACCATTCAACTTTCAAATCGGAATACCTGAAAATCAGAATACCTGTTTTCAAACGCTCTCCCTTTTCCACTCATTCCACGTCCACTCATTCCACGTCCACTCATTCCACGTCCACTCTTTCCACGTCCACTCTTTCCACGTCCACTCTTTCCACGATAGTACTCCGGATTCACAACTATGACACAAGCAGACTACATCGTCCTCGGCATTTACTTCCTGATTCTCGTTGCCATTGGCTTCGCCTGTGCACGACTGAATAAGCGTCAGGAAGATTACTTCATGGGCGGTCGTGGATTCGGAAAACTCATGCAATCCTTCGCTGCCTTCGGAGCTGGAACAGGACCGCAGGACCCTATCATTACTGGCAGCGGTACGTTCAACAAAGGAATGAACGGCATGTGGGGAGTCATGTACTGGCTATTTGTTACTCCCTTTTATTGGATCACTGGTGTCTGGTATCGCCGCATGCGGCATCTGACACTGGGGGACTGGTACGTTGAACGTTATGAGAGCAAGAAGCTGGGAGGCGCGTACGCCATCTTTGGTGTCGTCTTCTTCATGATCTACGGATCAATGTTCTTCTCGGCCATCGCTAAAACAGCTGCACCGATGATTGGTGAGTATGTCAATTTTTTCGGCAATCAGATTGAACTGCAGTATGTGCTGGTTCCTGCCGTCGGAGTCATCGTCCTGCTCTATGGAATGCTGGGTGGTTTGACCGCCGCATATTTCACTGACCTGATCCAGGGGATCTGTGTTATCGCATTAAGCTGCATGCTGATTCCTCTGGGACTTAACGCCCTTGGCGGCAGCGCCGATCTCAACCCGGAAGGGCAGGGCAGTTTCAGTGTGATGCACGATCAATTACCCGAGTCGTTTTTTGATCTGCTGGGTGGAGTTGGAGCCGACTTTTCACTGGCCTACCTGATTGCCATCGTCTTTTCAAACCTGTTTGGCATTGTGGTCCAACCCCACTTCATCGCCACCGGTGGCGGTAGCGCCAAAACGGAAAATGACGCTCGCATCGGACTGGTTGTAGGTAATTTCCTCAAACGGTTCTGCACGCTGGGGTGGGTACTCACCGGACTGATCGCTGCTACGCTCTATGCCGATGTACCTGCCTTGATCAAAGACCCGGATCAGGCCTGGGGATACGCCTCCATGCAGCTACTGGGCCCCGGTCTGCGAGGCCTGATGCTGGCTTGCCTGCTGGCTGCATTGATGAGTAGTGTCGATGCCTACATGATCGTAGGCTCAGGACTGGTTGTCAGAAATCTTTATGTGCCCTTCCTTAACCCTCAGGCGTCAGAAAAGAGATGTCTGCTCATGGGCAAATTAACCGGCACCATCATTGTCTGTGGATCGATCATTTTCTCATTAACCATCTTTGACATGATCGAACAACTGACGATCACCTTCTGGTTTACACTCGTCTTTGCCGCCCCCTTCTGGATCGGTATGTACTGGCGACGAGCAACCACGTCGGCGGCCTGGATTACAGTCGCCTACTGCCTCCTCTTTTTCACCATGATCCCTTTCTTTGGGCCTCAACTTGTACCCGACTGGCGGACCAATGAGTCATTCCTGCAAACAGCGCCGATGACACACAAGACCACCAAAGAAGTGCTCACCAAATCGTCCATCCGTAAACACCTGGCATTGCAACTGGAAGCCTGGCAGGAAAAATCGGATGCACTGAACCGACAGGAAGATAAAGAAATCGAGTTGGCAGCCCATAATGCGTTGAAGCCAGCTTTTATAAATCCCGAGCGAACTCAGATCGTGGTTCCTGATCTGCAAGGGGAAGAGGCGATCGTTTTAGAAGTTGGCAAGGACACGATTGACGTCGCGACCCCCCGACCTTTCGAATCTAACAAAGATGGTAGTCCCAAGCTGTACAACGGTGGCCAGGCAATCTTTTGGGATCGTGTCGTGCCAGTCGACTCCTCGGTCAAACCGGCCGCGGTAAGTACCGTCACCGAAGGAACAACCACCACCACGACTTACGAATATCCAGAAGGTACGCCGATGCGAGGTGAAGGCAACTTCAAACTCAATCTGGCCTTTTTCGTGCCATTCGGAGTCGATATTGCAAACCATTCAAAAGCCAATCGCAGTGCGTTGGAACTGGTACCCAAGATCATCATGCCATTTCTCGTGATGATCCTGGCCAGCCTGATTACCAGTGCTGTCGGAGCAGGTAATTCCCAGGAAGCTCTGGACAAGTACTATGCCAAGATGAAAACACGAGTTATTCCAGACCCGGAAGCCGATCACGCGAGACTCGAAGCTGTCTATACCGGCCAGCAGGAACCGGACCGCGTAAAACTGTTTCCCAACAGTCAGCTGGAATTCCAAAAACCGACTCGAGCCGACATTCTGGGCTTTGCGGTCTCTATCCTCGTCTGTTTTGCGATTATTGGAACGGCCTTTGTAATAGCGGGACTGGGAAGTTAGGACAGACAGCGGGGCCTGCAGGTGGTCTGCAATTCCTCTGCCAGACACCTCAACAAACCCTCCTTTCTGTCATAAGATGATGAGCATAAGATGGTGGGATGGCTAAAAGCCGTTCGGACTACCTTTATTTTGTCCCGTCCACGTACCTCAAAAACGTCCAGGCACATCAGGTACACCAAGTACGACATAACACTTGCATGATTCGCACATTCTTAAAAAGTAAAATCCACCGTGCTACGGTTACCGAGGCCGAATTGCATTACGAAGGTTCTGTTTCCATTGACGAGGCCTTGCTCGAGCTGGCTGATATTCACGACCATGAACAAGTGGATATCTACAACATCACCCGTGGCACTCGACTTACTACGTACGCGATCATTGCCGAACGGCATTCAGGGCGAATCTGCATTAATGGTGCGGCAGCTCACCTGATGGAACCAGGAGATATGGTTATTATCTGCAGCTACGCTCAGGTTCCAGAAGAAGACTTGCCGCATACGCCTGTCGTCGTCAAGGTTGACGAACAGAATCACCCCGTGTCCACCGATTAAACAGATCACTCACCCACAACCTATTTGAGTCTAAGGATCTTTCACCATGAGTCGATATGCCCAACGCCGGAAAAAACTTCGAGCAGAACTCAAACGGCAGGGAATTGCTGCCATGCTGGTGACCGATGAACTCAATGTCACCTACCTTTCCGGATTCAGCGGTGACTCCAGTTATCTGCTGGTGCTTCCCAAAAATACAATCATCATCAGCGATTTCCGCTACATACAGGAAATCAAGCATGACTGCCCGGATATTGATTCGTACATTCGTCCTTCCGTACAGCCGATGGTTGAAGCAGGGAAAAAACTGATCACCAAAGCCAAGGTCTCATCGGTGGCACTGGAAGGCAACTCCCTTTCTCTGGGGCAGGCCGAAGCGTTTTCGGAAGCCTTGCCCGCCGTCAATCTGGTGACAACCTCCAGCATCGTTGAAAAGCTGCGGGAAATAAAAGATCGGGAGGAAATCGACAACATTCGAAAAGCAGTAAAGGCCGCTCAGAAAGCTTTCGAAGTCATCAAAGCTTCGCTGACAGCCGAACAGACGGAAAAGGAAATTGCCTTCAACCTGGAACACCAGATTCGTCAGTTTGGTGGACGTGGAACCAGCTTTGACCCCATCGTGGCGGTCGGACCTCAGGCAGCATTACCTCATGCACAACCGGGAGAGCAACGCATTGGCGACGACAATTTCTGCCTTTTCGACTGGGGTGCTGACTACAACCGTTACCTCAGCGATATCACTCGCACTATCGTGACAGGCAAACTGACGGCAAAATTTGAAAAAGTCTACAACACTGTGCTGCAAGCTCAGTTGAAAGCAATTAAAGCAATCAAACCGGGCGCGATCATGAGCAAAGTCGACAATGCGGCACGCGCTCATATCACCAATGCTGGCTACGGAAAATATTTCGGCCACAGTCTGGGACACGGAATCGGCACCTTTATCCATGAATACCCCCGACTGGCGTCAAACCAGCACGTTCCACTCGAGCCAGGCATGGTTGTCACCGTCGAACCAGGAATCTATCTTCCTGGATGGGGTGGCGTCCGCATTGAAGATGATGTTTTGGTCACCAAAGATGGCCATGAGGTGCTCACAAGTGTTCCCAAGACGCTGGAAGAGGCAATTGTGGAACTGTAAGCTTTTTGGCGTTTAACTGGAAAAATCAGCTGTTGATTACTCTCAAAAGCCGATAAATGCGGGAAATGGTTCGCTTATTTAGTCATTAGAAAAAGCGGTATACCCCTTAGTGGTTTTGAATTATTATGCTAAAAATTGCATATTATCGTTAACCTGAAGCTTCTATCAGAGGAAGAAATCCCAACCATGGCGAAATCCAGCAACGTCTTCGATATGGAACGTCTCCTTCAATACGTTGATTTTATGAAGGAAAATGATTTAACCGAAATCGATCTGGAGCAGGACGGTCAAAAAGTCCGTTTGTCTCGCGGTGGAATTGTCCAGCCTATTGCGGCGGCTCCAGCACCCGCCGCTCCCGCTGCACCTGCTGCTGAAGCTCCGGCAGATGACGACAGCGAACACATCGTAACCATCAACAGCCCTATGGTTGGTACTTTTTATGCATCCGGTAAACCGGATGCCCCACCATTTGTCAAAGTGGGAGACAGTGTGGGCAAGGACACCACCGTCTGTATCGTGGAAGCGATGAAAGTTTTCAATGAGATCCAGGCAGAAGTCAGCGGCAAGATCGTAGCCGTGCTGGTCAACGATCAGGATCCGGTAGACTTTGGTAAACCGATGTTCAAAGTGGATACACGTGGCTAACGTCAAACGGATGTTTCCCAGCTGTCTCCAACACCATTCTTCAGATAACAGATTTCACGACCCATGTACAAACGCATTCTAGTCGCAAACCGAGGTGAAATCGCACTTCGCATCATCCGGGCCTGCAAAGAGATGGGCATCGAAACGATTGCCATTTTCAGTGAAGGTGACCGAGGCTCTGCTTACCTGGATCTGGCTGACGAAGCCTACTGTGTAGGTGGCGTTCGTTCCAATGAAAGTTATCTCAAGATTGACCGAGTAATAAGTGCTGCCGAAGTTGGTAATGCAGACGCCATTCACCCGGGATATGGGTTCCTTTCGGAAAACGCTCATTTCAATGACGTCTGCCGCAACTGCGAAATCGACTTTATTGGCCCACTTCCCGAATCCATGGAAAAGTTGGGGGACAAGAACACCGCTCGTAAAATGGCCATTGCGGCTGATGTACCCGTTGTTCCAGGTTCGGACGGCCTGATCGAAGATGTCGCACAAGCCCGTAAGGTGGCCGCCGAAATCGGCTTTCCTGTGCTGATTAAAGCAACCGCCGGAGGCGGTGGAAAGGGAATGCGCGTTGCCGAAACCGAAGCTGAATTGGAAAACGCACTGCAAGCAGCTCAACAGGAAGCGGCTGCTGCCTTCGGCAATCCAGGAATTTATATCGAAAAATACGTTGGCAGCCCACGTCACGTGGAAGTACAGGTGATCGCAGACCAGCACGGAAACGTCGTCCACCTCTGGGAACGTGATTGTTCTACACAACGTCGGCACCAGAAACTGATCGAAGAATCACCGGCAACAAATCTGCCCATCGAAACTCGCACGGCTATTTGTGACGCTGCGGTGCGAATGATCCGTGAGGCAAATTACTTTAATGCAGCTACGGTCGAGTTCATTGTAGATAAAGACAACAATTTCTACTTCATCGAAGTCAATGCCCGTATTCAAGTCGAACACCCAGTTTCTGAACTGATCACCGGCATCGACCTGATCAAATCTCAGATCATCGTCGCTGCTGGGGAAGAACTTCCATTCCGTCAGGAAGATATCAAATGTGACGGACATGCAATCGAGTGTCGTATCAATGCGGAAAACCCTGATAAGAATTTCCAACCCTGTCCGGGCAAAATCGAGCACTTGGTGATTCCTGGTGGACTGGGAGTCCGATGGGAATCGCATATTCATGCTGGCTACACCGTGCCACCCTATTATGACTCCATGATCGCCAAGCTGATTGTGCATCGACCAACCAGAGAAGAAGCAATTGCTACCATGCTCCGGTGTCTCGACGAGCTGCAGGTGGAAGGTATCCAGACCACAGCACCGTTTCACAAGAAAGTCCTGACCCACCCGGACTTCATTGCCGGAACGATCGACACCAAATTTGTCGAACGCACTTTCTAGAAATCAAAAACATTCACCTGGCCATCGGCGCAATCGGCGTCGAGCCCCTATCTGCAGCGATGCCGCTTCTGTTTTTTGAGGGCGGTGGTTTTCGATTTTCCCTGCTCAGCTTAAACTGATGGTTTGCTGACAATCTTCACGCATCCATTAACTCTGGAGCCCTTTGAGTCATGAGCGATCCTCTGGCAAGACCCAAAACTTCTGAAAACCCTATTAAACGAGTCGCCATTCTGTTTTCTGGTGGGCCCGCCCCAGCAGCCAACTCGGTCATCGGAGCTGCCGCAATTGCCTTCACTCGCGGTGGTACGGAAGTGATCGGTATTCGCCATGGCTACTCGTCACTACAGGAATATGACGGTAGCACTCCGCTTGAAGAAGGGAAAGACTACGTCATTCTCGGTGAGGATTGCCTGGAACGAGCTCGTACGACACCCGGAATTATCATCGGAACAGCCCGAGCCAACCCCGGGAAAAAAATCACGGACCCGCAGCACCTGAAAGAGCCCGAGCGAACTGCTCCCATGCTGCGTACCTACAATGCACTACGTTCACTCGACGTAGACGCCTTCATCTCCATCGGCGGCGATGACACACTGAAGACAGCGAACAAATTCAAACTGTTTCAGGATACGCTGGGCGACGATGCCAGGAAAATGCCGGTCGTGCACCTGCCCAAAACCATCGACAACGACTACATGGGCATCGATTTCACATTCGGGTACTTCTCGGCCGTTGATTTCCTGGCCACAGAAATTCGTAATTTGATGTATGACGCAGCTGCTGGCCGAGCTTACTTCCTTTGTGAAGCCATGGGACGAAGTGCTGGCTGGCTGGCATACGGAGCGGCCATTTCCGGTGAAGCCTGCCTGGCCATCAGTGTGGAAGACGTCGAAGGTGACTATGCAGCTGAAGAAACGGTGACCAATCCTAAGACAGGCGAGGAAGAAACTCGCAAAATCATGAACATGGACAAACTCATGGATCGGGCTGTCCGTACCATGATCAAGCGAGAGGAAATGGGCAAAGAATATGGCGTTATTGTTGTCGCAGAAGGCCTGGCCGAATATTTGCCGCAGAGCTATCTGGAAGGTGTTCCATTCGATGATCACGGACACCTGGCGATATCCCAGGTCAATCTCTGTCAGGTTCTGACAGAACACTTGAGTGATGCCTATGAAGCTGCCACCGGTAAAACTCGCAAGATGAATGGGTTACAGCTGGGATACGAATCTCGTTGCACTCAGCCAACCGCTTTTGACGTGATACTGGGAAGCCAACTGGGAGTGGGAGCATTCCGAGCGTTGGTCGAAGAAGGCCTCAATGGTGTAATGGTCAGTGTCAAGAACCAGTTCGACCTGCGGTATGTCCCATTCGAAGAACTCGTTGATCCAGAAAACCTGGTGACTGTCGTTCGCTACATCAAAACGGACAGTGACTTCCACCAGTTAGCTCGATATCTGGAACAGGAAATCGATTAACATAGCTCACCAGGCCGCTGAAACGCAGGGCTCGGCAGAGGGTCATATGCAGGCAGCCAGACAGCCAGGCAGCGGAAGTTATGCTCTGGTTTGTGGACAAAAAAAGAGCTGAGTACTTCTGCGTACTCAGCTCCTGATATTGTCCTGCTGAAGATTGGTATCTACAACGTTCCCTTGGTCGAGGGAATGACTCCTTCGATACGAGGATCCGCTTCGATTGCCATGCGAAATGCTCGGGCAGTTGCCTTGAATATACCTTCACTGATGTGATGGCTGTTACGGCCATAGTGTACGTTGACGTGGTAGTTACCAAGCACATTGGCGGCAAAGGCCTGCCAGAAGTCTTCGACCAACTCACTGTCAAAGTCACCTATTTTAGAGCTGGGAAACTCGGCATTAAACACCATGTAGTAACGACCACTCAAGTCAATCGCGACGTTCACCAGCGTCTCTTCCATGGGCAGAGTAAAGTGGCCATATCGTCGGATACCCGCCTTGTCACCTAAAGCAGCTTTCACGGCTTGGCCGAGACAGATACCGGTATCTTCTACGGTATGGTGCTGATCGACATGCAGGTCACCACTGGCTCGGACCGTAAGGTCAATCACTGCGTGTTTAGCAAACAGCTCCAGCATATGGTCGAAGAATCCAACTCCAGTCTGGATATCCGATTGACCACTACCATCCAGATTGATTGAAAGCTGAATGTCGGTTTCGGCAGTCTTACGATCAATATCAGCCGTACGAGCCATCAGTTACACCTTACTTTGAATTAAACTCAAACAAGCATTTATCTGGTCATCCGTACCCACGCTGATTCGGAGACCTTCCTTCCAGTTAGGATAGCTCATGTACCGTACCAGGATACGGTTCTCTTTGAGATACTCATAAATTGGCTTCACTTCCACTGTCGAGTGCGAACACCATACAAAGTTGGCTTGTGACGGTATTACTTCAAATCCCAATTGTGACAGTTTTTCCTGCAGCATTTGGCGAGTCGAACGGATTTTGGCTACATTGTCCTGCAACCAGGCCTGATCTGAAATGGCTGCCGTCGCACCAGCAATTGACAGCGAATCACAGTTGTACGAATCTTTCACCTTCAACAACTGTTCCACCATGCTTGGCTGAGCCACCAGAAAACCGAACCGCAATCCCGCCAGTCCGTAGGATTTGCTCAGCGTCCGCGACACCATGATCTTCTCATTCTGCTTCACCAGATCGATACAATTGAATTCAGCAAAGTCCACATAGGCTTCGTCAATCAGAATCGGGCAGGGCAATCGATCCGCCAATTCCAATATTTCCTGCTGGTTCACCATCGTCCCGGTGGGACTGTTAGGGTTTGGCAGAAAGACCAGTTTGAGTCGGGGATCTGGTGCCGAGAAAGACTCGGGTAAGGACCAGTCCTCTTGAAAACGCACCTCTTCATAGTCGGCGCCTTGTATCTCAGCCAGAGTTCGATAAAGGATATAGCTGGGGTCGGGCAAGCGAATCAGATCTCCCTGATCGACAAAAGTCCGTGTGAGAATAGTGAGAATATCGTCACTACCATTTCCGCAGACGATCCATTCCGGATCCACATTGAGCACTTCTGCTGCCGCCATGCGAAACGCGGTGGAGACCGGGTCCGGGTAACGGTCCAGTTTCTGAGCCGCCACCTGCACAGCGTCAATCACTTTAGCTGACGGTGGGTAGGGATTCTCATTGGTATTGAGCTTGATAAACTTGCCAGCCTGTGGCTGCTCACCAGGCACATACCCAGCCAATCGCGAAATATTGTCTCTTACAAATGTCATAGCATCTAATTCCCGGAAGATTCACCTTAGCCTTCAACACGAATATCGACACTGGCGCGGTGAGCGGTAAGACCTTCCTTGTCCGCCATTCGCTGGACATCTCCGGAAACCTCCAGCAGGGCATCACGCGTGTACTCCAGCACGCTGCTGGAACGAAGGAAGTCGTTTGAACAAAGTCCAGAGGCCCAACGAGCTGTACCGGCAGTGGGCAACGTATGACTGGGACCAGCAACGTAATCTCCCACAGCAACTGGCGTGTAATTTCCCAGGAACGTAGCGCCAGCAGTTGTCAGTCGCTGCTGCAAATCATACGGGTTCTCCATGGCCAGATGCAGGTGTTCCGGACAGATGGAATTGGTGATTTCAACCGCTTCGTCCGGATCCTTCACGAGAATCAGGGCGCCAAAGTCTTCCAGGCTTTGCCGAGTCAAATTCTCGCGACTGAGACTTGCCACTTGACGTTCCAGCTCCGAGGCTGTTTTTTCCAGCACCGCTTCCGACCAGGTTACCAGGATGCTGGCACCAGGAGCATGTTCTGCTTGAGCCAGCAGATCGGCTGCTGTGTAGTCTGCACGAGTTGATTCATCAGCGATCACAACGACCTCACTTGGCCCCGCGATCGAGTCAATGGCGACCTGCCCATAAACAAGTTTTTTTGCCAAGGCAACAAACAGATTCCCAGGCCCCACAACGATATCGACCTGTTCAAGGTTCTCCAGACCGTAGGCCAGGGCGGCAACCCCATGAGCTCCTCCCATGCGGTAAACCTCCCGAATTCCAATCTCGTGACAGGTTGCCAGTAAGTCTGGATTGTTCGAGCCAAATTCTGTCGGCGGAGCCATCACCGCGATTTCATCTACTCCGGCAGCTAACGCTGGCACAGCAGTCATCAGAACCGTGGAAGGGTAGGCCGCCGCTCCGCCTGGAATGCAAAGTCCAGCCCGCTTCATCGGCGTGTATCGCTGAGTCAATTTGACTCCGGAAGGACGTTCAATCCCGGATTCCTGATGGAGAATCGCTGTTTGAAACTCCATGATGTTATCACGAATTCTGCGGATCGTTGCCAGAAACGCCGGGTCAGCAGTCTGGTGAGCTGCTGCCAATTCCTGTGAGCTTACGCGCAGCGTTTCTGCCGTCAGCTCTGCACCATCAAGCAATCGATTGTATTTCAAAACCGCATCCAGCCCGTCCTCGCGGACTTCGCCACAAATACGTTCGACAACCTGCTGCGGCGTCAGAGGTTCACCGAACACGTCGATGGTACGCTGACGCCCCGCTTCACTCACAATATTTCCCCGAGGCGAAAGTTTTTCGCGCAAAGCGGCCAGTGCCTCGTGAACATTGTCACGCCTGGTATCGATGCGTTGAATGGTAAGGGAAGGTTCAGTCATGACCAGTTTTCCCGCGTCGCTGGGAATCTATTCTGTAATTCTTCATTGTGGTCACAGAGTGTTGATTTGATAACCCCGCAATTCCACTGTGGCGAGGCAGAGTCCTGTCTGGAACGTATCTTTCCGTACTCCGCCTGCTCTGATTTTTCACATAATCACACTTAATCCACTCCCAGGTAATTCCCTCAGGCTTGGCAGGCCTTCATAATGTAACTTGACCCATTCATTGTCAGGCCTACTATAGCGGTGGTTTGACAACTTGTCCTCAGGGAACATTGACAACCAGAGTACTTATGACCATGCCTATCGATCTCCGCAGCGACACCGTCACCAAACCTTCTGCAGCGATGAGAGACTTCATCGCCAACTGTGATGTCGACGATGATGTCATCGATGTCGACCCAACCGTCGGCGCTTTACAGGATCTGATTGCTGAAATGACGGGGAAAGAAGATGCCATCTTCATGCCGTCCGGAACCATGACCAACCAGATCGGTCTGCGTGTTCATTGTCGTCCCGGTGATGAATTTATTTGTGAATCGGGATGCCACATCTACAACTATGAACAGGGCGCTTTTGCTTCGCTCAGCGGGCTCGCTCCGTCGCTGATAACAGGTGACCAGGGCATCCTGGAACCCGAACAGCTACATGGCATGGTCAAAGCCGACAATGAACATTTTGCCATTACCCGACTCCTCTGCCTGGAGAATACACACAATCGGGGAGGAGGTCGCATTCAGCCATACGACAATGTCGAGAAGATCTGCCAGTGGGCTCACGAAAACGGGCTTCAAACTCACCTCGATGGTGCTCGCTTATTTAATGCCGTCGCCGCGACGGGCATTTCGGCAAAACAATGGGCCAGCCACTTTGATACGGTCTCAATCTGCTTCAGCAAAGGACTCGGGGCACCAGTAGGCTCTGCACTTTGTGGAACGAAAGAACAGATGTACCTCGCCCGCCGGCATCGTAAAGCATTTGGCGGCGGAATGCGACAGGCCGGTGTCATCGCAGCCGGAGCGTTATTCGGGTTGCAACATCACGTGCAGCGGATGAGCGAAGATCACGAGAACGCACAGAAGCTGGCTGATGCTGTCAGAGCAACCGACGGATTATCACTCCCGGGTCCGGTCGACACCAACATCGTCATGATGGATGTTGACCCCGAGGTCGGTACAGCGGCTGCGTTGGCAGGTGAACTGGATATGAAGGGAGTTCGTTGTTTAGCATTAGGTCCCCAACGCATCCGTCTGGTAACCCATCTCGATGTTTCAGCAGACCAGACGGAAACCGCCTGTGAAATAATTCAAGACACTGTTAAGGAAGTACTGGAAGGAACGCGAGTGCTTTCCAGCACCGGAGCTCAGTATTAGTAACATGACAACGGCATCTGACTTTTGGCTCAACCTGAAAGAGAGTGATCTGCTGAGTAATCAGGAGTGTGTCGAACTGCGCAAACAGCACGCAAAACTGGTTCTGGAAAATCCGGAACTCGATCAACCAAAGAACATCGCTGCCTGGCTCATCCAGAACGGCCAGTTAACGAAGTACCAGGCAACCGTGCTGCTGAAAGGTCGCCGCGGGCCCTTCGATTTTGGTCGCTACCGAGTGCAAAACAGAATTACCGATGGCCCACTGGAAAGCTGGTTTCAGGCCCAGCATATCGATACTCAACATCCGGTCCTACTGCATTTCTTGAGCGGAGACGAATACAAAAATCCAGCGGTTTGGGCGCAGATCACTGAACGAGCCAAAGCGACTGCGTCGATCAAGGACACGAATGTCTGGCGAGTATACGATCTGGTCGATCAGACGTCGTTTCGCTATCTCGTCCTGGAAGACCCTGGTATTCACTCTGGCAGTTTTGTCTCACTCGAAGAAAAACTACGCTCCACTTCCAGACTCGATAATACCACAGCCTGTTTTATCGCCTGGCAGGTTGCTGGAGCGCTGGCGCATCTGCATCAGTGCAATCAGATCGCAGGTACGCTCTCGCCCAGCCAGATTTGGGTGGACGACCAATTCCACGTGAAACTTCTGTTACCTGCAGAACAGCTCATAAAACCTCTGAACCTGCCGGCTGACGAAGCCAATCCACAACTTGTCAAGGCAGCGGATTACATGGGACCTGAATGGCTGCTGCCAGGCTTCGTGCCCAATGTACAGTCAGACATCTATAGCCTGGGTAGTATCCTGTTCCAGATGCTGACTGGCATGGTGCCATTTCCCGGCGGAGCAATTCATGAAAAGCTGAATCGGCATGCCAATGACCCGATTGATGACTTGGCTCCGTTCGGAGTGGAAAACAATGTGAGCCAATTTCTAAACTACCTCATGGCAAAGAACCCGGGCACGCGTTTCCAAACCGCTCGGGAAGTGGCCGACAAACTCGGACTGCTTGTCCCCGACAATTTAAAGCAACAGGCAACGCCAGCCGAAACGGACGATTCGCTGATCGATTATGAAGCAGCCTTGACGACCGAAAGTGCCATTCTCAACATCGGCCCCTTACCGCCACCTGTAACACGTCCACAAGGCGCATCCCAGGAAACTCCGCAAGCCGAGCAGGCAGATGACGGAACGGATAGCTCCGAAACGACACTCGTCACTCCAGCTTCAACCTCGTCGGAGAGCAGAAAACCGATCACCAGTACAACTCGCACATCACGACGACGTGGCCGGCGGAAGCGGAAATCGCCCTGGGCAAACCCAATACTCTGGGGAGGCATGGGAGCTGGTGTGCTGGTTATTATCATGGTCTTCGTACTTCTGAATAACACCTCGATCGATGACCAGGGTGAACAACAGACAAATAATGGGAATAATTCCAACGAAGTCGCTCAGACTGACCCCGAGACTTCTGGCGACTCCGAACAGACCAATGGAAGCAACGGAGGGGGAACGTCGTCATCGGACGATAACAACACGGAAACAAACCAGCCATCCGACGACCAGGGTGTGGTGCTGGTGGAGGACGACGGAGAAACACTCTGGCAATCTCCCACCAACGGAGAGCCGATCGATTTGACCTGGACCCCTCCTGGTGCTCAGGTATTTATCACAATCGAAGTGGCAGATCTGCTGGCCACCGAACATGGTTCCTCGGTGCTGCAGGCGTTCGGCCCTGAACTATCTTCCATCATATCTTCCTTCGAAACAGAGACCGGCGTCGCGCTCGATAAAGTCGACCGACTCATACTCAGCTGGCTGGAAGATGAACAGGGGCAGGAGGTTGCGCCAAGTATCGTCGTGCATTTGACCGATTCGCTTGATCAGGGTGCTCGGAGCGGCCTGCTGGGCGATCCCGATTCCGAACAGACCGACGACGGGCTGATCTTTCAGGTTGGGCAATATAAAGCTCTCATCCCTGAACAGGACGGAGTACTCGTCTTTGGTCCGCCAGCCGCCATCCAGGAAACTCTGCAATGGCAGGGCAAAGCTCCGCTTCTACGACGTACGATGACCCAGTTGTTGAAGCAGTCTGACAATCAGCGGCATATCAATATCCTGATGGCTCCGAGCTTTCTCTTTACCACGTTATTTCGCGATGGAAATACGTTTTACTTTGGAGATTCCAAGAAGGTCCGCGAACCCTTGCAGTGGTTGCTGGGCGAAGGACTTGAAGCAATGCTCGTCAGCTTTCACTTTGACGACGTGTTCTATGCCGAAGCGCGGTTGTCTGCCGGCCTGACGCTGGACAAACGGGAACTCATTACTCAAATGCGGGATCGAATGAACGAGATCCCAAATAAGATTGAGAACTACATGGTCGAAATTAATCCATCCAAACATTGGCGAGCGCTCTCTTTCAGATTCCCAGGAATGATTCGCTTCCTGCACTCGCAAACACGTATTCAAGTAGAAGATCAGACTCCAGTTCTCAATATCGCGATGCCTATCGAAGCTGCTCCGAACATCCTCCTGGCCAGTGAATTGAGCCTCGCCTCCACCCCTGGTGCCGTAGCTGTAGCTGGAAATCCCACTACCACGACTGTTCCGCAGACGATTGAAGAATTGTTACAAGTCCCCATGTCCGTCGACATTCCTCAACAGGATCTCAATCTGGCCATTGCCGACATCGTGATGGATGTCCGCAATTCAGTTAAAAACCCGCCTTTTGAATTCGATATAAAAATCGACGGGAATGATCTCATGGAAGAAGGAATTACCCGCAATCAGGCAATCCGGGATTTCGTCATGAAGGACAAATCGCTTTCAGAAATCCTGACCGGAATTGTTATGAAAGCCAATCCGGTCACCACAGTTAAATCCCCGACCGAGACCGATCAAAAACTTATCTGGTTGATTACCGATGACCCATTAAAGGCAGGAAACAAGATTATCCTCGTGACAACACGCAAGGCTGCCGAAAGTAAACAATATACTCTTCCGTCTGTTTTCGTAGAATAGTTAACGAAGACCAGCGTAACTAACGAGCTTAATTTGTTCCTCATGTCTTGATTTACCTGAAGGGGAAGCCATGCAGCCCTTTTCAATCAATTGCGTAACCTGCAAGTCCAAACTGACGGTAAGTAAACCTGCTTTGCTGGGACAGATCCTTGCCTGTCCCAAATGCAGTAGCATGGTGCAAATTCCTGCTGAACCAACAGCTACTCAGACTGGCGAAGTAACAACGCAGACAACAAACCCACTCGCACAGATTGGTGACAGTCAGCCATCGCAACAAGCTCCTCAGCATACCGTCGAAGATTTCGGTTATCAGTCATCCACCTCAGAATTACCAGATGATGATGCAGTTGCTGATTCCCCGGCTAGCGCCGCTGAAGATTCTCCAGAGGATACAGCCGTCGAGCAGGAGAGTCCTTCTTCAGAGCAACCTGCACTTTGGGTAGATTCCGCGTCAAAGGCAAAACAAAAGAAACTGCTGATTGCGTTCGCCGGCATTACCGCACTTGTTCTCATCACCGTCATCATCAGCTTCAGCCTGACTGGTGACAAGCAATCCGGAGAACTCACTTCTAACCAGGCAGACGACGACCCGCTTGCTGAGCAGGACGCAGTGACACAACCCGGTGACGAAAATGATTTGGTAGAGCTCGACAGCGAGCCAGACTCGGAGGAAGAGCCAACCGAACAGGTGAACGTGCCACCAGAGGAAGAGTCCTCGAATGAAACCCCGCCGGACGCTGTGGATCCCATGGAAGAAACCGCTGATCCTTCCGAGCCTCAGGAAAATGCCCCAAAAGACCCAATGGATTCGACGGATAAACTACCTGTCGGTCCCGCAGGACTGACACCACAAACGCCAGACAAGTCCGCCACGGACGACATGTCCAAGGATCTGGATTCGGTGATCGATAATGTTGCTCCATTTCTGAGTAATGCGCCAATTACGATCGACAATGCCGCTCCGGTGGTCAAGTTGCCCATGGCAAACGCCGAGTCGCCCCGCCAACCGGCGGCACCAGTCAATATTGAACGCGGATTAAACTTTACGGTGTCTCAAATAGATATCGCCAACCCCGTCCCACTCAATCAGTTTCTTGAGTTCCTAGGAACACTGGGGAACATCCCTTTTACATTTGATCTGGAGTCGCTGGAACTGATCCAGCAGAGTTATGCGGTGGGAGTCCAGCACACCTCCGAGAATCAGACCATCGAACAGATCCTGACAGCGGTACTAACCAGCCTTCAGTTGACACACCAGATCGAAGATGGTCACGTGACCATCCTGGCACAATCCCATACGGACCCCGCCATCACAACATCGGTCTACAAACGCGAGCAAATGAATGTTGCCCGTGACAAGCAGGCAGCTGAGCAATTAAGCCAGATACTCAATACATTACTGGCACAACCCGACACAAAAATCGCTAAACCCGTAGTGGACGAAGATAATGCTGAGATTTTCCATGTGGAGGTCTCAGCCACCAACCGGATGCATGACCGGGTAAAGCAGTTATTGACGCGACTGGCGGATACTGATGCCACAGCGGGGTCACATGAATCGGCAGCCTGGCCTCAGTACCAAAAGCCCTACACCATGAACTTTGCTGACGGTGCTCCTCTGTTGCAGGTTTTGATATACCTCAACTCCAACTCAGAACTTCGTTTCCAGGCCAACTGGAAAAATATCTGGCAATCGGGCTGGACTCCGAAAAGTCAGGTCAATGTGGCGACCGAGGGGGAACCACTGCTGGAATGTCTCGATCAGACATTAACAAAAAACGGATTGTCGTATATTGCGCGAACCAACGGAGTGCTGGAAATCACAACGACAGAACATGCGCTGGTAGCGAACCAGATTGGACTATATGACCTCAGCAAAATGCCAGTTACACGCCGCGATGCTCTGGTAAAAACACTCGACCAATTAGCCACTGCCGAGCAAGAGGATCAAAAAGAATTGGATATCCGGCTCATTGAATCGTTGCCCGACGGTCGACTGGCACTCTCTGCTCCGGCTGTGATCCACCGCCTGGTGGCCAGACAACTGAAATGAGGGCAAGTTAATTTTGCATCGCCTCAATCGCTGCTGCTCGTTCTTCGGCACCTAATTGCCCATCCCCATTTGTGTCAAAGTGACGTAACAACGCGGATTTATCGAGTTTGCTTTCACGTTTCCGAGGCAGGAACTGCATGCCGTTTCTGCGCTGTGGATTATCAGAGCGTTGTTGAAGACTCTGCCCAGTTTGATTGGGGCGTATTGGAGGACGCTGCGGAGTATTACCACCATTTCGCTGAGCCTGGAAACGTTGGATTGCTGCTCGCTCCTCCGGATCCAGTCGGCCATTTTTATTCACATCAAATCGCTGCAACAGTTGACGGTATCTCGCCATACGTTGCTGTGCGGTGGGCGGTGCTTGTTGACGCTGAGCGAATAAGTCACCAGAGCAAATAAGACCAAATACCATTGTGAGGACGATTAATTGATTTTTCATAGACCACCGAAAATTATTATTCAGGCTGACATGGATATTAAACGCCTGCATTGATCACAATGTTTCGCTCGCTAACAAATTATATCGGTTTCTCACGAAAGTTTTAGCGAAACCCCGATTCATCATCTGTGTTAAATGAAAATGTTTGGGGCTCAGACAACAAAGTACTCTTCATGAATATTTCGCTACTCAATCGAACACTTACCTTCGTTCTCACATTTGCCCTGGTGAACATTCTCAATTCAGTTCCAGCCAATGGACAAGCTGTATTGGAAGTGGCGGCCGAAGTAGATCGATTAATCGACAGTCAAACACAACCGTCATCTGTGAACGTCTGTAATGATGAGACGTATCTCCGACGCCTGTTTCTGGATCTGACGGGAAAAACTCCGTCGTTCGACGATATTCTGGTTTTTAACCTTGAAACCCATCCCGAAAAACGCACCAAAGTCGCCGAAGTTCTATTACAGGACGCCGACTATGGTACGAACTGGGGACGCTTTTGGCGCGATGTCATCTATTACCGGCGAAGCAATGATCAAATTCTATTAGGAGCGTCGGCGGCCGAAGAGTACTTCAGCAATGCACTTAATAGTAATACTCCCTGGGACCAGATTGCTACCGATTTAATTACGGCCTCCGGCGACATCCGCGAAGATGGTCGCACCGCCTTAATCGCCGCCCAGCAGGGCCGTCCCGAAGAAACGGTTTCCGAGATCTCCAGAATCTTTCTGGGAATTCAGATTCAATGTGCTCAATGCCATGACCATCCGACTGACCGCTGGAAACAGGAGCAATTTCATGAACTGGCCGCCTTCTTCCCTCGCGTTGCAGTCCGACCTCAAAGGGATCCACGGACGTTTCTGGTGTATGCCGTGGATCAAATTCGTTTCCAACCTCGCTCCAGTAACAATCGTTTCATCGGAACATTAGAGCATCGCATGCCCAACTTTGAAAATCCTGCCAATCCGGGTCCCGAAGTCGCACCAAAGTTTTTCATAAACGATCAGAGTTTGCCTCTTGGTACTACCGACAGCGATCGGCGAAATGCGTTGGCCGACTGGGTAACCTCAACTGACAACCCCTGGTTCGCCAAAGCTACGGTAAACCGCGTCTGGGCTGAATTAGTTGGGGAAGGCTTTCATGAACCGGTGGATGACATGGGACCGGACCGGGAAGCGATCGCACCAGAGGCGTTTAATTACCTGGCCACCAAGTTTACCGAATCTGGATATAACATGAAATGGTTGCTCGCAACCATCGTCTCCACTCAGCACTATCAACTGGAAAGCCGCAACAGGCGTCCCTATGATCGACTACCATTTCAGGCTAATGCCGTCCAACCGCTACGTTCTGATCAACTCTTCGACGCTTTAATGAACTCGCTACAGTTCCCGGAGATGCCTGACCGAGCAGAACAGCTCGTTCGTCGCCAGTTTAATCAGGCCTTCGGTTATGACCCCAACAATTTGCGCGAAGAAATTTCTGGCACAATTCCTCAGGCATTGCTCATGATGAATTCTCAGATTCTGGCGAGGCAGATCACTGCTCGCCCCGGCTCGATGCTGGGCAACTTGCTCTCCGAAGTCGATAGCGACCGTCAGGCCATTCAGGAGTTATACCTGAAGACACTATCGCGTCGACCAAACCGTAAAGAACTTGCAACCAATCAGCAGTACATCCAGCAGGTCGGCAATCGGGCCGAAGCATTTGAAGACATACTCTGGGCACTGATCAACTCCTCTGAATTCAAAACGCGGAATTAATTCGCAACCTGTCTCCAGGGCCAAAATCCGTTACATCGAGGTTTAATCTCATGACGAAAAGTAAATTCAATCGCCGTCAAATGATCCAGCGCTCGGCAGTGGGAGCTATGGCTGTAAGTGCCTGGCAGGCAAATATCGCCTCTCAAGCGGCTACGATGCGTTCCCAAAAGACTTCCTGTATTTTGCTCTGGATGGGAGGAGGTCCCAGCCATCTCGACACATGGGACCCCAAACCGGCTTCAGCTAATTCCGGAGAAGCCGGATCCACACAGACGGCTGTGACAGGAGTACACATCAGCGATCGATTACCAGAAACAGCTAAAGTCATGCAGGACATTTGTCTGCTTCGAGCAATGCACGGCCCTGAGGGAAGTCATCCACGGGCTACCTATTGGGCCCAAACTGGCTATTTACCGTCGGCCAGTATCAAACACCCAACGATCGGGGCACATGTTTCACATCACATCGCCAATTTAGATACCGATTTACCTGCCTTCATCCGCATCGGTGGAAATCGCAACCTGATTGGTGCCGGTCTATTGGGTGTCGAACATGCACCTTTCTCAATTAGTAACCCCAACCAGCCACCTGCAAACACTTTAATCCAGACGACTGAAAATCGCTTTTCACGACGCATGGGTCTCCTGGGGAAACTGGAAGAGGACAGCATGCGTCAAGGAGCGGAGCACTGGACACGTGCCAATCGAAAAATCTACGACAAAGCTGCCCAGATGATTACCAGCCCTTTAATGGAAGCATTCGACTTCGAGCAGGAGTCGGTCGCCAACCGTGAATCTTACGGCACGAGTGATTTTGCCGCTGGTTGCCTGATGGCACGACGACTGGTTGAATCTGGCGTGACCTTTGTTGAAGTCTCGTCAAATAATTGGGACACCCATTTTGACAATTACGAGCGGACGACGACGCTTTGCGGTGAAGTGGATCGGCCCTATGCGCGGTTACTCGCCGACTTAAAAGAAAGAGGCCTGCTGGAGACAACATTAGTTATCTGGATGGGCGAATTTGGCCGCACGCCACGGATCAACGGTCGCGGCGGTCGGGACCATTACCCCCGCGCCTACAGCCTGGCTCTGGCCGGATGTGGAGTCTCCGGAGGACAGGTTATTGGTGCAACTGATTCTGGCGGCGAAGACATCGTAGACAGAAAGACTTCTGTCCCCGATTTGCTCACGACCATTTACGACAAACTGGGCATCGATGCCTTCCATGAAAACATGAGTAGTATCGGACGCCCCATTCGTGTCGTGGAAAATGGTTCACTGATAGACGACGTCTAAATCGACTTTCCAATCGCCTCGGCCACAACCCTGCATCGCTCAAGTGTCGTCGCAAATTGCTCCGGGGTCAGCGACTGATAACCGTCGCTCATCGCTTCCGGCGGGTTCGGGTGCATTTCAATAATCAAACCGTCTGCCCCTGCTGCCACTGCGGCAACAGCCATGTCCGGTACCATATAAGCGTGACCCGTCCCGTGACTGGGATCAATGACCACTGGCAAGTGCGTCTTATGATGCAAGTACGTCACCGATGCCAGAGGAAGCGTAAACCGGGTATGGGATTCAAAGGTACGGATGCCACGCTCACACAGCATCACGTTGGGATTCCCTTCGTTCAAGATATACTCGGCCGCCAGTAGAAACTCATCCATCGTTGCCGAAGCTCCACGTTTCAGCATGACAGCACGATCCGTATTACCCACTGCCTCCAGTAAGCGGTAGTTCTGCATATTGCGAGCACCAATCTGGAGGACATCAGCATAGTTGGCCACCAAATCCACATCGTCAGTGGCCAGCACTTCAGTGACCACTGCCAATCCGGTTTCGTCCCGCGCAGCCGCCAGCAATTTCAATCCCTCTTCTTTCATTCCCTGAAAGCTGTAAGGACTGGTTCGTGGTTTAAATGCACCTCCACGCAAAGCGGTTGCCCCAGCTGCCTTCACTGCGCGGGCTGACGTCATTAACTGTTCTTCTGATTCCACACTGCAGGGACCACCAATAACGCCAACCTGATTCCCTCCCACGGACAGGCTACCGGCCGTTACGACTGTCGGTTCAGGCTTCACTTCCAAACTGGCTACTTTGTAGGGCGCTAGAATTGGCATAACATTCTCCACACCCTCACCAGCTTCCAGTGCCTCTTTCATTTCTTCCCGCTTTTCTCCGATCGCAGCAACCACGGTACGTTCGCTTCCCTGGATAACGTGAGCTTTCAGACCGAGTGCCTTGATGCGTTCAACGGTCGCAGCAATTTCTTCTGAGCTGGCACCATTTTTCATAACGACGATCATGACTTTGTTTCCCTGTATTAATTCCTTGAGTGATCGACCTGCTGGATGTCCAGGCAGGCCTCGAATTCCATAAAAAAACCCGACTTGATAAGCCGGGATTGAAAAATATTACTTTTAAGTTTGGTCATCGACCATCAGCACATATCTTCTCCAATCCCGCGTTGCCACGGGCCTGTAAAAAAGAACGACCAATAAAATGTGTGATGCTGTTTCATAACGTTGTTCAATAAAATCATTAACACGTTGCGTGCATTATACGAACATCATCGTCCAGGACCAGCGTCGAATCCTGAATTAATCACAGATAATCTTCACGAATTGGCGTAAAGATATCGATTGCTGTGACTCCCTCTGCACCTGCAAAACAGGTGTGAGGTACATTGCCCGGAATACGCCACATCTCACCAGGCTGCAGAACCCGAGTCTGGTCGCCTACGGTAAAGGTAAGTTCACCCGAGATCAAAATGCCACATTGTTCATGTTCATGCTGATGTAATTCCACCACCGCACCTGGTTCAAACTTGACCAGAGAAAGCATCATGGCCTCTCCAGCTGCCGTATAAATATCAACTCCAGGAAAGATGTTTTTCCTCGTACAATCGTCCATGGACAAAAAGTATTGGCTGGTCATAGCGGGTTACCATCTTCAGTTGAAAACAGGGAAGAGAACTCTTGGACGTATTAAAATTGTTGATGCCGACGACCGAATTGCGCTCTGGACGTACCAGCCATCTGACGAGACGTTTCAGGCAAGCGTGTTTTGAAAAGCGGAAACCTGCTCGGCAATCTGCAACAACCGATTATATTTAGCCAGACGCTCACTACGAACAATCGACCCGACCTTCATTTGCTCGCCAGCAGCAGCGGTCGCCAAATCAGCCAGTGTCGAATCTTCCGTTTCTCCACTTCGGGCAGACACCACCAGACTGAAACCTGCCTGTCGTCCCAGAGCCATTGTTTCGATCGTTTCGGTAAGTGTTCCAATCTGATTGGCTTTCACCAATACGCTGTTGGCGGCCTGAAGCTCAATACCCTTACGGACACGTGCCGGATTGGTGGTAAACAGATCATCGCCCACCAGCATGATTCGATCCCCCAAACGACGTTGAAGCTCCTGCCATCCATCCCAATCATCTTCTGCCAGGCCATCTTCGATCGAGATAATTGGAAATTCGTTCACCCAGGACTCGAGCGTATCGATCATCTCGCTACTGGAAAGCTCCCGTCCCTGTTCGGCACGCAAATGGTACTTACCACCGTCGTAAAAGTGAGTAGATGCCACGTCCAGCGTAATCGCAACATCCGCGCCAGGTGTCAATCCGGCCAATTCGATCGCTTGTGTCACCAGGGCAACCGCGTCACGATTGGACGTTAAACGAGGACCGTAACCTCCTTCGTCTCCTACCAGGTAACCTTCAAATCCACGGTCACGAAGTAATTTTCCCAGCCTTCGGTAGACACGCACAATCCATTCCAGACATGTCGGATAATCAGCAGCTCCCACCGGCGCGATCAACACATCCTGAAAATCCAGATTTCCGCCAGCATGCAGCCCCCCCGAAATCATGTTGGTCTCAGGCAACGGGATCACCGGGGCAGGGAAAAGCGACGAGTCAAATCCTAGCCTGCCTGCAACCTCCTGAATCACGTGATGTAGATGTTCATAAAGAGGAACACGTCTGGACGCTGCCGCCACGTGTCCTAACGCCAGAGAGACAGCAATCGTGGCGTTACCTCCAAGCCTGCTCTTTTGAGGCGTAGGATCGAGTTCACGGAGAACCATATCACACACATACTGATTTCCGCTGTCGAGGCCGCAAAGTTTCGGCGCAATCAGAGAATTGACATTCTCCACAGCTCGTAGCACTCCCAACCCGTCGTATCGGCGAGCATTACCATCTCGTAATTCAAGTACCTCGGAACTGCCTGTGGATGCTCCCGACGGCGCAATGGCAATTTCAACGGCACCATCCTGAGCATGTATTTCCACTTCCACCGTCGGCCGCCCGCGGCTATCGAGTACTTCGCGAGCGTGTATCTTTTTTATTTTTGTCATAACTTGATGTGTCTCATGCAATTCAGTTAAGCATCAGTGTGCGAACTGACGCTAATCCTTCCTGGGGAGACGTCAATATCTCCCAACCAGCCTGCCGCACGATCCGCTTGATCTCTTCTCCAGTAAGGTACTCCACGGGGCTCTTTCCATCGACCCGGGCAACCAGACAGCCCCCCAGATTCAAGCAGGCACGTCGCTCGAGAGCTTTCAGTTCGTCGTCCTGTAACACGCCCGCCATAACCTTTGCATAGGCTTCCCAGAACCGGTCAATCAACCTTGCATACTCGTCAAACTTTTCGCCAGCGATCATCGTTTTGATATGCAGATGAGCCAGGAAGAAACCGAGATCGAACGCGGGGTCTCCAAAATGCCCCACTTCAAAGTCCAACAGGATGACAGACTGGTCATTAACCAGTATATTTTTCGGGCTGTAATCTCCGTGTACCAAACAGTGGCGGTGAGTCTCATTGAGCTCCAGCAGGTTCGCAACCGGCGCTTGCAACTCAGGGTGAACTCTGGCAATCTGGCGATAGTACGGGTCCAATCGCAAGTCATCAAAGAATTCAGTTGAACCGATGCGCTGTTGGACATCGTCGGCATTCCAACTTCCAGAATGCAGCACTCCCAACAGCCATCCACACGCTTCGGCAACCTGAGGATCTGCTGAGCCGTCGAGCAGGTCCCGTTTCCATTCACGGCAATCGGCCGGTGCAGCTGTCATCGCATAAACAAAATTCTCGCGATCTTCAAAATGAATTGCCGGAACAACGGCCTGAAGATTCGGGCTGACCGACTGTGTGGATTGAATCACTTCGTTACAGATTCGCAGCGTATCCATCTCACGAATTACGCGTTCGACACTGCATAACCATTCCTGCTCTACGGCCAATCGATCCCGTGCCTGTTTAATCACCCAGTTTTCGCGCGCAGGGTCTGAAAACTCGACTAATAGAACTCGATTGGAAACCCCGCCGGTCAGCAGGCTCACGCAAACCTCAGCAGGATCTGCAATGACCTGGTGCCGAATCAGATACTCGGGAGTGGACTCAACTTCGAGAACAAACACAACTGAAGCATTCCAGACCAATCAGGATCCGGATTTCCACCAGATCTCAGAAATCTTCGCGGGCGTATCGCCGTAGGCACCTGCAAAAGCGTCGTTAAACGTCGCTCCGTTGCCCACCGCCTTGAGCAGTGCATTCCAACGAGCTGCGTTACCCATCAGGAATTGCACATAGCTATAGGAGAGCAGGGCACCATCTTCTCCCCCCAGTTTCCCCGTTACGATATCCGAGGAATTGGCAGCTTTGGTGGCGGCCGTGTTGACAGCCTCTTTCCAGGCATCAATTCTTGGATCACCTTTCACTACCTTGGCTGCGATTGCTCGCGCCAAACCATTGGAGAACCAGGCTGGTACATCTCCGATACTCCGAGCATGAATGCCGGCAATATGCTCGGCAAGCAAACCATCAAGTGAGTAGTCTTCTGAACGAGGTATGAGGACTGTGCCATAGGCATCGACGATATCGAACTTGAAATGCCCCTTCCATCGTGGAGGAAGTGATCGCTTTTCGATCATCGTGCCGAATTCACTATAGTCATATCTGGCATTGAAGAAGTAAAGCGTGATCCGCCCCTTGAGCAGTGGCTTGTCGGCAGGCAACTTGAGTGCCAGCGCGACCTTCTTGGCGATGGCTTCTGCCTGAGTTCCGAATTCTTCCAACTGTGCTTCTGTCTGAGTACCGAGCAAATGGAAATTGGTGGTATCTGCCGTCGCATGATTGATCCCGGGCATTGCCAGATTCCAGTTGGACGCCGCCAAAGCAGTACGTGAAGCCGAAAGTTCCTCGTGAGTACTCTTTTCTGCTATGGCAATCGCTACAACTCTGCGGATATCGGTATTAAAATCCCGCCCATCAAAAGTTGCACCTTCCTGGATCCAGGTAGTAATGATCTTCATCTGATCCTCATTCAGTGGATCACGTCCTCGAGGCATTCGATTACCACCTCCGGTACCTAACAGCTTCTTGACAAGATAACTATCATCAGGATTCCCTGGTAAAATCGGAGGGCCATTTTCACCTCCACGCAACAGTCCACTGTATGTCGCCAGATTAAAGCGGCCTGAAGGTCGATTGCCAAAACCGTGACAGGAAGCACAGTTCTCAAGCAGAATCGGAGCCACATCATTCTTGAAACTGATCGATTCTGATCCTGTCGATTTCACTGGTTTCACAACTGGCAGATCTCCCACACTGGCGTTCGGATTCAAATCGACCAGCAGTGCTTTGGGATCATCCCCGTCATACTCGGCCCCTTCGTCAATCCATTTCTTCAAAACAGCCAGTTCCACCTCCGTTATCTTGAGTCCACCGCGAGGCATGTCGCCTTCTTCGATCACTTCAATCAAACGGCTACCAGCCGCATCTTTCGCAAAAATCACTACACCGGCATCGGGACCTTTCATGAGCGTCTCGAAAGACTCCATACTGAACATCCCCCGCGCCTGACGCACGTGACAATTACCACACTTGGCCATCAGAACAGGAGTCACATGATTGATAAAACTGATTTTTCCGTCGGGAACCGCATCCAATGTCATCGGAGCGTTTCCCGGGTTGCCTGGATTGCCAACCGGTTTGGGCATCGGCTTGGCAATCATGGGTTTCTCTAATTCTGGCAATTCCACTCCTTCCAGCTCCAACAAGGCGTGCGCCTTTTTAAGCATGTTGTAAACTTTGGAATATAACGCCAGCTGCTGCTGGTCAGCTCCCTTCATCTGCTCCTGAAATTCTTTTTGAACCTCAACAACCAGATCTGCTGACTCGTCAATCTTTCCCTGAGCGAACCAGTTGCCGGCACGAGTAATCTTCACCCGTAGTGCATTCTCGGCCTTTCTCATCGCAGGAGTAATAGTCACCTGAGCCAACGCTGGACTCAGCGTAAGTACGAATAGCAACAGGCTTAACATAACCCTGCTTTTGAGTGGTTTGACGACTGAATTCATCTTCAATGTTCTCATCTGTTTAGTAAATAAAAGTCCTGTTCGAACAGTACTATGCTTATCGGATGGCCTTTGGCCTCTACTTTGATTATTAACATTCACCCGCTGATAATCCAGAAACACCCCTGGTTTAAGGGTACTGCTGACTGTGAACCTCTAACAAGCTGAGGGGCTCTGGCGATTTGTTGTCAGACTCAGCCTGTTCCACATCGCTCGTTAAAAACACGACTACGACAGCTAACGCTGTCAGCAGCAGCAATCCCCCCAGTACGATCGTCAGCGTTCTCCATAGACTGGCATCATTGGCAAGCGACCTGTTGGGTCTGGTGTCCAGTAAATTTTTTGACGTGCTTTGAAACGCCTGTTCACCAGGTTCATCACCCAATTGAATCCGACTACTGCCGAATTCCCCGAGGTTCTCAGAGACAACCTGACTAATACCATCCACAGAAGAATACTCGCCAGCCAACTGAATCGACGATAGCACGCCGGCAATCGCTCCCCGGTTAGCGACTGCTACAGCTGCCTGCATCGCCTGCACCACAGTTTCCGCGGACTGACCGGCATCAGCACGCGACGGAAGTTGAACGACGTCCTGCTTCACAGGTGCCATATCAACTCCCTGCGATTGCAACCACTGTTCCATTGCATTTGCCAATTCCGATGCAGTCTGAAACCGGTATTCCGGATTCTTCTGCAACATCTTGAAACAGATACTCCCCAGAACTTCTGGACAATCCGGTCGGAATTCACGAAGATCCGTTGGCATCTTCGACTGATGCTGCGCGATACGCTGAGCAAGTGTTCCCTCTGGAAACGGAGGTTGACCGGTCAGTAAATAGTAGAGTGTGCAACCGAGACCATAGATGTCAGCCCGCCCATCAATTTCATGGCTATTAAGCGCCTGTTCAGGAGCCAGATAGTCTGCCGTCCCCAACACTTTCTCGTTATGTTTGTCGGTCAGGCCTGCCACCTCTGAATGATCTTCATTCATCAGTGCCAGTCCCATGTCGAGTATTTTGATCGAATCCGCCTCATCCACCAGAAGATTTGCGGGTTTAATATCGCGATGTACCATGTTGGCGCCATGAGCATGCTGCAAACCCAGAGCAGATTGGTAGATATATTTAGCTGCCTGCAGGTAATCCAGAGGCCCATCTTCCTTCACGACCGTCATCAAATCTCGACCGGAAACGTATTCCATTACCAGATAATGAGTTTGCCCCTGATTATCCACATCGTAAGCTCGAACAATGTTGGGGTGATCCAGAGCAGCGGTCGCTTGAGCCTCACGATGAAATCGTTCCAGATAGGATGAATCGTCGACTCGATTTCGCGGTAAAACTTTGATCGCTCGCAAACGTCGCATCAACGTATGCTCGGCCAGATACACACTGCTCATTCCTCCGGACCCGATATGCCCCAGAAGTTTGTATTTGCCGAGAAAGAATCCTTTATATTTGCCATTGAGCAACTTATCGCGATGCCAGGTCGTAATCAGATTCTCGGTCACCAAAAAATCTGCAATCTGCTGAGGATCGTTCGGGATCTTTCCGCCACTGCTTTGCTTACACGCAGTCAGCCCTTTTTTTAACTCGGCATCCGTCAGCAGTTTGCTGCGTCGCAAAAGTTCCAGGAATTGTCGAGCCGTCATACTCATCATTTACCGTCAAAAAATGGGATTGCACCAGCGACAACGATTCACTCCGAATCCCCAGTTTATCATGGGAACGGTTGATTCATTCAAATGAGTCGACATAATTGAGGCGGTAATTCCACATTTAGAGAAAACCGAAAGCAAAAAGCCCTCCGAGACGAGTTTGCTTCACTGCTATAACGCCTGAAATCGTCAAATGTCCTCACGTCACGCCGTTTTATTTACTCGAAAGTCATGCCAGCTCTGCGATGAAGCCAAAGAAATGCTGGACATGTATGGCTTTTCAATCGAAGAAATCGATATCGACGAGCGTCCCGAGTGGCTGGAAAAATTCGACTCCTGCGTTCCCGTCGTGGAAATCGACGGGAAAATCCGTTTCCGAGGGCAGGTCAACGAAATCCTGCTGTTACGTCTGCTACGGACGATGGGAAACTGAATGATGCCCCCGAAAACTCTGCTAGGCGTCTTCGCCAAATTCTGGGAGGCTGGAAAAGTTAAAACCAGACTCGCCACCGACACCAACGATACGTTCGCTGCCGAGCTGTACAAGGCCTTCATCCTGACAACCCTGGAGCGGGTTTCTGGCGTCGCCGATGCGCAACATCTGGCGGTAACGCCTGCCGAGCGTTTGTCTGATTTTGCATTAGTCACTCCGCCAAACTGGACAATCACTACCCAATCAAGCGGAGATCTCGGATGTCGCATGCAAGCTTTCTTCCAGCAGGCTGTTGAACATCAGTTTGAAAAAACAGTGTTGATTGGAACAGACAGCCCAACAATTCCACCAGCAATCATCCAGCAAGCCTTCGACCTGCTCGACCATGCCGATTGCGTTATCGGTCCAGCAGCCGACGGTGGCTACTATCTGATCGGTTGCACAACCAGTGTCCCTCCCGTTTTCAACAATATCGACTGGTCATCCGATCAGGTGTTCCAGCAAACCATCAGCGCTTTGCAACATCATGACGTCTCATATAAATTGCTCCCCCCCTGGTTCGACGTGGATACCATCGAAGATTTAAGAAAGCTCCGCGAATCAATCGACGAATCGTCCCAGTGGTTATGCCAACGACTTGACTCCCTGGAAGCGGAGTACCTGGCATGAGTCAAGCATCTTCGAGTGACATCGTCATTGTTGGCGGAGGAGTCATCGGCCTGTCCATTGCCTGGGAACTCGCCAAACGAGGTCATCAGGTACGTGTGCTCGAACGAGGTGAACATGTTGGACGAGAGGCTTCCTGGGCCGGCGCCGGAATACTCCCTCCAGCCAACCCTGACACCGCTCTGGATCCCTGCGAAAAATTGCGCGGCATCAGCCATCAACTGCATGCGGCGTGGGCCGAGCAACTCAAACAGGAATCCGGCATCGACACTGGATTTCGACGATGTGGAGGTATTTATCTGGCCAGAAAACCTGGCGAAGCTGCTTCGCTGGCAGGCTATATGCACTTGTTGAGACAGGAGGAAATCGAGGCTCAGGAGTTATCCGGAAATGATCTGCTGCAACTCGAACCAGCTCTGGCTCCCGACAGTTTCAGCGCTGCCTACCTTGTGCCGGATGAACTTACACTGAGAAACCCAAGGCATATTAAAGCGCTCGCCAGCAGCTGTGAACTGCGAGGGGTTCACGTGGATACGAACTGCGAGGTTTTTGACTTTGAAAATCACAATGGCATCATCACGGGACTCAAAACCAGCAGAGGACTGATTGCCGGGAAACAGTTTTGTGTCACCGGTGGTGCATGGTCGTCCCGTCTGCTGAAGCAAATCACAGATATCCCGATCGGCCTCGTCCCTATCCGAGGTCAAATCGCTCTGTTCGAAGCACCAGTCAATCTCATTTCACACATTCTCAACGAAGGTTCACGTTATCTGGTACCTCGCGACGATGGCAAAGTCCTCGCCGGTTCCTGCGAAGAAGAAGTTGGATTTGAAAAGGGAACCACCCCGGAAATGCTTGAGCAACTTGCCGACTTCGCTTACTCACTGGTACCTGCTCTCAAGGAATGTGAAATAACACTCACATGGTCCGGATTACGGCCCGGCAGTTTTGACGGCGTTCCTTACATGGGAAAAATACCCCATGTCGAAAACCTCTTCATGGCTTCCGGGCATTTCCGTAGCGGGATCCATCTATCAACCGGCACAGCACTCTTCATGGCGGATTTGCTTGAAAGCAAAAAGACATTCGTCGATCCCGATCACTTCAGCATCCTACGTTAATTGAACAATACCTATGGCAATTGATACTTCCGCAACAATGCTCGTTATCGGTGGTGGCCCCATCGGTCTGGAAACTGCGCTGTACGCACGCTACCTGGGCTATCAAGTCCAGATCTGTGAAGCAGGCGACGTGGGGGCACATGTAGAACAATGGAAGCACGTCAGAATGTTCTCGCCATTTTCCATGAACCACTCGTCGCTGGGCAAAGCGGCTATTGAAAGCCACCATCCCGATCACCCCTGGCCCACCGGTGACCGGTACCTGACCGGACAACAATGGCTCGACCTCTACCTGCTTCCGCTATCCCAAACCGACCTCCTGCAACCACATATACAGACTCATTGCCGAGTGACAAACGTCTCGCGTACGTGGACCCTCAAGACGGATCTTGTCGGCAGCAAACGCAGTGACGACCCGTTTCGCATCAAGGTCGAGCAGGACGGAACCCAACGAATCCTCACCGCAGATGTAGTCGTTGATACTTCAGGTGTGCTCGCCCATCCAAATCCGATCGGAGCCGGTGGGGTAGCCGCCATTGGAGAAACTGCCTCTGCAGATCACATCCAGCACACCATTCCAACTGCCGAGCAGGCCGATCAATTGGCCGGACAGAATGTGGCTGTCATCGGAGCAGGGCATTCGGCAGCCTGCGCCATTGTTACACTCGTTAATACAGGGGTGAATGTTACCTGGATTGTCCGAGGTAATCCGTTCAACGCACTGCAACTGATTGACGATGATCCTTTGGTCGAACGAAGTCGTATTCTGCAAGAACTCAACGAATTGGTAAACCAGTCAAAAATCAGTCTGCTGGCCCATGCTGCCATCGACACAGTCCAGTCGCCAGGGACGCCTGAACGCCCCACCATTCAACTTGGCATCTATCACAGTAGTGAGCAAAATAGTGAGCTGGACAGTAACGAGGAATCTGGAAACGAACTGGAGGCTGTTGAATTGTCATGGCACTCTTTTGATCACGTGTTTGGACTCACTGGATACCGACCTGATCAATCTGTATGTCGCGAGCTTCAGGTGCACCAGTGCTACGCGAGTGAAGGACCGATGAAACTTGCTGCCAGCCTGCTAGGCCAGGACAGTCAAAACTGTCTGGATATTTCGTCAGAATCGCGTGACTTGCTCATCACGGCGGAACCCAATTACTATCAATTGGGAATGAAAAGCTATGGTCGGCAACCCGGCTTCCTGTTCAAGACAGGCTTGCAGCAAATCGTTCAGCTGTTTCAAATCCTGGGTGACCGCGAATCACTGGACGTTTACCAGACGTTTGCTGGCTAGGACGAGTCGATGAATGGTACCACACTCAATCTGTCACTCTCACACCTCGACGAACTCTGGTTCCAGGTAGCCGGCACTCGTTGCAACCTGAGCTGCCACCATTGCTTTATTTCATGCAGTCCGCATAACAACAGTTTTGGATTTCTTCCACGGCAACAGATTCAGGACTATCTCCGCCAAAGTGTTCCGCTGAGTGTGAAAGGCTATTACTTCACCGGTGGAGAACCGTTCCTGCATCCGGAAATGACTGACATTCTGATAGATACGCTTCAATATGGACCTGCATCCGTTCTTACCAATGCCACCGTGTTGAAACCAGAATGGCTGTCCCGACTGGAAGAGGCACATACTCAAAGCCGGTACAGTCTGGAATTTCGAGTCTCGATCGACGGTGCCGACGCAACCACCAACGACCCGATTCGTGGGCACAGTACGTTTGATCGGGCGTTGAGCGGAGTGAAGTTATTAGTTGACCATGGTTTTCTGCCTATCATCACGGCGACTCGTACCTGGAACGATTCTGAAGACCAACTCGTTCTTGATCAATTCATTGATGTCCTGCGAGAACAGGGGTATGAGCATCCGAGAATCAAACTGCTGCCCTCGCTAAAACTGGGGGCTGAAGAAAAACGATCCGGCGGATATTCCGATCACCAACGTATTACTCCGGAAATGATGGTCGGTTTCGATACAAGCCAGCTGGTCTGCGAACACTCGCGAATTGTCACAGATCGAGGAATCCATGTATGTCCGATTCTGATTGAATCCTCCGATTCGCTGCTGGGCGAGGATCTTGAAACAGCGAGCCAACAGCCATTTAAGCTCTCGCACGGAGCCTGTTTCACCTGCTATCAATATGGCGCGATTTGCTCGAACGTTGCTGTCAGCAACGCTCCTGCCGGGAAAGCAACATGAGTACACGAATCGCGTTGTTTGGTGGCGTCTATAACAACTACCTGGCACTCCAGGCTGCCATCGGCATGGCCGATGCCGTCGGAGTGGATGCCAAATATTGCCTGGGTGACATCGGAGCCTTTGGCCCCTATCCGAACAGGTCGTTTCCTTTGCTGACCGATAACGATGTCATCTGTGTTCAAGGCAACTATGACGACAGTGTCGGAAATGATCTGAGTGATTGCCAGTGCGGGTACACAGATGCTCGAGACAATCACTTTGCAAAAATCAGCTATGACTACACGCTGGCCAATACCAACGATGCGAATAAAGCCTTTCTGAGATCACTGCCGCCGGAAATCGAACTCGAAATTGAAGGGCAGCGTCTCCTGCTGTGTCATGGAAGCCCCCGCAGGACTAACGAGTTTTTATGGGAGTCGACGACACCGCTGCACTTCGTAGACATGTTTCTGAGAGAACGCAATCTGGACCTGATTGCTGCAACGCACACCGGCATCAAATGGCAGGCTAAAACAGCAATTGGACAGTTCGTAAATGTCGGAGTACTTGGTCGCCCTGAAAATGACGGCAACACTCATGTCTGGTTCACCCTCCTGGATATCTCCAGCAAAGGAATCCAGCACCGCTTCTGTCCGGTGCACTATGATTACCAACGTCTGGGGCAGGAAATGGAGCAGGAAGGATTGCCGGAAGAATTTATTAAAACGCTGTATTCTGGATGGTGGACGACCTGTCTGGAAGTTTTACCCCAGAAGGAACGGGCAGCCGGCTGTCATTAGATTCCCATCCCCTTGCACTCATTCCAGACCACTGCGTCTAATGAACTAATTCACTTGCTACCCGTCTGGCTTTGCTGCACAGCGGACAATTGTCTCCATGACCACACCACAAAAACGCCTCTACTATTGCTCGGCTACCCTGGGAATCGCACTTCTGTGCGCAATTTCCCTCCGCTATGCGGGGCTGCCACTGTGGATCGACGAGCTGCATACTTCATGGACGGTGATGGGGGAATTCGATTCGGTTGCCGAACGTGCCAATGCTGGTAATCAATCCCCTTTCTACTTTTACCTGCTCAAGTGTTTTGTCGCGCTGACTGGACACACGGAAACAGCGTTGAGGAGTTTTTCGATCCTCTGTGCCTGCTGCTCCATCCTTGTACTGAACTGGCTATGCTACACCCGTCGCCTGGGACTGCTCGCCACGTTGCTGACGACACTGACGTTCGCCACCAGCCACATTCAACTTCTGTTTGCCGTCGAGGCCCGCTCGTACAGTCTGTTGACGTTACTCGTCCTGATTCTGTTCTGTCTAAGCTGCTTGCGTTGGAGCAGGATGAAGCTGGCAGAAAGCGGCGCCAATGTCTCCTGGTCACTGGAATGGTTGTGGGCCGTAGTGGCTGGTCTTTGTATTTACACACACTACATGGCTATTCCAGCGGTTGGCAGCCTGCTGCTGGCTCATTTGCTTTTTGACCCGACTCCCTGGTCCACGCGTCTCAAGACACAAGTGTTCCAGGCGGGTCTTCTGAGCATTGTCATCTGGCCCCAATTTGATGCGTTGGCAAATATCTATCAACACCGCAACCAGTGGGCTGTGTTTATACATGCCAACGATGCCACGGTGGCTGCATTATTTACAACACTGCCGGTAAACAGCACACTGCTCATCCCCCTGGTCGGGTTACTGGTTTTCCGTACTGGCTTTGGCCCACAAAAGATTTTTTTGGCGGGCGTTTTCATGCTGGCCATGCTGCCCTATCTGGCTGCCTGGACCACCACTCGGCTGGATTGGGTTAACTGGTTCTTTCCTCGTTATCTTGTGACTTGCTTGCCAGCATTGAGTCTATTCTGCGGTTTCAGTCTGGATGTTATCTCTCGACACACCGTATCTCTACGGCCTGCTGCAATTGTGGCGGTGAGTTGTCTGTGCGTCTTTTTGCTAATCGACAGCGATATGATAGAGAATGTCCAAACTTCACGAATTACCAGTAAAAACGAACATTGGAACAAGGTGGTCTCAATCCTCTCGGAACATGCCAAACCGGAGGAAACAATCCTGCTTGCCGGAGGTCTGGTCGAAGACCGCCGTTTACCCGCACTGGCCAATTTCCCACATACGCCCAGCATTACGACCGATCAATACTGTCAGTTTCCCCTGCGGGGAATGTACCTGCTGCCTGAGACACTTAACGTTCGGTCGGTAAACTCTGATTACCGCGATCTGAAACGACTGTCAGGCCAAATCCAGCAGATCAGCTCTGGCTGGCTTATCGTACGAGGCCGGAGCAGAAATCTGGCCATCCATAAAATGCTGGTCCGACTCTTCGGCCACAACGGCTTCGAAAACAAGCGCATTCCGGGGCAGGTCAACCTTTATCGCTGGCACCAACTGAAATAGCTGTTGTGCGGACAGACAATTCGGCTCGCAGCTGACAGATACAGTAGTTGTTAGATTCAGCCGATAGGCAATAATGAGTACTTATTGAACCTGGACGAATCCAGATCCTATCTGCCCGCCGGAGCAAAAGACCATCGTGACGACTGACCGAACAGCACAGCTGAAAGAGATCATGCAGCAGCGCGTGATGATCCTTGACGGCGCGATGGGAACCACCGTCTTCTCGCTCGGATTCGACGAACAAACGATCCGTGGAAAACAGTTTGCCAATCATCACAAGGACGTCAAAAACTTTGTCGACCTGATCTCACTGACGCACCCCGACACGCTTACCGATATTCACCGACAATTTCTGGCAGCTGGCGCCGATATTGTGGAGACCAATACCTTTGGAGCCACCCCCATCGGCATGGCGGAATTTGATCTGCCAGACCTGGTGCAGGATCTCAATGTAGCGGCAGTCCAGGCTGCCCGCCGAGCGTGTGATGAGTTTACCAACGAGAATCCTGACAAACCTCGATTTGTCGCTGGGTCGATAGGTCCCACAACCAAAACCTGCTCGATTTCACCCAAAGTGGAAGATCCTGGGTTTCGGGAAGTTACGTTTGCCCAGCATGTTGAATCGTACTACGCTCAGGTGGCTGCGCTCGTGGACGGAGGTGTGGATATTCTTTTTCCTGAAACCACGTTCGACACGCTTAACCTCAAAGCCTGCCTGTTTGCGATCAAAAAATACTTTACCGATCACGATATCACGCTACCGGTCATGGCCTCAGTTACGATCACCGATGAAGCGGGACGGACGCTGACCGGACAGACAATTGAAGCGTTCTGGAACAGCATTTCTCATTTCGATTTCCTAAGCGTTGGAATCAACTGTGCATTAGGAGCCGAGAAGATGCGGCCCTATGTTGAGGAACTCTCACGAATCGCACCAGTCCATATCAGCTGTCATCCGAATGCGGGACTGCCCAACGAATTTGGCGGATTTGACCAATCGCCGGATGAAATGGCAAATCACCTGCAGGATTTCCTCACCAACCGCTGGGTTAATATTCTCGGCGGATGCTGTGGCACGACCCCTGACTACATTGCCGCGATCGCACAGGCTGCGGAAAACATGCCTCCTCGTCAGGTCACTCCGGTCGAACCGTTAATGCGTCTGAGTGGCCAGGAATCACTCACTCTGCGCGACGACTCCAATTTCCTGATGATCGGTGAACGTACCAACGTCACCGGCTCGCGCCGCTTTGCGCGCCTGATCCGTGATGAACAGTACGAAGAAGCGGTCGAGGTTGCCCGTCAACAGGTACTGGGCGGGGCCGCCGTTATCGATATCAATATGGATGACGCTTTGCTGGACGGTGAAGCCGCCATGGCAAGATATCTTCATTTGATTGCTGCAGAGCCGGATATTGCCAAAGTTCCTGTGATGATCGACAGTTCCAAATGGTCTGTCATCGAAGCTGGATTACAGTGCGTCCAGGGTAAAGCAATCGTTAACTCGATCAGTTTGAAGGACGGGGAAGAAACGTTCCTGCAGCGAGCCAGACTGATTCGACAGTACGGAGCAGCCACGGTCGTCATGGCCTTTGATGAGCAAGGGCAGGCGGTGGAAACGGACGACAAAGTTCGGATCTGCAAACGTGCCTTCGACCTGCTGACAAAAGAAGTTGGGTTCCCGCCCGAAGATATCATCTTCGACCCCAATATTCTGACTGTCGCCACAGGGATTGCCGAACATGACAACTATGCAGTCAATTTCATCGACGCTACGCGAAAAATAAAACAGGTATGCCCTGGAGCAAAGGTCTCCGGCGGTGTGAGTAACATTTCGTTCTCATTCCGTGGCAATGACATCGTCCGCGAAGCAATGCACTCTGCCTTTCTGTTCCACGCAATCAAAGCGGGACTGGACATGGGAATTGTTAACGCTGGACAACTGGAGATCTACGAAGAAATCCCCAAAGACCTGCTCGAACATGTGGAAGATGTACTGCTCAATCGCCGCGAAGATGCCACCGACCGAATGCTTGCTTTCGCCGAAACAGTCAAAGGGCAGGGTGGGAAAAAGGTTGAGGAGGATCTCACCTGGCGTGAAGGCTCTGTTGAAGAGCGACTCAGCCACTCCATGGTCAAAGGAATCGATAAGTTCATCGAACTGGACGTGGAAGAATATCGGCAGACTGCCGACCGGGCTTTGCGGGTGATCGAAGGACCTCTGATGGCCGGCATGAGTATTGTCGGGGATCTGTTTGGCGCTGGAAAAATGTTCCTGCCTCAGGTCGTCAAATCTGCGCGCGTTATGAAAAAAGCCGTGAACTATCTGTTGCCCTTCATGGAAGAAGAAAAGCGGGCCGCGGGTCTGGATGAAAATTCCAGCCGAGGCAAAGTTTTGATGGCAACGGTCAAGGGAGACGTCCACGACATAGGTAAAAACATTGTCGGAGTTGTCCTGGGGTGTAACAATTTCGAAATCATCGATCTCGGCGTGATGGTCCCCTGCGAGAAGATTCTGGAAGTGGCACAACAGGAAAGCGTGGACATCATCGGACTCTCAGGGCTGATTACTCCCAGCCTTGACGAAATGGTTCATGTTGCCAAGGAAATGACTCGCCTGGATATGCATACTCCCCTGTTGATTGGCGGAGCAACGACCAGTGCAAAACATACCGCAGTCAAGATCGCTCCGGAATACAATCAGCCGGTGATCCATGTGCTGGATGCTTCACGAAGTGTCGGTGTGGTGGAAGCTCTGCTAAGTGACAAGAAGCAGGCCTTTGCCGAGGCGAATCGTGACAAACAGGTGGAATTGGTCCGAGCGTTCGAAGATCGGCAGGTCAACGTCGTAAGTTACCAGCAAGCTCTGCAAAACCGGTTTCCAACTGACTGGTCCGAGGTTGATATACCAACGCCTGACTTCACAGGCCTGCGTGTCATCGAACAACAGTCACTTCGTGAACTGGTCGACTATATCGACTGGACACCGTTCTTTATGACGTGGGAGTTAAAAGGGAAGTACCCTCGAATATTTGAACATCCAACACTCGGAGAACCGGCCAAAGAACTTTACGAAAATGCGCAGTCACTACTAACGCGGATTGTCGACAACGATTTGCTGCAGGCCAAAGCCGTTTATGGATTCTGGCCTGCCAATTCGATCGGTGACGATATCATTCTGTACCAGAACGAAAACAGGGATTCGGAACTGACCAGAATGCATGCGCTACGTCAACAGACAGTACGCCAGGGCCAGCCGCATTTCCGTTCACTGGCCGATTATGTGGCACCGCAGGATTCCGGCCGGACCGATTATGTCGGAGCATTTGCTCTCTCTACCGGGTTTGGATGTGCGGAACTCGCAGCAAAATTCGATGCTCAATCGGACGATTACAATTCCATCATGGTCAAGGCACTGGCTGACCGGTTTGCCGAAGCGTTTGCTGAATACCTGCACCAACAGGCACGTCGTCAGTGGGGATATGCAGCGACCGAATCCCTCACCAGAGAAGAATTGATTGCCGAATCATACCGCGGGATCAGACCAGCGCCAGGGTATCCCGCTCAGCCTGACCATACAGAAAAAAAGACACTCTGGAAATTGCTGGATGTCGAGGCAAATACTGGCATTCAATTGACGGACAGTTATGCCATGACGCCTGCTGCCAGCGTAAGTGGACTCTATTTCGCGCATCCTGAAGCACGTTATTTTGCAGTAGATCGGGTCACTCGCGATCAGGTTGAAAGCTACGCTCAGCGGAAAGGGATGAGTATTCAGGAAGTTGAGCGTTGGCTGGCCCCCATACTGGGATACTGATCGACAAACCTGACACGCTCTGATCGACTGTCTGCCTGCCTCGGTTGATACTGCCCTAGCTTGTCATCGTTTTTCAAAACACTAAAATAATATTAAGTTGAAAGCAGCAGCTTTCCAGTGCCCGGAACGTAGCGCGTACATTCGTGACGAAAGCTTCGGGATAACTCAGCTTTTTTCCACGGCAGGATCTGTGGAGTAGGATGTAGTCATGACGCAAATCGAATCAGCCCGACGAGGCGAGATCACTCCGGAAATGGAATTCGTAGCTAACCGGGAGCAACTCACCCCGGAACTCATCCGTGATGAAGTAGCTGCAGGACGCATGGTCATTCCAGCCAATATTGAACACCTGAAAGGTTCTTTGGAACCGATGGGCATTGGCATTGCTGCTAAATGCAAGATCAACGCCAATATTGGTAATTCGGCGGTGACAAGTGATATTGAAGGTGAACTGGAAAAGCTGCATACAGCAGTACATTTCGGGGCAGATACAGTGATGGACCTGTCCACCGGGAAAGACATTGATTCGATTCGCAAGACGATCATCGACAAGTCGCCCGTCCCCATTGGAACCGTTCCGATCTACCAGATGCTGGAAGAACTGGGCGGCGAAATCGAAGAAATGCGTGCTCAGCATTTCCTCGACATGGTCGAGCATCAAGCTAAACAAGGGGTCGATTACATGACGATCCACTGTGGCCTGTTACTGGAACACCTGCATCTGACCACCGAGCGGGTTACGGGTATTGTCAGCCGTGGCGGCTCGCTGATTGCCAAATGGATGATGTCCCATCGCAAACAGAATCCCCTGTATGAAGCCTTCGATGATCTTTGTGACATCATGCGTGAGTATGACGTGACCTGGAGTCTCGGAGATGGCCTGCGTCCAGGCAGTATTGCCGATGCCAGTGATGATGCACAATTTGCCGAACTGGAAGTCCTGGGAGAACTGGTAGAACGCAGCTGGGAACGAGGAACACAGGTCATGGTCGAAGGACCTGGACATGTGCCCATGGACCAGATTGATATGAACGTCAAAAAACAGATCGAAGTCTGTCAGGGAGCTCCGTTCTATGTGCTGGGGCCCCTGGTTACTGACATCGCTCCGGGATATGACCATATCACTAGTGGTATTGGTGCAGCGCTGGCCGGTTGGTCCGGAGCAGCCATGCTGTGCTATGTGACTCCTAAAGAACATCTCGGGCTACCCAACAACGAAGATGTTAAGCAGGGTGTAATCGCATATAAGATTGCAGCCCATGCCGCCGATATCGCTCGGCATCGCCCCGGGGCGACCGACCGCGATGATGCTCTGAGTAAAGCACGATTTGAATTCGACTGGAACGAACAGTTCCGGCTGTCACTTGACCCGGACACCGCTCAGCGAATGCACGATGAAACGCTTCCACAGGACACTTTCAAAAGTGCTCATTTTTGCAGCATGTGCGGACCTAAATACTGCAGCATGAAGATCACCGAAGACATTCGGCAGATGGCAAATGAAGACGGTGCCAATCTGGTCGAAATTGAACCACTCAACGGCTAATCACGCCATCGCCTGTTCCGCCTGTTCCGCCTGTTCCGCCTGTTGGAGGGTGAACTGCGAATCAGAGCCGGACGAGGTTTTACTGCGGGTATTGGAAAATCGAGGTCTCTCCACGCGCGACTTCCAGCAGGCGTTCGTAACCACTGGTTATCTCGGCTTCACGATCTGCAACGAATACAGGATCGAGCAGGCGTTTATCAAAGTCGCCAGTTACTTCAACAGGACTGAATTCTGTGTGAACAATGTATTGTGAAAAGGAGGGATTGCATGATAAATGGCGCTCTGGAGCTGCGTGCAACACATCCGGGTCCACCATACCAAGGATATATCTCAGATACAGATCACTTTCCTCGAGCTTGTCAACTTCGCGACCGCAGACCTCGCAAAGGTAGCCTTCGTCACATCGAGCCATCTCACAACCCCAGTACATCGTACATGTTATAAAGCCCAGGTTCCTGCTGAGCGACAAACTTGGCAGCACTGATCGCTCCCAGCGCATAACAGTCCCGATTGCTGGCTCTGACGGTCAGCTCGATCGTCTCTCCCAACACGCCAAAGACAATCGTGTGTTCACCTGGATTATCGCCTGTTCGAATCGCGTGATATGCAAGTTCGTTCCGCGGACGAGCACCAATTTGCCCCTCTCGACCATGTACTTCCGAGGTGATTCCCATGGCGCCCGCAATCAGATTTCCAAAACGCAATGCCGTTCCACTTGGTGAATCTTCCTTAAATCGGTGATGACGTTCCAGAATCTCGACATCCGTACCTCCGGGATAATCCTTCAGAACTTCGGCTGCTGTCGTCGCCAGCTTCATGGTCAGATTAACCATCGTGCTCATGCTGGGAGCCCAGACAACAGGGATTTCCAGAGACGCCTGTTCGATAAGTCCTGATTGCTCGTCGCTGAGACCGGTCGTGGCAACAACCAACGGTGTCTTTCGTTCGAGACATTTGCGAGTAATCGCTTCGGCCCCGGCAGGTACCGAAAAATCAATCACAGCCTGTGTGTCATCTTCCCAGGTGGAACTCAGCGGCAAACCAAGTTCACCTACTCCGGCTACCAGACCAGCGTCCTGACCCAGTTGCGGATGGCTCGCCGACTCCAACGCAGCTGTCAATCGAATCTGGTCATCCTGGCTTCCCAAAGCAATCAATCGCTGTCCCATTCTTCCCGCAGCGCCGTGAATTGCAATTCCAATCATTCCTAATATCCTTTATTGCTTCTATGACCAGCAGCGACCCGGTTGTAACCCTGTCACAGGTTGACTAGCCATAGAGTCTGATGGCTCTAATAATCTCATCCAAACTATTGGGAACAGCAACTGCCCGGTTAGCAAAACTGGCTCGGCTAACTCCCCGGACGCCCAATACTTCATTGAATTTATCCTGATCGGTTGTGTGGTAAGCAACCGTGGCTGTAGGATCTTTAAGTTGATGACCTGTCAGTATACAGACCACACGATCACTGGGCGCAATCACACCTTCTTCACGTAGTATCCTGGCACCCGCCACACTGGCAGCACTCGCAGGTTCACATCCAATTCCACCGGAACCGACCTTGGCTTTGGCATCAAGCATCTGCTGATCGGTTGCCTTACGAACAACACCGTCACAAAAATCGAGTGCTCGCAGGCATTTATCAAAGTTCACCGGACGATTGATTTCAATTGCACTGGCAATCGTAGATGCTTTCCTGTTAGCTGCATCCAGTTCATCGTAATAGGATTGCAGTACAGTCCGGTCAATCCGCCCGCCATTCCAGCGAACACCACGGTTCTCGTACAGTTCATGCAATGTATCTGCACCTGCAGCATTGATCACGGCCAGCCGAGGCACTCGATCGATCAATCCGAGTTGTTTCAGTTCGATGAATGCTTTGCCAAAGGAACTGGAATTGCCAAGATTCCCTCCCGGAACCACAATCCAATCCGGCACTTCCCAGCCCAAACCTTCCAGGACCCGAAACATGATTGATTTCTGGCCTTCCAGACGAAAGGGGTTGATACTGTTAACCAGATAGATACCCAGCTCTCTGGAAACTTCCTGAACGCGTTGCATCGCGTCGTCAAAGTCACCGGTAATCTGTACGGTTAATGCTCCGTACTCCAATGCCTGAGACAACTTCCCGTAAGCGATTTTACCTGAACCAATAAAAATCACCGCCTTCATCAACTGGCTGACAGCACAGTACATCGCCAGTGATGCGGAGGTATTTCCTGTGGAGGCACAAGCCGCCCGCTGTGCTCCGACACTATGAGCGTGTGTGAAAGCTGCCGACATCCCATTGTCTTTGAAACTGCCGGAGGGGTTCATTCCTTCATACTGCAGGAATAAATTACCCTTCTCCATACCGACGTACTGCGACACAAAATCTGCCTGCTGCAGCAACGTTTGCCCTTCGCCCACGGTAACCACATGCTCAGGCATGGCAAAAGGGAGCAGCTCATGGAATCGCCAGATTCCACTAAAACTCAAACGGTCCGATCTGCGTGCCCATTTTCCCTGGTAGTAGGCCCAATCCGTTGGCGTCCCAGCCTGATCCCAGTCGTATTTCACATCCAGCAGGCTTCCACAGCCTGTACAGGCAGTTAACACCTGCTCGATGCCAAACTGTTCTGAACAGTCCGGATTGATACATTGCTGGTATGCTGCGTCTCTAAAATTCACAAAGTAACCTGTCGCCTCAGTCCCACGCTTTCGTCTGAATTCCTCCAGCCCATCTTCTTCCACAAACTGGAAAAAATCGCCGACTAAAGCTCTCAAACACCTAAAAACACAGTCTAAAACAGGCACAAACAATCATCAACTGCTAATACTCAATAAGAAATCTCCAGCCACCATAAAAGTAGCAAAAATACTGTTTTTATCTGTTTGACAGTCGCAGAACTAATTTCTACAATTTCCTTTTCCAGACACCCCGAATTGGTGGTTGTCGTCAGCTCGAGTTTAACCAAACTACTGTTTTCGTCCGTAATTTCGAACTACCTGGAGTAACGGAACCTTTGGCAAAGCTTAAAAACGCAATGAAAAAACGGGAATCAAAGCCGTTCAAAGAACTGCTTACGGCCCTGCGCGCGCGGCTCCGAGGTGATGTCAGCGGACTGGCAAACGCTGCATTGAACAAGAATCCTGCCGCTGGAAGTGGTTCAACACTCTCAAATCACATGGCCGATATGGGATCAGATCAATACGAACAGGATTTTTCCTTGTCCTTGATGGCCAATGAAGGAGAAGTACTGGAACAGATCGAATCCGCTCTTGCTCGGATTGACGCTGGTACTTACGGAGCCTGTGAAGAGTGTGAAGGTAAGATTCCCAAAATGCGATTGAACGCCATTCCCTATACTGCCCACTGTGTTAAGTGTGCCGAAAAAATCCAGCGGAGTGGTTAAAGCGACAACGCATGGATGATCAAAACGAGCTGCCTGCTTCCCCCACCCAATCAGCTCCGACTCTGGCACGACGTCTCGCTCTTTATTTCACCATCAGCATAGCCGGTTTGATTGCCGACCTGTGGACCAAGTGGTACATGTTTGCTGAATTGGGGCTCCCGTATGAATCCACCGGAGTCGATTGGTGGGTCATCGATGAGTTCTTTGGATTTCAAACAGCCGTCAATCAGGGAGCATTATTTGGCATAGGGCAGGGTGGCAGTAGTCTCTTCGCTCTGTTTTCCGTCATCGCCTTTGTCGCCATTCTGGTCTGGTTTGTTCGTGGAGAAGCCTGGAAGAGTCTGTTTCTAACAATCTGCCTGGGGTTTATCACAGGTGGAGTCCTCGGCAATTTCTATGACCGTATGGGCTGGTGGCACGGAGATCAAATCCACCCGGACTATGCCTACGGTGTCCGCGATTTCATCCTCTTTACCTACAAAGATTATGTCTGGCCCAACTTTAATATTGCTGACTGCCTGTTAGTCTGTGGCGCGCTACTGCTAATCATCTATTCCTTCAGATATGAAGACAAGAAAAAAGCTGCTGATACTGATGACGAGAGGGAAACAGATGCTCAGGCGGATGTAACTGCCGAGACCTGATTCCTATCAGCTATCCACTCTGAAGCACCGATAGTACTTCTTCCAGCACGGCTCCGTTGGTCCCAATTCCCTCGCCACCATGAATCGTGGCGGCTCCAGCCCAGTCGGTAAAGGTACCACCCGATTCGACCATCACCGGCAGGATTGCCGCGGCATCCCAAACGTTCATGATCGGATCAACCATCAATTCAGCTCGTCCAGTTGCCACCAGCAGATAACCATAGGCATCTCCCCAGGTGCGAGTGATATAGGCCTGCTTTTCCAGAGCCAGGTACTGGTTGCCTCGATTCGCTTCGTAGTAGGTACTTACCTGAGAAGTCACAAAGCAGCTTTCTGCCAGCAATGCCGTGGAAGAGACTCGTGGAACTGACAGCTCCGAATCTCCTTGGAGATAACCAGCTCCGGCGCCAACTTCAGCAAATACCAACTCATCCAGTGCTGGCACATAAATCACCCCGATTTTGCTTTCCTGTCCAAACTCGACGCCGACCAACGTGGCATAGAGCGGCACACCACAGATAAAGGACTTGGTGCCATCAATCGGATCGAGGATCCAGCGATACTCAGTATTACCGTCGACATCTTCAAATTCCTCGCCAACGATGGCATCTCCGGGAAACGCTTGCTGAATCCGCTCCCGTAACAAAAGTTCAGCATCCTTATCTGCGACCGTTACCGGAGAACGATCCGTCTTCTTTTCGACCTGCAGGTCAGTCTGACAAAACCGTTCCAGCGTCTGCTGGCCCGCCTCCACTGCGAATCTTACAGCAGCAAGCAAACGTGAGCTGTACTGAGTTGATACCTTGGCAAGTACCACATCAAGTCGTTCCAGAGTGAGTTTGCTCATGGGGTGTATTATTCTGACTTGGCTTCCAGCAGTTCCAGCACGGCGTGATCGAGTGATTTGAGACCCAGATCCCGGTCGACTTCGTAATAACCTGCTTTGTAATGGACGATACGTCCTTTGGAATCCAGCACGATAAACAGGGGGAGTTTCGCGCCGGCGCCCCGAGGGTCCCCGATCTTTCCGAGATAACCTTTGATGTCGGCAACAACCGGAAAACTGAGATTCATAAATGAAGCGAACTTACGAGCATTAACTCGTACTCGTGACCGCTGTGCTGGATCCTCCAGCAGTGTATTGGATACAACGCCGAACACATTGACCCCCTGATCTTTGTATTTGCGGTACAGGAAGTCCAAATAGCCAACCTGGCCATAAGGCTGTTCGAGTGGGCTGGAACGATATTCCCAGAAATGAAGGACCGTTACATTTCCTGTCAGCAAATCATCCGAGTAATCCGAGCCTCGATACAACACAAATCCTGGCTCCTCGACAACCTTGCCGATTGCTCGAGCCATCAGCGTCGCCACGCCACCACTTCGTCCGTTTTGGGTACGCAGGTCAGCCTGAGCAGATCGAGCAACTGCACTGAGTGGTGTATCTGACGCAACGGATACCAATCTGTCGACGTCCTCTCGAAACGCCGCCAATTGTTCCTCGTCCCAGACAATCTCTTTCTTCAGTTTTTCAATTTCAACTTTCACTCGAAATTTATTGAATACATCAAAAGCTGTTACCACTTTGGTTCGTGCAGTATCATCCAGCAATTCAACATTCTTCAGATCGTATTCCAGTTCGAATCGCTCGCCCTGTCCAATGGTTACGTTTTCACGCAGCCGCACGATATAGCCGTCATCGTTGACCCAAATAGTCCGTTTTGCCCCGAAATTCGTAAAACCAAGAACTCGCCAGACTGGCTGACCTTCTACGGTTTGTCGCTCTGTCACTCGATACGTAATTGGTCCCTGTTTCCAAACCGAGTCCTGATTCAGTTTCTGGCCGTCGGTCAGCTGCGGCAGAGTCACGGCAACGAACGACTTGAGATCCTCTCTGTGATACAACAAATTCGGATTACTGGGCGAAGCGGTTGAGGCCTGAACATTGAATCCATTTCCATTGAGCCATTGGGAAGATCCGTAACTGTACGGCCAGGGAATTGAGCCGCGACCATCCTCAATAACGATCCAGTGAATCGCACCGCCATCTTGCATTGCGTCACGTATGACAGCCAGCGTAAACCGCTTGGTCGTTACCGAAGGATCTCCCTTATCACCCACCATTTGTCCTGCATAGGTCAATAATTCAGCGGCTGTGGCGTGTGAGTTACCGGCGATCAGCAGAATCAACAGCAACAGAGAAAGCCTGACTCTGCCAGGCTTCCGTTTTTTAAATAATGTCATCTCTATAGTACTTTCTGATTAATTGTCAGGAAGCTTATTCCACCATGCAGCGATCTCTTCAAGAAATTGAAGCCGTATTCATCAAAAGAATGCATGGGTAATCTTGACGATAAACTGATTCTATCCCCAGAAAATGTCCGATGCGAGTATGCAGGTGGGTGGAAAAAGCAAAGATTCCGTCTTGCAACAGACTCAAAAATCACTAGCAATCAGTTCTTGCGGGGTAACGAAACCCGTTGCAGAGACTGGTTATCCGGTTATACTTACTTTTTCCACCTGGAACAAAGTTGGTCACATAGACAAAACCATTTTTTAGAGGAATGGAACTCATGGCTCGAGTTTGCGAAATATGCAGTAAGCAGGCACAAATGGGCAATTCGGTTGAAACCCGTGGTAAAGCCAAGTATTTAGGTGGCGTTGGTACCAAAATCACCGGTATCACTCGCCGGAAATTCAAGCCTAATCTACAGCGAATCCGCGTCGCACAGCCAGACGGCACGAACAAACGTATGCAAGTATGCACGCAGTGCATCCGCAGCGGAGCAATTAGTAAGGCAGTCGCCGTTAAACCATTTGAGGTTTAACCATCAGGGTTTCGAAGCCACATTTCGAATCCTGCTCCAACAAACGAACTCCCGAAACTCCAATTGGTCCGCCAGCGGCGCACCATGCCGGTTCCACATCACGTGGACCCAAGGTATGTTTCGGGATTTTTTGTTGTCCTCATCAACAGGAGCGTTTCCCGTGTCACTAACTCGTCAAGACGTAGAAAAAGTCGCCCTACTGGCCAGACTTAAATTCGATGATGACCAGCTGGACAAGATGACCAGCCATATGGTGCAAATCATTCAATACGTTGACAAACTGTCGGAACTAAACACCGACGACGTGGAACCAATGGCCCACGCCCTGGATATTAACAATGCGTTGGCTGAAGACGAGCCGCGGCCCAGCCTTCCGCGCGAGGAAGCTCTCAGGAACGCTCCCAAAAGAGATGATGAATGTTTCCTTGTCCCCGCTGTTCTGGGAGAATAGCGGGCCCACGTTTGAAGAGTTTGTCGTACAACGAGTAATGAGTAATCACCGTTAAAGAAAACAACATGTCCCTCACTCAGAAATCAGCTACCGAGCAGTTGGCACTTCTCCAAAGCGGGGAACTCACCAGTGTCGAATTGACGCAGGCTTATCTGGACCGAATTCAGGCTGTTGACTCGTCCGTAGGCGCTTTCCTGCGAATCGAAACTGAATCTGCTCTGGCACAGGCAGCCGGAATTGATGCCAGACGTGCTGCTGGTCAACCAGTCGGAAAACTCGCAGGACTGCCAGTTGCCATCAAAGACATCCTCTGCACCAAAGACACGCCCACAACCTGCGGTTCGAAAATGCTGGAAAACTTTGTCCCGCCGTATAACGCAACCGTCGTGGAAAAGCTCCTGGCCGCCGATGCTGTCATTCTTGGACGGACGAACATGGACGAGTTTGCCATGGGCAGTTCAACTGAGAACTCAGCCTACCACCCCACAAAAAATCCCTGGGACACCACGCGTATTCCAGGTGGTAGCAGTGGAGGAGCAGCAGCTTGTATTTCAGCCGACATGGCTCCGTTGTCTGTGGGAACCGACACGGGTGGGTCGATCCGGCAACCAGCCGCACTTTGCGGATGCGTAGGCCTGAAGCCGACGTACGGCCGCGTCAGTCGCTACGGTTTGATTGCCTTTGCCAGTAGTCTGGATCAGATCGGACCCCTGGCCAGAACCGTGGAAGATGCAGCCCTGCTACTCGAAGTTCTTGCTGGCCATGACCCACTCGATTCCACCTCGGTGAATGCTCCAGCCCCAGCTTACTCGGAAACCGTCAACCAACCGTTGGAAAACCTGACACTCGGAGTAGTCGATCATCATTTCGGTGAGGGCATTGACCCCGAAATCGTATCGGCCGTACAGAAAGCGATCGAAGTCTACGAGTCCCTGGGGGCTACCATCAAGCACATTGAAATGCCACATGCAGACTACGGGGTCGCCACCTACTACATCATTGCCCCTTGCGAGGCCTCGAGTAATCTTGCTCGTTACGACGGTGTTCACTACGGGTACCGCGCAGATCAGGCCGAAGTCATGGCCGAGTTGGCAGAAGACGGTAGCGACGAGGGACCTCTGGTACGCATGTATCGCAAAACTCGAAGTGAAGGATTCGGCCCCGAAGTGCAGCGGCGAATCATGCTGGGCACCTACGCTTTAAGCGAGGGGTATTACGATGCTTTCTATCTGAAAGCTCTGAAAGTTCGACGCTTGATTCGGCAGGACTACGACAACGCCTTTGCCGAAGTCGACATGATCATTGGACCAGTCACTTCCAATCCAGCATTTGCTCAGGGTGAAAAAAACAGTGATCCGATGGCCATGTATCTGGAAGACCTTTACACCGTCACAGCCAATTTGGCCGGAGTCGCAGGAATTTCGCTTCCCTGTGGTTTTACCGAAAACGGACTCCCCATCGGCCTGCAACTGCAGGCAGCTCCCTTTGAAGAAGAAAAACTGCTACGCGCCGCTCAGATGTTCCAGACTGCGACAGACTTTCATACCCGGAGGCCAGAACTGTCATGAGTGATGCTCCCTACGAAATTGTCATCGGGCTGGAAGCCCATGTTCAGCTGAAAACTCAGACCAAGCTGTTTTGTCGCTGCAGTACGGAATTTGGTAATCCACCGAATACGCAGACCTGCCCAGTATGCCTGGGCATGCCCGGTTCGCTGCCGGTGATGAACAAAAAAGCATATTTTCTCGGTATGAAAACGGCCTTGGCATTGAATTGCGGCATCCCTAAATTCACCAAATGGGATAGAAAAAACTACTTCTATCCGGATCTCCCCAAGGGATATCAAACCAGCCAGTTTGATTTACCCATGAGCGAAGAGGGGTATCTGGATATTAAATCTCTCAAGGACGAATTTGAACCGCGGCGTGTCCGTATTATTCGTGCTCATCTGGAAGAAGATGCAGGCAAGAGCATGCATGATGAAGCATCCGGCAAGGCCGATAGTCGGATTGACCTGAATCGAACGGGAACTCCGTTACTGGAAATCGTCAGTTATCCAGACATGCGTAGTGCTGCCGAAGCCAAGACGTACATGCAGGAACTACGACTGCTGCTGACCTATCTGGATGTGTCCGACTGCAATATGCAGGAAGGATCCCTCCGCTGCGACGCCAATGTAAATTTGCACATCCCCACGGAAAACGGTACGATCGCCACCCCGATCGTCGAAATCAAAAACATGAACAGTTTCCGCAGCGTCGAACGGGGTATTGCCTATGAAGCAAAACGACAGTACGACGTCTGGCAGGAAACCGGCAAAGTCCTGGGGGAACTTCCCAAGCAGACTCGCGGATGGGATGACTCGGCACAAGTCACACGCAGTCAGCGTGAGAAAGAAGAATCCGCCGATTATCGCTACTTTCCATGTCCAGATCTGGTACCCGTGGTGGTCACAGATGAACAGATTGAAGCGGTACGATCCGAAATCGGAGAACTCCCGGCCACGCTGCGTGAGCGACTGACTTCGGACTTTGGCTTAACTTCGTATACCGCTGATGTCGTCGTCAACCAGGGCCGTGAACTGGTCGATTACTTCCTCGAACTGGCAGCCGCCTCGGGCGACAATAAACTGGCAGGAAACTGGGTTCAGGGTGAAGTCCTGCGAATACTCAATGACCAGGAAATTACTATCGACCAATTCCGTATAAGTGCGGGACAATTAGCCGAGTTACTTCAGCTCATTACGTCCGGAGATCTGGATAGCTCGAAAGCCAAAGACGTTTTTGCCGTCATGCTCGACTCCGGAAAATCCGCGGCCGAAGTTGTGCAGGATTTGGGGATTGAAAAGGTTGATGAAAGTGCCTTGGAAGATCTATGTCGTTTGCTGGTAGAACGAAACCAGCGAGTGGTCGATGATGTCAAAAGTGGTAATCAAAAGGCTGTAGGAGCCTTGATCGGCCAGGCCAAAAAAGAGAACCCCAACGTAAACCCGGGGCAGGTCCGCCAAATCTGCCTGGAAATCATCAACAACCTGTAATACTCTGTCCGACTTAATCACGAGGTTTCCCGTATGACCTCAAACTCTTCTTCCTGCGATGCTGACGATCCGAATCGTCCCGACTGGCAGCAATATGCTCAGTGGGACCGCCATCACGTGTGGCACCCATTCACCCAGATGCAGGACTATGAACCGCTGCTGATCGAATCAGCGGATGGCTGTGTGCTTACCGACGTCCACGGCAACCAGTTGATCGATGGTGTCAGCAGCGTCTGGTGTAATGTCCATGGACACCGGCACCCTAAGATCAATGCCGCCATCTGCGAACAGTTGGACAAAGTTGCTCACGTCACCTCCCTGGGAATGTCAAATCCAACGGTGGTGAAGCTGGCACGGCGACTGGCCGAAATCACACCTGCAGGTCTCGAGCATTCCTTTTTTTCTGGGGACGGAGCAAGTAGCATTGAAGTCGGACTTAAAATGGCCTTTCAATACTGGCGTCAATGCGAGCAACCCGAACCGGAAAAAGATACTTACATTGCGCTGAATTCCGCTTACCACGGCGATACGCTTGGCAGTGTCAGTGTGGGAGGCGTCGCTCGGTTTCACGAAATGTTTGAGCCCCTGCTGTTTAACGTATTGCGAGTCGAGAACCCTGATACCTATCGCCTGCCCGACGGTGTATCGCCTGACAAGGCTACGCAGTACTTCCTTGAAAAACTCGAGGCAACACTGGCAGCACATCATCAACGGGTAGCAGCCATGATTGTTGAGCCCCTGGTCCAGGGAGCAGCCGGACTTGTCATGCAGCCGGCCGGGTATCTGAAAGGTGTGAGGGAACTGACGCGCAAATACAATGTGCTGTTGATTGTTGACGAGGTGGCGGTCGGTTTTGGTCGAACAGGTACCATGTTCGCCTGTGAACAGGAAGACGTGAGCCCTGACATACTCTGTTTAGCGAAGGGGATTACTGGAGGGTATCTGGCCATGTCGGCAACCATCGCCACTACTGAAATCTGGAACGCATTTCTGGGCGACGGACTGAAAACGCTCTATCACGGTCATACGTACGCTGGAAACCCGTTAGCCGCCGCAGCGGCACTCGCTTCGCTGGATATCTTCGCAGACGAAAATACGCTCGAGAATGTTGCTCAGCAAAGCCAGTTTCTTGGTGAGCAGCTACGTTCACGTTTGGCAGACCATCCGCTGGTGGGTGACATCCGTCAACGTGGGCTGATCGCCGGCATAGAATTAGTTGCTGACCGAAAGCAGAAAACACGTCTGGACCCCAAACTCGGAACTGGAGCCAAGGTCTGTCAGAAAGCCAGGGAGAAGGGAGTTTGGTTACGTCCGCTGCGTGACACGCTGGTCGTCATGCCTCCACTCTGTATCACCCAGCAACAAATCGAGCTGATCGTAACAGCCATTGAATATGGCCTTAGCCAGCTTGGCTGACGTTACTCAGGCCTCACTGGCGAACAGATTTGGTTCCTAGCGGTGAGGCTGAAATATAAAGACCTTCTGGCAGCGGCCTCCCGGCGCAGGAGTACCCCATTTTAAACAGCGTGGTCTTGAATTTCCGGAATTCATCGAAGCTACTGGGGTAAACCCAGATTGTGATAGTCGTCGTTTGCGGCACAGTCCTCTTGATGTACTGCATAAACTGTGATCCATCGTTTAACGCGGCCTCTACGGTCTCGCCAAACGTTTCCTGGACAGGAATCAACTCCAGTTGTATCAATTCAATTTTCTGCTGCAGTTGCTGGCCATTTCTGGTTTTGACAACGGCATTGGTGTGGCCCAGTTCATAACGCAATCGATACCCCGATATCGGCCCAATCGTTTCTGTTATCTGCGGGTGATTGCGAAGTTTGTGAAGCTTACTCTGAGCATCCCGTTTCATCCGATCCACCAATTCATCAAACGGCACATAGGAGATGTGTCCATCATCTAAACGGAAATGAATCTCTTTGCCAAAAACCGTTTTGGCCATTGGAGTTGGCATATGTTCAATAACATGCACCTCTGGTTTCAGTTGCTTCAGTACCTGCCGACTCCGAATGAGTTCCCCCAGCTCCTTGCTCATCGCCTCATACTGTGATGCCAACTCAACACTCGCCTGACTTTCGGCGGACAAAGTCTGTTGCTGTGTCTCCAGTTTCTGTTCGGCGAGTGTAATCGCTTGCAGAATTCGGTCCCGCTCCCGTTTACGATAATTCAGTTCAAAATTCTGCCGCTGAATCGTGTCATCCAGCTCCTGAATGCCATCCTCGACACGAGTCGCAAGCCCTCTGGCTTCATCTACCTCGTCACTGCTGACTTCCTGTACTCGGGGCAATTCCGGCTGCCGTCGAAATTCATCTCGCGCACGCATCATGACGATCATCACCAGAATGATCAAAATGCCCACCAGATTGGCGACGATATCCTGGAACGAATCCAGACCGCCTATTCCCTGATCGTTTGTCGTACGTTTACTCATCACTCAGTCAGTGTGCCGCCACACAGGAATTCCACTACCGTATAACACATACCGCAATTGTTCGAATCTTGCTTCACCGCCCGACCGGATCACTACTTTCAATTCCGGTTTCCAGTGTCCACCCGCAATCGCAATACCCCATTGATCAATATGTTCGTGCAACGCAGCCACAAATTGATCTATGTTTCCTTTCACCGTCTCTTCAAGTTCCACTACTTTCAGTTCCCCCCGTTCACCTGCAGATGGCACGATGGTCAGGCGATGCGTCTCACAAATCACTTTCACTGGACGTGTAATGGCCGGACCACGCTGGGACTTACCTAGCGCCCATCCCTGTTGCCTTCCAGGCATCCCGACTCCTCCTGGAGGTACGGCCATTCCGCCTCCGGCACGCCCTCCTGCCGCCAGCCCCTGGGCACCTGGACCACTTGCGTTGTCAGGCTCTGGAGTCAATGACGAGTCTGCGGTTCGGGAATCGGTACCGCCAGTCCCTGGTCTGATCAGTTGTTCACCTGAGTCCTGCTGGCCGTCCCCCAATCCATCGCTCGCGCCGATGGTAGTTTCAAACCTCATGTCAGCAGGCTCAGGTTGCTGACCGGCCGGCTGGTTCGGAAACCGACTGGGCATCGCCATTGCAAGTGCTCGCTGCCGGTCCTGAGCCAGGGCAATTGTCTTTTTCAGTTCACCTGATAGTGCTGGCTGGGGATTGGGGAAACTGAGTGGTAAGTCGTCGCTGACCAGTTCGAATCCATATTCATCCTTCCAGTCGGCCATCGCTTTGCGAGCTTTGCCGAAGGCCATTACACCTTCTGGTCGAACAATCAAAAGTGGATAAGGGGATTCGTCATCGTCACCAGTATGCCGAGCGTAAAACTCACGAATCGTTCGCAAGCAGGCATTCAGCGGGTTACCAACTCCGGAAGGTCCGTCCAGATCAGCATGGGAAATCAAAATACGCTCGGGCTGTATCAATACTCCTTCCGCCACACACTCCAGGTAAACAGGCCGCCGATGCGTGCCATGCTCACCCTGATAGGGAATAATTGCATACGATTGATCACCTTGCTGTGCATCGACTCGGGCCTGCTCCAGCTCCGATTTGGCGGCAAAGATTTTCTGCTGCAAGCGAGCGATTTCGTTTTCGATTCCGATCTGGCTTCGGCTGGAATCCATTCGCTCATCAGAAATCATTCTGGCCTTGTTCAACAACGCTTGCCAACGACCTTCCAGTTCCAGAATATGAGTTTCCAACTGAGCTAACTTCAATCGGTTTTGCTGAACTTGATCCTGGTATTCGTCTCGCTTGGCCACCAGAATTTCGCTTCGCCACTGGTAGTTTTCGATTTCCAACTGACGCTGTTTATGGATTTCGATCTGCTGTTGGTGCTGTGAGTCCAGCAATTCATTGTCCTGCGCAGCATCGAGTCGTGCTTGCTGCACTCCCACAACCAGCACGGCAATTAATGCCCCCATCGTACAAATTAACACTGCCAGGAAAGGAAACATGGAGGGGGCAATCCCCTGGCGACGTCGTCTTCGTCCTGGTCTCATGCCACCTTTCCACGTTTGGAAGCATCGCTCTGAAGATCGAGCGACTTTGACTCCCCGGTTATTCGTGTCGAAAGAAGTTGAATCGCCGCCGATAGACTGATGACCGTATCTTCAAACTGTCGCGTCTCCTGCAGCTGACTGAGGTTGGAATTCAGTGCCTGCTCCAGCGCGACCACCTCTCCGGTCGCTTCGACGACACGTCCCAGCAGGTCTGACTGGTGATTCATTTTCTCCTGATGAGCTGCCATCGCTAAAACATTCTTCTCCAGCAGCCCGTGCCATTGACCCCATTGCTGCTGTTGTACTTCGATTTGCTTCTCCATCGCGTTGACCATCGCCAGAGACATGGCTTCCCCCATGGACTCGCCCTGCTCAGCAGTCCATTGCTGCCATTGTTTCTGAATTCGTGTAATCGCTCGATTCCATTGGGAGGACTGAGTCTTAACCAGGTCGTCCAAAACAGCAGACAGAGACTCAGCCGGCAACCCTCCCGACTCTTTCACAGCGGCTTCACCAAATCGACGACGCAATTCCTGTTCCACTCGTCGATCCACATCCAGCAAAAGATGAGACTCTAACTGGTCCGACATAAATTGACAAAACATCAGAATGATTGACAGTGTTAATGCCACGGCCGTTGTGTCAAATGCCACATAGAGCCCACTGAATAATCCCTGCATGGCGCCATTCAGATTTTCGCCGATTTGTTGTCCAGCCAGATCTCCCAGTGCCTGAGTAATCCCCATGACCGTCCCCAGAAATCCAAGCATCGGCGTGGCCCAGATAATAATGCGAACCAGCGAAGCGCCTTCGTATTGTCGATCTGCATCGCGTTCGGAAGCATACTTCATCTCGTCGCTCAGCGATGCCGCTGAGCCAGTACTGCGGATTATCTCCAGCAAACCAATGAGCCGCGCGCCAAGGTAGCTACCAGACATACGTTGAGACCAGGATGCCGTGTGCGCAAGCAATTCATTGGCCTGCTCGCGATCTTCCTGTTTCCATTGAGTTTCGCTTTCCGGAAGCTCAAGGGAATTAAGAATCACCTGCTGTCCTAACAGATTAACTCCGCGTAAGATCAGCGCGGCCAAGGCGACAAAAAACATGACGGTGGTGGCAACGGCGATCGGGTGCCCCAGAAAATACCGATGTAGTAGCGGATTACTTTCTGCGTCCAGCGGACCGTTGAGCAATTCGTAAAACGAAATGCTCAGCACGGTGCCCCAGAGTACGGGCCAACCGAGGTTCCAGACGATGTTAATTACCGAATTTGATTTAGACCGAGACAATGTTTTGCTCCCAAAGTAAGGTCTTGTGTGGTCTTTCCAAGTGCGCACAGCGCACCTCCACACAAGAGAAGCTTCCATCGTCAAATTCGGCATAATCGTTACAGTTTATGCACTCTTTTTTCGGTTTTGAGCCTCGTTAATGACGCAAAACCCTAAATCTAGCCAGTGTAAGTTGCAAAGCAGTGAGGTGTTTCCCAAAGATCGACTTTCACAATAGGAAAACCATGCTCCACTCCCACCTGGTAGATCAGCTTGGCAATATTTTCAGCCGTCGGATTCTCGTCGAGCAAATAGAGCGGTTCATTCTGAGATTGTAAGTATTCAACGACAGGATCGTTACGGTGAAGTATCATCCGGTGATCCAGATGGTCGTCAATCCAACAAGCAATGGCGAGTTTTACGTCTTTGAAGTCGACCACCATTCCACGGTCATCCAACGCTTCTGCGCCAATCTTGATCACAGCGCGGCCATTATGCCCGTGCAAATGCCGACATTTGCCTTCGTATTTCAAGAGTCGATGGCCGTAGCAAAAGTCAATTTCCCGAGTTACATAAAACATTCTGAGGATACCTGAACAGTGAGAACTTTCTAATTAGTAATGTAACGAATAGCCTGAATTGCCATCCAATCTAGAAATCGGTGCGTCGACTGGTCCAAGTTCAACCTTCTTTTCATCTAATATTCTCTTCCGCCTGACCAAAATGCCGGAATCTGTTTCGCTGGACAATTGCTTGAACAATTATGCCACATCCCTAGAATGAAAGATGAGTAAGTCACAGGCTTGCCACACCGAAGCTCATGTCAAGGATGACAGGATTGACCAGAGCAGCTAATCGCATCTTCCAAGGAGAGGACAAAAATGAGCAGTTTACAGAGAAACTGGGGAATCTGTATCGGTTGTATCGGTTTGATGATCGCTGCATTTGCAGGCATGGATCAGCATACGACAAACGCACAGAGTACGGCTGGTGCTAACATTGGTACCAGGGTGGGAGCTCAAGATTCAGGTGAGGGCACCCAGGGTAACAATTATTTGTTAATGTCTTCACTCAACACGGAGGAAGGGCAGCAACTGACTGTAATTGACGTGAAAACCAAGGCTATTTGCGTTTATTTGATCCGACGCGGCAGCGGAAAGATCAAGTTATTGAGCGCTCGAAACGGCCGCTGGGACTTCCAGATCGACGAGTTCAATTCAGATACACCTACACCTCGAGAAATACAACGACTCACCGAACGGTAGAAATACTGTAACAAATGGTCCGATTTTGCCTTTTTACACTGCAAACAAAAGGTAAAGCCTGACCTGTCAGAATACCGAACAGGAATACAGGTAAAAATATGCGCAACACGGTGGGTCTGTACCTCATGGAGGGGGAGCGGATTTACCTTATATAGGCTATTGGTGTTTTAACATGGCTGATCTAAACCTCAACCAAGCTGCTGAATTACTTGGACTTTCTCCTCAACGTCTTGAGGAACTCGCTGATCTAGGTGACATCTACGCGTCCAAATCGGAAGACGGTTACACGTTTACTCAGGATGAGATCGAGCGATTTGCTGACAGCAACGGTATCACGCTCGGAAGTAGCGAAGGTCAGGAATACTCGTTGGCCGACGACGATTCCGACTCCGTATTAGTCGACGATGCACCGGCTCCTGCATCCGCCGGAGGTAGCGGGCCCATTATTGGTGCCGAAGGTGGAGCGAGTGCTCATGACAGTGACCTCAAACTCTCCGATTCACTTGAACTCGAAATCGACGACAGCGATGAACTCTCACTGGATCTGGGCGACGGTGATGTTGACCATGATGACAAGACGCAGTTTGCCGTAGGAGGCGACTTCAACTTTGAGTCAGCAGATGAATTATCGCTCGATCTTGACGAAGCGGGTGAAATCGAGTCTGAGGACGAAACACACTTTGCTGTCGGCGCCGATGCTCTCAATGTCAATGCAGAAGATGAATTAAGTCTCGATCTGGGCGGTGGTTCAGAGGACGATACACAATTTGCCATTGGTGACAGTGCCGACTATCAGGTCGGTAAAGATGAGCTGGTCGTGGGTGGAGACGAATCACTGTTATCGAGTGGTTCTGAAAGCAGCGATATCCGATTGGCTTCTGACAGTGGCGTAAACATAGACAGTCCTCAGGACAGTGGCATTTCACTGGAGGGTGCGGTCGATCTGGCTGGTGACAGCTCCATTTCACTCGAGCTCCCTGACGCCGGAGATGTTCAAGCAGACGAAGAATTTATGCTCGGTGGAACTCCGGACAACGACGCCTCCGACAGTGGTTCCCAGGTAATCGCGATTTCAGACTCGGCTGCGTTCGGTGACGATGCAGCCACAATGGTCGCGCCAGAAGGAACACCCGATCCATTCGCTCAAGCAGGGCAGGTCGCTGACCCGTTTGCAGCTCAACCTGCCGCGGATCCCTTTGCAGCAGTCCAGGGAGCCGATCCATTTGGAGCTCCCATGGGAACTCCTGAAGGCTTTGGCGAAACCGCAGCCGAACCTTTGATGGAAAGCGAAATGCTTGGAGACGCGGGCACCATGGGACCACCGGTCGAGGAAGCCTCTTACGGCTTCTTCAACGTCATGAGTCTTTTCATGATCTTCATCGTCCAGCTGGCGATCGTCTTTCTGATGATCGACGTTGTGCGTAACGTCTGGAGTCACCACGAATTGACACCTAATTCCGTCTCGGGCTATGTGGTCAATCTGTTTGTTGACTTCAAGAGTGGAGCGACCTTCAAGTCTCAGCCCTGGTTGATACCCAGTGTCGCGTTTGGCGTCTTCTTCATCATCATCATCGTCGGCTGGATCCTTGACCGCGGCAAACGCAAATAGCATCCGTCAGGCTCTTTTTCTCTTAACAACACCGCGAAACAGGTGGGGTACGTTCGAGTAGAAATTAGAAAGCGCAAAACAGTGCGCAAATCTCCAATCCGGCAAACTAAATCCATACAAGCGGACCTGAGTGGTCCCAGCCGCCAGCTTTGCATGATCATTTTTTAACCGCTTGGTATTAGTTGTGACTATCGGCTATCCCTCCTGCCGCTATAATGGAAGAATACAGGATTAAACTCCTTGCCACGCAGTGACAGATTGACACTGCAAGACACGAAAACTCGCTCTCCCAGAGCTTGAGACCCTCCACACCCCCTCCAAAACATCGCAGCAAACACATGGCGCAGCCCAAGCTTGTTTCCTCTAACCAACCCTTTGCCCTGCGGGTCGTCTTACGGGCCTACGAATTCAGTGCCTCGCTAAAGCTGGCGGTTGTACTTATCTTTACCATGGCCTTTGCGCTTGGATATGCCACCTTTGTCGAAGCAGCCTACGGTACACCCGTCGTCCAGTACTTCGTTTACCAGACCTGGTGGTTCAACGGACTAAATATTCTGCTGGGCATTAACATTTTCTGTGCCGCGGCAATTCGTTACTCGTGGCAACGCCATCAGACAGGTTTTGTGATCACCCATATCGGCCTTTTGATACTCCTCCTGGGAGCAGCCATTGGACGGCAGTATGGAATCGACGCTCAGATTCCTGTCTTCGAAAATCGTATGGAACGGTATGCCTTTGATCGTACCAACCTGTTCTTTGACGTCAGCATGGAAGATGACCATGACGAAGGTGTCGCACATAATCACGACGACTTTGTTCAAACATTAAAACGGATTCCCTTCCCGGCAGGCCCGTTTAACTGGGAAGATTATGAATCCCAGTTTGCCTACCACTTGGAAGACGGAGTTAAATATGACAGTGCCGTGGAAGCGTTGCTCAAAAACGGTCTCCGCTGGACGAGTGGACATATCTTCAAACTTGCCCACCGCGCGACTCCTGGCACCATCCTCGAAGACAGTGAAATTCCCGGAACAGGCAAACGTCTGAAAATCGAAGTTCTCAATTTCATGGCTAATTCTGTCCTTTCCGCTGAGCCTCGCGTCGAAATGGTTGTCAGCGGTCTTCCAGAGAAATTCCTGGATGAAGAAACCGGACGGGAAGACGAGCGTCCCGGAACATTTCCACCTGGTCAAGCCAATGCGTTCGCCGTCACCATCCAACCACTCCCCGACACACTTGTTCAACACTATGGCGAAATCTACCCTTACGGATTCAGCCAACCCATTCAGGCCGGCGGTGGTAAGGTCATGCTTTGGATCGCTCCGGATGCCACGTACCAGAAAGTCTTTCTGGAAGGTGGTCCGGTTGGCGAACTTGGCCCGGCAGGGCAGGCTGTGGTGAGCGTCGATGGGAAACTCCATCGAATTGATCTTGCTCAACACAGTGTTGGTGACACCATCGCACTGGAAAACTCCGTTTACTCGATTCAGCTGAGTGGACTGTGGAATGACGTGGTGGAAGGAGAACCTGGCTCCGAGGGAACACTCTACGGCTACTCGGAAAAAGAAGCGGACGAACCCGCAGTTCCGACAGTTCACCTGCAGGTTTTAGACAAACAGGGGCAGCCTCACGGTCGGCCTATCCTGTTGTTTGCCAACAAACCACACCACAACGTCTACGATTTCGATAAACAGATCTACGGCACCTACTGGTTTGATTTTTCGACAAAGGAAATCCAGCCTTTCGGACCAAATGCCAGTCAGGAAGAAGTCTACTCACGAATTGAGTTCCTGCAGGGAGCGGATTCCAAGCTGTACTACCGATACTGGAACCGAAGAACCAACCAGCTCGTTAGTGCTCAACCGTTGGAAGCCCCCGGATCGCCCGCGTCTGCCGTCGACGGATTCCAGATGCCACAGTTTAAAAACCCGCTTCGATTCTATGTCGCCGACTTCATCGCTTCGGAAAAGCCTGTCATGGCAGCCGCGTCACTACCATTTAATCGTGACTTGCAGATCGTTCAGCGGGAAGTTCGCGCCAAGGTGAAAGTGACTTGGGGAGACACGCAGCAGGAACAATGGATACGCGCTTTCGTAGGAGCTCCCGGAGAACGTCAGCAAGCTGACCAGCAAATCCGCATCCATGATAAACAGGCAGGCAATACCTTGGTCCTCACCATGCCTACCGAAGCCATCGATATCGGCTTTCGCATTCGGCTCAAGGACTTTGAACGCAAACTTGACCCGGGTACCAGCCAGGCATCGCATTACTCCAGTTGGGTCGACTTCGTCGACCTCAAAAACACCCAGGAGATCCGCACGACCTCAGCCGATGACTCGCAGGCGCGGGACATTGGCATTCCTCCACGGGCAACCAGTGAAGAGGTTACCCCTCAACTTTCTCAACATACCGTAAGCGGGTTTGCCCTCGACGGTGACCAGGTCTACTGGCTCGACAGCAACACGCGGACTCTGAATGTAACAGACCGGAAAAGTCTGGAAACCAACGAGCTCCTCTCGAACGAGTCAATCCGAGCACTCACCGGTTCGGAAGCCTCCAATGCCTTCCTCAACAATCCTCGCGGCTTAATCCTGGCCGGTGGCTTTCTGTTCTGGATTGATGAACTGGGGGGTACGTCCGTCATTCAGCGAGTAGGAACCGACGGCAAATCGCCAACAAGGATCGTTCATTCACCAGGTAATGTGACTGATCTCGTTGCTGATCCATCACGAGATCAACTCTACTGGCTCAATGCTTCCGCGGGACAAATCAGCCGTGCAAACAGTGAAGGGCGGCAGATGGAAATCGGGATTATCAAGGAACTCAAACAGGCGAACTCGCTGGCCATCGATACCAAGTTTCAACTTCTCTTCTGGTCAGAAAACGATCCCACGGCTCCCGGCGGTACATCACGCGGACGTATTATGCAATCTGCCGTTCCCAGTGACGCTGGCGACAATGTGAATCCTCGTAGCATTGTCACACTTGATGTCGACACGTTCGCTGTTTCACTAGCTTATGATGAGCAAGACAATCGATTGGCCTACATCACCGCCGAACAGCCACGACAAGGCTATATCGGACACCATACCGGAGAGGTTCACAGCACTCACCATCTGATGACCTGTTCACCCTCTGGTGGGTCTCCTACTGAAATCCCTGCCGAAGGCATCGACTTGGCCAGTCATCTGCTCGTACATGACGGAGCCTTTTACTGGAGTCAGTCAGCTTCTTACCAGCATGACATCTACATCACGATGAACGCTCCGGTTGAATTCGACAGCCCCACTAACGGACAGAGTTACCGTCTTTTCCAGGAAAGCTTCAGCGGACCCTGGAAACCAGGTGACCCTGAATACGAGCGAGTTATCCCTTCCGACTCACAACAGGAAGACCTTTATCTTTCAGTGCTCACGGTTAATCGGGATCCGGGCCGGGCAATTCGCAACATGGGCTGCCTGATCGTCAGCCTGGGGATTGCCATCATGTTCTACATGAAGGCCTACTTCTTCAAACCTCGCAGGAAGAAAGAAATACCAACCTCAGAATTAAACCCCGCAGCAAGCGCCGACGATGGTACCATTGAAGCTGCTGCAGAATAGCCATAACGCCCCCATCAGTTCCATGAAATCCAGAAGAATATTATCGACCCTCGCCTTGATGGCGTTTACCATCCTCAGCGGTTTTTCGCAGACCCGTGCCGAGGAAATCTCGATCGATGAACTGCGCAGCATTCCTGTTTTTCATCAGGGACGAATCAAACCATTTGATTCCTATGCCAATCAAATGCTGGAACAGGTGTGTAATACCACCAAAGGTTATGTAACGCTGGATATGGAACTCTATTTCCCTCAAGGGTACGACAGCGAGGAACTTCAGGGAGTCGCTCATCTGTTCCCAGATCCGGAAATAAAATGGACGGCTCAGGAGATCGTACTGAGCTGGATTACAGAACCGGAACGCTGGGAGCACGTCCCATTTATCTATGCTGCACACAATGACGTTCGCAAAATCATCGGAGTACCGGTCGCTGACTTGACCTACAAGTACGTATCGCCGGCAGAACTGAAGTCCTCCGCTTCGCTACAGGCATGGCTGAAGGACAAAACAAACACGGAAGCGGCGGAATTCAAGTTGCTCGAAAAAGTTCTCGGGCGGCTGGATACCTTTCGGGGAATTTCATTGCAAGCCAATTCGCCACTGACCGGTCATGTGCAAATTGCTGATATTGGGGACCGAAAAGCGTTCTGTTCAGTGGTCGACAAAATCGTAGATATGCTCAACGAAGTAAAACAGGGGGAGCAGGAACAACTGTTTGATCGTCTTAGCCGTCTCGCCGAATTATTCGGAGGACAGCCTCCGACCGAAGCGGGTCAACCGTCTCCAGGCCAGCGGTTAGCGCAAAGCATTCAACAGACCCTCATTTACTCACAACTCATGCAGTTCCGCTCAGCCAAAATCCTCGGCTTCCCGCTGCCAGATCGGGAAGACATTCAGGCAGCTACCGCTCCAGAACGAATGACGCTTGAGGCGATCGCCGAAGATTCTCGAGCGTTCAGTTTTTACACTCAGCAGCTGGAAGCCAATTTCGCAAATACCGGACAGGGATTTACTAACTCACCTTCCGGACTATCTCCAGATCAACTCAAAGAGTTCCAGTCGCTGTTTCGGGAAATGGAACATAAGGCGCACGAGTTTCACCTGCTGGCACTCCAGCTGCAGGAAGCACTCTATGCCAATCGCCAAACGATGCTCGTCATCCCCTCATCCAACCCCTACACGCTGGCAAAGAACAGGGATGAAGGCAAGAATACCCAACCCTGGCTCAGCCTGCAGGCGGTTCTGCACGATGCACTCCCGTCGGAAGATCAGTTAAACAACGGTTTGTTGGCAAAGCTGGATGAAGTCCGACTCAATCGGGTACGAAAAAACTGGGAACAGGTGGCCAGTTCTTATCGAGCTCGTGATAGTAAAGCATTTGACGTCGCCGAAGCAAAACTTCTGGAGTCCCTGCAAGACCTCGGTTCCAACGCAACCGAAGTTCGAGATGCGGTGATCAAACAGACTCTGAGTTCTACCAATCGCGATGTCGATGTGATGGAATATACAGCCTATCCTGTGGGAGATGGTTTTCGTCGAATCCTGGCTGAAATCAAGTACAACAGAAGTAAACCTTTCCAATACACGGCCGTCTTCAGCTTCCTGGCGCTGATCGCTTTTTCACTTTCCTTCGGTGCTGACAAAGTGAAACGGATTGCCTTTTACGGCGGGGTAACAACGCTCCTGATCGGTATCCTGTGGACACTCTATGGATTCTATTTACGTATCACGATTACCGGCTGGGCTCCAGTGACCAATATGTACGAAACCATTGTGTTCGTACCCTTTATTGTCTCCCTGCTGGCCGCCTGGTTCCTGCTCACTCCGATTTTACTGACCGGAATCAAAGATGCCTGGCGACTCACCGCGGCTCCGTTTCTGAAGGAAATCCCATTTCTGAATGAAGCACGTAATCTCACGGAACAACAAACCGGTCGACTCAAAGAAGAAAACTGGACGATCGGCGGTTACGTCGCCACGGCATTGCGAGTGCTGTTGATTTACGTTTTATTCTACTGGCTGACGCAGGTTCCTTACGGTGATGGTGCTCGCCCTTACATCGAATTGGGACTCTCTGATTGGGGCAGTCTGAATCGGGTTGGAGTATGGGCTGTCGGTATCATCTGCCTCCTGCTGGCTTTGTGGATCGTCCCCAGATTTCTTCTCGCTTCTGCAATCAGCCCTCTGTTCATCATACAGGACTTCTTCCGACGTCGAAGCAATCAGGAGAATTCCCAAAAAGTATTTAACGAAATGCACAAGCGTCGATTCTTCGGCATTGGCGGAACGTTCATGACCGGCATCGGCGGGCTGGTACTGTTGCTCAGTAACAACCTGCCAGCAGATGCTCAGATTGTGAGTGCAAACTTTTCGCCGCTACAACCTGTGCTCCGTTCCAATTTCTGGTTAACGATTCACGTACTCACTATCGTTGCCAGTTACGGCGCCGGAGGACTTGCTCTGGGACTGGGAAATATCGCGCTGGGTTATTATGTCTTCGGGAAATACCGTGCTCCGGCAGGCGGTGTCGAAGGTGGAGCTTACCGACCACCGGAAGAATGTGCCTCGCTCGCCCAATACTGCTACCGCTCGATCCAGGTCGCCGTCCTGCTGCTGGCCGTCGGAACAATCCTGGGGGGACTCTGGGCCGATGTGTCCTGGGGCCGGTTCTGGGGATGGGATCCAAAAGAAGTCTGGGCATTGATTTCGCTTTTGATCTACCTCGCATTTCTGCACGCCCGCTTTGCCGGCTGGCTAAACAATTTCGGCATGGTGGCTGGGACGATCGCTGGGTTTTCCATGATTATGATGAGCTGGGTTGGTGTAAACTTCGGCTTGCCATTGCTTTCTGATACCGGTTCAGTTGGACTGCACTCGTACGGAGCAGGAGAAAATGCTGGCAGGGCTATCGGTTCGGTCGTTGGAGTCGTGACAATCAACTGGATCGTCCTGGCAATTGCCTGGGCTCGTTACAAAGCGGGAATTGCCGGACTCGGCAAACGGGTTGTCGAAGCGGGGCAGGCCGATGTGGTTTCTGAACCGTCGGAAAGTGGTGAGACACCAAGCGACGATTAGTGGCGAGCTTGTTCTGCTTGCTTCACAAACCCTCTTTTTGCTATTCTTTGGCATCGCACGAAAGACAAACTTCCTGCAGTTTGCCTGCGAACTTGCCAAACATGAAGCATAAAACGCAACGTATCGTCAACCGTCTGCTGTTTGCCTGCGGTATTCTCTTACCCTCGATCATCATCGGGGGCACGCTGATGCTGCGACACACGGAGCTGGGACAGTCGTGGTTACGAGGCCAGTGGGTCGAAGACTTGAGCCGGGTAACTGGCAGTGATATTGAAATCGGCCACATCCACTTTATTCATCCTGGAAAGTATGCGCTCGAGAATGTGAGTATCCGGGACCGCGAGTCCGGACGATTCATCTGCCAGGCAAACCAGGTAGAAGTTATTGAAACGGATCTCATAACGCAACTAAATATTCATACTTTGCAAATCCCGGATACCACTCCCATTATCTGGATGAACTGGTGGAATGATCATGTCCTGGCAATCGCTCAACAGCACCAGCTGGATATAAAAGTCGAGCGGACGCTGCTTGACGACATACGGTTGAATACTCAGCTCAACCTCACAGCCAAATTGGAACTGTCTGAGGCAGTCTCCAAGCTGACAATCAACTGGGGAGAACAGAAGCACCCCTTGGCACTGCAAGTGATAAGGGAGCATCAGTACCCTTCCACTTCAACATTACTCTTACAAACCAATGGAAATCCGTTATCCTTGGAGCCCCTGCAGCAGACGTTGCCGATGACGGTGGATCTGGGAAAGCAGGCCACTTTTGACGGGCAATTTATCAGCAAATATCAAACCGGCTCGTTTACATCCGATGTCGACTTTGCGGCCGATGGAATTATTCATAACGTCGAACTGCACAAAATCCTGCAACAGGACGACCGCGCAGGAATCGACGGATTGGCAACACTTGAGATCCATCGGGCTGTCTGTAGCGATAATCAATGGATACGGATTGCGGGCGTGATTACCGGAGAGCAGGGGACAATCGCTCGTGACTGGCTCCCCCAACTAGCCTCCAAACTGCAATTACGATGGCTGGGAGATCTGCGGAACGAGGAATTCATTCCCTACGAGGCGTTGCATTGCGAGTTCACGTGGGATCCCAAGGGATTTACGATGCGAGGTGAAACGGAGGGAGCCTACATCGGCACTATTCTGAGGCACAAAAACGGCCCAATCCTTGGTGATCAACCAGATTCTGTCATTCATTCAGCCTCATTCAACGAAGCTCTGCAACGATAAGCCCCTGACAGACGTTCCAGGAATTGAGCCGGAAACTGGAGTGGCTTCCAGGTCAGCCACATTATTCAGAACCAACAGCTGCCGGCGGGAAAGACTGTTCCGACTGCCCAGTTTCGTCATTCAGGTAATCTGCAAAGATCGTATCCACAAACAGCTGGCCCACATGATAGAGCACCATCGGGATCACCAGAACCTTGAGTTCCATACAAATCAGCAACCCCACCATCAGGGTTTTCTGGCTTCCTGCAAAACCGACAGCGATGTAATCCGGCCTGTCCAGGCCCAGCGCCTTACCGCTGAACAGTCCGATCCAGAAAACAGTGCAGTGTACAAACAGGACGCTGACAATGGTCACCAGAACCATCACCACCCCCTTATCCGTACCCGCTTCAATCAGTTCCGGAGCGACTTTGATGGCGCCCATAAAGACCATGGACAAAATCCCGCACTGGGCAGCGATACTGAAGTACTTTTTATGAGCTGTGGCCCAGACTGCAGTAGGTCGATGAATCCGAGTGAATTGTGCCAGTGTCATGGGGAGAACGACAAGAGCACCGAGCTTCACGACCATTGCGTTGAGAGAGAGTTGTTCCATACCTTCGCTCGAGCCAAAGTAGAAGAGCAGCCACAACGGGGCGATTACAAAACAGAGCAGGTTTGTAAGCAATGTGACCAGGATGGATATGCTATCATTGCCTCCTGCCTTACGAGTCCAGACCGAAGCGGAGGCCAGGGTACAAGGGGTCACGGCAGCCACCAACAGGCCTCGAGCCACTTGCTGATCTGTGATCAAAAGTGAAACGCCATAGGCGACCAGGGGAAGCAGACCGTAGTTCATAAAAATCGAAAGCAATGCACCGGCGGGACGCTGGAGTCCCGAACTGATCGCTTTCAGACTCAGTGGTAAAGCCATCAGGTAGAGTACAACAAATACGATTCCGCTACGCAGCTGCCTCCAATCCGGGATCGACGCAAGCGATTCGTGAAAGACGACACCCACAGTAAAAACGCAAACTAACGAAACAAGAAACCAGCGTTTTTTTAGTCGTTCTGCGATGTCTGTCATGCAAATGGTCCGATTCCGGTAGAAGTGCGGTTATCCCAAGCGTTCAGTTTTAACGCACCTATCAGATATTTACCACTCAAGTTAAACTGGAGTGTTAGCAAATCACCACGCAAAAAACTTTGAGAACAGACAACTATGTTACGTTACTGGACGGCAGGGGAATCTCACGGAAAAACGCTTTTGGCACTTGTCGATGGTTTTCCTGCTGGCATCGAATTAGATTTGGAGTCGATCAATTACGACCTGAAAATGCGTCAGGGAGGTTATGGTCGCGGAGGTCGTCAGAAGATCGAAACCGACAAGGTGGAAGTTCTGACAGGTGTCTGGAAAAACGTCACGATGGGGTCGCCCGTCACACTCCAGGTAATCAATAAAGACTATAAACTCGAACGCATGCAGGATCTCCAGCGCCCCCGGCCAGGTCACGGCGATCTCACCGGAGCGGTAAAGTATCTGGGATCGATCCGAAATATCCTGGAACGAGCCAGTGCTCGAGAAACTGCAGTCCGCGTTGCAGCTGGTGGTTTGGCCAAACAAATCCTCAAGCCTTTTGGAATTGAGTGTATTGGTTATGTGTCGGAACTCGGTGGTGTCGCTATCGATGCCAAAGAGGGAGACATTCATCAGCTCAGACAGTACCGCGAATCCAGCGAAGTTTATTCTCTCAATCCGGATCAGGATGCGGAACTTTGCAAGCTGATTGACGAAGCTGGCGACAACGGAGACACACTCGGAGGTGTTTTGGAAGTTCGTATCGAAGGATTACCGTTTGGACTTGGCACACACGCCCAATGGGATCGCAAGCTGGATGGAAAGATTGCTCAGGCGGTGATGGCTGTGCAAGCTATTAAGGGGGTTGAAATTGGTCTGGGCTTTGAAGCCGCGCGGCGGCCGGGCTCTCAGGTCCACGACCCGATCTCCTACAATGAGGCGACGAAGAATACCCCTACACTGGGATACGAACGCCCCACCAATAATGCGGGCGGTCTGGAAGCAGGCATGACCAATGGACAACCTCTGGTCGTACGCGCGGCCAAAAAGCCGATCAGTACATTGCGAAAACCGCTTGCCAGTATCAATCTGGCTTCGAAAGAGGAGGAAGTTGCCAACTATGAACGCTCCGACGTCTGTGCCGTTTCCGCTGCTGCCATCATTATCGAAAATGTAGTGGCGTTTGAAGTTGCTGTGGCGTTTTGTGAGAAGTTCGGCAATGACAGCCTCACCGAAATACAGGCACGTTATGACCTGTTCCAACAACTGGCGCAGCAGCGTTAGCATGACCGACATCCATAACCTGTTAAAACCGCTTCAAAACAGCTGTTTTGAAGCCTGAAATATAATTCTTAATGTTGGTTGGCAGTTCTTGTCGAAAACGACTATTCGGACTATATTCAGTTGTTTGACGCCTCACTTTTGTAGTGGACCGTGGGGAAAATGTCTCTGGTTAGCCAGAGTATTAACCAATCAGTAATCAAAATATTAACATTGGAATGGAGCGATGAAAGAAGGCATTCATCCTGACTACGTCGAAACTAGTGTCACATGTGGTTGTGGAAACTCTTTCACTACTCGTAGCACACGTGCCGAGTTAAAAATCGATATTTGCTCACAATGTCACCCGTTCTATACCGGGAAATTGAAGTTCGTGGACACCGCCGGACGTATCGAAAAGTTCAAAACCAAATTTGCTGCCAGCTCCTACGGGAAAAAGAAGTAGCATTCGTTACCTGTGGCTGTGTCGGAATCGTCTGACATGTCACTGAGAAGTCAACTAACGCAGTGATCGGCCTTGCTGGTCACTGCGTTTGTCATTTACGCTGTAAGGAATCTGTCCGCCCCCCCTGCCAGCAAATTAACAACACGGATAGGCCTCTCCAGACACCAAGGATCGCTGTCTCATGCGAGAAATGCTCGAAGAAAAACTCGCTCGTTTTGAAGAACTTGAAGGAATGATGATGGATCCTGAAGTTCTGGGAAACTCTTCCAAACTGGCGGCTGTTGCTCGTGAACACGGCAGCCTCGCCAAGCTGGCAGGCCTCTACCGCAGCTTTAAAACCGCCATACAGGAACTGGCCGAATTGAAAGAGATGGCGGCCAGCGACGATGCGGAAGAACGGGAACTCGCCGAGATGGAAATTCCGCCGGCAACCGAACGCCGGGAAGAAATCTGGGCAGAACTGCTCGACATGACCATCGGCGGCGAAGATGCCACTCGTACTCGTTGCGTCATGGAAATCCGAGCTGGAACCGGGGGAGACGAAGCCGCTCTGTTTGCCCGCGACCTGTATGAAATGTACAAACGACATTCAGAAATCAAAGGCTGGAAAGTCGAAATTATGGAAGCCAGCCCGACAGAACTGGGAGGCTTCAAAGAGATCACACTCACTTTTGAAGGGGAGGGAGTATTTCGGGAATTAGGTTATGAAAGTGGTGGCCACCGTGTACAGCGAGTACCGGATACAGAGACGAAAGGGCGTGTGCACACCTCAGCAGCTACCGTAGCCGTACTTCCTGAACCTGAAGATGTCGAAATCGACATCAAGCCAGATGACTATCGAAAAGATATCTTTCATGCCAGTGGCCCTGGTGGCCAGCACGTCAATAAGACGGCATCGGCCGTTCGTCTGACTCATTACGAAACAGGAATCGTGGTTTCAATGCAGGACGAAAAAAGTCAGCACAAGAACCTGGCCAAAGCATTGCGTATTCTGCAGGCCCGCGTTTACGAACTATTTCGTCAGCAGGAACATGAAAAGCGAGCAAGTGAACGGCAATCACTGATTGGCTCCGGTGACCGCAGCCAACGCATTCGAACTTATAATTTCCCAGAAAACCGTCTGACGGACCACCGCATTAACGCAACACTTTACAAACTCGATCAGATTCTGGCAGGGAACCTGCAATTGGTAACGGACCTGTTGATAGACCATGATCGAAATCAACTGCGTGAATCGATGGGATCCCTCGACGACTAACCTCATTTCCCCAGTCCGAAACAGAAACAGACTTGTAACCTCGTTATGTCTCAAGCGAATTCTTCAGAATCAGACAGTCAGGTCTGGACGATCGGCCGCCTGATCAACTGGACCCGTCAGTATCTTACCGACAGCGGTTCAGATTCCGCTCGACTCGATACCGAAGTCCTGCTCGCCGAGGTACTCGACTGTCCCCGAATCATGCTCTACACCCGATTCGATGACGACCCCGGGGACGAGGTGAGAACGAAATTTCGAGAACTGGTCAAGCAACGTGCAGCCGGGTGCCCGGTCGCTTATCTGGTCGGTCACAAAGAGTTCTTTTCGTTAAAATTCAAAGTCACTCCTGATACCCTGATTCCTCGTCCCGACACCGAAGAGGCCGTACAGGTCATCCTTGATCTGGTCAAAAACAATCAGTCTCCTGCCAGATCGATCGCAGACATTGGCACCGGCAGCGGCATTCTGGCAGTGACGTTGGCCAAAGAACTACCTGACGCTCGCTTTGCTGCCACCGACCTGTCGGATACAGCCCTGAAAATAGCTCGGGAAAATGCCGTCAGTCACAACGTGGCCGATCAGATTGAGTTTTTCTCGGGGGATCTGGCCGAGCCTCTGGCCGGACAGACCTTTGATATCATCGTCAGTAATCCCCCCTATGTCAGTGAAGCCGAGTTCGACCAATGCAGTCGCGATGTGAAGCAATACGAACCATCACTGGCATTGGTAGCGGGGCCAACAGGGTTGGAAGTCTACCAGCGACTTGTACCGCAAGCATTGAATCTGCTCAATCCTGATGGTTGGCTTGTGCTGGAAACAAGTCCGATGCTGGCAGGATCTCTCCAACAATTGCTCCAGCAGCATGGTTATCGGGAGGTACAAATCCATCAGGATCTGGCAGGAAATCCACGTGTCGTTCTCGGCCAACGTCAAACTTCCGGATCGGGCTCGTAGGCTTCCAGCTCCTCGGCCGACTCCCTCAGATTCTTCTCCAGACTTTGCCTTACTTCATCCAACAGAGGATCGCTCACTGCGTCACGAGGAAGTTTCTCAGCAGGGACTTCGATTGCATCCAGAACATCAATCACCAACCTAAACCGCCGCGGCATGGTAATTCGACCAGTCAGATCTTCTTCAAGTCGTTCCAGTGTCTCAATAATACGTTCCCGAGTCACTTTGCCAGTTTCGCCAGTCAGGTAATTCACCGGATAATAACTCAGCTGCTGCACCAGATGCAGAGCGTACAAATCCCGACGACGGCTTTCCGCTTCCTCGTCACTCAGAAAACCTTTCACAAGATCGGGGACGATGATAGGACGTAATGACTTCACACGAGGAATGAAGTCCCCTCGTTGTACCTCCCCTTTCCATTTGCGTTCCTGAACTGCAAGGATGTGGGTGACCAGATTCTCTATTCGTTCGTAACAGTCACCACTCTGGGCTCGTCCCAAATACTCCACTTCCCGCTCGGCCAGTAATCCATCAGCCACTCTGGCAATACGTTTCAACAGAGCAAGCTCCGTGTTGGAATCCAATCCTAAATGGGACTCAAGCAGATCAAGCGAGTGCTCACAGCATGCCTCAAAATCTCCGATGAAGTGGTACCGAAAGGATACCGGATGTACAACCACCTTATCGGATTGGCCACTGCCGGCACCATTCTTGCGCTTGCGGGCTGCCGACCGGGCAATAAACCCGGTACCATCCAGAAATGGCTGCATAAAGTCATTGCTGCGTGAAACAGAACCTTCCGGATAGATCACCAGCATCCGTTCTCCATCGACGAGCGTCTTAATAGCAAAACTGATGGCTTGCTTATCCATTCCTTCACGATTGATGCTGAAGGCACCCAGGCGTTTTATCACCCAGCCACTAAATTTATCCTGGTTGTAGAGATGCCAACTGGCCATCAGGTAACCATACTTGTTGATGGCACGCAGCAACTCGCCGATCGCCATGGGGTCTGCGTTGCGGCAGTGATTCCCCGCCAACAGAATGCTATGGCCAGCATCAAGGGAAGCCTGAATACGATGTTCGTTTCGAACTTCGTATTTGAAGATATGTTCTGCACGTTTCAACCACACTCGGTAGAGGCGCAATTTGGCAATAACCCACATCACAAAACTACGCCGTGGCGGACGTACAAACTTGTACGGTTTTTCGATGATTAAGTATTGCATAATACGTTGCCCCTTGATGTTGTAACGATTACCTGCCGGTCAGCACGCTGAGGATACTATTCACTCGAAGGGTAACCCTGAGGATGACGTTGATGCCACCGCCAGGCACTTGTGAGAATCGAATCAAGGCTCGAATGCTGAGGTTTCCACTTGAGCATACTTCGAGCCAATGCATTATCTGCGATCAAGCATGGAGGATCACCCGGCCGGCGGGATGCAACGGCACAAGGGATCTCATGCCCAGTCACACGCCGCGCGTGTTCCACGATTTCCAACACAGACGTTCCCGTGCCAGATCCCAGATTCACTTGAATCTTTTGACCTGGCTGCAGCAGATTCAAGGCTTTCAAATGAGCATCCGCCAAATCATTGACATGAACATAGTCGCGTACGCAGGTTCCATCCGGAGTCGGATAGTCGTCGCCAAAAATCTGAATCCTGTCACGTTGTCCCAAAGCAACCTGTAATACAATGGGAATCAGGTGAGTTTCTGGACTATGATCTTCGCCCAACAGACCATCGCTGGCGGCTCCGGCAGCATTAAAATATCTTAAAGCCGCAAAACCAAGTCCGTCTCGTTGGCAGGCTTCCTGCAACAGACATTCCACGTCCCACTTGGACTGTCCGTAAGGATTGATCGGAGCAGGGGGAGTCTCTTCTGAAATAGGTATTATTTCCGGAGCACCGTAGATGGCCGTCGTACTGGAAACGACCAGACGTTTTATGCCACAGTGATGCAATGCCTGAATCAGGCTGGCCGAGCCTTCCACATTGTTCTGATGATAACGTTGTGGGTACTCGATCGATTCACCCACCAATGCCAGGGCAGCAAAGTGGACAACCGCCTCGACCGCTTCGGCTGTCAATGTTCGTTGCAGCAGATCTGTATCCGCCAGATCTCCCACTACAAGTCGCCCACCATTGGTTGCCCGCTCGAAGGCAGCACAATGCCCCTGAGAAAGATTATCGTAGCCGATCACCCGACAACCAGACTGGACCAGTAGACGGCAGGTGTGGCTGCCGATGTAGCCGGCAGCTCCAGTGACGAGAACATTCATAGTAGCAGGGATTTTTTAAGGAGGTAGAACTCTACGTAATACTAATACGGAGGCTATAGGTTGTTTCGTCTAAACAAACTGTTGTTTTTCAGAGCAAAACGTTTACGTCTGGGAACCACCGAAATTATATCCTTCCAACCGGCATAACCAGTACAAACAAAAGACAAGCCAGATCTTGAAACGGAGGATACAACGTATCCGTAGAGAGGCACAGGTACGAATGCCGACGCCACTAATAGCATGCTTTTGCCTGGTTTCCGGAATCCACATCTCCCCTCTGAAAAATATGCCCCGACTGATACAACGACGACGCGACAAAGCCAAACGCGCTCCGAGAACCAGGTTTCCGGTCTTTGAGGAGTTTGAAAAATATCTGCGCAACGAATGCCAGCTCGCAAACAACAGCATTCTGGCCTATCGGCATGACCTGAGACGATTTCGAGACTGGTTGGGAGACAAACCACTCGACAGACTCACGATCCGAAAACTTGCCGACTACGTTGTATTTCTCAAGAAGAGCAAGCTGGCCCCCAGCAGCATTGCCCGCAATGTTGTTTCGCTGCGCGTATTCTTCAAGTACTTGCAACTTGAAGGAGTCATCACCAGCAATGTGGCCGAGTTATTGGGAAGTCAGAAACTGTGGCAACGCATTCCTCACGTGATGACCACCGGCACCGTCGAAAAGCTGCTTAACGCTCCTTCCAATAAGGACACTTTTCCTTTGCGGGACAAAGCGTTACTCGAATTAATGTATGCCACAGGTTGTCGTGCTTCGGAAGTCGTCGGATTAACGCTGAATAACCTGCACCTCGATTCCGGTTACTGCCGCTATCACGGAAAGGGCGGCAAACAACGCCTCGTTCCACTTTCGCTGAGAACGATCGGGGCACTCACTGAATACCTGCAATGGGAACGTCCGATGTTGGCAGAGTGCGTGTCAGATCATGAACCACAACGTGTAATACTTAGTCGCCGAGGAAGACCTCTAAGACGGGAAGCAGTCTGGGAACTCGTTAAAAAATATGCTGCCCGCGTCGGAGCTCCCAAGGAAATCAGTCCTCATTCCTTGCGCCACAGTTTTGCCACGCACATGCTTGCTGGCGGCGCAGACCTGCGACAAGTCCAGGAGCTGCTGGGCCATGCCAGCATTGCCACAACGCAGATCTACACTCATGTGGATCAAACGCGACTGAAGAAAATTCACTCTGAGTTTCATCCTCGCGCATAAAAAAACCACTCGCAACGTTTACGTTCCAAGTGGTTATCACTGTCCTGGCCGGAAATGTCTACTCCGCCGGCGCCTCGGGCGTATTGAAGCGGATTTTTTCGATCAGCTTGACAAGCTCTCCTCTCGTATCCTTGGTCCCGGATACGGCAGTCACCGCTCCGATCACAAATTCGTAGCGAAGATCATAATCGAATCCGATTTCAATTTCCGCAGACTCACGAGCTCCTGGTCCACTGTCGGTCCCCACGAGTTTCTGAATCTCCTGGTTCAACGCCTGAAACGATGTAGGCTGAGATTCATTCAGTTGGATACCTGTCAGCGTACCGTCGGCATCGGCTGACAAATAAAGTTTCATCGGAGGGAATTCCATTTGTTCAGGCGGAGCAGCCTGGGGTGCCGCAGCAGGCATACGTATATTGAAATCACCTTCCATCGACACGATCTTGAAGGTCATGATAAAGAACACCAGCAGCTGGAATACGATGTCAATCATCGGTGTCATCTGCAGTTCAATTTTTTGACCAGCCTTGTTGGCATTTCTGATTTCCATCTCGATTAGCCTCCTGCCGGTATCGGTGAAATGTACTTCAACCCATTGTTCACGTTCTCTTCAGCTCGCAAGGCAAAGCTCTCAAATCCTGCTTCCTGACAGAGCTGAATCAACTCCTGCACAATACCACCTTTGGCGTTCTTGTGAGCACGAATCACGATCGTCGTGTCGGTTGGCTCTTCGCCACTGTAACGAATCTCGTTGTAGTGACGGTCAAGCGTGCCACCCAGGCCTTTGTAGTGTTCTTCCACTGTCCCTAAAACAGCCGTTCCATCTTCTGCAAGATGGATGATCCGGTAGTTTTCCAAAACCGTTTCCGGAGGCTTCGCAAGCTCACTATCAGGCAACTGAACCTTATCGTTCGATTCACTTTGGGTGAAATTGATAAGCACCATAAAGAAAGCGATCAACTGAAAAGTCATGTCGATCATTGGTGTCAAATCACCTTCGAGAATCTCGAAATCTTTCTTAGCAATTCTCATAGGTTACTTCTTTTGACCAACGCCCTGGAAACGACTCATCAGATTTTCACTCAGAATTCCCACTTCAAGCATCAGGCGGGCAACACGGTTTCGCATGATGTTGTAGGCGGCGATCGCAGGAATAGCGATTGCCAGACCAATAAGCGTGGTGAACAACGCCGTGGAAATACCATTCGCCAATTCGGAAGCTTCCGGAGTCGAGCCTCCCTGAGCAATTGTCTGGAACGAGTTGATCATACCATGAACAGTACCAAACAGCCCCACCATGGGAGACAGGGTACCAATCAATGCCATGTAACTCAGACGATGTTCAAGCTTCATATTTTCTTCTTCGCCAATCTCCTGCATTGCCTCCAGTGCCTGTTCGTAACCAGCAGATAGTTTTGCCAAGCCTGCAGACAGAACCGCTCCTAACACCGACTCGTGTTCTTTTGCCATTTCGTAGGCATCCTGATACTGCTTGTTGTTGAGCATCTCTTCAAAGTCATCAACCAGATCCACCGGGCAAACTTTGCTGCGAGCACTGGTGATCACATTCATTACAAACAGAGCTACCAGTGTGAAAGAGATGGAGAGAAAGACAATCATGTATCCTGGGCCAAGAGCATCATACACCCAACCGAGCATCGATCTTCTTCCGTCGCCACCTTGACCGCCTTGATTTCCACCACCGTTACCATTGTCCGCTGCAGCGGCATTACCACCACCATTGTCTGCAGGGGGCTCGCCACCGGCAGGACCTTCGGCAGGCAGTTCCTGAGCGACAGCCTGTTGTGTAAAGTCCAGCTCGATGCCCGCTCCAACCCCGACTAGTAACGCCAGAGCTGCCAGGCCTACCAGCATCCACTTGGACCGCATCTGTTTAACAAGTTGATTCATCATTTTCTCCGATCTATGAATCTCTTACACCGTTTGATGTTGTCTTTATAGACAAAGTACCTATCGTCAGGCACATTGACCAAATCTTATTGTAAATACCAGCCGTCCTAATGTTCAGGCTGGTCTAATGTTACTGATTACGCAGTTTATTTTCCCAAAACGTACCTGCGTATTTTTCACGCAGCAGCGATTTTACGGCAGCCGCATTATCCGCTCTGCTTTGAGCCTCCCACAATTGTGTCAAATGATACAATGCCTCGGCATGGGTATCCGGATCCTGATTATAAATCTGACTGGTGTGCAAGAATGCCAAAATTGCATCCTTGTCCTGGTTGTTCTTGCGGTAACAAACTCCCAGAGCATTGTAAGCCTGAGCGAACAGTTTTTTCTGAGTTTTCTCATCATTGTCTGCGATGATCTTTTCTACTATTGCGATCCCCTCGGCCGCTTTGCCTGTTTCACCCAGGCAACGAGCACGACCAGCCTGAGCTTCTGCCACGATAGCCTGCTGCTCAGGCGTTGTGGCACTGTAATTTGCAACCTGTTCGAACTGAGTCAGAGCATCTGCAAAAGACTCCAGACCAACCTTGGCATTAGCCATCCTCAGAGTCCCGTACAATTTCATCTCTTCCCATGGTGATTCGACCATCCTCTTGTAATAGTCTGCTGCCGTCTGGAATTGGCCAACCGAGAAAGCAAGATCAGCAAACAACTCGACCGATTCGTAATGATGAAAACTGTCCGGGTTGTCATTGATAAAGCCGATTAACAGAGTGCCTGCCGCATTTTTATCACCTTCTCCTGCCAGAGCATTTTTGGCATCAATCGAGGCCAACATAAAGGCGATCTCCTCTTTGACCCACTTATCTTTAATATCATTAACGTTGATGCCAGCCAGTCCCGTCTTGGCTTCGTTGAATTGGCCACGGCGATACGCCGCCGCAGCCTGCAGCAGGTCAGCCGGTGCATTCGCAAACTGAATCCGGAAAATCGTGTTAGCTGCCAACTGGCGCGGAGTACCGTTGACGCGAATTACGACCTCCTTACTGGAAACCGCATCGACCAGCCCGCGGACCGCTTCATTCGGGCTGCTCTTCAGGTAGACCTGATCGTTGACCTGTCCCCAAACAGGCTGACCTAAAACCAGCAATGCCAGCGTCGCAACCAGTGCGTTTATCTGAATCCGTTTCATCATTCTCTTACTTCTTTCCAAAGACGATTCTTCGTCATGTATTAATAGGACTCTTCGCATTTTTAAAGTTTCTTCACCCAGAAGTACAAAACCAGTCCGAACACAGCAAAGATTCCAGCCATCGCCGCAAACAACAGCATATTACTACTGGACTTTTCTTTTTTCGGCGGAGTTGGAACTTCAGATTCAATACCAGGAATGTCAGTGTTTTCTGCTGCCAGCGGCGTATCTGCCGCTCCGGCCAACCCTTTTTCCGGCTTACCCAACTCCCGCTGAATGGTTCTCAATAAACTGTCAAAGCGAGCAGTAAACTCCGTCCCTCCCAACTCGGGATAGATGCGGTAGGTGTTCAGAATCTCAAGCTCTGCATACCCAATATGTTTCTTGCCTTCGTCACCCTGTCTGACTCGTCCCAGACCAAGCCGAGCCATAGCGATGCCCAGCCGGGATTCGTAGTATTCGTTGGTAAACTGTTCTTTTCCCTGTGTCATGGAACTCAGTTTCCGCCAACCCCAAACAAGGTTTTCGCCATTCTCCGTCTGCCTCGCACCACCAATGGCAAACAGAAACTGACCTTCCTCGCCGGCCTGCGCACCCAAATCGTTATATGTTTTGGCCGCTTCAATCTGGACGGATACGTTCGAAGGAGTCTCCAGCAGAATCTTCGCCAACTCCAGACCAGCTTCCTTCAACTGCCCAAGTTTTTTCATGACCTGAGCCATATTCATGCGAATCTGAGCCAGATAGGCCTTGCCGGTCGACTCATCTTCATTAACCCAGGCCAGATCATTCTTCCCTTTCTCTGCAATCGCCTGAAACAGGGCAACTGACTTGTTGTAATAATCGGTGGACCGTGGAGTCAGCGTGCCGTTCTCTTCAAAGCTTGTTCCCAGCCCTTGCATCGTGGACGCTGCCCAGTAACGAATACTGAAATCCGTCCCTGTCGCTCCCACTTCATCCAGGAACGTCTCGAAACCAGCAGCCAGAACATTCTTCTTCTCCAGCGTCTCGGCCGCATTTAGCTGTTCCTCCAGATCCCGAGCCAACGTGAAATAGATGCTCACAAGCCGCTTTTTGCCCTCCGGCGTATCCCCCACAACATCATTGAGTTGTTGCATGACCGCTTTGGCCTTATCTACATTTGCTGCTCCCTGCTCACCACCCAGCATTGACATGTATCCTGTCAAGGCGGCACGAAATGCCGATTCGACGGTCGCCGGCTTACTAACAGCTGGCTCCTTCTTCTCAATCAACTTCAATAAGCCGTAGTTTTCGTTTTCCAGGTGGGTCAGCGCCAACGCAGGTTGTTCTGATTCCACGTAGTACTGACTTAACGACAGCAGAGCGGCTACATTGGAGTTACTGAATTTGAGTCCCGTACCAGCCTCGAGTCGCGCTCCGGCCGCTTCCAGCATTTCGCCGGCAGATGCTTTCAGTGCGGGAAGGTTTTGCTCCAGTTCAGCAATACGAGGAGAATCCGGTGCCTCCCGTTTTAGCGAATTGACCTCGCGCGAATCACGACGATATTGGAACCAGAGAGTACGTCCTATACGAAGTTCCGATTCGACTCGCTCCGGAGCACTCTCGGGGATCTGACCGGTGTACATTTTCGCCTTTTCGATCTGCCCCGCTTCAATCATGTAGGGTACAAGACGACGACGAGCTTCATTCGCCTCTTCACTTTGCTCCCAATTCTTGATCGTATACTCAGCAATATCGATGAGACCGTTAACTTCAAACTCTCGATCATCTTCCGGTGCCTCGTTATAGAGCAACTGATAACAGTTCAGGACAATCTTGGCACATGGCAGAGCCCCCGATTCCCCCGGGTACCTGTGAGCAAGATGTTCTCCCAAAACGATCGCTTCATAGTAGTTACCCCGGCTGTAATTAATGAAGGTCAGGTAGTAGTAGACTTCCTGGAGTGAAGAAATAGGGGTATCAGCATTGGTGAATGCCAATGCCAACTCATAATGGGCAACAGCCGCATTCTGGGTTGCACTGTAATTCTGTCTGGCCTCATTCAACTGGGCTTCCAGATTCTTCTTGTTCTCGGGATCCTGTTCGTTGGCAATCGTGTCAGGCAAAGTCTTGATCGTGAATTCCATTGCCTGAGCGGACTCCATAAGTTCCTTTCCCTTGGCCAGCGCCTCTGCGAAATTCTGAGGAGGCTTTTCTTCCTCTTCCTCACCGCCAGGCAAATTGGGTAAAGAAGCAAGCAGGTCACGCGCTTCCTGCTTATACTTGCCGGGATGTCGCAGGACGTCCTGAGCTAATTTTCGAGCACGGACATAAGTCTTGCGGGCGTCAGCATCGTTGGGATTCGCCTCCATCAGCTTGTCCGCTTTGCCCAGATAGATCCGAGCTAACTCCAGCTGGAAGGCATGCCATTCCTCGTCCGCCAATTCGTTGGGACGAATCGAATCATTCCACTCAACCCCCATACTGATCGCATCTTCCGTTTTGTCGATCGCAACAAGCGTACGCATGTACAAAGGCATGGCCAAGTTGACAATATTGCGAAAGGCTGGTGTCTCCCGCTGGTCAATCACTTCCTGCAAATAGCTCAACGCCTGTTTGGTGTCGTCAATCGCCAGATAACTTCGTCCCTGAGCGACTAATGCAACGATTCCAACTCCCTTACGCCGAAAACGAGTTGCTACCGAATCGTATTCCTGGATTGCTGTTTCGTAGCTGGTTTTATATTCCGCCGCATCTGCAGGGTAAGTCTGAGCGATTTCCTCCAACAGCTTGGGGGTAGTAACGAGAAGCTGTAAGTACTGCCCATAAAGATCGTCTCGTCGTTGTACCAACTCCTTGGGAGCGTCAGCGCCCAGACCCTTGGGAATGGCTTCCAACTCTGCTTTTAGCAGATCGCGACTGGCTACATAGATCTCCCGAGCTTTGGTCAGCATTTCACGAGTTCGCGTGACAAACTCGGCTTTTCGAGGAGCGTTCTCTTCTTTGTTGCCTTCAAATTCAATGAGCTTCGCTCGTTGAAACAACAGGTTCCCCAATTGACTGTTGGACTGTATTTTCAAGTCCGTGTCCTGAACGGTCGTCGAAAACCTCTCCAAAAGGGTTTGGGCTTCTGCCAGTCGTTTATCCCGCTCAGTACCGTTAGACACGCTACCCGCACTACTCAGAATCACCATGGCCCGCTCCAGATCCAACTTGGTTCGGAACTCTTCAGACAGCATTCCTTTATCAACCTGAACATCCAGGTAGTACTCAGCCAACTCAAAATAACGCAGTTTGCGCAATTCCTGTAAAAACTGACTAGCAGGCTCTGCCGACTCAACAGTCTGAGGTGAGTTAAGAGCAACGGCGAAAAGCACGAATAGCAAATAGCCCAGTCGCTTTGTCATTGTATGAGAAATCCCTAGTTGCGTTATAAACAGAGTGTCCTTATCCGCTCAATCCCGTAATTGAATCAGACAAAATTCTCTGTGTCCATTTAGTTGATAAGCCAATTCAGCCTGCCACTTCTTTCAGTGGTTCCCCGAGCACTGGGTTCTCATTGCAAGCCATGCTATTAGCCTATTAATTTCGAAGCGACGATTCAAGTATCTAACCGCTACAGAATAAACATCAAACCCTCCTAAAAGTACTCAGTAACCGGTAAATCCGTCATGACTTTCATTCTGAAGCCCCCCCCAAAGTCAACTATTTGGCTCACTGGGAGCTTCAGACACTTGGGTAGATTGCCTCCCGACCGTGTCCCCGACTGATTCTCACCCAGCTATGCGGTGCATCCATATTGCGGTGCATCCACATTCTGGACCAAGGCGTATCCTCCCCAACTCGCGGGTAAATGAAACCTCTCTCATTTCCTCGTACACAAACCTCGTGCTAGAATAGCCGTAGACCTCCTTATCCAGCATCGTGGGAACCGGTTGTGCGTTTTCGATCCTCCAAAGAATTAGCCGAACAAGGACAGCGACAGCGAAAAGTCCCTCCCAACTACTTTTCTCGTCGTGTGCAGTACAAATTGCTCGGGCTGGTCATCCTACTGATGCTTATTGTGCTGGCAATTGAAAAATCGTCTGACCCGAAAAACTTCAGTTTCTTTGGTACCAACGAATCCACTCCGACATCGCCTCAGGCGAACTCGCAGGAGGCAAGCGAGCAACAACCAGTTAAATACCCGCGGCTGGCGCGTTATGGCAGTTCTGACACAAGTGGGTTGTCTCAGACGGATCAGGACGTACACCAGACCTATCTCGATCTATGGTCTGTCATCTTCAAACGCCTGACTCACAATCAGAAAAAACTGGTTGTCGACACGCTTCGCAAAGCCCAGCAGGAAACCGTTCTGGACGACGAGCACAAAACAACCTGGTGGGACCTCTATCAGGAGATCGACGAATTATTCCAGAAGTACGTTCAGCAGGTACTGATATCGCTCAACACCAGCGAAAACGCTTTTACCGATGCCCAGAAAGCTCGCGGAATGGCCGTCGTCGCAACCTTGAGACAACAATGGAACGAGCAGCATCGTAAAGCCTTTCTGGAAGTTCTGGAGGAAGCGGCCGACACGGCTCAATATGAAAAAGAGTACCAGTTCACCCAATCCATCATCGACCAGCTCGCAATTGCCATGCTGGAAGATCATTCCATCTTTTCAACTAAGGATGATCTGGCCTGGTTCCGTATGCTGGAGCAGCTTCAGCAGTACACTTATCCGGAAATCCGCCAACACTCGACGGCACGAGTCAGCGCCTTGGAACTGGGAACCCAACAGGCTCAATTTCGAGGTCAGCTGGTGACCGTACGGGGTGAAATTCGCCGAGCCTATCGTGTTCAGGCACAAAAGAATGAACTTGAAATCGATCAGTACCATGTCATCGTCATCAAACCAGTCGGAGGCACACTGGTTCCCTTTGTCATCTACAGCCTGGAAACACCAAAAAATTTCCCTCCACTGCCAGACAAAAACCTGGATGGTCGAACACTCGACATTGGAGATGTCGTAGAAGTCACTGGCTATTTCTTTAAATCGTGGGCTCACCCAGGTGGTGACGGAAAGATGCATTCATCACCGTTGTTACTGGCAAAGAATTTTGACTGGTTCAAAGGGGAGCGGCTTGAAGCAGCAGCCAACAACCAGGCCAACGGCAGCACCATGCCAACCTGGTCTATCATTGCCATCCCGGTCACGCTGGCGATCGTCGTCACCATCGGTGTCTACATCGCCAGTCTCTGGAACCACGATGGTTCCCGCAATCGTTCTCAATCCGACACGGTTGAAAATAAAATTGCCCGTCTCAACAACGAAGAAGTTGGACCATCCGTGCTGGAATCGCTGCAACAGTTAACACAACAGGAACTTCCCGAGCCAGAACCCGCTATCGAGACTACCGACCACGACTCTTCAGTGAATCATGCAGGAAGTGAGTCGGACGATGATGGGGAGCCTGCCAGTGATGAGTGATTTCCCACGGCCCGCCGCTCTTCTGTTGACAGCCTGGCTGCTAGCCGCTTTTCACTGCAGCATTCTGGCTCAAAGCAGTAGCCCAGAGCAACTTCTTCCGTGGGAGCAAAACCGGCTAAGCGACCGGGTAATCCCGTTTTCCATTGCGAATTCGACCACCGCCAAACAGATGCTGGAAATCTCGGGAATCGGCGACAGCCAACTGCGGTTTTTCATTGATGAGGAGCCGGTGGCCGGAAAAGATATCGATACAACCGGCTACATACTGCGCCAGTTTCATCAGTTTGACACCAGTAACATTAAACGATGGTCCAGCGCTCACACTCTGGATTCTGCCACCCTGCTGCCAGCTTTCCTCGAAACACCTGACGACTATCGGATTGATTTCTATCGAATTCGGGGAAAGGTCATTCGTATCCAACGGCAACCTATCGTAGAAGAAGCAGCCAGGCTGATTGGGTTCCGTTCTTTTTTTTGGGTTTGGATGAAACCATACAACTCAGACATTCCCATTCGTATTGCTACGCGTAAACTTCCCATCGCCTGGTTTCCCGATGAATGGAAAACCATCAGGACCATGGGGGAAACGGACAGCACGGACGACTCCAAATCGGAACTTGCTCCGGATGCCGCCTTTGAATTGAGTCAACCTGCAGCTGCAGACGGACTGTTTCTCAAAGTGGCTGCGGAACAGGATGTGCGGGAAATCGTCATGGCAGCTCCACGTGTTGAATGGCTTCCCGAACGCGCATCCCCAGAGCAGCGTATCAATGCAGGAGTCGCTTTGCTCAGTCAATTCGAATTCGACGCCGGGCTGCTGGATGACTTACGTCGATCCAATGGCAAAGCGATGAACCGAGCAGACACCGAGGCTTTTTTTCAGATCCTGTCGATCCTGAATCAACCAACGGCTCGCGAGGCCATCGGACGTTATTCACTGCAACAATCAATACCACGTCCAACGGTTTCAAATTACCTGCAAAACACCAGGGAACTGCAGGGGCAGCTGGTGACACTTCAGGCTGATGTCCGGCAGATTACGAAAGTGGCGATCCGCAACGACAAAATGCAGCATCGACTCGGATTTGACCATTACTGGCAACTCGACGCATTTGTCTACCTGGGCGAAGAAGCCATTGAACTTAAAACCAATGAAACTGACCAGGACGGACTGGTCTACAAAAACCGTTACCCTGTGCAAATCTGCCTGATTGAGCTGCCGACGGAACTTCAACAGGCACAAAGTCAGCTGCAACAGGGCACCTATCGCAGCGACTCGTTACACGAAGACATCACGATTCAGGGCTTCTTCTTCAAACTGTGGACTTACCAAAGTGCCCGTACGATTGGAGCCGGAGATAAACGAGTGCAATTAAGTCCGTTATTTATCGCCAGCGCCATTACCGTCCATCCCCCGCATGACCTCACCTCTTCCCGCAGCAGCCTCTATCTCGGAATCGGCTTTGTCATCATGCTCATCGTGGTCACCAGTTTTCTATTGAGAGTCAATCGTGCTGACGACGGATTTCGTAAGCACACTGAAACCACTCGACATGCCGGCGGTATCGATTCCAATCTGCTTGCAGACGCCGAAGAAATGCCTGACCAGGAGACTGAATCGTAAAACTGCCGAGTTTCCCTCTGCCACACCTTGACGGCAAAACTGAGTCACGGACAATGTCAGGCAGTGCCACGTTTACGAAATCACAAATCACTTAAGGCCTGAAAAGGAGTTTCTTTCATGCGACGTGCGAAAATCACGATCATCGGGGCAGGGAATGTTGGAGCCACTACTGCACACTGGTGTGCTGCGGCAGAACTCGGAGATATCGTGCTGGTCGATATACCAGCAACGGAAGACATGCCCAAAGGGAAAGCTCTGGACCTGATGGAAGCTTCGCCCGTGATCGGCTTCGATTCCAACATCGTCGGGACAACCGACTATGCAGATACCGCAGGAAGTGATGTCATTGTCATCACCGCCGGTATCCCACGCAAACCTGGCATGAGCCGCGATGATCTGTTGGCAACTAACGCCAAAATCATGACTGCCGTGTCGGAAGAGATTAAGCAGACAAGTCCTGAAGCCGTTGTCATCGTCGTCAGTAATCCGCTGGACGCCATGGTACAACGTTGTGCTCAAGTCACTGGTTTCCCCAAAGAACGAGTTTTAGGGCAGGCCGGCGTACTGGATACTGCTCGTTATCGTACCTTCCTGGCAATGGAACTGGGTGTTAGCGTAGAAGACATTTCCGCGCTGCTCATGGGCGGTCATGGAGACACCATGGTGCCACTACCCAGCTGTACCTCTGTCGGCGGTATCCCTGTCAACCAGTTGATTGCCAAAGAACGGCTGGATGAAATCGTTGACCGGGCTCGAAAAGGAGGCGCCGAAATTGTCGGTCTGCTGAAAACGGGCAGTGCGTTTTATGCTCCTGCAGCAGCCTGTGCACAAATGGTCGAAGCTATCGTCAAAGACAAAAAACGGCTTATTCCATGTGCAGCCTACTGTGACGAAGAATATGGTGTCGGCGGCTATTATGTCGGTGTCCCCGTCATTCTCGGTACCGGGGGCGTGGAAAAAGTGGTCGAAATCGACCTCACCGAAGAGGAACGGGCAGCCTTCCAGAACAGTATCGATGCTGTCAAAGGTCTGGTCACCACCATGGCAGATCTCGTCTAACCGGAAAACTGTCCTCAAACAGATACAGGAAAATTCCTGTAAGAAAACCAATCGGGGCTGTGGTGAATACTACAGCCCCTTTTCTTATGCGCTGAACAACAACCGGTCTTGAACCGGTCTTGAACCGGTCTTGAACTGGTCTTGAACTGGTCTTGGCCAATATCTGCATTGACGCCAGTCGTGCCAATCAAGTACAAATTTGCCGCGAATATCCAGACGATTCCTTGCCAGTTTGAGATTAAAACAATGACGTCTGACAATTTGGTGTTTTTCACTCGACGAAATCACCCTCAATGGGAAACAGTGGAAGTGAAAGCAGCGATTAAAGCGGCAGCTTCTTCCATCGAGCCGCTGGCGGAAGCAAAGCAGATAACATGTCACGTGGATTTACCTGATGAGCCGCTTCTCACATTTGGTGATACCCAATGGCTCACCATGGCCGTCAGCAATTTACTTGCGAATGCCATGGAACATTCGCCTGCTGGTGCCACGATCACCGTGAGGGCCAGGCAGTCAGGAAAGCTCATTGAAATTCAAGTTTCGGATCAGGGACCGGGTATCGAACCCGGGATTGAATTGAAGCTATTCAAGCCGTTCTACACAACTCAATCCGGTGCTATTGGCCTCGGACTGGCCAACGTGAGGTCGATTATGGAGAGGCACGGAGGAGGAATTCGAGTGGGAAATCACCATCAAGGTGGAGCCGTTTTTTCACTCATCCTGCAATCACTGCAAAGACAGCAGGCGGCCTGAGTTATGTCCCTAACATTCCTTTAATTAACGATGCAGACACTTCAGCAACTACTAAATTCCCTTCCCACTCGTTACCACGAGGCAAGTCCTCGTGCGCGCGTCCTGACGGGAATCTGTGGTTTGCTGGTACTCTTCTCACTCTTTTCGCTTGCTTTTCAGAACTCTGGCACGGACATGGTAGCTCTGCCAGGAACCAATTTTCAATCCGCCACTGAAATCAAAAACGTAACTCAACAGTTCTCCGCTGCCGATCTGCATGACTGGCAGATTAGCAAGGAACAGATTCTGGTCCCGGCTAACCAGCAGAACCAATACCTGAACCTGCTGGCTGGCAACCAGGACGTCCACAAGTTTAATTCAAATGTAGACACCGCTCTTAATAACGGCAGTATCCTTGACACTCCCGCATTACGTGAGATGCGTTTAAGAAACGCTCGCGAAAAAGATCTTGCCCGTATCATCATGCAGATCCCGGGAATCGAAGAAGCTCAGATCAATATTGATGACCATCAGCAACGCGGACTCAGTGGGCGCAAGGAAATGACAGCGTTGGCCGCCATCAAAGCCACACCAAACAGTGAAGTCACACTGGAAACGTCTGAAGCAATCCGGGAAGTTATCGCTGCCCGGTTCGCGGGGCTGGAACGCAAAAATGTTGTCGTGATCGACCTGAACACGGGTCACACGTTTGGAGCCTCCGATTCGAACTACCATGCCTCCAACCTCGATATCGCATTACGAAACTATGAACGGTGGTGGCGAGGCCGAATAGCCAATCTGCTGATCGATATCCCCAATACGCGGATCGAAGTCGGACTCTATCCTGTCAAACCAGTCCATTCCGCTGACCAGGCAACCGTCAATGCCGTCAATGCCACCGTCTCGGTAGGCATCCCCGATTCCTATATCCAACGCATCGCCAACAACCGAAAGATAACGTCACAGCCACAACGTCAAGCCATCGCTCAGGAAGTAAAACAAAACGTCACCGAGTTGGTCCAGGGCATCATTCCAGCTGTTCCTCATACCACACTGGAAAACTTTACCGTGCACGTAGCAACGATTTTGGACATACCGAGCAACACGGAAAGTGCAAGTCCTGCAGGGCTAAGCGGCTTTCTTGGTCATGCCTGGCGCGAAATCATCATGACCACGCTTGTCCTCTCGTTTATGGGGGCTCTTATCTGGCGAAACCGGCGAAAACAGGTGGCCCCAGTCGAACAACAGCGTCAGCAGACGGACAGACCAGTCCCCCATCTCCCGCCCACACCCCAGACACCGGCTGGAGAAGACACAATCATCCTCTCCCCAGGCTCTCATGCTGAACGACCACCTGTAATCATCTCCAATTCGAAAGAAACGAGTGCCGAACCTTCCTTGGAAAATGAACTAAATGCCTTAGTCGAAGAAGCGCCAGCTGATGCTGCCAACATACTCAGGAAATGGATTAGCAGTACGTCTCGATGATGGATCAATCTACAATTCGACGGGCAGCCATCCTGATTGCCAACCTCGAGCGTGATAAGGCTGAAAGCCTTCTGCAACGACTCGATCCGCTCGGAGCCGACCGGATACGGCAGGCCGCAGCTTCGCTTTCCAGCGATGACTTACAGTCATCCCAAGCCGTCATCGAAGAATTCCTCGCGAATTATTCCTCAGAGGAAGACGCGGCAACAACTTGCAACGCGGATTTCAATGCTCCTGCAGCCGAAACTGCTCTCACCTCTTCGTACTCGTCATTTCTGCAACGACCGCCGATTGACCTGCAATTCCTTTACAACGTATCTCCACCACTGGTCGCTCAATTTCTGGCCACACTGCATAAACAAATCGCAGCGGTTCTTTTGGCACATATGCCAGCAGACCTATCCGAAGTCATACTCTCCTACTTCAGCGCTCGCCAGCAGAGCGAAATCCTGGAACGGATCAACCACAGCAAACCCTGCAACATCGTCCAGCTGCAAACCATCGTTCGCCTGCTCAAAGACTGCCTGATGGAAATCGGTAATTCGCCATCACACCTGCCACTGCATCGAAGTGTCAGGGCAGGAAAGTCTGACTCGCAGGACAATTTCCTGAACCGTACATTATCCGCCATGGAATCCAACGGTACAGAACTTAGCCACCTTGAATACCTGCACTCACAAAACAGGCAGGGTGGTCCGATTGATGCCTGTTCGCGGTCACTACTTAAAGCAACACAGGCCGTTAAAAACGAAACCTTGCGATTTGAAGACCTGGTATTTCTCAACGATAACTCGCTGGCCAAACTGTTTCATCAAATCGATCCCCAGACGTTGTTACTTGCTTTAGCTGGAGCACCTACCGACGTAATCCAACGAATCACCTCGCCGTTAACTCAACAGCAAGCGAGCAGATTCATGGACAAACTTGAGCAGATTTCCGGCGTTTCACTCCGCCAAATCGAAACCGCCCAGCAATTTGTAGCTGCTCAAGCAACTCAGATGGCCAAAGAGAACACCATACAATTCATCGAACAGAAACCATTTCATGCGGCTGCTTGAAACTGACCTTGATTTTTCAGCTGAATTCTAGGAAAAGTTACGCCGTGCTTGCGGCGTATTGGTCAAGTGTATAAGGTTTGGTTCTGTGAAAGAAAGTACTCCATCACCTGAGAGTCTTCAGGGTGCCGATGCTATAACTTCTGCACAGTCCGAACCGCATACGCAGGCACAGTTCAAACTCGACAAGTGTGATACGCTGCTCGATCTTCTGGAAGAAGACGGTACAACCGGAGTTTCTTCGAAGGAAACGACTGCCGCATCGACAGCGTATCCCGAGTTTGGACATGTTCGTGCCGACCGGGATGAAACCGGCAAATACGTCACCTTGCAAATACGCATTTGCCATACCGAACTGGCGCACACGACCGTGGCTGAACTGAAGTCCGGTGATATTCTCACCAGTGACGAACCTGTTGGCCAGACCGTAGAAATCCTCTGGCAACAGCAAGTTATTGGCAAAGGCTACCTGAAAGCCATCGACGAGCAATATGTTGTTGAGATTACTGAACTTCAACCGTTCGACAGTCAGGGAAACGTCCAGGGAGAGTACGGCTATGACATCTAGACCTCCACTCTTTTACCTGCTGATTCTCTTTCCCAGTATTGTCCCCGGTATGGTTTACAGCCAGGACCAGACAATTTCGCCGGAACCATTGTCCTATCTGAACGTGCCACTGCAGCCAAAGTCTGTGTCCCAGCAATCCGCATCAGGTCAGCCGCTCCCTGCAAACACTGTCCCCGGATTTAACGAAGCGCTGGTCAGGATGGGAGGCTCACTGGCAGTCGTGCTGAGCATCTTCCTCGCCGTCGTCTGGTTCACACGGAATCGAAGGTTGAAAACCGGACCGCGACTCGGAAACCAGACTCTGGAAATCATTGGACAAACACCACTCACGAAAAACCACTCGTTACTTGTGGTCAAGCTTGGCGAGCGACTTTTACTGGTTTCAGCCGGTGAAACCAATGTCACTTGCCTCTCTGAAATTACCGATCCGGTGGAAATCGAGCAGTTGCTTCAAGCTGCGCCACCACTCAATTCCAAACGTTCAACCTTTAAATCCCTTTTCGCCCAATACGATCAGAATCCCGATCAACTTTTCACTGATGTCTAGCATGTTTGCCACGCGGCCGAGACAAACACGACCAGCCTTCTGGTATTTGGCATGCTCCTGCCGAATCCTTTGGGTTACCTGTGCGCTGAGCACCGTGTTGCTTCCTGCAGCCTGCCTGCGGGCCGATATCGGTTACACTCTGGAAGAAACAGCCCCGGCAGCCCCACGTGATCCAGCCACGGAACAGGCAAACGAACAGGCAAACGAACAGGCTCCGAGCGAATTGGGGATGTCTGCACAAGATCTGACGGGAGCCCTGGACAAGCTCGATTCTCCCGACCAGGCGATGAGCAGTCTGAAACTGTTTGCGATGGTGACGCTGCTGAGTACGGCTCCGGCAATGCTCTTGATGACAACCTCCTTTCTCAGGATCTCGATCGTACTAAGCCTGCTACGGCAGGCTCTGGGAACGCAGCAAAACCCCAGCAATCAGGTAATTGCCTCGCTGTCGCTGTTCATGAGTGCTCTGATCATGGCTCCCACCTGGCAAACCGTCTATGAGAACGCCATTCTTCCCTACAGCAATCAGGAGATCAGCGGCGAGCAAGCCTGGCAGATTAGCCGCGCGTCATTGGTTACGTTTATGGGGACCCAAATCGATAACACCGGAAATACCGATGACGTCTGGCTGTTTTATGAATATCTCCCTGAACAGCAAGCAGGAGCTGCACAGGCAGATGCCATGCAACCATCCTACATGGCTGCCAGCCAGGCTCAGGAAACTCCGACGAGTTATCATGACATTCCGCTGCAGGCACTACTGCCAGCCTTCATGATCAGCGAATTAAAAACGGCGTTCCTGATCGGCTTCATCGTCTTCCTGCCGTTTCTTGTCATCGACCTGGTCGTCAGCGCGACAACGAATGCGATGGGCATGATGATGCTGCCACCGACAACAGTTTCGCTGCCGTTCAAGCTGATGCTATTTGTGATGGTTGACGGCTGGCATTTACTGGTCGGAACATTACTTGAAAGTTTTGGGTAAGGGAGCGTCAACGTGCAACAGGATCAAACAATCGAACTTGGCCAGCAGGCGTTAATGACCACCCTGACACTGGTCGCCCCCATCCTGATCGTCGCTATCCTGATTGGTCTGCTGGTAGGTGTCATTCAAGCCATGACACAGGTGCAGGACCAATCAATCAGTTACGTGCCCAGACTTGCCTGTATTCTGATCGCTCTCTGTTACTCACTACCCTGGATGCTCGAACACCTCTCCAGTTTCACAGGAAATCTGTTCCAGAACATACCAACCATCATTTCCGGAGGTTGAGATGTCCGAATTCGTCCTGGAGCCAGCAATTTCACCAACCTGGGTGGCACTTGCTTTAACGATCGGCCTGAGAATCATTCCGCTCGTCCTGTTATTACCAATTGGGAAAAACCAGTTCCACTGGCAGGCCAGGTTGATTTTGAGTCTCTTGCTGATTGTCTTGCTCACGACATTTCACAGCGGCAATCCAGACATGACCGGTGCTGCTGAAACCCCATTGATCCCTCCATTGAATACGATCATCAGTGAAATTCTTGCCGGGCTTGCCATCGGTGTTTCCATTCTAATCGTCGTGGAAGCAATCCAATGGGCAGCGCAATGGATCGGCCTTTCCAGTGGAGTGAGTCTGCGTGGAGCCAATAACGAATCAGCACTGGCCAAACTGGTTTCCCTGACCGTGCTGGCCGGACTTATCGCGGCCGGCCTGCATCGCCTCTTCATCGCTGCCTTACTGGATTGCTACAACTGGCTTCCGGTCAACAGTTTCAGCATCGAGAGACTTGACAGTGGTTGGCCAACGCAACTTTCCGCTGCATTAACCTGGAGTTTTGTACTGAGTGTCAAATTGGCCGCTCCGGCAATGATTACCATGCTGGCCATCAATCTGACAATGGGGTGGGTCAGTCGACAAGCTCCTCAGCTGCATCAATTTGTCCTGGGAATTCCTGTCAACACGGCAGTGCTACTGACGGTAGTCATGTTCACTCTGGGAACCGTAACACTGGCCATGCAACAGGAAATCACCATGATGCTGGATCTCCTTACGGATTAACATTCTTCACTTTTAACCGTCACCTTAAACCATGGCTCACGAACCAACCTTACCAGCATCCCCTGCGAAACGCCTGGCGGCAAAACGGGAGGGCCATGTAGCCAAGAGCCGCCAGTTGATCACCGCTGCGATTCTTCTCGGTTCCACCGCACTGTTACAGTGGAATTCGACTTCCATGTATCAGGAATTCAGCCGCAACTGGGAAAGACAGTTCCAACTGGACATTCCGCTGGCATCGTATCCCGAGCAATGGACAACCGTTGGATTCTGGCTTCAACAGGCCAGCCCCATTCTTCAGCTGCTCGCTCCCTTAGCCTGTGGTGTCCTGGCCATCGCAGTATTGACCAACCTGTTGCAGACCGGCCTGGTCTTTTATCCAGCCAAACTTGCTCCGGATGTCACCCGACTGAGTCCAGCGAACTGGTGGAAACGCACCGCGTCGAGCGAACACCAACTCGAGTCAGCGGGCAGTATGCTAAGATCCCTGGGACTAATTGCTCTGGCTGTAACCAGCCTCTGGTTCATGCGGGAACAAATTGCGGGATTAGCGTTGTTACCAGCATCTCAAATCCTGACGTCTGCTATCGGCATCCTTACCCAGATACTTATTCAATTGGGCACAGCCCTGTTTGTGCTCGGAGTGTTTGACTTTGGGTGGCAAAAACTCAAATGGGAACGGCAACTGCGCATGACCCCTGATGAATTACGCCAGGAGCAGGAAACCCGCAAACTCCAACCTCCTCGTTCCAAATCAACGCCCCGGCATCGTCAGGATGAGTTTCGGCATGATCTGGCAGAGGCCGAGGTCCTGCTCTATGTTCCCGATGGACCTGCGGTTGCCATTGCATATGACGAGCAGAAGATGGATGTACCTAAAATACAGCGTATCTGGCTTCCTGGAACCTCGGCTGCGTTCTATCTGGACGACCTTTTGCAGGAGGCCCGCAAACAGGGAATACGCTGCTTGACGAACACTAGTCTGACAACTCACATTGCCAACACGCTACGCTCCCGCCAACTCGTTCCTCCGCATCTCTATCACGAAGTGATTCGTATTTTACGGCAGGATTAAGAAGATCCTGAAAATGTGGGCGTTTTTAGTATTGGCACTGGCTGATATTATCGAAATAAAGAGATAGGTGCGAAGAGCCTTTCTCTTCAGCCAGTTCGAAAGTACAAAAGGTTACCGTGAGTAAAAAAGAGAAGCCATTCTTCAAGCAGTACCCCATCACCGCGCCACGGTTTTGGCACGGGCTGCGCTGTTGCGATTACCTTAAATTACTTGCGAAAAACAAATTCGCGATTCACCCGGCCCGCTGGTATGTCGCTTTTACGGTTGGCTACTTTTCCATTTTGAACAGCCTGATCGGAGCAATCCAGTCGCTGATATTCGGTAAAAAAATTGCCCGCTATGAGCTACCCTCTCCACCGATCTTCATTGTGGGACACTGGCGCAGTGGAACCACGTTCCTGCACGATCTGATCTCGCTGGACGAGCACTTCACTTACCCCAGCACACTGCAATGTTTCCTGCCAAACCAGTTTCTGGTAACCGGAAAGATCTTTCTCAAACTGGATAAACTACTGATTCCAGAGAAACGCCCTCAGGACAACGTCACCACCAGTTTCCACAAACCGCAAGAAGACGAATTTGCAATATTCAACATGGGGCACCATTCACCTTATCTCAGAATGGCATTCCCCAATGGCAAACTCGTAGACAATGACTACCTGACTCTGGAAAGCCTGCCAGCCGAAAAGATCCGGCAGTGGCAGGATGTCCTGGTGAAGTTCGTCAAGATGGTGAGTTATCAACAGCCGGGAAAACCGGTGGTCCTGAAATCTCCGCCTCATATCGGGCGCATTAAGTACTTGGCCGAAGCGTTTCCCGGAGCGAAGTTTATTCACATCAGCAGGGACCCGTATTCACTCATCCCATCCACAGTAAGGCTTTGGCAGTCACTCGACTACATTCAGGGGTTTAATCGTCCTCGTTATGACATGGCATGGCTGACCAATTACATTGGCGACACCTTTGAAACGCTCTATGAAGCCTTTGAACGGCAGCGGCAGGAGATTGATCCGAGCCACCTGATTGATGTACGTTATGAAGATCTGGTAGCAGACACCCCGGGTGTCATCAGGTCCATTTACGAAAAACTCGATTTGGGCGACTTTGAAGACCGGATTGCCGATCGCCTGGCGCAGTATCTGGAATCCCAAAAAGACTACAAGGTAAACAAACACGACCTGCCGGCAGATCTGCAGCAGATGATTGAGCGGCGTTGTCTTCCACATCTGGAAAAATACGGCTATCAAAAACGACAATAAGCAGATTCTGTCATACGCTTAGCGCACAACCGCAGTGCACTCTTTCAAGTCGACTGGCCTTGCCACTTATCCCCTCTTTTCTTACTCTTTGACCTCCTATCCTTTGCGCTCACTCGGGTTCACACAGACCAGGGTGGCGTGTCAGCCCATGGACTGAGGCATGAACAAGAACAACTGGCACGAGCTGATTATTCCTGCGGGCATCATAGCGTGCTTGCTGGTGCTGCTTGTCCCACTCCCTCCGTTCATGCTCGACATGCTCATGGCTGGCAACATTACGCTGGCCGTGGTCATTCTGCTTACCACACTCAATATCAAAACGTCGCTGGAACTAAGTGTTTTCCCCACGGTGCTGCTGGCAGCGACGCTGGGACGACTGGTACTCAACGTCGCTTCCACTCGCCTGATTCTTACCGGAGCATCCACTCAGGGAACCAAAGCGGCTGGGCATGTCATTGAGTCCTTTGGTAACTTTGTCGCCGGTAATGATGTCGTCGTCGGAATTGTGATTTTCTCCATTCTGGTCGTCATTCAGTTTGTCGTTATCACCAAGGGCTCGACCCGTGTCAGCGAAGTCGCAGCACGATTTACTCTTGACGGCATGCCAGGACGCCAGATGGCAATCGACGCCGATTTGAATGCGGGACTCATTAGCCAGCAAGAGGCACAGCAGCAAAGAAAACAACTCAACAGTCAGGCTGACTTTTTCGGAGCGATGGATGGAGCCAGCAAGTTTGTACGAGGTGATGCGATTGCGGCCACCATGATTACCCTCATCAATATCGTGGTCGGACTTGGTTATGGTATCTTCAAATCTGGCATGGATCTCTCCAATGCAACCGAAGTCTATACAAAGTTGACAATTGGCGATGGCCTGGTGAGTCAAATACCAGCACTGCTGATTTCGCTGGCGACTGCCGTATTGGTAACTCGCACCAGCCAGGACACCAAATTGTCCAATCAGCTCATCAGCCAGCTGTTTAACAAACCACAGGTACTGGTAATTACAGCCACGTTCCTGACAGCTCTCACTTTTACCCAACTACCAAAACTCCCGATGCTCTCCATGGCGGCAGGATGTATCGCGTTGGCCTATATGCTCACCAAGTCCCAATCGAGTGAAACTTCAGACGACGCACAGCCCCCAACTTCGGAGGAGACGGAAGCAACGCCCAACCTTACCGACTTGCTACGCGTCCGTGCAATCGAAATCACACTCGGCCGACGCTTATTGCCGCTGGCCGAACGGAACGGGGACGACAACATTCTCAGTCGCATTCAATCGATTCGCAATAAGTTGGCCATCGAGCTTGGAATGGTGCTACCAGAGATACGTATCCGGGATAATCTCCAATTAGCCGGTAACCAGTATGAAATCCTGATCCATGAGAATCCTGTCGCCAAAGGCCGGCTATCGGTCAAACGGCTGTTAATCATCGACGACCATCCTGAGCTGGAAACAGAACTGCCCGGTAACGTTGCTGGCCAGGAGGATGTCGCCAATAGTGGCGCATACTGGATAACGACAGATCAGCGGGATAAGGCCATCCAATTGGGACTGCATCCCCTATCGCCGGTCGAGGTTCTGACCATTCATCTGCAGGATACGGTCCGGGAACATGCCGCTTCTTTACTGACTCGGGATACAACGAATCAACTTATCGAACAGGCCCGAGGATTCTCTCCGGTAGCCGTTTCCGGGTTGATTCCTGACGTTCTCAGTCTGGGGCAGGTGCAGCAGGTTTTGCGGCACCTACTGACCGAACAGATTTCCATACGACCGCTGGCAGAAATCCTGGAAGCACTCAGTGAAATCGCTCCTCGACAACAGCACCCCATCCGAATGGCTGAATACGTACGAGCCAAACTGGCCAGAACGATCTCAGCCAACCTCGCTCGCAACGAAGGCTTACGCCTGCTGACGCTACGAGCAGACATCGAGCAACAGTTCAACGACGGCCTGCAGTTTACCGAATTGGATATGCATGTCTCCGTCTCACTCGTAACGCAGGAGACTTTGGCGCGGGAAGTCACAGGCTATCTTCGACAAACGCAAACAGAGCAGGGGACGCCTGTCCTGGTTGTCCAGCAGGAGATCCGGCCGGCCGTAGCTCACATCGTACAACAAAAGAGACTCAACATTGCCGTACTGGCAGCCAACGAAATTTCACCCGAGACTACGATTCAGTCTCACTATCAGTTGAGTTTTGACCATTCCTACACCCAGTCGACCTCACCATCGCTTGCTCCAACATATCACGCCCCTTCAACAGGCAACGAATTTAGCTGATCGAACTAATGAACCAGGTTTCCTTTAAAGCAAGAACGATTCAGGAAGCTCTGGAACAAGTGCGACAAACACTTGGGCCAGACGCGATCATTCTGGCGACGCATTCGCACCTTGAGAAAGGGCTCCTGGGTGGCACCCAGCAGCGGTTTATCGAGGTCCAGGCATGCAAGCATGAGGATACACCGTCTGGCAAGCTCGAAATTAACAGGCAGCCGGTGGATAACCGTTTGAAACGTTCCTCGCTGGAACAAGTGGTAACGGCAAACTCCTATATTGACCAGCTTTACCAGCAGGAAAGAGCAACACTCGAAGCGGAACAGCGGCAGCGCCAGCTATTACGACAGGAGCGCCCTGAAGAGTTTGTTCCCGCGTCTATCACTCACTCGCTCCTGCACGCAGGCATCGAACTGGAACTCGTACGCAGGATTCTCCGCGCTATTCCGGAAGGAACTCAGGACACCTCTCTCGCGGTTGAAATTCATCGTGAATTACAGAAAATAGTCGTCCCCGGAACGATGAATTTCTCGTCCTCCAATTCCTCACGGGCGAAACCACTGGTCATAGTACTGGTGGGCCGAAGTGGAAGTGGTAGATCAACCTTGGCAACCAAATTGGCGACCCAATGCGAACTACGAGACGAAATGCCAGCTGCCGTTATTGAGCTAACAGGGACCAACCGTCAGCAACATTTCTGGATGCACCTTCATCTGCAAAGTCTGGGCATTCGTTCCGCGCAGGTTGAAAATACGAATCAACTGCTGGAAACCGTACAGCATTTCCACGATTGTGCTGCCGTTTTTATTGACACGCCAGCGTTTTCCTTCAATCCACAACAAACGGCAATGCTGAATGCCACCGTCAGACAGCTACAACCAGACTACTGCCTCATTGCACATGACGCCCAAACTCGGCACAAATCAACCCACGAACTGGTCCGAGCGTTCGAGCAATCGTGCCCTGCGTTGGTTGCTTTGACCAAGACGGACGAAGAGAAGCCGCTGGGACACCTGGTTTCGCTCTTCCACCAAATCCAATTACCCGTTACTCTTTTGAGCCATAGTGCTGCATTAGCGGACGGATTCACCATGATGACAAAGTCCAAGTACAGTGAATTGCTCCGGCGCATGACCGGTCTGGTGCCAGAAGATGTCACCTCGCCAGTAGAGTCCGTCGAGGCTCAGGATTCCTTTACTTTGAATTTCAATTCGAACAACTCGATCTAAGCTACAGGGAACTCGGTCTAGAGCGCCTGCCCCAGTTGCAGGGCAAATGAAATCGTTCAGGGAGGAACGAAATGCCAACCACGAAAACGGATAAGCAAACGGAAGTACACGAGTCGTTTATTGACGAAAACGGAATTCCACAACAACGCAACGGTAGCGGTACGGTCGTGGATATGGAAGTCCTTCCTTTATGGCAAGCCTACAAGCAAAATCCTGAGGATGATCAACTCCGTAATCAACTCCTGGAAAACTATCTTCCCGTAGTGAAAGTGCATGCCGAGCGGTTATGGCATCGCCTCCCCGATGGCGTCGAACTTGACGATCTGTTCTCTGCCGGTTGTTTCGGAATGCTCAATGCAATTGGTTCTTTTGATCTGTCGCGAGGAATCAAGTTTGAAGCTTATTGTGTGACGCGAGTGCGTGGTGCGATGCTGGATGAACTTCGTCATATGGACTGGGTGCCCCGCATGGTGCGATCGCAGGCTACCAAACTGTACAATGCCACCAATGAACTGGAAGCCAAACTGGGACGGCACCCGACCGAAGAAGAACTGTCTGAACATATGGGTATTGCCATGCCTGAACTGGAAAAAATCATGGCTACCTCTTCCAGTATCAATCTCATCAGTCTGGACAAACGGAAATGGAAAAATAGTGAAGGTAATAAGTCGATGACCGAAATGGACATCGTAGCCGATAAACGATTTGCCTCTCCCAGCGCGCGAATGTCCAAAAATGATATTGTCCGCCTGGTGACAAAAGGGCTGAGTCGGTCCGAGCGTCTCATCATGATCCTCTACTATTTCGAAGAAATGACGATGAAGGAAATCGGCGTCACACTCGATCTCAGCGAAAGTCGTGTGAGCCAGATGCATAGCAGTATCGTCAACCGCCTTCAATCTCAGTTGGATACACGAAAAGGTGAATTCAACCTATAAACAACCTTTGCTAAGCAGGTGAAACCAGGCAAACTATGATGCCATCTGCCAGAAAACAGCTACTGGCGGTTCTATTTTTTAGGTAATCACCTAAAAAAACCTGAACATTTGCGGATTATTTATTGATTCCACTGCATAAATGCCGTTAAATAGAGAGAAGGTCGACGCCTTATTGTCGTCTATTGTTCTTATTCTTCCCTACTACGACTTGTCTAAACCTTTTTCGGGATTCAACCTTTGTCAAACTCGTGCGTTTGCGCCCGTGCGATCTTGGCGTTCACTGTTTTTGGTTGTCGGACTGGAATTGTCGTTGGAACTGGGTAAGAGGTAGGCCTGAGGGGCTTGTAGGTTTTATATTTTTCGGAGTAATCTCATGAAACGACATACTAACAAGAGTGGTTTCACGCTTGTTGAATTGCTGGTCGTTATCGCCATCATTGGTATTTTGGTGGCCTTACTTTTACCAGCAGTTTCAGCAGCCCGTGAAGCAGCTCGCAAGATGTCATGTGGCAACAACCTGAAACAGATTGGGTTAGCGCTGCGTACATACCACAACACTTATAACTCGCTGCCAATCCTAGGAAACTATTTCTGGGGTCGTCAATCTAACAACGGACTTACTTGGACTGATTCCAGTCACGGTAGCCAAATCACTAAATTGCTTCCATTCCTGGAAATGGATCCTCTTTATAAACAGCTGAATCATCAGACTGTTGGCCGCCGACAGTCGGGTTGGGGAGCAACTTGGGTGTCAAACTTTGAAACAACTCCGACACTCGGTTCACAGCTTCGCTATACCTGGTCAGAGTTGATTCCAGTACTGATCTGCCCATCTGCTAATGTGGACCCCTATACGGACCACACCGATCCAGCCTTCGCTCCAGCGATTACTACCTATGGCCCAAGCCTGGGTTCACAGCTTAACCCAAGTCAGAATAACTGGTGCCCTGAATACCATGGAAACCTGTTTGGTACAGGACCAGCTGGTCACGGTAACGATGCTCGAGGTATGCGAATCTCGGGTGTCTTCTCTCGTGGTGCATGGGCTTCACGTTTCCGTGATGTAACCGACGGTGAAAGTCAGGTTATTGCTTTTGGGGAAATGCTTCCTCACAAGGGTGACCACTTGAAAAACGGTTGGATGCATCACAACTCACTCTGGGTTATCACGTCCGGTCCCATCAACCACCCAGTTAATGGACTTGGTGAGCCTGGTTTCAACCAGCTCAATGCAACGTATCCTGGATGTTCCCACTGGCGTAACTGGGCTACCTCGCAGGGATTCAAGTCCCAGCATAAGGGTGGTGCTCAGTTCGTATTGGTGGATGGATCTGTTCAGTTCCTGAGTGACAACATTGACTATGTTACCTACAACCGACTCGGCGACCGTCGTGACGGTGGCCCTCTTGGCGAACAGTGGAAGAACAACTAAGTTCTACTCCTGTTTAATTGGCGCAAACAACGATCCCCTTGGGTTTTCGGACCCGAGGGAATTTTTTTATGGGCACAGTCAAAAACCGAGTAGCTTAATCTGGCAATCCCTCTGATTCCGTCAGGAATCCGAGTATTTTTCTTGCTCGGAGAGATTTTAGGGGATAATCGACCACTTATTTTTTTTATAGTTATTGTCGTTAGCCTTTGACGTGGCTAATGGAAGTGAAATCATTTATACGTTTCTACCTGGTGCCTATTTTTGGAGTCTAGACCATGAAAACAGTAAGCACTCGAAAGACCGGTTTTACCCTTGTTGAGTTGTTAGTTGTGATTGCGATCATCGGAATCCTGGTGGCTTTACTATTACCAGCAGTGTCAGCAGCCCGTGAAGCCGCTCGAAAAATGTCTTGCGGCAATAACCTGAAACAACTCGGGTTAGCAATGCGAACCTATCATAATACTTACAATTCATTACCGTTTACGGGTACCTACTATTGGAGCCGGCAGTCGAAAAATGGGTTTACCTGGGAAGATTCCAGTCACGGTAGCCAACTCGTGAAAATCCTTCCCTTTCTGGAGATGGATCCTCTCTACAACCAGCTGAATTTTCAGATCACAGGACGCAACAATCCCGGAATTGGGCAGAACTGGGCAGCCAACTTTGAACGTATCAATGTGGGCCTTGCGCAGCGCAAATTCTTCTGGTCAGAGATTGTCCCGATCTTTGTTTGTCCATCGGCAGACAATGATCCAACCGGAGACGGTGGGTTTAATGAAGACGAGGCTCCTCAATTGCATAACTATGCCTGCAGCATTGGTTCCCAATACATCGTCTCCCAAAACAACTGGTGCCCTGAATACCCTGGAAACCTGTTCCAGACCGGACCTGCAACGTTTGGTGATGATGGCCGAGGATTCCGTTTGTCCGGGGTCTTTGCTCGTGGTGCGTGGGCCGCTCGTTTCCGCGATGTGGCTGACGGCGAAAGCCAGGTCATCATGATGGGCGAAATCCTGCCTCTGAAGACCTCGCTGGCAAAATCAGGTGGATGGGCTCACTCCGTAGCGCTTTGGATCGGTACTGGCGGACCAATCAATTATCCGAGCCAGGGTATGGGTGAACCAGGTTTCAATCAGGTTAATGCGCAGTATCCCGGGTGTACTCACTGGAGTAACTGGGCCACTTCCCAGGGCTTCAAGTCCCGTCACAAAGGTGGTGCTCAGTTCGTTTTGGTCGATGGTAGTGTTCAGTTTCTGAGTGAAACGATGGACTATGTCACTTACAACCGGCTTGGTGACCGTCGCGACGGCGGCCCCCTCGGTGAACAATGGAAAAATAACTAAGCAATTCTTTTGAGCCGGCTCTCGCCAAATTCGCCAAGCCTACCAAAAGTCCGCCAAGTTCAAATACGTCCCGTATCTTCCATGGAAGGCATGAAAGCATCGTTTCATGCCTTCTTTTTATGACCCCTGAGGCAATGAACCTGCGGTCTCATCCTTCGTAATGGTTATACCGGTCGTACTGGTTTCTGATTGTTAAAAGTGCCATGACAGGATGGATCGCACGTGTCATTTTTCCGTCTTCTGCTATCCTAGAAGAAAACAACCTGTACCATGGTTATTCCCCTTATATTACTTCACTCCCACACCACATATGTCCAAACCATCCTCTACCGGCTATCACCTTGGGTTCGATCTGGGCGGCACCAAAATGCTGGCTGTTGTTTACGATGCGCAGTTCAATGCACTCGGACGAAACCGCATGAAAACTCAGGGAAACCTGGGAATCGAGTCGGTTTTGAAGCGAATCGTAGAGAACATTGATCAAGCTCTGGAAAAGGCTGGAATAGGCGCCAAGGATCTGACTTCGATCGGCATTGGTGTCCCCGGATCAGTCAACATGCAGACTGGTGTGGTGTTAGGAGCTGTCAATCTGGGCTGGAAGAATGTCGCCATCGCTGAATTTCTTCACAATCAATATCAATGTCCGGTCCAGTTACTCAACGACGTAGATGCCGGAGTGTTTGGTGAAAGTCAATTTGGCGCAGCGCGTGGAGCCAGGAATGTTCTGGGAGTCTTTCCGGGGACGGGCATTGGTGGCGGAGCCGTACTCAATGGCCAGATTGTTACAGGTTCCCAGCAAACAGCTATGGAAATTGGACATATTCAGGTCGTTCCCAATGGTGTGCAATGTGGCTGCGGACTGAAGGGGTGCCTGGAAACCGTTGCCAGCCGGCTAGCCATCGCGGGGCAGGCCGCACTGGCGGCCTACCGAGGATCTGCTCCTTATCTGCTAAGTCAGGTTGGAACAGATATCAGTCTGATCCGCAGTGGTGTTCTGGCCGATTCTCTTGCCCATGGCGATACCGAAATTGAATTGATCATGAAACAAGCCTGCAAATACCTCGGCAAAGCGATTGGATCCATGGTCACAATTTTTTCCCCCAACGTCATCGTCCTTGGCGGAGGACTCGCCGAAGCGATGCCGGAGATGTTTACACAACACACCACCAAGGCAGCTCGCAAAAGCGTTATTCCCGTTCTGCGAGATACCTTTGAAATCAAAATCGCCGAACTCGGAGACGATGCATCAGTCCTGGGGGCGGCCGTCTGGGGTGCCCGTAGTACAACGCCGTCCTGAACAGAGATCGAACCTTAGCAAGTCGAATTTATCCAAGTTATTCCCCACCATTCAATCCCGTCATGCCTGTCAACGAAGACGCCGCCGCCCAACGTACTGTTGCCGTGATCGATATCGGCACGACCTCAATACGTATGGCCATTGCGGAAATAAGTTCCAACGGTTCGATTCAGGTTCTCGAGCATCTATCGCAGGCAGTCAACCTGGGAAAAGATACGTTCACGCGAGGCCAGATTCACCGGGACACCATTGAAGAATGCGTGCAGGTACTCAAGAGTTACCAGCATATTCTTAATGAGTATGGCATTCAGTCAGCCGATGATCTGCGTGTTGTCGCTACCAGCGCAGTTCGCGAGTCCACCAACCGTCTGGCATTTCTCGACCGAATTTATATTGCCACCGGAATCGAAGTGGACCCCATGGACGAAGCGGAAATCAGCCGAGTCACCTATCTCGGAATTCGAGCCGAACTGGAACGTCTGGGAACCTCGACCGATACCGTGGTCTGTGAAGTCGGAGGCGGAAGTACTGAATTGCTGTTAGTGCGTGACGGGCAAGTGCAGTTTTCCCATACCTACAACCTGGGATCACTCCGATTACGCAAGGCGGTCGACACGTACAATGCACCTATCGTACAAAGCCGCCAGTTGATGGAGTCCCAGATACGACGCACGATTGATCTCTTTCACGAGCATGTGCCGGTGGGCCAACAACGAAATCTGGTGGCACTCGGTGGCGACATGCGATTCGCTGCCAGTCAGTTGATTGACGACTGGAATATCGTCGATGGTGGAGTTATCACAACAGAGGCGTTGGAAAAATTCACTAATGACATTCTCCAGATGTCGTTAGACAATATCGTTCGCAATTACGAGCTGAGTGTCACACATCAGGATGCCGAAACGCTCGGCCCCGCACTCCTCACGTACCTATGCATTGCCAAACATCTGGATGTAACAGAAATACACATTTCAGGTATCAATCTGCGTGACGGCCTGCTTCAGGAAATGGCATTGGAGGAAGCCTGGAGTAAAGAATTTCAAAATCAGATCATTGGTTCGGTTTTGGAGCTGGGAAGACAGTACGATTTCGACGAAGCTCATGCTCAACACGTCGCCTCGCTGGCAAGCCAGTTGTTTCATCAGCTGCAGGAACAACACGAGTTGGAGCCCCGGTTCGAAACGTTCCTGCAGGTTGCGGCTCTGCTGCATGAAATCGGTCTGTTTGTCAGTAATCGCAGTTACCACAAACATACGATGTATCTGATAAATAACAGCGAGTTGTTTGGGTTAGGAAAAACCAACCTGCTACTGACAGCACTGGTCGCTCGCTACCATCGCCGAGCGACACCGCAACCCAAACACGCTGGTTACGCCATGCTGGACAGAAGCAATCGTATTGCCGTTTCCAAGTTGGCTGCCATTCTGCGTATCGCTGTCGCATTGGACGCGTCCCGCAATCAAAGTATCCACACAATCCACTGCACGCAAAAGGGAGAAACACTGATCCTCTCAACCACCGATGCCGTGGATCTGTCGCTCGAACAACTGGCACTGCAGCAGGGAAGTAATCTGTTCGAGGAAACCTTTGGAATGAAAATCCTGCTTTCCAACACAATGATAGACCAACGAGATTCTTTGTAATCCTGAATCCTTATGACTCAACAAGAACCATTATTTTTCAATCGCGAACTTAGCTGGCTCGAATTCAATCAGCGAGTCCTGGGAGAAGCGCTAGCGCCGGACGTCCCCCTGCTGGAACGAGTGAAATTCCTGGCCATTACGTCTTCCAATCTGGATGAATTCTACATGGTCCGCGTGGGCGGTCTTAACATCATGGTTGCACAGGATAATTTCAAGCCGGATGTCACGGGGCGAAATCCGGTCGAGCAACTGGAAGAACTCAGTCGTCGAACCCACGAAATGACTCGACAACAGTACGAGTGTTTTAATGAAATGCTTGAACCGGGACTGCAGGAAATCGGGATTCGACGTTATTCACAATTGGACCTCACCGAATCACAACACCAGGCACTCAGCGACCGCTTTGACCGCGAAATCTTTCCTGTCATTTCTCCTCTGGGAATTCATGCCGATGGCAGTATGCCTTTGATTGGTAATCAGACAATCCATCTGGCTGTCCAAATAGAAGACCAGAACTCCGAAACGCCAAACCGCATTGTCATCCTGCCACTCGGATCACCCGTCCCTCGCTTTATAACTCTGCAATCTGACGATCGACATGCCTATATTCTGGCCGAAGAGGTAGTGAGTTTATTCTGCGACAGATATTTTCCCAATCAGAAAGTACTCGAATGTGTCCCCTTCCGTATCACTCGCAATGCAGATATGCGAGTGGAAGAAGAGTTCTCGGCCGATCTGCTGGAAGACATGTCCGCCTTGCTGGAATCCCGCAAGGACAGTGATTGCGTGAGACTGGAAGTGGCTGCCAATTGCAGTTCAGAACTGCTGGAAAAACTTCAACATCTGTTTTCCGTGCCACCCGGGTATACCTACAGCTGCAATGGTCCCCTGGATCTCAAGGACTGGTTCCAGATTGCCGGCCTACGTGGCTTTGAACAGTATCAAGCAGAATCGTGGCCACCCACCAACTCACCTCGCATCGATCTTGCCGAAGACATCTTCGACGAGATTTCGAAGAATGACATTATCCTGCATCATCCATTCGAAAGCTTTGACCCGGTCGTCAAACTCGTGGAGGCCGCAGCCGATGACCCGGACGTATTGGCAATCAAACAGACTCTCTACAGAACAAGTAGTGACAGCCCCTTCGTCTCGGCACTGGTCCGCGCCGCTGAAAACGGAAAAAGTGTCACGGTCATTATTGAACTCAAAGCCAGATTCGATGAAGCTCGAAATATTGTCGGAGCCAAAGCGTTGCAGCAGGCCGGAGCTCATGTTGTTTATGGTGTCAAAGGACTCAAGACTCACGCAAAAAGCCTGATTATCATTCGCCGGGAACCTCAGGGAATCCGACGATACATGCACTTCGGCACCGGCAACTACAACGAATCGACGGCCAGACTTTACACCGACGTTAGTCTGCTTACGTGTGACCAAATACTCGGAAACGACGCTACGGCCTTCTTTAACGCGGTCACCGGATTCACTCAGCCCCGTAGCCTCCAGAAAATCGCCATGGCTCCGTTGACGCTCCGTAACCGGATCCAGGAACTCATACGGTATGAGACAGACCGAGCGGAGGCGGGGAAAGAAGCTGGCATCACAGCCAAGATGAACTCGCTGGTTGACCCGGTACTGATCAAGGAACTCTACCGAGCGTCCCAGGCAGGCGTTCAGATCAATTTGAATATCCGAGGAATCTGTTGTCTCCGGCCAGGAGTTCCGGGGCTCAGTGAAAATATTCGAGTCATCAGTATCATTGACCGATTCCTGGAACATAGTCGTGTTATGCACTTTCACCATGGCGGAGATGATATTACATTGATTTCGAGTGCTGACTGGATGCCCCGTAATCTGGATCGCCGAGTCGAACAGTTGATTCCGGTCGAGTCGGATGCGTGCAAGCAAGTGCTTTTGGATGCATTGAATACTTTCGTTACCGAAAACGTTAAAGGGCACGTCCTGCAGCCGGACGGAAGCTACCAGCGGATAACCAGCAAGCAGGGAGAACCAGCCGTGCGAAGCCAACAGGTTTTGTATGAGCGAGCCGTCAAGGCTGAACAATTGGCCAGGCAGTCCGCTCCCACCACGTTCGAGCCTCACACGGGCTGAGCCATTCCCGGGGCAGGAGATGAAACGACTATTAATACTGCGTCACGCGAAATCCAGTTGGGATGATCCCTCCCTGACCGATTTCAACCGACCTCTTAACAAACGGGGACGACGAGCTGCGGCTCGCATGGGTACCTGGATTACCGAACACGGCCTGGAACCCGACACCATCATCTGTTCAACCGCTCGGCGAGCTCAACAGACGTTGGAATTCGTTACCGGCACTAACCAGTGGAATTCTGATTGTATCCACACGGATGATCTCTATCTGGCTCCCGCCCAGATCTACCTGCACTACCTCACACAACTGCCAGAACATATACACTCGGCCATGGTGATTGGACATAATCCAGGGATCGAGCAGCTGGTACGCCTGTTGGGAGGCGAATATCACTCGATGCCCACCTGTGCTTTGGCAATACTGGATTTTGATATCGAATCCTGGGAAGTCTTGGTTGCCGACGAGGTTGCAGGTCAGCTCCAGCATCACATCCTGGCCCGCGACCTGGATTGAATACCTCATCAGACAAAACTCGAATCCGCCTGCTGGAAATGCTAAAATAGCCGCTTGAACCCTTTGTTCAAACAGCAACACGGGAGAGCATTGCATGACACGCACGACAGGGCTGATTTTAATTCTGGTAAGTCTGGCTACCGCGCCGGTTCTGGGACAACCAAGGATCACTCCAGCAGGAGAACTACCTCAGGATATTCGTCTGCAACCACTTAAGGACCTCAATGGTTATTTCCCGATGACCACAGCCGCCGATGAGCAGCAGTGGTTAAAACGGAGCAATTACGTACGTCGCAAAATCCTGGTTTCACTGGGACTTTGGCCGATGCCCGAAAAGACGCCACTTAATGCCGTCATTCACAGTCGTCGGGAAATGGATGGGTACTCGATTGAAAAAGTTTACTTCGAAACGATGCCTGGCTACTATCTCACGGGAAGCCTTTATCGACCTTTGCATCTGGATAAACTGTCGTCCCAGATCCCGGGCATCCTCTGTCCACATGGGCACTGGCAGCAGGGCCGGTTTTATGATGCTCCGAAAAGTACACTTGAACGGCAACTAGGCGATGGAGCCGAAAAGTTTCCGGAGGGTGGTCGTAATCCGATTCAAGCACGCAGTGTTCATTTGGCCCGACTCGGCTGTACGGTTTTCTCGTATGACATGGTTGGCTATGCAGATAATACGCAAATCAGCTTTGACCTCGCCCATGGATTCCGAACCCAACGCCCTCATATGAATAGTGACACCAGCTGGGGATTCTTCAGTCCTCAAGCGGAAAGTCACCTGCAGAATATCATGGGGCTGCAAACCTGGAATTCCATACGAGCACTCGATTTTATTAGTACGTTGGACGAAGTGGATTCCGACCGCCTGGCAGTGACCGGTGCCAGTGGAGGAGGAACGCAGACTTTTATGGTGTCAGCTATCGACCCTCGAGTCAAAGTCTCCATGCCGGCCGTCATGGTCTCCACCGCAATGCAGGGTGGTTGTACGTGCGAGAACGCATGCCTGCTTCGTGTGGGAGCGGGTAACGTCGATTTTGCTGCCATGTTTGCCCCCAAACCTCTGGGGCTTACCGCGGCCAATGACTGGACAGTCGAAATGCAAACGAAAGGGTTTCCAGAACTCAAGCAGCTTTACACCATGCTGGGAAAAGAGGACAACCTGCACCTCGAAGCACACCTGAATTATCCTCACAACTACAATTACGTCTGCCGTAGAGCGATGTATGCGTTTATGAACAAGCATCTGGGCCTGGGGTACGCCGAAGTACCACCGGAAACAGATTATCGCTACCAGGGAAAAGAAGAGCTTACCGTTTGGAACGACCAGCATCCGGCACCCAAAGGTGGTGACGAATTCGAGATCAAACTCCTGCAACATTGGCATGACCAGGCACAGGGCAAACTGGATGGCTTGCTGACCAAGCAGGTAAAATCGTTACAGCCTTTCAAGGAGATGGTCGGAGGCGGCCTGGATATTGTGATCGGCCAGAGACTCCCGAAGGCAACTCGACTCGACTGGAATCAGACTGTTAAACAATCCAATAACGACTGTCTGGAGATCGGAGGGACTTTAACCAACCTGGACTCCCAGAGTGCCAACCCGGTCCTGTTCCTTTACCCGGAAAACTGGAATCAGAAAGTTGTTATCTGGATCACCGAACAAGGCAAAAGCGGACTCTACCAGCAAGATGGAACTCTTCGAAGCGGCGTGCAGGAATTGATCAACCAACAGTACTGCGTTGTCGGAGTTGATTTACTGTATCAGGGAGAGCTCCTCGAGGATGGTAAGCCATGGGAACGTACTCGCCGTGTCGAGTCCAATTCCCGGGAAGCAGCTGCTTACAGCTTCGGCTTTAATCACACCCTGTTCGCTCGACGAACACATGACATCCTGACTACCATTTCCTTCGTCTTCCATCACGAATCGTTACCGGAGGAAATCTCACTGGTTGCCCTCGACAGTACTGGACCACTGGCCATCGCTGCCCGCGCCCAGGCTCGAAATGTAATCACCAAACTGGCTGCCAATACCAACGGCTTCCGCTTTGCGAAAGTCACCGAGATCCACTCGCCTGATTTTCTTCCAGGCGGAGCTAAATACTTTGACCTGCCCGGCATGCTGGCCGTCGCTGCACCCGGCCCGGTCTGGCTCTCCGGTGAAGACCAGGCTCCAGCGATTACAACCAAAGCATACAAAGCAGCTAAAGCCAGCAAGCAATTAACCATCGCCCCGGATGGAAGTATGGATTCCGTGCTGGAATTCCTCCAACAGAGTACTCCCTGAGCAGGGAACCACTCGGACAGGAAATAAAACAGCGTGCAGTGTCAGACTGATAGACTGTCAGACTGATAGACCGGGAAAAATGGTCCACCACACAGGAGACCTCTCCGGCACACATCGTCACAACCTGTCCTCGCCAGCAACAAGTCGTAATTAGCCGTCCCGTTTAGGTGTCAGGCGATCGCTGCCACACATGGGAATGTCGCCAAATTCATGCTCCAGACGGTCTAATTCGTCTGACAGTAAAAAACTGAAGTCAAAATATTCTTCGAGTCCAACAGTGATGCGACCAAGACCGTGCTCTTCCAGCAGGACAACGCGGAGTTCAACATTATCCATCGTCTCTCTCCTTCTGTATGGATGACGCTTATCGAAACCCAAGAAGTTGAGATCAAGCGTCATCAGCCTCTCTACCTATTATTTTCAACGGCATAATCGGCTGACCAGTTCAATCAGAATTTGAAATCTCTCAAATGTGGATAAATACAAGGTAAAATGGGGGTTTTAGACATAATGGGAGCAACAATTAAGTGGTCGAAAGAGTGTAGACAATTGGATTGGACTTGCTACTTATTCTCCGGTTTTCTATACTTCTGAGGCTAAACCTACTGCTAATCCTTGTGTGTAACAAAGGTCTTGAAGATGCAAATCAACGGAATCAACGGAGCTCAGTCGGTCAATCCGACCAACCAGGTTGAGTCTGCCAAAGCGACGCAAGCGGCTTCCATAACCAATCCAACGGATCAGGTTGAGATTTCTGCAGAAGCAGAGTTGAGCAGCCAGACAGTCGACATGGTCAATCAGTTGCAAATACAGGACTTACCTGAAATTCGTACCGAGCGTGTAGCTCAGATCAGAGAAGCGATCGAGTCAGGTACGTATGAAACTCAGGAAAAGCTGGACATTGCCATCGACCGACTACTCGATGAAATTGGCTAGAACAGCTATACTGAGACAGATGAATGAACCGTGATGCTCAGCTTATTTGGCTGAGCATTTCTTTTTGACAGCGAAAGCTCTCGCAGCAGTAGCAATGGATCAGGATTTTACACTCAACGACGTGCAGGTTGCCATGACGCCAGAAGAGCGTTTTGAGGAGTACCTGCAGAGCAAGGGAATGCGTAATACCCAGCAACGTCGTAACCTGATGGAAATCGTCTATTCACGGCACGAGCACTTTGACGCGGATACTCTCATCGACCAGTTACCGCGTAAAGGCAACACTGGCTATGTCAGCCGGCCCACCGTCTATCGAACTCTGGCGGAATTTGTAGATGCCGGATTGTTGCGCAAATTTGAGCTTGATGGCCGCGCTGTCTACGAACACGATTATGGATACCCTCAGCATGACCACCTTCACTGCACGGTCTGCGATGAGCTCTATGAATTTCAAAGCGACGAACTGTTACAACTCAGACGCAACGTCGCACAACAGCATCGTTTTCGAGTCACCAGTCATCGACTTATTATCTCGGGTATCTGCGAAAGCTGCAGTCGCACCCCGCGCCGTAAACGACGCAAACAGGATTTGATCTAAACGCGATTCAGACGTTCACTTCAGCGTCCAGTTCACCTTCCAGGTAGTTATCCCGAATCGGCTGAATCACCTCAGCAACGAAATCGTCTACCTGCTCAGGAGAACGTCCCACGAATTGCAACGGATCCAACAGAGCAGACAGATCAATTCCCGCAAAAGCTTCGTCCCCAGCCAATCGATCCAGCAAATCATTGGGCTGCCCCTGCAGTTTTACTTCCGCCGCCGCGTCCTGACTGTGCTGGCGAATTCGTTCGTGCAGATCCTGACGATCTCCACCAGCAGCCACTGCGGCCATGAGAATATTCTCTGTTGCCATGAATGGAAGCTCGTCGTTGAGATTCTTTGCAATCACTCTGGGATAGGTAACCAGGCCAGTGCATACGTTTTGCAACAGGATCAATACCGAGTCAATGGCGAGAAATGCCTGTGGTAAAACCAGGCGACGATTCGCACTATCATCCAGAGTCCGTTCCATCCATTGAGTGGCGACCGTATTGGCTGTACTCGACTGCAGACTCATTACAAAACGACTTAACGCACAAATTCGTTCACTCCGCATGGGGTTTCGTTTATAAGCCATCGCCGAAGAACCAATCTGATGTTTCTCAAACGGTTCTTCCAATTCCTTTCGATTAGCTAACAGACGCAGGTCAGATGCCATTTTATGAGCACTCTGTGCAATCCCCGATAACGCATCCAGAATCTGGGCATCCACTTTGCGGGAATAGGTTTGACCACTCACCGCATAGCTTGACGAAAACCCTATCTTCTCCGCCACCCGCTGTTCAAGCTGCCGCACTTTGTCATGATCGCCATCAAACAGTTTAAGAAAACTCGCCTGCGTTCCAGTCGTGCCTTTCGTACTTCGCGCTTTCATCCCTTCGATACGATGCTGGACGTCTTCCAGATCCACCGCAAAATCATAGGCCCACAAACAGGCTCGCTTGCCAACGGTGGTGGGCTGAGCCGGCTGGAGGTGAGTAAATCCGAGTGTTGCCAGGGATCTGTTTTCGATGGCAAATGTGCCCAATGCATCAAGCACACTGGCCAGACGCCGGCGCACGTATTGTAGCGCTTCACGCAGCAGGATCAGATCGGTGTTGTCGGTTACAAAACAACTGGTCGCACCCAGATGGATGATCGCTCGGGCATCCGGACAAACATCACCATACGCATGCACATGCGCCATCACGTCGTGGCGGAGTTTCTTTTCGTATTCCCGCGCGACGTCAAAATCAATGTTTCCCACTTCACTTTTCAGCTGAGCAATCTGCTCATCGGAAATGGCAAGCCCCAATTCCTGTTCCGCTTCCGCCAGTGCGATCCACAACCGCCGCCAGGTAGAAAACTTACGCTGCGGACTAAAGATTTCTGCCATCTCTGCAGAAGCATATCGAGTAATCAGTGGGTTTTGATATTTGTCGTGTGACACGCCAACCCTCTCCCGTAGACAAAACTGGTAAGTCCGAAAGTATACATTCGCCAAAACACTCGTATTCTACGACAACTTGAACCGTCTGCGAACCAGACGTAGCTCCGGTTATCGTTGCACACGGCCGGTGGCGTTGCCGCCGGCTAATGCTTCCACCTCGGCGACACTCACGTAATTGAAATCACCTTTGATCGAATGCTTCAGGCAACTGGCAGCGACCGCAAAGTCCAGGACTGCCTGAGCGGATTGGTATCGGGCATCGTTCAACGCGTGCAGCAATCCAGCAGCAAACGAATCTCCTCCTCCTACACGATCCACGATGTGGCCAATCTTGAAGGATTCATACTCACCATCAGCATTCAATGGCGAGAATACCGCTTCCCCCCTCGCTTCATAGAGCATGGCGCCCCAGTTGTTATGATCTGCCGAGATGCTTTCCCGCAATGTGATCGCCACCCGTTTCACATTCGGATACCTGGTCACAATTTGCTGAGCCACATCCTGGTAAGCTCCGACGTTGAGATGCCCTGAACTGACATCTGTATCCGCGGGATGAATATCCAGTACGTCGGCTGCATCTTCCTCGTTCCCAATCACCAGGTCGATATGAGGTAAAACTTCTGCCATGCACTGACGCGCCAGGGCCTGCCCCTGAACCTCCGGATGCCATTTCCACAGTTTCTTACGGAAATTCAAGTCACACGAAATCTCCACTCCGGCAGCCTTGGCCCGCTTGACCAATTCCAGGTTCGCTTCGCAGGCCTGTTGACTGATGGCCGGAGTAATACCGGAAATATGCAACCAATGCACTCCGTCAAGGATCGCGTCATAGTCATACTCGGCAGCCTCCGCCAACGAAACACTGCTGTATGCCCGGTCATACAGCACAGTAGATCCACGTTGATTGGCTCCGCATTCGACGTAGTAAACCCCCAGACGTCCATCACGAGTTAGAATCCTGGACGTATCAACACCCAGACCACGCAGAGTGGTCGTGAGACTGTCAGCCAAAGCATTCTCTGGCAGAGCGGTGACGTAGCGGGCCTGATTTCCAAACATGGCCAGGGAAGCACAGACATTCGCTTCACCTCCCCCCCAGGTAATCTCCACCCGGCCGGGAAGAACCTGCCGTAAACGGAGCTTGTGTTTAGGCGCTACACGCATCATTACTTCGCCAAATCCTAAAAACATCTTCGATCCTTACTCCCTCATACTCCACGTAGTGATAATCAGATTAAATCGGTAGAACGTTCATTCTACATGTTGGTGAGGTCATCCTCACCATGGCCAACCAGCTGTTCTAACGCTGCGGCCAATTCAGACTGGTACTGCCTGTCACGCGCATAGACGCGACAGATTCGCTGCGCGACCGGCTGCTGATCCACCAGCTCATGGCTGGTCAATGGTCGTATCCGTTCGCTGGCAGAATCATACACGTAGTTTTGTCCTACCACCGGCCCCAGAACAAGCGGCCGGAAAATGTGCCTCGCAATATCCACTCGCAACTCCATCTGCCGAAGTGACTCGGGTAAAAATGAACGGAGCTTCTTTTCCACAAATTCACCGTCTGTGAAAATGCTGCTCGCTTCCCGCACTCCTTCATCAAAACTCACGGTCTGCTGGCAGACCATCGTCCAGGGAACCTGGCACTGCAACAACTCCTGCCAACGGGCTCCTAATTCCCCTCGTTCACCCGACTCGTTCTGCCAGCGCCCCACGTCCACCAACAGCGATGCTTCGGTGAACTGCAGATACGCTGCTAAATGTTCTTGGGGATTACCGGGAAAGAGCAGGGGCATGGACTGGGAAAAAATGTCAGCTAATGCCAGATCAATACCTCGTACTCGACGATGGAAATAGACATTCCTGAATAACTCAGCACGAGCTCCCATGAATCTCAGCAGCGCATGAATACCACGATCATGAATCGTCAAACCCTGTGGGCTGAAGAAGGAGTATCGCATCAGTCGCTCCAAATCATAGGACTTCTGACTGTAACCAGTCATGTAGGCATCCCTCAGAACGAAGTCCATATTGTCGATCGTATAAATACCACTGAGAAGACTACGGAGAAACAAAAGCCACTGAGGACGATCCTCCTGCTGACTTTGAGGTCGCTGGATAATCCAAGCCACATGCTCGGGATCAAGCCGCTCGTCATCCCCCAGCCGACTGTTGGGATTTCCTCGCAACTGACTAAGCAAGTCACTCAGCTCCGAACGGATAATAAAAGCACCTAATGATTCATGCGTCTCCCCAAACTGACGCAAATAATGCTCGTCAAAAAAATGGCCAAAGGGACCATGCCCCACATCATGTAATAAACCGGCCATACGCATCAGTGACTCAACATACCCCAGACTGGGGACATCGGGACAAACCTGCTTCAAACTGGCGTAGAGACTCTGAGTCCAACGACTGGCTAGATGCATCACGCCCAGGATATGTTGAAACCTGGAATGCTCAGCGGTAGGGTAAATCCACCAGGCTGTTTGAAGCTGGTGAATATGACGCATACGTTGAACCCATGGGTGATTGATCACATCCTGCTCACAGACTTCCGTGGAAACCGGCAAAGCATGGCGATCCCGCTCACCTACGGGGATATATCCATGAATCGGGTCGTAAATTAATGTCTCTAACGGGAATTCATACATAGCCACGATTGTAGCAGGTGTCGATTCTGACGTGTCCGCCTCCCAAATGTCCCGTTCGAAGATTTCTCCGAGAATCCGCTTCTCTCTCGCCCCCTCAAAGGCGGGGAATTCCCTCGGCGCTAAACAGGATATTCCCAATTAGCCATGCCCCTCATTGCTAAACAATGTTAAACTGCGCTAGCTATACCATTTATTTAATGTGCTGTAATGGCGAATTGCCTAAGATTGAAATAATCCCTATCAGCGCTATTCACGTTATTAACCTCATTTCACCGATAGATGAAAGAGTTCGGAGAGATATCAAGAGTGCAAACGGCTGAATCGACTGTTGCTTTTCAGTTCAACTGATATACAGATTTTCCGACCATAACCCCAAAATCCGCGTCTCATACAGTGTGCAATGTCAGCGTCAGCTCGACCAGAACATTGCCGAAAAAGTTCCCCAGATAAAGCTCGGCACATGCTCATCAAAGGAACTGACAACCAAAGGAATTGCCCCGTGATCAATTCGTTCTCGAAGCTAATGGTAGCTTTTGCTCTGACTACCATTTTTGGAGTCCAATCTGTACTCGCCGCCCCCTCAACTGATCAGCTGCTTCCCGATACGACGAAAGCTTATTTTGCTGTCCCCGATCTGAATGACCTTCAACAACGATTTGAAAAAACACAGATCTTCCAATTAATGAACGACCCTGTCGTGAAGCCATTTGCTGATGATCTTAAGCGGCAATTGCAGTCCCGTTTCGATCAAACCGGAATCCGACTCGGTATCAGCTTTGAAGATCTGGAAAACCTTAATGCCGGTGAAGCTGCTTCCGGTGTTATTGCAGTAGAAGATGAAGTACAACCACACGCACTGGCGTTGATTGTCGATGTCACTGGTTCAATAGAGGAAGCTCAAGAACTGCTTCAGCGCATCGGCCAGGAATTGATTGATCAGGGTGCGGAAGAGTCCATGACAGAGGTAGCTGGTCAGCAGGTGAAGACCTATACCATCACCGATGAAGACGATCCAGAAATTTCCTACAATGCCTACTACATCATTCATCAGGATCACATTCTTGCTACCGACCACGCTCACGTATTGGCTGATGTCATGGGACGCTTTGACAATCCCGGCACCGATAATGTCGCCGGCATCAAGGCCTATCAGGTAGCGATGCAACGTTGTGACGAGGCTACTGAAGTTGCTCCTCAGATCCGCTGGTTTGTCGAGCCCTTTGGTTATGCCAAAACGATTCAACTGGCTGCCGGAGTCGAACCAGAAGGCAAGAATTTTCAGGACCTGCTTCTCGGCCAGGGCTTCGGATCCATCCAGGGGCTGGGCGGCTGGATAGTTGTCGCTGAAGGAGAAAACGAATTCACGCACCATTCATTCGTCTACGCACCAAGAGACGCCGAAGGAATTACCGCTCAAATTGCATTGGAAACCGAAGCGGAAGCCAACGGAACTGCTAAAGACGAACGGATCGCTGCCAAAGAGACTGATCGCTTTCGCCTGGCAGCTCGTATGCTGGACTTCCCCAATTCAGAAACGCTGAATCCCCAACCCTGGATTCCTTCCGGTGTCAGTACCTACACAACCTTGAACTGGAATCTGAAGGATTCGTTCGAATACGCCAAGACCCTGGTTAATGAATACCTGGATGCCGAACCAGGACAGGATCTGTTTGAAGAAATCCTCAAAGGGATTGCACACGATGTGAATGGCCCGCAGCTGGACATTCGTGAGGAACTGATAAGTTATCTTGGCGGGCGCGTATCTGTGATGACCGGCTTCCAGGAACCTGTGGATGTGGACAGCCATCAATGGTTAGCAGCAATTGATGTCAATGACGCTCCTGCTGTTCGCAAAGCAGTCGCAAAATTCATGAGTGCCGAACCTAACAAACAGGAACGTGAATTCAACGGCTTTACCATCTGGGAAGTCCTCAATGTAGAAGAAGAAGTAAGTCAAGATGATCCCGGTGGAGTGATTATCGAAGGCGTTGATGACTTCGGATTCGGCGATGAAGGGTTCGGAGACGAAGGATTTGGCGGAGAAGACTTTGGAGCACCTGAAGAAGAAGCTACCGGAAATCAAAGTCTGATTAGCCAGTGGGCTGTGACTGTATCCGACAGCGGACACATCATCGTCGCATCCAGTGCTGACTTTATCGAAGACCTGCTGAAGGAACAGGACGCCGCTAAGCTCGACAGTACAGAAGACTATCAGCGAGTCGATGCTGCTCTGAAAGCATTGGGAGCCAAGTCAACCAGCATGCGAATGTTCAGCCGCCTCGACAAGAAAAATGAGCCCAATTACAAGTTAATGCAGCAGGGAAAAATGCAGCAATCCGACACGATCATGGGTAAACTGCTCAAACGACTCATGGGCCCTGCCGACGAGAACAAGGAAGTTGAAAAACTGGACGTGTCCAAGATGCCCGAATATGAGAACGTCGCTAAATACCTGGGACCAGCGGGGACTTACGTCGAATCCCGGGAAGACGGATGGTTCGTATCCGGTGCCATCCTGAAGAAACTCTAAACCGCCAGCTGGCTTGATAAGCAACTGATAATCAGCGGTGGTAAACACGTATGTCCCGATGTGTGTTTACCACTTCCAGCGACCAGCGATAGAATTTTCCTTCCAGTAGCCTGGCAGGGGACTCAAAATAACGTCCCAGCTCTTCAAGGTCGTTGTCACCTGGTTGCTCGGTAGCAGTCTTCATTGCCGAGACTACCAGCAGATAGTAACGGTGACCGGAAGCCACCTGTAGTGCAAATTCACCAGCCTCGTCGGTGAGAGTAATGTCTCCTCCCAAACGTCGAAGTTCCTGAATACTGGCAAGCGATTCATCCACGTCGACACCGGCTGCAATACCATCCTCTGTAAACTTCTCGCTGGGCAAGGAATCCTCTGGCAACAAAATCACCAACGCTTTCTCATCAATGGATTCCGGATCATTCGCGGTACGAAACGTCACTCGCCCTTCAAAATTCACATAGTCGTCCACACCGGCAATCCCGGTTTCCAGTGTTTGCTCGGGCGCGGGGTTCATCATGGTCCCCAGCCAAAAACTGGCAAATGCCACAAAGAAGATTAACACGGCAAACAAATACAGACTGCCGCGGGAGACGCCCAGCTGTCGATGAGCTCGCCGATGCGTAACGAGTTTGGCATCCGCGGTTGTATCTTCCATTACACGATCCGCCAGATCATCAAAGACCTGGGAAGAAACTTCTGACTTCTGACGGCGGTCTTTCAGGAATTCGTCCTGCCCTTGTGTAGCTCCACCCTCTAAGTCCTGTTCAGACGCATCAGCATCATCGGTACGCTGCTGAATCTGATCCATGAATTCGGCAGGCTCGGCTTCGGGAAGCTCGAGTGCCAATGTATCCAGTCCGGAATGTTCCGTACCCTGACTTTCCCTTCCATCAGCCACCTCCTGGGATGACAGCGAAGCTTGCTCAGCGGGGTCCCCCAAATCCCCCGTGTACATGACGGCACCTGGCTCATCCTGAACTGCAGGAGACGAAGGCGTCTGCTCGGCGACAACCGGCGGTGCGGCGACGACTTCAGCTTCCTCGGAGGCACCAGATGGAGGTACACGAATCTGCGAATGACAGCCAGGGCAGGTTGCCTCCGTATCAGCTCGCGAAACCGGTACCCTTAAGGATTGCTGACAGTGAGGACAATTGAACTTGATCATGATGGCAACGATGCGAGACGCCACGAGGACGTATTAAATCTCAGTTGGTTGAACGTGATTCCGCCTGCCCGGCGTTCTTATTAGATTGTTCAACAAGATAGACTGCCATTGCAAGTACCAACAGGCAGAAAACAATTGCCGAAATTAAAAGTCCCACAATACAAATGACCACAAACAGATGTCGAGCACCATCACCTTCAAAATTACCAGCTACTAATGCCGCTCCTCCAGAAACCAAACTGGTCACTGTGGCCGACACCAGAACCAAAAGTAATACGATGATGATACGTCGAAGCATTGCACAAAACCCCAAACTTCCTATTTTGAGCATTTTAAAGGAGCCATCCCCCATGTCAACATGACGAATCGAACAGGGGAAGGGTAAATGTCCGTCGAAACAGGGCAACCAAGGTCATTTGATTGCAAAACTCATGAAGATTCTGGTCAAATGGAAGTTACCCGCGATAATAATGACACGGTCAGAAAAGCTGTTTTTGCCGATACTAGTTAATGTCCGGGCTACCGGATGACTTTAGTTTTCAAGTCCCATTCGAGTTTTTAGCTGTGGCCTCTGAACCCACCAAAATCCGTTCCAACAAATATGCCTCAATCAGTGGTATCAGCCTGTTGCTACTGGCGGTGGCTGTTCATGGGTTACCGGCAGCTATTTATACTCTAAAAAATAATGTCCAGATCAAAGGTGACGGAGGGCAGATTGGGAGTATCGGAGCAACTCCGCTGGCCTCAGGCACGAATGCTGGCGAAGTTTCAACCAGGCTCATCCACTTCGTCGACGACGGTATTCGTCGCGTATTCTTTTCCTACTACCAGGTTTTGAATAAGGTTAATTCGCCACCGGACAGTCTCGAACGGATTATGCTAAAACAACGAGTCGCCTCGGTTGGCAAACGGCTGGTGGCTGTCGGACCTGTATTAAATATCACCTCATTTGACGACTTCGGCCGCCGCACCATCACCATGAAAGATGCTCGCGGCCCTCTGGATCTGGTGCAGGGAGTCACCGAAGTCAATTCGAAGTACATCAAGCTGGAGACATTGCTGACCAAAACTCCAATCATCTGGGAAACCAGAATGTCCACCAGCAGCATGCCCACTCAGATTCTCAGCAGAATACTCAAGACACATCTGGATATGAAAAACCCGGATGACCGGCTCAAGATTGTCCGACTGTATATGCAGTGTGAACGATACCGGGAAGCCATGTTTGAACTGCAGTCGGCGATCGAGCAATTTCCTGAGTTGTCCGATCTCAAAGAACAGATTTCGCAACTACGACAGGCATTGGCAGATCGACTGATCGAAGAAATCGAAAACCGTCAACGAGCAGGACAGCACTCGCGCGTCTACAACTGGCTCGATAATTTCCCCAGTGATGGTGTCGCGGTGGAAACACTACTGCGAGCTCGTGACCTGATGAAGGACTACGACCAGCAGGCGAAGCAACGGGATGTCGTTTTTGCTCTGTTTGATAAATTCGCTGCTCAACTGCAGCAGCAGGAAACCAGAGATGCGGTGGCTGAAATCCGGGAAGAGATATTTAGCGAACTCAATATTAATACACTTCCAAGATTCGCTGACTTCGTCCGGCTCAGCGAAGACCCTGATATCGCATTTGACCAGAAACTGGCGATGGCCATCAGCGGTTGGTTGATGGAACAGGGTGAGGTAACACAAAACCTTGCCGTTGCCACATCCCTGTTCGAGGTCCGCAATTCCATCCGCTCCTACCTGACCAGCTCGAATGCCGAAGAGCGAGAGCAGATTCTCGAAGTGATTGCTGGACTGGAAGGTGGAACACCGGCTAACATTGCGCGACTCCTGAATGCCATGAAGCCGGCATGGCCATTGGAGCAGCAAGCGCATGAAGATCCGCTCCATTTCTCCTTTGAAACGACTGGCGCCGATGGCGAGACGTTTCGTTATCTCGTGCAATTACCACCGGATTATGATGCCTACCGCAAGTATCCTGCAATTGTCACACTACATGGAGCAGGAAATTCTCCGGAAAAACAGGTTGACTGGTGGGCCGGGTCCTACAACAAACAGATGGACATGCGACTCGGGCAGGCCGCCCGGCACGGCTACATTGTTATCGCCCCCGCATGGACTAAGGATCAGTACCAGAGTTCCTATCAATATTCCGCGCAGGAGCATTCCCGAGTTCTCTATGCTTTACAGGAAAGCCTGCACCGCTTTGCGATCGACACGGATCGCGTTTTCCTGAGTGGTCACAGTGCAGGTGGCGACGCTGCCTGGGATATCGGACTGGCTCACCCTGAGCTATGGGCTGGTGTCCTGCCGATATGCGCCACCGCAGGTAAGTACATCACCCGTTACTGGGAAAATGCCAAACACGTCTCGTTTTATTTTGTTTCTGGAGAGATGGACGGAAACCGAATCGCTCAGAATGAACGGGACTTCAATCGGTATCTGAATCGTTCCGGCTTCGATACGATGATTGTGGAGTACAAGGGAAGGGGACATGACCATTTCCAGGACGATATCCATCATATGTTTGACTGGATGAGATTCCATCGTCGGGAATTCTCTGTAAGAGAATACGAAGTAACGACACTCAGACCATGGGACAACTACTTCTGGTGGGCGGAATTCTCCGGTTTCCCTCCTGAAACAATCACTCTGCCACTCGAGTGGCCGCCGAGTTCAGCGCGAGCGCTGACAATCGAAGCCACGGTAAGTGAAAACAATCGCATACGGATTAAAAGTGCGGCAGCGAATATCTCTGTCTTCCTGACACCGGATCTTGTCGACTTTGAAAAAAACGTGACGCTGAATGTCATCGGACGCGAACGGATCCTTCCAGTCAAACCGAGCGTGGAAGTCATGCTCGAGGACGTCCGCTCACGTGGCGATCGACAACACCCGTTCTGGGCACGTTTCGATTTTGCGAAACCTCAATAACCCCACAATAGCGACCGCGGCTTAATACCTGGCTACGTCGCCAACTTTCAATTCTGGGAAGACTGCTTCTACCGATTCGGTTGCCCGCTCCACCATAAATTTCAGATCGCTGGCCACGGCAATAAACTGCATTCCCTGTTCAGCACGAGCTAACGCTCCTTGGGGATCCATCTCGTGAATACCGGTTGGAGTACCGACCGCCTTACCGGATCGAATCACTTCCTGAATAGCCGCTTCATGCTCTTCGGCAGTTGGGAACGTGCCATCTTCAGCCCGCATCTGGAACCTCAGGTCGTTAGGCCCAATAAAGATCGCATCACAACCCGGCAGGCTGTAAATCGCCTCGGCGTTTGCCACACCTTCCGGACTCTCCGTTTGCAGCACAACCAGTATTTCATCGTTGGCCTGCGCCCGGTAATCTCCAGCCGTTGCACCAAAATTCAAATTATGGCTTCCTCCTCCCACACTCCGATTACCTTCCGGAGGAAACTTCGCAGCTGCAATTGCCGTTTTGGCCTGCTCGACCGTATCGACCATCGGAACAACGATTCCCCAGGCACCAGCATCCAGCACTCGTTTGATGTAATGATGGCTTCCTTCAGGAACACGAGCCAAAGGCACACATCCTGCATCAGCTACTGCCGCAAAAATTTGCTCGGCCTGACTCCAGTCAAAAGCACCATGTTCGATATCCAGGGTAAGCCAGTCCCACCCCATACGGGCCATGACACGGGCGCCTAAAAAATTCCCCAGGCTCAGCCAGGTACCAAATGTCGGCTCACCATTACGCAATTTCTCTTTGACTGGATTCTTTCTCATTGATTGGAGACCTTTACAGGTTTAGGGGGTTAGAATGGATAGTACTAGTCTTCCAAACTCCCGGCTGACTCTCAAGTCCCCCCCGGCAGAATTTGAAAACTACTGACTTCCTAAATCTAAAGGTCAAAACTATCCGATATTGAAAGCGGGAGAATTTGCCATGTTCTATCAGTTTCAAAATCGTTTCCACCACGGGACCAGCCGACGGTTCACCTTCCTGGGCGTCCTCATCGGACTGCTGCTGGCACCCTGTTTCGGGCACGCACAGGTTTCAGACCGGTACGAAGCAGCGCGTAAACAGATGGTACATACAGCGGTCATCGGAAGCGGAGTGAAACATGAACGAGTAATCGAATCGATGTTAAAAACCCCTCGACACGAATTCGTTCCCAGCAACATCCGCAGTCAGGCCTATCTGGATATGGCGCTGCCTATCGGAGGGCAACAGACGATCTCAGCACCGTTTATCGTGGCCTATATGACCGAAGCACTGGATCCACAACCCACCGATAAGGTATTGGAAATCGGAACTGGTAGTGGTTACCAGGCAGCCGTACTTTCTCCGCTGGTCCGCTCGGTCTACTCGATCGAAATAGTGGAAGAACTCGGCTTCAAAGCAAAAGCAACTCTGCAAAAGCTGAAGTACGCCAATGTGAAGACCAAGGTGGGAGACGGATTCAAAGGTTGGCCTGAATATGCTCCTTTTGACAAGATCATCGTGACATGCTCGCCCGAACGTGTACCAATTCCACTAGTTCAACAACTCCGGGAAGGAGGCCGGATGGTGATTCCTGTTGGCGAGCGGTATCAGCAGACCATGTACATCATGCGCAAAGAAAACGGACAACTGAAAGCCGAAGCACTCCGGCCAACCTTGTTCGTACCGATGACCGGCAATGCTGAAGACTATCGGAAAGTGAAACCGGACCCTCTCCATCCCAGACTCTACAATGCCGACTTTGAAATTGTCAAAAAAGACTATGACTTCATACTCGGATGGTACTATCAACGTCAGGTAAAACTTGTCAACGATCGCCAGGCCGTTCAGGGAAGTCACTACGCCAAATTCTCCAATGAGACTCCCGGACTCTCATCACACATGCTGCAAGGGTTCGCCATTGACGGAAGAAAAATCGGTAGTCTGGGGTTCAGTGTACAAATCCGGTTGGAGGATGTCCGCCAGGGACGTAGCCGGGATGAGCTCCCTCTGATAGCAATCTCCTTTTATGACGAAAGCCGCCGGGAAGTCGGCGTCGTTTCACTCGGCCCCTTCATCGGATCACACAACTGGAGCCCTGTGCAGAAAGTTTTACGAGTCCCTATTCAGGCCCGAGAGGCCATTCTACGTGTCGGGTTGTTTGGTGGAGTAGGGGAGTTCTCGATCGACGACCTGAAACTCCGCTATAACAAACGCTAGACATACCAGATTATGCGCTCGCATTGCCTCGCCCCTGCTGTTAAAATGGGCAAAATGAAAAAGATGTGCTTCTCGCCGTGCTGCCATGATGTTCCGGTAGCTGGTAAGTGAAGTACTGTGAAGCTCCAGTGATGTGAAAAAGCGAGTTTATTCCATGCGCAATCTGAAAATATTAACAATGATGACTGCGATTGCACTTAGTGCTATGGTCACACCTCAGGCCGAAGCACAGCTCCTCAATCCATGCTGCCGACCCGTCCGAGTATGTTGCCGCCCCGTCGTCCCTGTGTGCTGCGGACCGGTTATTGTACGACGGCCAATCATTCGTAACTCAGCAGCGGAACTTCGAATGGCGCTTCACTATCACTTGAATTACCGCTACTACCGCGGAGCCGTTTACAGTGATTACGTGATCGTGGATGATGTCAGCGATGCAACGCCAACCAAAGCAAATCCACATGCAACCGAAAAACCATATCACGAAGAATCAGCAGGGCAGGGTGACTCGGTATTGCAACCAGTTCAGCCCCAAGGCTCTGAGGGCTCTGAAGACTCCGATCCGGCTGATCTGCAAGACCCGGCAGACCCGGCCGAAGATCCGGCAGATCCAGCAGATCCCGACGCTGACGAAGATTCCTTTCAAATCGAACAGCCTACGACAACCACTCTCAAGCTCACCGTTGCTGAAAATGCCATTGTCAAAATCAATGGAAAAGTAACAAGTTCGACTGGAACGTCACGTACGTTCATTTCTCGTAACCTGGACGCAACAGCCCGCTATCGATATCAAGTCGAAGTCAGCTGGAACGTCGGTACTTCACAGTACAAGGTCACCGAGACGATTGACATGGTTTCAGGACGCAGCGTTGCCAAGTCATTTACGACACCGTTCAATCCTGCCATTGTGCAAAAATAACGGTTGAAAATAGCTCTGAATTAGACGTTGCCCATATCGGGCAGTGAATACATACTGAAAAGTTCCTTGGGCAGGTAATCGTCTGCCGAAGGAACTTTTTTTAATGATAAACAGACCTGATTTCATCTCCTCCCCTCTTACCATAAAGGAAAGATTATCGTGTACGAGAACATTGCCTTGGTCGGTGCGACCGGTGCAGTCGGAACCATTGTGCGTCAATTGCTTGAAGAGCGTAACTTCCCATTTAAGACGATGAGATTCATCGCATCAAAACGCTCGGCCGGTACGAAACTGACGTTCAAGGGAAAAGAGTACACTGTGGTGGAACTGGGGCCGGACGCATTTGCAGGCATTGATTTAATCATTGCCAGCACCCCGGACGAAGTAGCTGCCGAACTTATTCCATGGGCAAAAGCTGCTGGAGCGGTTGTAGTAGATGAAAGTGGATTCCACAGAATGCTGCCGGACGTTCCTCTGGTCGTCCCGGAAGTGAATCCGGATGCTGCTCGAAATCATCAAGGGATTATTGCCAGCCCTAACTGCTCGACAACCCAGATGGTGGTTGCCATGAAGCCACTGCATGACGCCGCTCGGATTAAGCGAGTGGTTGTCAGTACGTATCAGGCCACCAGCGGGGCTGGACTCGCCGGCAATGTCGATCTGGAGCAGGGAACGAAAGCTGCCGTCAATGGTGAATCCTACGAGTACCAAGCGTTTTCACACCCGATTGCCTTCAATCTGATCCCGCAGATCGGATCTCGCAAACATGCAGGCTACACGTCGGAAGAAATGAAGATGGTCTGGGAAACTCAGAAGATTTTTGAAGACGAATCTATTCAGGTTTGCCCTACTGCTGTTCGTGTCCCCGTAGCCAACTGTCACAGTGAAAGCATTCTGGTTGAAACAGAAGAAAAACTGACGGTCGAGCAGGCTCGAGCTCTGTTTGAAGCTCAGGATGGGATCACCGTACTCGACGATTTGGACAACGGAGTATACCCCATGCCGAACAACAGTTCAGAGTCGGACGAAGTCTACATCGGCCGCATCCGTGAAGACATTTCATCTCCCAATGGAATTGCTTTTTGGTGTGTCAGTGACAACCTTCGCAAAGGTGCTGCCACAAATGCTGTTCAAATTGCGGAGCTGCTGATTCAACAATCCACTGAATAAAATAAGAAGTCCGGTTAGTTTCCATGACGAAGCATACTTATCGAGGCAAGTTGGCTTACGATGGCACAAAGTATGCCGGCTGGCAGGTGCAACCTGACCAGCGTACCATTCAGGGACTCATGGAAACGGCCGTCTTCAAAGTGACGGGTAAAGAAGTCAAAGTATTATCGAGTGGCCGTACCGATGCGGGTGTGCATGCCCACGGACAGGTGATTTCGTTCAAAGTCGATACTCCTCACCAGCCGGATGTGTTATGCCGAGCGATCAACGCGCACACTCCTTTTGACATTTACCTGCGACACTTGAAAACAACACGTGACGACTTTCATCCCATTCGTGACGCAGTCAGCAAATGGTATCGCTATATCATGCAACCTGGGCCCATCATGGACCCATTGTCACTCAAATATGCCTGGTCGCATCCCAAAGCGGTCGATCTGGAAGCAATGCGAGCTGCAGCCCGGCATCTTGTCGGCGAACATGACTTTGTCAGCTTTGAGGCATCTCGAAGTGATCGCAAAACGACCGTGCGTAATGTGATGTCACTCGATTTGAATGAACGTCATGAACATGATGCCCGATTTATCACAATCGACATCCGCGCTGATGGTTTTCTTTACAATATGGTACGCAACATCGTTGGCTCGCTGAGTCGTGTAGGAACCGGGAAAGAAGAACCTGACTGGATTCTGAATGTACTTGCTGCCCGCGACCGCAAAAGAGCAGGGCAGACCGCCCCGGCGGCGGGACTCTACCTGATGGATGTCGACTACGGAGAAGAGCAGTAATATGGACACGAACCCAGCATGGAGGTTTAACCTCTCACTATGAAAGTCGTGCATATTATCACTCGGATGATCGTGGGTGGAGCTCAGGAAAATACTCTGCTCAATTGCATCGATCTGATTGATCAGTATGGTGATGAGGTAACTCTGATCACTGGCCCGTCCGAAGGCCCCGAAGGCCAGTTGCTACAACGCTTCTATCACCCTCAACTAAAAATCATGGAAGCTCCCGCTCTGACTCGCAACATCAAACCCTGGCAGGACTGGAAAGCCTACCGGCAGATCCGACGCATCCTGGCTGATATCAATCCGGACGTCGTACACACGCATAGTGCCAAAGCCGGGATACTCGGACGATTGGCTGCCTGGCACCTCAAGGTACCTGCGGTGATTCACACGGTGCACGGAGCTCCCTTTCATCCATATCAGTCTGCTCTGGCTCGCCGATTCTTCGCTTGCTGTGAACGCTACGCCGCCAAACGCTGTCACCGTCTGCTGTGCGTGGCGGATGCCATGACCGACTTGATGGTGGAGGGCGGGGTAGCTGATCGGGATCGATTTACGACCGTTTACAGTGGTATGGAAATTGAAGATTACCTGCAGGCGGATCAACATCGTACGGAAGTTCGTGAACAATTTGGTTTTAACACAAACGACATCGTGGTCGGAAAGATTGCGCGGCTATTCAACCTCAAAGGACATAAATATCTGGTCGCAGCGGCCCAGCAGGTCATTCAGCAAAATCCACATGTCCACTTTCTGTTAGTCGGCGATGGCTCATTACGCCCGGAGATTGAAGCTCAGATCGAAGCAGGGGGGGTCACCGATCATTTCCACTTCACCGGACTTGTCCCTCCAACCGACGTACCACGTTACCTCGGCGGAATGGATATTCTGGCACACACGAGTCTCCGGGAGGGACTGGCCCGCGCGTTACCTCAGGCGCTATTGGCGGGCAAACCGGTCATCAGTTTCAATATCGACGGCGCACGCGAGGTTTGCATCACGGACGTCACCGGCATCCTGACCAATGCCAAAGATGTCGATGCGCTTGCGGAGGCCATCCTTCGGCTCGCCGGGGATGCTGGATTGCGACAGCAACTGGGCGAGGCAGGGCGAGCGAAGTGCCGTGAGATGTACTCACATCAACTTATGACCGATCGCATTAGAGCCATTTATCAGGAAGTGCTTAACAGCGCAAGCTAAGTGTCTGTTTGCTTCCACGGATCATCGCCGACAAACCATTTCGTCGAAAGTTAAGTATGTACTTCCTCGCAAAATTCGTCGTTTCCAAAGCGTTTGTCTTTTTGTACACTTCTACAGATACTTGAGTGAACATGTACGAGGCGTTATGGGGACAACGCACTCCTGCAAATATCATCAGTACGAATTGGAAATTACAGGTTACACATCAAGGATTCCACAGTGGGACACGGAAGAGACTTTATCGATCAATATCGGATCATTCGTTCGATCCGTTCGGGCGCCACGTGTCAGATTTTTGAAGCAGTGGATGCCAACACGAATAAAAAAGTTGCCATGAAAGTGCTGATGGCTCAGGCCAAGAAAAGCAGGGCCGAGAGAAAGTACTTGCAGCACGAATACGATATTGCCAGTAAACTCGATCATGAAAACGTAATCCAGGTTTTCGGCGTGCGTACAACCGGCGACGATCCATACCTTTCTCTGGAATTCGGCAAGTATTTGAATCTGAAGCAGCGGCTCCGACTCGATAAAGCTCTGATGCTTCACCGGGCCAATGTCATTATTGAACAAGCTGCGCTGGGGTTACATCATCTGCATGACCACCGCTGGGTACATTGCGATATCAAACCGGACAATTTTCTGGTGGACGATGACGGCGGAACGAAGCTAATTGACTTTGCCCTCTGCCAACCATCACGCACAGGCTTTCTGGCCAAGCTGGGGATTGGCAAGCCCAAAGGAATTGCTGGAACCCGAAGCTACATGTCTCCTGAGCAAATTCGGCGACGGCCATTGGATATCCGCTCGGATATCTATAGTCTGGGGTGCATGTATTACGAGATTGTCACCGGGAAACTCCCATTCACCGGCGCTACTCCTGAACAATTGCTGGTAAAACATTTGCGATCCAAAGCGCCGCCGGCCAACACTCTTAATAATAATGTCACACAGGAATTCAGTGACTTGATTGCGGATATGTTGTCCAAGAAAAAGGAACAACGGCCAAATAACCTGGACCGAATGCTGGGGCATCTCTCTTCGATGCGCGTCTTTCGCAGCATGCCGCCTCATCCTTCCGAAATTGAGCCGCCGGAAGCCGAAGCATAGATCGCTGGAACTCGAATTAGGAGTTTCTAAAATCAGGCATACCGTTTACTATGATGGGAATAAGAGACGCGAGCGTATGCAGCAGAAGTGATTTATCGCTCTGTTGAAAACTGTACTCGGAGATTTGAAGGAAAACCAATGAGTAACGCGGGACCCGGTTTGGTATTTGAACAACCGATTTATGATCTCGAACAGGAACTGGAAACACTCGAAGGCGAGGAAACAGGGAATGGGCAATCAGCCAAAATTCGAGAGCTGAAAAATCGCATTGCCGATGTTACGCGTGATATTTATGCCAATCTTTCCCCGTGGGAAACCGTTCAGGTAGCACGTCACCAAAACCGCCCGTATACCCGGGACTACCTCAATCTGGTGTTTGACGAATTTGTTGAACTGCATGGAGATCGCAAATTCGGGGATGACCGAGCGATCCTGACCGGCTTTGCCAAACTGGACGATCAAAAAGTGATGGTTATCGGCCATCAAAAAGGACGTACGGTCAAAGAGCGAACGGAATGTTTTTTCGGTTGTGCTCATCCCGAAGGCTATCGTAAAGCGATGCAGAAAATGAAGCTGGCAGCCAAGTTTAAGCTGCCGGTAATCTGCTTTATTGACACTCCCGGCGCCTATCCTGGCGTGGGAGCGGAAGAACGGGGCCAGGCATGGGTGATTGCAGAGAACATGTACGAGATGTCCCGGCTGGAAACTCCCATCATTTGCATCGTCATTGGTGAAGGTGGATCGGGGGGCGCCCTGGGAATTGGCGTGGGAGACCGTGTCGCGATGCTCGAACACAGTTACTACAGTGTCATCAGCCCGGAGGGATGCGCAGGAATTCTGTGGAAGAGTCATGAACATGCTCCGAAAGCGGCCGAAGCACTCAAGTTTACTTCGAAACATCTGCCAGGGCTGGGAGTCGTAGACGACATCATCACCGAACCACTCGGCGGAGCCCATCGGGATCACCAGCAAATGGCGATTCAGATCAAGCAGTATCTGCTGAAACACCTGAAACAGCTCAAAGAAGATTCGGTGGAAGAATTACTTACCAATCGTTATGACAAATTCCGTGTGATGGGTAAGTATCTGGAAGAAGCGTAACACGGCAAATCGTCCGTCCGTTCCAGCATTTGATTCGCCAAAGAAACGATCTCGGCAACCGTTTATGTTGCCAACCGGCGATCATCGAGCAGCCGGCATAGATCAGCCCTCGACTCTCGTCGCGTATTCGGTCTGAAGTCAATTTCGAGTCCAATCTGGCGTATGACATGGCAGAGCACCCCAAAACGCTTGTTTTTCCGCCTTTTTCACCCAATCACCAACGTCCGATAATGTTTCTTATGTTCGGTTTGGCATAGGTATGGTTCTGGAATGCCCCAGCCATCAAACTTCGCGTTTACCCTGGCTGAGTGTAAAATATACAGATTCCCAATCCGCTTGTCCTCGGTAACCACTCCCCCAAATGCTCCCCCGATTTCCAGCCAGCTGCTATCCCGCATTCACCATTCTGCTGATCAGCCTGACGCTGTTGGCCGGCTGTGATTCCGAAAACCGACCCGCCCAACCAGACCCGGCTGAAACCACCATCGAGCAACCATCTGACGATTCGCCGCAGAACTCACAAAACCCAGATTCAACGAACGGCCAAGCCAGCCAAGCCACTCAAGCCAGCCAGATCAGCCCGGAAGATAATCTTCCAGAACCACCAAGCAACCTCCGCTTTAAAATACTCGAAACAGGTCCTGACTTTTCGTATCAAAACGGCGAAGAAGCTGGACACGTCACCATGGTCGAAACACTCGGAGGCGGCGTGGCGCTGTTTGATTATAACAATGACGGTCTACTCGATATCCTGCTTACCGGAGGCGGAAGATTTGGTGAAGATCGCAAAGAGGCAACCGAAATCTTCGGACACCCGCCCGCACTCTTTCAAAACAACGGTGACTTGACCTTCACCGACATGACGACTCAGGCCGGACTGGACCACAATGACTTCTATAGCCATGGAGCGATCACGCAGGACTATGATAACGATGGCTTCGTCGACCTGGTAATTACCGGCTACGGAGGAATACTCGTTTTCCATAACAACGGCGATGGAACTTTTGAAGAAGTCGCTCAACAATTGCATCTGCCCAAGGATCTGTGGAGCGTCGGCGCGGCTTGGGGTGATATCAATAACGATGGTATTCTGGAACTGTATGTCGCTCAGTACATCGATTGGTCCTTCGCCAACCACCCCTTCTGCACCGGACAGGATTCAAATTTCCTCTCGCAACAAACGGTCGATAATCGACGCGATATCTGTTCGCCCCGGGACTTCGCTCCCCTGCCCGACTTCCTGCTGCAATTCAATGACGAAGCAACCCTTGTCGATATCTCCAGGCAGGCAGGAATTGATCAGGCCGGCAAAGGACTCGGAGTCCTCATGGCCGATGTAGACCTGGATGGCGATCTCGATATCTACGTCACCAATGACACCGTCGCCAACTTCCTCTGGACCAACCAGGGAGACGGAACGTTTGCCGAGACGGCTACGTTGTGCGGAGTCGGATTCGATAACAACGGCAATGCCGATGGCAGTATGGGAATCGACATGGGCGACTTCAACATGGATGGCCTGCCAGATCTGTTTGTCACCAACTTCCAAAACGAACAATTTGCGCTTTATAAAAACATCGGCAATGCACTTTTTCAGCATGTCAGCAGTGCCAGTGGACTGCTCAGCTTCCAAAGTGTCTATGTCGGCTGGGGCACCACGTTTATGGATGCCGATCGTGATGGCGACGAAGATCTGTTTATCGCCAACGGTCACGTGAAACTCTACCCCACGGATGCAACCATCGCTCAGTGGCCCATCGCCTTGGAAAATATCGAAGGCCGGTATGCCAAAGTCAACAAAAGTGTGGGCAGCTATTTCACCTCGGCTCACAAAGGTCGTGGAATCGCCCAGGGCGATCTGGACAACGACGGAGATTTAGATCTGGTTTACACGCATATCAACGAACGCTGCTCCATACTGATCAACGAAACCAGTAATGACAATCAATGGCTCTCCTTGAAACTGGTCGGACGGCAAAGTAACCGCGCTGCTGTCGGCGCACTGGTTACCCTGGTGACAGACCAGCAGAAACAGGTTCGCCAGATCAAGGGTGGCTCCAGCTACGCCTCCAGCAATGACCCACGCCTCTTCTTCGGTTTTCCGCAGGACCAGAAACTTGAATCGGTTACTATCCGCTGGCCCAACGGCATGGAACAAACCATTCCAACGCCTGCAGCCAACACCGCACTCACTGTCCTGCAACCCCATAGCACCCCCTAACGTCATCCAAACTTCCCCATGCAACGCCCCCTGCTACTGCTGCTGATCTCGTGCACGCTGCTATCCGGCTGTTCATCAGAACCGACGACGGATGAGTTGCTGGAACAGGGACGAAGCGCGATCCGCGCGAAAGATTGGACGACCACTCGTAAAATCAAAGACCAGCTGGCTCAGCGGAAAGGTGCCGAAGTCGAAACGAAGTTTCTTGAAGCAAACCTTTACATGAACGTTCGCAATTTAGATGCGGTGATGGAACGCGTGGGAGAAATCGCCAGCGACCCGCGTATTCGGGAAGACTGTCTGATGCTGGCCGTCCATTGCTTCACCCAAATCAATGACCTACCGTCAGCCATGCGGACGCTGGAAGAACTGGTAGCACAATTCCCCGATAACGTGGAAGCACACCGCTTGCTGAGTGCCCATTACTATGATTTCGGAGCATTACAGCGCGTCATGCATCATTGTCAGCGAGTTTCAGAACTGGCCCCTGAAGATCCTCGCCCCGATCGACTCATGGGGCTGGTCAGTAAAGATTTCGAAAAACATGAGCTGGCTATCACTCACTACCTGGAGTCACTGAAACGAGCCACAGGGGACCCAACTTTCAGTCAGGCCGATGAAGTCAGAATCGAGCTGGCCGAAGTCTATATTCGTATGCGCAGGTATCAGGAAGCGCAAAAACAACTCAAACAACTCTCGCCAGAGGCCACTCCCCGGCTGCAGGCCACCTCGTATGCCTATCAGGCCGAATGTGCCATGAATCAGGGTGCCCTTGATGAAGCGAAACGACTTGCCCAACTCAGTATCCAGCAGGATTCTACTCTGCCTCGTGGCCACATGATGCTGGGAGAGGTGACACTGCAAACCGGTGATCCTCAAACAGCTCGGGATGCACTGCAAACTGCAGCTCGGCTGGAGCCCGGCAATGACCGGATTTACTTCCAGTTATCCAATGCGCTGAGACAATTAGATGAAACCGAAGCAGCAGACCAGGCCTTCGCAAAACATGAACAAATCAAAACGCTAAAGCTTAAATTCATTGAATTCAATGTGCGCTCTGCACAGGAACCCAACAATGCTGCGATTCGCGTTGAAACGGCAGCCATTGCCGAACAGCTGCAGGACTGGGAAGCTGCTGGCAGCTGGTATCGAGCTGCACTAGGTATTGACCCGCAGAATGAGGATGCCATAGCTGGAATGCAGCGCGTCATCGCCATTCAGCAACAACCCCGACCCTGACAGCGACAGCGGCCACCAACCCATGGATTCGCCCGCTAATTCAGCGGATTCCAATCTTTGCCAGCTGAATTCTTATAGTCACCGACGTCCTGTTTTTGGTAACCTTTCTCTGATTGCTCCCCTGCTCCTCAGGGGTCAGGATAGTCTCCGTCCCAAGCTGAGTTCCTTATGCGAGTCGTATTACAACGCGTTAGCCATGCCAGTGTATCTGTCGCCCGCGAGGTTGTCGGCCAGATTGACCTCGGCCTGCTCGCATTCGTCGGTATCGGCCCCGACGATTCATCCAAAGAAGTTATTCAGATGTGCGACAAAATTGCAGGTCTGAGAATTTTCGAGGATGATATGGGTAAGATGAATCTCAGCCTGCAGGACGTTCAGGGAGAAATCCTGATTGTCAGTCAATTCACGCTATGGGGAGATTGTCGCAAAGGTCGCCGCCCCAGTTTTACTGATGCTGCGCCTCCGGAAATTGCTGAACCACTTTACGAACAGTTCGTAACTGAAATGGCGATGCGCGGAGTCCGAGTTGCGACCGGAACGTTCGGTGCCGAGATGCAGGTTACGATCGTCAATGAAGGACCTGTCACGATGCTTCTGGAATCCTGGTAGAGGTCGTACCAATGCAGACATTTGATATCGTCATGGCGGCAGTTATGGGAGGCTCGATTTTAATCGGCTTCTGGAAAGGCATGGTCTGGCAGATCGCCATGGTTGGTTCGATCGTTGTCAGTTTTCTGGTAGCCCAGGAATTCCATCAGGGGCTGGCGCAGGCAATCAGTGATATTGGAGAGCCCTGGAACACTTACCTGGCGATGGGAGCCATCTATATTCTCGTCTCCCTTGCTATCTGGTGCGTTCACGGTTACCTGCAAAAACAACTCGAAAAACACAACATGAAAACATTTGATCATCAGACCGGAGGATTGATGGGAATCGTCAATGGTGCCCTGCTCTGCTCCGCACTGACAGTCACCATGGTCGCCTTCACAGGCGATGAAACTCATGCCCGGATTGCTGAGTCCAAATCAGGAGTTTATGTCAACAGAATAGTCCAGGCGATACGCGATGTGCTGCCACCCGATATTGCCGAGCCGGTGAACAAACATTTCGATGCACTCACCTCGATCGTCGAACGAAAAGCAACCGAACAGCAGATAGATAACGCCATCGACGAGGCTGTCGATGAAATCAAAAACGAGATCGAAGAAGCACTGAATTAAACTTCCGCTCTGCCAAGTTCCTGCTTGCGTTTCTCTGTTGCCTCGACAATATCCTGGATCACATCGTAGTGAGCACCAATTTTGCCGACCTGCTGCAGGTAAGAAAAGATGAGAAACATGGTGCCCAGAATCGCTAGCATGAAGTGAATACTGACCCAGTCTGCGCTGGAGCTGATTTCTGTTGCGGGATCAGAAGCACCACCAAATGCCACGATCAGAATAATGGTCAAGACGCCCACGAGCGACCATCCAAAGGTGCTCCTTTTCAAGCTTAGGCTCCTGTCGACAAAAACAGAATCCAGGCTATAGGCATCTACAACCTCTTTACACCACTTGGTCGTACCGATGAAGTACGTCACGCTAATCGCATTGACCAGAATACAAATAATCGCCGTGAGCACGCCCAGCAAAAAGTGAAGACCATGCCGCTTCTTGGTTGGTTCATGCCTGTCCGCAGCCGCAATCAACTCAGCCTCGGCCGCCTCAATCGCTGCGCTGTCCTGCTGGAATCTGGCAGCCGCCAACGCATCACTCGCCCGCCTCACCGCCGCAGCATCACTATTCAGATCGCCTACCCACAGGCCAACACCAAAATTGGAAATCAGAAGAAGAGTGGCGAAACAAGCCAATGCAAAGTAAATGCGTGCCACACCAATACGCCTTTCATGGAACCGTGATCACTGTTTCCCTCAGTCTAAGCGGATGCGGCAACACTGATAAGTACCTGCAAACTGCCACTGCCAGTTTCTGGCGCATTATTCGGAAATGTACTTGTCCAGAAACGCCTGAGTACGATCAACGATCACCTGCTCACCACGCTGATAATCAAACTGAGCGGCATTCATATCCACCAAACGGGTCATATCGTAGAGTTGCAGCGAAACCATCGGCTGTGCAGTTTTGTCAGAAAGGAGTCGTAGATACTGAATCTCTCTCGGTATCGACTTAAACTCTTTATCCCGGCTCAGGACAAGTTTCACTGCATCAGGTAAATGTGCTGGAAACTTGGGTCCGTCATTAAACTCCTCAATGAGCCGCTGCCTGATATCGTTCTTCCAGGTTCCGACCAATACCCAGACCGGTACGTCTTCATAAACAGCCTTTTGGGCAGAGGTGAAATTAAAACAGGCATCAATGGATGCCAGTAACCGGGGAAAACCTCCCATCGCGATATTGGCTCCCCAGTCAGTTGCCAATCTTCCTACTCCATTTCCCGCTCCACCATTTCGTTCATACTCTGCCAGTGCATCCCGAACGTAACGAACATCAATACGGCTGAGTGTCGTTTCTTCAGTCAGGTTTTCACGCGTCCAGAGGTGACGACCATCGCACACCTGAATCACACTCGATGTCTTATCTCCAACCTGGGTCTTTAATTCAAATCGGAGACGCTTGATCGTCCCGTTTCCGAATTGCCTGTAATGCCCTGTCCCGACGAACTGCTGGTTAAACATGTTGATCTTATGCCGCAAGGAAGCCTGAAAGCGGAACTCAGAATTCATCCGGGCGATGGCTCGTTGGAGGATAACATCCGGATCAGTCAGTAATTCGTCATCCGCCACCGCACTGGCGACTGGACGTTCAGCCGTCGCTGCTGCCGAATCCTCGCTCGCATCGATCGGATTCTCAATTTTTACCAAAGAAATCTTTTCCGAGTTTGAAGATGACTGAGCATTCAAACTGGAGAAGATAGGGTCGTTGAGGTAACCGTTTTTACCTCCAAACAGCACCAGCAGCAGAAAAACCAGGCATGTAAGTATAGGTAATTTGTACTTCATAGTCCGGTTGTGCCGATTTTATCAAAGATTCGTGCTGTAACGTGCCGATTACTGCCCACATGGAACCATTGTTTCCTTGCGCCACGATCGGTGCCTCCTTTGGAGAAGACGCATTTTAGATGTTTCTTCATTCAGGGGTAAAGCTCAATCGAATTCGATCTGAGCCGACCAGAGAAACTTTTCAGCTCCGTATGAGCTGTAATTACATACGTCAAAACTCAATAGCTAATTCCAAAAACCGTTGTGCAAGTAACACTGCCATGGGGGAAAAAATGAAGACTTTTTCAAAACTATGGGCTGTAGTCGCAATCGCAGCTCTCATGACAACTGGTTGTCAAACATTTGAGCAACACAATCTGCCACCGGCAGATCAACTGCTCCATCCCGGACCTGGAGTGGATGGCCCTGGACCGGGAGTCCTGATGCCTCAGGCTCCGATGATGCAACCTGCTGCGGCCGCGGCATCACCTGCCCTTTCCATTCAGGTCATTTTCAATCGCCCTACGGGAATGCAGATTGGCATCGATACCACTCGTAACGGCAGCTATGAAGGTCAAGTTCTGGTCACTCCGGCCCGTCACGACTTCATGGTAGGCACCAACGGTGATCTGGTTCGTTTGAAACTGAGTAATATCGAAGGGCACGAAGCTATTGAGTTATTCCCCACGATCGAAATTGCTCCTGTGAATCCACGTACTGCGGCTTACCTGGATCACAATGCAATTCCTGTGCAGTTTACCAACGAAGACTTCGACCAGATTGCCACCGGCAACTACGTCACCAAGGTCATCTATCTTCCAGATCCAGAATTCCAGGATCTGGCACTTGCTAACGTAGAAACACTTGTCAGTACTCGTCTTGATCCAGGTGATGACCCAATCGTCGAAGCGGATCGACGAGGAAGTATCATGGCGATCCTGCGAGTTGGTAATAAGATGAAATCGGTGAACCCCGGAGGAGCAGCCCCTGCGGCCTTTATGCAAGGTGGCCAAGCTATGGGGCTCCCGATGAGGATGGGGCCAAATTATGTCTCCGGACTATCAGCACCTGTCTGGGGAAGTCCCATGACTGCCACCAACATCGGTGTTCCCGGACCTCCTCACCTTCCATTGGGAGGTCCTGCAGGAATGCAATCCTACACCATGCATAACCACACCAAAGTGAGTATGCCAGAACCGGTTCAACACTTTAACGTTCACATGCGACAAACACCTGGCTACAGTTATCCAAAACCTGTAGACACCGTGCGAATCCGCGAACACAACTACGCTCCGGCCGCGCAAAACCGCCAGCCGTTGCCAGTTCGTAATCAGATCGTACCTCAATAGTTTTCTGACACGAACACAGAACAATCAGGCAATGCCCACTGGTGACCCGATTTACCAGTGGGCGTTCCCTGCATAACTGATCCGCCCGATGACATCGAGGCGATAGACCACCGATTTTTTCAACCACGATCGATGAACTCCTCCCTTCAAAAACTGACGATCGCGATCATGGCCATTACGGTCCTGACAACGGTACATTCGCTGCAGGCTCAACAGTTCCGTCCGGCCCCTGGCGTCCATTACCCCAATCATGGTTTGATGGCTCCCGGACAGGCAGGTTCTCAGATGCTGTTGCGAGGCGGCCCCATACCTGGTTATTTCCAACCGGCTCAGATTCGCTGTCCGCAAGGAGGAAAAGTCGCCATCGCGTCCGCAGGAAAGTTTGCCGCCGGCGCACCTTCGGTACTCAACGTTGGCCTGCTCATCGGAACACCATACCGTTTTAAAATTACTGAAATACCTGGCCTGCCCGGAGTCGAAATCTTTCCTACCGTGGAATTGCTGGATCGACTTTATCCACCAGCCGGACTCGCAACCAGATTTCCGATCCCCATTCATCTGACAGCTCAGGAATTACGAATGGCCGCCGAAGGCCTGTTCGTTACCCGAGTGATCTATCTGGAGGATCCGACGAATCCTGTGGTAATTCAGGATCAGGAAAATCGCCAGCGGTTCTTTGATGTCCGCTTTAACGAAGATCCATTACGTGTTGCTGATCAGCTGGGACGGCCGATGGCTATTCTTCGAATAGGCTCCAAACAACCTCGCATGGATCGCCAAACCGGCAGATTCATGTTCTCGTCTCCGCCGTTTCGTACCATCGCTCCACAGCAACCATCGAACATTTCCCGGGAAAGGCTGGAACAAGCCATTATCAGTACTCCTTCCATTGGACGCTTGAGATAGACGAAATGCTGAGAGCATCGATGAAAAAATTCTGTTTAACACTGGTCGCCATGAGTGGTATTCTGGCCAGCATGACAGCCTGTACGTCTCCCGGCTTGCAAACGACCGGTCAGCCTCATCCGGCACATCTCTCGATCAGTGACGGACAACCTGGTTCAGTGCAACCTGTAAATCACGTTGGGACCGCCGCACAGCAAGGCCCTGCAGCGTTACCCCCTCAAGCCTACACCGGCCCCAATGCAGGACTCCCCTACCCTGCCCAATGGACTCCACCAGGTATCCACGGTCCTTTTCCTGAAGACGAGTATGTCTACCAGGGTGGTGATGGCTACCAACTGACCAACGTCGCTCAGGACTTCTCCATCGACAATCTGGACGAAGAAGACACGATCGCGCATTTCCATACGCTCGACGGTGACATCGAAATTGAACGCACCAATCGCGTCCCCATCTATGCTCCCAGATTTGCCTCCACGCGTCGTATTGATGGCCTGAGTCAATACCGGCATCAGGATCACGTTCACGCTGTGGACAGTCCTTTAGCATTGGACACGTCGAAAAACGACACAAGTCAACAACAGGTTAAGCAGCAAGTTTCAACGCAGCGAAATATCGGCACCAGGTCAACGGCCCTGTACAAAGAAAACCAAAAGCTACGTGACATGGCCCATCAAGTGGCCAGTGCCGAAGACAGTCAGATGGTCAAACCGCAGGTCGGGGATCTGTTGAATACCAAAGTCAACATTCAGAACTCCCAAGAAGCTCAACTTAGCATTCGACAACAGACAGCACTCGCGCAAACCGACGAGGAAACTGTGAAAGAATATGCTTATGACTTATTGCCTTACAGGATGCTGGGGAACAATAAAGTCCAGACAAATCATCATTACGAAATTGCTGAGGGTAACAGTCGACTTGATATCAGGAAAGTGGCATCCCGGCAGGACGCACTTCCCGGTGAATTACTTGAATTCACCATTACGTTCAAAAATACCGGGGACAGGGCAATTGGTAACGTCACAATTGTCGATCATCTGAGTCGACGGCTGGCCTATGTCGATGACAGCCAGAACTGCACAGTCGAGTCTGACTTCTTTGTGAATCCTACCGGTAAAGATAGCGCCATTCTTCGCTGGGAGATTGTCGACCCGCTGGAAGTAGGGGAATCTGCAGCAATCACTTTCAAATGCCGCGTTCGCTAATGACTCAATCTTCCTGTTGTTTCCTGGTATGGAACCGGAAGGCATCCTCAGGCCACTGCTGAATTTCAGCCGTCCTACGAGTGAACGGAAATGCCTCTTCTGAGGACCGACTGACAATCGTACGTTGCCGGCTGGCAGCTGCTGCAAGTATCTGATCGATCGTGAAGAACCGACTTACGTTCAGCAGTGGTACCGACTCCAGATCGGACCCAGCCAACTCGGACAGACCAATCGCCGTCACGTCTTCATAAAGACTGGCAAACATGATCAATGCAGCTGAATCGTTATTTCCTCTCAGCATGACGTTGGCATCGGAAGCCACATCCAGTGTCTTCAATGCCTGCACGGCCCGGCGAACATCCCAGGTCTGCATCCCAGCCAACGATTCTCCTAATAAATAGAATCGACGCTGATTCTGAACCTGCTTTCGCTCGGACTGATCCCAGATCGTAGGCCCTACACCTCGTGGTGTAACGGCCACGGTGATCCCGTCCGAATTCAATGCATGCTGCCTGAATTTCTCAAAATCGGGCAGGTCCTCCGGAGCTTGTTCAGGAAAAGCCTCGCCCTGCAACACATCCCGGTCACCGAAGGCGTCCTGAAAGAATGCAAGAAATTTGGACCAATCCTGATCTCCCAGAACATGGACCATGGCCTGGTTTGCCTTTTCCAGATCCTTGCGATGAATTACATAAATCCGCAAGTCGATTCCCTTCTGACTCGTAAAGTCATAGGAAGTCATAACGAGATCTTCTGAATAGGCTTCTGCAACCTTACGGACCCGCAGGTCGACAGGATCTCCAGGCCAGGCTCGAAACGTCTTTTCCTGTAACGTCCGCTGAATATTCTCTACCAGCACACTCATCTCACCCGAAGTCTGAGGCACTTCGATTGCCGGTGCCTGAGGCACAAAAGAATGGCTGATCTGCGTGTTACGCTCATCCGCCGGCAATTCCTCTTTGAACACTCGTAAATCCTCCGGTTCAAAAAACTTCTCAGCCGGAATTCGAATCAGTTCATCATCGTTCTTAAGAAAATGATTGAACCAGCGAAATGCATGAACTCGCAGCTCCTGCGTGTCCTTGTGAGGGCCCGAAGTGATATGCAGCGAAATTTTGTCAGTCGCGTCTAATAACTCATAGACTTTCCGAGTCTTAACGTATGTTCGGTAGACTCCGTCGAGCGGGAAGATGCGGTCGTTGTCCGTGTTGCTAATCAACAACGGGCGAGGAGCCATCAATGCGGCCACCATGGGGTAATCCCACTGGTAGGTATTGACCATGAACATGCAGTCACAATGCCCTTCCACGGTGCCGTCGACAACATGGTTTCGCAGATCAGTAATTCCTGCAACGGGAACAGCCACCTTGATCCGCTCGTCCAACGCTGCAATCCACCAACTGTAAGCTCCGCCGCCGCTACGCCCGGTAACTCCCAGACGTTCACCGTCCACCTCGTCACGGCTTTGCAGATAATCCAACGCACGAATACAATTCCAGGCCTCAACTCCGGCAGGCGTGTAACCTCGATTGAGCCACCAGAAATACCCGTGCGAATACGTTCCATGATGGATGCCCTCGATTTCCCCCAGTTGTAACGTATCGATCGTCAGGCAGACGTAACCGTTTCTGGCAAACCAGCTCCCGTGATGGTGATAATGCACTTTATTCCCATAGGAAACGTCTCCTTCCTTCACTCGGCCATGCCCACAGACATACAGGATCGCCGGTAGCTTCTCATCACGCTCTTTGGGAACATACAGGTTACCTGTGACATACAGGCCCGGCCGTGATTGAAAATGGATATTCTCTACAGTGAATTCGTCATGCTCTACCCTGCCCGTCACTTTGGCCTCCAACGGCGTCCGCTCGGGAAGAGGATTTAAACCAAGCATCTCCTGGAGCTGAGCAACATACTGTGATCGCTTTTCCAGCCAATCCGCCTTCGTTTTTACGCCTTCCAGAAATCGATTTTCAATTTCCTCCGTGCGCAACTGAAAATAATTGGCCAGCATGGCATCGCCACGTGAGGTATCAATTTCCTCCTGCGCTGACACCATACAAGGCAGGACAAGAAGTGAAAGAAGAATTCGATAAAACATGGTTCACCTTATAATCCGGGATTCTGTCGCCATTTCCAATCTCATTATACTGGCTCATCAGAAGCATTGATTAGTTTATGCAACAATCTCCACGCTTCCGGTATCATCATCCCGGATTAAAATGAATGGCATTCATTCACCGCCAACTCAAGATTCGTATAGGAAAGCGTCCAACTAATGAACCTCCTGTCCAAACGTACTCAGCGCATTGACAGCAGCGGTATTCGCAAAGTGTTCGATTTGGCCCGTTCACTCAAGGACCCGGTCAATCTCTCCATTGGACAACCCGATTTCGATGTCCCTGATTCGATCAAACAGGCGGGGATCAAAGCGATTCAGGATGGTCACAATGGATACACTCCGACCCAGGGACTACCACAATTGCGAGAGAAGATGCAGTTGGCCGTCGATGCCGAGTATGGCCACGAGGATCGCCAGGTCTTCGTCAGCAGCGGAACCAGTGGCGGACTGGTACTTGCCATGCAGGCACTGGTCGACCCGGGGGACGAAGTGATTCTTTTCGACCCGTTTTTTGTCATGTACGAACCGCTTGTCCAACTGGTCGACGGAGTTCCTGTACTGATCGATACCTATCCCGACTTCAGAATCGATCTCGACAAAGTTACGGCTGCGATTACAGATAAAACAAAACTTATCATTCTCAACAGTCCGTCCAATCCCACCGGCTATGTCCCTGCCCGGGAAGAAGTCGAAGCTCTGGGTAAACTCTGTCTGGAAAAGGGCATCGTACTCCTTTCCGATGAAATCTATCGCAAGTTCGATTACGACGGCGACTTTTGCAGTCCTGCCAGTGTGAATCCAAACACACTGGTCATCGATGGGTTCTCCAAGAGCCATGCGATGACCGGTTGGCGACTGGGAATGGTTCACGGTCCGTCAGAAATCATTGCCGCCATGCTCAAGGTTCAGCAGTACAGCTTCGTCTGTGCTCCTCAGCCTGTGCAATGGGCTGGTATGGAAGCGATGAACGTCGATGTCACTCCTTATGTCGATACCTATCGCAAAAAACGGGACCGTCTTGTGGAGGCGTTGCAGGAGAAGTACGAAATTGTCAAACCGGGTGGCGCATTTTACGTGTTCCCACGAACCCCCTGGGGAACCGGTACCGAATTTGTTGCCAAAGCAATTGAAAACAATCTGCTCATTATCCCAGGAAATATTTTCAGCCAGTCCGATACCCACTTCCGTATTTCATACGCCGCCAGTGACGAGACGATCGACCGGGGAATCGAAATCCTGTTGCAGTTGGCCTGATGTGAATCTGTTTCCACATCCTGGATGAAACCTGAGGTCACTCACTTTCCCAGACCCAGTTGGCGCGCCACTTCTGGTCTCCGCCGTGGCATAAAAAAACCCGCCGATTCCAATCAGAACCGACGGGCCAAAAATAATGATCGAGTATTACTAGGCGCTCTTTTTCGTACGTTTGTCGCCAAACAGATCCTTCTTGCCATGCAAAACATCCAGATCCATCGTGTAGCTTCCTGAACCAGATTTGTCCGGTAGCTCGTACATGATATCGAGCATGACTTCTTCGGTGATTGAACGTAAACCCCGAGCGCCGGTTCCTTTTTCGATAGCCCGCTGAGCGATCGCTCGTGCTGCTTCATCGGAAAACTTCAACTGGCAGTTTTCCATCTCAAAAAGACTTTCATACTGCCGAAGCAAAGCATTCTTCGGCTCGGTAAGAACTCGGATTAATCCTTCTTCATCCAGAGGAGTCAGAGAAGTGACGACTGGTAAACGACCAATCAATTCAGGGATCAGACCATATTCCAGGATATCGTCAGAATTGACCTGAGCCATCAGCTCCGCCATATCTGCTTCTTCCTTGTAGCCAGCCTGCTGACCAAATCCCATGGTTTGATTGCCCAGTCGCTTGCGAACAATATCGTCAACACCGACAAAAGTACCACCGCAGATAAACAGTATGTTCGACGTATCTATCTGAATGTATTGCTGTTCGGGGTGCTTGCGGCCACCCTGCGGAGGCACATTACAGATCGTTCCTTCCAGCATTTTCAGCAAAGCCTGCTGGACACCTTCCCCGGAAACATCACGGGTGATGGATACGTTTTGAGTTGTCTTGCCAATCTTGTCGAGTTCGTCGATATAGACGATACCTCGCTGAGCGGCTTCCACGTCAAAGTCTGCCGAGTGAAGCAATTTCAGTAACAGGTTTTCAACGTCCTCACCAACGTATCCGGATTCGGTTAGTGTGGTCGCGTCACCAATGGCAAAGGGAACGTTTAGTACACAAGCCAACGTTCGTGCCAGCAACGTTTTACCGGAACCGGTTGGCCCCACCATCAGAATATTGGACTTTTCGATCTCAACGTCGCTGTCTGACCATCGGTGGTTGAGACGTTTGTAATGATTGTGGACTGCAACAGCCAACACTTTCTTGGCATTGTCCTGCCCGATGACATATTCATCCATCCGAGCGACGATGTCGCGCGGAGTGGGAATGTCCTTGAACAGGTTGGCATCACCGTCTTTACGACGCTTCTCAGTATCGATGATCGTTGAACATAACTCGATACATTCACCACAGATATAGACGTCTCCTGGACCTTCAACAAGAGGGCCCACGTCCCGATAGCTTTTACGGCAGAAGGAACAGAAAGCGTTCTTTTTAGATTGGCTGCCGCCGTTTTTGTTTCCTTCGTCTTTTCCGATTGGCATGGCTTCTCCTTTGGGACTCCATTACCAACAGCTCTCTACTGGATCACTATGATCCGTTTTCGTTTTGAACACGGCTGTGGTTGAAGGGGGTATTCCCTGAGGTTCGCTCGCATTTGGCCGTTGGCTGCCTGGTTTTTGATTTCGTTGGTGAAATCGTTGCAGGCAATGCTTGAGGCTAAAAACGGTAAGTTGGAAACTTCCGTGCTCGTCAACTAGTGCGTAATATTCCTGTCTGTATCCCCGATCTCCCAGATCAGGCGTAGATAATTCTGTCTGAAAAGCAGGCCGCAGTTACTACAACCGGACTAATCGTCCGACTCTGCCTCATCAGTGGAATCGTCTGAGTCAGTCGGTTCCTGATGACGTTGCTCTTCTAGTACAGTCTTAATATTTCGGAATTCGGTCACGGAAATGTCACCTTTGCTGCGAATTTCCTTGAAATTGTCCAGGTGATCATCGACCCCTGGTATGTCTTCGTCGATGCGACCCCGAAAGTTTGTCACAGTCCACCAGAAAATCAGTATCAGGACTACTAAAATCGCTACACTCAGTACAATTCGTGCTGCTGGAGTTGCTAATAGTTCTGACATGTTTATGAGTTTGAAGGGTCAGCAAGTAAGAGGGATACGAAAGCGACAACCTAAGGGGATCCGGGGGCTATCGAGTCTGAATCGCAGCCAGATCTATGTCTGACAACAATTCAGGTATTTAATTTTACTCATTCCGAGTATCTGTGACGATCTGCTTGTATTGTTTGGCCAGTTCTTCGATTCGTCCAAAATCTCCAGCCTCAACTGCCCGTTTCTCCACCAACGCTCCTCCTACTCCCAGTGCAACAGAGCCTGCTCGCAGAAAATCAGCCGCCGTATCCAAATTGACGCCCCCAGTGGGCATGAAACGACACTGAGGAAGTGGTCCCCGCAACCCTTTTATGTGTGCGGGACCTCCTATATCTGCCGGGAACACTTTGAGGATATCAGCACCAGCCTGCCAGGCCGTAACTGCTTCGGTCGGAGTAAAAACACCAGGCGTCACCACTTTGTCGTAGCGTCGGCAGAGCTTGATCACCTCAACATCAGTCGAAGGTGAAACAATGAATTCAGCTCCGGCCAAAATCGCTGCCCGACAAGTTTCAGTATCCAGGACAGTTCCCGCTCCCAACAGAATCTTGTCACCAATACGACGCTTGACTTCCCGGATCACTTCCACCGCGTCAGGAACGGTGAAGGTCACTTCCATGACATCGACCCCACCGGCTACCAACGCCTCGGCAACATCCGCCAACAGCTCCCCTGACTCCGCTCGAATGACAGCAACAATTCCACTTTCCATCATGCGGGACAGGTTTTCATGAGCACTCATTAAATGACTTCCATTTTCCAAAAGTTATCGGGCATTTAGCAAGCCTCCAATATATCAGTCACGAGTCTGTATCCGGTAGCCTGAGGAGACAATTATTTGCAGTCGAGACCTCTCAAATACCGATAAAACAAGTAGGCTCTTCGAGTTTGTCCATTCGATCGTCCGCGATATAAACGATATTTCTGTTCTCAACAAAGGTCAGCTCCCGCCGATGCGTCTTGCAGCTAAACAGATCGGTTTGCTCGTGCTTGCGACCATACTCGTAAGTGGCAACTTGAATGCGCAGCAGGCAGAGTCTGCCAAGCTCTATACGACGCGCAGTCGCCTGATTACACTTCCCTACACCACACCCAATCCAGGCGCTACGACCAATGTCACCCTTTTATTGTCCATGAACTATGGGAAAACCTGGAAACAACATGTCCAGCAGACCCCCGCTCAAAAACAGTTCTACTTCAAAGCACACCGTGACGGTGAATTCTGGTTTTGTACCAGGACGAATCTGCAAAAAAATGTGGTCCCCTTGGACCTCGAACCTGAAATGCGGATCTATGTGGACACAAAGCAGCCACGAATTCAGTTGCGAGCGGAGCTGAGTGCCAATTCCGACATTGTGATGCATTGTCACGTTTCGGATCCGACCATCACGCCACAGAATGTCATTGCAGAATTTCAGCCAACTCCGGAGGCCAGCTGGCAGGCTTTTCCGCTGGAGTCACCTGCCACCTTTCTCCGTCCCGGCGTCCTGCAACTCAGTGGACGTTGGAGTCCCAATATTGACACACGTGTTGTGACCCTGCGAGTAAGGGCAACAGATGGAGCAAAAAACAGTAGTGTCGCCTACCGGGAAGTTTTCCTGCCACCATTGAATCTTCGTAGAACCGAGGCTTACAAGCCCATCCGCAATCCATACACCGGCCCCGTCCCTCATGAAGGCGCCGTTCGGTGGCCAGCCGATACAGGTCCAGACCTGCAAACTTCCGAGGACATCCATTCTGTAACCACTCAAACTCCCTCGGACGACCAACCTCCCATGCAGGAACCTCCCTTGGCCAAACCACCTGCGAACGCCCGCGTTCATCAGCTGAACCAGACCAGATTCAGGCTAAACTACGATCTTAAAAACGAATCTGGGAATGTCACCGAAGTGCAACTCTGGGCGACTGAAGATGGAGGACAAAGTTGGGTGCAGTGGGGCATCGACGCGGACAAGCAAAGTCCACTGGAAGTGGAAATGGAACGTGATGGTATCTACGGATTTAAAACGGTTGTCAAGACTCCAAATGCCACCACGGCTGTTCAGCCGTTACCCGGTACGTTGGCTGACTTGTGGCTGCAGGTCGATACAACGAAGCCTCAGCTCACACCAGGAGCCATAACACATTCCAACGACGCTGGCATTCCGGAAGCCCTGATTCGCTGGGAGGCAACCGACAGTAATTTTGGTCCTCGTCCCATACGACTGCACTATCAGTCTGACGGTGAAGATTCCTGGCATGAAATTTCGCTGGCCGTACCCAACACAGGAATCTATCGCTGGAGTCTTGTACCGGGTAGCTCAACGGCATGGCGAGTCAAAATCGAAGCGGTCGATAAGGCTGGCAACATCTCCACCAGGATTGTCTCCTCTCCCTGACATCTGCACTGCAATTCGAATTCTCACGTATCAAATCGACTTCGCTTGAATAGTGCCAAGTCGAAGGATGAATCGGTACCAGTTGCCATATCTGCCAGAACTTCTCCTAAAGCGGCAGTAAACTTGAAACCATGTCCAGATAATCCAGCTGCGTAGATGATCCGTGAATCGTCTTTACTTGTATCGATCATAAAATGACTGTCGGGACTCATGGCGTACATGCAGACTCCATAATCGGTAGCTCGATCTGTCACTCCGGGCAAATGACAACTTAGAAACTCCAGTACCTGTTCTCGCTCCTGCACATCTAAATCACGGTCGAGAAGCAGCGGATCGTCAACCTCGGCACCACCGGTATGTTGAGCAACTTTCAGGCCCCGCCAATCGCTCGACGGAAACCCGTAAAAACAACCAGCCTCCGTTTCAAACAGGAAACACGGACACCCACTTTTTCTCGAATACCGATTTACATCCGCCTCAAACCAGTGCAGCGGTTTGCGCAGTACGACAATTTTGTCGGACAATTCAGGAAGAAGTTCGCCAGCCCAGGCCCCCGATGCCACCACAACTCGGTCCGCCGTAAACTCACCTCTGCTCGTCAGCACATGAACAGCATCATCTTTCGATTCAATCCTGTCGATTGACTGGTCACAAAAGACCTCGGCTCCATTCCACTGAGCAAGTTCCACATGCGCGGAAACGCACTGTTCCACCAACAAGAATCCAGCACGCTGTTCGTAGATCACAGTGTGATCATCCTGAAACGAAAACTGAGGCCAACGCTGTGAGGCTTCGTCGGCTGTCAGTTGTTCCAGTTCCAGACCGTGCTCGGCCGCGCTGGCGAGAACTCCTGGTACCAGCTCTCCATCCACCGGCCCTGCCTCGAGGATGCCAGTTTCGTAGTAGAGATCACGTCCATGGTCGGCACCCACCTGCTTCCACAACTCGAAAGATCGCTGCACCAGCGGGACATAGGATGGATGCTCGAAATAGGATTGCCGGATCAATCTGGTATGGCCGTGTGAGCTTCCCCGGTCATGTGCAATGGGAAAACGGTCGATCCCAGCGACATGAAGACCGCGCCGCGCGAGTTGGTAAAGAGCGGCACTGCCGACTCCACCTAACCCCAAAACAAGATAGTCAAAATGCTGCTTAATCATTTCGATGTCACGATGAAGTCTTGGGAGGCTGGAATTCCTGGTCCAGGTATATCAGGAGTTTTTCAAGCGGCAGGTTGGAATTGGAAAACTTGTTCTTCAGATCCAGATCTGCTTCCAATAGCCAACGCATAAAATGAGTGATCCTGGCGCTGCCCAACGATTTCAGCTGATCCATGGTCAACTTTCCACGATACTTGATGGAGCCTTTGAGTTCATCAGCGATACACTTCTGAGCTGCCGCGCCACTACTCGCTCCCTGACGCCGGTAACGCTGCATGCCGCGCGTCATCCGGACAAACCTGCGATACGAGTACGACATACCGCCAAAGATCTGCTGCTTTGCTTGTCCTTCTCTTAACAGGTTATCGAGCAGTTGCAGGGCCTCGGCTGATCGGCCTAGCACGGCGACATCTACCATTTCGAATGTATTTTTCTGCTCCCAGCCACCGACCAGTTCCTGAACCTGCTCGGCAGATACCGTCGCTCCTTCGTCAAGAAGCAGCTTCAGATTAAGAAGGTTCATCTCAACAACACCCGCGTTGCTGTGAGACAGTTCCAACAGGAGAGCGGCAGCATCGTGTGACAGCGTCAGTTTATGAGCTTTTTTGGCCCAGGTACTGACCCATTTGGGAGCCTTCTTGCGAATAACCTTTTCGTCCTTTTTCCAGGTCGACGGTTCAGGAATCCGGCAGTCAATGACGCGATTGTCGCCACTAAGTATTTTGTTGATCGATAAATTCCCGAGCGAGGAATTAGACACCAGAATCATGAGTCCAGGATGATAGTCCGCCTTGGCATACTTCATCAGCCTGTCTTTATTGGCTAGCAGAAACGAATCTCGGTTCTGAATCCGTTTGTCCACGTTTGGTACCACGGCAACCTGGATACCATCGCCACCAAAAAGTGAGGCGGTACTTACTTCGTCGATCACATCAGACCATTCCGGCAGATCATCGAACCACCGCACGTTGTCAGTTCCTGCGGGGGAAGCTTTCGCGAGAATCGTATCGATTGCCTGTCGATGGAGGAAGTAATCGGTGCCGACGAGAACGCAAAGTCCACTGGTTGGCGCTTTAGCGGGCTCATTCAAGAGATCAAAAACATGTAGAGCGGGCATTGCTCAATCTTCCATGACAAGGGGAGACCACTTCTGCTGCTTTAGCGATCGAGCCGACGTCAGAAAGAGGTGGTCTCTTGACAGTATTCACGATCAATATAAGTATAGAAATAACTCGCCCGTATATGTTCATTACATCCCCCTTGTCTGACTGGTTTTCCAGAAATTCCGGTTCGGTGTTGCGTTGTTATTGAGGTATGACGAGCGGGCCCCATTTGCCCCCTTCGTCTAGTGGCCCAGGACGCCGTTCTCTCCGAACGGAAACAGAGGTTCGAATCCTTTAGGGGGTGCTTTTCTCTTTTTGTATTCGATGCACAGCGTGGCATCGGGCTGAATATGCTGCTTTTGAGCAACAACTTTATCTGCTAAATTCGCTGTGCCCTGCCCTGCACCGCTCTGCTGTGTCACATTTGTGTCACGGATTCTGTAATCTGCCTGAATGTCAAAATCATAAGACATCTTAAAGGTCGCTTCACTATGCCCCACCCATCGTGACTCTAAAGCTGAGCCATATTCACGACTGATCTCCGTAAAGCGAGTCGAACGAATATTGTTGAACAAATTAGACCAGACTGTGATCCCTTTTCGTTTCAGAAAGCTCGTGAAACGTTCGTGAATTCCTCCCTCAGATAGTTTTCTAATGTTAGGAAACAGATATTCAGTACACTCTGGAAGTACCTCACAATGTTCTAGCAGCAATTTCTCTATCTGTTTAAACAACGGCGGAGATTTTATGATGCGATTCCCTGATTTATTCTTACGCTTCGCATCTGGAATGAATAACCGACCATAAAAATGCTCACCGTCTTTTTCAAATCCTAGTTCCCAGTCACCAACCTTAAGTTGTAATGGTTCCGATTTCCTACATCCCGCCCATCTAAGAACTGCAAAGTACAGTCTCCACTCTGAGTTAGGCATGGCTTCAAGAACTCTCTCTGACAACGCTAAGCTGATTTCGAAGTGATCGTCTCTGCTCTCACCTGACCGAGATATCTCGTCAAACACATTCTTTGTTAGAAATTCATGTTTAACCGCAAAATTGAAAAGCTGACGCAAATTACCCAAATGCTTGGATATTGTCGCTGAGCTTAGGCGTTTCCCATAGCGGGTTGAAACAACTGTCTTCATATCGTGTTGTACGTTATCTGCATCGATGCGTGTGATTGACCGTAGCAACACAGTTCCATCAAGTACCTTCAGAATTGTACGTTTCGTATTGAGCCAGTTTTCCTGTGTCCGCTTCGTCCAAACTTTGAATTTCAACTCAAAATAGAAATCAAAAAGTTCCTCAAGAGTATTGACGCAATTCGCTGGAATCAGCCCTAAATCAACACATTTTTCATTGAGCCAAGTGATGGCACGTACCTCTTCCAAAACTTTCTGGGTTGGTGGTAAACCATAGTCTTTTGCCAGTTCCAACTCTTCTAACAAATTCGCAATTTGGCGAACCAGCCTCATCTGACTTTTAGTCGCCTTGGCCTCGAACAGCGACTTATTTCTGATGGTTTTACGTTGTCCGTCGATCGTGACAACGAATCTATCCTTGTACTGTTTTGCCATAAACTCTCCTCTTAAAAGTAATAACTAAAAGTAAAACCCAAGAAGTATCCCCTCCTTCTTCAGGTCGCTGCAAAATTATACTTTCAAAACTCTCTTTTCAGTCTCGAGGATATTTAAATTTCTTAAGAAGCGCAAGATCTGAAGAAAAATATTTCTGTTCGATCCGAAATCTATGCTTTTGGAAGTATCATTTTATGTCGCTCTTACGGAACCTTCCGTATGACAGTAGGCGACTTAATTTTTTAACTACTTTTAATAAGGAGTATTGAATGGA
>CALKGE010000006.1 GCA_938084685.1 uncultured Pirellulaceae bacterium
ACTCGTACCAAGAGTACTCGTCGACAGGAACTGACCATCCGAGACTCGCCACTGGTTATCCGCAAAGCTGAAGTCCACTGCCTGGTTGTCGTTGAAGTCAACATACAATGGAAGGTCTGCAGCCACACGAACTGAGACGCTCGCTTGATCTTCCTGGCCGTTGTTGTCTTTCACAATGTAATCAAAGGACCCAATACCCCGAAAATCAGCTGCTGGAGTGAAGGTCACGGTGTCGTTTTTACCGTCGTTGTTGGTATCTTTGAGAGTGGTTGTTCCGTTGGCTTCCAGAACGACCGAGTCGACATAAATCGATGTCCCTACCAGGTCATGTCCGTCGTTGGCAAGAACAGCGATATCAACGGGAACATTGACCACCGTCTGAGTTGCATCGTCCTCGGCAATTGGAGCAGGTACGAATTCGCGAATTTTCACTTTGTCGACAATTGGCTTGGCGCGGTTAGCCCCAAAGCCAAACAGACCAGCATTAGGGGCGGTCTGGTAGGTGCGAGTCAGGACGGTAACGTCGTCAACAATAAACTCAAGTTCCGTTCCACGAATCACAAGTTCGAATTCATGCTCGTCCCGGGTAACCGTGTCAGCTTTGGTTTGCAGAATCGTTCGCTGACCGTTAACCACCTGGCCCAGATACCACTGACGATTATCAACACTTCCGCCGACGAACTTGTAATTAGATGCATTTACATAATCGAATACCATATCCACATTGGAAATGTAGTCCGACACTCTGGGCATCGACACAGTTGCTGAAAACTCGACTTCCGTCGGATTCTCTACTCCAGTACGGATCTTCACCAGCGAATAACTACGTCGGCTCTGCGCGACATAAGCGCTATTGGCTACTGCCCAGTTACCTTGAACCACTTCAAAGCCAGCCGGATTGACCGTATTGAAATTCTGAGTCATGGGAATTCCGGGGAGCACATCTACCAGCACCGAGGCGGAATCCGTTTGTCCATTTCCATCGCCAACGACATAGGAAAACCGTTCCGCTCCGGAAAAACCAGCGGCCGGAGTGAACACCAATCTATCTGCTTTGTTGTCCTGATTCGTATCCTGCAGCTCCACCACACCATTATCAACACCATCTACCGAAATAATATGCAGCGGCGTACCTGCGCGTTCATGGCTGTCGTTGGCCAACACATCAATTGTCACAGCGGTGTTGATTACCGATTCACCTGCGTCATTGACGGCAATCGGAGTGGGAAAGATTTCAGCAATGTGTACATTGTCAAAACGACTTCGGGCTCCAATGGCGAGCAGGCCGAATTTACCAACGTTCAGATTCGAATCAAACGTATGACTGGTAATTGCTCTGCCATCTACATGCAGCGTGGCCTTCTTTCCTTCGAGTACCAGTTCCAGTTGGTAGTTAACGTTTTGCGCCGGTGAAACACTTACCTGACGAAGAGCACGATAGCTGCCGTTAACAAATTCACCGATCACCCATCTGCCTGCGTTGGCATTGAGGCCAGCAATTTTGTAGTTATTGTTGTCCTGATAAGCGAATACCTGGTATGCATTACGTCTGAGGCCACTGGCATACTCCAGATTGATCGTTGTTTGGAAACGAGTCTTGGCGGGGATATCAACCGTCAGGTCGACAACAGATAGAGAACGAGTTCTTTCATCGGGAGGGGTAGAGATATATCGACCACTGCTGACGGCAAACGTACCCTGAGTGACGGTCATGCCATCCGCAGTACCATCATTGAAATCCTCTGTGTAGGGAAGGATGCCGGTATCACTTACTTCGAGCGCATAATCGACAATGGTGATTAAATCGTCGGTAACCTCGTCATTTTCACCGTAGACCAGAACCTGGTGAGCAGGTTTGACATCTGCCGGATTTCCGTCAAACACGAAGTTTCCAGCGGCAGTAGCGCGCATGGGGACGGTGAAAACCAGGTGTTCACCAGCTCCAAGCTCGGACATACCGGCCATTCCACCAACTTCATCGATTACACCCAACGCTCCGGAAACATCAATTGTCCCAGACTGGAAGTTGCTGTACGAACCGCCATGTTGAATCGCACCGGTTGCCTGAACCAGAGTCTTGTTGAACTCGACATCCATATAAGAGGTAAATACCCCTCGCGGGTCGTCTCGCAGGTCAGTCACATATCCCTGCAGATTGAAGTTCTGATTCACCACAACCTTATCAACTGGCTGTCCGGATAAATCCGTAGCAACCAACCGCATTTGCACTTTACTGGAACCTTCGCCTTCGGCCAATTCGGAAAGGCCGCCGATAAGATCCGCCGCAAGCATCTCCCGACGTTCCAGTGTTTCGACTGATAAGTTGGCTTCAACTTTTTTCTTTATCCACTGACGGTCATTAACTGACAACGCCGGCTTCGTTCTCCGTCGCAATTTCATTGGCATCTTCTCTGAGCAGTGTATGCTTCTCCCCTGCACACGTATTATGGGCAGAAGGTCAAATCAAAATTGGTGGTATTTCTGGTTGTCCCAAGGCTTTAAACCGACCTCACAGCGCCGATATTAGCACTTGCCTGAAAATACGGCCACTATATGGTCATTTGAGTACGGAAATTTACTCAAAGTAGGAGGATAAGTCCACCTCAAACCAAACAGAGGTCAACCCGTCATTTCAACGTAAACTCCCTATTTTACCAAACCAAACATCGCGAACACCTGCTATTCCATGTTACAGACACTTGGTATTTGCCGCAAAACCGGAACATTTAGCCTCTATCAGCAGTAGCAATCGGGGCAATTGCGAGCGTAATCTTGACTGTTCCCGGGAAATACGATTCCTGCATTCAAACGTAAGCCATCCAGAAAAACAGTCACTGTTGGGGGTTCCTGTCAAGGAAATGTCGGTTCGAATCGAGAATTTTTGTCGCTGGTGTGACTCACCAGGTGGTTAGCAATCGAGCCAGAACCACTTGGGGCAAAACCAGGAAGCCGTCTCAATGGTTCAGAATCTTGATACGGATATGCCGATAGGACGCTTCCTGAGCTGGACCGCCATGAACTTGTAGACCAATAATTCCCTGCCGCGCGATCCCTGCTTCCTTCTCCTGATAATCAACGGTAGTAATGCCGTTAATTGCCATTTTGATTTGCTCACCTTCACAACGAATCACAACATCATTCCACTGATCCCTTTTGAAGTGATCCGTCACCGGCTTTTGCGGCGCTTCCACCAGAAACTTTCTTCTTCGCGACTCGTCATACAACCAGCCCCAGATATTCTTCTCGCCCATCACTCCCATATCACACTGATACCCGATCACTTCATGGTGGTTTTCGATACGTCGACTACGAAACTGAATCCCGGCATTGCGATATTCCTTACCGATCAATCGGGCCTGCAGACGCAATTCAAAATCTCCGTACTCCTTCGTCGTACACAGGAATTCATTATTCGGTACCCGCTTTTCCTGGCTACCAGCAATGATCGCTCCCTCTTCAATCCGGAACCACTTGAGATTTCCTTCCCAACCTTTGAATGTCTTCCCGTCAAAGATCCACTCGAATCCTTCTTCCAGCGGCACTTGCTTATCAGCAGCACGCAAACCAAATGGGAACAGTAGAACGAATGATGACAATAAAGTGATTCTCAGATTCATCGATTACACCAAACAGGAATAAGAAGGATCGTAATTATGGATTACCTACCAGCGACAGGAATAAGCATTCTAGCAAGGTTTGGATTTCAATTCTAAAATAAAAGGACTTTGCGAAGACGTCCCGGCCGGACCTCCTGCCGGAAAATCCCGCACCTCAAGAACCGTATCAATGCCTCATCAGAGATAACACCCCATGACAGAGTCACTAAACAAGTTCAGCTCCCGAATAACTCAACCTCGTAGCCAGGGTGCTTCACAGGCAATGCTTTATGCTACCGGCATGTCTGAAGAGGACATGAACAAGGCACAGGTAGGGATTGCCAGTGTCTGGTACGAGGGTAACCCGTGTAATATGCATTTGCTGGACCTGTCCGCAGAAGTCAAGCAGGGAGTGACCGATGCAGGGCTTTACGGCATGCGATTCAATACGATTGGCGTGTCAGACGGTATCAGCATGGGAACGGATGGAATGAGTTTTTCATTGCAGTCCCGTGACCTCATCGCCGACTCGATTGAAACCATCATGGGAGCTCAATGGTACGACGCATTGATTACAATTCCTGGTTGTGACAAGAACATGCCCGGGTGTGTCATGGCGATGGGACGGCTCAATCGTCCAGCCCTGATGGTCTACGGTGGGACGATCAAACCAGGTTGTTACAATGACCAGAAATTGGACATCGTCTCAGCATTCCAAAGCTATGGCGAATACATCGCTGACAAGATCGACGATGAAACACGACAGGCCATTGTTCGCAACTCCTGCCCTGGCGCAGGTGCCTGTGGCGGCATGTATACCGCCAATACGATGGCCACGGCCATCGAAGCAATGGGAATGTCACTCCCCTATTCCGCCTCCATCCCGGCAGTCGATCCTGATAAGGTGACTGAATGTCATCAGGCCGGCGATGCCATTAAAAAACTGATGGAGCTGGATCTCAAACCACGCGACATCATGACTCGTGAAGCCTTCGAAAATGCCATGGTGATGGTGATGGCATTAGGCGGCTCCACCAATGCGGTACTGCACCTGCTGGCGATCGCTCGCAGCGTTGACATTGACTTGACGATTGACGACTTCCAGTCGGTCAGCGATCGCATCCCTTACATTGGCGATCTTAAACCTTCCGGTAAGTACGTTCAGGAAGACCTCCACAGCGTTGGTGGAACACCGGGCGTCATGAAGTACATGCTGGAAAAAGGATATCTCAATGGTGATTGCATGACAGTCACAGGGAAAACTCTGGGAGACAACCTGGCGGAACTCCCAGGTCTGGCGGAAGGTCAGACAATTGTCCAGACAGTTGAAGAGCCAATCAAGGCCTCAGGGCATCTGCGTATTTTACGAGGCAACGTAGCTCCGGAAGGTGCAGTTGCCAAAATCACAGGAAAAGAAGGACTCAGTTTTACCGGAATTGCCAATTGTTTTGACAGTGAAGAGGAAATGCTCAAAGCATTGGAAGAGGGAAAAATTGTCGCCGGCAACGTGGTCATTATCCGTTACGAAGGTCCTCAGGGTGGACCTGGCATGCCAGAAATGCTGACACCCACTTCTGCAATTATGGGAGCCGGATTGGGTGACGAGGTAGCCATGATGACCGATGGTCGATTCTCTGGTGGCTCTCACGGATTCATTGTTGGACACGTAACTCCGGAAGCTCAGGTCGGTGGACCTATCGCACTGATCGAAAACGGGGACACCATCACAATTGATGCCGAAAACAACGTCATCACTGTAGACCTGTCCGACGACGAATTGGCTGCCCGTGCCGCTCAATGGGAAGCACCGGCTTACAAAGTCAATCGTGGAACGCTTTACAAGTACATCAAGTGCGTTAAGAGCGCCTCGGAAGGCTGTGTCACCGACGAATAATAGTCACCGATCCCTTTGGTTGCCTCCGGTAATACTCTGAGGCTGACCTCTCCTTTATCTCATCTAATATAAAATCCATGATCACTTCATTCATTCAGGCATTTGAATTCAACCGGACACGTACTCTGGGAACACTCGATCAAATCGCAGCCCTGGCTGACCCGCAGAAAGCATTGGGCTGGCGAGCGGGTGAGGGGCGCGCCCACATCGGTTGGCAGTTGGCACACATCGGTATTACCGAAGAACTCTTTGGCGTTGACCGACTGGCGAAACGTCATGAAGATGCCCGCCATCAGGCCATTTGGGATCGATTCCGAGGAGGTTCCACTCCGGATGACGACATCCTCACTGTCGCTGAAATCCGAGAGATTCTCGAGGACGGCCGTAATATCATGCTCGACACGCTGGGGCGATTCACCAACGACCAATTAGATAGTTTTGTCTGGGTACACCCTCGACTGGAAAAAGAACTGACCCTGCGTACCACTCTCAGCATCATCAATTGGCACGAAGCTCATCATCAGGGACAGGCCCATTTTACGCTGAATCTCTTTAACAACTCCTGACACCCTAAGGCTCCCAGTCAGACGGGGCATCGGTATCACTTTCTCTAATACCTTTAGAAGTTGGCTCCCGTCCCTTTGGTGAGTGTCATAAATGCCTTCTCCAGATCGATCGGTTCTTCCTGGAACAGCTTGAGGCCAAAGCCAGCATTGATCAGCACGGCAGGAATATGGCTGTAATCTTCACACGCTTCAACCAGAGTCACGATTAGTTGCTGGTCCACCATTTCCAGACTATCGACATCCGGATGTTGCTCCAACTCACGGGCCGCCTGTGCTGAATCACCCGAGACCATCACATTTAACACGACCTGTTTTCGCATCTCACGCATAATGTCGTTCACGGCCGAGTTCACTGTCATGACGCCTCTGTCGATAATGCCAATCTTGTTACAGACGTCTGCCAGCTCTGGAAGGATATGACTGGAGACAATAATCGTCTTTCCGGTTTTACCCAGTCGCCTGAGCAACTCGCGCATTTCGATACGCGCTCGGGGATCGAGACCACTTAACGGTTCGTCCAACAGCAGAACCTGAGGATCATGCAGTAAAACGCGTGCCAATCCCAGTCTCTGCGTCTGCCCACGGGACAATGTGTTAGCGTATGCGTCCCGCTTAAAATCGAGATCGACGATTTCCAGCATCTCGTTACACCGCTTACGACGTGCCTCGCCCTTAATGCGATACGCCGCTGCAAAAAACTCGAGATACTCTATGACTTTCATGTCATCATAGACTCCGAAAAAGTCTGGCATGTATCCGACAAGCCGGCGGATTTCCTTGGGTTTGGTATAGATGGAGTTTCCACAAACATAGGCTTCCCCCGACGTTGGATTCAACAGCGTCGCGATAATCCTCATGGTCGTCGTCTTCCCAGCACCATTGGGACCGATAAACCCGAACAAATCTCCTTCGTCCAGTTCCAGGTCGATATCCCGTATGGCGTACATATCACCATACTTCTTCGTTAATCCTCTGGTCTCAATCACGATTCCAACGACCCCTTCCGGCAAACACTGGTCAATCCGTATCCCGCATCCCGTATCAAGGAGCGGAATTTACCTTAAATACAACCCGGTAAAAATGATTCTCTGTCTCCAATCCCACCTGCTGCCCGCCACTGACGACAAAACTGCTTTGTCCCTGTGCGGTGCGACCAACCAGTACTGCCCGATTGTACGACAGCGAATGACTCAAATCTAAAAACTCTTCATACCGGTTAATTAGTCCGGTGTACTTGGCGCCACCAATATCCTGATTGAACATCATTTGTTTGACGATGCGTTGAGTAGATTCCTGCATCACCTTCCAACTACGTCGATTCCCTTTATTACTTCCATCCTGATACCGTGAATAATAATTATCGATTCCTTGAGAATCACCGCTAACATCAAAGATATCAATCGACTCGCCTGCTTCGAAGGTTCGGCCAATCGGGTAGACACGGCCATCAAATAAAATCTCGACTTCATACAAATCGAAATCAAACGGATTTGTGACTGTCCCCCGCAGAGCTCCACTGATGGGGTCCGCATATAATTCCGGCTGGTTGCCAATCTCTGTCTTCCCGGACCAGCGACTGCGAATAATTTTCGTGCCACCATGTTGCACCGGAATCGAGTCAATCTGCGCTGCCGATACATCAATCTGGTACTGATGATTGATGTAGGTCTGAAAACTTGTACGCCCTAATGCTCCCAATCCGGTTCCCGGCAGACCATGCCAGCCAGTGGTGGTAAAGTCCCGCTTGATTTGAATACCAGGGTCACTCTCATCGGTACCAGCATGCGACTCCAGATGAACATCAAACGCGGCCACCTCGGGACTGTAAACAGCCAGGTATTCCGTCCCACGCACCGTCCCAGTTGCCGCATCGATATCCACAATGTGCAATTGATTCATCATCGGTTTGTCTGCCGGCAAGGTTTGCGTCATGACAATGATTACAACTGCGATCAGCACAACCGCACTCGGAAACGTCACCCAGGTCCAGTGCAAGCGATTCAGTTTTCGCAACAGAAAGAAATCCAGCGGACCAATCATCAGGACAAACAGGGCCAGCAGTGCTGCTATCCAGATAAACTGCACTGGAGTCACACTGTCAAACTGTTCCAACTGGGACCGTAGCTGTCCCGAAAGATCCCGGTAGCCAGCATGATTGCCACTGTCACCGGATAACGAATCGTCGTCATCACCAGCATTTCTCCCCACGGCAATCAATTTTTCCAGTACGCGCCCCGTTGAACTCCACTGGTCCAGAGGTGGTATATCAATATCAAAGGCAACATATACGACCATTCCAAACCCCCGTACACTTCGGACAACCAGCGGATGCAAAGCCTGTGCATTTTCCTGATCCCGCAGGATCACGCGCCCGTCGGTGACATCCAGTGTCGCCAAAGGATTATTCGTCGAGCTCAGAAACAGACGCTGCTGGGCGTTTCCGTAATTCTCCAATCCTGAAGTTTGCCACTGCTCGGCTGTTCCTGTTACCACTCCCGGAATCAGATCGGCCAGCGGCGAGTTATCCTCGACCATGCTGACAGCGTTTTTCCCGGCAAATAGAATCAACCGCCCTCCCTGATAAACCCAGTCCCGAATCGCTCGGGCCTGCTGAGGAGATAACTGATCGAGAATACCGGACTCAGCTGTTGGCAAAACCATCAGGTCAATCGACTCGTAGCCAATCCATTCAGCAGGCAATCGATCAAACTGATCCTGTCGAATCAGCGACAACTCGACCAGATCCGCATCGGCCGAAAGCGAACTCTGCAAACGGGAACGGCTCAGAGGTAAGTCTTTACCCAACTGGAGAATGAAATACGAAGTCGCTTTACGATTTCCCCCGCCAGCCTCATCGAACAACCTTTGGTCGACGTACGCCTGAGTCTCCTGCGACTTGATGCCGGCGACAACACGCCACGGCAGCCGCCCCACTTTGATGTACTGCACCAAGGAAGACGATTCTCCTGGAGCCAATTCGAATAATTGCGTCTGATCACTATAGGTGATCATTACGCCGTCAACATCTTCGGCCTCAACGACAAACTGTCCCTGGAAGACGTCCCCGCTCTGGTTGGTCACTTCGGCATGCACCGGAATCCACACACCACGTTTGAATTCTCCGCCAAACCCTAACTCATACTCAACCCGCAAAGCACTTGTCGCTGGCTCTTGAGCCCGACAATCAGCCGGCTGGAGAAACCACAATAGCAGACACCCGGCAAGGATCCGTCGTAGATGGCAAGCAAGTGGATTCATGAACTGGAACGGATCACTGGGGGGAGAAAAAGAGGGGATCAACATTTGGGTGACGGGACAAACCTAAGCTCCGCTAGCCTTTCTAAAAGAGACCATCGGTGTTTCTACTTCATCGGCAATTGAGCTAAAGAATGTACCGCCTTATTCACGATTCGGTCCAAGGTTTTCGACTTGGCACATCGTTCGACTCCAGTCAAGGTTTTTCAGAGTCACTGCACTGGCAAACATACTGATGGCATCCTGGACAACCCTCACCATACTTACGCCGTATGGCTTCGTTCAAGTCAATTTCTGCGACATTGGCAATGGTCGTCAGCCACGCCAGGACATCTGCAAATTCTTCAGATTGCTCCTGCTTCGAACCACTCCGTAACGCAGCGGCCAATTCGCCAACTTCCTCCATCAGCCACATGAAGGTCCCATCAATGCCTCTTTCTACGTCCTTCTCCATATACATGGTTCGGATTAAGGATTGAAATTCTGAGAAACTGATCTGAGTATCTTCTGACATTGGAAATCAATTATCCTGAGGAGGTACGGAAACCTGTATTTCGTCACCCACCACTCGAACCTCAAAGACATCGATCTTCAATTCTGGATTGTCTGTCCAACCGCCACTGCTGATACAGAACCTCCAGGCATGCCATGGGCAAACCACCGCTCCATCGAGAATATAACCTCCGGACAACGGAGCTCCCATATGAGGACAGAGATCGTCAGTGGCTCGAAATTCACCGTCATCATTGAAGACAGCAATCATCCGCCCGTTCACGGTGTATCCACGCCCTTCACCGCGCGGAATATCAGAAATCTGGGCAACGGTTTCAAAGTCAGACAAGAAATACCTCGTTCCTTCGTTCGGGTTCGCACCGAAATTGCTCAAGCTGTGAATGCTTATTGTTTGATGGTCGTCGTTACATCTGCCGTGGTCTGTTGCAACAACGACTTTGCTCCGATCTGACCTTCAATTTCCAGAACCTGCTTAAGAACGGAATGATTCATCATCCCTGCCTGATTATCGAAATACATTGTTCCGGAGTTTGATTGTTTCTTAATACTTAAACGCGGAGCATCTGGAAGTTTGGAATCCAGAAGTTTCACTACCATGGTCACGTCCAGTTTCTCCAGATCTTTACCGTCGATAGTCACCGTACCTCCGTACTCGTAAGAAACGGTCACCTCTGCTCCGCCCACCTGAGCAGCCGAGGAAAACTTTGTCTGCCACTTTTCACCCACACTCACCGGCTGTTCCGGTAAGACGACGGAGCTCTGCGACAACATCGATTTGAATGATTCCTTGCTGAACATCTGCTGGTAAACCGTGGTCGATGTCGTTTGCAATGTCTTGACCAGATCGGCAGGTGGTTCTACATCAAGCACCTCTCCACGATTGCTAAACGTAACTTTGAATTCCGCTCCGATCAACGGTCTCAATACCTGGGAAAGCAGACTCTGCTGATCCGATTGCTCGGGCTGTGCACTATCGAAACCAAGAGCAACACCGGTGGCGCCTCCGTCAGACTCCAACTTGACTCGAACAAGTTTTTGCTCGACCATGGCCGAGCCATCTTCTCGAACTTCCTGGACCGTCTGCCGCAGATCCATCTCCGCCACCAGACCTGCCTTATTTTCATTCTCGCCAAATTTTGTTTGCACCGAGGTCCTGTTTACCAGCGAGATTGTCGAAGTGGCACCTTTGACAAACTTCATACGTAATGTTTTCTGAGCGTAGGCATCGCCTGCCAGTAACCATAAACAGAGTGTCACGGCACTCAATGTTCTCGTAGTGCTCATATTCATGAGTTCTCCACCTTTCCTGCTGTCAACCATGTTCTCACATCATACAAGATGAAACGCACCTAACGTAACAGCTTCTTCAATTCGATCGTATGAACCTCGCGATGTTTCACCTCAACAGCCTGTTCACCTTTGTCAGTCACCGTATCCAATTCCAGCTTCACTACCGCTTTCTCAATGCAACTTTCATCCGCGTTCACAAAGATCTCTCCCACCAACGACTGCTGCTGGATGACAGCAGCAGAGTCCGAACGGGGTAACGCAATCTTTGAAGTAAACGCAATCTGAGGCCCTTCCCCGGTGAACCCCAGATAGTTATAGACCGTCGAGGGTCGGGGGGTCGGACGACTGGAAATCCGGGTCACATTCCAGGACTCACCAGCTTTAATTGACTCCAACGGAAACTGGATGAAGATATGCTGAAAGGCTCGTGACACTCCGTCTGCATCAAACAATTCGGGCAACGGCTGCCGCTGGTCGCCCGCAGGAGGCGGTTGAGAAATAACCTTGTTTTTCCCGGCCGAATCTTCTCGGAGTTCTTTGACCACCATCAGCCGAGCAAGTTGGTTCACCTGCAATTCAAACCGCTTTCGCAACAATTTCCGCAGCGTAGCCTGCATCGTTTTCTGCTCGTCGGTTTTGGCCACACTCTCTGTATCAACACGTAATTGCTCGTCCGATCCCTGTGGATTAATCTGTACGCGCCGCACCTGCCAACGTAAACGGGCAATACCGCTGTTATTGACCTCCGTCACCACCCATTGTCCGTGGACCACAATCTCATTTTTATAGTCCAGCCCGTTTTCTCCGGCGGTAATACGAATGTCTGTCCCGGATCGAAGCACTACTTCATAGACGTCCCCCTGAATCCATTGCCAATGAAGAACATCTGCGTGAACCTGAGAAACACTCAAACAGGCCCACCAGCTCAATAGGCAAAACGACCAACATTTCCAACGGCAGGGGAACATTACAATTCAATCACTCCGTTCACATCCAGCACAACCGCCTCCGCCTCAGTTTCGGTTGCCACTTTCTCCGCCCAGGCGGATGCATCCTGTTGAATGAGAGGCCAGGTATTGTAGTGAGCGGGAACCACGCGAGTTGGACTGAGCAATTTCACTGCTTCTACTGAATCATCCGGCCCCATCGTAAAGTGATCTCCAATACTCAAAAAGGCGATATCAATTCCCTGACGCCCATACAGTTCCATCTCTAAAAAGAGCGCCGTATCGCCAGAAAAATAAACCCGCCCGTCAGGCAAACTTAGAATATAACCAGCTGGGTTTCCTCCATAGCTACCATCCGGCATGGAGGAACTATGGTGGGCAATCGTCATGCGAACGTGCCCGAAAGGCAACTCGATTCCGCCACCCAGATTCAATGAAATCGTATTCTCTACACTTTGCTGGTTCTGAAACCAGCTGGCCGCTTCCACCGGAGCAACCACCGTTGCTTCCGTGCGGTTGGCAATCGAGGCCACATCCGCCACGTGATCTGCATGGCCATGAGTCACCAGGATGTAGTCCGCCTGCAATTCCTCTGCCGTCACCGTGGCTACCGGATTGTCATTCACAAACGGATCCACTAAAACGGTCAGGTCACCGGTTTTGATTTCGAATGAGTAATGCCCCAACCACTTGATTGACGTTGCCATATTTACTGTTCCTTCCCCGATTATACGATTCCCAATAGCGATCTCATATTTTTCTTGTACGCTTCTACACCAGGCTGTCCGTAAGGATTGATTCCCAGCAGACGCCCCTCAACAACCGTAGCCAGCATCATCATCTGGAAATATTGCCCAAGACTGAATGCATCCGTACTTTCCAACTCAATATTAATGACCGGCCGCCCTACCTCGCGCAAGGCCAGGTTTGTTCCTTCGTAAGCAGCCATCAGCAAATCGGTTACAGGCCTTCCGGCCAGCTGGTTTAACTCGTCCTGATCATCGTACCGCTCGGGAACGGAAAGACGATCCGTACGAATGGAACGAGTCATGACGTTGACGATGAGTTTGTTACGTCGACCTTCCCGATGCTGTTGAGCGCGTGAGTGCAAATCCCGAGTGTTCACCGCTGTGACAGGTGTTGCTCCGATACCTGCCTTTCCAAGACTCTCTGCCAGCAACTGGTCATACCACAACCCGGCGGATTCAAGCATTTTTGACCAGACACTCAATACACGTATGTCCATCCCCCGAGTTGTCTCAAGCAGATGAGCCGCTCCGACATACTGCAAAACAGGATTCTGGTCCGCTGGCATCTTCCTGAATGTCTCATTCATGGCCGCCGCTCCCTTGAGCAGCTGAATAATGTCGACTCCCATACAGGCCGCCGGCAACAAACCCACCGCCGAGAGGACACTAAAGCGTCCGCCTACTCCTTCCGGTACGCGAAAAACCGATTCACAATTCAGATCCTGCGCCAGCGAATCAAGTTTTCCCTCCGCACCGGTCACCGGCACGACGCGTTGACAAACCTCACCGGGAAACTGCGTTTCAAGTGATTCCAGAAAGAGTCGAAAGGCAACCGAGGTCTCCAACGTACCTCCACTCTTGCTGATAACCACGACCGACCACCGGGCACCAGAAAGTCTGGCAAACAACGCCTGGATCGCGTCGTTATCCAGACTATTTCCTTCAAAATAAATCCTGGGACGCCCCCCACGTTCCTGCTGCGATAACTCGTTGAAATAAGGCTCGCAACAGCCTTCCAGTATTGCCTTGGCACCCATATAGGACCCACCGATCCCCAGAACGACAACCGCCTCGGAAGAATCCTGAAGCTGACGAGCCGCGGACAGGATTCGTGCCAATTCACTACTTGATCCAGCCTCTCGATACCCCTCAAGTAACAACTCGGGGAGCTGATAGAACCTTCCGTCCAATGGTTGTTTTTCCACAGGTATCTGACCGGATTGCATGAGCTGCACATCGGTCACAGTCGTCTCATCCCGAGCGTTTTCCAGGCGTTCGGCCAGCTGTGAAAACTGTGCCTGCGTAATTCCATGGCCATCCAGCCAGCAGCCAGAAAGGTCAACAGATAATGGCTGATTCACGAATCAGAAACCCTTTACAAGGTCGATGAGGAAAAACGATACCTTGATTTTAACGAGTATTACCGTCATGGGCAGATCTCCTGAGACAAATCTCCAGAGACTGACCTGGAACCAGCTGGTCGGCATTTTCGAATTGTTTACGTTCAGTTAATCGGGGGTTGCTCAATTGGCCACACCGGTGAAAATGAAGGAACCTGAAACATCACCGAATGTCTCTCACGAAAAGCCAAATAGACATGGATACACACGACCTGACACGCAAATTACACCTCAAAAACGACTCTAAAATTGTCATGCTAGTCGCCGATGGCTTAGGAGGACTCCCTCATGAAGTCGGCGGCCCAACCGAACTGGAAGCGGCCAAGACTCCTAATCTCGACGCGCTGGCCCGTCGTGGCACCCAGGGTCTGAGTACGCCCGTTTTGCCAGGGATTGCTCCTGGTTCAGGCCCCGGACACTTGGGACTCTTTGGTTACGACCCGCTGAAATATGAAATTGGGCGGGGAGCACTGGAAGCCACTGGTATTGGGTTTGAGTTACAAAACGGGGACGTGGCCATTCGGTGTAATTTCTGCACGCTTGACAACGATGGAAACATTACCGATCGCCGCGCTGGACGGATTGCCAGTGAATTAAGTGCTCCGATCGCTGAAAGTCTCCGTCAGATTCAGATCGACGGGATCGAAATCTTCGTGGAACCGGTTAAGGAACACCGGTTTGTTGTTGTTTTCCGAGGAGAAGGTTTAGGAGGTAATGTGCTGGATACCGACCCTCAAGCTACCGGAGTTCCACCACTCGATCCTGTGGCCGTCGATGCGGAAAGTGAAAAGACGGCGGAAGTTGCCAAAGAATTCCTTCGTCAAGCCAGAGAGCTCCTTAAAGATCAGCCTCAAGCAAACTTTCACACCATGCGTGGTTTTGCTGCCAAGCCTGATCTTCCTGGATACGAAGAAGTGTACGGGCTACGCGCAGCTGCCGTCGCAGTCTATCCGATGTACAAAGGTCTTGCACGGCTCGTCGGAATGGATGTTGCAGGCAATGCTGCCAATCTCGACGAACAAGCAGCAGTGGTCAAAGAAAACTGGGACAAATACGATTTCTTTTTTGTCCACTTCAAGTACACCGACAGTACAGGCGAAGATGGTAATTTCGAGGAGAAGAAAGCACGCACGGAAGACTTTGATGCCTTCCTCCCAAAAATCCTGGAACTCGACCCGACAGTCGTCATCGTCACCGGAGATCACAGCACACCCAGTTACCTGGCCAATCACAGTTGGCACCCCGTTCCTACACTACTCAGCTCAGACTGCTGTCGCTATGACAACCTGACTGAGTTCAATGAATCTTCTGCAAGAACAGGAGGACTGGGACAGTTTGAGGCAAAACACCTGATGACGCTTGCCTTGGCTAATGCAGGACGACTCGGAAAGTATGGCGCCTGACCCCACGGGTCATCCGACCGTCAGCACGAAACGAATCGCACTCAATTACTACCTGGCTCGAAGCATGACAAATCTTGCGTCGAGCCAGTTTGCGTAATCTGCTACCCTGCCACGATCTGCCATACCGACAGCCAAAGCTATCTCTGTAGCACCGTCGAGAGCAACATGGAGCCGTTGAGGAACCTCTCCACCCCGCACCACGCCACTCGAATAAACCGACTCCCAGTTACCAGTGCCTCTCCGCAAAAAGACATGAAACGTTACACTCCCTCTTCTGCCTGCGACAGTGTCGACTGCCATCGCTGAAACAAAAGCGGAAGCACCTGCAGGCACCTTAAAGCTCGCTCGGGTCAGTGAAGTCATGCCAACTCCATGATGGAAAGTGCTACTTCCATTGCGCAGCCAGCCGCGACGCACATTCCGCCCCAATCCCACCAGCGCATCCGAACCGGCAGTTGTACTCCGCAAAGCCCCGTCGAAAAACGGAAGCGTCACCGCATCAACTCCCTCCAGCTCATCAAGATAAACTAAATCGTCGTGCCGAGGACGAAGATAAGTTAATTGCTCCCAAGCATTAAAGTCGTCCGGAACAAACAAAGGTTCTTCGGTTGTGAGCGTTACTCCTGTCTGAGTCTGCCACATCAGTTGACGACCATCGCGACGGATTTCCTTAGCAGCTCCGTGACTACCATCAGAAAATGCCAAGTCCAGTTTCGCTGTGTCTTCCTTTATGAGTTTCCCCGAAACACAAGCTTGAACAGACGTAATCGGCAACGACAAGGGAGTATCCGTATCCACTCTTTCAAGCAGCAATGACCCGTCCTCGGTAAATGACCAGGTCGCATTGATACGAGTCTCGTCGTTGAGAATCACATAACTCGTCTCCGACGTGCGGAATATTTCATCTAACAACCTGTCTCTGGAGGAAAGCGGTTTTGGTACATTTCGAATAATCGCTCGAACATCGTCCCAAGCAATGGCTACAGGTTTCCATAACAGAGACCGAACTTCCACGGATTCCATGCCTGGTCTCAGCTGTTCAGCTACAATTACCTCGCCATGTCGCAGCACGACCCAACTCCGATTGGCGCGCTGATGCAGTGCTCCGTAGGAATAAAGATCTTTCAGGACAACGTCCTTACCATTGGCCAACCCAATCATGGCCTCCTGCACACGGGCTAAATTGCCTTCAGATTCTGCTCCCGTCGGATGGAGACGAACTACCTGCTGAGCATCTGCCGGCTGGACGCAGCAAAACAGAAGGAGGACGACGGTGAGAACTCTTGTTAACATCGGACAATCTGCTTGAGACTACTTTCGCAAGAGGGGGAGATAGTTTTTGGGCATACGTAGAATCAGGCAGGCCATCGCGGTTGCGTACTCATTACAAACGGTCTCGTCTTCCCAGAAACCTGACATGGTTTGCTTGCGGAGCAGCAGAGCACTCACCTGCTGATACCATCGATTCCAGACATCTCCACCCACTTGCCATAACGCATGAGCGGCATAGTACTGACCATAGAAATAATGTGGATTGGACGCATAATCTGACACCGCAGGCAAATTAGCCATCAAATAGTCGGATGCCGATTTGAATACGTCCTCCTGTTTTACTCCCAGACTCGAAAGAGCAACCATCGCCGCCCCGGTACGCGGATAGGCACTATCTCCGGTTGCCGTGACGTATCGAAACCCTCCATCTTCGTTTTGAAGGTGGAGAACGTAATCACGAGCTCGTGTGATCGTCCTCTCGGGCACAAAGAATCCTGCGTTTCGAGCTGCGCGTAATGCCATGGCTTGACACACAGTAACTGAAATATCAGCATCCTTTTTGGTCGGTGCATAACGCCATCCACCTTCATCATTCTGAGTGGACACAATCAGATCGAGCGCATTGGACAAAGCGGGACGAACTTCCCGTTGTCGCGTCACCCCATAGACCTGAGCCAGGAAAAGAGAAGCAAAACCGTGGCCGTACATCACACCACGTACCCCCTCATTCGGTACGCCGATTAATCCGTTTTGCCGAGCATGCTGCAAAACATATTCAACCAGCCGGTTCACATGGTCACCATAGGGACCCCGGCCGGGTAAATGACCACTTGCCAGGAACGCCAGACCACCAAGACTCACTACGGCGATACTACGCTGATATGCAGACTGGCCCAGCGCCCCATCCTCCTGCACTCGGGAGGCCAAGGCCTCAAGCCCCTTCCCAACAGCCTGCTGGTGCTTCCTGCTATACAGGCTGGCAGATGGTTGCTGAGCGGGGAGTAACGTCGAGTAGAAACCTGCCGCACAAGCACTCAGGCCAGCCATCAAGGAACGTCGATCGCACTGTGCCAAAGGCATGATCTAATTCCTCTTCAGATTCTGATAGAACTTATGCAATAACTGTTCATAACCTGGCAGGAAAGGCTTTGCCGCAGACTCTCTTAACGGAATCTGCACCGACGGCGGTAATTGATTCCAGGCAGCTTCCAAGGGATCTCCCTCCGCTGGTAACTCGTTACCGGACGCATCACTGGTCACTGTATCACCTGTCATTCCCACTCCAGCTTCCTGTCCAGCCTGCCCATGCGCAGGTGAAACCACTGTCTGAGAGTCCAACGTCTTCTGCTGTCTGGCCAGTATGTCTCCCAGACGCTGAAGAATATCAAACTGAAGCGGCGTTACGCCCTCGACAGTTGCACCGGTCGCCCGCTCTTTCATCAGTGCCAAATGATGCTCCATCTGCTGCTTCACCACAAGTAGCTGATCGTCTTCGCCTTGCTGTCCTATATCTTCACCAACAACCTGCGAGGCACCTGTGTTTTCAGATGCAGATTGCTCAGAAAAACTCTGGTCTTTCGTAATGCTTTGCCCTTTGTGGAACAGTTTTTCAACCGTTGCTGCCGGTAATTCGATAGAGCTTCTTTCCTCTGCAAGTGTACTGGTCAAAAAAAGACTTCCCAGGATGACTCCACAGCAAGCAGAGTACAACAGGATCTGTTGACTATTCATCTGCCATCTCCTCCGGTATTCGCAAACTCTCCATGGCATCGGTGATTTGCTGCTGGCGCTGAATCAGCAGTTTCAACTGCGAGGCTTCTTCTTCGGTGAACCCAGTTTTATTGACAAGTTGATTAAACTCTGAGTGCAGGTGTTGTTGCAAGGTCTTTACCAGTTCAAGCCTCTCCAATTGAGCTGCCTTGCCGTTCGCATTTCGGACACCATCGGCTTGTTGATCAACAAGCTCCCCGGCTGCTACTCCAACGATCGACTCCAATAAATTCACGGCTGCCGTCTGAAGCCTCCGCACCTCGGGCTTATCCTGCCCCCACAGATCCACCGCGCGCCGCTGCAGAATACTCAGATCGATTAATCCAATTTTGAGCAACGGGGAAAGTCCAGGTTGCTGTGACAATTCCTGAGACGACTCTGCCAGATACAATTGTTCGTTTTCTGTGGTCTTTCCGGCAACATCTTCCATCAATGATTTCTGTTGACGATGCAGGTTCTTGAGCTGTTCAAGCAACCGGCGGGCCTGCCGGTCCCGGGATGAATCGTCAGATGCAGGGTCGACTCCCTGCTGCGTCAAAACCAGCCGCATTCGTTTCAAAATCTCTTCCTGCTGCTGCTGTGCCTCCTCGAACTGGTACTGCCGTAACAATATCGAGACACGACGCATAGCGGAAACAACCGAAACCGATAATTCGCGTACAGACAATTCCAAGCCCACCGCTCCTTCCAAATTCGCTTGTTCCAACAGCTGGAAGACCTCGGTGGCAAGCTGAAGCTGTGCTTCTGACAAGGAACTTACCCCCAATCCGGTCACATCGCCGGAAACCAGAAACTGAGCGGCTGTTGTCATGGTCCGATTCTTTAGCTCGAGCTGCTCAGCAAACAGATTCCTCCACGCTGTTTCAAATTCTGCTTTGGATTGAATCGATGATTGCTCTCCTAATACCGAGTCAATCAACGCGGATGCTGAGGCTAAATGAAATTCCACTGCTTCCAGCTCTTTGAACCAATCCTCCAGCTCCATCGCTTGGGCATGCCTGGCCTGATAGACGCCGGCCTGGATTGGCTTCAAGTGATCATCACGAACGGTCGTGGCCAACAGCTCAAGCCTGACCAGAGAATCACTCGCCAGAGGTGCCTTTACCTGAGCTAATTCCAGTGCCTCCCGAATACCGGCGAGTCTCGTCAGAATCGAATGATTGCCACTTGCCAGCACCTCCTGAATATTCGTTCCCTCCAGACTTAGTTGCTGTAATAACGCTGTCGATTCGGCCGGGGACGCATCCTCTTTCTGCAGCAATAACAGCCTCTGGCCAGCATCATTCAGCAATTGTCTTAATAACAAAAACTGTCTTTCTACGTCCTTCAACCGCTGAGTTAGTTCACCTCGCAGCTCTTTGTCCGAGCGAACTGTGAGACCGACCTGCTCACTACTGGTCTGGTTTCCGAACCCGTCGGTCACCACAACGCTCAGACTCAACTCGGCACCCACAGCAAACCCGGTGAAGGCACTCACATCAATACGCCCTTCAAGTTGCACACTGTCAGGCTGCTGTTGAATGAACACACGATTTGTGTCATAGGGAAGACGAGGCGCCACTAACAGGTCTGCGACCTGTAAAGGAAGACGTAACACATCCTGCTGACCAGTTCCGGACAAAGCTCGAACCAGAATGTCAGCTTGTTCTACTCGTAAATCATCTGTAGCACTGATCTTCAATGGTATTAGTCCGGTGGCTGTTACCAATGCTCCCGCACCGGGACTCAGCACTTTCACTACTGGAGCCATGTCGTCTATCAGATCGACCTGCCATACTTCCCTGGTTTGCGAGACGACTCCACTGTCCCCTTCAAACTCAAGCCAAAACAATCCAGAGGCCTGTACGGGAAAATCCTTGAGTGTTACTCGGAAAGATTCGTCATGCCGCTGAACAATCGCCGGATAGGTCGAATGCTTCCCTGCGGAATCCCAAATCAGTTTTGCGCTTTCAATGGGTTCATCAAGAGAGGCTTCCAAAGAAAGGCTGCTTCCCGGCAACGCACGAATTCGCTGCTCCGCAGAATACACTCCCAGGTTGGTGTAGTCAGGTGGGTGTACGGTCATGACAACCGTACGAATCGTCGGTGCCGCCACGACAGTCACTTCATACCAGGTGGCACCCTGAAAATCTCCGCCATGCAGCCGAAATTTGAAGGATTCGCGTACGCTATTAAGCCGATGCTCTGCTTCATCACCACTGGGTTCCAATCGAAAGAACTCACTACTTTCCGAACCGAACCAGCGGATTTCCAGAGTCAAGTCGTCAGGCAGTTTTCCTCGACTGTTACTTACGGATAGGACGTAATCCCCTCCTTCTGCTGCCTGAGAGCGAAAATCGATCACTCTCAATTCAAATTCTCGTGGCCACTGATGGCCGCTCCAGGGCATGACGACACGTTGCGTCGCAGTTGCGAGTTGCTCCGGATTAACAACCAGCCAGATACTCAAAACCCCCATCACGATCAGGACACTTAGTACCGGACGAAGCAGTACTCGCGGACGGAAACACTGATCAAGTTTCAGGCTGCTCAATTCGGCCGAAACCTGTCTAGCCAGGCCTTCCAAAAAATGCCGCTCGACGCGGGACAATTCGTCTACTTGCTGATACAGGTCACATACCGTGGAGAGACGCTGATCCAATTCAGGAAATGTCTCTTCTATGCGCCGCGCAATCAGGACCAGATCTGGCTGGTATTTTTCCGCCGGAACAATAATCCGCGCCGTGGCCCAGGCCAAAACAGACAGTAAGAAGGAAAACTGTAACCAAAGCACGGCATGGGAACGAAGCCGCAACAGGCAGTCCAACATTATCAGCAGCGTTGCTACGACCAGAAGAAAAAACAGAAATCGGTACAAGGCACGTAGAAACACCAAACGACGGGAACGCCGAGCTACCTGTGCCACCGTTTCACAAACAATCGTGAATTCGTTCTCTGGTATCTGATCCGACATGGTTTAATTATACCACCGCCTTCGCAACCACCATTCAGTGCTTATCAACCCTGCAAACAGCACAATCAACCAGTTGGCGTTCCAAAGCAACCTTGAGTCCAGTTCCTGTATGACAATACGCCGCCCATGGGGTAACTGATCGCGCATCTCGAACCACTGATTGAGCTCATAGTATTTCCCCCCAGAGGTAACTGCCAGACTTCGCAACGCATCCTGGTCACTGCGCAATTCCGTTTGCTCTTTCGATTCACCGCCAACGGTGATGGAAATACTTTTGGGGGAAGATACAACTCCGACCGGACTGACTAATCTGACCGAATACTCTCCGACGTGCAAGTCACTTAAAGTCGCCGAAAACCACTCCTGCCGAATACCGTCTCTGGCCAACCTGACAATTTTACTTTTTCCCGTTGCTTCAGACAGTTCCACTACGACAGCATCATCAGCCGGTGCATTCACCGGATTCAAAAATCGCACCTTCAACTGAACACTCTCACCAAAAGCTATCTGTTCAGCACTGACAGACAACTCCACACCGGCCTGACTATCTCCCAAGGAATTGCCTGCCAGGTAGTGCAACAGCTGAGACCAGTACTTTGCATGAGCATCCTGAAAGTCTCCCTGCTGATTCCAACGCCAGGTCGCATCAAAACTTTGAAAAGCAACTCTACCGGCGCCTAAAAATTGCTGGGTAAGCAGAGGAAACTTGCCCGCAGACTGCGTCTCACCCTGGATCAGAACCTGAACTCCCGAATGCAAAGAAGAGCTCTGGACAGACCAGTAAGGGCCAGCCAATTCACTCCAGGCCCGCCGATTCTCATCGGCCCCTTCGGCCAACATCGTCAGCGACGCTCTTTCCCCTGAACGTGACAAGCCGAGAGAAGCGGCCTGGTCTGAAAGCGGCAAGCTTTCAAAATTCTCTACTCCTGTCGGTAACAACTCTTCCAGAGGGTGATCTTCAAATTGCAGTGGCAGGAAGCGGTCACCCGCAATAAAGACCAGTCCACCTCCACGCTGCTGAACATACTCCACAAGCATGTTCTGAACCTGCAGCGTCAATAAACCAGGAGGCACATCACCAATCACGATCACGTCAAAACCAAAGAGCCAATCACGGTCTTCCACAATCGAAGAGTAGAGTTTATCGTCTTCCTGAACTAACTGAGGATCGACCGTTCCCAGTACGGTGGTCACGTCGAACCGAGCCCGTCCCGATTCATTGACGGCACGATCAAGTAAATCCTGCAACGCTCTGAATTCAAACCTGGGAAACTGCTCGACTAAAAGAACACTGACTGGCTGATCGGTTGCCTGAAATACAAATTCATAACTTTCCAAATGACCCTGTTGGGATTTTGGAACGCCTGACTCATCATCTCGCCCAGCATACTCCACTCGCAACGACTGCTCACCCGCCTGCTTGGCGGAATACCGGATCGAAAGTGTCGTCTTCCGCTGCCCCGCATCAAACACTGCATTAAGTTGGTGCTCACCGCTTGCACTCACAACACGAAACGGTAACTCGACCGAAGCATCCCATTCCCCTTCACGCTGAACGTCGATTTCAAACAAAACAGGCTGATCCACATGCACTCGGGTCGGCCCTGATGGATTCACCAACTGAAAGTGATCCGGTGATGCAGAACCGGCTATCTGAGGAATGATGATAGGAACCGAAAGCCGACGGGCCAGTTCACCCACTCGTTGTAACGATACACCGACGTTGGAACGGCCATCAGATAGAAGCACGATCCCCGCGACCGACTTGCCGCGATGTCTTTGCAAAACATCCACGATCCCTGTTCCAATCGCCGACGCTGTTCCATTTGACTGAATGACAGTATCTGCAACCGACCGTTCCGGTGACGGCCCCCGCCTGTGTACAGATTCGTCCACCTCATAGAAATGAACTTTATAATCCTGCTGGACACCTGCCAGAACTCCTGCCACTGAGTCGCCAAGCTCCAGCACTTCCTCATTTCTGTCTCCGTTCAGGAATACATGTGTCAGCCACGTCCGAGGAAGGGTTATTACATTTTCTTCTTCTCTTCGTCTGGACTGATAGTCCTCGCCGAAATGATCGACCAACCATTGCTGAACCTGAGCGTGGATCCCATTCAGTGCGAATTCATCTTCAAATTGCATACTGAGAGAACTATCGACGAGTATGATCAGGTCCGGCTTGCCTGTCTGCTGCTGATGAGAACTCCACCCCGGCAGCATCCCGACCAGCACCAGAATGGCTGACAGTCTCAATGTCAGCAACACAACCCGGTTTCTGGCGGTTTGTCCAGTTTCACGCAACGTCAGCCACAACACGCCAGCTAGCATCAGGATAACAAGTATCACCCAACCGGCCGGCAATGGCCATTGATACTCCAGCTTTGTCTGAGTCTGACTCCAGAGCAGACCACGGTATAAACAATCAACCATGCTCCACCTTCCGCCTTCGAGATACCTGACGGTCACGTGTAACCCACAAGGTCTCCAGAAACAACAGGCCCAGCGCAGCCATTAACAACTCTCGAAACCACTCATGACGATTCGTCATCCGTGGAGCGACTGTTTCCTGTTCATTGTCATTGCTGGTCTCAGCGATCTCGGACAGGACAGCCTGATCAATCAACTCGTGGTTGCTCTCGGTTACGGCGAGATTACCGACGACAATCGACGAACTAATTATCTGTTCTTCAGACTGATAACTTACGTAGTACACTCCGGGCAGAGTGAACTCGGAGTGCCACCAGTAGGCAAAGACTTCCCCAGACAGTTCATCCCGAGCAAACTCCAGGTCGTAATTCGTGGATTGCCCATCAGGCCCCTGCACGGTTACCGTAAACGGACCATCCTGCATCGATACGCGCCGCTCAGGAAAAGAACCAACATGGACATTCGACGTACGTACTTCCTGCTCGACAATGTACTTCATCGACTCATGCAACAACGGCAGAAAACTGGGCCATGCTCCGAAATCGCTCCATCGTGACTCCTGCTGTCCTATTCCAAACGTCGTGCTGAAAGTCAACAAATGTCCTTTTCCTGCAGCCGTACAAATCATCAAAGGAGAACCATCGCTCAGCTCCAGCACAATATCCGATTTCCGATCGGCAGCTACTTCCAGTTCGACCAGATGATAGACAGGCAACGCACTGATTCCGTTGTCCGGATGTCGTTGAAACAGATTTCCTATTTCATGATTCGTCACCAGGACTTTCGGCGCGGCCATCATTTCACGAAGCACGGGGCGGATGTCGCCCCAGCGAATTCCATAGTCCTGCCCATCGAGGTCATTACCGTACAGCGTATTGAACGAGTCAATATTCAATTCGGAACCAGGAGTTATCAATACGACGCCTCCCTGATTCAAAAAACCCTGTACACGCCGCACATTAAAATCTGAAAACGAATTCAACTCACAAAGAGCCAGCACGTCAAAGTCTTCCAGCTGCTGCTGTTCAAACTCAATTTCATCGATCGTGTGAATAAACACCGGCCAGTCTGGAGAATCGGTAGGGCGAAGTGCGAGGGAAACTGCCTTCGATGCGTTCTGACTGCCATTCACATTAAGCACTCGAAAACGAGCCGGACTATCAAACGCGACCCAACGTGAATTGTCCATCAGTAGCGAATCGTCATCCAGCCTGGCCTCAATCTGATGGCTCCCGGTACTCAAATTACTTACCGGAATCTCGATCGTCGCGGATTCCCCAGCTTCAATTTCCAATTCATCCCGAATAACAAATTCGTCGTCAACAAACCAGGAAATACCGACCTTTCCGCCGGCCTGTTTGTAATAACAATCAATTTCGGCCACAGCCTTCACGTCAGCAGCAAAAGCCCCCTGAGGATAGCGAACAGTCAGGTCTCTGATGGCCAAATTGGTGAGAGGGTCCACATGGCAATCGACAATCGACAAATCTCCCAATTTCTTCGCCTGAGTAATAACTTCCTCAGGATCTCCTTCGGCTCCAAGAACCTTGTCCCATACGTTGCGCTGCATATCGGTAAACACTACAAAACGCGTATAGAACAGATTCTGATGACTACGTACCGACGATTCGGCCACTTCGACCCCCATTTCCAACACGGGTGCAAGGTCACCACCCGATGCCTGAACAGGAATATCCTGAATCGCAGTAATTACCTGCTGCATATCGTCCCCCGGTGAGGCGATCACTTTCTGTCGGAATTCACCAATCGTCAGAATGGAAACAACATCACCTGTAGGCAAGGATCGCACATAAGCCGTTGCTCTTTGCTTTGCTTTGTCAAAAGCAGACTTCCCGGACGCGCCGTCCACCGTACCCATGGAGTAGGACGCGTCAATAATCAGTACATGATGCGTGCCACTGGAAAGGCTGCGGAATCCGGAATTATGGATGCCTGTGCTCGGAGCACTTACCGCGAAAAAAAACATTGCCAGGATCAAAACCCGCAGCATCATCAACATCAGATTTCGCAGCTTGGCTTTCTGAACCTCCTGCTGCACCGCCTGAAGTATGAAATGCATTGCGGCCCATGGTTGCTGTCGGAAACGCCGCCGTCGCCAGAGATGTAATACGATTGGGATTAAAAGCAGAAAACTCCACCACAACCGTTCCGGAGACTCGAAAGTAAAATCGATCATCACAACGACCTCTTCGCATGCAGCCGCTGGAAATAGGTCAGTAAAGCCGTTTTCAAATTGACGTCCGTGACAAACAACTCGTATTCGGCACCGAGATTGCGAGTCTGTGCTTCCAGAGCCTCACGAAACTCCGCCACCAAATGCTGATACCGGTCTGCGATCACTGTGGCATCTACCCGTGCAATCTCGCCACCTTCCAGTCCGTTAAACTGCACGTCTCCATCAAACGGAAAGACCAACTCTTCACGATCGAGCACCTGTAGCAATGTGACATCGTGTCCTGCAGCGCCAAGTCGTTGCACACCTTTCATTAACTGAGCAACATCATCTGTCAGAAAGTCACTAATCACATACACCACACTCCGCTGTGAAAGACGATCGGCAGCCTGACTTAATACAGCTGAGAAATCAGGAACATCTGGAAGTGAGGAATTCTCTTCCGCAGACGATGACAGAAATGCAATTAATCGGTCCAACTGTTCCGGATGGGAAGTTGCTCCCAACCACTGACTCAGTGTGTCATTTCCCAGTCCCGCCCCTATCGCGTCGCCATTACGCAACACTAGCCAACCAAATGCAACCGCCAGACACTGAGCATACTCCAGCTTCGTCAAACCACCAGTAGCACCGTACTGCATACTGGCCGACGTATCGAGCAGCAGGACACAATGCAGATTGGTCTCCTCGGCAAACTGCTTGAGGTAAAGTTTGTCTGTCCGTCCGTAAACTTTCCAGTCCACATGGCGCAGATCATCCCCTGGAACATACTCTCGATGTTCTGCAAATTCGACACTCACGCCCCGAAACGGACTCCGATGAATCCCCGCCAAAAGGCCTTCAACCAGTTGACGAGATCTCACCGTGAGCCCATCAAGCGCCGCCAGTGTCTGCGGATCTAAAGACTTTGGCAGACTGGTCACACTGATCCTGATTCGTTGTAGAAGAGTTATCAAGCCCTGCGGAACTCGTTGATTCCAAATGCTGAATTAATTCATCGATGATGTTGTCAGCTGATACCTGACTTGCCGTCGCAGCATAATTCAGGCGAATACGGTGCCTCAGCACAGGATGCGCTACCGCTACCACATCGTCATATCCCACTGACAACCTGCCGTGCAGAAGTGCATGCGCTTTGGCGGCCAACACCAAAAACTGACTGCTCCGCGGTCCCGCTCCCCAGGCAACATGCTGACGTATAAACTCCGGAGAATTTTCGTCAGGACGAGTGCTTCTCGCCAAACGAATTGCAAACTGAGCAACGTGACCAGCAATGGGCATCTCGCGAACCAGACCTATGGCCCGCTCGATATCTTCAACGTCTACCACCTGCTCGATCGCTGTCTGCTCTGAACCAGTCGTCCGCTGAACAATTTCCAACTCTTCGCTCTCTGTCGGATAATCAATCAACAACTGAAACATGAAACGGTCCAACTGGGCTTCGGGGAGCGGATAAGTACCCTCCTGCTCAATTGGATTCTGAGTTGCCAATACAAAAAAAGGACTGGCAAGCGGCCTGCTCCTTCCGCCTACAGTGACCTGACGTTCCTGCATCCCTTCGAGTAAGGCAGCCTGAGTCTTTGGCGGAGTTCGGTTGATTTCATCAGCCAGCAATACATTGGTGAAGATGGGCCCTTCTTTGAATTCAAGTCCCCGCTGACCGGTTTCTACACTCTCCTGAATAATTTCAGTTCCCGTGATGTCGGTGGGCATCAGGTCCGGAGTAAACTGGATTCGACCAAACGACAGATTCATCGTGTTGGCCAACGCCTGTACCATCATTGTTTTCGCCAGTCCGGGGACTCCCACCAACAGACAATGCCCCTGACAGAGCATGGCAATTATCATTTGTTCGACCACTTCAGATTGACCAACAACTTCGACCGCGACCTGCTCACGGACTCGCTGACAAAGTTGCTGCACCTCAGCTACGGCCTGTTCAATCTCTCTGTCCATGCAATTCGCTCTCACTTCTGGGGGGTAACCGGCGCAGTCTTTATTGCTCGGATCATTTTACCATCAAACAAAATGGCAAGCCGGTGATTCATTTCCAACTGAGCGACACTTGCCATCGATGTCGTGGAAACATTCACAATCGATTGCTCCGTCATGTCGTCCCATGAAAGTGCCAGCAATCGACGATCACTACTAAATCCGTAAACATGGTTGGCATCGACATGTACTGACCGCTGAATCAGAGAATCAACAGCTGGCACTCTGACCGGCTCCCGATTTCCATCTTCCGCTGTCACCATCTGCCAAATCCTGTCGCCGCACAATAAAACCCGGCCTTCCCTCAAAACGCTGATTTCAAGCTGGGACAGTGATGGCTCGTCGAACGAACCGACCGGTAATCCGGATTGAATATCCAGAGAAAACACCGACATGGAGTCGGCCGGAGCAATTAACAGAGTCATATCCTCCCGATCGAATCCGACTGTCGATCGACGTACCTGTTTCTTTTCCAGCTCGGCAGAAGCAATTGCATGATAACTGCGCGGATACGAACAGACCCAATTCAACTGTCCTGACAGATCAACCGATGCCACCAATCCTGTATTCGTTGTATAGATGACCTGCCCACCAACAACGTCAAGCCCTGCAGACATCAAATCTGTAATCGTACGATTAGCGATCGGTCTGGCCGCTCCGACATAGCACTTCCAAACCAGATTTCCTCCCGACAGATCATAACAGGCTACGTAATGCCGACATTGAAATGCCTGATTCTCCCGAATACCAACCAGCACATGTTCTCCAGTCAACCTGGGATCGGAGGCAAAGACCTGATATGACTCCTGACTGGCCGCCGGCAGTGTCAAAGGAAAACCATCCAGCATTCTCCCCTGCTCTGACAGATCCAGTACAACCACCGAATTCCCACGAATGTCGGCAGCTTCCACACTGAGGTGATGCGTTAACGCTGGATCTCCCTGCCGAGCGGCGAGTAAATCGCCCTGGACGTCCACATCCGGTATACAGTTTCCCCAATATGGAATCTCCGGATCATACCAATCCGCCACTTCGTCCTGCTGGCTACGAAAAAGCCAGTACGAATCTGGCAAATCTCCAAAAAGAGGAGTTCCGTCTTCAAGATCTAATGCCAGTATTCCGTTCATGGTGTTGGCATATAGTCGATCACCCATGACCTTGATGCGAACATCTAACCGCTCGGCGATTCCCTTTCCGTTCAACAATCCAGCAAAATCACGTTGCCACAACTCAGCCGCGTCAAACATGCGACCAGCTTCCCGCTTGCGTGCAACAGTTGGAACGAATTTCACGCCGGCCTGAGAACCACCGAAATGTTGCTGGTAAAATCCCCAGAGTACCTCCTGTAATGTCCCATCTAATCCGCCAAGCGAAACCTGGATATCTGCTTCCTCTTCCGTCAGACTTCCTATCACCTCCCGCGCTGCACTCGCGCGTCCTTCCAATATCTCCAGAACCACGTGGCGAACAATAAGCTTGCTCCGCTGGGTCGCCGATAACCCGGAAGACCGTTGCCACTTGCCCGTGTAAGTTCCATTCACACCTATCACAGGGCTCATGCTCTGCCTTCCCAACAGTATCCTGGCTGCTTCTAAATCCCCGGACTCGATTAAGGCATCACAAAGCGCCAGATACCACTCCGATGACACCGTATCTGCCGGAGCGAAGCGAGCATATCGTAATGAAGCGCTCAAACCACGACGTAATACTTCCACCTGTTTCTGCTTTTCCGAGTCCTCGCTGGACGCCGAAGTCGTACCAGACTGACGATGCCAGGCACGGACAAAGGCCGGTACAGATGAAAAACTCCGATAGGGCAACTCCGCATTGCCAGGAAGAGCAATCAGGCTGCCGGTATATTGATACAGAAGTTGAGCGATACGATCCTGGGCGCGTAGCAGCAACTGGGCCTCCAACGCCTGATTGGCCTGTTCGATAAGCTGATAACCTTCGGCTGAAAGCAGTTGCAGCCGCTGATCCTCCAGACCACTCGGGTTGACCACGGGCGTCAATCCGGATTGCCCCAGAGCACCCGGCAACCACAACTGAAAAACCAGAAGTAATCCAGCTGCCGCTTTCCAGGGACTCATCATGAACGTGCTTGTGTTCATCAGTTCAATCGCTCCGCTATTGTCTGGCTGCGTAGCCCTCAACAAAACGGCCTAAATAGAAGAGGCAAACACCGAAAATCATTGCCAGCAGAAGCCCGTCTACCCCAAATCCAAATACATCCCGGCCAGTACGTTCCAATCCACTTGCATTAGAATGAGGATCATCAAAAACCAGTTGCAGGAGAATTCCTGCAGGAAGAATTATCAATCCGGCAATTTGCATTAACTTGCCAAGTAATCTGACCAAATCGTTTACTCCACGGGAATTGGCGAATTTCAAAGAAGTGTTATAGTGAGTTTTACTCTGCTATATGTAATCTATTCTAGGTAGAGTCCCGGTAAATCACCAACACCTGCGTCCTGAGAATGGCATGCGATTAATTAAAGTACTACTTCAAAGCTTACGCTTGAAATGCTGTCTTTGCGGCCAGGGGAAGATGTTCCGCAAATGGCTGATAATGAATGACGATTGTCCCGAATGTGGATGTCACTTTGAACGCGAAAAAGGGTTTTACCTCGGCAGTATCTATGTTAACTACGGATTTACTGCCATCTCCATGACGACCCTGTACATGATCGCCTACTTTTCGAAGTGGGCGGATAATCAAACCCTGTTGAAAATTGCACTTATCTATGTCGTCATTGTTCCGGCCGTCATCCATCCATTCGCCAGAAGCATATGGACCAGTTTCGATCATATGTGGGATCCACGGGACCGTCACAATTAAATCGATTCCTCACCGCCAACCAGTTCGTCAACGTCTGTGTTGCCAACGGTAGTTTTCTTATTGCGACGAACTAGCAGATAGAAATAAGTACCAATGCCGGTCAGCACACTGAAAGGCATGGCCATCATGAAAATGATGCTCCAGAAAAATCCCTGCACCAGCTCTTTATTGTTTTCCGACAGAGACTCTTTACATGTCGGGCAGGCCTGAACCGTTTCCACAGCCAGCAAAGCCAGTACCAATACCAGAGCTAGCGTTAATCGCGATGTAATGGGTGAACGATTCATGATGTCCCCATCCTAACCTGAAACAGGTAATTGGTACAGCAGCCAGTACACCACCACACCCGTCACCGATACATATAACCAAATTGGAAATGTGATTTTGGCCCATCGAAGGTGCTTGGCTCGATTGTCTTTCAAACCATGTCGAATGGTCATGATCGCTCCGACAGGCACATACACAGCCAACACGATATGGCTAATCAAAATTGTAAAGTAAGTCACTCGCAGCCAGCCAGGGTGAGTCTTTGGAAACGGAGTCCCTCCCCCTTTTTGGTAATGATAGATCAGGTAACAGATCAAAAAGACTGAAGAAACCACAAAACAGGCCAGCATGGTCCATTTGTGAGCCTCTTCTTTTTTCTGTTTGATGAGCACATAACCGAGCACCAGCAAGATGGTAGCCAGAGCATTCAGGGATGCGTTTACTGCTGGAAAATCCATAATTACTCTTCTGTATCACCCGTGGAGTCGGATGGTTCGAGCGAACCTGATCCATCAGAAGTATCGGATGACTCGTCCACTTCTTCCTCGTTTTTTTCCTGCTGCTGGATAAATTGAGCAATCTGCTCGTCCAGTTGCTTTCTCTTTTCCGCAACTTCCTCCGGCTCCTGTTGCTCCTTCAGAAGCAACACCAGCTGCTGATTCAAATCTTTCATCTCAGCTTTATCTTGCCAGTTATATGTCCCGCGAGCATTACCCCACTTGTCGACCAGTACAAAGCTGTCCGTATGTGTTCGCGGGCCAACGGCGACTCGGAAAAAATCAGAACCAATGCGATTGATGTAATCACCGTCACCGGAAAGAAACTTCCAGTTTTCGTGGTCCGTCGTAAACTTCTGAGAATACTCGTGAAGTCGAACGGGAGTATCATTCTCAGCGTCACAAGTGATGCTCACGAACTTCACACCTTTACGAGCCCATACTTCGTGCAACGACTGCACCTCCCGATTCTGCTGAACACAGGTTGATGGGCAGGATGAAAAAAAGAAACTCGCCACCCAGACTTTCCCTTTTAACTCGTCCGACCGAAAGGCTTCTCCCTGCTGATCCACAAGTTCGAAATCTCTGATCCAGGGCTCTCCATCACCCGTCTTATAATCTGCTGGACTGATACGCGGCCTCCAGTCCGGATCTGCAACCACTTCCCCGTCGCCAGCTTGATCAGAAGATCGTGACTGCAGTTTCCAAAGCAACAACGCGCCGCCAACTACCAACATCAATCCAAGAAAAAATCCTGCTGCTCTACTCATTTTAGATCGCCCGAAGTACGTCGTTTACAAACTTGAAGTGCCCACACAAAAAAGAGGAATGTAGCTACTACTATTACCAATATACTTGTACCTGGCAGAGGCTCCCAGAAGGCTTTTTCCGACAAGGGAGCTTCATAAAGCAGATTTCTGACCAGTGCGACTACATGTGTCAGCGGATTGACCTTCATGCCCCAGTGCAATAGTTCCTGGCTGACCTGCCCAGTCCCTGAAATCGGCACCGGAAAAAACGCGCCTGACAGTAACCACATCGGCATCAAAACCAGGTTCATGATGGCGTGAAATCCCTGCGTCGATTCCATCTTCCAAGCAAACGAAAAACCGACACAGGTCATCATCATGGAAGCAAGAAAGAGCACACCGATCAAGGCCCCGAACTGCCCCCACGACCAGCTGATATCCAGAAACAGAGTAGCTCCCAGAAATAAGATTCCCTGTAGCAGGGCAATCAGACTGCCCCCTAGTACTTTACCGGCCACCATCGAAGAACGGGAAACAGGAGCGACCAAAACACCCTGCAAAAACCCGGCCTGCCGATCTTCAATCACCGAAATCGTGGTATAGATTGCCGTGAACATGAGAATCAACACTAACGACCCAGGAAAGTAATACTCCAAAAAACTGGTTCCAGGCTCACTGGACATCGACACGGTAAAACTGCGATCCAATCCGAATCCAAACAGCAACCACATGAACAACGGAGTTCCAATAGCTCCGATTACCCGATTACGCTGGCGAAAGAAACGAACCAGTTCCCGCCAGGCCAGACTCTGAGTCACCCGTACGAACGAAACGTGTGCCACCTCACGCGCCATTGTAGGAACTCCCCCAGAAACGATGCCCGGTACGAGTGATAAACACATCTTCGAGACTTGGTTTTCCCACCGAGATCTGTTGAATGTGCTGCGAGTATTTCTGGTGAATATCGGATACCAACGACGCATCCAATTGGCCTGAAATGCGGATCACTCCGTCAACCAACTGGGGCTCCAGAGAAAGCTCATCCTGCAACAACCGCGAAAGCGTCTCAGGTTCTCGGGCCGCAATCGTGATCACGTCCCCCCCCAAGGCTGATCGCAGGCTTTCAGGTTGATCAAGGGCGACCAACTCGCCTTCGTTGAGAATCGCAATTCGATCCGCACGATCTGCTTCCTCAAGCAGATGTGTGGTCATAAAAACAGTCATTCCTGTCGATTGCTGCAACTGCCCAATGTAGTTCCAGACATCGCTGCGAGCCGATGGGTCCAACCCCGTGGTGGGCTCATCCATGATTAACAGACGAGGGCGATGCAGCAGACTCTTGGTCAATTCGACTCTTCGTCGCAACCCTCCGGATAGTTCATCCACCTGATCATGTAATCGATCTGCAATTCCCAACTGATCACTGACTTCTTTAATCCGAGCGTCCGCCTTGGTCTTGCTGAGTCCGTAGAGAACCGATTGAACCTGCAGGTTTTCCTGCGCGGTAAGCTTACCGTCGAGTCCTGGAGCCTGAAAGACGACACCTAAATCATGGCGGACCGCCTCGGCAGCCGAACGCACATCATTGCCGAATACTAGCAGATTACCCTGCTGGGGTGGAATCAGAGTGGAGAGCAAACGGAAAAGCGTCGTTTTCCCACTTCCATTGGGACCAAGCAGACTAAACAGTTCACCTGCCTGAACATCAAAGGAAACTCGTTGCAACGCCTGACGCTCGCCATACCGGAATGACAGGTCCTGAAACTGAATGGCCGATAGTTCCGACATAACGGAAACGTCCCGATACGGTGGCCTCGCTGTAACACGTGGCTACCTGCTTGCGAGCCTAGTGAGCATCCTCGTTTTCAGCATGCCCGTCACCTTCCACATGAAGATGATCATCAGCCCCTAACAACGATGCGTCATTCAAGGGGATGTCATAAGCAGCACGATCTGCACGTTCATCTGTGTAATGATTCGTTCTCAAGCCAATATCGGGAACAAGCATCAAAATCAAAAACAGACTCATCAACGATGCAGGGATGGTAAGCATCCATTTCCAGTTACCAACTTCCCACTTCAAGTGCATGAAAAATGAGATCACCAGGAGTGCTTTGACACAGGAAACGGTAATCATGATTCCCCAACCACTCAATTCATTTCCTTCAAAGACACCTTTGGAAATCAGCGTACCGATCAAGGTAGAAATGGCTGTGCAGATCAGCAGGCCAATAAAGACTTTGATATAGGTTCCACCATGATCATGATCTCCATGATCTCCATGATCAGGATGATGGTCAGCATTTACGTCGTGGTCACTCATGGTATTACTTTCACTCAGCAATTTTACAAATTGGTAAAGAGTAAATCACTCCGGGTATTAGAAAAGGTAGAACAACGGGAACAGGAAGATCCAGACAAGGTCAACAAAGTGCCAGTACAAACCGGCATTTTCGATGTAGTTGGATCGCGATTTATCCAGGGTCCAGAACATGGGAAAAGCAAACAGAATCAATCCCACAATCACATGCAAGGCGTGAAACCCTGTCAGCAAAAAGTAGGTTGCGGCAAACATGTTACCACTGGGAATATGCATGGGAAGAATCACACTTGAATTCAATTCACGTAATTCAGCGTTGAGCCCACCATGGTGGCTGCCACCCGCTTCTTCCCCCTCGTGATCATGGCCGTGTTCTCCCAGAAAACTCTGCCGTGCTTCCAGAATTGTCTTTTCATAGGCCAGCATGTTGAGAACATCATTATTCTCCCCCGCAGCAGCAACCAATTCCGGCAATGCTTCCAGTCGGGACTCGATATAGTGCTGTTCCGCATGATGCGTCTCTTCGGTCAGCTGACCATAGCGACGATCCAGCGGATAAATCTCCTGAGAAACCGAAATCAGCACATCACGATGATTGAGACCATCCACGTTCGGATTCATTTGCGTATTAGGTACTCGACCGATGACATACTCGGCCCATTGAACTGACTGATGTAAAAATGTCTCCAACAGCGGATGTCCGGGATCCTGTTGTACTACAGCAACCTCGGTCGTATCAGGAACCTGCGCCGCAGCTTCCTCCGCATCATCACTTATGGCCGCCTTGGGAATCGCTCCCGCATCGGTCAGCGTCTTGCGTAAATCCCGCAGATAATTAACATCTGCCTGCTCATACATCAAACTGATACCACCAGGTCGAGGATGAATACCGTGCTCGAACTTCCCGGCATACTCCACCATCTTTATCCCCAGAAAAGCACAGCCACAGAGAAAGGTAAACGCCAGATAGGACTTCGCTTTACCAGCATCATTCCTTTTTGTTGCTTCCAATGTGAGCACGACTGTGAAGCTGGAAAGAATCAGAATGAATGTATTGATCGTTCCCAGAATTTCACTGACGTGTACATCGTGCGGGCGCGGCCAAGTACCTGCCGGTGCTCCAAACCGCAAAACAATATAAGTACCAATCAGACCGGCAAAAAACATAATTTCGGTCGACAGAAACAGCCAGAGGCATACCTTACCATTGTTAATAGGTAGTGCATCCTCATATTCCAACTGAATGTGTCCATGATGATCGTCATGAACATGTTCGTCGTGGTGATCTTCGTGTTCGCTCATATTACTATTTCGACTGTGAGGTCATTTATCGTTGGAACCGGTAGGTTCCAATTCATTTCAATTCTCAATTAACCGGCCATCGGCAGGCTTAACAAAGTAAACAAAACCAGAGGCAGATATATTAAACTGGCTCGCAATAACTTACGTGCCGTTGTTTCATTCGCATTCATACAGTACCGGATGGCATAGACCAGCTGGAAAACTCCCAGTGCAAAAACAATCACCAGCTGGACACGGCTGTCAGGGACCGCGCCAATCGTGGCCATGCTCACTGGCAGGACAGCCAATGCACCGACAACAGCTTCAATACCCGACCGCCGCTGACTGGGATCCACCACCGTCCACATCTTCATACCTACCTGTTCATACTGTTGACGGTACAGATAGGCAATCGCCATAAAATGGGGAAACTGCCAAAAGAACACCATCAGAAACAGCGCTGCCCAACGAGCATCTGTCCAGTCTCCTTCGACCGCTGCCCAGCCCATCAGGACCGGCAAAGCTCCGGAAACCGCTCCGACAGCTGTATTCAGCGGTGTCCGAGTCTTCATGGGCGTGTAGAGGGCGACGTAAATCACCCAAGTGACAACCGACAGGGCCGAGGTGAGTGGATTTACCATTACGGCTAGATAGAGTGCTCCGACTACGAGCGAGGCAAAAACCAGGAACAGAACCTGTTGGCCACTGATTCTACCTGCCGGAATGGGGCGGTTTTCTGTCCGCGGCATACGGCTGTCCAGTCGCCGTTCCATCCACTGGTTCATGGCACTGGCGCTGGCAGCTGTCAGCATCGTACCGACCAAAGCATGAATGATTACCAGGAAGTCGGGTTGGCCATGACGAGCGATACATGCAGTGATCGCTACGGTCACCATGACCATGATCGAAATCCGTGGTTTGGTCAACTCGACATAGTCGGACAAACGCGCACGCTGGCTTTCGGCCTGCTCGTCGTATGTCAGAACACTTGCGCTCATTGGACCTGTCTTTCTGTCAACCAACGGTAATTCAGTTTCCCGCGGGAGCAATCAGTTTATTAGTAAATGTTATGTTGTTCGTTTTCTTAAGTCGTGTCTGCCTCAACTCGCACCTTTTCAACTCCGACTTCAAAACGGAGACGGAATAACCGAGTTGTTAACAGTACACAATTGGTAAACAGGAGTGCACCAATGGCAACATGGGCAGTGGTAATATGTTCCTGCCACCATCCATATGTTGTTACCAGATGATTGGCAAAGAACCTGTTTTCACCAAGTCCCATCGGGAACCCATATTTCAACACCCAGGTACCAAGTCCGAGTCCCACCTGAAGCAGAACCAGACAAGTCAGCCATTTTCCATACCGACCAACGGCCGGAGCGAGTGCCTTGCGTTTTCGCAAACTCAGGGCAATCGCCACAATATGTCCAATCACCACCAGTGCCATCGCTACATGAAAAATCACGAGCGTGGAAAAGGTTTGGGTTGATGCTGTCACTGGAATGTGACGAATCAACGCTCCCAATACCACCTGGAGGTAAACCAGCACCGTAGTGATCAATGCTAATCGCAACGGCTTTGCCAGTTGTGATCGAACTGTTTCAGCCTCTGCCTGGCACTCCGCCACCGGATTCCCCCAAAACCTCGAAAAGGTCGTGAGGATGACCGCTGTCAAAGCGAAAAACAGTTGACCAAAGCAGCCATGCACCATGGCCAGCTGCACATTGTTTTGCGTGACGCGTAAACCGCCCAACATCCCTTGTGCAACGACTGCCAGCAGTGCAATCACTACCAACTTTCGCATCCATGGTCTGTCATCCTTGCGGAAGACAATGATCACCAATGCAATGGTTGCCAATCCAACCAACGCTCCCAGCATCCGATGACCATGTTCGATGAACACATCCCATGGTCCGAAAAACCAGGTGTACCAAGGATACAAAAACATGTTGTATCCATAGGTTGTCGGCCAGTCCGGCACGGCCATTCCCGCGTCTGTCGTGGTGACCAGGCCACCCACGAAAATCAGCGGAAATGTGAGGAAAGAAATCAGGGCGGCTACCGGTTTGGGCCAGCGACTCGAAGGTTGCTGCTGCCTGACCGGCTCATCGATTGTCTCGACATGCGTAGTCACTGTTTCTTACCTTCCGCGGTCATGGTAGATGAAATTCAACCACAATCACCTCGTTGTTCTTTGGAATTCCTCTGAATCAACTAATGACTATCGTCAGACGGTTGCACACCATCCGGTGGCGGCTGAGTCTGAGGATAAAAGTCGGTGTCAACTTCAGGGGAACCATATTCATAAGGCCCGCGATACACAATGGGCTGTGCATCAAAGTTTCCGTGTCCCACAGGCGGACTTGGTGCAAACCACTCAAGCCCATTGGCACGCCATGGGTTCCGGCCCACTTTAGGACCATAAAAAATGCTGTAGAAAAAGTTAATCGCGAAAATAATCTGAACAGCAACCATACCGATTGCACACCAGGTAATAAATTGATTCATCGGCTGCAGATGCTTGAATGTCTCGTAGTGGTATGGATCCGCCAAACGACGAGGGAAACCAACGGCTCCGAGCAGGTGCATCAGGTAAAAGGTTCCGTTCATGAACACGAATGTCAGGAAAAAGTGCCACTTACCAGCCGTTTCATTCATCGACCGTCCAAACATTTTCGGGAACCAGAAGTAAATCGCTCCCAGTACGGCCATGGCAGTTCCACAGAAGAGCACATAATGGAAATGAGCCACAATGTAGTAGGTGTCATGAATGAAAATATCGACAGATGTAGCAGCCATGAAAATTCCAGACAGACCACCAATCACGAACATGGAGATAAACGACAGGGCGAATAGCATCGGAGTTGTAAACTCAATCTTGCCTCCCCAAATCGTACCCAGCCAGTTGAAAACCTTCACCGCCGATGGCAATGCAATCATCATGGTAGAGACCATAAATGTCATTCCCAGCATCGGATTCATACCGGACACAAACATATGGTGACCCCAGACGATAAAGCCGAGCCCGGCAATCCCGGAGATGGAGTACACCATCGGCTTATATCCGAAAATCGGCTTCCGGGCGAAACAGGAAAGTATATCTGAAACCATACCCATCGCAGGCAGGATCATGATGTACACCGCCGGATGTGAATAAAACCAGAACAGGTGTTGCCATAATAGAGGTTGCCCTCCACCACTTAATGCATCCGCATTATTGACCACCAAGCCTTCCGGAACGAAAAAGCCGGTACCGATCACACGATCCAGAACCTGCATGAATCCACCCGCCGTTAATACGGGCAGAGCAAACGCCTGCAGGATAGCCGTGATGAACATCCCCCAGATCGTCAGCGGCAATCGAAACATCGACAGTCCTGGCGCTCGCATCTGGATGATTGTCGTCATGTAGTTCACCGACCCCATCATCGAGGATATCCCGACCAGTGTGACACCGATAAGCCACCAGGTCTGTGGCATACCGCTGGCAGGAGCTGCAGACTCGACACTCGACAAAGGCGGATAGCTGGTCCAGCCATCCCCCGCGCCGTGCGGAGGTGAAAGGAAACTGATTCCGATACAGATGAAAGCTGGCCACAGAAACCAGTAACTCAGCATGTTAAGCGTCGGAAAGGCCATGTCGTCGGCCCCGATCATAAGCGGGATCAGATAGTTACCAAAGGCCCCCGACAGAATAGGGATAATCACAAAAAAGATCATCACCGTCGCATGCATCGTAAACAGCGTGGTGTAAAACTCGGGCGAAATCTGACCACCTTCTGCGGAAAACAGTCGTCCTCCGATAACCGGCATATCATCCCAGGGGTAAGCCAATTGCCAACGAATACCTAATGCCAGTAACCCACCTACGATAAACCACAGCAGCGTCGTAAACAGAAACTGCAATCCGATCATCTTGTGGTCTTTAGAGAACACATAGGTTGAGATGAAATGACCGAGGCTCATGCCTCCACCATGTCCATGTCCGTGCCCGTGTGATGCTGCAGAAGAAGTGCTCATTGTCTCACTATTTCCTAGTCGTCGCTGTCAGCGTTGAGGGATGTACGATTTTGTTCCTGAACTGCACTGGCGTACCATGCTTTAAAGTCGTCTTCTGACTCAACAATCAGACGACCTCGCATTTTGTAGTGACCCCACCCACACAGTTCGGCGCACACAATGTCATAAGTGCCGGTCTTTTTGGTCTGGAACCAGAGATGCTGTTGCATCCCGGGAACAACGTCCTGCTTGATACGAACATTCGGCAGGAAGAAGCTGTGTAAGACATCTTCCGTCTGGATTCGCAATACAATCTCTTCGTTGACCGGGATATGCAATTCATTGACGACATGCAAATCATCTTCCGTTCCAATGACTTCGTCGGGGCCGGCATACTGAATTCGCCATCCAAATTGGCGGCCGGTAACCAATGCCAACGCAGGCTTCTTTTCACCATTGGCTTTCGTCGGATAAGCCATTTTGTTTTCTGCCCAAGCATCCATCTGAGAGATGGAAATAAACAACAATGTTGCGGCTGGCAGAATGGACCAGATGATTTCCAGAGTATGGGAACCATGACTATATTTCACTGGCTCAGGATTTTTCTCTGCATCATATTTCCAGCAAAACCAGAACAATGCCGCTCCAGTTCCAATGAAAATAGCTCCTGTTAAATACAGAATAAACATAAACAGGTCGTCAATCACCTTACCATGCTGACTGATATCTTCGGGCAACCAGTGATTATCGAAGACACCACCGGGGACCACAGCAAACACAAAGACTGCGACTCCCAGTACTGGTACCAACAGGAAAAGTAGGCTCCAAAACCGTCCCACTGTTATTCTCCCAAAAATCTAATTAATGCAACGTTGTTGCGTAATTTGTAAGTTCTTACTTGCTTGTCCCGACACCCTGAAATACAGGAGCAGTCTTCGGACGACTCACCGCTTCGTATGGCAAACTCATGACATACGCCACCAGCGACCAACCTTCTTCCTGAGTCAACTTGGTGTTACCAGGCATCGGAGTACCTTCAATACCACCAGTAATTCGCTGGTAAATATCAATCGGTCGCCGCCCCCCCCGGTAATTACCCAACCGCAGATTTCTGGGCTTCAGGTTACGAGGTGGGACGACACCAATCTGAGCAAGTTCGTTGTGATAAAAATACTCAGGAATCCCAGCAATCTCTCCATCCGGACCTGATCCTGCGGCATCGCCAGGCTTGTTGCCCAAATGTTCAACCGTCCAGTTATCAAACAGGTTTGTCTGTCCGTCACCAACTCCAGTCTGACCATGGCAGCTGAAACAGTTTGCCTTGGACTGGAAAAACAACTGACGTCCCCGCTCAACACTCTCGGCTGAATTCCAGCCTGCAGGAGCTTCTTCGATTGTTCGCTGAACCGAGCCAGTCCCATTGTTGGTCCAGGGAAGCACAACTGGAGTCAGCAGTTCTCTGACATAGTCCAAATCATTACTGGCTTCATCACTGTCAAACCGCACCAGAAGCTTATTCGGGTTATCTGGAATCTCGCTGTTATCACTGGCAAGCAGGTAGGCGGCATCGATCAATGCTCGCTCCGTCTGCCCTCGGATCGCCAGATAGACGACATAGTCAATGATCGAACTACGCTCCGGCTCGGTGAGCACTCGGAAACTGGGCATCGACGTTCCGGGAATACCTTCCATCAAGACATGATTCAAATCTTTCTTTGATGGCTTTTTGAAGGCACCATCTGCATCGGTCAGCTTAAACTTGAACTGCCCCTTACGATAATCACGAGGATAAGGATTCAGAAATTGAGCCGTCGGACCGTGTCCGTCACCGGTAACACCATGACAATGAGCACAATGCCGACGATAAAGTCCACTTTCCAGACCGTTGCTGTTTTGATCATCCCCGGTATAGATCACAGGGCCTGCTGCGACACTCAGCTTTCGCATACTGAGAAAACTCTCCAGCCCCACACCGCCTGGAAGATTCGGTTTATCAGGCGTCCCGAACAGACCCTCCAAAACTTCAGACACATTCTTGATCTGTGCCGTCGATAACCTGGTCGATGCGTCACGCATCTGAGGCTTGGTAACGTCTGCCTTATATTCGACCGCTCGGATATAGGCTTCATTTACCTGAAACGCTGCGGGCTTCGAATTACAACCGGTAAGCATGCACAAACAGGCTAACAGCAAAGAGGCTGATGCCCCCCAGGCTGATACACCCATCACTTTGATTGATTGTCGTAGTTTCATTTTTGCAATTGCTTTATTTGAAACTGAGTTCATGGTTTGATTTGGTTTACAACGCATTGTTAAATTCATCTGCGTTAATGGTAATTTGGAGGTCCAGATCCTGCCCTGGCTCAAGAGCCGGCAACTCGAAACCTCCACGACTTAAATTGACTGCTTCACCGTTAATCGTGATCGCGAAGGAACCTGACGGAATCACTTCATGCCAAAACTTGAATGGCAAGGAAACTCCGGAAGGAACATTACGGATCTCAAAGGTCCCGTCTTCTCCGCTGACAGCAAACAACGAATTATCCCGCACAATGACGTAAGCACCCATCCATGGATGAGCACTGCAGGAAACACCAAATGGCTTTGATTCCTGAAAACCCGGCTTGTAGTCCACCGAAGCGCCCGCTCCGATTTGCAGGTTGGCAGACGTCAGACCGTCAAGCTTGGCGTTATGTCCCACCGGATCACTGTTAAGGATTTTCAGCGTCTGTCCGGTTCGCATCCCTTTTATACGAGACAGAAAGATACAGGCTTTCTGGTCAAAAGCGAGGTCACCATCCAGTACCGCCGTGGCCTCCGCCTGGTATTCAGGATGGTCCCACTTATCATCGCCTGCTTTGAAATCTCCGTCATAAAACAGCAGCCCCCAGTGCAATCCACCATTATTGACCTGCACTCGACGATTAGGCTCTGCGCTACAGACATTGGCGTCCTTGTTCACCGCATAATTCACAAATTTGGAAGTATCGATCGAACCGTCGACCGTAATCTTACCGGTGATATTGCCAAACCCTGTCGGCTCTGGCAACGCAGCCTGCGAGCCAACGCCTCCGCCGGCCTGCATCTGAAAACTACGTGATACTTCTTCTACATTGATCGTATTGGTACGACCAATGTCACCAGGAAGCTCACGTCGGCAACCCAACAGGCAGGGTATCACGATGATCAAGGCGAGTTGAAAAAATCTAGTCGTCAGTTTCATTTTCAATTTCCAGACACTCAAGGAATTCAAAACTTAAAAACGGAATTACTTAAACTGATCTGCACCAATAACGATAGTTCCGAAGTCGGTGGTCTTACCATCTTCAATCTTGATTTTGACCCGACCACGAGCCCACTCGACGGTCTTACCATCCTGAGTAACCTGCTGAATGTAACCAGCCTTTTCCTGCCAGATCTGAAATTCAAACTCGCCCTCAGGCAGGTTTTTGATTTCAAGATTTCCGTCTTTATCACTCACACCCACATAAGGATCGTTACGCACGACAATCCAGCCTGTCATCCAGGGATGGATCGAGCAGCTGATCTTGGTCGGCAGACGTTCTTCCATGGCGTAAGTCTGAGTAATCTTCGCTCCAGCTGGAATAATCGGATTGATCACTGGATTAAAGAATGTGTCCACTTTGACATTGTGCCCCACCGGATCACTATTCTTTAAATCAATCTTTCGCTCGGTCCAAACTGCCGTCACGCGAGGCTCGAAGCGGCATTTGATGTTATCCACAACAACAGGAACCTTCACCATCTGGTTGTAAGATGGATGAATCTTCGCCGGTGTGCGATCGCGATAGAACACGATCACATTGGCAATCCCTTTGTTTTCCGGATTCACCACCAGTGATTCATCTACCAGACCAAATTTACCGCAAAGTGCTGCGTCGCGTGTGACTGCGATCTTCGCAGGAGCTTTATACTCGCCACCATAAGTGAACTTGAATTTCAAATGCCCCCAGCCCTGAGCCATGCTCGAACTGGATACAAGTGCAACGGTCGTTAAGGCCAACGCCAATGTATGTAAGTATTTCATCATTCTTTTCTCCGATTCCACGAACCCTATACCAATCATTGGTGGGGTCGCAAAATAAATCCAGCTCGTCCTGAACTGGCACCTGCCCGAAGGCAGAATTATATTTCAGGCGGGAGGACACAGGCGGAATCGTAATGGCCTGAGTCCGGTTAGGGGGTTAGTTTTCTACTCCTCCGAGGCGGCTGCCGCAGCTGCAGCCGCTGCTGCCTCCGCTTCCTTGGCCGCTTTCGCATCGTCCACCAATTTGGTGATCGAGGCACGCTCTTTGGCATAGTTATCAAAATTCATTAACAGGTCCACCAGCGCGTCCAGCGTCTCAGGACTACTCCCGTGGAATAGCTTCTGAGTCTGAACAGCACCCAAGTGCTCCTGAGAACTGTCGTAAGGTACAATCACAGGCATGGCTGTGTAGGGAAGAATTGCATTTGGCTTGGCAATCCAACGCTTCACAAAATCTGCTCGCAATCGCTTGTGCACCAGACCGAGATCCGGAGCCAGTCCCTTGGCGGTGCCACCAGGCGTGAAATCTGCCACCGCGTGACACTTCACACAGTAATCCTGGCTGACAACAATCTGCATTGCGTCGGCCAGACGATCACCAGGCTGAGCACCTTCATTTTGCTGAACGTAGGACACGTCCGCCTCTGCTAAATGATCACCGTTTACCCGGTGGTCATATTCATAGGGGTAGGTCGCGTTATCCCGAGCTGCAAAATAATTCACGATCTTCGTCGCTTCTTCACTCGACATATTAAACTTCGGCATTCGCAGCACAACGGCCGGACGTATACGGTAGGGCTCCAACAGGAAGTCATGAAACCACTGGTTCTGAACCTTCGCTCCCTGACCAACCAGCGGCGGAGCAACCCAGGCCCAGCTTTCTGATCCCTTGGCCTGTGGATTCGACAGCTTTTCGCGTTGTGTGACATACGGCAACAGATATCTGGACAACGCACCACCCTGAGCAACTGCGCGGTTGGCAACCGCAGCAGGTTGAATCCGTGAGACGTTGGATCCGGAAGCGGCGACTCCACCTTTGAGTGGGCTGGGAGCCCAAAGCTGGAATTGCAGTTCTCCAATCCCACTCAGCTTGAACGGATCCTCTAAATACTCATCGATCGGATCACTAAACTCGGCATCCGTAGCAGAAGCCAATCCGGCATTCCCAACTGTCGGCATTCCCTCAATCGTGGCCACCGTTCGACCACGATCATCGGCTTGGCTGGCAGCATCTATCTCTTCCTGACCAAAGGACGGAACCAAAAATGGATATTCTTTCGTCAGGTCCACGTGCTGTGCAAGCACCTTTGATAACTGGTCTTCAGTCATATCCAATGTCCACTTTTCAGCTTCCAGGACATGACAGCCAGCACAATTGTATTTGTCGATGACCTGCTTGCCCTCAATCAATGCTCTGGTTCGAGCGTCTGGCTGATAGAGGTATTTGGAACGTGGAGGATCAGCCACCAATCCCAGTACAAATGTCATTACCGCTTCGCGATCTGCTGTACTGAATGGGAACTGGGGCATTCGGAGCCGATCGTTATATCGAATTCCGTCTGTCTTGTGGTAATCAAACGAACGAGGCTCGCGCAGTTTTTGATAAATAAAGCCGATCCGGTTATGGGCGTGCAACTGATGATGATAGTAATCATCCAGGTTGTCGTCATAGCGACTCGAACGCACATTGCCACCATCTCCATGATCATCGTGCGCTTCGTCAGCATGTTCATCTTCACCATGTCCGTGGCCATGATGCCCATCGAGGTATTCTCCCACATGCTCAAAGGCCAGCTTGGAAGGATCCTTACGCCCCCAATCTGCCAGGCCGGCACCAATTGGTTTCGCATCCTCAAAACCCGGGATGTCGTGACAACCGTAGCACCCATACTTGCCTAACGCTTTGCGGCCGATATAAATCAGTTTGGTATCGATATCCAATGGAGCGGAAGTGTCCTCACGTCGCAGTTCTTCTTCCGCCACTTTAATACCGGTCGCTCCTGCAGGAATACCAAATCCTGCATACTCTTCTGCCACAGCCTGGTAGAAGGAGTCCGTCAGGTTTACTCGCAGCAATGCTTCCATCGACTGATTCAGACTTCCACCTTCCTGTACGGCCTTCAATGACAAACCACTATCGGCAACTTGCCAGTCCTGACCTTCTCCCAGAAGATAGGTCACGATATCCAGTGCGGGATCAACTACGGTTTCATTTCCGTCCGCATCCTTGATGACTTCTACATCAATAAACAGGTCCGGCATAACGGTCCGAGCATGATATTTTGTTGGTTCTTTGATCCAGCTGTAAAGCCACTTGTCAGCATCGGCAAACCCTTTGAATTTACCGCCCAACTGTGAAAGATCAGGGCCCTGTACAAATGTATCAGCATTGCGGAATTTCTCGATCTCTGCCAATTCCGGATCGTTGTGACTGTGACAAGCCAGACAACCCCGCTCCTGAAATGCGATTTTTCCTCGAGCAGCATCACCCGTGACACCTTCTTGAGGCGAGAGGTACTCATAATCCTGTGAATACGCTTTCAGGTACTCGACCATCCCCAGAATTTCAACCTTTTCAAACCGGGTAGCCGCTTCATCTGTTGTATTCGAACCAAAGTGCGAATACAGCTTAAAGAACTTCGGCATGCGACTGCTTGGTCGGAAATTCTGCGGATTCGCAATCCAGTCATAAAGAAACCGGTCACCATTTTTGCTGGCAACATACCGCAGACTTGGCCCTGGTTTTCGCAATGATCCAGGCGCTTCAATATCAGCCAGGACACTGGTCAGTCGAGCACTCTCTGTGACGTCCAGCCTGGGTGACTCGGCTGCACTATCCGCCTTTAACACATCAACCAACTCGTAACGAGCCTGAGTATCTTCCGGATGAGCAGCCAGCTGATCTGCCAGCTGGTGAGCCTTGGCTCCCAGCTCGCTAAAGCCAGCCTGTCCCTGCAATTGCAAAGCGGCTGCAAAGTAGTTTGGTTCCAATCGCAAGTCTGGACCGACACGTTTATCCGCACCAGCAAACCCATTGATGTCATGACAGCCATAACAGCCAAATTTCATGATGGTGTTGTAACCCTGGACTACCTTGGGAGCAGGAGCCTGCGGGAATCGCTGGCTTGGTTCCAGCTCAGTAACATCATGATGACATTTCAAACAGGTCGATTCGATAAATCGCTTTGGCAACTGAGGATAAATCCAGTGATGATTGTCAAACCAACCATGCTCATTCATCCAACGTTTCCGATCGAGTTCACTGTCAGGCATGTGCGATGCCCACTTGAATTCGGTCGCACTTCCCTGCCCTTCATGACAGATTGTGCAGGCAAAGTCTGCAACTTTATGAGGACTCAATGATCCCACAAAGAGATCAAGGCGAGGATGACTGGCAAATGGCTGACCGATACCACGACGGACAAGCAATCTAATCTCTGTCTTGGATGCATCCTGCTGTGCGTCGATGAGCCGAGCTGCCACGACGTCAGGATGATTTACAGGATCACCATCGATACTGATGATCACGTCACCAATTTCCAACCCTTGCCGGGTGTGCTGTGCCAAAGTACTGTTCTTCACAGGACTGGCATCATTTTCCGGCTGAAGCAACGATTTGAGAATTTCTTCACCCGAGAACGATTCGTCCAGATTCAGTGCCTCAACAATTTCTGCTTTCTTTGCCGCTGAATGAGGAGCAACAAAGGAAATCGTTACATCGTCAGGACTGTAGAGACCCGTTGGCGAGAACCTGAGCCCATACCCTTTCTCTGCAAGAAACTCCTGACGCTCATCGACAGTCAACGGAGCCGGCACCACTTCGGGTGTCGCCTCTCCCTCCTGCGTTGCCTTCACAGCAACCGCTGGTACGGACAAAACGATCTCGATGGTCCGCTGGGATACAAATCCCGGCTCGTTTGCCTGTCCCGGCAACGACTTTTCCATCATCTGATGACAGGTGGTACACCGGTCAAAACGACGAACCTTCTTGAAATTATAATCCTGTTCAAGATCGTCACTCCACAAGTTATCAATATCGAGTGGACCGTTGAATGCATCAAGAATTGCCAGCTCCAACCATGCTTTCCCCAGCCAATTGCCTTCCAAGAAAGCCGAATGGTTGTTCTTGATCGCATCATTGAGACGCACTTTATCTGCGTTGATCTCATCCAGCGATTTTTGAGCTTCCTGAACGCCGGCCTGGAATTCATTCCCGATGGCTACTAGCTGGCGACGAAAATGCGTTGCCTTTTCGTACTTGACTTCCAGTGAATTCAGACCATTTTTTTCATCTTCCAGAATTACACGCAACTCTTCCTTGAGCTTGTTCTGCTCATCCAGCGAAGCACCCTTTCCGAAAGCAATGCCTACCTGCGAGGATTTCTCGTCCCGATCTGCCCGCTTGAATTTTGTATTGGCCAGAATCTTATCTTCCACTGCCTTGAGCAACCGAATCTGTTCGGCGATTGCTGAGGCCACTGCATCCCGAGCTTCGATCAGAGCCTCGGTTTCCCCCTTACCTTCGAACCATGCATCACGCACTTTCTCAATGGCCTCGACATCAATCACTCTCTCCATTTCCGTCGCCCCGTTGCCCGGATGTTCTGGAGGATTCGGCTGTAACGAAGCTGTGTCGTTGAGAAATGCTATAAATCGATCCACTGCCTCGGCACCATCGGTATTACTGGACCGAGCGGCTTGCAATGCATTGCGAGCCTCTTTCAACCGAGTCAACACGTCGGCCGTTTGAGTTTCCATCAACCGCCACTCACTCACCTTCCGGTCAATAGCCCGAGCTTCCTTCTGGTAGGCTTTCCATGGACGGTCATGATCTTTCCAGAACATCCAAACGGTGGAGAACACCAAGATTACCGACGTGACGGCGAATACCACGTGCAGTTTCTTAATGTCGCGTACTGTCTTGTCAGTTGCAGGCATCGTTCGTCTACTTCTGCTTTCTGTTGCAGTTGAAAATCTATCTCTGTCTGTTCAAACCAGACTCCGACTATCGTCGCAGCTCCGATTCGCTAGAAGTTAATAAAGTACTCAGGTATGGCGATGAAATATTTCATGCTAAAGACCCACCGGGCCAGCATCTTAATAGGTAACAATGCCATCCAAAGCATCAAGTTGGTCATCACCATATAACGAATCAGCCCCATACGTTTGTACATTGGCTGGAACAGTCGTTTTTTATCCCACATGGCCAGCAGCGGTGGCAGGATTGCAAAGTATCCGATCAGCAGAACAATGCCGACACACTCGCGCTGAGCTATCACCAGGACCTTCGTCAGAAAAGCAGCATCCGGATCCGGCTTCGGCAGCGGCTGGTTCAACATTCCAACCCAGAAGTACTGAGACAGGTCGACATTATTCATCGCTTCGACCGCATGTGAATCCCAGTACTCATAGAACCCGAAGAAGTTCCAGTTGGGGCCTCGTAAAAACGTCCCCATGATAATCAACGTCACCCAGAGAACCAGGAATCCAAACTGAAACGTCAGATAGGCAAATTTACGTTCATTGATGGTGTAGTAACCATTACCCTTTTTATTGAAGTCAATGTAGGGAATCGCCATTAACCCGGCCACGATCATACTCGGCAGCACCACCCCAGCCATCCACGGGTCGTAATAGACCAGCATTTCCTGAAGGCCCAAAAAGTACCAGGGAGCCTTGGAAGGGTTGGGCGTCTTGACCGAGCTAGCTGGCTCTTCCAACGGAGCCTGCAGGAGAATAGCCCATAACAGCATGACCGCAGTTAAAGCGATCATGCAGATCAATTCGGTATAGACCAGGTCAGGCCATACCAGCACTTTTTCCCGTTCTGGTTCAGTCGCTTCCAGAGGCAGCTCGCCATTGGCAATTCGCCTGTCGTTCTCAACCGCTTTGGATGTCGCCAACCAGGTGAAGAAAGCGAGCAGAAAAATCAAACCAACAATCGGCACATTATCCGGTTTGGTGACAATCGCAGCAAAATCCTGGTCTGCCAGAGACAGCCCCATGAAGAACATCATGCCGTTCAATCCCAGCCAGGCAACGTTCGGTCGCACCAGCACTTCACGGTAACGAAACATCACAAGCAGGATCAGAAGCGAACCAACCGAGTAAGTCGTAGGCGACATTAAAGCATCAATGCCACCTTTGATGGTTTCATTAAAGGAAATGTACCGAATGACATCTGGATTACCAGCCACAGACATAGCCGCCAATATCAGCGACACAAGCCCCACACAAGCCCAGGCCAACGCCAAACGTGATTCCCCTTTATTCTTCCACCGATAAAGGGCAAACAGCCAGTTCATTGCAGCGATCAGCAAGTAGTACCCGCAAAGGAACCCGCTGATCTGCGAAAGAAATTCGTTGTAATCTAGACCGTGCATGATTTACTTTATTGTCTCTAAACTGCCAGTGCTGAATTTCAGACCGACATTACTTGTACGTAACTATTGCTGATTCATTCCGTATTTACCGTATTTACATGGGCCCACTAATACCGCCATCCTTACGAACTCGCCAGAAGTGGACAGCCAGCAGCAGGGCCACTCCCAACGGGATAGCGATACAATGCAACACATAAAAACGATTTAATGTCTCTTCACCCACGAACCGAGCACCCAAAAGCCCGAATCGCGCATCCGAGGCATTGGTGATCATATCAATGCCCCCGACGGTGAGTAACTGTGCCCCCGGACCTTCATAACCGAGAAACGGCGTAGCACGAGCCATATTCGATCCCACGGTAATCGCCCAGATAGCCAACTGGTCCCAGGGAAGCAAGTAGCCGGTAAAGGAGAGCAACAGCGTGAGCAACAGGAGTATCACACCTATCACCCAGTTAAACTCCCGGGGCGGCTTGTAACTCCCCGTCAGGAACACTCGGTACATATGCAACCAAACGGTGATCACCATCGCATGGGCTCCCCACCGATGTAATTCGCGCAGTATCCCCAGGGAGGTTGCATCTCTAAGCGTCAATATGTCTGCATACGCCCATTCAATCGTTGGGCGATAGTAAAACATCAGCAGCACACCGGTTACGGTTTCTACCAGAAACAGAAAGAAGGTAACTCCCCCCATACACCAGGTATAACTCAGAGCAATCCCCTGCTTCTTCGCCGAAACCGGGTGAAGATGAAGGAAAAAGTTCGTCAACATGACGACGATCCGGTTACGCCGATCCACTGGGGCCGGATGCCGAAAGATACTCTTCCATATCTGAGAGTTACGAATGATATCACCGAGTGAAGGCATTGATCAATTAAACCTATATCAAACTCAAAGGTGCCACAAACTAACAGTTAAACGCTCACAAAAGAATTGGGATCAGCCCACTGACCCAATTCCTCGTTGAACTTGGTACTTTTATCCACTTCCAATTGCCCATCATCTGCCAGACGAATCGCATATCGTTCAAGTGGCCGTGGAGCAGGACCTTCAAAGTTGATCCCATCCTTATAAAAACCACTACCATGACATGGGCACTTGAATTTCTGCTCACCCTCCAACCAGTTAGGTGTGCACCCCAAGTGCGTACAAACAGACTTAAGAGCAAAAATCTGCGCTTCGCCCTCATACTCGAATCGGACAACCCACACACCGAACTGAGCCTTGTACTTGGCCTCAACCTGCCCAGGACCATAGGTGTCGGGAAATCCAACTTTGAATTTCGTTGGTGGTTCGGTCAGTACATTCGGGAACATAAACCGAGCTAACCCCAGCACCCAAAGCAAACTGGTCACTGCCATCGATGTAAAACCAACAGCCAGAGGAGCTCCAAACAGAACACCCAGAGTCGAAGCAAAGAATCCCCGACGACTGCTCACTTCAGCAACCGGAGCTGGCTTGGGAGGCAGAAAATCTTCTTTTCGCGGAGCGGGCGGTACTTTCACTGCCGCTTTTGCAGCTGGTTTCCCACCTTCTTCTTCGACCGTCTTTACAGCTTCTTCTACGCTTTGAGGACCACGCTGCACCCCTTTGCGAGCTGCCGCCAGAATACTTGCCGTATCGGGTGGTCCAGCTGGAGCCGCAGATTCTGTTTTCTCAGCAGGAGCCGCAGACGCAGCGGCCTTGGCTGGAGGAGCATCAGCAGAAGCTCCCGAATCATCGGTAGCACTCGCACGAGCCGCGGCCAACATATCAGCCACCGACATCTTGGAAGGATCAGCCGCAGCAGGTGACTCGACCGGAACCTCCGCTTGCTCCGCAGTGGCATCCGATTCACCGGACGCACTTGCACGAGCTGCCGCCAACATATCTTCCACAGACATCTTCGAAGGATCAACACTGGCAGGAGCTGGTGCAGCCTCCGCTGCCGGAGCCTCTTCCGCGGCGGGTGCCGGAGCGGAAGCTTCCCCCTGTCCATCCAGCTCTCGACTGCGAGCCAGAATCTCTTCAATTGTTAAGTCTTTATCGGCCATAAGTTAATTTGCCTACGGGCTACTACTATATGTGCACTAATGTTTCTAACAGACCACCCGAGATAACCCTCACCCAGCTACCCACAGCCCCCGAAAGGGCTAAATAGTGATCCATTAACACAAATTCGACCAACCGTACCGCATTGCGTTAACCGCCAAATCTACTTTGTGATTTTTTTCACAATTAAACGGTCCGTTTATTCTAACACTTTGTGATTTTTTTCACAATTAACAATTGCAAAGTTCGCTCACAAAGCGCGGATCAATTCGAACCAAGATTGTTCTCGGTGAAATCGATCCCTATGGAAAACACTCCGTCAATCGTATTTCCCTTAGTTTATCAACCTCCCAAAGGCGAACGTAGTACCCTACAGTGGGTAAACCACGTATTTTCAAAAAATCTTCGGGCTTATTTTCAGTCCTGCTCGTCAGGGATTTATAAAGTTGGGCAGCTACTCGCCTCTACTCACCCCTGTTCGACAGAATTCCCTGACTAAAGTGCTTTGTCCGCAATATCTGTTCGGTACCAACTACCCTGCCACTCGATACATTGAACGGCTTGATAGGCTGATGCCTGAGCGGCCTGAAGATCATCTCCGATCGCCGTCACCCCCAGCACTCGCCCACCAATATTGACAATTCCTCCGTATGGCCCAATACCGGTTCCGGCATGAAAGACCTTGACGTTTTTAATCTGCGCCGCATCCTCCAACCCATGAATGATCCGATTTTTCTCATAACTGCCCGGGTACCCTTCACTTGCCATCACGACACAGCAGGTCGGGCGAGGGTCCCATTGCAGAGGATCAATCCGAGCCAGATCACCATCGGCGACAGCTTCCAGTACATCAACTAAATCAGACTTTAACCTCATCAGCAGAGGCTGACACTCGGGATCTCCAAATCGAACGTTGTACTCGAGTACCCTGATTCCCTGAGGTCCTTTCATCAGGCCCGCATAGAGCACTCCTTTAAACGGAGTACCATTTGCTTTGAGAGCGTGGACGGTAGGTACCAGGACATTTTCTTCGACCCACGCCATATCATCTTCGGTCACCAAAGGCGCAGGACAGTAAGCTCCCATCCCACCCGTATTAGGCCCTTGGTCCCCGTCATAAGCTGGCTTATGATCCTGACATGCTGGCAACGGCACAATGGTCTGCCCATCGGTGATAGCCAAAATACTGGCTTCCTCACCTTCCAGCTTTTCCTCGATAATAAATTCAGCTCCGGCATCACCAAATACTTTATCTCGCGCGATCAGCTCAATCGCTTCCAGCGCTTCATGTTTTTTACTGCAGACAGTCACTCCTTTGCCTGCCGCCAATCCATCTGCCTTCACCACAACCGGACAGGCGGTATTCGGAGATTCCCCTGGGAAGCGATCGTTGATCATTTCGATCGCCACGTCAGCATCACGAAAAGCCCAGTAATCAGCCGTGGGTACATTACCTGCATTGAGTATCTCTTTACAAAAGACCTTGGATGCTTCCAGTTGAGCAGCGGGCTTAGCAGGACCAAAGATTTTCAGTCCTTCTGACTCAAATACATCGACAATTCCATCAGCCAGAGGTACTTCCGGGCCGACAACCGTCAGGCCAACTCCGTTTTGCCTGGCAAACCGCAACATGGCGTTGTAATCGTTATGATCCAGATCGACATTGACAGCATCCAGCGCCGTACCTGCGTTGCCTCGGCAAACAAAAACATCGTTAACGCGGGAACTTTGAGAAATCTTCCAGGCCAGCGCGTGCTCACGACCACCACTTCCAACTACCAGCACATTCATTGTTGCCCCATCCTTGAAAACCTACCGATCTGACTCGCCCATGAATATAACTCTCTACCCAGTCACACTCAAGCAGGGGGGTCGGATGCAGGTTTCGCTAGCGATTCTTGTACGCTTGAACAGCCAATTCATCACAGCGATCATTTTCCGGATGACCGCTATGTCCTGCTACGCGAGTATATTTCACCGAGTGCGATGCTAATAAAGCATCGAGTTGCATCCACAATTCCTGATTCTTGACCGGCACGAACCGACCCTTCTGCTTGCGTTTCCAACCATTGCGTTTCCAGCCTGCCATCCACTCCTGCATTCCCTTACCTACATAAACGCTATCTGTGAACAACTCGACCTGGCACGGTTTTTTGAGTGCTCCTAATCCTTCAATCACGGCTTGAAGCTCCATACGATTGTTGGTCGTATCCGGATCGTATCCGTTAGCTTCTTTCTCCTTACCGGTGGCAAGATCACGCAATAGATAGGCCCATCCTCCCGGTCCGGGGTTTCCACTACAGGCACCATCGGTGAATAAATGTATCTGAGGCTTTTCCATCGTCCTTCCTGTTACTCACTATCCTCTATATCATTGCTGGGAACCGAATCAACATCGGCCTGTCCATCTGGTGACTCGTCATCAGAATCCTCCTGGACACGGTCATCATTTCCCTCTTCGCCAGTCAAATCCTCTGTCATTGCTCCAAGCTGCTGCGATGGCTGCATCTCGTTCTCTTTTCCAGAGGCAGCAGAAATACGGGTCAACTGATCCAAGCGGTGATTAATATCCGATTTCGCTTCTGGCTGGACCGGCGTTGTTTCACGAGGCAAAAGTACGGTGAAGGTCGAACCAATTCCCAGCTGGCTCTCGACAGACACTTCTCCACCAAGCATTCGGCAAATTTCTTTAACAATCGAAAGTCCCAGCCCGGTTCCGGTATACTCCCGTGTCAGATTATCCTGCCCGCTCGACACATTCCCCTGACGGAACTTTTCGAAAATCAGATCGCGATCTTCTTCGGCGATGCCAATCCCCGTGTCGGTCACATGAATCAGAAAAAAGCCTTCTTGCGTTTTACTATCCTCAAGCCGGACAGTGATCCTTCCACCCTCAGGAGTAAACTTGATCGCATTGGAAAGCAGGTTGGTCAGGACCTGTTGAATCTTTCCCTGATCCTGATAAACAACAGGGTTGTCCATCTCCTGCTTGATTTCCAACGAAAGGTTTTTCTCTTCCACCAGCGACTTCACTAAATCACACTGCGCTCCGGCAACCAGATGCATATCCATTTCCACCGGATTGATTTCCTGCTTGCCCGCTTCAATCTTGGCGAGGTCAAGAATCTCGTTGATCATCTCCAGCAATATCTGACCAGAACGCTGAATATTGGCAGCATACCGCTGTTGCTTCTCATTTAACGCGTCCAATCCCTGCAGCACTTCAGAAAAGCCAATGATACTATTGAGCGGCGTTCGTAATTCGTGGCTCATGTTGGCCATAAACTCGTCTTTCATACGGTTCATGTCGAACAACTGCATATTGAGCTGAGCCATTTCGTCAACTTTAAGGTCCAAGTCAGCGTTCACACTTTTCAATTCATCCTGAGCTTCAGTCAGATGGCGAACCATGCGGTTAAAGGAAGTACCCAGGTCCTCAAACTCGTCATCGGTGGAAATCTCCGCTCGCGATTCCAAATCACCATGGCTAATCCGATCACTCACGTCTCGCAGGTGCTTAAGTGGCCTGACAACCAGCAGACGAATAATGACATAGAGTGCGATCATGGCAACGAAGACAGTGACAATTGCCACAGCGATCAGAATAGCCCGAGCTTTATGGATCGAATTCTGAGTATCCTCGTAAGGAATCTTGACCTTGATCACGGTAAAGGGCATTTCCGTTCCATCCACCGGCGTCCCCTGACCTGCTCCTTCCACACCTGGAGTCTGTTCACTGTGACAGATCGCACAAGTCTTTCCCCAACGAATCGGTTCGTAGTACTGGTACTCGTTAATTTCCCGAGCCACACGTTCAACAAATGCTGGACGTTGCTTGTCCGTTTCATCTCCTACAGAAAACAGTTCAGCAATATCTACGTCTGGTACGTCCTGAGCAGGCGTGCCCTCAGGCTGCTGCTCTGCCAACCTGGCCTGACGTTCATCATCCAACATCTTCTCCAGCCGATTCATGATGTTTACTTCCAGAGCGTTACTCGGAATGCGCACATTCGGAATCTGCTTGGGCTTTGACTCCTCATCTTGCACAATAATCTCATGATTGTGCCGACCATCTGTCCGAGCCAATTCTTTGACCAGCAACTCGGCGAACCCCTGTCGATCTTCTCTGGTCTCCCAGTAATTGAAGTGAGGCTTCATCAAAGCGACCCCCACGACATCCCGCGCTGTGTTGCGCGTGTTTTTCATGATCAGGTCCGAGCTAACTTTTTCCACTCCCCAGAACGCGCCGGATATCAGGACGGTCAGCCAGAACCCGAACAGCAAGCGGCACTTGCGTTCCAGGCTGGTCTCGCCTAACACTCGTCTCCAGGATTGCTGAGCCATAAGATTCTGTTTCAAGGGAAGTAGATAACGTAAGCGATGCTCCGGCGCCACAGATCTGGTCGCTCGTCTATTCTATTGCAAATGGAGACATCCAACCAATGCGTAACTGCCTGCTTTAACCAACATCTCCAACATCCAGCACGCGACCATAACGTCGCAGTACCTGTTTCCGCAATTTTACTAATTCAGTACTCTGTAATCCCGGGTCGCTTTCGAGCATTGCTTGCGCATCATCCCGAGCCAGTTCAACGATCAACCGATCACGACGCAAATCCGCAATTCGCAGCGGTGGCATCCCATGCTGCCTGGTGCCGAACAAATCCCCAGGACCACGCAGGTCAAAATCAATCTCGGCCAATTCAAATCCGTCCAGCGTATCCACGAAGGCTTGCAAGCGATGTTTTGCCTCGTCATTGGCCGGTGTTCCGAATACACAAACATACCCGGTGTGATGTCCTCGTCGTACTCGCCCACGAAGCTGATGCAACTGAGCCAAACCAAATTGCTGAGCATCCTCGATCGTCATTAAAGAAGCGTTAGGAACATTCACTCCGACTTCAATCACCGATGTGGCCACCAACACATCCAGTTCATGGGCATGAAACTGGCGCATCGTCTCCTGCTTGTCGGCCGGCGCCATCCTGCCATGGACCATTCCGATTCTGAAATCTGACAGAATCCGATTCTTTAATCCATCATAGATCTCTTCAACACTTACAAGATCTTCCCGTGTAGCCCGTTCCACCGTGGAGGCAATCACGTAACCCTGCCTCCCCTCGCGAAGCTTTTGCCGAAAAAATTCCCACCATTTCTCTCGTGCTGCAGGATCTCCCAGATACGTATGTACCGGCTGCTGATGATCCGGTCCCTGACGAATCGTCGAAATATCCAGATCCGCAAACATCCCCATCGCAATAGTCCGAGGAATCGGAGTGGCGGACATCACGAGATAGTGAGGATTAAGACCATTGCTGCGAGCTGCCATTCGCTGCCGCACACCAAATTTATGCTGCTCATCAATTACCACCAACGCCAGGGACTTAAACTCCACTTCCTCATTAGCAACACTATGCGTGCCAATCAGCAAATCAATTTCGCCAGCGGCTAACTCCTCCAATACCTGACGACGATCGCCGGCACTCATCGAACCGGTCAACAGCCCGATATTGACTCGGGAATTCTTCAAATCCTCCTGGAGCGTAAGGTAATGCTGCTGAGCAAGGATTTCTGTCGGAGCCATCAGCACTGCCTGGTGCCCGTGAGCTACACTCAGCAGCATGGCATACTCAGCCACCACCGTCTTACCACTTCCCACATCTCCCTGCAGCAACCGGTTCATCGGTTCACTGCAAGCCATATCGTCGCAAATATCCTGCACCACTCGTTGCTGAGCCGCTGTCAGCTCAAATGGAAATCGAGCTGTAATCCGAGCATGGATGCGGGCATCGGTTTCCAATACAGGAGCTTCATGAGAGACCCTGTGATGCCACCGCCGTAATGCCAGAGCCAATTGCAGAACCAGTAGTTCCTGATAAACAAACCGTAAACGGTGATGTTCTACCGCTTCCAGGGATTCGGGAAAATGAATGCCTCGTACTGCTTCGTGAATCGAGCCAATTCCCTTCTGTGTTCGAATCAGCTCCGGTATCGCCTCTTCAAGTTCCTCCACATAATCCTCCACCGCTGTCTTTACCAATCGCCGAATTGCGGGTTGACTGATTCCCTGCGACAACCGGTAAACCGGCAGCACCTCGTTCCCCTGCACCTGAGTCTCTTCATCCATCAGGGAGATTCTGGGATGAGTCATTTCCCAGCGATCCGCCTTCGGTTTAGCCAGACCTGACAAAACGACCCGATCACCAGCCTGATACTTATCCTTCATAAAGTGCATATTGAACCAGGTCGCCTTCAAAAGAGTCCCCTCACATCCAACGGTCATCGAAAAAATCGATTTGCCGTGACGGGTTCTGCCGGTCCGAGTTTCTTCGATTTCTCCCACGACCGTGACCTCGGATTCTTCCTGTAATTCCTCCAGGTCCACCAATTCACCGGTACATTCATAGCTTCGCGGAAAGAAAAAAAGCAGGTCCCGGATAGTACGCAGTCCCAACTTCTCCAGCGGCGCATTCCATATTCCCCGGTAACCTCGCAACAGAGATACCGGGCTGGTCATCGTCGGCTTTCTGGGGATATCAGTACGTTCGGGATACTTCATATCTGTATTCTATCGGGAGTACCCAGCCGCACTAGAAAAAACTGAGGTTAGTGACAGCAACCGACAATTCAGGAGCACCTCAAAACAGGCTGGCCTCAGCAACCACCTAGAGAAGGCTCAACGGATCTACGTCGACAACCCACTGGATGCCGTCTACCGGCCCGGTTTCTTCATGTACCTCACGCACTGCATCTCGCAGCAACTGCCCATCCTTTCCCATCAGCAGGACATGAAAGCGGTAGCGGTCACGAAGTTTCGCAATCGGAGCAGGTGCCGGCCCCAATATTCGAACTTCTTCGACTCGTTCACCCAGAGCCTGACGGCACTGGTTCGCCAGATCTGCTCCGAAGGCCATCGCGGCATGCTCATCGACACCTCGCACGATAAGACGGATCATTTTGGTAAAAGGAGGATATCCAAACTGTTGGCGTCCCGGCAATTCCCGCTCTGCAAACATCTCATACTCATGTCTGGTCGCTGCCTGAATCGCCAAATGTTCCGGCGTGTACGTCTGGACCAGTACGCGTCCTTCCGTGTCGCCGCGCCCGGTACGCCCGGCCACCTGCGTGACCAGTTGAAACGTTCGCTCCCCCGCTCGAAAATCAGGAAAGTGAAGCGCGGTATCCGCATTGATGACTCCGACCAATGTCACATTGGGAAAATCGAGTCCTTTGGCGATCATCTGAGTACCGACCAGAATCTTCACTTCGCCGCTGCGAAAACGCTCCAACGCCTGTTCATGAGCATTCGGCCGCTGCATCGTATCGGAGTCCATACGCAGAACCGGCACTTCGGGAAACCGTGCTTTGACTTCTTCCTCCAGCCGCTGAGTTCCCAATCCTCCAAACCGGATCCCATCTCCCTGGCAATCCGGGCACCGTCGAGGAGCACTCGTCTGGTAATCGCAGTAGTGACAAATCGCCAACTCCCGCCGCTGACCACTTATACCATAGCGGTGATGCGTCAAAGAAATTTCACACTGCGGGCATTCCAGCACAAAACCGCACGCCGGGCACTGGATGCTGGTCGAGTATCCTCGACGATTCAGCAGCAGGATCACCTGCCCGTTATCCTGAATTGTCTGGTGAATCGCCGAACTCAGTTGCCGACTAATCGAACCATAACTCTGTTTACTCCGCCCTTCATGCCTGAGATCAACGGTGGCCACTGCTGGCAACGGACGCCGCATCACCCGTTCAGGCATCGAGACTAATTCATACTCACCGGTCTTTGCCTTGTGCCAGGTCTCCAGTGCCGGTGTGGCGGAACCTAAAACCAGTGGGACATTTTGAAGTTGAGCTCGTTTGACTGCTACGTCCCGAGCATGATAACGGGGCGTAGTTTCCTGTTTAAACGAAGTCTCATGCTCCTCGTCCAGCACGATCAGGCCCAGCCGGGGAGTCGGAGCAAAAATGGCGCTGCGAGCGCCGACCACGACCTGCACCTCCCCATTGGCGATTTGCTGCCAATGCCAGTGACGCTCAGCATCACTCAAATGACTGTGCAGCACTGCCACTCGATCGAACCGCGATCGAAATCGCTGACGCGTTTGAGGTGTCAGCGAAATCTCAGGCACCAGGACAATGGCCTGACGACCATAAGAGATAACTCGTTCAATCGCCTGAATGTAAACCTCTGTCTTGCCACTCCCGGTGATCCCATGCACCAGAATCGTCTTGTGCTCCTGTTTTTCCACAGCCGATGTGATTGCGGCCAGTGCCCTTGTCTGATCCGGGTTTAAGTTCAGAGCCTGCTCTCGTTCAAGAACTTCCTGCTGAATGTCATGTTTGTAGACTCTGCGACTCTCAACCTGTAACAGACCCTTATTCATAAGACTTCGCAGAGGTGCCTGCGTGCATCCCACCTGCTTACAGATCTGATCACCTGTTAACCAGACTTCCTTGCCACGCAGCACTTCTACAATTCGTTGCTGTTTGGAGGGAAGCTTTTCAATGTCTCCTGCAGACAAACTGTTGGTATTCAGTGCGTAGTATTTCACTGCCCGCGTTCCAGCCAGACTTCGAACTCCTGCAGGAATGAGTGCCTCCAGAACCTGGCCCGGCCGAGCCAGATAATAGTCAGACATCCATTGAGTCAACTCCAGCATCCGCGGAGAGACCAGCGTCGTCTGGTCCAACACAGCCAGCACCGGCTTCAATTTATAACCCGACTCAGTCGGCCCTGTTTCGTGACGGACACCAATGCAATAACCGGTCATTTTACGATTGCCTCGGCCCAGAGGGACTTCCACACGTCGACCGGCTCGCACCTCCGATTTCAACGTTTCGGGAATCAGATAATCAAACGGCCCCCAGGGAACTTCAGAAAACACAATCGAGGCTAACGAACGATCCCGAGCAGCATCCAATTCCCACGGCGCAGGGTGCCCGGGAGCTCCCAGCGCGTCGTCGTCAAATAATCCCTGCTGCCGATCCATCAAACGTCCCTGTCCAAACGTCCCTGTCAGAGTTTCTAGATTACACGATAGTCTACAGCAGGACATCCGATCTGCCTAACCATTACAGAGCAACTCATTCACACCCCGCGCTGGCTCTAGGTCGGACACAGAGAAACTGATAAACTCAGTAACACTCATTCAAACTCGGGAAACCGGATTCGTTACCTTTCTCTGCTTCAACCTGTATGGCACGTATCGGAATACTTGGCGGCAGCTTTGACCCCGTTCACTATGGTCATCTTCTTCTGGCCGAATGTGGACTGGAACAATGTGCGCTGGATGCCGTCTGGTTCATCCCCGCGGACATCAGTCCTTTCAAGGAAGATGGAAGCCAGGCCACCAATACTCAGCGACTGGATATGCTGACTCTGGCGATCGCCGGTCATCCGGCTTTTTCTATTGAGCAGCTGGAATGGGATCGGGGGGGAGTCAGCTATACATTTGAAACGCTCGAAACGCTCGCTCAGCAGTATCCGGAAAACGACTTTTACCTGTTGATGGGTGCCGACTCGCTGGCAGATTTCCCTCAATGGAAAAATCCAGAGCGCATCTGTGAATTGGCAACTCTCGCCATCGTCTCACGCCCCGGCAGCCCGGCACCTGACTTCAGCAAACTCCGCTCCCTCGCGGGCCCTGAATACGTCGAGCGTGTTGAGGCGGCACAAATCATCATGCCGGCCATGGATTTGAGCAGTTCTGAAATTCGCCAACGCGTAGCCAGCGCGCAATCGATTCGATTTCGACTTCCTCGCGGAGTGGAACAGTACATCCACTCGCAACAACTCTACCGATCACCTTTGATCAGCTGACGGTTTATTCCTTTAGCTGATCGAAGCGGTACGCTCTCCCATCAAGCACGACCAGGACGTTACCTTTCATTTGCAACACCGGGCCCAACTCCTTACCAAACCGGGCAGCCAGATTAAAGTATTCCTTACTGAATGGTGTGACAACGATTGGTCTGGCAACCTGAGCCTCGGTGGCGACAGAATCGACCCAGACGTCACCTTCCCGATAGAAAGACCGGACGCCTATCTGTCGCAGATTCTGAACCTCTTCTGCCTTTTCTGAATTAGCACGCTGGAATCGGACGGTACCGTTGGCGTCAGCTGTCTGACCGGGAATCCTGGCGGCAAAACCACCCAGGCCACCCCCGCCGCTACCGGAAATCGGAACGTTGGAAGCGCCTGCCGCCTGGAGCGCTGACTTGGCAACTCGCTGTTTGAACCCTGACTCACCGGACTGCTCAGAAAGCTGAAGCAATTGAGCTCCTACAGAACGTCGAGCCCGATCCAAATCGCGGACGTTGCTGTTCTCATCCGCCAAAAACGATGTGTACTGTGTCAAAATACCGTGCTTGCGCGACAAATGGATCATTTCATCCATCAATTCGTCGTTCTTGCCATGGAGATCGATCTGGTCGATGATTTCACCCACGCGACGGATGGCCCACAGCTTTTCAACAAACGCATATTTGGAACCTTTGGACCGGGATACCAATTCCGCCGGGAAAGACATCTTTACTTCTTCGTCATTCACATCTCCACGGACAACGACCTTTCCCTGGCCCGAATAGCGATAACGCCCAACTAATACCAGTTGATCTCCGGCAAACAGATCATAAACTCGCTTGGGATAGACTCGATTCATGACAGCACCGTCACCACGGTTTGCCGAGTCCACATCAATCTTGATCGAGACGTTGGTCATGACCGGCGAAGAAATGCGGGAATAAAACTGAGTAACTTTTTCTTCAATATCCTCGTCAGGGCTCACATAGACACTTTGGCCAAAGCCTTCCCGAGCCAGCTTGTCCAGAAGCAGGCTATTGACCTTGTACCCCAATCCAAAACAACAGATTCTGTTTCGACTTGCATTGGCCTGTTTCATGTTTTCGACAATCTTCGTAACAGAAGTCTCACCCCGTGTCGGCTTCCCGTCAGTAAGAAAAACGACATGACCAGGCAATTGATCGTCCTGGAGAAAATCGAGTGCTGTTGATAACGCTCCGTCAATATTCGTACTGCCACCGGCAAACAACCCCTCAACAAAAGCGACTGCTTTCGCTCTGGTCTTGCTATTAAATGTCTGCAGCTCCGGTTCAAAAACTTCCACTTCGGAATCGTAAGCAACTATGTTGAAGAGGTCCCCATCATTGAGATTGTTGACAACAAACTTCAACGCCTCCCGCGCCTGTTCCATCGACTTGCCAACCATACTTCCACTACGGTCAATCACGAAGACCACCTTCTTTCGAATCGCGACCTGTTCCTTCTTCGATTTCACTCGGGGTGAAACCAGCATCAGAAAGTAGCCATCCTCTTTTTCATCAGGCCGGAAACTGACGACGCTGGCTCCCACATCCTGATTTCCCACATCGTAGAAAATCTGAAGATCCGAAGCAGGTACTACGTTTTTCCGATGGATGGAAACTCGCACTGTATTCCCCGATGGTTTTTCAGTTTCCAGAGCATGCGTCGGACTATAGACACTTTTGATATCCTGCTCGGACTTGATCACCACGTTGACTCGGAGATGTTCGAGTGAATTCGAGGTGTATTGAGCATTCCTGAGCGGCAACGTCCACTCGGTAAGCCCCTGATACTGCCGACAAAGCTGAGAATACCGAATCGTGACAACGCGACGCTGGCCGGGAGGAATCGGAAAAACACTTGTACGAAACATTCCTGATCCCAGCCACTCCAACAGCGCAGGGTCCTGATTTCTCCGTATATATCCCTCGTAGATTCTGCGTGCTTCCTCACGGGGCAATAGCTTGGCTGCATACTCGGTATCCCCCACCATCAGCGTAAGCCGGTCGATCGCTCCGTCCTGAGGGATGGGAAAAACGAAACTGGCCTCAATGATCCGATTGGACGTATTTTGAAATTCCTGGGATATCTGAACCTGAGCGACCTGCTTATCAATAACCGCGTCGACACTCAGAGATTTAACACGGTACGAATGCAGAGCCTGTCCGGGATTGACGATGTGAGGCCGGACAGGTCGATCACGAAAATCAATCAGTGCCCCCTGTCCCCAAGTGGTCGACGTCACTCCAGTCACCAAAACCAACATCACCCACGCCGCAAACCCGGGCCCAGGTAGCACTCTTTTGCCTAAAGATTGAAATCGCTTCATGGGAATCTCCCTATTCGTAACGAGAGGATAATCTGGTCAGTCCAATCGACTGCTTCAAGACACCAGGCACGACGGTGGGGCCCGATATCTACTATCTTTTTGGATACTCTACATATTATAGAAGTTCCCAAATGTTTTGAATTTAAATCATATTCTGTTTGTACCCCCCCAATGCGAGGAACGGGCCAAAGTCCGGTCTTGCCTTATCTGTCCCAATTTGCCAAACTTCGTACTCGATTCCCCACAGCTTCCTCAATCAAAGCAGACCACATCCGGCGTGCGTATTCTTCCCTTTCACAGCTCACGACAACTCGGGACAGTAACCCTTTGCTGTCTAGCCATCACCACCTGTCTGACCGGGTGTATCAGCTCACATGTGTGGGAATGGGGAGATGATGGTCCGGAGATCGAAGAGAACTATTTACGGGAAGAAGCCCAATTACCCAAACTGGAAAACCCTCTGGTCGTTCCGGTACAAGACAGAAACCTGCTCTGGAATATTCTGGTCGACACTTTGGAGGACTACTTTGTAATACGTCACGAAGAGCAGATCCAGTTGGTCGGCAATACTCTTACAGAAGGTTACCTGCAAACAGCTCACGCCGATGCAGCCACCATGCTCGAGCCCTGGCGGACGGACAATGCCCGCGGCTATGATCAATTCCACGCAACTTTACAGACGATTCGCCGGCAGGCTGAAGTCCATGTCCGACCTTCCCGCGAAGGCTATCGCATAGAACTCATCGTTCACAAATTACAGGAAGATCTGGCTCAACCAGAACATGCGACAGTGGGAGGAGTCACCCTGCGGCATAGTGCCACACATTCCCGTCCGCGGGACCGGGGGATCGTGACAACCGAAAGGCTGGGCTGGATGCCCGCCGGACGAGATACTGCGCTGGAACAACACATCCTGAATGACCTGCAGCTACGCATGTCTGAAGCTACCAATATTCCAGACCGTCCTCCGGAAGCTGACACGAATTCCAGTTCTCTGGGCCCTATACAATTTCCTTCGCTGGGAAACACCAACCTGGGACTGGGTAATTAGCGTTCGAGCAACCAGATATATCGCCTACGAGCATTCGGTCAGGTAAGGCTCCCACATCTCGCGCAGCGGGTCAGGAATTTCCCGCGAATCGAAGTGCTCGAGAAATGTCAACGCATTTCCAATGGCATGGATCTGCTCAAGTGAATTCTGACCGACATCCAGAATAATCCACCTCTTTCCCCCAAATTCACACATCCCGCCCTGCTGGCCATCAAGCAGATCCTGCCTGATGTGAAACCCCAGATTCCGAGCTATCTGCTTTGCCAATGTCAACAAATCCTGAATTTCCACCTGCGACTCAGCCTTTCATCGATCCTCGTGTTTGCCTCTCTTTCCAACGCCGCAAACTTTAACGCACGTCGGCCTTTGACGCCGGAATTATAAGTTCTAGACCTGTTGTCACCCAGACCAATAGGTCGATTGATAAAGTGTGGTGGCTCTGTCCTCTTTTCATCCCCACTCCGGAAAACTAACGGTTAGGCAAAACGGAAAAACGGCTCATTTCTGGCAAGACAGGAAAACTTTAACGCCACCACCAACACTTGCAGGAATAAGCAACTGAGCATGGGTAGTCACATGGACGAACCACAATACAACAAGGATGACTTTTTTTCCCGGGAATCACTCTGGGAAGATCTGGGCAGTCGTCTGCAACAACCTGACGCTTCGCAGCAACAGACTCCCCTCCCTGCTCCGGAAACGGAAACCCCGGCAGAGCAGACGCAGGACGAGCAGACGCTGACAGACCAGACGCTGGCAGACCAGACGCAGGACGAGCAGTCTGAAGTGGCCGAACTGCAGAACCACATCGATATGCTGCAACAACAGCTTGCGGAGGCTCAAAAGCTGACCGCATTGGGAGAACTGGTCGGCACAACCACTCACGAATTCAACAATATTCTCATGACCGTGCTGAACTACGCCAAAATGGGCATGCGTCACCGGGACGATGAAACACGGGACAAAGCGTTCGATAAAATCCTGGCAGCCAGTCAGCGGGCGGCGAGGATCACCAATGCCGTATTAGGCATGGCTCGTAACCGCTCTGATGCCATCGAGCCAACAGACCTTGGAAAAGTCATTGACGATGCCCTGGTGCTGCTCGAACGTGAAATGAACAAATATCGGATTTCCATGGAAGTGGATCTTCTGGACGTACCGGAAACATTGTGCAATGGAAACCAGATTCAGCAGGTACTTCTGAACCTGCTAACCAACGCCAGGCAGGCGATGGAACCGGGCGGAACCATTTGGGTAAAACTGGAAAATGACGTCGATGAAAATATGAATATACTGACGATCCGTGATTCCGGTTGCGGTATCGCTCAAGATGAACTTCCCAAAATCTTCGACCCGTTTTACAGCACCAAAGCAGGACCGGACGACAGCGGCAAAGGGGGAACAGGCCTGGGACTCAGCTCGTGCCTGACCATCATCGATGCTCATCAAGGTCGTCTGAAGATTGAAAGTACCGTAGGAATCGGTACTCAGTTTATCATCATGCTGCCGGTGGTTGGCGTAGATGACCAGCTGGCGGTCGCCTGATCGCGCGAGGGTTACTAGGAGCTCGACCCTTTTTTCTTTTTCTTGCGCCGTTTGAATGCATCCACTTCGCGTAATAGTGGATTAATGGTCTTTTCCTGGATGTCATGAGGAGGGTTCCAGTCAACCCATTCGTACCCGATATGTTCTGTTGGAACGACCGTGGCCTTGATTCCTTTTTTTAGCTTGGCCAGGTAAATCACAAGTCGCTTCGTTACGTCAACTCCGTAACCTTTCCAGTTCCTGACCAGATAACAGTCTTCGAATTTGAAGTGCTTTTGCAGTTTGATATCCTTCCGGTTGATTCCCGTCTCTTCTTCAAACTCGCGAAGCGCACACTCAACTTCCGTCTCCCCGGGATCTACGTGCCCTTTCGGCAGATCCCAACGTCGCGCATGCTCCATCAGCAGGAATTGTTTGCATCCTTTATGTTTCCGGAATAAAAGGATACCGCAGGAAACAGGCTGTTTTTTGGAAGCTACTGCCATCTGGTTCGACCGGTTACTGGATGGTTCCACTTATTTTCCCGGTAGCACAAAGTCGCCAATAAATAACTGGCTGGTATGCGAATCCGTTCTCGTACTTGTCCACATCAGCTGCTTACCATCTGGTGAGAAGACAGGAAGTACATCGGCACCTGTATGGTCCGTCACTCGAATTGGCTCTCCAATCGAAAAAACTCCTTCCTCTGAAACCTCGTACTTTGCCAACCAGAGGTCATAGTTTGGGCGTCTGCCGGTCGAATGATCTGCTCCCGACCAGATAATGTAAGGTTCACTGGGATGCCAGTAGGGACCCCAATTCACTCCGGTTGTGTCTGTCAGTGCCACTTCATTCTTCCCATCGATCCCGATCACGTATATCTGCAACAGGTGTTCTTCTTTACGATCACTGCGAAAGATGACCCATTTCCCGTCCGGCGAGATAAACGGTCCTCCATCATAACCCTTGGCATTGGTCAACTGCCGCACATTACCTCCATCGGCGTCCATCACATAGAGATCCGGGTCGCCATCCCGAGTACTGCAAAACGCAATGAGTTTTCCATCCTTCGAGTAGGCTCCTTCTGCGTCGTACCCTTCCACATTTGTTAGCCGTTGAATAATCCTCCCTTTGCGTGTAGCCACAAACATTTCAGTGTGAGGATCAAACGGCCATGAATACCGTCGTCGCACGCCGTTCTTACGATCTTCTTCCTGCTGCTTGATTTCGGCCTGTTCTGTCGCCGTCATTTGCGGATCGAGGTGACTTGAGGCAAACAGGATCTTCTTTCCATCGACCGTAAAGTAACTGCAGGTAGTGCGACCACGACCTGTACTAATCAGACGTGGGCGTCCTCCTTGAAGCGGCTGTGTATAGATTTGATAGAAAGGATAATCCTGAGTAATGGCCTGGTAGACAATCCGCTTACCGTCCGGTGAAAAATAACCTTCACCCGCTTTGACAAAGGACGACGTTACCTGGCGCACATTCCTGAGAAAGGCTGATTCAAGTTCACTCACCGGAGTCTCCTGTGCCTGTACTACGGAAGCACTACTAACTCCAATTATCACTCCAGCCAAGGCTGCCATAACCAACTGTTTCATATCCATCCGTTCCTTTATATATCCCACAGGAGATCCCGAGAAACTGGCCGACGTCCAAACCACCGTCAGGCAGGACAACGCCCAATCCATCCCAATGTATCAAACCGTGCACTATAATCAATGAGATGCATCCGCTCTGAGCTTACCCCGCTACTCCACAATTCCCGGCAGACAGGACAATGAAGATCTACACACGTACCGGTGATTCAGGCGAGACCGGATTGGCAGGTGGAGGCCGCATTGCCAAGGACAGCCTGCGAGTCGAATGTATCGGTACCATTGATGAACTCAACGCCTGCCTGGGACTGGTCATCAGCTGTTGCTCTTTGCCTGCCTCACTCGAGTCACCGCTGCACCAGATACAATCCCGCCTGTTTGATGCGGGTGCCGTCGTTGCCTCCAGAGAGGGCTACGATTGTGGTGTTCAGATCACTGCTGACGATGCGAATTGGCTGGAGCATCAGATTGATGAATTAGCGGGCCCCTTACCGGAACTGAGGCAATTCCTGTTACCCGGAGGTCATCCGGCGGCGGCTCACTCTCACCTGGCACGCGCAGTTTGCCGGCGTGCTGAACGGCTCGTGGTTCGATTGCAAAAGGAAACCGACGCCGAACTTCATGACGTACTTGTCTTTCTCAACCGGCTTAGCGACTACCTGTTCATTCTGGCACGATCAATCAATGCGTTGCACGGTTGCGACGAGCCGACCTGGAGCGGAGCGGCGGGATCAGACGAGTAGTCCGATCCTAGATATCCATTCCCAGACGGAAACTGAGTTGATCAAACTGTTTCTGGTAAACCGGACGTGATGAATGGACATGATCTTCTTCGGTGATGAATTTCATATTCTCCATCGGCCAAACATCATATTCAAAAAAAGTACGCTCAAAGGGTGTCAGGTCTTCGGCATAAACCATCAGCATCTTGTGTTCATCCAGTTGCACTTCCAGCTGTTTCCTGGGGTTCACAACAGCTACGCCAGTACAACCGTCGTTCATTAACAGTTCTTCAAAGTCACAGAGCGCACTTTTAAGTACCGGCAGATCAATCTTTTCGCGATAGAGATCTTCGTGCGAACCGTCGCCATGTGAGTGACTTGTTTCCAGCACACAGTCCACCAGTTTTCCAAGCGGATTCATCAATTCCAGAAACAAATCAAAGAGTACATCCCGTGTGGCTGCTGCCAGAATCATTGGCAACGCCAGATTCCGGCTACGCGAACGAAATGTTTCGCGGCGATACCCCTGCTGTAACATCAAAGAGGAATCTTTTCCGGGTCGCACGGCATCAGTGAATTCAAAGGACCCGATCGAATCAACGGCGAATAAAGCTTCGGACAAAGCCGTTTTAGCACTAACGTACTCGAAATCTGAAGTAGTTTGCGAATGCCAGTCACTTCCCTGTGCCAGTGAATTCGAGTCATTGGAGTCAAAGAAAGGTGAGGGATTCATCAAGTACCTGCTTTATCAATCATGCCGGTTAGCGGAATTGGTTCCACCAAAACAACTTGCTGTTTTGGTAACACTACACAAAGGTAGGTTACGTTGTGCAGCGTGCATGAAATTGCAGATAAGATTCGGAGAATTTTTGACATTGCCAGCGTTCTATTTGCTGAAAATGCTTAAATCTCCAAGCAAAACCACGGACGACATCATCCATTGCTGGTTGTCCTCTTCAGCCTGGGAAGCGTCGGCGACTTTGATATAGCGTGACCATTTGGTCTCACTGGCCTGCCGAGTGGCATCGACTGGCAGCCAATGTCCGTCTACCAATACCTCGTTCCACATATGGAAATAGCATCGGGTCAATCCACCATCGGGTACTGCCACCAACCCGGATACCAGACGTGTCGGTAGCCCGGCAGTCCGAGCCATGGCAGCAAACAAACAGGCATGCTCGGTACAATCGCCCTCCCTGCTTTCAAAGGCTTCTCCGGCGGATGTCATGGCCTGGGAATAGTTTTTTTCTTCCATGTGTTGATACACGAACTCGTGCAGCGCTGCGACCTTGTCCGAGTCACTTTCCAGAGCACTCACAAGTTCCTCTGCCTTTGCCCGAATCCCTTGGTGCTCTGTTTGTATCAGCGACGACCCGGCAAGATATCTTTCCGCAGCAACCTCCGGTGCAGACTCTTCCTGGATACTTCGATCCGAGGTATGCAACACCACCTCATCTTTGCTCCGCTTCTTAACAACCTGGTGCTGTGAATTATCAAAGACACCAGAAAGGTCCGTCAATGAAGAGGTCAGGATGTAATTCTGAGCGACAGCTTCCTGTTCGTAGACTCCCTGAATTTCAACCGACGTGACCTCCTGGAGGTCAACGTCACTAGACGAGCTTCGGAGTGGAACCGCTGTCGCTTCAGTTCGTTTCTCGACCCAGCGGAACTCCATACCCATTTGAGGATACGTGGCGCGCATGGTAATCCCCTCACTATTGACCCACAGCTCCCCGTTCATGGAAATCCCGTCCGCTTCACTCAACACAGAAATTTTCAAAAGCGATTGGTCGTCAAACCCGTCAACCTCTTCATAGTCATGTGCTGTCAACGTTTGCTTATAAACAGTGAGCGTCGACGGCTCCACGTTGGAAAACGTTCGCGTCTCTCCCGGCTTCATCATCTTTCTTACCAAAGAAAGATCTATCGCCAGAGGCCCCAGAGCTCCCTTAGTCCATGGTTTCTGAAAACTGGCCCGCTTCCCAGAACTTTCGCTCTGTACTTCCAGCGTCTCCCCATCCACTGACACTGTGGCCATTTTGGTCCCACTGTCACTCGAATCAACCTCGATACTCGTCAGCACACCGTCAGGAGTCTCGACGAAGTGAACGTCCTGCAACGACTCCGTCGTTTCCATACCTCGCTTAAATTTAAGAGTCATAAACCAGATTCCGTACACTTCATCCTGAGTGGCATCGTGCTTGGCGTCGAGCAGCGCATAGCCCACTTCGTGACCCTTGATGCTGATGATGTAGCTGGTTTTCAGAATGACTTCATCCCGAGATCCCTGCAGTTCAACCTGAGGCCAATTGATCTTCTTTTCTTCCCTGGAGCACCCGCTCGTCATCATCATCAGCAGCAGCAGGCCCAAGGTTGTAAAAAACCGTGACAGTCGTCTGGAATCCATGTTAAATCTTTCTGTAAAGTGGTAATTCTGCCGAGCTTTTAGAATAACCTATTGATTCAGACTTTATCATCCAAATTGGATTCAATAAAATTTGGTTAAGTTTCAGGCTGGCCAAAACCGACCAACTCCTCTCCAATTGCATATCGTACAGTACGCTTTGTGATTCGCAAAAAACTGTACATCAACTTGTTTTCCGTCAGCCATTTGACCGCAGGTTCAATTATGAAAAAAGTAGAAGCGATCATACGACACTTCAAACTTGAAGACGTAAAAAACTCACTTGCTGAGCAGGAAATCCACGGAATGACCGTTTCGGAAGTCCGAGGGTTTGGAAGACAAAAAGGGCATACGGAAATGTATCGGGGTACGGAATACGCCATTGACTTTGTTCCCAAAGTCAAACTGGAGATTGTGTGTACCGACGAAACAGTCCAGAAAGTCATTGACACCGTCCTGCAAAATGCCCAAACCGGAGACATCGGCGACGGGAAGATCTTTATTACTGATCTTCAGAATGCCATTCGAATCCGAACTGGCGAAATGGGCGAGGAGGCAATTTGACAATCCGGACTCCCCTCGCCTTCCCAGAACCTGCCTCGACAGACACCACATGAATGACGCCTCTGGTTTTAACGACTCGATTATTAAGGCGCGGCAACTACTGGAGACAGGTCGCCAGCGACTGAAAGAACGGCACGAAACAGGTTCACCCGGAATACAGGTATGTACCGCCATTACCGACCTGTTTGATGAAATCGTACTCAGTATGTACGAACTGGCGATCGAGCAGGTCACGCAGAACGAACAACAACGTGCAAGACTTGAACAGGTCACAGCCATGGTGGCGCACGGCGGTTACGGTCGTCGTGATGTCGCACCCTACTCAGACATCGATCTGATGCTGCTCTGTCAACGCTCTGGCGATCCCCTTGTTCCCGAACTGGCTCGAGCCTTGAGTCAAAACATCTACGACGTCGGATTGCAACTTGGCTTCGCCACGCGGACAGTCAAAGAGGCTTCAAGTCTGGGACTCAAAGATGCCAAAATCTTTACCTCGCTGGTCGAATCCCGGTTTCTGAAAGGGAGCAAAGAACTATTCCAGGAATTCTACTCACGATTCCGCCGACGTTCTCGCAACCGCTGGAAACACCTGATCAAGCTGGTCTATAAGGCTCGGCACGAAGAACGACTTCAGTTTGGCGACACCGTACATCTGCTGAAACCAAATATTAAAAGGTCCCGCGGAACGTTACGCGACTTGCAATTTGTGCGCTGGATCGGGTTCATTGTGCATGGAGAAGCCGAACCGATCACGTTGCAAAGATTGGGAGCCATGACGACAGAAGACTACCGTGTTCTCCGCGGTGCCCGGGAGTTCCTGTTACAGCTGAGAAATGAACTCCATTTTCACGCTGGTAAATCACAGGACATCCTCAATCGCTTCGAACAGGTTCGGATCGCCCAGAAACTTGGATATCAACCTGATGATAAAGCGCTGGCGGTCGAACTGTTCATGCAACAGTACTTTGACCATATCAGTCAGGTTCGTTATACGGTTACCCACTTTTTCCAGTCGAGCCGTCCCGAACGGTGGAGCTCACGATTATCTCTGCCAGGGTTTGTTCGCAAGATCGATGGCAAGTTTCGTATGGGACCCTACTTTATTGGAGCACTCCCCCATCGACTCGACGAAATTCGCTCCAACGTCAGCGATGTAATGCGACTCATGGAGCTGGCCAGTGCTCACAACAAACGAATCGATCACCGCACCTGGACGGCGATACGGGAATCCATGATGGAACAGGATGAAGTCGTACTCACCGAACAGGTTGTACAACAATTCCTGGCATTGCTTGGACGTCCCGTTCGACTGGGCGAACAACTCAGAAAACTTCACCAGATGCGCGTGCTGGAAAAGATCGTGCCCGCCCTCAAACATGCTCGAAATCTGCTGCAGTTCAACGACTACCACAAATACACGGTCGATGAACATTCGATGCGAGCGGTCAAAAAAGCAACTGATTTCTTTGGCGAGCAATCCGTACTGGGAAACGTCTACCGGGATCTCAGCAATAAGACCATTCTGCATCTGGCGCTATTGCTACATGATTTAGGCAAAGGGTTTCCGGAAGACCATAGTGACGTAGGCCGCGAAATCGCCCACGAAACCGCCGCCCGGTTCGGCTTGTCCGAACACAACACCGATGTACTTGCGCATCTGGTCCATAAACACCTGCTCATGGCGCATACTGCTTTTCGCAAAGATTTGCACGATGAAAATGTTGTCATCGAGTTTGCGCGGGAAGCCCGGTCGCTGGAGCAGTTACAAATGCTGTTCGTTCTGACCTGTGCAGATTTGGCAGCTGTCGGACCGGGCGTGCTGAACAGGTGGAAACAGGATCTGGTCACCGAATTGTACCTTAAGGCACGTATTCATCTGTCTGGAGAATCTCAGGCAAAATTTGCCAAGGATTGGCTGACGGAACAGCAAACAAAATTGCAGAAACTCCTGCCCGCTCCGGCGGAATCATGGGAAACGCACCTGAAGAAACTGCCGCCAACGCTGCTCGATGACGAGCACCTGCCAAGAACAGCGGACTATCTGACCGCTTTACAGATTTTGACTCCCGGCGAAGTAGTTACCTGGGCGCGGTATATCCCCGAACGTAATGCTACCGAATACACGATCGGAGCGCATCACGAAACACTCGACGGATGCTTTCACCGCATAACCGGAGTGCTTTCAAGTCAGCGAAACTCGATTCTAGGAGCTGAAATCTTTGAGTTGGCCGACCAATTGGTACTCGATCGTTTTTACGTCTCCGATCTGAATCATCCCGATGCCCCATCTGGTGACAGATTGAGCCTGATTCAGCAAAAACTCAAGCAGGCCATTGAACTTAAAGAAGATATAAAGCCAACCTTTCGTCAGGTTTGGACGGCGTCATCAGAAACAACGGCCGGAGAAATCAACCCGCTTCCCTCACGTGTCGGAATCGATAATAAGTCTGCCGAAAAACATACCATTATTACCATCTTTGCCTACGACCGGCTCGGCTTGCTCTATGACATTACCAAAGCACTGTTCGATCTGGAACTGGACGTTCATTTTGCAAAAATTGGTACATATATCGATCAGGTGGTTGACGTCTTCTATGTAACCGATCGAAATGGTAATAAGATAGAATCAAAGCAGCAGTTTGACGCGATTCGTGAAAAACTGCTGGAACAAACTGACAAGCCCACGTAACTTCGCAAGAGGCACCTTCCATATGAAATCCCCTTTCTCTTACGTTTTCCTGGTGGCAGCCCTGCTGTTGAGCTCCACAAACCTTGTTGCTCAGGATGAAGAAACCAAACCAGCAGAAGTAGAAGCTGAAGCTGCGGAACAGGCTCCTCAAAGGTTCAAAGTTATTTTCGAACTATCCAATGATGGCGAAGTCGAAATCGAAGTCGCTCGCAAACTTGCTCCACTCGGCGTCGACCAGTTCTATAATCTTGTCAAGTCCGGCTTCTATAACGAATGCCGCTTCTTCCGAGTCGTTCCAGGATTCGTGGTGCAATTCGGAATTAACGGAGACCCTGCTGTGCAGAAAAAATGGAGAGAAGCTCCGATTAAGGACGACCCTGTTCGGTTTAGCAACAAAAAGGGAACGATCTGCTTCGCCACCGCCGGCAAGGACACTCGTACTACACAGCTATTCATCAATATTGGCGACAACGAACGATTGGACGGACTGGGATTTGCTGCCTTCGGCCGTGTTAATCACGGGCTCAAGCATTTCGAAGCGATTAACAGCGAGTACGGTGAAACGCCGAATCAGGAACTCATCCATAACAAAGGAAATGATTACCTGAAAGAAGGATTCCCCAATATGGATTACATCAAAAAGGCCTACGTGGTCGAAAAGATCGAAAAGAAGTAATTTACCGCTGGGCACACATACAACCTCTGCAGCTCGGGCTCCGTTGGCCAGAACTGCGGAGGTTTTACTTTGCGCCAACAAAAAACCGCTACCGACATCGACTGCCGGCAGCGGTCTAAACTGCTCAGTAACACACTCGGATCACCCCCGCCCAGAAGGAATCTGACCAGGAGAAACAGGGGAAACAGTAGAAACCCAGGCTGGGTCCACTGCACCCGGAGCCGCTACACTACGTCTACGCGTTTAACTCAACCTCGGCTGAATCAGCGATGTTCACCCACACGTGGACGTGAGGCGCACCACGGAAGTGCCAGACAAATGAAGGACCTTCCAGACGCCAGTTGTCCCAAACCTTATCGCCACCAATGTCATTGTCTGTATAAAACGCCAGATGACAGGCATCCAATCCACCCTGCTTGTTGACACAGGCAAGCGCTTCCTGCTGATCCGATTTACGGAACATGGTCACCAGACTTTGCAGCGTCTTCTGAACACCCTCTTTCTGACTTGCGTTCAGATCTTGAACAGCGATCCCCTGGAAACCACCTTTGGCGCCCTTGAACTGAACAGCCTGTTCGCGAACCGTTTTCGCAACTTCAGCCTGCTTACGCTGCTCTTTATCCAAAAGCTGATAAACCTGATTGGCAGCCAGAGCCTGCGCCCAAAAGACGTTTCCGTCATGATCCGGTTCTTCATTAAAAGTTCCGTGCGGGTCGTGTCCGTAAAAGATCGGTCCTCCGAATGCCACGTGGTCAATCGAATTCCCATCCGCTCGCAACGTCAGGTGACGTGAGGTCATGACGAATTCGAACTGATCGCCGCCCGGTTCGCCAAAGATGGCAATATTATTGGTTTCTCCAAATCCACCCGTGTCATCTTTCTGCTGCTTATCAAACTTCGCATGCCAGTCCTTGTCCAGCAGACCTTCGTAAATCATGCGAATCATATCACGCTGCTCGTCGGTGAAGAAGCTGGAGTTGACCGTAGGCTTGGTGATATGCCAGTTGTTGGAAATCCGGGTTCGTAACAATCCTCGTTTCGGATCGACATAATCCCAATCAAAGGTAACCACTTTCTTCTGACTTTCCGTCAGTGTGTCATACAGCCGCTTTACAATGTTTTCCGGATTCCCCGCAGACTTTTCCTTTCCTGATAAGGGAGCCTGCAAGGCCGCCCCTGCCACGATGGATGCAGCTCCTGTCGACTGCATGAACTTACGACGATCGAGATTGCGACGATCGAGATTGATGGAACTCATAACACAAACCTTAGCTAGAATGGGATGACATTGGTTTTCATAATGTCGCCATTATCTCACACACATGGGTTCCTTCGCAATGAAATAGAGGTCATGATTATGGGAAATCTGTTGTGGCAGGAAGCTTGGCCACGACAGAGTAAAATCACCATTTTTCTTCCACTCTCCCACTCGCCAAAGGTCCTCCATGCCTGAATTACCTGAAGTCGAAACCATGCGACGGGGAATCCTGGCGATCGAGGGCGCAACGATTACCGCGGCAGAAAAAGTTCGCTGTCGGTGTAAACCAATCTCTATCAAACCAAACCCCGCCACCATTCGCCGTCGCGTCGTTGGGAAGCAGGTTCAACAGGTAGGACGGATTGGAAAACGAGTCGTGATTCAGCTGGAAAATGATGACCGACTGTTGTTTGAGCCGCGGATGACAGGGCTGGTACTGGTGACCGACCCACCAAGTCCCGAGCACGTACGTTTTCGACTGGAGTTTTCGCGCGGAGAAAAAGAAGTGCTTTACTGGGACCGTCGAGGTCTGGGCATGGTCTACCTGCTGAATGATCAACAATACCAACAACGATTTGGCCTCAGGAACCTTGGCCCTGACGCATTGGAGGTCACGGGCCCGATGCTGAAAGAAATATTCGGAAAATCCAGCAGGCCGATCAAAGTAGCGCTACTCGATCAGAAAAAAGTCGCCGGGATCGGTAATCTGTACGCCTCGGAAATCCTCCACGTTGCTGCCATCCATCCGGCGAAACGATGCGACAAAATTACCAAAAACCAGTGGCACCTGATCGCTCAGACAACGATCGATATCCTGCAAACAGCTATCGCTCACGAAGGTTCAACACTCTCGGATGGCACCTATCGCAACGCATTAAATGATCCGGGAGGCTATCAGAACATGCACCGGGTTTATGACAAACAGGGTGAAATATGCCCGATTTGCATGGACACTCCCATTACTCGAATCGTTCAGGCTCAACGAAGCACGTTTTTCTGCAAAACCTGTCAGAAACGTTCCTGATTCTGCTTTCTGAACGACCTTCCAATCCCGCAGGGACTAACAGGAAGGAACTATAGTGGATACACTATAGGCTATGCGAGCACCGTACACCGATGTTTGAACCGATTGCCGTATGAAAGCACTGTTTTGGCAATACGGAATACGAAACCATCCAGGAAGATGAGAGACCGTTAGACAACATGTCAGACCCTATTTCGACAGTACCAGATTCGTCAGGGCGATTCGGAGAATTTGGTGGGCGTTATGTACCTGAAACTCTGACCCGCGCATTGGATGAACTGGCTGAAGAGTACGCTCAGGCCAAACAGGACCCTGAGTTTCAAAGCCAGCTGACAAACCTGCTTAATACCTTTGTGGGGCGTCCTTCTCCGCTTTATTTTGCTGAACGATTGACCGAGCACTGCGGTGGCGCCGAGATCTGGCTCAAACGTGAAGACACCAATCACACCGGTGCTCATAAAATCAATAACACGCTGGGACAGGCACTGCTTACTCTGAGAATGGGTAAAAAACGAGTGATCGCTGAAACCGGCGCCGGACAACACGGCGTTGCAACTGCGACAGCCTGTGCCCGATTCGGACTGGAATGCATCGTCTACATGGGTGCCGAAGATGTGCGACGACAGGCCCCTAACGTATTCAGCATGAAGCTACTGGGAGCCGAAGTCCGACCGGTCGAGTCTGGCTCGCGTACATTACGTGATGCAATCAATGAAGCCATGCGTGACTGGATGAGCAGTGTGGAAACAACACACTACATTATTGGTTCGGTTGTCGGCCCCCACCCATTCCCGCTGATTGTGCGGGATTTTCAGAGTGTGATCGGGCGGGAAGCACGCCAGCAAAGCCTCGACAGTTTTGGCAGTCTGCCCGACCGGGTCGTGGCCTGTGTTGGAGGCGGTAGCAACGCAGCCGGGATGTTCTACCCCTTTATTGATGACTCGCAAGTCGAATTACTGGGAGTTGAAGCGGGAGGACGTAGTGAACAACCTGGCGATCACGCATCACCACTCACGTTTGGGGAACACGGGATTTTGCACGGTAGCTACAGCTACGTGATGCAGGATGAGGATGGGCAAACATGTGACGTCCATTCCATCTCCGCCGGACTGGACTACCCGGGCGTCGGACCTGAACACAGTTTTTGGAAGGATACGGGCCGGGTCGATTACACGTACTGCCAGGATGCTGAAGCCATGGCTGCCTTTGATGTACTTGCACGAACCGAAGGGATCCTGCCCGCACTGGAAAGTTCTCATGCCATCGCCAAAGCCATGGAAAGTGCTCGGGAACTGGGAGCCGGCAAACGTCTTGTCGTCTGCCTGTCCGGTCGCGGCGATAAAGACAGCAATGAAATAGCAAGGCTCAAGCAGGAAGGCTACTAAGCCTCCGTATCATCCTTACAAGTTGCTCCGAGTTATATCCGCCAAAACAGAACAGACTGAAAACCTGACATGTCAGCAATCGACAAAACCTTTGAATCACTTCGCAGCCAGGGCCGTAAAGCATTCCTGCCGTTTGTTACTGCCGGAGATCCCAATCTGGAATTCACTGGCAAAGTGCTGCGGGAACTGGTGGCTCGCGGAGCGAGTCTTTGTGAGCTGGGAATCCCGTACAGCGACCTCATCGCGGATGGTCCGGTCATTCAGGCCAGCTATACACGCGTGCTGGATCAAAAGCAGAAACTGGCCGACATCCTGGCAGCGGCTCAAACCTGGACGGCGGAACTCTCAGCTCCAATCGTCTCGATGGTAAGTTACAGCATTATTCACAGACAGGGACTTGAGAATTACGTGGCACGCGCCAAGGCTGCGGGGATTGCCGGCGCCATTGTCCCCGATCTGCTCGTCGAAGAATCAGACGCCTTTTCGGAAATCTGCAAGCGTGAGGACTTTAGTCTGATTCAGCTGGTTACTCCGACGACTCCCCGGGACAGAGCACTGCAAATCTGCGAAACCTCTACCGGATTCCTGTACTTTGTTTCCGTGACCGGTATTACCGGCGAGCGGACGGAGTTGCCACCAGAAGTCGTCGACCAGGTAGGCTGGCTCAAAGAACGAACAGAGCTGCCTGTCTGCATCGGATTTGGTATCAGCAAACCCGAACATGTAAAAATGCTGGCTCCAGTCGCCGACGGCCTCATCGTCGGATCAGCCATTGTTCGCAAAATAGCGGAAGTCGAAGAAAAAGGGGAAGCCGCCGTGCTTGCCGAAATTGGTGAACTGGTGGACGCATTAACGGCAGCCATGGAGTCCTGATCACTCCTTCTCCTTAACCTCTCTCTCCATCATGGAGTACCACGCGATGAATGCATCCCCACTCAATCTTGAAGGCGCTGTCGCCGAACGATACTCGCAGGCCTCGCAGAAACCGGAAGCGGCACTTTGCTGTCCGATCAATTATGATGCTCGCTGGCTTGAGGTATTGCCTCAGGAACTGATCGAACGAGACTATGGTTGCGGCGATCCGTCCAAGTGGGTGCGAGAGGGCGACCACGTCCTGGATCTCGGATCCGGTGGCGGCAAGATCTGCTACATCGCCTCACAGGTGGTGGGTGAAAACGGCAGCGTCACCGGAATTGACATGAATGACGACATGCTCGCACTCGCCAGACAGTACCAACAGGAAATTGCCAAAAACATCGGTTGGGACAATGTCCGATTCCACAAAGGAAAAATCCAGGACCTCCGACTGGACTTGCAGCAATTCGAACATTGGCTGCAACAAAATCCAGCGACGGACGCCAATGGCTGGTTACGGGCTGAACAACACGCTGAGCACCTACGGAAGTCCGAGCCGATGGTCGCTGACAACAGTATCGATGTGGTCGTTTCCAACTGTGTGCTTAACCTGGTCAATCCGGACGATCGACGGCAACTGTTTAGCGAGTTATTCCGAGTTCTTAAACCGGGAGGCCGAGCGGTTATCAGCGATATTGTCTCGAACCAGAATGTACCGACTGAACTTCAGAACGATGCCCGATTATGGAGCGGGTGTATCAGTGGTGCGTTCGAAGACCACGAATTCATCAAGGCATTCCAGGACGCCGGCCTGGGCAAAATTGAAATCCTTGATTGGCAGCCTGAACCTTGGCAGGTCGTAGAAGAAATTGAATTCCGCAGCATGACCATCAGAGCCTGGAAACCACTGGGAACCGGTAACGAAACAGATGCCGGCCAGTCCGCAATTTATCGAGGCCCCTGGAAAGAGGTGGTTGACGACTTCGGTAATGTACTGCTACGAGGCGAACGGATGGCCATTACCACTGGCCAGATGCAGGAATACGAACACGCTCCCTATCAGGAAGATCTGATTTTACTGGACGAGGATGGACAACCAGAAAGCGCACCTGCCAGCCGCCACACGCGCGAATTGCCTATCACAGACTGCTGTTCGCCGGAGGATGACTGCTGCTAACCCCTTTGTTGAAAGAGGAAACAAAATGATCCACGTTATTTGTACTGTCACCATTGCTCCAGGACGCCGGGATGCATTTATTGCCGAGTTTAATGGAATCGTCCCCGAAGTGCTGGCTGAAAAAGGTTGCCTCGAATATGGCCCGACCGTGGATTTCGACACGGGTCTGGAGCGACAGGCCGCTGTGGAGGAAAACGTTGTCGTGATCGTTGAGAAATGGGAATCACTGGAAGATCTAAAAGCGCATCTGGTTGCACCCCATATGAACTCCTACCGGGAACGCGTCAAAGACCTGGTCGAAGACAGCCATCTGAGAATCACTCAACCTGCTTAAGGTGTGCAAGGGAACGATGCGAGAGCTATTCCACCAACTCGAAGAACTCGCCACCACCGAGCAACAGGCCGCTTATTGCCGCTTGGTAGAAACGCGTGGCAGCACTCCTCAGAAGCCCGGTGCAACCATGCTGATTTATCCGGATGGTTCTCAGGCTGGGACATTGGGTGGAGGATGTGTGGAAGCCGAAGTCAAACGCAATGCTCTGGCACTGCTGGAGAACAACGTTTCGCGGATCGTCCAATTTCAACTTGATCACGACTATGGCTGGGACGATGGACTGATCTGCGGCGGACGAATGCAGATTCTGATTCAGCCGATAGAGGACGATTCCTCGCGACACTATCTCGGCCAACTTTGCAAGCTCATGAAAGAGCCTCGCGGGTTCACTGAAGTCGTCCACTATGATCTGGAAACAGAAACATCCATACCCACGATCATGCTGCTGGATGAGCAACGCCAAATACAAGCAACCTTGGGTCCTGCCGAGGAGGCAATCATGCAGTTGGCAACGGAGCATCTGATCCCACAGCAGCAGCGACCACGTGCGTACCAGAAAGCGGGCCTGGCATTTCTCCCTTCGCTGGAACGCTGTCAGCTTATCATCGTCGGAGGTGGTCATGTAGGGCAGGCAGTTTCTAACCTCGCCGTCGATCTGGACTTTGAGGTGACGGTAATCGATGATCGCGAATCGATCGTTTCCAGTGAACGGTTTCCACGAGTGCATCAACGAATTGCTGGGGAAATCGAACAGGTACTGCCAGCATTAACGATTACACCTCACACGTACTGTCTGATCGTGACGCGCGGGCATCAGCACGACCAGCGCGCCTTATACCATCTGGCAGAACGAGGCGCACGATACGTTGGAATGATTGGATCCCGACGAAAAATCAAACTCATTTATGACGACCTGCTCGAGGCAGGTATTTCGCCTGAGGCTCTTAGGAAAGTCCACGCACCACTGGGGATTCATATCGGCTCACAAACCGTGCCGGAAATTGCCGTCAGCATCTGCGCCGAACTCGTCGCCCATCGAAATCGTGATGGCGTCGTACCTGGACGGCCTGAAGGAATCGAGATAACAGAATGAGTTTTATCGCTATCATTCCCGCAGCTGGCCTTAGCCAGCGAATGGGTGAACCTAAACTGCTGAAAGAATTTGACGGCGAGCCTCTTATCAATCATGCAATCAACGCCTGGCTGGCTAGCAGGGTTGAGCGAGTGATTGTGGTAGTCCGGGCCGACAATCTGCAGCTGCAACAGCATCTGCAGTCATTCGACGTCGAAGTGGTCATAGCCGATCCACCACCAAAGCAAATGAAAGACACGGTACTGGCAGGCGTCCGCTACATCGCCGAGCATTACCCGATGGGAATCGAGGACGCATTTTTGCTGGCTCCTGCCGATATGCCCTACCTTTCCCCATGGCTGATCAATCAGGTCCTGGAACAACACGATCCGGATGCCGCGGCGATCATCGCTCCCTGCTTTGAAGGTACCAAAGGACACCCTACCCTGTTTCCCTGGCCATTTGTGACAGGTATTTATCAGCTCACCGACGAGCAGGGAGTCAATTCTCTGTGGAACATGTACAGCGGACGGACATTTGAAGTGCCCAGCAGTGCGCCTCTGATTGATCTGGATACTCCGGAAGACTGGCATCGCCACTAGTGGATCGTTGCCAGATCTACAGGAAAGAGGAAAGAGGAAAGAGGAAAGAGGAAAGAGGAAAGAGGAAAGCGGTTTAGTTGTCGCTTATATTAAACGACTTTTTGAGATACTGCGCTCTTTGCACATTTCGGTCAGCAATATCCAGTTTACCGCCGATCATTTTCTGCAGATGTGCAGGCTGAGTTTGCAGAAAGAGCCGGTTAAGCATTGGAATATCGACCTCGATCAACCCCATGTTCACGCCAAGCCTGATACTTGAGAGCAGGTGCATTGTCTCTTCGCTGCTGATCGTCTTCGCATTTTGCAGAATACCATGAGCTCGACTGACGCGATCACTCAGTTCATCCCGACTTTCACGAAGGAGGAAGTCCCGAGCTTTCCGTTCATATTCGATCATCACCGGGATCACTTCATTGACCTGCTGGACCAACTCGATTTCACTTTTACCCAACGTAATCTGATTACTGATCTGGTAAAAATCGCCCATCGCTTCGGACCCCTCGCCGTACAATCCGCGGACAGCCAGATTAATCTTTTGCAGACTTCGAAAGACTTTTTCCAATTCCCTGGTCATCACCAGGGCTGGCAAATGCAGCATGACACTGACTCGCATTCCCGTTCCGACATTCGTGGGGCAGGCGGTCAGGTACCCATATCGGGGGTGGAAAGCATAGTGCAGACAGGAGTCGACAAAATCGTCAATGGCATTAATCCGATGCCAGGCTTCAGTCAGATCCAGCCCACTCTGCACCGCCTGAATTCGAAGATGATCTTCTTCGTTGATCATAACGCTGAATTTCTCACCCGAATCAATCAGAACACTTCGCGCTCCGTTACTCTCAGCTAACTCTCTACTGATAAGCTGGCGTTCCACAAGAAATTGACGATCCAGATCGTTCATCTCATCAATGCGATGATAACTGACCGGGTCGCTCCACTTCGACTGCTGATTAATTACCTCGGACACACGGGCTTCGATCGCCAGTTTATCGCCATCTGAACATTTACGAACAAACGGGAACTCGGCGAGGTTGCGGGCCAACCGGATGCGTGAACTAATCACGATATCAGATTCGGGACCTGTCCCTTTTAGCCACTCGCCACCCTTGCCGGCTAATTCATCCAAAAACATGCTTCACCTCTCAGCCGGACTTCTCTTCTTCTTCGATGCCTGCGATTTTGTCTCGAAGCATGGAAGCTTTCTCATAGTCCTCAATCTGAATCGCCTGTTCCATCTCCCGTCGCAACCGAATCAATTCCGTTCGTTGGTCGGTACCTTCACCAGCTCCCCGAGGCTGTTTGCCAACGTGCGCAGTAGCTGAATGAATATTGGAGATAATCGGATCAAGTTCGTCCTCGAAGCATATGTAATCATGCGGACAACCAAGGCGTCCCACATGCCGAAATTCATAGAACGTGATACCACATAACGGACAGGCCTGCTGATCGAGTTGAGCAAGCTGCTCAGCCGCTGGATTAACCTTCAATTGCTGCGCCAAAGCACTGGCAATCGATGGCACTTCGTCTTCTTTGAGATCTGCCTGCATGAGATAAGTCCGCGCGTGCTCCTCGCATAGGTGCAATTCTTCTGGCACCTCATCTGTCAATTCGGTGATGTGAAACGTCGCTGGCTTTTCGCAGTGCTGGCACTTCATCGAAGATTATCCGCAGTATTGAATCCACTGAGCAATTGTGTCCCGATTTTGGCAAAAAACCGGTCGACAGGGGAGTATCAGCAAATCAAAAACCTGTTCAAAATGAGAACAATGACCGTTACTCATCAGTCCCTGTTCCCGTGATGTCGTCATAACTGTTAGGATTCTATCAATGGGCAATACCCTGTCAAGATAACCCTGCAGCACCTCCATTATATCGTTCACGTTCACCTGCATTCCATGTCACATTACCCAAACTTCGAAGCTTTTGCCGATCTTGCCAAAACTCATGACCTGGTACCGGTCTACCGCCGTCTGCTCAGCGATGGCCTGACACCAGTTTCCGCGTTTCAAAAACTGGACGACGGAAAAGATGCCTGTCTGTTTGAAAGTGTCATTGGTGGGGAAAAAGTAGGACGCTACAGTATCCTGGCCACTCACCCATTTATGATAATTAATGCCAGCGGTAACCATGTCACCATCACGCGGGACGGAGAATCTGAAAGTCATCATTCTGACAATCCACTCGACGATCTGCGACAGTTGGTCCAGGCATTCAAAGCACCCCAACTGGAATCACTCCCTCCGTTCAATGGGGGGGCGATCGGGTATGCCGGCTATGACGTCATACGCTACGTTGAAGATCTTCCGCATCCGCCGGAAAACGACCGTCAGATCCCGGATATGACTTTCGGTTTTTATGACTCACTGGTCGTCTTTGACAACGTCAACAAAACGATGTTCGTAATCGTCATGGCGCGACTCGACAAACATGACGGGGATGCACAAAGTGCGTACGACGAAGCGGTTGCGCGTGTCGATCAGCTGGTCCAAAAACTCGCCGCACCAACGCAACTCGCCATGGCCGATATCGATACATCTGGCGGTACAGGAACGTTAAGTTACAGCTCGAATTTCGAACAGTCCGAGTTTGAAGACGCTGTGCGTCAATGTGTTGAATACATTCGCGCCGGGGATATCTTTCAAGTGGTTATCAGCCAGCGACTACAGATGGATCTGGAAGTCGATCCAGTCGAATTGTACCGCTCGCTACGCGTAGTCAATCCCAGCCCTTTCATGTTTTTCCTGCGCACCTCCGACGTCACACTGGTTGGCAGCTCTCCGGAAATCATGTGCCGCGTGATGGAAGGAAAAGTTACGGTACGTCCGCTGGCCGGAACTCGCCCCCGCGGAGCAACCGAACAGGAGGATCAGCAGCTGGCTGATGAATTACTGGCGGATCCCAAAGAACGTGCCGAACATGTCATGCTGGTAGATCTGGGCCGCAATGATGTCGGACGTATCGCACAATACCGGAGCGTCGAACTTTCCGATGTGATGGTGATCGAACGGTACAGTCACGTGATGCATATCACTTCCAATGTCACTGGTCAGCTGCGAGAAGACAAAGACGCGTTTGATGCACTGGCTGCATGCCTACCTGCCGGCACGGTTTCAGGAGCTCCCAAAGTTCGTGCCATGGAAGTCATTGACGAACTCGAACGCCATCGCCGTGGCCCCTACGCCGGCGCGGTCGGATACGTCGACTATGCGGGAAACATGGACACTTGTATCGCGCTACGTACGTTTGTCATCAAAGATAACAAACTCTATGTTCAGGCTGGCGCGGGAATTGTTGCCGATAGCGTACCCGAAATGGAATATCAGGAAACACTCAATAAAGCTCGTGGGTTACTTAAAGCGGTCGAAATAACCTCGCAACGGCCACCAGTATAAGAGCCTCGTGAATTTCCAAGATCGTAACTAATCGAGCCAGGAGAAAACGGGCTACGACTGCTCTCGAAGTGTAGTGAAGCTGATAGCTCCTAACCCAAGCGCACTGACAACTCCCCCGATATCCATCAGCAAACTTGCTCTGGAAAAGGGGATTTTAATTGCTAGATCAAGTGTGAAGACCAGCAGTAGCAGCACTGCTACTGACAATCCAAAAATACACATGACTTTCGACACTCTTACGATTCCTCGACGCTGGTTGGAGACCCACAGGTTCCACTCGGGACGGTCAAATGTTCGTGACTTATGTCCCCGAGCAACTAGTATAATGCACTATAACAATGTTTTACGCGAGACAGATTTATTAGTTTTCACTTATAAAATCCTGTGAATTCTATCGTCCAAACGGTCCAAAACGAATAGTTCCTCTATTTTTTTATTTTTCAAAAAAGTGTCTTACCCATTGAAAACATACGTATGACTACCAGCGATTCCACGGTAAGCCAACGCTTACGCGCCCAGATGCCAGTTGCCCAAACTCTGGCTTACTTCGATCATGCTGCCGTTTCACCTCTACCGCAAGTTACTGCCGATGCCATTACCAACTGGTTAACGGAGGCTACGAACCAGGGGGACGTCTGCTGGCCGCAATGGGCCAAACGAGTGGAAGTCATTCGTCGCAAAACGGCCAAACTGATGGGAGCCAAAGCCGATGAAATCGCCTTCATTCCCAACACCTCCAGCGGGATCAACCTGGTAGCAGAAGGATTTCCCTGGCAGCAGGGGGACAATCTGGTCACTTTCGAGAACGAGTTTCCGGCAAATCTGTATCCCTGGATGAATCTGAAGTCTCGAGGCGTCGAAATAAAACAAGTTTCAGTAGCACGTGGCATTGCTGACCTCAATCGTCTGTTCGAACGCTGTGATGAAAAGACGCGGCTGATCTCCATCAGTTGGGTTTCCTTCTCCAGCGGTTATCGCTTCACAACATCCCAGCTGCAGACAATCGTCGATGAAGCTCATCGCCGAGGCATCTATGTCATGCTGGATGCCATCCAGGGGCTCGGAGTTTTTCCGCTTAACGTTCACGAGCTGGGAATTGACTTTTTAGCAGCCGACGGCCACAAGTGGATGCTCAGTCCCGAAGGAGCCGGACTGTTTTATCTAAAAAAGGAACACCTCGAACTGTTGCGCCCGGTGATGGTCGGCTGGCACTCGGTCGCCAATGCATTTGACTTCAGTCATATCGAGTGGACACCAAGACAGCAGGCAGCACGCTACGAAGGTGGATCGCAAAACATGATCGGCCTGCATGGTTTCGGAGCCAGTCTCGAACTGCTGCAGGAGCTGGGAGTCTCCCCGACTGATTCGCCAGTCGCCCAACAGATTCTTGACTACACCCAACAGGCTCAGCAGCAGCTGAAAGCATTGGGAGCCTCCGTTTATGGGCCCGACAACATTGATAATCAAAGCGGCATTACATCCTTCACGCTGCCCAATGTGGACCTTGCCCAGCTCCGCCTGACATGTCTGGAATCGGGAATCATCCTGAGTCATCGTGATGGCCGGCTTCGAATCAGTCCGCATGCCTATAACAATCAGGATGATCTGGATCGTCTGCTCACAGTCATCCAGTCCACGACCTGAATCTCAGCAGCTACAACCACTACAATACGTATAACCGAAATACTCCTGTGAAACTTTGGAGCTCGGTTGCACTGAAGCCATCTATCGAAACGATTCATCCCGCCGATAAAAGAGTTAACAGGCTTATTACAGCACATGACATCTCTCGCTCTGATCACCGTTGGCCTGGTAATCCCCGCCGCCCTGTTTCTTTTGTTAACTGAGCGAGACTCGTGCGACCCACCTCTCAGGTACTATTGTCGATCCATCTACCTACCCACTCTTCCGACGAAGAGCATCAGACTCGGCAGCGGGATGAACTGCTGCAACGGCTGATTCAGCAGCTCGAGCAGTACGAAATAGCAGTCACCTGGATTGTTCACGACCCGCATATGCTGGATGCCCAACAAGTGAACCAATGGGCCAATACCTCTCACGAATTTTCTCCCTACCTGAACCTGGAACTGACGGACACTTCAGGACGTGCACAACGAGATTTACTCAGCCCACATTTAGACCATCTGCTCGACTGTAGTCGTCATGTGGGAATCCGAGTTACCACACTGAGCACCAACCAGAGCATTTATGAGAACAATCTTAACCTATTGGTACGTAACAGGATTTCGATGCTAAACCAGTACGGTGATCCTGATAAAAAACATCCATCCCTCCGCCCTTCTCTATCGAATTCGGCAAGATTTGGTATCTGGGAAGTCCCGGCACCACAACGATGGCCCGGTCAATTTGCCCACCCAATCGGTCAACTGTTGTTCCAAACCGCTTTACATTTCAAGCGCACATGGTCACTCCGCCACATCCAGCTTGACATCCAGCGGATGCTGGAAAACCACACGTCACCAGATAAAACTGCTGCACTCCTGTCAACGCTCAGCAAAATGCGCTCGCGTGGGAAGATCGAAATCACTCCTATCCGCGCAGCCGCTACACGACTACGGCAATTGCAATTGAATGGACAGGCATCTGCCCCTGCGGCGTAAACTGTAACGCTCGTACATGCCGCCAGCCCATGCTACCCTTACACGGTCATCTTGGCTCGTAAGTCTTCAATTATCTCCCGAGGGACAAACCGAGCGAGCATTTCGTCGTCAGAGAACTGCGCAATTTGCTTGATCAGCGTACTGGACACATGAGCAAATTCTTCGTCAGCCATCAGAAAGACGGTTTCAATTTCTGGTGCAAGCTGCCTGTTAGCCATCATCATGGTGAATTCACCGGCGATATCCGTCAGCGGACGTACTCCACGTACCATGACCCTGGAATTCTGAGCATGTACGAAATCGACAGCCAGCCCGTCGAAAGTCTCGACTACCACATTTTCCCAACGTGATGTTACACGACTCACCAGTTCTTTACGTTCGTCCGGTGTAAACAACGACTGTTTATCGACATTGATCCCGATTCCTACAACCAATGTGTCGAATATCTTACTGGATCGTTCGATGACATTCAGATGCCCCAAAGTAATAGGGTCAAACGAACCTGTATATACTGCGATCTGACTCATGGTTTTTGAATTTCTGTAATAAGTAAAGGAATCGGGCTGATAACCCCGATCATTTTCATTTTAATCACATCTCGCTGGAGCTGACGAGTCCTGTTCCCGCAGACCAATACCACGTTGGGTAAAGGGCCCGCGCATTTGCTCAAGACTCTCCCTGAAATTTAACCTATAATTCAGTAGACCGTTGCCCGGCCTATTGAATTGCTCCTTTTCCCGCTAACAGTTTGCCTCCAACCATGTCCAGTCTGTCTGACAATCTGCTGCCTGACCATCTACGTGGTGATGTGCACGAGGTGTCGTCCAATGAGACCGGGCAGGAGCTGGAATCTCCGGAGGAATCACGCAGTTTTACTGACCTGATCGTAGGTGCAGGCGCATTGGGAATCTCCACTTTCATCCATGCTGCCATCCTCATCGTTCTGGGACTCTTTACCTTAACACCTGATATTCTGGAAACGTTTAATATCGTGGTTGTCGAGCCGCTAGAAGACGTGGAGCGCCCTGAGGAACTGATCACGGTTGAGTTGGAGGAAGACCTTGACCCGGCGACGGAACTTTCAACGTCTCCCCAAACCTCGACAATGGCAGGACTTCCTAATGCCGAGGGGGTTGGTCAGTTTTCTGAACCCACCTTTGATGCGAATGTCATTGAAGACGCGACGGAAGATACCGGAGTGGAAATGGCGACGATCACCGTTCCACAAAGCCTGCAAACCAGTCTGTCGACTGACATCCCGATCGGATCCTACGGAGACCCACGGGAAGTGGTGGATAATCTGGAACAGGCCATCGATCGTATCACACAGGAAATCATCTTCATGTTGGAAGAAGGTGACGTGCTGGTCGTCTGGTTATTTGATCAGTCCGAGAGCATGCGTGACGACCAGAAAGAAATTCGTGAACGGATCAATAAAGTCTATGAGGAACTCGGGCTTGCCGGTGCGTCTAACAGTGACCACCTCTTGACGGCCGTCACAAGCTACGGGTCCAACTATCTGAGACATACCAAAAAACCTACTTCCAATCTCGAGCTGATTCGTCGTGCAATTAATGAAGTCCCGATCGATCCGTCAGGATTCGAAGTCATGTGTCCTGCCATCACACGAGCCATCAACGATCATGAATCCTACCGCGTTCGAGGAAAACGGCAGATGGCATTGATTGTTGTTTCAGATGAGAGCGGTGAACCTGCAAACAATGTGCAGACCCTTGAAATGGCGGTGGCTACGGCCACGGAAATGCAGTGCCGCACCTACTTTCTTGGACGGGAAGCAGTCTTTGGATACCCGCATGCCTACATGAACTGGCGGCATCCGCAAACCGGAGTCAATCACTGGCTTCAGGTAGACCGAGGCCCTGAAACGGCATTTGTTGAACAACTGCAAACCAATGGCTTCCGACGACGTCGTGATGCCTTTTCCAGTGGCTTTGGTCCCTACGAACAATGCCGTATTGCTCGGGAATCAGGAGGGATTTTCTTCATGCTTCCCACGGTGGAGAAAAAGCTGGTAGGGGGCGAAGCAAATAAACGCAGATATGAACTCAAAGCAATGAAACCGTATCTGCCCGATCTGGATAGCAGGCAGAAACAGTTGGCCATGCGAACTGAATATCCGCTGCGATCCTTCATCTGGCAGGTCATCGTTGATCTCAATCCACTGAACGAAGAGACAGCACGTATCATCGAACTGCGTCTCACATTTCCACTTGAGCCAGATGCCTTCCTGCGTGCTGCTCGTGCAGAACAGGAAAAGGCTAAAATCTACATCAACTATCTGGCCAATGCGCAGACGGTTCTCGAAGAAGCCTACCAGTTCCGTGAGGATGAACTTAATGCACGCTGGCAGGCAAACTACGACCTGATCTATGCTCAACTGATCGCTTATCAGGCTCGTGTGTATGAATATGGAGCAGCCTTGGAGACCTTCATTCGCAACCCTAAACAGGTTCCTCTGTTGATGCCTCCCAATCGCCGATTGATTCGCTGGGACCTCAGAAACCGACTTGCACTGTCAGCCGAAGAAGTCAGTCGCCCGTACATCGACCGAGCAACGGAGTTATTCGAGAAAGTTATTGAATTGCACCCGGGTACTCCGTGGGCTGAACGAGCCGCGGATGAAATCAAACGCGGATTTGGACTCGAAATCGTACCTGTTTATCGCGCTCCACCTCCCCCCAGACCTCCTAATAATACTCCTCGAATCCCCATACCAAAACTGTAATGATTCCATTCGGGTTTGCTTGTCAAAATTCTTCTGGCAGCTCGTGGAAATGATTCCGGTTTGAACAGGTTTTACCGTGCAATCCATGTTCCTCTTACTAATGAGCGTGCTGGTCATGCCGCTGGCGTGTATCCCGATGATTGTTCGCCAGCACGGTAGAACACGGCAGCTTGGGATGACTTTGCTGTTGGTAGCTGGAGGTGCCCTGATTGGCTACCTGGTATTGCAGGAATCGAGCGACGAGGCCAAAGAATACCGCCCTGTCAATGCACCACTCAACGTGCGACAGGCAACCACAGATCAGCAACTTCAGACGGCGACTCCCAAGCTGACGGACCACAACGGCTACGTAGGTCAAAAAGTTTGCGGTAAATGTCATCAGGACGAACATCGTTCCTGGCATTCGTCCTACCATCGCACCATGACGCAGATCGCATCCCCGGACGCGATCCAGGCTGACTTTGACGGACGTGAATTGAAACTGGGTTACACGACATACAAGATTTATCGCAAAGGTGACGAATACTGGGTGCGTACACAAGATCCAGAATGGGAAATAGATCAGCCTCCAACCCAGGTTCGAAATCACCCCAATCCCCAGATGGCAGACAAGCGGATCGTCATGGTGACAGGCTCGCATAATATGCATATGTTCTGGATGTCCTGGAAACACTCGGATGAAGAAGCTGATCAGAGCGATCTTGATAATAACTCGCTCTGGTTGTTTCCCTGGGTCTATATGATCAAAGAAAAAGAATGGATCCCCTACGAAGATTCCTTCATCGTCGATCCACAATTCGGACGTCCACCAGCAGTATGGAATCAGACCTGTATCGCCTGTCACGCCGTCGGTGGACAACCGCATCACGAATCGCAGGAAGATTACTTCGACATTGAATTCCATTCAAACATTGCAGACTACGGTATCTCCTGCGAAGCCTGCCATGGTCCTGGGAAAAGACATGTGGAAAAACATCAGGACCTGCTTGATACAAACGCCTCTGTCGAACTGTCCGGCGCACCAGACGAATCCATTATCAATCCGGAAAGACTGGAAAAAGAAGAACAAGCGCAGGTTTGTGGACAATGCCATAGCCTGTTCGAACCAAACCATCCAGAATCGTTTCTGCAGGACGGATTGGATTATCAACCGGGCACGGATCTGACCACCAACCGAAGAATGATCTTTCATGAAAACACCGACCCCACGTTGCTCTATTTCAACATGTTCTGGAATGATGGCACGATACGAATCGGCGGCCGGGAATTTCAGGGACTATCCAGAAGCGAATGTTTTACTAAGGGCGAAATGACCTGCCTGAGCTGTCACAGTGCCCATTCCATGGAACGTCCAGAAAGCCAGCTGAAGAAAAACATGAACTCCAACCAGGCCTGTGTCCAGTGCCATCAGGAACCTGAATACACCACCGAGCTGGCAAGTCATACTCACCATCAGCTCGACTCGGAAGGAAGCCGCTGTTTCAACTGCCATATGCCTCACACATCGTACGCTCTGATGCGAGGTATTCGCAATCATCGAATCGTTTCGCCACGTGTGCGAACGCCCCAAAAAAATGAACAGCCGAATGCCTGTAACCTCTGCCATCTGGACAAAACACTGCAATGGACTGCCGATCATCTGACCCAATGGTATGGGCAGCAGCAGGTCAAACTGGATCAACAAAATCAGAACATCGCAGCCAGTCTGATCTGGTTACTTGAGGGCAATGCCGTCCAACGCACGTTGGCCTCCTGGCATATGACCTGGGAACCGACCTGGGAAACATCCGGGACAAACTGGCGGCTCCCATTCATGATTCAACTGCTCAACGACAACTATTCAGCTACCCGTTATGTCACCTGGCAATCTATCAAGAAGCTGCCTGAATACCAGAAAGTGCTACTCGGCAAAGGTGCTTACGAGTTCACTTCTCAGGCTCCCGAACGGATCGCGATTCAGCAGGCCTGGATGAATGCCTGGAGCATTGGCGCAGAAAAACATGGCCTCAACATCCCACAGCTCCTCTTCACACCCGACGGGAAATCACAGCTGAATACGGAGGGCCTCAGGGAGCTACTCAAAAACCGTGACAACACGGCCATTCTGATGAGCGAGTAGGTCTCGCCCAGCGCCCGTCCCGGACAAGAAGCTGAACCAATACGATCTTAACCGAGTTACCGTTGGTAGATCGGTAGAAAGGCATGGTCCAGCTGCATCATGATCAGATTACAGCTCGTTACATAAATCGGACCAATATTGCCTGTCCAGCTACCGTTGTCCGACTGTTCGTTGGCGATCCGGCCATATAGCTGATCGCGAAATGGTGTCCATTCTTTCTGCCCCTGCCGATAGACAACCTGGGCATAGTACAGATAGGTGTAATGCCAGTGCCCGAACGAACGCGCTCCTCCAGAAATGTTATGCAGGTTTTTCCTGGAATAGGCCAGCATTTCAGGAACGTGTTTACTGTCGTAGTCACCGGCATTGTAAAGACAGGCCAGTGAAGCAGCTGTAATAGCTGGACGCGATGAGCCACGGTTTCTCGAACTGTAAGAAATACCACCATCAGGATTCTTACAGCTGTAGATATATTTTTTCGCCTTATCGATCACCTGCTTGGGTACCGGAATCCCTGCGTTGCGACATCCGCGCAGTCCCTGTACCTGAGTAATCGTCGTCGAACCTTCATCAAAGTTGTTACCATCTTTGGCACTTACATAACCCCAACCACCAGAAGGAGTCTGTGCATTAGCACTGAACTCGACCGCTTTCTTGAGAATGTCGATCAGCTCTTCACGGCGTTCCAAGTCCTCTTCTTCACCCAGCACCTGAGATAAAAACAGCATGGAAAAACCATGGCCATATGTATAACGATTGTCCGAAAGTGGATCGCCTATCAGACCATTACTACGACACTTGGTGGTAATATAGTCCACACTCTTGCGGATGGCCCGAGCATAAGGGCCCTGGGTTGTGGTCGACCCCGAGCAAATCAAGGCGGTGCCGGCCAGAGCTGTCATGGCCGTGGGATAAGTTCCGGCCGTCCAATGTCCCAGCGACGATTGACTGCGGGCGATCCAGTCCAACCCTTTCTTGATACTGGTTTTCCACTCGGGACGTAATTTGGCAGCTTCCACTTGGGGCGTCGTGGCCGTCAAAGCACAACCGGCAGCAGGCAACGCCATGGCTTTCGCCATCGATTTTAGTGCCTGACGTCGATCTGCCTGGATGGATGGAATAGTCACTTCTAAATTCTCCGCGATCAAACAACACCCCAATTCGAATTTGCTACTACCGTTATTCTAACGTAAATACGGAGACTGCAATCAAGTCAGATTCGGAGGAACACCAAAGAATTCCTAGGGCGCCTGATAATCAAGCATGACCTGCAGCATTCCGTCCAGATTATGCTCCGTCGCCTCGACCGTTGGCTCGACTCCCAGACCACGCATAGTTTCACTCGTAATCGGGCTGATGCTCGCCAAATTCACACCTGTTAAACAGTCCCCCAACAACCCGATGGAAGAACGAGCGATGGCTGAGCTGGTAAATGTTACCCAGTCTATACCCTGCTCGACCGCCTCGACCGTAGATGGTAGCAGTGTCCGAACATCCTGACTTCGATAAACGACCACCTGCTCGACCGTTGCTCCGGCTTCCTGCAAACCCAACCGCAGAACATCTCGCCCTCGACTCGCTCGAATCAAAAGAACCTGCTGACCCTTCACCTGCGGAGCCAGTGCCTGCACCATCGATTCGGCACGATACTCCACGGGCATCAGATCTGCTTTCAATTGAAATTCCTGCAGGGCAGCCGCAGTACCTGGACCAATCGCCGCCAGTTTCGTGTCCGCCAAATGCCGAGCATCATACCCCAAGGCGATTAATCGATTCAGAAAGAATCTGACACCGTTCGCACTGGAAAAGACAATCCAGTCCGTCTCAGCCAGCGCATCAATCGCCCGGTCGACCAGAGCATAATCCTCTGGTGGCAGAATCTCGATCGCTGGCTGGATGATCACCTCGGCGCCAAGCTCTGATAATTTCTGCGCCAACTCCTCCGCCTGCTCTGCAGCCCTTGTCACCAGCACCCGCTGACCAAACAGAGGTCGATTCTCAAACCAGGAATCCAGATCAGTATCACTCACGACATCCCCAATAATTACAATCGCCGGAGGTCGGATGCGATGGTCACCTTCAAACCGCTCAGCAACCTCACCCAAAGTACACCTTACCGTAATCTGTTCCGGACAACTAATCTTCCTGACAATAGCCACCGGTGTCTCCCGGGACATGCCATGTTCCAGCAGGGCGGTCGTCCACTGTCGTGACGTTGTCACTCCCATGTAGAACACTAGAGTGCCTGGAAATCTGGCCAATGCTTCAAAGTCCAGTGAGGACTCTGTTTTGCCGGTACGTTCATGCCCGGTGATCAAAGCGACCGCCGATGCCTTGTCCCGATGTGTCAGCGGAATCCCTACGCAGGTCCCCGAGGCCAAAGCTGCTGTAATTCCTGGTACGATTTCATAACCGATGCCCGCTGCCTCCAGAGCAGATGCCTCTTCGGCCGCTCTGGCAAATATCCCCGGATCGCCCCCTTTGAGTCGTACCACCTGCAGCCCCTCGCCGGCCAGACGAATACATTCGTCATTAATCTCTCCCTGTTTCCACAGCTTTCCGTCACCGTGCCTGCCCATACACAGGCACTCTACCCCTCGACGAACATGCTGCAGAATCCGCGGATTGACCAGATAGTCGTAGAGGACAACATCCGCCAGCTTCAAACACTGGACCGCACGCAAAGTAATATAGGATGGATCACCAGGACCAGCGCCTACCAGATACACAAATCCCGTAGATGATGTATCCTGAGTCATAGTATTAATGCCACGTATCGAATCAAATGATTGCCTAAGTGAAAGGGCTTCTTCGATTGGAACCTGACACCCCACAATCTGCAAGTCACCAGCTTTCCGGCGTTGAAAAATATAGTGGCGGTTTTTCCCGTCAACAACGCCGCAAATTGCAGAACCAGTTTGAAACCGGTCTGCAGTGGCTCGAACAGACTCCACCAGCCTATGACCAGGCATTACGCATTTTCGCCGGCTGCATGAAAGCCGATCCGATGGGAGCTGTCTATACGTTCGAATTCCTGCAAACACTGGAGGAAGGCCACCGCCAGGGACATTATCGACACGGCTGGCGGCAGCGACGGCGGAATGTCAAACTTGTTGAAAGGATTTCAGAGCTAGCCTGCGATGAGCAATGGCACGAGATACTGCAACAGGCTCCCGAAGCTCTCTACCATAACGCTCGGCACGAGCGGCTACTGCTCGAACTGGCATTCGCGGCACAAGCTCTGGGTGCTACAGAAACACAATGGACCTACCTGGAATTTGCCTGGAAGTACTTCCCCGGCTCGGCCAACGTTCATGTACAGATCATCCACGCCTTCTATCGATCCGGGAGCTTCGACGATGCCAACAACCATGTCGCCGAACTGGTCAAAACCGCCGATCCGCGGCTCCTGCAAAAAATACTTTCGGCACTTCCTGAGGTGATCACCGAGCAATTTCCTGGGCATGAAGTCCTGGACCAGGTAGAAGCCCTGCGCAACAGCCTGAAAGAAGATGGGGAACAACCTGAAAAATGGGAGCAACTCTGTGCGCTGCTCGAGTCACTCAACCTGTATGGACAAGCCATGGCCGCATGCCAACTTGCCATGCAAGCCACTGGAAACCAATCCGACTGGAATCAGTATCTGCTCGGCTTGAGACTTCAGCAGGCAGAGGCACGGCTTGCGTTTCACCAACAGCTTGGATCCCCTGATTCGCTACTGGACGACCTGCAACATGCGGCCTGGAGAATTCGCACCGAATACTATCAGAAGCAATCAGTCCGCCAGCCCCAGCAACCACTTCCTTCCATCCAGTTGGGCTGGTGCCTGCTAGGTACGGGAAACTGGTATGAAGCGATCAAATGGTTTGAGCAACTCCAGCAAAATCAGGAGCTCTCATTGGAACATCAAAGCATACTGCTGCTAGGGCTGGGTGAAGCCCAGCAGGCAGTTCGCCGATTTGATCATGCTCTGGAGACGTTTTCGCAGCTGCTGGCACGTCTGAGTGAACTTGTGGAAAACGCAAACCTTCTCCGGGACGATACCGATCACGCAAAACAACGGAATACAGACACTATTCAGAAGCTGGACCAACAGCTGGGTCAGGAGATTCCGGGCTTCGACGAGCAATCTTTCTGCCAACGATCGTTAAAACGAATAAAAACGCTAGCCGAGGCGATGAATCATGACCTAATCTGTGAAAAATGCGATCAACTAGCTGAAAAAATTGGTATTTCTACCGATAACTAACGCATTCAGCGCCTAGACAAACTACATCATTTAGGCGATAAAAGTAGTTCCCACTTTGTTAATGCGCTCGCTTAGTGCACATCAACGACCCTGATTACCTAAGGTGATCTGTGGGGCTATTTGAAAAAATCATTAACTAGTTGCAGGCTGTAACATTACAGGAAAACCATGCCGAATACTGCAAGTGCAAAGAAACGACTTCGTCAAAACGAAACTGCCCGTCTCCGTAACCGCTCTCAGCGTTCCGAGCTGCGAACTTCAATTCGCAGTGTGTCTGAAGCTCTGGATGCCTACGAAGCAGCACGAGCTGAAGGTGGCGACGCAGACGATGCGTTGGCGACCGTTAACGATGCGTATGTCGCCGCACAGAAAAAACTGGACAAGGCTGGTGCGAAAAACCTGATTCATCGCAACAAGGCGGCTCGCACTAAATCCCGCCTGCAGGCTCGCATTAAAAAGGCAAAAGCCTAGATCCTGTAGATCCTGTGGATCCTTGGATCCTGAATTCGGCCAGGTTCAGCAAACACCCCTGAACCCTTCCCTGAAAAAACATAAAACGAAGGTGTAGAATCTTCGGATCGAGATAAGCCCGGCTGAACTCCAGTCGGGCTTTTTTATGTCAAGTCTGCCAGGACCACCCGTCCCAATCGACTATAGCCCCAATCGACTATAGCCCCAACGACTACAGCCCCAACGACTATAGCTAGTCCCAGACAATTTTAGCTGCGTCAAAGACGGGACCTTCAACACATGTCCGCTTGTAGTCCCAGGATCCATCATCCTGGAGCACTTTGGCAACGCAAGTGAAGCAGATTCCAATCCCGCAGGCCATTGGAGTCTCCAAAGAGACCTGGCATGGTACCTCCCACTGCTGACAAACACCCGCTACAGCTTGCATCATCGGCTCAGGGCCACAACAGACAATACGTGCTCCCTCATTTGAGCCATGAGCCTGCTTGTCTTCAGCCAGTACCTGCTCCAGCAGCTCGGTCACCAAGCCATCATGACCTCGCGATCCATCATCTGTACACAAACGGACATCCAAGCCTTCGACCGCTTCAAACGTATCCACGCCAGCCAGCAGGTCTGCACTTCGAGCGCCATAACAGAGTGTCACTTTTTCGGCACGCGGGCATTCCCGACCATAGGCAGCCAGCCCCAGGTACTCCCGAGCTAACGTCACAAACGGAGTTTGTCCGATTCCTCCGGCCACCATGATAAGATGTCGAGTTGGCTGGGGTAAAAAACCATTTCCCAACGGGCCCCACACATCCAGCTGCTGGCCAGCAACCACGTCGACCAATCGCGTGGTCAGGTTACCTTTCACCAGGTAGACAGCATCAAGATCTGTCGGTACTCCCTGCTGGTCAGCCGTAATATCAAATACGGCCAGTGGTCGTCCAATAAGCGGATCGTCGCGGTCATTTATCTTTAACATGATAAATTGCCCGGGCTTACACTTGGCTGCCATTTCAGGACAACGAAATCGAACTCGCCAGGTGTCCTGAGCCACCTTTACGTTTTCGATCACATCAGCAGTGAAAAACACGGATTCGTCGGCATAATAGTCAGCATGAAGCGGAGTATCACAGTGGTCAGTAGACATCAACGACGTTTCCTTACGTTTCGTTTCTTCGCTGTTTTACGTTTGGCCGCACCGCTTCCGGAGGAGGTTGATCGTTTCCTGGTATTTCGAGCAGCACCGCGGGCCGACTTGCGAGTTGTCCCGGGGGCGGTAGCACGACCATCATCAGACTGTTTCCGACGACTTCGTCGAGTCTTTTTTACGACTTTTCGTTTGGCATTTCCAGAGGAGGTCTTTCTTTTTGCGGACTTCCGTCGATTTGACTTGTCCGTAGGCTCACTGGTCAGTTTCCTGAGAGCTTTTATTTCGGCAATGGTCAGGTCACGATATGCCCCTTCTGGCAATTCACCTAATCTGACAGGCCCAATCGCAATCCGTTTCAGTTGAAGTACCTTATGTCCCACACTGGCAAGCACACGACGGATTTCACGATTCTTCCCCTCTGTCAGAACCATCTCCAGCTCTGTCGTCTGCTTATGACGCTTCTTGATCCGAATCGACTCAACACGAGCTTTTCCGTCCGAGAGATACACTCCTTTACGGATTTCAGCAAGTTGCTCCCGCTGAATGTTTCCGGCAACGCCGACGGTATAAACCTTACTGACCTGGAAGCTGGGATGAGCAATCTTGTTAGCCAAATCCCCATCATTGGTCACAATAATCAACCCTTCGCTACTGCGATCCAGTCGTCCAATCGTAAACAGATGACTCGAATCACCAATCAGATCCAAGACTCGCACGCGACCGTCTGGATCGCTGTTGGTCGATAAAACGCCCTGGGGCTTATTGAGGACGTAATACCGCAGCGTAGGTCGCTCAATCAGATCACCATCGACTCGAATCTCCTGAGACTCAGGCGAAACCTTCACGCCCAATTCTGTCACCACTTGGCGATCCACCTGAACACGACCGTCGGTAATCAGCTCTTCACAATGTCGACGACTTCCGTAACCAGCGGCGGCCAGTACTTTTTGCAATCGCACATTATCACCATCTCCAGCTCGGCGTGAAGTCCGAGCGGGGTGTTGTTCGTAGCGACGAGTACGTTTTCGAGAAGATTCTCTGTTCATCAAAATTCAATCTAAGTGAACGCCCAATGAAATCGGCAGCAACCAGGAAAGCCCAACGCAGGCCCTGTAATATTCTGCTGCTGAAACATACTCCACTGGTTAGACAGGGTCATAACTATCGGCGTAAGGATTTTTGTTACGAGGCATTAACTGACACAACAGAATTCCCAGAAAATAGAGCACCGTCAGCGGACCGCCCAACAAAAGCATACTCAGCGGGTCAGCAGGTGTCAGGAACATGGCAATAATGAAGATCACCAGAATGGCCACTCGCCACTTCGCCAGGTAGGCCTTTGTCGTGAAGATACCAATCCGCTGAAGCATCAGCATCACCAACGGCAGCTGGAAGGCAACGCCAAATCCAATTGGCAAAAACATGACAAATCCCAACCACTCACTAATACGCGGGTCAGGGTCAATAGCCATCATACGGTTGTAACTGAACAGGAAGTCCAGCACCGGTTCCATCACAACGAAAAACGCCATTGCCGCTCCGCCAAAAAACAACGCCAGGCAAAACGGCAGGTAGATATAGACATATTTACGTTCGTGAGGATAAAGACCGGCTGCAACAAAGGCCCAAAGCTGGAAGAAAATCCACGGACTGCCAATGACAATCCCGGCAATAAAAGCTGCCTTCAGCCAGATCATGAAACCTTCATGAGCGTTAAGCGTTTGAACCCGGATATCTTTCTTTTCCCAGACGGGCAACGTGATCGTCGCTGGGCGAGCAGAACGGAGGTAATCCGGAAACGCACTCGATATGGCAAATTTATTCACACGACGTTGCTGATCCTGAACCGTCGTGCCTTCATCTGGTTCATCAATCTTGCGAGTCAAGGCTTCAAAGACTCGATCGACATCAATTGTGCTATCGTCACCGGAGGTATCCAATTGAGCCCACCAGGTATCAGGCCCCTCGATCGATACTTCGACGAGATTTCGGATCGCCGGATTGGCGTAAACCCGCGCATCATTAGCCCAGTAATTGAGAATCGCAACCGCATCAGTCAACGTACCAGTTTTCTCTGTCGTTAAACGGTTAAAAGCCGCGAGATGGGGCTGGTCAAGCAACCCGTACAGAAAGGACGCCCACGGCTGCTCACTTTCCAACGACTCCTGAACGTGCTGATAAAAGGCCAAATGCCGCGACTGCTTGTCGGTATCCAGTAACGAGTCGTCTGCCTCCAGTACGAAGTCATCGGGCACGAAGGAATAGGGAGCGAAATCAACGATCCCTAATTGGTCGGGAAGAGCCGACTTGAGTCTCTGCAGCAGTTGATCCAGTTCTACCTCGATGTCATTAGAAACATAGTCCTCGTTCTGAATCAGACCGGCAACTTCCGCTTGCGCGAGATCGTTATCCTGAATACGATCCATTGACTGAAGACGATAATAGGAACGAAGTGATTTTTTCAGAGGTACCTGGATTTGCTGAATCACGTCATCTGCGTAAAACAAACCAAATCCAACCCCGATTACAAGCCCGATGACGGCTCGGAATAAACATTGACGAAGCTCTTCCAAATGCTCACCAAAGGTCATGGTGGAATCTGCAAACAGATCTTCTTTGGGATTCTTAGCCATAACTAATACGATCCAGATTTTCCAAATAAATGGTGGGAAGTGATACCGGGTGACCGGTATGACGGGTGCTCAAAAACAAGACGGCCAGATCAGAACTTCACAGTTGTGAAAGGGCCCCAAAATTTTACGGAAGGAAGCTGCCGCACCAGCTGAAACAGACTTTCGCTATGTCTGTTGGGGTATACCTCAATATTAGCATGAGACTCCTGTTTCACCAAGCAGCCAATAGAGCAGAAGATTCCGAGACACGGCAAATGTGGAAATCGGAGAGAGCCTTGGGATGAATGATATTTCGCTGATCTCTGGCGATGACTATAATCCGAGCCAGCTTTGGAAGTGCCATTGCGAGTGACAAACGAGTTACCTTTCACCCAAATTGAGTCCATGACACGTTGGCAAAGTTTATTGACACTATCGCTGTTAATGTTCTGCCTGACCGGCTGCCAGCATTTCCAGGATCAAGTGACCAAGCCACGTGGTGAAATCCGGCAACAGCAATACCGAGCGGCGTTGTTTGATCCCTACTCCATCACGGAAGTAGGAGCGGATTTGGGAGGAATGCGACCGCCCGAGTTTGATCGGCCGCTGCCCGAGCCAGTACGAGACAAGTACCTGGGCCAGATCGTTCGCAGGCAGCAACCATAGGGTTACTGAGCAACCTCATCAGCAGCCAGCATTGGCCTCAACGGGTGCAAGCGCTTGCCCCCGTCACGTATCCCAGGAAACATCAGATCGCGTCTGAACCACGTTCCCCTGTACGGATGCGAACACAGTCATCCATTGGTAAGACAAAGATCTTACCATCACCAATGGCTCCGCTGTCACCTGAACGCCCAGCTTTGAGAATCGCGGCAATCGTCGGCTCTACAAACTCATCGTTAACTGCAATCTGCAGCTGGGTTTTACGCAGTAGATTGACCGTGAGCTCACGACCTCGATACATCTCGGTCTGGCCCTTCTGTCTTCCAAATCCCTGGCAGTCCATCACCGTAAGACGGGAAACTTCAACTTCCGTCAACGCGGTCTTTACGTCTTCCAATCGACTGGGCTGAATAATTGCAATGATTAACTTCATGAGTTCAAAACGGCCTGGGGGCAAAAGATGAGTTGTTGCTACCCATTGTAATCGCCTCCAGTGCATAAAAAAAGAAGACCGGATTCGGGTTAGGAATCCAAGGTCTTCTCAGAGAAAAAAGCAAAAGAGGGAAACCCCGGCTCTGGATAAGCAAGGCGGTTACTTATCCAGAACCATATGGGGGATCCTCCCGGATCGAGAACAATCCGTGACCTGGTAGAACTCAAGGGGAGCCAATATTGTCCCTGCTGGCGGTTAAACACAACTACTCGTGTTTCGAATCCCCCCAAGCACTACCAGGCCCTGCTTCCAACTAAAACGACAAGTCGCCATAAGCACTCATACCGTGCTCGGACAGGTCGAGTCCAATCTCTTCTTCCTCTCGGGAAACTCGCAAAGCTCCCAATTTATTGAGTACGAAGAATAGTGCGTACATGGTGGCAAAGGCCCAGACACAGATAACGACCGTGGAGTAAAGCTGTACCCAAAGGTACTCACCCCGCGCCAGATCACTACCGGTTCCAAATAATCCAGTCGCGATACCTCCCCAGACGCCACACACACCGTGCACCGGAAACGCACCAACGGGATCATCGATCTTGAGTTTCTCCAGGCCGATGATCGCCAGAACTACGAGGACGCCGGACACAGCACCGATCACCAATGCCGACATAGTCGACACTTGATCGCAGTTGGCAGTAATTCCAACCAATCCGGCCAAGGCTCCATTGAGTGCCATCGTGACGTCAGGTTTCTTGAACAGAACCCAAGCTGTCACCATCGCAATAATGGCTCCGGCAGCAGCAGACAATGAGGTTGTCACAGCAATATAGGCAACAGCGGCTGCATCAGCGTTGCTTCCATAAGCCAGCTGACTTCCCGGGTTAAACCCGTACCAACCTACCCACAGGATAAAGACACCGAGAGCGGCAAATGTGACATTATGTCCTGCCATTGGCTTCGCCTCGCCCCCGTCCGTAAATCGACCTAGTCGGGGACCAAGTACCATGGCACCGGCCAGACCAGCGAACCCGCCCACGGCGTGTACAATAACCGAACCGGCAAAGTCCTGGAAGCCAGCAGCATCCAGAGCGCCGGCACCCCATTTCCACATTCCGGAAATTGGATAGATGAAACCGGTGAGGATTGCTGAATAGATCAAATACGCGCTAAATTTCATACGGCCAGCGACAGCACCAGAAACAATCGTGGCTGCGGTCGCAGCAAATGCTGCCTGAAACAGAAAGTCCGCGGCTCCGTGATAGGCACCTGTGGCATCCGCCTCGTTAGCGATGGAAACAACTCCACCATATCCGAACCAACCCCCTTCTGTGTCGCCTCCCGGGTACATCAAACCGTACCCAATAAAGAAGAACAGGATGATCCCTACGGAGAGGTCCATCACGTTCTTGAAGAGAATATTAACGGTGTTTTTCGCCGAATTGAGTCCGACTTCCAACATGGCAAAACCGCTCTGCATAAACAGAACAAGCACACCACAGATAAACATCACAATAGTATTGATCGCGTAATGTTCATCAGGCCCTTCTTCTTCTGTAAGTAACTCTCCTTCAGATGTTTCAACCTCGGCCTCATCAACGACCTCTTCCTCTTCTGCTGTTTCAACGGCCGCCTCCTCAGCAACCTCTTCCGCCTCTACCGCCTCTACCGCAGGTTCTTCTTCCTGCAACGCCTGAGCGGTCGGCACGAACAGACTTGTGCCTAACATCAATGCCAGTAAACAGAACATTCTGCCTAACCAGCTCTGATTTTGTCTCAGAGATAACATAGTAATAACTCCCGATTCCAGTGGATCTGTCACCTTCCGGAAACTGTTCCGAAACGGTGACCGTTCAATTCTTGTTGGTTGTCACGGTACTTGGCTCCGTCGAGCCGCCTTCCATGGGTACCGACAACCATGCCTGCACAAAAAAAGTGCAGGTAATAACCTGAGAGGTAATAATGCAATGAGCGTGCCAAAAGGATCATTTCGATCCCGAGTCGAACGGAATCAGCATCCTGGAAGTCTCTCGCAACCCTGAAAAACGAGTGTTAAAAGAAAGAAAATAAAATTCGGTTTAAAAATGAGCTCTGCCATGCATCAAAGACGGTCTGTTTAAGTTGCAAGCACAATGCACGAAATCCATGCACAGTAATTATCAGGCTATGCAGGTCAACAGAAGAGCGAAAACCGAGGGGGATTTTAGAATTCGATAATTGCATCGACCCCGAAAGCAGTCTCGGAGTAATTGGTCGCGGGTACCCAATCGGTACGAAATTCAGGGCGAAGCAGGAATGCTCCCCTGCCTGGCCGCCAATTCATGCCCACCGTAAAGGAATTCTTAGAAACCGAATTGTCACGCCACCACTCGAATCTGGCTCCCAGACTCAGGCAGTCGTCAACGGTATAGATCAGATAATTGTTCAGGCCAATATCGTCTCCGGCGTCAAACCTGCTGCTCGTATTGACAAAATCACTCTGCAGCACGTACGCCAGATTTTCAGTCAATGCGAAATCCAGCACAACGCTGTGCGAGTATCCAACGCCGCGCCAGCCGAGATTACCGAAGGTCGACATATAGGTCATTGCCACATCCTCTGTCAGATTCTTGGCAACTCCGACAATGGCATTGTTTCCGTTGTTAGTCTGAGTGAAGCCGGTATCCCAACCCAGGGACCACCCCAGATAAACCGTAGCATCTTTCTCGGTGGTGAATTCCGTCAACACACCCGTGTGAGTAAACGGTTCACTGTTATACATGGTCTGCGCATGGCTATAGAAGAAGTTATGAGGTGCCGTAACAGTCTCATATCCAACCGGGGTAAAAAAGTGCCCCAGCTTGTACTTAAACTGGTCGGTTGTACCGTGGAGATAAAACTGAGGCAGTGCCCAGCCGTTTTTCCCATTTTCCCAGCCATTCAGGTAATCCCAACGTCCTGGCGGGTTCCCGAATGCCTGCGTATCTGGTCCGTCGGTTCCGTACACAAAATCTGCTCGGTACCCAATAATGGAAGGATCCTCCTTCCGCTCCGACGAAAACTCACCTTCAATCGTCATCCACAACTGTTGCAGATTGACTCCATGAGCGTGGTTATTGAAGAGTCCGTTGTTTTGATCGTGAAATCCGACCGACGTCCAACCTGAGAACTTATGCTGGAGACTCCAGGGTTTCCATTGGCGATTTTGAAGCCGGTAAAGCAGTCCAAATCGTTCTCCAAGAATCTCTCTATCACCGACTTTTTCCACGTCGGCCTCTACTTCTTCACCCAGAGTCGCTGAAACACTTCGAAACCACTCGGGCTGCTGCAGCGCTAACGTATCACCCAATTCCTTTGCTTCCACTGTAGAAAACGGCATTCCGCACCACATGGCCAGCAGAAACAACAAGGACAACAGAATTCTTTTACGCATCGGACACAAAATCCATTTAGGCAATTAAACGATACTCGTCGTACCAAATCGTCCAGCATGGGCTATTCATCCAACCTAAATCAGTTTTTTATTGTTCACGATGCTATTTTTAGCAGACATCAGAGCGCACAAAAAACCACCGGTCCGTTAGAACCGGTGGTTTCTCAGTTGTGAGATTACCTTAGAGCTTAGTAGCTTAAGATAGCATCGATACCAAAGATGGTTTTAGTATCCATGGTTGTGGCATCCCAGTCGACTCGAACTTCAGGGCGAACTACGAGATCGAATTGAGACTGTGGTCGCCAGTTGACACCCGTTGTGAACGAGTACTGACTGTCAGGACCAGGTCCACCAACTCCGGCACCACTGTTTCTCCACCATTCCAGACGAGCACCGAGTGCGATGTCATCGGTCAGAGTGTAGAAGACGTACTGGTTTACACCAATTTCGTAGCGAGTGTCAGTACTGACGTAGTCACTCTGGAATACGTAGGACATACGCTCACCAAGAGTGATATCCACTACGAAACTGTGAGCGAAACCGTCATCACCACCGCCAAGGTCACCGAAAATGGCAACGTAGTTGACGCCAATGTTGTCACCGAGCGATTTACCCAGTCCGAGAATACCAACGGAACCGTTGGACTTGAACCCGGTATCGATACCTGCTGACCAACCAAGAGTCAGATCTGTACCAGCTTCTGTAGTCTTGCTAGCCATAACACCCGAGTGAGTAAACGGCTCACTATTGTTCATGGTAAAAGCATGACTGTAGAAGAAGTTATCAGGAGCGGTTACAACTTCGTATCCCATGATTGTATAGAATTTACCAGCGGTAACATCCCAATCTCCCACTTGAGCCGTCAGGTACAACTGAGGCATTGCCCAGTTATCAACCGCGGTATCCCAACCTGTTGGCTGACCGAATGCGGCAGTATTTTCCGCATCACGACCGTAAACCAGGTCGAAGTGGTATCCAAGTCGTCCCAAGCCTTCGGCATCATTATCGGCTGCTTTGTCGAAATCAAACCAGATTTGATGTACGCCAACAGACTTAGGGTTAGTGTTGAACAAACCGGTAGGCCGATCGTGGTAACCAATTTGAGTCCAACCAGAAATTTCAAGGCCTTGGCCGTCACGATTGAAGAGGCTCCAAGTACCATCGTCTGATGGTGAATCAGCAGCGTCCTGCAATGTGTAAGCGATTGGCTCGAGTACGGGCTGTTGCAATTCGTCGGCAGACACACTACCTGTCATCACAGCGAATGCAAAAGCGCCCAGCAGAGCAAACTTACTGAGTTTCATTTCCCAATATCCTCCATAAAACTTGTGCTTAGGAAATGTTTGGCCCGCCTCACGTATTTAACAAAATACATAAAAGCCTTAAATTTCCCACAACTATTGCCTGGCATCCTTCCATGAATACAAACAGGCAAAATGTACTTTTTGCTACACAATCAATTTTTCGGAACGCTGCTAATTGTTTGTTAACTTCATTTAGACAAGATTATGACTTAATTACCGATTATTCCTTTTGGGGAGTTAAACTTTGCCGATTAGCCCGACTCAAGGGACCAATGAAGTTCAACCTGGGTAACTCTGGTAAACTTTGCGGGCTGAAAGTACTCCCTTCGACTCTTTATTCCTTTTGTAAAGCCCAGAGAATCAACGGCTCGAACCTCTGCTGTCAACTCCCTTTGCCCCTTGTTTGATAGTGATATACTAAGAGGTCACGGACAGCCGGCAGCCTTACTGAAACGCCGGTTCGGTAACCCTCAATCGAGTATAGTACGACATGTCATTGTTCAAGCGTTCCAAGAAGGAAGCCCCACAGCCAAGCGAAGGCAGACAACTGGAATCAGCGGCCGAAAATGCCGAAATCCCTGCCGTCGATCCTCAGGAGAACTCGGACGAGAGCTCGCTTTGGTCCCGAGTCCGCCAGGGACTAAAAAAGACTCGTGACGTACTTCGCACCGACATCCGGGATATCTTCAAATCAGAAGGGCAGCTGGTTGATGATGAATTCCTGAATCGCCTGTTTGCCATTCTGGTTAAAACAGACATGGGAGCCAAACCAGCTTCTGAAATCCGGGACAGCATCGAAGAGAAATTCTCCGGTCGAGTCATCGAATTCGAGCAGGCTCTGGATGAAATCCGCAGTCACCTCAAATCCATACTCGCTCAGCCACCTCAACCGGTACGATACGCCGAGTCCGGGCCAACCGTAATCCTTGTCGTCGGAGTCAACGGTTCCGGCAAGACAACCTCGATTGCCAAACTCACCAACTACTTTCAGAACCAGGGGAAGAAAGTTGTATTAGGAGCGGCCGACACGTTTCGTGCCGCAGCGGTCGAACAACTGATCATCTGGTCTGAACGATTGGGCGCCGAAATTGTAACCGGTGAAGCGAACACGGACCCGGCCAGCGTTGCACACCGGGCCGTGGCCACGGCGATCGAACAGAATGCAGATGTCTGCATTGTGGATACTGCCGGGCGATTACAGACTCAGACCAACCTCATGAAACAACTCGAGAAAATCTTTCGTGTCATGAGCAAACAAATCCCGGACGCGCCGCACGAAGTCTTTCTCGTGCTCGACGCCACGGCGGGCCAGAACGGAGTCAGTCAGGCAAAGGGATTCTCGGAAGCTGCCAACTGTACCGGAATCATTCTGAGCAAACTTGATGGTACAGCCAAAGGTGGCGTGATACTTCCTATTCGACAGGAATTTGAAATCCCTGTTCTCTTTGTTGGCCAGGGTGAACAGGCCGAAGACCTGGCTCCCTTTGATGCAGATGCATTTGTAAGCGGACTGATCGAGGAAGAAATAAACTAATCCTGATCACTACGCTGATCAAAGATACGGTCCAGAACTCCATTGATGAATCTCGGCGAATCCTCTGTGCCAAACCGCTTGGCCAGTTCAACCGCTTCGTGAATCACCACCTGACCAGGAGTGTCTGTCTGGGTCAGTTCATATGCACCTAATCGCAAAATATTCCGGTCCGTCGGAGCCATACGGGACAGCGACCAGTTATCAGCACTTTCTTCCAGAATCGAGTCGATCAGGCTTTTGGACTCCCGCAAGGCACTAAGTGTTTCTCGTGTAAATCCAGCCAGCCCTGTCGAGGCTCCCTGCAAACGCTGAGCAACAAACTGCTCGGCCAACGCCGGGTCTCCTGCCGGATTCAAGTCATCCTCGAACAGAACCTGTACAACGATTTCCCGCGCCAAACTGCGACCACTCAGTGGTTGGCTATCCTCATCATGCTCGAACATGCTCTGCGCTTCCCTTTTCCAGCAATTCCATCGTTGCAGCCATTGTGGCTAGTTGATCTGACGCATCACGCTCAGAGTTTCCAGAACGGCGGTAGCTGCCTCTTCCCCTTTGTTGCCGACAGTACCACCAGCACGGTTGATTGCCTGTTCCATCGATTGACAGGTCAATAACCCAAAGCCCACTGGCAGTCCGTATTCCAGACTGAGATTTCCCAGACTATGGCTCACCTGTGTATTGATATACAGGTCGTGCGTTGTTTCTCCTTGAATGACAGCACCTAAACAGATGACTCCGTCGACTCGACCGGAAGCTGCAAACTTCCTGGCAACGATCGGTAATTCCCAGGCACCCGGAACCCACGCGATCTGGATATCCTCATCAGAGATTCCGGCCTGAAGCAAAGTCTGGACGGCACCATCTCTTAAACGGCCGGTGATATTTTCATTATAACGCGAGACAACAATGGCAAACTTTCCATGTACGTTGTCCGACTGACTTTCAAAAGTCTGTGGCATTCCACCATTCCTTCAACGGGCCAAACTTAAGCTCCAGCCTCTTCTGGGTTGATACTCATCAGGAATTCTGCATTAGAATTCGATTTGGCTACCTTGCCTACCAGTAGTTCCATTGCTTCTGCGGGGTCCAGATCGGCTAGTACTCGACGAGTCAGCGAAATTCGCCGGTATTCCTCCGGATCCAGCAGGAATTCCTCGCGCCGCGTCCCACTCTGATTAATGTCCATCGTTGGAAAAATCCGTTTCTCCATGATTTTGCGACTGAGAACGATTTCCAGATTCCCCGTCCCTTTGAACTCTTCAAAGATCACATCATCCATGCGGCTACCGGTGTCGACCAGGGCGGTTGCCAGAATCGTCAACGAACCTCCCTCTTCCACGCTACGAGCTGAACCGAAAAACCGCTTGGGGTATTGCAACGCGTTGGCATCAAGTCCGCCTGTCAGCACTTTACCTGACGATGGACACTCGGAATTCCAGGCTCGGGCTAAACGGGTGATCGAATCCAGAAAAATCACCACATCCCGACCGCACTCGACCATCCGCTTGGCCTTTTCAATGACCATTTCGGAAACCTGTACATGTCGCGCAGCCGGTTCATCAAACGTCGAGCTGATGACTTCACAATTGTCGCCACTGACTTCGCGCTCCATATCCGTCACTTCTTCGGGACGCTCATCAATTAACAGCATAATGACGTACGCCTGCGGATAGTTTTTGAGCACGGCCCTGGCCATTTGCTGAAGCAGTACGGTCTTCCCGGCTCGCGGCGGACTCACAATCAGGCCACGCTGACCGAAACCGATTGGCGTCACCATGTCTACGATACGAGTCGAATATTCGTCAGCATCATGCTCAAGCATAATCCGGTTCGAAGGATGGAGTGGAGTCAAGTCGTCAAAGTGAACGCGGTTTACATTGTCTGACGGATCCTGATTGTTCACCGACTCCACTCGCAGAAGTGCAAAGTACCGTTCGTTCTCTTTCGGCGGCCTGATCTGCCCCGCGACTGTGACTCCTGTCTGCAAATTAAAACGACGAATCTGACTGGGTGAAACATAAATGTCATCGGGGCAGGAGAGATAGTGGTAATCTGGACTTCGCAGGAATCCAAATCCATCCGGCAAAATCTCAAGTGTCCCGGCACCAAACATCAAACCGCTGGTCTTGACCAGTCGTTTCAAGATCAGAAAAATCAGTTCCTGCCGCTTCAAGCCCGTCGCATCTTCGATCCCAGCCTTCTCGGCCTCCAGCAGCAGTTCAGGCATACTCATCTTCTGGAGCTGGCCCAGATTCGTCTGCTCCTGGTCTGGCTGGACTACCTGTTCGCCAAGCTTTTCGCCCCGATCCAACTCCCGAGTAATTTTTTCTGCCAGGGAAAGTGGTTCATGACCTCCCCGACGATTGATGAATTCACCATCCGTATCTTTAAAGTCCTGCTCTTCAGCTGACTCGACAGCTTCACTTCGAGCAGACATTTTTTCACGAATTAAAGCGCGATTAAGTGGACCTCGACGGTCGAGGCTGTTTCCTGGTGTCTGTGATGACTCATCAACCGACATGGGTTCATTCCCCTCATGCTGCTCACTCATCCTCGTACCTCCTCCTACACCAAACTGGACAGATGCTGCCAGACAGCTTCCAGTTGTGAATTCGTCCGCTGGCTGTCGCCGTTATTCTCGATCACAAAATCGGACTGGTCCCGTTTGGCCTCCAAACTCCATTGACTCGCTTCCCGTAACCTGAACTGCTCGGCATCCCAACCGCGTTCTTGGCATCGACGCAGTCTCACTGCTTCCGTCGCCTCAACAAAAACCACCTGATCACAAATGGTATGCCAGCCCGTCTCGAACAGCAGAGCGACATCAAGAATCACCACCTCTGCCTCTGTCTGCGCGATGAACCTCGCAAGCTCCTGCTGAATAAGTGGATGCGAAAGGGACTGTAGAAACTCCCGGTCCAGCCGGCCCTGCTGCGTTTCTGCGAATACCAGCTCTGCAACCTTACTACGATCGATTTCAGAGTCAGCGTTGAGTATCTGACTGCCCCAACGTGCTACTAACTCCTCCTTTACGTCCGACCGCATCAAAACCTGATGTCCCACCAAATCTGCATCAAATACAGCAGCTCCCAATGCTCGGAACCGATCAGCAATAAAACTTTTACCGCTGCCGATACCGCCGCAGATACCGCAAATAACTGCCTGCTTATTCTGAGTCGAAAGGGACATGGTCATGCAAAGTCAATACTCGGCCGGCCTATGTTTGCGCATTTTCATGACAGCATGAAAATGACCCGAGCAAACAAAAACTGGCTCCCGTATCAAACAGGAAAAGGAATGTAGTAGGTAGGAATAATCATCAACTACTGTAAACGGGGATGTTTTCGGCGGTTGATGCAAGAAAAGATCAGTATGGCGAGCTTCATCCCTGGAAAGAATCCTCCCTGAAATGAAGTATGGCCGTATTATAGACACGAATAGAGGAAGTATCCAGCTACGGAATTCGGCCAATTCCGGTATTTATTTGCACTCGGCCCACGTCGCCCCGACGTTTATATCCACCTTCAGCGGAACTGACAGATCTGCCGCTCCCGACATCTCTTCTCGTACCATCTGCTCCAGACGCTCAAGCTCATGTTCTGGCGCCTCAAACACCAACTCGTCGTGGATTTGTAGCAGAAGCCGAGCTTCGAAACCTTCGTTTTCGAGTCGGCTGAGTACTTCGATCATCGCGACTTTGATAATATCCGCTGCTGATCCCTGAATCACCGTATTGATGGCAATCCGTTCAGATAGATTGCGCTGCCGCTTATCCTTCAGAGTATCCGGGTTCCTGACATCACTCACGACCCGTTGACGCCCCAGAATCGTACTTACCGACCGTGTCTGATGTGCAGCTGCCAGCGTGTCAAGCATGAATTGTTCGACCCCTGGGTATTGAGCAAAATAGGCATCGATGAACTCGGCCGCTTCCCTCTGAGAAATTCGCAGACTCTTTGCCAGACCAAAGGCGGATTGACCATAGATAACACCAAAATTAACAGCCTTGGCGTTACTGCGCATCTCGCCAGTAACCTCATCCAGCGAAACTCCGTACACTTCGGCCGCCACCTTGGCATGAATATCCTGATCGTCAATAAAAGCCTGCTGTAATGTTTCGTCACCGCTGAAATGCGCCAGCACCCGCAGCTCAACCTGGGAATAGTCAGCAGCCATCAGCTTCCAGCCAGCCTCTCCCGGAATAAATGCTTCCCGTATCTGACGTCCCTCTTCCCGACGAATGGGAATATTCTGCAGATTGGGATCCGCGCTACTCAATCGCCCAGTGGCTGCCACATCCTGATGGAAGGCGGAGTGTACCCGGGAAGTTTCCGTGTTAACCATCTCGGGCAAAGCATCTACGTAGGTACTCTTCAATTTCGCGATCTGACGGTATTCAAGCACCAACTCCGGAAGTTCACCAACCTGCATTGCCGCCAGCTGGTTAAGCACTTCTGCATCGGTACTCGCTCCGGTTTTGGTCTTTTTAATCACCGGCAAGCCCAGATCTTCGAACAGGACTTTGCTGAGTTGTTTCGGTGAATCAATATTGAATTCGCTACCGGCAGCCTGGTAAATCGATTCGCGAAGAGCTTCAAGCCTTACGCCGAACCGCTCGCTCATCTCCCGCAATAGCTCAGTGTCCAGCCGAATTCCATTCGACTCCATCTCCACCAGCACATCGATCAGCGGAATCTCGACATCGTGCAGTAAACTGGCGAGTTCTTTGTCAGCGATCATCGATTCCAGTTTGCCAACCAGTCGCAGTACGACATCTGCATCTTCGGCCGCATAGTGCGTCACGTCTTCCAGTGGAGCCTGGTCGATCGTGATTTGCTTTTTCCCCTTTCCACATAACTCTTCGAAAAAAACCGGTTTGTGGTCGAGGTATTTGGCGGCCAGAACATCCAACTTATGGTTACGGACTCCTGGTTCAAGCAAATAGTGCGCCACCAGCGTATCAAAATAGAGCCCCTGTAATCGGATCCCGTGCTTTCGCAGCACGACCATGTCGAATTTCAGGTTTTGCCCAACTTTTCTGATGTGCGGGTCTTCCAGCACCGCGCGCATCGCTTCCCTGACTTCGCCAGCATCCAGCTGCAAGTCTCCTTCACGACTCAACACCGGAACGTAATAAGCTTTTCCTTCTTCCCAGGCAAACGAGTACCCGACCAGCTCGGTCTCGCTGGCCCGCAGGCCGGTCGTTTCCGTGTCGATGCTGAACAAATCATCTTTAGTGACCCTACTCAGCAATTGCTGCAACTGATCTACCGATTCAACGAGCTGATAGTCACATTCCCACACGGCAGGTGCCGTTTGAATCTCTGCATTGAGTAACCGGTCTTTCAGTCTATGGAAACCAAACTCGTCGCACAGCTTTTCCAGCTCGTCGTAGTCCATCCCTTGAGCACCGACCTGAGCTGCTTTCCAGTCAATCTCCATATCCATGTGACGATCCAGTTTCACCAATCGCTGACTCATCAGGGCATCCTCCCTGCCGTTCATCAGATTCTCGCGGCGGTTTTTGGCCTTCACGGTATGAGCATTCTCCAGCACACCTTCCAGATCACCAAACTCTTCCAGCAAGGCGGTCGCTGTCTTGGGCCCAATCTGTTGGACACCGGGTATATTATCAACGCTGTCACCTACCAATGACTGGAAATCGACAACCTGATCTGGCCGGATACCCCAGGCTTCCATCAAAGCATCTGCATCAAACACGGCATCCTTGCGAATGTTGTACATCTTGATGTTGTCGCTGATCAGCTGACGACAGTCCTTATCACTGGTTACCAGGTAGGCAGTCCCACTGGCCTCTTCAACCTGCTGAGCAATGGTCGCCATGACATCATCAGCTTCATAGTTAGGTACCTCCAGCCGAGTAATCCCCATCGCATCCAGAATACGTTTAATATTAGGAATCTGATTTCTCAGATCGTCCGGCATGGGATCCCGGTTGGCTTTGTATTGGGGATAGAATTCGTGACGAAACACCTCCCCCGGAGGATCGAAAACTGCCAACACATGTGTTGGAGATTTACTCTCAATTAATTCGATCACATCCCGAACATAACCATGGATGGCGCCCACCGGTTGACCGCTGGGGCCACTCATGGGTGGCAATGCAAAAAAAAGTTGGTAGATCAATCCATAGGAGTCCAGTGCGTAAACTACGGAATCCTTCAGCTCAATAGTCTGCTGCTCTGTGAAAGCAGTCGCAGGACGGTCCGAGGCAACTTCACCGTCTGCCTCGTTTGTCGAGGTCGACGGAGCGGGCTCGGTTTGTGCCGAGTCTGACAAAGTGTCCTGCTGCTCGTCTGCGGTATTGAATAATTCCTGCTGCCGTTGATTCGATCCCATAACTTCCCGGTCCTGCACTCGATCCTGCATATAGAGGGAGAACGTTTTCGCAACTCAGGACAGCGTTTCGGGCATCTTGCCTGCATCCGATAAATTGCGAATGCAACTGATTGTAACGGATTCACCCTTGATTCGATGCTTGGCGGGCAGCATTTCCAGTGATTCTCTCCAGCGTCTGCTCACACTCGATTCCTGATGAGCACCAACATGGTAAAACCTGTCCCGATGTCACTCGAAATAGCCGCCTGGTCAGGTCCGGCCTGCCAGCCAGCTCAGAGTTAAGCTGTAACGAATATGACAATTAGCCAGTATTTTACGGCTGAGTATACAGGTTGGGGTAACTTCTGTTAGAAAGACGATACAAAATGAAGTAGTATTGTTATATATACTCATGGACCTACGTTCCTTATTCTCATCAAAACTGTTGGTTCCACTGGACCCAACGCGGAGTCTGTTAGCACGATGGCTAAACGAAGAAAACAATCCAACAGTGAAGGCACCGTTTTAAAAATCGCTTTCATTCTTTCTGTAATGACGTCGATTGGACTGCTGATTACACTCTCCATGGTGTTTCAAAAAGTCGAATCCGCTGAACAGGCTGTCATCAATGCCAAAGCAGACGCGAGAAGAGATGCGATCTCTGCGGCGAACTACCAATATCAGGTTTTCACCTTGTTGCCCATGATTGGAGAGGGGACGAAGGAAAAACGGGACGAGTTCGAAAGTAATTCCGAATACCGGAATGATCTCGCGCCTTCCAAAGGTGAAGTAGCTACCATCGAGCAGAACTTCGAGAACTTTCAGGCCTCCTATCCCGGTTACGTTCAGAATGGTCAGCCGATCAACTACATTACTGTCTCCAAAGCACTCAAAGACAGAAATACGGTTCTACTGAACGACAAGAAACAGCTGCAGGCCCAAGTCGAAACACTCAATAAACAGATGATCGCCCTGAGGGATACCCAGCGAACGGACACGGCGACCCAATTCACCGATACGCAGGGCCAGATTGGGGTCGCTATTGAAGGTCTGGCAACCTTCCGAGCTGACCGGCAAACAGCTTCAGCAGGTATTGATGCTGCCAAACAACAACACATTCAAGCACTGACTGCCAAGGACCAGGAAATCGCTAATCGTGATGCACAACTTGCCGATGTTGAGAAACGTCTTGAAGATCAGGCTGAAAACAATCTGGTTACGCAACTCAAAGCCCGACCCAAAAGTGAACGGTTTGAGATTCCAGATGGAAAAATCACAGCGATCAATGAAGCCTCTGGCACTGTCTGGATCGACATCGGCAGCTCGGATGACCTGAAGCCTCTGACAACCTTCAGCGTCTATCCAGCCACACAGTTGGGAGTCATGCGAGGTCCCCAAGACATCAAAGCCCGCTTGGAAGTGTTAAAGATCATTGACGACGACTTTGCAGAATGCCGGATTGTCGAAGACAGTATTAATGACCCCATCCTGATCGGCGATCAAATTTATTCGCCATTGTGGCAGCGTGGTATCAGCGTACACTTTGCTCTGGTCGGCTACTTCGATATTGATGGCGACGGCAAAAGTGACCGGGACCGGGTTAAGAACATCATCCGTTCCGCTGGCGGTGTGATCGATGCTGAACTGTCTATCGATAATACCCAGGAAGTCGATGCAGCGAATCTCATTCGCAAAGGTGACATCACCGTTGATACACAATACCTCGTGCGAGGTAAGACCGATACGATTCTCAATGTCGACCGACAGACCTACAACCGATTTGAAACACGGGCTAAAGACTACAACGTAGAATCGATTACCATCAATACGTTGCTCAACTATGCTGGATACAAAAATGTGAAAGATTCCACTGGTCTGGGGTCGGGGTTTGACAACGACAAACCTGAACCGTTGGTGAAGCCTGTACTGCCACCTGAAGACAAACGTAATCAACTCCGTTTCCCTCCCCGTCGGAGTGAAGATGGCGGAGCGTTCTAATCAGCACAGTTACAAAATACCCACTCAGCGAGGCCAGCATCTTTTAAAAAGGTGCTGGCTTTGTTCTTGCCGGTATCTTGATTTACGACGAATTCGATTAGAAACTAGAAGAAGAATAAAACTCGCCGTTGACACTTGAAGTTTGAGTTGCTCGTCATGTCGATACCACTGAATTCGGAACAAGTATTGGACCGGGAATATCTGGAGATTCGCGGTAAGATTCTGGAACTGGCTGCGTCGCTTGACCGTCTGGAGCGGGCCGCAGGTTGTGTGAATGAGGACAACCGCATGAATCTGATTTCCCAGGGTCTTCAAATTCTGCTACAGGAAACGGACCAGACCAAAGCCGCTCAAATCCAGATGCTGTTCTCACGAGTCTATGACGACACGTGGCGGGAACAGTTCGAATTGTAATACCCGCCGTCTGTCTGGCATGGACCTTTCCTCTTTCGGAATCTGAAATGTACTACTTTGATCCACATATCCACATGGTTTCCCGTACCACCGATGACTATGAAACATTGGCCAAAATGGGGTGTGTGGGCATGAGCGAACCTGCATTCTGGGCAGGATTCGATCGTGGAAGTGTAGATAGCTTCCGTGACTACTTTCGGCAATTGACCGATTTCGAACCCAAGCGGGCTGCCCAGTATGGAATCCAGCATTACACCTGGCTGTGTATCAATGCCAAGGAAGCAGAGAACGTAGAGCTGTCGCGCGAAGTGATCAAGATGATTCCCGAGTTTTTGGATAAGCCAAATGTTTTGGGAATTGGAGAGATTGGTCTTAATAAGAATACGAAAAATGAATCGACGATCTTTCTGGAACATATGGAATTGGCGATCCAGTACAACCAGCAAATTCTGATTCATACACCTCACCTGGAAGACAAATACCAGGGAACTCGGATGATTCTGGACATGCTGACCGGAGATTCACGTATTGACCCTGCGCGTGTGCTGGTCGATCACGTTGAAGAACACACCGCCAGAGAAGTTCTCGATCGCGGATTCTGGGCAGGCATGACACTCTATCCAGTCACCAAATGCACTCCGCAACGAGCAGCAGATATTATTGAGATGTGTGGTGCCGAACGCCTGCTGGTAAATTCGGCCGGGGATTGGGGACCAAGTAAACCAACGGCTGTTCCGGATCTGATCCTGGAGATGCGGCGACGAGGCCATAGTGAAGCGCTGATTCGCAAAGTGGTTTACGACAATCCGATTGAGTTTTTCAGCCAAAGCCAGAATTTCAGCTTCCAGCATCCTGAATAACTTTGGACTGCGAACCGGATAACGGTCTGCCACTGCTTTTGTCGGCCAGTGAAAGTGGTAATTCAACCGACCTTCGCGAAACGCAGGAATCAGCCTGTTCCGCCTGTTTCAATCAGTTCACTCCACTTGAGTACTCACGCTTCCGGTTACTGGGCCCTATAATCAATGCCTATGGCTCTGATCGAACTACACAATCTGCAGAAGACGTATCGCGTCTACCACAAGAAGGAAGGTTTGCGCGCCTCGATCAAAGGGCTGTTCAAACGTACTTATAAAGAAGTGCAGGCGGTCAAAGGTATCGATCTGCAGGTAGAACAGGGGGAGTTTGTTGCCTTCCTGGGGCCCAATGGGGCCGGGAAAACCACCACACTGAAACTGCTGTCCGGTGTCATTCACCCAACCTCGGGAACTGCCACCGTGATGGGGCATACTCCCTGGCACCGCGAAAATGATTACCGTCGCAGGTTCGCACTGGTCATGGGCCAGAAAAACCAACTGTGGTGGGATCTGCCCGCGCAGGAATCCTTTCGGCTCCATCAACAAATCTACGGCATTGAACCTGAAGCATTCCAGCAGACGCACGACGAACTAACCGACTTACTGGGGTTACGCGATCTGCTCAGTCAGCCGGTCCGCGAATTGTCACTCGGCGAACGCATGAAAATGGAGCTCACTGCCGCCCTGCTCCATAACCCCGAAGTTCTGTTCCTGGACGAACCAACGATTGGACTCGATGTCGTCGCGCAACACAACATTCAACAGTTTCTCAAGTATTATCAGGAAAAGAGAAAGATCACGATCCTGCTCACCAGCCATTACATGAAAGATGTGGCGGCTCTATGTAAACGAGTGGTGATTATAGCGAATGGCCAGATCCAATACGACGGATCCCTGTCCGGCATCATTGACGAGACCACCAATCGAAAATTGGTCACTCTGCAGTTTGCCGATCCCATCTCTGACTCGCTGCTCAGTTCGCTGCAGCGTTTTGGCACGTTGGTGCACCTTGAAGAACCGCGGGTCACTCTGGGAGTCACTCGTGACGACGTGCCCGCAATGCTGACTTCCATTCTGGATGCTCATGACATCGACGACCTGATCGTCGAAGAACCACCTCTGGAAGAAGTCATTGCCGAGGTCTTTGCTCGTGTAGCAGAAACTTCGAGCACGCAACGCGACGAAGACGGAGTTGCCTGATGGCCACAACAGCAACGCATCAACCGTGTGTCAGGTCACGTATGAAAACGTGGTGGACGATTCTCAAAATCTCACTGGAAGAACGATTTGTCTACCGTGGAGATTTCGCACTTGGGACATTGATGAGATTCCTGCCGATCATCACGCAGGTATTTCTCTGGTATGCCATCTTCGCTGCTTCGGGAAAAAGTAAAATCGAAGCTTATACGGCCAATGGAGTCGTTGCTTATTATATGCTCACGATGATCAGCAGAGCGTTTTCGAGTATGCCCGGTCTCTGCAATGGCATTGCACTCCAGGTCCGTGACGGGGAAATAAAAAAGTACCTCATCCAGCCGATTGATTTACTCGGATTTCTCCTCATTACACGGGTTGCCCATAAACTGTGCTACTATGCCATCGCCCTGATACCTTTCGCGTTTGTCTTTTTCCTGTGTCGTGGATTCTTTGAAAACGGCTGGCCGGATCCCCCCATCCTGCTTGCTTACAGCCTGTCGCTGATCCTGGGATTCCTGTTGGGGTTTTTCATCGAAGCCTGTCTGGGGTTGGTCTCCTTCTGGTTTCTCGAAGTCACGTCACTTGTGTTCGTCTACAATCTGCTTAACTTCTTTCTCTCCGGGCATATGTTCCCGCTTGATCTGCTACCCGAATGGGCAGCTCAGTTTGTCTACCTGCTCCCATTTCAGTTTCTGGCCTACTTTCCTGCTGCCGTCTTTCTGGGAACGATCGAGGCTGGTGACGTCTGGCGGGGATTGGCAGTCGAGACCTGCTGGTTGGTTTTCTTTATCCTTCTGGCCAGAATCATGCTCAACAGAGGAATTCAGCGATACAGTGGATTTGGAGGATAACAGTGGCAGGTTACCGTCCTTCCTATCTCACCGTTTTTTTGACCTTTGCCCGTAACAGTCTGGTCCGAGACATGTCGTTTCGTACCAACTTTATCCTGCAGTGCATTTCCACCATTTCCTGGACAGTCATGAATATCGGTTTTTATCTGATCGTGTTTCAATACACCGATTCGATTGGCAAAGAGACCGGTTGGGGGAGGAACGAGTTTTTTGTCTTTTTGGCAACCACCTGGATCATTAACAGTCTGGTGCAAACTTTCTTTATGCCTAACGCCCAGCAATTCAGTGAACTCATACGCTCTGGCAACCTGGACTTCGCTCTGCTTAAACCGATCGATACACAGTTCGTGATTTCCTTCCCACGAGTGGATTGGGCTGCGCTTTCCAACCTCTTCATGGGAATCACTCTGCTCTGCTACAGCATGTACCAACTGACCACGCGCGAATCTGATCCGCTTGTACTGGATTGGCGAGTTCTCTTGATGTATCCGTTCTATATCGTTTGCGGCACCATCATCATGTATAGTGTGATGATCACACTGGCATCCACCAGTGTTTGGCTGGGGCGCAATCAGACGCTCTACAATTTCTGGTTTTACATCACCAACTTCTCCCGTTACCCGATGGAAATCTACAAGGTTGGCTGGGGGATGGCGCTGTGGGTCTTTTTCACATTCATTATCCCTGTGTTACTGGTCGTCAACATTCCAGCTCGTATCATGGCCCGTCCACTTTCGACCATGAATTCCCAAATGTGGCAATTAGCCGGTTTTGCCATCCTGGCCACCCTGGCCTGCCTCGTGCTCAGCCGACGAGTTTTTGTACGTGCATTGAAAAGTTACAGGAGTGCCAGTTCATGAGTAACACCCCTGCGGATGAAAAAACTCGTAGCAGCTTACCTGCCAGAATTCTGGCGATCCTGCAGTTAATGCGCATCGGAAATGTCTTCACGGCCTTCTCCAATGTGCTCATGGGATTCATCGTGGTGCAGGCTGACTCAGGCCAAACGACACTGACAACTGACAGTATCATTGTTCTGGTCGGATTGCTGATTTCTACATTCTGCCTGTACAGTGCTGGCATGGTCCTGAACGATGTCTTCGATGTGCAGCGGGATACCGCCGAACAGAGGAATCGACCTATCCCCGCGGGACTGATTTCGCTGACGACAGCTCAAAAACTTGGTTGGAGCCTGCTCGGACTCGGGATACTCAGCGGTCTGGCTGCTGGTACTCAGGGAGTAATCATGGCCTCTGCAGTAGCTGTCAGTGTTGTGCTGTATGACTGGATTCTCAAACAAACGCCGATTGCCCCGTTGGCGATGGGAGCATGCCGTATGTTTAATGTGCTGCTTGGCATGAGTCTGGCTCAGTCGGACGCTGCCATCTGTATGGGGTTTGCCCAGCATCATCTGATCATTGCTGGCAGCATCGGTCTGTTCGTCGCCGGCCTCACCTGGTTCGCTCGCACGGAAGCCCGCGTAAGCAACCGGGCAATGCTTCTGTTTGGCGTACTCATCATGATCTCAGGACTCGTCGGGCTGGCCATCTTCCCGGAATATACTCCGGATCCCAGCAGGCTACGACTCGCACCCGCTGCCGCCGTGCTCCTGATCACCTCTCTCGGCGCACTCACACTCTACCGATGCCTGCTGGCCGTAGCCGATCCCGTTCCGGCAAAGGTACAGGCGGGTGTCATCGGCTGCCTGAAATCACTCATTTTTCTCGATGCCTCCGTCGTCCTGATTGTCAGCGGCCGTGTACTCGCCATCGGTACGCTGTCACTGTTAATCCCCATGCTCATCATCGGAAAAAAAATCCGATCTACGTAACCTTCCGTCAATTGAAACAGAACTCCAGATTCACTTGAAAATCATCAGGCCATGAAACACTTTATCTACTGCACTATTCCCGGATTACGTCAGCAGGATCTTGCGCAAATGCCTCATTTGCAATCGCTGATTCAAGGCGGAGGAAACCAGCGACTGACAACCAGCTTTCCTGCGGTCACCTGGCCAGCTCAGGCTACCATGCTCACAGGTAAACTTCCTCGCGAACATGGTGTGATTGCCAACGGTTTTTTTTGGCGGGATCAGCAGGAAGTGGAAATGTGGACGGCCTGGAACGAAAAGATTGAAGCACCGCAAATCTGGGACCTGCTGCACGAGATCTCTCCCGAACTCAAATCACTCGCCTGGTTTCCCATGCTAAGCAAGGGATGTGGTGCCGATTACATCTGCATGCCCAAACCGGTCCATAACCCGGACGGCTCGGAATCACTCTGGTGTTACACTCAACCACAATCGTATTACGGGGACCTGCTGGAATCGATCGGCCATTTTCCACTGCAGCACTTCTGGGGCCCACTGTCGAATATCAAATCGTCTCAATGGATTATGGAAAGTGCGGTGAAAGCGATCCATGACTTCCGACCCCATTTTTCCTACATCTACATTCCCCATCTCGACTATGCCGCTCAAAAGTCGGGCCCCGATAGCCCCGCTGCGCTGGAATCTGTCACGCAGCTGGACGAAGCACTGGGACAAATGGTCCAGGGCGTAGAAGCTGCCTTGGGATCAGAAAATGTTGTCTGGATTGTTACCAGTGAATACACCATCACTGAAGTCGACCATGTCATTTATCCCAACCGCGAACTCCGGAAAGCAGGGCTGCTGGAAGTGCATGTTCAGGACGACGGTGAACATCTCGACCTGGATTCACCAGCCTGGGCACTTGCAGACCACCAATTTAGCCACATCTTTGTCAAAGACAGGTGTGAGCAGACGATCCAGAAAATCCGGGAACTGTTCAGTGGTCAGGCTGGGATTGCTGAAGTGCTAACCGGAAATGAGCGAGATCGTTATGCGATGGATCACCAGCGGAGCGGAGATGTCATTCTGATCTCCACGTCGAACAGCTGGCAGGCTTATTACTGGTGGCTGGACGACAGCCATGCCCCTGCCTTTGCCAGCACAGTCGACATCCATCGCAAACCGGGATTCGATCCAGTTGAATTACACTTTGATATGGCGACCAAAAGTATTCCACTGGATGCAACTTTGATTAAAGGCTCACACGGTGCACCGGTGAGCGATGATTCGCAAATGGGCATCATCGTTTCCAATTGCTCCGAGATCCTTGGAGGGCATGACTGGCTGGATACACAGTTGTGTGAGCATCTGGTGAGAGCGATCAGCACATCACAGGATGCCTGACACTCTACATTTTTGGATTATGATGTAATTGCCTCCATGAAATAACGGCAAGTGACTTCAAAAAATACCGTTCAACAATGATGACAACCATTCCACCCCTCCGCATTGGACTCGGCCATGACACCCACCGCACAGGTGAAGGTGGACCGATGGTGCTGGGTGGAGTCAAGATTGACTGCGAGCTACACCTGATCGGTCACAGTGATGCCGATGTATTGCTGCACGCGATCACCGATGCCATTTTGGGAGCAGCCTGTCTGGGAGACATCGGTACCCTGTTTCCGAATACGGCTGCTGAAAATCAGAATCGTTGCTCGCGGGAAATGCTCCGATTAGCCTACCACTCCGTCAGGGAAGCAGGCTGGAAAATCACCAATCTAGACTGTGTCATTTTTGCAACTCAGCCTAAAATCAGTCCTTATCGGGACGCCATGGTTCAGTGCATCTGCCAAGAACTTGCACTGGAAGATGGTCAGGTCCATGTAAAAGGTAAGACAGGTGAAAACGTGGGACCGGTAGGTCGCGGAGAAGCCATCATGGCAGAATGCGTCGCCCTGTTACACCAGGCCGAAAGTTAACGTTCCCTCCTGATGTCATTTTGACAAAGCTGCGAGGCACTCCAACCCAACAACGCTCAGGCAAGAATTGATGATACGCGTATACAACACTCTGTCGAAACAAAAAGAAGAATTTCAGCCGCTGCAGGAAGGAAAAGTTGGAATCTACCTGTGTGGCCCCACGGTTTATGACAAGAGCCATATCGGGCACATGGTCGGCCCGATTATCTTTGACACGATCAAGCGCTATCTCAGCTACAGTGGCTATGAAGTCACCTGGGTCGTCAACATTACAGATGTCGATGACAAGCTCATTGTGAAATCACGTGAACGTAATCTTCCCATGGACGCCATTGCGGCAGAAATGACCGCAGACTACCTCGGCAATCTTGCCGCACTGGGCGTCGATCAGATTGACCATATGCCCAAGGCAACGGAGCACATTGGTGACATCATTCAATTTACTCAGGACCTGATTGACAAAGGTTTTGCCTATGCCGTCGATGGCGATGTATTCTTCGACGTTGCCGCCGATCAGCAATATGGCAAACTGAGCAATCGTAGCGCTGATACCGCTCAGGGGGAAGGAGGCGAAGCAGCATCACGTAAGAAATCCGCCAGCGACTTTGCACTCTGGAAAGCAGCCAAAGAAGGCGAACCAAGTTGGGACAGCCCCTGGGGAAAGGGCCGGCCGGGCTGGCACATTGAATGCTCTGCCATGAGTCGGGGAATCCTGGGGGAATCTTTTGATATTCATGGAGGTGGACTGGACCTGGTATTTCCCCATCATGAAAACGAGCTGGCGCAAAGCGAATGCTGCCACGGTAAGCCGATGGTGAAGTACTGGATGCACAATGGTCTCATGCGAGCCGGAGGAGCATCCGGGAAAGTCGGTGGTCGCAGTGACCGCGACGGAGAAGAGACAGAAACTCAGGCAACAGTGGAAACAAAGATCAGTCGCAGTAAAGGAGCCGGAGGGCTGGCCGACCTGATTGAGACTCATGGAGGCGAGCGGATTCGCTTCTTCCTGCTTCGCACTCATTATCGAAGCACCATCGTTTTCAGCGAAGAAGGATTGCAGGAAGCCGGTACAGCGTTGGAAAGTTTCTATCGATTGTTCGAGCGTTACCAACGCATTACAGGAAACAGTTTCTATGAGCTGACACCTGCAGTGCAACGACAAGCCATCGATTCCGACACACTTGAATGTGAGTTTTTACGAGAGATCGAAGCGCTTCGTTTGAGCTACCTTGGCCACATGGATGATGACTTCAATACCGGTGGCGCCACCAGCGACCTGTTTGATCTGGTTCGTTCCATTAACCGGTTTATCGATCAGCACGACTTGGAACAGGGCGGAACTGTTGAACAGCAGGAGGCGCTGGACGCGGCCGTACAAACTCTACGAAATCTCAGTGCCATCCTGGGAATCTTCGTCACGCCACCTGCCAATGCCTGTGGTAACGATGAATTGACTGATCAGCTCATGGAGCTAATGATCGCACTGCGAGCGGAAGCGCGAGCCAGTAAGAACTTTGAAATCGCCGATCGAATACGTGACGGACTGGCTGCAATCGGAATTACCATCGAAGACCGTAAAGATGGTACCGGCTGGCGATTAGGATAAGGTCTTCCGTCTACCGGGAACTCTGATAAACGGCATTAATCAGGGATTCAAGATCCTTGAAAGTTTCGCCCGTGGCAATGGCGGCCTCCACCAGCTGTCGTGCATCCGATTCGGTATGCCCCAGATGGCGAAGTACTTCATAGGTTTGATCTACAATATCCGGTTCAATCTCGGCCGCTTGTGCAGTATCACGAGTTACCAGCAGGGCAAATTTTGCCATTTTCCGGCGTAACCGGGCGATGATGCGTTCTGACATTGCCGGACCGACTCCCGGTAGCGTGGTTAACCCTTTCACATCCTGGTCTTCAATGATTTGAGCAATTTCTCTGACCGGACGAACCATTGCCCGCAGTGCCTTCTTGACTCCCACACCATCGACACTGCAAAAGAGTTCAAAGAATTCAAGTTCAGTCTTGTTAAGGAAGCCAACCATGCGGGGCGTCATTTTTCCCTGCGGGTTTCCGTCCAGATAAAAGACGGTATGCAATCCAACATCTTCACCGGACAAAGGTTGAAGATTACGCCTCACAAAATCGGGCACCAACACTTCGAATTGAAATGCACCAACTTCGATAATCACAGACTCTTCATAGACTTCCAGAAGTCTTCCAGTGAGAAACTTGATCATGGATTTACAAACTCGCTTTGTGCAAGGAACATTTCGTATTAAAATTCTTTACCCAGATACGCATGGCAGAGGGCAATCGCCAATGCATCCGCAACATCATTGGGCTCCGGCGGACTGGCTAAATTGAACTCCCGACAAATTGCCGCCTGCATTTGCTCTTTGGACGCCCGACCATTTCCTGTAAGCACTTTTTTAATCTTGGTCGACGCGTAATGGGAGATCGGAATATCGTGTTGTGATGCCGCCAGGCAAATGACTCCTCGCGCATGCCCCATAATGATCGATGTCATGGGATGGGCATAGTGCGAATAGAGCTTTTCGATAGCCATTTGATCAGGATTAATAGACGTGATCAGTTCTTTCACTCCATCGTATATATTCTGAACCTTCCCAGGAAGTTCGGCCTTGCCGCCTCGAATAACTCCGGCTTCGACAATTTCGAGTTTGTTGGCCCGCTGCTCCAGAACTCCATATCCTGTGACATTAACCCCAGGGTCAATTCCCAGAATGCGTCGGGACTGGATCAGGGACTGGTCAATCATGATATGAGTTGCCGAGTGGATGGACAGGAAACAGATGCATCTGAGAATACGCCAAGAGAGGGTCCTACGAGAATACCGATCTTGGATTTGGCACCAAATCGTTATGTTTGCACAGGTCGCATTTTTGCTATACTTTCCTCACACAGATCTTGCTTAGCACGGATGGCTTGGTTCATGAACCGGGAAAAAATACTCGGACCTTTAGATACAACACAAGATTACGACCGCTCGTTACGTCCCAAAAGAATGGACGAAATGGTTGGACAGCGGGAAGTGTACGAACGTCTGATGATTGCCGTCGATGCAGCTAAGAAGCGGGAAGAACCGTTGGGTCACATCCTCTTCGATGGCCCTCCCGGTCTGGGAAAGACCACGTTCGCCACCTGTATCCCTCGGGAACTGGGCGTTCCCATTGAGATGGCCACCGGAGCGGCTCTGCGGGCTCCCAAAGATTTGCTCCCCTACCTCACCAATTTGCAGGAAAACTCTGTCCTCTTTATCGATGAAATCCATCGTATTCCCACGGCAGTTGAAGAATACCTTTACACTGCCATGGAAGATTTCCGGATTGACTTGATTCTTGGTGAAGGAGTGAATGCTCGAACTTTAAACATGACACTCAAGCCATTCACGCTTATCGGAGCCACCACACGGGCCGGGATGCTGACCGGCCCACTACGTGATCGATTTCAGTTGCGTGAACACCTCAACTTTTATACCGACGAAGAACTTACGGAAATCGTAGTGCGAAATGCCGCCAAACTGGATATGGACATCGATAACGAGTCGGCAATGGAAATCGCGCGACGCAGTCGTAGTACTCCTCGTATTGCCAATAACCGTTTGCGTTGTGTTCGTGACTATGCGACAGCCAAAGCAGATGGAATGATCAATCCGGAAATCACTCGGCAAGCACTCGACATGTGGGAAGTCGACACCTTGGGACTGGATCGGCTGGATCGTAAATACCTGGAGACGATTGCCCGAGTATTTATGGGAGGGCCAGCTGGAATCGAGGCAATTGGACATACGATGAACGTTGCTCTGGACACACTGACCGACGAAGTCGAACCCTTTTTACTCAGATCTGAACTGGTCGTCCGCACGCCACGTGGGCGAATGGTCACTCAAAAAGGTCTGGACCATCTGGGGATCAGCAATCTGCCGCCTGTGGAGACTTCTGGCGACCTGTTTGGCGGCGAACATACCGATTCTGAACCTGCTGCCAATGAGGACTGATTCACCGTACGAATCGTACGAAGCGTACGAATCCGGGCAAAGGCTCCCGACCTCAAAAGCTCGTTTCAGAGAAGACGGACGCCTGAAGAACCGGTAAAACTTGCAACAATTGCCCCGATTTATCCGGTTGACAGCTTCCAGAAGCAGTTTTAGGATTAGTTCTTTACTCAGGGTCTCTGGTTGCCGACAGTATTACAATCAACACTACTGTAAGGTCTATCAGAGAGTTTCTGGTTGCAAAATCAACGGTCTGTAATTTATTTATTGCGTCAGGTGTCAAGATGGCGGTACCAAAACGAAAACACTCCAACTCACGCTCAAACAAGCGACGAAGTCATGACTCCTTAACGGCTCGTCAGCTGAGCGCTTGCAAGGGTTGTGGTCGCCCACTACCTTCGCATACCGTATGCCCTCAGTGCGGCACCTACCTTGAAAAAGGTCGAAAATTCTCTGCGCATGCTGACGAATAGCTGACGAATAAAAGTGTGGCTTGGGATACCAGGCCAATCGGTCAACATCGAGATTCAGAATTTCTCCATGCAACGATGCAGTGAGAGACAAGAAGACACATCAACCCTGATCTGCCCCTTGCCAGTCGAATTGTCCTCAGCACAAATCGACTCGGTGATCTCTGTCGCAGATCAGGTTTTTTTATGATTGCTAAAATAACTTTACCGATTCCTACATAGAGTTACATATCTCATGAGTAACGTCGCATTTCTTTTCCCTGGACAGGGAGCCCAGGCAGTCGGCATGGCCGGAGAACTTGTTGCCAACGTTCCAGCCGCCAAAGCACTTTTTGATCAGGCCAGTGAAATACTCGGATATGATCTTGCCAAGTTGTGTCTTTCCGGACCGGCTGAAAAGCTGAATACCACTGATCACAGTCAGCCGGCAATTTTCGTAGCCAGTCTGGCTGCTTTGGAAGCTCTGAAGCAGGAAAACAGTGACCTGGTCGAAACCTGTCGTGCCACGGCGGGCCTGAGTCTGGGAGAATACACTGCGCTGGTATTTGCCGGCGTCATGTCATTTGAAGATGGTCTCCGCGTTGTGCAGGAACGTGGCCTGGCGATGCAGGCTGCTGCCGAACTGACCGAAAGTGGAATGGTCAGTGTTGTGGGGCTGGACACCGAACAGGTTGAAACGCTGGTTAATCAAGTGCGTCAGGAAGACGAAATTCTGCAGCTGGCCAATTACCTCTGCCCAGGCAATATCGTGGTTTCGGGGCATACTGCTGCCTGTAACAGGCTGGAGGAACCGGCCAATGAAGCTGGTGCTCGAATGGTCATGCCGCTAACCGTGGCCGGCGCCTTTCACACTCCGCTCATGCAACCCGCAGTGGCAAGGCTCACAGCTGTCCTGGAAAATATCCCTCTGCAATCCCCTCGTATTCCAGTCATTTCCAATGTAGACGCAGACACTCACAGTGACCCGGAAGAGATTCGGCAGCTACTGGTTCAGCAAGTGGTTTCTCCGGTTCGCTGGGACGACTCCATCAACAGATTACTTGCTGATGGAATCGACCAGTTTTATGAAATCGGACCGGGCCGTGTACTTCGTGGCCTGCTCAAACGCATCGCAAGCAAGGTTCCCTGCGAGAATATTTCCTGTTAACCACAGGTGTTAACAGGCAGGGGGTGGGAGTAGCTGTTGTTTCACGCCTCTGCATCAGATTAGAATTACGTTCAATCGATCACATCACCGTCGACAGCCCAGAGTGAGAATTCATAGGAAAAAAGAGTATATGACAGAAGATACAACCAATCTGGTCAACGTTGACCTTTCCGGGCAGGTAGCCATTGTGACCGGCGCATCTCAAGGCATTGGGAAAGCATGCGCTCTGGATTTAGCTCGCAACGGAGCTCGTGTAGCCTGCCTGGCAAGAAATGCTGAGAAGCTGGCAGCCACCGTCGGCGAAATTGAAGCAGCTGGCGGACAAGCGGCCGCTTTTGCCTGCAATGTAACCGATCGCGAAAGTGTGGATCAGGTTGTCGACCAGATCGCTGACGAGTGGGGACGAATTGATATTCTGGTAAATAACGCCGGTATCACTCGTGACACCCTGCTTCCTCGGATGTCCGACGAAGAATTTGATGACGTGATCAATACTAATCTTCGAGGTGCGTTTTTGTTCATGCGCGCGGTATCGAAACACATGATGTCCGCTCGTTATGGACGAATCATCAACATGTCGAGTGTTTCCGGAATACAGGGAAATGCCGGACAAACGAATTACTCGGCATCCAAGGCCGGACTGATTGGTATGACACGAAGTTTTAGCCGGGAGATCTCCCGTCGAAACGTCACCGTAAACTGTGTGGCTCCAGGTTTCATCGTTACCGAGATGACAGCTGTACTGAGCGAAGACATCCTTAAGCAGGCCAAAGCAGGAATTCCGGCTCGGAAATTGGGCCAGGTAGCCGACGTCGCTGCCTGTGTTACTTTTCTGGCCAGTGGTGCGGCCTCCTATATTACAGGACAGACCCTCACCGTCGATGGCGGAATGACCGGGTAACAAAGGCGGTCACCCTCCTGTGTAATCAAAACAAATAGAACCCAGAGAACTTTCGAACAACCTTCAGAACACGAGAATTACCTCGCCTCTTACCTTGACCACCAGGGGCGAATTATTCTATTCTGATAGTCCTGAATACAGATTAAATCCGCGTGCGTGATGTGCATGTCATGAATGGCGGCGGACGCCTCATGATCACTCACCCGCATACAAAACTACGAGGAGACCTCTTGTGTCAGTAGAAGCTAAAGTTATTGATGTTGTTGCAGAGCAGCTTGGTGTCGACAAAGACAAAATCACTCGCGATACATCATTCGTAAACGACCTTGGTGCTGACTCTCTCGACACTGTCGAGTTGATCATGGAGTTGGAAGAAGAGTTTGAAACAACTATTCCTGAATCCACTGCAGAGCAGATTCAGACCGTTGGTCAGGCAATAGATTTTCTGGAACAAAACAGTTAAGCCGGGCTGTAGATAGCAATGAAACGACGAGTTGTCGTTACTGGCCTTGGGGTCGTAACGTCTTTAAGTCAGGATGTCGAAGACCTATGGACTCGGCTGCTGGCTGGCGAAAGTGGTATCCACCACCTTGAATGCGTTGAAACAGAACGGTTCAAGGTAAAAATCGGTGGAGACGTTCATAATTGGGATCCGTCCGAAGTGATTGATCCCCGGGACGCCAAACGTGTCGACCGCTTCACTCAGTTTGCGCTCGTTGCCGGCACGCAGGCAGTCCAGGACTCCGGACTCGATTTTGAAAACGAAAATGTACACCGTTGTGGTGTGGTGTTGGGTTCTGGAATTGGTGGTCTCAACGAAATTGAAGCCCAGATTGAACGTTTGCTTTTCAAGGGTCCGGACCGCGTGTCACCGATGACGATCCCCAAGCTGATGCTCAATGCGGCTGGTGGGAACCTGGCGATCCGATTTGGTTTGCGCGGTCCCAACTTTGCAGTCGCCACTGCCTGTGCATCCGCGAACAATGCCATGGGCGATGCATTTCAGATGATTCAAAATGGAATCTCTGACATCGTCATTACTGGCGGCACCGAAGCTGCCATGACGGGCATGGGCGTCAGTGCCTTTCAGAACATGAAGGCCCTGTCACGTCGCAATGATGAGCCTGCTCGCGCGTCGCGTCCGTTTGATATCGACCGGGATGGGTTTGTGCTGAGTGAAGGGGCGGGGATTCTGATTTTTGAAGAACTCGAACACGCTTTGGCGCGAAATGCCAAAATCTACTGCGAAGTCATCGGATATGGTGCCAGTTGTGATGCAGGGCATATTACCCAACCTGACCCGGCTGGAATGGGTGCCAGCAAGGCCATGCAAAACGCGATCGATGATGCTGGCATCAAACCCGAAGAGGTGCATTACCTGAACGCACACGGAACAAGCACTCCTTTGGGTGATGTAGCAGAAACTCAGGCTGTCAAAGTTGTATTCGGGGAACATGCCTATGACCTGAATATTTCCAGCACCAAAAGTGCACTCGGACATTCGCTCGGAGCTAGCGGCGGCGTGGAACTTGTAATTACTGCGAAAACTATCCAAAACCAGACCGTTCCTCCTACGATCAATCTGGAAAATCAGGATCCTCAATGTGATCTGAATTACACTCCGAATACACCACAGCAACGTGACCTGAATATCGCCATGAGTAATAGTTTTGGATTTGGCGGGCATAATGCTTCTATCATTGTTAAACGGTTTACTCCCTAAGGAGATAGGCTCAACTATTCATGGCAAATCAGCTCATGTCAGATCAGCAAACACGAATTGTCATCACAGGTCTTGGCCAGATCAGTGCCCTCGGTAATACCGTCGAACAATTGGCGACCGCGTTGGACGCGCAGCAATCTGGCGTGCGTACTCTGGTACAGATTCCCTACAAACATCTGAAGGCTTCCTATGGTGGAGAAGCCTGGGAGTTTAGCGGTGATATTGATAATTACGGACCACTGGAAAAATCGACGATGCGAGCTATCAAAAAAGGTAGCCGCCTCATGTGTCGTGAAATCCAGATGGGGGTCGCATCCGCTCAACATGCACTCCAGGACGCCGGACTGAATCCAGAGGTTTACAATCCTGAGCGAATCGGGATCGTTTACGGCTGTGACTATATTCTGAGCCACCCGCAGGAGTTCCGTGAAGGAGTCCGAGCCAGTCTGGATGATCAGGGCCAATTCGATTTTGATAACTGGGCTGTAAAAGGAATGCCCAACCTGAATCCACTCTGGCTGCTGAAATACCTGCCCAACATGCCAGCCAGCCATATCGGGATCTACAATGATCTGCGGGGACCAAGTAATTCACTTACCATGCGTGAAGCTTCTTCCAATCTGGCCATTGGCGAGGCGATTTGCACAATCGAACGTGGAGATGCAGATTTAATGGTTTCCGGAGCGACCGGAACAAGGATTCATCCACTACGAACCGTATATGTTAATCGGCAGGAAACTCTGGCTTCGAACAAATTCGAAGCTGCTCAGGCATCACGGCCTTTTGAGCTGAACCGGGAAGGCATGGTGGTTGGTGAAGGGGCCGGTTCCCTCATCCTCGAACGACTCGACTCTGCCACCGAGCGGGGAGCGAACATCTATGGTGAAATTGTAGGCTTCGGGTCTTCCACCGTAATTAATTCGGACTTTACTCCGAATTTTGAACAGGCCATTTCCAACGTGATTGACCAGGCCCTGAATTCGGCTGGTATGGATGCAGATCAGATTGGTCATGTAAATGCCCACGGGAATTCAAAAATTTCCACCGATCGTGCAGAAGCCCGAGCAATCCATGGTGCCTTCGGAAACGAAACTCCGGTTGTCGCTCTGAAGAGTTATACCGGGAACATGGGAGCCGGTAGTGGAGCCGTTGAGCTGATCAGCAGCCTGGTTGCTCTGGGAAAAGGAACTCTGTTCCGTACACTGAATTACGATACGCCTGACCCGGAATGTGATATACATGTCACTAATGCGACAGATCTTCCTGCGGGAAACAGCTTTATCAACCTGAGTGTGACTCCTCAGGGACAGGCCAGTGCTGTTATCGTCAAAAAGTACGAAGCTTAGCCCTTTTGCTTTCCAGCCTTGGCAAGCAGGTTTTCAACGTTCTAGTACCCAATCACCTCAACCAACCGCCCGGTCGGAATCTGGACGTCCGGTGATTCTCGCCACTGTTACCGTTTTCGGGAAACCAGCCTGTAAACTCTCAGTAATGGCTATATTACCTAAGTTTTCCAGCCGCGAAGTACGGATTTCTTACATTCTCCACAGGTTGACACTTTCTGGGTTCAGGGGTACTCTGAATAGGATTCAACCCTCAAAAAGAGTAGGTGCTTGTATGTCCTAAAGACTACCACTTAAATTGAGAGCGCGGAATATCCGCCCGGCACACGTGTTAAACGTGTTTAATGCAACTATACAAGCATTAGATGCCAATGAAACGGCCGGCGGTTGGGATGTTTTCGATCTGTGCAAAACTGAGATGTTTTGCCTGGATCGAAGGTATACTGGCCGACGGCATTTTTATTGACGCCGGTGAATTATTAAAAACATTATCGTTTATGGCATTTTAAGGATCGCCAAACACACGAAAAAAGGTTTAAACCCGATGGATCCAGATCAAATTCTACGTATCGTCGATTCGCTGCATCGCGATAAGAACATCGATACTGAAATTGTGTTCCGAGCAATCGAATCCGCATTCGCTTCCGCTGCTCGACGCCAGTACGGCGACACATCGGATGTCCTTGTCAGCGTGGACCGCGAAAATGGTTCGATGCAAGCTACACTCGACGGCGAACCACTCGATCCAGCGGAAATGATAGGACGCATCGGTGCCCAGATGGCCAAACAGGTCATTATTCAGAAGATTCGTGAGGCCGAGCGGGATTCGTTAGTTGAGGAATTTCATGAACTGGAAGACCAGATCGTCAATGGAACCGTTCATCGAGTGGAAAACTCGCTGGTCACTATCCAGTTAAACAACCTCGAAGCAATTCTGCCTCGAAGTGAACAGATTCCTGGCGAATCCCATCACAGCGGAGAACGTATTCGAGCGATGGTCTGCGAAGTTCGACCTCAGGGTACGCGCGTCAAAGTGGTACTCAGCCGCAGTCGTCCCCGTTTTGTCCAACGGCTATTTGAACAGGAAATCCCTGAAATTGCCGAAGGCGTAATAACCATCAATGCCCTCTCCCGGGAGCCTGGCTATCGAAGTAAAGTAGCTGTCAGCAGTACTGATAGTCGAGTCGACTGCGTCGGAGCTTGTGTAGGAGTTCGTGGTAACCGAATTCGCAGCATTGTGGACGAACTGAACAGCGAACGTATCGATATCGTACGTTGGGATGATGATCCGGAAGTCATGATTCCCAATGCCCTGCAACCTGCCGAAGTTGATCAGGTCCTGCTGTGTGACATGATTGGCCGTGCCATTGTACTGGTCCGAGAAGATCAATTATCACTGGCCATTGGACGACGCGGACAAAATGTGCGTCTCGCCTCCAAGTTATGTGGTTGGGATATCGAAATCATGACGGCCGAGGAACTGGACGAGCAGATTGATCGAGCTGTAACAGGTTATTCAGCTCTGGACGGAGTCAATGACGATCTGGCCGCTGCCTTAGTGGAACAGGGATACCTGTCCTATGACGACCTGTCGGTTATCGAACCTGACGCATTGGCTGAAATGGGCGGATTGACGATGGAACAGGTCGACCACATCGTCGAACAGGCCGAAACACGTGCTGAAGAAGCTGAAGTTGCGGCTCTGGAAGAACGTGAACGACAGAAGGCCGTTGCCGCTGCCGAAGCTGAAGCAGCCGCTGCCCAAGCCAGTCTTCAGACACCGGAGGAAGATGGCGGGCAGGAAGCAACAGCTACCGAAAGTGAAAGTGCTGGCGACGAAGCACCAGCAGACGAAGCTTCACCTGTTGAAGAGGTAGAGGATAACGATGTTGATGAAGAGACTGCTGCTGAAGAAACTTCGTCAGAAGAGGACACAGCATCGGAAGCAACTGATTCGAGTGACGAGTCGGAAGAAACCGAGTCTGAGCAGGAATAGAATAAGTTATATGTATTGCTTCTTGGGAAGCAGTACCAATCACCACAGGTAATTTTTTGGAGGGCGCCGTGCCCGTAAGAATCTACGCATTAGCGAAAGAGCTGGATTACGACAGCAAAGAGCTGGTAGATCTCTGTAAAAAAGCAGGGATCACTGGGAAGGGCTCTGCGCTGGCAAGTCTTGACGATGATGAAGTTCAGCAAGTCAAAGATTACCTGAACAAAGCTCCAACTGCAGCTGGAGCAACCGAATCGGAAGTGGTGGAGGCTCCACAAAAACCGGCTCGACAGCGCCGCGGACCGATCAAGGTGGTTTCCAGCAGGAAATCGAGTGGTCTATTATCAGGCCGTAAAAAATCGGCCGATGACCTGGAAGAAGAAACGCTCCCAGCCGACGATCCAGACGAGGCTCCAGCCGACGCTCCAGACGACGATCAGGTGGATACCAGCGACCCGGATGATCCAGTCGATTCGCCTGTACCGGAGCGCCCGCAACGGCGACCTGTCAGTCCCGGAGCGAAAATCAAGGTCATTGGACGTAAAGCCGGCGAAGGTAATGGCGAATCAGGAAAAGCCAGGCCAAAAACAAAACGGCGTGATCCCGTCATCAAGTTAGCCTCCGTCCCGCAGGTGAAACAACCCAAAGCTCCTAAAAAACCTGAAGAGAAAACCGTTAAACCGGCCATGTCTCTGTCAGACGCTCTCAAGAGTAAGGTCGGAAAACGCGGGCCCCTGCAGCACCTCACCAAAAATCTGGACGAGCCTCAGGTGCAGCCTGAACAGGACGCCAACAAACGAGGGAAAAAACGCAAGGGTAAAGGGCGAGAACGTCGGGACGGTGATCTGGCCGGTATGGCATCCGCTCGAGCAGACCGGAAGAATCAGCAACGTCGCCGCGAAAATCGCGGTGGAGACTCGCGTTACGAAGAGCGTGGTTCCAGACGTATGGGACGCCGCACGCTGACGCGGACCGGTAATAATACAGCAGCACCTCGAAAATCCAAAGTCGCGCTTGAGCTCCCCTGCTCGGTTCGTTCATTCTCGGAAGCAGCAGGATTACCCGCCGGCAACGTTCAGATGACGCTGATGGGACTCGGCGCCATGCTCACCATCAACGATCAACTCGACGAGGAACTGGCAGAAATGCTGGCACTGGAGCTGGGAGTTGAAATTGAATTCAAGCAACCTGAGACTCTGGAAGAAGCGCTCATTGATGCGATCGAAGCTCAAGAAGACTCAGAAGACGAATTGGCAGCTCGTCCCCCGGTGATCACTTTCCTGGGACACGTTGACCACGGTAAAACTTCGCTACTTGACTACCTGATCGGCATTGATGTGGTTTCAGGGGAAGCAGGTGGTATCACCCAGCATATCCGGGCATTCCAGACCAACCACAATGACCAATTGATCTCATTCGTGGATACTCCTGGCCACGAAGCTTTCACAGAAATGCGTGCTCGTGGAGCCAACGTAACTGACATCGCCGTCCTGGTTGTGGCAGCCGACGACGGAGTGATGCCTCAGACGGAAGAGGCCATCAGCCATGCCAAAGCAGCTGGTGTCCCCATAATCGTCGCACTCAATAAAATCGATCTGCCGGGCATCACCGAAGAGCACATCAACACTGTCCTGGGAGAATTACCAGGCTACGATTTAACCCCCAGTGAATGGGGTGGTGACGTGGAAGTGGTCCGCACAAGTGCCATTGACGGAACAGGGATGGATGATCTCCGTGATACGATCCTGGGTATCGCCGAACTTCATGAGTACAAAGCAAATCCCAATCGTGATGCCATTGGCGTCTGCCTGGAATCCGAACAGGAAACCGCACGCGGTGTCATCGCGAAGGTGATTGTCCAAAATGGTACGTTGCAAGTGGGCGACGTCCTGGTTTGTGGTCATGCACATGGACGCGTCAAAGCGATGTACGATACTTTGACCGGTAAACCGGTCGAGGAAGCCGGACCGAGTACCCCGGTCAATATTGCCGGCCTGGATACTGCTCCGGATGCAGGTGACAAATTCCACGTTCTTGACGAGATTTCCGATGCTCGTGAAGTGGCGGAACTGCGATCAGAACGTTCTCGAGCCACCAACCTGTCAGGGAATACTGTTAAGGTTTCGTTCGATGATTTCCAACGACGACTTGCTGAAGGCAGTCTGGGACCAAGCGAAGTAGTCACATTGAACCTGATTATTCGCACGGATGTCCGAGGTTCGATCGAAGCAATCCAGAAAGAACTCGGGAAACTGCAACACGACGAAGTTCAAATCAAGATACTGCAGGCATCTGTCGGAGGTATTACGGCGGCAGACATCGTTCTGGCGGACGCTTCGGAAGCAGTCGTTATCGGATTCAATGTTGCCCCCGACAATGATGCTCGGCGATTGGCAGACGAAAAACAGGTTGAAATCCGGCGATATGACGTGATTTACAAAGTCACCGACGATATCCGCATGATGCTCGAAGGCAAGTTAAAGCCAGAAGAAAAAATGGTCGAGCTCGGACATGCCATGGTCCAACAAGCTTTCAGTATCAGTCGAGTTGGTACGATTGCCGGTTGTCGCGTGGTACAGGGAGAAATCGAGCGCAATTGTCGAATCCGCGTTATTCGAGATGGTCGAGTAATCGGCGACTACGCGTTAGATTCGCTACGACGAGAGAAGGATGACGTTAAGTCCGTGCGAGAGAATATGGAATGTGGGATTAAACTGGCTGGTTTCAATGACGTGAAACAGGATGACATCCTCGAAGCGTACAAGATCGAAGAAGTCGCTCGGACCCTCTGATCCCCTACCCTCAGCACATGCATTTTTCCGATTTCCAGGCAAGAGAAGATCGATGAGTTCTCGGCGAGTATTAAAAGCAGCTCAGGCAATTCGCGAAGTCGTCAGCACGGCGATTATCACTGACCTGCGCGATCCTCGCATTGAAAATGTCACGGTAACACGCGTGGAAGTTTCTGGGGACTTGCGTCACGCCAGAATCCATGTATCCGTCATGGGAGACCAGACTAATACGCGACAAGTCCTCAAAGGATTGAATAACGCGTCCGGTTTCCTGCAGCGTAAAGTAGCAAACCGGATCGATACCCGATACACCCCCAAACTCCAGTTCGTACTTGACGAAGGACTGAAGCACTCACTTGAAGTCACCAGAATCCTTGAAGAAGTATTACCCGCATCCGAAACAGAAGAAGATCAGGCTCTACCGTCAGAAGATCAGGACTGAATTTCTGAGTGACCTGTAACTCCAGCAGACAAAACGAATTATGAGCGCCGCAAAACGAGCTTCGTTAATCAAGAAAACACATACGGTTTTGAAAAAGCACTTCCCGAAAGTGCAACTGCCGGTCAAAGATCGCCCCATTCTGGAACAACTCCTTTATGCATGTTGTTTGCAAAATGCTACGCCGGATCAGGCGACCGAAGCGTTTAGCAAGCTGCAGACCCGCTATGTAAGCTGGAATGAAGTCCGCGTTACCACGAACTCTGAATTGATGGAAGTCATGAGCTGCCTGCCGCAAGCCGCAGACGCTGCTCATCACCTCCGCCGGATTCTGTTCAAAGTCTTCGAAACTCACTTCACCTTTGACTTGTCGTTCATGGCGAAAGAAGGACTTAGTAAATCCACTGCTACCATCAGCGGATACTATAAAGAGATTCCACCATTTGTTGTCAGTTACACAGTACAAAACGGACTGGGAGGTCACTCCATCCCGCTCAATGACGGAGCTCTCGATGTGCTGGAGATCCTGGAAATCGTCAGTCCCAAAAATCGACAGCAACGAAAGGTTCCGGGACTGGAAAGAACGATTGCCAAGAATAAAGGAGTCGAATTCGGAGCACTGCTGCATATGCTCGGAACCCAGTTGGCGGCCGACCCATACAACAAGAAGACTCATGACATCCTGCTTCAAATCAATAAAGATTGCGCCGATAATCTGCCGGTAAAACCTTCTAAAAAATCGGCGTCAAAGGATGAGAAGTCTGACGAAACCTCCAGAGCGAAAAAGATAAAGTCTTCGGCTGGAAAAGCAGCAGACGGGAAGAAATCTGCACCAAAGAAAAAGGGGGCCGTAAAGAAGAAGGCTGTCGGGAAGAAGAAGCCCCCTAAAAAGCCAGCGAAAAAGAAGGCTGCCAGAAAAACGGCCGCTCCGAAAAAGAAAACCGGGCGACCCAAAAAACCGCGCTAAGACGATCGCGTTCCTATCCTGGTGTGACACACGTTCACGTCTCGATTCTGATCTTTTAAAAACTCCGTTAGGCAGCGGCACCGGACTCGTCCTCACCAGCTCTGGACTCCATGAGCTCGGCGTACTTCAGTCAATCCATGTCCTGGCTGTTGATCGTGGTCTCCACCGGGAAGGATGTCCGAGTAACAAAACCGCATAGTCTGGAAACTCAAAGTTTTGCTAGAATACAGCCTCACTTACAGGTCAATCGCCTCGAACTGTAACCGACAAGGCAAAAAAACTCGTGCGAATCCCAGCTTCTTTCATTGCCATTCTGTACATCACACTACCTGCCCTGGCTGAGGATGTCAGCGATTTTGACATACCACTGAATCAACCTGAGCTGTTGGAGCGATCAGGTCTTTCTGAGATCGATAAAGATCGTCTCCATGCAACCACTTTATTTGCTCAAGCTCGTCTCGAACAACGTCGTAGACAATTCGCCGATGCTCTGAAGCTCTATCAACGTGCCTGGAGATATGACCGATCGGTCGTTTCCATCTCCAACGAACTCATTCCTTTAGCCATGGGGCTGAAGCGTACCCAGGAAGCTGCTATCTATGCTGGCCTGGAGATGGAAAACAATGCCCTGGACTCACAAACGCTCATGAGAATGGCAATTGTTTTCACTCGTAACAATGACTTCTCCAAAGCGGTACTTGCCTATCAGGCCATTCTTGATCGCGAGCAAGACTATAATCTCAGTGTTCCCCAGGCTTTACTATCCGCTGAACTTGGAAGAACGGCTTTGCTGGCCCGACAATACGATGTCTCTGCCGCTGCGTTCGATAATACCATCACTGCTCTGGAAGCCCCGGAGGAAGCCGGACTCACGCCTGCAAATATCACTCAGCTCAAAGGGACCACAGGAGCAATCTTTCTGGTGATGAACGAAGCCTATCAGGCCACCAGGCAATTTGCCAAAGCACGCAGGGCCATTGAAGAGGCTAACCAGATTGCTAACAATCCTGCCATGTATGCATTACGTCATGCCCGATTATCAGTAGTACAAGGCAACGCAGGGGAGGCGCTTCCCGAACTGCAAAAATATATCGACTCGAAATCGCTGGAAGCCAAATCATCACCTTATGAATTGCTGATCATCATCCAACGACAATTGCACAAAGAAGCAAAACAGGCGAACGATCTGAGTTTGCAGCAGCTACAAACCATCCTGCAGACACAGCCCGCCAACTACTATGCAGGTTACACTCTGGCAACTCTGGCGCTGGAAATGGAGAAAACAGATGTAGCTCTTCAGCACTTGCGGAAATACCTTCCCATCCAACCCATGGTCAACGGGTATAAAAACGCAATTGATGCCATCCTCGCACAGCACACTTCGGACACACCTCTGGCAGATCCACTAGCTATGGAGTTGTCCTGGATTCTGGGCACGGTCTATTCACGCAGCCGATCCTTTGCGTCACTGGAACCGCAGAGAATCGAACGGATCCTCTCAGACAAGATGCTGCTTGGCAAATTAGCGGAAGTAACTCATCACTATATCGCCAACGATCAGGTTCCGGAAAACACGCCAGCCAATCTTAAGACATTCACCAGCTATACAGCTTCCGGAGTCGCACTCCTGTTCGCATTGGCCAAGGACTGGGAACAGGCGGAACGGTTTTTTAAACTGGCGATCGCTGAAGCTCCCCAACAAAGTGGAAATTTTTACGAAAGCTGGGGAGTCCGTCAGCTGATGAGTGAGCAACATGAAGCTGCTATCAAGACTTTCGAAGAGGCGTTGCAGCACGAACACGTTCGCAATAAGCCCTCGATTCACTTTTTGCTTTCGGGCGCCTATTTACTGAACAACGAAGATCAGAAGGCGGTGACATCGGCAAAATTCGCGGCCGAACACGCGAACAACAACGTCCGACTGCTTAGCAGATACCCGTGGATGTTATATCACACTGGACAATCAGAGTTGGCCGAACAGCAGTACAGAATACTCGTAAACAAACTGGACAATCTTCAGGGAGATCCCGCGGCCGCATCCGTAGCTCGGGAATCGCGTCTGATCCTGTCCAACCTCTGCCAACAGCTGGGCAGACAGGCCGAGGCAATCGAATGGCTCGAGCAGGTTTTGGATCGAGACCCTGAAGATGCCGGAGCCTTGAATGATCTCGGCTACCTCTGGGCGGAACGCAATGAACATTTGTTACGAGCCGAACAGATGACTCGTAAAGCCGTTGCCGCTGAACCGGAAAACTCGGCATACCGTGACAGCCTTGGCTGGGCCTATTTCCGTCTGGGGAAATACGAAAAAGCAAAGACAGAACTCGAAGCAGCCAGGAAACTGAATGAGCAGGACGGAGTTGTCTATGACCATCTGGGGGATACCTATCTTAAGTTGGGAGACAAACAGGAAGCTCGTAATATGTGGCAACGGGCTTTGGAGCTACTCAACGAAGACCAGCATACCAAACAAATTCAAAGTATCCGTCAGAAGCTGGGGGAGTCCGAGTAAACCGGTCGTCGTGAAGACAGGCAGGTGCCCCGTACTAATCATCGCTTCAGGGATGCGTTAAAATAAACGCGATCGTATCCCCCACACCCACGTAGTTATGGAATTCAATATGGCTGGACATTCCCATTGGGCTGGCATCAAGCATAAGAAAGCCGCCATTGATAACAAACGCGGAAAGCTCTGGAGTAAATTATCAAAGGCCATCATCATAGCCGCCAAGATGGGTGGTGGAGATCCAGCCACCAACATCCGTTTGCGTCAGGCCATTCAGGATGCAAAAGACGTATCCATGCCCAAAGACAACATTTCCCGGGCAATCAAGAAAGGGACAGGTGAACTCGCGGGTGGTAATGTTGAGGAAATCATCTATGAAGGCTATGGACCTCATGGCGTAGCTATCATGTGTGACATCATGACAGACAATCGTAACCGAACGGCTCCGGAACTTCGCAAAATGTTTGAGGTGCATGGCGGTAACATGGGAGCCACCAATTGTGTGGCCTGGCTGTTTGACCGAAAGGGACTGTTTTTAGTTCCCGTCGAAGCACGAGACGAAGAGGCTGTGATGGAGACGGCCCTGGAAGCAGGTGCCGACGATTTTCAGATCCAGGGAGACCAGTACGAGATAACGTGCGAGCCGGATCTGTATACAGATGTCGCCGAGGCTCTCGCTGCCGCAGAAATCACGATCTCTTCCAAACAAGTGACTCGGATACCCAACAACACGGTCGATTTAGATGTAGAACAGGCGCGAAAAGTGCTGAAATTGATGGAAGCACTGGACGACCATGACGATGTTCAGAATGTCTCAGCTAACTTTAATCTCTCAGATGACGTGGTAGCGACATTACAAAATGAGGACTAGTGGCTGATCTTTTCCCAGTACTCTTCAAATGCTCCGTCATGATGAAAGTCGGGGCTATTGTCTGGGTCATGGCATTCCAAACAGGATGTTTGGGCATCGGCTTTTTTGATTTGAACAAACTGGCGCAGCTTGCTCAACGCTTCCTCAGTGGAGTCGGAATCAGATTCCAGCCGCACATGTTCACTGCCCGGGCCATGACAGTTTTCACATCCGTTACCCTGTAATCGGAGCGTGTCAGCCAGACTCGTAAAACCAGACTCATAGGGAATAAACTTCTGCGGTTGCCAGCCAGTCGTGTGACAGCTGAGACATTCCGGATCAAATTGACGAGGGATATCGGCACGACCATGCGGCGCGACCAACGATTGGGTGGCGTGGGCATGCCCTGATTGCTCCCAGACATCATAAGCCTCCTGATGACAGTCTGCACACGCTTGGCTGCCAACAAACTGATACCCTGAAGCATGAGCTTCCGGCTGAATCCCCAGACCAGCCAATCCTGATCGTTCGAGCTCTTCCTGATACTGCTTGAACATGGCCAGTACTTCTGATGAATCCGGGTAACTGGCATCGAGCGGAACACGTTGGTACTTGAACGAGATTTTTCCCTGAGCATCTGCGAAAATCCCCACGACGGAAGCGAACATGCTCTTTTCACCTACTTTGAGAATTTTGGACTGTGCCCCTTTCACTTCTTCAAGTTCATAAGCGGGTTCACCCGGCGCACCAGCACAAACGAAGAGATCAAATTCTGAACGAGTTCTAGCCAGACTTCTGACAAAATCGAGAGGCCCATGCACCATCAAAACCTTGATCGCAGCCTCCTGAAACTGCTCATCCGCGGCAACCAACTCCAGCGCCTCGTCCGTTTTCTCAATCTGCAAGTCGTCGCTAAACACCGATGTCAGCCACTGGTCCGCGATGATCGTAGCCACCGCAATCGATTGGTTGGATGATTCAAGTATCTGAAACCTTCGAGTAAACTCGCGATCCAGAATGGCAACATTGGAGCTGATAAACAATGACTCCGCGTTATCATCCACAGCGGCAACAGCAAACAATTCACCTGCCGGGAGCTTCAAATCATCTGGTCCTATTCCCACCGTCTGATACTCCATTACCTGCAGCAATTCCGACGTAAGGTTGAATTTCAGCTCGGGCTGACGGCCAAAACGACGTACCTGATTCCCCGTGTCAACTGCCAGCACATTCCAACCTCTGTCCCGTAAGCTACGCAAAAAGGAATGTCGACGTGCCAGACCTCCCTTCTGGTTATCCAGACCAGTACATCCACACGGTTCGACATAACCATATTGACGCCCTGTGAAAACAAGCACGTCGTCAGGAGAGTCCCAGCCGGAAAACATTTTTGTCGGATCATTGTCCGCCACCTCGACAGTGGACGCATGCCCCTTGTCGGGTGTGTTGTCATCTGCTGCAGAATTCACCGGTTCAACCAGTTGATTGTTATTTGTCTGGGACGATTGAGATTCATCGTCACCGCAGCCGCTAAGCATCAGGCAGCCAAACGTAATCAGCCCAAGAAAGAGTCCGAATTGTATAGTTCGATTTCTAGCGGACATATCGCACAATCTGGAGATCACTTTGTAACAGCCATGAGTACTTCAATAGATACTTCTTTGACAAAGGGATGCGAAGTACTTAAGACGATGCGAGCAGGGGCTCCCAGATTACCTCCCAGTCTGCTGACCTGCTTAACTCCCGGAGCAACTTTGATCATCAAACGATGGTGCAACGTCTTACCATTACCAATCTTCATGGGCTCACCAAGACTAAGCTCTAAATGAGAGGCTGGATCTACTTCTTTTACTTCAAAACGGACGTCATCCCGATAAGCTCCTTTGACTACCAGGTTGAAACCGGTTTCGAGTCCCTCGGCGGAAGATATCGAATTCAGGTGGAGCGTCCCAATATGTTGACTGCCTGCTTCACGTGCTGCTCGGAATCCCTTACCAAAGACAGAGATATCAGGATCAACCGAGCCATTCAGGAACACATCGACCTTGGGAGCATCCGGGAGGTTGGTGGTGAGTCTGACAGGAAAGCTGAATGATCCCGGTGGCAATCCAGGAGCCAGCTTGACGACCATCTCCTGACCACTGTAAGCTCGCGGTTCCTGTTTGACCTGCTGCTCTGTTAATTCCGTAAACGAAATATCAATGAGGCCTGCGGGAGGTTCCTTAAGAAACGTGACGTCTGTTATTTTGAGAGGTTCTTCTGTCTCCCTGTAGGCGTACACTTTTCCAGCGACTGTCGTCCCTTCACCTGACGACAAACCGTTCATGGTGAGAACTTCGGGGCGTGGCATGACAGACTGGACGATATGCCCTTTGATGACAAGTTGAATTAACTGATTGTTCGGGTCGCTGGTCAGGATGTCAGCAGTTTGCTGAAACTGGAGAGTCGGTCCCACTTCTCTGGCCGTCCATTCCAACCGCACTTCCACCGACTCGCCAGGTGCAACTTCACCGGAATCCAGAGAACTGAGCGTGCACTTACAAGTCGTCTCCCCTTTTTTCAGAGTCAGTGGCTTCGTCCCATCATTACGAATCACAAACGTATGGCTTCTTACGCCGCGCCGTTCCATCGTGCCAAAATCGTATTCCGTCGAACCGACGACCACCGCGACAGGAGCATCCACATTGTCCTGCTCGTCGCCCAGATTCAGTCGCCCAATGAACTGAGCGGCACTGCCTGGGTTTATAGGACGTAACTGCTCGCGAATTCCCGTCAGTTTCCACTGGCTATGTAACAATCCAGCAGTGCCTCCAATGAGAGTCGCAATAGCTAACACTAAAAATAATCGCATGATCAGCCTGTCTGTGAATATCCTGAAAAAATCGATCGTGTATCCGGCATACACTGCTGGAATTACCCAGTTTGACTCATTGTTTTTAGTCTACCATATGAACTTAAAAACCCCGCAAAAACCGCTTGGGCGATTCTTACGGGGTGATACAGTTTTTTTCGGAGTCACTGTTGTTTTCCCTTATTACGGAGATATCGCAGGCTTTGTTCGACAGATTCTTCCTGTTTTTCAAAAAATACTTTTCTTCCCCGCCACCCTGCGAATTCTGCTTCTGTAAGCTGTCTGTTACTCAACTTGAACTCCGTATGAGGGTTTTCCTGATCAAGCTGAAAAGCTCTGTCAATCGACTCACTACTGCCGGCCAAATCACCGGCAAAATACTGGCAAACAGCCAGACGAGCCCAGACATGGGCACTGCCCGGATACAACTCGGATTCACGATAAGTATATTCCAGTGCGTCCTCAAGTGACTGGTCGAGCCTGTATTGCCGATACAGTAGCAACGCCTGCTGTGAAAACAACTCCAACGTTGCCTGCGACACGCGATTAAGACGGATGATTTCATTCACGTGGGCTTTGTACTCACCCAACAACTCCTCGTCGGCAGACTCATTGAGCTGCATGAACAATGTATTCGCGTAGAGTATACGGGACTCACGACCCAATGGATCCGCTGTCATCGCCTGCTGCAAATGATCCTGAGCTCTGGAAAGCTGGTTTTGTTGCAGGTAGAATCTGGCCTGCATGACATGCTCGGCAGCTAAAGTAACCGGACGATGAAAGGTAATGAAGCCAACCACTGGCAATCCGAGCATGATTATCAAAACGATCCATCGTTGCGGTAACGGCATCGACACTCGCCCCGCAAGCTCAGCCGTCACTGAGCGGCCACTGGTAGCTAATCCCAGCAGAAGCCAACCGCTCAGCGCCACGCCCGGGTACGAAATACCACCGGCTACCATAAGATTTAACAACCAGCAGAGAAAAGCGGTTAACAGGTGGTTTCGGTCCAGCGTGCCGCATTCCACCCAATCCTGCAACAAAAAAATGACAACCGCAAAACAGGGTAAAGCCACATAGAAGACGGAAAGGGGAATCAGCGCATAGCTCAGTTGATCTAACAACAGCCCCAAAGCAGATCCCGCTCCTCCGGCAAAGTAAAGCTGATTCGAAGTCAAATCCGGGAACCGCTTTCTGGCCGACTGTCGATTGGCAGAATCACTTTCCAGTTCCACGCGGCTTAATGAAATGCATCGTCGATAGCCAGCTGCGAACACAATCCCCATCAGAATCAGCACGGGCAATCCGAAACTTGTAAGAATCTCCAGTGGCCAGTTATGTGGATCCGAAATCGACTCGGATGCCGCCGCCTGCTTGTATTGCACATAGTGATCCCGGAAGTTTCCCGGTCCTGTACCCAGCCACAGGTGATCGGCTGCCATCTCTATGGAACTCTCCCAATACTCCATCCGGTAATTCAGACTCTTGACCGCTTCGGTCAGGATTTTGGAATCCAGTCGATTGGTTACCAGCCCCAGCACCAGAAGGACAACTCCGAAACCGGCCAACATACCCACAGCCTTGAGCGCATAAGTACGATAGTTTTTCATCAACATGCCTGCCAGAATACTGAGCAGGACAGCGCAGCTGGCAGATCTGCTCTTGGTCAGGACGAGACAAAATGCGATGACTCCTGCTAGAACCAGAAGCTTGGGCAGCACGCTGCCTTGTTCGACTCTATTACCCGATTTGAGCGCCAAGAGCAGCAGTAAGGTAAACCAGGGAGCCAGAAAGCCGGCCAAAGAATTGGACAAGGCAAACGTCACATGCGGTTCTGGACTTTGAATACGACTTTCAAAATGGTAACGGCTTGGAGATCCGATCCGAGTATCCGTAATTCCAGCCTGTTGAAGCATTTCAACTCGTCGCGCATCGCTACCACTGAAGTACTCGCGTCGGAGTTCCGGAATCCGTACCAGGGAGTCATAGATCCCGATCGAGGATAATGAGACAGCGATGGCGACCATCACCGCGACAATACCTCGTGCCACTTTCTCTGTGTGAAGCAACTGGGTAATCAGAGTGATTCCCACGGCAAAAGCAGTCCACTGCCACCAACTGTTAAGAGCTGCCCGGTGATCTCCGTAATCGTCATTAGCCACCACGGAACCGAGCATGACGAGGACCGTCAGGGAAAACAAAAAGGGATGCCATTGGCGGTTAAACTTCACGGCAGGAAACACCACATGATAGATTCCCCAGAGACCACCAACCACCAGAAAGGCTATCACCAGATAACTGGTCATCCCTTCGGCAACGGCCGGACCATCTCCGGTGAGAAAAGCCGTCGAAGCAAACAGGATTACAAGCAGGAACTGTAAAAACCGGAACCATGTCTGTTCCCGCCCGGCAAATTCAGTTTGCTGTCTGGCTTGCTCTGCCACGATATCTGCCTTCAGGAACTAATGGTTGATCTTATTACGAGCTGCGTTTTCCAGAATAGCAACCAGCAGCAAAACGCAAAGCGTTAAACAGACAATCAGAATGGCACCTGCCAGACCAACCTGTGGCAGTAACAGAGCGGACACTCCCGTGGTTGCTGTCGCCAAAAACATCGTCAGCACGGCCCGAGGCTTGGAAAGCCCCAAATCCACCAACCGATGGGAGAAATGAGATTGATCGGGCTGGAACGGACTGCGTCCCTCAGAAATTCGAATGGTGACCACGGTACACAGGTCATAAAGAGGAACCGCCATGATGACAATCGGAGAGATCACCGTGTGCATTAAAGGGGAATCACCATCGGTATAGGTAGTAAGCACGGTAGCAATCGCAATGCAGAATCCCACAAAGTAACTACCCGCGTCTCCCATAAAGATCTTCGCAGGTGGTTTGTTATGCCACAAAAACCCCAGCAGTGACCCGATGAAAACCAGTAATAACCCCGCGATAAAGATCTGCGGACCTTCCGACGTAACCCCCGCAACGATGACATACAGGACGAGCATGGTCGAACAGATGACTGCGACTCCACCGGCAGCTGCATCCATATTGTCGAGCATATTAAACGAGTTGATCAGCATGACAATCCACAGCACAGTGCATGCCACCGTGATCACCCGGTACGGTATGAAAGCTGTGAAATACCATTCTTGCAGGACAACACAAATCGTTGCCACGGCAAACTGGACCGCCAGCCTGAACTTCCAACTCAAACCCCGGACATCGTCCACCAAACCGACCAGCATGAGTACAGTACCAGCGATGAGTAACGTCCATAAGTCGGCTAACTGGTCTTCTACTCCTACTACGTACGTCTCCAATTGTTCCGGCAGGAACTGAGTAACCGAACCGTTGACCACAACAACCAACGTCCCCACCAGAAACGTAACGATCACTCCCAGCCAGATTCCCAGTCCTCCACCCAGCGGAACGGGCGTCGTATGCACCTTACGATCGTTTGGTTGGTCAAGCAGTTTCCAGCGGAGAGCTTTTCGGCGGACGACATAGATCGATAACCAGCTAATCAGCATGCTGGGAATCAAAAATAATGGCAGTATCCAATAAGGAAATGCAGCGTCCATGATCGAACCAAAGTAAACCTACAGTCACCCCAATGAACTCCAGTTGCGCACCGTCTGAGTATTACTCTACGGATCTTTCCTGATACTGTTCACGCAGGTAGTTTCGACAATCGCTGAAGTACTGATGGTACTCGGCTGTCTGATAATCCGGGTAGGTCCAACGGCTGGATTGCCATTGATGACGCTGGTAATACAACGTCACTTCTCCGAAGATTCCATCAGCCAGGTACAATCGATGGTCCCGATCCTTGGTGGTTGCCAAAACAAGTTTGGCCTCGGTTAGGTAACCAGGGTCGATATTCACCGGCCGAGCGACTTGTCCACTCTTACTTTTATCGGCAACTTCAGCTTCCCAGTCATTCGTTAGATGCTTGATTTTGGGCAATTCGCCCATATCAATAAGCGTTTTCAGGGCCCAAAACTGCTTTTTAAGATCGCTTCCCATCGTTTCCGAATAGTAGGTCGTTTGACAGAAATCAAACACCTTCGACGTCAAGCCAATCTCACCCCACTGATCAGTCACTTTGTCGTGCGCGTACTCAAGAGCCGCCTCGTCGGCGGCAAACGCTCCGATCACCAGCAACACAGGGCGTTGTACGCGAATATCTCCCATGACAGGTAACTCCCCCTGGTTGTGCCTGACCGCAACCAGTATCTGGCGACGCACAGGTAACCGCTAGTATGCTCGCCCAAAAATCGCTCGGCGGGAACTCGGCTTCCCCGTAAAGATACACGTTCCGGCTCGTTCGTTATCTTCCAGTGGCATGCAACGGATGGTGACTTTGTATTTGGCAATGATATCGAGCACCTGCTGGTCTCCCTCCACGAAATGGCAGCTGGCAAATCCCCCCTGCTCTTCATTCTCCTCAGAGAAATACTCTTCGAAGTCCTGCAGTGAATGAATCTCACGGGTATTGTCGACGCGCAGTTTCAACGCACGATCAAACAATCCCTGTTGAAACGCTTCCAACGTACCAGCGATACCCGCCACAAAATCGTCTCGATCCTGTGACTGACTTTCTCCTGTATCCCGACGTCCAACGAAGACCTGGTTGTTTTCAATATCGCGAGGGCCAACCTCCACTCGCAGAGGCACTCCTCGTTTGACATGATACCACTTCTTTTCACCGCCGCGCATGTCCCGATCATCGATCATGACTCGAACTGTTCCATCCGCATAATACTGCGACTCCAGATCTTCCTTCAGTGCCTGACAAAAATCCAGCACTGACTGCCGGGTATCATCTCCCTTGATAATTGGAAGAATAACAATCTGTTTGGGCGCAAGTCTCGGCGGAAGCACTAATCCGTCATCATCGCTATGCGTCATAATCAGCGCTCCCACAAGCCGCGTCGAAACTCCCCAGGAAGTGGTCCAGGCAAACTGCTGCTGACCTTCCTGGTCCTGAAAGACGATTTCCTGTGCTCGTGAAAAGTTCTGGCCAAGGAAATGGGAGGTCCCTGCCTGCAATGCCTTGCGATCCTGCATCATGGCTTCAATGGTTAGTGTAGAAACGGCTCCTGGAAATCGTTCATCCTCCGTTTTCTCCCCTTTAATCACTGGCATCGCCATCACGTTTTCTGCAAAGTCCGCATAGACGTCCAGCATCAGTCGAGTTTCTTCCAATGCTTCTTCTTCGGTAGCATGACAGGTATGCCCTTCCTGCCACAGAAACTCGGCCGTTCGAAGAAACATTCTGGTACGCATTTCCCAGCGCACGACGTTGGCCCACTGGTTAATCTTGATCGGCAGATCCCGGTAGGACTGCACCCATTTGGCATACATCGCGCCAATGATCGTTTCACTGGTAGGACGCACGATCAAAGGTTCTTCGAGAGGTCCGGCTGGAACCAAACCTCCGTCTGGGCCCGGCTCCAGACGGTGATGAGTCACTACAGCGCATTCCTTGGCAAACCCATCAACATGTTCAGCTTCTTTCTCCAGAAAGCTCATGGGAATAAACAATGGAAAATAGGCGTTCACATGACCGGTCTCTTTGAACATGCCGTCGAGTACCTGCTGCATATTTTCCCAGATCGCCCAACCCCAGGGCTTGATGACCATGCAGCCACGAACCGGAGACACTTCTGCCAAATCGGCTGCCTTAATAACCTGCTGATACCACAGAGGGTAGTCTTCGCTGCGAGTTGGACTGATGGCTGTTCGATTCTGTTTGCCCATGGGTGACTTTCTCAACACTCGTTGATTCCTGGTAGATAAACCACTGATGTTTATCAGAGGTGTAGACCCCTATTTTAGGTCAGCATGACGGAATGCGACAACCAGAGATTTGACAATGGTCCCTTGTGGCCCCCAAGTTTTCCAGTAAGATTGCCACTGACCCTTGAGGAACTGCCTGTTAACCACCATTCCCATCAAATACCTGGAACATCATGAGTCGCAAGTACATTAATCAGTTCACCGAAGGCGAAAGCATTAATCAGGTTTTTATCGCCAACGGCAAACAGCTTCGTCCCAATCGCCAGGGTAATCTCTATCTGCAAGTCTCGCTTTCTGATAAATCCGGCAGCGTAAACGCCATGCAATGGAATGCGAATCAGTCTGTTTACGACAGCTTTGAAAACGGGGACTATGTTGTCGTAAAAGGTACCACGCAACTGTTCAACGGCAATCTGCAGATCATCGTTCAGCAGCTTAAGAAAGCTGATGAAACCAGGGTCGATGAATCCGACTTTCATACTTTGACCAATGAAGATGTGGGGCAGCTGATTGTCCAGTTACGTCAATTCATTGATTCCATTTCCAATCAGGACCTCCGTAGCCTGTCACAACAGTATCTTGATTCCGCGGAAATCATGGAAAAGGTCACTCAGGCTCCAGCCGGTGTAAAGAACCATCATGCCTATCAAGGGGGCTTACTACACCACGTCGTTTCGCTGATGGAGCTGGCCGAATCAGTCGTCCGTCATTACCCTCAGGTCAATCGTGACCTGGTATTGGTCGGAGTGTTACTTCACGACCTGTCCAAGACGGATGAATTGTCTTACCAGCGCAGCCTGGAATACACCGACGAAGGTCAATTGGTGGGACATCTGGTCATGGGAGTGGAACTGGTTGGAAAACAGATTTCCATCTGGGAAGCAGCTCATGGTAAACCGTTCCCTCATGAACTGGCCATTCAAATCAAGCACCTCATCGTCAGCCATCACGGCCAGTATGATTTTGGCAGTCCTAAACTACCGATGACACTGGAAGCACTCGTGCTTCACATGATCGACAACCTCGATGCTAAAGTCCATCAGTTCGCGCATGCGATGAACAGCGAGGCAAATCCTGGCGATCACTGGACACCCTTTATTCCTTCTTTGGGTCGCAAACTCTATAAGAAAGCGCTGCAGGATCAGAACAAACCTGCCCAATCTGGAGAAGCCAGCTAATTCCTGCAGAACCAACTGCTCAACCTGTGTCATAATAAACCGAACTATTATTAATCCTGATCAATCGTGTGACTCGTACCACGCCATCCGCTGAACAACCAGATTGGGATACCGGATACTATCCTACGAGCTGACACACCTCAGGTAATTCAAGGGAGTCTCGATGGAGTCTCAACCACTGGAAGCACGTATCCTGGAACATATCAGGAAAGAAAATTACCAACCGGTAAAACCAAGTGTCATCTGCAAACAGCTGCAACTTTCACTGGACGACCGCCATGCGGTACGCCGCGCCGTCAAGAAACTGATTCAACAAGGACAGGCTCGCTACGGACCAAAACATCTGATCCTGCCGGCGTCTGGAAAGTCCAGCAACACCAAACCATCGGCTCCACCTGCGGATCCTGAAAACAGCGTAACAGGAACCTTTTTCAAAGCCTCGGGTGGTTATGGATTTGTTCGACCAGAAGGAACTTCTGCAGCCGCAGGGCGCGATGAAGATCTTTTTGTCCCCGCGCACGAAACTCTGGATGCCTGCCATGGAGATACTGTCCGAGTACGACTTGCTCGAGGAGGAAAACGGCGGGGACGCGGAGACGAACAGCGACGAGCGGCAATTGTGGAGGTGACACAGCGAGCTCGTTATCAGTTTGTCGGTACCTACCATATCCTGGAGGAACGGGGATATGTTCGTGTCGACGGCTCTCATTTCCAGCAAGCAGTCCCTGTCGGTGACCCCGGTGCCAAAGGAGCACAGCCAGGACTCAAGGTCGTGATCGAAATGGTCCGCTTCCCTTCCGCGTATGATGACGGAGAAGCAGTCATCACAGAAGTTCTGGGCGAGCGGGGAGAGCCCGGTGTAGACACCAAAATGATCATCGCGGAGTTCGGACTGCGAGTGGAATTCCCGGAAACCGTGCTCGAAGATGCTCGGCGGCAAGCTGAATTATTTGACGAAAACGATTTCACCAACCGGGAAGATTTGACGCACCTCACAACACTCACCATTGATCCAATCGACGCTCGAGACTTTGATGACGCCATCAGCCTGGAACAGACAGCAAGCGGACACTGGGTTTTGGGAGTCCACATTGCGGACGTGGCCCACTTTGTTCCCGCAGGCTCAGCGCTTGATCAGGAAGCAGCTATCCGAGCGACGAGTGTCTATCTACCCGACCAGGTCATTCCCATGCTGCCGGAAATTATCTCCAATAACCTGGCCAGCCTGCAGCCAAATAAAAACCGGTACGCGAAGTCGGTATTCATGGAATTCACTGCGGAAGGTGTTCCTGTGAATACTGAAATCAAGCGGTCTGTTATCAACAGTGACCATCGCTTCAACTATGGTGAAGTCGATGATTTTCTGGCCAACCGCGCACCGTGGAAGGAAAAACTGGACGAAAAAGTTTATTACCTGCTCGACCGTATGCATCTGCTGGCGATGATGCTGCGTGAACGACGCATGGACAACGGCTCACTGGAAGTTGGGTTACCAGAAATCAAAATCGATCTCGATAAACGAGGACAGGTCTGCGGGGCACACCGAGTGCTCAACACAGAAAGTCATCAGATCATTGAAGAGTTTATGCTGGCAGCCAATCAGGCCGTCGCCACAAAACTGGATGACTGCGAACTCAAGTTTCTGAGGCGTATTCACCCGGATCCATCCCCTCGCAAACTTTCCAAACTGACTCAGTTTGTCCAGGACATGGGAGTCGGAACGGAGGAAATCACGAGTCGATTCCAGCTCAAGGAAATCGTTGCGAAGATTGCGAATCAACCGTTCGAACCGTCTATTCAACTTGCCATTCTCAAGAGCATGCAAAAGGCTGTTTATGGCCCCGAGGAAGAACGCCATTACGCTCTCAATTTCCAGCACTACACTCACTTCACCTCCCCCATTCGACGATATCCTGACCTGACTATCCACAGGTTGTGTAATCAGATAATTGATCAGCAGACACCTGTGCAGGACTTACCCAAGCTGATTGAGCTGGGAAACCACTGCTCTGACCGGGAACGAAATGCAGAATCAGCTGAGAAAGAGCTGAAAAAACTCAAACTCCTGAAATATCTCCAGGACCACGCAGATCAGGAATTCGTGGCCGTGATTACAGGAGTTGAGAACTTTGGATTATTTGTACAGGGAGCGAAAGTACCTTTCGAAGGACTGATTTCAGTAGCGGCTCTGAAAGATGACCATTACACGATGGTCACCGGAGCGCATGCGCTGGTGGGACATCGCAGCGGAAACGATTTTCGCCTGGGAGACACACTCGCCGTCAAAGTCCATCAGGTTGATATGCAACAGCGGGAAGTCGATCTGATGCTGATCAAAAAACTGATTTCGGTGGGTGGCCCTCCACTCAAACGACCTCAGTCCGGCGACCCGGGACGTCAAGGCCACCGCAAACGCAAAGGGAACCCTAAAAAACGTTCCTCTCTAAGAGCCATTGCAAACCGGAAAAAGAAACGCAAGCGGAGACGATAATTGTCCTGTTTTGGTTTAGCCTTTTTCGTGGATTAGTTATTCTTAATAGAATCAGGTTCGATACAATACCTACGAATTGACAACCCTGTCTCCCTCAACGAACGAATTGGCTCTCGCATGACCGACGCTGCACCTCAGGAATCTGCTCAAACCGCTCTGTTTGACTGGCATGTGGAACAGGGAGCACGAATGGTCAACTTTGCAGGCTGGCAAATGCCGATCCAGTACTCGTCGATCGTGCAAGAACACAATGCCACGCGGAATAACGTTACTGTTTTTGATGTGTCGCATATGGGACGGCTGCGATTCAATGGAGATGGTGCCGCAGCTCTGCTTGATCGTCTGCTCACTCGCAGCGTCGCTGATATGAAAGTCGGACAGGTTCGGTATTCGCTGATCTGTAATCATGATGGTGGTGTTCTGGATGATGTCCTGGTCTACCATTTGGAGACCCCCAGCGGTACGCGGTACTTTCTCTTAGTCGTCAATGCATCCAATCGCGAGAAAATCATACAGTGGATTAATGCACAATGGCCGGATGAATCAACCGTCGAACTCTGTGATCGAACGCTCGAAACATCGATGCTTGCCGTTCAGGGCCCCTACGCACTCGCCACCGTGGATCCTCTGGTCGGTGCCGATGTCTCCGGCATGCCGTACTTCCGCGCAAAGGTCACAGACCAGATGAATAAGCCTTGTATTGTGAGCCGGACTGGATATACGGGCGAGGACGGAGTCGAACTGATTATCCGCAAAGATCAGACACAACACGTACTGCAAAACATTATGGCTTCTGGTCGTCAGTTCGATATTTCCCCTGCAGGTCTGGGAGCTCGTGATACGTTACGACTCGAATCCGCCATGCCGCTCTATGGTCACGAACTCGATGAGACTATCAACCCGTTCGAGGCGGGACTCGACTTCGCCGTTTCCCTGAACGACGCCGATGGAAACCCTCGAGAATTCATCGGCAGCGAAGTACTCGCCGACATGGCCACCGCTGGTGGACAACGCCAACGAATCGGACTGGTGATGGACGGACGGCGTGCGGCGCGTGACGGTTACCCGGTACTGGCTGGCGGAGAAACCGTAGGGATCGTTACCAGCGGAACCTTTTCTCCTACACTGCAACAACCGATCGCCATGGCCTATGTGCCTGCTGAACTGGCTGTAACAGGCCAGGAATTGGAAGTGGACATTCGAGGAAAGTTGGTACCTGCCACTGTTTCCCGCTTGCCCTTTTACCAAAAACCAAAGAGAACATAATAATGACTTCATTCACAATGCCATTTCAAGGATCAGGATCAAAGCTGTGAACGCTGAAGAACTACTTTACTGCGACACTCACGAATGGGTGTTCATCTCAGATCAGGACGGTCAGAAACTTGCCACAGTTGGCATTTCGGCTTTTGCCGTTGAGCAATTGACGGATCTGGTCTACATGGAATTGCCGTCAGTCGGAGTCGCCGTGACGGCTGGTGAGGAATTTGGAGAAGTGGAATCGGTCAAAGCCGTTAGTCCTCTCTATAGCCCAGTGACCGGCACAGTCACTGCCGTCAACGAGGACCTGCCGGATAACCTCGATACTCTTAATACGGATCCCTACGGGGCCGGCTGGATCATGAAAGTAGCTGTCAGCGACGAACTTTCTGATAATCTGCTCGATTACGTAGCGTACCAACGACAGTGCGGCGAAGCAGGTTAGGTAACCGACAACCTACAAGAAGCACGTTTCCTCTAAGTCCATCAGGACAAGTTTTACCCATGCCTTATACGTACAACACGCCTGCCCAGCAGGATGAGATGCTACAGGCAATCGGTGCCGATTCAATTGATGAGCTCTTTGATTCGATTCCGGAAGCCATGAAACTCGGGCGTCCGCTGCTTATCCCGCCAGCCCTGGGCGAACTCGAATTGACCGCTCATATGCAGGAACTGGCACGACAGAATTCCAACATTACAGACAATGTCTGTTTTCTGGGTGCAGGCAGTTATGACCACTTCGTACCTGCTGTGATCGACACCATTGCTTCGCGAGGAGAATTCTATACCTCCTACACTCCCTATCAACCTGAAGTCAGTCAGGGTAATCTGCAGGTCATGTTCGAGTACCAAACGCTGATTTGTCAGCTGACGGGAATGGACGTTTCTAATGCCAGTCTGTATGACGGAGGCTCGGCCGCCGTCGAAGCGATGCTCATGGCGGTCAGCATCACTCGACGCCACAACCGTGTCCTGGTACTTGAGTCCGTGCACCCGGAATACCGCCAGATTCTTGAAACTTACTTTACCACTATCGGCACTGAAGTGGTGACGCTGTCCAGCCCGGATCAACTATCCGAGTCACTGGATGAGACGACAGCAGCTGTACTGATGCAATCACCCAACTTCTTCGGAAATGTAGAAGATATCTCTGCCATCGCAGAGCAGGTCCATCAGGCCGGAGCGCTGCTGGTTTGCAGTGTGGACCCAATCAGCCTGGGAATCCTGAAACGCCCCGGAGACGCCGGAGTCGATATTGTCGTTGCTGAAGGACAATCGCTGGGAACTCCCCTGCTCTATGGCGGTCCCTACCTGGGAATCATGGCCTGCCGCGAGGAATTTGTGCGTCGACTCCCCGGACGTATTGCTGGGCAAACCGTAGATCAGGATGGAAATCGCTGCTGGGTGCTTACCCTGCAAACTCGGGAACAGCACATTCGTCGCGAAAAGGCAACCAGCAACATCTGTACCAACCAGGGCCTGTTCGCATTGCGAGCCGCCATTTACCTGTCTGTCATGGGTCCCCAAGGGATGAGAAACGTTGCTGACCTGTGCCTTCAAAAAGCCCATTATGCTCATCAACAACTTACGCAACTCGACCGTTTTGAAGCAGTTGGTGAACAACCTTTCTTTAAGGAATTCGTCGTTCGGGACAAACAGAATGATGTGGCAGGTCTGCTGGATAAGGGAGAAGACTTTAACATTTTCGCCGGTGTTGCACTGGGGAAATGGTATCCACAGTACGAAGACTGCCTGCTGATTGCTGTCACGGAAAAGAGAACGATCGACGAGATCAATCAGCTGGTGGAGGTACTCGGGTCATGAGAAATAACCACTCCACTCAGTTGATTTTCGAATTATCAACAACTGGTCGCACCGGCGTCCAGCTTCCTGCATGTGATGTCCCCCAGCAGGAAATCGAACAGCTGATTCCGGCAGCCCTGCTTCAATCAGAAGCTCCCGATTTGCCAGAAGTTACAGAACCGGAAGTTGTCCGCCACTTTACGAACCTGTCTACGCTGAACATGAGTGTCGATACGCACTACTATCCACTCGGCTCATGCACGATGAAATATAACCCAAAACGAAATGAACGCATTGCTGCGTGGGATGGTTTTGCGCAACTGCATCCTTATCAAAGCGATGAGTCGGTTCAAGGTATGCTGCAGCTGTTGTGGAAACTGCAGCAGATGTTGGGGGAAATCAGCGGACTGCCAGCCGTCTCACTGCAACCTGCTGCCGGTGCCCATGGGGAACTGGCTGCACTTATGGTCGCGGCAGCCTACTTTCATCAACAGGGTGAAACACGATCAAAAGTTCTTGCGCCCGATAGTGCGCACGGTACCAATCCGGCCAGTGCCCGGATGGCAGGATTTGATTTTGTCACAATCCGCAGTCAGGCAGACGGTCGCGTTGACCTCGAACACCTGAAAGAAAACCTGGGAGACGATACCGCCGTATTCATGATCACCAACCCGAGTACGCTCGGGCTCTTTGATGATCAGGTGCAGTTGATTGCCGATCTGGTACACGAGGCGGGTGGACTGATCTATCTGGACGGAGCCAATATGAATGCCATCCTGGGAATCTCTCGTCCCGGTGACTTCGGCGCAGACATGATGCACTTTAACCCGCATAAAACCTTTAGTGGGCCGCACGGCGGCGGGGGTCCTGGCGCCGGTCCGATCTGCATGACTGAAACGCTGCGTCCCTTTCTACCGAATCCTACGGTAACGTTCTGTGATGAAACCCAAACATACTACCTGGATCACGGTACTCAGGAGTCGATCGGCCGGGTGCGATCCTTCTTTGGAAATGTAGGAGTGCTGATACGAGCTTATTGTTACATCCGTACACACGGGCCAGAGGGCCTACGCCGAGTTTCAGAAACGGCAGTGCTCAATGCCAACTACCTGCTCAGTCAGGTGAAAGGATTTCTCGGAGTCCCGCATGGTGACCGGTGTATGCACGAATTTGTTGCCAGTGCCGTCTCGGTGAAAGAGTCTACCGGCCTGAAGCAACCCGCCATGCAGATCGCAAAACGGCTGCTGGACTATGGGTTTCATCCACCCACCGTCTACTTTCCACTTACGGTGCCCGAAGGCATGATGATGGAACCTACTGAAACAGAAAGCAAACAGACACTCGATGCATTTGCAGAAACGTTACAAACCATCCTTCAGGAACCGATCGAGACACTGAACAATGCACCTCATTCCACTCACATTCGCCGGCCCGACGAAGTGATGGCTGCCAGACAACCAATAGTGAAATGGACAGAGACTGCGGACTAAACCTGAAGTCAATTCTTCTGGTAGAAGATCAGCCAACCACCGGCTCCTGGAATATGGCCATCGATGATGCGCTGTTAAACGCCGACCTGCCAGCTCAAACAGCCGTCCTGCGACTCTACCAGTGGAAACCCGCCTGCACTTCACTCGGTTACTTTCAGCCTCTGCAGCAACGCCAGTCCCACCAGGCTTCTGCGCACACCGATTGCATTCGACGCGCAAGTGGTGGAGGCGCCATTGTTCATGACCATGAGCTGACCTACAGCTTTGTCTTCCCATTGCACCAGCTGACCAGTGCCCAAATAAGCGGCGTCTATGACCTCTTCCACGATTCACTGATCCGACTCTTCCAAGGTCTCGGAATTTCCGCAACAAAGTGTGTCGACCCGCCAGCCGTCCCCAAAGGGGAACAACCATTTTTGTGTTTTCAACGACGTGCTCCAGGTGACGTCCTGATACACCAATTCAAGGTGGTGGGAAGTGCCCAACGACGTAATCGAACTCATGTGCTGCAACATGGCAGCATTCTGCTGAAACAATCTACGGCAGCACCAGAACTACCAGGGATCCTGGAATTGACCCATGTCGATCTGACATCGCTCGACTGGGTTACCAATTGGCTTGCCGATTTGTCCGACATTTTTCAGTGTCAGATTTCCAGCTACTCATTGACATATGAACAGCTAAAAATGGCAGATAAGGTAGAAAAAGAACGATTTCTCAACCAGAAATGGCTTCAAAGACGATGAATCAATACCCCTTACTCTGAGGGGGATAAGATTTGACCCGACTTTAGCCTTCTGATAGTATTCCTTAAGTGTCGCTAGTATTTTTATTCTTCGTTCTGGAGAAAAAGCTGGGCACGGTAATCGGAGTTGGCGATTTATAGTACTGCATTAAAGTACTCCTTGGAAATCCACCGCTGGATTCGGTTGCTGCGAATATCTACCAAATATACATTTTTTTTCTGTGGATGTTTGCCAATAATAGTTGTGACACGTGAAAGACATTCATCGTCATTAGTTGACAAACCAATTCTCTACTCGGATTTATATTATTGTTCGGTAAGTCAATTGACGGGTGAGCGATGAAGGCCAAGTTAAAAGTACTCAAAGGCCCTAGCAAGGGTAAAGAAATCAGTATTCCTGTCGCCAAGTTTTTCATTGGCCGGGGGGAAGATTGTCATTTGCGCCCCAAAAGTGACGCGATTAGTCGCCATCACTGCGCCATTATCATTTCTGACTATCAGGTCGCAATTAAAGACTTCGGTAGTAAGAACGGTACGTTTGTTAATAACAAGCGAGTCGAGAATGTTGCCATTCTGAATAACGGTGACCAATTAGTTATCGGCCCACTCTCTTTTGAACTTGTTCTGGACCACAGTCTGGGAGGAACAAAGAAACCCAAGGTTCAGGGAATCGCAGACGTTGCAAAACGAAGCGCTGGTAAGGCCAAGGAAATCGACAGTCAGTGTGACGATAGTATCGCCGGCTGGCTGGAAGAGTCGTTATTTGCTGATTCCGACATGAATACATCCGACACGGTGACTCGTCAGTTTGTGCTGGAAGATACCGGAACGTTTGCTAAAGAACAGGAGCAGCGGGAACAGCAGGAGCAGCAGGAAGGCGAAGACGCTGAAAATCTGGAAGACTCCGGGAAACGTACTAAACGTAAGCCTATGAAGCTGCCAGAACGCCCTTCCTCCAAGGAGGAAGCAGAAGATTCCACCTCGGCCGCTTCGGACATGCTGCGACGGTATTTCAATCGCTAAGTATTTCCGCCACACCAGAGTGAATTTGCAGATCACGCTTCACTCGAATTCTCTTCTCAACCGACCGAAATCGTTGTAAGAATGGGGAATCCAGGCATTCTGGCCGCTTATCTTCACACTTGTTCGATTTCGAAAAACCATCTGTTTCTCACACGATATCTCTAAGTGATCAAACAGGCCCTGCCTTTAAAAACGCTTGGTTTGAAGGCTTTTCGGGTGTCGGCTGTGGCCTCATAACCGGAAATATCCCCCACACAGTAATCTTTCCTCAAACCGTAAACTTTGACAAAACCATCCAGTTTTCCTAATCGTTACATCTTTTCTCTCTTATCTCTCCTGCCTAACAGGAAAACAGGTGGAATCATTGGGGTACCCGCCAGTTAATTCGTTTTGTGGCGGGCAGGAAACAATGCGAATCCTAATATCCTGAAATCCTGAAATCCAAGTCATAAACAAACAGGGAGAGAATCAAATGAGTTATTTAGACGACACCCAAGCAACCCCAGTACTGGACAATCCTGACACGGCCGTCCTGACAGAAACAGAACGCCGACGCAAAATTGACCCTACAACCTGCGAACGCGATTATTCCATCGATGAACGCGAATTCATGCAGGCCATGGAACAGTACAAGCGTCAGAGCGGACGTAACTTCCCAACCTGCAGTGAAGTTTTGGAAGTCGTACGTAACCTCGGTTACAACAAGACTGCTTAACTTAAGCAGACTCAATACTTGAGTGAGGATCTGAATGTCAGAGGGTACGTTTGCGACGGTACCTACACCTCGGCTGGAACCAGGTGATAACGGGTGTTCTTACAGGGAAGTGTGATAGAAACCGAGTCTGACTTTGCAGAAGCCATGGAAGGCGCACTCTTGTAAATGGCCTTGTTTGGCCCTATCAAAACCGCTAATCTTTCACTCCGGCCATATCTCAAGCGGCAAATCGGAGTACCTGTCTGGGAGATCCTGATAGGTTAGAAAAGGTTGGCAGATGGTTCATCAAATCACAAATTCACTCACGGTCACCACACTCCGTCTATGGATGTTGTTCATGGTGACCGCGTCGTTAATCCTTTCCGGATGTGGTCACAACCCCGCCAGTCGCTGGAATTCAGAAGGCGTGAAACTCTTTGGGTCAGGGCAATTCACTAAAGCCATCGAGCGATTTCAGTATGCGTTAGGTACGGACCAAAAGAACGCCGATGCCTATTACAATCTGGCAGCCACGTATCACCAAATGGGTTTGAACAGTAACGATCAAGGATTTCTCAAGGAATCAGAAGCCCTCTATAACCGCTGCCTGGACTTCGACAGTGACCACACCGATTGCCACCGAGGCCTCGCCGTGCTACTTGTTCAAACCGATCGTAAAGAGAAGGCGTTCACCCTATTGAATAATTGGGTACAGGATAAACCTCACCTATCAGCTCCCCGAGTCGAATTGGCACGCATCTACGGGGAATTTGGAGATGATCAGGCTGCCCGAGTTCATTTGGAAAAAGCTTGTGCGATTGACAAGAACGATGCGCGAGCCTGGAAAGCCCTGGCCGCACTCAATGAATCGGAAGGCCATAAGGAAGTTGCATTGGCACAATACCAGCGATCCCATCTGCTGGATAACCAGCAATCTCAATTATCAACGAGAATTGCCTCACTCAAACAACAAATACGTACGGCACGTGCAAACCCAACAACCAATCCTGGAAATGTAAATGTCGCCGACGAGGAGCTTTCCCGCGGACGTTATTAATCGTCCTCCTTTCTTCCATCAGGGAATTTCAGCAGTCTGGTAGACTGTTCCTGATTCGGGTGTGTACAGAGTGCTCAGTTGGGCATAAAATCGCGGTTTACCCCGTAGCTTTTAAAGCAACTATTAGCACCCAAACCATGACTACTGCAAATCGCACCTATAACTTCAGTGCTGGTCCAGCCACCATCCCGCTTCAGGTTCTTGAACAAATCCAGCAGGAGCTTCTGAATTTTAATGGCTGCGGGGCAAGTATCATGGAAATCAGCCACCGCAGTACAACCTTCATGGAAGTTCTCGATTCCGCTCGCGCCGGGATCAAAACTTTACTGGGAATTGGCGATTCGCATGAAGTGCTTTTTTTGCAGGGAGGCAGCCGACTCCAGTTTTCCATGATCCCCATGAATCTCCTACGTGACGCGGAAGACCGAGCGGCATACATTGTGTCAGGTGCCTGGAGTCAGAAGGCGTATGACGAAGCTCTCGGCGCGGGACATATCGACTTGGCCTGGTCTGGTAAAGAAGCCAACTTCAATACACTGCCATCGAGCAGCGACCTGCAGCTTCCGAATGATCCGACATTTTTATACTATGCCTCCAACGAAACGATTCACGGAATTCAATTCCAGCAGGAGCTCGACGTTCCTGACGTTCCGTTGGTTTGTGATGCTTCCTCCGATTTCCTGTCGCGGCCAATTGATATGCAACGCCATGGAATTGTCTATGCCTGTGCCCAAAAGAATGCCGGACCGGCTGGCGTCACGATCGTCGTGATTCGCAAAGACCTGCTTGATCGCAGCCGAGACGACCTGCCAGGTTATCTGAATTACAAAACGCATGCCGCGCAGAATTCAATGTTCAATACTCCACCGACGTTTGGCATCTACGTAGTCGATTTGATTTGCAAATGGCTTCTCAATGAAATGGGGGGGCTGGAGCAAATGGCTGAGTACAACCAGGAGAAAGCTGCAATCATCTATGAGGTCATAGACCAGCATAGTGACATGTATTTGGGACATGCTGTCAAAGAGCACCGTTCCCTGATGAATATCGCGTTTAACCTCTCAGAAGACAACCTGACTTCCCGATTTCTGGAAGAGGCAGCACAGCAGGGACTTTCGAGTCTGAAAGGACATCGCAGCGTTGGAGGTGTTCGTGCTTCTGTCTATAACGCTATGCCTCGCGAAGGAGTTATAGCTCTTCGCGATTTCATGAAGTCGTTCTATACTCAAAATAGCTGAAACGGCGGTACGTAGATGGCAGACAACTCACTGCTTTATCTACTTCTGTAATCCCCCAACCCCTGGTTGAAGTAAACCTATGCCTAAAATCATCGTCCTCGACAATATCGCTCAGGAAGGTCTCGACCTTCTGGAACAGTCTGCCGGCATTGAATATGTTGTTCAGACTGGCCTGAAAGGTGAGGAGCTCAAAGCTGCCTTACAACAAGCCGATGGCGCGATCTGCCGTAGCGGGGTCACGCTTTCGGAAGATGTACTCGAGGGAAATACCCGACTGAAAGTCATTGTCCGAGCTGGGGTTGGAACGGACAACATCGACAAACCAGCGGCAACTCGTCAGGGAATCATTGTCATGAATACCCCGACCGGAAATACGCTGAGTACTGCTGAACATGCGATGACATTGATGTTGGCTCTAAGTCGCAATGTGGCCCCCGCGTTTCAAAGCCTTCGCGAAGGACGTTGGGACCGTAAAGCCTACATGGGCTCACAACTTTCTGGGAAAACATTAGGCGTGGTCGGTCTGGGAAGGATTGGACAGGAGGTGGCCAAACGAGCTCAGGCGTTCCAGATGGACATGCTGGGATACGACCCGTTTCTAACTTCCGAACAGGCTTCCAAACTGGGTATCGAGTTATGCGAAACGGTTGACGAAATGTTGCCGCGCGTTGATTACCTCTCGGTACACACACCACTCACCCCTCAGACCAAAGGGCTCATCGGTCCCTCTCAGCTATCGCTTCTCAAGCCTGGAGCACGCCTGATTAACTGTGCTCGAGGAGGTATCTATGATGAAGCCGCGTTGGCGCAAGGACTTGATGACGGAGTAATCGCCGGAGTCGCACTGGATGTTTTTGAATCAGAGCCTTGTACGGACAGTCCGCTATTTCAAAAAGCGGGCGTCATTTGTACTCCGCATCTGGGAGCCTCAACAGAAGAAGCACAAACTCAAGTCGCCGTGGAAGCTGTCGAATTAGCTGTCAATTTCCTCACAACCGGCGCCGTCCGACACGCAGTGAATGTCGCTGCCATCGACCCTAAAACACTCGAATCACTGGCGGGCTATCTGGAACTGTCCTATCGCATGGGCATCTTCCTCGACCAGTGGGATGAAGGAGGAGTACAGTCGGTAAAAATTGAATACCGAGGGCAGGTGGCAGAACAGGACACCAAGTTACTGACAGCCTCTGTGTGTGCGGGACTTCTTAAGGAAGCACTTGACGAATCAGTCAACATCGTGAACTCACAAATGTTACTCAAGGAACGTGGTATCGAAATCAGTGAAGTCCACTCGAGTGAAATGGGGGCCTTCGCTTCGTCAATGACAGTCACCCTGACAACCGACAAAGGAACTTACACGGCCGGAGGCACTGTCTTTGGTAACAACATGCCTCGTCTTATCAGACTGGATGATATGAGATTGGAGTCCTATCTGGATGGGAATATGCTGATCTTCGTCCATGACGACCTCCCTGGAATCATTGGACATATGGGAACAACGTTGGGCACACGCAACATCAACATCGCGCAGATGTCTGTCGGACGCCCTCTCGATGCCCAACCGGGTGGTCGAGCCATTGGTGTTCTGAATCTGGATAGCATCCCCTCGTCCGAAGCAACCAGTGACCTGGCCTCGCAGGAAGGAATCAAGTCGGTCAAGAGTATCGAATTACCGTCGGCTGGTGAAAAACCACCCTGGATGTAAATCAGACTGCTCAATTGCCAAAGGGTTATCTCGGGTTTACCGGTCGAAACCGTTCGGTCCCGCAGCCAAACCCGTCATAATTCAGAAAAATCCGTTCCAGCCCTGATGCTGTTGCACTCTGATACGCATCGGCACTGATCGAGCAAAGTACCAGTTGGCCTGTGCACTAAGAATCGGCAATCCGACCTGGTGATAATTCCTCCCTCATGTTTTCTGGGTAGGGAATTCAACGGACCTGGCATCAAGGCTGCAGGAAGACTGGTAAACCAATGAAACTGCCGTCAATGCAAAGTTACCCTGGCCTCACTCTACCCGTTTCAGTGGTTCCAAGTCTTGGAAGTGGCGGATATGATAACCAATTAAGCCCCTGTTCAGTGATTCTGTCTTCAGGGATTTTCCGCACTGCAACTCAAAAACAGACTTCGACGACGAACCTATGAAGACCGACGAAATCCGAGAAAAGTATCTTAGTTTCTACGAAACCAAAGGACATACCCGCTGTGCGAGTGACGTATTGGTACCTACCTGGGACCCCTCCGTTCTCTTTACCCCGGCTGGTATGAATCCGTTTAAAGATCACTTTCTGGGCAAAGTAAAACTCGATTTCACTCGAGCTACCAGTAGCCAAAAATGCCTGCGAACTGGTGACATCGAGAATGTGGGAAGAACCTCGTACCACCACACGTTCTTCGAAATGCTCGGGAACTTCAGCTTTGGTGACTATTTCAAGCGAGAGGCAATCACCTGGGCCTGGGAATTCCTCACCGACCCCAAATGGCTGGGGCTTGACGCTGAACGACTAAATGTCACCGTCTATCTGGATGACGATGAAGCGGCCAATATCTGGCATGACGAAATTGGACTTCCCACTAATCGAATCACGCGAATGGGCGAAGATGATAACTTTTGGCCTGCCGGAGCGCCTTCTGGAGGACCAGACGGTGTCTGTGGTCCCTGTTCGGAGATCTTCTACCTGGATCCTAAAGGAGAAGAAGTCGAAATATGGAACCTCGTGTTTACCCAATTCAATCGACTGGGTGATCCACCGGATAATCTATCTCCATTGCCCAGTAAAAACATCGATACCGGCATGGGTTTGGAACGTATTGCATCAGTCATGCAGGGACAGGACACGAATTACCACATCGACATTCTCCGCCCAATTGTAGAAGCCGCCGGAGAAATTGTCGGCGTGAACTACGACCCTGCCGATGAAAATGGACGGCGACTGCGACGAATCTGTGACCATGTTCGCGCCTGTACATTTGCGGTCCATGAAAATGTTTATCCTGGTCCCAACAAGGAAAAGTATGTCATTCGTCGTTTGCTACGACGAGCTGTTCTCGATGGACATCAGATGGGAATGCGCGAACCCTTTCTTTACCAGCTGGTCTCTGCCGTAACTGACCAGATGAAAGCGGCCTACCCAGACATCTGCGAAACATCAGACCGTGTCCAGAGTGTTATCAAGCAGGAAGAAAACGCATTCCTCGCCACGCTTGACGACGGTCTGGCACGAATTGATACAGCCTTTGAAGACCTGAAGTCATCCGGTCAGCAGCAAGTTTCCGGAGCGACAGCCGCAGATCTGTATCAAACTTACGGAGTCCCTCCCGAACTCGTGGAATCAATGGCCAGTGACCTCGATCTTGGATTTGATTGGGAGGGCTTCAAACATGCCATGGAACAGCACGGGCTGGAATCCGGGAAGACTCAATTCGAACTATTTAAAACAGGCCCGGTAGAAGGGCTCAAAGAAACACTTAAAGAGACTGAATTTCGAGGTTACGACGAAACAGAAACAACTGCGGAAATCAAAGGAATCGTGATCCGTGTTGACGAAGGTGAAGACCAACAAACAGAATCTCAGGATGCCGGAGACGCGAAACTGATTCTGGTTACCGAGGCGACTGCCTTTTACGGGGAATCCGGAGGACAAGTCGGCGACTCAGGCACCATTGAAACCCCGAACGCCTCCTTTGTCGTCGAAGACACTCAGAAAGACGGTGACCTCTTTCTGCATTACGGATATCTGGCTTCCGGTACACTTACCCAGGGCGAAAACGTTCAGACTAAAATCGATAACACTCGTCGCGATGGTATATGTCGTGCCCACTCTGCGACCCATATGCTCCACCATGCTTTACAAAACAGACTCGGCTCCCATGCCCAGCAACAAGGATCCAAAGTTGACGAAGATTGGCTCCGATTCGACTTTACCAACATGGAACCGGTTTCGGAGGAGCAACTTCTGAACATCGAAACAGAGGTTCAGCAACTGATTCAATCCGCGGAAGATATTCGCTGGGAAACGCTTCCATTGGCCGAGGCCCGAGCCCAGGGAGCAATGATGCTCTTCGGTGAAAAATATCCGGATCCGGTTCGCATGGTCTCCATGGGCGAATTCTCCAAGGAACTTTGCGGTGGAACCCATTTAACAGCAACCGATCAGGTGGGAGATTTCCAGATTACTTCAGAGGAGGGTGTAGCCGCCGGTACGCGACGTATTATCGCACTTACCGGAAACAAAGCCGCAGACTATATACGTGACACCGAAAACCTGTTCGCGCAGGCCGCAGAAAAACTCTCTGCCCAAGGCGGACTTTTGACAGTAGCCGTCGAAGCGCTTACCGGACGAATCCGGGAAATCAAGAAACACCTCTCCAGTGGAAATACCGATGCAGCCATCGAAACTGAAACCACGGATAACAATCAGGAATCTCTGTCCTATGTAGAAAAGAGAAATCAGGTTCGATCTGCCGCCAGGCTGCTGAACGTTGCCAGCGGAGATTTGCTTGAACGAGTGGATGCCTTACTGGCTGAACAGGATAAATTGCTTGAACAGTTGGAACAGCTGAAGTCAGCAGGTGACGTCTCCGCCGATGCACTCATCGAGAATGCGTTACAGATTCAGGATGCGACTATCGTGGTAGCAGAAGCACAAGGTGCTAACCCTGGATTAATGAGGCAGCTCATTGACCAGATACGCAATAAGGTCGAACCTTCTGCTGTCCTGTTACTTGCCGCTCAGGGTGAAGATAAAGTCGTACTGGTAGCAGGGATCAGCCGGGAACTTGTCGCTCAAGGAGCTAATGCCGGGAACTGGGTACGAGAAGTCGCTCCCATCGTAGGAGGTGGCGGAGGAGGAAAACCTGATATGGCTCAGGCAGGTGGTAAGGACGCCAGTCAAATCCCGAACGCCATTGAAAAGGCCAAAGCGGTCATCGGTGAAATGCTTTCCTGACTACGTCGGGATCACCCATAAAATAAAAACCCCCGTATGGTGCCTGGCAGGGTCCATACGGGGGTTTTTGATGAGTCACAAACGAATCGAACGCGCGTTTGGCTTACAAGAGTCCTTGCAGGACTTCCAAAGCAGCATCGTAATTGGGCTCCTCCGTTGCTTCAGCAACCACTTCGGCATACTGAACAACGCCTTCGGCATCCAGGACGAAAGCACCACGTGCCAGTAGTTTCAATTCTTCAATCAGCATTCCCCAGTTGTTACCAAAAGAGCGATCCTGATAATCGCTGACGACATGCAGATTTTCTACGCCTTCAGCTCCGCACCAGCGATTTTGAGCAAACGGCAGGTCGAGTGAAATCGTAACCGCATTCACGGTGTCCCCAAGGGAGGCGACTTGTTCGTTGAATGTCTTGGTTTGCGTCTGGCATACCCCAGTATCGATGGAAGGGATAACGCTGATCAGAGTTGGTTTTCCTTGCAGGCACTCGTTGCTGAGTGTCTGAAAACCATCCTTAAAATAATGAGCTGTAAAAGCAGGAGCAGCCTGACCGATCGAAACAGCTTCCCCAGCCAGTGTCATCGGGTTTCCTTTGAACGTAATAGCACCACTTCGTGACATAGTGATTATTCCTTGAATGTGAAATCGCGTAACAGGTCTCTTGATTGCTACGTAGTATACGTCTGATCATCGAGATCCGCTACAAGGGGGTATGGAAGATTAGAGGGGTATGGAAGCTTAGAACAATCGAAAACAGGCCCTCTCAAGGAACAAGTGACACCCTTGAGGTTAGAGGGTCCGGCGTCGTCTGCGAGCAACAAAGCAACCGCTGACCACGCCGGACCTTCCACTCTCAAGGGAAAATCCCCGTTCTAGTTTAGGCGGCCTAGTTTAGCTGGCCTAGTTTAGGCGGCCTAGTTTAGCTGGCCTCGATCAGCTGTTCTCGTGCTGCTCTTCTTCCGACGACTCGACCGGTTCAGTGACTTCCTCGTCCAGCCCCATACCGCCGGCTGCCAGAATAAGTGGTCGCAGTTCGTCAGCCACATCCTTATTTTCGGTGAGAAATGCTCGGGCTTTCTCCTTGCCCTGTCCCAGATACACGTCACCATTTTTGAACCAGGATCCACTACGAGTTAACACTCCGTGTTTCACACCAAGATCGAGCAGGTCTCCTTCATAGCTGATGCCATGCGTGTGCATCATGTCAAATTCGGCCACTCGAAATGGGGGAGCCACTTTGTTCTTTACAACCTTGGCACGCACCCGCTGCCCGATCACCTGATCACCTTCTTTGAGCTGAGCGATGCGGCGGACGTCGATTCGACAGGAACTATAGAACTTTAAGGCTCTACCGCCCGGTGTCGTTTCCGGACTACCAAACATCACCCCAATCTTCTCGCGAATCTGGTTGATAAAGATCACGACGGTTTTGCTCTTGGAAATAGCTCCAGTCAGTTTACGCATCGCCTGACTCATCAGCCGAGCCTGCAGGCCGACATGACTATCTCCGATTTCGCCTTCAAGTTCTTTCCGAGGCACCAAAGCGGCAACCGAGTCGACAATGATCACGTCCACCGCGTTAGACTTCACCAACATCTCGGTGATCTGCATCGCCTCTTCACCATTATTAGGCTGGCTAACCAGTAACGTATCAAGCTCCACACCTAACTTCTTACCCCAGCTCGGGTCAAATGCGTGCTCGGCGTCAATAATCGCTGCTATACCGTCAGCCTTTTGGGCCTGAGCGGCAATATGCAACGCAAGCGTTGTCTTACCACTCGATTCAGGACCGTAAATCTCAATAATGCGACCGCGAGGAACTCCTTGTCCTCCCAGAGCCATATCCAGAGAAAGGCTACCGGTCGCAATCCCTTCAATCTGATGCCGCTGTTCCTTACCCAATGGCATAATCGACCCTTCACCAAACTGCTTTTCAATCTGCTGAAGTGTCGTCTTCAATTGAGCATTTCCTGCCACCAAGGCATCAGCCTTGGCTGCGGACGCCTGCTTCCCTTTTGCACTTTTCGACTTCGCTGTCGTTGTTTTCTTCTTTGCCATATTCTTTGTCGAATCCTTCTTTACAGCAACCATTACTGCACTCCTTTATCGATAACTAACTATTGTCTTTCAACCGCAATCAAGTTTTTTTCCGACAGCCAGGTGACAATTCAATCATGATTCTTTGAAATGGGTTCGAGCGTCCCTCGTGTCTGCAGTATCTGCAGTTTCAGCAAATCTCCAACCTTGTTCACCATCATCCTCACCACTATTGGAGACCAAACGCCCCAATAAGGACTTAAATGCCGATACAGTGTACAAACACTACTTAGTGAACTTATATACACTATATCGACGCTGCCTTGCAACAACAAAAGCCTTTTTATGCTTCCAGTGTCACTTTTCTCACTACTTGCTTCCAAATAAACAGGACGCTTAGTAAAAGCAGCATTGGTGTCCCCTCGTGCTAGAACGCTGAATCCGGCCTGATAGATTTCTACCAGACAACTGTCGTACCACCTGCCGAAGGTTTCTATTCAAAAGCGATAAGAGGGGGATGCTTTGAATGACCTTGCCAGGAGATACAGGTACTATCGCGGGGAGCTGTGACACATGAGGTCACAGCGAACAGGAAAAATTAAAAAAATTGAGAATACCTGTTCTCTCTCTTTCCATGATTCGGCGTGCTATCGAGAAGACTTGCCATCACAAGTTTGCTGACGCCGGCATCTCAGATTGTGTGTTGTGCCGAGCTCCCTCTGGAAACAATGAACCAGGTGGCGCAAACATCCACATCAATCTCGCAGATCATAACACGCAATGCCACGCTTCAGACGAATGAACATAAAACCATTGGAAATAGCAGGCGTGGTACAAACCAGAGGGCCGTTACCAAACTCGCGCCGCAAAATCATCTCCGCTTCGAGCTGCCCTTCAGCAGTCTTTTCCAATTCATTAATTCCCAACATGTCTCTTAAAGCTGACTCCTCGGCTAGCAAGCCGTCCCGATTAATCTTTGCCTGCATCAAGGGAGTAAATCGCTGCCCGGCTTCAAAAACCAATAAGCCGTCAAAGGCATAAAAGACCTTGTTGTCTCCGGCTATCAGAGATGTATATCGGGGACGATTCAGGTCCAGTGTCGTCTGCCACCGAGTTTTTCCGCTTTCCAGTTCCACGCAAGCCAATCGTCGGTCACCCTGGACAAACACCAAACCGTTCAAGGCAACCGGCGTTGAACCGGAGTCCGCCGCTCCGTTAAACCTCCACAGTTCATCCGGCGTCGTCTCACTCAACCGGTAACAAACCAGTCCGGACTTTCGACTCTGTCCGTAAAGCAACAATTTATCTCCCGCGATAATCGGCGTCGCATTGCCAGCACCCGATTGAACTTCCCACACCAATGTTCCCGATTTTACATCCACACAAATGGTTTTGCCGCCAGCCACATTACAAATGACACGGGACCCCGAATCCGAATTCCAGATGACAGGGCTGCAATGAACATTCCTGCTTTCTTCCACTTCGTACTGCCAAACAACCTCGCCACGATTGATGTCCAACGCAAACAGACTATCACACAAAACAAAGGCTAACTCGCCCTCCACGGCAAAAGAGGACTGCAAATACTGATCCCGAAAATCGCCAGGAAGTTTGGTCGTCCACAACGTTTCCCCATTGGCGACATCAACTGCCCGAGCTGCCCTGCCAGCACTCAAAACGAACAACTTACCATCCACAACAGTGGGAGACCCAGACTGAGCAAACCTGGTGTAAACACTCGAGTATTCATTCACCCATTGCAATTTCCCAGTCTTCCGATGGAGACAATAAATGTACTCGTCAAAACGGAACCCCTTCGCTCGGGCTTCCTGTTCGTTTCGCCGATTGGCTTCGTACTCGGCATACTCCGCCTCCGTCATCCCAACTCGCTTGTCCGGAGGCAGGTACGGGAATTTAACCGGAGGTAGTTTTTTCGCATCTGCGAGTGCTTTCTTTTTATGAGTGAACAGATAGACCGAGTCCCCGCTCACCACAGGACTTGACCAACCACTTGCAGCGGCAGCTGGCAGATCCTGTTCGTCAACATACCAAACCGGTTTCAGGCCTTTGTCGGGTAACGACTCCAGCAAACCGGGGCTTGCCTGATCTACGCCAGATCGCTCTCCTCCCCGCCACTGATTCCAATCAGCCGCATCAGCCTGCCAACAGATCGCCAACCCGGAAAACAAGTAAAATAAGCCAACAACAGAGCCATGAATATATTTAAGTAACATTCGTATGATTCCTACAGGTAGTGAGAACGCCAGTCTATGAATATAATGCGACGATTAGTTAATTCTAACTTTATTATGAATTGAAGGGACAGTCATGTCACTGCTTGTTGTTGGTTCCATCGCTTTTGACAGTGTGGAAACCCCTACAGACAGACGGGAAAATGTGATCGGCGGCTCTGCCACTTATTTTTCCTATGCCGCCAGCTACTTCACTCCGGTCAATCTTGTCGGAGTTGTCGGTGAAGACTGGCCGGACGAGCACACTTCTCTGCTTCAATCACGCAACATCAATACAGAAGGACTGGAAGTCAAAGCGGGAGAAAAAACTTTTTCCTGGAAAGGGAAATACCTCCCCAATATGAATGACCGGGAGACTCTGGAAGTCAACCTGAATGTCTTTGAATCCTTCAGCCCTGTCCTGCCTGAAAACTATAAAGAAACGCCATTTGTATTTCTGGCCAATGGCGCCCCGACGGTACAAATGCAGGTTCTCGAACAGGCAAACAATCCAAAACTTGTCGTTGCCGACACCATGGATCTCTGGATCAGCATACAAAGAAAAGAACTACTGGCACTCATCGAACGTATCGACGGCCTGGTGCTGAATGACAGTGAAGCCAAACTGCTGACTGGTGAAGAAAACCTGGTCAAAGCAGGTCGAGCGGTCCTTGATATGGGCGCAAAATTCTGTGTGCTTAAAAAAGGCGAGCATGGAGCCATGTACTTTGGCGAAGAAGGCTGGTACGTCTTACCAGCCTTCCCTACCCAGAACGTACTCGACCCTACCGGAGCTGGTGATAGTTTTGCCGGCGGCATGATGGGCTACCTTGCCAGTGTGAACGCAACGGATCCAGCCAGTATCAAACGTGCCCTGGTCTACGGTACTCTCGTCGCCAGCTACAACGTAGAAGACTTCAGTCTGGAACGTATGAAACAGATCGAACGGGACGCTCTGGAACAACGCTTTGCTCAATACCAGAGCATGCTTGCCATCTCGTAACACACTTCTTCCCTGTTTTGCCCTTAAGGTATCAGGCCGTGAAACCTCTACGTACCTTTATCGCCGTAAACGTCTCTCAGGACACCTGCCGGGTTGCAGGCCGAATGCTTAAACAACTGGGAGCGATCGATCATGGTGTTAAGACCGTGCAAAACAAAAACTTGCACATCACACTAAAGTTTCTTGGTGAGGTCTTCGTAGAGGATACGCCCGCAATTTGTTCTGCGGTTGAACGAGCGTGTGAGTCAATTTCAGATTTTGAAATCATCTGCGGAGGACTCGGAGCATTTCCCGATCAGGAGCGACCTCGTACGCTATGGATGGGAGTTGAGCAGGGAGTTGAACAAATCCGGGCTTTGCAAGCAAATGTGGATCAGGAAACCCAACAACTTGGCTATTCGGGTGAAAACCGCCTTTACGTCCCTCACCTCACTTTGGCTCGGATTCGCAACTTCCAGGGTGAAATGGAAAAACTGCAGGAACTCTTTGACCTTTACAATCCCGGGCCACTTACCTCGACCCATGTCACCGAAGTCATCACGTATGCCAGCTTCTTTCAACGGGGAATACCCGACTATGAAGTCCTTGGCCGCTGTAAACTTTGATACAGACCGACTCGCTGCACACTCGGCCTGAGGCAATTTTCCAACCGTAGTACAGCCGCTTTTGCTTATGCGGCCCGTTGGCGTTCCGCATGTTTTCTTTTGAGGCGGTTTAGCTTCTTACGCATCGTCTTGAGCTGCTTGCGACTCATCTTGGTCAAATCATATTGCTCCCAAAACGCGTCTTCATCAAACGGCTCATACTCAACCATTTCATCCTTGGGAGGAATGAGGAGAGATTTCTGTTGGGACTCATCCTCAGATGGCTCAGCAGTTGTTACACCGGTGGGCTCCTGAGTTTCCTCAGGATCGGCAGCGTAGGCTGAGTAAATCACTTCCTCTGTTTCCTCCTCTTCAGTTGCTTGTTCCTCTTCGTACTGCTGCTCCTCTGCTTCCTCGTACTCCACCTCAGGCTCTTCCACCTCAGGCTCTTCCACCTCTTCTTCATATTCAAGGATCTCATACTCGTCGTCGACCGCTTCCTGCTCGTCGAACTCATTCAGATCCTCTTCAGCATACTCCTCATAGTCTTCAGCTACTTCGGCAAGCTCTTGCTGCTCAAATTCGTTATCAAGTTCATCCCAGTCATCCCAATCAGCATCCTGCTCATCGTAAGACTGTTCAACTTCTTCCCTCGCCTCAGCCACCTGATGATCGACAGGCTGCTCGTTTCGTTCCCGCACAACTGCCTGGGGATGGCCACTTTTCGTCCCGGCCTGTGCGGTGAGATAAACCTTGCGAGCATTAAGCCAGGTCATCCAGGTAGCCAGTAACGTTGCTGACATCAACAAAGAAGATTGAGCCACTTCGGTTGTCAGTGCCGATTCTCCGATCACTGACCCCATACGGGAACAACCAGCGGCGATCAATACGACAGCCAGCACCGATAATAATGTGAGCATCCCTGGCCGACTTTTGAATTCAATTAACAGCCGAATGGCCATGTGAGCGGACATAAGAGAAACCAACGCTAACCACCAGATTGAAGCGTCTGACCACGGCGCTGGAAATTCCATTTGAGCCAATGGTACCATCAGAATCTGATGCATATCGGTCGCCACTTCAAAACTCAGGACTGCGGCGATCATTGCCAGATGAAGCCAGAGCCTGTATCGCCCTTTGTAATCATCCGTTTTATGGCGACGTAGCAGGTAGATCATGATGGCTCCTACGCTCAGCAGCAACAACATCACACTCAGCGACCAGCTGGCGACGTTGCCAGCACCGTTAATATCGAACAGATGCGTCGGAAAGTCTGTCCCCACCAGCACTCGAGTATGAAGAAATGCCTGCTGGCATGAATAAATACAGATCACACCCAGAAGCAGCATGGCGAAATAGGCCCACCGGCTTTTGGGGATGAGGTCTGTTAGACGGGGCTGGTTTTCGAGCATTGCACGATCAAAATATTCTCGCGCACCCTCCCGACCTGCAGATCGATTGCTCGCAGATCTCCGCTCTCTTTGTCTAGCTGCTTTAGCCTTGTGTGCCACTTTCAGATCCGTCCCTGAATCCGGTTCAATTCACTCGCTTGACGCGCAGCTGTCCGCGCACGCTCACTTATAGTCTTCGGCACAAAAACCACTGAAAATGAAATAAATCACGATCAGCCTGATGCGGCCTTCTATGTAATTGCCAGAACCAGATTTTTGCGGTATGTTCAGGTGATAATATCGAAAACAATTACAAGTTCATTTGGTCCCCCCTTTTTTAACTCAGAAAGAAAGAAATGGCATACGAACTACCTGAATTACCTTACGCTTACGACGCGCTTGAACCCCATATCGATGCTCGTACGATGGAAATCCACCACAGCAAACACCATGCTGGTTACGTCGCCAAAGTCAATGCTGCGATCGAAGGCTCCGAACTGGAAGGTAAGTCCGTTGAAGATCTGGTTTCTGATTTAGCAAGTGTTCCGGAAGACAAACGTGGTGCCGTACAGAACAACGGTGGCGGACACGCCAATCACTCACTTTTCTGGACTGTCATGTCCCCTGATGGTGGTGGTGAGCCCTCTGGTGAGCTGGCGGAAGCTATCAATGCCGCTTTTGGAAGTCTGGACGGACTCAAAGAGCAATTCTCGGCTGCTGCTGCCACTCGCTTCGGTAGCGGTTGGGCCTGGATCAGCGTTGATAATGGACAACTTGTGGTTGAAAGCACACCCAATCAGGACAGCCCATTGATGGCAGGTCGTACACCTGTCCTTGGACTGGACGTCTGGGAACACGCTTACTACCTGAACTACCAGAACCGCCGCCCAGACTACATTGCAGCCTTCTGGAACGTAGTGAATTGGGACGAAGTGGCACGACGTTACGCAGCAGCAACCGCCTAACGCACCCCTGCGGCATTTATAATAGTAAAAAGCGTTATCAGAGTTGGCTCTGGTAACGCTTTTTTCGTTTCATTTTCCGGGCACCAAAAGCCACAAACCTATATTGACCCGTTTCACGCTTTGTTGATACTATCGGCCGAACGCTAAAAGGAGTCTCAAGCGGTAGCGAGTGCACGACAGATGGTGCAAACCTCTGCCGGCGGCAAACAAATGTTGTTTTGATAGGACAAGGAAAATGAAACCCTCAAATTGTCGATGGTTATCCGTCATCACTGTGATCTGTGCATCATCCGTATTTCTAACCGGATGCAAGTCTTCCAGTTGGAGCCAATTGCCTGGCATGAGTTACTTTGCTGGCGACGACAAACCGGAAGCCTCTTACTATGGCTCTCAAGAGGCACCATCCAATGAGCACGCTGCGACGACGAGCACCTATTCCGAGCGTTACGGAAATACCGCCGGCAACAATCCCGCACAAAACACGTACGGGCAGCAATACGCAAACACGAACATCGGCCACACCAACTATCTGACCGATCAACCACAACATCGAGGCCAAACAGCAACATACGCCAATCAGAATCAGAATTACCCACAACAGTACCAGGGTCCGAATTCCAACTACAACACGGCATTGCAGCCTCAGCCGGGAACAAATTACCAGAACCCGGGTGCCCAGCAGTTGATACAACAGAACGGCCCATCGGCCGGCACGCTTCAGGATACAACGACAGGCAACTTTAACAATGGTGGATTCTACGACGGCAACGCCAATGTCGGCACCTATAATCCCGCCCAGAATCCAGCTCAGAATGATGCGTTTCTTCCCACAGGTACTACGCCTCAGGATGTAAGAACCTACAACACCTCGCCCGTGCAAAATTCCGGAGCTGCCGCTTATATTTCGGAAGCACCAGACAATACTCAGTTCGATGGTGGAAACTACCAGCTCAACCCCACCAACACGGCTCCGATGCAAGACTATCGTCCAGGCAGCACAGGGGACACCAACAGTTATTACAATCCCACCGGCGGTAACTTTGGCGGTAAGTAAGCCAGAGTGTCAACAAGCTGTTCTCTGAACTCTTTTTGCAAACCAACAGCGGCTTCGGAACCCGTTTCCGAAGCCGCTGTTCATTGCGCCCCGTTTCAGTCAGTTGTGCCATCATAGCTGCACAGATAAACTGACCTGTAAACAATCAGAATCCTATCCCCCTTCCAACGGCAACACTAGCAGGAGACACCCATGGCATTCAGCCTAGAAGGTCACGTAGCAATAGTCACAGGTAACAGTAGTGGCCTGGGAAAAGAAATCGGTCTGGCACTCGGTCAAGCAGGAGCCAAAGTTCCAGTCAATTTCTGTTACAACCTGGAGCGTGCACAAAACACACTGGAACAATATCAGGCAGCCGGGATCGAAACCTGTCTGATTCAGGCCAGCGCGATCACCGAAGAAGGGATTGATAAACTTTTTTCAGAAACGGAAGCACAACTTGGCAACCCGGACATTCTTGTTCCTAACGCCACTTGTGACCAACCACACAAGCCAATCGAGCAGTACGACTGGGAGTTTTACCAGGACATGATCGACTTTTTCATCAAGAGTCCTTTTCTGATGACCCAACGTGGTATGGCGCACATGAAACAGCAGGAGTGGGGACGAATCGTCAATATTGTCAGCGAAGTCTATCACCGTAGCGTCGGCAACTTCAGCGCCTATGTGGCAGCCAAAGGAGGACAGATTGGCTGGACGCGGAGCATGGCCACAGAATTCGCTGACACAGGCATCACCGTTAACATGATCGCGCCCGGATGGATTCCCACCGATCGCCATGCCGATGACCCTCAGGAAGAAAAAGAGGGTTATCTCGCTCTGATTCCTGCGGGACGATGGGGCGTACCACGTGACGTGGCCGATGCCGTTCTCTATTTCGCCAGTGAAGAGGCCTCATTTGTCACCGGACAAACACTCTGCGTCAACGGCGGTATGACTCCGTGGTAAGAGGTCAACCAGCACAGTGAGTTCCTTCGAGCACCACGATTCGATCGCAGATGAACCCACCGGCAGCAATGGCTCTCAGGAGTCAGCTCCCCGGCAGGATGGGGGACTGCGTTGGGTAACGCTATTTCTCGTCGCATTAATCGCAATTCCAATCCTGACACACTGGATTCCCGCCGAGATCGCTTTATGGAAACAGGCGAACGCTCGTAATCATTGGGAAGCTGATGATCGAGAAGCTGCATTGACACTTAATGCGCAGGCACTTAAGTGGGATGAAGATAATCAGGCAATTCTGACAGAACGAGCAGACTGGTTGGCAGAGCTGAATCGTTTTGACGAGGCAATCGGGATTTACGAGTCGCTGTTGCAGAACGTCACGACTGCAGGGCAAACTCCGTACAGCATTCAGTTGCGGATGCAACTCAGCAACCATTACAACAGTCGTTCGCTCCACAATGAAGTGATAACGGAAGAGACCTGGGAACAGTGGAAAATTATTGACCGCTGGTATCAGACGAACGACCGCGAGCGGGAACTGTCGCTGATTGAGCAGGCCAATCTGTATAACAGCCGAGCTTACCAGCTGGCCATTAGTAATACTCACCTGGATGAAGCACTGGAAAGTGCAACTTACTGTCTGGATTTGTTAGGAGGCGAGATTTATTGTCTCTATAACGATCCCCTGTTTTATGTCCAGCTGGCCTACCAGGCGTACCGTCAGCAGAATTACCGAACAGCGATGGAGAGTCTGAATAGAGCTGTCGACAAGTTAAGTCGTCATCACACTCTGCTAAAGGCAACAAGTCCGTCAATTACCTGGAAGGCGTTTGAGAAAAAACAGTTACAACGTCGGCTGACCGAATTTGAGATTATTTACGCGAATGTCCTGCTATTCCGCTCAAGCTGCCGGCAACATATTGAGCTTGAGGGAAGCGGACCTGCCGTGATTTCAGATGCTGAAGAACTCACCGACCAGCAACGGGCTGCAGAACTGGGGATAACACCCGAGCAGTTTAATGTAGAAATGTTTTCGGGCGACTCGCTGTTGTCACTGAATTCTCACATGCTGATTCCGATGGCGCTTGATACTCGAGGCTTTCTTTACTATCTGACCGGTAATCCTCAGCTGGCTTTGATTGATCTGGAGGTCGCCGTGCAGTCGACCGAGTATGAACTGAACCAGTTTGCCGAAGTGCTGGAACATGAAAAACACCGACTTGCTGACAAGGATCTTGCCGAAAGGCAGCGTCTGGACCGAGTTCGCAATTTGGCGGTGATTTTATATCACCGGTCGCTGGTTTACGATGCAACGCATCAGGTTGCCAAGGCCAAGCGGGATCGTGAACGTATTACAGAACTCGGTTTTTCAGCAGGCCCACTACTGCACTAGCGAGGGTCTAAAAATCCCCCGAAGATGAAGCGAAAGGGGGGTTGTTCATTTTTTTTAATCATGTATCTTTTTAGTTATCAGATGCTAGGAAGAGCTCCCAGCTTTTTTGTTTCATCTGATGGAATCTGGTTCAGAATGTTTCGATTTTTGTCCGATGAATTGGTCATCAATCATTCTCTGAATGAGAGGTCCCACTGGCCCTGTAGCTCAATTGGTTAGAGTACCGGACTGTCGATCCGGTGGTTGCGGGTTCGAGCCCCGTCGGGGTCGCTTATGACGCCTGTTGTCAGGAATTGACAGCAGGCGTTTTTTATTGCCCTCAGCGAAGTCTACGGCCAAGACCACATTAACCGGCATTCTTTCTATCGGCCAAAAATCATACCGTCAATTCCATCTAATGGTAGCTGTTCGACGTTGAAGTGAACTTCTTCGACAGCATTTACAAATTCAAAATCAATTGGCGAAACAATATCATCCTGGCCGGGACGGAAAACTGTTCTTTCTGGCAATTTGAGTTTTATCAATTCAGAATATTCAGGTTGAATCCAAGTGTTCTTACCGTCCGGAAACCATCTAAGAGAGACAACGCCATCCGAATCGGTAGCGCAGTTATATGAGCGGAAAGGTAGGATTGGAAAGATTACTGGCTTCCAAACCCTCATTGGCAAGTTTGCGAGCGGTTCTCCGGTTTCCGGATGAGTGAATCGGTACTTGGCAGGCTTAAAAACAGAGCAACCAGCTACAAGAGGTACAACCAGCATCAGCATGACAATTAGGCGTATTCGCATTTCGGGCCTTCAATTGTATCTATGAATCCCCCTCTGCTTGCCCGTGCTAATTACCAAAAGATGAATTTAAACTCAAGGCAGATGTCGTCAGCAGCTAGCAACATCACTCATAGCTGCAATACGGGCGAGAGACCGATAACATCCTGAAAACGAAAAATCCAAAGCGGCTTTTTGCATCCTTGTCCGATTCTTCCGACGCCACTGTTTCTAATGTGGCGATATAATACCAAGCATGGATATTGAAGACGCTGCCAGCGAACCCGCGCCGGAAGAAAAAACAACGGCGGACGATCCGGATGTAATAACCGGGCACGCTGACATGTTCTTTCGCCGAAATGGCCGAGTCCTTGTTTGCCTTGCCACCCTGCTGATCTTCCTTGTCCTCCCGCTCCTTCTGGCAATCTATCAATACTCGCAAGCCAGCAACTTAATCGCCACACCATCCTACTTTGCAGAACAACTGGCCAAACAGTTACTACTCACCGCCGGCACCTTCTGGTTCTTTTTCCTGGGAGCCAGCTTCGGATCGTTTCTGAATGTCGTCGCCTGGCGACTCCCTCGCCAACGCACACTGCTCGGTGCCTCCTACTGCCCAGGTTGCAACACAAAGTTGAAAATGCGGGACAACTTCCCACTCTTCGGTTGGCTCTGGCTGAAAGGCAAATGCCGAACCTGCGGAATGGAAATAGCAGGACGCTATTTTCTTGTCGAACTACTCGCCGCCCTTGCCATCGGCACACTCGCCATCATCGAACTGATCGGAGCCGGAGCCAACGTCCATTCGCCGCCTCACGAAGTCACTTTCTCCTTCGAACAATTCGTCATGTCGCCCCAACCGCGATTGATCGGCTACTTCCTGTTGCACTCGTCACTGATTCTCATCCTCATAACAGCTGCCCTCATAAAACTCCAACAGCAAACCATTCCCAAAAGCATCTACCTGTTCAGCTTCGGCCTGATTCTCGTCACCTCCATTTCCTGGCCGCATGCCCTTCCCTTCACCGAATTACATCAGGAAATCACATCGGCCCAAACTGCACTTCCCAGTCTCAGGGCATCTGCCTGGGGACTCGTCGCGGGCTTTATTGGCGGGCTGATCTTTATCCGTCTGTTGCTCGCCAGACCCATCCAACAACACTGGGATCTAGCCCTGCTATTGATGCTCGTAGGAGCGTTCCTGGGATGGCAAGCTGCTCTGGTCGCCATTGCCCTGACCACAGTGATGACACTCCTGGGCCGCCTCGTTTACAGAAAATTCGCGCCTACCGACATCCTCTGGCTTGCAGTCTCGATCACGATCTACACACTGGCACTCTGGATCGAAGAGTGGCAGAACCGTCCTCTCGACGGCGGTAGTTGATCCTACAAAAGATTCCGCACCAGTCGCCCGCTGACTGATCAATTCATTTCGATCGCTTCTTCCAGGTGCTCATACAATGGCTCAAGTGACAACTGCACTGTCGCCAGTTCATCACTCAGTTTCTTCATGACCTCACCATCGCGAAGCGCTTCGTCCTGAGCCATTTCGGCATAGATCGCTTCAATACGAGATTCCGCTTCAGCAATCTCCACTTCGATTTCATCTACCTTGCGATAAGGGAATTTGCGTTTACGTCGCGGCTTGGAATTGGACGCCTTACCAACCTTTTTCCCAGCCGACTGCTCTTCATCTGATTCAGCTTTGGCCTCCATACCAGCTCGGGATTCTTTCGCCAGTCCACGATCGACCAGCATCTGATAAGTCGAATAATTTCCATCAATCACTCGGAATTGCCCCGGCTCCACCACCAGCAACTTGTCACAGACCTGGTTCAGAAAATAACGATCATGGCTGACAATCAGCACCGTTCCTTCATAGTCTCGAAGAGTCTTTTCCAGTGAATCGCGAGCCCACAGATCCAGATGATTTGTTGGTTCATCCAGAAACAGGAGATTGGCATCGCGAGTAGATAGCCAAGCCAACGCGGTACGATTCCGCTCGCCACCACTTAACTGGTGCACTTTCTTAAACACCATATCCTTGGTGATTCCAAAGCGAGCCAAAACGTCACGTCTTTCGCGTTCCACAAACTCCTTGTGATCCGGGCGTATCGCTTCCACAACCTCCTGCTCACTATCCACACAGGTCAGATGCTGATCAAAGTAAGCGGCCTTCACTTTAGCACCAATATGAATCTCACCTTCGTCTGGCTCGAGATCACCGTTGAGAATCTTCATCAACGTCGACTTACCCGTTCCGTTGGGTCCCAGAATCCCCCATTTTTCTCCTCGCAACACATCGAATGTCAGGTCGTGAAACAATGGAAAATCAAAAGCTTTGGAAATATGCTCGGCTCGAATGACAATATCTCCACTTCGCTCGGGAGGTGGAAATCCCATCCTCGGAGCGATAATCTCGCGGGGTGGATTGACTCGTTCCATCCGGTCCAGCTTCTTCCGCCGGTCTTCCGCCTGAGCTGTTTTCTGGCTCCCGATATGTCGCCTCACAAATTCTTCCAGCCGGGCAATTTCGTCCTGCTGTTTTTCATACGTCCGGCGAAGCACCGCATTGCGTTCGTCCTTCTGCCGCATGTAGGCCGAGTAGTTCCCTTTGTAGATTTCAATCGTTCCCTGGTGAAGCTCGATCGTTTTATGAGCTACCTGATCTATCAAAAATCGGTCATGACTCACCAACAGTATCGTCGTCGGACTGGCTGCCAGGAATTTCTCCAGCCACTGCGTCGCATCAATATCCAAATGATTGGAAGGTTCATCCAGAATCATCAGGTCGGGTTCTGCTAACAGCAGCTTGGCCAGTGCCAGCCGGTTCTTCTGACCTCCGGATAGCTGATCAACCGGTTGATGGAATTCTGATTCATTAAACCCCAACCCGTTGAGAATGCGTTCAATTCGATAGTCGATATTGTAGGCACCCTGCTGGAACAGACGTTCCTGCAGTCGGTCAAAGCGTTCTGCAAGTTCTTCCTGCAGCTGTCCCTGAGCCTCGGACAATTGGGCAGCAACACTCTCGGCTTCTTCCGACAGCGATGCCAGTTGTTCCAGTGCTGTCGCTGCTTCGTCCCAGACAGTCCGCCCTGCTGCGTATTCCAGTTGCTGTTCAAGAATACCTACACGGATCGCAGGATGAATTTCAACCGTGCCGTTATCAGGCTCCAGCACTCCCGTAATAATATTCACCAGCGTGCTTTTTCCGGCACCATTGGGACCTACCAAAGCGACATGATCCCCTCGCGACAACTCGAACGAGACACCATCAAGAACCGCCTCTTCGGAGAAGTATTTTTCGATATTGTCGACGGTAAGCTGAATCATGTTCACCATTATGAGCTGAATCGTATAGAAACGTAAGCCGGGACAAAACCGACCTGCGGAGACTCATAAATACTGGCTACTAGCCGGTTTTCAGGTCCAATGCTAGAATCGAATTTTCGGCCTTGAGCCTTCGTGGCATCAAGGGACCGAACAAAATTCCCACACGTCTAAACCGACTTACTATTGCTCTCACGAAAGTAATACACCAATGAAGATCGCTGTCATTCCTGGTGATGGAACCGGCCCAGAAGTAACCAACGAAGCCCTTAAAGTACTTCAAGCTGTCTCGGAACAGGATGGTTTCGAGTATGAACTGACGCATTACGATTTTGGTGGTGACCGCTACCTGCAGACAGGTGAAATCCTGCCAGACGGCGCTGTCGATGAATTGAAGGAAAAGGATGCGATTTATCTGGGAGCCATCGGGCATCCGGACGTTCAGCCTGGGATTCTTGAAAAAGGTCTGCTGCTGAGCCTCCGCTTTGCTCTGGATCAGTACGTCAATCTTCGACCTGTCACGCTGTATCCTGGCGTGGAAACTCCGCTGGCCAACAAGGGTCCTGAAGACATCGATTTTGTTGTCATTCGTGAAAACACCGAGGACATGTACTGTGGTATCGGCGGATTCCTGAAAAAAGGAACTGCCGACGAAGTAGCTTCACAAACAGCGATCTATACACGTAAAGGCTGTGAACGAATCATTCGTTACGCTTTCGAATACACTCGCAAACGAAACAACCCGCAAGGAAAACGTCTGACACTGGTAGGCAAAACCAACGTCCTGACCTACGGTCACGACCTGCTGTGGCGAACCTATCAGGACGTGGCTCAGGAGTACCCGGATGTAGAAGCGGACTACAATCACATTGATGCTGCCTGTATGTGGTTTGTAAAGAACCCCGAGTACTACGATGTGGTCGTTACAACAAACATGTTCGGTGACATCATTACGGATCTGGGCGCCATGATTCAAGGTGGAATGGGCGTAGCCGCCGGCGGTAATATCAATCCTGATCCGGGCGGTACAAGCATGTTTGAATGCATGGGCGGAAGTGCTCCGAAGTACACCGGCCAGAACGTCATCAATCCAATTGCTGCCATTGCGGCGATGGGCATGCTGCTGGAACAGACAGGACACTCCGAATCAGCCAACAAGGTGACCGAAGCCATTAAAGTAGTCACAGGGACCAAGATGGAAAGTATGTCCGCTGGACGAATGGGCTATTCAACCTCTGAAGTAGGTGATCTGGTTTGTGAAAACCTGTAAGGCGTGAGCTGTCCCAGCTTACCGACTAAAATAAAGAACGCGGAAATCGACTCCCCGATCCTCCGCGTTTTTTTAATGAACTTTCCGCGAACTGCTAATCCCATGATGCTCAATTTAAAAACCGAATCGCCGGAACGTTGGCTCGAGCAGGTCGATAACCACCTCGACGAAATCCTGATCGACCACGCGCATTGTGAGAACAAAGCAGCCCGTGCCGCTCTCAATCTGCTGATGTCCTACGTTGAAAACGAAGAACTGACAGAAAAAATGACCGAGATTGTTAACGAGGAATTGGAACATTTTCATCAGGTTCGCGCAGTCCTCAAAAAGCGAGGCATTCCATTTCGACGGCTGACACAAAGCAATTACGGACGGCAAATGAAAGAGTTGATTCGACCTCACGAGCCGCAACGGGCTGTTGACCGGCTATTAGTCGCCGCCCTCATTGAAGCTCGCAGCTGCGAACGATTCGACCTGTTGCGTCATCACATCGATGATGTGGAATTATCTGAGTTCTATCACGAGTTATTTGAATCGGAAGCCCGGCACTATTCAGTCTATGTTCAGTTGGCCGAAGATTTCGCTCCCAAACGCGAAGTGGAATTACGGCTACGGGAACTCGCACTAGCAGAAGCCGATATCATAAACCGGGGCGATACGTTGCCTCGCGTACATAGCTAAACTGTCATACGTGTCGTGCATGTACGTCGTGACTGTGCATCCGGGTTTCGACCCGATGAACTAGTTCTTACTGAAGCCAACTCGATGAGTTTTCTCGACCCCCAGCGGATTCTTGATGTAATCCTGGTAACACTGCGCACATAAGTCATAGCGTCGTCGTTGATAATCTTCATCAACGTAGTCCAAATTGGGTTCGCCCAACTCGTCCAGTAACTCTTCTATCTCCAACAGATGATCCCGTTCGTCTTCGGAGGACTCGAGCTCAGGTAAGTCCATCGTGGCCTGAACTTCGAGTTTCACCACATAACGTAAATCCGTTCTACTATCGATCGGGCGTCTACAACAATCACAGGAGTAGTGAATCATCTCAATGATTTCCTAGATTGAACTTTAATCTTGCGAAAGCAAGTATTTGAAAAGGTTCGGAAGGTCGTCCATGCCATCCTCTTTTATAGTAATCATGCAGGGTCGTGCTTTGCAACAGAATGTGAGGTGAAATTCGGATCACCTTTTAGAGAGATTCATTTGCTGAATCTCCCAATAGGTTGTTAACATCATATTCAGTCTTCATGGGCATGTGACCAGAATCGGGTTTCGATATTACCCACCCAAACTGTTTGGCCCAATTCAGAGAAAGGAATAAATGGATGATTGCGTCTGACAGGCACGGCCTTCACTCGCAGGTCTTACTTCTCAACCGATCCTATATGCCCATGCGGATCATCACCGGACGCCAGGCATTTGTTCTGCTATGTCGTGAGTCAGCTGAAGTTATTGATGTCGAACAACAGCAATTTTTTAATTACTCGCTGGAGCTATGGCTGGAATTGAGCCTGCTACGAAGTGAAGAAGAGTCAGATACCAATTGGATTCAATCCTCACGACAACCTGTTGAAATCCCCAAGATCGTGCGTCTCCTGCGGTACAACAAATTCCCCGGAGTCACACTCCGCTTTAGCCGTAAGAATCTCTACCTGCGGGACAATCGACAATGTCAGTACTGTGGCCAATCATTGAAACTGGATCAACTAAGTCTGGATCACGTACATCCACGAAGCCAGGGTGGCGACACGTCGTGGGAAAACATCGTCTGCAGCTGTACGCGGTGCAATACGAGAAAAGGTTGCCGCACTCCACGTGAAGCCAATATGCAACTGCTTACCAAACCCACTCGTCCCAACCCGTTTCAATCAATCACGCTGAACGCGGAAGATGAAAACCTGGAAGTCTGGCAGCCATTTTTACGATCACAAAAAGTGGGCTAAGGAAGCTGCATTCTGAATCAACGCGACTAGCAACTCGAAGATAAAAATTACGCATAAAAAAACGTGCCGAATGCTATCGACACGTTTTTCAGAAATTCAAATTCAACTGGTCTGTTCTACACCAGTGGGTCTTTCTTTTCTGTAATGACGGGCAACTGAGGTGCAAGTTCCGCATTCAGTTCGATAAATCCTTCCTGACCCTCGGGTACGTTGGATTCTTCGAAAATTGCTTCTACAGGACATTCCGGAACACAGGCTTCACAGTCAATACATTCTTCCGGGTGAATGTAAACCATTTGGTCACCTTCATAGAAACACTCTACGGGGCAAACAACAACACAATCTGTGTATTTACATGCAAAGCATGCTTGGCATACTACATGGGTCATGAGGACTCTCCTCTACTTCTGGTAGCGATCGGCGAAAACCACTACGTCGTCAGCGATGAATTGATATATATACGGTTAGGAGCAGAATCGGCGTTTCCATCAGGGATTTCCACCAATTCGTCCTAATCAGAGGTAATTTAATCAAATATTTGGACTCGCTACCACAGCTTCTCCCATATCTTTTAGTGAAAAACAGCATTTTTCCATCCATCAGGATACTCACAGGGTTCGCGACGATGATTCCTGCCCGATTTGCTTCCTGAGAGGAGCAAAAAGAGGGCCTGAAAAATGGGCTTTGCCCCACCAGATGGCTGATTCATATTGCCCCAAAATGCCCATATTTCTAGAATCCAGTGAGTTTATGCGAGGAAATGTTTCCTGCTCGCTATTTTCCCGACGTCTAGTGGTAGTGTTTACGCGTGGCGCTTGCTGAATTTGACCGTGACTTGATCGATCATTGCCTGACCAGGGCACCTGAAGCCTGGTCAGAGTTTGTGGATCGTTATATCGGCCTGGTAATCCACACCATCAACCATACCGCCAGATCCCGCAGCCTACTGGTCACCGAACAGGACATCGAAGACTACACGGCTGAAGTATTTCTGCAGATCATCGATGATGACTTTGCCGTACTTCGGCGATTCCGCGGCAACAGTTCTCTGGCCACTTACCTCGCCGTGATCGTTCGACGAATTGTGGTTCGCGAATTTATACAACGACGTCATCCTCGTACTAACACAACTGCCGCAACTGAGAGTGACGAAAATGAAGGACATGCGGCGCCTCGCTACCAGTTTTCACTCGATCGCCCCGAATCGATTCAGGATCATCAGCCGAGAGCCGATGAATTGCTGGCCAACCGGGACGTGGTCGCCAACCTGCTGAATCTGCTCGACGGATTCGAACGTGAAGTGGTCAGGCTCTATCATTTAGAAGGCCGTAGTTATCAGGAGATCAGCGGCCTTACCGGCATACCTGAAAACAGTATTGGTCCCACGCTCAGTCGAGCTCGACAGCGACTTCGGCAGTTCGTCGGCACACACTAGCCATTGTGAGGCCTGTCTCACCCAAGTCGGTACGATAACCACCGGAAAGGAATTCAAGGGTCCGTGATGCTCGAGTTTCACATCAAAAAAGCGACTCGACTCTGCTACAAAACAGGGGAAGCTCTGCTTCCGGGCCAGTCCTTTTACTCGGTACTTGTCACCGAAGGTGCTGAAATTGTGCGGCACGATTACAGTCAGCAGGCCTGGGAAGGAGCTCCTGACGATGCACTCGCCTGGTGGAAGTCTGATGTCCCTGTGGAAGAAGGAGCGAAAGTGACTCTGGCTCCGGACGAAGTAGTGAAGCAGTTTTTTCAGCAGCTGATCGATTCAAACGAACAGCCGGACATGGCTTACGTGCTGGCCTTGCTCATGATCCGCAAACGAATGATGCGGATGGAAGGTACCGAGCAGGATGAAGAAGGAAACGAATGGATGATCGTTAGCTGTTCAAAGAGCGAACAGGAATACAAAGTACCTGTCACCAACCCGGATGCTCAGGAAGTGGCGGCGATCCAGGATCAACTTGTCGCGATGCTATACAAGGATGCTGCCTGATGACACCTGTTATTTCAATTTGTGGAATCATGACATCTCGCTGGAGGCTGGCGTGCCTTATCCTTACAACAATACTGTTCACAGGGTGCTCGTGGCTCTCGTATTTCCAAAGACACTCAGGCTTGCCTCCCACTGCGTTTGAAGGAAAACCCACTCTGGAACAGTTGATGGCCGCCGTCAATTCCAATCAGCGAGTGAAACAGCTGCAATCACAGGGAGCCCGACTCTCAGTCTCGGGAGCTCCCACACTCAAAGCTCAAATCATCGTTGAACAACCTAGAAGATTTCGACTGACCGCAGGTGTATTTGACTTTACAGCTACAGAAGTTGACTTTGGGAGCAATGATCAACTCGCCTGGCTATGGGTCAAACAGCAAGCTGATCCAGCCGTCTACTATGTACACCACGATCAATTGGCAACGACAGCCGCTCGGAATTTCATGCCTATCGATCTGAACTGGATCACCGACGCTCTGGGATTGGTTTATCTGGATCCAGCGGGAAATCACGAAGGCCCCTTCGAACTGGAACGGGGGAAATACGAAATCCGGAGTTATCTCCAATCTCCGTCGGGTAACCTGTTACGACGTATGATCCTTGACGATCGGTTCGGCTGGGTTTTGGAACAACATTTAACCATGGCAAACGGACGGGTACTGGCGAGTGTGAAAGCATCCAAACACAGTTTTTATCCGAAACACGGAGTATCACTTCCACATCGAGTTCAAATTCAATTGTTCCCCGGAACAGAACATCAAACAGCGTTTCAGATTGACGTACCCCGATATCAAATCAATAGTAACGTCGGGGACGCAACGCAGCTCTGGTCACTGCCAAAATATGACGGGTATCCTCAGATCGACATGGCGAAGATGGCTCCACCCCAGGTCGGCCGTTACGCAGCCCCTACACTGCAACAGCAAATTCCGCCGGCCGGCCTGAACGGAAATCAATCTCGGATCGCTTCTCCGCGCTATCGCTCGGACCTTTTGTACCGGTGACGGGAGGCGAATTCCCTCACGACAAAACCAGACAGTTCCACTGTTATAGTTGTGCTCACGGACAAACGAACAGCTTCTTTCCACATTCGCTCACTGCTCGCGGAGGACAAACTTTTAATTCCTTCCGAGCCAAACCCTGTATTGCAAAAAATCATTCTCTGAATTAGAGTCAGGGAATAGAAAACAAGGGAAACTTTCGATGTCTTCACGACTCTTACTATTAACCGATCTGCGAAGCGTACTACTGGTACGGACGTAGGGTGTATGTAGTCAATAGACAGTTTCCACAAGATACACCCGAGGCAGAGTACCTCGGGTTTTTTAATGGTTTAGAACCAATACCACGATGAACATGATCAACGGGATCAACAAGACCAACAGATTGAACCGAATCTGGAATAACGGGAATGACGGGAACGGGCAGCAAGGAGAATATGCCACTGGCAGGCATGCAGGCCTCCTGCTTACCGAGCCGGTATCAGGCCGGCCTCCGCTAGTCGGACAGCGTAGTAGCAGCTCGCGCAGCTGACTTAATTCCTACCAATCTGAAATCTTAAAAGTATAGACAGACCAATGAGTGAACCTCGTAAAATCATCATTTTTGACACAACACTTCGAGACGGAGAACAGTCTCCTGGCTGCAGCATGAATCTGGCTGAAAAGCTGGAACTGGCTCAGGCGCTTATCGATCTGGGAGTCGATGTCATGGAAGCAGGCTTCCCAATCGCCTCGCCAGGCGACTTTGAAGCGGTACGTGAAATCAGCAGCACCATGCAGGGCACAACCTTCTGCGGTTTGGCCCGGTGCAATGATAAAGACATCGACAGAGCCTGGGAAGCGTTGAAACAGGCTGAGCGTAGTCGTATTCATGTCTTCCTGGCAACCAGTGCGATTCATCGCGAATTCAAACTCAAGATGACTCGTGAACAAATCATCGCCCGCGCTGTGGACGGAGTATCACGAGCGCACAGTTACTGTGACGACATTGAGTTTTCTCCTGAGGATGCGGCTCGGACGGAGCATGATTTCCTTTGTGAGGTCGTGGAAGCAGCTATCACAGCTGGAGCGACCACAATCAATATCCCTGATACGGTTGGCTATGCCACTCCGCAACAGATGGGCGATACAATCTCGATGCTTTTCAATCGCGTGCCTAACATCGACAAGGCTGTCATCAGCATTCATTGCCATAACGATTTAGGCTTGGCCGTCGCCAATAGTCTGGCCGCCGTGCAGAACGGAGCGGGACAGATCGAATGTACGATCAATGGTATTGGAGAACGTGCTGGAAACTGTTCGTTGGAAGAAGTCGTCATGGCGATGAAAACACGTCAAGACTTCTATAACCTGGATACCAACATAAACACCCAGCGTCTTGTCCCTACCAGTCGATTGCTGACTTCGATCACGGGCATGGCGGTACAGCGGAATAAAGCGATTGTGGGCCAAAATGCCTTTGCTCATGAAGCCGGTATTCATCAGGATGGAATGCTCAAAGAAAGGACGACATACGAAATCATGCGTCCCGAAGATGTGGGACTTGCCAAGACAGATCTTGTCCTGGGAAAACACTCAGGTCGTGCAGCTCTGGGTGACCGCGCCCGGGAACTGGGGTACCACCTCACCGGAGAGCAGCTTCAGGAAGTTTTTGATGAATTCAAAAAGCTGGCCGATAAGAAAAAAGAGATCTATGACGGTGACATCCACGCTCTAATTCAGCAAAGGATTCATGGAGATGATTCGGAGAACGGTTGGTCACTGGTCGCTTTTCATGTGCAAAGTGCTTCGGGAGAAACGCCTGTCTGCAAACTCACACTTGAGCGTGACGGACAGGAAGTGACAGAAGAAGTATCCAATGGGGACGGTCCGATCGATGCCGCCTTCTGGGCGATCGAAAAGATTACCGGTCTGAAGATCACCTGTAAGGAATACCAGGTTCGCAGTGCAACTCTGGGGCGGGATGCCATCGGAGAAGTACTGGTCGAGTTGGAATATCAAGGCAAAAGCTATCGCGGCCGTGGTACCTCTACCGACACCGTGGAATCGACGATTCAGGCAATTCTCGATGCGGTAAACCGTATCGAAAACAACGCCTGAAAGCTCCCTGGCAGGGAGCATGAAAACCTCAGGCGCTATTCTTGGAGGTAACTACCAGTTACGGTAAGATAGCGTTTTGAATGAGCCAATGGTAATGGCCGAGTGGCGGAATTGGCAGACGCTCAGGATTTAAAATCCTGTGTCCGATAGGACGTGCGGGTTCGAGTCCCGCCTCGGCTACCATTACCTTCTGTGAACAGGTCGGACGGCAATATTCAGAAGTCGATCGTGAGCTGCGTGTAGAAGAAACTTGCATCCCCCTGGTACGGAAGACCTGGTTGCTGGTAGTACTTGCCACTGAAGAAGTGAGAGTATCCCAGGACCAGCGTACTGTATTCTCTTAGCTTAATGGTAGCCATCAGATCAATCTCGTGCCCAAGGTCACGGCTGTTAGGTGTGATAGTTGGATGGCCAGCGAACGGAGTCATATTAACGTTGTAAGGCCCATCCTTCGGGTCGGCCAGAGCAAAATAGTGGTACCAGACCAACAGCGAACATTGATCGGTGAACTGCCGTGTCCAACGAATATTAAAATCGTGGAGATTACTCCTCGCGAACAGATCCATGAATCCCATGTATTTATGGCCGAGAGGCAAATTGTGATGGAAACCATTACCCGTGGTTGAGTCGCCCGACGCCCAGTCATGGATGAACCATATGGTTCCGCCAATGTCGTGCTGGACATCTTTCCCGACACCCACTGACGTAAATCCTGCAATGTGATCTGATGCATCACTGTTAGTGCCTAATTACACACCACCTTCGAATTCGTATTTCCAGTCTGAGCCTTGTCCTTTGATGAGTGTACCGAGCGTATCGGTTTGGATATTCGCAAGTTTGTTGTTCATGCTTATCCAGTAGAGGTCCGTCTTTCTGGTTTCCGATGCAACACCGTCCAGATAGAGTCCGTACAGGCTGATGTTGTGATTTGTATCATCAGCCAGCTTCCGACGAATTCTAACTGGTTGCATCCAGAAAGCGGTCAGCTTTCCCGCATCAATGTCTCGTGAGAAGCGTACTCCGTCGTAAGGACGCCGAGTATTACCCCACCCGAGTGACGAAATCAGACGTTGGCTTCCCAAGTCAACCCATTGCCTTCCAATTCGTGCCGTCCAGTTCGTATTAAAATTGGATTCGATATACAGTCGTTGGAGGTCGAGCCGGTTTTCCTCAATGGGGCGGGGCTTATGATTTTCACCTTCACTGACAGCATCCATAACTTCTGTATAGATACGCAAGTTTTCGCTTACTGTATGATCAAACCACAGCCGAGTGCGCATTAGGAGGAAACGGTCATCGGCTCCAGTAAGGCCTAATTTATTTGGCACCGAAGCAGTGTTACGGATATTGCGCTCATCGTGAAAGCGGAGGCGCAATTCACCACCAATTTCCGTATTGTCTACGTGATTTGTCAGTTCGGTGAGTTTTGCCTGGATTTGATCAAGTCTTTCTCCTGGTTCGGCGTGCAGCGCAGCAGGACATGCGCAAAGTAAGCAAAGCACAAAGTACGATTTAAAACGGGACATGTTTACAAGAAGTAATTGGCCATTGGCAGGAGAGGAATGCCAGTAAACAGAATGAGAGGCTATCACTAACGTTCTTCGTCAGTCGACAATACCGCACTTGAACAAAATTGATTTGTTGTGATGATAATGCAACAGTCGTTTTGTACAATTGCTAGACTTGGAATATGGAGGTAACGCATTCCGGTTTCTCAGACGCCTCTTACTCGTCGCTAACAACGACACGGAAATTGAAATAACGCCAGTGGCTCGAAGGTTGTACGGCTCCGGTGTATTACCGGTATCAGTATCTGATTCGCTGAGAGATTTTTAAATCTTTTGGTGCAACCAGTAGGATTACCTCAAAGCACCGTTTCCATGACGTTATCTGGAATAATACTTGCACTTCTACCGTAGTTAGCCAATGTTTCATGTATTTCTGTCGGCTGATATGCAAAGTTCTTCAATTCTTCTTTCTTGGTGCCACCAGACAAAACTAATATGGAACGAAAACCAAGCTGTACCGATCCAAAAATATCGGTCTCCATCATATCTCCAATTACCACTGTATTTTGAGTGTTGAGGTTCAGGTCTTTCCTGACCATTCTCATCATAATGGGCTTAGGTTTCCCAATACTAAAAGCTCTCCGACCGGTTGTAACTTCGATTACCGAAACCAACGCCCCACAGCCTGGTCTGACACCATCTGCGGTTGGGCAATTAGCATCGGGGTTGGTGGATATTAGTTTTGCTCCGGCACGTACGAAGTTGACTGCTTTTTCGACCTGCTCAAGATTAAATGTGCGTCCTTCCCCAACTATTACGTAATCAGGTGAATGGTCATTGATGGCAATTCCCGATTTGTGAAGCGCAGTTAAAAGCCCGCCTTCCCCAATTACAAAGGCAGTGGCATTTGGATTTTGATTAGCCAAAAACCGAGCAGTTGCCATAGCACAGGTAAAAATATGTTCTTCTTCCACATGAATTCCCAGTCGCGCCAGTTTAGAAACAACATCCAGCCGGGTACGTTGACTATTATTTGTCATAAATCGGAAAGGGATTTGTTTCTTAACCAATTCGTTAATAAACTCATCCGATCCTTCGATTAACAGGTAGTGTACCGTTGTTTCTGTAAATTGTGTTTAACCGACGGTGGTGGTATTTAGTTGGATGAGCTTGCGAATCCAACTAAATACCAGATAGCTCGGGAGGCCTGCTTGAAGAGGTGGGCCAGATCGGTTTCTTTTTG
>CALKGE010000007.1 GCA_938084685.1 uncultured Pirellulaceae bacterium
TTTCACTCATGCCTCGCGACCGCCACAAGTCCGCAATTTCCTGCTGGACGTCTGCCGAAACATGCAGATCGCTAGCAAAAGCCTGGTTGTAGATGAGCTGTTCAGACATTTTTGTGTATACGGTCAAGGAGGCCTCAAAAGTAACACAGTGGGTTAAGTCCAGCGAATTCTGTTGTAGGCAAAACAGAACGACAGTCTATCCCCCCCGATAATTACCTCTTAGAGAAGAGTTGCCTTAAAACCCTTTGAGAGCTTTTTCAACAGAGGCTGTAATATCAAAGACTTTCGTGAGTTTTGTAACTTTGAAGATTTTTAATAATTCAGGTCTCAGGTTACATAACCCAAGTTGGCCGTCCACAGCATCCAGTTTCTTTTTCATGTTGATTAGCTTGCCAAGTGCAGCGCTTGACAAATGCTCGACAGCATCAAAATCCAGGATGATTTTATGAAGGCCGTGGTCAGCAACCAGGCGATACATTTGATCACCGATGACTTGAATGGTTGCCTCGTCCAGAATGCGGTTGTCAATAAACTTGGCGATGGTAACGCCGTTAATTGTTTGAATAGTGAATCGGTTCACGTCCGAACTCATGCTACACACCTACCCTTACAGAACAAAGAACGATAAAACATGGCTGAGGAGAGTCAAATTGTTCCTTCAATAATCGCAGTTATGAGGCCAATTATCAATAGATAGTATCCAAGTTCTCAACAGATAGTTCCCAAGAAAAAGGGATTTCTGAAAGCGTATCGGTTCTTGTTAATGCCCACCTGACCCATTTTAGACAACTGCTCTATTTAGCCTGGATTGAGGAGGCTGCAGTGGGGCAGGAGGATAATTAATTTCGGAGACTTCCTGGTGTACGGTTCGGGAGACGCCGTATGGGAGCGAGGAAAACGGGTCTTCACAAAAAATTAACTTGTGATTTGCATGATTTTCAACAATACGGCCTAGGATGACAGATGCATGGAGAGTCGGAGAGGCTGACGAGTAAGAAGTACCTGTTCGGATTCTTTAGATGCCGTGTTGATGTATTTAGTTAAGCTCCCCATTTCTTGAGTGCGGAACGCCAAAGGTGGATTGGGGTATGTTCTCCGAATAAAGCGTGCGAAAAACGCGGGAGAAAAAAGTGTCTCAGCCGACAATTCTGATTATTGAGGATGAGCAATCGTTGGCTGACATCCTGAAATACAATCTGGTTAGTGAAGGATACGAGGTTCTTTCAGCAGCAGATGGTGCCGAAGGGCTGCGGCTTGCTCAGACTGTCGTACCGGATCTGATCGTACTCGATATCATGCTGCCATTGATCGATGGACTACAGGTCTGTAGTCAGTTACGGAGTGCCCCCGAGACTCAGGATATTCGAATCCTCATGCTCACCGCCAAAAGTGAAGAGGTTGACGAAGTGGTGGGATTCAATATGGGGGCCGATGACTATGTGGTTAAACCCTACAAGCTGCATCCTCTGCTGCACCGGATCAAGGCTCTTTTGCGACGTTCTACTGGTGAAGCACCTCAGCGAGATGTTGTTGAACAGTGTGGAGTGCGAGTCGACCGGCTTAACTACCGGGCAAGCATTGAAGGTGTCGAGCTTGTTTTGACGCCGACCGAACTGCGGTTACTGTGGTATTTGATGAATCAACCAGAACGCACTTATAGCCGGCTGGAGTTACTTGAAGCATGTCGCGGAGAAGACAACTGCTCTACCGAAAGGACAATCGATGTCCACATCAAGTCGCTGCGGCATAAGCTGGGGTCGCGAGCTGGTCTCCTGCAAACCATTCGTGGAGTTGGCTATCGCTTCTTTCCCATGGATGAATTCGGTAGCAACGTCACAGAGAGCTGATGAAACAAATTGAGGCGGCTCGGACCAATCTCTCCGTACTTGTTGGTACCGGTGGTCAGTTTGAAAGAGAGCTCTTCGTGGCATTCGCGCAGAAATGTATGTCGGTTGCGGAGAGTCCTTTTGCTTCCCATCTTGCTCTGGTCCCGCCCAATGGAAAGCTATGACGGTCGTGGCGATTACAGGTGGCTGTGGTGATTCAGAAAAAAGTACTCTGTTTTTTAAGTGGACTCGCTCGACAAAGCGAGTGCCTCCGGAAAAACGCAATAAGGTGGACAATTCCCCCTTAATGGGATTAAAACAGTGTCTATGGATAGTTAAGACACCTAAATAAGTCATGTGGAATAGCAAATAAGGTTGGAAATTAAACCGTTAGTGCTGATAGAGTGGTAGTAAAGTCGGGATTCTGGTGTAGATGTGGGTTGTAATGTCAGATAAATATGTCAGAACTATAAAGACAAGAGAGATTCAATGAATCGATGTTGTGGGCTCTATCAGAGTTGTATAGGATTTTGCTCCAGCACTGGTTTTTGAGTTATTGAAGAGATGAGGATAGTGTGATGGAACCATTGTATGCAGGTATGACTGCCTGGTTGATCGAACTGGCCGTGGCAGGAACCATGTTCTACGGTCTGCGTCGAGAAGAACAAAAAGTGATCAAAGGGCGGCAGAAGTAGCGCCGGTCAGCTACATTTTTATGTGATGGCAGATTGTCTGGCATTCGAGATGTGTGTGTCGGTCTATCTGTGGGTAGATATTTGCCAATTACCAAAATACAGAGGTGTACTTGCGGGTATGCGTCTGTTTTTTGATGCGCTCAGCGATCAGAAAAATATAAGAGCGTCCCAGAGAGGATTCGAACCTCCGACCTACGGTTTAGGAAACCGTTGCTCTATCCCCTGAGCTACTGGGACGGTGTTACTTGCATAACGTAATGTAAGAATATCTCACATTGACGGATCGTCAACCGCGTATGAACTTGTCGGGGGCCACAAAGATTTACCAGGTCCGTTTACTCTAGTGCCTGATAGGTCATTCCCATCAGCCGGTTATTAAGGTCGCAGTGGAAATTTGGATAGAGTTGTGTCAGAGAAATTGCATAAAGACGATGGATCGGGTCCAGGAAGAACCGAGTGTTGTATGCTCCGCCCCAGTAGTAATTCCCCTGAGTGCTCAGAAACGGTTGGGCTCCAATATCCTCAATAATTCCAAATCCCAGACCAAACTTGTCGCTGGGGCTTCCGCCCAACGTAATGTTCAATTCACCGATGTTGTTGGTTCTCATTAACTCAATACTGGTTGGACTCAAAAGCATCTGGCCGTCGTGCTTAACATCTGCCACCATCATTTGGCAAAAGCGGCTATAGTCTCTTAGAGTGGAATGGAGTCCTGCTCCACCGGAATAGTAGGTTTGTTCGCCGGTCTCCGGAGCATCCACCACATCAAAGTCGACGTTGAGCAGACATTCAATTTCAGTTTGACTTAGGCGCCGCAGTCCTGTACTGGCCGGTACTTCAAAATCCTGCTTGGCAACCCAGAAACATATATCGTCGTACCGCTCCGTGGAAACATCAGGGGTGTAAACTCGCGCCAGTCGGCTGGCCTGTTCTGACGTCGGATAAAACGTCGTATCGTGCATCCCCAGGGGTTCAAAGATCTCACTTTGCAGAAAAGCTGCAAAGCTCATTCCAGAGAGCACTTCGACCAAACGGCCCAGGACGTCGGTATTCAGTCCATAGAGCCAGCGAGTACCGGGATCAAAAGCGAGCGGTTGTTCGGCAATCCGGCGAGTAACCTCTTCAATGGTGGTGTCGTCCTTGTATCCCCAGTCCCGTATGTTAGCAGCTTTGTAATGGTCTCCCAATTTAGGGTGCGTGAAGCTGTAGCCGATACCGGAGCTGTGCGTCAGTAAATGGCGAATCGTTATTGGCGATTTGGCGGGCCTGGTGAGTGAATTACCAGCGCCGTCACGTTGGCCACTGAAGACCTGCATATCGGCAAATTCAGGAAGATAGCGTTCTACTGCATCATCCAGCAGAAACTTTCCCTGTTCAAGTAACAGCATGACGGCGACACTGGTTATGGGCTTGGTCATCGAAGCGATCCGAAACAGCGTATTCTCCGACACTGCCGTTTGTTCTTCGCGATTGGCCAGACCGTGGTAGCTTTCCCACTGCAATCCATGCTCGTTGCCCACGCCAACCGCACAGCCCGCTATGACCTGCTGATCGATTTCCTGTTGAGCAATATTGGCAAGTCGTTGAAGTCGATCAGGATTGAACGAGGCGGGCATAGAATCTGTTTTCCCGGTTGCTGATAAATGAAGTCTGATTAGAGGAGGCCAGGCAGGGCAGGCAGTTTCACTCAGGCAAAGATATCCTGGGCAACATTTCCACCGACATCAGTCAGGCGGAAGTCGCGGCCAGCATAGCGATAGGTCAATTGCGTGTGATCCAAGCCAACGGCATGCAGTAAGGTTGCGTGAAGATCATTCACATGCATCTTGTTTTCCTGAGCGTAGTATCCGTACTCGTCAGTCGCGCCGTACTGATACCCTCCTTTGACTCCACCACCGGCCATCCACATCGTGAAACCTTCCGGATTATGATCTCGTCCGTTGGATCCCTGCATCACTGGCGTACGACCGAATTCACCTCCCCACATGACCAGAGTGTCATCGAGCAGCCCTCGGCGTTTGAGGTCGGTCAACAGAGCTGCTATCGGCTGATCCACTTCCAGGGCGTTCTTGGAATGCCCTTTGACCAAATCGCCGTGCTGATCCCACTGCACATAACTGTCACTGTGAGTGATCTGAATGAAACGCACGCCACGTTCGGCAAACCGGCGGGCCAGCAGACACTGGCGACCAAAATCCTTGGTCATGTCACCATCGAGTCCGTACAGCCGATGCGTCTCATCTGTTTCCTCTGATATGTCCAGCACTTCAGGAACTCGATTCTGCATGCGGAAGGCCAGTTCAAAACTGTTAATCCGCCCTTCCAACTCCTGGCTGGGCCCCAGCCCTTCCATGTGCTGCTGGTTTATCTGACGCAGCAGGTCCAGTTGAAGGCGTTGCTGTTTTCTGGAGACTCGTTTGTTCTGAGTATATTTCACTTTGGCGTTGGTGGATGGCTGACTGGCCACTCCTAACGGTGTTCCCTGAAAGTCTGCAGGCAGGAACGCGGAGCTCCAGTTCTTCAGTCCGCCATGTGCCAGCGTTGGGCAAATAGTAACGAACGCTGGAAGGTCCTGATTTTCTGTACCCAGACCGTAGGTCACCCAGGACCCCATACTGGGGCGAACAAAATTATCGCTGCCGGTATGTAGTTTCAGGGAGGCTCCACCATGAGCGGCATTGGTGCCATGGACACTGTTGAGAATACACATGTCGTCGATGCACTTGGCCACATGCGGAAACAACTCACTTACCATGATTCCGTTTTCACCGTAGGGGTGAAACTTCCACGGAGATTTCATCAGCTTCCCAGTTTGCCCGAATTGAACGCGTGGTTTGTCAAAAGGGAGTTCTTTGCCGTCGTGCTTCTGAAGCTGTGGTTTGTAGTCAAACGTGTCGACGCCCGATGGCCCACCTTTCATGAATAGAAAGATGACCCTTTTGGCCCGGGCGCGATGGAGCGTCGTTTTAGGAGCCAGTGGACTGACCGCATCGGCTTGAGCATTCTCATGAAGCATGGAACTCAATGCCAGGTGTCCGAATCCAAGTGCCGTTGTCCTGAGGACGGAGGACTTGAGGAAGTCGCGGCGATGGGCGGAGGCGTGATTTCGGAGGTGCGTGTGAGATCGGTTCATACGGAAAACCTGCTTGATCCTACTTAATGTAGATAAATTCGTTACTGGCCAAAAGACTGTGGCAAAGTAGCTTCAATGCCTGAAACTCAATAGTAATTGGCTCGGAAGATTCTGTCTCCTCCGCCGAATCGTCCTGCGGTTCGGTGGTTACCGGAACCACCGGCGTTACCAAAAACTGCTTAAGGTACTTGCGTGCCAATGATAATTCCTGTCTGGTCGGCGGTCGACTATAGACCAGCTGGTACAGTTGTGTGATCTGTTGTTTTTCCGGAAGATTTTCAAGTTGGTGCGCCAACTGGCAAGCCGCCTCTTCCATCAGTGGGCTGTTCATCATAAACAGAGCCTGAGGAGCGACGGTGGTTGTCTCCCGATTGCCGTTGATGACCGAAGCATCGTTGAAATCAAACAACTGGAAAAAGTCGTAGAGATTGTTACGAATCACTGGCAGGTAAACGCTTCGACGTAACGAGCTGTAGTCGGTGAGGTCTTTGCTGGTGTGATCAAACAGGAACTGGCGGTTTTTGACATGCAACATACTGCCTCCCATCTCCCTGTCCAGCATTCCACTGACCGCCAGAATAGAGTCTCGAATACTTTCGGCCTCTAAACGCCTTACCGGGAATCTCCACAGGAGATTGTTTTCCGGATCCTGTTCACTGTTTGCTGCGTTATAGTGGCTGCTCATCTTATAGGTGGCCGAGTTCATAACCCAGCGATGCCATTGTTTGATCGACCAGTTGCCCTGTAGCAATTGCTGAGTGGCGTGGTCCAGCAATTCGGGGTTGGTGGGCGCGCCTCCCAGGTTTCCAAAGTTGTCCGTCGCATTTTGCAACCCTTTGCCGAAATGCCAACGCCAAAGTCGATTTGCCATGACGCGTGCGGTCAAAGGGTGAGATGTGCTGGTCAGCCAGTTTGCAAACTGCAGCCGCCCGCTCTCTGTTGCCGGAATAGCGTGCTGCAGGGAATGCTCGAAAACTTGTGGCATCCGACGGGTTACCTGCTTGCCAAGATTCAAGTGCGAACCTCGGACATGCACTTTGAGATTGACCGGTTCTGCTTCCTGAACTCCCATCGCGGTCGGAATTTCCCCTCGCTGCTGAGTAAGCTTCTCAACCTGCTGGTTTAACTCCGTCAGCCTCTTTTTATGGTCGTCGCTATATTGCTCGGCCGGCTTTTCAGGAAGTTTTTCTACCTTGAGTCGAGCGAGCAATTCTTCGTTAGCAGCTTTCGTCGCTGCCTGCACTTTTTCCTGAACGTGACCAATCTCGGCATTCAGTTTCTCATACCGGGCTTTGGCCTCGGGCGAGAATACTTCGTTTTCGTTCCATTTGGCAATTCGCTTGTAGGATTCCATCGTGCGAGTACTTTTGAAGATGCCGGCCAGTGCGTAGTAATCTTCCGTGGAGAAGGGATCGAATTTGTGATCGTGACATCGTGCACAGCCAAGCGTCATTCCCATGAATGCCCGTCCAATGGTGTCGATCTGTTCATCGATGATATCCATGGCCAGCTTCTGTTCGTCACCTTCAGCCAGCACCTTGGGGCCCAGCACCAGAAAGCCTGTGGCCACAAGTCGGCGATTGGTGGTGCTGATGTCGTCACTCGGTTCAAGTAAATCGCCAGCAATCTGTTCCGTGAGGAATTGGTCAAACGGCATATCGTCGTTGAAGGCCTGGATAACATAGTCGCGATAACGCCAAGCGTTTCCGTGAGCAATGTTTTCGTCGAGTCCGTTGGAATCTGCATAGCGAACGACGTCTAACCAAAATCGTCCCCAGCGTTCCCCATACGCGGGACTTTCAAGCAGTCTGTCGATCAGCTTTTCATAGGCCGAGTCAGACTTGTCGTTTAAGAAGGTGTTAACTTCTTCGGGTGTCGGTGGAAGACCAGTTAATGCGAAGGTGGCTCGTCGAATCAGAGTTACCTTGTCAGCTGGCGGAGCAGGGGTGAGTCCCTGTTGTTCGAGGTTGGCCAGAATGAAGTAATCGAGTGACTTCTGTGGCCACTGTGTCTTCTGAACTGCGGGAACCGGTGGGTTAGTAATTGGCTGGAATGACCAGTATTTTCGTTCGGCTTCCCAGTTGACTTTGTCCTTCCGCGGTTCGATTTTGGTGTTGGAAGCATCCGGGTGCGGAGCTCCCATTTCGATCCACCTGCTGAAGTCTGCGATGATTTCATCCGACAGCTTTTGTTCTGGAGGCATCTGCAGCTCTTCGTCCTCGTAACGCAGCACATGAATGATGAGGCTTTCGTCCAGATTATTTGGAACGACGGCAGGGCCGGTCGCGCCACCACGCATCAGGTCCTTATAGTTATCCAGACGTAAGTCACTTTCCTGCATTTCTTCGCCGTGGCATTCATAACAGTATCGGACAAGGACCGGCCGGATCTTCGTTTCAAACAGGACGTGGCCTGCGTCGTCGTCATCAGCAGCCCACAGGACCTGAGGACTGGCCACGGCGATCAGCGCGAACGTAAAAATCAATCGTTGGAAAGGTGTCATGCTATGCTTGAATTCTGGAGAGAATGTCTACAGGAAAGGTAATCTTTATTTTAATAAAACAGCCACTGCTGCACATCGAGAATTCATGGAAGCAGCGAGTATTTGCCGAGTTGTTAACAGGTTAAATCGCGTGAGACAAATTGCCTCATCAACATCATTGGTTAGTTTGCTTCCCGGGATCCTAACGCCAGGAATTCGACCAGATCGCGAACATCGTCCAAAGTTAAGTGTTTAACAAGATCTTTAGGCATGGGGGATTCCGACTGTTTCTGAAAGTCAATGTCTTTTCGAGCGATCTTGATGCGTTTGCCTTCTGCGGTCAGCAATTCGACAAAGTCATCATTATTTACCTTGACGACTCCTGTGGTGATGACGCCGTCCAGATCCACGATAGTGAGGCTTTCAAAGTTCTTGGCAATGGCTGCATTCGGTTTGACGATGGCTTCGAGCAGATACTTGCGATCTTTTTCGCGGCCCAGCTTGTCCAAGCCCGGTCCCACGTCTCCTCCTCGGCCCTCAAACTTGTGACAGCGGACACAGGATACCTGCGTTCGTTCGTAAAATATGCGTCGGCCTCGAGCAGCGTTTCCCCCTTCGAGACCGTCAAGAAACCCTACAGTAATGTCGGCTGTATCCAGCGAGGCTTCATATTTTTCAATCGCCTTTTTGACAGCATCTGATTTCGCTTGCCTCGCCGCAACTCGGACATCGACGCGCGTATCGGCCGGTAGAGTTCGATTGGCCAGTTTTTCGATGCCTGAAAGCAGGATTTCGTTGGCTGCCGCAGAATCGATTGATGCCAGATCACGATAGGCTGCCTGGCGTTCTCGCAAATGCTCGGATTCGGTCGCTGCCTGGAGACTTTTGATCGCCTTGTCAGCGTCAATGGTAATAAGCTCGTGCCGTGCCTGAATCCGAACGACTTCCATTTCATCCTGCAGGTGCTCAACAACGTTGGCTGTAAATTCGGGATGCCCGATAGCTCCTAACGCTGATAAGGCGTCAGCTCGTGCACGCCCGTCTGCCTCCACGTTCAGCAGGACGTCTATCAGCACTGGACCGGCTTGTTCGATACCCAGGGCCGCAGTTGTTTTGATCGCCATACTTCGAACTGGGCCATCGCCGGAAAGAATTCCTCCCAGCTGAGCGAGCATGGCCTGGCGGGCGATGTTGCGGTCACGGTTTTCCAGAGGTCGCCAGAATCCGAGTACTTTGTCACGAGCGGAAGGTGTGGACCAGTCGGCCAGCATGCCAATCGCGATGACTCGTAGTGCATCGTCAATTTCAGAATCTCCGGCAACGCGAGCGACCAGGTCTGCGCGCTGAGCGGTGCCGAGCCGAAAATTGGCGTTCAGGATTCGCCGACCAGTTTCCGGGTGTGACGTGATTTTTCCTTCGGCGTTAGCCAACGCTTCCAGAGCGGCAGGAATAGGAACGTCGTGGATGGCCCGCGCCGCTTCCAGTACGACGCCGTTATCGGTGTCGGAAAGAAAAGTGGCAATCGAAGCACTCTGCAGTCGACGCAGTGCGACTACGGCTGCAATCCGTACTGATCGCGAACTGTGTTGGCTGAGCTCAGCAATTTTGGCCGGTTCGTCCGTACTGACCAGGCCCATCACGCCGGCGTGACGCAGCATGGGATCCTGATCCTGATTGGTTTCCAGCAATGCGACGTAGGCAGCAAATGCCTTTTGGCTTCCGATTTTTTCCAACGCTCGAGTGACATGGTATTTCAATCGGGCATTGTCTGTCTGCAGGACTTCCAGCAAGACATCTTCCGCGGTTTGAACCTGTAAGTCGGCAATCAGGCGGGCTGCCTGAGTCCGGAGTTCAACGGGGTATTTATCTGATAAATAGGATGGTAAGGCATCTCTGATTTCCATTTCGAAGAAACCGTGACGAGCCAGGATGCCCATCCCCCACAGGCTATGCAGCTGCGCTAACAGGTTGTCAGACGTTGCAATCACTTCAGCAAAGGGAATGCAGTCTTCCCGACTCACCAGTTCCAGTTGCGCTTCCAACCGAACTCGGTAATCCGCATGCCCTAGCAGTTCCTGTAGTTTTGTGGTTTCGAGCGCCGGCCAGTCCTGAGCCAGCAGTATTGCGGTCTCGGCAGCGGCTTGCAGTACGTTGGCATCATTGGGTTTGATCTGATAAATGCGTCCTTTTCCTTCCCCATTCCAGCCGTTTACCCAATCGGACAGATAGATGCCGCCGGACGGAGCAAAGGCGATGTCCGTGGCCAGAATTTTCCAGAAAGGTTGGCCATCTTCGACGACGCGGAAAGTTGCTCCATTGGGTTCCACTTTGAGGCTCCGAACCCCACTATTGTTGGGCCCACCTCGAAAATCGCACAACAGAAAGGTGTTCTGGAAACGCTCGGGCATACCTGTTCCCGGGTAATACACGAGGCCGGAAGGACCGTCAGCAAAATTACGGATTGGAGGAATGATGTAGGCGGGAGTCTCTTCGTGATAAGGATGCCAGATCTTTTCACGATTAAAGGGGCCCCGGTCAGAGAGGTACTGGTATTCCATCCGCCAGCCGGTGTCTCCGTCCTGAACGATATGAACCCAGCGTGCTTTGTCTCCTGAATCCGAGTTGTTGTCACCGGTGAAGAGATTGCCGAATTGGTCGAAGGCGAGTTCCTGAGGGTTACGCAGTCCGGTCGCAAAGACTTCCAGATTGCTTCCGTCGGGTTCGCAGCGAAAGATAGCTCCACTGCGAGGGTCGAAGTGTTTTTTTCCTTCGAATTCAATGTTGTAACCGCGGTCACCGATTGAAAAGTAGAGTCGTCCATCCGGGCCCATGATGAGTCCGTGCGAATCGTGGCCTCGAAATGCAACACGAACTCCGTAGCCGTAGTGCAACGATTTGCGTTGATCTGCCACGTTGTCCCGATCGGTATCTTCCAGCTGCCACAGGTGAGGGATACAGGTCATATAGACTTTGTTATTGCGTACCAGAATTCCAGCAGCCGTACCGTCCTCGAGCTGATTAAAGTGTTTGGCATAGACGGTGGATGTGTCAGCCATCCCATCCTGATCCTTATCTTCCAGCAGACGGATTTGATCATCGTAACGCGTGTATTCTTCGATTTTGCTGCCGAGCAGTTCCTTATGGTAGTTAATGCGATCCTGAACGGTGAGTGCAGCAATGTCTCGTTCCAACCATACTTGGTCGTGTTGACGATTGTCGGTCACTCCCCGATTCTGCCGAAAAGACTCGCATACCCAGACTCGGCCCTGATTGTCGACGGTAAAGGCAACAGGGTTGGCCATCATCGGTTCTGCCGCAAACAGGTGAGTGGAAAAATCATTCGGAATCTTGAATGACTGGATCTGGTCCTGAGCGTCCCGGGAAGCCTCGGCAATCTTCGGTGTTTCGGGCTCAGGTGCGCCGGTAGGAACGACAGCTAATGCTGTAAAGGTTGAGATCACGAGTAGAAGCAGTGTGAATGATGACTTGAACATGGTGAATCAAACTCTTTCGCGAGTAATGGTTTGCTGGCGGGGAAGGAGTGATGGTGGGGCAGGGAGGCAGGAGAGCAGGCATTTGCCAGGCGACAGCTCAGTTATTGGTTCAGCGCGTGCTGGATCCATTCTTCAAGTTCCTGAAAGTCTACCGGTGGTAGATCTGACAGATCGGGGCGAAGTTTGATGGCATCTTTGATGTAGACATGCTGTATGTCCGACTGAGTTTTATTCGTGTTCCAATGCAGGAGAATACGGATACAGTTCGGCAGGGAGCCTGGAACATTAACTTCATGTGTACAGATCAGTGGTACGTCGAGCCATCCGAGTTGCCGAGCGGCCAGGGCGGGGAATTCGGCATTCAGATCGTGAGTCATACTGAAAATTGCGCTTGCCACGTCTTCAGCATGAATGTCGTTCATTCGGATCATCAGAGCGAGTAGCTGCCGGGTGGCTGCCAGTATTTCTTCACGGTCGTTACTATCAACCGTGGTGGCTCCGCGAACTCCGCGACAAATCATATTGAGGTTACCTGTCTTTCTGTGGGTGATACTGACAATCTGCCGAGTACTTCGAATCAATACCCTGAAACTGCTCGCAGCCCGTACTTTGTATCAGAATTACCAGCCGGTTTTTTGCAATGCTTACTGCTTTAGCATACCCTCCCATGGCTCAAAAAGGAATTACAGGCAGTGTGGAAACAGACTGCCGTCGAGCACGGAGCAGAAGGCAGGAAATGCGTTAGGTGATGCGGTCGTCTCGTGGCAGATGGAGTGGAAAATTGGTGAGGATATGTGAGAGTTCGCGTGAGAATATTAGTGTGTTGAGAGCAGCGGCCATCTATTTTCGGTTTTTATTTTATTATTGGGATCTACCCCCTATGCAGTGAGAGCGACTTACCTATAATTCAACACTTCTTCGGAACCCCTTCCGGGGGTTTTCAGGCTGGTGAGGTCTTCAGGTTTTACCAGTAGGAATTGACTCAAGTTGGTTCCTGTGAAAAACCGAAGAAAAGTGTTCCCCGACCGCTTGACGGTCAACCGGGACACGGTATATTTGATATTTCCCACTTAGGGGAATATCCTAAGTATTGATCTTTGAAAATTTGGTGGACCTCGTACTTATTCCTTTGGAATAACTATATTTTTAGTCAACTTTAGGAACTCAGGATTATTTAATTGGCAAGGTAGTCACTTATGACCATAGTGACTCAAAACTCCTTGACTCCAATCGAACTCCGATTGAGTTATTTGATGGATAACTGACTTCTTCGGAAGTCAGCCTCAATACTTTAATTGAAGGGTTTGATCCTGGCTCAGAATGAACGTTGGCGGCGTGGATTAGGCATGCAAGTCGAGCGAGAAATTCTTTTTTGATTTCTTCGGAATGATTAATTGAATGGACAGCGGCGCAAGGGAGAGTAACGCGTGGAAGTTTACCTTGAGGATCGGGATAGCTGCGGGAAACTGCAGGTAATACCGAATAATGTCTCCGGACCAAATCTTTTTGGCCTCAAGAGAACTCCGCGTCCTACTAGCTTGTTGGTGGTGTAA
>CALKGE010000008.1 GCA_938084685.1 uncultured Pirellulaceae bacterium
GATGTACTTGGATGTACTTGGATGTACTTGGATGTACTTGGATGTACTTGGATGTACTTGGATGTACTTGGATGTACTTGGATGTACTTGGATGTACTTGGATGTACTTGGATGTACTTGGATGTACTTGGCCTCGCGGAACAATTCCCTTTTTCCAGCGAGACACCAATGCTTTTCTCGATCATTCATTCCGTCGATTGCCCAGCGACGACGGGATTGCCCTACCACCAATTGATTGTTTCTGTGGAGGCAATAGATTCCAACAAATTTGACCTGATACAATTTTCTGATTCAAAGATTGTGAGAACCATCTCGTCATTTTCTGGCCAAGCCAGCAGAGTTCTTGTCGGTGATTGGCTCACATCCGAATTTTCAAGTGCGGAGATGATCATTTTCACTTCACTTGACGGGCATCAACTCGAAGTTGTCGTGTAGCTGCTTCATTATCTCCTCAGCGTTCGGTAAACCAGGAACAGCTCTGGTGATATTTGACCAGTCGTTCGAAGATGTTGGAAACAGGTCAAGAAAAGATTCCAAATCACATTGAAGTGTTTCCGGGATCTGAAACCGGTCAGCGGGAGCCAATGTACGAAAAAGACGGAATATATCATTTCGGTGCTTATTGATCTTACTACTATCAATCTTCTCGCCACCGTCCCGGCGAGAAATAAGGTCGAGATAAGCACGAGCTTTGAGTGGAATCAGGCACTGAGCCGGAATTGCAGGTACTCCATCAATTTCCACGCGCGATGAAAGAATGAAGTTGTAGTAGTCGTCACCTAAGAGAATCGCGGATAGGCTGGAGATGTCTTGCTCGGCAGGTATGGGTGTCAGATGATGTTCACTCGGCACTTTCAGGTAGTTTCGGGTGAACAATTCGATCATTTTGGGATGATCATCATGCGATGGATTCGTGAATCGATAAAAGGACGGTCGTGACTCGCTTTGTTGTTGATTTGCATATTGTCCTTCCGCAATAAACTCCCAAAAACGCTCAAAGAATTCTGGCGAAAGGGACTCTGCCACGATAACGACGTCAAGATCTTTCGTTGCCCGAAACTCCAAGCCAACGTCATTCATCCAAAGAACGCAAGCTGTTCCTCCAATCAGCACAAAGTATTCTTCAAATCCGGCGAAATGATTGGCGAAGTGTTTTAAACCATCTACCATTCCACTTCCTTCAACAGTTGTTTCAAAGATACTTGCACTCGCTCATCTAACTCGTCTCGAAGTGATAAATACAATGAGAGACGATCTACGGTGATCCCATCCGGTGAGAGTAAGCCAGGTGAGTAAGTCCACCGTTCGATCTGGACCGTATCGTCATCTGGATAAGCCGCCGGCTCTATTCTTTTCTCTTCACAGGCTGTTCTGTATGCTGCAGAGGACATCGCTTTTACTGATTCGCGTGTATCCATCAACATGGTGACACGCGACAGTGCCGTTAGTCCCGCATCATAAAGATGGATCGTTCGATCAAGAACCTTCGCTCGCTCTCGTGTCCGCACCGGACTCTTCAGAAAAGGCATCGATTTTTGCCACAGGTCACGTGACGTCTCGGTGAAAGTGAGCAAGGCGTATCGTCCTTTAGAGGTCGGAACGCAGATAGAAGCTGATGAAAGTTCACGATACACGCGGGTCATCGTACTGCGCGAGTAGCCCAGTACGTGTCCCCACCGACTCAGAGGCCAAGGTTCGTTGTTTTCTTTCCGCTGGATTTTAAAGAGAACAAGCGCCTGTGCTGGAGCCGACAACGTTTCTTGTTTTGTTTCCACTCCTCTGCCACGCCTCGGACTTTCTCGCAGGTCAATTAAAGCAAGCGGCAGATAGACCTGTCTCTCTGGCACAAGAAAGGGAATCCTCCGCCTCACTAGCCTTTGACGAACGAAGGATGGCAGTTTTCGGAATACGAACGCCACAGAAGATTCGAGTGACCGCTGAGCCATCTTTGCATGCTTTTCAAGCTCCAAAGGCGTCGGAAACTCTGCTCGAGTTGAGACGAGTAACACCAGCGAACGATCAAAGATCTTAGCTCGATACACATCGTATATTTGGCTGATGAAGATTGGTAGCGACGCTTTGGCAGCTTCGTCTGGCGTAAGATGTGCAATCGGGGCACCTAGTTCATCGAGGTGCTTCAACAGTTCGTTTACGAGCGAATCCAAGCTATAAGTCCTCACGAGTCAAAGTATTGAAATGCACGACCCCGATCATTTCGGCATTACGCAGTAGTCTACAACATGCCATCACACCAAGAAGAATTGAATCTTATTGCTGCACTATACCAATTATTTTTGTATAGTGCAACAATATAGTTCATATCATACAGGTAAAAGTCATTGGTATCCGGCTTTGAGAACAAGGGACTTTCAGAAAAAGTGGCCGTAATCAGAGTAGCACGGCTCACAGGGAAGCAGTTCCACTACGCGATTATTTCATCTACAACTCGACCGTGAACATCGGTCAAACGAAAGTCTCGGCCCGCGTGGCGGTACGTCAAACGTTTGTGGTCGATGCCAAGCAAGTGGAGCATCGTTGCATGCAGATCGTGAGTGTGTACAGCATCTGCGGAAGTTCGGATTCCATACTCATCAGATTCGCCGAAAACCAGACCACCTTTGACACCTCCGCCCGCCATCCACGACGAAAAACATAAGTTGTGATGTTCCCGGCCAGGATGGTCCGCTTTCTGGTTAAACGGAGTGCGACCGAATTCTGTCGTCCAAACAACGAGCGTACTCTCCAGCATCCCTCGCTGCTTAAGATCTGTCAGCAGTCCCGCAATCGGCTTGTCAATCGCTTTTGCAAGTCTGGCGTGATCAGCCATGTTACCATGCGAGTCCCAGTTATTGCTGGAGCCAACGTCTATCAGCTGCACGAATCGAACTCCCCGTTCAGCAAGCCGCCGTGCTACCAGGCATTGCCATCCGAATCCTTGGGTAACACCTGGCTGCAGCCCGTACAGATCTAACGTCGCGTCCGTTTCCGTGGAAAGGTCGAATGCTTCCGGAGCTTCACGCTGCATTCCAAACGCAGTTTCAAAAGAGCGAATACGGGCGTCGAGCGTTTGATCCGAGGCTCTCTGACTGAGATGAGCCTTGTTAAGTTTGGCACGCAGGGCCAATTCCAGTTGCTGCAGTCCTTCGTCTCCGATCTGCGGTCGTACATTGGGAAGCGGTTCTTTGCCAGGGACAACATGAGTCCCTTGATGGCACGCCGGTAAAAAATCGCTTCCCCAGATCTGCGCGCCGGCGTAAGGTGCTGCCGGAGCCAACACCATAAACGAGGGGAGATTTTGATTGACGGTTCCCAACCCGTAGCTCACCCAGGAACCCGCACTCGGTCGTGCAAACTGCGCAGAACCAGTATGCGCCGCCAGGGTCGCTTTGTCATGACCATCACTGTCACAGTGCATCGCGTTCAGAACGCAAACATCGTCAATCACGGACCCAAGCTGGGGAAACAGTTCGCTTACCCACGCACCATTCTGCCCATATTGCTTGAAACCATAACGCGGCTTGATCAGAAAGCGTTTGAATTCACCCGATTTGTTGAGCCAGCGGGAAGCGGTAATCGACTTTCCATGATCAGCAACCAACTGCGGCCGATAATTGAACGAATCAATGTGGGAAACACCCCCCGTTGAAAACAGGAATATGACCCGTTCTGCTTTTGGCAAATGATGGCCTTGTTTTGCTTTGAGCGGATCTTCAGCACCCGACACGATGTCGCTCAACATGCCAGCCAGAGCGACTGCACCAAAACCGCCAGAGGCTTGACTCAGAAATTCACGACGATTCGTATGCAAGGTATTCACCTGGTTTAAACTTTCTCAGTTGATCGATTTAATCCACGAACAAAAATTGATTGCTTGTCAAAAGGACTCGTGCCAAAGCCGACCAGGCGGCAAGCTCCTGTTCCTCTCTGGAACTCTGGTCACCAAGTCTTTCGCGATACGCGGAAACAAATGCCAGCGTCTCCTTGACGACCGACTCTTGCGGGATTCTGCCGTGCGCTGTTTCCAACGCCCACAATGTCTTAGTCAAATCGTCACCTGCGACCGCAGTAATCTGTCTGCCGAAACCTTTTGATTGCTCGTGAACAAAAGGGGAGTTCATCAGGAACAGAGCTTGAGTCGGAGTCGTAGTGGGCTGACGTTTTTCGACACTCTGGTTGGGGTCGGCTGCATCAAACAAGGCCAAATAAGGGTGTCGCCTATTACGCTGTACCATCAAGTAAACGCTGCGATGATCAGATTCGTAGATCGCGTGGAACGGTCTGTGAATTGTAAATCCCCAGGTATTCACGGGCGGAAATGGGTGAGCCTGCGGAGTCGTTCGATCCAGCTTGCCGCTCAGGGCCAGCATGGCATCTCGAATCGATTCCGCATCCAACGCGCGCCGGGAATATCGCCAGTGAAAACGGTTGGCAGGATCCGCGAGCAGGTTGGCAGCATGATCGGAACTGGCAAGCTGATAGGTTCTGGAATTCATGATCAGGCGATGAATCGATTTCAGTGACCACTCCGTTTCGATCAACTCGGCCGCCAACCAGTCCAACAGCTCCGGATGGGTCGGTGGCTCCCCCCGAGAACCAAAGTCGCTTGGCGTTGCAACGAGTCCCTGACCAAAATGCCATTGCCAGACGCGATTTACAAAGACGCGAGCGGTCAACGGATTGGAAGATCGAGTGATCCAATTTGCCAGTTCAAGTCGTCCGCTTCCCGTGTCTTCTTCAAGAAGCTCACCACCCAGCACTTCCAGATTGCGACGCGGAATCTCATCACCCAGGCGATGAGGTTCACCCCGTTGTTGAACTCGTGCGTTGACGGGATCTGCTTCTGCGACGCCATAGGCCACAGGAATGTTGCTCGAAGTGTCGACGATTTCCCGCTTCTTGTTCAACTCGGAAAGCTGGAGATCCATTTCAGCAAGCCGCCGCTTTACTTCGTCATTCGATTTTGCCTCCTTTGCCACTTCATCTCCGACCGCCGCGAACGGTTGGGATTGCAGTCCCACATGATCGATGTCTCTGGCACATGCCTTACCGTCAACGTGCCCAAATGCATCACAAATGAAACAGTCTACGACACCATCCCAATTGGGTCCCGTCTTCTTATCTTTGAAGGTGGTCAAGTCGCCATGCTTGCCAACAACACCTGCATACGATTTGCTTTTGGGGTCGATGGAAATCTGCAGCGTGTACCAGGTACCTGGTTCCAACTTTCGTATCGTCTCCCAATCGCTCCCGTTGCGAATGGCAAATTCGGTGGATGTGGCACTGCATTCAATCGCCAGCGACTGGACCACTCCACGTCCCAGATAAAACCGGAAGGCACCTTTGTTTTCTGAGGCTTCACTGGCGAGCGTTCTAAAATCAACCGTGAAATGCATCTCGTCCACGCTCGTCGATCGTAAGCCATCTTTGAAAACGTAGCGAATACCATCTGTCGGTAACCCGCTCCCGATTCGAACTCCTACTTTTCCTTGCGGATGGACATGCGTAAAAGGGCTTTGGGCTTCGGTGAGTACTTCGATTGGTCCCGCATGAAACCATGGTTCGCCAAGTTTTTCTCCTGCTGTTTGAGACTCAAATCCCAAATCGATGCCACCAGCAATAAAGTTGGGATCCAGTAGCGTGCGTTCTGCTTTCAGTGCTGTTATTTCTCTATCGAGTTCGGCAAGGGATTCGGTTTTAGCCCGATTGAGTCTGGCGACTTCTGTGTGAGGGATGAGCGGCGGAAAATGCGCCGGACGCTTTTGCTCTTCTCCTCCGGGAAAAGCCCATTTTGTGCTCTGCATGATCCCATAGAGTGCGTAGTAATCTTCTGCAGATATGGGATCGTATTTGTGGTCGTGACAGCGGGCACAGCCGAGGGAAAGCCCCATCAAAGAACGCCCCACCGAATCGATTGCGTCGGCAAAGTCCAGGTGCTGATAATCTGGCGAAGCCTTGTATCCGTAGCGTTTACCAATCGCCAGAAAACCGGTGGCCGTTACGCGGTCAGCGTATTCTTCTGGTGATCCATTCTGTGCCAGGATATCGCCCGCGAGCTGTTCGCGAATAAAATCGTCAATCGGTTTATCGTTGTTGAATGCCTCGATCACCCAGTTTCGATACTTGTAAGCTTCACGCACCGGATAATCTGCTCCGTCGCCAGCAGTATCAGCGTAACGCGCGACATCGAGCCAATGTCGGCCCCAACGTTCTCCGTAAGCAGGCGAATCAAGCAAGCGGTCGACCAACTTGGCGAACGCATCTTCCGATTGGTCGTCAAGGAACTCTTTGATCTCTGACTGCGTAGGTGGTAGACCTGTAAGATCAAAGGTCGCACGCCTGATCAGTGTGCGGCGATCTGCAACAGAAACGGGCGTCAAGTTTTGTTCTTTAAGTTTGCGATACACGAAAGCGTCGACTGGATTTATCGACCAGTCTTTGGAATCGACTTCTGGAATAGCCGATTGCCTGATTGGCTGAAAGGACCAGAAAGACTCTGCTTCCTGGACGCTCAATCGTTCAGTATCCGTCTCTGCTTTTACTCTTGGATCGTACGCACCTTTGGCAACCCACTCTTCCAGGTATCTGATCTCCATGGGAGTGAGTTTTTTCGAGGGAGGCATTTCCAAATCTGGATCACTATGACGAATCGCCTTGATGAGTAAACTTTCATCCGGCTCTCCGATCACAATTGCGGCTCCCCGATCTCCACCTTTCATCCAGCCTTCGCGAGAATCAAGTCTCAAACTTCCTTCCTGTTTATCAGCGCCATGGCACTGCAAACAATGTTTGATGAGCACCGGTCGAACGCGAGCTTCAAAAAAGTCGGCTGACGTATCCTGGCTTAAAGCATCATTGGAACAAAACAGACTCGCGGCCAGAATCAGCAGCCACTGCAATCGACAGCAGACTGGAATACGATTTGGTCGACAGAAGAATGCAAGCGTTATCTTACGATCCATAATCTACTCTTAAACGATGATTGACTGACGATCTCACACTGGCCGTCGGTAAATCGGAGGTCGCGGCAGGGATAGCGATAGTCTAGTTTTTCATACTCTATTTCTAGCAAGTATAGCATGCAAGTCATGTACTTTGATTCCGTTTTCGATCGCGCGGAAAAACGGGAGCAACTGTGCCAAGTCATCTCAATGGCCGATCCATTTTTACTAATTCCGATCCTCGCCATCTCCATTTCTACCTAAGACAGTATCGCCCCAAGCCAAAAGGCTCGCCAGAATGAACTGGTGAGCCTTACTTTTTTATCTTAGGGATGACGAGGATTCAGAATAATCAAGTCAATCACCCGTGGCGATTCTGGCGAGCGTTTCGTCTCGCAGTGAAGTGCTACGGATCAATTTGGCGACGACCGTTGCCTCAGCCGAGTTGCCATTTTTCGCCAGGAGGACTGCTGCCTCGGCGGTGGCGTCATTCATAGTCGTTATCGTTCTTATCGCCTGAATCGCGTTTCTGGCAATCGTTCCCTCTCCAGCCGCTGCGGCATCCTTCGCAAGACCGACTAACGCTTCATCACGATCGGTAAAACTGCTGATATTATTTGCAGCATCCAGCCGCGCCGCAAAGTCCTCGGCAGTGACACTCATCCTGTTGCTCTCAACCGGCTTATCGTTCCCACAACCTACCAGGAAGCAGGTCGGGAGGGATAACAAGGAAATCAAGAACAGCGAACTCAGATGGAAACGTTTCATAGTCGTTTGCTCCTTTCGTTGGCATAGAACAGAACTGACAGATCGCCATTCTAATCAAAAAACAGGTTCAATCGAACTTCGAGTATTACCGAAAATGAAGGAACGGAACGAGCAAGCCAGAGAAATCACATGAGAAACGGCTGCTCATTCCGGCATGGAATGCGTATCTTCGGCCAATACATTCAGAGCCTCGACGTAATTGCAAACCTACTCCACGTCTGCAACATCGCGAACCCGGCTACTCAGCTCGAAGGCCAAGACATCTTCCAACGTGGATTGCGCGCCTTCAATTTGTGAAGAGACAACAGCTTCCTTGCGAACAAATCCATACAGAAACCATTGGGGGCTGGGAACCATGGCACTGGCAATATCTAGCCGACCGATTGCGGACAAGGCAGCGTCATGCCGGTCGGCTAATTCACCTTCCATCAAAAGATTTGGCTTCGTGGGTGGTAAAGGATGAGGTACAAATGCCCTGACTTGCTCGCCACCAATCTCTTTTTGGTTATAAATCCCGGTTGTTCCTGCCATGGCTGGTTAAGTCTCCTTTCCCAGTGTTGATCACTAGTAAAGCTGTCTTAACTTACTATTCCGTCCAGCTATTCCGTCCAGCTATTCCGTCTAGTTAAAAACTCTTTACCAGCGAATCTCCCAATCCAAAGCCGCCACCGTCATGCTTACGATATCAAAGGCTGGTCGGGCGATTGGCAAGTCGAAGTGGAACTACTCGACGACGCGACGGTACTCGAAGTGGAACTGGACTACCGACCAAACCGCTCGCGCACTACCTAAGCCATAACTATCTCCAGCAGCTCACAGAGGCAAGCGCAGACAGATCTCAATTACTGGTACGAAAAGACCCGTTCTGGCAAATTCAAACTTCTTGCAGTTCGTCTATTGGTCCTACCGTATCCAGAGTTTCCAGACCTATCAGCAACTCTTCCAATTCCTCAGGCGCCAAGCTCTCAATCAAGGAGGAGTAACTTGAGGTAGAGTCGTCATGCTGCGAGTCGGCAAGTAACAGAAGAAGATCTACATCTCCCAGGTTGTCGGACTCGGTCGTAGCAGGTTCCAGGGTGAACGATGAAGTATCGCTCTCTGGTAGAATCTCCAGCGAATTGGAGCTATCCAGATCCGAAATGGTAATTTCTTCCAGTGACGTGAATGGAGAAATCGTCTCCGATACATACTGAGTTTCATATGGATCATACAGCAGGCCATAATCACCATACGAGTTCTGACCTGACAGAATCGGATCCTCTGCAGTCACCGCGGTGAGACTCAACAGAGCACTCGAAGCACAGCCACCTTCGCTATTGGACGGAGTTAAACGATTCCAGGTCAATCCGGTGGCAGTGACACCGGTAACTTCCGTGGTGTAGCAACCGTTAGCTGCATTCTTCCGAGAAAACGTCACCGTGCCGTTGGACCCGGTCGTACCAGTACCAGCTGCATCAAGCGATCCATCAACAGAAAGCTCAATGGAAACAGCTGCTCCAGCAACAGGGTTTGCCAGCTCATCAACGATAGCAATCGTCACCAATAAATGTTTATCGGCGTTTTTACCTCCCTCTCTGGCGTAGCTGATCGAATCAACAATCGCGGTGGTAGCCTGGGTAGGAGCCTCCATTGTGGTGAACGTATAGTAAAGTCCGCTGTTGTTATCTGTGGCAGCGTTCCCACTACCGTCGGTCGAGACAACTTCGAAGTAGTAGGTTGTGTTAGCGGCCAAACCGGAAAGCCCAACTGAGTGGCTGGTTACCAGATCAGCAAGTGAGGCGGTTGACCCCAACGAAGTGGTCGTACCGTAATTCACGACACTATCAGCGGCTTCATCAGTCGCCCAGATAACGTCAACTGCTGTGTCAGTAACGTTGTCAGTCGTCACACCGGAAATAACTGGAGCCGTCAGGTCAGGTGCAGTCGTTGTGAAGCTGTAGTAAATTCCACTGTTGTTATCTGTGGTGCTGCGGGCGCACCCGTCACCACTTACCGCAATCTACCACACATACCCAAGTTGAGCAATTGTTTATCGAATTAGAGGAGAAAGGGGCCAGTTTTTGCTAGCAAGGAGGCCCTACAGTTTCCCCATGCGCCCTCGATGACGAGAACCACTCAATCCAAATTGTCCGACGGCTCGACCATGTTTGCCTCATTCGTCCACAGTTGAACTACAAACAACCCGTAATCAGAAAACTAACGTGTGACGCTCACAATTACGCTATAGTCTAATAATTGGCTAATTTATCAGCAGTCGATCAGGTCGTTTGATGCAATTGCAATCCGCTGCAATGAGGTAGTCGTGGCACGTTGGACCAGAAATGAAATTCTCTTAGCTTTGGATTTGTATATCCATACACCCTTTGGCAGACAGCACCAAGGGTATCGCCCCATCATCGAGCTCGCCAGTCGAATTGGCCGCACACCTTCGGCTGTCGCAATGAAACTCAACAATCTCACTTCGTTGGATCCCGCGGAAAAGGTAAGAGGCATCAAAGGCCTGGGAAACGCGAGTCGTCTGGATTCAGAGATTTGGAAAGAATATTCACGGAACCCTGGTGCGATCGCTTTGGAAATTGAGAGATTGATTAAACCGCGCGGCGAACAAGGCGAGGAAAAAGAACTGCCAACCGAAACAGAAGCGGTACGCAAAGTACGCATGCAACAGAATTTCTTTCGACGTGTCGTTCTCAATACCTATGAATCCCGCTGTTGTGTCACTGGTCTTCCCGTTCCAGAACTGTTACGCGCGAGTCACATCGTGCCCTGGAGCCGGTCTGAAAAAGAGAGGTTAAACCCAAGAAACGGCCTCTGTTTGGCAGCCACATTTGACGCCGCTTTCGATCGAGGATTAATTTGGTTCGACAATGAGTTCCGGCTACGCCTGACAACCAGACTGACTGAATTTGCATCCGACTCCGCGACCAAGGATATATTTTTCCGTCGTGAAGGGAGACAACTTCGATTACCAGACAAAAATCTACCTGACCCGGAACTGTTAGGATGGCATCGCGATCATGTTGCTCAACTCAATTAAGTTTCAACTAAAAGGTATTAAATCCTCGTATAGAGATCTCAAAAAGTAATAGCGGTCTCAATCCTTTCGTAAATTTTTTGGACCTGATCGCCAGCACCGAAACCCCATTCTTCATAATATTTTCCCAATATGGCTTTCAACGTATTAGCATTAAATACTTTCCATTTATCAGCTGAAGGTATGGCCTGTTCAAAACCGTCTAGTGATTCCTCCATCAATCTTCCAGTGAAATACAAGGCCCCCCAGTTAACAGCATCGTATTCACTCATGTAATCACCTAGATAGAGGACCAGATCTTCTACACCGAGTCTGATGATACTGAATGCGAGTCTGTTGAATCTGAGTCTGACCAGTAGCTGCCTCTTGTCACCAGTCTGGTATCATGACAACTCGACTACCATTTTCGGTTTCGTCATTAGGCAAGCATCATTGGAGAGACCATGTTACGAACACTCGCCCTGATAGGCATCCTGCTAATCCCATCGATTTCACTCAACGGCCAGGAAAACCAATACGCGTTACCTTCGGTCGAAGCAGAAAAGACGCTTCCCGGAGAAGGAAAACTGCGTCGCTATGACGGCTACGTCAAAACCTGGCAACGACTCCGCAGCCAGTGGGCCACTCAGGTCGAGAAAGATCAACAGGCGGTCGTCTTTCTGGGCGACTCGATCACTCAGGGCTGGACGCCAACGTTCCGCGGACATTTTGAGGGTATGAAGCTGGCCAATCGGGGAATCGGCGGGGATACCACGCGAGGAATGCTCATCCGCCTGCAGGAAGATGTCATTTCACTTAACCCCTCGGCCGTGGTCATCCTCATGGGAACCAACGATATCGAAGTTCAGATCCCACCCGCCATGATCGCTAACAACTTCAGTAAAATCATCGCAGCGCTCAAAGCTCACAATAAAGATATGCCAATCGTGCTCTGCCGCATGTTCCCCAGCTCGGCCACCAAAAAACGGCCGACCGCAACGATTCAGCAGGTCAACCTGCTCTACGACAACATTGTTCGTAACGATCCTCAAATCACCATCGTCGACACCTTCAAGCTTTTCGACGACGGCAAGGGCGATGCACTTCCTCAATACTTTCCCGACCTGCTTCACTTAAACGCCTCCGGCTATGCCAAGTGGGCAACTGCGTTGCAGCCCATCTTCGCTACACTTGGTTTTGTCGAAACCGAGCCAGACGAATTCCAAATAGAAGAGGGCTACACCAGCCTCTTTAACGGCCGGGATCTCACCGGTTGGGGCTTCCGTCCGACGCCACCTCGTAAACCTCGCAGTAACCCGCGACCCACCGATCCTGTCTTCCCGGTTATCAAAGAAGCGATCGACTTCGACAGAAAGACGACCAGCAACGACGGTCGCTATCAGGCCATCAACGGCCGACTGGTCGTCACCACGCCAGCGGAAGGTCGTAGAATCCAGCAGCTATGGACCACCGCCGAATTTGGAAAAGACTTCACCTTGAAGCTGGAGTTCCGCGCCACACCTAACGCAGATAGCGGCGTATTTATCCGCAAGCCTCAGCTGCAGTGTCGCGATTACCTGCTGGCTGGCCCCTACACCGAACTCAAAAAATACAAACCACAGGACTGGAACGAGCTGATCGTGACTGTCAAAGGCGGCATCGCGCACGCCACGTGCAATGGCGAACTACTCACCGATGAAATGACAGTTCCAGCAACAGGTCCGATCGGACTGGAAGGAGATCGTGGGCAAATGGAATACCGACGTATCCGCATCAAAATGGAGTAACCTTCCACTTACCTGCCATCAAAAAAGGGAGTTGGCTCCACAGAGAACCAACTCCCTTTCTATTTTTAAAATCGCTTCAGACTACTTCAGCGTCTTGATGCGAATGTCTTTGAATTCTGCCCACATCGGAGCACCGGCGTGCAGCTGTAAAGCCAGCACCCCATTGGACAACGCTTTGGGGTGACCATCGACAAAGTCCAGTACAAGACGTCCGTTCATGTAGTGCTGAATATGATTACCTTGGGCACGAATGACGACGTCATTCCATTGGTCCAACTTGAACAGCTCTTTATACTCATCCGCAGTAATCAGCTTCTCCTTGATTTCCTTACCGTTCTCGCCCCAGACTGCTTTTTCACCAACCAGGCAAGTACGTCCACGACCACCGGCCAGTCCACCTTCGTCATAAATGAATCCAGAGACGCTGGGCAAAATATTCTGGTTTCGAATTTCGTGTTGATAACCACGAACCACCCATTTATTTCGCGCATTTTCAATTCGCTTCGATCGATACTGAATGCCTGAGTTGTTCGTAGCATTACAGCGGAAGGACAGACGCAATTCGAAGTCCTTCGTCTCGCCACCTTCCCAGATCAGGAACGTATTGCCATTCGCCTTTTTCTCTGCCGTGGTCTCTCCATGAATCACACCATCTTTGACGGACCACAGTTCGGTATCCCCATCCCAGCCGGAAAGATCCTTGCCATTGAAAATAGTTTTAAATCCTTTTTCCTCTGCCGTAGCAGACTGGAAAGCCATCACGGTTGTCAAAGCAACCAATGTCAAACAACGAATCATCTTCGAATGTATCCTCATCATTAAAGTCTTACGCTTTTGTCAGCGGTCAATCTCTGATTCTACTACAAATAGATTTCGCCTCCAGACAACCTGTCAGAATTCGGTCTGTAATTATAATAGGTAAAACCGCTTGATCATTTTTGAAAGAACGACCGGATGATACGACTCCGCCTCAGCAGCTTCACCTTTCTGGCAATCCTCCTCTTATCGACTGAGTCGCCGGTCACTGCCGGCGATTCGATTCCTGTCTGGACAAAAACGGATGTCGCTCAAACCGCCGCTGCACTGTGGCAGGATTACAATCCTCGCACCGAACCACTTCAGATCAAGAGAGTAAGAAGCTGGCAGCAGGATGGTGTTCATGTGCACTATGTCATCTACACCGTCGGCACCTTTAAAGGTGAGCGATCCACCATGGCTGCCTTTTATACCACGCCGCTGAAGACCGACCAGAATTATCCAGCCGTGGTCAACATTCATGGAGGAGGCCAGCGAGCTTATCTCCGCAGCAGCATCGAATACGCGCAACGCGGCTACTGCTGCATCTCTCCCAACTGGGGAGGGCGTGAAATGGAAACCGCTCGGCCCGGAGACCTGAACACCGACTGGGGCGCCGTCGATCCCACACAGTCAAACCCTCAGGGGTACTCGTCTGTTCTACCCGGACCAAAGAAAATTGACCCATTTGAATCACCTCGAAACAACCACTGGTACCTGCTGACCATCGCCTGTCGACGAGCGATCACCTTTCTGGAGCAGCAATCCGAAGTGGACGCCGATCGGATTGGCGTGCTGGGGCATTCGATGGGAGGTCGACTCACAGGCCTGGTCGCCGGAAGCGATAACCGTGTCAAAGCAGCATCCCCTTCGGTGGGTGGTTCCGGATTCCTCTATCGGGACTTGCGGATGATTCCCGGATCGGCTCGGCGTAATTCAAGTGACCTGGCACTGATGCAACGTACTATTTCCGGCGAAGCACATCTGGCTCGCATTACCTGTCCACTACTTTTTCTCTCAGCCACCAACGACTTTAACGCTCCGATGGAATGTGTAGAACAAGGCATGCGACAGGTTCCTCATGACAACAAACGAACAACCTATGCAGTCCACCTCAATCATCGTTTCACGCCCGCAGCGGATGTCTCACGTAAACTCTGGTTCGACGCTCACCTGAAAAACAGACTCGCCATTCCCAAAACCCCACAACTAAAGCTCAACCTGTCGAATTCAAATAACATTCCGACTGTCGAGGTCACACCTGATACGTCTCGGGAAATCAAGGAAGTCCGTATCTATTACGGCTATGACCGTGATCCTCGCAACCGCTTCTGGGCTTCGGCAAGCATGCGTGTCGCTGGCAACACGTGGGTTGCCCAATGTCCCGTGTACGATCTGGAAGAACCTCTGTTCGTACTGGCCAACATCTACTACAGACTCAGCGGCGACGAACGTATCGACTCCGATCCAGACTCGTTCATCCTCAGTGCTTCCACTGCGGCCTATCCCGATGCACTCAAGCAAGCTGGCATCAAAGCGACGGAAGCGCGGCAAAGAGTGATTGCTGAATTACCCGCCGAGAATCCAAATATGCGCGATTGGTACACGCTTAACGAGCGTAACCCACATCACTGGCTGTACGCGACACGCAAACTGATCGACCCACGTTGGGAAGCCCCCATCCAGGGAAAACTCAAATTCACACTGCTTACCGACCAACCTGAAAACACATTAGCAGTGAATATCGTGACGGGCAGCTGGCGTAATTACATCGGCAAACGAGCTCAGACCTATAAGACCACCATCAAGTTGGATTCGGCGGGGGAACATCAGGTGACGCTCAGTTCTTCGGACTTTCGCGACGCCGAGGGCAATCCGCTCGATGACTGGCAGGGAATAACAGAACTGCAGTTTCAATCAGCCGATAAATCGTTGCCTGATGACAGGGCATTCGACCAATGGAAGGGAACGCCACTCAAGATTCTCAGTTTGAAGTGGGAAGGGGGGCAACTGCAATCACGCCCAAAGCCTTACCCGACGAACTGAGATTGAAAATTGCCGATGGCTCAACAACCTGGTCAGCAAATAAACGAGCCACATGGCGACGGTTACCCCAAGACAGAACTCGCTTAACCCAGGAGCCAGCGTCAGCACAGAAAGCCCCATTCCCAGTTTGGCTGCCGGTATATGCGGTGTACCAATAATCGGTTTGGTCAGGATACTGAGCATGGATGAATTCCTTTACTCGCTGAACTCTCACAAGTAATCTATCGGGATTATTCGACATTTGGCTGGTCGCGTCAAAGGCGAATTTCAGCTTGTCATCAGGCGTTCAAAAGGCTGTATGCACCTGTTGCAGCCTATTGAAATTAGTTCTCAAAACAGAGGTTACTTACTAGTCTGGAAGAACTTTGACCTGATGATTCTGGGAAGGTCTTAATGAGAATGAATCTCGCCCTTCGGCAGCTGCTGAATCACAACAGATCTGGATAATAATTTTTTTGATTTTTTCTGTGCGGCATTAAAAAAGCCTCCCAAAACCATTGGGAGGCTTTCATTGACTGTGAATCTGCTAACTTAACCAATCATCTTCGGTTAGGGTTGTTGGAAGAGGCGACCTGAAGATTGGGTACCGTAGGCTTCTGGCAGGTTCTGCATCTGAGGTCGCTGAGCAGGACCCTGATAACCGTTACGTATATAAGGATGAGCTGATTCGCGTAAAGTCGGAGCTTCTCGGGAAACCCGGCCTGCCTGATGCGGTGTCGAGATCACATGCGGTGTAATGAGGATGATCAGCTCCGTCTTCTGTTCCTGTTCAAAATCTTTACGGAACAAAGGGCCGATACCAGGAATATCTCCTAGCAATGGCACCTTCAACTGTCGCTTGACTACTTTCTCTTCCACCAATCCACCGATGGCAACGGTGAGTCCATCTTTGGCCACGATCGTATTCACCGTGGTGGCATTACTGATCACAGGTCGTGTCACCGTCTGTTCTGCCGAGATGGGAATGATATCCTGTTTCCCGGTATCATCGCCGGTTCGTTCCTGATAAATCGTCATGGTCACTGTCCGATCCGCGTTGATCTTTGGCAACAGCATCAACGAAGTACCAATCTGTTGATCAGAGGTGTTAAAAGAGGAGCCAATCGTCTGGCCACCCTGGTTCGAGTTGGTCACGGTGGAGGCACTGTCAGTAAACCTTCGCTCTTCCCCGATACGCAACGAAGCAGGCCGGTTGTTCGAGGCGAGCAGCATCGGCGTAGCTACCACATTGACTCGATTCTCTTCTTCCAGCAATTGCACGCGAGCGCGGAAATTCTGATCGAGGAATTGATAAACGAAGGTCGATCCTTCCGCATCCAGTTCGAAGTTACCACTACCCAAAGCCGTACCTCCATTGGCGAGGTACGAAGCACCCGGCCCAATGAACTGTTCAGTCGCAGTATTCACCAGGTTTGTGCCGACAAAATCGGGATCACCGGGTGATGGCGTAGTCTTTCGCTCGCTGAATTCAAAATCAAAGGCTGACTTGAACTGATCACCCAGGGTCACTTCCAGAATTTTGACTTCCAGTAATACCTGCGGTGTTGGTCGGTCAAGTTCTTCAATCAGGTTGGAGATCGATTCCATGGCAATTTTGTCACTGGTACGGACAATAATCATCCCGTGGGTTTGATTGATCGCCACATGAATCGGAGGTTCCTGCGAGGTCACTTTCTGAACGGCATCACCCGTCGCCTGCCCTGCAGAGTTGCTTGACTCCCGGTTGAGCGCCTGCAGTTGATCTGCTGTCAGATTCTGATCATCGATGATTTCATTACGCCGGTTGACCGCTTCGTATTGGAAGGACTGCTGTTGAGGGCCGCCGCCCATGCCCATGCCACCCATACCCATACCGCCCATGCCCATGCCGCGCATACCGAATCCTCCCATGCCCATGCCCATGCCGCCCATGCCGCCCATCATGCCGCCCATGCCGTTGAAGCCACCACTAAAAGCGTTTCCACCGAAGTTACTGCCACCGAAGTTACCGCCACCACCAAAATTATTGGAGCCTCCCATCATCCCCATCATCTGCATGGTTTGGCTGAGCATTTGTGACTGCATTCCAGCCTGCGCAAGGAACTGATCGTCATAGTACCGGGGAAGTGACAGCAGCACACGTTCTCCGTAGAGATCCTGAATATGTTGCCCGATGCTGAAGACATTGGGATGCAGCAAGGTGAAAACCTGTGTGTCTTCCTCGCGATAAATCACCAGGTCTTTCCCATACTCTTCGGTGGTCATGATGCGAACCAATCCGACTTCCGACTCTTCCCGGTACCAAAGTCCGGAAACTTTACAAATGGTCTCGATCGCATCAATCGCTTTGATATGACGCAGGAAAATGGAAACTTCGGCTTCACCAGCTTGCCGGGAAGCCACAACATTGAGACCACTGATCTCTGAAACCAGACGCGAGGCATCCAGAACTGTGGATTCGTTCAGTTCGAGGCGGGTGATGACCTGTTTCTTCCCAATTTCAAACTCGGCATTCACCGCAGGGGGATCGGCCAGCTGCTGCTGTTGGGCAATAACCGGAGTCGCCACTAGCCAGCAGACTGCGAGAACCAATCCGAGCGTCTTATGTATGAGTGACATTTCTAAAAAACCTTTTCGTAAGGTGGTTTTTACTTGATGACATAATGTGTGGCATCATCTGATTCCACTACGACAGCACCTGATGCTGTGATTGTCTTGATTGTGTATGAATCCGATTCGAGCAGGATACTATCTCCCACCTTACAGATGACCGACGCTTCGCCTTCACGTTGAATGAGTGCTTTGACCAAATCCCGTCCAGCAGCAATGGAACCCATGACTTTCACTCCGGCGAGTGTAGGTAGTCCACTGACATTCACATGTTGCACTGGTGGTTCTTCAACGTTGACCTGAGGATCAACCGGTGGCTGATCGTTGGGAATTGTAAACATGGCTGGCCGAACTTCATCCTGATACTGCGTCACCGGCGGCACCCCGGATTGCGTCGTATCGGACATCACCGATTGCTCGTGGTATTCCTGCCGGGATTGTTCCGCCTGAGTCTGCATTTGCTCCAGCATGGCAGGGTCAGTAATCTCGTTATCAACGGTCGCCTTGAGTGGCGAAGGGGAATCTAAATCAGAGACGCACCCCGTGAACGTCCAGACACACCCGGTGATCAGCATACCGCAGGCCAACTTGAATCGAGTTACCATAAGGTTGTCATCGCTCTTTGAAACGGAGTCATAAATACATAAGGGGGCGACCAGCGCACCTGCGGCGCTAATCTCCCCCCATTTATCCGAGGTGTAAGTACCAAAAAAGTCGTCCGACTGTAAACATCAGTTACACAATATTCCGTGTAAAACAGCGCATAAAAAACCCCTCAGGCTACTCACCTCAGGGGTTACTGTGTAGTAGTTTACGCAAGTTAGCGGACGATCACTGATTCAGATAAAGTTCCCAGTTTAACTTCTACCGATCCACCTTCGATCGTCTGTATTTCAACGACCAGATTACCTTTGGAACGACTCAGCGTCAGGCGATCTTTCTCTCGGACAAAGTAGATTTTTCCGTCGATACGAATACTCGCCACCTTCGTTTCCGAGCTGCCCTCTTTCGAATCGTCTTTCGTCTGCATGCAAACGACTCCGACCAATTCAATCATGGGAACGTCCACACCCGGACCGACTTCTACAAATTCATTGTTCGCCCGTTTCTGTTCATTCCGAATCGAATCATCCGGAGCAAAAGGGTCGCGCACGTTGCGCTGCTGAAGTTGCAGCAGCAATTCTCGCAACAACTGATCGGTGGTCTTTGGCTTCTCTTCCTCTGCCGACTCGGCAGTCGCATCCTGTTCCACTTCAACGAGCGTTTCAGCAGGATCCACCACTTTAACTTCTTCGGCGGAAGCTGCATCGTCTTCGACCACGGTTACAGCCGGATCAGCCTCCTCGGCCGTCTCCTGCCCGAAAACCACCGCCGAAAACAACAGCATGGAAAAAACACACCATTTACCAACAGCGTATTTCATTTGTCAGTCCTCCGTTTTTACAGAACTCGTCCAGTCGTCTAATCGCCCGAAATCTCTTTGTTCTTTGAATAAAAGTATCATTTACTATGAATTTAGATCAGGCAACACTCATCCCCAGAGCTGCCATGAAGAAGCTGAAGTAAACGAAGCCGACGATCCCGCCTACAACGATGATCATGACCGGTTCGGTGACCGCACTTAACCATCGAATTCGGGCCTGAAGCCGGGAATCATAGTAGGTTCCAATTTCCGACAACACTTCCCCCAGATTACCAGTCTGTTCACCGATCGCGATCACCTGGGAAACCGTGGGAGGGATAATGATGTCATCAATGGCTGCCGAGAGATTCTCGCCGTTAATAATCTTTTCACGAGCACTCAGGATGTGCGCCTGAATTGCCTTGTTACCAACGGCTTTACCAGCAACACGCAGCGAATCCACCAGCGTTAAACCACTTTCGATCAACACCGATAGGGTAAAACCAAACTGTGAGATCGCCGAGAAGGTAAGAATTCCACCAATCACCGGGACATCCAACAGAATACGATGAATGCGAAGTTTACCAATCGGACTTCGCCAGATCAGAAAGAAGGTCCCGATCAAGACAATGAGCCCCACAAGCAGGTAGGGCAGGTAGGCGATCGCGCCTTTACTAACATCCATCAAAAACTGCGTAGATGCAGGAAGCTGGCCTCCCTTTCGTTCAATAAACGTTGCGAACTTGGGAATCACTCCATAGACCAGAAACAGGGTCACCAACGTCGCAACCAGCATTACAAAGACCGGATAGAACAAAGCTGAAATTAACTTCACCATTTGTTCGCTTCGCCGTTCGATTCCCTCCGCGATCCGGTTCATGGCGATTTCCAGTTCCCCACTCGCCTCGGAGCTTTCCACCATCTGCACAACCACCGCAGAAAAAACTCGCGAGTGACGGCTCATGGCATTGGAAAAGGACGTCCCACTTTCCACATCTTCAATGATCTGCTGAATGACCTCTCGAAACGCTTTCTTGTGGGATTCTTTCCGACAGATTTGCAGCGCCTGCAGCAGGGTCAGTCCAGTTTGGACCATCATGGCCATTTGCCGAAAGAAGGTCGCTCGATCCCGAGCCATAATCGGCATCAGCCAGGCCGCTCGATAAATCCAGCGGCGTTTCTGTGTGGAACCGATACCGCTGGGAACCGTCGTCTCTTCCAGGTTGACAACCATCAATCCCTGTTGCCGCAAATTGGCAGCGGCCAACTGCAACGAATCTGCTTCCAGCGTTCCCTGATCGTGCCGCCCGTCCGGGGACAGGGCTTTGTATTCGAAGAATGCCATCAGACTGTCGCTCCGATCGTCACACTGATAACATCTTCCAGGCTGGTGATGCCCAGCGCTACTTTTTCCAAACCATCGCGGAGCATCGTTTTATGTTTTTTGCCGCCCACCTGAGTGATCTGCTGTTCGGATGCTCCTTCTGAGATCAGTTGCCGCGTTTCGTCGCCGGTCCAAAAACATTCAAACAGTCCGATGCGGCCACTGTACCCGGTGCCAAGACAGGAGGGGCAACCTTTGGCAACAAAGTGGGATTCCAGTTCAAAATCACCGATCAGTCCTCTGGTTCGTTCATCGACTGCCACTTCTTCACGACACGAAGTACACAGTCGGCGAACCAGACGTTGTGAGATAGCACCTACCAGCGTCGCCCCTACCAGGTACGGTTCACATCCAAAGTCCATCAGTCGGGTCACTGCTCCCACGGCGGTGTTGGTGTGCAGGGATGAAAAAACAAGGTGTCCCGTCAAAGCTGCTTTCAGGGCGATATCCGCGGTGGGCAGATCGCGGATTTCGCCGATCATGACAACGTCAGGATCGTGGCGGAGAATCGATCGGAGAGCCGATTCGAAAGTTACCTTATCTGACGCTCCGACCTGCACCTGCGAGACACTGGGAACAATCTGTTCGATGGGATCTTCCACCGTGATGATGTTACGCCAGCCACTGTTGATTTCTTTCAGGGCGCTGTAGAGAGTCGTTGACTTTCCAGAACCGGTCGGACCTGTCAGCAGCACGATTCCATGCGGACGTTGAATCGCATTTCGAAATTCCTCCAGGTCAGCGTCCAGCATTCCCAGCGTAGCCAGCGTGAGATTCTCGTCCGTCGTCCCCAGAAGTCGAATCGTAATTCGTTCACCAAATCGAGTAGGAATGACTGCCACACGCATATCCTGTGAGATACCGTTGGCCAGCTCGTACTGCATGCGGCCGTCCTGCGGAGCGCGTTGTTCGGCAATGTCCAATCCAGAAAAGACTTTAATGCGCGAGACCAGTTGGCGACCGGTATCACTTGGCAGACTACTGATATAACTGATCAATCGGCCATCCACTCGAAACCTGACTCGGGTCGAATTCTCCGAAGGTTCAATATGGATGTCCGATGCATGGTGTAAATACGCTTCGTTGATGATTCGTTCGAAAAGCCCAACTGCACCCTCACCGTCGTCCCCGGCACCGGCGAGCGAAGTCATCTGACGGAGCGAACGCACATATTGAAGCGAGTCACTAAGAGCATCCGGCGAGGCGAGTGCCACGTCAGCCAGAATATCCAGCGAGCGTTCGACCGCACTGATGAGTGCCAGATCGTCAACATCCGCAGTTGCCAAAATGAGCTTGCCATTCTCACCACAGATGGGCACCACACCACGTTGCAGTGCGACATCGGCCATGGTGCGAGCCGCCTCGTCATCGATCACCTCGACTGCCAGGTCCACAAACCGGATACCACGTTGTTCGGCAACAGCATGATAAAGCGCCTTCACGGGAATACGCTGCGCAATACTAATCGCATCCACCACAGTGATATTCTGCTCACGAGCTGTTCTGCGGACGTCCGAAAGTTGATCGTCTGTTATAAGTCCCTGCGAGACTGCTGCATCCAGAAGTTCCTGTTCTCTGATTGGCATGACCGTTCCTCTCTACTTCTTGATCCCATAGGACGGACCGGAGCTACCTGAACCTCGTAAACGTTGAAGACGGGACATCATGGCTGCCGGATCCCGAGCGAGTCGACGCGCGTCTTCTTCCAGGATTACGTTTTTGTAGACGAGATCTGCTAGTGCATATTCGACAGTCAACATCCCTTCCGACGCCCCGATTTCCATCAGTGAGTAAATCTGCGAAGGCTTGGACGTACGGATCAGATTGGCAACGGCGGGATTTACGAACAGAACTTCCGTCAGTGGCACTCGACCTCCACCTCGTGCAACAGGAAGCAGGTGCTGAGCCACGACCGCTCGTAACACCATTGATAACTGCTGGCGAATCGCCAGTTGTTCATCTGCATTGAACACACCGATCACGCGATCAATTGCTCCCACGCAGTCACCGGTATGAAGTGTGGAGAAGACCAGGTGCCCTGTTTCCGCGGCTGTAATAGCAGCTCGGATCGTTTCCACATCCCGCATCTCTCCGATCAGCATGACATCGGGATCTTCTCGCAACGCTGCTCGCACGGCCCCATCGAAGGACTGGACGTCGGTATACAGTTCCCGCTGGTGAATCAGTGAATTCTTATTGCTGTGTACATATTCGATCGGGTCTTCGACCGTAATGATATGGTCCGAACGGGTCCGATTAATCTTGTCGATAATACTTGCCAGGGTTGTCGACTTACCTGAACCGGTCGGTCCGGTCACTAACACCAATCCATCCTGTAGTTGGGTCAATCGGTCGAGCTGAGGAGGCAGGTTCAGTTCCTCCAGACTGCGAAACTCATTATCCAGCAGTCGAATCGCAAAGCTGACATTGCCACGGTCACGATATACGTTTACACGATAACGCTGACCACCATGTGACAACGCGATATCCACATGATGCTGTTTGGCAAAGACTGCACGCTGACTTTCATTCAAGATCTGACAAGCGACCTGCTCTAATTCACCTGCCGTCGAGTAGATGTCTTCCTGTTTAATCAGTTTTCCATCACAGCGCATAAAAGGGTGCTCATCGGAACTTAGATGCAGGTCCGATGCACTTTGGTCGAGCATACGTTGCAGCAACTGATCAAATTCTGCTTTCGTAAACACCTCGGCGCTCCCTAGTAAACAAGTAGCATGGAATACTCAATCTGAGACGCTTCGCCTCCCTGTGGTCGTGTTTTCGCCACTTCCACATCCAGGACAAATACATCCTGCTCTAAAGATTCCATTTGTTTAAGAAGTAAGTAAAAAAGTAGCGGGCTGCCCGTAAGTTTATATTCACGGCAGGTTAACCCATCTGATTTGAGTAACTGATTGATCTGCTCGTCATTGATGACAGGCGCCCCGGCCACTGCCTGCTTACCATCTGGAATCGATGAGACACGATTGGTGTTTGCGTCGTACAGATTTGATTGGCGGAAACTGGTTACGGGGGAGGTCTCAACAATCTCGATCCCGGTTTCAGCAGCAAGTTGGGAGATTCTGCTCGATAGCTGAGCTTCCTCGGTACTGGTATCTGATTTATCAATCACATTCTCGAGCGCCGTTGTGTACCCCGCCTGAACCGTCTGTAACTTCCGAGAAATCTCATCCAGACTGGCAGTCACCAACTCCAGATTCTCTTTGGTCCCACCTTCTCGCTGCGACTCCATCGCCAGGTTGAGATCCGTTTGTGTATCATCCTTTAATATGGCTAATTCGTCCGTCAGCTTCTCTTTGCGGGGAAAGAATGCCTTCCACGACTCGTCTTCATAAATCAACTCGTTTGACGCATCGGAAACAATCAGTTGATTGATCAGATCGAGTCCGATGCCGCCCGTAAAGCGAATGTGGTAGTAGCAAAAAGCCAGGACAAACCAGAGCAGGATGAACGCTTTGCGTTTTTCACCTTTTGTTTTATTACTCAACATTTCCGGCGCCCTCCGCTTCCACGGGGATACTTTCAATCTGAGGACTGATACGAACAACTAACTCAGTTCCCTCAATATCGACTCGTCCCGAACCTGCTCGAGTATCCATCACTTCCATTGTCAATTGCTCCCGAGTCAACCGTTTGCTGAGTTCTTCTACAAACTGACTTCCCTGCGAGGGCGTGATCGACCAGAGTGTTAGCTCAAAAGCATCACCGCCAGAGGAGGCCAGATTATCAATCACCACACCTTCACTGATCGAATCCATCAGGACTTCCATGAGCTTCACGTGAAAGCTGGATCGATTTTGCAAGCTGGCAATCAGCCCAAGTTCTTTTTCAGATCGTTGCACCTCAGTTGATTTTTCGGCTATTGCGTCTCTTGCCTGCTCCACCTGATAAAGATAATCTGCAGCTTCTCCCAGCAGATCTTCTGCCGCTTGGTGGGCTGTATTCTCTGCTTCTAAATCCTTCTCCAACGGCTGCAGGTTTCGCTTTATGTAGCCTTCTGCCACCAGGACTGCCGCCAGAAACAGAACGGCCGCAACAACCCAGGGCGTATAGGGCTGCTGTGCCAGAGGCTTGGGCGGATTCTTCAGCAGGATCACCGGGAAGGACTGGGAATTCACGGCGGAGACAGCCGAGGATGCTACCAGCCCATCCAGGCTGGCGGTACCGGGACCAGTGTCAAATAATTCAACTTCAGGAGTTAAGTGTTCCCCCGTCGCGACCACCAGATCATGCAATTCCTGACTGGCGGTGCAAATCACTTTGGGTGATCCACTCACTCTGGCAAGCAAACTGCTAAGCTGTTCAGCATCCAGTGCTTTTCCACCAAACGGGATTGTTTCGACAGCACCTGAACCATCGAGCGGAACGACATTCAAGCAATGGTTGTAAAGTTCCAGTAACGTGCCATCTGGGTACTGGCGACTGACCGCTGAACGTGAGGCACCTGCCAGCGGCAGCAAAGCGGAAAGGCGCAGGCCCACTTTCTTCAGCCCGGAAACCCACTTATTACGAACAACGTCGGTTGTTAACGCGACTTCGACTCCAGCGGATGTACCGTATGATGGTTTTAACTCGGCACCGACTCCAGCCAACGGTAAAGCGTCCTGCGCAGGAGCGTTCATTCTAAGCTGCGCATCCAGAGCCAGATCAATCTCGGATTGAGACGCATAGCCTTTTTCCACGGCCAGAACACCCAGCTGCCGGTAACCACCTGGAGACTGATTTTGACGACTCTCTTTTTGAGTTAACAGGAGCTCCTGAAGTTGCGCGTGAGTGAGGACGCCTCGCCCCAGGAGTACTTCGCCCAAAAGCACTTCACTGAATGATACACGCGTCCCCAATTCAAATTGAACGAGCTGATTCAGTTCGTCAAACCCAAGTTCGTCGGCAGCACCTGGAGGTAACTGCATCGCTCCGGCTGTCACTTCGCTTGTCACCACGATTACCTGCGAGCACCCGGGAAAGCGGGATTTGAACTCCTGCAAAGCAGATGACAACTCAATGGCAGCGGAGACCTGAACACCAGCGGATTGTCCACCCTGCTGAGGTGCTGCTGCAGGCATCCCCGAACCGCTGGGCATGATCCCGCGGTAGGTAAAGCCATCATCGATAATGACAAGGTAGTTATTCACTCAACCAATTCTCTTTACATCTACGGTGTTAATGCGGAAAGATTCATCCGCAACACGTTGGTTTGCCCAGGAAGAATATCAACGTGTTTCGCTCGTAACAAAACATTGTTCACATCTGCTGGGTCAAAAATGATCTGGATGGGTGCCAGATCGTGATTATTCGTCATCGCACTGGTGGCGGCGGCTGGATCAAGTTTGATCGTGTTGTCGTCGGCAACGTATTCGAGTGGTCCGGTATCGTACTGCCCAGCACCACCTCCTCCAGCCACAAACTTACTGTTGAGCTCGGTGATCCTGGTGCTGATCGATGAGAGATCATAGAGGTCATTTGTATACGTTACTGAAAGGTTGACCGGATCATTTGGATCAGGCAGGGTAACTTGCAACTTGTATTTGATGTGCCGAGAATCCGCCGCAACGAATAGCCGTTGAATTTCCGGCTGCGTGGAACCTGTGACCCCTGCCTGGACTTCGTTGGACAAGGCCAGCGGCGTGGTAACTGAATTGAGGTTACTGGCCAGTAGCAGGATATGGTTACCGGCGGGGATGCGAAGCCCGGTCGCAAAGGCGATACGTGAAACACCGCCGTTACTGATCGAACCAAAGAGAGGCCCGGGGATAACTCGCCACCTTTGAATTTTTGCGTTGAACACCAGTAGAAAGGGACGTAAGTCCGAACAGTCTCGTTCGACTTCGAACGCATCATTGAAAAGTTCGACATGGACGGCGGCACTATCTACAGACCAGTCATCTGCATTGATGGTTGCAAGAATCAAATCCTCGTCATAATCTGTACCGCCGAGGATCCCATTTTTTCCGTACGAGGAAATATGGAGAGTGGCTTCCGAGCCACCAGGAAAAGTCCAATTCCAGCCGTGCGTCAATTCGTCGTTTCCAAGGCCGTTGGATGCCACGGGCGTGTAGCTGTTCCGCTTGGTGAAGCTGCCGGCAGGAGCCAAGGTTCCCCAACCATCATCGAAACGAGGCTTGTTCGCTCCTTCATAGAGAGTCGTACCGGGTGTCAGAGGAAGGTAAGCACCCATGTAAAACGGACGAGGGATCGCTTCGTCCGTCTGCAAGGCCATCCCGCGGAAACCTTTGATGACGTTCAACGAGGTCGAAAGAATGATTTCATCACCACTGGCATTAGAATAGAAGCTGGCATCCGGTGTAGGATCAAAAACCGGCGTGACGTTTTGACTTGCCATAAACACGGTGTCATTGGGATCACCATCTACGACGCCAAAAGCCAATTCTGTCATGTGATCGGGCAGGTCCCCCATATCAGCAACAAAGCCGCGCACTGATCGCTCGCCCGTAGTCTGCACTACGATAGCCTGCTCCAGTTTACTGGCCTGGTGTCTGGCTCGTTCATAGCGAAATTGATCCTGACTGGAGTCCAACGACTCGGTCAGCGAGACCGCACTAAATGCCAGAATGGACATGATAAAGACAACCAACAATAGCTCTAACAGAGTAAAACCGTTGGTCTGTCTGCGGATTCTTTGGAGAGGTTGAGTTCGGATCATCTGTAACTACTCCACCAAATAGGCCAGCTCATCATCCGATGAAGCGCTGCCTCCCTGATAGATCCGGTCAGCTCCCATCCCGACTAACCAAACAGATGCATTGGATGCAAAATAACAATAGGGCCGACCGAATTGGGTCACAGGTGTGCCATACAGACCTGTCGACACGTCGAGCTCCCCAAATTGACGCACGGCGATAGTCGAAGTTTCACCGACAAAGGCATCACAGACGAATACCAGATTGTTGACGACGGGCGTTCCCATCGGATTCCAGGTCGAGCTGGTCCAGGTCGCTGGCGTGTGAGCATTACCGACTGGATCAAACTCGGCTGCATCTCCAACAATAATTCGAACCACTCCGTCCTTTAGATAAGGCCCTCGCCATCCCTTGGATGTCTGCCTGTTAAAACCGGCCAGTGCATGCCCGGTGTTTTGTAACGGACTGGAAACTAATACCAACTGATAGAAGTTGGCGGGGTGATTGAACCATTTGGTCCTTTCAACAGCCGTTGCCGTTGCCAGAAATGATGGCCAGTGATCAGCGTTGGCCGGATCGATCACTCCCCCGTTGCCCAACAATGCAAATGGTCCCTGTTTGGGATAGTAGCCTGTATCCTGCTTGAATTGACGAATCGCTTCATGAATCGTTTTCACTTCATAATTCGAAAGATCCTGAGCAACTTTCTCGCGAACACCGCCGAGTGAATAGATGATCGCTCCGCCAACAATCGCCAGCAGCGAAACCACCATCAACACCTCCAGTAAAGTAAATCCGTTGGAGTAACGGAGTTTACTTGAGGATTGGTGCTGCATCTTTTCTCTGGTTGGCTGCTTCATTGGTAGAACTATCTTTGCCTGCCGCTACTTTCAATACAGAAGCGTGTATCCGGCCAAAGCCAGATACACGCTCTTCGCCGTATATATCTGCATCAACTGCTGACTAGAGTTTCTGGCCAGTAGATTCAGCAAATTCTTCATCCAGGAAGTCACCTCGTGAATCAACAACAGCAACCAGCCTTGCAGGGCTGACGCTGACATCAATCAAGGCGACGTAGTGATTGTATTCGTGCTTTCCAACGTTTCCGTAGAACGGAGCGTGTTGCAAATTGATAAAGACTCCTTGGCCAACCAGTGAGCTCTCGTTACCGACACCGAGTCCGACCAGAACGGAAGTAGGGTTGCCACCTACCTTGACGTTGTTGTACCCATCTGTACCAGGATTCCAAATCATGACTTGTGGAGCTGTCGTTCCGCTGAGGGTCATCGCAAAACCACGCCCACGATTGTTATTAGCTCCACGAGGAACAGAAAAAGCATGTTGCGGGATCGAGATGGCCTCGATAGCATCGACGGTGGCTGCTACTCCACCCACAGCCTGAATCGTTAAAGCATTGTCGGTTCCAGAACCGTTACCAGCCGCATCCAGATAACGGATCGATGTGATACCGGCCGAGCGAAGTGCTCCTTCCTGCTCAGCGGTTAAAGCAGCGAGAGTAAACTTACCTGCAATTTTGCTTCCCAGATGACCTGCTTTTGCATAACCAGATCCACCGGTAGCAACATTATCAACCAGGGCAGCATTGTAAGCGTTTCCTGTAGGAGTACAGGCCGCCAGCGACTCCAGATTGTTAGGAAGTCCACCCTCAGTACTTCTATACATCAACATCGCTTCTGTGACAGCAGCAATCGAATGAGTTGCAGTTCCCTTGGCGGCTTTATCTTCCAAACCACCGTAACTAGCAATAATCGCTCCACCTACAATGGCCAACATGGCCACAACCATAAGCACTTCTAGCAGCGTAAAACCAGCTCTCTTAAATGAACGTTTCATCTCTTTGAATCCTTCATAGATTTTTGAGTCTAAATATATCTCGACACCAAACAGGAAAAGGAGAAATAGCCTATCACGCCCAGCCTCTAAAAACCCTTCTCTTATTGATACTTAGTTTCAATAAGAGAAGTCTATACTGGATTTATCGAGATGGAAACCCTGTAAAACCATTTTTATAATAAAAAAGTGTGAAAAAAGACCCCTTTGTTGAGACCAATTCTCAAATCAGAGGGTTATCAGCGAAACTCTTTAAAACGGTAGTGGTGAGACGAAAACAGCGCGAATAGAAGTGATGGGTCCTCTGGCTGAACTCCAATTTAACTCGTGGGAAAAGACAGGTGCGTCGTAGGAAAAAACAGCAATATGATCCATTCAACCAGACGTTGCGGATATGAAATCGGACCGGGTGTCGGTAATTGTTGGACCAAACAACTACTGCTAAATTGAATGACTCTGACATTCAATCCACATTATCACCGCCGTACCTGAACCACCTGAACCACCTGGAAAACGATGACCAAGATTTTCTACACCAAGACCGATGAAGCACCTGCTTTAGCCACCCAATCACTCCTGCCCATCATTCGGGCTTTCACGAAGTCCTCAGGGATCGATCTGGAACTCAAGGATATCTCGCTTGCCGGCCGCATCCTGGCAAACTTTCCTGAAAACCTCAGCGATGACCAAAAGCAGGGAGATGCGTTGGCCGAGCTGGGAGCGTTGGCCAAGACACCCGAAGCAAACATTATCAAACTGCCAAACATCAGTGCCTCCATTCCGCAATTGACCGCTGCCATTGCCGAACTTCAAGAGCACGGTTACAACGTTCCTGATTTTCCGGAAGAACCGCAGACCGATGCCGAGCAGGAGATTCGTGACCGGTATGCCAAAGTACTGGGCAGCGCCGTCAACCCGGTACTCCGCGAAGGTAACTCGGATCGCCGTGTTGCCGGACCAGTCAAAGAGTACGCGCGCAACAATCCACACTCGATGGGAGAGTGGAGTGCAGATTCCAAGTCCCATGTAGTGCACATGCAGGAAGGTGATTTTTTTGGTAGCGAGCAGTCTCACGTCCTGCAAGACGGAAGTGACGTCAGCATTGAATTGGCCACGGCCAGCGGAGAAACAACCGTACTCAAGTCAGGAATCACAATCGAAGCGGGTGAAGTGATCGACTCGGCAGTGATGAGCAAAACTGCCTTGCGAGCTTTCATTACCGAAGCGATCGCCGATGCAAAAGTACAGGATGTGCTGCTTTCCTTGCATATGAAGGCGACCATGATGAAGGTATCCGACCCCCGGATCTTCGGTCATGTCGTTAGCGTCTATTACGCCGACGTCTTCGAAAAGCATGCCGCTGTCCTGGATGAATTGGGGGTCGATCCCAATAATGGAATCGGCGACCTCTACAGCAAGATTGGTGAACTATCAGAAGAACAGCAGGCCGAGATTCTGGCGGACATCGATGCTGTCTATGCCAAACGGCCACGACTGGCGATGGTGGATTCGGATAAGGGCATTACCAATCTCCACGTACCAAGTGACATAATCATTGATGCTTCAGTCCCTGCTTGCCTGCGAGCCTCCGGAAAAATGTGGGGGCCTGATGGACAATTGGACGACACGAAAGCGATCATCCCTGACCGCAGCTACGCTCGCATGTATCAGGCAGTATTCGATTTTTGCAAAGCCAACGGTGCCTTCGACGTGCCAACGATGGGTAATGTCTCCAACGTCGGCCTGATGGCTCGCAAAGCGGAAGAATACGGCTCACATGACAAAACGTTTGAGATCGCAGAAGCTGGCACGGTTCAGGTCAAAGATGCAAACGGCAATGTACTCATGCAGCATCCGGTTGAACCCGGGGATATCTGGCGTATGTGCCAGACCAAGGACGAACCGATTCGTGACTGGGTACGACTGGCCGTCAGTCGAGCTCGTGCTACAGGCTCCAAAGCAATCTTCTGGCTCGACAGCTCACGAGCTCACGATGCCAACCTGATCCAGAAAGTCGAACAGTACTTGCCTGAGCATGATACAGAGGGACTAGACATCGCTATCCTCTCCACGGTCGAAGCCATGAATGAAACCTGCCAGCGGTGCAAGGATGGTCTGGACACCATTTCGGTCACCGGCAATGTACTCCGTGACTATTTGACAGACCTGTTCCCCATTCTTGAACTTGGAACCAGCGCCAAAATGCTTTCCATCGTTCCTCTGCTCAATGGCGGTGGACTCTACGAAACCGGGGCCGGTGGCTCGGCACCCAAGCACGTACAGCAGTTCCTGGAGGAAAACCACTTGCGTTGGGACTCCCTGGGAGAATTCCTCGCCTTGGGCGTTTCACTCGAAGAAGTCGCCGAGAAGCAATCCAATGGCAAACTGCAAGTTGTGGCAGAAGCTTTGGACAAGGCAACCAGCCAGTATCTGCTGACCAACAAATCCCCCTCGCGCAAAGTGCACGAACTGGACAATCGTGGTAGCCACTTTTATCTGGCTTTGTATTGGGCACAAGCGTTGGCAGAACAAGACTCCTGTGACGAATTGAAAACCGAGTTCACTCCGCTGGCTCAGGCGCTCACTGAAAACGAAGAAACCATCGTAAACGAGCTAAATTCGGTGCAGGGAAGCCCAGTTGATATTTCCGGGTACTACGACCCATGCGACGAGCAGTCTGCCGCCGCCATGCGACCCAGCTCCACCTTCAACGAAGCTCTGGCAAGTCTTGCATAGCCGCGCGTCAGTCTGCCGTTGACCCCCTAAAAAAATACTCTCATGCCCGATTTACCTAAACGCACACTCGGAAAAACCAATCTGGAAGTTACTCAGTTGGGCTACGGCAGCATGGGGCTTCGCGGGCCAGCGACGTGGGGCGTACGTGTTGTTGACGACAGCGCGGCGGATCAGTTTCTGAATCTGGTTCTGGACAAAGGGGTCAATTTCATTGATACCTCGCCGGAATACGGTGTCAGTGAAGAGCGGATTGGACGATTCATCAGTTCACGACGAGACGAATACTATCTGGCAACCAAGTGTGGTTGCGACTACATCCAGCATGATGACCATTTGGAAGTCAAACACACCTGGACGAAGGAAGTCCTGCAACGAAATATCGAGACCAGTCTGGATCGCATGCAGACCGATTACATTGACCTGCTCCAGTTTCATGGTGGAGATGCCGAGACGATTCAACAGGCAGGTCTGATCGACGTGCTACTCGACTTTAAATCCCAGGGACTCATCCGATTCATTGGTGCTTCCAGCTCACTTCCCCATTTGCCCGGCATGATCGCATTAGGCGTCTTCGACACCTTCCAGATGCCATACTCCTGCCTGGATCCACGTCATCATGACTTGCTGACGACCGCAGCCCAGAGTGGCGCTGGCGTCATCGTTCGCGGGGGCATTGCACACGGAGGTCCAGAAGCTGAAATCGATCGTCCGGCCCTGTTCGATGTCTGGAACAAGGCAAACCTGGATGAGTTGCTCTCGCACGACATGAGCTGTGCCGAATTAATCCTCCGTTACACCATCAGTCATCCTCACTGTGACACAACTATTGTAGGTACATGCAATGAGGACCATTTGGAAGAGAACATTTCCAGTATTGCCAAGGGGCCGCTGCCCTCTGAGTTCTATGACAAGGTTACCTACCGCATACGTTGTGCACTTGCGGCTCAGTCGTAGCGTCTGATTGCTCTATCAGAACATAAGTCTGGGAAACGCGAAAAACCTTTTTGATCGTAAGCACCAATTCGCTTCACCGACGAGCTGCTAGTACTTACTGAACTAGCGGTAGCGTTTTATGAGCGTGCCCGGGATCAGTAACATCGCTATCACAAAGATCGTTAACTGCTCCGACGGAAAACCTGTCGACCAACCAGGGATCAATTCTCCCATGAATACCAGCAAGGTAGAGGTGACTGCAACGATAGGGCTCGTGATCAACACACCACGCATCGAATGACAGATAGTACGCGCCACGAAAACAGGTAAAACCAACATGCCAAATGTGAATATCAGACCGGAAAACCGGATACTAAGGCCAATACAAACTGCCAACCAGATTGCATAGGCCCACTGCCAACGACTCGTCTTGACCCCCACGGCACCAGCCATTTCCGGATCGGTGGCCACCAGCATCTGCGTCCGCCAGGTCTTCACAAACAGCGCAATTGTCAACAGGCTTACGACTGCCAGCAAAATATTTTCACTTTGCACAGCCCCCAGAATACTGGACGAGTGCACTCGGTGGATCTCTTCCAAACTGTGGGGACTGTTAGCAACGAGCAGATTGGCGGCCACGGTTGAAAAGAGAAAGATCCAGCCAATACGAGCTTCATAGGCATTCTGATTTTTCCCGCGTCCGACCACTACGAGTGACGCAATCACGGCAGCCAGTACTGCCATGACTGTCTTGAAGCTATCCGAGTGCAACCACTCGTCAGCATGAATATCATCCGGCGTATGGTGATGGACGGAGGAGTACTGAGCGATCATGAGTGCCAATGCAATCCCCAGTGTCGAGGCTGATGAAATGGCAGCTCCTTTAAAAATCTGATTTCGAGCCACCATCGGAACACCAATCGTGGCCAGCGTCAAAGCAATCAACAGCCCCTGCACAAACATGTTGTTGTACAGAGACCAGTTAAAAGCCAGATCTTCCAGGAAAGAGGAATCCATCAGACACCCTCCCCAAACAAGCCTGGCAACTGATCAAAGGCACCGCGTTCCAGAATACGCACGGTGTCATCATTCACAAACGCGCAGTGAGTACCGTAACGTTCCACAGCAGCCAGATTGTGAGAAACGACAATCAGCGTAATTCCATCCCTCTGATTCAATTCCGCTAACTGCTGTAACAGCATTCGCTGAATATCAACATCCAATCCACTGGTCGGTTCGTCAGCAATTATCACCTGAGGGCGACGAACAAGGGCTCGTGCAATTCGCACTCGCTGCTGCTGCCCACCTGACAAACTCCAGTAACTTTGCCCCTGCAATTCCGTCAGCTGCATACGCTCCATGGCGTACTGCATGTTCTCTTTCCACTGGGCCGCTGAATACTTTAACCCTACAGCCCCCAAGGAAATGAATTCCTCGACCGTCGTAGGTAACGTATCTTCTGACTGATTGAATTGAGGTACGAACCCCAGCTGGGAATGATCAGAAAATGTTCCACCAAAAACCAACGTTCCTTCCATGGGAGTCAGCTGCCGCAGTAACGATTTCACCAGCGTCGTCTTTCCGGCACCATTCTTTCCCACAACGAACCAGAACTGACCTGCGTCAATCCTGAGATCTACATCGCGGAGGATAACTTTGCGACCGTACCCCAGCTTCAGCTTGGTTGCCTCTACCACAGGCGTCATGGTGGGCGGTTGAGGACTACTCATCTCTTAGCACTCTCACCATTTCACGCACGTTGTAGCCACACATTTCCAGAAACGAACCAGCAAACTCGCGTGCTCCTACCTGGTGAGACATCTTCGCCACCTTGGCATCCGTGTTCATCTCGATAAACCGAGCATGACGAGGATCGTAATAAGCATTGGCTAGAACCGCCTTGACCCCTTCACTGCGCACCAGTTTTACGACTTTGGCGACATGACCGGGAGTTGGCTGCAGCCCCGGTTTCGGCTCCAAGTGACCAATCACTTCGAATCCAAAATCGCGGCAGAAGTAGACCCACATCGGATGATCGTCGATCAGTTTGGTCCCCTTGTACGGTTCCACCAGGGCCATTAACCCACCGAGAGATTTATATTCGTCTTCCTGCTTCAAGTAGGCGGTCAGTTGCCCCTGAAATTTCAGCTGCATCAATTGATCCAGCTGCTGATCTTTATATTTAGCAGCCAGTTTTTCACCTATCAGCATCTGGCCAAACCTGGTGGCAAAATCATCATATCGCTGCTCGTAGTATTTCTTCTCCTTCGGCCACAAGTAACTGAAGTGAACTTTCAGGTAACGTGCAACCTTAAGGCCATTGATGGGTGACAGCAGATAATGCGGATTTCCGCCCGGATGGACATCACCTTCACTTCTTGAAATCGGCCCCGTGGGTACGTCCAGCGGTTTGATGATACGTGACGCATCAATGTAGCCCTTTCCGCCAGGCTGAACTTTCCTGTTACGGCACTGCTGCAGAAGTGGCGGAGCCCAACCCACTTCCTGCTCCAGCCCGTTTTGTATGAATACTTCAGCCCGAGCCAGATCTTTAATGAAGGAAGGTCTGGGAGTCACAAAGTGAGGATCTTCTGACCCCTTCACAAACGTGATGACTTCGACCTTGTCACCACCAATTTCGCGGGCCAGGTCACCTAAATCGGGCACCGTAGCACAAATGATATGTTGTGCATTGAGCTGAGAGCACAACAACCAGGCAGACAAGGACGCTATAAAAATTCTCATTTTCAATCTCGCTAAGAACCATGGCACTATCGAGCTCACGGTAATACTTCGAATAACGAGTGTCATGTAATTCAATGAAGCACGTTTTCCAGGAAGTTTCGATTGGAGCACGCCATCATCCCATACTCATCATCCCATTCCCATCAATACATAGTTCAGTATCCACTCGGGCCTGCCGCAACCCTAGGCAAGGCTCAGGCAACGATCGATATATGCGCGGGATTTGTTAATGGCTGCTGTTACTTCCGCTACAGTCGGTAAGATCGGTATACCACGAGGAACAGGATGCATGAAGATCTCAACATACCCCTTGTAGTTTACATCTTTCAGCGCTTTCACAATCGGCACGTAATCCAATCCGCCACCAAATCCGGGAAGCTGCTGCATCTCAATTTCTTTCGCAGCCTTCACTCTGATTCCCTCGCTATGCTCCTGAAAATAAATAAATGGTACATGCTGAGGGCAAAGTTCCCGACAGAGCTGCGGAATCTGCTGCTCCCACTTATGTAAATGATGAAAGGCCAGTGCAATTCCAAGATGTTTGGAACGATTGAATTCGGCAAAGTATCTCAGCGAATCCGGATGATACAGAAGTTGTCGATCATGGTTTTCCAACGCAATCGTTACACCAAGTTCTTCAGCCTTTTCGACATGAGGTTTCATCTGTTCAAGGAAAGCTTTCACTGCGGCTTTCGCTTCTGCCCCTTGTGGCTCCCGTGGCCCGCGAGTTCCACACAATACAATCTTCCCCTGCAGATCACTGAGCCATTTCATCTCCTGCTGCAGCCCAAAAGGCCCCAGCGGATACCGCGTACTCACACCCAACTCGACGTCATGTTCGCGAAGCATCTTTCGAAACGCATCGTCTCCCATCTCATCAATCTGCTCGCGCTGGTTTCCGTGAACACGACACCAGATATCAATCGCCTTGGCGCCCACCTTGCTGACTTCAGGCAAAATATCCTTCAATGGAAATTCACCATACATGGCTGAAGACAAAACATAGTTCAGCTGGTAAGAAGCTTTCCTGCTCTCAGCCATCGCCGGGCGGGCAATAGCCGCCGCTGCTGCAGAAGAAGTGACTTGACCAAACCGGCGTCGTGAAATCTGGGAAATTCTTCGTTGCTCTGTCATTGCTGCTCGACTTCCAAAACTTGCAATCTTCAGTGACCACCAGCAAAACGGCAGCCTTTGTCTCCAGCTTCATTATATTACCGGACCAGCAATCGGGTGCACGAATGCTTACCCTGCGTCTGTCCAGCAGCCTCCCTGGTTGGTGAACATGAATCGGCATGAAACGCTGAATTGCCTTGAGTCGTGCATTAGAATGAAGAAGACCAAACTATTCGATATGGAGTCCCCGGTTATGTCTACCTCAACACCAAGACGCGAGTTCCTGCAGCAATCTCTGGCGGCTGCCACTGTCTGGAGGCTGCTTCCAGAATCCCTGCAAGCCGAGACTCATCAGGATGTCTCTCTGAAACTATCGAGTTTCACGGTCGATATCACACCACCCAAAGGACATTCGCTTTGCGGCGGCTGGATTAAACCTGTCGTCGATGTTACCGATTCACTGGAAGCCCACGGCATTGTTTTACAAGGTGCTGGCAAACCGATGGTGCTACTGGCGATCGACTGGACAGCCCTGGCCAACGGTGGTCATCTTTTATGGCGGGAAAAGATCGCAGCTGCTGTTGGTTCAACGCCTGAACGAATCGCGATCCATTCGGTCCATCAGCACAACGCTCCTTTCGCATGCCTCGAAGCTCAGGAAATCGTCCATGCCCAGGGCGACCTGCCTCACATCGTGATGGTCGATTATTTCCATGACTGTATTGCTCGAATTTCCGAAGCTGCCAAGCAAAGTCTCGGCAGTGCCATGCCAGTGACACATATCGGGCAGGGTGAAGGAAAAGTCGACAGAGTGGCTTCCAACCGCCGTATCTATCGCGACGAGAACGGTGTCATTAAAGCGATGCGAGGAAGCAGTTGCCGAGATCCAAAACTGCGGGCGATGACAGAGGGGACAATCGACCCGATGCTGAAAACAATTTCGTTTTACCATCAGGACAAACGGATCGCCTCCCTGCATTACTATGCCACGCACCCAATGAGCTATTACGGCGACGGGTTAGTGTCGAGCGACTTTGTCGGTATCGCACGCAAGCAACTTCAAAAAGAAGAGCCCGGTTGTCATCACATCTACTTCACTGGTGCGGCAGGCAACGTTTCAGCCGGCAAATATAACGATGGCAGCCACGAGGTACGTCCCATTCTGGCACAGCGTATTTACGACGGAATGCGACTGTCGCTCAAGAATACCAAAGTCAATCCGGTAGAAACGGTGAGTTGGCGGAGTGTCGAGATTCTGCCGGAAGTTCGCAGTACATTCAATAAACAGGATCTTGAAAAAGTCATCTCCAATAAAGAGGGAAGTGTCGTCAGTCGGAATCGACCATCCTATATGCTGGCGTGGCTCAACCGGGTTGAACGAAAGCAACCAATTATTCTGAGTTCACTGGCGATCAACGACCTCGCAACAATCCACTTGCCTGCTGAGTCATTCATTGAATATCAGCTGCGGGCTCAACAACTGGCTCCAGAGTTATTCGTCGCAACCGCAGCCTACGGAGACGGAGGCCCCTGGTACTTACCCATCAAAGAAGAATATCCGGCTTTGGGATATGAAGTCAGTGTCGCATTCTGTGAACCGAGTGTGGACGACGTGATGACCGCCGGAATCAAACAACTCCTAGGAAGCTAACACGGGACGATGAGACAACTTCTACCGATCGCAACATGCGTTCTTGCTCTGCTTTTACAGACTGGCAGCATTCAAGCTCAAAATGAACGCACTGTCACCGAAGCCGACATGCCTCGCATCCCTCACACTCCTGCCCAGGATGCGTTGAGTACATTCAAAGTGGCAGACGGCTTTGAACTGGAACTTGTGGCTGCCGAACCACTTGTTTCAGACCCGGTAGCCGCCTGCTTCGATGAACATGGCCGCATGTTTGTCGCTGAAATGCATGGTTATCCCTTTTCTCAGGAACCGACGCAGCTCAACCCGGCCGGTGGCGGACTAAAGGATGCCGGAATCATCCGTATGCTGGAAGATACGGACAAGGATGGGAAGATGGATCAGAGTACGATCTTCGCTGAGCAGCTCAGCTGGCCCACCTCCGTCCTGCCCTACAATGGTGGGATTTTCGTGATCGCACCAAAGTTCCTTTACTACCTGAAGGATACCGACGGTGATAATAAAGCGGACGTCCGGGAAGTGATCCTGGAAGGCTTTGGCCGCAACAATGTACAGTCGGTAACCAATGGACTTATCTGGGGACTCGATAATCAAATCTACTTTGCCGCTGGTCGCAATCCAAAGACACTGACGCATCGCGGGAAACCTCTGTTTCCAGTAGGTGGCGTCGATTTACGATTTGATCCCAGGACTGAAGTATTTGAAACGGTCACCGGTGGACTGCAATTCGGGCACTCGCGAGACATCTGGGGAACCCGTTTTGTCTGCAGTAACAGTAATCACATTCAACAGGTTATCCATCCCCAGCACTATATCACTCGGAATCCCTATCTGGTGGCATCAGGGATGGTCCGCAGCGTTGCCGCTGATGGCGCCAGTGCTCGGGTATTCCGCCTCAGCCCGCCGGAACCCTGGAGAATCGTGAGGCAGAAGTGGCGAGCACTCGACAAAGGGTATCGTCTGGTCATCAATGATGATGGAGGTTGGGAATTCATTCCACTCGACCCCTCGAAACCGGCGGGGGTCGTTCCCACGGAATACCCAGTAGGGTTCTTTACTTCAGCCACAGGTATCACGATTTATGCGGGGGACGCTTATCCTGAAAAATATCTGGGCAATGCATTTGTGGGAGACGTTGGCGGTAATCTGGTTCATCGCAAAATCGTCAATTCGGAAGGAGTGGTTTACTCAAGTAAGCGAGCGGATGAAGGAGTCGAATTTATTCAGTCCACCGACAATTGGTTTCGCCCAGTCAACTTCCTTAACGCTCCCGACGGAACACTCTACGTACTGGATATGTACCGAGAGACGGTTGAGCATCCTTACTCCATTCCCGAAGAGATCAAGAAGTTTCTGCATTTGACCAGTGGCAGAGACCGGGGGCGAATTTACCGGGTTGTGCGGAAAGACATGAAGATCCGTGAACCTTTAGATCTCGGAGCGATGACCAACGCGGAACTGGTACAACAGCTCCACTCCACCAATGGCTGGAACAGGGACACCGCACAGCGACTGCTGGTCGAACGTCAGGATCATGCTGTCGTACCGGCATTGGACGAGTTGGTTCTCCGAGGGAATTCGTCACTTGGACGACTGCATGGACTTTACGCACTGCATGGACTCAAATCCTTAAAGCTGGCTCATCTTCTAGCCGGGTTACGTGACCATGAACCACGTGTCCAAGCGCATGCGATTAAACTCTCCGAACCTCTGCTGGCAGAACACAAGGATCTTGTCCAGCAGATCTGCACTTTGGTTTCCAGTCCCAGCGAACATGTTCGTATTCAGATGGCATATTCACTTGGGGAATCGTTACCGGACCACGCCGTTGCCACATTGGCCGAACTGGCTCTGGCGAACAACTCAACACCAGAAATCCGTACGGCTGTCCTCTCTTCAGTGGGAAAATATTCTGATCGCTTCCTGCTGACACTACTGCAATCAGGCCAGGGAAAACCTCAACTAGCCTCCATAGCACTTCAATCGTCCGTTCTTGTTGGATCCGACAAACGCGACGAGCTTACGTTTAACGTTCTCCGGAATACGGCGGCATTGCCTGCAAGCGTACAACCGCTGGTCCTGCGTGGATTGGGGGAAGGCCTGAACCGCCGCGGTATGACGCTCAGTGCGATCATCAGGTCGGCCGCAGCGCCGCAGGGCCTGGCTGATCGATTGGGGCAATCGTTTCAGAATGCCGAAGCAAAAGCATTGAACGCCAAAGCTGAGCTACCCCACCGAATCGCTGCACTTCAATTACTCGCCTTCTCTCATCTACCTGCCACCACTCAATCCCTGGAAGGATTGCTGAACCCGCAAACACCCCAGGCTCTTCAGATTCAAGTGGTACAGACGCTAGGAGCCATCAATGCACCAACTCTGGCAGAAATCCTGTTTACTCGCTGGAAGGGATATAGTCCGCTTGTCCGTCGCGAAGTCGTGGATGCACTTATACAGTCCCCACAAAACACACAACGCCTTTTGACGGCGATTGAGGAAGGGGTGATTCAGCGAGTGGAATTGGAACCTGATAAGAAACAGCTGTTGCTGCGACACCCCGACAGTAACATCCGAACAAAAAGTCAGCAGCTCTTTGGAAACGAAGCCAATACGGATCGAGCCAAGGTCGTACAGGAATTCCAATCGGTACTGAGTCTGGAAGGTCGAGTCGCTGAGGGCAAAGAAGTCTTCACAAAAAAATGCTCGACCTGCCATCAAGCCGGCTCGATCGGTACTCAGGTTGCGCCCAACCTGGCAAGCGTGAAAAACAAGTCTGCTGCAGACCTGCTGATTGCCATTCTCGATCCTAATCGTGAAGCCCAGCCCAATTTCAATGTTTATACGGTCATTACGCTACAGGGCAAAGTGCTAACTGGTATCATTGCCTCGGAAACAGCAACCAGCATTACGTTAAAACGGGCTGAAGGGAAGCAGGACGTCATCCTTCGCAATAACATCGACGAACTGATTTCCAACGGCGTATCCCTCATGCCTGTCGGTCTGGAAAAAGATCTCAAGGCTCAGGACATTGCTGACGTCATTTCCTTTATTAAACAGAGTAAAGAGATCAAGTAGTCTCATCGCACGCACTTATTCGCAACTGGATCTGATCATGCTCCGCCTCTTCGCCATTTATCTAACGATTTCCCTCAGTTTGATCTCTGTTGCCACGCTTCTGTCTCAGGATCCAAAGGAGACACCAGAGGAAATCAGCAAACGAATCGATGAGCTGGCCAGCAAAATGCCCCGTCTGCCCGCTTCGACGCCGGAAGAGTCCAAAGCCAAGATTGAAATCCACTCTGCCTTTGAAGTACAGATCGTAGCAACCGAACCACTCATCAGGGATCCAGGAGCCATCGACGTTGATGAAGATGGCAGGATGTACGTATGTGAACTGCCAGAATACAACGCCTATGCGGCTAAACAGGATCCTGGCGAAAAGGGAGCCGTCAAACAACTGGTTGATACCGATGGAGACGGGAAATATGACAAAGCGACCACCTTCCTCGTCGACATTCCATATCCCACCGCCGTGCTCTGTTGGGATGGAGGTGTCTTTATCGGAGCAGCGCCTAATATTCATTACGCCAAAGATACGGACGGAGATGGTGTAGCGGATGAAAACAGAATTGTCTTTTCCGGATTTGGAAGTGACCTGGCCGGCGAGGCTCATTTGAATTCCTTCCGTTGGGGGCCGGACAACAGAATCCATCTTTCAACCAATCTCTCTGGTGGAGAAGTTAAAAGTTCCGCCGAAGATCAAACTCCTGTTTCCGTACGCGGCCGGGGGATCATCTTTGACCCACGCGACCCTACCTCTTTCGAGCTTACCAGTGGGGGTGGTCAACATGGAATGAGTATGGATAACTGGGGACGAAAGTTCGTCTGCCAGAACAGCGTTCCGGCAGAAACGCTGATGTACGACGATCGCTATCTGGCACGAAACAGTGTCATGCAGGCTGCCAACGCAGCAACCTCTATTGCGCCGGACGGCAAATTCACTCATCTGTTCCGTATCAGTGAAGGAGAACCCTGGCGAGAATTACGAACGATGCTGCGTCGAACCAAACAATTCCGCGGTTCGGATGAAGGTGGAAAGCCCTTTGGGTTTTTTACTGGAGCGACCGGAATCACTATCTACCGCGGTGACGCCTGGCCGGAATCGATGCATGGCAACCTGATCGTTGGTGATGTAGCGAACAATCTAATCTATCGAGCGAATGTGAAATCCAAAGGGTTGGAACTGATCGCGGAACGAGCGGATGAGGGAAAGGAATTCGTCGCTTCCAAAGATTTGTGGTTTCGACCTGTCCAGTTTATGAATGCCCCCGATGGTACGTTGTATGTGCTTGATATCTCGCGAGAATTGATTGAAGGCGCGGCTTTCCTTCCGCCGGAATTTATGAAGCATCTGGATCCTGTCAGTGGTAACGACCAGGGACGAGTCTATCGTATTGCTCCGAAAGGTTTTGTCTCGTCGACACCAAAGCTCGGAGATTTAAGTACTCCGGAACTGGTCGCCCTGCTAGATCACACCAACGGCTGGCACCGGGATACCGCAGGTCGACTGCTTTCGACTCGACAGGATCTTGCAGCTGTCTCTCCTCTGCGACAATTGGTCACGCAGAGCAAGACGGCTGCCGGTCGGTACCTGGCTCTGTACAATTTGCAGAGTTTAAACGCTCTGGATGAATCGAGCGTGCTGTCCGGATTGAAGGATGAACAACCCATTGTCCGCTGGCATGCCTTGCGATGTGCCGAAAGCCTCTGCAACCAGGCTCCAGCCGTGCTGCACGCAATGAATGAAATGGTCGATGACCCGGACATTCGTGTCCGATACCAGCTAGCATTCTCCATTGGCAATGCTTTAGCGGGCTCCCGCAACGAAACACTTGCCAGACTGGCTATCCAGGATGTTAACAATCGATGGATGCGACTTGCCATCCTCAGTTCACTGGGCCGCGGTGCTGATAAAGTACTGGTCACGCTGGCCGGGCAGGAATCTTTCGTATCCAACGCCAATGGTTTAGTGTTCCTGAAGGAGTTATGCAGTCAGATCGGCCTGAGAAACCGCCCTCATGAAGTGTCTGCTGTGATCCATACCATGAATACCCATACGGAATTATCGATGCCATTGCTGGAAAGTCTGGTCAGCAAAGTCCAGGGAGCTCAGCGAGAGCAATTACTGGCGTTAACCAGCGGTAAAGCGACCGCCGTTCTGATGCAACTGATCGACTCCGCTTTCAAGTCAGCCGGCGACAGTTCACTCGATGCTGCCACGCGCGTCCAGGCCGTCGAAAATCTGCAACTGGCCAAATTTGAACAGACGTCAGGATTGCTCAACGAATTGCTGGCGGTCAACGCGTCGTTTGAAATCAAAGCTGCTGCGATTGAAACCTTGAGCGAGTATACCAATGAAGAAGTTGCCCAGATTCTCATCAGGCGCTGGCCGACGATGGGGCCTACACTTCGCATGCGAGCGGCCGAGGCAATGCTGTCCAGAACAGAATGGACACTGGCACTGCTCGATGCCGTGGACAGCGGGCAGGTAGGACGCGGAGATCTCGACCCTGCGCGAGTTACCTTACTCAAAGCTCATCCCAATGAAACAATTTCGGCTCGCGTCAACAAACTCTTTGCCAGCGCTTCCAATGCAGCACGACAGCTGGTCCTCAAGGAGTATCAGGCATCGCTTGAAATCAAAGGGGATCCTGACAACGGTAAAATTCTGTTCAAGAAACATTGTTCAGCCTGCCACCGACTGGAAAATGTCGGTAACCAGATCGGAGCGGATCTCAATGGCATTCGCAACCGTGGACTCGATGCGGTCCTGCTGAATGTTCTGGATCCCAACCGGGAAGTGAAGCCCAAGTATTTGACTTATGTGATCGTCGATCTGGATGGCCGTAGTACAACCGGAATGATCTCTGACGAAAGTGCTAATAGCATTACGGTTCGTAAACCGGATGGCACGAGCACCACAGTGCTGAGATCAGAAATTGACCTGCTCAAGAGTACTGGCCTTTCCTTCATGCCGGAAGGACTGGAAAAACAGATCAATAAACAGCAAATGGCTGATCTGCTTTCCTACCTGAATTCCCTGCAGTAACATTCTCGCAGGGATGCCTTTGGAGGATCGTGTTGAGTTAAGCCACTCGATCTAATTCATCGATCGAATCACCAAACGGCAGGATCGGCATGGGCCTTCCACTGAAGTCCGGGTAGGCATCTTCCCAGTTAATACCCAGATGCTTGTAGACACTTGCCCATAGATCATTCGGCGTCAGTGGACGAGAGACTGGTTCTTCACCACGAGAATTGGTGGCACCAATAACCTGACCTGTCCGCATACCACCACCGCTAACGATGAAACTCATCGAATTCGGCCAATGGTCACGACCTGGCTGTAAGACTTGCGTTCTGGAACCGGGACGTTCGTTGATACGTGGCGTACGTCCAAATTCTCCGGTCACGATCAACATGACTCGTTTATCCAAACCGCGCTCATAGAGGTCTTCAATCATCGCGGAAACTACTTGGTCATAGATCGGGAAGCGAACTTCTGAATCTCTGAACAGGTGACAGTTCACAGCATGACTATCCCAGTTGTAGACACCCCAATCGGGCATCCTGATTCCCGAAACATAGGGATTCTCCATGACAACCGATACCCAGGGGACGCCAGCTTCGACAAGACGTCGAGCAAGGATGGCTCGTTGGCCCCATTCATGACGTCCGAACCGATCGCGAAGTGCATCTGATTCGTGAGACAAGTCAAATGCCTTGTGCGCCTCAGGAGATGTGATCATGGAAATCGCTCGTTGATTGAACGTATCCATGGACTCCATCACGCCACTGGTTTCGATATCTTTCCGCAGGTTATCCAAATCACCCAGCAGGGAAACTCGATCATTCAATCTCTCTTCAAACAATCCTGCGTTTAAGGAGAGGTTCTGGACTTTGAAATTCTCTGCATTCGGATCCCCCGACACATTAAAAGGATGTGTCTCTTTCCCAAGATAGGCGGAACCAAACGAGAACGTATCTACAGAGTTCACTCGGCCATTGCCCAGCACGATGTAATTACATAAACCTTTTGGGTTTCGATAGCCTTCGAGCTTCTTGGCAGCGATCGAACCAACGCAGGGTGCGTCGTTGACAAATCCAGTTGGAGTAGCAGGCTTACGACCGGTGAGGAACCGTTTATGTCCACCACCGTGATCAGCAAATCCATGGTGAACCGAGCGAATAATATTAAACTTGTCAGCAACCTTGGCCTGAAGTGGAAACAGTTCACAGATTTCCATACCGGGAACTTTGGTTCCGATTGGCTTGTAGATACCACGGTAGTCTTCCGGGGCATCCGGTTTCAGGTCGTACATCTCCATATGAGGAGGACCGCCCGGAAGCCAGACAAAGATAACCGCCGGATTATCCACTCTGGAACTTGCCGTTGCCTTTTCCTGTGCCTGCAGCAACTGGGCCAAACCAGGCCCGCCCAGGAGCCCGCCGCCGGCCTGCAATACACTTCTACGACTGATCTTTTGTTTTTTGCTCATGTTCTAATCTTACCACAAGTCAGATTATGTCACTATCCAAATCTAGTATCGACATTCAGAACCGGGAGACTTTGGTGCCCCCCTCAAACGGGGTGCTCATTCTGGCGATGGAATGCGATTCAGCGTGTAATATCCATTCGGATGAAGCAGGGTATCGCCCTGCCTGGATTTCAAGTTAATACAGGTTAACTCGTGTACGTAGCCCTGCCGCATACCGTCAACTGTCAACCGAACTGTAAGCCCATCATCAGATACACTCACATCCTGAATCGAATTTTTCTGAGTCAATATTTCGGGCGAGCCGTACTTTGCCTGCAAGAGGTAGGTGTAATTCTTCATCCGATACGACTTCAGGTTCATGGCAGATTCCATGTCGACTGGACGCGTAAATTCAAGTTCAAACCCATCCGGTTTGGCTCGCATTTCCTTGATCTCAAAAGGTACTTTGCCAGTCCAGACAAGACGTTGCAAACCATAAGCAGAGGAACCGAGCGAACTCCAGCCACGGTTGGTGAGCCCGACAAACATTTGACCTTCCTCGTTGAAGTCCATTCGTACGACAGCTGAGTCGAATCCGCTGCGGAATCGGAAGCAGGCTCCCTGATATTCGCCGCCAACCTTCTCCAGAAAGACTCGATTGATCTCGGACAAACGAAACTCACCTATGAACAGTTGACCAGCGAAGGGTCCGAAGTTTCCATTGGTGTTGTCCAGCACAACATCGGTCGCACTTTGACCAACTTTTTTATAAGGAAACCAGACGGCTGGAGGCTTGAGATTTCTTATCCGTGGCAACGCATCAGGCCACGGTACGCCTGTCGATATTTTTTCAACTTCCTGAGTGGTGGGGTACTGATCCGAATGCGGGCTGCGGAGTCCCCAGGGATGACCGAAAAACGAATCTTCACGCATGTGATGAAGTGAACATGTGGCAATCCAGTTGCCCTGTTGATCAGTAAAGAACATATCTCCCTGAGCATTCGCCCCGAAGCCGCTGGGAGATCTCATACCGGAGCAAACAGGAGTGATCTTGCCATTGGGTGAGATCTTAATCCCCCATCCTCTCCAGAGATCGTCACCGTTATCAGCATGGTCCCCCATACCCATATTCAGCGTTACCCAAAAATTCCCCTGTGAATCAAACTTGGGGCCGTAACTGTATTCGTGATAGTTCCCAGTCACTCCCCAACCCGAGGTAACATTGGCATACTCGTCGGCGTATCCATCTCCATCTGTATCACGAATGGCCGTCAGTTCGGCGCGTTGAGCAGTATAGAAAGTGCCATCTTTGTAGACGAGTCCCATCGGATCGTGGAGCGCGTCGGCAAAGAGGGAGTATTCAATATTCCTGGGGTCACCATCCAGATTGGACAGGATCCAAATTTCACCTTTGCGGATAGCCACGGCGAGACGGTCATCATCCAGGGTCGTCATTCCCGTCACTTCCAGCACAACTTCGTTCGTATCAGGACGCCAACGTTTATCTCTGGAATGCGTTTTAGCCTGCGCGGAGACCAGAGTTTCCAAACGGTAGAAATCATTTTCACGTTGCTGCCCTACCACAGGACCAGCAACAACAAGCGTTAGTAACAGGAAAAAGCTAACTCTTACCATTGGTATGTCACCTCCACTTTCTGACTGCCCGGCTTCAGGTCCATCAGAACATGCCCATCTTGAATCACCAATTGATGATCTGACTCCAGCGTCAGTTTAAGACGCTGATCGACCGTCACCGTGTTCCCTTGCTGTTGAACCGATTGTTGAGCTGTCGCCAAAAGCAGACTCCAGCCATCGGCTTCTCCCTTGAGCTCGACCGATCGTACAAATCCTGAATCCTTTGGCCGCAATGTATCCTCGGCAACGATCTGATCATTGCCGTAACGCAAGGTCGGAGTTGTGTTGGGAGGCTTGGCAATTCGGTAGCCGAGATACCGGATATTTGCCTCGCTAGCCTGGGTGGGCCAGGTTCCTCCCGCCTTCGCCAACGCGACACCCTGTGTCAACGTAATCTGCTGATCTCCTAAAGGAGCTGCAAACGGGATGAAACGATTGAACCATGTTCCATGAGCGTCCAGAAAACGCCCTTTCCATGCTAAGGCGAGCCGTACTTCTTTGAGGTCATAGGCGTAATGAACTCGTTCAGGAAACCCAACAGCCATTGCTCGCGTACCCACATTCTGCATAAATGTTCGTAGGCGAATCGGGGATTTGTCAGGCTCCAACTCGAAACTCTGCTGTTCATCGGCAAGCAATTTGTCGGGCAGGTCGGCTGAGCGACTGTGATTCAGGTAAGTCGCGATTGCCGTTACCTGCTGCTGGATATTGCCGTCAAGAATCTGGGGGACGGAGGCTTTTCCCTGCGGAAAGAAATTTGGCATCCGGGTTCTTGGCCGTTTGGAGTTGGGATCCAGCAGAAACGCTCTTAACCAATCCTCTTCAAGCCGTTGCGCTGGTTCTGCCATCTCGACACCAACCACACCCGTCATCCGTTTACCATTGATGGCGTGGCATTGCACACAACCTTTATCTACCAGCTGCCGACCTGCTTCGATCAATTCCTTCTCTGGAATCTCGCTACCGACTTGGGGCGCTTTCTCCCGAGGTGCATCCAATACCTTCAACAGTTTGGGCAAGTAATTCGTCACATCTTCTGTGAACAGGGGCATCCGCGTTTGCATGTGCGGACGAATATCGAGCTTACCCTGGAAGATGTCCTGCAGCGCCTTTTCAGTGATTTTTGCACCAACCTGTGTTAAGGGAGGAGGAATCTTACCTTCGTCCCCGAAGTCCACGTGTCCTACCGTTTCGAAAAAAGTAAACCTCCGTGCTCCTGGACCTCCCACCGACTGGTTATCAGACCAGACCCGCTGATGGCAGGCATAACAATTCCCTGTTACAAGCTTGCGATGCAGTAATTGTTCCCCCGTCTCGGGTACCTGAGTGGAGATGGCATTTTTGAGCAATTGTTGTTGCTGCTGCGATAGACCGTACTGAATCGGACTTCTGGCAGCACTGTCGTCGAAACAGCCCCCTGTGATAAGCTCGGCAGCGAGCGGTTTGTAAACCGGCCGGTCAATGTTATTAAATTCACCGTCTATCTGATGGCATTCAATACACCCAAACTGAACAAAGTGATTTTTTCCCTGTGTCACCAGCTGCTCGTCAGGCTGCTGCTCAGCCGGAGTGGTCGTTACTGTTTTCTCTCGAAGCAGATAGTGGGCAATATCAGCCGCTTCCACGACGTTAAGTTTCAGCGAAGGCATCCTGCCAGCTGGGCGAATATGCCGTGGGTTGAGCAGGAATTTGGTTAGCGAATCATGTGAGTACTTTCTAAACAGGTTGGGCAGCGGAACGGATTCTGCCCATTCGGTTAACAGAGGTCCCACACCAACGAGTCCGTTATCTTCAAAATCTTCTTTCTTCAGTTGATGGAATTTCTCGGACACGTCCGGGTCGTGACAGGCGACGCAACCTACCGAGTGAAACAGCTCATAACCTCGTTCTGCATTACTTGCTCCTGGATCACCGTTCTTATCCTCCTTGATTGGCGGATAGATCGGTTGGCGTGACGACTGCAGAAAAGCAATCAATTCGGAAACTACTTTTTTACGTTGAGTGTCCGGTAATCTGCCAAGCACATTGGGCATGGTCGTCCCCGGTTTCACTACTGCAGGATTTGCAATGAATTCAGCGGCCCAGTCAGCCTGAACACGATGAAACAACCCGGTCAGTTTTGGGCCTCCCTTGGGCTTCAGAGTTTCATTCGCCGGTGCTTTATGGCAGGCAGTACAGCTTAACTCAGTAAGCAGAACATTTCCGTTCTGCCCTGAGTATTCTCCCGTTGCTTCCCGACTCATTCCCGCGACGACAGGAAACGCTTCTTCGGCTTGAACGCCCAGCGACGGCATCCATCCAACGAGAAGGAACAAAGAAAGAACTGGAATACTGCTAGAAAACCTACTGTTCATTTTTTTGAAGCCATTTGTCCTGATACTGAAGAGTTAAAAACAGCAACGCCATCGCACCTGCCCGATCATTACGTGATTGTAATGCTTCTCGATCATAGTAGGCTCGCAGGTCTTTCTGCTTTCCTGTGCCAGTACAGACATTGTTGATTGAACCATCGGGTGCGATGCGTCGCAGAGTCGCCAGTTCAGCCTTGTGCAAAATCTGGTCATAGTCCTCTGCTTTCAGAATTCCACCGTTGATTGCTATTTTAATTGCAGCGGCAATCATGCATGTCGAAGTAAACTCGGGATAGCTCTGGGGACGATCAACCACCTGATGCCAGCTGCCTGTTACATCCTGATGTTTAACCAACGCCTGGATATGTTTCTCAAATCGCTGCTTGCAATCTTCCCAGCCTTTGGTGTTTGGCGGCACTTGAACCAAACTCATCGACGCTCCTAACGCGGCAAAACCATTGCCTCGTCCCCAAGCAGCCGGATCCAGCGGCGAATGCTGGTAGAGTCCATTGTCCAGTTGATTCATTTTGGCACAGGCCTCGAGATGAGACAGACAACCAATGAAGTATTGTGATTTTCCGAGACTGCCGGCCAGCGAAAGCAGGGGCCCGCCCATAAACACCGCATCACTCATTTCTGAATGAAACGGCATCATACGATACCCCTCGAATTCTGTCTGATTAGTTTCATATAACTCTGCCACGTCCCAGATACGTTCGCGACAAGCCTGTTGATATTCATCTGAGTACAAGGGATACATCAGGTGCGTGACAAATACGAGATTTCCGGCGATACCGGAACCACTGGTTGGCAGCGGCCTCTTAAGCAATGGTTCCACTATCTTCTGAGTCGCCTCGCCCCCCAGCGCATTTTCAAAACCGAGTCGTTGGCAGGTCAGCTGGGACATTACTGCCAGAGCAGGGATGTAGGAGATACTGTCCATTTTCCGGCCATACACGTTCAAGAGTTGTTCGATGGCCAGTTTTGAATCCATGGCGCGTTGTTCAAAACTAAGACGAGTGGCACTTTTGCCCTTCGTTTGAGCAATGATCTGCAACGACTCGGTGGCTCGTTCCAGATTATTTTCGTATCCCAGAACCACTGCTTCCAAAGGTATGCCCACATACTTACTGCCGCCTGAAATTGCATCCACGAATGTCTGCCAGCTCGCATTCTCTGCTGCGGACTGGGGAAGACGATACTTTCTCAATGCAGCTTCCTGATTCAGCACGATTTCATGATCTGATGAGCTGTCGAGTACAACGATGGTATCGACCAGATGGTAGGCAGCCCAACCAACCAGATATTGAAACTCTGGATTGGTAGGAGAACGGTAGAATTCCTTCTCGAGTTTGTTATCAACAGGCTTTGCTTCTGGCTCGTCCGGGTAAAGATCCGGGCAAAACGCAAACAAATGCTGCTCGGTCGCCTTCAACCTGGCAGAAAGTTTAGCTACCGTGTCAGTCGTCTGGTTTCCAAACGCTCCACCTACAACCAGGATCCTGACAGCACTGTTTTCCACGTCGAAAAAAGCTGGAGGGGCTGTCACCTCAATACCATTTCCAGCTCGAGTCACACCCAGATAGGTCGGCTGAGCAGCATCTGCCTGCCATGCCACGGCCACGCCGAGGACAAGAATCAGTAGTGGGAAAATCTGGGTTGGGCGGCTCATGGGTTCTCAGCTCAATTGATTTGTAGAATTAACCTCAACGCAATCCTCAGATTGTATCATTGATTAGTTTACAAAGTATTGAGACAGAAATATGCCGCTCCCAAATATGGCGCGGGCTTACCTTCCACTGCAGTGAGAAGTTCATGAGCTACCCGGAGAGACTAACAAATTCGGTGGTAGCGAAGTGCTCTGATTAGTTGTCGCTGTAAATGCGAGTGCTCTCTTCTTTGGTGACAGGCACATTGACATCGTCGGAGATCATTTGCACCTTGATGACATTGTCACCCGCTCCAAGTGCCTTAGCCTTCACTCGGAATACGGCTTCCTGGTTTGGTGCCAGTCGGTCGAGAGGAGCGAAGAGCGCATTCTGCCCCTCGATTCTCAGGTCGCTGGGTCCACCACCCTGTATTGCTCGCAAACTTGCCGGGAAGGCCGCATAGATTTGAACACCGGTGGCAGTACGTGTACCACGATTGACCACTTTGATCTCATAGGTCGTATCACTTCCCACTTCAATCGGATCTGCCGTATCCTTCACACTAAACTCGAGCTCCGGTACAGACTCGACTCGCACTATATGATCGAAGCTATCCTTGACTCCCAGATCGGCTGTACCTTCCAGAACAATCTTCTGTTCTCCCGGTTCAATCGCCACGGCGGTCAATTTTACCGAGTCCCGAAAATTAGGTGGTAATTCCTCGAGATTCCAGGACACAGCATGTTCACGAGCGTCATACTCTCCGAGATGATCTGTTGAAACAAACTTCAACCCTTTGGAAAGAAACGCAACCAGTTTCACGTTTTTCGCAGAAGCGGTTCCAGGATTGGCAACATCCACTGCATAGGTCGCTTCCCGATCCAGATATCGAATCTTCGGCCCCCGCAAACCTACCTGGACATCTGGAGCCACAACTTCAATTTGCTGAACACTGCGGTCTTCCATTTGACCGTTTCCTCGAACTGTCAGGGTGTTGAAAATGACACCCGCTGCTTTGGCTGATAATCTGAGAGCAACCTGCTTTTGCTGTCCCGAACGTAATGTACCAATCGGATATTCCAGTTCATTCCCAGCAACGTGGGACAGTTCGGCAGGAATATCAGCTTCCAATACCACGCCCGTCGCATCACCACTACCGGGGTTGGCAACTGTCACATTCACCAACACACTTTTACCAATCAGCACTTTTTCCGGTGCCGTCTGCTTGATAGACAGTTGAGGGCGAGTGCTCACGGTACGCACAGACGCCAGAGCCTCGAAGGAGACACGAGCTACACTACCGATTTCTCCTTCAGCCAACGGCACCAATTTCATGGAGACGGTCGTTTCGTCCCCAGGTTCAAGCGTTCCCAGTTTCCACTGAAGCGACCCATCATTGGCCCGAATAAACTCGGCAGGGTGAGCACTTTCAAGTCTCGAACCCTCGGGGACAAAATCAATCACGCGAATTCCGTGCGCTGCCACTTTACCAGTGTTCTTGATTCGAGTGGTAAATACGGCGGAACGGTTGACCTGTACTTCGGCTGGAGCCACTTTTTCGACGGTCAGCGATGGCGATTGTTGCCCTTCCAGCTGCAAACTTCCTGGTTGTGCTGTCAGCGAAGCCTCACTCATTCCCTGAATCCCAGGATCTAAATCAGGCGTGTTGAACTCCTGACCTGGTAATGGCAACGGAGTAAGATCAGGTTCGTCGGCAATGTTCAATGCATCGGGAACTTCGAGTTCGTTTGGAACAGCAGGAGCATCCGACAGATCCACCGGAATATTCGGTTGCTCTGGCAAATCGGTCGTTAATTCATCTGGAACTGCCGGAATATCTGATATAGAGAACTCTTCCCGGTTACCGGACTCAACTGGGCTGGGCTGATCTACGATTTCTTCTTGAACACGATCTGATATTTGAAATTCACCGGAAGTATCTTCATCGAAAACAGGAGCAACCGGAGTGTCACCAGTTTCTGATTCCGTGTCGGGGACCACGAATTCACCTGCAGTTGCATCTGCCGTGTAGGACTCAAGAGCCGACTGATCGCCGATGACAAATGAATCACTTTCTTCGAAACCATTGTCGGTAGTCACTGCGTCGCTTGGATTGTCGTCACCGATAACAAACTCATCTCCGCTTGGCACCTCTCCAGAATTCTCGCCAACGTCTAAAGCTGTCGTACCGGATTCCTGCCATTGATTGGAATCCGAATTGCCCGACACGGGGAAGGCATCGGTTGTGATGCTCAGCCGATCAAAATCATCGGAGGTGGGAGGTGAGATATCCTGTGCAATGAGAACCTCGTCAGGATCGATCAATCCGGTGATTTCAGTGTCTGCATCAGTATCATTAACACCCGCAACGGATCCATCGCCAAGCCATTTGGAATAGACGATCCAACCAGAACCTCCGAGCATTGCTACGGCCAGCAGGCCTGTGAGGACCGTGCGAGTAGTAGACGAATTCATGTCGATTTCCCCCAAATCATTCGTTCACTATGTAAAAACAGAACGGTTTAACTTGGGATAGATAACAAAAATAGGGATCTGGGGAAATACCAATTACAGTTTCGGGAGGTGAATCCGAAGCTATCGAACATTAATGATCGTAGGAGCCAGGCAGAGAAACGGGATCGCCAGAGAAGCCAGGCCAATCACCCAGCGGACGCCCCCCAACTTGACTGAGTCATCGCGCGTGGGCGGATGTTCGAGTCCCATCGCCATGATCATGATGATCATCAAAATAAACATCATCGATTCCATGTAGACCTGATATGCGATCACCAGCACCATCAGAATTCTGGCAAGCCAATGAGCGGCCTTACCAAACAAGCAGTAGGTAACATGTCCTCCGTCCAACTGTCCCATGGGAACCATGTTGAGTCCGGTCACCACCAGCCCAAACCATCCGGCAACAAAGGTCGGAGTCAGCTGGGAGAAAACAACGGTATCGGGGGCAACTTGTCCGGGATGACTCCACTGGTACATCCACTGCACCAGCAAAGGTAACTCAATTTCGAAGGGGCCATAACCTGGCTGACTTAAATCAAGCGTACTCACTCCATGCCACATCACCGGGATGGCCAAAACGAGTCCTGCAATTGGTCCAGACAATCCAACGTCGAAGATCTGTCGCCGATCGGCTTGCCTTCCATCCATCAGAATCACCGCTCCAAACGTTCCCACGGGGCTGATCGGGCAGGGAATGCAGTAAGGTAAAGTCGAAGGGATTCTATAGATGCGTGTTGTGAAATAGTGGCCAAACTCATGAGACAACAGAATCCCCATGGAGCAGAGCATATAGATGAGTCCCTGATCAAAGTTCTTCAAAATCGTTGCTCGTAATCCAATCGCATCGACCTGAGCTTCTCCCAAACCGAAAGGCATCCAGTAATACATGGGCATGAAATTTAAAGCAGCTACAAAGAAGACACTCAGCAGTGTCACCACCAACCAGAAAAGTGGCTTTAGCACTTTCAGCCGTGGCTTGCCTACCTCGGGCGGACGTGTATCAGACATCCTGGCAATCTCCTCTGCCGCAGCCCGTATATGCGCATCGGTAATGACAGACTGCCGTTCTTCGGAAAACTGAGGATCATGATCGTTGGAGGATTGCATCATTTGATTTTAGCTTGCCAACGGCAACTGGCGAGCGGTCTTTCGTTCATTGAAAAATCTAATCACCAACCCCAGGAGGATGAAAAATGCACCAAGCATGGTGCTTGGTCCCGGACTTTCGTAACTATCCAGATGGCTCCAGGCAAGGTAGACCCAAATGGGCACCAGGACAGGTTCCAGGATAACAATCCCGGTTGCCTCGTGACCGGGTATATGCTGGACACTTCTGGCAAACAACCAGTAGGGCAGGCCCATCTGCAGCATTCCAAATGCTACCAGAGCTCCCCACTGAATCATCTGTGTGGGGTACGTACCTTCATGGACAACAAACGGCAAAAAGACGACACATGTCAAGACATGATTAATCCCGACCACCCAGGCAGCCTCAAAATCCCGCATCCAGCGAAGTGAGAGGACGACCAGTGCGTACGTAAACCCGACCAGAATTTTCAGAGTCAGTCCCCACAGCGTATCATCCTGAAACTGGGGTACAAGTATGACGAGTACGCCGATCATCTGAAAGATCACCATCACCCAGTCTCCCCAGACCGCCTTTTCCTTCAGAAACACAACTCCAAAAGTAATAATCCAGATCGGCGCCGTATACTGCAACCAGATCGCATTGGAGGCTTCGTACCGTTCCATCACCGTCAGGTACGTATAGTTCATGGCTGCAAATATGAGGGTGACCGGAATCAGTCGCAGGGACCATTGCGGTTTTCGTACCATCGGCAGCAGGATTGCACAGGCAAACAAAGCTCGCCAAAAGGCCAGCACAAATCCAGGCCATCCTTCAAACCAGGGAGCCTTGGCAAAAAAACCATTGGTACTCCACAAGATCGCAGCCAGTATGATCATCCACCGAGCTCGGATCACATTACGACGCGTTTCCGTTCCGGCAGACGAATCGTGGTGAGCCGACGGGCTGGCTGGGCTGGAGGCTGCCATCAAACCGCCTCGCCTAGCTGTCTTTCAGGATCGCAGCGGCGGCATTACGACCACAGGTACCCATGACGCCACCTCCGGGATGACTGGCAGCTCCGCAGAGATACAAGCCGTGCAGGGGAGTACGGTGATCTGCCCATCCGGTAACCGGGCGGTTAAAGAAGAGTTGGTTCGGTGACATCGCGCCCTGCATGATATTACCACCGGTCAATCCAAACTCACGTTCCAAATCCAATGGACTCAACACTTGCCGATGCTCTATCGCCTCGGGCACATTCGGAGCATAACGGGCGAGTAATTGGATACAGCGATCGGCAAAATCTTCCTTGATCTCATCCCAGTGTTTTCCTTCCGCCAATGCGTAGGGAGCAAACTGTACGAAAATATTCATCAAGTGCTTGCCTTCCGGAGCGATTGTCGGGTCCAGGCTGGTCGGGATGGTGATCTCCAGAACCGGCTCGGTACTGGGCCAACCGGCAACTGCATCGGCATAAGCTCGTTCGATATATCCCATTGTGGGACTGATATGGATTGTCCCATGATGATGAGGTCCAGCACCCTCTCCTTTTTTGCAATTGAATTGCGGGAGCTCATTGAGAGCCAGATTGATTTTCATGGACGCTGAACTGTAGTCGATGCGATTGACCGCATGTAAAAACCGTTCAGGCAAATGCTCAGCTTTCACCAATCGATTAAACGTCAGATTGGCATCGACGCTGGAGGCGACTACAGGTGCTTCCAGCAGACGTCCATCTTCCAGAGTGACACCAACTACTTTGCCGTCTTCCACCAGAATTCGCCGCACTTCGGATTCCCGATAGATATCGACCGACAGACTCTTGCAAACGGAAGCGATTGCCTCAGACAGCGACCCCATACCTCCCTGCACATACCCCCAAACTCCACGCTGGCCGCCAGCCTTCCCCATCACATGATGCAGCAGCACGTAGGCCGAGCCGGGCGCTGATAACGATTGGAAGCTGCCGATGATCGCATCTGTCCCCAAAGTGGCGCGTAAGACTTCGCTTTCAAACCGGTTTTCGAGAATTGGCCGGGCAGCACCCATTAACAGGTCCATGGCATCCGGGAGATCTTCTCCCAACTCACCCAATGCCTGGTAGAGGCTGAACAGTCGTGCTGAATCCTTGACTTTGGAAGTCAGACTGCGGCTTCTCCAGCTTCCAGGCAGTGGCAACAGGTTGGGAGCCGGTTGCTGCATCAGCGGCTCCACGACCTGAGCTATTCGTTCGAGTTGCTCACAATAACGAGGGTACTGCTCTGCGTCAGCTTTACTGAACTGGGCGATCTGCTGCTGATTCGCTGCCATGTCTGGCCCGAGTGTCAAACTGCGTCCGTCCAGCAGGGGAGTAAAAGAAGAGGGACTTCGGCGAAGAATCTTGAAACCATTCTCAGCCAGACGCAGGTCTTCCAAGATTTGCGTTTCCAACAGGCTGACAACATAAGCTGCTGTGGAGACTTTATAGCCTGGCCAAAGTTCTTCCGAGTTAGCACACCCGCCAAGCACGTGACGACGTTCCAGGACACAGACTTTTTTTCCTGCCCGAGCGAGATACGCTGCCGTTACCAGACCGTTGTGGCCACCACCAATCACGATGGCATCATATCGATCAAAACCAGACATTTTCTATTACCAATTCATAAAGGAGCGGCCGGTACGCAACCGGAAATTCAGGTAGAGACGATTACCATTTCAGCCCAAATTGCTCACCGCCTGAAGAACGATCACGGCCTCCTTTGAGTGGAGCATCAGACCGTTTGACTGCCAATTCGCGAGGAGGCAGTTCTTCTTCCGTATCCCGTCTGGTCTTCTTTTCCGGAGCGGCAGTGGTCTGCTTGATTGACAATGCAATGCGTTGATTAGGTACGTCAACAGACAGAATCTTGACGGAGACTTCCTGCCCTTCACTCACTTCCGTGCTCACCACGCTCACGCGACGATGAGCCAGTTCGCTGATATGGACGAGTCCTTCAATGCCGGCCGCCAATTTCACGAACGCTCCGAAATCAGCAATGCGGGAGACAACCCCGGAAACAACTTCGCGAACTCGAAATCGTTCATTAATCCCTTCCCAGGGATGGGCCTGCATGGCACGCAATGACAAACTCAGTTTCCCGGTTTCAGGATTGATCTTCTCCAGTCGAACTCGAACCTTGTCACCCTCTTTCACAAGTTCACTCGGGTGTTTCACTCGTTCCCAGCTCATTTGACTAATGTGAATCAAGCCGTCGATACCACCGATATCGACAAACGCGCCGAAGTCTTTCACGCTACGAACCGTTCCCTCATGAACGCTGCCGACTTCCAATGCTCCCAGTTTCTGTTCGCGTTGTTCGGCTGCCTCACGTTCCATAATGGAACGATGACTGAGGACCAGATTACGCCGTTCTGCATTGACTTCGGTCACGACACACTGCAACTTCTTACCAACGTACTCGTCAAAATTCTCGACTCGGTAAATCGAAATCTGGCTGGCTGGGATGAATCCGCGAATCGAGTTCACCTGACATTCCAAGCCACCTACATTACTTCCCGTAATGGTGACATCGATGACGGATCCTTCCTGCAAATCGCTCCAATCGGCAACCGAAACTGCGGCCCCTGGGACCGTCAATTCGTAGATCTGATCTTCCTCATTGAAACCGGTCACGATGACATCGATGTCCGAGCCAACTTCTGGAACTTCAGTAAACACCTGCAGAGAAATAACACCTTCGTTGGACGCTCCTAGTGAGACAAACAGGTGACTGGCGTCGATACGTAAAACGGTCGCTCGACGACGATCATCTGTTTCCACCTGGGAGGATGACGACGGCGTTGACTGATCCATTAAATCATCAATACTCTGATCTCCCAGCGCAGCTGCAATTTCCGCTTCCAGGTCCTGAGGCAGTTGATCTCGAACCGACGGAACTGGCACGGGGCCCTTGTTTGGTGCCGGACCTGGTACTGATGGAAATTTACCACCCACATGAGGCTTGGCACCTCGAGGCACGTCGTCACCTTTGCTTGGAGTGTTACGACGTGAGCCGATCTGGATTTTACGGCCGCTCTCGGTCCCTTCCGTAGCCACCGGTTCAGACGGTGCCTCGGTAACTGGCTGAGCGGCAACTGGCTGATCGGCAACTGGCTGAGCGGATTCGGAGGCTGCTGCCTGATTCACTTCTGCGGCATCAGTAGGCTCGGAGTTCTCATTGGATTCGGGCTGGGGATTCGTCTCGTCTGTCATCATGGCGACTGTGGTTTGCTCGCAACGGAGCACTCAACTTGTTAAAAAATCTGTTAGCAATCGTACTTTGTAAAAATACCTCCTCTTACACCCACTTGGTGAAAGGGAAGGGGGTAATGAGTAGTTTACCAATGCCTCTGTCAAATGGGTAGTCAGCTAATGGCTGGGTTCATAAAGCACTAAACTATTGGCGAGCAGATGTTGACGAACCATAGGTTGGAAACGGAATATAGTAATAGGGTCATAACCGACCACACCATTGTTCAAGGTATGACAAAAGCGTGAATACATTCTCCTCCCGTTACGGCGCCGCGATAACAGCACTGATCGACACCAACAGGACCATTGCCATCGACCAGGGAGTGGCCAATCAGGATTTACTGCCCGATCTTGAGGCAGCCACGATTGACACCCTTTTTGACTCGCCGGTGGTGGACCATGACTTGGCGGCATGTTGCTTATCTGCGGTCTGGTTGTGGAACGATTTTCTCGACGAGTCGCACTCGATCAGTCAGCAAATCGATACTGCCGACGGAAGTTTCTGGCATGGCATCATGCACCGACGAGAATGCGATTACTCCAATGCCAAATACTGGTTCCGAAAAGTTGATCAGCATCCCATTTTCGCTCCGCTTGCCGAACAGACCGTTGCATTGGCAGGCGGCAACGACAGATATGGCTTGGTAAGTGATGGTGAGTGGGACCCATATGCGTTTATAGATCTTTGTCAGCAAGCAGGTTCTGGTGACAACGCACTGCGGACGTATTGCCAACAGGTAACTCGCGTTGAATGGGAACTGTTGTTTGACTATTGTTACAGCCGAGCGCTTGGAAATTATCCTTCGTAAGTTGAAGCCGGGAAACTAAACTATGCCATTCCAATTTCGATGTCCCAACGGTCATCTGCTGGAAGCGGAAGACCATGACGTAGGTCAGATTGTCAATTGCCCTGTCTGTGTAACGGCGATGGCAATTCCTCCCAATCCGGCTGGCCCTCCGGTTGCCATGCCGGTCTCGCCTGCTGCCCCAGTTGCCGCTCCAGGTCCGATTGCCACGGGTGGTTACGAGATGGGCGGCGTTGCAGAATCCGAGCCCGAAGTGTTGGCGGAGGAAGTGGAAGTCTTCCCCGATGTTACGGGTGAAACAGAGCTGGCAGACGATCAGGTCACTGTCGATACGGGCGAAGAATCCGATCAGGAATCCGATGTTCCAGACTTTGACAGTGACAATGCCAATCAGGACGAATTGCATATCGCCTGTCCCAACGGGCATGTGTTGGCGGTGACCAGAGACCTGCTGTATGAAGAGGCAATTTGCCCTCACTGTAACGAGTCTTTTGAATTGCTGGAGCAGAACAGCGTAGAGGCAAAGCAAAAGCGAGCGCTGCAGGCAGAAAAGCGAGCGGAAAAAGCTGAACGAGTGTTTCTTTACTGGGGAATCGGCATAGCAGTTCTTGTCGTCGCCGGAATTATCGGACTCTCGATCGCCTACGCCAGCTGACGGTCAGGCCGGCCAGTCTGATTTACACCGATAGAGAATTCCATACAATGATGTACAGTCCTTGGCACTCACCGTAACGCTGCCAACGATCATTCACCAACAATCTTTAGGAGTTAGGTTTCCAAAATGAGCAACGCTTTGGAAGTTACAACAGACAATTTTGATGCTGAAGTTTTACAAGCTGGAGAACCAGTCTTAGTCGACTTTTGGGCTCCCTGGTGTGGTCCGTGCCGTCAGATCGCTCCGATGATCGACGAGCTGGCCGACGAAAACGCTGGCAGCGTTAAAGTTGTGAAGGTCAACATTGATGAGTCCGGAGAATTGGCTCAGCAGTACGGTGTTAGCAGTATTCCGACACTCATGATTTTCAAAGATGGTCAAACGCAGACGCAACTGATCGGTGCTCAACCTAAACCCGCCGTCCAGGAAGCTCTGGATGCTGCCAAAGGTTAATTACCTTTCTTTCAGCTTCTGCCATTTCCCTGTCGAGCAAGGATCTGGCAAGGATCTGGCAAGGCCCTGGCAACGACCTTGATCCGGTCCGTTGCTGGTCTATTTAGTTATTGAGAAGTGATAAGCCGAGGCTGTTGGGCGTTCCAGCAGAAAATCAACACTGCAAACGGGCTCGTTTTTAGCGGGGATCCAAGTGTTTTTCCACTTACATCGGGCAAGTATCCGGAAATAAATGCCGTATTCGTCACACTCGTTACGATCGTACACTTTCTTTCAGGAATGCCTGTAAAAGGGTCTGCTCACAGACAACATCTCCAAAGGTACGATCCTTTTTGAGACGATCACTAGCAAAACTTGGACAAACTAGCAAAACTTGTGGCCAAACTCGTCCTGTGTCCCCTTTTTGATGGAACGATGCCGGAAAGCCATAAGAATTTGATTTGGTTTGCCAGCCGACTCATTCATCGGTTGAGCGATTCAAAGTGCAATACTATATTTAAGACTTGACCAATAGGTGGTTTATAAGTGCCACGAATTGTTGGTCATGTAAAATGACAAATCCTGTCCTTAACCAACCAGTAAATCATGCAGTTTATCTTGATAGATAAAATCCTCGAACTTAACAAAGGTTCGGATATCACAGCTATCAAGACACTCTCGATTGCTGAGGAATACCTGAAAGATCACTTTCCCCGTTTTCCTGTAATGCCGGGAGTGCTGATGCTGGAAGGGTTGTTTCAAACCAGTGCCTGGTTGGTACGGGAAAGCGAGGATTTTGCTCATTCGATGATCATCATGAAAGAAGCTCGTAATACAAAGTATGCCGGCTTCGTCTCTCCGGGACAGACATTGACGATCCGAGCAGAAATCCTGAAGCAGGATGAAACAACAACGACGCTGAAAGCGACGGGAGAAGTGGATGGCGATGTAGCTGTCTCCTCCAAACTGTTGCTGGAGCGATTTAATATCCGAGATCGAAAACCTGACCGTGCCAGTCTGGATGCTTATGCAACCCGCAAGCTACGTCAGCAATTTGCCTTACTGTATGACCCAGCTGAAGAAGTGCTGAATCAGTAAGAGATCCGATAAGACAACTTTCCGTGAATCCAACACCGGTGTAGGATTCACATTTAATACATATAAGTAGGTTTTTGGGAGTACAACACAAATGCCGACTTCTGATGAAATCTTCGATTCCGTCAAAGAGATTCTGATCGATGCACTTGCATGTGATGACGACGAAGTAACATCCGATGCCACTTTAGTAGGTGATCTGGGTGCCGAATCGATTGACTTTTTGGACATTGTTTTCAATCTGGAGCAGAACTTCAGCATCGAAATCCCTCGAAGCGAACTGTTCCCTGAAGACATTCTTACCAACGACGAATTTGTTTCCGACGGCAATGTAACCGAAGCCGGTTTAGCTGCTCTCGGTGAACGCATGCCGTTTATTGATCTGAGTACCTTCAGCAGTAACCCACGTGTTCAGGACTTTGGTAACCTGATGACCGTTGGCGATCTCTGCAAATACATCGAAGGTAAAACCAGCTAGTAGCAGGTTTTCGTCACTGATTGATCAACTGGGTTGAGTTATGCGCTGGTATTGGATCGATAGGTTCGAAGAGTTTATTAGCGGGACGCGCGCTATCAGCGTGAAGAATGTCTCGTTAGCCGAAGAGCACATTCATGGGTATTGGCCTGGTTTTCAAGTCATGCCCAATTCGCTCATTATTGAGGGAATGGCTCAGACCGGCGGGTTGCTCGTGGGTGAAAAAAACCAGTTTGCGGAAAGTGTTGTGCTGGCCAAAGTCAGCAAAGCAATCTTTCATGACGTCGTTGTTCCCGGTGATTCGTTGCGTTACACGGCGACGGTTGCTGATATACGGGAAGACGGCGGTATTATCATGGGCGAGGTCCATCGCAATGGCGAGCTGATTGCCGAAGTGAATCTCGTCTTTGCCTGCCTCCGCGGTGAACTCTCCAAAGTCGAGCAGTTCTATCCGGAAGAATTCATTTGCATGCTACGCGGGCTGGACATGTATCGAGTTGGAGTCACTCCGGACGGCGAGCCGATGATTCCTCCCCAGTTTATGCTGGACGCCGAAGCCGCCATGGAACACGCCAGCTGAGTCCGCTCTCGATGGTCTTGTCGACATTCTCGTCGATCCTCTCTGCATACCCTTCGACAGATGGTTGGATTCTGTTACCTCCATTTTCACCTCCGCAGTGGATTCACTCTGATTTCACGTGCTAAGTTGTCACCAACCTTCAGAGATTCAGGATCACCAGCAGCAAAAAACTACGAATCGTGGTTTTCATCACTTTGGGTGCTCGGTTAGAATCCAATGAATACTCTCAGCATGGATCTCCTCGCTTAAGTGGAACAGTATGCCGAGTAGTTCAATTCAAACGATCAATAAATCGTTACAGCATCGTCAAGAAGGGATAAACTGCGCATGACACGTCGCGTAGTCGTAACTGGAATCGGGACGGTTAACCCATTGGGTAACGACCTGAATACAACCTGGAATAATATCAAGGAAGGTCAGTCGGGAGTCGCTACGACCACCATCTTTGATGCAAGCAAGTTTCCCACCAAGTTTTGTGCTGAAGTGAAAGGCTTCGATGCAGATGCCTTTGGAGACGATCCAGCCAATTGGGCCAATCGGGGGCGGCATACGAAATTCGGAGCGGGTGCAGCGCATCAGGCCATCGCCGATTCAGGCATTCTGGATGCCGGAGTCGATCCCCGACGATTTGGAATTTACCTGGGAGCTGGCGAAGGATTCCAGCACTTCAATTCGTTTATGAGCAGTATTGCGGGCGGGTTGACCGAGGACGATATCGACTTCGATGATTACATCGCCACCGCCTACGAAGCATTCAATTTTGAACGTGAGCTGGAAAACGAGCCGAACATGCCCGCCGCTCATATTTGTGCCATGTTCAATATTCAGGGACCATCCACCAATACGTTGACAGCCTGTGCTGCCAGTAATCAAGCCGTTGGTGAAGCGACGGCGCAGATTCGCCGAGGTGACGCGGAGGTCATGCTGGCTGGTGGGACACACAGCATGATTCACCCATCAGGAGTGACCGGGTTCAATCTTCTGGGTGCTTTATCCGAGAACAACGACAATCCAACAGGCGCGTCACGTCCGTTCGACCGTCTGCGGGATGGATTTGTTCTGGGCGAAGGGTCGTCCATGATGATCCTGGAAGAACTGGAACATGCCAAAGCCCGAGGCGCGCAGATTTACGGTGAAATCAAGGGATACGGTAGTACTGCTGATGCTTACCGGGTGACTGACCAGCACCCCGATGGCCGAGGTGCGATCGGCTGCATGTCTCTGGCCATCAAAGACTCGGGGCTCGATGCGTCTCAGGTCAACTATGTTAATGCTCACGGCACCAGCACTCAGGTAAATGACAAAGTCGAAACATTAGCTTGTAAAACGGTCTTTGGAGCGGCGGTACCACCCATCTCGAGCACCAAAAGTATGATGGGGCATCTGATTACGGCGGCCGGAGCCACCGAGCTCATCCTCTGTTTGATGGCTATCAAGGACAACACTCTGCCTCCAACAATCAATTACGAAAACCCGGATCCAAACTGTGATCTGGACTACGTACCCAACGAGGCTCGTGAACAACAATGTGACGTCATTCTGAATAACAGCTTTGGGTTTGGCGGACAGAACGTTTCCATCGTTGCTGCTCGATTCACAGATTAAGAATCAACTGTGATATCGATCGCGTAAAAAAAGCGAGGCTCGGCGGCCTCGCTTTTCTTTTTGTATTTCTGGCTTTCTGCTTAACGTCCAATGGTGGGTGGATTGCTTTGCAAAAAGTCCCGTGGCGAACGCGTCGTGTAGTAGGGGTACGCATGCGTTCCTACCGGAGCTGGCGAGGCGTTCTGCAACAACTGATTTTGCGGGTAACTATAGCCAGATGGAGCACCCGAAGATTGCACACTGGCTTGTGCAGCCTGCATCGGCGGTTGCATCATTTGCTGATGCTGGCTGGTGCGCATTGGACGCTGAGCACAGCCAACAGTTGTCAGAGCCACACAGGTGGCACCCAAGATTAAAAACCGCTTCATTTCCTCTCTCCTGAGACTCCCATTTTTCAGTACTTACACCCGACTCAATGAAGGGCCAAGTACATGCGATAGTGTATGGGGGCATAAAAATCCCTGTTCCTTTCTTCGGCCACCCCAGGCGTCAAAGTTGAACAAATCGTTAAATCAATTACGATCCTTACGATGCGGCTTGAACTTCGATATTGGATGAATCCCTCAAATCTGCTAAAAAACAGCGTTTTCAGGCCATTTTCAGCACGTTTACCTGTGTAGGTACCTTTATGCGGAATTTCTTCAGAGCAGTTAAAATTGGGCTGCGATACCGCATAACGTGCATTGGAATCGTACTTTGCAGCCTGCTGGTAGCACTCTTCTGGAGTGCCAACATCGGTACGATCTATCCGCTGGTGGAAGTTGTTTTTCAAGGCAAGTCCGTCCCGCAGTATCTCACCGAGTCCATTTCCGAGCTGGAGGCCGAGCTGGTAGAGAAACAGGAGCTGTTGCAAGCCACACCGGATAACCAAAGCAGGTCGTTTATAACAACCCAGATCAGCGGTCTGCAGAAGGAGATGGGAATCCACCAACGTCTGCTGCCCTATGCCAGGCAATACCTACCTGATAACGCCTTTGACACGCTGGTGATCGTCGTGGGCCTGATGATCGGCGGTACGATTCTCAAAGATTTGATCCTGATGAGTAACATCATTCTGACGCAGCGGTTTACTCAGTTGGCTGTTTTCAATCTGCGAAAAGACTTCTACCGACGGACACTAAAGATGTCTGTCCGATCATTTCACGATGATCGGTCAACAGAATTACTGAGTCGCTTTACCAATGACACCGAGGTGGTCACTCAGGGAATTTACCAACTGCTGGGTAAAGCGGTACGAGAACCACTGAAGATGGCAACCTGTCTGGTCGCAGCCGCCCTCATCTCCTGGCGCTTATTACTACTCTGCCTGGTGGTAACTCCGTTCGCAGCCATCCTGCTGGGCTACCTCTCCAAAGCACTACGTCGCTCCAATCGCAAAGCGATGCAGGAGATGGCATCGATGTACGGATTAATTGGTGAAACGTTCAAAGGCATCGTAGCTGTCAAAGCTTTTAATATGGAAGCCTATGAACGCAAACGATTCCACGATTCGGCCAAACGCTACTATCTCAAGGCGATGGATATCGCCAAGTACAACTCGATGACGCGTCCCACCACTGAAATCATGGGAATGACGATCGTAGGACTGGCTATCCTGACCGGAGGCTACCTGGTACTCAACCAGGAGACCCATCTGCTGGGCATTCAGATTTGCGTCAACCCGATGAGTTTCGGGGACATGATGACCTTCTTCGCATTCCTGGTTGGCGCCAGCGATCCACTCAGAAAAATCGCTGATGTCTTTAACGTTATTCAACGTGGAGCCGCAGCAGCAGACCGGATATATGAGCTGCTCGATCGTGACCCCGATCTTCCCGAAGCCAAAAACCCGGCACCAACACCTGAGACCATCCAGAAAATCGAGTTCAAGCATGTCGACTTTGGATACACGTCTGATTTGCAGACTCTCAAGGATGTCTCGTTAACCATCACTGGCGGCCAGACCGTGGCGCTGGTGGGTCCGAACGGCTGTGGTAAGAGTACCTTGGCGCGGATGGTTCCTCGTTTCTTTGACCCGAAAAGTGGTACGGTGCTGATCAATGACATCGATATCGCCACGCTGCGGAAACGGGAGCTGCGTGAAAAAATTTCCATGGTCACTCAGAACGCCATCATGTTTGACGATACGGTCCTGAACAACCTGAAGTATGGAAAACGTGATGCAACCATGCAGGAAGTGGAAGCGGCAGCCCAAAAAGCCAAAGCACACCAGTTTATCGAATCCAAACTGGAGCATGGTTACAACACAGTCATCGGTGAAGGTGGCGGCAAACTGTCAGGCGGGCAGCGGCAGCGACTCGCTTTGGCAAGAGCGATCCTGACCGATCCCGAGATCATTATTCTGGATGAGGCCACCAGCCAGGTGGATCTTGAGAGTGAACAAGTGATTCATCAGGTCTTAGCCGAGTTTCTGGCGAATCGAACGGCAATCATGATCACGCATCGGCTGGCTAATTTACAACTTGCCGACCGAATCATTGTGATGGATCAGGGCAGAATTATTGACGACGGAACCCATGAAGAACTGATGCAACGCAATAGAATCTACCAGCGTATGGCTGGCTCGGAATTAAAAGATATCGCCTAATTCCAATACTGATTAGCGGTTTTGGTACGCTAATTGCTCTATTTCTACTACAACAATGGTTTTCTGCTTGGACAGAGAAGATTCTTTCGACCAACGGAAAAAGGGCCGGACCTGAGAAGAGGCAAATGATTGGGGCCGGAAACAAGCTGAAGATCGTTGTGTTGTTTTCAGGAAAAATGAGGCAAAACCGCTGTATTATCAGCAGTTTTGGATGTTAGTTTCCTATCAGCATGTGGTTAATCACATCGCGAGATGGACTGAAGGCAATTCAAAAACAGGCGACTTGATGTTACAGGAAATGGCTTGATTGAGTGTGATGGGGATCACTTCAATCAGCTCCCTGTAGCATGGCGTCTGTACTTTTTTGATACATATGTATTATAACGGTACACCTTTTCCGTTCTTATCTCGTCTAGCGTCGGCTGGGAAAACCAGTTTGATTTATCTTTAAAACAAGTCTGAACCAGGTTCGGTTGGACAATAAATCGATCATAATGGGCCTATATCACGTAGTAGTGACCGGTAAAGTTTACCTGACTGTCAAATTCTACAATTGTTTCAGAACAGGACGTTGATTCGTTTGATTTAGAATGAGCAGGACGGTGCCGGTTGGCCTGATGAGTTATATTTTTGTACCTTTCAACAAGCCAATTTCAGGTGTTTTGAAGGATTTTTAGTAAAAACCTGAGTACGCAGTCCTATTGTCAGGCGTTACAAGAGTGCGGGACAAAAGCTGCGGCAAATTTATAGGATCTGAAGGAATGAAACGTCAACTTTGGGCAATTGCTGTTCTGGGTATATTTACTCAGCTGCTAACAAATCCTGGTAGCGTGGAAGCTCAAACAGAAGCTTCGGATTATGGTATCCAGGAGATTGCAGAGATCAATCGACTGATTCGTCAGGGGTGGGCTGACTATGAAATTCGTCCATCTGTGGCGGCAACCGATGGCGAATGGGTTCGCCGGATCTATCTGGATGTATTAGGTCGAGTTCCGACGGTTGAAGAACTTCGTGAATTCACCAAAGACCGCTCTCCGGAAAAACGCAAAGCGTTAGTAACCACACTGCTGTACGACGAACAGTACACCGAGCAGTACGCTAACAACTGGACAACCATTTGGACAAACGTACTGATTGGCCGTAGTGGTGGCACCGAGCGAAATAGCTTGACCAGCCGGCCAGGCATGCAGAAGTACCTGCGAGATTCACTTGCTCGGAATAAATACTACAACGAAATGGTCTATGACCTGGTCACGGCAACCGGTTCGAACACACCAGGCACCGACAATTTCAACGGGGCGGTGAACTTCATGACCATGAAGCTGGAAGAGAAGGCTGCTCAGGCGACAGCGAAGACATCCCGAATTTTTCTGGGGCTTCAGGTGCAGTGCACCCAATGCCACAACCATCCATTTAACGAATGGAAGCAGCAAAAATTCTGGGAGATGAATGCCTTCTTCCGTCAAACTCGAGCTCTTCGCCGATTTACCCCGGGTACCCGTAATGTCTCTCACGTCGAACTGGTCAATGAATCGTTCCAGGGAGAAGGACTTACCAAGGATCCGGATAAAGCTGATATTTACTACGAACTGCGAAACGGTATCACCAAAGTAGCGTACCCGGTGTTTGTGGATGGTCAGTCGATCAATCCAAGTGGTTATGTCGAAGATGTCATCCGACGAGATGAACTTGGCAAGCTCATGATGGAGTCGCGATACCTCGACAAGATGCTGGTTAACCGTATGTGGGCTCACTTCATGGGTTACGGCTTTACCAAACCGATCGATGACATGGGACCACACAATCCTACCACGCATCCAGAACTTCTGGACTACCTTGGTCAACAGATTCGCAAGAAGAACTTTGATCTGAAGCAGCTGATCACCTGGATCGCCTTAAGTGAACCTTATGCGTTGTCCAGCCGAAGTAACTCATCCAATGAATCGCTCGACAATCCACTGCTGGGTGAAGCTCCCAAATTCAGTCGTTTTTACATGCGACAGATGCGAGCCGAAGAGTTGTATGAATCGCTGGTCACTGCCACTCGAGCAGCCGAAGGTCGTGGATCTTATGAGCAGCAGGAAGAGTTGAAATCTCGCTGGCTGGGACAGTTCGTAGTTGCCTTTGGTAATGACGAAGGTGAAGAGACCACGAGTTTTAACGGTACCATTCCTCAGGCATTAATGATGTTCAACGGGGATCTGGTGAAAAAGGCAACCTCCAAAGATAAGGGAAGTTTTCTGAACGATCTGGCAGCTAGCCAACTCAGTAACACTCAGAAAATCAACTACCTCTTTGAAGCGGCCTTTGCCCGTAAACCGAGCACCAAGGAAATTGAAGTAGCAAACCAATTACTCGCTGCCCGCAAGGGTGATCTGATTGCAGCTCTGCAAGACGTCTGGTGGGCGGTATTGAATAGTAATGAGTTTATTTTGAATCACTAAGTCCGTTGTTCTTATGGGAGAACAAGGGCCTGAATAAATCGCGGAGATTATTACCATGAGCAGATCAACACCAAAAGGAATGTCCCGGCGACACTTTATGTCACACTTGACGGGCGCTTCCGCAATGACCATGCCAGCCCTGGCGATGGGGAATACGCTTCTGGCGAACGCAGAAGACCTCAAACGCCGTCGTAAATCAGCCATCCTGCTGTGGATGGGTGGAGGACCTTCCACCATGGATATCTGGGATTTGAAACCCGGAGCTCCCACAGGTGGTCCCTTCCAGCCTATCGCTACCAGTGGTGATGTTCAGATTAGTGAACATATGCCTCTGATGGCTCAGCAAATGCATAACATGGCGATCATTCGCAGCATGAGCACTCGGGAAGCCGACCATAACCGGGGTCGTTACTACATGCACACTGGATATGTTCCTAATCCGAACATCGAGCACCCGAGTTACGGAGCTGTTCTGAGTCATCAACTTGCACACCAACGACCCGAACTGGAAATTCCTCCATTCGTGACTGTCGGTGGTGGCAGCGTTGGTCCCGGTTTTCTGGGAATGGCATGGGCTCCTTTCTCTGTCAATTCAAACGGCCAGGTGCGAAACCTGCAGATGGGTCTGGAAGATCAGCGACTCTATCAGCGTATGTACGCACTGGACCTGATCGAATCAGGTTTCATTAATCAGCGTCGAGGTTCTGCAGCATCAGATCACCAGAAGATTCTGAAGAAAACGCTGAACCTGATGACCAGTTCGCAGATGGATGCCTTCAAGGTCGCCAATGAGCCGGAAGACGTGCAGGAACGTTACGGTAATACCGGTTTTGGACGTGGCTGCCTGATGGCTCGCCGACTTGTTGAACAGGGTGTTCCCTTCGTAGAAGTTGGTCTTGGTGGCTGGGATAACCACTCCAACATCCATGCTACGTTGCGTGACACAAAACTTCCTGAGCTTGACAAAGCGATGAGTGCTTTGGTCGAAGATCTGGAACAACGTGAACTGCTGCAGGACACAGCAATCATCTGGATGGGCGAGTTCAGTCGAACTCCTCGTATCAACGGAAACGCCGGTCGTGACCACTGGGCTCGCAGCTGGAGTGTTGTCGTTGGTGGTGGTGGCATGAACGGTGGAATCGCCGTGGGGGCCACGAACTCCGATGGTACTCGTGTTGATACGGAACCATACACCTCACAGGATGTCATGGCTTCTGTTTGTGAAGCACTTGGAATTTCTTTGCAAACCACCTTCACCAGCCAGAATGGCCGTCCGATGAAGATTGCCAACAGCGGTAAGGTGATTAAGGAATTGTTCAGTTAGCGAACGCTCCTGAACCAAATCTGCTCAACAAAAGGGGCGAGTGCATCCCATAGCACCGCCCTTTTTTTGTCATATTTTACTGAAAACTGAAAGTTGACGAGTACAAGACCTGTACTTCGAACGCTCTTTAGACAGGGTAGGTCGCAAAGCCAACGATGAGTGACAGGCCACACAGCAACGCCCCGCTGACTCCCGAACAGCTGATACATAAGTATCAGCATGGGATCTGGCGCTATTTGCGTGTATTGGGATGTGAAGCTTCGCTGGCTGAGGATATTACCCAGGAAACCTTCCTGCGGGTCATCCGTAAGGGGTTTGAACAGTACAACGATGCTGCGACCGCAGGTTATCTGCGGAAGGTGGCATACAACCTGTTCATCTCGGTACAGCGCCGAGAGGGAAAAAACGTGGTCACCGATGACATCGAACGACTGGATGCCAGTTGGGATAAGTGGGCCGGAGCAGACAACGGTGACACTCTGCTGGACATGTTACGCGAGTGCATGGAAGGTTTAACCGAGCGGGCTCGCAGCGCATTAGAGTTGCGATTCCGAGAAGAGCATACTCGGTCTGCGATTGCAGATCACTTACAGATTACCGAGCACGGAGCAAAGAACCTGATGCAACGTGCTAAAAAGCAATTACGAGATTGTGTAGAAAATAAGAGTCAAGCGGAACTCAATTAATCCATGAACGATTATCAACACGAATTCGACGATCCGATCTTCGACATCATGCTCGAAGAATTGCTTGGTGATGGCGCGCCCCCAGATCTTTCCTCTGAGATCCTGGCTCGCCTGCAAGGTGATTCCATCACAGAGTCTGCAGAGGTCTCGATCTCTCCGAAGCGTAAACGACGCAGATCGGGAAGTCGCCGCACTTCGCTGCTGGCCCCCCTGTCGCTTGCCCTTTCTGCGGCAGCGTGCATCCTGGCTGTCATAGCAATTGTCCTGAATTCCAATCAGGTCACACCAAACCAGCCTGGCAACGATCTGGCTGCCGAATCACCCGAACGACAAGCTCCTGGGGAAGATATTGATCCGAGTACGCTGGTACAGACCCCCTCACCAACTCCAGCACCGATGGACGATCCCGATACGATGCCATCGCCCAATGAGCCACGTCCGTTGGTAGTTTCCGATGACAACAACTCTGTCACTCCCAATTCCATCACTCTCCCTGAGCTTCAACCCGAAACCAACGTTTGGAAACACCCACTTGCCTTCGTTTCCACCAATAAGATCACCCCTTTGGCGGAGGCTGACATTCTTTCCGGCATCTCGCACGAATTGTCCAAACAGTGGAAAGAACAGGGAGTCTCGCCTTCAGAATATGCTACCGACCTGGAATGGGTTCGCCGAGTTTACCTCCGGCTCATTGGACGTGTCCCCACCACCAATGAACTCACTCCCTTCCTTGAGAAGGAAATAACACCAGAGGCGCGGGAAGCACTGGTCAACCGCCTGTTGTATTCGTCTCAGTATACCGAAGAGTACTTACAACACTGGAGTAACCTCTGGACCAACACGCTTATTGGCAGGCATGGTGGAACGGGGCGAGACCGCGCCAATCGCGAGGGGTTAGCCAAGTACCTTTATGATTCGTTGCAAGTGAATAAACCGTATCATCAGATCGTTGAGCAGCTGATTTCTGCCACTGGTGATTCGAATCCGGATTCTCCCGATTTCAACGGTGCGGTCAACTTTCTGCTGGCTTCGGTGGACGATAAGGACACGACACTGGCAACCACTCGAACCACCAACATTTTCCTCGGACAGAAACTGCAGTGTGCTCAATGTCACAATCACCCCTCATCTGACATCGGTCAGAACCAGTTCTGGGAAATGGACGCTTACTTCAGCCAAATCCATATCACTCGTGCTGGTCAAGGCAAACAGGCTGGCTACCGACTGTCAAATAAAGATTTTAAGGGGGTGGAAACTCCGGATGGCGATGCCGGTAACTACTTTGAGCAGTCCAACGGTGTTGTCCGGCTAGCATTCCCGGCCTTTCTGGGGCACGCTGAGTCTACAGCGAGTGGTGCTTTGAAAGATTTCGATCGACGCACGCGTCTGGCATCACTCGTCAGTCAATCTCCCTTACTCGAACGAACGCTTGTTAATCGTCTGTGGAGTCATTTCTTTGGCTACGGTTTCACCACGGAAGTGGACGATATGGGACCACACGTACAGATTTCGCACCCCCAACTTCTGGATTCACTTGCCAATCAAACGCGAGCCAATAAATACAATCTCAAGTCGCTGTTAAAGTGGATTGCACTTTCCGATCCATTCCTGCGATCCAGTATTTACTCGCCGTCCAACGGAATTGACAGTCCGGAACTTGGTGACCAGCCTTTGTTCAGTCGTTATTACTCGCGTCAGCTGGAACCTGAGGAGGTATATCAATCACTATTGGCCCTCAGCGGCCACATCCGCAGTCCAGAATCCTTTGGTCAGCAGCAGCTGGCACAACGCAACTGGCTGGGCCAGTTTACTCGTCAAATGGAAACCGATGATGCGGAAGAAGTGAGTTCTTTCAAGGGTGATATCCAGCAGTCTCTGGTGTTGATGAACGGCGAGTTAATGAAAAAAGTGACCTCCCTGGAGGGCAATACCGTGCTCGGTAAGATTGTCGCCAGTGGAAATCCGACTCAGGTCAAAGTGCAACAGCTCTTTCTGGCAGCGTTGGCTCGCCACCCGTCTTCCGACGAGCTTACCAAGATCAAAAAGCTGGCAGCAGATTCTCAGGCTGACGAAAAGCAGTTCCTGCAGGATATCTGGTGGGCGTTGCTCAACAGTGGTGAGTTCATTCTGGATCACTAAGCCGCTGCAAACTCTTGCTGAGCGGTAGGACTGGATAAAATGCCTGGTGAATGTCAGGCAGACTTTTCAGAAGCCTCGTTGACTCTGTTTCCCCAGCGTTCCATACTGTCGGTTTCGCTCAAACTGTGCTGAAATTACCTCGGCTTCATTAACAGATAGTTCAGGTGGAATCGCCCGTGGATACCGCTGCCAAAATCGTGAATTCAGATACGAATCTGCGTCCGATGCTGCGCCTGGCGTTACCGGTCGTGGTTGAGCAGTTAATGATCATGATGGTCACCTGGACCGACCATATTTTGACAGCCAAGCATCTGGAAACACATCACTTGGCAGCCATCAACCTGATGGCTTATGTACTGTGGGTACTCCCATCGATCTTTGCAGCCATTGGCGTAGGGGCCACGGCATTGGTATCCCGGTTCTTTGGAGCTGGAGAATATGAGAAAGCGAAGTTTGTGACCAATCAGGCGATTACCATAGCCCTGATGCTTTTAACGGTCGTTACCACAATCGCCTGGATGTATCCACGTGAGCTGATTGACATCATGCAATTACCTCCCGAAGCAAGTGATGCCGCGGCTAAGTACTTCCGGATTATCATTCCGGTATTCCCGTTTGCCATCATGCACATGATCGGCAACGCATGCCTGCGCGGTGCCGGTGACATCATGAGTGGCTTTATCACGATGGCTATCGTCAACATTATCAATGTCATCTGCAGTCTGGGCCTGGTAACCGGATGGGGTCCGTTTCCAGAGTGGGGCTGGGAAGGAATTGCTTTCGGGACGGCAGCAGGTTATGCCGTCGGTGGTTCCATTATCCTGGCGTACCTGATTCGTGGACGATTTAATTTGAAATTACAACTATCTGCCATGAAACCCGATTCGAATATGATTTCTCGGATTCTCAAGATTGGCATCCCGGGAGGAATCGACATGGTGATGGTCGTTTCCTTTCAAATGTGGTTTCTGGCCATCGTCAATTCGATGGGAAACGTGGCTGCAGCTGCACACGGAACGGCCATCAGAATCGAAGCGCTGGCGTATCTGCCGGGGCATGCTTTTGGAGTGGCTGCTACTACGATGGTTGGTCAGTTTCTGGGAGCGGGCATTCCTGGACGGGCCAGTCAGTCCACGTGGCTGGCGTGTTTATGGGGTGGTACCGTGATGACTCTGGCAGGAGCTGTCTTTTTCTTCAGTGCGGATTCGATTACCGGATTATTTGCCGGAGAGAAAACGGCCGAGGCGGTCGGTCTGGCAGCTCCTCTGATTCGCATCGTGTCAGTAAGTATGCCGTCACTGGCTATCGTGATTGTCATGACCGGAGCATTACGTGGAGCAGGGGATACTACCTTTCCCCTGATTTTCTCCTTCACTGGTCTGCTGTTTATCCGCATCCCACTAGCATATTATCTGTGTTGGGAACAGATCTCGATCCCTTTTACCGATATTGTCGTCACTGGAAGGGGGATGGGAGTAGAAGGTGCCTGGTACGCAATGGTGGTTGATATTGTGTTGCGCAGCTTTCTCATCCTGGCTCGTTTCCAGCATGGTGGCTGGAAGCACATTAAGGTGTGAGCGAATTATCCCTCCGCTTCCAGAACTTCCTTACGGTTAATCAGCTTAACCAGAGCTTCCCGAAGTTGGCGCACTTTCACAGGCATTTGAAGCAGGCTGCGCAACTTGCTTAGCCGAGCACGGCTACCCAGAGAGGTTTGGTCTTTTTCCACAATAATAATGGCCGGGATCGATTCGGTTCTGTAATCCTCATGCAATTGATTGAATGCATGCAGCGCCTCTTCTCCTAACGCACCCGTACAGAAAATGACACAATCCAATTCACCTTCACTCTCCAACAGACGTTGCATACTTCGTTCTGCACTGGACACAATCAGCACTCGATAACCACGTTTACCGAGCTGAGCTCGCAATAACTCCTGCATCTGCTGGCGTGAATCTACCAGCAGGACGACCTTACCTGCTCCTTCCTGCTGGATCACTCCCCGTTTCGGTCGCTGCGTTTCTTCTTGAGCCTCCTGCTGCATACCGTCATCGTCATCTTGCTCTTTGGTTTGCACAAACTCTCGACGTTGCAGCAGAACTCCATCAGCCTGCTCTACTTTATCCAGATCGGCCATCAGTAATTCGTAATTGGGATACCGCTTGGCTGGATCGAATGCTGTCACCTTATTGACAATATGAACGACTGATTGTGGCAAACCGGTCACGTATTTCCCGATAGGCGTTATGTCACGATAGCGACCAACACTGAGCCGCTGAATTCGATCACGCGTATCGGCTAGTGGCGGATGCCCAGAAAGTAAGTGGTAAAAGATACAACCAACAAAGAAGATATCACTACGAACATCATTTCGCGGTACCTGGGTAGCGCGTTCCAGTCCTGCATAATCAATCGAACGTGGAGTGGGCCCAGTGTTGGGATCTTTGGCTCTATGATCCTCGGCACCGACGATAGTTGCCAACCCGAAGTCGGCCAACTTTGCCTCGCCTTTGCTTGTGACGAGTACATTGGAAAGCTTCAGGTCACGATGGGTAACCCCTTTCTTGAACGCGTACTGTAATCCTCTGCAAATTCCTTTGACGAGCTTTAGAGTTTCACCCAGCTCCATGTGTTTTCGCAGTCTGACAAAATCTCGCAGGTTTTGGCCTTCGATGAAGTCCATCGACATGTAATAACGACCGTTGTGGGAATCCACTTCATGCACCGGGATGATATTGGGATGCCTGAGTGGCATCACCATGCGGGCCTCCCGCATGAACTGCTCGGTCACTTCCATGTCATCACTGTAGCGATTGCGTAGCACTTTGACTGCTCGCACACGTCCATTTTCTGTGTCGACACAACGGTAGACTCGAGCAAAAGTTCCGGCTCCAACCAGATAAAGCACTTTGTATTTGCCGTAGAAGTAACCGTCACGATGCCCTCTGGTAAGACGGTCCAGCTGCCAGTTGGTAATAAGTTCTTTGCGAGTCAGTACACTCACAAAATCCTCCAGGCTGGCATGCAACCCTCCGGCTTCGCTCAGTGCACTCTCTGCTTCCCGAGCCGTTAGTAAGCCGTTCTCCATACACAGACGTGAGAGTTTTTCAGAGTTGATATGGGACATACAGATCTTTGCCTACAATGTGACTTCCATGTTGATTATGCCACAGAATGAAGTAACTCTGTAATTATCTTCCATTTTTGAGGGTGAGGCCAACAGATTAATCGTATTTGTCAATCGATATCGGCTGCCAACCGGTTACTGCTTGGCCAACTCGTCTCTTTCCCGGCGAGTAGCCTCGAGATCCAGCAGGACGTACTGCAAATCCATCCGTAGCTGATCCAGTGTTTCACGTAGTTCATTAATAATCCAGCGTCTTCCTTCTGCCTGTATTTTCAGGGCAACGACGATGGAAGAGAGTTTTTCACCATTTTCTCCTGGCACTTCGTGGGCAATTTCCTCCAGACGCTCAATTAGCGCATTAGGCGACTCAATCTTCAACAAGGCATCAAAATCAGGGATATCTTTCATTACAAGCTTCTAACTGCGCTCTATTCCACACCTACAATCCAATCCGATACCGCGTGAAATAGGCGGCTTCAACCACATCAATGGCCTCGATTGATCTGGATGGAAAGTTCAATCGTTTCTAAAATCCGTGTTTAATAAATCGCAGGGAAGCGGTGGAAACTATTGTCAAAATGCAATAGTTTTTGAGAATCTGACAATTAACTCAGAAAGGCGTGAAATGAAGCGCGCTCAACGAGTCCGGAGACCTATTGATCGACCATTCGGCGTCGGTTGGTGGCTCTGTGTTGTCATCATCTTTTTTACTTACTCGGTCAGTCTATTTGGCCAGGTACGTGACTCTTTTGAGTCGTCTGAAATCCTTTGGCGTCGTCATCAGGCAGACGGTCAAGTGATCACGACTGCTCACCGGCATGATCGTCAGATTTACCATCACGGGAAGCAGAGCGAGTATCTGGAATTGATTGCCGGCCAGGGTACTCATATCTACTACGCCTATGCCACACCCTCTATTCGGTTAATCGATGAACTCAACCCCTCCGTATGGATTCGAGCTAATCGCAATCACATTCAAGTCATTGCGACCGTCGTGCTTCCCCGAACCATCAACCCTCAAACCGGACGTCCCCTGGAAGTACAAATCTATGGGGACTCTTACACATCTGCAGGTATTTGGCAAAAACTCACGATCAGGAATATCCATTCTCAGTTGAGATCGAAATTACCGAGTCTACGCAGTCAGCATGGTCCACACGTCAATGCAGGACAGGCCTATATCACTAACGTGATGCTCAATACGTATACTGAGCCTGGCAAGTTGGAGCTCTGGATCGATCAGTTCGAGATGCAGGCTCCGCGAGTCGTCGGGGACTCGGTTGCACCGGCCAATTACCAATCCGAGGGTTCGATCAACAGTGACAACAATAACCAGGTCGTCATTCAGGAATCCGTCCTGCTTGTCAATGGATTTCCATTCATGCCCAAGGTGATAGAGCACAATGGCGAACCGCTGGAGTTCTTACGCGGACTGGGATTCAACACAGTCTCTCTCAAACAGTTTCCCACTATGCAACAGCTGGAAACAGCACAACGGATTGGACTGAAATTAATTGCTCCCCCGAATCTCAGCAACGAATTGACAGCCTCGACAAATCTGAGCCCTGTCCTGTGCTGGAATCTGGGAGAACGCCTTCAGGCACAGGATCTGAGTACCCTCAAAAACCAGACCAGCCATCTCAATCAACTCCCTGTTGCTCAACAGAGACCCATCATGGGGACGATGCAAAGTGGATTTCAGGAACTCAGCCGATACACCGATATTTGCCAGCTTGCCTGGCAACCACTTTTCAGTGGACTGGATATGCATCACTCCACCCAGCAATTATTTCAGGCTATTGGCGAACTTCGACGTGGTAGGAACGTGTGGGTCAAAGTCCCCAGTCAAATACCTGGTATCGTTCTGCATCAACAACATGCGTTAGTCAATTCCCAACCGGAGCGGCTTTTAAATAAACGGCTATCAACCATTATCAACTACGATCATCTCTCCATGATTGTCAATCGAGCTCTGGCAGCAGGCGCTCGAGGCATACAGATTCAATCCTTTTCACGATTGGATCAAGTTGACGAAGATACTCTGCAACGACGCCGGATTCTCGAACGCATCAACCATGAGTTGGACACGATGGCTCCGTGGATCGCAGGTGGAACGACGACGGGCGAGATGGAAGTGAACCGGGACGACATTACTGTCTACATGACTCAGACAAGCAGAGCAAAATTGTTGTGGATTTTCCGCAACGATGAGCATCAGCAAATCGTCTGTCGCCCAACCAACAAACAGGAAATTGCGTTCAAGGTATCCGGCGTTCCAGTCACCTATCGGCCCTACCATATCAGTTACAGCGGAATCCAGCGTTTACGAGGCTCACGCGAAGCATCTAACGTGGTCAGCTTGACCAGGGAGTCAGCCGTCTCACGAATCGTCCTCACTGCCGATCCGCTGGTGAGAGATTATATCCAACGAAAAATCTATGAACATCGTACTCGTACACAGCAGTTAACCTATGACATGCTGCAACAGGAATTAACGCGTCTCTATCCACTCACACAAATCAACCCTCCGCGAGCCGCAACGACCGAAGGAATTACCTTGCCTTATGCACGCGCTCAAGCTTCTCTGCAAAAGGCTCGCAAACACCTTTCCACCAATGAGTGGGATGTTGCTTATCAAGTGCTGACTCGAACTGAGGACTTATTACGTGAGACTCAGCAGGCGGCATGGAATCATACACTGGGAACCCAAACCACGGTCACAGGTAATCCCTTGGCCCTGGGCATCACCAGTCTTCCTGAATTCTTTGTTACTCAACGGCAATTAAGGAATTCAAACTGGTCAGCCAACCAACTAAAAGCCGGGGGGATGGAATCGTTAAATCAGATCCGCGGAGCTGGCTGGCAACATCACCGTCATCCGAACCATCCCGTACAATCGCTCGTGGAGATTACTCCGCATTTCCCCCGTGAAGGAACGAGTAGTCTGCGTCTACAGGCCTGGATGAGTGAGACGACGACAACTCCTTCCTTTCTGGAAGCTCCTGTCTGGATTACCTCTCCTAAAGTACCAGTTCAACAAGGTGATGTATTACACATTCGAGGTTGGGTTAACATCTCCGAACCACTCCAGCACAACGGCGATGGACTCGTTGTGTATGATTCGATTGGCGGAATAACAATGGCAGACCGGTTCCACCATACCACGGGCTGGCAACCATTCTCGTTGATCCGGGTCGCGCCTGAGGCTGGCACAGTTCACCTCACATTGGCTCTGATGGGGTTAGGGGAAGTAGCAATTGATAATATCAGCATTCAAAAACAAAATCCTCAAATGTCGATAACAACGCCGCTACAATTAAATGCATCAGGAAACACTTTTCCTGCCACAACCGGAACATCAAGATAAACAGCTCGATGTTCTCGTTTTTTTGGGTGATCAGCCGGCAAACATGTTTCAGGAGATGACTTATCTTGGATTGGCTACAAAAACCAGAAATCTGGATCGGTGCAGGCGTACTGCTCGTCTGTTTAATTTGCTTACGCTTTTTCCTTTCCCGCCGCCGTGGCAAGCGGAAAACGGATAACCAGCAGGGAAACCTTGCCATCTCGGTCGAGCAGCTCCCGCTGCTACCGGTGGTAACAGAACCTTACCGCATAGATATTTACGGAAGTCCAGTCAGAATACGCGCATTGGTATTGGCTCCTATTGGCCGAAGTTTCGAACTGCCACCGAACGAACAACTCGGAAATCTGCTGAACCACTTCGTTCCCAACTTCACGAGTATTCTGCAGACACATCAGCCCATCATTCAGCAATGGCCTGGTCAGCTGAGCACCAGTGGATTCATGCATTCATTTTTTAATAACCTTGCCATTCCTAACAAAGGGCAGGGAACGGCCTGGTGCAGTATTGCCGGAAAGATTGAAATCGCAGGTGCGAATTATCTGATTGGCATGTTGTGCAGCACCGACTCGCCCAACAGCCTTGGTGAAATCCCTGTCGAACATACGGGGCAGTGGGTGGATATTCTGCGAGTCCATCAGGCATAAGAGCAACGATAAGCGGTGACAGAAATCGTAGAAGATGCCGTCTCAATCTGGCAAGCAGGCGTGGATGCAGTCAGCAGTCAGCGCCTGACAGCAACGGCCATCGAGTACTCAGATCAATGCTTACGCATCGGTTCTCAGCAGTATTCGTTGACGCCAGCCAGTCACATCTACGTTATCGGAGCAGGTAAAGCGGGTAGCGGAATGGCAATTGGAGTGTTACAGGCACTTCAGCACTCCAATCTGCCGATCTCAGGCTGGATCAATGTGCCGGCAGACTGCGTACAACCACTACCTGGAATTACGTTACATGCCGCGCGACCTGCCGGACTCAACGAACCGACTCTGGAAGGTGTCCGGGGAACGAACGAAATCATCCAGATTCTGCAGCATGCTCAACCAGATGACGTATGCCTTTGTTTAATCTCGGGAGGCGGATCTGCTCTGCTACCATTTCCTGTCTCTGGAATCACGCTGGAAGACAAACAACAGATCACTCGCATGCTCAGTGCCGCAGGCGGCAACATCGAGCAACTCAATTCTGTTCGTAAGAAGCTGAGTCAAGTCAAGGGTGGCGGTCTTGTTCAATATGGTCGCCAGACCCGATTGGCAACGCTTATCATTTCCGATGTACTCGGAGATCCACTCGACATTATTGCTTCTGGTCCTACAGTCCCCGACCCCACTCCGGTCACCCGAGCTATCGAAACAATTCACGCATTGCTCGACCCCGATCACCCGGTAGTCAGTCGCTGTCTCGAAGTCCTGAATAGTCTGCCCAACTCCGAACACACTTTTGAACACTGCCACACTGAGATCATTGGGAACAATAGAACGGCAGTAGAAGCTGCGGTCAGGAAGGCAGAGCAGTTGGGTTATGTGACCGAGAGTCTGGCTCACAATTCACTTGAGGGCTACGCGGAAGATATCGGAGCTGACCACGCCCAGCGTCTACGGGACATGAAAAAGCTTGGGGGGAAGCGGGTATATATTTCGGGAGGCGAGCCAGTAGTCAAACTGGCAGATGAACGAATTCGCGGGAAAGGTGGTCGCAATCAACAACTGGTACTGGCCGCACTGATCGACCAACTTGCTCACAGTGCCGATCCTTTCCGATGCATGGATCAGGCAGTAATTCTCTCAGGTGGTACGGACGGAGAGGATGGCCCGACCCCCGCAGCCGGAGCGTTTGCCGACAAACGTCTCGTTACTCAGCTTTTGCATCACAAGTTGGATACGGTCGACTTTTTGCGACGAAATGACGCCTACACATTCTTTGATACACTTGATAGCCTGATTCTGACCGGCCCCACACACACCAACGTCTGTGACCTGCGTGTTCTGCTCGTTGATACCAGCAGGCATTAAAAAAGGCGAGTCGGTCAAAACCGAACTCGCCTCGTGCAGCATTTGTATTAACGGAATTGGGAAACTAGTCCCACCACCATTGGCGAGCCTGCAGGCCTTCAATGGTCGTACGTTGACGAGTCTTGCGAACGGCATGACCTTCATCCTGCAGCAGATTAGGCGAAGATAACGCTGTCAGCGGTTGAATATCAACGCCACCACCGATAGGTGTCATGAGCGAGTTACCTTTCCAGACCGCATTGACAGCCGTGTCAACTGTCTTTGGCTCAGGATAAACTTCCACGGAAAGCACTTTTTCATTGCCAAGCAATCCAAGATCCCAGCTTGCCTGAGAATAATAATCTTTTTCCTGAATAAAGGCCGCCGCGATCAGCATATCAATCAGGTTTCGCATTTGTGCATAGACGGGAACCTGAGAAGCCAGTTGAGGGTACTTGGCGGTAAACGACTGCTGGAATGCCTTGCTGGCCGTATCTACTACACCATTACCAACGCGAGTACCATCAGCTTGAACCAATTCGTCTGCACCCACCAGCTTTACACCATCACCGACTAACTGCATGGCCAGATTGTCATCACTGACTCGTACACATTCGTAGTTCGGAGTGAAATACCAGCGAGCCATCGCGTTGCGATTCACCGATGAAGGCGAAGCCGCTGCGATGTAGGTACGAATGCCAACGGGTGGTTTTTCCAAGCCGATACCAATCAGTTTCATACGGTAATCTGCTTCAACCAATACCTGCGCGAAGTGTGTTTTAGGCGAGATTCCCGCCACCGTGACCACCTGCTGGCCGAGGCTCTTTTGCAGACCGTCCACAAACAGTTTGGTGGTGCGCGGGGTCAGGGAAGGAGCCGCCCGAACCATGTATTGCTGCATTCGCTGCAAGCCTTCCTGGGTCGGGTCAATGGAAACACCAACCGTTTTCGCTTTCTTTCCAGCTGGTCCGAAACTACGCAAAGCAACAATCAGGTCCTGCAGTTCAAGAACGGCTCTTCCTGATGTAACGCCGACAGGTCTACCCGAGGGATCCACAGCATATCCTTCCGCAGGACCCGCGATGACAATATCACCTGATTCTGGATAAAAGAAGACGTAATCGATACTGGTAAGACCAGCCAGATATCGCATGTCGTCACTAACACCTTCACCAGCTTCCAGTCGCCGAGCGATTTCGGCTTCGAGTCGTGTTAATGACACCTTACGCAATTCACTTTGTCGAACCACGTTGGGATTAAGAATCTGGCGAGCTTCCTGGATTCGTTTCTGAGTCAGACGGATATCAAAGTGTTGTACTTTAAGAACACCCTGAGGGTTGATGACGACACCAGCACCACCTTGGCCACCCTGGCCACCGCCACCGAAGCCGCCACCCTGGCCACCGCCACCAAAACCACCGCCACCAAACTGGGCATATGCAGTGGGTGAAAAAGCCAGGAGCATCCCAGCAACGGCCAGCAACGAAAATAGCTTGTGAAGACGTTTCGACGTTGACATGATTAGATTCCTCGTCTTGGTACCCGACCAAAGACGAGCACCACATAAGTATTGTTTTCTCTGTTTCCGCAACTCAATTGCGGTCTACTGAAACGGTAAGCCAATCGAGTCAGTTTTCGCGTCGATGACTCAAGCGCACATACCGTCACTTATCTCATCGAGACGAGACCTATTCCGATATTAGTTCGGTAAACTAGAGAAGGCAAGAAAACGAGGATATTTGCCCAAGAAGAGTAGCGTAATTGTCGTAACACGCAATCTCGCCCGAATAATCGGCATAACAGGCACCACTTACCATCCAGATTCGGCCGTAGCAGCCGATTCAAGTCCCAGTTGAAACCAGCAAGTGGAATCACCCTTTGAGCAACGTCAATGGATTCTTACGCTGCTTCAGTGGCATCTCCACCGGGACACTCTGGCGATGCGATTCATAAACGGCTGCTATCATTTCGACTGTCGTTCGCGCTTCGTAAACATTACACTCAGGCTGTCGATCCTCAGCAATGGCGGCCAGCAGATCAACACAGGCTGCGACGTTTCCGGCGTGCAAGGTGCTATCCTGCGGTGGCTCTGGTTTCCCCACACCGGCCGACGTAACGCGTTGCCAGTTTTTTCCGGATCGGCCAGGACTCCAACTTGCATCTTCCAGCAGGTATGCCAGAGGGCGATAGCCTGTCTTGATATCCAGCACTCCTTTGCTGCCGTAGATTTGCAGCGCAAACCGTGCTCCATTTCCAGCTTGGCGGGTCGACGCGAAGTAACCGTTGATTCCATTCTGCATTGCGTAGGTTGCTGAAAGTGAGTTGCCAGCCAAAGGTCCGATCCCTTCATTACCCTGATAGACGTCTGTCGCTGTAACAGGTTCGCCATCCTGGTACACTCGCGCGAAACACCATTGTGGCTCCCCACCAAAAAAATGCATCATGTTAAAAATGTGACTCCCCAGAACCCAAAGATCCTCGCCGCCTCCGCGACCATCTTCTTTACCGCGGCCCCGCAGTTCGAGCACATCACCAATCCGTCCATCCTCTATCAACTCACGAATTCGGGTCAGAGTCGGACTATATCTGGTTTGATGGGCAATCGCGAGTTTAATCTTGTTTTGCTCGCAGGCCCGTACCATTTCATCCGCTTCTTCCAACGTCCGGCAAAACGGTTTTTCCATGTAGATGTGAAGTTTCTTACTGGCGGCTAACAGTACCATATCGCGATGCTGGTCCAACCAGCGGGGACAGATGGCAACCAGATCCAACTGCTCTTTATCAAGCATCTGCCAGTAGTCTGCATAAGCGGTATTCGCTTTTAATCTCTCTTTCGCCGCTGCGCGTCCACCCTCATGCGGATCGCTGACAGCCACTACTTCACACCCTGGCACATGGGACCAGACGGTATCGATGCCATGCCCGTAGTTCCCCTGACCTGTATGCCCAATCACACCTATTCGATACGTTGCCATTTAATCTGACTCACTTTGCATTCGCGATGAAACTTCTGTTAGGAGTATGTCTGGTATAGGTTATGATACTAATATTCTCCAATGTACTGGGGATAATTCAGCAATCATCGTACTTCCTCCCTGTATGAACTACACCGTGAACGCCAGCCCTGAAATCGCAGCGAACAGTCGCGTCGCCATCATAGGAGCCGGCATCACTGGTCTCTCGACGGCCTACTATCTCCAGAAAAGCCGCCCCGATCTCCAGTTGTCTGTGCTGGAAGCGGGAACACAAGCCGGAGGTATCCTGCAAACGGTTCACCGTAACGGATTTCTTGTCGAACTTGGACCAGATATGTTCATCACGCGTGAACCCGAGGCTCTGGAGTTATGTGAAGAACTCGGTTTTGCCGATCAATTGATTCCCACCAATTCTGAAAACCGGGGAGCCTTTCTCGTACACCGCGGCAAATTGCAAAAGATGCCCGAGGGCTGGACCATGATGACTCCGACCAGCCTCTGGTCTACTATCACGACACCTCTGTTGAGCCTCCGTGGCAAGCTGCGTGTACTGGGGGAGTACTTCATTCCGCGTCGGAAGGAAAGTAGCGATGAAAGTCTGGCTTCCTTTACCAGACGACGTCTTGGCCGCGAAGCGTTCGATAATATCATCCAGCCACTCATTGGCGGAATCTACACCGCAGACCCGGAAAAGCTGAGTATGAATGCTACTCTCAAAGCTTTCGTGGACATGGAACGCGAGGACGGAGGATTAATTCGAGGAGGATTGAAGCAACTCCGGAATCGCCAGTCAGATACCACCAGTACCGGAGCACGCTATGGAATGTTCGTGGCTCCACGGGACGGAATGCAGACACTCGCCGATGCTATCGTCAATGTATTACCCGCTCGAACCATGGAATACGGCGTCCAAGTCACGGGTGTTCAGGCCACGGAAACAGGTATGGCCGTGACGGTGGAAAATGATTCAACCAAACGGGAATACGACAAAGTTATCGTCACGACTTCCAGTCAAATCACCGCGGAGCTGCTCCGGGAAAACTTTCCACAACTCAGTGAAACGATCGACGACATTCCACTGTCCGGCGCGAACGTCCTTTGCATGGCCTATGCTCGGAAAGATATCGATCATCCGCTGGATGCATTTGGGATTGTCTGTCCGATCAAAGAAAACCGTCCGGTAATCGCAATCAGTATTTCCAGCCAGAAGTTTGCTGGCAGAGCTCCGGATGATCATGTCCTGTTCCGAGTGTTCGTTGGGGGTGCCTTGCAGCCGAACCTGCTTGACTTAACAGATGAACAGCTCATTCAGTCCTCGCGAGAACAACTCAAAGAACTGCTAGGCGTACGGGGTGAACCACTTTTCACTGAAATCGTGCGTTGGCACAAAAAGATGCCGCAATACCATGTTGGTCATGTAGAACTGGTGGATTCCATTGAAGCGCAGGTGGCTAAGATTCCCAATCTGGAGTTAGCTGGTAATGCATACCGCGGTGTCGGGATTCCGTTCTGTATACGAAGTGCCAAAAACGCGGTACAGCGCCTACTCGGCAACGCTGACGCATAGACATCCTGAAGATGCTTGCCGATGGTTTCGCGACTTACTTGGAGCAAACGACTAGATCGTCTTTAACTTGGAACGATCGACTTTGGGCTTATCTTCCCGCTCTTTAGCCTTGTTTTCTCTCCAGGGCTTTCCTTCCTGGTAGGACTTAAGCTCCAGTTCCAGATGCTCCTGAATATCTTCGCGTCCAATCTCCACGGCTTTAGCAGCCCACTTCTTGGCATTTTCAAAATCTCCATCTTCCGCATAGGCCGCCGCCAATGTACTGAGAATATGGGGTTTCTTGTATTCGGAGACTTCACAAGCTTTTAATGCCAGCTCGACAGCTTTTTTTCCATCCCGGACTTCATCCTTATCAGAGGTCGCCAGTGTCCAGGCCCAGTTATTTAATAGATTGTCATGCGTCTGATTATATTTATAGGCAGTTTCATAATCTGCCACCGCCTTGCCATGCTCTCCCATGCTCAGATAAATATCAGCCCGCGAATAATAACCATTCCAGTTTTCTTTATCCCGCTCGATCGCAAAATTGACATGCTTGATCGCACTTTCAAACTCCTCGGCCATCGAATAATCCATGGCGATACGAATTCGCATATTATTGTCAGCAGGTAGAAACTGCAGTAAGGCTTCCAGTAATTTCGCTGCTCGATAATAATCCTGCTGTTGTTCCAGCAGCCCAGCCCGCAACAGGTATTGTTGCGGTGATCCAGGGTTAATCTGCTGCAAAGCATCCAGATCCTTACTGGCATCTTCCAGTCGGTCTTCCGCCAGCGCCACATTCGCTCGTAATAACAGAGCTCCTTCACTTTTGGGATTAACTTCCAAGGCTTTGTCGAGATCTTTTTTTCCATCCTCGATTTCGTCATTCATGAGGTGAATACGAGCTCGCAATTCATATCCTGCAGATGATTGTGGTTCTTTTTCGATCGCCTTATCAGCGACTTCCAGAGCCTGATCAAATTCCTCCTGCTGAGCCAATGCTTCGGCCAGCGCCGACATCACAATGACGTCATCACCATCCAGCTCGAGAACATGGCGAAGATCTTCGGCTGCCTTTTCAAATTCTCCTTGCTGAGAATAGACGGCGGCACGTGCGGTAACAGCCGCCGAATTGTCCTTATCAACGTTGATGGCTTCGGTAAGATCCTTGAGCTTCAGTTCAACATCCGCTCGCAGTGCTGCCCGAGCGATCAACGCGGTCGCCTTCTGTTCGTCATCTTCGTAGAGCGCCAGCGCTTTGGAAGCTGATTCGATACCGTTCTTCCGCGTCCCACCGGGCAGGGCGTGAAGCTTGGCGATCAGCAAATGAGCATCCGCAAAGTCGTCTTTGAATTTGGTCAGTCGCTCGAGGTCACTCAGAGCCAGCTTTCGCATTTCAACCCATTGTCGCGGCGGGCGACCGGAAAGCAACGGATTAGAAAGCTGTTCAGCCCGTTGGTATAAAGTGGACGTAATCAACTGAACGGCAAATTCTTCACCGCCGTCATCCAATCCCTTTTCAATCGCCTGTTCCGCAAGCTTGACAACTTCCTCCAAGTCCTGGAAATTTTTGGCATTCAGCTTGGCGTCTGTGGCCTGGTCCAGAAATGGCTGTCCTTCTTCCTGAGCCAGCAGGAAGCTACCGATCAGCAAGACCATTGACAGGCTAAGCAGTGCTTTGAAAACATGCATGAGACTGATCCCTATTCACAAGTCATTCGAGTCAATTACGAGCTAAACGATGTTATCCTGAGTCCAGGTACCATCGATGCTTCGCCACACGGTCCCATTGGGACTTTCGTCTTTGAGCACGCAGGGCAAGCGATGTGGTCGCACATTATCGTAACATTGAAGCATCCCAAATCGCAAAAGTGCTCCTGGAATTCCAACAGCAGTAAAAGCGGGATGCCCAGTAGCTGGGAAGGGCCCGCCATGATTCATCGCAGGTGAAACAGCAACGCCAGTCGGCATCTTGTCATTGAGTAAACGCCCTACTTTCACTCGCATCTCACCCGCAATCCTGTCGTAAGCCTCGTCATCCGAGCCTTCAGAGTCCGAGTAAATACAACCAGTCAGATTCCCCTCGAGACAGGCCACGACTTGAACGAGTTGATCCACGGATTCGGCCACCAGAAGTAACGAACTGTTACCAAACGCTTCCGTTTGCATGACTTCCGGATCTGACAAAAACTGCTGGGCTGTTACTTTCAGCAATGTATTGGCATAACAAAACCGCTGCTCATCCGCAGCTGCATTACCTACCAGTAACTCAGCACCGGCATCTACCAGCACCTGCAAATTAGCTGCAAGACTTGCTTCTACGCCAGACGAAAGCAATGTTCCCACCGGTGCTGCGGCGAATTTAGCCGTAACCGCTTCGATGAACTGGTCTGTTGAATCTCCTGCCAACAACAGTACCAGACCAGGGTTGGTACAAAACTGCCCTGTACCAAGCAAACAACTCCCGGTGAATTCATCGGCAATCGCTTCCCCCCGTTCGTTGAGCGCTCCTGGAAGAATCGCTACAGGATTTACGCTGGACAATTCAAGATAGATCGGTTTACCTGCGAGATCGGCTGCCTGTTTTAATTTCAGTCCGGCATGACGGCTGCCGGTATAACCGGTTGCACCAAGACGCGGATCAGAAACAAGTCGTTCACCATCTTCATGACTTGTCCTGTAAATCAACTGTACCATGCCTGACGGCATGCCTGTCGCCTCTGCAGCTCGCTGAGCACATTCGGCAAATAACCTGGTGGTACCAGGATGAGAAGAGTTGGCTTTGGCAATCACCGGATTCCCAGCCGCCACAGCAGCCGCAAAGTCACCACCGGATGCACTACCGAAGGCAAGCGGAAAATTGTTGGGCCCAAAGACACAGACGGGACCGATGGCACCATAGACACTACGAATGCCTGCAGCGGTATCGATCGTAGGCAGGGCCCAGCTACCATCCCGGGCCGCTGCAGCTGCCTGCCTCAGTTGATCGGTTGTTCGAGGCATTTCACCTCCCGCCAAACGAGTCTCCTTGGGATAGCCTGTCTCAGCATGCGCCATTTCGACAATCGCTGCTGCGTTGGCCTCGATGTCATCGGCAAAGGCTTCCAGAAAAGCGGCAACCTGACTACCTGAATAATTTCGCAGCTTAACAGAAGCTGCGGCGGCAGCCTCCAGGGCTTCATCGCAATCCTGCCAGGTACTCACCGGATACTGCGGCGGCAGTAATTCCCGGGTGGCTGGGTTAGCAGCCTGAAAGGACGAAGAGGCATTAGCGTCGCGCCACTGCCCAGCTATTAGAACTTGTTCCATTATCTGTATTCTCTCGTTTTAAATCCGATCAGCATCGGTTGCGTAGGAAATAAAGTTTCCCTGGATCCATGACAGGTCCCCGGCAGATGCGGGAAACTAGCCCTGAACAACAGGATTGGTCAGCGTACCAATCCCACAAATAGTGATATGCACCACGTCTCCATCACTCAGGGTAAAGTCGCTGTCAGGCACGATTCCGGTTCCGGTCATCAGAAAGACTCCATTGGGAAACTCCTGTTCACGACAGAGATACCCAATGAGATCTTCGAAAGTGCGGTGCATTTCACTCACTCCGGAATCACCTTCAAACACGACTTCGCCAGCGCGTTCGATCTGTAGTTTAATTCCGGTATCTTCGCGAGCCGGCATTCCGTCGAGCAAGGTAATGCATGGTCCCAATCCGGCACATTGACGATAGACCTTCGCCTGAGGCAGATAAAGCGGATTTTCGCCTTCAATGTCACGGCTACTCATGTCATTACCAATCGTGAAGCCCACCAGCGTTGCTTTACTGGAAACCACGCAGGTAATCTCCGGTTCAGGTACATTCCAGGTTGCGTCGAACCGAATTCGTACCGGTTGTCCCGGCCCGGAAACCCTGTGGGGAGTTGCCTTCATGAATAGTTCCGGACGATCTGCCTCATACACAAGGTCATAACAGGAAGCACTCGTTTCGGATTCTTCCATGCGGGCAGTCTGACTCCGTTTATAAGTCACGCCCGCGGCCCACACTTCCTGCTGATCGATTGGAGCCAGTAAAGTGACATCCGCCAGAGCCAGCTCCTGATCTGATACCAGGGAAGCAGCCGTCGCGGCAGGATTTTCTGACTCGATAATATCGGCCAGCGATCCGTAGGCCGAACCTTCCAATGACAGTGGACGAACGATTTCGCCATCCAGCTGTGCAACCACGACTTCGCCGTCGGCGGTTTGACATTTCGCAAGTTTCATATTATTTCTCCGTGAATTGAATTCTCCAAAAAGACCTGTGGGGCTTACGCCCAGATCTCATTCAGACGTCGAATCCAGTTCCCATGCATTATGGCTTCAATATCTTCCTGACTGTAACCACGGTCAGCCAGCAAGGTAGTCAATTTCTGCAAATCAGCGATCGTTTCCATATCATACGGACATTGTTCACGACCATAACCGCCGTCCAGATCGGAACCAATTCCTACGTGGCGAGTGTTACCGGCGAGCTGACAGATGTGGTCTACATGTTCGATGATACGTTCAATATTGACACCTGCGGAGTAGGGCTGCGTAATAAAACGCTGCCAACCTGGTGCCATCATCCAGGCATCAAATGCCATTCCCAAAACCGCATCACGTTCAATAATCGCTTTGATCTGCTCATCACTAAACTGGCGCTGATGAGGAACCAGAGCGCGGCAATTTTGATGACTGGCCCACACAGGACCGTCGTACAATTCCAGAGCCTCCCAAAAACCTTCGTCGGTCAAGTGAGTCACATCCAATACGATACCCAGATTCTGCATTTCCTTGAGCAGATCTTTGCACGGTGGTTCCAGGCCACCTTCCGAGCCAGTACCGGGAGCATATCGACCTGGACCATAATGAGCTGGCCCGATCGCCCGCAAACCGTATTCATACGCTTTTTCCAGGTAACTCAGGTCAATGATTGAATCGGCACCTTCCAGACTTAGTACATATCCAATGGGAAGATTCGATTTATCTTCCGCGGTTTCCCACAACTGAACGTGGTCGTTGAGCTGCTGCCGATCACAAATCTGCACCATCTGCCCTTTATCTTCCATAACGCGATACCAGGCCAACTGCGCCTGCGTAATCGACCAGGCAATATCGGGACTATTCCATCCGGGAAGTGAATTATCCGGTGCCACATATCGACCGATTTGTGTGGCGACACAAACTCCAATTTCACCTCGCCGCATTTCCTCCAGCGTCAGAACACCTTTGCCGCGATCGACATAGTCCATTTTGCCCGCCTCACGTTCACGAACGTCTTTCAAGCTGGCTGTTAAGTCACGATTCCACTCCACAGCGTTCATGGAGATATCAAGGTGAGCATCAAATATTAACACGGCAGGTTACCCTTCCACTTTCTTATAAAAATACTTCTTCACAATGCTGTCCGAGGGAGGAGGTGTGTTCAAAGTCACGACAAAACCAATAATAAAGGACGCAAACAACCCAACGATAATCGGATCGGTCCCCAGCAAACGATAAGGGGTAAAACCTTCCCCTTTCATGAATCCCACACAGTACATGGCCAGATGCGTTGCAAATCCTCCCACCATGGCGGCAATGCAACCCTGATGGTTGGAACGGGGCCAATAAAGCGCATAGACAACCGGCGCGAGAAAGGCAGCTGCCAGTCCGCTCCCAGTGTAAACAATAATATCCTGCAAGAACTCAGGCGGATTCATCGCCCCAAACAGGGCACCTAAACCAACAATCAGAGTGAATATGTAACTCAGTTTTTTAACCTTGGCTTCCGTCGCTTCTGGATTCATATTGCGTTGATAAATATCACGTACCAACGCCGACGAGATCATCAGCAGGAAACTATCCACGGTGCTCATCACAGCTGCGAAAGGAGCAGCAATCAGCAGCCCAGCTAACCAGCCCATACCGATATTATCCGTCAACACGACTGCAATTTGAGGCATGATCCGATCCGGCTCGGACTCCATTCCAGGCACCAGAATACGAGCACAGCAAAAGATAATAACCAGGGGAAAGTAAATGGCAGAATAGTAAAGTGCCACGGTGAAAATCGATCGTCGTAGCGTCACTGTGTCCTTAAATGCCATCAGACGCACCATATTACTTGGCTGACCAGATCCTGAAATTGCCCACATGAAGAAGAACGAAATGGCGAGACTGAGAGGCAGAAAGCCGTCAGGACTATCACGATGAGGCCCGGGAGCGGTCACATAAGCTCCTGGCTTGTCGGCCCCAGCCACGTACTTTTCGGTCGCCACATCAACCGCATGGATCTTCATCAGTTGAGGTGAATTCGCGTTCTGAGCAGAAACGAGTGAATCTCGAGCCCGTTGCACATCTGCCGGAGAAACGATCTCCAAAACTTCCGCATCGACCACACTGGTGGTTGTACCTGCAATCACATATCGTTTTCGAGTTTTAAACAACCGGCCTGCGGATCCATCCTCGGGCTTTGACCAGACCCAGGTTCCAGGAGGAACGGCAAGCGACTCGGCCTGACTCTCACTGATTGTCAACGTTGCCGTCCCAAACCTTGGCGGCAGCATTTCCGCCATCTCTTCTGTAACTAATGCCATCCCCGTCTTCTGTGAATCCGTCTCACCAATGGCAGATGTCGCCTGGTTAATTGCCAGCGGTAGCATGATGATTACTCCCACCACCATCACAATCCCCTGCATCACATCCGTCCAGACGACAGCATGGAATCCGCCATAGGTCGTATACACAATCACTGCGATTCCAAAAACGACCAGGCAGAACAGATAATCACTGGTCTGACTCGACAGACTGGAAAACCAACTGGGAAGGGAATCGACCAGGTTGTTAAAAGTATCGATAGGCCCCAGCAAGGTACGCAGGATCTCGCTGCCCGCTTTGAACTGAGCAACCAGGTTGAAGGTCATGAAGAAAATGATCAGCGCCACACTGATCAGTCCAAAGGAAACATTATTAAAACGATCACGCAACACATCCGGAATCGTAATCGCGCCGGACGTACGAGCGACCTGATTAATTCGTTTTCCCAACAATCCCATGACGCAGATGGGGACGACCATGTAAGATCCAATCCACAGAGCCAGAATCCAGCCGTGGCTGTAGATCTTGGACGGAAACCCCATGAAACTTCCGCCAGATGAACTGGTAGCTGCCAGCGTCAGCGCAAATGCCCAGACACCAAGTCCACGACTACCTAGAAAATACTCGCTGAGAAAATTCCGGCTTTTCAATAACCTGTTGGAAAGACCGGCAATGATGAAAACGGCAATGATGTAAATCAGGAACGTAACCAGTACGGCATTTCCTGAATCACCCTGAGCTATTAAACAAGGAAGCATTATTCAGTGACCTCCATGTTTTCAGACAGATGCTCTTCATCTCCGGCGATTCCCAGATCGTCGTCCTTCATGAAACAGAAGCAAAACCAGGTGGTAAACAGGTCTGCCACGATCCAGGGAGCAGCGATACCCCAGATAATCCAGGACGGACAACCAAATGTGGTTGGCATATCAGCTGGATCCGCAATGTTATACCCGTTGAAGTAACAGTAGGGTACAGCCCAGCACATGGCCACAAACCAACACAAAAATACGACGATGGCCTCCCGTCGTGAATTGACAAAAGTCGGATCCAGCACGTACTGCTGAGACTCCTCCTGTTGCACCTGCCCCTGGTCTGTCGCCATAGCCAATGCCTATCCTTAGTGGAAGTCGAGAGTTACAAACGAAAGCTCCATTCTACGGGGGTCCAACAACCGGGTGCAACTAGTCATCCAGTCGTCCCCTCAGGATCGAACAACTCATCTACCAGAATCAATCACTACTCGCCGTTCTACTTCATCTACCGTAGAATCAGATACTTATCAGAATATGGAAGTCCTAGTGCAGCTCGAGGTATTGGACGTGTCAGCAGTCATTATGGATGGCAAAGCCATCTCCAAAGAAATCCAGACCGAAATAGCTGATGAAGTCTCTCAGTTTGTAGAGCAATCCGGCATCACTCCCTGCTTGGCGGCGGTGCTGGTAGGAGATGATCCTGCCAGCGAAGTTTATGTGCGAAATAAGCACCGGGCATGTGAGCGAGCAGGGATTTCCAGTCAAATGCACAGGCTGCCCGCCAGCACTTCTGAAGAAGAACTGCTGGAGTTGATCGCTCGACTCAATGCTGCCGAGGACGTACATGGCATTTTGATTCAACTTCCTTTACCTGCCAGCATTGATACTCTGAAAGTTCTCGATGCGGTCGCGCCCGGAAAAGACGTGGATGCATTCCATCCGGAAAACGTCGGTTTGATTTCCCAGGGACGTCCTCGTTTCCTCCCTTGTACGCCTCATGGAATTCAGCAACTACTGGATCGCTGTGGTATTGAGGTATCAGGCAAGCATACCGTCATCGTCGGTCGCAGTGATATTGTCGGTAAACCGATGTCCATGCTGCTGATGGCCAAAAACTCTACGCGAGGTCCTCAGGCAGCCAACGCAACCGTCACGCTTTGTCACAGTCGTACCAGGAACCTTGCTGAAGTCTGTCGTACCGCGGACGTAATCATCGCAGCCATCGGTGTCGCTAAATTTATTACGGCGGACATGGTCAAGCCCGGGGCTGTGGTAGTGGATGTGGGGATTAACCGGACGGAGGACGGGCTTTGTGGCGATGTGGACTTTGACGCTGTTTCGCAGGTTGCCGGACACATTACGCCTGTCCCTGGTGGCGTCGGCCCTCTGACAGTCACGATGCTGATGTACAACACACTCGATGCAGCTAAACTCACACTGTCCGGTGAATAGGCGACCTGTGCCTCGTTTCCCCGTGGGCTATAATAGAACTTTCAATTCGACGGCTGAATGAAATGTCGCAAGCAGTATCCGGCAGATCTGTTTTTATTCAGCTCGCGAAAAGCACGAAAAAAACCAAGACAACAACGAACTGTTAACAGTTCAAACTGAACCGGAGCTTCCCTCATGTCGTCCGACAGCAAACAGCCTCAGCCAAGTGCCATCGAAGTATTCAAAAATGACAGTGAATACCTGCTGGGTGAAATCGGTACTGAGTTAGTTGACGAGAACAACTTCTTTGGTAAGGGGAGCGTTCAACTGCTGAAACATCACGGTACATATCAGCAGGACGACCGCGATGTCCGTGGACAGATCCAGGACGATGGCAACCGAAAACGATTCATCTATATGGTGCGTACTCGGATTCCTGGTGGTCGAATGACAACCGACCAGTTTCTCGCTCAACTTGACCTCTGTGACAACGTTGGCAATAGCACACTTCGTATTACGTCACGGCAGACTTTGCAGTTGCATGGTGTCATCAAATCAGATTTGAAAGCAACCATTAAACAAATCAATGATACGCAGCTGACAACTCTGGCAGCGTGCGGCGATGTGGCTCGGAATACCATGTGCTGTCCGGCTCCCTATAAAAACGAAACGTACGAGCAATTGCGTGCTCTGACGGATGAAATTGCTGAACGTCTACGTCCTCGAACCAGCACCTACCACGAACTGTGGCTCACCGATACCGACACGGGTGAAAAGTGCCTGGCCGGTGGAGACTCCGATGCTTCGCTATCAGGTTATCAGGGGGATGACGTGGAACCGATCTATGGTCGCCAGTACCTGCCACGTAAATTCAAGATCGGTATCGCTCTGCCTCACGATAACTGCATCGACGTTTATACACACGATCTGGGACTCATCGCCGTGCTCGATGACGACAACATTGTCGGATACAACGTTTTAGTCGGTGGAGGCCAGGGGCGTACTCCAAGTGCTGAAAAGACATTTCCCGCGTTGGGGCAGAAACTATGCTTCGCTACCCGGGATCAGGTCATCGGCATTATCGAAGCGGTCGTGAAAGTGCAGCGGGACCACGGAGATCGTAGTGACCGCAAAGTAGCTCGTATGAAGTATCTCATCCACCGGTGGGGACTCGAGAAATTCAAAGCCAAGGTAGAAGAGTACTGGGGCAATACCCTGACGGCTCCTGACCCTACCGATGTTTGTGAGCACGCCGATCATATGGGGTGGCATGAGCAGGGTGATGGCAACTGGTTTTATGGACTCAACATTGAAAACGGTCGTATTAAAGATACCGATACAATGAGACTGAAAACGGCGATCCGGGAAGTCTGCAAACAGCTCCGCCCCGGAATCCACCTGACAGCTCATCAAAGCCTGATCTTTACTGACGTTGCAGAATCCAATCGTACGAAGCTCGAAGAAATTCTGCTGCAACACGGTGTGATTCTCAGTGGAGACATTTCCAATGCCCGGTTGTGGTCGATCGCCTGTGTTGCCTGGCCAACCTGTGGGCTTTCCATTACCGAAAGTGAGCGGGCCTTACCGGGAATGATCGACGAGCTGGAAGTTGCACTCGCCGATCTGGGACTGGCAGACGAAAAATTTACTTTGCGGATGACTGGCTGCCCCAATGGTTGTGCTCGACCTTATAACCCCGAAATCGGACTGGTCGGGCGAGCTAAGAACAAGTACACGATGTTCGTGGGTGGTGCTCGCATTGGAAACCGGCTGGCATTTATTCATAAGGATATGATGCCTTCTGAAGAGGTCGTCCCCTCGATAGTGAAACTGTTTGAATACTTTAAAGCAGAACGCCAGGGGGAAGAATCCATCGGTGACTTCTGTGCTCGCAAAGGCAACGATGCCTTGCTGGCCTATGTAGACGCTTAATCCCAGCCCCAACGCCTGGACGTTCATCCGGCAACTCGTAAACGGGACATTCACGATGGCTTTGGAAATCTCAAGTCCTCAAAATCCCCGTATCAAGGATGTGATACGACTGCGTGACAGACGTGGCCGTCAAAAACAGCGACGATTTATCATCGATGGCCTCCGTGAATTACAGCGAGCGTGTAATAGTTCATTGGAGATCAGCGAAGTCTACTATGATGCAGCCGCCTGCCAGCAGCAGCCGGAACAGGAACTATTAGCGCGGCTGGAAGCTGGTCCAACGGAACTTGTGGCTGTTTCTTCCCGAGTGATGGAAAGACTCTCTTACGGCCAGCGGCGTTTAACGATGATCGCCGTGGCAAAATCTCCGGCGTTACAGAACCTGAGCGAACTCGAACTTAATACCCACGCGTTCGTCATTATCCTGGAAGCTGTCGAAAAACCGGGGAATCTTGGGGCCATCCTGAGAACAGCGGATGCATCCGGCGTAGCTGCCATCATTCTGTCCGCTAGCACCGAAGATATTTTTAACCCCAATGCTATTCGTAGTAGTTGTGGAGCGATCTTTCACATCCCGATCATTCACACCTCGCACGATGATCTGGAAGGCTGGTTGGAAAGACACCAGTTCACAACCTATGCCACTCGAGTGAATGGAGCCATGAATTACACCGAGGCGAACTACACGAATCGGTCTGCTGTGGTTCTGGGTGCCGAAGCGACCGGTTTAAGTGCAAACTGGCACCCACAGAATTCACAGGCCATCAGTATTCCCATGCTGGGTATCGGAGACAGCCTGAATGTCTCGACAAGCTGTGCTGTGATCTGCTACGAGGCTTTACGGCAACGATTGCAACAAGCGGCTACTGACATCTGCTAGGGAAACCGGACAACGCAGCCTGCATCCAGTCGCGCGCCTGTTTGAGCTGTGAGTGTCATTCGGCTGGCTCGAGCTCCGGCGGCACAGGAACCAAAGATCGCATCTGCAAACGAAGCTTCCAGATCAGCCGAACTGAAGTCGGATGAATGATTGGTCAAAAGAATAAATCCACGTCTCGTTTTCGTTAGTGCTCCGCATAACTCCAGCAACGGCAGCAGGTGTTTACCAATCTTCCAGATCTGATTCCTGGGGCCATGACCATACGAGGGAGGATCAAGAATAATCCCTTGATACTGGTTGCCCCGCTTTAACTCGCGTTGGCAAAACAATAACGCATCTTCCTGAATCCATCGAATCCGAGCGTCCTGGAGTCCACTCAGTTCGGCATTTTCACGAGCTCGATTAATAATGTTCCCAGCGCTATCAACATGCGTGACATGTGCGCCAGCTACCGCGGCTGCCAACGTACTGCCACCGGTATAGGCAAAGAGATTCAAAACTTTGACGGGGTCGGACTGACCTTTTTGGATTCGTCGAACTTGATTCATGATCCAATGCCAATTGTCAGCCTGCTCAGCAAATACTCCCAGATGCCCGACAGGACTCAGTTTTAAGTGAAGAGAAAAGTGTTTCCGGTAATCAATAGCCCAGCCAGGATAGGATTCGCCATTTGAACCAAATTCAACGTCAGGCTCGGGCTTGAGCAACCGCCACTTTCCTTTGAGTCCTTCCGTACGATCAAATTTCAGATCCGCCTGCTGCCACAACGCTGGCGCACGTTTCTCGGCACTTCCCGCAGGAGGACTCGGGCGATCAATGATTCTCTGGCCAAATTGCTCGAGCTTTCGACCTTTCCCAAAATCGAGCAACTGATACTGGTCAGCTTCAAATCCTTTCGACATCCATCGTTCTCACGTTACGGAAGAGGCTGAGCACCGGATGGAGGATTAACCGTGGCTGGTTCGCCCGCAGCAGGACTGTCCTCTTGCCGCAACGGCACTTGATATCCGGCCGGCAGCACCGTTGGTTCAAGCGCATCATGGAAGGAAAACTCGCTATGATATTTCGGCTCGTCTTCTTTCGCGACTGACGAATACTTTGGACGTTGGAACCATTTGGCAATATCAAATACCTCCATGTCGATTCGATGACCGGCAAATTTCGGTTCATTATAAATGGTGCCCCACTGTAGCGGCCCCGCTCCAAAAATCCACATGTCATTAGAGGTGGAGCGAGCATAATTGACTCCGGATTGCCAAATCGGCTGCCGGTCATTTTTGTCGTAAACAAAGACGGAAATCTTGGCGATTCCCGAGTTGTCATCCCGTTTCGCCACTGAAATCTCGGGAAGAACCGGAATCGTGGGAACACTGGGAATCAATGCCGTAAAAGCTCCCAACGAATTATTCCCCGGGATCCCGTAGGTAATCGTCTGGCTATCAGTTCCTAGCGCTCCTACACGAGGTTCGACAATAAAATCGGCTCCATCTGCGGCATCCACCAGCTTGCAATTATGGGCAAACAACTGCTGCCGGAGAGCGCTGACAATGTAGTCTGCGTTGACGAAGCCGAACCCTTTGACTGCCTTGACATAACTGGCGTCCAAAAAGACAGTCTCACCAGCAACGTCACTAAAATCCAGTTCACCAACAGTAAGATCGACTGCATTGGACATTAGCAACTGGTCGGTACCGGTCTTGGTTTTGGTAGTTCCGCACCCACTTAGCAGGCCACAGCATGCAATCACCAAAAGATAATGGAACAGGTGGGTGTTACGACAACGGTTCAGATTCATCTCTCAAACATTCCGCGCAGTCCCCCCTGCATGGAAAAGTCGAGGCATTGTACGAAAACCGCGGACCAACCTCCAGACGAATTTATGGCTGATTACAAGGAATATCTATCAGACAAGTGATAGCAGGTTACGAACGGCCTCACCCAAATCGTCCTGTCTCATGAGGCTTTCGCCAACGAGGATGGCATCCACGTCATTCTGAGCGAGCATGAGGACATCTTCGGGTGTGTGGATGCCCGATTCCCCGACCAGCAGACATTCATCCGGAATCTGCTGTTTCATCGCTATGGTATGTTGCAAGTTCGTTTCAAAAGTATGAAGGTTGCGGTTGTTCACACCCACCAGCGTGGCGCCTGCGTCCAATACTCGCTGACAATTTTCCGGGAAATAGAACTCTACCAGGGGAGTCATACCCAGCTCAATTGCTTCACTATGAAGTTTGCGAAGCTGGCAATCCTCAAGACACTCAGCGATTAACAATACTGCATCGGCACCAGCAACTCGGGCTTCGAGCAGTTGATAGGAATCAAGAATAAAATCTTTTCGCAGGATGGGAATTTGTACCTGCTGCCGAATATCGGAGAGGAACTGAAGGCTCCCCTGAAAGTATTGCTGGTCTGTCAGGCAACTGATACAGGTCGCACCATGAGCTTCATACGTTTTAGCAATTTCCACCGGATGAAAGTCATCACGGATGATTCCTGCCGAAGGACTTGCCTTTTTCACTTCAGCGATCAATTTGATAGGTCCATCGGCAGCCAACGCGCCGAAGAAATCTCGCACAACCGGCGCGTCAGACAGGCGCGCTTTCAGCTCTTCTTCAGGAACCCGCTGTTTTGCAGACTCGATTTCCGTCCACTTGGTCTCCACGATTTTATCGAGTACGCTACCGGATTGTGACATGATCCCATCCTTTATACAGTTTGTATTCTTCCAGAAATTGCCGAGTGCCTTGCTCGCCAAGAAACCGGGTCATCTTCCAGTAGGGTCGTTTTCCTCGAACAAATCGCCGCTGTCTATTCCGCGGTCGCCCTTCATTTTTACAGACCAGACATTGCGTTCCGGTATGTGTCTGAGTTGTTGACATAGCGCCGCAACGTCCACAATGTTCATCAACATACCAATAGATGCCATCGGTTTCCGCTGCGGGCACTAATTGCAGGTGGAGTTGAATATCCTGCTCAATACTCAATCGTACCGCTCGCTGAAATGCTTCCCAAGGGGGTGTAATCGGGCAGGGAGCCTGAGCCAGCAGTTTTTCGAGCACTTCCAGTTGAATCTGACGTTGCCTGCAGGAAGGAGTTCTGGAGATCCATAATCCATACCAGGCGGGTGTCGTATTATCGAAGTTGTCTCTCACACGCTGAGCCAGATCAGGATCGGTCTCTAACACAGATTCCAGCAAAACTCGCAAATCAGCTTTTCCCTGGGGAACCTCTGCAACCAGATCGGGCAGTACAACTTCGCTTACAGGCATCAGACCGTAACACCCCACCCAAGTCGGAGACTGCTCGTGCCCCGGAATATTTGCTGGACAGGACTGGCATGTTTCCGAGACGGACTGAGGATCTCCATAAAACTCGAATACGTCATGTACGCGAAAACCGAGTACCGTTTCCACATCGATACAATCACCATCGACCGGCTGAACAGCAATTCCATTGAATACACGATTCTGGCGTACGGCATTCTGGTAAACTCGAATCGCTCGAAGATGCCGTTCCGTTCTATTCGGATCTGTCCATTTCGGAAAGTCGCGTAGCGGGCAGGCATATGCCAGGGCCCAGCGTAGAAACTCAGGAGTCGTACCTTGCATCAACCTTGAGTCTCCTCACGACGCGGCCTGAACAGCGGAACGACCTGCCTGCCCCTAGTGCTTAAAGTGACGTCGCCCTGTAAAGATCATGGGGATTCCATGTTCATTGCACGCTTCGATTACCGATTCATCTCCCCGTGATCCACCGGGCTGAATAATCGCCGCGATGCCTGCCTCTGCCGCAGCATGAATGGAGTCCGGAAAAGGGAAGAAAGCATCCGAGGACAGTACCGCTCCCTGTGTGCGTTCACCTGCTTTTCGAATCGCGATTTCCACGGAATCCACTCGGCTCATCTGGCCGGCACCAGCACCCACCAATGCCTGATCACGACACACAGCAATCGCATTGGACTTGATATGACGCACTATTTGCCAGGCAAATTTCAATTCATCCAGCAAAGCATTATCCGGTTGCGATTCCGTCACCACTTCCCAGGAGGGATAATCATCGGCAATGATATCTGTATCCTGAACCAGCATTCCGCCGTGGACATGCCGATAGGAAAACTCGCTTTGCAGATCTTCCAGGTTTCCAACTTGCATCAGCCGAACATTATTTCGCCATTTCGGTTTGGTGGTCAGGATTCCAATCGCCGAGGCGGAAAAATCGGGAGCTACAATCGCTTCCACAAAAAGTCCTGGTTCGGACAAAAGCTCGGCCGTCTCTTCATCGACCACGCGATTCATCCCCAGAATGCTTCCAAAGGCACTCAGCGGATCACCCGCCATCGCCTTTCTGGTCGCCTCGACCAGCGATTCTCCCGTCGCGGCACCACAGGGATTATTGTGCTTAATGACACTGCAGGCAGCTTCGGTGAATGGCCTCACAATATGCAGTGCGGCATCCAGGTCGAGCAGGTTGTTGTAGGAGAGTTCTTTTCCGTTGAGTTGTCTGGCATTGACTACACTGGCTCCCGAGCTACCAACGATTGAATAAAGCGCTGCCTGTTGATGAGGATTCTCGCCATACCGCAACTCATTTTTAAGTCGCATGGAAATCGTCTTGTTCCCGGCAAAGCTCCCCTCTGATTCCGATTCGGCAAAATATTCCGAAATGGCCCGGTCATACTCGGCTGTCATGGCGAATGCGGCAGCGGAAAGTCTATCCCGGGTTTCCTGCGAAGTACAACCTGACTGGGATACCTCCTCCAATACACTCGAATACTGCTCGGAATTCGTCACAATGGACGTAAACTTGGCATTCTTCGCTGCGGCACGCACCAGACTGGGACCGCCAATATCGATCTGTTCGATAGCTTCCGCCTTGGTTACGTCGGGCTTGGCAATGGTAGCCTGAAACGGATAAAGGTTTACCACCACCAGTTCAAAACTCAGAATGTCATGCTCAGCAAGCGATGCCATATCGTCGTCACGATCGTGTCGGCAGAGGATTCCTGCGAAAATCCGCGGGTGGAGTGTCTTCACGCGACCATCCATCATTTCCGGAAAGCCGGTGTATTGAGCAACATCCATCACTTCAATACCACTCTGTTCCAGGTGCCGACGAGTACCACCGGTACTATAGATTTCTACTCCGGCGGCTTCCAGACCTTGAGCAAAGTCGATGAGTCCTAGTTTGTCGCTAACACTGATCAGAGCGCGTTTAATGGGGGGCGAAGACATTCGTCACAGATTCCATGCATGTAATTTGATTCATCAAACCAAAGGTGGTGATGAGCTGCTAATAGTCTAAATATAGCAACTCCATGCATGAGTTTGGTTTCTCGTCGCGATTCGGTCAAGTAGCCGGAAACGGGAAACAACAGCCTTCGTTCTAACCAGCGCGACCCTACTTTTGGAAAGGGTTGTTGGGAGCAGCATTTCCGCCGCCATTATTGCCTGGAGCAAACGGATTATTTGCGGGTTTAGCGTTCCCTCCATTATTGCCCGGAGCGAAGGGGTTTTTTGCGGGCGGAGGATTACCGCCGTTATTACCGGGAGCGAACGGATTGTTGTTCGCCGGTGGCTTATTGTTCTGTTGAAACGGGTTGTTCGCTGGAACCTGTGGCGGCATGGGCTGAGCTGCCGGAGGCATTGGGTCATCTGGGTCTGCGTTATTGGCGTCCTGTTGCTGATCATCAGCAATCGCCACGGCCGTTTCATCAACGTGCAACAACGGATATACCTGATGGGTTTCTCGGATACATTGGATCAGGCCGGAACGAGTACCCATGTAAATTCGGTCGGTTAGTGGATTACTAACCACGTAATCAATCTTTCCTGCTGCTACGGTGTTAAACCGTCCACCCGATTTCAAATCAAGAATCATCAGGTTTCCAAGACGATCCAGAGCGTACAGACGCTTGCTACTGGCTGCCACAATCTGTTTCACGTTTGGTTGCGACCAGATAATCGAGCCATCCCGCATATCCAGGCAATAACAGTTCTTATCACGCGACACGATATAAGCCCGATTCTTCACCAGTACCGGCTCGTTGATCAACGATTCCCCTAAACTCTGTCGCCACACCATATCGCCAGTCACTTCATCCACGCAGTAGACGAACCCGTTCTGACAATTAGCGACATAACGACCAGGAGCCTGATAGGCGATCGGGGCAATAACTTTCCCGAGTGTATTCACGCTGTACCACATCGAAGCCTTCGCTGTCCCAGCTACGTAGACATTTCCCTTATCGGTCGACCAGGCAATACTCCGCTGCCCTAACACTGGTTGCTCCAGTACACGACCAATTGACGACAGTAATTCTGGACTCCAGTTAAAGACGTCCAGATTATAGACCTCAACGCGGTTTTCGATCGAAGGCACAAAGATCCGTTTGCCCAGCGCGACAGGTCCGGCTCCAGGCAACGCACTCAGCTTACGAGAATCCAGCACTGCACCGTCAGTATTTCTCAGAACAAAAATGGAAATCCCGGAAATAACGATGGTAGTATCATCGTTGGTACAGACACCCACCGTCGGATGTCTAGGATTTCCCACCTGAACCGTCCAGTAGACCTGACCTGTTTCAGCATTGAGTAGCTGCACGTCACCGCGATCAGAAACCACGGACATGTAGATCTTGGGAACCGTATGCTCCTTGATATCACTTTCACCTCCGCTCTGACGAATCTGAGCAGAGCGATCTGTAGCGCGCTGACGAGCCTCTTCACGTCCCAGAGGACGGCCAAAGCTATCCAGATCCTTATCCCGGATGAAAAACGATTTATCACCGTCAGTCACTTCAAAACTCCAGTCAGCCTCGGTAGAGCTGACATGGATATAAACATCAGCAATCTTGCTGGCGAAGGGATTCTTGGCTGTCTGTATATACCACGTACGTTCCAGGCCAAGATTGCGAGCTGTATTATTGGTAATCAAACCATTGGATGCGAGTTGCCCCCAAGTGGTGGCACTGACAGCTAACAGAATAAGTAGTGTTAACAGAGATTGAGCGTAGAATTTACGCATGGCAACGATACCTATAAAACCATTAAATGAATCGGTAAAACGTCCGAATTCCGATCGTCTCTACCTTGTAATCATACAACGCAAAAACTTAAAGAATAGAGATTTTTCCACTCATCTTATATCGACGGACACGCCTCCCGCGACTTCAGTTAAAAATCGGTTTCTGCAATTCGGCACGCTTTCCCGATAAATCAACCGCTACATCACAAATTCTGCTTATGGATTGAATAGACAGGACAGCCTGTAAAACCGACGTAACCTTACCTCTCACGCAACCTGGCAAGTCCCATTTTTCCAGTCCAACATGATATTACCCCCATAGACCGTCACTCATTAGGCTTTAAAATTGGGGAAAGTTGGTTGCAGGGTATATGAATCAATCTGGAGAGTTTTCCGGTGTCACAAGTGTCAAATCTGAGTTCGGAAGAATTTGATGCTTTGGAGCAATTGCTCGGTTATCTCAATTTCTCGTCAGGTTCCCCGGACCCACAGTTCCTTCACAACCTCAATATCGTCTGGCGTCATCTGGCGCAACATCACCCGGACGACACCTGGACTCACCTGTATGACTTTCTGACCGACGCCATTGCCCACTTTTCAAACGAGAAAGAAGCATTCTCTCGTATCGAACAGGTACAGGTAGTACTGGAAACCACATTTGACCAGTTGTTACGGTCGTACTTCCTGTTCCATCAGGATTTACTATTTCATTCCAGTGAAATTCAGGTCTTCAATGCGTTCTTTATTGGCCGTGCGTTTGAAGTCGTTTTGAAAAACGGTCCAGACTTCGCGGCATTAGATTCAGAAACCCTGATGAGTCAGTTCAATGACTTCATCGGATTTCGCCCGGTCGCCACACTGGAAACTCAAAAGCACGAGCCCTATATCAATGAATGGCTGCGCCCCGTGCCACTCTATATTCGAGGAGCCGGAGTTTGTGAAGGTCCTTATAAAGAAGTCGTGGAACTGACGATCCGGTTACTGGAAGAGACGGATGAATCGATTCTGCAGCAAGCCGGATTTCATCCAGAAAAGTTAAACGAACTGGCGATTGATCCGCGAGCCTATGATTTTGATCACCCTGTCAATAAACGTCCCAATCACCACTTTGGAATGTGGGATCCACACCACATCGACAGAGAAGGTTACTACGATCGCTACATTATCCAGACAGTAACACTCGATTCACTCATGACACGATTTCAGGATCGAGATGATTTAGCGGCCGATGAGTTGTTGTTTGAGGCTTCAGCAGTCCTGGCGGGTACCATTCTTATGGCATCCGGTATCAGTGGCTGGGGACCTGCCTGCCATGATTCAACAACAAACCTTTCCAAACTGATGCCACGCATCGCTGCATACCGCGATAAATTCTACCGTCAGTTACTGGGAAAGATTGGACGTCACCACCGTGACCGCCTGGCCGAAGAGGCACTCATCCGACATCAACCTTTTGGGGCCGCCCGCCAGCACCTGAATGCCCAGCTCACCGAAACTCGGGCACGGCAACTTGAGCACATTCATCTGGGACAGGTGTTTGCCTTCATGGGACACCACGATGCGGCTCGTGATAAAGTCAGTAAAGTTCCTGTCCCTTCCGCCCGATTTCGCTGTCGCATCGCCTGCCAGCTGGATCAATCTCTGCAGGCTCTGGAAAACGATAATCCGGAACAGGCAGTCGATATCGCCTCTTCCATTTTCTATCTGATCCAGCGATCCATTCAATGTGGAGCCTTTGTTGATCCCTGGAACATTCTCGGATTTGACTGCCAATTCAGCCTGTTTCCAGCCATGGAAAACAGTGTCCACGACCATCGCATCGACGAACTCATCATTATCATCGAACAATTCTTTGCACTGCTGGCGAAAGCCTGGAGCGACGCAGCGGCGAAGGATAATCAGGATCTGTGCCGTCAAATCGATACGAAATTCCGAGAGGCGGCCGAGTGGTGGCATCAGTATGCTGCCCACGAAGTAAACAGTGTCAATGCTGCAGATCCGTTCGAATTATACAATGCGGCCAAACGCGTCGCCGAAGCACTCAACCTGTGGTACAAGGACCACACAAGTGCTGGTAGCGTCCGCTTTTGGGCACCCTATGTGGAACTCTATGACTCTCCCAAAGCCTACTCGCTGGTAATTCATTCGCTGCTGGAACAGGGAGATCAGATCGCCTCACGTGCCCTGTTAATTCACTGGTTGAGTGAAGCAGACAGAGTCTCACTTGAACAAAACGACTCCTCCTATTACATCCTTTCACGACGCTGGCTACTTGATGTACTTAGCCAATCTTCTGCACAGTTCCTGACTGCAAACGCTGATTCCAAACAGACTCAGGATTCCCCTGACGAAACATGGGGCAAGATCCAAAAGTACTTTGACTACCTTGAAGCGAACTCGGAATCGTACTGGGACATTCCTGCCTTTGAATTAGGGCAACCAACGATCTCTCCAGATCCTATCGACGAATTCGATCAAGAGCAGGATGAAGATCCCTACGACATTTTCAGTGCAGCGTACGAAGATGTCTCGTATGTCGATACAACTAACGATGGAATGGAAGGCAGCATCTTCGATACTTCGCATGGAAACCAGGATGAACTGTTACATGCCGGTGAACATATTGACCGTCATCTGGCTTTCCACGATAGTCTGGCACAGCAATGGAAAATTGCCGGGCTGGGCCACGCCATCGTCATACGTCAAAGCAGAGACAGCATTGACGACAGCTTCATTCAGCAGAGTCTTCATACGATTGCTGGCTGGTCAGAACGACTGCGGCACAACCGAAATGAACTCGAACAACTACTGGAATCGATCGGCAGCTACGTGATCGCTTCCCCAGTTGGTGACTTCGAATCAATGACCGAATACGACCGCCAGCGAATCATGCTGGAGTCGATTATGGAACGAGTGATCTCCACGATTATTGAAGTGACCGACACTCGCCGGATTCTGGATTCTGTCATTCTCTTCCTGGAAAACTCTCTCGAGCCCGCCGGTGAGGAACCAAAGATAGTTGAATTTCAATATCTCACCCTGACGGTCTTTGCTGCCCTGATTCAGGGTGATCGTGCTACGGTACGAAAACACTGGCAGCAACTTCTCGACGGACTAGCTCAACTCCCACTCCTTTATATCCCACTTTCCAAGGGAGGTGACCCGCGAGAAATCGTGACGCGACGAGTACGGCAACGGACTATTTCGGATCTGCTGCTATGGTTGCCACGAATGGGTTTCGTCGTGGAAACCTGCCAACTACTCGAAACAGCACGTAACATGGAACGCCAGCACCCAGCCGGTCTGGGAGCGGTCACTGAATTCGACGAATTATTTCATATCGGCTACGAAGCCATCGTCGAATGCCTTATTAATTCAGCTCCCCAGTGGTCTGTCCCTGTGGAAAAGGAAACGGCGAGCAATGCCTCCGATCCACAACGTGGCGAGGAGCCCTCTCCGGAGGACCAACTCAAAGATGAACAATTGGTGCAAACGCTCGAACAAGTCACCGAAGCACTTCTCAGCAGCTGGTTGACACACAGCCAAACGCTACGGCTCTCCATTCTGGAACGAGTTGCCCATCGCAATGCCTGGGAAAATGTTGTGCAGTTTATCGAGAAATTTGGTGGCGAAATCTTCACGCAACAGTTTTTGGCCATGGGAAATATCCGGGGCATCCTGTTGCAGGGTGTGGAATCCTGGTTACAGGCGATTCGCGAAGAACCTCATCTGGAATGGCGATTGCTGGATGCGCTGGAGCGTGATATTCCTGCGCAGGAAGCGAGCAACATCCTGTCTCTCATTCTGGAATCGGTTGTCGAAAACTACTCGGAATACCGTGATTACAATAGTACGACGACCCAAAGCGATCGTGGTGAGCTGCTCTACACGCTTCTTGACTTCCTTCGACTCCGCGTACGTTACGACCGAATCTGCTGGAATCTTCGTCCCGTCATACTTGCTCATAAACTGCTCATTTCAAATAACAATGACAATGCCGCTCACATCTGGCGGCAAAGCCTGACCGAGAGAATTCAAGACGAAGCGGACATGTTTGTTATACGGCTGAAAAAACTGCAGTCTCAGTACTCGATCCGTATGCGAACTGTTGCTGATCGCGTTGAAGAACGGTTCGTGAGACCGATGGAAGTGGATCACCTGCGATCTCTGGTCAAGCCGAGTCTCGATGAAAGCAAAAATCTCAAAACGGGGCGACCCAACTTTGATGAACTGCTGGCTATGACGGATGACCTGCTGGAACATCCATCCGGTGCAGGATTGGAAGTCCCTTCCTGGTTAATTGCGTTGGAAGAGGAAATCGAGCTGTTACGTTACCCCGATTACATCAAGCACGACGAAAAACGGCTTCGCGAAGTGATACCGCAAACCAAACTATCCTACGATGAATTGCAACAGCAACTCACCTGGTGGTTGGAACAGCAGTGACCGGGACAGCGGTTGGCCAGCCTCAAAGCAGTTCGGGCCACAGGCTGTCACTCACCAACAGCCCCTGCTCGGTCAAGCAAAGACGCCCCGCCTGACGCTGCAGCATGCCAAGATCGATCAGCCGTTCGATCTCCTTGCCAGCCAACTCCTGAGGAGTGATTCCGGTCCTCTCAAAAAACCATTGGTCGGTGAACCCGTCGAGACGTCGTAACGCAAAAACCAGAATCTCCCGATGTAAATCCTCTCCTGAGACCGCTTCCCTCTGAGCGACGACCGATTCACCATTGAGCATCTTGCGGATATAGGTGGTTGTACTACGGTGATTGACTTCACGAACACCGCCAACGTATCTGGCCGCACCAGGACCGGCAGCAAAATACGGATCACCAAACCAATACGCCTCATTGTGCCGACACTCAAACCCGGGTTGGGCAAAGTTGGAAACTTCATAGTGATGGTAGCCGGCGTCGGTTAACAACCTTCTGGCAGCTAAATAGAATTCACGTTGCACATCGTCACTAAGCTCTTCGAATTCACCACTTTCAAACCGACGCCAAAAACGACTCCCTTTTTCGACCGTCAGTCCATAGGTGGAGAGATGGACAGGCTGAAATTGCATAAGTCTCTCCAGGTCAGACATCCAACAATCCAGCGTTTCGCCAGGAACTCCAAAAATGAGATCCATCGATACGGCATCGATCGGTGCGAGCATTTCAAAACAGTGCTGTAACTGCTCGCAGTGGTGTTGACGCTCGAGAAAGGCAAGCTTTGCCTCATCAAACGACTGGCCTCCTAGGCTGATTCGATTGACCCCAAACTGCTGAAACAACTCCACATATTCAGGACAGATGTCCTCGGGATTCGCTTCCGTCGAGTATTCCCCATTGTCTGCCAGAGGAAACCAGTACTCGATCAGTTCCAGTAACTCCCGGAACTCGGACCGTTTTAATTCGGTTGGCGTCCCACCACCCAGAAAAATGGTATCCACCGGCTGAGGATCACCCAACTGGGAAAGTTCAAGCCGCAGTGCTTCCAGATAGCTTGCATGCAAATCGTGGCGACCAGCCACCACTGTAAAATTACAGTATCCGCAACGATGCCTGCAAAACGGAACGTGGATATAGGCGGAACGAGGAACCTGATTGGTCGACACGGACGTGCATCCTATAGCCACAGATGTAAACGATCAGCCAGCGACTCAGGCAATGCCGCAGCAACCAGTTTCCTGACTTGATGATAATTGTACCGCGTACTGAAATGCGACGCGATAATCAACTCGTTCTCAAACCGGTCTGCTCGTTCCACGAAATCTGTCAAATGCATATGCCCATTTTTGCGAATCTTTTCCTGGCTATGGTCTGCTGCAACAAACGTCATTTCCGTGATCAGAATTCTCGCTTGATACAGTGCCGGAGTAAGATCCAGACCTTCCGCTTTGGTGTCGCCGGTATACCCCAAAAGTGGAATTCGCACTTCATGAGAAACTTCCTTGCCGCTCTGCCGCAAATCCCGAATCTCCTCTCCTGACAAGTTGGAATATTCGGGTTTGAGTTTATTACGCCGATGCCAGACAAGAAAACTTACCGACGGCACTGTATGTCGAGTCTCACCGACGGTGACGATACACTCGCGATTCAGCTCCACTTCATCACCCGGTCGGATACCCACCAGATTGCAAGGCAATCGTCCACGATCCAGTTTGGTATAGGCCTTCAGGATGTCCTGCACAGTATCAACCGCATGTGCCGGAAGATAGATGTTGGGGGGATCCATTTTCATCATTCGGCGTCGCGCAACGTAAACTGGCAAGGCGACAATGTGATCCATATGGCAGTGAGTCACAAACCAGTTCGGCGTTCCCATGAAGTCCCAGGGATGAGCTCCCAGATCAAAGCCGATTTTCAATTCTGGTATCCGCCAATAAGACTGTACCGCGGCGCGCGAAAAACCCTCGATCGTCAGATCGCCATGCGTTATCGATTTGACTGGAAGATTTTTCACGACGATCACTGGAGAGAAACTGGAAGAACTGAATTATGATTTGGAATCATAATTCTATCCAGCCTAAATCGATCGCAGGTAAGGAGAGTATTCCTACCGCATTTTCGTCGGCATGTCGTTCAGTACGGGCTTTTTGTGCTCGTATTCTTCAACGTTGGAAACGTCGATATCAGCGTTAAAGTCTGGTCCGCCGGTCACCCAGATATCTCCGCCCACATTGTCCTGCACCGCATCGACACCATGGTGCCGCACGAGTTCCAATATCGACAGAAACATCCCGATAATGGCAGTCTTATGCATTCCCATTTGGAAGAACTGCGAAAGTGCCACTCGACCTTCTTTGACAATCCGTCTGTGTATTTGACGCATATAGACATGAATCGGAGTCTCATCAAATATGACTGTCTCCTCTGGAGCAACCTGAATATCCTTCAGGATTCGCCCCATCGCACTCACCAGGTCCCATAGCTCTACGTCCTGGATCGGTTGTTCTGCCATGTTGACTTTGCGAGGTGGTAAATCATTGGTCTGACGAACATGCCGCTGCCCCCAACCCCGAGCTCGTGTCTCGAGCATCATGGCCGCATCCCGATACTGTTTATATTCCAGCAGACGCTGAACCAGCTCATCTTTGGGATCTTCGATTTCTTCTTCCACTTCCTCTGTACGGGGAAGTACCAGCCGTGACTTGATTTCCACCAATGTGCTGGCGATCTCCAGGAAGTCACTCACTTCATCAATATTTAACTGGGTTAAAATCTCCAGAAATTCGAGATATTGATCCAGAACTTCAGCAACCGCCACTTCGGATACGTCCACTTCATGTTTACGCACCAGATAAAGCAGCAAGTCCAGCGGACCCTTAAATACACTCAGTTCAACACGAAAATCTTCCGCGGTCTGTGCCATAGATTACTTCCATCGGTAAGTCAGAAATCGTCGTATCGACCCTCAAATAACAGGAAATCGTAATCTACAGAGCTTGCACACTCCTAGACCAAATCTTTTGATTCATTAAAAAAAGAACAATTCATATTGATTTGTATTTTGCAAAGCCGTATTTTGCAGATAAGAGCATTGATTTTTTACTTGCATGTTTCCCACCTATCGATACCAATGCTCCCCCCACCCGCGAATAATCCTCACTGCCTCCCCATTGAGGAAGTCCATCGCACATACCGTGGCTATGGCTACTTAAAGATATTCACAACCATTTGAGCAACTTTCACTTGGGAGCCGTGTTGAATTCTGGCAAACCACATATTGCGCAGTTATGACTTACTCAATTGCTTTCAGGTAATGGAGGATGTGTGATGATTGAAATTAAACATGCAACAACTCACGATGTTCTGTACAGACTCGAAGAAGATTCGTTACGGGACGCCCACCTCGATAATTCAAAACTTGCCGGAGCAGATCTTTCAAATCAGGATCTGCGGGGAGCTACATTCCGTAATGCAGACCTGCGGGAAGTCAATTTTCAGGGGGCGAATCTGCAGGGAGCCATTTTCAGTAATGCCGATGTGAGTCGTTCCGATCTCGCGAACGCCAGTATGCAAGAGTCTGATTTTACAAATGCCTTTCTGGATGATGCCTCACTGGTGGACGCCAATCTCACTAAGGCAATTCTACGATACAGCAAGATGAATCGAGCCGACTGTACCAATGCCGTATTTTCGGGAGGCGATCTTAGCCTGGCAGAAATGGAACAGGTGATCTGTATTGATGCTGTTATGGAACATTGCGATCTGCGCGGGGCCAACCTGAGTGGAGCCGACCTGACGGGCGCCAATCTGACAGGCGCCAACCTGAACGGTGCCAAGATGCTGGATACCAAAATGGTCGACGTAAGAATGGCTGGCGCGAATATGGAAAACTCGATCGGTCGACACGGGAAAATGTTTCCCACCCACCATGCCGAGGGCAAGCAATCCAATTGGTGGGAATTCTGGAAACGTTAGCCAGAGACTTCTGGAATGACGTAAGGACCGCGCGGGATCACCGCAATTGACGCGCTTTCTCCATGCTTGCTGAGTGCCTGCTCTACCGCAGATTCCACACTCCCTGCCGCCGTTACATAAAGCCGGTTGATCGTGGCATCTGGTAAACCGTCAGTCACCACTTTGACTTCCGCCTTACGTAAGACTTTGGCTAACATCTCCAGTTGCCATTGATCCATCACAAAGTAATCTGGAGACATAATCGCCTCCATGAAATCTTCGATATCCGGGTGACGTTCAAATAGACTGGCAAATTCATCACTGCCAATCCCTTCACTCATACTGGCAGCGACAATGATTGTGCCGTCCTGCTTCACGATGGGAACAGCCGCCATCATTCCTTTGACACTCTGATAAAATGTTGTATCGAGTGGATATCCGGCTGAGGAAGTAACAACAATGTCGTACTCGTGATCCACTCGATCCACGACTAGCTGACGACAAAAATCAACACCCTCCTGGAAAGCTGCCAACTGATCACCGGCCACAAACTTGAGCGGACGCCGCTGAGCATCAATGACAACGTTGACTATAAAATTACACCCGGCACGATTCGCTATCCAACTATTCTCGCTATGAACCGGATTCCCATGTAACTGACCTGTGGCAGCAAGCGGATGCTCCAGAAAACGGGGACTGTGCCACGCTCGGATGGTTTCCAACCCTGCAATGCCCGGACAGATCAGCTTCCGGCCTCCTGAAAACCCCGCCATGAAGTGGGGTTCGATCAGCCCCACCGTAATCTTCATATCAGCTTCCATGTAATGGCTGTTAATCCACATCGGGATCCCCCGAGGTGACTTCCCCAGATAAACCAGCTGGTTCCGATCCCGAGCATCATGGTTGAGGATGGTATACCTATCAGCAATCTCTGGGCCTACCATCTCCAGAATTTCTTCCGGTCGACTGGGGCGGTGCAACCCGGTCGCAATCAATATCTTGATATTCTCGGGCGAAATACCACCAGCATGCAGCGTCTCTAAAAGAGGTTCAAGAATAAGCTGATTGGGAACGGGCCGGGTAATATCACAGATTACGATACAGGCAGAAGAACGCCCCTGAATGATTTCACTCAGAGGCGGCGTGCTGGTTGGATTGTGGAAGACTTCCTGCAGTGCGGCCCGATCTGTTTGATGCGGCTGGTCTGCGATCGGAACCGCTGGCTTGTACTCCAATATCCTGATATTCAGGTGGTCAGGCAGAGTAACTTCAAGTCCCTGCTTTCCGTAGTCAAGGCGTACGTCCATCTGGTATCAGGACAACTATTCGTCATCCCCCTGATCAGCGTCAGTGACCTGTTTGACTTTCTTCTTACGCTTCAGCGAGACTTTAGCCACACGTACTTTGGGAAGGCCAAAAGGAGAATCTCCGGTGTTCCAGCGTTCTTCTTCCGCAAGCTGCTGCAATCGTTCAACACGTGTCAGCACATTACGGCTCTGGATCAAACCACGAGAAATCTTCAAACTCTTATCAATTGTCATTATTAAAACTCCAAGGTGTAACTGGAGAAAACAATACCTGTGTTAGAATTCCCCAGTATAGAACCGCCAGATCGTATCATCAACCGGTAAAAGAGAGGGGACTAGACGATTCTCGACAGTTTTATCCCCCAAAAACGACTGTTTTTGCAGTTTTTAATCTAAACGGTTGCGGATTCAACTCCCCTGATCTGCTGCAGGAATTTATCCGTTGTAGCTGGTCGGTCACTCGGCTTGACAGCCATACAGGCCATCACTGCCTCAGCCAACCTGGGGTTCAGTTTCGGTTTATATTCCAGAATGGGTGTAGGTTCCAACGTATCATGGTTCAGAGCTGCCAATCCGGATGAATCGGTCGACGGCCAAGGGAGCTCGAAAGTGAGTAACTGATAAAATGAGACTCCCAGGGCAAAAATATCAACTCGCAGATCTGTCTCGCGCCGACGTACAATCTCGGGCGCCATATAAAATGGCGTCCCTGTACGATTTCCGGGCTGCCGGAAAGGAGCTTGATCGGGAAGCGTCAATCCGAAGTCAATCAACTTAAGAGAACTACAATCGGGTGTGACGATAAAGTTTCTGGGACATACGTCACGGTGAATAAACCCGGCCTGATGCACGGCACCAACAGCTTCCGCCATCTGCCGAATCAGGTTGAGCCGTTTGCCTTCCAGCATCGAATCCCGGTCATAAATCAGCGCATGAAGGCCACTTCCCTTGAGGTACTCCATGACCAGATAATTACGCTTGTCCGTGGTGATACCGTACTCGTACGTCTTCACCAAATGAGGATGTTCAATCCGAGTGGCTATCTCGCCTTCAGAAGGCTTATTCAGTGTTTTGAAACGTTTTTCAAAAAGCCCCGTTTTCTCCGAATCAGCGATTTTTAGCCCGACGATGCGGTCCGTCTCTCTGTCACGTGCCATATAGAAATTGGACATCGTACCCGAAACAGCGGTCTTCATGAATTCGAACCGTTTTTCGATACTGACGTTCTTGCGAAAGACCGCTCGGTGACCACTGTCGGACTTTCGTTTGCGGCCGACAAGTGCTTTGACACTGTCAAACAACCCCATGGCTCATCCCTGTTCAACTGGCCTGGAAAACTAACTCTTCATCTGTTGACTCGACTTGCCGCCTCCTCCTGGCAAACCGCAACAAATTATTTACCGCAGTAGTCGATGGTGCGAGCAATTTCGCTTTTTAATTTACCGCGAGGAACAATTCGATCGACATAACCATGTTCCAGTAAGAATTCACTGGTCTGAAATCCTTCAGGCAACTCGATGCGAATCGTCGCTTTAATCGTCCTGGGACCTGCAAAACCTATCAAAGCTTTCGGTTCCGCAATGCAGATATCTCCCAATGCTGCAAAACTTGCTGCCACGCCACCCATCGTCGGGTTAGTAAGAACGGAAATAAAGAATCCACCTTGCTGATCATAACGAGCCAGTGCGGCAGACACTTTGGCCATCTGCATCAATGACAGAATGCCTTCATGCATCCTGGCTCCACCACCTGAGCCACTGATGATGATCAACGGCAGATCCTGCTCGGTGGCGCGTTCGATCAACCGAGTCAACCGCTCACCAACGACAGACCCCATGCTCCCCATGATGAAGGCTGAGTCTGTCACGCCAATGGCTACTCGACGAGCACGTATCATGCCACAACCGGTGATCGCTGCATCGCTGAGTCCGGTTCGCTTCTGCTCGGCAACGATGCGGTCTGCATACGACTTGCGATCTTTGAACTCCAGCGGGTCCGTGGGCATTAAATCAGCATCCCACTCCTCAAACGTTCCTTCATCAAGCATCTGACGAATACGTTCCTGACCCGAAATATAAAAGTGATAGCTGCACTCTGGGCAAATACCGAGTAATTCATCGGCCGTCTTTTTGTAGATTGTCTGCAGACAACCCGGGCACTTCACCCAAAGACCCTCAGGTACACCACGTTTCTTGCGTTTTTCCGTTTCGGTTGAGCTAGCCATTTGATATTGAATATCCAAACATCTTAGTCATCTCCCTTTTCTCCGTTGTGAAAAGGAGTTGACTATTATTATGGTCCAAGTAGTGACAATTTCGACGTCAAAAAGTTAATGAATAACCACCAGTGGGCACAAGGTGGAAGCTGTATTCTTCCCGTTTTAAGCTGGATTGGACGACTCGACAACCCAAAACAGCTTTCATTCAACGAAGATTCAACCGACTGCGGCAACCATCAAATCGTTTACCGCTGTCTGATAACACTCTTCTCTGAAAATCGATGATCCGGCTACAAACCAGGTGGCACCCGCAGAATAACAGTCCGAAATCGTCTCTTTGTTGATCCCACCGTCCACTTCCAGAATAAATTCCAGACCCTGCTGATCACGGATCTCAACCAGGCGGCGAAACTTATCCAACGCAATCGGATTAAATTTCTGACCACCAAATCCAGCATGGACGCTCATACACAGCACCAAATCACACAGCTCCAAATGAGGCAGAATGGTTTCCAGGGGAGTATCAGGATTCAGTGCCACTCCGCTGGCAACTCCCAAACTCCGAATCTGCTGCAACGTTGCCGGCAAATCAGAACAGGCTTCTACATGGACAGTAATCAAATCGGAACCAGCCGCAGCAAACTGCTCGAGGTACCGAGCGGGCTGCTGGATCATCAGATGAACATCCAATGGCATTTCGGTATGCCGAGCAAGCCCTTCGACAATGGGCATCCCATAGGTCATGTTAGGAACAAACACTCCGTCCATGACATCCAGATGCAATGCCTGAACACCAGCCCGTTGCAGTAATTCGAGCTCTGTCTTCAAGTCACCAAAGTCACATAACAGCAGGGAAGGAAGAATGAGCGGAGAAGTATCACGCAGTTGTAGTATTTTTTCTCGTGGCGTCATGGCACTCGCGTTGGTCAATTACCATTGATGATCAAGAATCATCGCTTGAGGAAGATCTGCAATACTATCCAAACCAAAAACCTCGAGGAAACGGTCCGTCGTGAAATAAATCGACTTACGTGGTTTATCGTCCGTACGCTCAAGACGAAGCATTTGACGACGAACCAGCTGTGACAGGATCGACCCGCTGGAATGATCTCTCATCGCATCGATTTCCTGACGACTGATCCCCTGATTGTAAGCTACCACCGCCAGAACATCGATTGCTACCTGCGACAATTTCGTTTCCCGTACACGACCATAAAAACGTTCTCGCAATGAATCATGCTCTGGACGTAACCCCATTACATGACCAGCATGCTGCCGCCGAATCTCAAAGACCGATCCCGCTTCTTCGTAGATACGATTCAACTCATTGACCAACTCATCAATCTCCTGAACTGACACTCCTCGCATCATGCCAGCAACGTAAGCCGCCTCCAGAGGCAAACCATTCGGGTCACCCACAAACAGCATCGCTTCAAGAATTGAACGGGGTGACAGTTCAGCTTCCTCTTCAGCCGTGACCGCCATGGAAACAGGCTGAGCCATCTGCTCAGATTCTCCGGCAACCACCGCCGCTTCCGGTGGTTCGGCAGGCTGATAGGGGTCCTCCCCGGATTTCATCAGTTCGGCGTAAGCACCACTCAGATCGGCAAGCGAAGTCCCTTCATCCTCACCCGGACGATAAAACTCGTTTAACCCCATCTGATCCGGATCCATCGGTACGGCCCGGGGACGGCGAAGAGGCTGCTCAGGTTGTTGTGGCTCGTCAGACATGTGCTAACTATACGAAGAAAAGACCACAGAAGTCAATTTGACCCTGAGACCGCTCCAGCTGCTCTACTCCAACTCATTTTGCCCAATTTACTCAATTTGCAAGATGCGACAAGATGCAAATTGATCTGCCCCGATACTATCCCCAGCGCTGGCCAACCTGCTCTTTCATAAACGCCAAGGCATCACTGGCGAGCTGTTCTTCGCTTTCGTACATACGCCGCCAGATCTTTGTGGCTGCCACCAACTCAGGAAGCGCAAGACCGAAAGCTTCCACCACCATCCAACCATCGTAGCCAACTTCTTTCAATGTATTGAAGTTGGTATCCCAGTCGACACTACCACTGCCTGGCGTGGAACGGTCATTCTCGGAAATATGAACCAACGCACAAACATCATGGCAATCACGAATCGCCTGAGCGATATCCTTTTCTTCGATATTGGCATGGAAGGTGTCATACATCATTCGCGCGTTGGGGTGATCAACTTCTCTGACAAACCGAGCCGAATCAGCGTGCGTATTCAGGAGGTAGGTTTCGAAACGATTGAGAGCTTCCACGCCCAGGGTAATACCGACCGTTTCTGCATGTTCTGCCACCTGGCGCATACTATCAACGCCCCATTTCCACTCGTCCGCAGTGGGGCCCTGACCAGAGAAAACACCCAGTGCCGAATGATAGGGACCAACCAGACGTACTGCTCCAGCCGCCGCAGCGTTATCAAGCGCTCGTTTGTTATTCTCAACGCCCAAGGCACGTATTGCCGGATCAGAACTGATCGGATTATCTTCCTCACCTCGAACAGTGACCGCAGTACATTCAAGACCCATCTCCTTGAGCCGGGTTCCCCATTGCGTATACAGATCCAGATTGTCTTCAAAAACTGGCAGCTCGACTCCGTCGTACCCCATTTCTTTGAGAGAAGCCACAACCGGAATCATGTCATCGTTCATGGCTCCGGTCCAAAGCAGTAAATTCATTCCATATTTCATGGTCTTGTATCCTCTACAGTCATATTCAAATTGTTTCTTTTAGTCACCGTCTACGTCGGCCATCAATAATTCTTCGTGGCATGCGTAAACACTCCGTCGCATCGATGGAAAAAGGCTTATTACCGAGTCACCAAACGTCGGAAGACCAACTCGTTTCATGACCTGATTCAACCGGTACGCCAGGCGATCGTCATCCAGGTAGTCGTATAAAAATCGCTCACGACAAAATGCCTGAAAGAATCGATCAAATTGATCCGTCGAATTCGCTGAACTCATATTAATCACGTGCTGAATCCTCTCAGCATCCACCTGCTCCAATACTTCATAGTAATGGTCGAGCAGGCCAGGATGGATCTCGGCCAACCGAGCATCCAAAAGAAGCTCGATCATAATATGCCCCAAAAAACGGGGGCGCAACGAGGTGTCCTGCGGATCTGCTTCCCGAAGCATCTGAGCAAATTCGAGATTCAGCCGGTTAAACACTCCCGTTGCATGAAACCATCGGTCATCATCCAGATGCTGATGGATCCCTGCCGCTATCTCGGCAAGTTCCCCATCCTGATCTTGCATCACTGGTTTCAGGTTTCGCGAGCGAACTCGCACTCGCCTGTCCACAACGCTCAACATATCAGGCACTCCTGTACCCGACATAAAGAGCGGTTGGTTCAGATACTGATAGGCATGAGCGAGGTAATTCATGCAGGACCTGCCCTGCGCTTAGCCTACGTTTTGCCAGGAACCACTGTCAGCCGAAGCCAGTACAGCGTCACAGACTTTCTGTGTTTCCAGTGCGTCCCGGAACGTTGGTCCGACTGGTTCGCCAGTTTCCAGACTCTTCAGGAAATCAGCGACCTGATGTACAAAAGTATGTTCGTAACCAATCTGCAATCCTGGAACCCACCAGTTGCTCATGTAAGGGTGTTCACCGTCTGTCACATGAATGCTCTTCCATCCACGCACAGCCCCATCATCTCCGTGATCAAAATACTCAAGTCGATGCAAGTCATGCAGATCCCATCGAAGTGACCCTTTCTCACCATTGATTTCCAGCGTATATAACGCCTTGTGCCCGCGAGCATACCGAGTGGATTCGAAAAGGGCGAGCGAGCCGTTACTGAATCGTCCCATAAAGATACACGCATCATCGATGGTCACTGGCATTACTTCACCTGTATCCTGATGAATTCGCTCTTTAATGAACGTTTCGGTCATCGCGCTCACCGAATCGATCGAACCGTTGAGCCAGATCGCTGTATCGATACAGTGAGCCAGCAAGTCCCCGGTTACACCAGATCCGGCTACGGAAGCATCCAACCGCCAAAGTGCTTCGCCACCCTGCGGTAAATCAGTAGAGATCGTCCAGTCCTGCAGGAACTGAGCTCGATAATGGAAAATCCGGCCCAATCGACCCTCGTCAATCAACTGCTTGGCCAACGTCACTGCAGGCACTCTGCGGTAGTTATACCACACGATGTTGGGCACACCGGCCGCTTCCACTGCAGCACACATTTCTTCGCCTTCCTCAGCGTTCATGGAAAGCGGCTTTTCGCAAAGAATCATTTTCCCGGCTTCCGCACACGCCAGAGCAATCTCTTTGTGGAGATTATTTGGTGTACAGATATCGACAGCATCGATGTCATCACGAGCAATCAGAGCTCGCCAGTCTGTCTCAATGGACTCATAACCCCATGTGTCAGCAAACGCCTGAACTCGTTCGGCGTTGCGTGCACAAGCAGCTTTCAGTACCGGTTTGTATTCCAGATCAAAAAAGTTGTTCACTTTGCAGTAAGCGTTGGAGTGAGTACGACCCATGAAGCCATACCCGATCATTCCAATATTAAGCGGTTTCTTAGCCATTATTATTTTCTCTTTAATTCTGACCGGCCCCTGAACGCGGGCGGTTCTGCTGAGTGTTAGTTAAACTTCGTTAGTTCCAGCCATGGGCGTCACGGACGTCCACCATCGCTTTGAGGATGACATTCCACGTTTCAGGATTCTCCAGAACTTCATTTGGGAACATACAACCGTCCCAGCAGATATGCTGAATTCCACGCGAGGCAGCATCCTGCAACCAGTAACCAGCTGTACGCGTAATATCCAGTTTTCCGTTGGGATCATCCGCGCGACAGTGCTTGCCTGTCTTGTCATGAGAACCAGCACCATGAACCGTGCCATCATTCTGAGCCACATGGAAATCAATTGTCCAGGGGCGCAGTTTATCAGTCATCGTTTCATAAGCCGCGTAGAATTCGTCTTCCGTGTAGCCTTCGTGCAGTAACGCATGTTCTGCTGCGTTGTACCCCATCAGGTACAGATAGGTGTGAGCCTGATCCGACTGGAAGCCAAAGGTTTCAGGTTTGCCGACCGCTTCGAGCACGTCCAGCATGTCCTTCCAGCTGTGCATCCCCGCCCAGCAGATTTCACCTTCACAGGCGAGCCGTTCGCCATGGGCTTCAGCGATCTCGGCCGCTTTGGTGAACGTGTCGACAATCCGAGCGGTATTGGCAACCGGATCCTTACGCCACTCTTCCACACCGAACTCGGCCGAGTCAATTCGGATCACGCCGTATTCACGAATACCGTGATCATTAAAGACGCCAGCAATGCGGCACGCCTTTTTGATCGCGTCCAGAAACTTCTCCTGCTGCTGGTCGTCCCCCATCGCAGAGTCACCGACCGTACCGGGCCAGACAGGAGCTACCAGGGAGCCAACCTTCAAACCGTAGCTACCGATCAAATCAGCAATTTCCTTCAGCTCATCGTCACTCGCATCCGGATCCGTGTGAGGGTGGAACAGAAAGTAGTCCACCCCTTCAAATTTCTGTCCGTCCACTTCAGCGGCGGCCGTCAATTCCAGCATCCGCTGGAGACTGATTGGTGGCTCTTGACCTTCTTCGTCACCTTTGCCCACCAGACCGGGCCACATCGCGTTATGTAGTTTGGGAAATAAATTTGTCATGTATCATTCGCTCCTGAACTCGCTGGATGAACGTTGTTTTATGAAAATCGGACAACCCCTTGTAGACCGTCCCTTTTGTTAATTTTTATAAGCACCCGTTTGCTGAAAATTGTCATGCCGTCAATCTATGCAGGCAAAGCGGTAAATATCATCAAATTTTAAGCCAGTCGGCCCTCACCTGAAAGGAGCCTGCTCATTCTCTCGCCATGGAAGCATCCATAACGAGCGTGCCAAAACCAGCAAGCAGAACTAAGGAGCACACCAGCCTTTCCTCGGTTTACTGTGAATCGTCGGTTCGTCTGTCGCCTGCAACTTTGCAACCCGCTCTTCCGCTTCCTTGACCTGCTTGTCGGTGGCCAGAAACCGGATGGTCAGACCCAGGTCGGCCGAGCCAAGTGGATCAAGTTTGATTACGCGTCCCTGCTCCCCCTCATAAGAACGGGGATTCGGGTAGTTCGTTCCTGGTTCAATCCCGGTAACATAACCATCTTCGATCGCAGTCGTATTCTTCCAGACACTAAAACAGGGTAACGCTTCTGTGTTGTACGCCAAACTGACACCTTGCGTACTATGAGCATTCTTTAGCAGCACTTCCGTATTACCATCTGCGTCGCCCAGACAGGTGAGAAAGTAAACCTGCTCTTCAAAACCTGGTTGAGCAGCCTGATAGTTGTCCCAGGAGTCAATTCCACTGGCGGCATGATCGTTCCGTGGAACAAGTTCGTCTATCGGAGCTACCACTTTGGAGCCCGCATCGAGCAACGGATCACCAAAGTTGGCGTGATAAAGCACCTGAGATTCAGCCGGACTCGCCGACAAATTCCTGACCGTGTCCTCTATCTGGATCGCATTGTCTCCGAATTTCGTCGTGATGGTGGTTTCCAGACAAAGTTTAAAGAAGTGGAATCGCGTTTCCACGACCACTCCGGAGACAGCAATGGTTCCTGCTTCTGGATCAATCGTTACCGAGACCTTCTGAGCAGGCTTGTTTCCGATTCGACCATGCAGTGGGTACTTCAGATTACCACTCTCTTCATCAAATTCCGGAGCACCATTGCTTTCGAGACCGCAGCGGACCATCATTTCATCAAATCCGTCGAGCCACCCTAATCCGCTCGGCTCATTCAGCGGCACGTATTTGGGGTGTACAGGCCCCTCAACGGGGGACTTCCAGCCAAAACTTTGACCACCAATTCTGGCTGTGGTAAGGCTCATACCTCGTGTCAACAGAATACCGAAAGAAAGCGCCCCGTTGTGGATCTCCACAACTTCAACACCATCACTAAGACCACCTCGCAACGTCCGTTTCACAACACTCCAACCAGCAGGGGTGCCAGTCACATCGTCGGACGAAACTTCCAAATGGTCGACGAACGTACCGTCACTTACGTCAGTTAGCTGCCAGGTCTTAGCTGCCATTGCGTACTCCAGTCCTACAGGGAATTATCATATCCTGTCGATTATAGACGTGTTTTTGCTGGAGTTAAAGAAAGCAGGCCCCTTAGATGGTTCCTAATGTTTGGAGAAAAGAGTGAAAACAAAATCGATTCAGATCGCAACTAATTGACACGGCGACCGTCGATATGATAGATCGCCAGATGTTTGCCATCCGGTCCCTTGAATTCACTCACTTTAAAGATGCCTTCAACGGCAATAGGACGCACCGAATACTCGGCCGACGAGGAACCCTGCATTTCAACAATTATGCAATCATACAAAGCGGCACCTGGACCAAAGCAGCATTCCATGTTATCTCGCACCAGAACGAACTTCTTGATTCCTGACTGCTGAAAGCTGGGAAGCATATAGCCACGAATTCGAACCAATTGACCTTCTAATGCCGTAATCTCCTTGGTGAGCATCCCCTCTATATAAGGAGCATCCTTTTCAATATCGAATTTGATCGTATCAAAAGAGATGTCTTTCAGACGATTCTTGTCGGGTTGTTGAGCCTGAAGATTTAATACGCTCAAGCCGAATACGGTGAACAGACAAATACTGATTCTGGTTTTGAGATGAGTCATTGCAAACCTTGCCTCACACAAACTAACAACTAGTTTATCTATCGAATTCCGTCAGCTTCGAGATGGTAAAAACCTCCCTGCAGCTGCTTATCGCCCATAGCTTCTTTTGTCGAACCAACGGCCATGTGCGGAGTGGTGTCGATGGACATTGTACCCCAAAGTCGATGGCGTTTCATATCATAAGTCAGTTCATGCCCGGGTTTCAAGTCAACTTCCACCATGTCCCAGGGCTTGGGTTGACCGCCAAAACAGCAGACACTCAGGTCTCCGACCAGCACAAATCGTGAGATATTCCCCAATCCATTCACACCCGGGTGAACATATCCCTTGATAAACACTGGTTTACCGTCATATTTGGCCACCTCCGCCGAAATCGGAGAACTCGCCGAAGCCCCTTCGCTATCAAGCGTGTAAAAACTGATTCTGTCATATCCTTCTGGCACTTCGGTTAAGTAAACCACCGCAGCCCAAATCCCACCGACCAGAAAGATCGTGGTATTAAGCACAAGTCCCACTCGGGCTACCTTCTCACCGGTCAGCTCAAAACCATGACGCCTGACCCTGTACAGCCCCATCGCACCAAATAGCACTCCGGCAATCAGAATTGGCGCATACAAAACGAAACCATCGGGACCAAGCAATGCAAAAAGCGCCAATCCAACCAGAGAAAGAACCAGACAACCAACGGCCCAACTACTCAGTGAACGGTATGCACTGGAATCTATTTCGCCTGACGAGCTGGAAAACAATTGATCCTCATCCAACCCTTGATCACTGAACAAACTATCTTCTGCCATTCGTTTTCACCGTCATTGCAAAGACATAAAACTCCAATTTCGATATCGTCCTCTCGGCAAGTATCCAATTCACGGGAATCTGCATAGAGCCGCGCAGCCACAAAATAGGGGTGCTACGAGCCGATTAACCGATAAAATCGAAACTTGCTTAAGGGCCCCGGGGGTCGGGGAGCCGGTAAGGCAAACGTTGTCCGGCTACTAACTGCCAGAACCGCTCATAATCCGCCATTGAACCAACAGCAGACCAATACCAGCTAGAAGTGGTACGCCCAAAGCGTACCAAAGGTTCGCTTCCTCAGGAGCACCAACGGAAGGATCTTTCGCGGCAACAGGGTGCAATGCCTGTTGGATTACTGGTGACATTTTTGCTTCAGACGCTGGAGCAATAGCAGTATCTTCCACCGTACCGATAGAACTTGTCTCACCAACCAATGTTTGCTCCGGCTGCTGGTCACTGCCAGCTGCTTCCTCAACAGGTGCAGAAACAAATGTGGTCCCGCCTGGTTTCTCCAATGATGAGCTTTTGGGCGTTTTCGTATCCCCTCGACCACTGTTGGTTGGCCCAAATGGAAAGAACGTATTTGCTCGCTTCACGGCAGCCGGATCAATTTTCTCCAACACCTTGATTTGGTCTTTGGCTTTCGGCAGCGGACATTGACGCAGGTAATTGATCACGGGAACGCGAACCCAACTGGTCTCCTCATCTGCATCCTTAAACAGCTTGACCATGCGGTCTACCTGCGTCCAGTCTTCCCAACGAGCCAAATCGGGGATTACCAAGTCGGCCAATTGAGGCCGTTCCAGCATATAACGCATCGAAACGAGAATACGCTCACGAGGAATGATGTCTGACTCGGTACCATGAAACCGCAGTGCCATGACAGCAGCATAGGTATCCGCATACTCTGACTTCTTATTACGAATAAACAGATCTTCAATCAGCTTCAATCCGTCAGGCCCCTTCAGTGTCAGGTAGCATCCAATCAGCGCATCGAGTCCAGCTTTTTTCTTCCGATCCGATGAACTGAGTAACTCTTCGAGCATCGGCAGGTCTTTGTCCGAACCACAGACACCCAGCATGGTCAAATACAAACGACGACGACTGGCGGGAATGTCGGGATCCCTGATCCAGTCAATCAGCTGCGCGTGATCCATCTTTGGCTTCAATGCTTTCACTGCATCGTAAGGGCTCTTGGCAAATTCATCGTAGGAATCCCGAGCCAGTTCCTCGTCTTCGTTTTCGAGATACTTCTGAAAGAACTCCAGGCGTACCGCAGGGTCCTTGGGAAGCGAGTCCAGTTTGAGAATGTAAGCCTGAGTCGTTTTGGAAATTTCCAGGGGAGTGGACCACATGAGCTTGGGAGGATCCACAGCCATGACCAGGAAGGTCGTACCTACACTCGCTTCCCCAAAGTAAATCGCTTCGATCATCTGCGTTGGCTTGACCAACCCTTTTCCCTTCACGATCGTAGTAACTTCAAACTTCGCGCGAGGGATCTCTTCACCTTCTGCAAGTTGCGTACCGGGTTTAATCGGAGGTGGCAATTTCACCAGTTTCGCAAACACCACAGCATCCATCGACGCAATTTCTTCTGTAAAGGTCTGAGTGGTGGCCACGCAGAAAGGGCAAGCCCGAGTCTGAATTACCCCCGCGAACAAAACAGCTGCAAGAGCGAGAACCGAAGTAACAGCAGTAATACGTTTCATGAATTCACCTGAATTCCGATGAGATGGATTTCTAAAAACCAAAGTCCGTGCGGCACCAAGCCACGCTTATCAATAATACCCTAGGAAGAAGCGATTTTTCAATGACCATAATCGGGTTAGCGTCACAACAGGCGGATTGAATTCAGCACCTTATTTACCCAGCGACCTGGCCACGTCAGTCTTATAAGCGCTTGTCGCAGGAATAAATCCAACCAGTATGGCCAGCAGAATCAAACCGGGAATCACCAAAAACTCCGACGAAATGTCACCCAGTAAAGGTACCGGAATTGGCAGCGGCGGGGCCAAATCAAAAAAGCTGATTTGCACTCCTGTCTGTTCTTCGATCATACCGCTAAAGGCTGCAATCAGCCCATGACCTCCGAGTATTCCCATCAATCCACCCACCATCGAAAGCACCATCGATTCCAGCAGGACGATGTTATAAACCGTTTTTCGTCGAGCTCCTAATGCACGAAGTACAGCGATTTCACTGCGACGGTCACTCATCGAATTATAAATACTGACCAGAATACTCACTCCTGACATGAAACATATCAGCACGGTCAACACTAAAAGCAATGTCTGTACAGGACTGACAAAGTAATCCAGCAATCTTCGGATTTCGGTAATGGGAAAGACAGCCTGAGCAACATTCCCTTCGTTCACCTGGTTTTCAATACCGATGGAATAGAGCGGGTCCATGCGAACGAGCATGGAGGTGACTTCCCGTTTTTCGACAGGTAAAACATACTCGGCATCCGTAATCTTATGAGCGACCTGGTTAGTACCAAAGATGTCGTCCTCATTTTCCAGCGGCTTCGCATGGTCACTCATCCGGTAGAAGCCTTCCATGTTGATGAAGACCGCCCGGTCATTGGGAGTACCCGTATTTTCCAGGATTCCCACAACAATAAACTGCGTTTCATGTTCATCACCCTCTGCACCTCCGTGCGAAGGATTGATCGTATCGCCCACTTTGATTCCGCGGTCATCCGCCACGACTGCTCCAACCACCGCTTCGAAGAAGCCGTTTTCGGAATGGAAGTGCTCCAGATTTCGGCCACCCTCTCTCATCGTATAGGGCTTATCGCCAGCGGCTCCGTAGTTCAATAGCGAGAACATATCAGGTGTAGTCCCTACGACACGATATGGGCCGACGTAATCGCCTAAACAAAGAGGGATGGTGAAGTCTGTAAATGCTGAATACTTGCCTTCACGAGTCCAGGGATAGAGCGGTGCTACCTGTTCTTCCAACGCCAAATCTGTCGCCAGTGCCGTGATCGTAGCCGCAGGTGCAGCCAGTCCCAAGCCGGTTGCCAGCATCGTCATTCGGGCGGCCTGCTGCTGTTGCACTGCTTTGTAGGAATAGGAGCCACTATATTCTTTTTCCCGTACTTCCTGATTCTGAAACTCGAGATAATATTCATACGGGATGTTTTCGATCGGTTCGCTAAGGTAATACACCGAGTTCAGAACCAACTGCAGCTTTCCTCCCTTGGCGCCGATCACCAAGTTGTATCCCAACGTGGCATTGGCATTGAACGACTTCTGTACAATCCCAAAGATCGCCAGTACGGAAACAACTAAACCGACTCCCAACGCCATCGAGATCATGGTGAGAGAGGATGAGAGCAATCTTTGTTTGATGCTACGAATTGCAATAGTCAGCAGATTCATTCCGAGTCTCCACCTTGATCAGACTCCGCCACACTCATGGCCGCTTCAGCCACCACCAGATTGATATCGTCCAAACGATCGATGCGGTCAAACTGGCTGGCTACATCCATCGTATGCGTTACCAAAATCAACCCGATATCAAATTCTGCACATGATTCTTTTATCAGGTCAACGATCCCCTGCTGGTTTGCAGGATCGATATTGGCCGTTGGTTCGTCGGCCAGTAGCAAACGAGGGCGGTTTGCCAAAGCCCTGGCAACAGCAACACGCTGCTGTTCCCCCACACTCATCTGGTCAGGTTTATGCCCCAGCCGATGCCCCAAACCAACACGCTTCAGTAGGGCCTGAGCATAATCAGGATCCGCTGCAGTATTGGAAAAACTCATACCAAGCAGGACATTTTCCAATGCTGTGAAAGCTGGTAAGAGGTTAAATGTCTGAAAGACATAACCAATATTGGCAGCCCGAAAGCGATCCCACATAGGTTCAGAAAATTTGGTCAATTCTTCACCCAGAAACCAGATCTCGCCCGAGTCAGCACGGGTAATCCCGGAAATGCAATGTAGCAGTGTGGTCTTGCCACCTCCGCTTCTTCCCAGCAATACCACCTGTTCACCTGCATCCACTTTAAACTCAGGGATGTTAAGAATCTCCAGACGCTTACCGCCTGGTTGCGCAAAAGACTTTCGCAGGTTTGAGATTTGTAACATTGAAAATTCAATTCAGTAGGTGACTGAAGTATTACGTATGCTCATTGATATCCGTTCATACAAATGTAACACATACCAGACAGTCGCAACGTTTAACCAGGTGACAATTCAGCAATTGCCTAACTGTCGTCATCTGCCATATCACGAGCGTGATAACTACTTCGCACAAACGGACCGCTGGCTACCTTACGGAAGCCCATCTTCTTTGCTACGTCGCCCAGAAAATCAAACTCGTCCGGTGGGAGATACCGCTGCACCGGCAGATACTTCTCACCCGGCTGCAAGTACTGCCCCAGAGTCAAAAAGTCGACATCATAATCGCGGAGATCAGCGAAGACCTCAAATAGCTCATCATGAGTTTCCCCCAACCCAAGCATCAGACCACTCTTGGTCTTAATCTCCGGGTTACGTGACTTAATATGCCCGAGCATGTTCAGCGTCCAACTATAACGCGACTTTGGCCCGCGAACCTGCCGGTACAGTCTGGGAACCGTTTCTACGTTGTGATTAAAAACCTCTGGGGCAGATTCAATCACACGATCCAATGCTTCCAGATTGTCCAGAAAATCCGGAGTCAGCACTTCGATGGTGGCTGAGGTTCGGGCACGCGTTTCGGTAACACATTGATAGTAGTGTTCCGCTCCACCATCAGGTAGATCGTCTCGCGTTACCGAAGTAATAACCACATGCTTCAGCCCCAATCGATGAGCCGCCTCGGCAACCCGCTGAGGTTCATCTGCTTCGAGTTCGTCCGGCTTACCGCGACCCACGGCACAGAACCCACAGGGCCTGGTACAGACATTGCCCAGAATCATGAATGTGGCAGTAAGTTGCGAGTAACACTCCATGCGGTTAGGACATTTGGCGTTGTCGCAAACCGTTTCCAATCCCAATTCTTCCAGCAGTCCCTGTGTGAAATGATTTGCATTTCCTTTGGGAACTTCACGACGAAGCCAGTCGGGCAACCGCCGGCGCTGAGCAGATGCCGTCGGTGGCTCAACAATTGGAAGTTCGGGAAAAGATGCTTGTGTGTCCAACGGCTATACCTGTTTACCTGTGAATGACCTGAGCAACGGATGACCCGTGATCAGATGATAGTCGCTACATTCAAACACATCGGCGAATGATTGTACCATCGCTGATCTGACTTCCGCCATTCTAACAGCCTGTCTGCGTTCAGCCAGCAGGCAACTCATGGTTGCTCGCGATTGATCCGCCGGTATTTTGCAGGCTGTATCGATATATCCATAATCCCGCATCTCGGGATCGACATTCAAATAGGCTCCGAAACAACTCACGCCACTGCGAACCGCCATCGCGGTCACTCCCAACAGACCCGTTCGACCCCAGATATTGAAATCAAAATTGCTGCTCAACGGCGTATAGGTCAGCTCCTGCAATGCATCCATCACAGCCTGTCGCACCATTCTCAGTACTTTCCCGGGCGACACCTGGTACCAGTTCATCGGTATCAATGGATAAACAGCCAGCTGACCCGGCCTGTGCAAAATACAGCCGCCTCCCCGAGCCACCCAGACAGAGCCAAGCCCGGCAGCCTGCAGACGATCAGCTTGCAGACGTATATGAGCATGCGATCCCATACGTCCTACCGAAATAACAGGATCATGCTCGCACAATAACACCTGGATGCGATCCGATGCATAGCTCTGGGTTTCCACAATCTCCTGCTGCATACGCAGATACTGCCGCAGCGTAACTCGCCCCAGCATATGGAAGGCTATTTTGGATTTTTCCCGACTAAACATGCTTCTTTCAATGAGCCATAGCTCGAGCCGCTGGATACTTCTTCTCTGGCGGACTATGCTGAGTTACACAGTGAATTATCAGCAGCCTATTGTATCCTTTTTTGCATTGACGCCCCGATGGGTAAGAAAAAGAAGAAGCAAAACACTGAGTCCGAGCAGCGAACCAGCCACATCGCGGAAAACCGGAAAGCTCGGCATCAGTATCACGTCCTCGATACACTCGAATGTGGAATCGTACTCCAGGGCAGCGAAGTCAAGAGCCTCCGTCAGGGACACGTCTCTCTGGACGAAGCTTACGGACGCGTGAAGGATGGAGATGTTTTTCTGGTCGGCTGTGACATCCCTGAATACAAACAAGCGTCCCATCTCAACCATGCACCAAGGCGGGAACGCAAATTATTGATGCATAAAACGGAACGACGGAAATTTGCTGACAAAGCAAAGCAGGGCGGACACACTCTTGTGCCACTCAAAATGTATTTCAATCACCGTGGCATCTGCAAAGTACTACTGGGACTTTGCAAAGGTAAGCAGGTACATGACAAACGCCAATCCCTGAAGAAACGGGAAACCCAACGAGGACTTGATCGCGCCATGCGAGGGCGTTAGTCTGCTGGTCAAGTACGATCAAGTACGATCAATCAATGAGCTCGATGGTCCCCAGCAGTCCACCTGTCTCCACTACCGCATCGACCTCAACCGCACTCTGACGAAAAATCCCCGATCGTTGTGCAGGAATCTCGACCACGATATCGCCAGCACAAATCTCGCACAGCGGCTCGCCCGACATCACTTCGGCACCTGAATTTGTCAGCCAACCTGACAAAACCAATTCCGCTCCGGGAATATCAAAATCAGGGACTCGGACTTCCTGAGCTGCACTGGGGTCCACCATCAGCTTTCCAACTCCAAGGTGCCCCACAGTGAAGGATCTTCCTGAACGGGGTATTCTGGACCGACTGAGAACGTCTGCCATCCCAGTTCCCGATCAACCACAGCATAACTGAATCCAAGTCGTGGATAATCTGACGGATCAAAACCTGTGAGGCAGTCCCCTGGTATCATCCCTCGTATCATGTAGCCATCTTTTTTCGTCTCGGCGTACACCAACAAACGTTCTGGCCGCACCAACACCGGATTTTCACGAGCTCGATGGATCTCCAGATGAGCAGCCAATGGCTCGGTACGCCGAGCTCCGGCGCCTTCCGGCATCAAGGTAAACCAATGGCAAAAACGATTTGCACGATGGATGGTTTGCGTATCACGGGTATCAATAAACAGATGCAAACCGTCACTGTCTTCCACGCGTGAATCCCGGCACCATAACGCCTGCTCTTTCCCTTTCACCTCCGCCTGAACAAAAATGCCCTGATCGTTCCAACCGATTCTTACATCGGCAAATTCCTGCCGACCGCTCAGCTCCTGCAGTGCCGGAAGTCGGTACCGAGGCGTCAAGTTTACACCGGTCGCCCCCCACGGCTTGCTGACTCGGCAACAGGCGACTGAAAAACGAAACAGCATTGTCGGATCAATTAATGACATTATTCCACCTCCTGTACTTCCGCCAGCAGACCACGCAGATAGCTTGCGAGATCACTGGTATAGATATCTTCCGACTTATTGAAGTAGATATGAGCAACATCCTGCTGGGAAGCACTTGAATCAAAGTCACGGCGACTTCCAAATTCCGCAATCCGCCCGGCGGTCATCAGTCCCTTCGGAGAACGAATACTCAACTTTAACGCTTCCGCTTTTTTCGTCGTCACTGTCAGCCAGGGAACACGCCCACCGGCGAGGTAAAGGTGGACCAGCACTTTGTTATTCCAGAGAAATTTACCATCAGGAAGGACGTCCTGCAGCATCTGATAGAGGTCTTCCCAGACTTCCATTTTCCATTGTCGTTTGTGCCCGGGCATAAAACCTTTGGAAGAGAAGTGCCATTTTTGACCGTTCGACTTCCAGGGAGATTTTTCAATTCTGTTCGTCCCCGTTTGCCCCGTAAACTCTTCAAAGGCTTTAACCGCGGTCTCGACAAAATCCCAGTAAGCCGGAGTGTCGATCTCGGCAAAACTGTGAGCACGAATTTCCACTTCCTGCCACTGAGAACGTTTTTTGACTTTCACCCGAGGCTCATTGCCATAAACCGGAAGATCCTCCATCTGGTTGAGTGTCTTCAGGCCAATCGCTTCCACAAGTTTGTCCTTCTGAAATGTTCCTGGAGCTGTCCGGAATTTCATTTTCAGCATCCAGGTTTCAGCCGTGATGGCGTGAAAAAACCAACCCAGACTCTTCTTGCCGGCTGCGATTTCTACCACGGTACGCGAGCCATAATCTGTCTCATTAAGGCTTGTACTCAAGTCCTCGATCCTGTCGATCGTATCAGCCAAAATACGCCCTTCCCACTTCACGTCACTGCCGTCACGTCCGACGCGGTACTGAGTATGCCAGGCTCGCCCGTCGGTCTTCCAGGGCATCGAAATCTCCTGACCGATTTCGGAAAGCTCCAGATCATCTTCGCGGATCTGTTCCGCGTGAGGATCATACTCGGTTCGACGCGCGTAGGGTCCGGCCTCGATCACCGGAATCAACGCTTCTCCCGTATGACTCGGAAGTTCCTCTGCTTTGGTTGTCTTACTCTTGTGGCGACCGGCGTATCCGGCCAAATCCTCCGGCGTACCAGTTTGAACAATCACGCCTCCAGCAAAACCAGCCTCCGGCCCCATATCAATCACCCAGTCAGCCGTTTTGATAAGATCCAGATTATGTTCGACCACGACCACCGTATTTCCCAGGTCCACCAGGCGGTGCAATACATCAAGCAATTTTGAAATGTCATCAAAATGCAAACCTGTCGTCGGCTCATCAAGCAGATACAACGTCTGGCCGGTGTCAGGCCTGGATAATTCGGCAGCCAGCTTCACTCGTTGTGCCTCGCCACCGGACAACGTTGGTGCAGGTTGTCCCAGAGCCACATAGTCCAAACCAACATCACACAACATCTGCAGAATGCGACGAATTTTGGGAATGTTATCAAACAGTCTGATGGCTTCAGCTGCTGTCATTTCCAGGACATCGGCAATCGAATGGCCGCGAAATGTAACGGCCAGAGTATCCGGGTTGTAACGCTTACCAGCACATGTTTCACATGTCACCCAGACATCTGGTAGAAAGTGCATCTTGATACACTTCTGGCCATAGCCGTCACACGCATCACAGCGCCCACCCGGCACATTAAAGCTGAAACGCCGCGCCGTGTAACCACGTAATTTGGCATCCGGAAGCTGGGAAAACAGCGTCCTGATCAAATCAAACAATCCTGTATAGGTTGCCGGGTTTGAACTGGGTGAATTTCCAATCGGATTCTGATCCACCCGAATCACCTTGTTGATATACTCGATTCCCTCAATTCGATCATGAGCCCCGGGAATGCCCGACGCCCGATGGAGTTTGCGAGCCAACGCGGTGTGCAGAATCCCGTCAATCAATGAACTTTTCCCGCTGCCACTCGGACCGGTAATGGCAGTCAGTGTCCCCAGAGGAATTCCCAGATCGATATTCTTGAGGTTATGATGCCGAGCACCAATCACTCTGAGTGTCTGCTGTCGACCGTTGTTTAGTCGGACCGGGCGGCGATTTTCAGGAATCGCAATGGCTTTCACGCCAGAGAGGTAGGGACCGGTCAGCGAAGTCTTGCGTCTGGCTAATTGTTTAGGTGTCCCCTGCGCAACAATATTCCCCCCCTGTTTCCCTGAACCTGGTCCAAAGTCACAAAGGTAATCACTTCCTTCAATAATCTCACGGTCATGCTCGACAACCAGTAGCGTGTTACCCAGATCTCGAAGTTTATGTAACGCTCGTAATAACCGCGTATTATCACGTGGGTGCAGACCAATCGTCGGCTCGTCAAGCACATAGAGCACGCCGCATAACCCACTTCCCAATTGACTGGCCAGACGGATACGCTGAGCCTCTCCATTGGACAACGAGGCACTGGGGCGGTGCAGCGTCAAATAATGCAAACCGATCTCGTTGAGAAACTCCAGACGTTCCCGGACTTCTCGTAACAACTCACCAGCGATTGTCTTTTCGCGTTTACTCAGGTCCCAGCTGTTGATCAGGGCGAGTAATTCGTCGAGCGCTTGGCCGCACAATTGATCAATCGACATATCACGCAGCTTATAAGCAGCCGCATCTTCACGAAGTCGGCTCCCACCGCACGTGGAACACTCCACTTCATCAACCAGATGTTCCAGTTTCGTTCTCAATGACGGGGAAATGCGAGACGCTTCAGCTAATGCCGGATAGAGTCCTTTAAATTGAAACTTGAATCGAGCTCCGGTCGCTCTGCCTTTGCCTGGCAGCTGCACGGCAAACCACTGTTCCCCGGTACCGTGAAGGATTTTTCTTCGAACCGTTGCTGATAGATCAACGAAGCGTTTGGCCGAGTCGATCTGTAATCCTTCGAGAAGCGATTCCATCATCGCCCGCGCTGTCTCGTTTGACAGATCAGGCCAGAGTGCGATCGCGCCATCGAGCAGGGTGGCATGAGTGTCACTCAGCAGGGAGGCAGGATTGGCGCCTCGTTGAGTTCCCAGACCTTCACAGGAACTGCACCAACCCAGCTGGCTGTTAAAGGAAAAGTGATGAGGCGTCAGTTGTTCGAAGGAGCGGCCACATCCTTCACACGCCAAGTGTTGACTATGCCGGCGCGTTCGCCATTGCGACTCGGCGGTATTCTTCTGAGCGTAGGCAACATTGAGCTCGCCTTTTCCGATCTGTAGAGCCATCTCTACACTCTCAGCAATTCTGCTACGATCTTTGGAGCGTACTGTAAGTCGATCAACGACCACCTCAATATCGTGGGAAACTCGACGATCCAACTCCGGCATGTCCTCCAGCGCATAAGTCGTTCCGTCGACACGCACTCGAATAAACCCATTGGCACGAATTTCATCCCACAACGCAGCATACTGCTGTCCTGTTTCCCGCTCGACTGGCGCCAACAGATAGAGTCGCGTTCCTTCTTCCTCGGACAGAAGTTTGTCGACAATCTGATCGGACGTTTGTGTCCCCACCGGAATCTCACAATCGGGGCAATGAGGCGTGCCCATCCGCGCCATCAGAATACGCAGATAGTCATAGATTTCTGTGACCGTGCCCACCGTGCTGCGGGGCGTGTGTCCCAGGTTCTTTTGCTCGATGGCAACCGCAGGTGATAGCCCATCAATATGATCTAATCTTGGCTTCTGTGTCTGTCCGATAAACTGCCGAGCATACGAGCTCAGGCTCTCCACATACCGCCGCTGACCTTCTGCATAAATGGTGTCCATGGCAAGCGACGTCTTACCACTACCTGACGGACCTGAAAAGACCGTCATTCTGTCACGAGCGATATCCGCGTCCACCAGTTTCAGATTGTGCTGCTTAGCACCTCGCACCCGAATACTCGTGATCTCCTCAGCCACTTCCCTTTCTGTTGCAGACTCGATATGGTCGTTCGGCAATTTGTGAAGAGCGCGATACAGAGCGACTCCCGTTTCAGACTCTTTACAGGCGGCAACCTCTTCGGGAGTTCCTGCGACGACTAACTGGCCACCCCCTTCACCCCCATCAGGTCCCAGGTCGATGACCCAATCCGCAGTTTTGATCACATCCATGTTGTGCTCAACAACGACTACCGTGTTACCCCGTTCCACAAACCCATGAAGAACTTTGAGCAGAAGTTCAATGTCGGCAAAGTGCAATCCGGTGGTTGGTTCGTCCAGAATGTAGATCGTGCTGCCTGTACTTTTACGGACCAGCTCCCGCGCAAGTTTAATTCGTTGTGCTTCACCCCCCGACAGCGTCGGTGATGCCTGTCCCAGTTTCAGATATTCCAGGCCGACATCAGCAAGTGTCTGCAGTTTGTCGTAAACTTTGGGGATGTTTTCAAACAGGCCGAGTGCCTGCCGTATATCCAATTCAAGCACATCCGCAATGGAATGATCCTTGAACTTGACCTGCAGGGTTTCACGATTAAAACGCTTCCCCTCGCAGACCGGGCACTGCATCCAGATATCTGCCAGGAAATCCATTTCCAGTTTGTTCTTGCCATTACCCTCGCAGGCCTCGCAACGTCCACCTTTGACATTGAAGCTGAACCGCCCTGGCTTATAACCCCGACGTTTCGCCTCGGGCAACTGTACAAACAGCTTCCTGATATCATCAAACACCTTGATGTAGGTGACAGGATTTGACCGGGGAGTTCGCCCGATCGGCGACTGATCGATGGCAATCATTTTATCGAGATGCTCACTGCCCAGCATATCCCTGTGAATCCCAGGAATGGATTCGGCTCCGTTGAGTTCCCGTCGCAAACCGTCGGCCAGAATGTCGTTGATCAAGGAACTCTTTCCAGAGCCTGAAACGCCCGTGACGCAGATAAAGTTCGCAAGTGGAATCTCTACATCAATATCCTTGAGGTTGTTGTGCTGAGCACCCACAATCGTCAATATCAGATCGGATTGAGGACGCCGCGTCCCGGGCGTTGGGATTTCCCGCGTCCCTGCCAGAAACTGACCTGTCACAGAGCGAGCTTGAGCCCGGATATCCTCGAGTTTCCCTCGGGCGACAATTTCTCCACCTTCAATGCCCGCTCCGGGACCAAAATCAACGATGTAGTCTGCCGCCCGCATGGTGTCTTCGTCATGCTCGACCACCACCACGGTGTTACCGACATCCCGGAGTTTAAGCAGAGTATTGATGAGACGATCGTTGTCACGCGCGTGCAAGCCAATCGACGGTTCGTCCAAAATATAAGTGACACCTACCAGCCCAGAGCCAATTTGAGCTGCCAGGCGGATACGCTGAGCTTCGCCACCGGAGAGGGTCGGAGCGGTGCGGTCCAGTGCGAGGTACCCCAGCCCTACGTTCACGAGGAAACCGAGGCGAGCACGGATTTCCTTTAATGCATCCTCGGCCACCCGGGCTGAATTGCTGTCGAGTACTAAATCGGAAAAAAACTCAACCGCCTGGCTCACACTCAACTGACAAACTTCGGGCAGTGACAATTCCGGACTGTCAGCAAACCGGGAGTGCTTTGATTGCAGACGCATATGCCGAGCCTGGTCGACCAGACGCTGACCATCGCATTGTGGGCAATGAATGGTATTCATGTACCGCTCCAGTTTGCGTTGGTGCGGCTTGCTTCGACTGGATGCATATTTCTCCTGTTGTTCGGGAATAATACCTCCGTACGTTCCACCATACTTCAACGGCGATTTACCACCTCGCCATGTGAAGGTGATATGCAGATCGCCAGTACCCCATAAGAGAGCGTCTTTTGCCTGCTGACTGAGATCTTTCCAGGGAGTCTCCAGAACATATCCTTCGGCCCATTCGTTTTGACGTTCCAGCGTAGCCGCCACGCCGCGATAGATGTGCCTCCGCCAACGCCCCATCTTCTTATGGTTGCCGATCACCTCGATCGCCCCATCCATGAATGTCTTTTCCGGATTAGGCACTAAAAGATCCGGATCAAAGGAAAACATTTTCCCCAGTCCGTTACACCCGGAGCACATTCCCTGAGGACTGTTGAAACTGAACAACTGTGGTGAAGGGGCTGCGAAACTGACCTGGCAGTCAGTACAGGCATAATCGCTGGAGTAAACTTTATCGCTGGCCTTCCCGTCCGAGGGAACGATAATCAGCGAACCTTTTCCCAGTTTCAAGGCCTGCTCAACAGCTTCTCCCAGCCGGGGTCCGACTTTCTCTGAAAGCTTTAATCGATCCACAACAACTTCAATGTCATGCCGATAGTTTCGCTGTAGCGCTGGTGGATTCGTCAGATCACAGATCTGACCGTCAACCCGAGCTCTAATAAAACCTTGCTTGAGTAAATCTTCGAACAGATCACGGTACTCCCCTTTCTGGCCGCGAATGATCGGAGCGAGCACCATGATGGCCGTACCACTTTCCATCTGCATGATGTGCGAAATGATCTGTTCACGAGTCTGAGCAGTAATGGCGTTGCCACAATGTGGACAGTAACCTTTGGCAACCCGAGCGTAGAGCACTCGCAAAAAATCATAAACTTCCGTGATCGTTCCTACGGTACTACGGGGATTGCGACCTGCCGTCTTTTGTGAGATCGAGATGGAGGGACTCAGTCCGGAAATGTGTTCCACATCCGGTTTGGGCATCTGGCCAAGGAACTGACGAGCAAAACTCGAAAGACTCTCTACATACCGCCGTTGGCCTTCTGCAAACAAAGTGTCGAATGCGAGCGAACTTTTTCCACTTCCACTGACACCGGTCAGGCAAATCAGCTGATTACGCGGAAGGACCACATCAACCTCCTGGAGGTTGTGCTCACGTGCTCCCTGAATTGTGATATCTGATGCCCGCATAATCCCTTGTCTTCCACCTGAACAACGCCCGGCATCTCTTGCGAGATATCTTGCGCGAAACTTGCATTTTAAACCTTTTCTCCAAACTCAGGGAGTACAGAAGAACGACCAGGTTACTTCTTGCCGAGCCAGCGCACACAGCTGGGTATCCGGGAAACTCCCAATTTCTCCGGCTACATCAACCTGTTTGGCATATCCGCCTCGTATCCCCAGAAAAGCAGATTGACCATTGACGAAAGGAAACCTGGTTGAACGATCAACAAGACAGCTGCGTAAGATAACTATGAGGGGCGACTACACCTTGAGTTGCATACCAATAGCCCACAGGCCAGGCTGCATATAAATGCATACATGCATCGATGGCAGCTAAGGTCACTCGAACTGAACGCTATCTGGTGTGCATCGAAACAAGGAGGTACAGATGTTTTCTTCATCAAGCGCTGTGCAGGACTTTCAATCGGTCAGTTGTCCGGTCAAGCCAACCAGTATTGGCGAATACTTGATCCGACGCCTGCAGGATTACGGAATTGCTGATATCTTTGGTATCCCCGGTGATTACGTTCTCTCCTTTTACAGCCTGCTGGAAAAGAGTGACATCAACGTAATCGGCTGTACCCGTGAGGACAACGCGGGATTTGCGGCGGATGCTTATGCCCGGATAAACGGGATGGGAGCCGTTTGCGTTACCTACTGTGTCGGCGGGTTGAGAGTCTGCAATTCCATTGCTGGCGCCTTCGCGGAAAAGTCACCTGTGGTACTCCTGACGGGATCTCCAGGAATTCGGGAACGGCAAAACAATCCTCTGCTACATCACAAGGTTCGTGACTTTCGCACCCAAGTGGATGTTTTTGACAAACTATGTATCACCGGTACCGAACTAACGAATCCGGCCAACGCCTTTCAGGAAATCGATCGTGTTCTGGAAACCGCTTACCGATTCAAAAGACCTGTCTATATCGACATTCCGCGCGACATGGTCCATGTCGTACCTCACTCGACCCACATGCATACCTTGCCGCCGATCGCGACTGACGAAAAAGCGTTACAGGAAGCGAGTAACGAAATCACTGCGTTACTTAATAACGCTACGAAGCCGGTAATTGTTGCTGGTGTCGAAATCCATCGTTTTGATCTGCAGGACGACTTGATTCACTTTGCCGAGAAAAACAACATCCCCATTGCATCGACATTACTGGGCAAGAGCGTCATTCGGGAAAACCATCCCTTGTATGTTGGGCTGTACGAAGGTGCGATTGGACGTGAGGAAGTGGCAGAGTATGTGGAATCGAGTGACTGTATCCTGATGCTGGGGACCTTCATGACAGACCTCAATCTGGGCATCTACACTGCCGACCTCGACCCACGGAAATGTATTTATGCAACCAGTGAAACGCTGAAGGTTCACCATCATCATTATCAAAATATCGCTTTGGATGAATTACTTCAGGAGTTGATACTCAGAAACATTAAAAGCAGTAGCCGATTCATCGATCCAACTATTCGCGAACCGGAATCGCAGTACGTCATCAACTATACGGCTCCGATCAGCATTCGCCGAATGATTGACCGCCTGAATCAATCGCTCGACGACAATACGATCGTCATCGCTGATATTGGTGACTCGCTGTTTGCATCCACCCGACTGCAAACTCAGGGAAGGACCGAGTTTCTGAGTCCTGCTTACTATACCTCCATGGGCTTCAGTATTCCGGCCACACTGGGAGCACAAACGGCGCGACCAGATCATCGTGTCATTACGATCTGCGGTGATGGTGCGTTTCAAATGACCTGTTTGGAGTTATCCACCATCGTTCGCCGTGGGCTGAATCCAATCGTCATCGTACTTGATAACGGTGGGTATGGAACCGAACGAGCTCTGCATCCGGGCGAGTGGGACTACAACGAAATCCACCGTTGGTCCTATGGCGAGTTAACTCGGCTGGTAGGTGGAGGAGTCGCTCACAAGATTCTCACCGAGGAAGATTTCGATAAAGCGTTAAAGGCAGCGTTAGTCGATGATGCCAATATGCATCTGATGCACGTGGTACTTGATCGTCGCGATGCCAGTGACACTCTGACACGGCTGGCTGACAGAATGAGCGCTCGGGTGTAGCTCGAACAACGTGACGACAGGCCAGCCCACAAGTGTTACTCGTGGGACTGTACCAAAACTCAGACTGGCTTAAACAGACCGGGCCAGTTAGAGCAGATGTTTCTCCTGCTGGCAGAGCCTTTCCTTAGCGACCATAGACCGGGCGGTCTTGCACTTTCGGCGGACTGGTAATCATCTGAATATTACCTGCCCCCAGCAGCTCATCAATACGATCACGAAGTTCATTATTGATGTCCACTCCATGAGCCTGGGAATCAAGCGTAACGCTGGTGCCGTCCGACAGCTGAATGAGCAACTGCAGTTTCCGATGTCCCGGATACGCACGTGTGACCTCACGCAGTTTAGGGATCATCTGTAATCCATGAGCGGTCTCTTGAATCCGCACGACCAAGCCAGTGGTATATTTCTCTTCAAGCCGTGAAAGTGGCACCAGTTCATTGACGACGATATTGCATTCGTCGCCCCCTCCACGTCGGTCCACAATTCCTTTAATGATGACAATATCATCCGCCACAATCTGGTGCCCAAATTCTGCAAACTGACGAGGCCACATGATACAACGCACAGATCCATCCACATCTTCCAGATCGAAATTTGAGTATTTCGACGGCTGCCCTGGTTTTGGATTACGAGTATGCTTCTCGTTGATGCTGGAAAGCATCCCGCCCAGAATCACCTCTTGCCTGTCAGGTATATCTGCCAGCCTGATCGTGGTATGCGATATAAACTGGTTAAGCTTTGCCATATGTTCGTCGAGCGGATGGGCGGTCAGATAGTATCCCAGAACTTCTTTCTCCATCATCAATCGTTCCCGTTCCGGGAACTCGTCGATTTGCGGCAGATCCGCAGTGGCACTCAGATTCTCCTGATCTTCCGACTCTTCAAATGCGCCAAACAGATTCTGCTGCCCGCTGCGGTTATCTGCCTGCATTGCCTGTCCGGCCTGAATCGCTCGCTCCAATACCTCCATCAGTTGACGGCGGTTAGCTCCAAAGCAATCCAGCGCCCCAGCCTTGACCAGATTCTCCATGGAACTGCGATTACAGATCGACGTCTCGACTCGTTCACAAAGGTCGAATATGTCTTTGAAGTCTCCTCCGGATTTGCGAGCGTTCACCAGCGCCTCTGCTGCCGACCCTCCACAGCCTTTAATCGCAGATAAACCAAAATAGACCTTGCCGTCTCCCACAGTAAACTCGACGTCCGACGTATTCACACTCGGTGCCACCACTTCAATCCCCATGCGATCGCAGTCTTCGATATGCTCAATCAACGAATCCTTACGCACGAAGTTGCGTCCGGGGATGTCTCCGGTAAGCAGCGCCGCCATAAACTCGACATTGTAATGAGCTTTCAAGTACGCGGTTTGGTAGGCGATGAGAGCATACGCGGTGGAATGGCTCTTGTTAAAACCATAGCCGGCAAACTTGACGATCATATTCCAGAATTTTTCAGCTTCTGCCTGCGACAATCCTTTGTCGACGGCCCCTTCCAGGAAATCCTCCCGGTTGGCCTGAATGATCGCCTCTTTCTTTTTACTGATCGCCTTAATACAGGTGTACGCACTAGCCAACTCGATATCACCAAGACGGTTGAGAATTCTCATCACCTGTTCCTGGTAAACCATCACACCGTTGGTCTCCTCCAGAATTTCACGGAGTACGGGATGGGCATACTGGGCTTCTTTCTGTCCGTGCTTGACAGCAATATAATCGTCGACCATTCCTCCTTCGAGTGGCCCTGGGCGATACAACGCATTGGTCGCAATGATATCCAGAAAATGGTCCGGTTTCATTCGTTGCAGTAAATCGCGAATCCCGCCGGACTCCAACTGGAAAACCCCTTTCGTCTCTCCCCGGCATAGCAGATCAAAGGTCTTCTGGTCATCGAGCGGGAACTTGAGTGGATCCACTCGCTCACCCGTCGTTTGTTCGATCAGGTCAACAGCAATTCTCAAAATGGTCAGGTTTTTCAAGCCCAGAAAATCCATTTTCAGTAATCCGGCCGCTTCCACATCGTTCATGGACCACTGGGTAATGACATCGTCTTTACCAGTCACTCGACAGAGCGGAATGTACTCTGTGAGTGGCTCATCCGCGATCACAACGGCAGCAGCATGAGTGCCAACATTACGAGCAAGCCCTTCGATGCGCATCGCCAGATCCAGTAGTTCCCGAATTTCCGGATCGGCATCGTAAACCATCTTCAGATCAGCACTTTTTTTCAGTGCCGAGCTGATTGTGATTTTCAGTTCCTCAGGAACCATGCCTGTAATCTGGTTGACGCGGTGCAGCGGAATTCCGAGCGCTCGTCCTACATCCTTGATGGCCGCCTTGGCAGCCAGCGTTCCGAAGGTACCAATCTGAGCGACATTCGCGGTCCCGTATTCATCCTTCACATACTGAATCACCTCACCACGACGATCCTTGCAAAAATCGATGTCGATATCAGGAGCTTCGAGTCGATTCTCGTCCAGGAACCGTTCAAACAGCAGGTCGTACTTGATGGGACAAACATGGCTCAGGTACAAGGCAAAACAGACAATCGCGCCAACACCACTCCCACGAGCCGTGGCCGGTATACCCCGCTCACGGGCAACGACGACAAAGTCCCAGCAAATCAGAAAGTAGTCATTAAATCCCAGCTTGTCGATTACCGCTAATTCTCGGTCAAGTCGTTTTTGCACGACCTCTGCCAGCACGCCTTCTTCGCTGACCATTTCCCGGTCGCCTTCGTAACGCTCACGCAGCCCCTGTTCACAGAGGGCCCGCAGGTACTGTGCACTGCTACGTTGATCCGGAAGTTTGAAAGACGGGAAGTACCGTTTCCCTAGCTCCAGATCGATATTTACGCTGTCTGCGATTTCCTGAGACCGGGCAACCGCATCCTCCATCCCTGGAAAAGCGTCATACATCTGATCCGCATTTTTCAGGTAGTACTCGTTGCCATCCATCTTCATCCGAGTTGTATCAGTGCGGAAACGTCCCGTGTTGATACAGAGCATCACATCCTGAGCTTCTGCATCCTGAGGATCGACGTAGTGACAGTCGCTGGTTGCTACAACCGGCTGTCCAATCTGCTTGGCTACGGCAACAGCTCCCTCCAGCGCCATACGCTGAATCTCAATGCCATTGTTCATCACTTCAATAAAATAACGATCACCGAATAAAGACTCGAACCAGCGGGAAGCTTCGATCGCTTTTTCCAGATCAGGTACCTCTCCATAACCCTTGAGAATCGCCTGATTGAATTCACTGGATACACATCCACTGAGACAGATAATCCCTTCGCTGTGATCCTCGAGCAGTTGCTTATCGATACGAGGCTTAAAATAGAATCCTTCCAGATAAGCATGCGATGCCATCTTAACCAGATTCTTGAAACCTGTCCGGTTTTGAGCCAACAGGGTGAGGTGATAATTGGAGTCCCGCATGCCACCAGACTTTTCGAACCGACTGCCCGGAGCAATATAGGCTTCGTAACCAATGATCGGATTAATGTCGTTTTTTCGACACTCCTGATAGAACTGCAGAGCACCATGCAGGTTCCCATGGTCGGTAATGGCTAACGCGTTGAAACCGTGATCCTTGGCTCGCCCTACAAGTTTCGGAATACTCGACGCACCGTCGAGCAGACTGTAGTGCGTATGACAATGTAAATGAGTAAACGGCCGAGTACTCATGGGCATCCAATCCCTCTTGTTCGCCATCAGAAAAGCAGACAATCCTGTTGAGCTCAATTCTAAAAGAGAAAGCAGAGCAGGACAATTAAGCGAGCAGACAAATATGTCACTGCAGGCCCTGAATTGACCCTGCATCCCCCCAAAAAGCTCTGGGAACACCCATCTGACGCCAGAAAAACCTGCGCGTGCTCGTATACCGCGAATAGACCGGTTGTCATCGTAGCATGAAGGCTGGTACCTTTTCAGGCAACCTCGCAACTCCGAATTACTCCCGCGGTTCACTGACCCGGCAGATATATTCGGCCATCCGGGATTGCAGGTCGAGCAGGCTTTGCCACTTTCGGAAACTGAGTACCATCCTGTCACCGTTGAGTTTGGTAGCAGAATTCATCAGCGAACGAAGCCGCGAGTGAATAAATTCCATGATCTCGGCCAGCTGGGCAGCCTGTCCGGGCGAAAGGCGATCCGGAAGATCCGGAGCGTCAAGGACGTTCAACGCTGTCTGAAGCTCCTGATCATCATCGTAATTTAATTCAAACCCAAGGTGCGGCCCGGTAGCCTGAGGTGCATTGGTAAGATCACTACCAGACTCGCCGGTACGAAGCTGCTGTAACCGATCGGCAATCTGGTCCCGGGATCCGAACAAAAGAACACTTCGACCAACGGAAATCAAATCACCAAAACGAAGTATCCGGATCTGTATTTTCTCGCCGTTGACTTTCGTGCCATTCGTACTTTCCAGATCGGTCAACACAACCTGTTCATGATCCCGCTGCAGCTTGGCATGAAAACGACTGATGCGGTCATCGTTGAGCTGAATTTCATTTCCCTCTTCACGCCCGATCGTTACTGGCAGCTCCAGGCCGTCGTAAATACGGCCTCGGTCAGCACCATCAAGTACTCGCAGTATGATTGAGTCGGAAGAGGGGGAAGATTGTTTCAAGAGAATGTACTCAACGCTAAAAGTTTCACTCTCAATGGTATACACGAATTTTTCTATTGTGAATCTGCAATTTGGGACGTATTCACCAATAAGCAGTTCTGTATTTCGCTGCGCATAAAAAACGGAACCCGTTAGGGTTCCGTTTTCCATTTAATCGTTATAACCGGTCGATTAATACTCTTTGTCATCAATCCAGGTCATCAGTTTACGGAGGCGACGTCCGACCAGTTCCAACTCATGGTCTTTGTCAATTCGGCGGCGGCTCTTGAAGTTGGCAGCTCCACCTTTGTTTTCCAGGATCCAGTTTTTGGCAAAAACGCCTTCCTGGATTTCCCGTAAAACCTGTCGCATGACCTGACGAGTCTCTTCTGTGATGATACGAGGACCTGTCATGTAATCGCCGTACTCAGCGGTGTTGGAGACACTGTAACGCATGTAACTGATACCACCTTCATAGAAGAGATCAACAATCAGCTTCAACTCATGCAGACATTCAAAGTAGGCCATCTCAGGCTGGTACCCGGCTTCGACCAGAGTCTCAAAAGCCATTTTGACCAGTTCGCTGACACCACCACAAAGTACAACCTGTTCACCAAACAGGTCCGTTTCGGTTTCTTCGGCAAATGAAGTTTCGATGACGCCACCCCGAGTACCACCGATCCCTTTGGCATAAGCTAAACCAAGAGCCTTGGTTTCTTCGCTGGCACCATCACTCAGCGCGATCAAACTTGGAACTCCGCCACCCTTTTCATATTCAGCTCGCACCAGATGGCCAGGACCTTTCGGTGCTACCAACAATGCATCCACGCCGGCCGGTGGTGTGACCTGACCAAAGTGGATATTGAAACCGTGTGAGCACATGAGGATATTACCTTCGCTCAGATTATCACGAATCTGTTCACGGTAGATATCACCCTGCACTTCATCAGGAAGCAGTACGTTGACAAGGTCTCCTTGCTGAGTTGCTTCGGCCAGCGAGACAGGTTCGAAACCGTGGCTTACGGCCAGGTCGTAGTTCGCACTACCGGGACGCTGACCGATGATCACGTTACATCCGCTATCACGCAGGTTCTGAGCCTGAGCATGTCCCTGCGAACCATAACCAAGAATTGCGATTGTCTTATCTTTCAACAGAGAAAGATCAGCATCGTTGTCGTAATAAATTTGGGCTGCCATTGAAGGTTACCTTCTTTCACATACTAATAAGTCTGAGATCTTGTTTTTATCTGCAGGAGTCCGGGCAGGCGACTGGAAAAGGGCCTGACAGGGAGACTCCGTTAATTATCATCTTCGTCGCTGGATTTGAGTGAGTCGCTGCGGATCAGAGCAATACGTCCAGTGCGTGATAATGCGGTAATTCCGAACGGACGCATACGTTCAATAAATGCTTCCAGTTTGGACTCACGGCCAGAAATCTCTATCATCATTTCCGACTCACCAACGTCCACAATCTGACCGCGGAATATCTCTACCAATTCACGGATCTCGCTGCGTTGACTACCAGTCTCAGCTTTGACCTTGATGAGCATCAAATCCCGCTCAACATGGTGAAAAGTACTGATGTCTGTCACCTGAACCACCGTGACGATCTTTTCCAGCTGTTTCGCAACCTGTTCCAGCACACTGTCATCGCCCACGACCACGAAAGTCATACGGGAAAGCGTAGGATCTTCGGTGGCACCCACTGCGAGTGAGTCGATATTGAAACCTCTGGACGCAAGCATCCCCGAAACGTGCGCAAGCACTCCAGGAACGTTCTGAACCAGAGCTGAGATGACGTGACGCATAGTTGAATTCGCTATTACTTTACGGCTTCCATAAACGGGTAAACATGCATCCTAGACTGACTTATTGACCTCGACAAGTGGGAGAACGAGCCTGTTACCCAGTAGAAAACCTTACCAGGACAGGAAATCAATGTATTGTTGGTTATGCACCGCGGACATCCATACAAAATCGCCTGGACGAATCGAGTTGCAGGAGGCGGCAACCCAACGTTTTGTACGCCGCCGGCTGGCTGATCAGAACGTAAACCTGATAGAGTGGGGCAGGGAAAACCACGGCAAAACAGAGGGACGTCCAGAGTCTGGAACAGGGTGAAGGGGCAGTGCTCGCGCATTCAGGGCCGAGCAGGGGATGGCAGAGCGTCGATCACTGGCTTGACCGCTTTGTTCCAGATCTGATAGCCCTTCAAGTTCATGTGTAAACCATCTTTCAGGAACAGATCCGGTTTGGGTTTCCCATCCTCACCAATCATAGGGGTCCAGATGTCGATGTAGGTGAGCAGTTCGTCTCTGTCACAGTCCGACTTGATCAGCGTATTTGCTTTCTGCATTTCATCGGCCAGCATCCAACGAGCCAGACTCGGTTTAATCGCGATGAATCCAAGCTGCGTCTTTTCGCCGAACGCTTTCTTCATCAGATTGACGAATTTGCGGAAATCAGCATGGACAACTTCTGCCGACTTTCCCTTGGCCACATCGTTGTCACCGGCATACAAAAGAATGAGCGGAGGCTGAACTGGTTTCACGGCGCGATCGAAATAGTAGATCGAGTCGCTGATCATGGAGCCACCAAAGCCATGATTCACGTAGTCTTTGCCGGGAAACGCATCCTGCAGACGCCACATACGGATACTGGAACTGCCAATAAACAGAACTGAACCAGGCTTGGTCAATCCGTCCTTGATCTTCCCTTCAAAAACAGCAATCGACGTCTCCCATCGCTGCGGGCCATCCTGAGCAAAAACAGGGGTAGCAAAGCAGATAAGAGCGAGACAAAGATACTTCATGACAAATTCCTGTTTGACAACCAAAAAGCTTCTCGATTCTAACATGGAAAGAATCGACGACAGCGAAGTCATCAGATCAATCAGTCGAATCCTGTGGATCGTTTAAACGAACCAACACTTTTGGATTTACAAAAACTCCTAACTGATCTCGGTAAAGATCAATCGTTACTCCGGTGGAGATCGCGTCATAGTTTTTCAGAATGTCCCGAGCCGGCACTTCCAACCGAAAGAGGCCCTCCGTTCGGTACTTTTTGGCCGCATTGATCCGGTCTACGTCCGATGGGTGAATAGCAAATAGTTTACGGGCACCAGTCTGTTGGTCGTTAGTCCCAGGATTCGACATGCGAGCATTCACCTTTGCAGCTTCGGCGACAATAATACCAGGAAGATCATCCAACAGTTCCCTTCGTTTAAGAGCGTCTTCAACTGTACCGCACATTGCTTTCTGGCCCAAAGACAACTCCATGACCCGGCGGTGAGTTTTCTCGAAATATTCACTACCAGAAACATAAGCCGCATATCGATCAGCATCGAACTCCGTCTGTCTCATCATCATGCAACTGATTGCGTTGGCGAGAATCATAAAACACCAAAGAACGCCTCGACTCACATAGACAAATCCCTTTGCACCAGCCAACACAAAGCCGATTCGAGGGTCACTTTCCTGTATCGCCTTGTCGAGTGCTTTATCAAACTGATCACGCTGGTAGACGACTTTCACAAACCAAAAGTTAACGGCACAAATTACATATCTTGACCTCAATCCAACACCTTGAGAGAAATGCCCAAGCTCATGCGCAAGGATTCCAGCTAATTGCCTCAGATTCAACCCTGCAAACAAAGGCACTCCGATCGTCAATACAAGATCCCGACCCAAAAAGCTTCGGATTCCACGATCAAATGATGCCGCAGCATTGACATCATAACTGACATCAATGCGTGTCGGTTTTGGACTGCGCGTCACGGTACAAAGGCGATCCACCAAATCAAATAAAGCAGGTTCCGTTGCTCGCGTTAGGGAACGTTGCCGGGCACGGCGCGGAATCACGAGTGAAAAGAAGATAGGCTTGATCACAAACACCACTGTCACACACCCAGCAATAAGTGGTGTCGCGAACAAAATTGCTACTAGTATGAAAAACCTTCCTCCAAAAGACGGGGTATTTGTCATGTTCGGTAAAACTTCCTGCCAGTACCAGGTCAAACCATAACAGATACTGACAATCAAGCCACAGTAAACGACCAACAGCAGGACCGTCATCACCGCCACCAGGAAAAGGCTAAATTGATAGGCAATGTTTAACCTACGCGAGGGAACCGTCCCATCGATCTCCATTGAAATTTGCTGAACGATGTCTGTGGCGGCATTTTTGAGATCGTCACCAACCTTTTCGCCATAACCGACGCTAGAATTCTTGCGTAACGCGGGGATTTGCACCTGCTGGCCGCAATTAGCGCACTTCGCGCTTTTCCCTGCCGCACTCACGGGCGCTCGCAGTCGCTTCTGGCAGTGAAGACACTCGAAATCAATTAACTTCATCAACTCACCCGTCAACTAACGTCGAATTGTTCACCGACACAAGAATCCTCTCCGAATTACACCTGTAGTTCATCCTACAATCGCCTCGGCCGACTAACCAACTAATACCCGATCAAAATATTAAATCAGAGGAACCTGTTGACCGGTGGAACGTTTCTGCGGCTCTTTAGCTGGCTCGCTTCCGCTGGAACTATCAACTGGCCGTAAGTCTGTTTGATACTGTCGATCACTACAGGATGGTCATTAAATAAGGCAGATGCTCTGCAAATGCTTATCAAGGTTTTGCAGAGTATCATGTAGAGGCCAAATTTAACAGGCTTACCAAAACCCTTGAGTTGGCACTAAAAAAGCTCTTCCAGATCAGAGTTGATCCGCAAGAGCTTTTAGTTTAGTTGAGTACATCCGGAGGGATTCGAACCCCCAACCCTCGGTTCCGAAGACCGATGCTCTATCCAGTTGAGCTACGGATGCGTTGTTGAAGTAGATGTAAAAATATCAGTAACTGACGTGATGTCAAGAGTGGGAACGTTAGTTCGTTACGCGACGGGGAACGTATTCATGCTCCCGTTTGCGAATCACCTCGGCCGTAATGATTTTGTCCGGCTGCAGTTTGGCGTCCGGTTTATCCGGATCGATCTTGGCAATCTTCTTCACCACACCTAGCCCTTTGATAACCCGGCCAAAACAAGTGTGCTTTCCGTTCAGGTTGGGTGTCGGACGGAAGGTGATGAAAAACTGTGAGCCACCAGTATTAGGACCTCCGTGAGCCATACCCAGAGAACCTGTGAAAAACCGACGATAGTCATTACGCGTTAAACACTCACAGTAAATCCGATACCCCGGGCCCCCCGTTCCGTCTCCCTTGGGACATCCGGTTTGAGCCATGAAGTTTTGTAACACTCGGTGAAATTTCAAACCATCATAGAATCCCTGTTCCACCAGATAGATGAAGTTGCCCACCGTTTCCGGAGCTTCATTTTCAAATAACTCAACCTCTATCTCGCCCTTGCTGGTCTTCAACAGTACTCGGGGCAAATCATCCGCCTCTGCCTCAGCAGCTCGAATCTCGGACTCTTTCTTCCAGAATTCAATGTACCCCTTTTGAATCTCGCCATAGTAATTGCGGCCCATCTGTGACATCTCACCAACCTGCTCGGCTCGCTTGAAAGCGACTTCTGCGTCGGCAAACTTATGATTGGCAAACTGCGAGATCCCTATCATGTCGTGCAACTTACGTTCCGTACTGCCAGCTTCAAGCATGGTCACACTGATATGTTCACACGTGTCGTAATCATCAGCCAACAGCGCTTCGCCAGCCAACTCGATCAGCATCCTCACCAGCGAGCGATCCCGGGTCTGCGGGTTCTCCACAAAGGCAGCCAAAGCAGCCGATCTCAATTCGGGAAACAGCACATCTCCACGTGAAACGACTTCGTCCCACTGTTTGCGAATCGCTGGAATCTGAGAGGGTTTGGCACTATCATATTCAGCCCGCAACTGTTGAAGATCTTTCAACATCTGCTTCCACTCACCGAGCTTCGCTTCATACGCTTTACGGGCCGGACCGGCCTCTTCCTGCTGTGCCGCCAAAGCAAACGTATTGGCTCCTGCCAGAAACAAAAGGATCAAAACTGAACTGACAATCGTTCGATTTTTCATCGGATGAAACTCAAATACTGATTGGAAATTAAGAGTCTGTATCTCATAAGCCTAACACCTCTGGCATCTGAGAATCGACCAGTCTGCATGTTGTTATACGAACTAACGGGAGAATTGCCCATACGATCGCTACGACTGGTACGGTTAGCATATCCTACGCACTGAATCAGCGTTTGGGTCACTACCCATTCTGAATATCAGTGGCTAGGCTGATAGTCATGAGTCGTCGCAGTAAAAAAAACACTCGGGATCGCCGATCCAAAGAATCTTCCTCGCAATCCAGATTGCGGATCATCGGGGGGAAATACGGAGGTCGCCAAATCCAGTACAGCGGTGATCAAAGAACCCGCCCAATGAAAAACCGGGTTCGCGAAGCGATGTTCAATCTGGTGGGCCCCTGGGTAAAGGGAACCTACACGATCGATCTGTTTGCTGGCACCGGAGCCGTTGGACTTGAGTCTGTTAGTCGTGGCTCTGTCGGAGCCACACTCATAGAAAAACATTTCCCCACCTCCAGAATTATCAACGACAACATCCGATCACTCGGCCTCGAGTCCATGGTAGAAGTGGTTTCCGGAGATGCGTTCCACTGGCTCGACCATCGCATGGAAACTCAATTCCATCCACCGGCCAATACTCCCTGGACCATGTTCTTCTGTCCTCCGTATGACTTTTTCCTGGATCGGCAGGACGAGATGCTGCGGATGATCGAAACCATGATGAACCGAGCACCGGTCGGTAGCCATGTCATTGTCGAAAGTGACACTCGATTTTCAGCCGACCTGTTGCCACTGGCCGGCCAGTGGGACATCAGACCTTATCCCCCGGCCGTACTTATGCTATTACACAGATTCAATCAGCAGGCCGGTGAAGAAAGCCGCGGGGCTGGTTGAGCATCCGTCAGGACGGCGATTCACAAGCTTCCTCGCGCGATGATGATACCCGCTTGCCTAAGCATTTCTTTTCCTGAGAGCCAGAATCCAGCCTCCCACGAACAGGGCGACCGCCAAAAACGGAAAAAAGAACTTGAGAACGCGAGTGCTCACATCAATCTCGTCACTCATGCCCTGGTGCTGCTGAGCCAGTTCAGCCCGGTCCCAGGAAAGATAGGAACCGAATGCCAGGATGAGTCCCCAGACGGCCACTGCCACCAACAGCCATTTGGTAACCTTGCGACGTTCCGCCATTTCCTCGGCAGAAATTTCTTTCTTTTGATTTGGATCAGATTGCGTAGCCATAATATCCTGCTGTTTGAATCCCGGTTTTTGACGTGACCAGTTCAGCAATCCGGTCAACTTCGTTATCGGCCAGCGAAGCCACATACGATTCGGCCGGCTGGCGTGCGATCGTGTAAACCTGAACCCGGGAAATCTCCCCTCCCTGATTCAATACGTGAGAAAGCCGGTTGCAATACATCTCCAGTTCCGATTCACTCGGTCCAACCCCGTTGACTTTCATAAACAGGGATTGAATTACAATTGGTCGCTGCAGTGCTGCCTGCTCAATATTATCCAACACCTGTTGAAACGGAATGGGCGTCCGGTTGATGTGGTGATAGTATTGTTCCGAACCGGCATCAAGTTTTGCCCAGATCTCTCCCTGATTAGCGTCCATCACTGTCAGCCCGCGCTGCACGTGCCGCCGGTGAAACATACTGGCATTGGTGATCAGTACCATCTTGACCGAATCCAGTTCATGCTTTTGCTTCAGCTGAGCACAAGCCTGAATAATCTCGTCAAAATTGCGATAAGTGGTCGGTTCACCATCTCCTGAAAACGCAATGTCGTTGAGCCGCTGCAGATGCTCTGGAACCTGACCAAACTGCGCAGTCTGAAATAACTCGCCGGAAGTCACCAGAGCCAGCATCTGATCCAGTTCATCAAGCAACTGATCGAATGCAACAAATCTGACTTCACTGGCAGTCGTACGATCCACCTGACAGTAGATGCAATCGAAGTTACAAACCTTATCCGGGTTCAGGTTCACCCCGATAGACAGACCCTGGCTGCGGCGACTGAGCACAGGATAGACAAATCGATTCGTCTCAAACGATCGCTCGTGGGACGTATGAAGTACATTCTTCTGCATGCCAGTCATTATACCGCCCGGATTGAATTCGTCTTCCCATGTCCGCGAATGACCTCCGTGGTCTCCGATGCCGACATGTGGAGCAGTTCAAACCAGAATTCTCAATCTGACACACTAGCGGTCGGTCGACTCTTCTTCTTCCACGTTGGCAATGGCTGGCTTGGCCTCAGTCACAGCGAATGTCAGCCAACCCTGCTCGATTTCAAATTGTTCCACACGCGCCGTTTGCATATTGGGGTGCCCGGTGATACTCTCGCTGAGCAACGTCAAAGTCTTCGTGGAAGGGAGCACTTTGTTAAAGATCGTCTGCAATGCAATTCGGTCACCAAGCCGCAATCCTCTCCCCAGAATCTGAATCACGCCCTGCCGCTGAAGCGTACCGCTGATCGCGTCGGAAGAAGGAGCATACTCGGCAAGAATGGCAAAGTTTTTCCACCCCAGACGTTTGTTCTGCAGTTGCCGCATCTGGATCATCAACTGCACTTTCCCCTTGTAAAACCTGATACGAACCGATTCGCGTTCCATGAACCGCACCATCACTGTTTCAGGAACATCCACTGGTGCCTCAAATTCTTCTACGCCCAGCTGGTCGGCGATCCGACTCATGACATCCACCAACTTGCCGGACTTACCATCCAGGTCCAGATTGTGAAGCAGATTATTCAGTGCAGATTCATGAATCTGAATCCCAACCAGTGAGTCTTTCGGAAGCTCAGGACGGTAGCCATGTGCAGCTAATTGATGAACTCCGGCCAGCCGGTAATCAATGGCCAGATTGTTATCGACAGTGTGTAACTGAGTCGCCACCGGACGAAGATTAAGATCTCGCATCGGCTCAAGCCAGCGAGAATTATAAGTCGCTTCTATCTTCGACATCTGACCGGTCACTTTGTCATCCAATGTATCGGTGGCCTGTTGACGGATGCGCAAATCCATCGCTTCGGCGGCTGACTTTTCTTTATCCTTGTACTGGCTCTTGGCCATATTCCGAGCGATACCGCCAAACAGCGAGTTATCATACTCTGTTTCAAAATTAATAAGCTTGCTCTCGCTCTGGACGTCAGCCAGCGTTTCTCCGAACTCAATACCACTGGGAGAAATCATGATTTTCTTGTTTGCCTGGAAGGAAGCAGACGCTTCGTTGTCAAACACAGCACCTCCTTTGGACGAGGTGGTGTTGGATTCAATTTCCCCCTGGGCATTCAAACCGATCACCCAACGACCATCATCTTCCAGCAACTGTACCTTCAGTCGGGAAGTGGTGTCACTGGTCCCTTCAACAACTGCTCCGAGTACCTTTTCCTCGATTTGATCCGACTTGTGCGTTTCAGCTGGAATCAATCGATTGATGAAACCTTCCGAGAGTCGAATTCGAATGTTACCCGCCCGGTAACGCTCTTCCAGCATCGCTCCCAGTCCTGCCACATTGTCGTCGAGCGACCAGCGAATCACCTGAAAGGTATTGGCCACCGGCACAGCTCGATAGTTGTAGCGACTGCTTTCAAACAGTTCGATGTCCCGCATCAGCTTCGGGTAGTCCACTGGCTCTACACACCACTGCCGCAACCCAAACTCCAAGCTGGTGAAAGCTTCTTCCTGCAGCAGCGATTTCTGTTCTGGTGTCAACGTACGGGCGTGCATACGAAGTAGCACACGTTGAGCATCTTTTCCACGAGCTACGACGTCCACGCCGGAATCCGAGTTGATGTACTGCCGCAACCCATGCAGATTCAAATAGATACGCCAGTTTTCCGCTTCCTCGGAACCGACCAGTCGTTCTTCAATCCCTTCCATCGCAGCAGCAATCTGCTCGTTTGGTCCATCAGTTGTTTCAATCGACACTTGCTGATTGGACACAATGGTTTGAATGGCATGCCAGATTTCCAGACGCGTGTCGAGACCAGCCAGCGTCTTCCGCATGAGATTCAATACTTCAACCGCCGATAAGTCGACAACAAGTCTGTTCCCCTCTTCATGAAAATCCCGCAGGGCCGCTAGCGCATGAACAGATTCAACAGACCCAACTGCTCGGATCGCATGCAGGTCGTTCAGAGCAGCCTGCAGGCCACCGGCCCACTCAGTCAGAGACGGAATGGTCGCCAACTGTTTTAACTGCCTCTGCAACTGAGGTGATACCGGCCAAAACTCGGGTTGCAAATCGACAGGTGTCCCTTCTGACTGACCAAGCGCCATCGGTGCCGGCTCGTCATTAGAATCCCCACCGTTAGCCTGAGCACGTGCAGTGAGAACGATCCTCTTCATGTTCATTGCCCCAGGCAACGTAGGATCACGTCGGGTCGTAGTTGGCCTCATCTTCTGAGTGGAAGGGACCTTGGGAATCGAAACAGTGCGAGGTTCCAGTGGTTCCGGTTCCGGAGCATCCTCTTCAATGAACTCCTCTGGCGATTCTACTTCTTCGACAACAACTTCCTCTTCTGAAGAAAGTGAAATCAAGGATACTTCCTGCTGTGGCACCACAAATATGGATTCGACTTCTACAAACGTGTCGAGCAGAGCGTTTTCGATTTTCTCTGGCACAATCGGTTTGGGTGCCTCTGTCGCCAGCACTGTGGTCGTCTCATCCACAAGCATCTCAGAAACCGAATCTGCGACGGCTACAATTTTATCATCAAGAGTGAACTTCTGACTTTCAACAGCAGGCTCCTGACCATCTAAGGAATGCTCCTGAATAATCCGTTGGACATCCACCAGAGCTGGAAACTCACTTGGAATTTCAGCCGAACTTTTGTCCTGTTCTTCCCAGGAAGCGAAACGATCGAACGCTCCGATGGATAAACCAAATAGGAGAAGACAGAAAACCATGAAATATGGAGAACTGGTTTGCTTTCTGGATTGCATTGTTGTTACGAGCTCCGCTCTACTTTCTCTTCGATCCGACACATGTCACCCGCCTGATGGCTTGAGTATGGGGAAGATGGCCATTTCCTCTCGCAGGCCATGCATACCCGTAGCGCAATAATGCACCTCTACAGATAGTAAAATCGGTATACGCGGACTAAAGAGTAAAACCCGATTTGGATGAACCGGGGAGAAAAGCGTATTGAATAAGTCAAACCAGGTAAAATGGTTAACCTTTACCGCTTCTACGAGTCAACCTTAGAATCTTTGCTATCCATTAGCACTGTATCGTGGTGCTCATAGCATGGAGCACAGCAGCAAAGAAACAGCAATGTCTGCTCACCACTGTTTTTGATTGAGTGAATCTCTCCGGGAGCAATGGCAATCGCATCACCAGGCACTACCGCCTGAACCTGGTCTGCAATCATCATCTCGCCCGTCCCTTCCAGGATGTAATAAATCTCTTCGGTCAGGGGATGAAAATGAGGGGCTGTCGTGACCCCCGGAGCGACACGAGCTTCCGCGAGACTCTGATTTCTAATCGATGAATTTCGATGAGCAAGTAACTCGCGGATCTCCGAGCCATCCTTGGTAGTAAACGCCGGCACCTCGTTGATGTTGCGAATTTCCATAACTACTAATCTGTAAATTCTGCTGCTGAAGAACGAAACTTTACGCGCGCGGCATGGTTTAGTTAAGGGTCAGCTGTTCAGGATCCCTGGTGTTCTAGTACCCGTTTGCACTACATCTTGAATAGCTGGCTTTTTTTGTAAAGAGAACTCAATCTACGAGCTCGGCACCAGCTTTCTGCTCGATCAGATAAACGATCGTTGTCAGCCGACGAACTAGTCTTCCTTGTCTTCCTTGTCTTCCTTGTCTTCCTTGTCCTGCTTGTCCTTCTCGTTCGGCTTTTCAGCCTTATCGCCATCCTTTTCGTTCGCCCCTGGCTTGGGTTCGACATAACCGAATGGGAGCGCGGCGACGACTTTGAGCGAAGTCGCTTTAGCTCGTTTCAACTGCGCCTGCGGCGTGTAGTACCAGGCGTTAATTTCCACTTTGTCTCCTACGCGGGCCATCGCAGGGTTATTCGATTTAACGCGTATTGTCATTTTGTCCGCGATAGGGACGGTCATTTGGAACATGGGGCCTGAAACGGTCATCGTTGAATCTTTGATATTCATCAACCGGCCTGAAACCAGATATCTCGCCGTTTGCTCGGACGGGTCGACTTTTTCTCCACCAAACAGGGCTTTATTCGCTCCGGCAATTCCGTCCCGCTGGACTCCCAGTTTGGTTTCCTTATTAGGCTGAAACACCTGCATGTCTTTGATCGGAGACTGTGCTTCTGCCTTGGAGTTAAAGATACCGGCAAAACTTACATAGGCACCGCGTTGCAACCAGCGAGGTTCAGCCTGACCGACCACTTCGACATACTGCTTGTTATCGGGCAGAAAGATTGTCCATTTTTGACCCGAATTCAACTCGACATAGTAACCGGCATTGAACAACCCGATAATTTTCCCTTCGGATCGCAATGTTTCTTTCGGGATTTGTTGTTGCTGAGCATGCAGTCCTGCGCAGCAGGTAAACAACAACGAAAATACAAATAACTTGCGTAGCATTGGTCCCCCCTTCAGGAAACTGGTCAAATTGGTTCGTCGCTAGATCGTTAGTGCTTCTCAGGATGCTCCTGCACGCACTACAATAGGGAAAGTTGGCTCGTCATCGGCCACCTGACTACCTGTTCAATTATAGGCCCCACGGAAAGAAATTCACCAGGAAACTCAATGAACGGTGCTAAAAGACAGATAACGGTTCCCGAATTTGTTGCCTTTAAGCAACAAGCGCACCGTATTTCCATGCTTACCGCCTATGATTACATGTCCGCCAGAATTCTGGATGAAGCTGGCATCGAAGCAATTCTCGTCGGTGATACCGTCGGAATGGTATTTCAGGGACACGAGACAACGCTACCAGTAACACTCGACGACATCATCTACCACGCAGAGATTGTAGGACGAGCAGTCAATCATGCTCTGGTCGTAGTCGACCTTCCTTTTCCCACTCATCTGGTTGGTGATCAGTCCGCCATTGCCTCGGCTGGACGAATTCTCAAAGAGACACGCTGCCAAGCAGTAAAGCTTGAGGGCGGATCCGATCAGGCCGGTACGATTGCCGCGTTGGTCTCCGCCGGTATCCCCGTCATGGGACACATTGGCTTACGGCCTCAAAGTGTTCACACCATGGGGGGCTACAAGGTACAGCGCGACGAAGAACGGCTCCTGAGTGACGCGTCAGCCGTGCAGCAGGCGGGCGCTTTTTCCGTCGTACTGGAATGTGTTCCAGCAGAACTGGCAAAGAAGATCACCGAAGCACTCGATATCCCGACAATCGGGATAGGGGCCGGACAACAGTGTGACGGCCAGGTCCTGGTCCTCACAGATATGCTCGGTCTGACTCCGGAACCTCCCCGGTTTGTGAAAAAGTACGCTGACCTGCATAACACCATTGCCGACGCTGCCAGACAATACCGACAGGATGTTCAGTCCGGTGACTTTCCGGGTCCTGAACATGCTTACAAATAAAGAACCCACACATTATGCCTAATCAACTGGCCACCGAGTCCAGTCCGTACCTGCTTCAACATCAGGATAATCCAGTCAACTGGTATCCCTGGGGCGAGCAAGCGTTGCAACGTGCTAAAGACGAGAACAAACCGATTTTTCTGTCGATCGGTTATTCGGCTTGTCATTGGTGTCATGTCATGGAACATGAGAGCTTTGAAGATGAAAAGATCGCAGCGCTGCTCAATGACAAATTCATCAACATCAAAGTGGACCGCGAAGAGCGGCCGGATCTGGACCAGATCTACATGAATGCTGTCCAGATTCTCAGCGGACGTGGTGGCTGGCCGATGAGTGTCTTTCTGACGCCAGAATTGAAACCATTTTTCGGAGGAACATACTGGCCACCTCAACCGCGAGGACAGATGCCGGGATTCATTCAGATAATCGAGGGAGTTCAGCGAGCATGGGTCAATCGCAATCAACAGGCGTTGGCTTATGCGGATGAATTAACCGAACAGCTTCAACGTGTTGACTTTAGTCAGCAGGACGATCAACCGCCACTTTCCAACGATTACATCGATACCGCACTGGTCACATTGGAAAACAACTTCGATTTTCAACATGGCGGCTTTGGAACGTCTCCCAAGTTTCCTCATGTCACGAATCTGGAGTTACTACTACGAAGCTGGACACGCACCGAGAACCAGACATTGCTCGACATGGTTCTCGTCAATCTGGACAAAATGGCCCTGGGTGGAATCTACGATCATCTGGGCGGAGGCTTTGCCCGTTACAGTGTCGACGCTCGCTGGCTGGTACCGCACTTTGAAAAAATGCTCTATGACAACGGGCAGTTGGTGGACATCTACCTGCATGCTTATCAGGTCACCGGCAGTCCGCTATATGAACAGACAGTGCGACAAACCTGTAATTACATTTTGCATACCATGACGGACTCTGAGCATGGATGCTTCTACAGTACAGAAGATGCTGACAGCGAAGGGGAAGAAGGAAAGTTCTATGTCTGGTCGAGACAGGAAGTTCTGGAGGTGTTAGGAGAGCAGGGAGGGGAGCATTTTTGTGATGTTTATGACATCACTGAACAGGGAAACTTTGAAGGCCACAACATTCTTCATCTCAGGCAACCTCTGGAGTCCCCGCAAAATCTCGAAACAGAAAGACAGAAGCTGTTCGAGCACCGCGAGAGTCGTATACGTCCGGGGTTGGACGATAAGGTTCTAGTTAGTTGGAATGCATTGATGATCCAGTCACTGGCGCAGGCAGGTATCGTCCTCGAAGCACCTGACTATCTCCAGGCTGCAGTCCGAGCTTCTGAATTTATCCTGGATCACATGACCACCAGATCGTCTGGAAAACAGCTTCGTCTGTTTCACAGTTGGCGTCATGAAAAAGCGGGACTCAACGCCTACCTCGATGATTACAGCTACCTCGCCAATGCATGGACAACACTCTACGAATGCACCGCAGACCGCAAATGGCTGGATCTCGCTGTGGAGCTGGTCGAATCCGTGCTGGCACATTTTCTCGACGATCAGGAAGGTGGTTTCTTTTTCACTTCGGACGATCACGAACAGTTAATCGTCCGCAACAAGGACCGTTTTGACTCGAGCGTGCCGAGTGGCAATTCCATGATGGCCTACGTATTAGTACGACTTGGTAAGTTGTGCCATGAATCTTCCTGGCTGGAGCTTGGCGAACAAACCATCCGTAACTCGGCTTCGGTCCTGCAGCGTGCACCTACCGGCTGCGGTCAAATGTTACTGGCGTTGGATCTGCTGCTGAATGACACTCAGGAAATCGTTATTCATTGTGCTGACAACGATGCACGTCAAAAAATTCAGCAGCAGCTTCATGACGGCTTCATTGCCCGTCGAACCATCGCCTACCTTCATCCGGGCGATAAAACACAAACTGCCGGCATTCTCAGCTCCCTGGCTGCTTCGCAGACGCCGGTAAATGATCAGCCAACCGTCTATATCTGCCACAATTTTTCGTGTCAGAAACCGCTTTCGAATCGTGGCGAGATAGAGTCTGCATTCGATACAATGAAAATGTCCTTTTGCACTTCATGAACGAGTTTTCCGTTGGCTGCCAACGGTGTGAGTAATCAATATGTGGGCACGTAAACGCTTTGATCTGAGTTGGCTGGATATTGGCTACGGCCTGCTCCAGTGCGCGCGGATTGGCAGTGTGGACCCCTCCCACATCAACCAGATCTGGAAAGATTCTCGACATCCGTTTACCTGCCTGAGTGTTCGCACCGGATTTGACCTGCTATTGAAAGCACTCGATCTGCCCCGCGGCAGTGAAATCATTGTCAGCGCGCTGACGATCGAAGGCATGCTGACCATCATCGAAGAACACGGACTGGTGGCCGTTCCCGTCGATATCGATACCGCAACATTAGCTCCGACAGCAGAACGTGTCGAATCTGTCATCACAGACAAAACACGGTTGATCCTGATCGCCCACCTGTTTGGATCGTATATCAATCTCGAGCCAATCGCCAAAGTCGCTCGGCAACATCAGTTGTTGCTGGTCGAAGACTGTGCACAACAGTTCGACGGAATGCCTGAAGGTCGTCAGGATGCGGCCGATATTTCCATGTACAGCTTTGGACCTATCAAAACGGCCACTGCGTTGGGAGGAGCTGTTTTCTCCATCGCTCGAAAAGAGCTGGCTCTGCAATTGGAAGAACTGGAAAAGCAGTATCCCAAACGATCGCGGTCTTTCTTTTTCAAAAGGTTGATAAAGTACAGCTTCCTGAAGTTCATTTCTTACAAACCGACGTTTGCAGCCTTCGTCGGCATGATAAAGCTCTGTGGAAAAGACTATAACAAGCTGTTGAAAAAGAGTACTCGTGGATTTTCAGGCAGCGATTTCTTCAAACTGATCCGTCGACGTCCCAGTTCACCTCTGGTCATGCTATTGGCCAGGAAACTCCGCCGATTCAATGGAAAATCTCTGGCTGCTCAGCGGAAGCTGGGGGACTATCTTCGTACCAGGCTCTCCGAGCAATCCGGGCACCGTGTTGCAGGAAGTGATGCTCTGAACAATCACTACTGGGTCTTCCCAGTCCTGGTCAATGATCCAGCTGGTGTTGAGTTAAGTTTGCGGGGTGCGGGAGTGGATGCTGATCGCCGGGGAAGCATGGTCATTGTGAAATCTCCAGCCGATCATATCTGTGGCTACCCGGAAAATGCCGAACAGATCTTGAGCAATTCGGTCTTCCTGCCACTTTACAAACCAATGACTGAGCAAACCATGGACACACTGGCTGCAGCGGTCATGAATGGTGATTGCCCGGAGGAAGCAGCTACGACTCACGTCGATGCTTGTGTCCATAGCGTCCCTGAAAGTCTTGCGCAGGATACTTGAGACAGTTCTTCTGCATTTTCTTTTCGATCGTTTCGGAAACATCGATCCCCAGCTGGTTAGCTAGCGCTAGCGCGTAACAGAGCACGTCCGCCAGCTCCTCGCCGACCGCCTCAAGCTGCGGTGGATTCGCAACCACTTCCCGGGACTCCTGCATGGAAATCCACTGAAAGTGTTCCATCAGCTCTGCCGCCTCAATAGCCATCGACATACTGATATTCTTTGGCGAATGGAATTGATTCCAATCCCGTTCATCCACAAAATCTGCGATCAGTTTTGCCAATTCCCCAACGGTTGTTGTTTGATCGTTCATGAGCATTCACTCTGGGATTTAACGTAAGCTGCTGCCGCTTGCTGGTAGACCGTTTGAATGGAAACATCGTGAGCTTCACTGACACGACGGCACGCTTCGTACTCTGGAGAAAACCTTTGCTCGCCATCCGGAAGTGTTGCCAATTTCCCTTCCACCGCTCCCCACTCGGTATCCACGTGGTGCGCCTGGCGAGGTAATACGTGCCGGCTGGCCAGCCACTTGCGAATACCAATGGTCGAAGTTTGTTTGAATAGTATTTTTTCGAGTCGTTTTACATCGGCTGCGCAGCAGAGTACTGTCAGTTTCACACCAGGCCGATTCTTCTTCATTTGAATGGACGAGCAGTAGACGTCTAACGCTCCGGCCTCTCCCAGCAACTCCGTACAATGCCCGATCACCTCGCCCGATGTGTCATCCAGATTCGTCTCCAGTACCCAGATCTGATCTGCCACTGATGCTTCATCTGCTTCGCCGACGATCAAACGCAGGATGTTACCCTGACTCTCCAGATCCTTATCCCCAGCACCATACCCTATCGTCTCGATCTTCATCGGCGGCAGGTAACCGAATTGGTCCACAATGGTCGAAACAATTGCCGCGCCGGTCGGAGTCGTCAATTCACACTCCACATCACTCGGCGCAATCGGAATACCTTTCAATAACTCAGCGGTTGCCGGAGCCGGAATACTCACTCGACCATGAGCAATCTTCACAAAACCATGACCGGTGGGAATGGGGGAACATTCAATCCGTTCCACTCCGAGCAAATCCCAGCCTATCGCACTACCGACAATGTCTGCGATCGAATCAACGGCTCCAACTTCATGAAAGTGGACTTTGCGGAGCGTGGAGCCATGGACATGCGCCTCCGCTTCGCCCAGGCGAGTAAAAATGCGTTTGGCCAGTTCCTTCTGCCTAGTGGTGAGAACCTCACTGCCATCAATCATCTCGGTGATGTGATGCAGATGACGGTGAGCATGTTCTGGCTCGTGTTCAACATTTACACTGGTTGCGCGAAAACCTTTTTTCTTGACTTCCGTCGCTACCAATCGGCAATCCGGCAAGCCCAGAGAATCAATCCCTGCCTGAATCGCGGCTAAATCGACTCCAGCATCAACCAGAGCCCCTAACGTCATATCTCCTGAAATACCACTCATGCAATCCAGGTAGGCAATCTTCATCAAAACTCTTTCATCTGTTGATTTGTCTGTTGGAATCGGCTTTGGCAAGGCTACCGCAACCGCGCTCTGTTTAATATACCGTAGCCGGCGGATGGTAGAATATGCCCCATGGCAAGCTACAAACGCAAACCGCAGTGGCAGTTACCCAGAGGAGTATCCCACGGACTCTGGGACTACGCACAATCCGAGTTCATTGCGGAGGACTACGACGAGTATTTTTCCTACACCCAACTGTTTGAGCTGGACCAGAGAATCGTACTGGAGACTCTGAGCCAGACTGGGCAGCCGGATGACCTGGTTGCCGACCTCGGTTGTGGTACTGGGCGGGCACTGGAAGAAGTCGTCAAAGCTGGCTACCGTGGTCTGGCGATCGATCTTTCCTGGCCCATGCTGCGAATCGTTCAACAGAAGGCCAGCCAACAGGGACTGAAGATACAGTGTCTGCGAGCAAACCTGGTGGAACTGGGAGTGCTCGCGGATAACTCGGTAAACCACTGTATCTCGCTTTTTAGTACGTTGGGAATGATCAGTGGCGCTGCCAATCGGCAGGCCTGCCTGAATCATGTTTCCCGTATCCTCAAACCAGGGGGACGTTTCGTCCTCCACATTCACAACTACTGGTACAACCTTTATGACCCGGGTGGCCCTCGATGGCTGTTTAGCAACTGGTTAAAAAGTTGGACTTCAGCCGGAGTAGAACGAGGTGATCGTCACTTCAGTTACCGCGGCGTACCGAACATGTTTCTTCACGTATTCAGGTACCGGGAAATCAAAAAGAGTCTGGCTCGGGCAGGGATGGCCATTGAAAAAATGGTGCCGCTGCACGCCCAACGACAAAAACCGCTGACACGACCATGGCTACTGAGAGACCTCCGCGCCAATGGCTGGATTTTGGTAATCCGCCACAGGTAATGTCTGACAAACTCTATCCAGCAGAGAGTGCAATCTTCGCTTTTAGCCCGTTGTGAGGTTTACAAAGCGAGTTTATAATTTCGGTTTTGTTGCAAAATAAGTTGAGAAACAACCGGTTTTGGTGACCGGTGAGTTCGTGAATCCTGCTCGGATTCAGAAGCACCCTATATAAGCTCTTAGAATGAGTTGAAGGAGAATAACGTGGCAATTCGTGTTGCTATCAACGGTTTCGGACGCATCGGACGTCTAACATTTCGCAACCTTATGCGTCGCAGTGACGAATTGGAAGTGGTTGCAATCAACGACCTGACTGACAACAAAACTCTGCGTACTTTGCTCAAGTATGACAGTATCCACGGTCGCTACGACGGTGACGTCGAATATGATGATGACAACTTGATCGTCAATGGCACAGCCATTCGCGCCCTGGCGGAACGTAACCCAGCTGATCTCCCCTGGGGCGATCTGGGAGTCGACGTTGTGGTCGAAAGTACTGGTATCTTTACTTCCCGAGGTGGTAGTGGCAAAGCTGGCTATGCTTCCCACATTGATGCCGGAGCCAAAAAAGTCATTCTCAGTGCTCCTGCCAAAGATGGTGCTGACCTGACTGTCGTCATGGGCGTCAACCAGCATCTGTTGACAGCTGACATGCAGTGTATCTCCAACGCCAGTTGTACCACCAACTGTCTCGCTCCGATTGCTAAAGTGCTTAACGACACCTACGGCCTGGAATCGGGATTGATGACTACCGTTCACGCATATACCAATGACCAGCGAATGCAGGACATGCCGCACAGCGACCTGTATCGAGCTCGTGCTGGTGCTCAGAACATCATCCCAACTTCCACCGGAGCGGCCAAAGCGGTCGGACTGGTCATTCCTGAACTCAACGGCAAACTGACAGGGATCGCAATGCGAGTTCCTGTGCCAACCGGATCTGTAGTTGACCTGACCGTCAATCTGGGCAAATCGACAACGGCGGACGACATCAATGCTGCCATGCAGGCTGCTGCAGAAGGTCCGCTCAAAGGGATCCTCAAATATGCTGTCGATCCACTGGTTTCCAGCGACATCGTTGGTGACCCTCACAGTTCCATCCTGGCAAAAGACTTTACTCAGGTGCTCGGCGGTGAAGGTACCATGGCTAAAGTGGTTAGCTGGTACGACAACGAATGGGGTTACTCCAACCGCACAGCTGACCTGTGTGCTCTTTTCGGAAGCATGTAATTTCCCGTTGTTGCCTGACCAAGGTATAACTAACCGCAGAGGTATCTTGCCTCTGCGGTTTTTTTATTGGCATCTCATCTATAGCGATCAACATGATTCACTTCAATGAACTGAAAGCTCCCCAGCCCAGCATCGATGATGTGGCTGACGAAAGTGGAGACATCCTCGATAAAATCCAGTCCTCGCAGCAACTGGATGACGTCCTGGACTCGATGCAACAGTGGGATCGTCAACGCCGTGAAGTCGGTACGTATCTGGCGCTGGTTTATCTGAGATTTACTCAGGATACCGCCGATCAGCAGGCCAAAGCGGCCAAAGATGAATCGGATGCCATGCGACCCAGGTTCACGGAACTGGATAACAGCATTAAGAAAGCACTGGTGCAACATCCTCTACGTACCGAACTGGAGCAAAAAGTCGGGACTCAGATGTTCAGCCTGTGGGAATCTGAGATTCCCACCTTCGATCCGGCTATCGCTGAAGATCTGGTTGAAGAGTCTGGTCTGGAATCCCAGTACACGGCATTAACAGCATCTGCCGAGTTTGAATTCAATGGTGAAACTCATAACCACTCGACCATCGGGAAATACCGGGAGTACGCTGATCGCGAATTGCGGCACGGTGCGGAAAAAATCAAATGGCAGTGGTTTGATGAACATGGCGAAGAACTCGATGACATCTACGACAAAATGGTAAAGCTGCGTCACACCATGGCGGGAAAACTTGGCTTTGACAATTACGTGGAACTGGGATATCTGAAGATGTGCCGAGTCGATTACGACCAGCAGGATGTCGCCCGGTATCGCCAGATGGTACAGCAGCATGTCACACCATTAGGTGCTGTCATTCGCCAAAAGCAGGCTGAACAGCTGGGAATCGGGAAAACCATGTACTGGGATGAAGCCGTTTATCTCAAAGAGGGTAATCCACTACCCCCAGAGGACTACGACACGATGATCCAGCTGGCCCAGCAAATGTTTGACCAACTGGGATACGGACTGGATGACTTTTTCAAACTCATGACCGGCGGCGGCTATATGGACCTGCAAAGCCGCAAAGGCAAAGCAGGCGGCGGGTATTGCATGTCCTTTGATACCATTGGGATGCCGTTTATCTTTGCCAACTTCAAAGGGACGCGAGCCGACGTGGAAGTCTTTACCCACGAAATGGGACATGCGTTTCAGGGTTATGCCAGTCGCAACCAACCCTGGTTGGACTATCTCTGGCCCACTTACGAATCCTGCGAAATTCACTCGATGGGACTCGAATTCCTGACTTACCCTCAAATGGATCTGTTCTTTGATGACCGGGCGGATGAATTTCGTCGAATCCATTTGGCAAGTAGCCTGATGTTTCTGCCTTACGGAGTGAGCGTGGATGAATTCCAGCATCGTGTCTATGAAAAACCGGAGGCTACACGAAGTGAACGTCACGCGATGTGGAAAGAAATCGAACAAGCTTATATGCCGTTCGTAGATTATGGAGACCTGCCGCACGCACCCAAGGGTGGCCGCTGGCACGATAAACAACATATTTTCCGGTCACCTTTTTACTACATCGACTACACGCTTGCTCAAACCTGTGCACTCCAGTTCTGGATCCGTGCGGAACAGGATCGAAGTCAGGCGATGGACGATTATGTCGCGTTGTGCAGACGGGGCGGGGAAGCTCCTTTCCAACAGTTGGTCCAGAGTGCTAATTTGATCAGTCCGTTTGAGCAAGGATGTCTGGAAGAGGTCGTTAGACAAAGTCGTGTTACATTGGAACTTTAAGCTCTTTTATGCGTCACCTACTCCAGTCACTTCCGCTCCTGCTTCTGATCCTGCTTCTGATCATGGTATCCACTGCAACCGCCTGCCTGTGGGACACTGACACGCTGCATGAAGAAATGAGTGAGTCTCCGTCAGCCATTGAGCTCGTGACCGGAGCCTTTGCCAGACACAGTGACGAATTCTACCGTTGGCGAATTGAAAATCGCAAAGCCCTGCTGGAACAGGGGGACGATCAACCACTGCATTATGATGATATTGCCGTCGCCTACGACAAACTTCATCAACAGGAAAAGGCCATCGATTGGATGACACGGAAGCAGGAGAAATACCCGGGCAAGTACGAAACCTTTGCCAATCTGGGAACATTCCATATTCACAATGGCAACTTCCCCGAAGGTATACGCTTCCTCGAAAAAGCATTACAGATTAATCCGGAAGCCCACTTTAACAGGGAACGTTACCAGCTTTATGTTGTTCAATATCTGCAGCATCGGTCCGAACATGGGCAGATTGTCGACGGCAAATTACTGCTGCCGCTAAGTCGCGATCCGTTCGAGAAACAGCGGAAATTCAATAACAGCAACAGAAATGAAGAAGGAGCTGAACTGCACGATATTCCCGAGCGTGGAATCAGCAGTTTCTATTCCTTCATCGCTGATGACCTGGCAGATAAAACAGTAGAAAAATACAATCCTGAAAATGCCCGAATGTCTGAGCAGCAGACGGCCGCTGCGGTACAGGGTATTCTGGGAATGATGAGATTCGGACATCATGACTCACCTGTACTGCTTGAATGTCTGGCCGACTTGCTGGTTCCCAGACCTTTGCACGGCGTTGGGAATCGCATTGCCGCCCGAGCATTGCTCAGAGCATCCTATGAAGTTCAGGATGAGACCGCTCGTCAGCTGTACCGCCAACTGGCCTCGCGTGCGGTTTCCGAGCAGGAAGGTATCGAACTGGCTCAGCTTGAAAAAGCTTTTCAACGTGAATTGAGTCAGGCGCAACACTACTTTCAAGAACTGGTACGACTGGAATCTGCCTGGATAGCCAATGGTGACGACGTGGATTCCAAGTTTCGTGAACATTACTACCAACCACGCCAGGATGAAACATCGCTCACATTTTTCCCGGTCGAATTTGAACAGGAAGGCTCCCGCTCCCGACGCCACAGAAACCTGCTTCCGTACAGCATCTTTGTCACAGCGGCATCATTGGTTTTGAGCATCTCCATAGCAGTTCATTTACTACCCTCCATCATACGGAAATACAAAGACCGCACCGCCTCGGCTGACTAAATTCATATTTACCAACGGCAACCCAAACTCGTATACTTAACTTTCGGTGGTTAGACTTTTTGTCCTCATTGGCAGGCGCCGGCTAACCCCCTTCTCATCCCTCAGGCGTAGATTCCCAGGAATGAACTTCCAATCCACTCAGCTCAGTTTCTCGCATTCGCTCCTGGCGTTGCTATTGCTTGTTGGCTGGATTCCTTTGGCCATCGGCCAGGAGACTACGGAAGAACCTGCGCAATCAGTACTCAAGGAAAAAGCACCTGCCGAAACCACGGCAGAGCCAGCAGTTGACGAACCAAAAGAATTCAAACCGCCAGCCATCACTCTGGGTTCAGCAGCAAGTGAAAAACCGGGAGAATTTGATTTCAAACCTTCAACCTTTGAAGGTGTTATTCCTGGCGTATCCAAAACTGCCGAAGTTATTGAAAAGCTGGGGGACCCCCGAGCCAAAATCGAGACGAATGGAAGTCAGGTTTTTGTCTATGCAATGGAACCCTATGACCGTGTCGGTGTCGTCATTCGTGATGACCTGACCGATTCGATTCATCTTCACTTCAAGCAACCCTCCGAGCTCAAGCAGTTAATCACCGAGCTGGGTCTGGTAGAAAACATGGCCGTCACTCAGGCTACCACCTCCAACAAGGCTTTTCTGCTGATTTGGCCCGAGCAGGGGGTAACGTTTCATTTCAGACGAAATGGTGAAACGGATGAGGTATCGCGAGTCTCATTCACTACGATCCAGGCGGATGCTTATCTCGACCGCGGGACGCATCGACAGTGGTCTGATTATGCCGGAGCCCTGTCTGATGCCAAAGCGGTACAGGCACTCGTCCCCATGAAGGAAGAGGCTTTCATTCTGGAAGCTCAGATTCAACAAAGGATGGGGAATGTTCAAGCCACCAATGAAGCATTGGAAAAAGCAATTGCCCTCGCCCCGGGCAATATAGAGCTGTTGCTCATGCAGGCAGGACTCACCACTCTGGTCAAAGACTCGGACGCCATGCTGCAACGAGTGCGTGCCATTCGCAACAATACGCGACTCGCACCTCTGATTCGGTCACGCGCTGCGTACATGATGGGTGAGTTATTAATCAACAGAGAATCACCTGACTACAAACAGGCTATGATCCATCATTCTGAATCCATTCAACGGGCACGAGAGTTAATGGAAGACGAGGATCTTGGCATCCAGTACAACGCCATCCGTCTTGTGATCGAAGGGCATTTGGCTGTCGCCCGGGATATCGCTCGAGGTACTTTTGCCACTGAGGAAAAACAAACGGTTGTTCCCAAGTGGGTGAATATTGCCTGGGACCTGACAGATCACCTGCTGCGTCATGACTACCACGATAGCACTCTGGGCATAATCGTTTGCCGTCGCTCGCTGGAAGCACTGGCACTACTGGATGAAGGTGTCGATCTAACCGACTGGATCGAACGCGTTGATCAGGTCTCATCCGAGTTGCAACAAACCGAGAACGCTTCGCCAGAATTTCTGGAACGTATCAAGTGGGAATGGGCTCTGGCGTTGGCACACGCAACCGAGGCAGCCCGCAAAGGAAAAGATTCCGACCGTGTCCAGCAACTCGGCATGGAAGCCTACCAGCTTTTCAATCAGTACATGAGAGCTGAAACGGTAGCGCCCCAATGGGCTAATGCACAAACACATGCCGCGATGGGTGCACTTTGCTATACGTTGGGAAGCGTGGAAGCGATTGACAACCAGAATCATGAAGAAGCCTGTAAATGGTATGACTCGGCAGTGGAGTTTCTGACCACCGACGGAGTGCACCAGTTTACACGCGGTATGGGTTGGCACGGCGAACGCATGGTCAGCATGGGGCTCTCGTACTGGAAAGAAAGCAACCGACCTCAGGGCTTGAACCTTACCAAACGTGGAATTCAGTGGATCGAACGTGCAGTCCAGGTTCAAGGGTTCTCCAATCAGAATCTAAAAATCCCCTACGGCAATCTGGCCATCATGTACCGAGCATTGGGGCAGACTCAGGAAGCGGAAAAAATCTCAGACGCGGCCGCAGCGTTATCCAAACAACGTTGATAATAACAAAGGCCGAACTTGAATCATGGGTATTCTGTTTATTCTATTTGTCGCGGTCACGCTGACAGAACTTTATCTGATTATTGAAGTCAGTGGAGCTATCGGCTGGGACTTCACTATCGCCTGGTCGATTCTGACGGGGCTGGCCGGAAGTTGGCTAGCCAAACAGGAAGGCCGGCGAACCATGGACAGCCTGCAGCGCAAAATGGCGCAAATGGAAATGCCCGGTCAGGAACTGGCCGACGCGCTGCTGATCGTTATTTCCGGCGCCCTGTTGATCACCCCGGGGTTTCTGACAGATGTGATCGGATTTACGATCCTTTTTCCGGTCACGCGATCACTCTATCGCACCGCGATTGGCAAGTGGTTTAAATCTCGGATCCAGGTCAACGAGTTTTATCAACAAAGCACGAACACCTTTGACTCAGCTCACCCATTTCAACAGTCAGACCCCTGGAACGCGATCGTCGAAGGCGAGATTGTCGATGACGACGATGATCCGGATGATCCAGATGACGACTATATTGAAGGGGAAATCGTTTCTGAGTGATCTCGTGTCAGCTGGCGGTGAGTTGCTCTACCAGCAACTGAATTCTGCGGTCCATCGCCTCACAAAAGAGTACTTTGAAGTCCGGATTGCCTCGACCCGGAACCAGACGCTCTAAAATGGTCGCCTGTAATTCCTCTATCTGGTCACCGGTCTCCGCCGACACCTGCAAGGGAAACTCGGACTGCGCAGACGTTACAAGATCTGATTTGTTTCCCACGATCAGAACATCATGATCCCTCAGCAAATCCTCGAAGTCCGTTTCGATGGGCGTTGTTAAATCATGCACCCAAAGTACAAGATCGGCAGCCTCCAGTTGACTTGTCGCCAGTTGAATCCCTGCGACCTCGATTGCATCCTCCCCTGCACGAATCCCGGCAGTATCCACAAATTCGATCGGCCAGCCATCCAGTACGGTCAGCGCTCGCAGCAGATCCCGGGTTGTCCCCGCTTGTTGATGGACAATTGCCCGCTGGTAGCCGACCAGTTGATTCATCAAACAACTCTTACCAGCGTTCGGCCTTCCCGCAATGACAACGGTCCAGGGTTCGATTAAATGCTTTCCACAGCGGCTCGTGTTGAGATACGGTGTTAACAATGCCACCGCCTGTTCGACCTCTCCGGCTTCCTGTAAAGCTTCAGCTTGGGCTATAACATTTTCAACTTCGCCATTGGCATGCTGCATCACATACTGAGTGGCCAACGTGGTCGTGCAGGCAGGGAGCATCTGTTCCACAGTTTTCCAGTAGGGAGGCTTGTCACCACATGCCTGCAAATCCATTTCCTGCCAGGACAGATGCTGGCCACCTTCACGAGTCAGCGCCGTTGCCAGAGCCTCAATCGCCGTCAGGCCACCGTGGCAGTGAACCTCGAACTGCTCTTCTGAAACGCGGGCTGCTACCAGTTCTTCATGAGTACCATCAGCATGGCGCCATTTCCCAAAGACAATCCTGTTGATCGGATAATCTGAAAAAGTCCTGCCGCCAAGTGGTTGAAAGTATTTCTCAATGGCACTGATGGCCTGTGCTCCATTGACAACGAGCGTAGCAATCGCAGACCGCCCAACCGGAGTCACCCGGGCAAAACAAAACTTGGCAGGCTCGGTCATCGGTTGAAGCCTGCTTTCGCTGCAGCGGCGATACCCAGCAGACATAGATGATCGATCTCCTGACATTCAGCATCCAGATGTCGCGCGATCCAACCGTCACCGCCTGAAATAAAAACAGGTGTGTCCTGGCCAAGTACTTTTCGTTGTTGTCGGATGAGTTCGTTGATCGAGCCGACCAGTCCCCAATAAATCCCAGCGGTAATGGCGTCGGATGTATTTGTTCCAATCGGCTCAGGTGGTTTCTCTTTATTAAGAACAACCTCTGGAAGTCGATCCGTACCACCGCTCAAGGCCCGGGCAATCAAAGCGGAACCGGGCATGATCACACCACCTGCGAACGTACCTTGCCGGGTAATTACATCGACGGTGACTGCTGTTCCCGAATCAATCACAATCGCAGGCCGTGCTTCAGGAACCAACGTCTTGACTGCCAGTGTTGCCAGAAGTCGATCTGTCCCTACCGATTCCAGCGAATCAACTTCGGCCTCAAGCGGAAGCATCCTGTTTTCCAGTAGTAATACAGATGCTTCAGGGTAGTCACGTGACAACACGTCGATAAGACGATCACAACTCTGTTGATTCACACTTGCCATGACCCAGCTGGCATCACGATCAACCATCGCAGCAAAAGCATTCCAGGCGGGGCTGAGTAATTCATTGGCATGCAACGTAAGAACGCGATTTGCTGGAAGCTGACAATCAGATTCTCCTGCTGGAAACCAGCCCAGCTTGATACTGCTGTTACCAATATCGACGGCCACCAGGCAACTCATGATTGCTGAGCCTGTTCAAGCAATTGATGAATGCGATTTGAAAGTTCATTCAAGCCCTGTCCCGTCACGGATGAGATCAGTAATACTTCACCACCAGTCTCCGTAGCCAACTGGTCTCGTATTGCTTCGGCACCGGGGAGTTCTGCCTTGGTCACCGCAACCAACTGGGGGCGCTGCCCCAATTGTTCGTTGTATTGCAGTAACTCGTCAGAAATTGCTTTGTAGTTTTCGACAGGATCCGTTCCATCCATCGGTTGAGGTTCTACCAGGTGGACCAGAATTCCGGCCCGCTCAATATGTCTCAGAAACTCGTGCCCCAGTCCAACTCCTTCTGACGCTCCTTCGATTAATCCTGGGATGTCTGCCATGATAAAGGATCGTTCCCAGTCCAGCACGACTCGACCCAGATTAGGAAACTTCGTGGTGAAGGGATAGTCTGCAATCTGTGGAGTGGCCTTGGTGACTCGACTGAGCAGAGTGCTTTTTCCAGCATTGGGTTTACCAATCAAGCCAACATCCGCAATGACTTTCAGTTCCAGATTCACTTTCCGAACTTCACCATCCCCTCCCGGTGTCCATTCGCGTGGTACCTGGTTGACAGACGACTTGAAGCGAGCGTTCCCTTTGCCTCCCCGGCCACCTTTGGCGGCGATAAAAGAATCACCCGCATTGACCAGATCTTTAATGACAAACTCATGTTCGGCATCCATGATGATCGTACCCGGTGGAACTTTGATAATGACGTCTTCGCCATCCTTGCCCCGCCGGTTTTGACCACTGCCATGCTGGCCACGATCCGCCTTCCAGAACTTTCGGTGACTCAGTGCTGTGAGACTGTCGACACCCGCCTCGGCAACAAAATGAATACTGCCTCCGTTACCTCCGTCACCACCGTCAGGACCTCCACGAGGTACATACTTCTCACGCCGGAAGCTCAAACATCCATCTCCGCCTTTTCCAGCGACCAATTCGATGGTAACACGATCAACAAACATGAGTCTCACAGTATGGGGAATGCAGTATCAGTGAATCAACAAAAAAAGGGATATCCCCAATGCTTGGAGACATCCCTGTACGTGTATTGGAGAGAGCTTAGTTCGAGGCAGCAACAACGTTGATACGGCGGCCTTTTCGATCAAATTCAACCACTCCATCTTTAAGTGCAAACAGAGTGTAATCCTTGCCCTGACCAACATTCTTCCCGGGGTGGAATTTATTTCCAACCTGACGAACGAGGATGTTACCAGCGATTACTTGCTCACCACCGAATTTTTTCACACCACGACGCTGTGCATTCGAATCGCGACCGTTACGGCTGGAGCCTTGTCCCTTCTTATGAGCCATTTTATGAGCCTATCAATAACCTGATTTTGAATTGTCTTTTACCGTCTTCCACTGATATACCTGCATCGTCAAAATACCTGCTGCATTAGTAACAGTAAAAACACCAGTGGAAAGGTCTTTTTTAAACTGGCAAGCCCATCTCATCAAGAGCCTATTTTGATGGAATTCAGTCTAATCAGCCAAACTCCGCCCCCGCTTTAGGGTTCGACACCGGCCGGGAGCAAGCGATCCTGAGTCACAGTGAATACTGCGTTGGGGGATCACTTACTCGATGGGCTGCGCTTCGACCGTTGCAGGGTTTTCGGCCGTTCGGAAAACCGGTGAATTGGTGCCCGTATAGATCCATTGCTGCTTGGCAAACTTGTTCATCCCATAAAGTCGCATAATCGCAACCTGCCGCAACGTGTAGATCTTGTAGATGTCCTTCTGGGCATTCTGCGGACGATTCAACCGGTTCAAACTGACCGGAATCATCACCATTTGGCCTGCTTGAGGCTCTTCCCCATTGGCAATGTAATCCGCATTGATCAGCTGAATATCACGAACCTGAATATCGTACTTTTGTGCGATCGCTGCCAACGTCTCACCTCTTCTGGTTGTGTGTAACCTTACCGTTTGCAGATCGTTGTACCGCTCCTGATTATTACGAGGAAAACGAATGAGCGTTCCGACAGGCAATTTGTTGGGCGTAGAAAGTACATCCCGGTTAAGTTGATAAATCTCCAGAGCCCGCGATTCATCACTCAGGAACCGTTTCGCTAGAGATTTCAGATTATCTCCTGGCTCGGTCGTGTAAATGATTTCGGGACGTGGCACTGCATTGGGCAAACCATAAAAGATATTGTCCTTGGTCAGTTCAACGGTATCGCCAGGGCGATAGAAATTCAGCTGCAAAGTCTTCAGTTCGATCACTCGCCCTGCAGCAATCTCATCTCCAACCTGTGGATTTTCAACTGTATCCTGGTAACGGTAGGCGTTTGTGAGCCCCTGAATATAGAGCGAGAAGAAATTGGTACGAGGATCAATATCTGACCACGTGACGACTCCCCAGACTCCTTTGCCAGAATCGGCATCCTCTTTGGAAATTTTGGTATTCGCCATTTGGACTGAATTGAGCAGTCGTCCAGGAACTTTTTCAATAGCTGCAATTTCGTCGATCGCCGAAGGTATCAATCGATCAAGGTATTCCTTCTGCTGCAGATGACTCCGCAAGGTGAAGTAAGGAATGAAATAACGGAACTGGGCATCTTTGCGAACGTTATTGAATCGAGTGTACCGTGGCTCAGCTTGTCTAATGTTATCTGCTCGGGCTTCGAAGTGTACCTCTTCTCCGAGGTACCGCACACGATAGACCATATACCAGATCGTCTTCCGTTGCATTTTCCCCGAAGCCTGAGGCACGTCGACTTCCGTCATGCGAAATGGCTTGAAAGTGAATTCGAGTCCCCACACATTGCGTCGCAAGGGTACCTGCAGCGAACGCTGGTACAACGTCCTTGTTGACGCCGTGTGAGTCGGCTGCCATTTGAGGTAAGCTCTGGCTTTGGAAATCTCAATCAGATCGGCTGGACTGGAATACGTTTCACCTTCTTCAATGACTGGAGCAACGGTGGTCAGCACGCCCGGAGCCAGCACGCGTTCAGGTTGCTGGGCATGGACATGGGACGTTTGCCAGACCAGCACCATGATGGCTGCATAGCATGCCAAAGTTGTCAAAACGCTTTTCATCAATTCTCTGGTCATCTTCAGACCTCTTCTCTGGAGAACCTGTCAATGAGCCTCTTCCCTTTCCAGCAGGGCAAGGATCTCAGACAAGTTCTTATTTCGAGTATAAAAACCGTTTTTCCAAACGGTCAAGTTTTTTCATGGTTTATCCAGGGACTACCGCTTCGTCGTTCCGGCAGCTGCCGCAGCAGGAACCGGTTGCTCATCGGACGCCTCCGCCCGAAAAACAAAGGATTCAATAATCTGACGATCCTGCAAACCAAACTGTGAAATCTGGTCATTAGGGATGGTAAAGACAAATAAGTATTGATTCCCGTCCGAATCGGTCACGTGGTGATAGATCCACTGGAATGTAACTTCACCAACAAGCCCTACCGCGACGATTCGAGTATGAGGGTATTTCCCATGCAGAAGTTGATCTTCTGCATCTGTGAACTCGGCCAGTTTCTCTCCCAACGATTTCTGGATTTGTTCCTGTAGCAGGTCAACACTCATCCGCTTGCCGTTACTGAGAGGTTGCAACCGACTGAGGCTACACTGGGAAACCAGATCACCTCGTACAACCTGTCGCATCACAAGCAGTTCCGGTTGATCCATCATCACGTGCCAGTCACGACTGAGTTCCAGTTCGATGCTGTTGGCTACCGGTGTCAGCGTGATGAGTTCATCCTGTTGAGTAACTGGCCTGTCACATTTTTGAATGATCGTATTGGTAAGAGTTCTGAAGGACGTTAAAGGCTCGGCAGAAACGGCCATCTTGACGCGAACGTCCAACCCCGGCTTGGCATGCCCAATCTCTCGCCGTTCGGTCATCTCAAGCGAAACCTGCGTGAAGCTGTGAGTTGGCAGATCATATGTTGCCTGCATCGTCAGCTGTATCTGCGTCAGCACTCCATTGGCGCCTCCGGCCACATCTCCCTGGCAAGTCATGATCGCCTGTTGATTGTTTACTGATTTCAACGTCACCGTGACATCGTTTTGAGCAACAGCATCAAGCGCCAGGATGGCAGACAAATCCGAGGAATCAAGTTTCCAGGTATCTCCGGGCTGAACCGGAATTTCGGGAAGCAATTGATACATAACCGTTGGACTGAGTTGTATATCGACGAGATCGAGTTCATCGCGAGTCAGTTTACCCTGAGGCGAGTAAAGACGATGGTCGTCAAGCTGATACTGATCAACGATCAGTTTACGGTTCTTTCTTAGTACCGGTGAGACCTGACCATCACCGATGGAAACATTTGATTGAAGATTGCGATAATACCGGACCGCACGACAAAGTCGCGTCGCTCGCTGATACGTCATCCACTGCTCATAGACCTGCTTGCCGGTGACCTGCACATTCTGATCAATGACGCCGAACCTGGCCGATTTCATTTTGACTTTGCCAGAAACGGACAGGGAGACATCCACAAGTTGCTGAAGTGGCTGTTGGGGCGGCTGAAAAGAATACGTCTGAGCTTTTACAGCGCGAACGCCTCCTGCCATGATTGCAAGCAGGGCAATCAAGTGGAGAAATTGTTTCGGTTGGTTTGCCGTGTTTAGACGCATGAAGGGTCCGAGTGATTTGCGTATGGGTTTACCGTTTTTCAGCGCGCAAGCTTTGGTGACCGCCTGTTTAGACGGACCGGGTAATCGGTAAATCGACGCAAAAACGGACTGTGGTTAAGGCAATTTGGCTCTGAAAACGGTTATTTCGCTGATTTCATTGGCCTGACACAACAAAGTGCTTGGTCAGATTTTGATAAAAAACCGCCTGTATTAGTCAGAACCTCAGTTTTTATAGTGTTTCCGCGATGAAAATGAGGTGGCCAAAAGGAAAAAAGAAACGCACTCAACTGGCGTTAGCTACGTATATACGGATAAAGACTTGACATGGTCTTTATAATAGAAAATGTCATCTCGTAAGTAGTGATACAGCAATCCGCTGGACGAGCCTATTCAGGCAAACCCCGAAACTTGGCTCATCAACACACCGTTGTGGTATCACCACGGTAATCAGGGGAAAACCGCTCGGGACGACAACATAAGATTCCTGATTTGCGTGACGACACTTTGTAACTGAAACCGGTTGAATCGGATTGGCTAAATCTTGGGAAGGATTTAGTATCGTCTGCTTCGAGCGTCAGCTGAAAAGTGAGATCACATGGAACAGCGTTCAGGAGTCTGGCAGAGAAGGGAATAGCCATGAACTCATCATACCGCAGCAGTGCGCTGCGCAAATTGCGTGAAGCGCTAGCATCAGTCAACGAACGTGAAGTAGTACTACTTTACGCCGAACGGATTGAAAAGCTGATCTACGACATTGATCACCAGCAGTCGTACTCTTTTGACTACCTGGTCAACCGGATCACGGGCAATGGCGCGATTCCTGCGGGAGTCAGCGCGGGGCTGAAGATATCCGGAGAAGAAATCCATCATGACCTCCGATTACTGGTCGAGGACCTGACCGAAACGGTCGGCTTGACGGCCGAAGAGATCATTGAGCCGGTTTATACCGTTCCATCCTTAAGCGATCATCTCAAGGTTTCTTTCAAGACGATTTCGCGTTGGCGAAACAATGGTCTGGTTAGCCGCAAAATCATCATCGATGGTCGGAAGCGGGTCGCCTTTACTCGCACAAGCGTCGACACCTTCATCGCGAACAATCGTGACCGTGTATCACGTGGAGAACGATTCAGCCAACTGACCGATTCCGAAAAGCATGAGATTCTTCAGCAGGCCAGGCAGCTGGCTGAGACTGGAGCCTGCCCTTCAGAAACGGCTCGGCGTCTGGCTGACCATTTCAATCGCAGCATTGAAACCATCCGCTATACGCTGAAACGTCATGATACGGATAATCCGGGTACCGCGATTTTCCCTCGCGCCCGAGGCAAACTTTCACTCGACTCAAAACGAAGTATCTACCAGAGATTCAAAAGTGGTACGAGTGTGGCCATGTTAGCCCGGCAGTTCAATCGCACGAATTCGACGATTCACCGAGTGATTAATGAGATGCGCCGAGTGGCCATCATGGAATTGCCTTTGGACTACATGCCGTCTGACGAATTCAGTCGGAGGGGTGCAGAAAAGCGTATTATGGCTCCGATTCCTGAGCCTGAAACGCCTCCACGTCGTACCAAGGCTCCCAAAGAATTGCCATCTTACCTGTCGTCTCTGTACAACGTCCCGTTATTGACACGTGCGCAGGAACAACACTTGTTCCGCAAGTACAATTACACCAAGTACCGGGCTGCCAAACTGAGGCAACAGTTTGAAAAGACAGGTGATTGCTCGTTGATGGACGAGATTGAATCCTGGTGGGTAGCCGCCGTGGAACTCAAGCAAATGATTATCCGCTCGAATCTGCGATTGGTCGTATCGATTGCCAAACGTCATATGAAGGCGACCGAAGATTTCTTCACTCTGGTCAGTGACGGTAACATGTCATTGATTCGAGCTGCCGAGAAGTTTAATTACACTCTGGGTAATAAATTCTCGACCTACGCCTCATGGGCAATCATGAAGAACTTTGCTCGAACCATTCCTAACGAATTTCGACATCGGGATCGTTTCCGCACGAGTCTGGAGGAGGCATTCGTCATGCAGGATGATCCTCGGACAAGTCGTCAGCAGCTGGAGCTGGAAGACCAGCACCGCAAGATGGCGATCAGCAGTATCCTGACTCAGCTGGATGATCGTGAACAAAAGATCATCATCAGCCGTTTCGGTTTGGCTCCAGGTCGTGAACCGCAGACGCTACAGCAGGTTGGTGAAGAGATTGGTGTGACCAAAGAACGTGTCCGCCAGATCGAAGCCAAGGCATTAAGGAAGCTGAGACGGGAAGCAACGACCGAGCACCGGGAATTGATTGAAGATCGAGTCAGCGGGCAGCTTTGAGAGTCTGACCATGGACCGTGAAAATCAGACAGGAAACGTGCGCGTTCGTTTCAGGGTTACCTGGCGAACGCGCACCACCTGTCCAACTCGATCGACTCCCTCGATGTGACCCTGCCTGGGGGGAATCCTGGAGATCAGAACCGATAGAATTGCCGCAGACGATCGTCAGTCCGGTTCGGTTCCCAGCAGCCTCGCATCAGGCCAGGACTGTCAAGCGAGAACTGGCGGCGGGTTAACTGGCTAATTGTCACCATTTTTTCTGCATTCCAGCCTTCACAGGTCCGATAGGCAGGTATATTTTGGTGCTATACCGATTTGAAACTCCCAACTCGCATATTGCAGTAGTGATTGTTTTCGGTATATTTACACGTTTTAACGGTCAGGCAATCCTGGCATGTTAAATAAGACGCCACTGTAGCTCAATTGGCAGAGCAGCTGATTTGTAATCAGCAGGTTAAGGGTTCGATTCCCTTCGGTGGCTCTTGCTATTTCCCCATTGCGGTCGAGGCAGTTCCTGGAGCTGTGTGAGACTGTTATAGTAGTAGCGAGACGGTGGGTTTCCCGAGCGGTCAAAGGGGTCAGACTGTAAATCTGATGGCAGCGCCTTCGAAGGTTCGAATCCTTCACCCACCACTTAGAGAGTAAAAACCGACAGTTCTCCTGAATCAAGTGACTGGCGATTTGGGGCTTTTTCCAGCTCTGATTGTCAGTCAATTTATTTTTGGAAACTTGTTGATTTGCCTCTTATCAGTATTCCCTTTTTTGCGTAAAAATAGAGGATTACTGCACATTGTGTATGGGCGTTATTGCGCAATATTGATATTGCGGGTGTAGCTCAATGGTAGAGCCACAGCCTTCCAAGCTGAAGACGAGGGTTCGATTCCCTTCACCCGCTTTCGCCATACATCATTGTGTTTTGACCTGAAGCTGGTTGGGAAACGAGTTTCAGGTCGAAGGCGCCAAGGCGGCTCATGCTGCTGTAGCTCAGTGGTAGAGCACTTCCTTGGTAAGGAAGAGGTCACGGGTTCAAGTCCCGTCAGCAGCTCTTTTCGGTTTTGTGTTCGTTCACAAGGCTGATAAAAATAGACGTTAATAAGTCTGAACGGGATTCAGAGTAGTGTTTTTGTGAGCACTGATTTGAATTGTGCGAGGGCTTACGAGAATATTTAATCCCGTCGGTAACGACACAAAATCATTTTCAGAAGATAGGTAAAGGAAATGGCCAAGGAGACTTTCGAACGTACAAAACCCCACGTCAACGTGGGTACGATCGGCCACATTGACCATGGTAAAACAACCACCACTGGTGCGATTCTTGCAGT
>CALKGE010000009.1 GCA_938084685.1 uncultured Pirellulaceae bacterium
AGTCGGGATGCAGAAATTGCCAAGTCAACGGTTTCCGAGATACTAGCAGGCAAGAAGCCGTTTAGCCGGAAGATTATCCGCAAGTTGGCAGATTACTTTACTGTCGATATAAGCGTACTGTCAGCGAATCTCTGAGAGCTACGATCAGCATAGATTGACGCCACAGAGGTTACGATGTGGCAGCCCCTGGCGTTTTGGAGTGCGTTTGCTGCGGGAAGTCGAAGGTCAGGACGAGTGGTTCGGTTCCCGTGTTTTCGATTTCCACACCGCCGCTGTTAAGTGCGGCCTGAGTGATGAATCCGATCTCGGGATAGATTTCGCCCAGCTTCATATCCTGGTGATATCGCACTTCAAGTTTTCCAACTCGTCCGCTCCCGCAGTTCGTGTGGAACAGCGCCGGACATTCCGGACAGAAATTCGTCCTGGCACCCGGCTCGAGTGTGAGACGGAGGATTGAGCATTTCTGGTCGCCGAGGAAATCGCCGTAAACAATCCACTTGGCGTCGACTCCGTCACCTGCGAATTCTTCGGCGATGATTGCTGGACGTGAATTCTTCCGCACGAAGTCCGGATCCTGGTTTGCTTCGAAGTCGAACTTTTCAACCAGGTACTCCCAGTCTTCATGTTTATCCTTGGGATAGTCTTCTTCGCGGCAAGCGTAAAACGCATCCGCTGCGCCGATCCGCCCGTCCAGCGTCAGGTCTTCCGCCAGGAAGTGTTCATCCATCGTGACATGCAGTTCGTGGGTGCAAAGATCCGTCGGCGAGTGCAATACGCCATTTGGCATCACGAAGCCGTTATCAATATGCATCATCGTGTGCGGTGACAAATGTCGGACTCCATTGTACTCGCCCTTTCCAAAACTCTTCATGCAGGCAAGAAACTGATCCTTTGTTACAAACGGGTAAAGCCCCATGGCTGTGGTGTGATAGTGCGACGGACTGACACCTGGGTTGTCGAAAGAATTGATGTCATAGACTTCCCACTTGGCCCAATGCAGGTGATGTGGAATCGGATTCAGGTTGTCGAATTTCTTGGACACAATCGGCCAGGTCGGCTCGCCGTACAGCGATTTTGAGAAAGCGGTGACCTTTTCACCCATGACCGCTTCTGGACTGGCGAGGATCAAATCCTGCAGCGAGATGACTTGTCCGTCGGGGGTGAGGACGTGCGATTCACCTTCGCGAAATGGAGCTTTATTTGTGCGCGTGTCGATGACACCGGTTACGATCGGAACGGTGCAACACATCCAGAGTTCATCGAGTCCGGTACCATTCATGTAGTCCGGATAATACGACTCTGCATCAAGGCGAAGACGTTTCCCTGGCGTACAAAAGGTCCGGCCCGCGTAACGGTGCAGTAATTGTAATACTCCGTCGTGGTTATTGAGGCAGTCGTCGAGAATCGAATCTGATCCTCCGACGGTTCCGTCGATAACATCTTGTTGGGGGTACTCGTGCAGTTTATCTGCGAGAATGGACGTCGAAGCAGTCATGAGTGATGCACCTCAATGAGTCTGAAGAAGTGGGTTGGTCGCAAAGAGTGTTCTGGAGTGATGATAGTGCGAAATCGAGTTTCCCTGGCAATTCCGCTTTAAATATTAAGAAAAAGACGTGGGATCTCGCCCAGCGTGCCCTTAAAATATGCAACCTCTTTTATAACAGATGGTTGCACCACGAAAAGTGGAGGCGGTTACAAGGATTGGCAGCAGGGCTGGGCGATTCAAAGCGTCGAATGTACGACTACCCCAAGGAAATTTTTAAGCAGTTGATCGATTGATCGTGAATGCCGTTGTCAGCGTCACAATTTGGCAATCTTAAAAGACTCCTCTCCAGACGAAGATCTGGTTCAATTCTTTTTCTGCCGCTGAAACAATCAATTTGGAGGTAGGTTACTAATCTGCCAAGGTTGCTTTCGTACCAATTTTCAAGGCTTCAAGATTTCAAGATGCGACCTAAGAAATCGTGGCCGCTCCCGTTCCAAATCTCTGCTTCCATTTGATAGCTACTCAAAGCTCGTATTTCGACGCTCAAAATGTTCGTTCGTCTTTTTTAACACCCAGGGGCCTGGACGGCTCCAGGGTAGGGTCCGCGGTAATAGCTCCGCAATTCTTGACTCGTACGCAACGGGAGCATATAGTTTAATAGTTAACTATTTGTTCGAACGATCGACTGAGAGGAAGCAAATTCGTGAGGCATGTCAATGAAAGAATTGCTTTGGGGGCTTTGTGCCTGTGTCTCATTCCGGCATGGATTTGTTCCGCACAAGAAAATGATGACGGCAAACCGGAGCTTGAGATCCGCGTGGTCTTCGACAACACTTCCGCGCGGGAAGACCTGAATCGATCGTGGGGATTCTCGGCAGTCGTCGATTTTGGTGGACGCCGGTTGTTGTTCGATGCGGGTAGCGATCCTGTTTTACTGCTGGAACATCTGGAAAAGATGCAGATCGATCCCAAGACGATCGAGCACGCGGTCATCTCCCATCAACATGGAGATCACTTGCGGGGCGTGTATTGGGTGTTCGAGAAGAACCCGAAAATGAAAGTCCACTTCCTGGATAGTTTTCCAGACGAAGCATTTCGTCGTGCGGCAGGGGTGAAGATGAAACCCAACCGGGTGACAGGACCTTTTCAGGTCATGCCCGGAGTTTTTTCCACCGGAGCTGTTGAGGGGTTGCCCTCCGAGCAATCCCTGATCATCGAAACATCTCAAGGACTCGTTATGATTGTTGGTTGCTCTCATCCCGGCCTGGTCAATCTGGTTGAAACGGCTCAGGCCCAACGCGAAAAGAAAACGGTTAGTCTGTTGCTCGGCGGGTTTCACTTACTCAGGAAAGAACCAGCGGAGATTCAGGCGACGATCAAGCGACTTGAAGACTTAAAGGTTAAGGCAGTCATTCCGGCACATTGCTCAGGTGATCTTGCGAAGGAACTCTTTCAACTCAACTACGGCGATCGTTACCACACGGCCGGCGCGGGGAGACGGGTTGTGCTCGAAAAGGGGAAATTCGTTGTGAGTACTCTGCCTGACCAAAGCGCAAAAAATAACGAATGAACCAGGAACACGAATTACCGGATCTCAAAGATGAGTTTCCCGACACTCCGGCCCGGCGAGCGGTGGTTTCCATCGTCAGGGGGTTCGGTGCCGTGTCACGACACATGGGTCCGCACTATGCGAATTTTGGACTGACGCCTCCCCAATTTCAAATGCTCACCGTGCTCAATCGATTGCGAGGTGAACCGATTACCCAGCGGCGACTTGGTAAGGAACTATACGTTTCCTTTCCTAACGTGACGGTCATGTTAAGACGCCTGGAGCAATCCGGCCTGATCGAGCGGGCGGTCAACCAGGCGGATCGTCGTGAGAGGTTTGTAAAGATCACACGCAAGGGGCACGCCCTGCTGAAACGGATCTGGAAAGTTCAACAGGACCAACTGGAACAGGTAACGACCGGTCTGGAGGACGATGAAAAACTCGATCTGGCTCGGTTACTCAACAAAATGATTCAGGCACAGTCTGGCTCGGCCATTGAGAAACCCTGATACAGACACTCCAGGAACAAACAACCGAAACACCCCAACGAAACTCTTTCCCCATGTCAAAGGAATAAGGCCATGTCTTCGACCATCCAAAAACGACACCATCGCGGAATTTGCAGGTTTTGCATTGCTTTTACTGTCACTGCGATCGTCTCACTGTCTAATTCCACAACTCTTTGGGGCGATACCGTTCGGGTACCCCAGGATCACAAAACGATTCAGGAGGGAATTGATGCGGCAGAGGATGGAGATATCGTTATTGTTGATGCGGGAACCTATAAGGAACGCATCCAGTTAAAGCCGGGCGTCACTGTCCGGAGTGCGGGTGACGATACCAAGGGTGAACTTGGTCTAAAAAGAGCCGAGACAACGATTATTGATGGCAATGTGGCGGGGGCAACAAATCCGGGTGTGGTAATGGCTGAGGATTCCACGCTCGATGGATTCAGCGTGACTGGCATTGGCAAGTACGACGAGGACCGCTGGAACAAGCACCACGCCACCCAGGGCGAAGAGCAGGCAAAGGAACTGATTGGTGCACCGGGAACAGCAGGAATCGCAGTGACCGGAATCACTCGCTGTACCGTTACCAACAACATTGTGCATCACATCGGTTACACGGGCATCGGCATAACCGGGGCGAAAGGCAAACAGGTTTCACCCCATATCTTTCGTAACATCGCCTATCGCAACATGGGTGGCGGAATTGGTTCTATGCGGGGTTCGAGTGCGATCGTTGAGGAAAACATCTGCTTTGAAAACTTTTATGCAGGAATCGGTCACGAGCGAGCCAACCCTTTGGTAATTAACAATACCTGCTACAAGAATGTGCGGGCAGGCATTGGCATTAGTGAGGGCGCTTGCCCGACGGTTCGCGGCAACAAGTGCTATCAGAACCGCCGAGCTGGTATCGGTATTCGTACTGAAGCCACCACGTCGCCCATCGTGGAACACAATGAATGTTATGAGAACGATATGGCCGGGATCGGTTCACGTGACGATGCGACACCCATCATCCGCCACAACCGTTGTTACAAGAACGAAATGGCCGGAATCGGCAGCCGTACCAATTCCCGCGCACTTATCGAACACAACGAGTGCTTCGAAAACAGGATGTCGGGAATTGGCTGCCGGACTGGGGCGGAACCAGTGATTCGTCACAACCGTTGTTACAAAAACGAAATGGCCGGAATCGGTTCCCAGGATGAAGCCAAGCCGGTCATCCTGGACAACGAGTGCTTTGAGAATTTGATGGCCGGAATCGGGACAGAAACGGAAGCGGTCGCCGTGATTCGCGGCAACAAATGCTATAAAAACCGTCTGGCTGGCATTGGAGCCAGGTTGGGAGCGCGGCCGATCATTGAGGGGAATCAATGTTATGAGAATCTGCAGGCCGGCATTGGCTCTGAGGACGATGCAGCCCCGGTCATTCGAAACAACCAATGTGACAGGAATGGGCAGGCTGGAATAGGAACCCGATTAGGAGCGCGAGCGATCATTGTAGAGAACCAATGCCGTAATAATTCCAGAGCTGGTATTGGAGTTCAGGAAGAAGCCAAAGCCATTATCCTTGGCAACCAATTGATTGAAAACAAGCTTGTCGCGATCGGAATTCGCAATGGTTCTGATGCCTTTATCTGGAAAAATAAACTCGTCAGGACCGGCGGGATGCCACCGATGATAGCGATTCGTGAGAATTCTTCAGCCTTGGTTACCAGCAATACCATCACGGGTGGAGGTGTGGCTGGCGTCATGGTTCATGGCACCGCAATAATTTCGGATAACGAATTCCAGGGCAACGGTCCCCGAGCAGGTGGCCCACCAAACTTTGCGGCATGGATTCAAGCTGGCTCTAACGTGTCATTCTCTGGTAATCGCACTGACCGTTGGCGACACGGACTTTTTGCCTCGGGCGCGAATCATGTCTCGGCAACCGACAACATCGTCAGTAACTTTCGCGGAACGGGAATTGTCGTCAACAAGTCTGCTTTGCCAGCTCATATCTTTGGCAATGTTGCTCTTTCCAATAATGAAAACGACAAAGCCGCCAGCGTTGAGGGTCCACAGGGCATTGTTGATGAGAACATGCTGAAGAAGCCCGAAACGCCTTGACCTGTTACCGCCAGCGCAATCCGGCACTGCCTGCCGCGACACTGTGCCGACCGAATTTTCCGAAACGCCTCTGAACACGAACTTCATCCTGGCCCAGTTACGAGCCACAGATGCAAGATATCTCGCTTGATGCCCTGATGGGTGGCGGCTAGATTCAGGGACAGCTGAAACGGCTGAATTCACCCCTCCAATCCGGAATGAGTTCGTCCCTGGCAGCTCGACATTCCCTACCCTGATACGATTGACAAGGAGCTCATCATGTTCTGTAACCAGTGCGAACAAACACAAAACGGAGTCGGCTGCACGGACGTTGGCGTTTGCGGAAAAGACGAGGACATGCAATCGCTGATGGAAATTCTGTTGTATGGCGTGAAAGGTATGGCGGCGTATGCCCATCATGCTCGGCGTTTGGGGAAAACCGATGAATCGGTAAGTGCATTTATCGAAGAGGCGCTCTTTGCCACGGTGACGAACGTCAACTTTGACATCGAAAGCTTGCTGGAGATGGTCCTGGAATGCGGCAAAAAGAATCTGCGGGTCATGGAGATGCTGGACGAAGGTCACGTCGAGCGTTTCGGTCAGCCTGAACCGAGTACGGTTTACGAGGGCACCCGGGAAGGCCCCGGAATTCTGGTAACCGGGCACGACCTGCTCGATCTGTCCGACTTGTTGGAGCAGGCGGCGGGTCAGGGCGTCAACGTTTACACGCACGGTGAGATGCTGCCGGCGCATAGTTATCCAGCGCTCAAGGCACATCCCCATCTGGCAGGTCATTTCGGTAGTGCCTGGCAAAATCAATTGTGGGAGTTTCCGACTTTTTCAGGCGCGATCCTGGGAACGACCAACTGTGTGCTGATCCCGCCGGACACTTACGCGGATCGTCTTTTTACAACTCGGGTAACTTCGGTTCCGGGCGGAACCCGTTTGACCGGCAACGACTTTTCCGATGTGATTGAAAAGGCGAAACAATTACCACCACTGCCGGAAAACAAGGTTGGCGAAAGCACGATTGGGTTTCACCACAATGTCATCAAAGGGGTTGCTGGGCAGGTTGTCGACGCGGTGAAATCCGGAGCCATCAAGCGGTTTTATCTGATTGGCGGTTGTGACGGCGCTGAGGCCGGTCGGAATTACTACACCAAGGTTGCTGAGCAGTCCCCGGAAGAATCCGTCATTCTGACGCTTGGCTGCGGAAAATTCCGAATTCGTGACAACGATTACGGTACCGTCGCCGGACTTCCACGACTCCTGGACATGGGACAATGTAATGATGCCTACGGAGCAGTACAGGTTGCGGTCGCTTTGTCGGAGGCTTTTGAGTGTGGCGTGAACGATCTGCCGCTTGAAATCGTTTTGTCCTGGTTTGAACAAAAGGCAGTCGCCGTTTTGTTGACGCTATTGGCATTGGATGTCAAAGGGATTCGTGTTGGACCGGTTGCCCCCGCGTTTGTCAGTCCGAACGTATTCCAGATTCTCCAGGATCGGTTTGATCTGAAGTTGATTGAATCAGAACCTCCTGCCGAATTGGTGCAACTCGCTTAGATCAAACAAGTCAAAAACCAGTCGAATTCATTACGGTTTCAATGCTCACAATTGATGAAGAAAAACTTGAAAGCGATGCGGACTATCGCTTCAAGTACCTGGCCGAGTTTGTTGGATTCACCGAGGACGATGCTCGGGCAATCCTGGCGTTCGCGCCCCATTTAGGGCCGCGTATTCCTGCCTTGGTGGACACCACGTACGAGAAGCTGCTTGGTTACGATGCGACCGCGCGTCATTTCGTATCGAAGCAGCACGGATTTGATGGGGAGCCTCCGGCCGACCTGGCAAGCCTTACGCTTGACCACCCTCAAATCCGGTTTCGCAAAGACCATCTCAATCGATATCTAATGCAGCTCATCGGTCGATCCTATGATGCAAAGATGGTGATGTATCTCGACATGGTTGGAAAAATGCATACCTCTAAAGCGGGCAATAAGGATATCCGTATCCCGCTGGTGCAGATGAATGCACTCATGGGATTGCTGAGCGATATCCTGATCAAGGAGATAATTTCCGCTCCAATCGACGACGATTCGAAATCACGCACTCTGCTGGCGTTTAACAAAATTTTCTGGATTCAAAACGACTTTATCAGCCGCAACTATACTGTCGCTGAACTGTGAACCGGCCGCATGGAAAAGCAGGCGGGGTGTATCCGGTGACTTTGAGATTTTCGTGGTTAGCCATTTAGGCCGGCGGCCGTCCTGTGACGATCGCGACCAACACTTCTCCAAATCCAAACCTCAAAACCCCTTGAATAAAACATGGCGTACTGACGTACTGGCGCCTTCGCCTTAGTTGTACCCCTCTGAGTGAAAGTGGTACAACTATGGGGAGTGCGTCAATTCCTGCGTGCCGTTTTTTTCCGATTGACCAGATTCAAACGTTTCTGGAGGATCGGTCAACCTGAAACGTTCCCCCGAAGAAGTCTCATGAACTGGAATGCATTAAGCGCAGTTTCTAGCGCACTCGGTGTTCTCGGAGTGCTGGTCAGCCTTGTCTATTTGGCGGTTCAGATAAAACGGCATACGCAGCAAATGCGGTCTCAGGCCTACCTCTCTATTGCAGATTCAACGAGAAAACTATTGATGGAATTGCGAGGAGATACCGAGTTGCTTGAGCTGCTACTTCGAGGAAACAGAGACTGGGATAGCCTTAGCGCGAAGGAGCAGTGCCGCTACCACCTTTGGAACGTGGACGAGGCGCAACTCATGGAAACGGCGTTTGTGCTATGGCAGGAACAGGGCATCTCAGAGACCGCTTACCTTGAGCGGGAAAAGTATTACGTAAGCCTTCTCCGGATGCCTGGGCGAACCCACTGGTGGAATAACTACGTTCAACATCTGGACGACCGCTTCGAGGCCAGAATTAATGAGATACTGAAAGGGACCGAGACCTTGGACTACGGATCGTTCCTGGAAAGGTTTCCGATGTACAAACGTCCCGAGGATGATCTCCTGAGCAAGCCTGAAGCATGATAGCAGGTCAAACACAGCCCTGAGCATCACCCGTCAGCAGAATGCGTTTCACATCTGCCGTCTTCCACATAAAACGTAATCTCGTGGGGGTCATCATCTTCTTGCCAATTGAACCGTAGCGTTACGGTAAAGTCGTCTTCAGCAAAAACTCGAATACTTAACAGAACCTCGGTTCCCCACAGCTGACTGGGAGTATCAAACGACGGAACGCCATCCACAGCGGCCGCATATGGTTCGTAGAACTCAAACGCCTGGTCCTGTATCAAGCTGCAAACCTCTTGCCAGTTTGACTCGACCCACTCGTATCCTGACAACGCAGCTTGTGAAGGACCATCATCAGTACCACCAGCCAGACAGACTTCAATTGGGCTTGGTGAATACTGGACAGAAACCTCATCGGTTTGCCAATCCACATCCTCAGGGTAGAGTTCGCCAAGCTTGGGATGAGTGTAGGTGTCCATCATATCTTCGTTCCTCATGATTTCGGGAGAATACTTACAATATTTACTATGGCAAATATAACTCGCGAATGAAATTGTTTGTCAGAATTCAAAGCTAAAGGGAGTCTGGCCATGGACGTGGTTAATCTACTTGGAATCGAGTGCCGCATCGTCAAAGAGGTGACTCATGAAGGCCAGCCTGCTCGGCTCGTGTCTGGCTTAACTACTTTTGACACGGATCTCGAAGACTTGTGGGTTCCGGTGAACTCATTGTGCTGCTCCTGTATTCGTTTTGCTAAGCCAGATCGAACAGCATAATCTCTGCATGGCCTGTCGCACGGATCGTGAGCAAAGCTTCGTCCCTGATTGCTGCTCCATCGCTTGTTCCGAGAGCAATGTCGTTAATCGCTACGCTCCCTCTAAGGATTTGCAACCAGGCATTTCGTCCAGCGGGCAAGTCATAACTGATTTGTTTTCCTGCATCGATCTTGGCTAGATAGATGCGAGCGTCCTGATGAATTGCCAGCGATCCTTGTTCTGCCGTGGGCGAGGCCACCAGTCGTAACTGATTGGTCATATCGCCATCGTCAAATCGTTTTTGCTCGTAGCTCGGCTCGATACTCTTTCGATCAGGAAGCAACCAGATTTGATAGAGATGTGTTGGCTCAGTACTTGATGGATTGAACTCGCTATGCGTGATTCCCGTACCGGCTGACATTCGTTGAAACTCGCCGGGGCGAAGAACTTCTCCGTTCCCCATCGAGTCCCTGTGTTCCAAGGCACCTTCAAGGACGTAAGTCACAATCTCCATATCGTGATGAGGATGCGTACCGAATCCCTGTCCTGGTTCGATGTGATCCTCGTTCATCACTCTCAGTGACCGAAATCCCATGTGCGTCGGATCGCGGTATCCAGCGAATGAGAACGTGTGCCGAGCCTTCAACCAACCATGATCGGCGAAGCCTCTTTCCTCTGCTTTGCGAATCTGAATCATGACGACCTCATTGGTAACAACTCAGGACGTTGCGATTTAAACACCTATTTTGCCAGGAATCCGCCGTCCACGGGCAAGGAAATACCTGTCGTGAAGGAAGCTGCATCGGACGCCAGATACAAGACAGCTGCAGCGATCTCTTTGGACTCGGCAAATCGCCCCATCGGATGAAGTGATGCAAGTTGCTGTCGTCCTTCCGATCCTTCGTCCCCGGCAAACCGGTCGATCATGTCCGTTGCCGTTGCGCCTGGAGCGACCGAGTTCACTCGGATTCCCTGGTCGGCAAGTTCCAGTGCGGTTGTTTTTGTAATCCCTTCAACGGCGTGCTTGGAGGCGTTGTAAATGGAAGCGCCGGGTACCGCTATATGTCCGAGAATACTTGTCGTGTTGATGATCACACCGCCGCCAGAAGCTAGCATCGCGGGTATTTCGTACTTCTGGCTCAGAAAGACGCCAAGCACGTTAATGTCAAACACTCGCCGATATTCATCCGCATTGAACTCCGTAACTGGCCCACCGCTCTCGATACCGGCGTTATTGAAGGCGATGTCCAGTCGTCCGCATCGTGCAACCGTTTCGTCGACAAGACGTTTGACTTGATCTTCCTGAGTCACATCGGTCTGGACAAAGCAGGCATCGCCTCCGTCATTGTTGATGCTGGCAGCGACGGCCTCTCCCAATTCAGCACGACGCCCAGCCAGGACGACTTGCGCACCTGCCTTTGCAAATTGAATGGCGGTTTCCTGGCCAATACCGGACGTTCCGCCTGTTACCAAAGCCACTTTTCCTTCGAAGTTCATATCGTTTATTCCTCGTTTAGATTTCAGGTGAATTGTTTATTTGTAATGTTGGGGTAAAGAACTTACTCGCATCCTATAACGTTTCTCTTCGCCTGTCCCCTGTCATTGCGGAACGGGCCTGATTGCTGTGGATGCGCCGCTACTGCTTGTTTGTTTTATCGATTGCTTTCAATATAGCGTTCACAAGTTCTTAAGCTGGTCGTTGTTCCCTTTCGAAGTCAGAACCAGTTCCCGTAGAAGACTCGTCAGCACAGCTTGTCTTCGTCGTCAGTTGTCAGAACCTGAATTCTACCGGGCTACTGCTCAATCCGGTAGAATTGGGTCATGCACAAGACTTCGATTACTTCGTTGATTTTCTGGCTCGGTTTGACCAGCCACTGCCTCGCTACCGAGCTTGAATGGGTCCGTGTGGCTGACGACCAGCGTTCTTTCGTGCTGGAGGTTTCTGGGCAGAGGTTCGTCCCGTGGGGCTTCAACTACGACCACCAGGAAGGGAGCGGGCTGCTGATCGAGGACTATTGGGATGAGCAATGGTCGACTGTCGAGGAGGACTTCAAGGAGATGAAGTGCCTTGGGGCGAACGTCATTCGCATCCATCTGCAATTCGGCAAGTTCATGGAAGCGGTCGACAAACCGAACACGCATTCACTGGAACAGCTTGGACGGCTCGTGAAGCTGGCCGAAAAGACGGGCCTCTATCTCGATCTGACCGGCCTCGGTTGCTATCACAAACAGGATGTGCCGCCCTGGTACGACAAGCTTGACGAACAGGAGCGGTGGAATGCCCAGGCGGTATTCTGGGAGGCGGTCGCCGCCCGCTGTGCAAATAGCCCTGCGATATTTTGCTACGACCTGATGAACGAGCCCGTTGTTCCGGGCGACCAGAAACGAGACGACTGGCTGGGTGGTGCATTTGGCGGTAAACATTTTGTCCAGTTCATCACGCTGTCAGCGGCAGGGCGACCTCGCCACGAAATAGCGCAGAAGTGGATCAGCAAGCTCGTGACGGCGATCCACAAGCATGATCGGCGCCATCTGGTCACGGTGGGCCTGGTGCCCTGGAGCCTGAATCGCCCCGGCCTGACATCAGGCTTCATTCCCGAGAAAGTCACAGGCGAACTCGACTTTATCGCCATGCACATCTACCCAGAATCAGGCAAAGTGGGCGAAGCGATTGAGACGCTCCAGGGATTTGCGGCGGTTGGTAAGCCCGTTGTCATAGAGGAAATCTTCCCGTTGAAATGTTCGGCCAAAGAACTTGGTCCGTTCCTCGACGAATCGAGGAAACATGCGGCGGGGTGGATTGGCTTCTACTGGGGCAAGACGCCTGCCGAGTATCGTCCGCCGAAGACGATCCGTGACGCAATCGTGTTGAGTTGGCTGGAGTTGTTTCAGGAAAAGCGTAAGCAAGTCCTGCCGTAGTCGTCATTCGGAAATGTCGAGCGCGAAGAGACCTATCGTCATCATCATCTTTATCTTCATCTTCTTCTTCCAGGCATCTGCACGAGTGAACAGCAGAGGCGCTGGTTGCGAAAGTTGCGAGAGTTGCGAAAGTCGATGAAGCGATGGGACTGGCGATCGAAACAGAAACAGAAACAGAAACAAAAACAAAAACAGAGCAGGAATCAGGTAAATGAGTATTCCCCCCATTGATCATGACCGTCGATCATTCGTTCGCGACGGTTCACTTTACTTGCTGGGCGCCGGACTCGGTATGTCACACGTCTCCGAGTTGTTAGCTGACAAGTCTCAGCGCAGCGTGCGGCTAGGCTTGGTGACCGATATGCACTACGCTGACAAAGCTCCTGCCGGATCGAGGCACTACCGGGAGACGCTCGCCAAGCTGGAAGAGGCTGCCATCCGATTTCAGCAGGATCAGCCTGATCATGTCGTTGAGTTGGGTGATTTTATTGACGCCGCTGATTCGGTCGAGGTCGAGAAAAGATACCTCCAGCGAATCAATAAGGACTTTGCGGCGCTTCCCGGCCAGAAGCACTACGTTCTTGGCAATCATTGCGTTTACACTCTCACCAAGGAAGAGTTCCTCGAAGGCGTTGGTCAAAAAAAGTCTTACTACTCGTTTGATACTGGCGGGTTTCATTTTGTCGTCCTCGATGCCTGCTTCCGCAGCGACGGTAAGCCGTATGGCCGCAAGAATTTCCAGTGGACTGACCCGAACATCCCGGCGGATGAGGTGGAGTGGCTCAAAGCAGACCTGCAAGCAGCAAGTGGCAAAACCATCGTGTTCGTCCATCAGCGACTTGACGTGAGCAACCACTACGGTGTCAAGAATGCGGCCGCAGTGCGCCAGGTGCTGGAAGAGTCAGGAAAGGTACTGGCTGTCTTTCAAGGACACAGCCATAAGAACGAACTGAAAGAGATCAATGGCATCCATTACTGTGTCCATCGTGCAATGGTCGAAGGTTCAGGGGCGGAGCACAGCGGATACTCGACGATGGATCTGTTTGCCAACGAGACGATTCGAATCACGGGATTTCGTGAGCAGAAGAATTACGAGTGGAAATCCTAGCATGCCTTGCGGGAAACAGATCGAATGCGACGAGAAGCTGCCGCGGGAAAAACCTAAGAGAGGAAGGTCAGTATTTTTTTCGCTCAGAATTCTCGTGCGATTTTTTTGCACCACGCCGTCGGATTTTTCTGACCTCGCGGCTCAGTCTTCATTTCAACGAGGGCGCCTATTTATTCAACTTTTTTAGTTGTTCCAAAATCTCAGTTGGACTCGGGCGATCACTAAAACTGGCTGCCCGCTTTGCGTACCTTATAACTCCCGCTTTGTCGATCACAAACGTGGCAGGGCGATTACTCCATTCGGTGTGAATCCGCATCTGAAAAGCGACGCCATACATGGCGCTGACTGTCAAAGAGGGGTCCATCAACAAAGGATATTTCAAGTCGTCCGTACTCAGACCGACGTCCTTCAACAGTGACTTGGCAGTCCAGGATTCATGGGGGTCGATTGCCAGCAACTCGACATTGTTATCATGAAATTCGGCAAGGCTGTTGCGCAACTGCGCAAGCTGAGAATGGCAAACAGGTCATGTATCTCCGTAGATGAATACTAGCACCACGGGCTTTTCGCCGCGAAAACTGGAAAGCCGAACCTTTTTATTGTTGGCCGAGATTAATTCAAAATCGGGCGCTAGTTTTCCAATCTGTGCCGAATCGATCGCCAGGGGATTCCAACCGGTCAAAGTTTGGCGAACCGCCGAATCGAGGGAGGCTTCCTTACGCAGTTTCATATAACTCAAATGCATCCTGATGTCGCGGTTTGGCTCATTTTTCATCAGTGCGTCAACATCCAGTTTCGCTCCTTGCCCCAACATCGCCAGTGAATCAATCAAGTACAATTTGACAGCAGCATTTTCCTCTCGCTCCAACGCTTCCTGCAATAAATCGACTGGCACATTTTAACCCAGATATCCAAGCGTCTGCGCAGAGAGGATTCGCCGATCCGTGTCGGTTGATTCCAATGCTTTTCGGCCCAGGAATTTCCCTTCACCACCGGCCGTTTACGCTGGACATCATTCATTAGGATTCGCTTCTTACCGAGTTTCGCCTTGAGCACTTGGTTTTCGGTACGGAGATAATTGATGGCTCGCTGCTGCTCCCGGTTCAAAGACAATTGCATCTCTCGGCCGAGATACAGCAACGCGAGTTGACGAAAACTTCCTTTGTATCCGAGTTTCTCCTTCGTGTACTATTCTTGATCCTCGCCCTGCGGTCGCGAATTTTCGGGCGGATCCTCACGCGCAAACATGAGTGAGAGCGACTGCTCTAGTTGGGCAAAAGCGATCGGTGGAGCCATCGAAGAACCGATCACGATCGTCACGCTCGTGACGTTCTATCTTTCGACGAACTGCTTGGGATCGAATTGAACGAAATTTGAGACTTGTCACCACCTTCTTGCGCCCTAAAGTGCCACTGAGTGACAAAAACGACACGGCCGTTCGTATTCTCTCGAAAGTTGGATCGAGACAAAAATAAACAGCGTTTATCAAGGAGAGTTGTAATGAAATCGTTTTCCAAGTCCTACCTGGCTGCAATCGTCTTCGCGTTAATTGGCCTCACCGCCAGTGTGAGCATTGCAGGTGAAAAGAAGGACATCGTCGACACAGCCGTAAGTGCTGGATCTTTTAAAACATTGGCCGCTGCTCTCGGTGCTGCCGATTTGGTAGATGCCCTGAAGAGCGATGGACCTTTCACGGTATTCGCTCCCACAGATGAGGCGTTTGCCAAGCTGCCCAAGGGGACCGTTGAGTATCTGCTCAAGCCTGAAAACAAGGGCCAACTAGTTGCGGTTCTCAATTATCATGTAGTTGCCGGTAAAATTCCGGCAAGTAAGGTTCTAAAGCTCGACCAAGCTACCACACTGGAAGGCCAACAAGTCGCCATCAAATCCGGCGAAGGCAAAGTAAAAGTCGGTAATGCAAACGTTGTCAAGACAGACATCCAATGCTCGAACGGCATCATTCATGTCATCGATAGCGTGCTGCTGCCCCCAAAGAAGACAAAGGTGGGTGCCGCTGACAAGAGGCGAATGATCGAGCATGCGGTTGCCCGCGGCGTCGATTTGTACAATGCCGGCCACCACGCCGCCTGTGCGAAGATCTACACGTCAACGGCCCGCGAAATGATTAAATACGGCCACCAGATGCCCCCGCTGGTTATGAGCAGCTTGAAGTCCGCGTTGACAACAGCCGAGAAGACTCACTGCCCGACAAAGAAAGCCTGGGTGCTGCGACGTGGACTCGACCGTGTCTACTACGCCATGCTGGATCACAACCAGTGGTAATGAAACGATAGAAAAATTCGACGCCGACCACGAACTTCGTGGTCGGCTTTGTTTGTCGAGTTAGAAGTCATTAGCAATTCGAAACAAAGGAGAGTACCATGAGTGCCAAATACTGCTCCCCGTTGTTGATCCTGTTGATCCTGTTGCTTCTGCTGCCCGTTTACTGGACCAGCGCAGAGGACACGAGCACAAATCATTCCGAGATCAGCGAAACCGCTCGCCTCATCAAACCGGCCCTCGACGCCAACTCATCCGATGACGACGCAAAAACTTTGAGCCGACTGCAATCGCTAGCCGAGGCAGCGGCGCAGAGGCTAGGTCCGGATCACATCGGAAGCTCGATCCTGCTCGCCTCGCTCAAGGCGTCTAAAACGATCGCTCTCGGCAATCGCAAGGAAACGGCCATTCAGCTTCGCCGAAGTCTTTAGCAGGTGTACGACATGATCACCTTTAAACCCGTCCTCGAAGCCGAAACGCCCGAGGGGTTTCCGCGTTGGACTCCTGTTGGCAAGATCGAAGTCAAAGAGTACCCCGCCTATCGCCTGGCCCGCTATGAAATGCAACTGGCTGCCCGAGACAATTCGGCCTTTTTCATACTTTTCAATCACATTAAAAAGAAAAAGATCGAAATGACCGCCCCCGTCCAAATGGAATATCGGCTCGACGACGGAAAAAATCCTCAGCAGACAAACATGGCTTTCTTGTATGGCTCGACGGCCATCGGCAAAAAGGGGGAAATGGAATCCGGAGTCAAAGTGAATGACATCCCTGCCGGCTTGTTGGTGAGTATCGGCATGCGCGGACAACGTTCGCAGGCGCAGATCGAATCCATTCACAGTGTCTTGAAATCCTGGCTCAAGCGGAATCGCGGCAAATATGCTGCCGATGGACCGCTCCGCGTGATGGACTACAACAGTCCCTTCGTCCAAGGCAACCGCCGCTACTATGAGATTCAAATTCCGATCCGTCTGCTCACCGCGAAGGATGCGAAATTGCCTCATTGATCCAAAGATATACTTACGCGCTGTTCGGACTGGTTACTTATGCAACCTTACAACTTGACCAATCACGCAACCCTCAAAAAAAATGGTCTTGGATTATAACTCTGGTCGATCCTGCTTGGGGCACCGTCTTGTCCGCGTCGGTTAGTTGCATCGGCTTTTTGATCGGCAAATGGTTGTCCTGGCACACGACAAATAGCTGGCTCGACAGGTATGGGAACGGCAATCCTGAATCGAGTTAATCGATCAACCTGTTTCGATATTCGACACCATTAGTTATTGGAAAGAATGCTATATAATCATATCTCAATTCAATCGCAGTCATTGAACGTCGAGACATCGCATGGAGACAACGATGGAAAATTCATCTGCAAATGACGAGCCAATCCGCATTGGTATTTCATCATGCCTTTTAGGCCAGCAGGTCCGTTTTGACGGTGGGCACAAACACGATCGATACTTGACCCAAACCCTCGGTAACTACTTCGAATGGCTTCCCGTCTGTCCGGAAGTCGAAGTTGGGCTAGGCACTCCACGCGAGACAATCCAATTGGTGCAGATTGACCAGCAGGTCCGATTGCGAACGACCAAAACCCACATCGATCTGACCAGCAAAATGCGAAAATTCGCCAGGCAAAGAGTAGCAGCCTTAGCCAAAGAAGATCTCAGCGGCTACATATTCAAGAAAGACTCCCCAAGTTGCGGCATGGAACGTGTGAAGCTCCACCAGCCAAAAGGACAAGCGAAACGAACGGGCGTCGGTCTCTTTGCAGAAGCGCTCATGGCAAAATTACCGCATTTACCCGTCGAAGAGGAAGGAAGACTCTGTGACCCGCGCTTTCGTGAAAACTGGATAGAACGAGTATTTGCCTATCACTCGCTCAAGCGGCTCTGGACCGGCCGTTGGCGGCTTCGCGACTTGTTCGAATTTCACACACGATACAAGTTTGTCTTACTAGCACATTCCGAAAAGGAATATCGCCAACTCGGCCGCCTCGTCGCAGATTCCAAATCGATCCCGCGTCAAGAACTCAGAGACCGTTACCAAACGGAATTCATGACTGGCTTAAGCAAGATCGCCACGACCAAAAAAAATACCAACGTGTTGCAGCACATGCTGGGATTTTTTAAGAAGGACCTCGACCCGGCATCGAGACAAGAATTGCTCTCTCATATCGAAGACTATCGAAAAAGTCTCGTGCCGTTGGTTGTCCCGCTCACACTCATTCGACACTATGTTCGCATCCTGGATGTGGAATACCTTCGCGATCAGGTCTACCTGAATCCACACCCCAAAGAGCTGGCGCTCAGAAATCACGTTTAGCGGCGATAATGGAAATCGCTCATGTGATGGACTCTTCTGCCGAACACTCTGATTTTTCGACAGTCCGAGCAATTTTACGTAGCATACCGGCGAAGATGAATTGATGAAGCGGATACAATGCGTACCAGTAGGCAAGACCGAATAGACCAACAGGATCGAATTCCGTGGTCTGGCGAATCGTCGACTTGCCTGCATGACTTGTAACTTCAAATTCCAGCCACGCTCGGCCGGGCACTTTCATCTCTGCCTTGAGGCGTAGCAAACGATTCGGTTCAAATTGCTCGACTCGCCAGAAATCCAATGCGTCGCCGACATGCAGGTTGACCGGATCACGACGACCCCGTCGAACGCCAATGCCACCCACCAGCAGATCCAGGAAACCGCGAAGTTGCCACAACCAGTTTGCAAAGTACCAACCCGTTTTCCCGCCAATTCGTTGAATCGAGGCAAACGCAGACGAAGCTGGTACTGCAACTTCGACAGTCCGCGAATCAACCAGCCTCGACCCAAATCGCGTACCACCCCAGCTTCGCTCTTTACCGGCCGACGAAAGTGCATCGGACCAGCGCGTTTCAGCGAACTCGTTATCCTCATTTACCAACGCTCGGCTAATCGCTTCGCGAAGTCCGCGCGGCCGGACCGAAAACGTCTGCTCCGCGAGTTTGTTCGAGACAAGTGTCGGGTTTTTCAGACTATCAACCATTTTTCTGCCCACGCGCGCATAAATGGGGCTCACCAATCCCAGCCATAAGCTGGACAGGTACGGCGTAATCAAGGGAACGGGAATCATCCATCGTCGTAACTCGCGCTGGCGAGCGTATTCCTGCATGATGTCGCCGTAAGATACCTGGTCTGGTCCGCCAATTTCGTAAACTTGCGAATTTCCCTCGGGCAGGTCAATCGCTTCCAGCAGGTAAGCCAACAGATCTTCAATGGCGATCGGTTGTGCCTGCACTCGAACCCATTTTGGACAAATCATCATCGGCAAACGTTCGACCAAAGCGCGAATCAACTCAAAAGAAAGGCTGCCCGAACCAATCACAATCGATGCTCGGAACTCGATGACTTGAGCCTGAGACGCCCGCAGCCGGTCTCCCGTTTCCTGCCGACTGCGGAGGTGCTTGGAGAGCTTTTGATTTTGATTGCCGAGCCCGCCAAGATAGATAATGCGTTTCACTCCCGCTTTATCGGCGGCCTCCGCAAAATTAGTGGCTGCTTCGCGGTCCTCAATTTCAAAGTCTTTGCCGGCTCCCATCGAATGCACAAAATAAAATGCCGTATCAATGCCTGCCAACGCTGTATCGAGTGAGTCGCGATCGAGCACATCGCCCGATAGGACCTCGGTAGTTTCCGCCACACGGAGTGCCAGACTCTCTGGCCGACGCGTAAGACAGCGAACAACATCCCCCCGCTGCTCCAATAACGAAAGCAAACGCCCGCCTACGTAACCGGTAGCACCAGTAAGCAATATTCGTTTTTCACTTTTTCTCATCGCGTCAGTCTGCTTCAGGGAGGAAAGCAGCTCGGAATTTTACGAGATGCTAAAGACACTTGTCGAGTCCTATACTATAGTGCGGTGCAAAGTACCGACAACCATCGAAAATTCCTTTTTATAATAACGCCTGTGATTACAACTCCCGAACTCCGCATCCGAGTCGTTGGCAGCAAAGACGTCGTTCGTAACGGGGATTTTGTCCTCTACTGGATGATTGCCAATCGTCGTGTTGTATGGAACTTTAGCCTGCAAAGGGCCGTCCAGTGGGCTCGAGATCTGAAAAAGCCGCTGGTTGTCTTTGAGCCGCTTCGCTGCGGATACCGCTGGAACAGCGATCGAATCCACCAATTCGTGATTCAAGGAATGGCCGATAATCAAAGAAGATTGGCACGCAAACCGGTCTATTACTTCCCCTACCTGGAGCCGGAACATGATGCAGGCAAGGGCTTGCTGGCGGCACTGGCGAAACGTGCCTGTGTCGTGGTGAGTGACGATTTCCCTTGTTTTTTCCTGCCGCGAATGATCGACGCGGCGGCGCGACAAATCCCCACGCGGTTTGAGTTGATCGACTCCAATGGCCTGCTACCGATGCGATCGGCCAATAAAGTCTTCTCGCGAGCATTTGACTTTCGCCGCTTTCTGCAAAAAAATCTGCGCCCCCACCTCGACGAGTTCCCCGAACCCGACCCGCTAGTTGGTTCTCGCTTACCGAAAATCGACAAATTGCCGCGCGAAATCACACAGCAGTGGCCCGTAGCAAAAATCGATGCTTTGCCGAGCAATCCGGGTTTCCTGAGCGATTTCCCTATCGGTCACTCGATTCGCGTCGCTTCAACTCATGGTGGCACCAGGCAGGCTGAAAAGAGACTTCGCAATTTTGTCACACAAAAGCTGCCACGCTACTGCGAGCGGCGGAATCAGCCGCAGGAAGACTTCACCAGCGGTCTCTCGCCTTACTTGCATTTCGGTCACATCTCGGCTCATCATATTTTCACCGAGACAATGATGCACAGCGGATGGTCGTCGCTGCACATTTCCGCAAAAGCAAACGGCAGCTCCAGCGGTTGGTGGGGAGCCAGCGAACCGGTCGAGGCTTTTCTCGACCAGCTGATCACGTGGCGCGAAGTCGGCTACAACATCTGCTGGCAACGCGAAGACTACGACCGCTACGAATCATTGCCGGATTGGGCACGAAAAACACTTGCCGAACATGCAGGCGATCCGCGTGAACACGTCTATTCGCTCGAGCAATTTGAGAACGCCAAAACACACGACGAACTTTGGAACGCTGCCCAGCGTCAATTGGTCAGGGAAGGTCGTATTCACAACTACCTGCGGATGTTGTGGGGAAAGAAAATCCTCCAGTGGTCGGCCAGCCCGCGCGAGGCCCTCGCTATCATGCTCGAGTTGAACAACAAATACGCCCTCGATGGCCGCAATCCAAACTCTTACAGCGGTATTTTCTGGGTCCTCGGTCGCTACGATCGTGCCTGGGGGCCGGAACGCCCAATTTTTGGAAAAATTCGCTACATGAGCAGCAAAAACACCGCACGGAAAGTTCGCGTCAAAGATTACATCCGCAAATATGGACCGTACGAAAGATGACGCGTTTCCAGCAGCCACCTGCCACTTATTCATCGGGTCGGTCGCTGGCTATCAGCGCACAAAAGGTTGCCGCCACCACAATGCTGAAAACAACACAACCAAATATGAAGATGCCGAAATTATTCATTGGATTTACCACCTAACAAAAAGGTCCCAAAACTCAAGATGGATGGCACCCAAAGGCCAACATATAAGCCTTCCTCTCTACCGCCTGTAAACCACAGGTAAACCGACAGGGCGAATGATGCGGAGGCGGCAATGAAAATACCAAGCTTTGCCATTTGCAATTTATTCACAATCTATTCCTTATTTTCCGGGTAATGGTCATGGCAACTGTTCCTGCTATGCACGTGCCGCATTGTCTGTTCCAAAATTCGTTGACGAAGCTTGCAACTATTCTCGAACAGAGACTTTGTCTGCAGGTGCGCCGGACACTAGTAGCTGACTGGCCATTTGGTCCAAAATTTAGTTCATTGATACTCTAGGGCGTGGGAGTGCCGTGACAAGGCTCAAAAATCGTTCATCAGGAAAGAGCGAGCAGCGAAGTGCGATTACGTACAATTCGGTTCAAGGTCTCGACCAGAGTGAACAACGGTCACGACAACTGACAGAGTAAAAAGAAGTTGTCGGAAAACTCACATTTCCTGTGAGGTTCAGGTATCAATCGATGAATCCTCGGCCGGGCTGTGCATTGTCTGTGCGAACGCTTCTACGTGCTGAAGGTTGTCACAGTAGGCTGAGTACTTCATCTGTTGGCGGACGGTTTCATCAAGCGCCCGCCCGCCGACAACGAAGGCGACGTCTAACCCATACTCATCATAGAGCTGCGAGTAAGCTTTGATGAATTCAGCTTCATCGGCCAGGTGGCTGGCGCTAATCCAGAAAATTCGCGGTCGATGCTGTTTGATTGCGGCGCCAAGTGTACTAAATGGAAGGTTGTTACCGAGCGAAGTGGCATTCCACTTCTGGTCGCGAAGCACGAGCTCTACCATCGTCGTTGCCAGGTTGTATTGATCCCCTTCGACCGATCCACCGATGGCAATCGGTGCCTCCGATGGCGGAGGAAAAATGAGCATACGCAGTTCGTGAAGCAGTCGCAGCACAAATTCACAACTCAATCGTTCTTGATAAACCTCAGCGTCGCCACACTTCCAAAGGTCGCCAATTTCTTCTAGTGACTTCGCCAGAACTTGATCACAAATAACGCTGATGCTGTGCTCGGCAAGAAAGAGGTCGAATACGATCTGCCGGGTCTGCTCTTCGTCGCCATGGATCAGTGCCTTCGTGAGTTGACCCGCAGCTCGGTCGATGACTCGATTTGACTGGCCGGTAGTAGCCGGCAGCCCAAGAACTTCAGGCCGAATCAATTGGTGTTGGCTGGACCGCAAAAAGTCGAGCAGACCACCCACCGGAATGCGGCGATGCCCTCCCGCAGTGTACTGAGTAGGGATCACACCCTTGTCGCACCAGCGTTTGACAGACGATTCGCTGACCTGAATCGCCCGCGCAACCTGTTTGGGGGTCAGGAGTTCCCTCATTTCAACAATCCTCAAAAGAACGTTGTGAACGTATTTATTATACCACTTCAAATTGAAGACAGTACTATATATGACCACACCAACCTGTATAGAAGAAAATTACTTGTAAACACTGATAGAAAAACGACTTAGGGGAAATAATATAAAAATGAACGATTTGAACGTTTTTTACCTTTGCCTATGGCTGTGCTCAGCGGTATTATGTACATGAACGGTATGAACGATTTAATGGCCGCTTGCAATCTGGCTCTCAGTTGTCAGCCAAACCAGAGGATAGACAACGTTCTCGCGAATTAGACCTGACTCGCCAGTGAACGGCTCAGACAGGAATGAGCCCCGCTATCAAAATCACCCCCTTTTGAATTTATCGGAGATTGCAATGATTTCTACGATTAGTCGCCCAGCAGAACAAACCGTTCGATCTGAAAAAAGCCACGACTCTTCCCTTCGCCAGGCGGCGCTCAGTCTCCTGCATAGGGAGATTCAATTCATTTCCAATCAAAGTTTTCATTGTGACGCCGCAGATTCCGAAATTTTGGTGGTCCACGAAACTTGCGAGAAAGGGATGTCGGAGTCAGCAATGACCAGCGTTCCCAATGACTTGCCGGCACATTTGGCGCGACTTTGTGAAACCGAATTATTGTCGGCGAAGCAGGAACGGTACTTGTTTCGCAAAATGAACTACTTGAAATTCCGAGCCAACGTGATCCGCTCGTCGCTAGATCCTGAATTTCCCGATCCGCATGCGATCGAAACCGTGGAGTCATTCCTCGCCGAAGCTCAGGCGGTTCGAGATCACATTGTCAAGGCAAACACAAGGCTTGTCATTTCCATCGTGAAAAAGTTCGCCGGCTCGCAACTCTCTTTCGATGAAATGTTGAGCGACGGCATTTTCTGTCTGATGCGTTGCGTCGACAAGTTCGATTACGATCGCGGTTATCGATTCAGCACCTACGCTTTTGGTTCGATCGTCAGGAATACGCACGGCAAGATCGCAGACCAGCAGAAGCAATCCGCTCGCTTTATCAGCAATGTAAACAGCAGCGATGGCTCGGCTTTCGACGTCGAAAATAAAGAGAATTCTGAAGCGATTAATGAGCAGACCTGGTCGTCTCTCAAGACAGTAATTTCAAAATTAATCAACAAACTCGATCGCAGAGAACAATTCATCCTCCGCGGACGCTATGCACTTGGCGGGAATGTTGATGTCAGGACATTTCAAAGTCTGGCCGACAAGCTTGGTGTCTCCAAAGAGCGTGTCCGGCAACTTGAGCAGCGGGCCGTGAAAAAATTACGAGTTCTAGCGGCTGATACAGACCTCGAGGCGATGTGCGACTTCGTTGGTAATTGAATTTTAGACAAATCTGCTGCCATGAACTCAATAGAAAAGAGCGGGGTTGCATCGTGAAATGCGATTATCGGCGGCGGCATCTCCGGCATCACGGCTGCTACCAAACTTTGAAAAAAGACCGGGCCGCGACCGCTCGGATGAGTTCGCTCGCCAAATCCCCGACCTGTTGTACCAACCAATCGGCCGAAAACCGAGAAGGAAAACATAGAGGAAATTGGTGTGGCGGACACCTTACCAATCGAAGAGGAATTGGTGTCGAGTCTTTTCAGTTTTGAGTCTTGTTGAAGGGGACGCTGGTGAATCGCAAGAATTATCGTTGGATTGGTCTCGTTGTCTTCATCGGTATCTGCCTCGGTACGGGTGGCCTCGGAGCCATCGCCACCACGTCCGAGATCGAAGGCTGGTACAAGACAATCGATAAGCCATCCTGGAATCCGCCGAACTACATCTTCGGTCCGGTATGGACCACGCTCTATGTCATGATGGCCATCGCCGCCTGGATGGTATGGAAGCAGGATGGATTCAAGACCGCATCTAGACCGCTCAAGTTGTTTGCTGTGCAGCTCGGGTTGAATGTTGCTTGGTCCTGGATCTTCTTCGGGATGCACCAGCCGGGTTGGGCGTTCGCCGAGATCGTGCTTTTGTGGCTGGCTATCGTGGCGACGCTCGTGACGTTTTATCAGACATCGAAGCTTGCCGGCTGGTTGATGGTGCCATACCTGGCGTGGGTCAGCTTCGCGAGTGTATTGAACTTTACGATCTGGCAGTTGAACTAAGTTTTCCCATGTGAATCTTGCCGTTGCCTAATGTGCATTTGTGCGTGCTGGCTGACGGCTGCGCTAGAGAGGCCTACCGGCGCCCACCGTCGCAAATCCCTATGTACCTGTACCAAACGACCAAGGCCCGCTGGTGGTCACCAACGAGCCTTATTCGTTTCGAGACAGGTTGTGCAACCCAGTCGAGTGGAGGCGGCTACTAGGACTCGCAACGGGTATCGAAAAGTAGGTAATTCGTATTGCATCGAGAACGTTATTTTTAGGCCGAGATAACTTCTACTACACTTTAATGCATAAACTACATCATCGTTTCGCAAACACGACTCATTCACTGGACGTGTGCTATTGCCACACGGATTGAATTACTGATGCCAGTCACCGGCAAAGAAATCCCGGTAGACGTGCTTATACCAGACGGGCGATGAAGGTTCGCCTTCCTGCCCGAATCGGTCAATGGGCACAACCCAGTATCGCGTCGTGCCGCCGCCTGCTTCATGTGAAAACGTGGTGTCGCTAATCGGTTTGTCGGTGAGACGCACGATCTCCCAGTGAGACTTGCCGAGTTTGTAAATGCGATAGCCGACGACGCCTTTTTCGGGGCTGGGCTGCCAGCGAAGTTCTGCAGATTGACCTCGCTCGCGCAGCATGACTTGCTCGGGTGCGGCGGGAATTGTCAATCCATAAGGTGACGGGCCGCTCTCCACGCCCAGACTGTTGACTGCACGGACGATGTAGGCGTGAACTGCGTATTTGTAGTTTTTGGATGACGCGGGGCGCTTTGTCAGATCGATTTTTGAGTCGACAAAGCGTGTTGCCGTGAGCGGATCGTCGTTCAGTTTCCGTAGGTCCGTAATGTCGTTGATTGCCACGACGACTGGTGCGTTATACTCCGGATCGTTGTCGCTCCATGCTTTGGGTTGACCGCGCCGCACGGTGTCGACATGAACCGTGCCACGGTAGAGGTTGTAACCGATCACGTCGGTTGCTGTATGCTTAGCCCAGTCGATTTCGACGCGGTCGGTTGCCATTACCGAAACGATCGGAGCTGCCGGAATTCGAGGTTGTGTTCGTGCGAGTCGGCTGGGGCGACTCTCGCGACCGGCCTGGTTGATCAAGGTGACTCGATAGAAGTGGATTTCGCCTGCAGCGACTGTATCGTCGTTGTACGCTGCATCTTTGGTGTTGGCGATCTTCTCGAATTGCGCATTCCACGACGTAGCAGCCTTGGCGCGGTAGACGTTGTATGACGCCACTTTCTTCGACTTGCTCGGCGGCCACGCCAAGGCAACACGAAAACCGGATTCTCGCACTTCGGTTGACAGCCGTAAATCGAGAGGGGGGTCGATGGGGAACCCGTCCGAGCGTTTTGCAAAACGGTAGGTCCAAATCTGCGGGCCGCTTTTGTCTGCCGCGACAGTTTCCAGAACGAAGAGGTTTTGTTCTGGCCAGTAGCTGAGGTTGCGAGCTCGGCTGGCGCTGGGATCAGGTTCGCGGCGCGGGTTCAGCTTGGTCCACTTCATCTGGGCGACATCCAGTGCCCATGTCTCGAGAGATCCTGTCGGCTCGCCGCGGCGGACGACGCAAAGACAAACGCCGTTGGCGTCGTCAAATGCCATCTTGGGATTGGTCGAATAAGTGCCTTCTTTCTTGCCGGGCGGATGCGGTTCGGTTTGAATGCCTACCCAACGATCGGTGTCCAGCCGGTAAAGCCACGTGCGTTCGTCATTGGAGTATTGGCTACCAAACATCACCAAGCAATTGTTCTTCGTATCGTAACACACTCCCATGCCGTCACGCCGAGATGGCGGATCGGGCGGACGCCGTTGCTCCAATCGATTTGCGTAGGCATCGTAAACGAATAATGCATTGGTTGGTCCGCCCGCCCCTTGGCCGCCAAACGAAATCGTCACTTCGTGATTAGCGTCGTAGGTCGCCGCGCTGTTCAAACCGCCGATCACGTCGTGCGAGTATTTCTCCGGCCGCTTGTAAGGCGGCGGCCGCATGTTGGTCCAGCGGTTCGTTTGCGGATCGTACAGCCAGGCGTTGGACTGTTTCAGTTTGATCCCTCGACTCCACTGGAAACCGTGACCCAGCGAACCGCCCGGAAACGCGACAAACCTCCGTTGAACGACGTCGAACGTATTCGACCCGTCAACACAACACACGCCGGGCGGAGAAGTGTTCGGAAACCGCTGCCGCCACTGACCACTGCCGATGTCACAAGTGAATAAGTAGAACCCTTGTGGAATTCCATCGTGTCCGCCGAAGTGAATCCAATTGCCGCTTGCCGGATTCATAGCTCCGCTGCCTTCGTATTTCAGAGGGGGTGCAGGCAGGTCGTCGCGCGGGCTTTGTTTCACCCACTGGTTGACTGGATGATCGGACCAATCGTCGGCAAAGACGGAGACGTTTATCACCAGCAGGATGTAGAGAGAATATTTCAACGACATTGTAATCCTTCGTTATCTTTTTTGGCGGTGAAATTTGAATCGATTATTTTGGGAAAGTCTGACACGCGCGCATCAGACCGAGTGTCGCCCAGGTGCTGCCGAAGTTGGTGATCGGCATCGGGTTCTTGTAGGGTGTCGTGTCGGTATATGTTTCGTCTTATTTAGCCACGCGAACGCTTTCTTACGACTGTCGCTCGCCGCAGCCTTTTCTTTTGGATTGAGCGCGATATGCGGCACAAGTGCCATGTAGGCTAGTCTTGCCGCTACTTCATCCGACTCGAAAAACGGCGGCGGTCGGTTGATCGGCAGTGCCGATGACTAGGCCCAATTATCATTGGTTTCCTGGTGCTGAACGATGTGAACCGCGCGTTTGTCGTTCGATTCGTCGCAACGAGCTTGCCCAACATTAACCAGCACAGCGTTGAATAAATCGAACATTCCCACGTGAAAAAAATGAGCGGACATTAGTTTGGCTCCCCTTTGCCGCTATGATGTCAAATGGAATAGCTATTTGTCTCCGGTATCCACTACGGAAAAACGCCTTTCGATTCGCGTCACGTTGCCCTGGCGGTCCTTGATCGAAATCATCAACGTCCCCAAATTCAGTTCGGTTATCTGATTTTGAAATTTGTATTCCCATATGCCCGTTGTTGTTTCTCGAAATAGTGAGGCCGCGTTCTTGCCTGCCTTTACATCGTTAATCGGGAAGTCGGCGATAACCTCGAAGCTGTCCGGATCGAGTCCGGACGAATAGTCGTGCATGCCAATGAGAATGCGCGATAAGGAAGCGTTTGCGCCGGCCCTGGGATAAGTCAGCGTAAGCGTGGGTCGATTATCGTCGCACAGCCAGCCGTATGTTTCCTTTTGCGGATCTTCGACGTCGTATTTCAAGTCGATCGGGCAGCCCAGATCGATCCAGCGGACAATTGTCCGCCGGTCTTCGTCGGTGAGCGGCTTCACTTTGCCGGATTTCACGGCGGCCGGCGGCGGCATGATACTGCCGGTGAAGTCAAGGTCGGCCAGGTTGCGATGGTGCGGCGTGTTATTGATCGGCTTGCCTTTCCACTGCAGGGTATTAGCGTCGCCGGGCACGGTTTCAGTCGGAAGATCGTCATTGGTCCAACCGTCGAGGCGCTCACCGAATATCTTCCACGCCAGCAGACTGCGGCGCGACTGGAACATGCGGATATAGCGAGAGGCATTGCTGTATCGCCAACCGTGGCCGCTGACCGGCTTGTAGCCGAAGCGGGCCTGTCGGTCGGCCGCCAGTCGATAATAAGTGCCGGAAGGAAGCGTCAGTCGGTTAACGATCGCGACGACCGGTTTGTCGTCATCGAGCACCAGATTGCCTGGCGGCTCTGTCGCGTTCTGCGTATGGCACGCGACGCAACTGCGATCCAGAATCGGCTTGATGTCGCGATAGAACTCCACATTTTTGACACCCTCTTCAAATCGCAGCCCGGTTGCGTTGTCCTTGTCCCACTGCTTGCCGGGCTCATCCTGCTTCCGAGCGGAAAGCAGTGGCGTACTTTTCGTCAGATCCCATAACTGATAGTCCGATTTAGCGGCGGCCGTTTGCTCGAACAGTGTCGGCTTCTGGCTGTGGGCGTGGCAACCGCCACAGTTCGTGCGGACCTCGCCCGGCCGAAGCTGATGCCAGGTTTGGCTCATGTTGAGCACCATCCCGCGTCGGTCGAGTGTCTGAAAAGTCCAGGCGATGTCGGCAGGGATCTTGGCCAGAAAGCTCGTGTCGGGATTGTTGTCGGGATCTTGCGGTTGCTTGCCGTCATTGAATTTGCGGACGGGAATCTCACCCAGGATGCGCAGCCGCTCGTTGGCGTGGTTGTAAAAACTGCCTTGCGGCGCCGTCATGATGCGGTCGCTGGTCGGTTCCATCGCGAGGATGCGGATGGCGTGGATGTCGCTGTTGCTATAGCGTCCCGCATCCGCGCCCTGATGCGTCCAGTTGTACGAGGCGCCGTTCTCGGCGCTGTTGAATGGATCCAGGCCGAAATAAGGATCATCGCCACCTCGGTAGGTTGCCGTCACGCTTCCCTCGGGAACCTTGCCGAAGGGATAACTCTCGCGCTTATAGAGGCTCGACGCGCCTACCAGTCCAAAGGGCGTGCCCTCAGGTAAATGCGGCGAAGCCTTTCCGTCGTTTGACAAGGGCTCGAGTTGCTTCGGCTCGGCCACGCCGTAAATCCGCTTGTAGGGCACCAGCGCCCGCGGCCATTGCTCGTTGTAGTTCGGATCGTTTTTGATCAGCCGCATGTCGGCCGGCTCCTCAACCGCCGTACCCGACTTGATCAGGTATATTCCCCCGTCGACTACCGGCAGTTTGAGCGTGCCCTGCGAGTTGATCGGCCCTGGCGAATAGCAGGTCAGCAGGTGATTGTCCGGCGCGCCCGAGGGGTGCGTGAACTTGCCTACCTGTTGAGACTTGGGATTATTCAGATCTGACAACCCCGACACTCCTTCGCCGCCGTGCGTAAACGGCGTTAGCGAAACGATCCCGTCGGGTGTAAACGGGTAGTGCATATACCTCGGAACACCGTTGTAATGCCGACTCATCCGCACGGGTGTATTTCGCGGATGAAGATAATCTGCCGGCCCAAACGCCGAATAGCCCTTTCGCGGCTGCGGCGGAAATTTCAAGTATCCGCCAAAGCCGTTGTTGTTGTTGATGTAGTAGGACTCCAGCACAATGCTCTCGTCGGAGAGCTGCGTCTGAAAATGGAAGGAGTTGTTGGCCCCGATGCCGGCGAACTCGAAGGCGCTCATCAGCGGACCCCAGTTGGTGCCATCAGGGTGAATACTCCACAGTCCCCACGAATCGGAGCTACGCAGTCCCTGGTTCTCGAACGAGCTAAACATGATCCGCCCATCGACCAGTACCACCGGGTGCAGTGCCTGGCTGATGTTCAAAAAGCCGATCTGCTGTAGGTTGCCGCCATCCTCGTCCATGACGAACAACTGCAGCGTTGGTCTGCCAAACTTCGGCGGGCGAAAGCCGTTACGGTTGCTTACAAAGACCAGTTTCCCGCCGGGCAAAGGGCACGGCCCCAGATTCAGCACGCCGTAGGCGATGCGGTCTTTGCCATTTGTAGATCCACCGAACTTCTCATTCCAATCCGCCGCCCCCAAATTGGGTGTAAATTGTTGATTCGTCAACTGCACGATTTTTCGCGACTTGACGTGAATCTTGTATATGTCCGAACCGTGCACGGGCAGTCCGCCCCAGGGCGCGAAACCTTGCTTCAGATTATGGAACTTCGCGAAGTAGACCCACTCTCCGTCGAAGGAGACCATGGGGTCAACAACAGAGCCGTCGCCGCCCTCGACGAGAACTTCTTCCTTGCCGTCTGGATAGAGAAGCATCAGATCTGCACCCGGGTCCAATCGCGTAGGATCGCCAATCTCCGCCCAGCGCGAGTTTTTCTCATCCCCAAACCGTGGCGCGCGTACATACACAATTGGGTAGTCGAGCTTGACCGACGCATCCGTGCTAACGTTCGGCACCGTCATGTTGAGAGGTTTGGAATATCGATCTTTCGAGGGGGACTGCGCTAGAGCTGGCGTTGCCAACAAAACAGTCAAGCAGAGTGCCGACATCAAGAAGGCAATATGTATGCAAAAATCTGGAGATTTCCTATTCATCGGCGAGCTCGCTATAAATAAGGGGATATCGACTCAGAAATATTGTCGCTGATTGCCGGGTGCAAGTATATAATCCCTTTCAACGCTGGTCACGAAAGAGTTTACACAACGTTACTTCGTTTTGCCAACGACTCTCGAGGCACGGTGCGTGGTGAAGATTCAGCCCACTATCTGGAGGATTCCTGCGGAACGCCTGCCATGATTCGATCCCTTAGCTTTTCGTTATCGACGGTATTAATCTTCTTTGTTGTTGCTTGCGCCGCGGCTCGTGGCGACGACCAGTTGCGCAACACGATCGACAGTCGAGTAGAAGCCGTTTGGAAAGCGAAGAAGATTGCGCCGGCTGAATCGTCGACGGATGCCGAATTCTTGCGGCGGGTTTATCTGGATTTGCTCGGAACGATACCAACGTTTGACGAAGCCGTCGCGTTTCTCGATGACAAGGCCGTCGACAAGCGGTCGAAGTTGATCGACCGCTTGCTCGACGATCCGCGGTTTGCCGGCCATCAGTCCGAAGTGTGGGACCAGGTTCTGTTTGGACGAAACCCGCCCGGCTACGGCACTGACAAGCGCGAAGGATTCCAGACGTGGCTACGCAAGCAGTTTTCCGATAATACACCCTACGACCAGTGGGTCAAAGCGATTCTGATGGCCGAAGGCAATACGGTCGACGATGGCGCGCCCATGTTCTTTGTCCAGTATCGCAATCAACCGGAAGATGCGACCGAAGCCGTCACCCAAAAATTTCTTGGCGTTCAACTGCAATGTGCCCGCTGCCACGATCATCCGTTCGAACCATGGACACAATTAGACTTCTATGGCACGGCCGCATTTTTCGCACGATTGCAGGTGGTTGACGCCGGCAAGAAGAACAATTTGACGATGTACGCCATCGGCGAAAAGAATCTGGGTGATGTGCTGTTCACCGGACCTGTGACAGAACAGGAAGTTGGCAAGAAGGGTGAACCGGTGAAGCCGAAGTTCCTGCACGGCGACGCGCTGGTTGAACCGGAGCTGCCCAAAGACTTCGAAGAGCCCCGCAACTTTCCCAATGGCATGATGCCGCCCAAGCCGAAGTTTTCGCGGAAGGATCAACTGGCATCTTGGATCACCAAAGCGGACAATCCCTATTTCGCTCGCGCTGTGGCGAACCGCGTTTGGGCTCAGTTCATGGGCCGAGGCATCGTCCATCCGGTGGACAATATGAGCGAGTCGAACGAGCCGAGCCATCCCGAATTGCTCGACGAGTTGGCCTCCGCGATGGTGGCGCACAAATTCGACTTGAAGTGGTACATCCGCGAGTTGGTCAACAGCCGCGTGTATCAACTTTCCGGCAGCGGATCGGTTATAGAACCCATGCCGGCGCTGTTCGATCAGGCGCGGACACGACCGCTAACCGCCGAAGAGTTACTCGATTCGTGGAACGTCGCGACCGGCTACGAAGCGATGCAACAGGCGGCAAAAGCAGAACCTTCAACTGATCGATACGCCCCGTTAGGATCGGGCTATTTGATGCGGTTTTTCGGCACGCCCAACAACGGAGTGGGCGATTTTCAAGGCGGGCTGCACGAGCACTTATACATGAATAACGGCGGGATCGCGCGACTGCTCGGTTCTGGAAAAGGTGGATTGTACGATAGATTGCTGAATTCGGAATCGGCTTGGGAAGAACGCGTGGATCGTCTGTACTTATCTATATTAACCCGACGGCCGACCGATGAAGAACGTAAGCGGTTCGTCGCTTACTTTACTGCCGAAAAGGATCCTCGCTCGCGGATAGGCGAAGCGATCTGGGTTTTGATGACTTGCAGTGAGTTTCGTTTTAATCATTAACTTCGAAGAATTATAATTCTGTCATCCCAGGACCAAACCATGAAATGTCCAAACTTCGAACATGTTTCCCGACGAGCGTTGCTCAAAGGAACTTTGGCCACGGCTGCTGGCGGCTCGCTGATGAACTGGGGCAGCCTGTTCAACTCGCAAGCCACGGCCGCCGAGGTGAACAAAAACCAAAAACGCTGCATTTTGCTATGGATGAACGGCGGCGTCAGCCAGTTTGAAACGTTCGATATGAAGCCGGGACGTCCAACCGGCGGCTTGTTCCGGCCAATCTCGACAAATTTGCCCGGTACGCAGGTGTGTGAATTGATGCCCAAGATCGCGCAGAACATGGATAAACTGACCGTGATCCGTTCGATGCGGACGTCGCAAGTCGATCATCCCGGAGGCATTCACTTGATGCACACCGGTTACTCGCAAGCTGCCGGCATTCGATTTCCCGAAATTGGCGCGGTTATAGCCAAGTACCTGGGCCGCGACGGATCCGACTTGCCGAATTTCATCAAGATCTTTTCGCATGGCAACACAGGCGCGGGATTTTTGGGACCGAAGTTTCAACCGTTTGCACTCAGCCCCGAAGGCCGACTGCCGACATTCTCTACCTCAAATTTGAATCCACAAATCGAATCTCGCCGTAATGAGTTGCGAAATTTCGTCGAAGACGTTTACGCTCGGCGGCACAAAGCCGAAACCGCACGCATGCATCGCGAAGCGTACGAAGCCGCGCGGCGACTACAAAACGTACATGACGTGTTCAAGATCGATGACGAGTGGAACAAATACCGTGACTTATACGGTGATTCGGCGTTCGGCCGCCGCTGCTTGATGGCTCGTCGGCTGATCGAAGAGGGCGTGCCGTTCGTGGAAGTCGGCCAGAGCAGCTACGATTCGCACGCGGACAATTTCGTCTGGCATCGCGCGCTGGTGCCGCCCATGGAGCACGCCTGGGCGGGCTTGATGACCGACCTGGAACAACGCGGTTTGCTCGAGCATACCCTGGTCGTATGGATGGGTGAAATCGGCCGCACGCCAAGAGTGAACAATCGCAGTGGTCGCGACCACTACGTCCGCTCGTGGAGCACGGCACTCGCAGGAGCCGGCGTGAAGGGCGGAGTCGTCTACGGTGAATCGGACCTGGACGGCATCGACGTGAAGGACAATCCGGTAACCGAAGGCGATTTCTTTGCGACGATTTATCAGGCGCTAGGTATTGATCCGGAAACGGAACATTACAACGGCGTGCGACCGATACCGATCGCGCCGTTTGGTTCCGACGTGGTGAAGGATGTACTTGTTTAACGAAGACGATCGCAGAATCTCGCATCACTAAATCATTATTCTGTAACATACGATTTTGTGACTACTATGAAAATCAACAAACCAAGTCATCGATGGCAACTGAAATTTGAAGGCGAGTGGCCGACGTCGGTCGCCTTTCTGGGGGATAGCCGCAAACTTGCGGCGGGCAACCGCGGCGGAGAGATTTTTGTGTGGAATCTGCCGGAAGAACCGCCGGCTCCCCAGCAGGATGAAAAGGACGAACAGGAAAAGACACCGCCCGACCATCCACCCACACGGCAACTGACGGGGCACGACAACGGCATCAGCCGGCTTGTAGCGACGTCCGACGGCAAGACGTTGGTTTCGTCCAGTCTGGACCGCACCGTGCGGCTATGGGATGTGAATTCCGCCGCCACGGGGTCGACCGAAGTGGTGCTCGATGCCAAAGACCGGCAACGCCGTGCTCGCTACAAAGGTGAAGACGAAAAGAAGAAGATTTTGGAAGCTCCGGGCGTCAAAGTTGAAACCGTGGACTCTGCTGCGGAGCTGACAGGCCACCGCGGCTGGGTCGGCAGCCTGGGACTAAGCGGCGACCAGAAGCAATTGATTAGCGGTGATGTGACGTCGTTGGTGATCACGTGGGATCTGGCTGCGCGTAAGGAAAAATCGCGCTGGACTGGCCACCCGTGGAACTGGGCCGTTGCCACGGCGCTTTCGCCTGATGGAGCTACCGCACTGGTCAGCGAATACACGTACAAACGCGACGACTTCGACATTCCCGCTGCCGGTTTGAAACTGTGGACAACGGTCGACGGCAAAGAAAAACTGGACCTGTTGAAATTGCAATTCCCGAACCTCGATCCGAAAGCAACCAGCTACGGTTCGGCTCAGGCTTGGCGCAAGTTCGTCAAAGGCGGATTGATCGCCGCCGATTTTTCGCCGGACGGCAAGTTCATGGCGGTTGGCCAGGGCGGCGAAACTGATACCGGGAAAGTGCATCTGCTTGATGCTGCCAGCGGCGAGCTGCTGCGCACCGTGTCGGGCCATCGCTACGGCGTCTGCGATGTAAAATTCTCGGGCGACGGCCAATATATTTTGTCCAGCGGTCGCGACACTACGATCCGCATCTGCCAGGTTTCCGACGGCAAAGAAGTCGCAACCTTGGGCAAAGAGCGGGGCGGCCAGTACAAGGACTGGATTCACGCCTTGGCCATTTCCCCCGACCAGAAAACTGTCGCCGGAGCCGACATCGCCGGCTTTGTACACGTCTGGCAACTGTAGCCGCGCATCGCTTGCCGGCTCGTTCAGCAATCTACTCGAACGCTGTCAAAGAGACGGGCCTTGGTTGGATTGAGACAGGTAGTCCAACCTGGTCGAGTGGAGGCGGCGGGAATTGAACCCGCGTCCCGCAATATTTCCATGCAAGCTTCTACGCACATAGTTGAGCTTCTAAATTTAGCAAATCAGCACTCCACTCAACATGATTACTGATTCGCGATCTCGAAACTTGATTTAGATTACTGCGTGTCAAGCATGACAGTAATCGATCTGGATTTGCAACGGGCAGTCAAAGCTCTCCAGCTAAACCTTTCAGCCCGGGTTGCCTTTACTTAGGCAGCCAATGCGAGATTATTCTCTGCAATTAAAGTTGTTCGGTCAGCTTTTTACGTGGCCAACTGACCAACCACGGTACGCCACTTACACTTCAGGCTATCCGGTCGATACCAATTCGCCCCCGTGTAAATAAAACAACTGATTACTCAGCCGCTAACTGTATATATCAACAATATACACCCTAACGGAATACACCAAATCGAAAACCAATGGAATTTTCCCCGTTCCAATAAAACCAATAACAACCGTAACGAAATAATCCCCACCACCGCCGAAATAACCATACCCAAGATCATCAGACGCCAATTATCTGTAAAACCAACACCCAACAGATCCCGCAACGACAACATCACTCCGCCAGAATCAAGAATCCCCCTGCAGATCGTCACAATCCCCGCTCCGCCAATCACCGGAATCGCCAACAAAAAGGAAAACCTCGCCGCCAACTCAGACGATAACCCCGCTCGCCTCCCCGCCACAATCGTAAACCCGCTCCGACTCGCACCAGGTAATATCGCAATCGCCTGAGCAAACCCAATCACCAACGCCGATCGCCAGCCGACTCTGGACACTTGGTCACAACCGGGCCCACCCTTGCCAACAGGCTCTCTAATAGACTGGCCCGCCTCGCGACCCAGCCAAAGAACCGCCCCCGTCACCACCAACATCGCACCAGCAATCTCCCCCCGATGTAATGCCTCCTCCCAACCAAGCAGACCAACCAACAGGCCGATCGCACCTGCCGGAATCGTACCCACCACCAGCGGCCAGACGAGATGATGGTCAGTCGACAACAACGACCACAAGCGATCAAAGTAAACAATACAAATCGCCAACAACGTACCCACATGCAGCGCAACGTTCAGCACCGCAAAGCCTTCACCCTCCAAGCCCCAGAATGTATGCAAGGCCACAAGATGCCCAGATGAACTGACAGGCAGAAATTCAGTTACCCCCTGAACAATTGCCAACAGGATAAGTTGCCAAACTTCCATAAGCTACTTATCCATAGGCTATTTGTCACGCTTCCAACGCCGAGCATAACGGCCGGCAAAGAAACTCTGCGCAATCAACATGAACATGCAAACCAGACACCACATCGCCTGCTTCCCCGGCGGACTCTGCTCCAAATCCAACTGGAAATAAGAAATCACGTCGTTCGGGCCCTCAGACAAAATCAAAATCGCAAACATCCCGGCATACGTGGCAATAAAAAAGAGATTCCCCAGCGCCGCTGCCCACAAGGTTGACCAATCAATAAACACGACCATGTACGCCAGCAGACCTAACTGAATCACGCCAGACAACAACATGTAATAAACCCAGCGATTCAACTGCGACTCTTCCGTCGCTCGAAAGGCACCCCACACACTCTGCAGCGCAGGAATCGACTGCAAAAGAATCTCCGCCAGCATCGTCGCCGCCAGAATATAAACCACCTTACGACGCGCTGCACCCCAGTTAGCATGCGCGAAACGTTGCGTTGTTGTAGATGTGCTTGTCGCCATATTCGTCATGCCCACCAATATAACACACCAAGCATTTACAAAGCGTTATCATAAAAGATGTGTCTTCATTCCCTTCATTTGAAAACCGTAGCACCATGCACAGATTACTCGTCTCCCTATTCAGTCTCACCATCGCACTGTCAGCAAATGCAGATGATGCCGTCCTCAAGCAGGTCACGTCAATCGGCACAAACGGCCTTAGCTCGGCCGAATTCATCTATCCGCTCGAGGGTCGCCAAACCCCTCAATGCCATGCCTCCACCATCGAAAGCACTCCGACCGGACTGGTTACAGCCTGGTTCGGCGGCACCCATGAAAAAAATCCTGATGTCGGCATCTGGGTCTCACGTAAAGTAGACGGCAAATGGACTCGGCCTGTCGAAGTGGTCAACGGAGTCCAGTCCGAAGAAGTCCGCTATCCCTGCTGGAATCCTGTTCTCTTCCAACCCTCCAAAGGTCCGTTGATCCTCTTCTACAAAGTTGGCCCCTCGCCTCGAACCTGGTGGGGTATGCAAATGACCTCCAAAGATGGCGGCAAAACCTGGACTGATCCTGTCAAACTTGGAAAAGACAAATCCATCGGACACCTGATTGGACCTGTCAAAAATCGTCCGATCGAACTCGAAGACGGCACGCTCCTCTGCCCTTCCAGCACGGAACATAACAACTGGCGCGTCCACTTTGAACGCTCAGCCGATGGTGGCAAAACCTGGGAAGTCATTGGCCCGATCCACGACGGCGAAAAATTCAATGCGATCCAGCCCAGTATTCTTCGCTACAAAGATGGTTCGATGCAGGTCCTCTGCCGCTCGCAGGAAAGCGTCCTGGTCGAAAGCTGGTCGACCGACGGAGGCAATTCCTGGAGCCAACCCGCCGCCACCTCCCTGCCCAACCCGAACGCCGGTACCGATGCCACCACGCTCAAAGATGGACGACAAATCCTGATCTATAACCACACGGTCAGACGAGCTCCCTTCCCGGCCGGTAGGAATATGCTCAACGTCGCAATCTCGGACGACGGCAAATCCTGGAAACCTGTTCTCACACTGGAACGAGACAAAAGTGAGTACTCGTACCCGACCGTCATCCAGGACAAGTCAGGAACGATCCACGTCGTCTATACTTGGTGGCGGCAAACGGTCAAACATGTCGAAATCGATCCGGCACAACTCAAGTAATCCCTGCAACACTCTACTCCGCTGTAAACCATCAAAATGAAAAAGATTCTGAACATTACCCTGCTCCTGCTGCTCGCAACCACCTGCGCTCAGGCTGACACCTATCTGAGTGATGATGCTATCACGGCTGCCACGGACGAATTAGCTCGAGCGACCGAAGCAGGTGAAATTGAAGGAGGAATGCTGCTGGTGCATGTCCAGGGTAAGCAGGTCCTGCTCGCCATTGAGGGGCAACACGATTTCGAAGATAACCTGGAATTCAAACAGGACTCGCTGCTGCGCATCTACTCCATGACCAAACCGATCACCTCGGTCGTCGCCATGACGCTCTGGGAACAGGGAAAATTCAAGCTGGATGATCCTGTCTCCAAGTACATTCCCTCCTTCGGTGATGTAAAGGTAGGAGTGGTAGCGAATGGTCAACTGACTCGTGTTCAACCGAAGCGAGAGATCACTGTCCGAGACCTGCTCTCTCACACCTCTGGCTACAGTTACAGCCCCGCGCCGGGAACTCCGTTTGGCAAAGAATACTATCAACGCGGCATGTTCTACACGCACAACGGGATGTACCCGCCAAAGATGTCCATCCGCCAGGCAGCAGATCTACTGGCGCAGATACCGCTGCACCATCAACCAGGTGAAAAATGGACCTATGGACTGAGCGTTGATATCCTGGCCGCCCTGATTGAAATCTGGTCCGGTGACCCGCTGCAAAAATATATGAACCGGTCGCTCCTGAAGCCACTCGACATGCGGGACACCTCGTTCGATATTCCTCGCAGCAAACTCGATCGCTTCGTCTCCTGCCTTACCTGGGAAGGAGATCGACAGGTGGTGATCGATAAATGGAACAGCAGTGGCTACTGTGATGGGTTTCAATTCCACGGCGGCGGAAGCGGCCTGGTCAGCACGATCGACGACTACGGTCAGTTCGCTCAGATGTTAGCCAATTGGGGCGAACTGAGTGGGACTCGAATCCTGAAACAAACCACACTCGAAAAAATGTTCAAGAATCAGGTCCCTGAAGGAGGCGGTCGCTCGTTCGGTCTGGGGTTTGCCGTTGAATCCTCAAAATTCCCCGGAGCTGATAAACTGCTGGGTGAATTCGGTTGGGGTGGTTATGCCAATACCGAGTTTCGAGTCATCCCCGAAGCAGGTGTCAGCATGGTCTTCATGCGGCAAACCGTTCCGTCCAACCATCGTATGTCCAGAAAGCTGTTTACCATCCTGAAAAGTGGTATCACGATCGAATAATTAACCCAAACATGTTTGTTTCCCGTTAAGGGAACTGCACCACAAATCAAAAGTAAGTAAAGGTGTCGTCCATGAGAATCACTATCTTCTCACTAGTCTGTCTATTCTCTTTATTCATGTGCCTCACTGCCGCACAGGCCGAGGTCTCTGTCTCCAATCTGTTTACTGATCATATGGTCGTCCAGCAGGGTAAGCCGGTTATCGTCTGGGGCGAAGAGACGCCCGGGAAGCCGGTCACGGTCACCATGGCAGGCGGTACCGCCACTGCGACCACAGGTGATGACGGACGTTGGACCGCCAAGCTACCCGCCCTGAAGGCAAATTCGGGTCCTCATGAAATCACCATCCAAGGTAGCTCGACCATCAAAATCAGTGACGTCCTTGTAGGCGAAGTCTGGGTCTGTTCCGGGCAGTCCAACATGGCCTGGCCAGTAGCGGCTGCGAATGACCCTCAATTAGAGGCACTCGCCGCCCGTTTCCCTCGCATGCGAATTATTTCTGTTCCGCAGGTGGGAAGTCAGCAGGCCCTGGACAACTTTAACGGCCAGTGGGAACTGGTAACTCCAGAGACCGTCCTCCAGTTTTCAGCCGTGGGCTATTTCTTCGGACGCCAGCTCCACCAGACGCTGGACGTCCCTGTCGGTCTGATTGACAACGCCTGGGGAGGCTCGGCCTGTGAAGCCTGGATCCCGCGTGACGTCCTCCAGGAAAACGGCCACACAGAACTATTAGCTCACTGGGATAAACTGGCCGCCGATTATGACGCCGAAGCGGTCGAAGCCAAGTACCAGAAAGCATTGGCCAACTGGAAAGAACGAGCCAAGGCAGCCAAAGCGGCTGGCAAACCAAATCCTCCTGCACCTCGTCGCCCCCGCAATCCGCTAGTGGGTCAGCATCGTCCCGCCAATCTGTATCACGGAGTGCTCAATCCGATCATCGGTTATCCCATTCAGGGAGCCATCTGGTATCAAGGAGAATCGAACGCGTCGCGCGCGAAACAGTATCAGGAGCTCTTCCCGTTGATGATTGAAACCTGGCGTAAGGCGTGGGGACAGGGAGACTTCAGTTTCTACTGGGTCAGCCTGGCCGACTTCAAAGATGAAGTTTCCGAGCCATCCGACGCTGACTGGGCAGAACTGCGTGAAGCGCAGACCATGACCATGAGCAAGCTGCCCAATACAGGCGAGGCGATCATCACCGACCTGGGTGAAGCACATGACATTCACCCGCGTAATAAACAGGATGTCGCCAAACGACTCGCTCGCTGGGCGCTCGCTCAGAACTACGGTTACGACGCACTTGTCTATCGCAGCCCCATTTATAAGTCTCACGAATTACGGGGCAACAGAATACTGATTACGTTTGACCATGTTGGCGGTGGATTGGATACTCACGACGTCCGCGAAGTCCTCGGCTTTACGATTGCCGGCAAAGATCAGAAATTCCATCCTGCCAAGGCACGCATTGTCGGTAGAGATCAGGTAGAGGTCTGGTCTGACGACGTGTTAGAACCTGGTGCCGTTCGTTATGCGTGGGCAAACAACCCGATTTGTAATTTGCAAAACAAGTCACACCTGCCAGCCACTCCCTTCCGTACCGATCGATTCAAAGGGATTACCGAAGGGGTTCTCGTTCGGTGACAAAAGGTAGTATCAAGTCATGACAGGCCGACCTAACGCTGAAAGTTCGACCGAAGCGTTCTATGACGATCTGGCTGCGTCGTATAACGACATCATCTACCGCTGCGCACCTCGCTACGAGGAGATGCAGGATACGTTACTTGAGTACATCCCGGCTGATTTACAGCCCGAGTATATCCTCGACCTTGGTTGTGGCACTGGGAATCTGACTCTCAAAGTAATGGAGGCGTTTCCCCACGCCCAGGTGGTAGCACTCGACCTTTCGGCAGAAATTCTGGACGTGGCCCAGCGGCAATGCGGAGATGACCGTGTCAGTTATCTCCAGCAGGATTTTAATCAGCTCGATTTGCCCGATTCCAGAATCGACCTGGTCGTTTCTTCGATTGCGATTCATCATATTGACGATCCAGCCAAGCAGCGTCTGTTTCGGGATGTCTTCGCCAGCTTGCGGCCGGGTGGCGTTTTTACCTTTGTGGATCAGTTCCGAGGCGAGACGCCTGCGATCTACGATCAGCATATGAAAGTCTGGAAACGCTTTGCCGATTCCAAAGGAGTGCCACCCGAGGAATGGGAGATGTGGATGGAGCATCAGGAGCAGCATGACTACCACGCGACGGTCGGTGAACAGATGGAGTGGCTTGCCGAAGCCGGCTTTACCCAAGTCGATTGCCTCTGGAAACATGTGCTCTGGACATTACTGACAGCACGTAAGGAGAGTTGATTCAGATGTACTCAGAATCGCACTTTCCCTGGTTCGCTCTGCTCATTTTACTGGGACCCGTGATCCTCATTCCGGTGATCATCCAGACCGCTCAGCCGTTGTTTGATCACGAGGCGGCCCTGGAGGATATCGGGGTGGACGTAAATGATGAGGACTCCGAAATATCGCCGCAGGAATTGGCCGCAGCAAATTCAAGCCGGATAAAACGTATCATTGGAATGTCGCTGGTGACGGTCCTCCTATTGTGGATTTTTCTGAGTATCAGAAAATATCAGATTGAAGCGAATGGGCTGGGTATTCGTTTTGGTTACCTTGGGATTTGGGGAAAGAGGGTTTCACGTCAGGATATCGCTCGCGCTTATCCTACCGAATGTCGTTTCTCTGAATTCCTGGGACTTGGGATTCGCTTTGGATTTCGTTCCAAACGATGGGGATATGTTTGCTGGTTTGGCGATGGTGTTCACATCGAAAGGACCAATGGCAAAAAGTATGCGTTCTCCTGCCATGACCCAAAAGCCTGTATTGCTGCCTTAAACCTGTCGGAAGAACAAAAGACACCTACTGAGGAAGACGAAGTATGAAATTAGCATCTGTCCTGACACCGCTATCCGAAGAGAATCTGGCTCTGGCTGCTCAAACCGGAGTGGAATGTGTCACGATCCGTTATCAGGGACCGACGTTGGAAGATTGGAAGCCGGCGGTCGAGCTGATCCGCAGTTATGGTATGGAGATCGCCGCGGTCGAAGACGCCATTGCGATGGAGAACATCATCCGTGGCGCGGAAGGTCGTGACGAGGAGATCGAAGGTATCATTTCGCTGCTTCACATCATGAAGGAACTGGACATTCCGGTACTCTGTTACAACTTCATGGCAGGTACCGACTGGGTTCGTACCAAGACCGATGTGTTGGATCGAGCCGGAGCCAAGGTGACTCAGTTCAACCTGGATGAAATTGACGAAGCAGTTTCACTGGACGACGCATCCCGGTCACTGGCGCATGAATCGTTGGCTGCCGACTCCCTCTGGGAAAACCTGCAGTATTTCCTGGAGAAGGTGCTGCCAGTCGCTGAAGAACTGGAAATCGATCTGGCAATGCACCCGGATGATCCGCCATTGGAAGAGTTCATGGGGCGAGCCAGAATCATGAACTGTGTCGATGGTTTTCGTCGGTTAGTCGAGCTGGTTCCCAGCCCACGCAACGGAATCTGTTTCTGTCAGGGATCGTTTGTAGAAATGGGAGCTCCGATTCCTGATACGATCTACGAACTGGGGCCTCACATTCGTTACGTCCATTTTCGTGATATTCGAGGTACGAAGGAGAACTTTACCGAGACGTTTCACGATAACGGTCCAACCGACATGGCCGCCGCGGTCAAAGCGTATTACGACGTCGGATTCAATGGGCCGATCCGTCCCGATCATGTGCCTCAGCTTTTTGGAGAAGATGACGGCGAGCCCGGTTACACTCAGCTAGGCCGCCTGTTTGCCTATGGATACATGCGTGGCCTCATGCACGCCGCTCAACAACAATGAAGGAAAACCAAATGTCGGAACCTACTGAAATCAGCTTGGACATGATGCGTGAAAAGCTTTACGCCGCCGTTGTGTCAGATGCTCTGGATGCACTGGGGTACAAGAACCAATCTCCTCGCGTTGCATTGCCACCTCAGACCAGTGAAGGTGTCCTTGTGGGACGCTGCAAGACTACGCAGTGGGAGGACATCGATTTTGAAGATCCTTCTCCTTACGAGCTGGAACTGAAAGCGATCGATGCCTGCCAGCCAGACGATGTTTTGATCTGTGCTGCCAATGGCTCCCTGCATTCAGGTGTGTGGGGCGAGTTGCTTTCGACCGCTTCCAAAAACCGGGGGTGCGTCGGCGCGATTATTCATGGTGCGGTACGAGATATTTCCAAGATTAAAGAGCTGGGGTTTGCCGTCTACGCATCGGGTCGCTGCGTGTATGACAGCATGAATCGTCAGCGCGTGATCTCGATTGATGAGCCCGTGGAAATAGATGGTGTCACTTTCTGTACCGGCGATCTGGTGATTGCCGACGACGATGGGGTCGTGGTGGTTCCGCAGGAAATAGAAGAGCAGGCGATCGCGAACGCCTGGAAAAAAGTTCACGATGAGAATATCACTCGGGATGCCATCATCAACGGTATGCTGGCGACCGAGGCATATAAAAAGTACGGTGTGCTGTAGTCTGCGAGACGGTCACTGTCTTCAAGGTTATCAGGAAGGACAACCGCGAAATGCCAGAACGAAAAAGGATTGGAGTGATTGGATTTCTTCATGAATCCAATACTTTTATTTCCACGCCGACAACCTTTGAAGCATTTCAGAATGACTGGTTGCTTGAAGGCGAAGCTTTTCGTGATGCGATGTCGGGTGCGCATCATGAGACGACCGGTTTCTTCACTGCGCTGGATGAGAACGCAGGTGAATTCGAAGCGGTCCCGATTATGCTCGCCCGCGCCATGCCTTACGGAACGATAACGGCTGACGCCTATGATCGGATTGTCAGTCGTATCCTGACGTTACTGAAAGAAGCTGGGCCGCTGGACGGTCTGCTGGCCGCTCCGCACGGCGCGACAGTTTCCGAAGAACATCCGGATGCGGACGGATATTGGCTTACCGAAGTTCGCAAAATCATCGGGCCGGATGTGCCTCTGATCGCGACGCTGGACCCTCATGGAAACCTGTCTCACAAAATGGCGGCTGCCTGTGACGCCATGATTTCCTATCGAAGTAACCCTCATCTGGATCAGTTCCAGGTGGGCAAGCAGGCGGCAGAACTTTTATTTGATACGTTGCGAGGAATCGTCAGGCCAACCATGGCGATTGCCACTCCGCCGATTGCGATCAATATTCAGAAACAGGAAACAACGGTCGAGCCCTGCCTGCCGCTGTACCAACTGGCCAATCAACAGCTCGCCGATGAATCCGTACTGACCAATAGCATTATGCTCGGTTTTCCCTACTCGGACGTTGAAGAAATGGGAGCCGCGTTTATGGTGGTTACCGACAATGATCCGGAAAAAGCGAGTGCCTATGCGAGCCAATTGGAAGATTACCTGCATGAGCATCGTGCAGAGTTTCAGGCAGATCTGGAAAGTGTTGAACAGACCGTTCAACGGTGCAGTCAACTGGAAGGCCCGATCTGCTTGTTGGATATGGGAGACAACACTGGTGGCGGCTCGCCTGCCGACAGCACGATTTTGTTGCATGAATGTCAGCGGCAGGGACTGACCAACACGTTTGTCTGTCTGTATGACCCGGCGGTTGTTTCACAGCTGGCGGACGTAGAGGCAGGTGACAAGGTGGCGATTGAAGTCGGCGCGAAGACAGATGATCTTCACGGGGTGCCATGGACTGGCGACGTGCAGATCCTGGGCAGGTATGACGGCAAGTTTTACGAGCCTCAGCCAAGGCATGGCGGAGCGACCGATTGTGATCAGGGTCCCACAGTCGTAGTGAGGCATGCATCCGGTTTGACGATCATGATCACGTCCAAAAGACAGCCTCCGTTCAGCCTGAAGCAATTGACTGCCTTTGAAGTCGATCCTGCATCATTTCATATTCTGATTACCAAAGGGGTGAACGCCCCCATCGCAGCTTACAAGCCGGTCTGCAGCGAGATCATCAGAGCAAATACACCGGGCGTGACAACAGCGGATATGAATCATCTCGATTACAAATCGAGACGTGTGCCGTTGTATCCGTTCGAAGAAGTTTAATACGAGCAAGTGTTTCATGAGTCTGTTTAGTCGAGAAGTAATAGATAGTGGTGTTGCGGGACCTCATCTGGTAATAACCGCAGGAGTTCACGGGGACGAATTTGAGCCGATGCAGTGTATTCATGCGCTGATGGATCAACTTCCAGGACAGTTGCTGCAAGGAAAATTGACGTTGGTTCCTTGCGTCAATGTGGATGCGTTTCTGTCAGGGGATCGGACAGGTGCAGACAACCTGGACCTGGCCAGAATCTGCCCAGGTGACCCGGATGGTTCGATCACGATGCAGGTCGGCCACGAGCTGACCGAGCTGATCAAGTCGGCAGATTACTATATCGATTTGCATACCGGTGGCACTCGATTTTCCGTTTACCCACTCACCGGGTATCCACTCAACCCCGACCCGCAGGCCTTGGAAGGTTCGCGGAAGATGGCAGAGGCATTCAATCTGCCATTTATTTGGGGAACTGATTGGCGGCTTAAAGGGCGCAGCATGTCGATCGCCTGCGAAAACAAGGTTCCAGCTATTTATGCCGAGTACCTGGGTAGTGCGCAATGTTCGCAGCAGGGAGTTGAAGACTACATCGATGGTTGTCTCAATGTGCTGGGCATGTTGGGCATGCTGCAGCGGGAGCAACCGGAATCACGCGTGGAAACGGTGGTGGAGGATGCCAGCGAAGGTTCGGGCCATATGCAGATCTGTCACCCTGCTCCGCTGGATGGTTTGCTGACACCAAACTACACGTTGGGTGATATTGTCAGCGAAGGTGACATTCTGGGAGTGGTACGCAGTATTGATGGCAGTCAGTCGGTTGAACTGATTGCTGGGCAGAGTGGTACGATCATTGTGCTGCACACGTTTTCCATGGTGCGCGAGGGTGATGCGACGTTTGTGATCGCCTAGACTTTGAGTTTGCTTACGCCGGGTGATTGTTTACGACAGGATGTCATGCATGATTTCGCCATGCACATCGGTCAGTCGCATATCACGTCCACTGAAGCGGAACGTCAGTTTTTCATGGTCCATACCGAGCGTATGCAGCATAGTGGCGTGGAGGTCATGAATCGAGACTTTGTTTTCGACTGCCTTATAACCGTACTCGTCGGTCGCACCATAGACCGTACCACCTTTGATTCCTCCACCACACATCCAGAGTGAGAATCCGAATGGATTGTGATCTCGGCCATTGGAACCCTGGGCAAACGGAGTTCGTCCGAATTCACCTGAGCAGACAATGAGGGTTTCTTCGAGCAGTCCTAATCGGTCCAGGTCACTGATCAATCCAGCGATGGGAACGTCAACCGCGTCAGCGTTTTGCTGGTGTCCATTTTTCAGATTACCATGTTGATCCCAACGGTCATGTCCCACGTTGGGGCAGGTTACTTCGATAAAGCGGACACCTTCCTGGACCAATCGACGGGCGAGCAGAAGTTGACGGCCATAGACCGCCGTCCCTTTGGTTTTACGGTCAAAGCCGTAGAGGTTCAGAGTCTCCTCTGTTTCCTCTTCAAAGTTCGTGACACGAGGAACAAAGTTCTGCATACGGTAGGCAAGTTCGTAATTTGCAATGGCAGATTCTATCTGATCTTCGTGATGGACTCGGTCAGCTTCCCTGCTATCCAGTTTTTGCAGTAGAGCCAGCTTGTTTCGCTGCAGCGTATCGGATGATTCGATTCTTTTGACGTAGGCGACTGGTTCACCCGAGGCTCCAAAAACAGACCCTTGATAACTGGCAGGCAGGAAACCGCTGCCGAAATTATCAAGCCCTCCGGGTGGCGTAAGCCCTCCGTTGAGTACGACATAGGCGGGCAGGTTTTCACATTCGCTTCCCAGTCCGTAGCCAACCCAGGCGCCCATACTGGGGCGGCCCTGGATACCGATACCGGTATGCAGGAAGTAGTTGGCATTGGTGTGTTCGGAAAAGCTGGAGGTCATCGAGCGGACGATCGCCATCTTATCGACATGTTGAGCGATATTTTTGAAGAGGTCACTACATTCAATCCCACTTTCACCGTAATGATTGAATTTCCAGGGGCTGGCCAACGTCTTGCCAATGTTATTGAACTGTGTGGGTTCAATCTCCATCGCGAACGGCTTGCCATTGTCCTCGACAAGTCTTGGTTTTGGATCCCATGTGTCGACTTGGGAAGGTCCCCCATCCAGGTAGAGATAAATGACATTTTTCGCCGTTGCCGGGAAGTGGGGGTCACGTGGCAGGAAGGGTTGTTTGCTATCACGACGTCCCTCTTGAACGGCTTTACCATCCTGAGTGAACATGTGAGCCAGTGCCAGTGAGCCGAACCCCATTGCACTTTGACGCAACAGTTCCCGCCTGGAGATTGGTGAAGGTCGATAATTTCTACAGTGAGCCATGAGACTTTTTTCGGTTGATTAATGGATGTAGATGAATGGTTTTGTGTTGATCAGGACATGACCCAGGTCTGCCCATAATCGTTCGTCTTTACCGAAGTTTTCCTCGGAGATCTTATATTCCTCTGCCTGAATCTGCATGAATTCAACAGAGTCAGCGATTTCCTGGTCAGAGGGAGCACGCGCGAATGCCTCAACGTACATTTGCCGCACTTTGTCTTCGACGCTCATTTCAGGTAACGCGGCGATCCGCCTACCCCAAAGCGTTGCCTGTCCGACGACGAAAGGATCGTTCATCAGGATGAGTGCCTGGCTGGGTACATTCGAGACGTTGCGACGTCCTACCGAATTAAAGGGGATAGGCATATCGAAGGCTAGCATCATGGGACTCAGGAAATTCCTGCGGATGCTGATATAAACACTACGTCGTCCGCTGCCGTCCAGCGGTCCAGAGCCAGGTCGCCCGCGTCCAGTCATGAACGGTGTCAGGAAAACCGGAACACTTGGCCCAAACTGATTTTTGTCCAGACGTCCTGAAATCGCCAGAATGCTATCCCGAATCGCCTCGCCTTCGAGTCGACGAATGTTCTGCCGATAGAAAAGGTTGTTGGTCGGATCGATGCTGTTGTAATCCGGATTGGGGGTGCTGTCCATCTGGTAGGTACTGCTGAGCATGATCTCCTTGAGCATCGTTTTGATGGACCAGTTGTGTTCATGGATAAATCGCAAGGCCAGATGGTCCAGCAATTCGGGGTGCGTTGGTCGCATCCCCAGCACGCCAAAATTGTTGGTCGTAGAGACGATGCCTCGACCAAAGAGATGGTGCCACAGGCGGTTTACCATCACGCGACTGGTGAGCGGATTAGATGGGTCAATAATGTCGTTAGCCAGTTGCATACGACCACTGCCAGTATCTTTGACAGGAGCCTCGCCAACGATGGCTGACAGGAGTTGCCGAGGTGCTTCCTCGCCCAGCACCTTAGGATTCCCACGAACAAATACATTTTCGTTTTCACCATTACCATCGGCGATGACGAGCACATGTTGAGGGGCTGGGATCGAGCTTTCCAACTCGCGGAACTGCTGCCACTTCTGTGTCACGGCAGCCTGTGCCCGCTCGGGGACATCTGCAAGTTTATGCTGGTATGCCCAGTTAATCAGACTGACCTGCGCGTCATTGAGCTGGGAATCGTGCCAGGCGTGCAGTGCCGCCTCCCACTGTTTTCCGAAGCTGGCAGCAAAGGTTGCGTGATCTGTGATACTGTCGTCTGCCATGTCGATGATCAGCGTGTTAGGAATATCTCCCGGGCTACCTTCGCTGGTTTGTCGCACGTCTTCGATACTCACGCTGCCGCCACCTGTATCGAGAAATTCGACAAACGCTTTGTGACCCTTGTATCGGTGGATATCTCCTTGCAGTCGATGCCAGCGTGAGCTCTGTTCTGAATTGACATTGGTGGAGAATCCGCCAAACAGCAAACCGTTATAACGGTACATGAAGAAGCCATCGAGGATCATGCGGGCGGTGACATCTTTTCCCTGAAGCTTCATCTGGATGGCGTTATGATTCAGGTCAAAGGTCGGACTGCGGAACGAGCCTATAAGTCGATTTGACAATTGACCTGAATGAATCGCTCCGGTTTTGAACAGCTGGATTGATTCTCCGCGGAGGTCCAGAGTTCCCGAAGGTGTGGGTTTGATGGGAAACGCTTCGCCGTCAATAAACCACTCGGTCGTCCATTGCTGCAGACCGTCGATCTGCGGACTGCGCGCCAATACGTCTTCGACCTGGGCTACCATGTCAGAACTGCGCTTTGCTTCCGCGGCAATTCGCGGTTTGATTTCGTCGGCTGGCAGATTCATAAGATTTCGCCAGACATGAAGCGGGTGTTGAACATTGCCGGTCTCATCGGCAGTCAATGCGACAACCCAGCGTGCCAACAGATCAGCATCCAGGTTGCGTTCGGCAGCGACCGCCTTGGCATCTCGCCCTTGCTGCGTGGAGTTTGGGTAGTTGCTGAATTCAATGTGGTCGAGTCCGATGTTGCCCCAACCACCCTGTTGATCATCGACGGCAACTATCTGTGCCATCTTGCCCTGATGGGCTGAGACATCCCAATGGATGGGCCGGAAGACGTTGGTGGAGAAACCTGGTTGTGAAAGTACCACCTTGCCATCAATCACCAGATTGACGCAGGTTTTGCCTGCATGGTTTCCGCCACAGATCATGAAGTGAATGAACCGATGGTCGATTTTGAAGGGGCGGCTGATCAGCTTTCCTTTATGGGCATCTCCTTTACCAACGTCTCCCTGATCGCGGACGTTGTGAGAATTCGCCCAGCCTTTACCAATGGCTTTTTGATCGCCCTGGTAGTCAGCTTGCGTTTCTTTGGTGACTGGTTCCTTGCCAAAGGCGGTCCCTTCGACGGTCCAGCCTTCAAAATTACCATCCTCGAAGTCTTCAAACAGAACGGTCTGCTGCTCTGTTTCTCCATCTTTGGGGGTGCCATGAATGACTTCGCGGGCTCCCAGTAGGTACTTGGCAAAATCGGTGCCGCTGAGCGTACTTTGTGGCGAGATCGCGGAGGCCAATTCGGCTGACAGGTTGGCCTGCAATTCTTCCATCTGATGTAACAGCGGTTTCATCACAGGCTCGGGATAGATAGCACGTACATCGCGACGTGAGCTTTGCATGAATCCTGTCAGCGCATAGTAGTCTTTGGCAGAGATCGCATCGAATTTGTGATCATGACAGCGAGCACAGCCGACGGTCATCCCGAGGAATGCTTTGCCCATGACATCGATCTGGTTGTCGATGCGGTCCGCTTCATCTTTTCGCACGTCAACGGGGGCATGTACTGCCTCACCCAGCCACCAGAAGCCGGTACCACGAATCGACTCGTTGTATCCGTCAGCCCCTAACCTGGGTTCACTCATCAGGTCGCCAGCAATGTGTTCCCGTACGAGTTGGTCGTATGGCAGATCAGCATTGAACGCTCGGATCAGGTAATCACGGTATTGATGGGCGTGGGGAACGGGGTAATCAAATTCGTGACCGTAGGATTCGCCGTATCGGACAACATCCATCCAGTGACGAGCCCAGCGTTCGCCGAAGTGAGGTGATTCGAGCAGCTCGTCAATTACCGCTTCAAAAGCAGTTTGAGTTTCTGCCGGATTGTCGAGGAACGCTCGAACCTGATCGGGTGTCGGAGGAAGTCCGATCAAATCGAAGTAGGCGCGTCGAATTAAAGATTCGCGGATAGCGTTTGGATTAGGCGCGAGCTTCGCTTCTTCCAGCTTTTGCAGGATGAAGTAATCCAGGCTGCGACGGGGCCACGATTTATCGGCCACCTTTGGCGTGGGGTGGTTTTCCGGACCTTGCCAGACCCAGTGATCTTTCATCCGTGTCGCCAGGTCGAACTGGTCGTCAGATTCCCGCTCTGTTACTGATTCATCGGGCCACGCAGCTCCGTCCTGGATCCACTTGGTCAACTTTGCCACGTCCTCTTTGGAGAGGCGGTACTTGGGAGGCATCTGGTAAATGTCACCGTAGTTTATTGCATCGATAAACAGGCTCTCTTTGTTGCCCGGTTCGATGGCTGGCCCGGTATCGCCACCTTTCAGCAGGAGCGATCGCCCATCCACGCGCAATCCACCTTTGATGTCCTTGGATTTGATGCTGTGACATTCATAGCAATGTTTGACCAACAGTGGCCGGATTTCGTTCTCGAAATACTCCAACTGTGCATCGGAGAATTTTGTTTTTTCCTGCTGAGCTTCTATCGAGGTCGTGAAAACAACCAGAGAGAAAGCGATAAGGAGATATTTGGATGTCATGATTCCATGATTCCGTGATTTGTATAAACGTCTGTTTGTCCGGCAGAAAACTGCCGGAATCGGGGAGGTATTGGATTACCTGTACAACATTATAGTAGGATAAAGGTGACTCGTCTGAACATCGGGCGAGAAACTACTGTATATGTAACTTGTGACTGGACTTGATTAGTTTCGGGACAGATTTGGGGAGTCAACAGCGTGAGAATTCGATCAACCTTCGCCCTGTTCGTGTTCATGTTTCTTTCATCGTCTCTTTGGTCAGCCGAGCAGCCTGATAATGTCTTTTTGATGATCGGTCAATCCAACATGGCTGGCCGGGCAAAGATGCAGGAAGAGGATAAAAAGCCCTTTGATGGCGTGCAGCTGTTAAATGCGGACGCTAAGTGGGAAGCGGCTGTAAACCCGCTCAATCGTTTTTCTGCATTGCGAAAGGATATTTCGATGCAGCGGATCGGGCCCAGTGCCGGGTTCGGTCCTGCGGTTCAGGCTCATTTCAAAGAGAAGTCGGTTGGATTGATCGTGAACGCCCGCGGAGGTTCGTCGGTCAAGCAGTGGCAGCCAGGGATGCCTTTGATGGTGACTTCGCTTCAGCGTTGGAAGGAAGCCGGTAGCCCCAAATTATCAGCTGTTATCTGGCATCAGGGGGAATCGGATGCAGAGGATCCTGACTATTTGAAGAAACTGGCGGTCGTTGTAAGTGAACTTCGTGCTAAGACGGGTCAACGTGATCTGTTATTCATCGCGGGTGAAGTCTTTGGTGACAGACCAGTCAACGAGAAGATCCGTTCGATCAGCGAGTATATTCCGAACACCGCTTATGTTTCGGCGAAGGGACTAACCGTCTTTGACGGTGTGCACTTTGATCGCAAAAGCATTCTTGAACTGGGTCGCCGGTACGCTCAGAAGTACATCGAGTTGACGACAAAGCAATAGCGGTCAAAACTCAGAAAGCATCAACTCGCCTTGCCGCACGGTTCAGGCAAGCAGTTGTTTAATCAGCTTGCCGCCGATGTCGGTCAGACGGAAGTCGCGACTCTGGAAACGGTACGTCAGCCGTTCATGATCCAGTCCCAGCAGGTGCAGGATGGTTGCCTGCAGATCGTGAACGTGCACCGGATCTGTCACGCTGTAGTATCCCAGATCGTCCGTTTCACCGATGGTAACACCACCTTTGACTCCGCCACCGCACATCCACATCGAAAAGGATTCGATATGGTGGTCGCGGCCAAGCATATCACGCGGCTCACCCTGCGGAGTACGTCCGAATTCGCCACCCCAGACTACAATCGTATCTTCCAGCAGACCACGGGCTTCGAGATCTTTGATCAGCGCGGCCGCCGGCTGATCGACTTCTTCACAGCGGGCATCCAGGGCTTCGTTCAGGTTTGTACCGGCGTTGCCGTGGTGATCCCAGTCGGTGTGATAGAGTTGTACGAAACGGGTTCCTCGTTCGACGAGTCGTCTGGCCAGCAGGCAATTTCTACCAAACGACGGCTTGGCGGTATCGCCGATTCCATACATATCGAGCGTTTCCTGATTCTCTTTGGACAGATCCATCAGTTCCGGAGCACTCGATTGCATGCGGTATGCCATTTCATAGGTGGCAATACGCGTCGCGATTTCCGGGTCACCGACTTGTTCGAGGCGAGCATTATTCAGGTCTTTCACAGTCTCGACGAAATTGGCTTGCCCCTGTTGGCCGATACCATCGGGTCTGGCCAGATTGAGAATCGGGTCCGCTCCGTTGAGAAACGGAACGCCCTGATAAGTGGAGGGCAAAAATCCGCTTCCCCAGAGAGGTGTGCCACCACGAGGTCCGCGGGGTCCCGAGTGCATCACGACGAAGCCGGGCAGATCGTTGGATTCGCTTCCGATTCCATAGGTTACCCAGGCACCCATACTGGGCCGTCCGAATCGCTGGAAACCGGTGTTCATGAAGAGTTTGGCGGGACCATGATTGAAAACTTCGGTCTTCATGGAGCGAATGATGGCGATTTTGTCTGCCAGTTCACCCAGATGGGGAAGCAATTCAGACATCTCCTGCCCACTGTCCCCTCGCTTATGGAATTTCCGCTTGGTACCCAGTAGCTGAGCGTCTTTTTTGAGGAAGGCAAAGTTCTTTCCTTCCACATAGGATTCAGGGATGACTTGTCCGTCCATCTCCTGAAGTTTTGGTTTGTAGTCAAAAAGCTCAAGCTGGCTGGGGCCGCCGGCCATGAACAGGTAGATGACTCGTTTCGCTTTGGGTGCGAAGTGGGGATCCTGGGGAGCTAACGGATTGGTACTGCGGTCAGCATTCTCTGCTGCACCAAGATTTCCTTCAGCTAACAGCGAAGCCAGGCCAATAGAACCGATACTGAGTCCGGCATTGGAAAAAAAGTGACGACGTGTTTGTTCGCGAACGATTAATTGTTCTGGTGACATGATTTAATCCCGAGTAATAAACTCGTCAAGATTTAGTAAAACGCGAGTCAATGCTGTCCAGGCTGCCGCATCGCTTTGGGTCAGGTTTTCAGGAATGAATCCAGGGGCTGCGGATTTAGCCTCTTCCGGATTTTCGGCATACCATTGTTTCTGACTATCCAGGAATTGTTGCAGCCGAACCTGTTCGAACGGAGTGGGCGTTCTGGTGAGTGTACGTTGGAAGGCCAAATCGATTCTTTCTGAATCGCTGAGTCCGTCAGCTTTGAGGACCTGTTCGGCAAGCATTTGAGCGAATTCAAAGAAAGCTCGGTCATTGGCCAGCGTCAGTGCTTGCAGTGGTGTATTACTTCTGGACCTGCGTGTGCACGTGGTGTTGGCATCCGGGGCGTCAAAGGTGGGCATCAGTGGGTAGGGGCTACTCCGCCAGAAATAGGTGTACATGGCTCTGCGGAAGCGATCGTCCCCTTTACTTTCTGGCCACGCTTTTTTCTGCTGGGTGAGAATGTAGATTCCTTCTGGCTGCGGAGGATAAACTCCTTTTCCACCGATCTTGGTGGAAAGAATGCCAGCGGCCTGGATACTGCAGTCCCGAATCGCTTCGGCTTCCAGACGAATGCGAGATTGTCTCGCGACCAAACGGTTGTCCGGGTCACGTTCGATCAGTTTGGCCGTCAGTTTTGACGACTGTTGGTAGGCTGCCGATGTGAGCACCAATCGGTGGAAGGCTTTGATACTCCAACCGGACTCGCGGAATTCCGACGCCAGCCAGTCCAGCAGTTCCGGATGTTCAGGTAGTTCGCCCTGTAGTCCGAAATCGTTTTCGGTACGCACGATACCCATGCCGAACAGCCGTTGCCAAAATCGATTAACGGTTACGCGCGCGGTCAATGGGTTTTCATCGCTCATCAGCCAGCGTGAAAAATCGAGTCTGTTGACGTAGTCGTTCTCGGTGGTGATCGGTGGCAGGACTTCTGGTACATCAGGGGCGACCTGGGCACCGGGTCGCAGGAAGTCTCCACGAATTTGAATATGGGTTGTTCTGGGCGTAGCCAGTTCCTCCAGCACCATGGTGCTGGGGATTGATTTTTCGAGTGCGGAAAGCTGGGACTTCAGCGAGTCGACTTTGGAGACGAGCGATTTACGCGTGACATCGGTTTGTTTGTAAGCTTCGACGATCTGAGCATCCTCTTCTTTCGTCCGCTCCTCCTTCTTGAGCAGTGCGACAATGCTGGCTGGTGTGTCCAGCAGGGCTGGGTCTTCGTTGGTGACCGACAGACTGAAGCACCCGACAAGGTAGTTGGGTGCTGTGTTGTTGTGGAACATCGTCACCGTCAGTCGGGCTTTCCCTTTCAGTTCAACCGGTTTGGTGGGCAGGAAGATTGCTTGCCGATCCACATTGAGTGAGCCAGATTTGACGTTGATGGCCCAGCCTGTGTTCTCTTTCCCGTCGATGGAATGGTAGACGGGGTAGCCATCCTGCGAGTGATCTGCGATCGCTCGACCCAACTCGATTTCGACCTTTTCGCCTCCTGCGAGCGTGATAAACGCGTTGAATTCGCTGAGTACGAAGTTTCCATTGCCCGCTCGGCCCGGACCCGACTCGGGTAAGCTCTTGTGCGTGTTTGCTTCCAGTCGGATCGCGGTGAGCTTATCCATGTCGATGTCGTAATGGACGGTGTAGGTGTCGTTGGCCGGAACGCTGAAGTCTACCAGTAGCTGATCATCCTCGATCTTGTTGAGCACAGCCCCTTTATCCGTGGACCAGTCGGCTGGAACCTGTCGCGACCAGTTGACCTCCTCGGCGGCAATCAATTTGGCTTTCCAATCGTCAAATCCGGCCATAAATGTTTTGTCGTGGGCGGCGAGTGGAACTTCGGCAGCTTGCAGGTCTGCTCGCAGTTGTTCACGTTGCGCAAGTTGTTGATCGGACGGTACGCTGATTTTGGGGCCAGAACCCGCGGCATCATTGTTGTCTGAGGTGTTGTTGAAAATTGCGTAGAGCTGATAGAAGTCCCGTTGAGAGATCGGATCGTATTTGTGTTGATGGCATTGAGCGCAGATCAGCGTGAGTCCCAGGTAGACCGAGCCGGTTGTGGTGACCCGGTCGACTACCGATTCGACTCGAAACTGCTCGTCACTCGTGCCACCCTCCTGGTTGATCAACGTGTTGCGGTGGAATCCGGTGGCAATCAGCTGCGAGGTTGAGCGGTTTTCGATGAGGTCACCAGCCATTTGTTCCAATGTAAACTGATCAAATCCCATGTCGGCATTCAATGCTTTGACAACCCAATCCCGGTATTTCCAAACCTCGCGCGGACCATCGATCGTAAAACCATTGGAATCCGCATAGCGTGCCAAATCGAGCCAATGCCGGCCCCATCGTTCTCCGTAACGGGGCGAAGAGAGAACCTGATCGATCAGCTGGTCGTACGCATCAGGTGAATCATCCTGCTGAAAAGCGTTGATCTGTTCTGGGGTGGGAGGGATACCGAGCATGTCCAGATAGACTCGACGAATCAATGTTGCCCTGTCTGCTGCGGGAGAGGGGCTTAGCCCTTCTTTCTCGAGCCGATGCAGTATGAAGGCATCGATGCCGTTGTTAACCCAGTTGGTAGCCTGAACCTGAGGAACAACGGGGCGAGTGATAGGCTGAAACGCCCAGTGATCACTTTTTCGACGTCCCAGGCTTGTCGATGCTTCCTCCTTGGAAAGTTTTGCACCCTGAGCAATCCAGTCACTGATAAGTTTTATTTGCTCGTCAGTCAGTGGATCCAGATCCAGCGGCATTTGGTCAATTTCGCTTTCCCCAGTGAGGACTTTAATGAGCAGGCTGTCGGCAGGTTTTCCGGCGAGTACTGAGACACCATGGTCACCACCTCGCATCACCAGACCACCGGTGTCAACTCGGAAGCCACCCTCCTGAAGATCGGTGCCGTGGCAGTCGGCACAATGCTCGATGAGAAGAGGCTTAATCTGCTTGGTAAAGTCGATTTCCTGGCCTTTGGTCGCAGCAGCAACCATCATGAGTAAGGCCAGGCTTAGCGCGCAGTAGCGAAACATATACAGTAGTACTCCCGTTGGTTTATCCCGTTTAGTATAGCTGAAATATCCTGTCAGTTCCCGCACATAAGATAACTGCTATTACGGCCGGATAAGGTTATTTCTTACAATCTGCGGCACCTGAGGTAGACAGAGTGCCCCAACCTTTTCAGGTGGATTAACGACGGAGTGTGAGGGAGCAAAATTCGATGCATAGAGAATATTTAGCACCGGTTTTCCTGGTGATGGCCGTGGTCATGACTGGATGTTCAGTGGATCGGGCACTCCGCGCTCCGGAGAAGAAAAACTTGAACGTTTTTCAGCCCGGTTCTTCCCGATTGCAGTTGATTGCCGAAGTAGGAACACCGGCCAGTACCGAGTACCGCAATGGCCAGCGTGTGGATGTTTTTGTTTTCCAGCAAGGCGAGAGTAAGGGATGGAATTACCTGCGAGCTGCCGGCTATGGTGCGGCATTGGTTATGACGTCCGGGATTTCTGAAGTGGTGGCTTATCCGGTCGAGGCGCAGACGGAATATCCCGAGATCGTTGCGCAGGTAACGTATGACGTAAACGACACCGTCACATCATTGGAAGTTCTGAAAGACGGGCTGGTGATCAAAGCGGAGGGACCGGTGGCAACTGGAAATTCGGCTGTTAACATTGCCGCTCCTGGTGGTCGGCAACCTGATACGCAGTTTCAGTAATGGCCGGCGAGGTATCTGAGTATGTCTCGGCCCAGGGATGCTGAATTAGAAGTTGATGGCGAGCGGAGCTTATCCTACTCCAGCAGGTCTTCGACTGAGATGCTGAAGATGTCTGTTTTGCCTTTGACTTCACCGACATATACGATCCGTTTTCCGTCCGGGTGCCAGCAGGCGAAGTCGTCTTTACCCGGATTGTCGGTGACCTGTTTCTGATTTGAACCATCGGCGTTCATGATGAAGATTTCATAGTTGCCATCGCGCAGGCTGGTATAGGCAATTTTGTTGCCGTCAGGAGAAAAGACAGGACGCGTATCCAGTCCGGGGTGATCGGTCAGCTGAAATATTCCCGAACCGTGAGCGGACATTCTGAAAATGTCAAAGTTGCCGCTTCTTGTGGAGGAGAATGTGATGACATTTCCTGTGGGTGAATAACGAGGATAGGTGTCGAGGAAATCGGACTTGGTCAGCTCTTTTTTGTTTTGCAGCCGGTTATCTGTTTGCCAGAGCTGTTGTGAGCCATTGGTTTCCGGAAACGAGTAGACAACATGCTGGCCGTCCGGGCTAATGGTGAGAGCTCGGACACAGGCAAACCCGCCGCCCGGGTTAAGGCTGTGGAGTTCTCCTTTTTCCACATCCTGGACATGCAGTACGGTGTGCAGGTTGCCGTCATTGCGGATGTAGGCATACCGTTTCATATCCTTGGCAAAGTCGATACAGATTTCATTTGTGTTGGCACTGGCATGAAAATCTTCCACCGCTCCTGTTTCCAGATTCAAACGCTGGAGTTTAATCAGCTGAGCAGTTTTCAGAGTGGAGTAGATCAGCTCTCGGGTATCGTGCGTGAAACAGAGATCCTGTTTCATTTTGCCATCGTTTGTCAGGCGGACGGGATCTGCAGCATTCGTGGCGACCGGTGTTAAAAGATGGACCAGTAATAGTGTCCCGGCAGCAAAAAGAAGTCGTTTAGAAGAGTTCATGAATGAATTCTCCATCCGGCAGTACGTTCAATTCTGCGCGAGCGATACTGTCGATCCCCATGCAGTCCAGCATGGTAACTCCGACACCTGTAGGTTCGATTTTTCGCGAAATTGGATGTTCTCCCTTGGCGTCACTTGCCCCGACGACCTGTCCCGGCTTCACGCCAGCCCCGGCCCAAATCGAAAAGTAATTGTGTTGCCAGTGGTCGCGGGCAGCCCGGTTGTTGATTCGCGGGGTTCTACCAAATTCGCCCATACAGACGACCAGTGTAGATTCCATCAGACCGCGGTCATACATGTCATCCAGAAAGGCAGACATCGCCTTGTCGAGGATTGGACAATGGCGGTTGGGTAGCAGGTCAAAGTTCTTCACGTGGGTATCCCAACCGAAGTCGGTGTTAGGACTGAAGGCCTCTACAAACTCGCTCCAACTTACATTGACGAACGGGACCTCTGCTTCGACCAGTCGACGCGCGAGTAGTAAACTTTGGCCGAACGATGACTGCCCATAACTTTCACGCAGGGGGGTTTTTTCCCGAGCGAGATCGAGGGAGTCGAGTGCCTGCTTGTTGGTGAGCAGTGTAAAGGCCTGTTTGGATTTGCTGTCCCAGGCATCGAATGTATCGGCGGTGACGTTCCGTTTGATTTTGTCGAGTTGATTCTGGAGGCTGCGTCGGTGGGCGATGCGGTCCGGTGTGACTCCGTCGACCAGTTTCAAGGCGGGGATATTAATCGTGCCCAGCTCGTCACACTGGATCAGGAATGGATCGTACGCTTTCCCCCAGTCTCCGCCTCCATAGCCGTCAATGGTTTTGACAACATCACGCGGGATTCCGCGCGAGAGCATGACATAAGGGGGTAGGCCTTCACCTGCGCCGCGAGCACGGGAAACAATCGATCCCCAGCTGGGTTGAATTTGGATTCCTCGCCCTTCCCGCGCACCTGTGTATCCGTAGGTACCAGCTCCGGGGTGACCACCATCGTGTGTGACATTACTGCGAACCAGTGCGAACTTGTCAGTTCGGGCAGCAAGTTTAGGAACGAGTTCTGTAAATCGGACGCCAGGCAAGCTGGTGGGGATCGTTCCAAATGGCCCTCGGTAATTCAAAGGTGCATCTGGCTTTGGGTCGAATGTGTCGAGGTGGCTGGGGGCGCCCCAGAGCCATACGAAGACAATCGATTTCGCTCGACCCTGTGCAGCAGCCTGAGCAATCTGCTCGCTGGAGAGCATTGCTGTTAACGGGAGTGCTGCACCAGCCTGCACAAAGGCGCGTCTGGAGACTCCGTCACAGCTTCGACTTTTGAATTCGCCCAGTCTGAGCATGTTTTGTGATCCTGGAAATAGATTCATTCTTGACGGTAGTCAATTATAAGATGGTCGATAGGTGAGTGCATAGCGTGAGTCATTGTTTGGAAGGGAGTTAATCCATTGAGAGAATAACTTCATCTCCCAGGCTGATGTTGCCGCCATCGCAATCGTCGGTCAGTTTTGTATTGGTGCTCAGGCGATAGTAGTGATTGAAATGCGCGGGGTCGCTCCAGTCTGGCAGGCAAGCCTGACGCTGGCGAGCGACGATGTCGGCAAACCGTGGAGTTATCTCGCCGGTCTGTGAGCAGCGAGTGGGGACGACGCAGCGTTGACAGGAGTTGGTGCCGAGCAAGCGGACGTTACCGATAGAGAAAGGTTTCTGGCTGGCCCACAGCTGGTCTTCCCAAAAAGGTGGGACGCCGGTCACTTCGATATTAGGACGTAACCGTTGACGAATCTCACGGACGGTCATGTCACCGAACCAGGATGCCACCATTTCGAGTGTTGCGTCACTGATAATCGTAGGTCCGTTGGCCTCCAGATCGTCGGGAATTCCGGTCATGGGATTGTGCTGCAGCGTGTCGAGTTCGGGGTGGAATTGCTGCATCCAGGTGAGCAGGCGGTCGTGATCCGAGCGTAGATCGAAAAACTCCATGGCGCCGTCTGCAGGTTTGCTGATGACTGAGCTGTACCAATTGTTGTGGAATTGGCTTTCGTACAGATGGACTTCGGGATAGTTCTTGGCGTTGAAGTATTTTCCGTCGGTATCAACCAGAGCCAGTTCACGGTCATGTTCGAGTGCGCCGGAGGGCAGAACATCGGAGTATTCCAGGTCGGCACCGTCAAAGGACTTGAGAGGGTATATGGTAATTTTGCTGACCAGAGGAATCATGACTTGGCATGCACCTTTTCCACGGTTGCCTTTAGTATTTCCAGATCTTCGCGGAGTTGTCGTTCTGCCTCGTCGGACAGGAAGGGGGCCATCAGCCTGCCGATGCCGCTGTAAAAGCAGACGACTTCCTGACGTATGATAGTCTGGTTGCCGTGTGGTTTGAGTTCCCAGGTGGTTTGCGTTTTAAAGACGTTCGTTTCGCTGGAGGTGATCAGCTGTGTGCTGGGGAATATATCTTCGATGGTGATCGGTACGGTGTGTTCTGAACCTTCGCTTTGCAACACCATCAAGGCGGTATGACCAGGGAGATTAAATTCAGGATCCATGGGAGTGATGGATTTAACGCTGGCTTGCCACTGGATGACCCGCTCCGGTTCATGCAGGTAAGGAAAGATGACTTCGATCGCAGCATCGATTCTGATTTCGGCGCGATAGATGTACCGTTGGCTGCCGACCAGCATGAGGACAGAGAAGGGAAGTGCAAACAGTACAAACATCCAGAAGATGATCTTGAACAGTTTACGTTTGAAGAGGTCGAGCATTGTGTGCATTACCTGCGGGTCGTCGTTATTTGGGTTGGCGAGTGATGGAACCAGCTGATATTAGAATAATCGCCTTTGGCCGGATTTTGGAATGGGAGGTCGAAATAGTTCGCAGTTCTGTGGTGGCATTTTCTGATCCAGCTCATATTTTCGCCTGAAGATTCGGAACATGGTCTTGATCTGTTCAGCGATCTCGCCGGTGCCTACCATTCTCTCTCCCCAGGCGGCGCTGTTCATTTTTCCTTGACGGGTTTCCCGGATTCTTTGGAGCACCTTGTCCGCTCGGGTTGGCTGCGTTCGCTGCAGCCATTCGATGAATACTGGTTCTACGGTTAGCGGCAGTCGCAGCAGGATGTAGTTGGCGGTAGTGGCTCCTGATTCCTTTGCCGCCTGTAGTATCTGCGGGATTTCGGATTCGTTCAGACCTGGAATGATTGGTGATGTCATTACGCCTACCGGAACCTTGGCGTCTGCCAGCATCCGGACGGCTCGTAAACGGGCAGCGGGGATACTGGTCCGAGGTTCCATATCCCGCGTTAACTGCGGATCGAGCGACGTGATTGAGAGGTAGACGTGGACGAGATTGTTTTCGGCGAGTGGTTGGAGGATGTCGAGGTCGCGTGTGATCAGAGCATTTTTAGTGATAATGCTGACCGGTTGCCGGGCCTCGAGTGCCACTTCCAGGCATTGCCGCGTCAGTTGGAATTTTCGTTCCGCGGGTTGGTAGCAGTCGGTGACTCCGGAAAACGTAATCGGCTCGGGCTTCCAGGAACTCTTTGCCAGGAATTCCCGCAGCAAGTTTGCGGCGTCATGTTTAACGACGATTTTTGTTTCGAAGTCCAGACCTGCGTTGAACCCAAGCAATTCATGGCTGGGCCGCGCGTAGCAGTAGGGACAAGCATGCCCGCAGCCACGGTAAGGATTGATGCTGTAGCGGAATGGAATGTCTGGTGATTTATTTTCGGAGACAATGCTGTTGGAAGCGTCTGGAAGGTATTCGATTTTGCGATTGGTGAGGGTGCGAAGATGCTCGCGATCCCATTCGACATGCTCAAGGTCTGGCTCCTCGTGAACGGTCTCAAACCGATTCGGTGGATTAATATTGGAACCGTGACGCATTTAGACTTCCTTGACTTTCGAACGAGAATCAATCTCTGCCATCATCTTACCGCGATGGCATCTTTGTTTCATTCAGGTTCAGGCGAAAGTGGGGGGCCACGCAGCTGAACCTGCTGGTCTCTTTGTCGTTGGTTCCACTTTGCGAATCGTTCGTCGAGCGCGGACGCGATCTTGTCAGCGTTATCCCAATTGTCCTCCACATGGTAGATCGTCTCATGAGTTAACTCAAACGCTTTACAGTAATCACTGAAGTACCGCTTGATGTAGTACTGTTGGACAAAGGCGTTACCCCTATCGGTGAAATCTCCATCGGTAAGCCGTGAGCCACAGAACTGGATCACGTACTCTCTGCCAGACATTTGCCGTTGGGAAACACGTTCGAGTGACTCGGCCGAGTCTGCTTCATGATGGAAATCGTTGACGAGCTCACGGGATAACGCCCAGGCGAAGAAAAACCCCATGTGGGTCAGGGCGTTGTCCTCGGCCGCGCTGGCCGGAAAATCGTTGTTCCAGTGATAGTCGGGGTCGTCATACTTCATCGAACTAATTTTGCCGGCAATAACAGATCCGCGTTGAATTATCCGCTGCTGATTGACTTTACCGTAGAAAGGTACATGACGTCAAAGTTTGGTCGTCGATGGTGGAGCACGCTCGCCACTATGTAAATAACGGTAGTTTCGTATAATGAAACACTTAAATTTCGGCCGGTTCATTGCTGAAGCGAACTGGCAGATCGGTTTAAGGAGAAATCCAGTGTCAGAATCCACGGAACCACTTGTTGGTATCATCATGGGGAGCAAGTCTGATTTGCCCACGATGGAACATGCTCGGGACATTCTTACCCAATTCGGCGTGGCCCATGAATGCCGCGTTGTTTCCGCTCATCGGACTCCCGAGTGGCTTGTGGAATATGCCAAAACCGCGGAAGAGCGAGGGTTGAAGGTGATTATCGCGGGTGCCGGCGGTGCGGCTCATCTGCCAGGGATGGTGGCTTCACTCACCACGTTGCCAGTCCTCGGAGTGCCCGTAAAATCTCGTGCCCTGTCAGGTTTGGATTCACTTTTATCGATCGTGCAGATGCCGGGCGGTGTTCCCGTAGGGACGCTGGCCATTGGGGACTCTGGTGCTAAGAATGCCGCACTTTTGGCGGTGCGAGTACTCGCCAATGAGTGTGCCGAGTTGCGTACCAAACTTCATGACTTTGCCAACGAGCAAACCAGTAAGGTGATGGAGGATTCCCAACTATGAGCCGAGCGATTTTGCCCGGAGCAACAATCGGTATGTTGGGTAGCGGACAATTGGGACGCATGTTCGCTATTGCTGCCAGACGACTTGGATACCGCGTTCATGTATTTTCTCCTGACAGTGACTCGCCCACCGGACATGTAGCAGATCTGGAAGTGCAGGCTAACTATGACGACCTGGATGCGGTCGCAGCCTTTGCTCAACAGGTCGACGTCGTCTCCTTTGAATTTGAGAACGTACACGCCGCGACGATAGATGCCGTTGAGCGGTTCGCTCCGGTTCATCCAGCAGGCCGCGTGCTGTATACGGCGCAGCAGCGCGTGCGAGAAAAGACATTTCTACGTTCAGCAGGAATCCCCGTCTCTCCCTTTCGGATCATTCAGACTCGGGAAGATCTCGAGCAGGTAACCGAAGAAGAGCTGCCCGGAGTACTCAAGACTGCTGCCTGGGGTTATGACGGCAAGGGACAGGTGAAGGTGGAATCGCTTGCCGATCTGGAATCCGCCTGGAACGAGATCGATAATGCCGAAGCCGTTCTGGAGCGATTTGTTCATTTCGAGTTGGAGCTGTCGGTGGTTGCAGCCCGCGGGCATGACGGCGAGTTGGCTTTCTACGGGCCAATGGAGAATAGGCATCACAATCACATTCTGGATGTCTCGGTTACTCCGTTTAACCTGGCCCCCGCCGTTGCCGAAGAGGCTCGGGAAATCGCTCGTAAGATCATGACCGAGCTGGATGTGATTGGCGTGCTATGTGTCGAATTCTTCCTGGCCAACGATGGCAAACTGCTGGTCAATGAATTAGCTCCTCGCCCTCACAATTCGGGTCACCTCACCGTAGACGCTCATCTTTCCTGCCAGTTTGAGCAACAGGTACGGACCATTTGCGGCCTGCCTCTGGGTTCTGCCCAGCAGAAACGTCCCGCGGCGATGGTAAACCTGTTGGGAGATTTATGGCAGGATGGTGAACCAAACTGGTCGGCTGCGCTAGCTGAATCAAATCTCAAAATGCATTTGTACGGTAAACGTGAAGCTCGGGTTGGCCGCAAGATGGGGCATATGACCGTGCTGGCGGATACTCCCGAAGAAGCAGTCGAACGAGCTCTGGCGGCACGCCGTTCGCTGACCGCGCGTGGCTAGCGGGATCAGGCCCTTCGTCCTGCAGGTTTTAGGGCCCCCATAATTTCGCTTCGGGCACGGAAGTGAATTAGAATGGCAGGATGTCTGTTAGAGTCCTTTTGCTGCTGATACTCGCATTCGTTCCCACCGTTTTACGTGCTGAGACGGTGGAATGGGAATTGACATCCACGTCGTTCCAGAAAGAGACGGAAGAGGCGCCCGTCTTTCAGTTTCTTTATGCCGAGGATAACTCGACAACGAATCGAGCGCCATTCAAACCACTTCCGGTCCATGATACGACGATCTATGACGAGCCGATTTCAGGCTGGTCGATTGCCGATTCCGGCAATCAATCTCCGTTCATCGGGATTCACACCGCTCGTCGTGAAGTCGGAAACGATCTCCCCTTTGAAAAAGGAGATATATTGGTCGGCCCCGGTTTGAATCATCCTGTTGTGTTGGCGTTCAAGAGCCCGGCAGCCGGGATAGCTCGCGTTGACCTGATGGTGAAGCATCACCAGAAGTGTTGTCAGGATACAGCAGGGATCAGATGGTTTGTTGAGCAGGGCTCCGCACCCTCGAGTACCAATGCCGAGCCGCGCGTGCTGGCACAAGGTGCTCTTAAATACGATGAAGTGTCACAGGGTAGAGTCTCGTTAAGTTTGAAAGAGATCGAGCTGGAGGTAGACGGATTTCTGTATTTGATCATTGACTGTCAACCTGACCAGCCCGGAACTGCTCATCACGGAGACGGCACGATTGTCCAGTTTTCGGTTTCCATGGATGACCCGGTGTGGCCCGAGGTTCCGGTTTTTGAGTCGGATGTTTTTCCGATTCTGGAAAACAAATGTATTCACTGTCATGGATCAGATGATCCTCAGGGAGGCCTGGAATTAACGAGTGTCGACAAGATCAGATTTGGTGGTGAGAGTGGCCCGGCTCTGGTACCCGGGAGTCCGAACCAGAGCTTTGTACATTTTCTGGTCAGTCGCAATGAAATGCCTCCGGCAGGAGAAGAACCGCTGACACCTCAGGAAAAACAGGTGATCCACCGGTGGATTCAGACAGGCGCCAAATCGGAAACGCCTCCAAGCAATCTTCCTCCGCGTTCTTTTGTTAAACAGGAAGTACGACAACAGTGGCAGTTCATGCAGCCTGTGCGGCCTTCCTTGCCGGAAGTCCAGTCACCGCAATTGCTGGAAACAGCGATCGACAGTTTTGTGTTGGCCAGGCTGGAGGCCAATGGATTATCGTTTTCCAGGTTTGCGGATCGTGAGGCAGAGCTGCGACGAGTTTATTTTGACTTGCTGGGATTACCTCCACCGGCAGACCAGGTTGCTGAGTACATGGCAGACGATCGCCCCGATGCTTATGCGCGATTGGTTGAACGCCTGCTCGCTGACCCTGCCTACGGAGAACGTTGGTCACGGCACTGGATGGATGCGGTCGGTTACGTTGATAACCGTTTGTACGACGGGGATGCCAGTACGATCTATGAGCATGAAGGAATGTGGCATTATCGCGATTACATTATCCAATCTCACAATCGGGATTTGCCCTGGAATACGTTTCTGACCGAACAGCTGGCAGGAGACACGATGGTGGATTGGCAAAGCGGCGAACCGTTTACTGCCGCTGACCTGTCGCGTTTAACGGCCACTGGTTTTTTACGGAATGTCGAAGACCACACCAGTGAAGCTCAGTACGGTAAGGCCAAACGCTATGATGTCCTCTTTGATTTAATGGAAATGGTATCAGGTTCCTTGTTTGGTATGACGATGCATTGCAGTCGTTGTCACAATCACAAATTTGATGGTATTACTCAGCGTGATTATTTCAGCCTGATGGCCTATTTTGAAGATGGTTATGACGTGGATGCCTGGCAAAATCCAGTCAACCGTTGGCTTCCTACTGTGGGTGCAAAACGACGAGCAGAGATCGATCGTGTGAATGGTGAAGCGAATGCTCAGATTGCAATGCTTAATAAGCAGCTGGCCGAGGCAAAGCAGAGCGGTCAGGAAGCTCGGATTACCGAATTGCAGCAGGCGTTACAGCATCAACGAGAACGCCTGAGTTCTTATGAGAAGGTTCCTGTCCTATTGGCTACGGATAAGTCATGGGAATCACGCGTGTTGAGAAGAGGACTCTGGGATCGTCCTGGCATCAGTGTGTCACCTGCTCCCCCCGAAGCAATGCGTCCTGTGGATTCGGCCTATCCTCAAGAAGGTGTGGCTCCGCGGAGAGAGCTGGCTGACTGGCTGGTGAGTTCGGAGAATCCTTTGACTGCGCGTGTCATTATGAACCGGGTCTGGAGTCATCACTTTGGCTCGGGCATCGTGAAGTCTCTGAATAATTTTGGTGTTTCCGGCAGCGGGCCGACTCATCCGGAATTGCTGGACTGGCTGGCTGTCGAGTTTCGCAGCAGCGGTTGGAGTCTCAAGCATGTTCACCGCCTGATATTGAACAGTCGCACGTACCGTCAATCATCCAAACGGCTTGCCGCTGACCATCCGGCAGAAGTTGTTGATCCGGCGAACGATCTTTTGTGGCGGCAGAATCTGCGTCGACTTGAATCAGAAATCATTCGGGATGCTCTGCTGGCTGCCAGCGGCCAGCTTGTTAACCGTCAGTCTGGCCCGCCGGTGAGGCTATCGACACCCAACGATGGCGTTTCCGATGTGCCACCTGTGCCCGACGGCGGCCATCTGCGTCGCAGTGTCTATTTGTTCCATCGCCGTGTTTATCCACTCAAGTTTATGGAGACCTTTGATTCTCCGCTGATGCCTGTTAGTTGCGAACAGCGAGTTCATTCGACAACGGTATTGCAGTCATTTGCTTTGCTCAATAGTCCCTTCGCCACCGATTCTGCGGAGGCGTTATCCGTCAGATGTTACTCCGAGAAATCTTTAACGCAGTCAATTGAAGATGTCTATTTGAGGTTGTTTGCTCGCTATCCCCATGCGGAGGAGGTTGAAGTTTGTCTGAAGTTTGTCAACGAGCAAGCAGCTGCACTTGGTGGGACTGAGGGAGTGCCAGAGGCAGAGGCTGCCGCTTTTACTGAATTGTGCCATATGCTGTTGGCCAGCAATGAGTTCCTGTATGTGGAGTAGTACATCGTGCAGTTAGATAAACGAACACGACGAGCCTGGCTTTCCGATATCAGCACTGGTATCGGGGCGATGGCACTTGCGCACTTGCTGCAACAGGATGCCGCAGGTGAAGAAGTTCAGTCTCCGGCTAAGCTGAAACCATTCGATCTGCTGCCTCGCCACGGGCATCACAAAGCGAAAGCGACTTCGATGATTCAGCTGTTTCAAAATGGTGGCCCCAGCCAGATGGACCTGTTTGATCCCAAGCCATTATTGAATGAACAGGCAGGTAATCCACATCCAGAAAACCTGGAGACGTTTCAGTTAAATAATAAAAACGTTTTGTTGGGCTCCCCCTGGGCGTTTAAGAAATATGGTGACTGCGGGATGGACTTTGCTTCGCCACTGCCCCACATGGCAGCTCAGGCAGATCAATGGTGCATGATCCGGTCCATGCATACGGTCAACAACAATCATCCGTTTGCGATCAGTATGTTTCAAAGTGGTAAGCCGTTCTTTGGGTTTCCGGCCATCGGGAGCTGGCTGACCTATGCGTTGGGTAGTGAAAATCAGAATCTTCCCGGGTATGTGGTGCTGCGTGATCCTGCAGGCTATAACACCTCGGGAAAGACGGTCTGGTCGAGCGGTTGGATGCCGGCCTTATATCAGGGAACAGAATTCAGCTCATCCGGAAACGCGATTGCTTATCTTAAACCGTCGGTAGAACAGAAAGACGAGGTGCGGCAGCGGAACCTCAAGGTGCTGGAGTATTTCAACAGGAAGCATTTGCAGGAGCACCCGTTGGAAAGTGAATTAGTCGCCAGGATGAAGAATTATCAACTGGCGGCCAGGATGCAGCTTGAAGCGTCAAAGATTCTTGACCTGTCGGACGAGTCTGAGGCTACGTTGAAAATGTATGGCATGGATAATCCAACAACCAGGGGATATGCTACGCGTTGCATCATGGCACGCAGATTGATTGAAGCTGGAGTGCGATACGTACAGGTGTTTCCACCGCTCAAACCATCATTCCAGCCATGGGATAGTCACAATGATCTGAAGAACCAGATCGAGACGATTTCGGCTCATGTCGATCAGCCCTCGGCAGCCTTAGTGCAAGATTTGAAGGATCGGGGACTGTTGGAGGAGACAATCATTGTCTGGTCTGGTGAATTCGGTCGGCTGCCGATCACCGAAAATGCCAACGGTCGGGATCACAATCGAAACGCCTTCACGACTTTAGTAGCAGGAGGAGGTTTCAAGGCAGGATTCACCTATGGGGCGACTGACGAATTTGGATATGCAGCTGTCGAGAACAGGGTTAGCGTACCCGATTTACACGCAACGTTTTTGCATCAGTTAGGTCTGGATCATACTGTGCTGGCCTATCCGCACCGCGGGCGTAACGAGCGATTGACGGATCCGGAAGTTACTGGCGCCCGGGTCGTGAAAGAACTGCTTGGCTAGGTTGGTCGATTAACGATCTTGTCCGAGTCACCTGTGAGCAGGACATCAAGTGCATTCTGGACACTGCTACGGCGGAGCTCGATCAGTGATTCCTCAGAAACGAAGGCTGCGTGGGGTGTGACAATGACTCGTTGGTCATCGTACGGGGCAGTTTCCAGATCGGGAGGTTCAGGGTCCTGGACATCGAGTGCTGCGCCTGCTAATTCTTTGGCGTCCAGTGCTGCCGCCAATGCAGCGTGATCGACCAGGCCGCCACGCGCCGTATTGATCAGATAAGCGGTTGGCTTCATTTGTTGAAACTGTTTGGCGGCGATCATGTGATGATTGCTGTCGGTCAGTGGCAGATGAAGTGTAACGAAATCAGATTTGGATATGAGTTCATCGAGTGGTAAGAGTTCAACACCGGGGACAGTTTTTGTCATATCACGGCGATACCCAAGGACGCGAAACCCCAGCGCTTTCGTCAGTTCGGCAACTCGTTTTCCAATATTCCCCAGGCCGATGATTCCTACCGTCTGACCTTTCAGGCGTCGTAGCGGTGGAGTGACTTCACGTTCGTATTTACCATCCTTGCTATCCAGATGGTAGGTGTGGATATGCCGGCCGAGCGAGTAGATGCAGGCCACGGTATGTTCGGCAACTTCCTGCAGGCAATAGTCGGGCACATTGGTGACCGGGATTCCCTGCCGGGTACAGTAATCGACATCGATATTATCGAGTCCGATTCCCATGCGACTGACAACTCGGCATCGATCTCCTGCGGCGGCGATCACGTTTTCTGTGATATTGGCCCAACAGGTCACGATTCCATCACATTTGCTCGCCAGTTCAGTCAGTGTTTCTTCGGTAGCATCAGAAGCAATTACCAGCTCGACACCTGCCTCATCGCACAACTGCTGTTCAATGGTGGTATCGGGCCAGGCTACGTCGGAAAGTAGTAAACGTGGTTGGCTCATTGTTCTATTCCAGGGTAACGCCAGTGGCTCGCAAAATGATAATACCAATCGCGATGAGGGAACCGACGCCGAAGAGCACTCCCAGAATCAGAATCCAGGGGACTCCGGCATTTCGTCGCCCTCGCCTTGCTCGGCGGGTGACGGTTTTGGCATTGGGCTGAGCGATACCGGGTAATTGGGCAGTTGGGTTATCGGGCGTCACGCGAATTGGTGTCTCTGCAGGGCGGACTTTGATTGGCTGTTCGTGTGCTGAGCCAACGGGGATAGCTCGAGGAGGGGCCAGAGGGGCCATAGGGGACATACCAGGGTGGGTTGGCTGGGACGGAGAGACGGGAATGGCGCGTTCGCCGGTGGGGATGGTAGGAGGAGCGGTGACCGGTTTCTGGGATCGAATCTTCGCTTCGTAGGCCGCTCGGCTGTCCGGCTTGAGCAGGCAGAGCTTGGCTTGCGTTATTTCGTTAAGAATCCGTTGGGAATCGTCGCTGTGCGGCCCCGACTGAAACGTGCGAACATGAGCCATCTGTCGGTCGGCTGCATTTTCAATGACATCGGGGTCGGATTCGTATTCACCGATCCCCAGTAATTGATAGTGATTGGGAGGTTGTTGTTCGGGAGGAATTCCTAGCCATTTCCGATAGGCATTAAATTGCTCACTCATCTTCAGTCATCTCTGTTTTTGCAGACCTTCCGGAAGTTACCCGGTACTTTTTGGCCTGCATGAATCGTTGCAGGAACATCTAAACTTAACCAAACTAACGGTCGACTGACTTTATTATATCCCCTGATTTTGAATTGGAAGAATCTATCTGCCGATTCGTTAGCTACTTGGCAATCTGACGGGGTGTAGTCATCATAACTATATAAATTCCACCTGCATTCAGGCAGATCAATGACTCTGGAGTGACCCATTGTGAAAATCGGTAATACCGAAATTGAAGATACTTTTGCCGAAGCATTTGGCATGAAATATGTCCGGCTGATTGTTACGGCCGACGATGAATACTGGTTGGAAGCTGGTTTGAAAGAGTTGACCGGTTATAGTTCCTCGGTGATTGCCTGTGATGCCGAGGCGGGGGTCGAACAGTATTTGTCGGCCGAAGAGACGCCGGATGGTCGAGTGGGTGCCGCTGTTTTGATCTTTGGATTTTCGACAGATGGTTTGCAAAAAGCTGTCCCTAACCGAGTCGGTCAGTGTGTGATGACATGTCCGTCGACGTCCGTTTTTGACGGTTTACCTGACGGTGATAAAAAGGTTTCTCTAGGGAAGCAGATACGATTTTTCGGCGACGGTTTTCAGAAAGCCAAGATTCTGGGCGATGACCGTTACTGGCGGATTCCCGTTATGGACGGTGAGTTTCTGGTGCAGGATACTTTGCATGTCCGCGCTGGAGTGGCTGGTGGCAATGTTATTTTACAGGGGACGTGCAAAACAGCTGCATTGGCTGCCGCTCGGCGCGGTGCCGAAGCCGTTGCGGCAACCGTCGGTGCCATCGCTCCGTTTCCAGGTGGCGTAGCACGATCCGGTAGTAAGGTAGGTTCCATTTATAAAGCGTTACCAGCTTCAACCTCTGATGCATATTGTCCGACGTTACGCGGACGTGTGGAGTCGAAACTGCATCCCGATACGGTTGCAGCTTATGAAATTGTGGTGGATGGCATTTCAGAGCAAGCGGTGGCTGAGGCGATGAAAGCTGTGATCCATGCGGCAGCCGGCGAGGACATCGTTCGAATTGGTGCTGGAAATTATGGCGGGAAGCTGGGCAAGTTCCATTTCCAGCTTCACGAAATACTGAAATAGAATCAACGACCGATAGAGGTCAGTAGGCAGCGTTGGATCTTAACCGGCTAACGCTGTTTTTTATTGCGCAGATGAAAACCACCATCAGATTCTGGGAATCGGATGGTGGTCTTCAATCGTCTGTCAGCTATTCCGATTGGAGGGGGGGAAGAATCGGAATAGTTGAGTTGACTTGTTAGTTACCGGCAGCTTCTCGCTGCGCCTGGTACTCCTGCATCACGGCTGCTTCACGTTGAAGCTTCATTTCGCCGGATGGTGCGAAGTACTGAACATCGTCCGTCAGGTAGTGAGGGCTGGGTAGCGTCTGGCCACCAATTTGACTTTGGCAGCCGGTCAGAACGTTCAGGCTGAGCAGGGCCAGGACGACTGCAACTTTGTTGACTTGGAAAAATCGTTGTTTGAATTTAGCGGACATTTTAAAACTTGTTTCACTTCCTGGTGTGGAGGTGTACCTATGTTGAACTGAGGTTCATTCTTTAACTGGATTGCAAATCGTCCGCGATCCGCAGCTTCTTTGACCAAATTGTCATAAAAGTAATTATTTATCTGGAAACAGTTTACAGGTCCCCGTTAGCTCACCAGAGTCGAGAGATGGGGTGAATGGGTGGTTTAGGGAAATGTGTTATTGATAAGCTGCGCAATTTACTGGAATTAATCGCAGTGCACTTCCTATCATTACTAGAAGCCGCTTAGTCACTGCACAGACAACCACCGATAATAGAAGTGGATTGAACTGCCCGCTTGGAGTCCTCGGTGCTCCATTTGGTTTTGGACAGTCATTCGTATTTACAGGGGACAGGGATCCATGAAGTCCGGAAATTACAGATGGGACAAGCGTTTGAGCAACCACAGAGCGACCGTGTCTTGCTGGTCGCTGGAGATGAAATTCGCGGTCGTTGGCTTCTGCTTCTTATTGAGCCTTTTCAGTACAGGTCGCGTCTTTGCGCAAGGTTCCTCTGGTTACCCGAGGTCGGACTATTGGTTAGCGATGGCGGAATTCTATGAAGGTGAGTTTCGCTCGGCTGCGACCGGGTTTAACCGCGCATCGCGTGTGAAGTCACCGGAAGGTGAATGGATTGACAGCGTTTGCCATCGTGCGATGCTGGGCGAGTGTTTTTACCAGATGGGTCAGGCTCGTCAGGCACTGCAGCAATATGATATGGCACTGAGTCTATTCGCTAATAATCCTCAGTGGATGCTGCGTCTTCACATGCCGAATGTTCTACCGCAGAGCTTCCGGCCGACTCAGAGAGTTACTTGGGGCCCTTCGACCCGCCAGGTGGTATTAGGCAAGACACCAGATGCGGTCACCATATTTCGTGGGCGACTGGACAACTTTCTTGCTCTGCAACAGGGTGGGGTAATTCAACCAGCCATGCTGACTCCGATCAACGCGCGGGAAATCGTGCGTTGCCTGACTTTGTCCATTCGCCGCAGAACAGAGCTACTGGGAGTGACCTGCAGGTTATCGCCGTTGACCAATCGGGTGGTCGAGGCATTGGAGTCGCGTCCTGCGGCACCGAATCACTGGACGCAGGGCTGGATTAGTCTGATGCTGGGAGCGGCAAAGCACTCTGTCGGTAATTCTCAGGCTGCCGTCTCGGAGCTGCAGGCATCGATTTCATTTGGGCGATTGGACCACGAATTGTCGGGCTTGGCGTTACTGGAATTGGGAAAGCTGGCGTTCGAGCAGAAGCAGTATCAGCAGGCTGCGAATTACTTTAAAGAGGCTACCATCATGGCAGCCATATACGAGGGATACGATGTGATTGAGGAGGCAGTTCGCTGGGGCATCAAGAATCAATCGGCTGGTGAGCTACCAGGTGCTTTTCCCGGTATGGCCGAAATTGCCGGTTACGCACGATTGGAATCAGAATGGTTGGAAGCCTCTACCTATACGTCGATGGCTGAAAGTGCTGTGGCCAGTGAACAGCATCAGCAGGCGGATATCTTCCTCAAAAAAGCTCAGGTTGTCATCAACCGGGCTGACATGGGATCGGGGGAAATTGGTGCGCGTTTGCTCTTCGTTAATGCATTGTCGGCATTTCAAAAACGGGAATTGTCTGCCGGGCAGCAGGTAATGAGTCAACTTTTGAAGTACCAGTCAGATGCGTCGCCCTGGTTGTTACAGATCGCCCATGCGGATGCTCTCTTCAAGAACGGTTCTATTACAGAAAAGACTGCCGATCTGGTTTATGCACGGGTATTACGCGATCCAGGACCAATTGACTGGGTCTATAGTCCGCGGGATACATTGAAGTATCTGCTGTCGGATCACGAGTTGACCATGGAACGCTGGTTTGAGCTGGCAATGAACCGGAAAGAAACGGAACGTGCTGTAGAGATTACCGACAGGATTCGGCGGCATCGGTTTTACAAGACACTTCCCATGGGTGGACGTGCTCTGAGTCTGCGTTGGATTCTGGAAGGTCCCGAAGATTTACTGTCGCAAAATGCTCAGCAGCAACGGCAGGCTCTGTTAAACAGATATCCCGACTACCAGCATAACCGACAGGTATTGGATCAGCTTTTAACCAAGGTGGCAGACTTGCCCTTGGATCCGCAGCAGCCTGATGATGCAGGAGTTCAGCAGCAAACCTTCTCTTTGCTGACACAGGGGACAACCTATCAGGAGTCGTATTTGTCGCGAATGGCGTTGGAGCCGAATCCGGCCGAGTTCTGTTTTCCTCCGCTGTACAACATGAAACAGTTCAAGGCAAACCTGCCTCCTAACCAGGTTGTCATTTCGTTTTTTGGAACCAAGCGGACACTCTACGGGTTCATGCTTTCCAATGAAAAGTACCAGAGCTGGCGGATTGGATCGCCAGCGGCGATATTGACCGCTTTACGAACGATGTATCGCCAGATGGGGCATTTTGACGGCAATACGCAGGTAACTCCCGCGATTCTTGCCAAAGAGGATTGGAAGCAGAGTTTAGCAAAAATTCAAAACGCCATCTTTGGAAATGTTCAGGAGAATCCGTTTGATGCCGGTCGTCAGGTGGTGATTGTCCCGGATGGATTTCTCTGGTACGTACCTTTTGAATTGCTTCCGCTTGGCGAAAACCCGCTCATTGCCACTCATCAGGTACGTTACAGCCCGACCGTTTCTCTGGTCCTTGGTGACGGCAGGAATAACCGCCCGGTAACTCGCACCAGTGTGGTCGATGGACCGTTTGCACTGGACGATGACGAGGCATTGCGAGCAGAGCTGCTCAAAGGGTTTACTGACCGGATCAACACAGCGGAAGTACTCCCTGTTCAGTTCCCGGGAACAGGAGCTCAGTTGGGACCCATCAGCAATCAGATGGTAGTTTTCCAGGACCTGGTTGGTACTCAGAGTGCAAGTTTTGACTGGAGCGTGGTGCCCGGGCGAACGGACAGTTCCTTAAAGCAGTGGATGAGAATCCCCTGGAGCGGTTGTGACGTTGTCTGTCTTCCTGGCTTTCGAACTGGTGCAGAGGCAGGATTGAAGCAGCACGGTGGTGGAAACGAAATCTTTCTGGCGGCGGTGGGTATGCTGGCGAGTGGTTCACGGACGGTTGCTCTGAGTCGCTGGCGAGTCGGCGGCGAGTCGACCTATAAGTTGATGGGAGACTTCCTGGAGAAATCACGTGACGTGCAAGCGGACCAGGCTTGGCAAATTGCCATCAATACCTTGCGTTCGGGGAAATCAGATCCGGAAAAAGAACCTCGTGCTCGCGACTTCAACGCTCCGATTGATACATCCCACCCGTTTTTCTGGTCCGGTTACCTGCTGATCGATATTTCCTCGGCAGCCAACGAGGCAGTACCGATTGAGCAGCTGAAGATGGAGCAGGCCGTGGAGGCGAATGCAGCGGCCAACGCGAATGGTAACGGCAATGCCATCGCGAATCCGAATGGAGGACAGGTGGGAAACAAAGTCATCCTGGGCAATCCCAATGCGGGTGGTCTCAATCTGAAACCCAAGGAAGACGGGAAAAAGGATGACAAGCCGGTGGAGTTCAAGCCGCCCGATTTTCTCAAGGGAAACAAATAACGTTTCGACTCGGAGCAGTTACTTGACTTCGAATTTCCGGAAGATGGGAAGGTGTCTGTAATAGACTTCGAGGCAGCAGATTGCCATCGCCGTGGCGTATAACCGGCCTCCCTGACGGTCATGGTTTTCTCTCGGAGTCCAGCTTCCTCGCCGGTGCCCATCTACGTGCTGCGTCTCGATGAGTAGTTCTCGCATCTGATCGTTCCACAATTCCCATTCAGGTCCGCCGTAGTGGTGCATGACCTGAGTGCCGTAGTACAGATAGTAGATATTCATGGCCTGTTTTTTGGGAAGGTGATTGTCGACCAGATAGTTGATTCCTGTATCAATTGTGGAAGCTCGACGTCCGTGCCCGAGATAGTAGCGGCAGAGGATTGCTTCGGCAGTCATGACATGAGTCGGTGAAACACGCGGTTGATACGCGTAAAGTTGATTGGGAGCCTGGACGCTGTTGAGGAATTGGTTCGCCTTCTGCAGCACGGAATTGGGGACCTGAAGTCCAGCGGCTCTGGCGGACTGAAGTGCCATGATCTGCCAGCCGACAACACTGGTGTCTCCGGGTTGCCCTGGATTGTACCGCCAGCCTCCCTGATGGTGTTGTGAGGCGATGATGAACGTAATAGCATTCTGGGCAGGTTGTTTTAATCGTTGATCGCCGGACATCATATAGGCTTCACAGAGAACGATAGCACCCTGGCCGTGCGAATACATCCGCGTGTTTCCTCGGGCGCCAGTACTGAGGTCTCCGTTGGGAGCCTGATTATCCAGGAGATAATCCAGGCCAGCACGGACTTCGTCTTTGTACATTCCGGCGATGTGTGTTTGGCCTGCGCCCAGGAAAGGGAGTAGCGCAAGTGAGGTAGCACCGGCATCGGAAATGACTCGCCCCGGATCCTGACAGGAGCATCCAGCTTGGGCATTGAATTTATGCAGGCTCCAGTGTCCTCCCGGTTCCTGATGCCGCGCGAGCCATTGCAGGCCGCGAGCGACCGCGGCTTCGGTGGCAGAGGTTCCTCCCTCGCGAGCTACAACCTGTTTGCGCACTCGGGGATCCCGGGCAAGAATGGTCTTGTTTGTGCCTGTGGCCTCATTGATTCGCCGCTTGACAGAATCAATGTCTGGAAGATTAGGATTGTCGGTATCGAAATCTTTCTGCAGTTCCTCGGCCACTTCACGATCCTGATTTACCTTCTCCATTTCTTCCGGATTGTTGGGGTCGACATTTTCGGGAGGTGGCAGGTCATAATTTTCTTCTGCATCAGTTGTGAGCTTGTTGACGTAGCCCCCTTCTCTATCGATGTCCCCCACGACCACAGACAAAGTGATGAATTCACCTTCATCGGCACTGGAGTCATAGAGTAACCCGAGAATGATCAGGGCGAGAATGTGCCCCAGCAGACTGATGATCCAGGCGGGTGTCTGGTTGAAAGCACGCTTTGCCCAGTGCATGTTACTTTCGTAAACCAGGATGGTCCGCAGACGGGCAGCCGCTTCACTGGGAGGGGCGGCCGGGTACCAGGGAAGGTCCGCAGCTTGACGAGCGGGTGCCGTGGGCTTGCTGCGAACTCGGGGTTCCGGAGCGACCGTCTTTTTAAGTAACGCTCTGACAGCTTCTTCCTGTTCCATGCTGAGCAGGACAGCCGTGTTACAATTCCAGCAGTCGGCTACCATCAGCCAATGTCGAATCGTGACCGGAGCAAGACAGTCCGGGCAGGAGCACATCAGGCTTTCACCGTCGAGCCAGACCGAGCCGATTCGCATCGGTACATTAGGATTGGTTCCTACCGACTCGTGGATTGCATCCGCTGGTGGCAGGTCCCCGGTTTCTTCCGTCTCCGTTACGTCTGGTAGGGCCAGGACGTCAGGTAATGGGAGACTGGAGCTAAGTGAGAAAGAAACCATTTCCTGGCGACCGGAGTGCGCAGCAGGCCCTGTCATGGGGACAAGATCAAAACGGCTGCTGGAATCCGACGACACCAAAGAGCTCCTGGGAGAGTGTGGGAGAGTGATTACCTTAATACTGTCATTATCTGCAACAACGACAGGTTGTTCAACGAACATTTAGCCAGTACGCAGGGTTGGGAATGTTACCACGGTCTGCCAGCTCAGGCTAGTCGATATATCGCCGAAGAACGACCGTTTTGTCGACATTGTGGTTCTCACCCGGCTCGAAGGCAGCTGGAATACTGCGATCGATAATGTAGAAGGCTCGGTGCCGACGTACTTCTCCACGTGCAGCTCCCACTTCCTGTCCGAGTCGGAATCCGTCCGGATTGTTAGTTGATAGAGGAGTGGCAGAAACTTCGAAATATCCCATGGTGATCCAAACGCCGTATACGTTGGACCGACTCGTAACCAGATTATCCATCCGTTGGAGACTCTGGTATTTGAAGGAGGAATTCCGTTGAGCATTTCTGGCTGGATCACCATAGGCGGATGTGATCAATGCCTGCGTACCAGCCTGATTATCTCGCAGCATGGAGAGTTCTACATCGGTTCGTTCCAGTCCTTGCAAGGGAACAATGTCGCCACTGCCTGCAGGTCGTAATGGATTGGTAAAGAAGGATGGCATACTCGTATTGAAGGAGATGAGGTTGTTACCAGCAGCCCCATAACCACGTCGGGAATCGATCCAGTCTCTGTAGGATGGGCCAAGGTGCCCATTCATCAGTCCCAGATAGACAGCTGGGTCAAAGACCGTATTGAAGTTTATTTTCCCGGGATCTCTGAAGTTCGAAATCTTATGGAATGGTGGATGTAACTCGTCCGTGCCATATCCCGATCCAAACATCAATGGGTTGAGATAAGTGTAGGCTCCGGAATAGGGACTAGGAGTATGCAGGTAATCGAAGATCCTCTGGAAGTTCGCCGTGTCGTCCCCGGACTCAAAGAAATTCAACAGATGGTTGTATTCTGTTAAGGCAGGGTCACCATTGGCAGGAATCGCGTAAGGATTACGTACACCACCCAGATTAAAGGAGTAATTGAACAGTAGCTGTGATGATCTGCGGTAGGGTACCTGCATCATTTCCAGGCTGGAGACGAAGGGACGATTGTTCCACTGTAACCAGGGGAAAGGATTTTGGTCTTGCGGAGTGCCATCGGGTCTGGGAGCTCCATAACTGCTGTTAAGGTATCCCAGAGTGGTTCTCAGACTATGCCTGAAAACTTGCGAGGCGTCATTACCTGCGGCGGCCGAGACGCCTGCTGGAACTGGGGTAGCAACATTTTCAACCTTCCAAAGATTGTTCACGTCAGCTGGCACGCCTCGTGCACGATCATAACGATCACGATCACCACGTTGACGGGAATAGAACTGATAGGACCCGCCCGGTTCAATAGAATCGTCATTCGGGGAGTCTGGTTGCACGCCATTAAAAGCGGTGACATCCACATCCTTACTATCGATCGTACGGTAAGGGTTCGTAACAGGATGGTAGGGTTGCAGTGGGTTGGCAAGTCGTTGCAAGTGAACTCGGGCGAAATTCCTCGTCGTTCCGCGGACACTCAGAGCACGACGACTAAAGCCAATATTTCCGTTATTTCCGCCGATTCGATCAAAATCGTATCTGCTGTCCAGAGGTTCGTCCCGCGGGGGATTTAGTTCTAATTCTCCGTCCAGACCGATGGCAGCACCGGCTCGTTCTGGATATCCACCAATTGGCTCGGTAATCGTGAGCGACATGGGAGAAGCCGTGCCGCGATAGATATGCTGGTTGATTGGTAGACCGACGACCGGGATGGTGGCATTAATGTTGGTGTTCGTTATATCACCGTGTCCAGCCGGGTTAAGGTTGTTATGAAGACGCGCTTGAACAACGACATTCGGATCTGGAATTAATTCAATCCGACGGGTGTTACCGTAATCAAGTTGTCCCTGACCACCGCCGCTCTGAGCGTTAGTGCTACGGCCGATAAAGGTTGTATAGGTGTTGTTGTTCTGATAGTGTCCGCTGGACCCAACTACTGCGTATTGGCCACCGAGAAGAGGTCTGGGAGTTAGCGTTGTGTAGAACTGCTCATGGCCATTGCCTTGAGCCGCTCCCGTTGGAATTTCTGCTGCGAGTGGATTTCCGTTGTTTACCAGAACGTTATCCGTAAAGTAAATCGCTCGTTCGATAGCACGATAATCCTGGGCGGTTTGATACAGATCTGGATCGTCTAGCCGATCGTCAGTTCCGTTATTGGTTCGTACGTCCTTGACGACAATCAATCGGAACACGGGAGAACGATGTCCGTTATTGTTGGTCCGTAGCGTTGTCTGATTGAGTCGAATTCCGTTTGCAAAGTTTCCGGTGGTGACATCCCGATAGAATTCTGCTGGAGCCCAGGAACCGGAGGCTGGGGCTGCTGCATCGCTGGTTGGATTGAACCAGGGGTTGTAGAGTTCAAAGAACGCTCCGCTTCTGGGTAACAACCGCTGATCATAGTCATTGTCACCATTGGTCAGGGTTTGCTGATCCCCGTTGTCATTGGCCAAGTCTTCCGAACGAACATCATGGTGAACATTCGACTCGCTAATGAGCAGTTCCGGTCGTTCACAACCCCAGACCAGCGCTCGGTCCGAATGCGCATCATCGGCCGTACCGATAATTCCGTCGACGTCCCAACCGTTGAATGGATTCATGTCGAATTCAAAAGGTGTCATGATGACGTCGACATCACGAAAATCAACAGCATTGGCCGCCCATTGTGCGATATTGAACTGTGTTTCATCAGGTACATTGTCACCGCTGTAATCTTCGATGTTGCCGTTATTGTTAAAGTCGATCAACGGTCGTTCATTTACCAGAAGTGTGAGTACGTACAGCTGGCGAGCGTAGTGGTAACGCGACAGAAAAGCATCGCCGTCCGGGACTGCTGGGCCCGAGATGCCATCGTTGTCGTGATCAACAAAGACGGGCGTGGCGTTGAAAATGTTGGGCCATAACCGTTCTGCCCCCGTGGACTCAATAAAGTTGTCAACTACTGCGTCACCGTTGTCATCGAGTCCATTTCCAAATGGACGATTGACGTCCATCTTCTGTCCATCAAATATGCCAATATCCAGCAGCGGTGATCTGGTATCATCGGAACCGGCAAATCCAGCTTCCAGAATATCGTCTGGAACTCCGTTTCCATCGTCATCGGCTCCCTGCACTCCCCACGCCCCGTCAGGTCCTTTGGACCAGGACATGAGCAGATTGAGGGCGTATTCACGAAGTACGGGAGTATAACCAGCAACCATGGCCTGTATCGCAGCATCCTGAGCCATCCTGGCTCGCAGCAACTGCACAGCATGACCTCCGTCGCCGTAGACAACCGAACCTCGCAGATTATCCGGGATCTGAATGCTGGGGACAGGTGGATCGAAGCTGTCGGTGGTGACCGCTCGGCGGTTCGCTTCACTGGTACCATTGAAAGCACTTGTCAGCTTGAACAGGCGCGAATGGCTTTCACGCAGGATGATGTCATCCGAGCCGACAGCTAACGCTTCACTGATGTCATTGATGATGCCGTTTTTATCATCATCTGCATCGTCGAAGCCATCACCGTCGTTGTCTCCCAAGGCACCGGTAGGCAGGTTATTGGGATCACCACGGCCCCAAAAGCCATCCGGTCCGGGGGAGGGTTGCAGAGGATTGTCGGTATCCTGGGATCGCAGGACTATTTCCAGTTCCTGTGGAGTGAAAATCTGATCGGTCGCTTTGGGCGAGACCAGGTTCAATTCATACGGATTGTCAGCAATCGAATGGCGATATCCTGAGCCAGCAACGTAATTGCTCAAAGTGGACAGATTAGCTGCTGGTACTCCGCCAATTTCACTAACAGGATTACCCGCCGTGTTAATCCCTCGTCCTAACTCACCATGAATATCGATGATGGTCTGGAATGACGAGAATTGCTGGTCAATGTGGCTGATAGGATAGTCATGGAAAATGAAATAGGAGAATGGATCCAGGCCTGGGACCCCGACAGTCTGGTTACTGCCATAGCGACCATTTGCCTGATTGGGAACTCCCACCATCAGCTGACGATACTGCGCCACATTGGGCAGGATGCTACCAAGGTTGATCTCGGCAGGTCCGAAACCTAGTCCTCGTGCAGCGACTCCAGTATTGGCCGGACCCGCCGTAACGACAGTAGCGTTAGTGGCGGCCGCCAAATAGTGCATCTGGTTGCCCTGTGCATTGAGATTCAGACGGCCGTCCAGATCTGTACAGAGTATGGCAAACAGCGGTTTGTATTTTCGTCCCTGTTCATCGGTCTGAATCGGTAACCCCAGATCGATCCAGATACTGTCGGGTTTACCGTCTCCGTCACTGTCCACATCCCAGGGGAAGACGTCATTTGCTCCGAGCAGGGCCTGGAAATTATCATTGGATCCAGGCCAGAAGAGTTCTTCAAAATCCATGGGCTCGCCAGGATCCTGCGTACCATTGCCATTGGTGTCGATGTAGTCAGTAATTCCGTTGTTGTCATCATCCGTCCCTGCTGTTCCCGGCGCATCATCCACCAGGATCGCTGCTAATGACATTCCGGGGTTACTGCCAGAGAAATCAGGATTTTCCCATGGCGTGGGGCGCATGAGGATTCGTTGAAGTGTTTCCCGCCATGAACCGAGGGGGGAATTGGCCCGGTTGTTGACCCAGTAATTGAAAAGTGCTGGTCGGTGGAAGGATGGTAGCACATATTGCAGGCTACGATTGGTCGGATGACTGACCAATGCCGCCATAGCCATATTCTGGTAGTCCGGAACATCATATCCTTCGTTCAGTCCACCTTGACGGTAATTGCGATATTCACTGCTGGGCTCAAGACTACGGTTCGGCAGAAGTGCTTGAGTGGTCAATTGGCCATATCTGGGGCCGCCGGCCAGATTGAGTCCTGCACCTGTTCCGGAAAAATCCCGTCCGTTGATGAGCAACGTCTTGCCAGTGAAACTTGCCGGGGCGATGGTGTTGGCAATGGTCTTGGGAAATAAAAGCCGGATGGTGTAGTTGAAGGTTGCGTTGGAGTTTGCTGGCACAATGTTTGGCGAGGACTTGATGATTCGACCACTGACGTTTTGCGCCACGCCATCCAGGAAGGTGACGACGCGGCCATTGAGTGCTCCCAGGCCTAACATCGCGAGCCCTCGGTTTGGCACAGGCGAGGCGACGGTCAGGGGAGTTGGCAGAACCTGCTGATCAACGACGATTCTCAATTCCAGAATTTGACGACCCGCCGGATATTGGTTGGTTGCTGGATCGAGGACAGCCTGCTGGATCTGTGCTCGGACACCGAAGTGCCCATATTTGTCCTGGAGCACGCTGTGCCCTTTTGCGGCAGAGCCTGCGAGTTCGGTGTCGCGTACCAGTTGGTACATGGCGCTATCCAGATGCTTCTGTGGCGAGACTCTCAGTTGCCGGGATTGAGCACCACTGATAGCGGCGCGTTTAAAGTGCCCGGTGACGACGACATAGGTAACACCGATAAGCATGAACATCGTCAGCAGGCTGATAATCGCCAGCAGGATGATCCCTTTACGTTGTCGTTGATAGCGGTTTGCCATATTGGAGTCCTTTAAGAGTTGCCGGTGCAAACATCACCGCAATTTCTATTGGTCACGCCCCTGTATCGTGAATTGTATGTTGGTGCCTAATAAAGTGAAGTTGTTTCCATGCGGATCGTCTTCTCAAAAACGCCAATCACATGGGGTACGAATGTGGCATGTGTTTTAAATTGGGGCGGTGTATTGGCTGTCGGCAGCCACTCGGCCCGATTCCAGTCCGGTCCCTGCAGTGTTGCATCACGATAGTAGGAACCAGGCGCCGCAGTTTGTACTTCATCGTCGACATAACTCACTTTGTACCAGCGAAATTGCGGACCTAATGTCGAGAGTGCTGACAGCATCACCCAGTCGCCATTATTCAGGTCGAGCGCTTCGACGCTGCCACTGTGCAGGCGAACTTCACCTCCCCCAAAACCGTTACCTCTCAGCGTAACCTCCAGCATCCGTTCCTGATCTTCAAGAGTCGCAGCGTTGTAGTTGATCACACGATTGTGAAACACGACGATAGAAATCAGGTACTGGTCTGTTCGATCACGTCCTGCTGGCCTGCCGGAGGCATCCACCATAAAAGTACGATCCGGTGTGACCGTCACCATCCAGCTGAATTCTGTAGCACCGAGTCGGGCCATATCTCCGAAGCCGATCCGCCTTACGAACGCCTCGTCAGCCTCGTCCACGAACCCATCGTGATCGTTGTCGATTCCATCGGAAGCTCGAGCAGATGGTGATGTCGATAGCAGCCGGTCTTCAAACCAAACCTGTCGAGGAAGCTCTGTTGGAGAATCTGATTCGCGCAGGGCCAGGTTGTCCTTGGCGGTGAACAGCTCCTGAGCCTGCAGCTCATTCATAATCCGTGCTACTCCCGCTCCAAAGGTATTTGGATCATAAAACGTGGGGTCATTAAAAATCCCCTGAGCGTTGGCAATCGTGACACGAGGCATGACGGCCACCTGATTTGGGTTGCCTGCTGGTATGGTGACGCCAGGGAAAAAGCGGATCTGTTGCAGATTAGTTGGGGTGAGTTGCTGTGGGAATCTACTAAAGTTGACCACCTGCTGAGAGATGAAATAAGGGTCGATACAGTACGATTCTACGGTGCTGAAATTGACAAACGTCGCGTTGTTTGTATCGAACGTCAACAGATTGTCCTGTTGACGCATATGCCGCATATCAAATTCCTCGATCGCATTCAGCCCCAGATTGCTCATGCCATCGGCTTGGAGTCCCTGAGTTAATTGCGTACCTGCAACGATGATCAAGCCAGCGATTCCCATCAGGCCTACCATAATAATGCCGATCGCAAAGAGCACTTCGATAATGGTGACCCCAGATTGTTTTCGGTAAACAGCTTTCATGACTAATTACCCTCCAGTCCGGTTCCAGTTCGAACCAGCAGACGAGAAAAACTGATTTTATCTGCCAGTGTCAGGTTACCCGGATTGGGAGCCGTACGAACCCAGTTATTGATGTTGTCCAATGTTTCCGACGTGATGCTTCCAGTTCGATGGTTGATCGAAACCCAGCGGTTGGCGGTATTCATCAAGTTGGCAGTTTCGGTTTCCGTGTCGAGCAATGGGGTGGTTGGAAACACCTGTTCCTGACGGCCTACCAGAAAGTGAATCCATCCCAACGGGCGATCGACTACTCCGTCAAAATAGACATCCCCTACACTACCGTCTGGCTGAAACATGACAACGACTGGGCGTTGAGCGGCAGCCAGTGTCGAGTTGAATTCGTATCCGCCGGGACCCATACCAGATACACTCAGATCAATAACAGCTCCCTGAGGCAATCGTAATGGAGCGACAAAGGATCGTACTGGTCGTCGATGAACCGTATAGGGAACACCAGAACCATCCGGTAGCGCAGCTTTGGGAATTTGGCCACCGGTGACGACTGTGTCGAGCAACAGGACATACTCGGCCGCTCCCGGAACGGAAGGTGTTGCCAACCGAATCGCCTCGTGAAATGCTCCACGATGATCCAGCTGGATTTTGAACCGCTCTCCAGGGCGTATCAGTGGATTGTTAGGATTCCGTAGAGAACTGGCCGGAGGGAAGTTGATTATCCAGTCGGAACCGTTGGTGGTAATTCTCACTCGGGAATCCCTCAGGTCACCGGAATAGGGCCGGGGCACTTCAGCCTGATAGATACTGACCGCATAATTCGCTCCGACAGGTAGCACAGGATTCAACGCTGCGTTGGCTCCGACAATGGGCGCTGGCGCTTCCTTACTGAATCTTTCAATCCAGACACCGACGGGGCGCCCGAGTTGTTGTGCCCTGGATTGAGCAGCTCCGATAAAGGCTTGCAGCTGCCGTTCGCTTTCGACGACACTACGATTACGGTACTGATACTTCACCGAAGGTACCATGATTGCGGCGAGAAAAGTGATAATGGAAATGACCACCAGGATCTCAACCAGTGTCATCCCTTGAAGGCGACGGTGTGAATGACGGTGCATTAGGGAGCCTCCTCGATGTCATGATTGGAGATGTTGTCCAGAATGCCCTTATGAATGAACGCTCCGTACTGCTGCTGATATCCATCCGCATTTGTATCGGCATGGAAGTGATACGGATCGTATGGGTAAGGAATGGTTGCTGGAGGGCCATTGGGATTGGCCATCGTTGTCGATCGATAACTGAATCCGGGAGTTCCGGGGTTGATTCCCAGTCCATACATGCCGAATTCGTTATCAGGTCCTGCTGAGCATATAAGAGGATAGAGGTGGAAGGGATCATTGCTGGGAAGATTATCGTAGTGCCGAAGATCTGCTCCACCGACATCCGTCCAATCAGGTTCATCAGCCGGGTCGACTCCCTGAATACCAGAGAATCCACGGTAGTCATCGTTATTACCCATACCGAATTCCAGAGCATTATCCACGATGCCATCGTTGTTGTCGTCTACATTGGGAGCTCCCCAAGCGAAGTCCAGCCCTGGGCGAGCTGAGAACCCGGGTGCCCAACGCAAAAAACCAAGCGGGTTACCGAAGGGATCCAGTACTTCCAGCATTCCGTCACCGTCCGTGTCACCAATTTCCGAGGGGAAGAGGAAGTCCAGGGCATTGGCTTCCTGGTCCTGCATGATTGAGAGGATCAGGTAAAGACATTCTGCGCCCTGATGATCCTCGGTCCAGGTGTTACCTCGGCTGGCATTCAGCAGTGCTTTGCGACGGAAGGCGTTGGTGCTGCTGGGCGTCATCATGGAATACTGGGTATTGGTCGTCGGGTCATTAAAGATGTAGTTAACATCGGTAACGTCCGTGATTCGATCGGGCAATTCCATCCGCATCAGTTCACGACGGCAAATCATGATCTGAGTCTTGCGAAACGCCACCTGGCCGGGGGATGGATCGGGTCCCATACTGGGAAACTGGATGGGCAGCGGTTTATTGATCAGCTCGTTAAACCGGGTCAACAGGAGCTCATCGATCTTTCTGACCTGATGTTCACAACGGCGGACGTCTGCCTGCCGCCTCAGTGTGGTGTGTCCGACGACCAGAATCGAAGAGAGCATTGCCACAATGGAGATAGAGACCAGCAATTCAATCAGCGTAAACCCGCGTTGCGGAAGATACCTGTGTGATTTGAGTGTCGAAAAGTTACTAGCTTGAAGTTCTCTGTTCATATGTTTTTCAGGCAAAGCTTGCTGTTGCCTTCAATCCAGATGCCCCTGGATATTTATCGGTTTATTTACTGTCCACCTTCCAGCGTACTCTGACTAAAGCTGGTGATATTAGACTCATCCCCTTCGCTAAATAGCTTGTTACTGGGGTACTGCTTGTACTGTGGGTTGCCGTTACTGTCTAACAGGGGCAGCGGATCACCCAGATTGTTATCTGTGCCGGCACAGATCAATTGAAATGTTCTTTCTCCATGCCATCTGTAGGGAAAGACATCCTCGGCAGTCGATTGTCGCTGCTGGTCACTTCGATAGGCTCGCACGTAACCACTATTCATTCCGCCCTGTGCAAAGCTGCTGCCGACTGGAGGGTACTGTGCCGGTGGAACAAGCCTTTGGTTAAAACTGTAGATTGGTCGCGGCATGTATGTTCGATGGTCCAGGTAAACAAACGGCGTGTCAGATGCTGAGGGGATATATGCTGGGAAGATATCGTTGTTACTGGGCGGCTGACCGAACAGATTTTCTTCATCGCTCGACAACGGGATCAGTATGGGATTAGCTGGCGTGCCCAGGTTGATCGTGGTGGTACTTTGCGTCAGTTTTCCTGCCGCAAAATCAAAGAGAGCATTCCTTCTAACAGGTGACAGCGGACCACCTTCTCCGGTAAACGGGAACCGTGGATCATCGCTGAATCCACCCAGGAAAAAGACGAGTGCTTCGGCTGGATCAATGATCGTTCTTCCGGTGGAATTTCCATTGCCATCTTTGAGGTCAATCAGGTTGATCAGGTTGGTAAGTTCAGCCGGAGCGATCCGTGGGAAGGCAACCTGAATGTGACGTTGAAAGACAACAATGTTGGATCCATCGGGAGGGTAGTCCCCATAGGTTGTCTTGTATTCTTCGATAGCCTCAGCGAGCCCTTTAATTTCCAGTGCCATGCCAGCTTCCTGCGATGCTTTGCGTATTGCTCCCAACGTCGGGAGAAGGATCGCAGCCAGAATGCCCATGATGGCAATCACAATTAGCATTTCGATCAGCGTTACGCCGTGTCGCTGGTGCCGAGTGAGATTTCGCTTCATTTGGGTACTCCGTTTAGCTAAGACGTTACCATGTTCCCCATAGTAACTATTATTCGCTTCTTAAATTGAAAAGTAACTCTATTTCCCAAGTAAACTGGGCAAAATGACCAGCCTGATTGGTGAATAAAAATGTTTGTTTAGCCGGACATTTTTTCCAGCAATGAAATCAGTGGAACGAACAATGCGGCCACAATAAAAAGAACCGCCCCGCCCAGGAACAGGATCATCATCGGTTCAATCATCTTCATCAGGCCATCGGTGGTTGTACGGACTTCCTCGTCGTACTGGTCTGCCACTTTATACAGCATGGTGTCCAGTTCCCCGGTTTCTTCCCCTACATCAACCATGTTAACAACCAATGAGTCCACAATTCGACGTTTCATTCGAATTACATAGATCAATCCACCCACAACACAACCGAGTCCGGCGATCATCATACCCAGCGTGGGCATGTCGGCTCCGGGGATAATCATGACGATCATTCCAGGGAATGCTCCGAAAAAGAGCCAGAAAAAGAGTGCCATGGGGTGAAATATAGCATGGCAGTTCTTATCGAGTGGAACGGCGATGGGATCTCCTTCGCGAATTCCCTCTGACACTTTGGTATACATTCGTTCGAACATCCCATTGCCGGCCGTGTCGCGACAGATGGTCAGTGCTTCCAGAATCGGGACTCCGGAAGAGATAAGTGTGGCAAGTGTTCGTGTGGTACGAGCCATACAGTTTTTCTCGAGCAACTTGCCGATCAATGGGATCTGCAGCATGAACAGGTCCCAGCCGACTTTCCCGTAATTAAACTGCCTGAGCAGGATGATAAAGACCAGTAGTCCAAGTGGAACGAGAATAAAGAGGAACCACAATTTGTAGATCGCATGTGAGATGTTGATGAGCAGGATCGTTGCAGCGGGTAGCTTCAACTCGAATTCTTCAAAGATCTCTTCAAAGGTAGGTACGATAAAGACCATGATCAGAGACAGGATGACTGTCGCAGCGACGATCACAAATGCCGGATAGATCAGAGCTCCCACCACTTTACGCCTTAACGACATGGCTCGTTCTTTAAAGTCCGCCAGTCGCTTGAGGATGATTTCCAGGGCACCACCTGCTTCCCCGGCCTTGATCATATTAACGTAGAGTCGATCAAACATACGTGGACTCTTGGCCATGGCTTCACTGAGTGTGTCACCAGCTTCGATGTTGTCACAGGTGTCCATGACAGCATTTTTCAGCTTGCCACCTTTTTGCTGTTCTTCGAGAATCTGCAGGCTCCGCAGGATGGGAAGACCCGCATCCTGCAGGATGGACAGCTGTCGCGTAAAGGTAGTCAGGGCTTTGAGACCACCACCGCCGATCGCAAGTGATTTTTTGCGTTTTCTGCGGGTGCCAGCTGCACCATCTGCCGCACTCTTTTTTACATTGAGCTTGGTAACAAAATAGCCCATCTGGCGGATGGTGGTATGTGCTTCTTCTTCCGTAGACGCATCGATGACATCCCGGATTACCTGTCCCGTAGGATCCAACGCTTCAAATTGATATGTTGGCATTCGCTTACTCTGTTTTTCGCTTCGTACGAAGTTTTGTATCAGTTGTTAATTGTAGGCAGGAACCTGCCTGTCGTCATAAAAACTATCCGTCAACTATCGTTTCCCGGATAATTTCTTCTGCCGTAGTGATCCCTTCCCACATGTTGTGAAGTCCGGCCTGGCGAAGGGTGACCATGCCGTACTCCTGGGCTTGAAGTCGCAATTCATCGGCCGTCGCATTCTGCATAACCATATCACGCAGGTGGTCATTGAGAATCATCAATTCGAACAATCCCACGCGTCCTCGATATCCTGAGTTATTACAGTGGTCACATCCCTTTCCTTTATAGAAGGTTTTGCCTTCGTATTGATCGGGTGTGAATCCGAGCTGAGCCAGGATTTCCGGAGAGGGTGCTACTTCTTCCCGGCAGTTGTTGCAGATGCGTCGAACGAGCCTTTGCGCCAGAATTGCTTCCACCGTGGCCGAAATCATGAATGTCGGAATCCCCATGTCCTTCATACGAGTAATGGTGCTGGGAGCATCATTTGTATGGAGCGTACTAAACACGAGGTGACCGGTGAGCGATGCCTGCACAGCAATCTCGCCAGTTTCAATATCCCGGATCTCTCCGACCAGAATCTTATCCGGGTCCTGCCGCAGGATGGCTCGTAAACAGGATGCAAAAGTTACACCGACTTCGGTATTGATAGGAACCTGGACAATTCCGTCAATGTCGTATTCGACCGGGTCTTCGGTCGTAATCAGTTTATCTTCAATCCTGTTTAACTCGGACAGCGCTGAGTAAAGAGTTGTCGTCTTGCCTGAACCTGTCGGGCCGGTTACCAGTACAATCCCATTTGGTTTTTCAATAACTTCGCGAAACTGTCGCATCGTCTCTTCGTCCATACCGACGTTGCCCAGGTCGAGCGAGACCACACTTCGGTCAAGCACTCGCATGACCACCGATTCACCGAACATGGTTGGCAGGACACTCACACGCAGATCGACCGGGTGACCGCCCACGACCAATTCGATACGGCCGTCCTGCGGTAATCGGCGTTCGGCGATATCAAGATTCGCCATGACTTTGATACGCGTGGCAATGGCGAAGGCAAGGTGTCTTGGGGGAGGCACCATTTCATGGAGCACTCCGTCGGATTTAATGCGGATACGAAACTCGTCTTCAAAGGGCTCAAAGTGGATGTCCGAGGCGTGATCTTTAATCGCGAGCAGAAGTACCATGTTGAGCAGTTTTCGCACCGGGACACTGTCGGCCAGAGATTCGGCACTGGTCAGGTCAATGGGTCCACTGGTCAGAGCATCGATCTGTTCTTTCAGTGCAATATCGTCAGCCAGGTCGGCTACAATACTTTCGATCGTTTCCCGCTCGGAGTCATAGAACTCATCGAGCATCTTATCGATCTCAGCATCCGTACAGACAACCAACTGGATGTCGCGTCCCAAAAAGGTCCGCAGTTCGTCTGCTACCGTAATATTGTCAGGCGCTGAGGTGGCCAGTGTCAGCGTATTTCCATTGAGCTGGAGCGGGATTACGCGATACATCTGAGCCATCGCTTCGGTGACTTCATTGAGCACTTCTTCATTGACCTGGATTTCTCCCAAATCAACAATCTGCATTTCGAATTGTTCGGCCAGGGCCTGGACCAATTGAGTATCAATGATCAGCCCCATATCTTCGGCGACCTTCCCGATTTTTACGCCGGGCTGCTGCGACTGTTCGTCCACCAGCATTTCAAGTTGGTCGTCATTGATAAAACCCATATCAACAAGGATTTGACCAAGTTTTCGTGTCATAGTTTGGTTCTCTTATGTTGCCGAAGCCATGCTGGTTTCTGTTGTCACTGCTGACCAGAACCGACTGGCATTCTCAATCGTTTACTCGTCATTCAATCCTGTTTTCGGCGCTTCGAGTCCCTGCTGCGCGGCCACGATACGTTTTGCCAGGTCGTCGGGACGGTGGGCTTTGGTAAGCACATCTTCGACGATGCAAATCTCCCGTTTCCACAGGTCAAACAGAGCATCGTCCATCAGTTGCATCCCAAATTTCGCTCCAGTTTGAATTGCCGAATTAATGCGGAATGTTTTGTTTTCACGAATCAGGTTGGCGATCGCAGGTGTGACCAGCAGCGTTTCATAAGCTGCTACGCGGCCACCACCGACTCGTGGTAGTAGTGTCTGCGCGAGCACTCCGATAATCGAGGTGGATAGTTGCGTGCGAATCTGATCCTGCAGATTTCCCGGGAAAGCATCAATGATACGGTTGATGGTTCCCTGGGCACTATTGGTGTGCAGCGTTCCGAAAACCACGTGACCGGTTTCCGCAGCAGTAATCGCCGCTTCGATCGTTTCCAGGTCTCGCATTTCCCCGACCAGAATCACATCAGGGTCCTGTCGCAAAGCACGGCGGATGGCATCGGAGAAAGAAGGAGTATCGACTCCGATTTCCCGCTGATTAATCGTCGACTTCTTATGTTCGTGATAAAACTCGATCGGGTCTTCGATGGTGATGATGTGGTGGTCTACCGTTTCATTGATGTAATTAATGAGGCTGGCCAGCGTAGTACTTTTGCCAGATCCTGTCGGGCCGGTTACCAGAAACAGACCTCGGGGTCGCATGACACATTGGATAATGGCATCGGTGAGTCCGAGTTGTTCGGGTGTCAGTTTGTCGTTAGGAATCTGCCGCAGCACCATGGCGATATTGCCACGTTGTTTAAAAACAGAGACACGAAAGCGAGCCTGATCGCCGAAGGCGAAGCCAAAGTCGGCCGAGCCCATTTCCTGCAGTTCACGCTGACAACGATCCGGCGAAATACTTTTCATCAGTGCGACCGTGTCATCCGGTTCGAGCACTTTGGTTTCCAGTTTTCTCATTCTTCCGTGCAGACGAAATACCGGTGGCTGACCTACCGTGATATGAATATCACTTGCTCCCTGCTTCACACAGGCACTCAGCAGTTTGTCAATGAGAATGGTTGCCATGAAATTTTATCCAATCGATGAGAAATCTATCAAGCGTCGCTGTCCTGTTCGGATTTACGGGTTACTCGGAATACTTCCTCAATGGTTGTCACTCCATCCAGAGCTTTTTTGATACCGTCCTGGAATAAAGTCGACATCCCATTGGCCATCGCTGTTTCCCGAATTTGCGCAGTTGTTGAATTCTTGAAAATGTGTTCGCGGATATTTGAAGTCAGACGCATGATTTCATAGACGGCAATTCGACCGCGGTATCCCGAACGATTACAGTGATTGCAACCGACACCTCTCATGAATTTGGCACCCTTGAGCATCTCCGGAGTGATCTCGGCTTCTTCCAGAACTTCCTTCGAGTACTGATGGGGTTGCTTGCATCGCGGACAGATGACTCTCACCAGACGCTGAGCCAACACCGCAATGACACTCGAGGCCACCAGATAGCCGGGCACACCGATGTCGGTAAGACGGCTGATAGCGCTGGGAGCATCATTCGTGTGGAGTGTACTGAAAACGAGGTGACCTGTCAGCGAAGCCTGGATTCCCATGGAGGCGGTTTCATGGTCACGCATTTCCCCGACAAGGATCATATTCGGAGCCTGACGAAGCATCGCCTTGATGATCTTGGCGAAGTCCAGGCCGATGTCATGTTTTACTTCGGTCTGGTTAACGCCGGGCAGATAATATTCAACCGGATCCTCGGCCGTAATGATTTTACGGTCCGGACGGTTCATAGCATTCAACGCAGCATACAGCGTTGTTGTTTTCCCGGAACCGGTGGGACCGGTCACGAGAATAATGCCATTGGGTCGCTTGATGAGATCAGTGAAGACTCGGAAATCCCCTTCGCCCAATCCCAGCTGACGAATACCAATCTTGATGTTGTCCGGGTCGAGTAGTCGCATAACGACTGACTGTCCATGGTTGGTAGGAAGCACACTGACACGCAGGTCCAGCGTTTTTCCTCCAGCAGATATTTTGATTCGTCCGTCCTGAGGTCGCCGTCGTTCGGCGATATCCATATCGGCGAGAATCTTGATACGCGAAAGGATCGCTCCCAGGAGACGCCGAGGAGGACTGTCACGCTCGACCAGCCGGCCGTCGATGCGGTAGCGAATGCGAACACGGTCTTCAAAGGGTTCGACGTGAATATCCGAGGCCCTCAGCTGAACCGCTTCCGAGATCATCAGGTGGACCAGACGAACGATCGGGCCAGTATCACCCTCATCTTCATCGAAGCTGTCACTCGAATCTTCTGTTTCTGTGAAGTCGATAGCCGTGTCGGTAAATTCCTGCAGCATCGAGTCAGCCGATTCACCGTCAAACTGACCGTAATACCGGTTGATCGCCTCGAGGATACTTGAGCGGGGGGCAAGAGCAATCTGGATCTGGCGGTTGAGAATAAACCTCAGCTTTTCAACGGTCTCTACATCCATCGGATCAGACACGATCACTTGCAATACATCGCCTCGTTCGCTCAAGGGAATCGTGATGTTTTCCCGCGCAATTGTCTCAGGAACCAGCTCAACAACCGACTCGGGAATCTTGATCTCTGACAGATTGACATAGTCCAGCGAGTAATGCTCGGCCATCGCTCGGCAGACATCTTCACTGGTGATGTAGTTGAGCGAGACCAGTGCCTCGCCAATGGGGATTTTGGTGTTTTTCGAAAGCTCTTCCGCTTCCGTAACCTGATCCGGGCTGACGAGACTACGCTTGAGAAGGACGTTTACATAGTCGGTAGGTGGTGATGCCATTGACGATCCGTTTTAGTCGATGAATTATGTTCCATTGTGAAACAGATACCCGTATAGCTGCGAAAAGCATCGCACGATGGATGTTTACGCCAGTCATCCCGCCAATTTCATAAAAACCGGGGTTTCAGGCTTCACACATCGCCCTCGCCCGCGATTCCCCTTGGTCATGAGCGAACGCTATCGAGGCACTGTTCCGATAAGATAAGCTAAAAATGAGAAGCATCTCAATATATATAATGCTTCACGGTTGTTACCGTTGTCAATTAAGCCACCGGACTTTCTATCCGGTTCAGCCAACTATTAGTAATTATTAACGGTTATCACTAATTCTCAACTGCCTGGACAGCTGACTCTGCACTCAATGACTCGATCAGAATTGCCTGTTTACGGAGATTCCCTGCCTGTTTTCGGAGCATTTGAGCATTTTCAAAGTCCCGCTGAATCTCCAACTCTCCGGCACGCCTATCAAGTGCCGCCGAGGTGTAACGCAAGAGATAGGGTAGATCCCCTTGAGGTGCCGCGAATTGGTCTGGAGTTTGTGGGACCTGTGGGACCTGTGGGACCTGTGGGAGTTTGGGGACGTGAAAGCGAGCAGGTTCCACGTTGGAATCCGCGTTGTTTGAGGAACTGGTGACTTCTTCGAGTGCTTTAGTGAAGACCTCATTGGTAGCTTGCGGATCGTCCTCCAGCAGGCTGCCGGTTAGTCGACTTCCTGCTTTTTCGCGAAGTTTCATCAGCTGCTGAACCTCTGCGGAGGCAGGTTCAACCGCTGCAGGTTCCTCCAGAATCGGGAGTGCTAATTGGACTGGTTCAGGAACGTCGACGGCAAGTTTTTCATCTTCCTGAACCCATTGCAGTATTGCCAGTGAACCGACAAGCAGGAGCGTTAGCAGGAAACCGATTGTAACTTTCATTCTGTGAGTCCGTTCACGAAAGAGGGAAATACTGTTTGTTTCGAATTATAGGAGGAAATGATTTCTGCACGCAATGTTAGCTCATTGCATTACCGTCAGCTTGCGGGCCAACTTGCGGCCCGTCACACTTAATGGTATTTCAGACAGTTCGTCTGGCTGGACCCATTGCTGATTGGAATGATTCTTCTGCGACAGTTTGGTTACCTCGGCTTCGAAACAATTCAGTGCAATCCGGTACCTGGTCACTCCATGCCTGATCTGAGTGATCCAATGGAGCTTGTGGGCCGAGCAGTTGGTGAGTGCTGACAGTTCCGAGTCCATCCGGGACAGCTCAGACAGCGAAGGTTGATGGGGATCCTTGAGGTGACATTCGAATCTGGGAAAGTCCCACAATCCTTCCCAGCGTTCACCTGCTTCACAACGGCGAATAAGTACCGCTCTGGTCTCTGGATTTCGCAGCACGATGGCAACTTCTGACAAATCCTGGTAGGTGATCTTCTTTTTAGGTTTGGGGATTTGCTGCCAGCACTCGTGCTCTCTGGTGGGACAAATCGACTTGAGTGGACAGGCCGAGCAGTTTGGATTCTGGGGAGTACAAATTAATGCTCCAACTTCCATGAGCGCCTGATTGAAATCGGAAATGTGCTTGCGAGGCAGTATCCATTCGGCGAAAGCCCAAAACCTTTTTTGGGAATGCGAAGCCATGACGTCCTGTTCATGCAACAGCAGTCTGGCGAACAGACGGTTTGTGTTGGCTTCCACAATGGGTAGTCGTTGATTCAGGGAGATTGAGAGGATGGCGCCAGCGGTATAGCGGCCGACACCCGGTAACGCCAGAACGGACTCGAAGTCGGTAGGGAATTCCCCCCCGTGGTGGTCACGCACTATTTGTGCCGCCGCGTGCAGTTGGCGAGCTCGACGGTAATACCCAAGTCCTTCCCAGTACCGAAGCACTTCCTGCTGATCGGCATTGGCTAGCGAGACAACATCGGGAAATCGGTGCATGAAACGATTGAAATAATCGATGACCGTTGCCACCTGAGTCTGTTGCAGCATGATCTCGCTGACCCAACTGCGGTAGGGATGCAGTGACTGTCGCCAGGGCAGGTCACGCGCGTGTTGACGATACCAGGCGAGAATTCGCCGTCTCAATTTTTGCCGCCACGCAGGATCAGGAAACAGGAGGTCGTCCTCCGGCTTGTCTGTCATTTCCATTGCTCGGAGATCTCCACCTCTGAAATCTTTGCACCCTGATCGGTGAGGAATGTGAGCAGGTATTCGATCATCGCAATTCTCAGACGACGGCGGGCCATCTGCCAGGTGATGTCTCCTGGTTGTACTTCCAGGACTTGAATCAGATGATACCCAAAAGAAGTTTTAACCGGTTCGCTGATTTCTCCGGGCTTCAGAGCAAAAGCTGCCAGATTGAATTCTCGCGGCATCGCACCGTCATAGGTAATGAGTCCGACAATGCCTCCGTTCTTGCCGGTAGGACTTTCCGAGTGCTGTTTTGCCGCTTCGGCAAAAGTGAGTGATTGATCGCGGACTTGCTTGAGGATATCTTTTGCCAACGCCAGGGATTCCTGATCAGTTCTCTCCTGCTGCTGTGTCGTGTGCAGCAGGATTTGAGCCACCTTCAGTTTTGTTCCATCAAAGTGTGTTCGACGCTGGTTAAAGTAGCTTTCATAATTCGTGTCATTGAGGAACTGCCCGGAATACCTGGGCCAGGAGATTTGCCAGGCGATGCGGTGATGAAGTTCTGCCAGCTGAATCTGCTTTTCCTGCAGGTATTCAGATAGCGATTGTTTTTTCAGCGCCAGCCGTTTTTCGAGACGAATAACTTCCAGTTTAACGTCGTCTGCACTGGCACGCTGATTGATCTTCGCAAGGTAAGCCAGAGCCAGACGCCGCTGGATCGCACTTTGCAGCACCTGATGGCGGAGCTGCTGGTAGCGCGGCGAATCTACAGGTGTGTCGCCGGCCAGAGATGCGAGTTGCTGCAGCAGGGATTTTTCATAAATGGGATCGCCATTGACCGTCGCAGCGACCGGATCCGTGTTCACGGAATCGGCTTGCGATTGTTGAGTTCTACCTGATTGTTGCAGGGTCGTCAGAATCAGGATACTCAGAACGAAACAGATTTGATGTTTACGGAAGAGGAATATCATGAAGTTCAAATTCCACTTCTTTTTCCAGTAGTAATGCTGGAGTGTGGTAATGAAAGGTAAGTCCCTGGAGCGCTTCAGTCGTGTCAAAGGTGAACCGGTAGGTAACCGACTGTTTCTTTTGGGCAATCGTTTCCCGTCTCGGTTTGATCTCCAGCATTTGATCACCGTCGGCGAGATAAGCGTGATTTCGATTGGTCCAGCCTCGATGGGATTCAAACGCGTTGCCTGCGTCCTTGTAATGGATTTCGAGATCGACACTTGTTTGTTGTGCGGTCTGTCTGACGCCGGTCAGAGTGACAGTGACTCCTGCTCGCCGTTGCTGTTTGGGGAACGAGGAGGCGGCTTGCAGGTTCGAAAACTCGAAATGTTCCTTGCGTCCGGGTACCATCGCAGAGATCGTTCCTTGCAGCACTCGTAACTGACTCGCGTTTGCCGCTGGTAATGAAAAGGGGATTTCCACTTCGACCAGCGGAGCCGTTCCTTCGACGTTAAGTGTTTTTTCGCCTCTGATCAGGGGCGCCAGTTCACTGCCCGTGTTGTCGACCGCTTGAAGCGAGTCAGTTGGCAATGTGAGGTAGAGCGGTCGCACACGTGGTTCCCAGATGATTTGCAGTGAGAGGGAACAGTTCGCCGCAGCAGGGACTCGCAGGTTGCGAGTCGAACTGACTTTGACAATCTCGAAACGAAACGACCCGGTGTAATGTGCGCGACCTTGCCTGTCTGTCAGTCCCTCCAGTCTGGGCTTGATCAGAATCTGGTTTGGGTGAGGAGCGAAATAGGGTTCGATATCGAGATGTCCCAGATCCAGTATGTTATCAAGAGCCTGGTGGAATGGAGTCTTTGCCAGTTCCAGTTCAATGGCTTCTCCCAGTTCCCGATTCGCTACGACGACATTACCGGTCTGGAGTTCCAGTTCCTTGAGGACATCATTGAGACGGTATGTACCGGAAAGTGAGACGGTTGAACCACGCGACGTCTGGATGGCAACCTCTTCATACAGAATCTGGCGAATGCGATTCAGTCGAGTCTGTATCTCTGATGAATAGGGTTCCATGTCGGTGGGCAGCAGGTCCAGGACACGTGGTCCTCGTTCGACCAGTGCCTGCTCGGCTTGTTGTCGCTGCTGCAGTTGAGGACTGTCTAAATACCTGATGGCACGCTGAACAAACTCGGCAAGCGCCTGCGGGTCATCCGTCGAAGCGGAGGAAGCAGGTTGGCCGAGTGCAGCTGTTGGTGACAGGTGCAGCGCGAGCAGCAATAGTATCGAGAGTGGGAATAGGCGAGACATACAGGTATTATACGTTGCGTGAGTCTTCGCGGCTGACAAATCCGGAGATATGGATATCGCCATCAAGCCTTTCCACAGAGAGGTTTGTCAGATTGAGCGCATCCTGCATTTCCACGATTCCCTGTCCGCCAATTGGAGAAGGAGCGTCACTGGAACCGACCAGTTTCGGAGCGATAAAGACATGAACTTCATCCATCAGATGCTGATCGAGACATCCGCCCAGGAGTTCAGCTCCACCTTCCACAAGTACATTCGTAAAGTCCCGCCGACCTAATTCCAGCATGAGTTCGCTGAGAATGTTGTCGTCGTTTTCAAAAGTGAGTATTTCCACACCATGCTGGCTCAACGCATGGATATGGTCAGCGTCTGCCTGCGGGCCGGCGGTAATCAGAACCGGCTGCTGTCGAGCTGTTTGAACCAGTTGGGAATCGAGTGGTATCCGTGGACAGCGGGCGACCACAATACGAGTGGCAGTTCGTTTGCCAGCGGGTCGAGCATTTAGCAGAGGGTCATCAAGGAACGCGGTTTGCTGGCCTACGATTACGGCATCCACGCGGCCTCGTATCTGGTGAACGATAGCACGGGATTTTTCATTGGAGATCCACTGACTTGACCCAGTGCGAGTTGCAATTTTTCCGTCGAGCGTCATGGCCCACTTTCCAATGATCCATGGACGGTGATGAAGTTGTCGCATGATAAACGGCGCATTGAGGGCTTCGGCTTCCCGCTGCGCGACGCCGGTGATGACTTCCAGGCCCGCTTGCCGCAACTGATCGACGCCACGACCGTTCACCTGTTCAAAGGGGTCCTGCATCGCAATGACGACGCGTTTGACACCTGCTTCGATTACGGCTTGACTGCAGGGTGGTGTTTTCCCATGGTGAGCGCAGGGTTCCAGTGTTACGTACAGAGTGGCCTCTGTCAGTTCAGCATTGCCAGCATTTGCCAGTGCGTTGATTTCAGCGTGGGCTTCTCCAAATCGTTCATGCCAGCCCTCGGCAATCAGCTCGTCCCCAGCGGCAATCACGCAGCCGACCATCGGGTTGGGCTCGACCGCCCCCTGTCCCCGACGTGCAAGCTCCAGAGCATACTGCATCCATCGTCGGTCACGTTCGTTGGTCATCGAATCGGTGCCTCTCTGCAGGGACTAATCGGGAATCCACAAACCGGAGCCTTCCGCGTCTCCGCCACCGCCGGCATCCGATCCAGGAGTCCAGATGCCGCCTGTCGAAGGATCGGCTGTTGGTGATTGAGCGGTCACCCGGGAACCGTCCGGGTTCATGACTCCCATTTGTACCAGCAATCCGTAGAGTTGTTCTGCGATTCCAGGTTCATTGATGTGATTTGATTCCAGTCGGTGAATCAGATCGGAGGCAGCCTGGGCTTCCTGGTTCACGAGTCGCAATGGAATTTCTCGCAGGAGCCAGATCGCAGGTGATTCTCCCTGAGCCACGACCGTTTCCTTCGCCTGCTGGACAAGTTCCAGGCGTTCTGCGATCGAGTCCCGGCTATCGAGGAGAGCTGAATACACGTCGGACATGTTGACCTGTTCCGGCTTATCTTCCCGTTTCACGATCTCTTCTGCAGCGTTGATGAAACCACGGCGGAAGCCGACAAAGAAACAACGCTGAAAAACGTCCGCCAGTTGCTGGGTGCTGAGTTTGCTTACGTCAAATCGAGCCAGACGGATGTCAGGAATCTGGTCGAGGTCGACGTCGGTTGGATCGACCGGCTCCAGGGGGGGGATACCGAGAGCTTCACGGACATCGTTGAGTGTTGCCTGATGATCACGACATTGCAGATTTGATTCAATAATCAGCAGGCAGGCTTCCAGCCTGGTACGAGCTTCAAAATCGACAGACGCTTCTGCAGGTGTCATCCCTCCCAGAGCAGCGAGCTTGATTTTGGGGAAAGTATGCAACAGGCTGGTGGAACGGTTTTCCAGAGATAGCTCCTGAATCTTTTCCTGCGGCGTGTCATCGGGGAATACCGGATTCCAGGCCATCGCATCAGTCAACACAGGGACCTGGGATATTTCTTCAGAGGACTCCTGCTTGCCCAAATGACCGTCCGTGATATCTGCCAGCACGTCACCCGAGACTTTCTCACCACCAATGGAACCAGGTACCAGCTCGATTCGCGCATCACGGTCCGTCTGTTTTCCAAACAGGTAGACTGAAGCGATTGCTTTGGGGACCTGATCCAGCGTGAGGTCTGTCCCGCTTTCGGGTTGAGGACGATCTGTCAGCACAAAGATGGCTCGTGGTGGAGGGTTTTCCGGGTCGTCGTTGGAGAAACCTGGAGAGGGTACAAGTCGAGCTTGATCGCTGGCCACGAGTAATTCCTGAACCTTATCCAGATCAGCAACCTGGTAGCAGACTCGATGGATCGGCTGGACATCCGGGTTCGACTGATTATCGAGCATCTGGGCATAGGCTTCTGCTTCCACCGCTTCGTCGGACGACTGGTCCAGTGTGGCGATGTATTCTCGCCATACAGCGACACCTTCATCCTGACCGAGATAGGTGTTGAGGACAGCTGCCGCTTTTAAGAGTGTCGAGTCTCCCGGGTGTTCTTCCAGCAGATCTTCGACTTTATCCAGTGCCAGGAACCAGGCACCACGGCGGGATAATTCGAAGATCTCTTCATAAGCTTCAGCGTAGGGTCTGTCGTCTGACCTGGAAGGGAGTGGCAACCGTTGTTTCAACAGCAGCGGGTAATCAGGATTTTGTACAAACTGATACATCCGCATGACAGCCTGTTGATTACCTCGGGAAATGGCCGAGGCGAGTGTCAGGTGTGAAAATGCAGCGAACAGGTTGCCGGCGGCAAACAACGAATCAGTGATTCCCTGGATCGCTGGCAGGATCAGTTGAGGAATCTGTTCGGTGGAAGAGTATTCCAGACACTTTTGAATGTATTCCATGACCTTGTGCGGCTCATCGGCACTGGTGATGGCTCGTTGGGCCCAAGCCGTGGAATTTTCTGGTTCAATATCCAGGAACTCCAGTGCGTTTTCCTGAGCGGCATCAATTTGGCCGGTTGCCATCAGTGCAATTCCGCGAAAGGCCAACAGGCAACCGAGGTTCCCGTTCTCTTCGATGAGGCCTTCGATCTGTTTGAGTGTAGCGATGTACTGCTCGCCTTCGATTGCTGCTGAGAGCTTCTCAAGTTCTTTGGCGATATCCTTGCCGCAGCAGAATCGGATCTTATCACCACTGCCGCACGGGCAGAAATCATATGTAGAGAGTGCCATTACGTTTATCCGGAGATTTCTCGGGGTATCGGTGTTTCATTGCAGGATCCCCTTGTGGTGCTTTTTTCGAGCCCTGTTGCCTCCGTTCCATCTTTGTCTCCACCTGTATCTCCGCCAGGGGATCAGGAGTTTGAGACCGGAAAACAGGTGGATTTGGACTGTACGAGCTCTATAAGGGGTGACGTTTTGTACGTCAGTTCTATGATCGTACCACGCCAGTGAAACGGTGGGAATAAACCCCCAACAGGCTCAATCGATATATTCGCTCCAACTTTTTTCAAGGTTTTTGGAAGTTTAGGTAAGCAGGGGTAAGTGCTCATATAGATAACCACCAATTTGGCGACTACATAAACTACATTGACGTAGACGAAACAGGTACCCAGCGGTACTCTTTCATACTTACTAACATTGCTATCCGACGTGCACATCACCATGCTGACGATCAGTGTGGAATCGGGATATAGAATTGTCCGACCAACGAGAATTACCACTGCTTAACCGTAAAGCTCCGATTCCCGGAGTTACCTATGCACTGCTGGTGCTGATGGTGGTCTGTTTTCTGGTGCCCTTTGCCTTGCGTGGTTCACGTACGGCGATGGAGAACATGCAGAACGACGTGAAGAACTGGCTTCCGTCGGACTATCCCGAAACTCAGGAACTCGACTGGTTCGGCAAGCACTTTATGGGTGAGCAATTTATTGTTGTCACCTGGGAGGGCTGCAATGAAGACGATGCGAGTTATCAGCTGCTGATTGAGAAGCTCAGAAATGAAATTCTGATCGATCCGGCGACTTTGCCGCCGATTGATCCCAAACTGCAAGGTGAGGAGCTTGCCAAAGTTCAGTACGAGAGGCGTTATGCGGCCGAGTTGTTCAGGGCTCGGGAAAAGGCTGATGAACTTGGACTTTACGCGCTCGACGACTACAATTTCGACTTTGCTGGACGTGGCGAGAAATGGTTGAAGGGGAAGGACAATAAATCCTATTTCATTACGGATGACGGAACGCTTTGGGTATCCAAAGAGACGGATGACGTCATTGCGAATTTGAAGCGAGCGGTTCGTCGCGGAGTCCTCCAGAATATTTCTGTCGATGCGGAAGCTATTGACCAGTTTGGCGAGGCGTTTCGGGAAACAGGTGAGTCCAATGATTTCTATGACGATCCTCGCAAACTGACTTCGCGATACTTCACGTCTGTTCGGTCGGGACCGGATGCGATCGAAGAATTGGCCGGAGTCAACGGGATCCTGTTGCCACGCGGACAAAATATGTCTGAGGAAGATCGTAAGCAATACGCGGTCGAACTCGCCTACCAACGATTAACCGGTACCTTATTTGCGCCCGTCAACCTTCCCGGGTTTAACTGGACGCCTCCTGCTTTTGTTGAAGCGTTATCTGACGAGAAAATTGCAGAACTGCCAGCCGGTTGGGAAGCCACGCTGGAAGCGTTTGTAAATCAGGCTGTGGAAGAGCAGTTTGGCGGAGATCGCGAGGCATTGAATTCTGCGACAGCATCGCGACGAGCCACGCTTTGGTACGGCTTCTTTGAAGAACTTGGAATCGAAGCTCCTCCTCGTCAAACCTGCATTGTCGTGACACTAAGTGATCTTGGTGAAGCGAACCTGAAGCGAGTTGTTGGTCGGGGGATTGGTAAGGAACCACGAGGGAAATTAGTGATGTTGGCGGAAGAGTCGGGTGTGACGGCTCCGCCTAAACCTTCGATGGCTCCCTGGGCGACTGAAGCCAAACTGGAAGGTAAGGTCATCCGCATGGGAGGTCCGCCTGTTGACAATACGTCCATCGATGAAGAAGGGCAGATCACGCTGGGCAGACTGGTCGGACTTTCAGTGATTCTGGGAGTCACGCTAGCGTATCTGAGTTTTCGGAGTGTCAGCGTTACTCTGATGGTCTTCTTTGTTGGTGGCATCGGTGCCATTATGAGTATGGCGATCGTTGGTTACGCCGGCGGGATTGTCGACTCGGTGCTACTATCGATGCCCTCGCTGGTTTACGTCCTCGGGATTTCCGGTGCAGTCCATATTGTGAACTACTACCGGGATGCTGTTTTTGAAGAGGGCGAGCTGCGAGCCAGTGAAAGCGCATTAGCTCACGGAGCATGGCCATGTACAATCGCATCGTTTACCACGGCGTTGGGACTGTTCTCGCTCTACATTAGTAATCTCACTCCTATTAAAAACTTCGGGCTTTATTCCGGTCTAGGAGTTCTGGCAACTCTGGTTCTGTTGTTTATCTATCTGCCAGCCGCGTTGAAGGTGTGGGTCCCCCAATTTGATAAAGGCTCCCTGTCTAAAAAGAAGAGTAATGATGAATCGCTGCTGACTCGGTTCTGGATGCGAGTCGGTATTAGCGTGATGGATCACTACAAGCTGGTGATCTGTCTGGGTTTTCTGGTGATCGGTTTTTCTGTTTGGGGACTGACAAAAGTGAATATGTCCGTACAGCTACTCAAGCTGTTTGACGGGCATGCCAAGATTATTCGTGATTACGAATGGCTGGAAAAGAATTTTGGCAAGCTGACTCCGATGGAAATGGTTGTCAAAGTGGGTCCCGAGACTGCACTGCCGGGGCGGCAACAGCGTATCGATCGTCCGCCAACGACAGTGGCAGAGCGTAATGAACAAAAGTACCAGCTGACGATGCTCGAGCGTGTTGAGTTGATTGAGAGTATTCAACGGGCTGTGGAGGAAGTGTTTGGTGACAGTGGGCAGGATGTCATCGGTCAGGGAATGTCAGCTGCCACTTTCGCTCCGGAACTACCGCCAGCCTCTTCCAGAACCGTTCGTTCGACGACGAATTCGATTTTGGAACAGAGCGTTGAGCAGCTCATGAAGGAAGATTACCTCGCTTATGAGACACTCAGCGAAGACGAGCAGAACGAGTTGTGGCGGATCAGTCTTCGTCTGGGAGCATTGAACGATGTGGATTACGGTGAATTCGTCACCAGTTTGAAAACGGTGGTCGAGCCGATTGAGATGGCTTACCAGTTTCGTAATTACCTGCTGCATCGGTTCGAAGCGGACCGTGGGCAGGGACCTGACGCCTACAATCCGGAAAACGTCTTCTTTGATAAGAACAGAATTCTGATCATAGGAGCTGATCCGACGCGACCTATTCTGAGAGCCGAGGAAATGCCTGGCGAGCAGGATGCGACGTCAGGAAATAAGTCGACGGCCGCCTCGGTAGATACCGTTGGACTTTTCTCAAAAACCTTGAACTCCCTGTTGCTCGTTAAAGGGTTTTACAATCACCCTCGCCATCCTAACCAGTTGTGGTGGCTGGATCCTGAAAATGAACGGGTCGCCGAAACGCTGGGACAATTGACTCCCGAGCAATGGAGTTCCCGGCTGGCCGCCTACGATTACGTAATCTCGGTAGGGGATCATCCTCTCTTCGATAAGAAAATGATCGCTGAGAATGTGGAGCATTTCATCGACATTGGTGGTTTCGATGAAAAGGGAGTGTCACAGGTATTGAATACCAACGAACATACCGACACTGGATTCGACGTCGTCTACACAGGTGTTGTGCCCATTGTCTACAAAGCTCAGAACGAGTTGCTCACGAGTTTGATTGAGAGTATCGGGTTAGCCTTTGTGATGATTGCCATTGTGATGATGGTCATGATGCGTAATGGTCGTCTGAGTGTTAAGAATGTGGCGAACATTCGCGGTGGATTGGTCTCGATGATCCCCAATGTCTTTCCAGTCGTTCTCATTTTTGGATTGATGGGGCACATCGGTGCCGCATTGGATATCGGATCCATGATGACTGCCAGCGTGGCCATGGGAGTGGCTGTGGACGACACGATTCACTTCCTGACATGGTTCCGCAAGGGACTGAATAAAGGGCTGGCTCGGCGAGGAGCCTTGATGCTGGCTTATCAGCGTTGCGGAGCGGCGATGACCCAGACCACACTGATCGGTGGGTTGGGTTTGAGTGTTTTTGCTATGAGTTCCTTCACGCCAACTCAGCGGTTCGGAGTGCTCATGTTGACTCTGTTGGCGGCAGCCCTGCTCGGGGATTTGCTCTTCCTGCCAGCCATTCTCAGCAGCCCACTCGGCAAGTACTTTGCGCCAAAGAAAACAGAGCCGGAGAAACAGCCGGAGCTGGCTGTCTCGCTGGATGCCTCGCTGGATGCAGCAGGCGATCAACGGACGACAGTCGGTGGTCCGCACGATCATCTCGGGATTGAGTCCAATCTTGAACGCATCATACGCCACGACAAGGGACATAAACTCGAAGAGTAAACTGCTGCGCGCATTTTATGCGCGGTCCTGCCGGCAAATGCTATCTCTGGATGAACTGGTTCGTGAGTCAGACCATCTTTGCAGGTTGTGACGGTCATCCGGATCTCATTTCGCCATCCTTTCCTTTTGCAGTCTAAAAAATCTCGACCTGCAGCACGACGCGCCGTCACAATTACAGGGTGAATTACTATTTCCCCCAGCTTGCCTAATCAGAAAGGCTTTGTGGATGACAACCATCACTGTCAAACCTGTTGAATCTCGGCGGGAACAGAAGCAGTTCATTCAACTGGCAAACGAGATTTATGCTGGCGATGAAATGTGGTGTCCGCCGTTGTTGATTGATTTGAAAGAGCGCGCCGGGTTTTCCAAACATCCGTTTCACGACATCAACGAAACTCAGACATTTATCGCCTTACGCGACGGCAAAGTGGTGGGGCGAATTCAGGCCATTGTGAATCATGGTCACAATCAGCGATATGACGAGCAATTGGGTTTCTTTGGTCTGTTCGAGTCGATCAATGATCAGGATGTGGCGAATGCTCTGTTTGATGCTGCTCGTGACTGGCTGGCAGAACGGGATTTGACCGCCATGCGCGGACCGGTGAATCCGAGCCTGAATTATGAGGTCGGATTGCTGATCGAAGGCTGGCACAGCCCTCCCTGCTTCATGATGACGTACAATCCGCCGTATTATGCCGAGTTATTTGAAAACTATGGTTTGAGCAAGGTGGAGGACCTGGTCGCATTTTATGCTCCGACTGATATTGTCGACCGACTGGATCCCAAGATGTTTCGCGTGGTGAACATGGCGAAGGAAAAATTTGACCTCAAGCTGAGGACGCTGGATACGAGACGATTCAAAGAAGATGTACGCACGTTTCTGGATATCTACAACAAGTCGCTGGTGGGGACCTGGGGATTCGTTCCCATGAGTGATGCCGAACTGGAACATATCGCTAAAGGCCTCCGTTTTTTGATCGAGCCTGAATTGACGACGTTTATTGAAGCGGATGGCAAGGTCATCGGAGCCAGCGTGGTTCTGCTGGATTACAACGAAGTGATCAAGGAAATCGGAGGTAAGCTGGTTCCGTTTGGGTACAAGTTGCTTACCAAGCGTAAGCAGATTACGAAAATGCGGCTGATTAGTGCCAACGTTCTGCCCGAGTACCAGAAGTGGGGATTGGGAGTGGTACTGGTTTCACGCCTTAAAGATTTGTGGAAAAAGTGGACTGTCGATCACCTGGAGATCTCGTGGGTTCTGGAAAGTAATCACTTGTCGTACAAGTCGCTGGCCAGAGCGGGGTGTACGGTCGATAAGAAATATCGAATCTATGATAAGACATTCGGATAAGACATTCGAAAAGCGCGGAACTGATGTGGAGTAAATGAGTAATTATCTGGTTACAGGCGCGACGGGATTCATCGGCCGGCATCTGACCGAATTGTTGGTCAGCCGTGGCGAACAGGTTCGCTGTGTGGTCCGAGAATCTTCAGATACATCGTCGCTTGAAAAACTTGGTGTCGAACTGGTTGTCGGAAGTTTGACGGATCGAGCGTTTCTGGAACAGGCAGTTCGTGGTGTCGATGTTGTGATGCATCTGGCTGGATTGACGAGTGCCTTCTCGTTGAACGCGCTGCTCAAAGTGAATCGGGATGGAACTTACTTCCTGGCAGAAGCCTGTGCCCGACAGGAAATACCACCGGTTCACGTGGTTGTTTCTTCCATTGCTGCGTCTGGCCCAGTGGCACGTAATCAGGTTCGTATGGAAGATGACCATCCGCAACCAGTATCGAATTACGGTTTCAGTAAGCGGGCCGGTGAATGTGCTGCTTTGCTGCTTGCTGATCGAGTTCCTACTTCGATCGTAAGGCCTGGCATGGTGTTCGGAGAACGTAACACTGAGATGTTTCCAATCTTTCAGTCCATGGCCAGAATGGGGTCCCACGTCGTCCTGGGACCGGCGACCCCTCGCGTCTCTCTGATCCATGTGGCAGACCTGTGCGAATTGCTGGTTCGAGTGGCAACCCGTGGACAACGAGTGACCGTTAATGACAACCTGCAGGCTGTTGCTGGCGAGGGAATCTACTTTGGCGTTTGTGATGAAGCGCCCAGCTATGCCAGATTGGGATCCTTGTTGAAGCGGGTGATCGGCAAGCGCGGAGCGAGACAGGCGACGTTACCCAGTCCGATGACATGGACCGTGGGAATCATTGTAGAGGGAGTGGCCCGCCTGCTTGGCAGACAACTGTCACTGAATCTGGACAAAGTACGTGAAGCTCAGTGCGAGTCCTGGGAGTGTTCAGTCGAAAACGTCATAAATGACCTGGATTATGAGTTTCCTGTGCGACTGTGCGAACGACTCGGGCAGACCTACGATTGGTATCGCGCCAATCATTGGCTGCGGTAAGCCCCGTTCGAGTGGGTGTCACCTGATTCTTCACCTAATTCTGAGTTCGCTTCGAGTGGGTGTCACCTGATAAATGACCTGATAAATGACCCGGACGATGAGTTTCCTGTGCGACTGTGCGAACGACTCGGGCAGACCTACGATTGGTATCGCGCCAATCATTGGCTGCAGTAAGCCTCGTTCGAGTGGGTGTCACCTAATTCTATTCCTAATTCTGTTCCTGATTCTGAGTTTGCTTCGAGTGGGTGTCACCTGATTCTGACCTGACTCTGTCCGCTTCGAGTGGGTGTCACCTGATTTTGAGTAAATCTGTTTCAAACTCTGGAAAAATAGGTTAAATCCACCATGTTGGGGGGGATTGTCAGGAGAAACATTTATTGGGACGCGCCTGCAAATGTGATAATATTATTAGGTACCAAACCAGTAAAGGAATTCAGTTATGCTTACGATTCTTGGACGACGATCAAAAGGTGATAAATTCTGTGACGGTTACAACCGTCGGGACTTTCTAACGATTGGTTCGGCAGCTGCTGTCGGTGGAATGACACTTCCGCAATTACTGCGAGCGGAATCCTTGCAGGGTTCAGGACGTCAGCACAAGGCGATTATCAACGTCTTCTTACCAGGAGGTCCTCCCCACCAGGACATGTGGGATATCAAACAGGATGCTCCTGCAGAAATCCGAGGTGAATTCCAGCCAATTTCTACCAACGTTTCTGGTATCCAGATTGGTGAGCTCTTTCCCAAAATGGCTCAGATGATGGACAAATTCACTGTGATCCGTTCGATCGTCGGAGCAGGTGGTGGCCATGCGTCGTTTCAGGCGATGACCGGTTACGCGCCTGGTAATGCGCCGACCGGTGGTTGGCCTTCGATGGGTGCTTGGGTCTCGAAACTTCAGGGCCCTGTGAATCCGAGTGTTCCGGCGCATGTCAGCATGTTCTACAAGACCGGTCATGCTCCGTGGGGCGACCCGGGTAACGGCGGATTTTTAGGTATGGCTCACGGTCCCTTCCGCTTGGTCGGCGGTAAAGGGGAGACGAGCAAGACCGACAATATGGTGCTCAAAGGGATCTCCTTGGAACGGCTGCAGGATCGTAACGCGCTGCTCGCCTCGGTCGACCGAATCAAACGTGACGTGGATCTGACCGGATCGATGGACGGCATGGATGCGTTTACTCAGCAGGCGCTGGGAATCCTGACCTCTTCCAAGCTTGTGGATGCCATGGACATTTCCAAGGAGTCTCCAGAAACGTTAGAGCGTTACGGAAAAGGGGATCCTGTATTCCGCGCAGATGGTGCTCCCAAGATGACCGAGAATTTCCTGATCGCCCGTCGACTGGTCGAAGCAGGTGCTCGAGTGGTATCGCTCAACTTCAGTCGTTGGGACTGGCACGGAGGAAACTTCGCTCGTGCTCGACAGGACATGCCGATGCTCGATGGTGCCTTGAGTTCTTTGGTTCAGGACTTGCATGATCGAGGGATGGATCGTGATGTATCGGTGGTCGTGTGGGGTGAATTTGGACGTACTCCGAAGATCAACAAGAATGCAGGGCGTGACCACTGGCCACGTGTTAGCACAGCAGTCCTGGCCGGAGGTGGCATGAATCATGGTCAAGTGATTGGTGAAACCAACCGTCTTGGTGAATATCCGGTAGATCGTCCCGTCACGTTCCAGGAAGTTGCCGCCACTCTGTACAATCAGATCGGAGTGAATCTGCGTGCTACGCGTGATTTTGATTTGCGTGGTCGACCCTATTCGCCAGTGGGAACAGGTGTAGAACCGCTGCACGAATTGCTATAGATCGACACCAATGATCGCGTGATCTTTCCAGTCTACGATCTGACTATTTGATATGAGCTTTGAGGAGTTTGTTAGGTGCTAAAGATATTTGATCGTCAGGCTTCAAAAAGCAAGTTTTGCGATGGTCAAAGCCGTCGTACGTTTCTGCAGATAGGTGCCCTGGGAAGTCTTACTCTTCCGCAGTTGTTACAGGCAGAAGCCGCCAACGGCGTCACCAACTCGCATAAAGCGGTCATCATGGTCTACATGTGTGGTGGTCCACCGCATCAGGACATGTATGACTTGAAACCAGATGCTCCTGCCGAAGTACGAGGTGAGTTCTCGCCTGTCAAAACGAACGTTCCGGGAATTGAAATCTGCGAATTGCTTCCCCGCATGGCTTCGATGATGGACAAGTTCGTTCCGATTCGAACGATGGCCAACTGCCAGAGTGGTCACACTGGTTTTCAGTGTTTTACAGGGAATATTAGTAGAAATGAGCCGGCTGGAGGTTGGCCTCACATTGGCAGTGTGGCTTCCCGTTTCCAGGGCCCGGTCCATGACGGAGTTCCACCCTTTGTCAGTCTTTGCTACACGACAAAACACCAACCATACAACGAACCGACCGCGGGATTCCTGGGATTGGGACATAGTAGTTTCCGACCCAGTGGTCCTGGAAAAGACGATCTGGTGCTGAAAGATATCACCACGGATCGCCTGGATGATCGTAAAGCGCTGCTCGCATCGGTCGATAGCTTCCGTCGTCAATGGGATAATTCCGGTCAGATGGAGGGAATGGATTCATTTTCGCGGCGAGCCATGGGCATTCTGACTTCCTCGGATCTGTTCAAGGCACTCGATATCAGCGAAGAAACCGACGCAACTCGTGAGCGTTACGGTTATCAGGACCCCACAAAACCAAAGGGTGATGGTGCTCCGCGAGTTCCTCAGAATCTGCTTTTAGCGAGACGCCTGGTGGAAGCGGGTGTGCGAGTTGTGACGGTTAACTACAGCTTCTGGGATTGGCACGGCAGTAACTTCAAGATTGCCAGAGAAGAACTTCCCATATTTGATCAGGGGATCACAGCGTTGGTGGAAGATCTGCACGAGCGTGGAATGGCGGATGATGTGTCGGTGGTGGCCTGGGGCGAGTTTGGTCGAACTCCGACGATCAACAAAAATGCGGGCCGCGACCATTGGCCGCGAGTCTCAAGTGCTCTGCTGGCCGGTGGTGGAATGAAGACCGGCCAGGTACTCGGTACAACGGATCGTTTGGCTGGCGAAGCAGTCGACCGCCCGGTTTTATTCGAAGAGGTATACGCGACGCTTTATCGAAATATGGGGATTAATCTCGATACTGAACGTCTCTTTGATTTCCGTGGTCGTCCTCAGTATTTGATTCCATCCGGCACAAAGCCCATCGATGAATTAATATAATTATTAGCGTTCATCCTTTCCCCAATTCTTTCAAGCTGCTAAGGAATCCAAGCGTGACCTATTGTCATAGTGCGCATACTGGACGGGTTTCCGCAACGAGTTTCTTTCCCTCGATCGTAACGATCGTGGTGATGATCTTCGGTGTTCAACCTCTTCTGGCTCAGGATTACATGCAAGCATTTCCTCAGGTCCGGTTTGATATCGAAGTTGAGGCAGTGCTGGCCAAGGCGGGTTGCAATATGGGTGCCTGCCATGGGAATTTAAACGGCAAGGGTGGGTTCAAGCTGTCTCTCCGGGGGCAATCACCAGCCGACGATTTTCACTGGTTGATGCGAGAGCATGGCAGTCGCCGATTGAATCTGCTGGAACCCGATCAAAGCCTGATATTGCAAAAACCTGTTAGTGAGGTCTCGCATCAAGGTGGGACCCGTTTCCGAAAAGACTCGTTGGAATACTCTCTCCTGCTTCGTTGGCTACAGGCTGGTGCTCGGGGACCCGAGTCCGATCCTGTTACCGTTACCAATCTGGTTGTGACTCCTGACAACAGTGTATTGCGAGCACCGAAAGACTCGGTGCAACTTCAGGTTACCGCTCATTTTTCTGACGGGTCATTAACCGATGTCACAGCGCTGGCTGTTTATGAGCCTTCGAATCTGGTGTTGGAAGTTTCGGCAGGTGGATTGGTTCAGCGGCTCAAGGATGGTGAATCGACCATCGGTGTTCGATTTCTGAATCAACAGGTCGCTGTGCGCGTAGCATTCATGCCTAAAACGAGTGGCAAACGGTTTCGCTTTCCTGACGCGACGAACTATGTGGACGAATTGGTATTTGCCAAGCTGAAGAAGCTGGGGATTGAACCGTCTGCAATCAGCGAGGATTCAGAATTTGTTCGGCGTGCTTATCTGGACGCCTTGGGCATTCTGCCTTCGGGTGAAGAGGCGCAGCAGTTTGTAAACGATACCGACCCCAACAAACGGCACAAGCTGATCGACGCACTACTAGAGCGTCCTGAATTCAGTGATCGTTGGGCGTTGATCTGGTCGGATTTATTGCGCAACGAAGAGAAAGTACTCGACGGGACAGGTGTCGAGGTCTACCACCGTTGGATTCGCGACTCCTTCGAGCAGCATAAGCCACTCGACCAGTTTGTGCGCGAACTGATCGTGGCGACCGGCAGTACCTACAAAGTGCCGAGTGCGAATTACTGGCGAGCCAATCGAACTCCGGACATTCGAGCTGAAATAACGGCCAGGACGTTTTTGGGGATTCGACTGCAATGTGCCAAATGTCACAATCATCCGTTTGATCGTTGGACCCAGGACGACTACTACGACTGGGCGACTGTCTTTAGTGGTATTGAATACGAGGAAGTTGACGAGAATAAGCGGGCTGACAAATTCGACAGGAACGAGTTTGTGGGTGAGCAGATTGTCAAGTTTGAATTCAAAGAGGAGTTTACCAACGCCCGGACCAAGCAACCAGCAGCGCCTCGTTTTCTGGGTAATACCAGCCAGCAGCAGGACCAGGACTTCGCTCGTTTGGAAACGCTGGCGGCATGGATGACTTCGGCTGAGAATCATTGGTTTGTCAGAAGTCAGGTGAATCGGATCTGGTTTCATATCATGGGCCGTGGACTGGTGGAACCGGTGGATGATATGCGAGTTACCAATCCGCCAGTGAACCCCGCTCTGCTGGACGCGCTGGCCCGTCATTTTATCGACTCAGATTTCGACGTGCGGTCCCTGGTCCGACAGATCATGCAATCAACCACCTATCAGTTGAGTTCCACTCCTAATGAGTCCAATGCCGCGGATCAGCAGAATTTTTCACGAGCGATTGTGAAGCGGCTTGATGCGGAAGTGCTACTGGATGCGCAGAATCAGGCAATAGGAGTTCCTGCCAGGTTTAATGGTTATGAACTTGGGATTCGCGCTGGGCAAATCCCCGGAGTACGTAAAGTCAGGTGGCGGAAGCAGGCTCCTTCTTCGGGCGACCTGTTTTTGGCGACATTTGGTAAACCGGACCGATTGATGGCCTGCGAATGTGAGCGTTCCAATGAGACAACACTCAATCAGGTCTTCTTCCTGGTGAGCGATAAGGGAGTGGGAGAGCGGATGAATCAGGCTGACAGTCAGGTACGGCAGTTGGCGGAGTCCGATCGTCCGGATGCTGAAGTTGCGGAATTGATATACTGGAGGACCCTCAGTCGACCTCCCAGCAGTAAGGAGCTTCGCGTGGCCATGCACTATTTAGCAGGTTCCGAGGAGGCATTGACCGATTCGACGAGAGAGAAAAATGGTCGTCGTTGGGTATGGAGAGATCGGATTGAGCTGGACAGGACAGTACATACTCAAGGGCGGCTGAATAATGTTCAGGATCTGACCTGGGCTTTATTGAATGCCAAGGAATTTGTTTTTCGGCATTAAGGCAGAGAGCAACGTAAGGAGAGATCGATGAAAAAGGTTTGCACGTCACTGGTAATTGGAATGCTGCTTCTGATTGCGTCACCCTCGGTCCAGGCTGGAGGGACAGACGGGCGATTGGATATCTATTGGGTGGACGTGGAAGGTGGTGCGGCAACCCTGATCGTGACACCTGCGGGTGAGTCGATTCTGATTGATACCGGCAATCCCGGGATCCGGGATCCGCAGCGGATTTTCAACGTGGCGACTCAGGAAGCACGACTCACCAGAATTGATCACCTCATCACAACTCACTACCATCGGGATCATTTTGGTGGAGCAAGCCAGTTGTCGAAGATGATTCCGATCGGCACTGTATGGGATAACGGCAAATTCGAAGATATGCCTGATGATCCTGGCGAAGAATACTTCACCTTCAAAGCAGAATCACGCCAGGTGATTAGTCCGGGGACTCAATTGTCACTCAAGCCAAACGGCGAAATAACGCGTAACCGTCGGATACCGATTTCATTGACCTGTCTGGGGACGCGGAAGCAGTTCATTGCGGCCCCTCGTGGTGCCAAGGCCAACCGGGCGATTTGCGAGGATGCTCGGGCCAAAGACCGCGACGGCAGCGACAATGCCAATAGTGTAGTCATGCTGCTTGAATTTGGTGACTTTCGATTCTATGACGGAGGTGACGTCACCTGGAATCAGGAAGCAAAGCTTTTCTGTCCGGTCAATCTGATTGGACGCGTTGATGTTTATCAGGTGACGCATCATGGCTTGGATAGCAGTAATAATCCACTGGTGTTGCGGTCGGTACTTCCCACCGTTACGGTCATGAATAATGGCGTCACCAAAGGTTGTGCTCCTGAAGTTTTTGCCACCCTGTCTGGAACTCCTTCGATTCAGGCGATGTATCAGGTACACAAAAATATGCGTCCTGACGGTCAGGTAAATAACGCTCCGGATGAGTTCATTGCCAATCGCAAGGCGGACGAATGCGAAGCAAACTTTATCAAATTGTCCGTTGCTGCCAACGGCAGGAGTTATGACGTGATGATTCCTGCGAACGAGCATCGAGCAACGTACAGGACGGTGAAGAAGTAATATGGCTTTCCAACGCACCTCTCCATTTCAACTGCAGCATGATTTGCTGGCCTCACGTCGACAGGCAATTAAGGTCGGTGGGGCTGGACTTCTGGGACTGAATATGCCAGGGTTGCTGGAGGCTGCCGACAAATCGTCGTCGATTAAGCCGCGGGCCAAACGCGTTATCTTCCTGTTTCAGTGGGGAGGTCCGAGTCCGATTGACATGTTTGATATGAAACCGGACGCTCCTGACGATATTCGCAGTCCCTACAAACCGATCCAGACCGTGGTGCCCGGTCTGACTGTTTGCGAGCACTTGCCGAAAATGGCTGCCGTCATGGATCGTGTTACGTTGATTCGTAGCGTACATCACAAGATGAAGCATCATAATTCGGCAGGGTACTATGCTCTGAGTGGTCATGAGCCTCCGAGTGATGATCAGCGACTACGTGACCTGCCTGAACTGTTTCCAGCTTATGGCAGTGTAGTTGATAAACTTGCTCCCAGCCGGGGCGCAATACCGACTTTTGTATCCTATCCCCACACGATACGTGATGGGTCGATCACGCCCGGACAGCATGCCAGTTTTCTGGGAAAAGCCCATGATCCTCTGTTCTTCAAGGAAGATCCTAACAGCGAGCAGTTTGAGTTGCCGCAATTGAGCGTGCCAGCCGACCTGGATGCTGATCGCCTGACTCGTCGCCGGGATCTGCAGAAGTTTATTGATAACCAGAGTCGTTTGCTCGATGACAACGAATCGATTCGCGGATTTGACCAGTACTATGACAAAGCACTGAATATGCTCACCAGCAGCAAGGTTCGCCAGGCGTTTGATTTGAAGCAGGAAAGGGATGAAGTTCGTGAAAAGTATGGACGCACGACCTACGGACAGAGCGTCCTGCTTGCTCGCCGATTGGCGGAATCCGGAGTGAAGTTCACCACCGTTTACTTTTCGAATAGTATCGGAGGTCGAACGATCGGCTCTGGGGGCTGGGATACGCATGGGTTTGACGGATCGCGAATGTACAAAATCGTCGATAAGTACCATTTTCCTGTGACGGAACAGACGCTGCCTGCGTTGTTGCTCGAGTTGGAAGAACGTGGCATGCTGGACGAGACGCTGGTCGTCTGGATGGGTGAATTTGGACGTACTCCGAAGATCAACAAGAATGAGAGTCGTGATCACTGGCCGAACTGTTACACGGTGCTGATGGCTGGAGGTGGCGTTAAAGGAGGCTATCTTTACGGAGCCTCGGATCGTTACACCATGGCGCCGGATGAAGATCCAGTTAAGCCCGAAGATCTGGCAGCTACGATTTATTATCTACTGGGGATTTCCCCCGAAATGCTGATTTACGACAAAGATAACCGTCCACTGCCGATCGGCGGCCGTCCCATTCTGGACGTGATGGTGTAGCCGTTCTGGTTTCCTGTCCCCAGACATCATGCGGGGATGACTCAACAGGGACTTCGTTTCTGTGATTTGCGGATGGGTTGGCGCAGGGTGGTGGAATACAGCTTTCTCTGATTTGCTGGAAATTAGGTGGTGAATCGAGTCTAATACGACCAGACACACATTTCTTATTTCTCACAGGAGATCCGGGGTTATGTCGAAGTTAAACCGACGTGAATTTGTAAAGAAAACAGGTGCGGCATCCACACTGTTTGCTGCCTTTACTGTGGCGGGTACCAAGTCATCTCAACAGGTTCTTGGAGCGAACGATCGAATTCGTGTTGGGGTGGCCGGAATCAATGGCCGTGGAACGTCCCATATCGGTGGTTTTGCGCCGATGGATGGCGTTGAGGTCAGCTGTCTGATTGATCCGGATACCAGGTTATTCGACTCGCGTTCAAAAATGGTTCGCGATAAGGGGGGTAACACTCCTGCCTGCGTGCAGGATATCCGAGAAGCATTGGAAGATAAGGATCTGGATGTGGTCACGGTGGCAACCTGTAACCACTGGCATTCGCTGATTACGATTTGGGCATGTCAGGCAGGTAAGGATGTTTACGTTGAGAAACCGATTTCTCACAACGTATTCGAAGGCCGGAAGTGTGTCGAAGCGGCTGCCAAATACAAGCGGATTGTACAACATGGAACTCAGAATCGTTCAAGTCAGGGCAAAGCGAATGAAATCGCCGCCGTGCAATCCGGGAAGTATGGAAAGTTACTGGTTTCCAAAGGTTACTGCTGTAAGCCGCGCTGGTCGATTTCGCACAAGCCTGTGACGGCTCCTCCTAAAGAACTGGATTGGGACCTGTGGCTCGGTCCTGCTCCAATGCAGGATTATCACGGGAATCTGCATACTTACAACTGGCACTGGTTCTGGGATACCGGAAACGGTGACACGGGGAATCAGGGGGTTCATGAGATGGACATTGCTCGCTGGGCGATCAAGGATTCGACGCTTCCCAAACGAATTTGGAGTGTCGGTGGTCGGTATGTACCGGGTGAAAAGGACCAGGGAGAAACGCCCAACATGCAAGTTAGCGTTTACGAATATGATGACGCGATTTTGCTGTTTGAAACGCGGGGATTAGTTGGCAAGCCTGGGTCTCCGGATCGTATGGTGACCAACGAGTACTACACCACTGACGGTGTGATCAAAGGTGGTCGATTTTATGCCAACGGCAGTGAGCAGGGAGAGCCGTTGAAAGGGGAAGCTCCGGCAGTCACTCCTGGTGGAGCGTTTGGTAGCTTTATTCAGGCTGTTCGCAGCCGCAAACAGGAAGAGATCAACTGTGATGCGGAAGTGGCTCATCATTCCAGCGCTCTCTGTCATCTCGCCAACATCTCCTATCGCCTGGGAAGACAGGATTCGTTGTTGAAGGATGAAAATCCATTTAACGATAATGAGACGATCAAAGATTCGCTGGCGATGCTCAAGTACAACTTGAAGGCAGTCAAGATTGATCTGGCCGAGAACAACTATGCGATTGGCCGTGATCTGAGATTCGATCCTGTGAAGGAGAAGTTCATCGGTGACAAAGAGGCGGATTCCATGTTAACTCGTCCTTATCGTGCTCCGTACGTCGTGCCGAAGCAGGTTTAATTACATTGGACATTTCGAGCTATCAACGCAGTGTGTTGATAGCTCGTTTTTATTTTGCAAAGAGAGTTCGATCATGCTACGAATTCAGAAACTGTTGTTGATGGTTCTGCTATTGTCGGCGGGCACATTGTCTGCTGCAGAAAAAGCGAAACTTAAAGGTCTGCTGGTGACTGGCGGGTGTTGTCACGATTACCAGCGTCAGAAGGTCATTATCACAGAAGGTTTGAGCCAGCGTTTCAGTATCACCTGGGATATTGTGCATGCCAGTTCAGACCGAAACACCAAGATCGATGTCTACAACAACAAGGACTGGGCTCGTGGATATGACCTGGTTGTTCACAACGAATGCTACGGTGGGGTTACCGATGTTGACTGGGTACAAAACATCGTCAACGGTCATGTCGAGAACAGGATTCCAGCGTTATTTATTCATTGTTCTGCTCATTCTTACCGCCATGCCATGACCGATGAGTGGCGGAAATTGCTGGGTGTTAAATCGATGCGCCATGAGAAAGGTGGACGTATGCTGGATGTTACCAATAAGGCGGCATCCGACCCCATCATGGCCAAGTTTCCTGAGGTCTGGAAAACGCCCAATGGCGAGCTCTACGTGATTGAGAATATCTGGCCGACTGTGAGGCCACTGGCGACAGCCTACGGCGAAGACACGAAGACCAATCATCTGGTGATCTGGACCAATGAATACAAGGGTGTCAAAGTGTTTGCCACGACGCTGGGACATCACAACGAGACGATGCAGGCTTCTCAGTGGTTGGAAACCGTCTCACGTGGCGCTCTCTGGACCCTTGGCTTGCTGGAAAAAGATGGCAGCGTCAAAAAAGGATATGAAGGTAAAGGAGTGACGAAGTTCAGTTTTGAACGCGAGGCTCAGGGTGAGCCGACGCCGGCCAAAACCAGATCGAATTGAGTCATCAGCAGTTGATAAGTAAAAGGTAGCTATTGAAATGACGCAAAGATACTTTGGAATTGTGGGAGTAATAGCGGCCTGGATTTTCGTTGCCGCGTTGCCAGTGCTGGGTCAGCAACAGGTATTCAGGGCGGGTGCGGCCCGCGTGGATGCTACGCCGCGGCACTTGCCGGCAGTGGTAAATGGTTCGATGCTGGAACGCCTGATTGAAGAGGTGAATGATCCACTGCATGTTCGAGCAGTGGTGATGGATGACGGTTCCACAAAGATCGCCATGGTGTTGGTAGATAGTTGCATGATGCCGCGGGATCTGCTGGATAAAGCCAAGGCAATGGCATCCGCTCAAACGGGGATCGCCGCCTCGAATATTCTGGTATCTGCAACGCACTGCCATAGTGCTCCTTCGGTCATCAGTGTGCTGGGCAGTGGTGTGGATGAACGTTACGTTGCCTTTCTCCCCGGTCAGATTGCCAAAGCGATTAAACAGGCCAACGATAATCTCCAACCGGCTCGGATTGGTTTTGCCATGGGGCGGGATGAGGTCAATGTGGCGACTCGGCGATGGCTGATGAAAGAAGGCGTTGCTCCGACCAACCGGTTCGGAGGAACAAAAAATGACCGGGCTCGAATGCATCCAGGCTATAACAACCCGGATGCGATTCGTGAAACCGGTCTGGAGGATCCCGATATTCCGGTTATTTCTTTGCAGACCACGGCAGGCAAGCAGATCGCGTTTATGTCCGCCTATTCAATGCACTACGCAGGCGCTCCGAATATATCGGCAGACTACTTCGGATTGTTTGCGGGGATCATAGAGGAGAAGCTGCCGTCCGGGGACGAAAAACGGCCGACCGTAGCGATGATTGCCAACGGTACCAGCGGGGATACGTGGCTGGCAGACTATAAGCGAAGCGAACGTCGAAAGTTTGACCGTTTTACGGTGGCTGCTGATGTATCGGCCGCAGCATTGAAGGCATTTGAGTCGATCGAATATCACTCGTGGTTGCCATTGGCCATGGTAGAGAAGGAACTGGATGTCGCAGTGCGATTTCCAACAGAAGAGGAAGTCAAGGATGCCGAGGACTTTGTATCTGAATGGGTGTCGGAACGGAAGCCGAAAACGACCGAAGAAGTCTATGCTCTGGAAACGATTATTCTGAGCAAGATGCCTCGCAGTCGTAAGATAACATTGCAGGCCATCAAAATTGGTACGCTTGGAGTCGGCGCGATTCCCAATGAAGTTTTTGCGGAAACAGGACTGAACATCAAGAAGTACAGTCCCTTTGAAATGACCTATACGATTTCACTAGCCAACGGAGCCTTTGGTTATATTGCTCCACCTGAACAGCATGCTCTGGGAGGCTATACCACCTGGCGAGCCCGCAGTAGCTGTCTGGGCATCTATGCCGAACCGCTTATCAAGTACGAGTTGATTGAACTGCTTGAGAAAGCCAGAGGGGTGGACAAATAAACGGTGGTGGTGCGCATCAACGCGACGTCTCATTGCTGGTATATTGTTTTCCACACTTTCAAACTAACCATTTCATCTGGAGAATATGATGTCTCGACGAGTTAATGTAATTGCACTGTTGCTGCTGCTGATGGGAATGACGACAGCTGCTCAGGCAAAAATGAAAGCTCTGATCATAGAAGGTCAGAATAATCATGGCGTGTGGCCCAAGACCACTCAGATGATGAAAGGGTATCTGGAAGAGACCGGTCTGTTTTCGGTGGATGTTGCCACGACTGCTAAGAGCGGGACCGATCCAGATTTTGCTCCGACCTTCAGCGACTATGATGTCGTGATCTCCAACTACAATGGTGCTCCCTGGCCTGAAGCAACCAAAAAAGCATTTATCGAATACATCCAGAATGGTGGAGGCTTTGTCGTTGTGCACGCAGCGAACAATGCTTTTGGTAACTGGAAAGAGTACAACGAAGCGATTGGACTTGGAGGCTGGGGAGGCCGTAACGAAAAGTCAGGCCCCTATATCTATGTTGATGCGGCGGGCAAGCTTGTTCGTGACACGTCACCCGGACGCGGAGGCAATCATGGAGCGCAGCATCCGTTTGTTGTGACGATTCGTAATAGTGACCATCCGATTACCAAGGGAATGCCGGGGCAATGGTTGCATGAAAAGGACGAACTGTATGACCTGCTGCGTGGACCAGCAGAAAACATGACAGTGCTGGCCACGGCGTACGGCTCCAAGGAGTTTGGCGGGACGGGGCGCCATGAACCGATGATCTTTACGGTCGATTATGGAAAGGGACGCGTCTTTCATACTCCGATGGGCCATGGGATCTATTCCCAGGAGTGTGTGGGTTTTATTACCACATTGCAGCGGGGTGCCGAGTGGGCAGCTACTGGAAAAGTTACTCAGAAGATCCCCAAAGACTTTCCTGCGGCGGACAAGGTTTCAAAGCGTCCCAGCGGAAACTGAGGCTGAATACGTACATTTGGTGTTTCCCACGATGAGTTTGGGCTGGTCGCTCAAACTCATCTTTTTTGCGCTGGCACCATCGGGAACCGTTCTATCTATGCAGCATTTCGCCACTAAATCTCGTCGGACAACCGATTGTCAACTAAAATAGTACCAGTAGTGGTAAGTGACAGGACGACGATGGTAGTAAACGGACATTTTATGAACAGGACAGGCAGATTATTTTTGCTGTTGCTGGGGGTGTTGTGGATCACACCGGGGTCCGCTGCGCAAGAGCAGGATGTCGACTTCGAGAAAGATGTCTGGCCTGTTTTTCAATCCCAATGTATTTCCTGCCACGGCCCTGATGCTCACGAAGGTCAGTTGCGTCTGGATGCGCGGGCTATCGCTTTCAAGGGAGGCACCACCGGGTCAGGGATTGTGTCGAAAAAGCCTGATGCGAGCGAGATCTATCTGCGGTTAGTTTCTGATCAGCCAGGCAAACGAATGCCAGCCGAATCGGACCCGTTATCGCCGGAGCAGATCGAGCTGGTACGGCGGTGGATTGAACAGGGAGCAAACTGGCCGGATGGCATCGGTTCTGATGCTGTAGAAGTCGAACGGCACTGGTCCTACGTTCCTCCAATTCGTCCAATGCTTCCGGAGGTTCAGCATACTCAATGGCCGCAGAATTCCCTGGACTACTTTATTCTGAGGAAATTGGAAGAACATGATTTGCGATCCTCTGCCCCGGCCGGGAAAGAGCGGTTGATTCGTCGACTCTATCTGGATCTGCTTGGCTATCCTCCCACCGTTGAACAGGTCGCTGCTTTGGTAAAGGACGACGCTCCTGATGCCTACGACAAGCTGGTGGATGATCTGCTGGCGTCTCCACAATACGGTATTCGCTGGGCCCGACCATGGTTGGATTTGGCACGCTATGCTGACAGCAATGGCTACCAGGCGGATCAGTACCGCAATGTCTGGCCGTACCGGGATTGGGTTATTAACGCATTAAATCGCGATATGCCCTTTGATCAGTTCACTATTGAGCAAATTGCAGGAGACCTGCTCGACAATCCCACTCGGGAACAGCAGATCGCTACAGGGTTTCACCGCTTAACAACGCTCAATGTAGAAGGTGGTACAGATCCCGAATTGAGCCGACTCAATCAGGTATTCGATCGGGTGAATACGACGGCCACCGTATGGTTGGGGACGACGATGGAATGCTCCCAATGTCATAACCATAAATACGATCCGTTCAGTCAGAAAGAGTATTACGAGCTGCTGGCCTACTTCAACAATACTCCTTTGGAGGTAAATGGCGCCAGTTCCGCCTTCAATTTCTATGGGCCGACGATTGATGTAGAACGTTCTTTTGCTGATCAGCGCAAATGGGCTGGTTTGAACGAACAGCGGGCTGAAAAACAAACCGCGCTGGATGCCATTCAGGCAAAGATCGACGAAGGTTATGGAGCCTGGGTGAAGTCGATTGTTGAGTCGCAGGTAGATGCGACTCAATGGTTTGTGATGGATGCTGCCAATCCGCTTTCCGCTAAGGGAGCCACTTTGCGGATACTGGAAGATCAGTCGGTGTTGTCTACCGGGGAAAATCCGGATAAAGATGTTTACCAGATTGAATTCAGGACAGACCAGCAGAGGATTACGGGAATTAAGCTGGAGGCGCTCACACATCCGGATTTGCCTGGAACAGGGCCAGGGCGATATACGGCCGAGCGTCCCAACTTTGTTTTGCAGGAATTTACGCTGCATCATGGCGAGCGTCAACTCGAACTCACAGATGGCATCGCGGACTATTCACAGCCCAACTTTGATGTCAACAAAGCGGTCGATGGTGACGAGGGGACGGCCTGGGCGATTGCGTCCGAGTTCTTCAAACCGCATCAGGCCGAATTTCTTTTAGCTCAACCGCTGGAGTCCGAAGAGCCTGTGACGTTGAAGGCAACGTTTGTCATGAACTATGGAGGTAGCCGGGTGCTCGGCAGGATTCGACTATCGGCAATGACGGGCAGTCGTCCGACCAGCAAAGTTCCTCAGCGGATGGTAAAGTTGGCTTCCAAACAGGAGCGGAATGAGAAGGAAGAAAAGGAGCTGCATGACTTCTATTTGTCGCGTCAGCCCGAATACCAGAAAGCGAAGAAAACTCTGGCTGCAGTGGAGAAGGATTTGACAGCACTCCGGGCTCCGACCGCACTGGTCATGCAGGAAATGGAACAACCACGTAAGACTCATATGTTGATTCGTGGAGAATACAAGAATCATGGCGAGTTGGTTTCTCCAGGTATCCCATCGATTCTGCATAGTTTGCCTGCAGATGAGCGAGGAGCCAATCGACTTAATTTGGCAGAGTGGCTGGTGTCACGCGAGAATCCATTGGTGGCGCGGGTGACGGTGAATCGTTGGTGGGCGGAGTTTTTTGGCAGGGGGATTGTAGCCACCGAGGAAGACTTTGGAAGTCAGGGAGAGTGGCCAACTCATCCTCAGCTGCTGGACTGGTTGGCCGTGGAGTTGATGGAGAACGACTGGTCGATGAAGCATATTCATCGGTTGATTGTGACATCAGCCACCTACCGTCAGGATTCCAGCATTCGGGAGCAGCTGCTGGAAGTTGACCCGACCAATAAACTGCTGGCACGTATGCCTCGATTGCGTATGAGTGCAGAAGGTATTCGTGATACGTTGCTGCAGATCAGTGGGCTGTTGGAGTTGCAGATGGGCGGAGAGCCGGTCTATCCTCCGCAACCGGCCGGTATTTGGCGCCACGTAGGCCGAAACGCTCCGAAGTACAAAACAAGTACAGAGACAAATCGTTATCGCCGGGGTATCTACGTGATCTGGCGGCGAAGTGCTCCGTATCCCTCTTTTACGGTTTTTGATGCTCCTGATCGCACGTCCTGTGTCGTGAATCGGAGTCGCACCAATACGCCACTCCAGGCTTTAACGTTGCTTAACGATCCGATGTACTGGGAAATGACAAAAGCGTTGGCTCGGCACGTTGAAAAATCTCATCCTGGCGATTTGCGCCAGCAGATTGTTTATGCCTTTACTCGTACGGTATCACGTCATCCCAGTGAACGGGAAATTGATATTCTGGCCGAGCTTTACGAGGAGACGGTCGAGCGATTGATTGAACGTCCGGCGGATCTGGCAGAATTGGTAGGTCACGAGGACAAGTCGGCATCGGCTGAATCAGGAGCCTGGTACTATTTGTCGAATGTGCTGTTGAACCTTGATGAGACGATAACAAGGAATTAGTGATGGACTCCAACCTGAATCTCGAGCTTACGCGGCGCGAACTCTTCCGTACTGGAGGTATGGGGTTAGGTGCTTCGGCATTGATGAGTTTATTAGGTCGAGATGCATTTGCCGCTGAGCCAGCGTTTCTCAATCCGTTACGAGCCAGACGCAGCGACTATCCGGCTCGTGCCAAAAGTGTGATCTACATTCACATGATAGGCGCACCTTCTCAGCTTGATTTATACGTTGATAAACCCAGGCTAAGGGAGATGACAGGCGAATTGTGTCCTGAGGATCTTTTTAACAGCCAGCAATTTGCTTTTATCCGCAGCCGTCCCAAGATGTATGGATCCCCTTTCACGTTCCGGCAGTACGGGGAAAGCGGTCAGACCTTTTCCGAGCTGTTACCTGAGATTAGTTCGTTGGCAGATGACATTGCGGTGATTGAATCGATGCATGGTGAGCAGATCAATCATTCACCTGCACAACTTTTTATGCAGACCGGATTTGGTCGTTTTGGTCGCCCCTGCATGGGCTCGTGGGTTAGCTATGGATTGGGAAGTGAAAATGATAACCTCCCCTCTTTTGTAGTCATGGTGACCGGAAATGTGGGAGGTGCTGGTAACAGCATGTGGGGTAGCGGTTTCCTGCCATCGATTTATCAGGGGGTCGAATTTCGAGCGGTTGGTGATCCGGTGCTGTTTTTATCAAACCCGAAAGGGATCAAGGCAGGTGATCGTCGCAGGATCGTCAATACGATTAATCAGTTGAATCGCGAGCAGTTGGTCGATGTGGGAGATCCCGAGATTGCGACTCGGATTGGGCAGTACGAAATGGCATTCAAGATGCAAACTTCGGTGCCGGATTTGATGGACACGAGCGGCGAAACGGAAGCGACGCACGCGATGTATGGTACGTCCCCGGGGAAAGCCGGGTTTGCCAATAACTGCTTGCTGGCTCGGCGGCTGGTTGAGCGGGGCGTGCGATTTGTTCAATTATTTGATCAGGGTTGGGATCATCATAGTGGAATCGCCAAGTCGATCCGCAATAAAGCGAAGACATCGGACAAGCCGATTGCCGCTCTGCTGAAAGACCTGAAGCAACGTGGCTTGCTGGATGAGACTCTGGTGATTTGCGGAAGCGAGTTTGGCAGAACGCCCATGGTTCAGGGAGATTTGAAGAATGCCGGCCGGGACCATCATAAGGATTGTTTTTCCATTTGGATGGCTGGCGGAGGGATTCGAGGAGGCGTGCGGGTAGGAGAATCGGATGATCTGGGATTCTCCATTACCAAAGATCCAGTCTCGGTGCACGATTTTCATGCGACCGTTCTGCATCTGCTGGGAATGGATCATACTGCCCTGACCTACAAGTATCAGGGACGTCAGTTTCGACTGACTGATATTGCCGGCAACCCGGTTCAGCCCCTGCTGGCATGAGATTAGTGCTCAATTTCACTTTTCCCATCTGGTGATTTGCGGGATAATAAAACGATCAGGTACCTGCCGTTGCCCGGTCATTTGCCACTCGAGGTATTTTATGAATCATATACAAGTTGCTCTGCTGATTCTGGTCGGCAGTTTTTGTTCAACACTTCAATCAGCGGATCGGCTGATGGACGCCAGCGTTTTTCGTCGTCCTGTTGCATTGGAGCATCTTTCTGACCTGCATCAACTTGTGGTTTTGAACCAGCGTAGTGCATCGCTTTCCTTCGTCGACCTGTCTACTCGTAAGGTCGTAAATGAAGTATCCCTGGGTGGAAAACCAACGGATATGGAGTTAGTGGCAGGCGGTAACATTCTGGCGGTTGCCAACGAATCGCAACATTTTGTGAGCTTGTATCAGATTCAGCGCGGCGGGATTTCCCCGTTGGTCGATATCGAAGTTTGTGCCTATCCTCGGCATATGGAATTCGATGCAGAGCAGTCGTTGCTTTATGTAAGTGGCATGTGGTCGCGGCAGCTGGCAGTGGTACATATCGATCAGCAGAATCCTTCTGATTCAAGTTTGGTGCAGAAGGTCGATATGGAGTTTACACCGCACAATATTGTGCTGTTGCCTGATGGTAAGCATATGGTGGTGGGAGATTGTTTCGGTGGGAAGCTGATGCTGTTTGACACGACGCAGGCAGCGGCTGGAAAGCTCCGCCAGGCAGGTCAGCGTGTTTTTCCCGGGCACAATGTGCGCGGCTTACAAATTAGCGCAGACGGCGAGATGCTAATCGTGGCGCACCAAATGCTCAATGAATTGGCACATACTGTACGAAACGATGTGCATTGGGGTCTGTTGATGTCTAACGACCTGCGTTGGCTCAAGGTGGATAGTGTACTCAAAGGGGGAGATGATCTTTATACCGGGGCCCATATGCATCCACTGGGCGAAGCGGGCAATGCGACAGGAGATCCTTCTCGTGTCGCAGTAGCGTCCGATGGAATGGTGGTTGTCACCCTGGGTGGCGTGGGAGAGATCGCTTATGGAAAAGAAGATGATTTTAGTCTGCAGCGTTTACCGGTTGGTCTGAGACCGATGGATCTGATTATCGACGAGGCAAACGAACTTGTCTACGTTGCCAACATGTTCGGAGATTCAATTTCGATCGTAGATTTGGAAGAACAGACATCGGACGAAATCAAACTGGGACTGCAGCCAGAATTAACAGACAGGGATCAGGGTGAATTGCTGTTCTTCAACGCGAAGCTATCTCACGACGGCTGGATGAGTTGTAACAGTTGCCATACCGAAGGGCATACCAACGGGATGGTCAATGACAACTTCAGCGATAAGTCATTTGGTGCTCCGAAGCGAGTTTTCTCGTTGCTGGGAAAAGCGGGCACCGAGCCTTTTGCCTGGAATGGGCAGGCGGAGAGCCTGCAGCAGCAGATACAGAATTCATTGCGAATCACCATGCAAATGGATGACGAACCTACTCAGCAGCAGCTGAAGCAGTTGGCGGTTTTTGTTTCTTCTTTAAAGCGGCCTCCTTCGATCGATGTGGCCCGAGGTCAGGTAGATGCGGAGGCAGTCGCGCGTGGCGAGAAGATCTTTTTAACCAGCGGCTGTCAGGATTGTCACGCACCACCAACCTACACCGTGAAGGGACTCTTTGACGTTGGGTTGACCGATAAAGAAGGAAACCGCACATTTAATCCCCCCAGCCTGATCGGAGTGGGACAACGGACTCATTTCTTCCATGACAACTCGGCCAAGACACTGGAGAGTGTTTTTGGGGAACATCAGCACCCGGCAGGTAACTTCGGGGGCAACGATTTAACTCCGAAAGAGATTGGTGATTTAGTGAAGTTTCTCAAAAGTCTGTAACGCTGACTGGGCTTGTCCCGTTCAAGTAATTCTTCGTACTCTATGCTCGTTCCTCTATGCTCTGACTGAACGAGTACATGCGTCGCGTTTCCTTACTATTTCTGATGATTCTTTCCCTGAGTGTTTCAGGCTGCCGGAATAATCCGCGCGTTGCCAGCCAAATAGATCAGATGGGCCAGCAACGTCGTGCTTTGGAAGATCAGATTTATGACTTGCAATACGAGTATGACAAGAAGGAGGAACAGTTGGAGAGGTTGCAGGAAGAAAACGCTCGACTACGAGAACAACTCGGCGAGCTGGATCATCGGCCAGCTGGAAACGCTGCAGACCAGCCAGATCAACCAGACCAGGCCGGTCCAGCCTTAATCGACCTGTCCGCAGGTGGTACTCCGATTCGCGTCATCCCCAATTATCCTGAGGAACCTCCACCGGTAAGCCCGGCGTCATTTGGGCAGGAAACTCCGAGTTCTTTGAGTTCTTTGAGTTCTTCGGCTGAAGTACAGCACATTGAATTCAACAAGCTACGGACAGTGTTGCGTGATGCGAACAATAACAGGAGAGTCGATACGGTTGTTCTGCACCTGACGCCGCGCGACGCAGACGGTCATTTCCTGGCCAAAGCGGAAGATGTTGAAATTGTTATACGTGAAGGCAGGTCGGATGGACGGTTGGTAGGTCAATGGAAGGTATCTGCCAGGCAGCTTCAGGCGATCATTGACAAGTCGTTTTACCGTAGCACGATACCGGTTGAACTGGAGTTAGGTCAGGAATTGGATTTCGGGATCGAACTGTATCTGGAGGTACAGTTCGGAGCTCGTGGAGTTCGCACATCGGGTGTACTCAGTTCGAAAGGCATCTCCACATCCAGATCCCACTGGTCGCCGTACCGTTAGCTGGCGCAATGAAACAGGCTGAACGGATGCCGGTTCAGCCTGTTTCATTGCAGCTGGTTGTTGGTCCGTTCTTTAGGCGTCGCCCATGGAGGAGACAACATGGTCGATCAAGCCATAATCCTGAGCTTCTTCAGCCGACATGAAATTATCTCGATCGGTGTCCGCTTCAATGGTAGCCTGGTCATTGCCTGTATGCTTGATCAGGATTTGATTAAGCTTGTCTTTGGTTTTCTGGAATTCCTTTGAGTGGATCAGGATTTCCTCAGCCGTTCCCTGCATACCAGCTAGTGGCTGGTGAATCATGATGCGGGAATTAGGAAGAGCATAACGTTTTCCAGCTGTCCCGGCTGTCAGCAGCAGAGCGCCCATCGATGCAGCCTGACCGATACAGTAGGTGGCGACATCACAGGTGATGAATTGCATGGTGTCGTAAATAGCGAGTCCGGCACTGACACTTCCTCCGGGCGAGTTGATATAGAAGTGTATATCAGCTCTGGGGTCATCCGATTGGAGGAACAGCATTTGAGCGACAATGGCATTCGCCACTTCGTCATTGACACCGGAACCGAGAAATACAATTCGGTCTTTAAGTAGTCGGCTGTAAATATCGTAGACTCGTTCGTCTCGACCATTGGATTCGACGACATAGGGAATTGGAGGCATAGCTATGGTCTCTGTGGTTGGTTGTCTATTTATTGTCTATTCGGATTTTTCCTGCTCGTCGGCAGAGTTTGTACTTTCTGCTGGCTTGCGGAGTATGTCATCTACCACACCGTATTCGACAGCTTCCTGAGCGGTGAGGAAGAAGTCACGATCGGTATCCTGAGCGATATCGTCTTTCGACTTGCCGCATGCGTCGGCCAGAATCTGATTCAGTACATCCCGATTACGAAGGATCTCATCCGCCTGGATGTTGATGTCGCTGATCTGACCACTCACACCACCATAAGGTTGATGCATCATGACCCGGGAATGGGGTAAGGCAAATCGTTTTCCTTTGGTTCCACCTGCCAGAAGCACAGCCGCTCCGCTGGCAGCCTGTCCGACGCAGTAGGTGGCTACCGGGCAGCTGAGGATCTGCATGGTGTCGTAGATTGCCAGCGTGGCAACTACGCTACCGCCTGGCGAATTGATATAAAAGTGAATATCTTTGTTGCGGTTTTCACTCTGCAAATAAAGCAGTTTCATGACGACTTCGTTTGCATTGCCTGTATGGATTTCACCCTGGAGAAAGACGATACGGTTTTCCAGCAGTAAATCGCCCAGAGTAAGCTGGCGTTGACGCTGTACATTCTGGTAACTGTAAGAATTCGTTTCGTCCAGATAGTGAGGAGCGTCTAGTTCACCAGGTAGTGGAGCCTCACTTGCAGCCAGCTGATTTTCTTTGAATTGCTTAAAGCTCATAAATTCCGTCCGGTTCTATTAGAGGTTCTTCATTGGCGTTAATTATGCCACAGATAGCGAGACTTGGGGAGGTAGGAAGGGTGCCAAAAACGGGTGTGGGTAGCACAAAAAACGCCAGTAAGTGGGTGCTTACTGGCGTTCGTCGTTGATTACAGGAAATCAAAGATTATTCGTCTGCGTCGTCTGATTCAGCCTGTTCAGCAGGAGCGTCTTCAGCGACAGCTTCCTCTTCAGGTGTTTCCACTACGGGCTGATCTTCCTGTTCAACTTCTTCAACTTCTTCTTCCTCGGCCGAACGGCTGACTGGTTGGACACCGCTGATGGCAGCTGACAGTGCGAAAGAATCATTATCTTCATCTTCCGGTAGATCTGTTTCAGTGAAATTCGCTGCTTCGGTGATCAGTTCGATTGCCTGGCGTTCGATGATTTGATTTCGCAAAGCATCCATGTCACCTCGTTTTTCGAGTTGTGCTCGGACGGCACGCGGTGACGTCTGCTGTTGCAACGCGATAATCAGGATTTCGCGTTCAATGTCTTCTGGTGTTGCATCCAGATCATTGTCTTCTGCGATACGTTCCAGAATGAAGTGTTCTTTGAGTGCCTTTTCAGTACTACCCAGCAGGTTTTGTTGCAGGCGATTAACGTGTCTGCGAATTTCCTCATCCGGGAATCCATTGGACTGAAGTTCCAGGACGGCTCGCTGGAGTTCACGCTGTGACTGACGTCGCAGGAGTTGAGGGGGCAGTTCCCAGTTCGCATCTGCGGTCAGCAATTCGGTAATCTGAGTGCGAGTACGTTGTTGCTGATGGTAATTGAGCTGGCGTTCCAGTTCTTCACGAACTGCAGATTTGAGATCGTCTTCTGATTCAAATCCGCCGATCTCTTCCAGAAATTCCGGAGTCAATTCAGGAGTCGTCACTCGTTTTACGCTGTTGATCGTAACGCTGGCAGCGTATTCTTTGCCAGCCAGTTCTTCATCATCCAGTGATTCACTAAGTTTAGCGGTCGTCTCTTTTGCGTCACCGGTATTGGCACCGATAACAAGCTCTCCAAATCCATCGATGGATCCGTCTGCAAACGAGAGGCTACCACGTACGATGACGTTTTGATCACTGACTGTTGAAGTGACGTCGTCACCGTCCTTGAATTCGATCGAAATGTTGACGGTATCGCCAGCTTCGACGGCTCCGTCGACATCTTCGACTTCACCATAGCGTTGCAGTAATTCTGCAGCACGTTCGTCAACTTCACCGTCGCTGTATTCGTGGACGACTTTTTCCAGATCGAGTCCTTTCCATTCGGGCATATCGAATTCGGGTCGAACTTCAACATTAAATTCGAATGTCAGGTCGCCATCTTCCGGCATTTGCACTGCTTCAAAATTGAAGTCGGGTTCACTGATCGCAGAAAATTCCTGCTCGTCAGTCACCTGACTCATCGCATCCATGATCAAAGAGCCTTTGACCTGATCGACGATGTCACTTTTGAAGCGGGATTCGACGAGCTTACGGGGAGCACGACCGATACGAAAGCCTGGGATTTGAGCTTTAGGCATCAAATCACTGTATGCTTCGTCCTTATATTTTTCGATATCTGCAGCGGCAACGGTGACCACAACATGGCGCTCGCAAGCACCAACCTCATTGACTTCCACCTGGATGTCCAGACGATCGCCTTCTTCTTCAGTTTCCTCGGCAGCTTCCTCGACCTGGTCTTCAGCCGCTTCGTCGGTTGCTACGGTGTCCAGAACTTCTTCTTCCGGAATTTCATTTGTATCTTGGTCGGACATTTCCCAAACCTGTTTCTAAGTACACGTTTCCGTCTGATATCGGAAAACCGGCTTGCCCATAAAAGACGAATGACACGTCCTCATCACGTGCCATTTACCTGTTATAGGTTTTCATGAATTCAAGGCTAATTGCTTTGAATAAACCTCTTTCGGTGAATTGGGCATCCTGCAACCTACGTTCCGAAGGAGGGTAAAAAGAGCGGCTGATGGGATTCGAACCCACGACAACAACGTTGGCAACGTTGTGCTCTGCCAACTGAGCTACAGCCGCTTAATTGGCATGTTTTCAGGAGACCCCCCTTCAAACATGATCTGACCTCTAACAGGTTCTGTTAGTTTAACTCAGCAACCTTACACGCTAAAGGGGGACTAACCGCTGAATATTAAGTTTTTTTCAGTGGTTAAACCGCTTTACCACTATCGGAAATCCAGTCATGGCAAGCAAGCAGTATACGCCAGTTTTTCAGAGTAGCAAGTGGTGTTTCGAGAGGAAGCGGTGGATTAATCGTCCCCATGGTTACAGTTTTTCTGAACGGTTTTGAAGTCGCCGGCCAACGTGAAAACGTTGCCCTTCCATGAATAACGTTTGTGAGGTTACCCAATCCGGGCAGACTCCCCAGATTGTTGCTCAGAGATGAGTGTAGTTGCCGTTTCAGATTGCCCTCAAAAATCTGTTTTTATTAATTGTCGAGTCAAGACTCGGGAACTAAACTTAATTCCCACTGTTTATTTTTGCAGTAATAGCCTGTCGTGCCTGAATTCATGAGTGCGCGTTGGTGGATTCATGAAAACAATTGCGTCTGTTTTGGCGGTCACCCGCAATTGCGACAACCCTCGCTGAAATATTCCTGCACACATTTCAAATCTTTTTCTCTGTCGAAACATTTTCTATGAACATAGATTTTACTGTTTTCAAAGAAGGGCAACCCTTGAAGACAATTAGCGTTGAGCTACCTGTCGTTATTGGTCGAGGGAGTGATTCTACACTGACAATCAAGCATCCTTTGCTGAGTCGTCGGCATTGCGAAATATATGAAGAGGCAGGACAGGTATACATCAAGGACCTGGCATCGCTTAATGGAACGTTTGTTGATGATGCACGAGTAGAAACGGTGTCACCTTTGTCATCTGGTTCTCAATTGAAACTGGGCATCGTTGCCATGCAGGTTTCTTTCGAAGGTGGCGATGTTGCAGGCGTCGATGAAGCTGATTTTGAGATGGGAGCGGTCGAAGGTGCTCCTACAGACAGCATTCCCGTCGTGACAGACGAACTCGCGGCCGATGCTGAGTCTGAGCCAGCGATGCTGGATTTAGGGGATTTTGAAGTTAGTGAACCAGCTGAGGCTGGTGAGGATGCAGGGTTTGATCTGGCCGAATTCGAAGTTGTAGAAAACGTTGATGCTGGTGCAGCCGAGCCGGAGTCAGGGCCCGCTGTAGCCGAAGCGGAAAGCCTTGATCTGGGCGACTTCGAGGTAGCTGTTCCCGGCGAGGCCGCAGGTGAGCCGGAAGCTCAAATTGAATTACCGTCGTTTATGGATCTGGCCGGTGGTCTGGATGAAGTGAGTGATGCTGAGGCTCCTGCCCCGGCTGCAGAAACAGAAGAGCCTGCTGCTCCAGCAGCGGATGATCCCTGGGCTGCTCTGCCAGCCGAGCCCCAGGTAAGTGCTGACGACGATGATCTGGATGCCTTCCTGGCCGATCTGGGCTAAGCCGTAGTAATCGTCTCCAATTATTTCTTTCCACGGGCGAAGAGTCTGTCTGCCTGTCTGCCGTTACGTCGGGACTGCCGTTGAAGTTGCGTACCTGGCAATCTGAAAGTCCACTTGAAAACACAATCACGGTACAATTGGTGAGCACAACTGGCCTCTGTTTGTTCATGAGTACTGAGAGATTACACAATGAGACTGATCGTCCAAGTATGTCTGTTTATTGGTTTGACCCCTGTCATGCTGTTTGGTCAGGGCGAGCAGCTTCAGGTTACGCAAGAAGGTGGTGAAAAGAGACACTCCAACCATCTGATCAACGAGACCAGTCCCTATTTACTGACGCACGCGCACAACCCCGTGGATTGGTATCCCTGGGGTGAAGAAGCATTTGAGAAAGCCAAGCAGGAGAAGAAGCTGATTTTTCTTTCAGTTGGCTATTCCAGCTGCCACTGGTGCCATGTGATGGAACGCGAGTCTTTTGAGGATGAAGAGATCGCCGAGTACCTCAATAAACACTATGTGTGTATCAAGGTCGATCGGGAAGAGCGGCCGGACGTGGATCAGGTTTACATGACCGCGGTTCAGGCGTTGACGCGACGGGGAGGCTGGCCGATGAGTGTATTTCTCCATCCCGATGGACGACCCTTTACCGGCGGGTCCTACTTTCCAGCTCGCGATGGGGACCGTGAAGGGCTGCCCGGTTTTTTGACCATCATCAAGCGCATGCAGATGATTTGGACGGACCAGCCTGAGGTCGTGCAACGGCAGGCAGCTCAGGTCACCCAGGCGGTGAAGGCAGAACTGGAAGCTCGCATCCCCCGTTCGTTGGTTCCTTTAACGGATGAGGTACTGGTGAAGACGGTCAGTTCCATGTCAGACGATTTTGACAGAGAGTGGGGTGGCTTTGGTTACAGCATTGCCAATCCAAACGTACCGAAATTTCCTACTCCAGGAAATCTGGAATTCCTGTTGTACCGCGTTTTGCAATTACGAGCTGCTGACAATGGGGATGATGTCGGTGTGACGGAGCTGGAGATGTTGACCAATCAGCTTGACCATATGGCGTTGGGCGGGATTCGCGATCATTTAGGTGGTGGTTTTCATCGATACAGTGTCGATCGTTTTTGGCATATTCCTCACTTTGAAAAAATGCTGTATGACAACGGCCAACTTGCGTCGATCTATGCCGCTGCTTACAAGTTGACCGGGAAAGCTGAATACAAACGGGTGACCGAGCAACTGCTTTCCTTTGTGTTACGGGAAATGACCGATCCAGCTGGTGGTTTTTATTCTGCATTGGATGCGGACAGTGAGGGGGAGGAAGGAAAGTTCTACCGCTGGTCACGTGAAGAAATCAAGAAAGAGTTGACCGATCAGGAGTATCAACTTTTTGCAGAGATTTACGGTGTCACCGAGGAGCCTAATTTTGAAGAGCATTACTATACGTTGCTGTTGAAACGGTCGATTGCCGAGATTGCTCGGGATCGTGCTGATCCAGAGGACCGTCTGGAGAGTCGGTTAGTCCCTATTCGTGAAAAGCTATTGACCGTGCGGTCCAAACGAATTCGCCCGTTGCTGGACACCAAGATCCTGGCCAGTTGGAACGGGTTAATGATCCGAGGGTTTGCAGATGCTGGTCGCCTGCTGGGCAATGATCAATCTCTTGCTGCTGGGGCCAAAGCCGCCGAATTTATCATGCAGAACATGCGGGATGACGACGGGCAGCTGTTACATAGTTTCAACAAGGGAGAGGCTCGGTTTAATGCTTACCTGGCGGATTATGCTTACTTTATTGAAGGGTTAAATGCACTGCATCGTGCCACTGGTAATCAAAAGTGGCTGGATTACTCGCGCGAGCTGATGGCTCAGCAACTGGAGCGGTTCTGGGATCGGTCGGCCCATGGATTCTTTTTCACGGCAAGTGATCATGAGCGTTTGATTGCTCGAGCAAAAAACCCTGTCGATAGTGTGCGGCCGTCGGGCAATTCAGTTTCAGGCCAGAACCTGCTTTATCTCTATCAGGTCACCGGTGATGAGGACTACCTGGAGTACGCTCGCAAGACACTCGACAGTGTATCAGGGATCATGGCCTCGTCGCCTGCAGCCTCACCGCGGATGGCTATTCTGGTAAATGAACTTCTCAAACTGGACGCCCAACAGGACAAGTAAGAAGGACAAGTAGGACCTAGGAATTGCTTTCTTCGGGAGAATCGAACGTGAGCATTGCCTTTGTTTTTTTGTCGAACAGAATGAACAGAGGTACGCTCAGGGCCAGGAAGCCAAAGCTGTAGAGAAAAGCGGAGACTTCGTCCAGCGCCACGAGTGCCAGAAAGATGGCGTTCATGATCAGAGCGATTCCTGGAACGACAGGGTAACCGGGAATGCGATAAGGGCGAGGCATATCAGGTTCTGTTTGGCGGAGGATAAAGACTGCTCCAATGGCCATCACAATGAACACCGTGGCACTGATCACGGCAAAGTCGGTCAGCTGATTAAATATGTCTTCGGCAGCACTCAGGTCCCGAGGTTGGTCGTTTTCAGTCCCCATTCCGGCAAACAGGACCAGCGACGAAATGAGTAAAAATGCCGCCACACTTGTCGCTCCCACACCAATAATGGCGACGAAAGGCGCTCGTGATTTGGGATGGACTTTTCTGACGGCAGGGATAAACATCCCATCGCGTGCCATCGCAAAGAGGACTCGAGGGGGTGTCAAGAGGCCGGTATTCAGTGCACTGAGCGTACTGACCATGATGACGGAGCTGACAAAGGCGCTACCGAACTTTGCCAATGAACCACTGACAGGTTGCAGGTAGGTTAAGGCAGCCTCCTGAGGAACTTTCCTGAGCGGATCATCTTCGATAGCCACCATTTCGTCGAGTGAAAAGATGCCGTGGAAGGCAAGGTTGACCGCAATGTAGATCACCATCAGGACGATGGCTCCGCCAATCAGTGCAAACGAGAGGTTTTTCTCGGGTTCTTTGATTTCCTCTGCCACGCTGGTTACCATCCAGCCGCCGGAGTAGGCCCACATCACATTCAGCATGACCAGCGTTATCATCTGCAGAGCTGAATCTGGACGGGACGAAGTGACAGGAGCATCTTCGAAATTCCTCAGAGAAAATGATTCTCCGTCGCCGAGCAGCGCAATAAATGGAAGCAGAGCAATGAAGACAAGCACGGCTACTTTGACAATGGTTGTCAAATTCTGAATGACACTTCCCCAGACGATTCCCATACAGTTCACAAACGTGAAGAGCGTTAGCAGGGAAACGACAATCAGGATGACTTGCGCCGTACTGAAATCGACGCCAATGGTGGTCCCCAACGTCATCGTGAAGAAGACAGCCAGTGCCGAGTTGGCCATGGAGGTGAAGAAAATAGATTGATTCCAGCCGGCCAGAAATGCAGGAAGCCTGCCGTAGGCCTGACGGATATAGACATAGGTGCCTCCTGCTTTGGGCATCATTAAACTGAGTTCTGCCATGCAGATTGCGGTGACCAGCGTAATAATTCCGCCTGCAACCCAGCCCAGCATAATCAGTGAAACGCTGTTGCTGGAGGCAGCATTGGCAGCAGGTTTTGCAAAGATGCCCGAACCAATGACAGCTCCGACCATCATGGCCAGAGCGGACCATTTACCAAGAGCCTGAGAGAGTGCAGGGCCAGAATGGGGTGAGGGATTTGATTCGGTCATGGATATTCGATCACAAGCTGTCGGAGCAGAGACAGTCTCGTTTATAGCAAATCCCGAATCTCATCTGGGAAATCATGTTTCTCAGATTCCAGTTTCTTTTCAAGGTTGTCTACTTTGTCTGAAAGTTCTTCGATCTTTTTATGCCCATCCACAACGACGCCATCCAGGTCAGAAACAGTCTGTTCGAGATGAGTGAAAAGTGATTCCAGATTGGTTACTCGTTTATCCAATTCATCCCGTTTGGCATTGGGATCAGTCATATCGAAGTCCTCGCCCTGATAGGGGTTTATTCATTCAGACACCATGCGACGCACTATTTGTAAACAGACTGTACACCAATGTCATGGAGAAGGACAAGATTGGCTTATAGTCTGAGAAAATTCTTCAGGTCGTCCATTACGATTTGCGGATTTTGAAGGATCTGAAAGGCAATCAGTGTGCCCAGCACCAGCGCGAAGCCGATCAGGGAAAGCGCATAGGGGTTAGGTGGTACTTTTACTTTTTTCAGCCGGGAAGCCAGCTCTACTCGTAACCTGGTCCAGCTGCCGAGGTTTTGCGTGTGGCCGACGGCAACGATCTGACAGCTGCGCATTGTGTTTTTCGATTCAATACTGAATTGGATTCCCAGCTGAGGTAGTTCGACGCTGTCGCCTGCCCATTTGGCGGTTTTATCCATTTCGGCCACGAGCATCCCCAAGGTCGTTTTAAGTTGAGCGGCGGTAATGTTGTAAATCACCAACCGGGGTTTACTGGTCATGCCAATCAGAAGCACGCAGAGAATATAGAAGGCGACCAGCAGGCTCCAGGTCCATCCTCCAAAAGTGGTTAACGCCTGCTCAGGTACGAAAAGTCGTAAAGGCCCGACCATGACGAGGCCGGAAATACCGAGCGCCAACGAGAAAGTGTCACGCGCACCGCTGGTAACAAACGGTTGTCGTGACCCGTTAATGAGTCCCATAAGCATCAGATAGACGGTCAGTGGGCCTAATGCGATGCACAGATGAGCGGCAGCCATGGTTTGATTATTCCGGTTAGACGAATATTACGAGGGTCTATTCTACGGAATGAGCTGGGAATAACCAATAAACCCCTGAAAAAAAGGTTAAACGTGTCACCGGTTCCAGAGCAACTACCCAAGATCGAATCTGAGTGGTAAACTTTGAAATTCAGCCGGTTTTGTTCTTCTTTGGTGAGTGAAGGTCAATCTGGCTGTTTTCATAAGAATTCCAGTTCAAGTCTTGAAACGATTGCTTTATGTCAGAAACAACTGCAAATATCGAACAAGTAGCGATTAATACCATTCGAACATTGTCCATGGATGGAGTTCAGGCAGCCAATAGCGGACACCCAGGTACTCCCATGGCACTTGCGCCGGTTACCTATGTGCTGTGGAACGAGTTTCTGAATTATGATCCGGCTGCTCCCAACTGGGCCGCTCGTGACCGATTTGTACTCTCGTGTGGCCACGCTTCGATGCTTCAGTATTCAATCATGCATCTGGCTGGTATTAAAGCGGTTGATGAGTCTGGCAATGTCACCGACGAATTATCAATTTCACTCGACAGCATCCGCAACTTCCGTCAATTGCACAGTCCCTGTGCTGGTCATCCCGAATTTGGAGAAGCGGCAGGAATTGAAATGACGACCGGTCCGCTGGGGCAAGGGGTTGCTACCAGTGTAGGAATGGCCATTGCGGGTAAGTGGTACGCTGCCCGGTACGATCAGGGTGACACTTCGTTGTTCGGTTTTGACACATACGTGATCTGCAGCGATGGTGACCTGATGGAAGGGATCGGCTGTGAAGCTGCTTCGGTGGCAGGTCACCTCAAGCTCTCCAATCTTTGCTGGATTTATGACGACAACAATATCACCATTGAAGGTGAGTGTGATTTGGCGTACACCGAAGATGTAGCCACGAAGTATCAAGGGATGGGATGGCATACAGTTACGGTGGAAGACGCCAACGATCTGGATGCGATCCGAGCGGCGTTAACAGAGTTTAAAAACACGGATGATAAGCCGACGCTGGTGATTCTTAAAAGCATCATCGGCTATGGCTCGCCCAATAAAGCTGATTCGCACGCGGCTCATGGATCCCCTTTAGGTGATGATGAAGTAGCACTCACCAAGGAATTCTACGGTTGGCCTGCTGAGCCGAAGTTCCTGGTACCTGAGGAAGTAGTTGCCCATTTTCAGCAGGGTCTGGGGCAGCGAGGAGCGGCCGCTCGGGCTGAGTGGCAAAGTGCCTATGATGCCTATCAGGCTGCTCACGGCGATGCGGCGGCTCAGTTAGAGACTATTTGGAGTGGTAAACTTCCAGCGAACTGGGAAGAGGGAATCCCCACGTTTGATGCAGATGAAAAAGGGCTGGCGACACGCGTTTCATCTGGTAAGGTCCTGAATTCGCTGGCCGAAAAATTTCCCTGGTTACTGGGGGGAAGTGCAGATCTGGCTCCGTCGAATATGACCAACCTGGATTTCGAAAATGCTGGAGACTTTGGCCCAGACAATTACGGCGGCCGTAATTTCCATTTTGGCATCCGGGAACATTCAATGGCTGCAATCAGTAACGGGATGTCATTGTCTGGATTGCGATCGTACTGTGCAACGTTTTTTGTATTTACCGACTATCTTCGTCCGGCATTACGCTTGAGTTCGCTCATGCATCAGGACGTGATTTACATCATGACGCATGACTCGATTGGATTAGGAGAAGATGGTCCGACACACCAGCCTGTCTCACATCTGGCATCCTGTCGAGCGATACCAGGTGTCCATGTATTCCGGCCAGCAGATGCGAATGAAGTGGCGGAGGCCTACCGCACACTGATAACGGCTCAGTCACAGCCTTCGATGCTGGTGCTGACGCGGCAGGGCGTACCAACTTTATGTCGGGAAGAATACGGACCAGCCGATGGAACGGCCAAAGGCGCGTATGTTCTGAAAGACTGTGAGAGTGCTCCCCAGGTGATTCTGGTGGGAACCGGAAGTGAAGTACACATTTGTCTGGAGGCCCAGACCCAGCTGGCGGCCGAAGGCATTGCTGCCCGAGTTGTGAGTATGCCCTGTTGGGAGTTGTTTGATGCTCAAACGAAGCAATACCGGGATTCCGTATTACCGCCGGAAGTGACAGCTCGGGTGGGCTGTGAAGCTGGTTTACGGATGGGTTGGGACCGTTATATCGGTTCGGAAGGGAAGTTCGTAGGGATGACAGGATTTGGTGCTTCGGCACCCGCAGGCGTGCTCTACGAACATTTCGGTATTACGGCAGAAAACGTGGCAGCTCAGGCGAAAGCTGCTATTGCCGGAGAATAAATCTTCGGGAACCTGTCCGCGATGGTTGCACGCGTCGATGAAGCGTTGCAGAATGGCGGTATTGAATTATCTGATTCCAAGTCTAACTGAAGGCTATATTTCATGAACGTTGTGCCTCTTGGCGACAAGGTTGTAGTGAAACGAGTTGAGGCTGAAGATGTTACAGCCGGAGGCATCGTGCTTCCTGACTCAGCAAAAGAAAAACCTCATCAAGGGCGTGTTTTGTCGATCGGCGATGGTGTACTGCTACCCGACGGCACCCGTTCTGCTCCCGAGGTCAACGAAGGTGACCGGGTACTGTTCAGTTCTTATGCTGGAACTGAAATCCAGGTGTTGGACGAAGAGTTGTTGATCATGTCGGTCAACGACATTCTGGCTGTTCTGGACTAGGCTACTGAGCTATTCAGTCGGTGGTTTTTTTCTTTTTTGTCCCATCAGAATTTGCGCAGCTTAACAGATTGTGCATTGCATGATTTCCTGCGCGCCGATGGTTGATATATAATAACTTAACTGGAAGTAATTTCGGTTATTGCGCTGGGTACTGCGCAATCAGGGGAACAGATATATAGCATTACGAGAAAGAAGCGAACTGATGAATACTCGATGGAATCGACTAGCCATGGTACTGATTTGTGTTTCGGTATTGGCACCTTCGCAGCTGGTTAGCGCTGAGTTAGACAGCCGGGACCAGCAGCTTGTAGATCAGATGGTCAGCCGGGCAGTCCAGTATTTAAGGACGACCGGACAGGCTGACGACGGATCTTTTTCAAAGGAAGCGAGTCCAGCCATAACGTCGCTGGTTACTGCTGCTCTGATCAGGAGTGGTCGGCCAGTGGAAGATCCGATGGTTACCAAGGCACTGAAGTTTATTGAAAGTCATGTTCGCGAGGATGGTGGGATTCATCAGGATGGTTCGTTATACCGGAACTATGAAACGTGCCTCGCAATTCTGGCTCTGGTCGAAGCGAACGAAGATGGTCGCTATGACAAGATCCTTGCTCCAGCAAACAACTTTGTGCGTGGTATTCAGGTCGGTGCTGATGGTAAGGTTGCCAGGAGTGCTCCCGAGTGGGGTGGTCAGGGTTACGGTAAACACAAACGTCCGGACTTGAGTAATACGGCTTTCTTTATCGATGCTCTGGTGGCAAGTGGTGCTTCAGCCGATGATCAGGCAATTCAGGCTGCATTGGTCTTTGTATCACGTACGCAGAATCTCGAGTCCGAGCATAATACGACAGAATTTGCCACCAAGATTGGGGATGGTGGTTTCTATTATACGCCGGCCGCTGGGGGAACCAGCCAGGCAGGTAAGACAGCCAATGGTGGCCTGCGTAGCTACGCTTCGATGACCTATGCCGGATTGAAGAGCATGATTTATGCGGGCGTAGACAAGGACGACCAGCGGGTCCAGGCTGCCATGTCCTGGATCAAAAAGCATTATGATCTCTCAGAAAACCCAGGTATGGGATCGGAAGGGCACTTTTACTATCTCCACACATTCGCCAAGACACTTCATGCACTGGGAGTTGAGGAAGTGGAAGATGCGAAAGGGAAAAAGCACAACTGGCGTTCGGAACTTATCTCTGAGTTATCGCGTCGGCAGAAACGAAATGGATCGTGGATTAATACCAGGAGTACACGTTGGTTGGAGGCAGATGAAAACCTGGTGACAGGTTATCTTCTGTTGGCGCTGTCCTATTGTCGTGAGTAGTTATTTTATCCGATAACCTCACAATATCCGCAGGCATGCCAAGGTGCTCGCGGGTAGGAAGGTTTCTGTCAGAGTATGTCTAAATACGTTACGCGCTATGGTTCCATGCGTTTGCTGGGTGTGCTAGCCACTCGCAGTGAAAAGCAGTATGTGCGTGGTGACCGCGTGGTGGTCAGAACGAATCGCGGGCTGGAGACTGGTGAAATACTGTGCGAAGCGACCGACAACGCGCTCGAGCAGATGAACAACTCTTCCAACGGGCAAATTATCCGCCCGATGTCGCCTGATGACGAAATGGAATTAGGGCGATTGCAGAAACAGCAGGAAGACTTTTTTCAACGCAGTCAGAAGATTGTTGCCCGGCATCAACTCGACATGGAGTTGGCCGAAGTGGAGAAGCTGTTTGGTGGTGAGCGGCTGATCATCTACTACATCTCGGAAGATCGTGTGGACTTCCGGGAATTGGTGAAGGAGCTGGCTGCTGAGTTTCAGATGCGGATTGAAATGCGTCAGATTGGCGTCCGTGACGAGGCCAAATTACTGGCAGACTATGGCGATTGTGGAAAACCGGTTTGCTGTAACACCCATCTGATGAAAATGCCACCAGTTTCCATGAAGATGGCCAAGTTGCAGAAAGCGACATTGGATCCCACCAAGATCTCCGGACGTTGTGGACGTCTCAAGTGTTGCCTGAGATACGAATATGACACGTACGTTTCGCTAAGACAGGAATTACCTCGATCGGGAACCGAAGTCATCACGAGTTCGGGGCGTGGCAAGATTCTCAACCAGGAGATTCTCAGCCAGCAGCTATTGGTGGAGTTGGAGAGTGGTCGTCGGCTAATGTTGCACGTCTCAGAAATACTCACCACCCTGGATCGCAAATCACCCGAATATGAAAGTCAGGTCGCCGATGGTGAACGTCTCCTGGCGGCCGCTCGGGCTGACGAACTGGATGTGATGATGGGGCAGGAAGCGCTGGGCGGAGAGAACGATGCTCCGGCTGATGGTGGTCCTTCGCAGGGTGAAAAGAGGCACGGGAAGGGCAAGCAGGGACGGCGTCGACGTAATCGTCGAGGGCAAAGAAAACCCCGGGATGGGTCGTCAGAATCCGTTTCGCAGGATAAAAAGAAGAGTTCAGCTGCCAGAAGTCCCGATTCAGCTGATGGCTCCACTTCCCGCAGCAACAATAAGCGTCGTCGGCGAAGACGTCGGCGAGGTGGAGGTCGCGAACCAAATCAGAATGCAGAAGGTGGAAAACCAACATGACGAGCGAGTTCTCACACCCATTGCTGGACTTATTAGCCAAGGATACTCGATATGAGGCGGAAGCCTACGAATTCATTCGTAATGCATTGAATTATGCACATGATGAACTTGGTTTAGGTCAGATGGATCCAGACGAATTTGCGGCTGCGATTGAAGCCGAGGGTGACATTCCGGAAGATGCGCATTTGACCGGCCAGCAGTTATGTGAAGCGATAAGGCAGTACAGTATTTCTCAGTTTGGCTATATGGCTAAAACAGTGCTCAACAGCTGGGGGTTACAGGAAACGCTGGATTTTGGCGAGGTCGTTTATAATCTGATCGACATTGGAATGATGCGAAAGTCAGACTCAGATTCCAAAGAAGACTTTGCCAGCGTCTATGATTTTGATAGTGTCTTTGTGGACGATTTCGATATCCATAGCAAGGATGATTTGGTTATCTGAAATTGGAAACCTGACTGCACTGTGTCCACAGGTTAAGACTGGTCGAGATATTCCGGAGGGATTGCTGAATGGCAGACGATCAACAAGGCCGTAGCGATTTTATCGCTCCAGTACCATCACGTCGCAATCCGTTGCTCTTAAAAATTGCGATAGGCCTTTTCGTTATCTGGATAGGTGTTCTGTTGTGGATTATTAGCCGTAGCTGACTGGTACAGTACGGCTTGAACTGATTCCGGCGTTTGCTAATAATCTTGTGCCAGCTTCTAATTTGGATAAGAAGAGTCAAGACACAGGAGAGCTTTCCATGGAAACACAAAAAGATGCTTACGCAAGTGTGTTCCTGTCTATGACAGATGTGGATCTGCCTGCCGATTTCACCAACGACTATGGAAAGTATTCGGACTTCAAGCCCTTTGCCAAAGGTGGTAAGGCGATATTGCAGACCTGCATGGATAATGCTCTGGGGCGTACGGTTGTACACAAGTCGTTGCACCCTCACTTGCAGGAGAATGTTCGCGAGCGGCGACGGTTTTTGCGGGAAGCGAGGATTTCAGCACAGCTTCAGCACCCTAACACGATTCCGGTGTATGAGATTGGGCGCGATCCGGACGGATATTTGTATTTCACCATGAAACGGATTGCTGGATTGAATCTGTACCAGATTCTGGATCGATTGAAATGGGGGTTTCCCAGTGCGCAGGTAGATTTCAATCTGGATCGTTTGCTGGAGATTTTGTTACAGGCCTGCTATGCACTGGCCAACGCTCATGCTCACGGAGTCATTCACAGGGACTTGAAGCCTGAGAATATTCTGGTCGGTCAGTTTGGTGAAGTCTCGTTGGTGGACTGGGGGGTCGCCAAGGTTTGGGGTATGCCTAATGAAGAACGCACGCCTGATCAGCAGGAGCGGGGTGAGAGTCTTACGGGAACGGGTCAACGCCCAGGGACTCCGTTATACATGTCGCCCGAGCAGATCATTGGGAACTATTACGTTGACAACCGCACCGACGTATGGGCGATCGGCGTGATGTTATATGAATTGCTTTGTCTGGACGTCCCCTTTAAAGGACGCAACATCCATCAGACATTCGACCAGATCATTCACGAACAGCCTGCTCGGCCAGGTACCAGAGTGCCGGCCAGGATGAAGAGGGTTGTACCGTCGGAACTGGAGTCGATTGCGATGCGGGCAATGTCAAAGAAACCGGGCGATCGGCAGGAGAGCATTAATGTGGTGATTGAGCAGATTCGATCGTTCAGGAACAACAAGCTGTTGATTTCCTGATACAGGCTGTCTCAAGCATTCCCTGGTTGTCTCAGGTTGCACCATACTCGACTCGCGCAATAACCCTAATCGCTCGCTTTTCGTTGGCGTCTGAAGTTTCCGAAGCGTCTCAGGCTACCGAGGCTCTTACTCGTTCGAAAGAGATTCGATTTTGTCGACTTGCGTTGGCCGTAGGCTAGCTCGATGTGCAGCTACTTTTGCGTACTGCATTCCAAGTCGCACCTGGTTGGGATGGAAGTAGAGATCGACAGTTCCATTGAGGTGCCGAGCACCGATTTTATTGACCAGTTCTGGCCACGTTAGTCCATCGGTGAAGTGCCAGGCTGCAGCCTGAGCAGCACTTTGATTCAGTTGACCTGATCCAAGCATGCGACAGAGTTCAATGACTTCTGCTTTCTTGGTGAATGTTTCGATGGGAACAATATCGTATTTGACTCGTGGATTGGGCTCTTTCTTCCCATGTTCCAGGCAGACGGTCATAACTTTGAATTTACGGACTTTACCGGGATCGATGTTCTGGAAGCCGCCGCCACCCATGCCCATGCCGCCGCCCATGCCCATGCCGCCACCCATGCCCATGCCACCGCCCATGCCCATGCCGCCGCCCATGCCTTGCATACCACCGCCGCCGCCACCCATGCCCATGCCGCCGCCCATGCCCATGCCGCCGCCCATGCCCATGCCGCCACCCATGCCCATGCCGCCCAATTGGCCTAGCATGGGTACACCAGCGAATGCTTCCGGCATGCGGACTTTAAGCCCGTTTTTCGTCTTGTTACGGACGATCACGTTGGCGGATTTGCTGTTACGGGGAATAAACATGACATCGATGTCGCCACGTTTTTTGGCTTCAAAGAAGTCGACAAAGTCCTGCTTGCTAACTGGAGAATCACTATCAGTTCGGTGTGCAGCATTAATGGCGATGGGCAACGCAATGGCGTTAGCAGCGATACCGAAGAGAGCAACTCGACGTTTGATTTGAGCCTTGGACATGTTCCGATTCCTCTGGGTTTTCGATAGACAGAGTGGGGTTGATCTGTCTGATGGATAGGCCGTTATGTGGCCTCTATGTTGAATAAAGTCGTTTTTGAGAGTTGGTTGTATTGTACGTGTTTTTTCCTGGTGCGAATACAAGACAGGGTGTTTTAGTATTAATCGCCCATACCAAGCGTGCCAAAATAGCCTTATTGGGATTATTTTGTCTTGGACACTTTTGTCGGAAGGCGAAAACAGACAATTTTCGACTCATCTCGGGCAAAGACCTGGTTTCCACGATAAGCGGGATGGGCCCAAGTATAATCAACGATCTTAAGTCGACTTAGTTCCTCGTAACCCTTTGGAGTTAAAGAGGTTACGACCAACTCGCCTTCTGCATTCAGGCAGATGGCGTGGGAGGAATTGCCGATCCACACCAGCGACACCTGTGGGTTGCGTCCTCGCGGAGTTAGTTGGTTTTTGTCGGTCCAAACGACTTTACCGGTTATAAGGTTAAAGCAGACTATACCGTGCTGCTTATCCAGCAAGTAAACGTGATCATTACGATAAAGTGGTTGTGACATTAAACCGCGGAGGTATTCATTTTCTTCCCATACGATTTTAGCCGTTGTCAGATCCTCAGAGAGTTTGAGCAGTTTGGACCCTTCCCAGTATCCACAGACGAGAATGTGACCTTTGTGGAAGATCGGAGTCGCAATCGAAACGCCATAAGTAACGTCGTAGGGAATCTTCCACTGGATTTTACCAGTCTCGGGTGAAAGCCCCACGACATGATGCGGTGTCCACCCAACCAGTTGTTGTCTGGCTCCCTGATCGATCAGTATTGGAGCTGTATAGCCGGCGGGGTCATCTCCACTTCGCCAAAGCTCTTTACCCGTGGCCAGATCCAATGCGGCATAGCAGCCATGAGGCTGGAGTGCTGCGTGGATGATGAGTTGTGAATCGTTAATCACAAGTGGGGAAGCAGCGTAGCCCCAGGTTGGAAGTTCAGCTTTCTGTTCAGCTACCAGATCCCTTTGCCAAATAGGCTTTCCTGTTTTGGCGTCAAGGCAGAGCAGGTGTCCGACGGCGCCGAGCGTGTAAACTTTTCCCTGATGGATGGTGGGTGTAACGCGGGGGCCCTTATTGTAGTCCAAACCCTTGTAGTGGGCGGCGTAGGAGAATTGCCAAATGAGCTTACCTGTTTTTCGTTCCAGACAGAGGACTCGTTCATCTCCCGCCAGTGGATCCTGGTCGGTTTTGTCGTTCGGCTGCCGGTCCATCGTGTAGACCTGATCTCCAACCACTGCGATTCCGCTATAGGAAGGACCAATAGTCTGTTGCCAAACCAGCTCTGGTTGCTGAGACGTCCAGTCTAGTTCGAGATTGTCAGGTGCGTACCACTGCCCGCTTCCGTCTGGTCCTCTCCAACGAGGCCAGTCGAGATTGGTTTCCTGGGCTTCAAGCCTGACGGCGTCAGGAGCTTGCAGCAGCAGTACGAATAGCACGAACAGGTAGTGTCGTATTTGGCAGGGAGGCATGAACAATCGAAGTGGGATGCAAAGCATGGGCAGGAGAAAAAATTGGCCTATTTTCATGATATGAAATTCACAAATCGGGCTGTCGAACAATTGTAAAAATAGGTGAAAAAACTTGTGATATTTGACGTCTGAGATAGTTGACCACCGGATTTACCATTCGATAGACTACCCTACCTTAGAGATACGAATGTACTTAGGAAAAGTAACAGAATTCGGTCAGGAGAAACCGGATTTTCGATCGTGAAGGACACTGGAATGAACTTATTAGTGAACGAAGTATTCAGGGGCATTTTGAAGCAAACGACCTCCCTCTGTTTACCGTTTATGCTTGCCCTTGTGACGTTGATTCTGATTCCCAACGTAGCCTCTGCTGAAGAGGCGACTGCAGGGGGAATAGGTCCGGACGCCAAGTACTGGGGATTGTGTTTGGTAGGTGCTTTGACAGCGCTGACGCAGGCCTATATCTTTTTCCGCTCCATGATGGCCAGCGACGAAGGTAACGATCGCATGATCGAGCTGGCTGGTCACGTTCGGGAGGGCGCTCAGGCTTATCTCCGGCAACAGTACAAAGTAGTCATCAAATTCTTTGTCGTGATTTTCATCTTTTTGACATTGGCCGCTTTTGTATTGAAAGTTCAAAGCGAGTACGTACCGTTTGCGTTTGTTACAGGTGGATTGTTCTCCGGTTTGGCTGGGTACTTCGGAATGAAGACGGCAACCTGGGCGAGCAGTCGCACCGCAGCTGGTGCTCAGCGTAGTCTCAACGAAGGATTGCGAGTGGCATTCCGGTCAGGTGCCGTCATGGGTTTGACTGTCGTCGGATTGGGATTGCTTGACATTGTGATCTGGTACGCCATTTTGAAATGGGTCTTCGGTCTGAGTTTGTCCCAGTTGTCGGTAACCATGCTCTGCTTTGGGATGGGAGCCAGTTCTCAGGCTCTGTTCGCTCGTGTCGGCGGAGGTATCTTTACCAAGGCGGCCGACGTGGGGGCAGACCTGGTTGGGAAAGTGGAACAGGGAATTCCTGAAGATGATCCACGTAACCCCGCGACGATTGCCGACAACGTAGGTGATAACGTGGGTGACGTTGCTGGGATGGGAGCGGATCTCTATGAGAGCTATTGCGGGTCCATTTTAGCCACCGCCGCTCTGGGGGTTGCTGCTTTTCCCGATGACTTGCAAATGGGAGCTTTGTTTCTTCCCATGTGTATTGCGGCCGTTGGCATCTTTCTTTCCATCGTGGGTATCTACCTCATCAAGAGTGATGATGATGCGAGCCAGTCTGCTCTGCTGAAAGCACTGGGCAAAGGCATTAATACCTCCACAGTCCTTGTGGCCGTTGCAGCCATGTTGTTGACCAACTGGGTAATGGGCAGTGAGCACTGGATGATTGCTTTGAGTGTGATTGTTGGTTTGGCGTCTGGCTGGATCATTGGATTCTGGACCGAGTATGTTACCAGTGATGAATATCAGCCGACCAGGGATTTATCCGAGTCTGCTCAGATGGGCCCAGCCAACGTGATCATTCGAGGGATTGCCGATGGCATGCAGAGTGTCTGGGTGCCTGTGCTGGTTATCTGTGCCGCGACATTGTTGGCATTTGGATTTGCCAATGGATTTGAATTTCGTGATGTCAACGAATTCACCAAAGGGTTATACGGCGTGGGAATTGCCGCGGTCGGTATGCTGAGTACGTTGGGGATTACACTGGCCACAGACGCCTATGGTCCGATTGCGGACAATGCTGGTGGTAATGCAGAGATGTCCGGATTGGAACCGATCGTTCGTGAGCGTACGGATGCGTTAGACAGCCTGGGAAACACTACAGCTGCAACCGGTAAAGGATTTGCGATCGGATCCGCCGCACTCACAGCACTCGCCCTACTGGCAGCATACGTCGAACAGGTCCGGGACGGTTTTGACCGTTGGGCCGAATCAGCCATTACGGCCGAGGCGGATGGGAGCTGGTACAAACTGAACAGCCAGCTTGTCGTGCAGGATGCTGTTGATGGCCCCGTCGCCTGGCTGGCGTTTCCAGACGAAGTCAATCAGGCGTCTATCTGGCGGGATACGGAGAGTAGTTCAACCCAGCCCATGCCTGCCGGTTTCAGCATTGTCGACGGCGATAGTGATCCTCAGCCCGTAGGCAGCGAACTGAATCCGACCGGTGATCGAATTACGATGGTGGTCGATGAACAGGAATTCACTTTGGTACGACGTGAAGAAGCAACCTTGCCTGATTTCTCTCGGTATTACGACGCTTCACTACTCAATCCAAAGATCCTTGTCGGAGTTTTCATTGGCTGTTTGGCGACCTTCGTATTCTGTGCCATGACGATGAATGCGGTGGGACGTGCCGCCGGTGGAATGGTGGATGAAGTGCGACGGCAGTTCAAAGAAAAGCCGGGCATCATGGACTATACCGAGATACCTGACTATGCAGAGCCAGTACGAATCAGCACGGTGGCAGCTCAGAAAGAGATGGTTGCTCCTTCCCTGCTGGGACTTTTGACTCCGCTGGCTACTGGATTATTGCTGGGTGTTGGTGGTGTCCTGGGAATGCTTGTCGGTACCATGACTTCCGGGTTTTGTGTCGCCATTTTCATGTCAAACTCGGGCGGCTCCTGGGACAACGCGAAGAAGTATATCGAGACTGGTAAATTCGGAGGAAAGGGATCGGAAGCCCACAAAGCCGGAGTGGTAGGTGATACGGTGGGAGATCCGTTTAAGGATACAAGTGGTCCGAGCCTAAACATTCTTATCAAATTGATGAGTATGGTCAGTGTTGTGATTGCCGGGTTGGTAGTTCGTTACAGTCTCACGGCTCTGGAAATCTTCTAAACATCGGTGCAGTCTTCCAGGCTCAACCTGCGACACAGGAATGTCATGCCGGCTTGAATTCTCCCGGTGACATGATTCCGATGTGTGAGTAAAATTCGGTATCAGCGTATGGATTGCGTACGCGCTACCCGATGGAATAGTAATTGTGACTGATTCAACAAACGAAGAACATTACCTGCCTAGTACGGACCGTCTGCCAAGGGGAGAGGTTCCCAATGAGGCGGATCGCATTGCGCGTAGTCTGGAACTGGCTCGTGCTGCGGCCCAAACCGCGGCCGACAATAGTGGCCGGGATATCGTGGTGCTGGACGTCCGCGAGCAATCCACCATGTTTGATTTCTTTGTGTTGGCGACCGGCTCGAGTCGTCGGCAGCTGCACGCCATGAGTGAAGAAATAGACCATAAGCTCGAAGACGATCTCCAGGATCGACGGATTGGTATCGAGGGCTATGCCGAAAGTCGCTGGATTCTTCTCGATTATGGCAGCATTGTTATTCACTTGTTTGATGATGATTCCCGCGAGTACTACAGTCTGGAATCGCTTTGGGCAGATGGTACCAAAGTTGATATTTCTGATCTGATTCCTGCTGAACAGCTTGGCTAGCCGCCAGTGGCGGACCGCGAGTTGTCACACAATGCTATGAATATACTTGCTGAATTAAAAAACCGATTTCATGACGTCCTGGCAGAGATTGCTGGTGATTCTGATGTGCAAAGCCTGCTCGACATGATCAAGCCGGCACAGGATGCTCGATTTGGAGATTATCAGGCGAACTTCGCCATGCCGCTGGGGAAACGGCTGGGACAGGCTCCACGTGATATTGCTGCTCAAATAATTGAGCAGGTGTCAGTCGATGATATCTGCAGTCAGACCGAGATTGCCGGTCCCGGCTTTATTAACCTGACCCTTTGCTCACATTGGCTGACCGAGCAGGTGAATGCGGCAGCAGGTGATCCACGCGTGGGCGTAGCAAAGATTGGGGACCCCAAGACATTTGTTCTGGATTACTCTTCTCCCAATGTTGCCAAGCCGATGCACGTTGGCCACATACGCTCGACGGTCATCGGAGACAGCCTGGCCCGGTCATTGCGTTTTCTGGGGCACCAGGTTATTACGGATAATCATCTGGGCGACTGGGGAACCCAGTTTGGCATGATTATCTATGGCTACAAACACTTCGTCGATCAGGACGCTTACCAGCAGCACGAAGTGAACGAGCTGAGTCGACTGTATCGGCTGGTGAACCAGTTGATTGAATTTTGGAAAAGTAAGAACAGTCTGGAGATGCAGCAACAGGAAGTTGAGCATCGGGAAGCGGAGGTAGTCCGTCTGGAGCAGGTCGAGCCGACCGGAGATAAAAAGGAAGACAAAAAACAGGCTAAGGCTCTGGGCCGCGCCAAGGATCAGTTATCGCAGTCTCGCAAGACTATTGCTTCCCTGCAGGCCACGATCGCTGCGGTTGAAAGCGACAGTCAGCTGCATGAATATGCCCAGCAGCATCCCGAGATTGCACGTCATGCCTTACTGGAAACCGCTCGCCTGCATGAGGGAGACGAGACGAACAGGCAGTTGTGGGAACAGTTTCTGCCGAAGTGCCGGGAGGAAATGCAACGAGTTTATCGTCGTCTGAATGTGGAATTTGATCACGAGTATGGTGAAAGTTATTACCACGAGATGCTGCCAGGTGTGGTTGCCGATCTGCAACAGGCGGGATTGGCTACCGAAAGTGAAGGAGCCCAGTGTGTCTTTCTAGATGAATTCGAAACTCCGATGATCATCCAGAAGAGTGATGGTGCCTACCTGTATGCGACGACTGACCTGGCGACGATTGAATATCGCAGGAAGCAGTGGGATGTGGACGAGATTCTCTATGTGGTGGATCACCGCCAGAGCGAACATTTTCAGAAGTTGTTTGCAGTTGCCCGAGTCTGGAACGCTCCGGATATAGAAATGCACCATATCAGTTTTGGTACGGTGTTAGATGAAAGTGGTCGTCCCTATAAAACCCGGTCCGGAGACGCTGTCGGTCTGGAAGGGCTGTTGGATGAGGCAGTCAGCAAAGCTCTGGAAGTTGTTTCGGCCAATGATGATCGAAAACCAAACGGGCCAGAACTCGACGAAGCGGCTCGTCATCATATCGCTGATGTGGTTGGGCATGGTGCCATCAAATACGCTGATTTATCACATAACCGTACGAGTGATTATGTGTTCAGTTATGACAAGATGATGGCGCTGGAGGGAAACACTGCCACCTACATGCAGTACAGTTATGCACGAGTTCAAAGTATTTTCCGTAAGGGTGGAATCGACGTGGAAAGTTTGCGGGAAGCTTCCCAGTCTTCCCAGTCTTCCCAGTCCATTGTGTTAGCTCATGATGCCGAACGCGGATTGGCAAAGATGATTCTCCGCTATTCGGAAGCGCTGGAAAATGTGATGGAAGATTATCGCCCGAATCAGTTGACCAACTATCTGTTCGATCTGGCGAAACGGTTTTCTTCGTTCTTTGAACAATGTCCCGTTTTGAAAGCGGAAGAAGATACGACCAGACAAAGTCGACTTCAGCTTTGTGATTTAACAGGACGAGTGATTGCCCATGGGCTGAGTCTGTTAGGGATCGGGGTTGTTGACCAGATGTAACGCATCTCCCTGCGGAGTGCTCGGGACGGAAATCGAGTGAGAAACGGTAGTGATGGCTAATCATGCTTTACAAACGACGGCCGAGCGTGAGACAGCATTGCTTGCTCCGTACGCGATGTTCAGCAGTCAAAGTGCGGGGCGACGTTATCACGAGTCAGAACATCCCTACCGCAGCCCGTTTCAGCGGGATCGCGATCGTATTGTGCATAGCGCTGCCTATCGACGTCTGAGTGGGAAGATGCAGGTTTTTACCGGTGATATGGGAGATTATCACCGCACACGGCTTACACATACTCAGGAAGTCGCTTCGATTGCTCGCACCATGGGACGTGCCTTAAGGCTTAACGAAGATCTGATCGAGGCACTTGCGCTGTTTCATGACATTGGCCATCCGCCGTTTGGTCATGCCGGAGAAGATGCGCTGAACGAATGTCTTCAGGATGACGGTGGTTTTTCTCATAACCAGTATGCACTGACGATTGCCGAAGAACTGGAAACCAGGCATCAAAGTTTTCCCGGCTTGAATTTGACTCGGGAAGTACTTGAAGGACAGGCGACACGAGTGGACAAACAGGCTGAGGATATCCATCCACTGCTTGAGGCCCAGGTGGTCGAAGCAGCGGATTCGATGACGTACGACGCGCATGATGTCGACGATGCGCTCAAACTTGGTCTTGTGACTCTGGAGGAAGTACACCAACAGGCAATGATCAGGATTTGTGTGGAGCTGATGGGCCCCCGGGTATCAGATCTGGGTCCAGCAGAATACAAGCGAGCGCTTATTCACACCATGATCGACTGCCAGGTGACCAATGTGTTGGAAAATGCAGGTCCTGCGTTGGCTGGGTTTGGTTGGACCTCCATCTGCGAAATTCGCCAATCGGATTACCGCATTGGCCCAGTTGGTGAGCTGGCCGAAGCCAAGAGTGCGATGGAGGCATTTTTATATGAACGTGTCTATCGTCATCCGGAGCTGGTAAAGACACGTGAGCGCGCGCAGAGTCAGATCTATCAACTCTTTGAAAGGTATGTGGCGAATCCGGACGTATTGCCAGACCGATTTAGAAAGCGGATCGAACTGGTGGGGTTGCGCCGCAGCGTGGGGGACTACGTTGCTGGCATGACCGATCGTTTCTTCGAACAGCAGTATTTGGGATTTGTTGGATAAGCCCTATGGATTTCTTCTGGATTCTGGTCTGAATCAGACATAGAATCGGAAGAGTTGATACTCTGCCTTTCCCAGTAGCGTTTTTGCTCTGAGAGTAATATATATCTTTCATTCTTATTTATTCACCACTCAGCCACGATTGTGTCACGAGTGGTACGCATTTTATCCTGATTTTATAAGGCATTCTTACTATGGCGTTATGGATACTGCGAGCAGTATTCCTGATGATCGCGTTTGGCGCTGGAATATCTATCGTTACTCAAAATACAGAGGATTCTCAGGGACTTTTCACCGGAATCACTCTCATCGTGTCCGCAGCTGGCATTGTTTCTTTTGACATACTGATCCGGAAGAAGCCGATCGATGTAATCTCGTGTAGTTATTTCGGGATCGTGATTGGACTATTTCTGACCTATATTGTTGGTGTCGCGGTTGCTCCTATCCTGATGTTTTCTGAAGTCGAAGATGTGGAGCGTACTCGAGGGTTGCTCACCTTACTTCTGGCGATTCCGTTGTGCTATATCTGTACGTCCCTGCTGTTGCAGACACGTCACGATTTCAGATTTATCATTCCGTATGTCGAGTTTTCAAAGGATATCAAGGATATGAAGCCCTTGATCCTTGATACGTCGGTTGTGATTGATGGACGGATCGCCGATCTGGTGGGAACGAATATTATTGATAGTCAGCTGATTATGCCCAAGTTCATATTAGCTGAACTGCAGAATATCGCTGACAGCAGTGATAAGATGCGTCGTACTCGAGGTCGACGGGGCCTGGATATCTTGAAGCAGCTACAGTCCAATGCTGACGTAGATTTGTTGATCGACGAACGCGAAAATGAATCGATGAAAGGGCAACCGGTTGATGCGAAACTGGTTTTGCTCGCCAAACAACTCAACGGCAAGGTGGTCACCGGTGACTACAATCTGAACAAGATCGCTACTCTGCAGGATGTTCCGGTGATCAATTTGAACGAAATTATGAACGCGCTGCGTCCTGTGTTTCTTCCTGGCGAAGAGTTTACGGTAAAGATCGTCAAAGAGGGAGAAGGGGAATCGCAGGGCGTTGGTTATCTGGATGACGGCACCATGATTGTGATTGAAGGAGGTCGCAATCACTTGCAGGAAATGGCAATAGTTTCTGTCACCAGTGTGCTGCAAACGAGTGCTGGCCGCATGATCTTTGCGAACTATGAAGGCGCCGCTCAACCAGCCTGATGAAAACTTGAATCGCTGAATCCTCTTTGGTACGTTGTAGAATTACCGGCAGACCCTGGTTACCGGCAGGGGAGCTCCAAAATCATGGAGGCTTCGACGTCTGCTATTCGGCGAACGTACTGATTAGGCACCAAGATGGCGACGATCGATGCAGAAAATGCTCGAACAAGCGGACAACCGGCTGTCCGCGGTCAGATTTCCATCCGTGGTGCACGAGTCAACAATCTCAAAAATGTCAGTCTCGATATTCCTCGTAATCAGCTCGTAGTTATCACGGGGCCCAGTGGCTCAGGTAAAAGTTCGCTCGCTTTTGAGACGTTATATGCAGAAGGGCAACGGCAGTATATTGAGAGCCTCTCGGTTTATGCTCGCCAGTTCCTGAATCAGATGGAGCGTCCCGATGTGGATATCATTGAGGGACTTCAGCCAACGATCTGTATCGATCAGCGTCAGGGCCTGCAGAATCCACGGAGTACGGTGGCAACGGTCACTGAAATTTATGACCACCTGCGTTTGTTGATGGCCCGATTGGGAGCTCCGATCTGCTATGAATGTGGTGAATCGATTCGTCAGCAGTCGCATGAGCAGATTCAGGATGCGTTGATGGCGATGCCCGAAGGTACAAAGTCCATGATTATGGCTCCCATGGTTCGGGGGCGCCGCGGGCAGCATAAGGAGGTTCTGGAACAGATTCGCAAGGTTGGTTTTGTGCGAGCGAGAATCGATGGCCAGGTCCATGATGTTGATTCCTTCCCGGAACTGGCTCCCCGCAAAGTGCATCACATTGATGGAATTGTGGATCGAGTGATTATCCGTCCAGGAGTGCGAGCCAGAATTGGTGAGTCGATCAAACTGGCTTTGGAGTATGGTGAAGGGTTGATGATGCTTTGCTCCTATCATCCGTTCGACGACGAGCAGGAAGGGGGGGAATGGCGGGATACTCTTTTTAGTTCACGTTACTGCTGCCCCAACTGTAATATCAGTTATGAAGAAGTGGAGCCTCGTACTTTCAGCTTCAACAGCCCTTATGGAGCCTGTACCGAATGCGATGGTCTGGGGCAGTCCTACCAGTTCGATCCCGAACAGGTAGTGCCTGATGTGGATCTGACATTGGGCGAGGGAGCGGTTGCAGTGTGGGAAGGAGCGACCCCCAAACGATTACAGCAGTATGAAATGGCAGTCAATGAATTCCTGGAAGCCAAGAAGGTTGATCGGGACCTGCCAATCGGTGAATGGCCCACTCGGATTCAAAATCAATTCTTTCACGGTGCCGGGCGCAACTATACAGGTTTGATCGGAATGATTGAGCAGGAATTTGCGACGACTACCAGTAAACCACGTTTGGAAGAACTGGAATCGTACCGGGACATCGTGATATGTGGGCAATGCCAGGGCTCAAGGCTGCGGCCCGAGGCGACCAGTGTCAAATTGGGCGGACTTGATATTCACCAGATTGTGAAGCTTTCCATCAGTGAAGCTCGTCGTTACTTCGAAACGTTGGAGTTCAACGAACAGGACGAGCTGGTAGGGAGGCCGATTGTTAACGAAATCATTCACCGCTTGCAGTTTCTGTCGAAAGTCGGAGTGGATTACTTAACGCTGGACAGATCGGCAGACACTCTGAGTGGCGGAGAGATGCAGCGAGTTCGACTGGCCAGCAGTATTGGATCAGGATTAGTCGGCGTTTGTTATATTCTGGATGAACCCTCGATCGGCTTGCACCCTCGGGATAATGGCCGACTCATTCAGTCGTTACGTGATCTTCAGCAACTGGGTAACACGGTTGTCGTTGTTGAGCATGATGAAGCGACGATGCGGGAAGCAGATCGCATTATAGATGTGGGGCCCGGGGCTGGTCAGAACGGTGGCGAGGTGATTGCGCAAGGTTCTCCTGAGGAGGTACAGGCCGATAGCCAGTCGGTTACAGGGCAGTATCTGGTTGGGGCCAGACAAATCCGTGTACCTGAGAAACGGCGAAAGGTGAAGGCTCGTAAACAGATTGAACTGGAGCGGGTGACAACCAACAATTTACAAAATGTATCGCTGCAGGTGCCTTTGGAAGCTTTGGTGTGTGTGACCGGCGTTTCCGGTTCTGGTAAAAGTTCGCTGATCAATGAAACACTCGCCCGGGCCATTACTCGAGAGCTTGGTAATAAGTGCCCCAAGCCCGGTCCATTCGGGGCACTTCAGGGAGTCGAGCACATTGACAAGCTGGTACAGATTACGCAGTCCCCGATTGGTCGTACGCCCAGAAGTAATGCAGCAACCTACACAGGAGTGTTTGACGAAATACGGAAGGCTTTTGCTCAGACCCGGGATGCAAAACAGCGAGGTTACAAGGCCAACCGCTTCAGCTTTAATGTAAAGCAGGGACGTTGCAGCAGCTGCGATGGTCAGGGAGTTCAAAAAATTGAGATGAACTTCCTGCCTGATATGTATGTCAAGTGTGAACAGTGCCACGGGGCAAGGTTTAACCGGGCGACACTTCAGGTTCGTTACAAAGGCCTGACGATCGCAGATGTTCTGGATTTACCTGTCAGTGAGGCCGTGGAGTTTTTTGAGAACTTTGAGAATATTCACCGGACGCTGAAAAGTCTGGAAGATGTTGGTTTGGGCTATCTCCGACTGGGGCAGCCATCTACGACATTGTCCGGTGGAGAAGCACAACGGGTAAAACTGGCTACCCAATTGGCTCGGGTTGATACGGGCAATACGTTGTACCTGTTGGATGAACCTACGACGGGATTACATTTTGAAGATATCCAACGGCTTTTGGATGTACTGGGGCGGTTGGTGGATCGTGGTAATACAGTAGTGGTTATCGAGCACAATCTGGATGTCGTGAAGTGTGCAGACTGGATCATCGATTTAGGGCCTGAAGGGGGAACGGGAGGTGGAAAAATCATCGCCACAGGTTCTCCTGAAGAGGTAGCTGAAATTGCTCACAGTTATACCGGGCAGAGTTTGCAGAGTGTCCTGACAGGAGGGTTCGCATGAAGGCAGTTTTGTTTGTCGCTGCAGGAGGTATGGTAGGAGCCGTATTGCGTTACCTGGGATCTTCTCTGGCTTTGAAACTGTTGGGCGAGGGATTCGCCTACGGGACTTTGCTTGTGAATGTTGTAGGCTGTCTGGCAATAGGAGTTTTGGCTGGATGGGGATTCACCGCATGGGAAGAGAATCCGCAAATGCGTTTGTTCGTGGTTACTGGTTTGCTGGGATCCTTAACGACCTTTTCAACCTTTGGTTGGGAAACGGTTCAATACTTGCAGGCTGGACGCTGGCAGCTCGCCTTTTTCAACGTTGCCCTAAACCTGTTGCTTGGTCTGCTGGCTGTCTATGGCGGGTTTAGTGCTGGTCAGTCGCTGTTATCCAAAGCCGTTTAGACTCAAAAACGGTCAGATTATCGCGATTCTGTGGGTTATCAACTCTTCGGCGCTTGCATGAATTCCGTGCTTGCAATAATCTAAACTGATTAGGAAAATCACGCGCTCGTTCGCAGGGGATGATACTCTGGAAATCAGTGGCAAACAAGGAATTGCTGCTGCTGAGGGTGGGTGTGTGAGTAATAATTGAGACAGGAAAACCAATCCTTCATGTTCGTTTCCTCACAGGAGACAGGAGAAGAAAATGGCAACCATAGATAAGGCTTCCGAAACGGACTTCATGGCAGGTTCAGACATCCTTGTGGAAGCTCTGATTCGTAATGGCGCCGAAGTCGTTTTCGCCTACCCAGGTGGTTGTAGCATGCCAATACATCAGGCGTTGTTGCGTAATCAGGACAAAATCCGCACGATTCTGCCTCGTCACGAGCAGGGTGGTGGTTTTGCCGCGCAGGGAATTTCGCGTACGACCGGTTCCCCGGGGGTTTGTATTGCCACCAGTGGGCCTGGTGCCACCAACCTGGTAACAGCGATTGCCGATGCCAAGCTGGATAGTGTTCCCATGATCGCGATTACCGCCCAGGTACCAACTCCGGTCATTGGCTCAGATGCTTTCCAGGAAACTCCGATGGTAGAAGTATGCCGCGGAATTACCAAGCATCACTATCTGGTAACCGACGTAAATGATCTGGCTCGCGTGATCAAGGAAGCCTTTCATATAGCCACGACCGGCCGGCTGGGCCCAGTCTTGATTGACATTCCCAAGGACGTTCAGTTGTCCCAGTGTGCCGTAGATTGGGATGTTGATATGAACCTGCCCGGTTACCGGTTTGGCGTTATCGATGAGCCGCCAGCCGAACAGTTGAATCAGGTAGCTGCCGCGATCAAACATGCCAAACGCCCTCTGATCTATGCAGGTGGAGGGATCATTTCTGGGGAAGCAACGAATGAACTTCGTGAGTTCATTGCGAAAACGGAGATTCCAACGACCTTGACGGTTATGGGTTTGGGGGCTTTGCCGGCGAGTGATCCTCTGTGCATGGATATGCTTGGTATGCATGGAGCGATCTATGCGAACTGGGCTGTGCGGGATTGCGACCTGCTGATTGGTTTGGGAGTACGGTTTGATGACCGGGTGACCGGGAAATTGGAGAAATTTGCTCCTAACGCCAAAATTATCCACATCGATATCGACCCGTCTGAACTCAACAAAAACAAGGCGGCACATATTCCAATCGTGAGCGATGTAAAAATCGCGCTGCAGCGATTGATCCCGCTGGTGGAACACAAAGATGATATTGATCAGTGGCGCGCCCAGTGTCGCACGTGGAAACAGGAAAATCCACTGACCTATGATCACTCGTTTGACGGGATTCTCCAGCAGCATGCCATTAGCGAACTATCTCGTCTGACACAGGACCGTGACACGGTGATTACCGTGGGCGTAGGCCAGCACCAGATGTGGGCTGCCCAGTTCTATCAATTCAGTAAGCCTAGAACCTGGTTGTCAAGTTCAGGTCTGGGGACGATGGGCTTTGGTTTGCCAGCTGCGATGGGAGTTCAGGCAGCACATCCCGATAAGCTCGTGATCGACATCGACGGGGATGGTAGTTTCCAGATGAACATCCAGGAATTGGCGACATGCAAGTGTGAAGATCTGCCAGTCAAGGTATTGCTGTTGAACAATCAGCATCTGGGGATGGTGGTTCAGTGGGAAGACCGGTTCATGGAAGGTCGTCGTGCTCATACCTATTTAGGATCCATCCATGACGCGGAAGCTCTTGGCAAGGGTGACAGTGCCTATGCCGTGGAACGGTATCCTGACTTTGTTCAGATTGCCAAGGGATACGGCTGTGGAGCGGCATCTGTTTCGCGAAAAGAAGATCTGGAAGCGGCATTATTGGAAATGATCGAGTACGACGGTCCGTTTGTACTGGATGTTGAAGTACCTTACCAGGAACATGTTCTTCCAATGATTCCATCCGGCGGTAGTGTAGATGATATGATTACCGAGTAATCAGTACCTTGGATTTAATGGATTTAACGGATCCAAAGGAGACCCGGTCCTGGTGACCGGGTTTTTTTATCGAGTGACCAAAAATGAGTGAAACCAAACAGACCAGATTGGCACTGCACTGGCAGATTCTGATTGGGATGCTGGTCGGTGGCTTGATCGGTATTCTGCTGAATTTGAATGCACGTGAATACTCTATCACATTGGTCGGAGACGCCGCCGGTTCATTTACCCGAGTGGAATTGCAGGATGTGAATTCCATGGTTCTGATTACGACATACGAGGGCTCAGAAGAGACAGGCAGCTACGTCATTGGACGTTCGCCAGTCTACCCCGGGATCACTCATTACGACATGGATGAATTCCGCGCTGAGTACCCCGAGTTGTACTGGATGTTTCAGCAGTACGGTCGCAGCTGGGCAAGATGGTTCAGTGACTGGACAGATCGTCTGGGTGACCTGTTTTTGCGAATGCTCAAGATGGTGGCCATTCCGCTCGTCGTCTTTTCACTCACGACAGGCGTGCTGGGGCTCGGCAAAGCTGAACGGATTGGGAAAATGTTCGGCCGCACGATGTTGTACTATCTCTGCACAAGTTTTCTGGCGATCGTGACAGGATTATTGTTCGTCAATGTGGTGAAGCCAGGCGAACGGGCGAAATCTGCAACGACGGTTGCCACCGACGCAATTGTTGAATCCGCAGAACCAATCTCGGTAATGCTGTTTTCCCAGCTTGAAAAAATGGTACCCACCAATCCGATGCACGCGTTGGCGGAAGGTGATTTTTTGTCGATCATCTGTTTCACGATCGTGTTTGCTCTGTGCGCGTTACTGGCAGGAGGCAAGACACTGGAAACCATACGAGACGGTGCCGAGGCAGGTTTTGAAGTGATGATGAAAATGACGATGGCGGTGATTGCTTTAGCGCCACTGGGAGTCTGTTTTCTGATGCTTAACGCCACAGCGCTTAATGGTACAGACGTATTTGCTCCGTTGGCCTGGTACATGATAACTGTATTGCTGGCACTACTGTTTCATGCTTGCGTAACGTTACCACTGATAATCAAGTTCATGGCGAAACGGAATCCATTGGACTTTGCACGCTGCATGAGCCCTGCTCTGCTGACAGCTTTCAGTTCGGCTTCGAGTAACGGTACGTTGCCATTGACGATGGCCAGTGTGGAGAAGCGTGCCGGTATCAGTAACCAGACAAGCTCTTTTGTGTTACCATTGGGCGCCACGATTAACATGGACGGCACTGCGTTGTATGAAGCCGTGGCGGTTTTGTTTATTGCTCAGCACACCATGGATGAACCGTTGTCTCTGGGATTGCAGATTACGGTCGCTCTGACGGCGCTGCTTGTCAGCATTGGAGCAGCAGGGATTCCGCACGCCGGTTTGGTGATGATGGTCATCGTTCTGCAGGCGGTAGGGCTGCCTCTGGAGATGCAGGGACTTATCCTTGCGGTTGACCGGGTTCTGGACATGTTTCGCACCAGCGTCAATGTTTGGAGTGATTCATGTGGTTGCGCCGTTATTGACAGGATTTCAAAAACTGCGGCGCCAGCAAACCCGGCCCAGGTACCAGAGAGCTAGTGTGGGCTCGTCGGGTGAACCATAAAGATCCGCCGCGAACGGACTCGGGGTCTGACTTCTCCACAGGCAATCACGGGAAGTCCTTTCCAGGTAGTCACGTTGGTAACGACCGGCGGCCAGATGCCCGCATGAGGAGATCCAGCTGGATCGTCTCCCACTGATTTAGGAAACTCGTTCACCTTACTCCACCGGTTCTCGGCTGGATGGTACGCGAGCACGCTCGAGGGAAAGCCAGGATGATTGTCCTTAAGCGTATCGGTCTGCGAGGCCAGTTCACCGTGATCCCCCGAAACGATCCACAAGGCGTCGTTGGTAGTGATGGCAGGTGTAGGAGCAGCTACTGCAGGTCGCGGCAGCGGAGCAGTCTGTTTCCATTTGCCCGTTTCCAGATCATAGCTGAAACCGTCCTTCAGGTAGCGGCGTCCCACGGAACCGTCCTCGGTCAAAAAAAGATCGGTTCCTGAAAACAGGAACAGTGACTGGTCCATTGCGCCGGACACCGCCAGCATCCTGGGAGCCCCGGGCCAGGGTTGGAGTTTTTCCCAGTGGCGTTTGCTCGCTGTCGTTGTCAGATCGAGTTTCCAGAATATTTTGGCTGGTCGCGTTGCAGATGGAGCTTGCAGTCCGCCCAAAAGGTAAATCACTCCCTGGTGCAGCACTCCAGTTGCATAGGCCAGGGGAGCAGGAAGTTGAGGGAGATCTGAGACGACGACGCGTTTCTTTTTGAGTGTCAGTACGAAGCAGTCTTTCACGTGCTGCTGACTATCTGCTCCTCCAACACAAAGGACTCCGCGAGGAACATCCTTGGCCAGAACCGGATCATTTTCAAGGAGGTTGAAGGAAAGTCCATAGGCCAGCGGGCGGGGGAGTTTAATGGGTGATACTCGCCATTGTCCATCCGGTTCGTCCAGAATGAAGATGGAGTCGTACCAGACTTTGTCCGTTTCCCAACGCGGTTTGTCAGGAAAGTTGGCTCCGCCAGCGACAATCAGGCTGCCGTTGCTGACCCCGACATAGGGTGCCGCAAATCCCTCGTCATCCGCGATGGGCGTCAATTCCTGAAAGGTCTGAGCAGCGGTGATCTGTACGATGAACAACCAGATGGTGAGGTTGAGCAGAAAACTGAGCTGTCGCGGGATCTGTTTCAAGTAAGTCACGATCTTCTTTCCTTTCAATAGGAATGCCGCGTAAATTGCAGGTATTTGCATATGGCGCAGAAAAAGCTCCTTGGCAACCTGATGGCTGCCAAGGAGCAATAGACGGAGGGGATATGAATCAGTTCTTTTTGAACTTGAAGATCTCACCGCCGCGGAGCTGCGTGGTGAAATAAACTTCCCCATCCTGATCTTCACCAAACGTGATGATCGGGATATTTTCACCGGCTGGAGATTTATTCAGGATTTCATGATTGGCAATTACCTTGCCGGTTTTGTAATCATGTTCCAGAGCCCAAATCCGTCCGGAAACGTAGTCTGCATAGACGTACATACCGGAAAGCTGAGGTGCGGCCGCACCTCGATAAACAACTCCACCGGTAATGGATTTTCCGGTCTCGTGGTCATATTCGAAGATCGGGTCGATGAGGTCGGGTCGGGGGCCGGAGTCCATTTCGCCTGAATCAGTTACATACGGGTGGTTACCTTCGCGAAGGTTCCAGCCATAGTTCCCACCACGCTTGACGATGTTGATCTCCTCCCACAGTTTTTGTCCGACGTCGGCAGCGTAGAAGGTACCCGTAACACGGTCAAACGAAAGTCGCCAGACATTGCGAAATCCATAGGCATAGATTTCTGGTTTGGCGTCCTTCGTTTTGACGAAGGGATTTGACGGCGGCACAGCGTAGTTTTTACCTGGATCTTTGTGATCCACGTCAATTCGCAGGATACTGCCGTTGAGCGTGCTTAGATTCTGCCCATTTTTCAGAGGGTCGCCACCGTTACCGCCATCACCCAAGGCAATGTACAGGTATCCGTCAGGACCAAATGCCAGCGTGCCTCCATTATGATTCCAGAAGGGCTGAGGAATGCGAAGCAGTTCCTCTTCATAAGTGGGGTCCGATTTGTTTGGGTCGTCTTTGGAAACCCGGAAGCGGCTTATTACCGAGGTATGCTCTGCATCGGCCGTCGTATAGAAAAGAAAGAACTCGCCATTCTCCTTGTAATTTGGGTGCATGGCGAAGCCGAGCAGGCCTTCTTCATTTTCCTTGTCTTTGTAGGTCACATGTTCTTCATGATCGAAAAACAGGGTCGCTTCTTCAGCTTCCGAGTTTTTCTCGAAAACGTGTACCGATCCCAGTTGCGAGGCAACAAAGATACGATTGCTGCCATCCCCCGCGTGGGTAACGACGATGGGTCGAGCGATACGCAGGTTGGGGAACGCAGATTCGATGGATACTCCCAAATCTGCCGCACTAGCAGAAAGAGTGACAAGGAGCATTGCCACGAGAGCAAAAGATTTCATAGTTAGACTACGCATGGAAATATGTCCTTATTAATTAACGTGACTAGTCAACCTTGATAAGTTCAATTTTGAAAATCAGAGTTTCGTTTGGTCCAATACTACCGCTGGGAGCTCCGCGTTCACCGTATGCCAGTTCGGATGGGATGTACAATTCCCATTGATCTCCTTCTTTCATCAGTTGCAACGCTTCTGTCCAGCCTTTGATGACCTGAGTGACACCGAAGGTGGCAGGAGTTCCCCGTTTGTAAGAACTGTCAAAAACTTTTCCGTTGATCAGGCGGCCTTCGTAGTGGGTAGTGACGCTGGAAGTTGGTTTCGGAGATGCGCCCTTTCCAGCTTTGATGACCTTGTACTGCAGGCCACTCTCAGTAGTTTTGACACCTTCCTTTTTGCCATTGGCAGCCAGGAACTCTTCTCCCTTTTTCTTATTGAGCTCTCCGGCCTTGGCAGCTCTTTCGGCGGCCATTTTCTGTAGAGCTTGCTGGAATGCGATAAAGGCCTGTTCCAATTGTTCATCAGATTTTTCGACCTTATCGGCTGACGCGTCGCTGATGCCTTTAATGAAGGCTTCGAGGTTCAATTCGACGCCCTGGGCTTTCATGCCATTCATAAAGTTGACACCGAAAGCGTAGCTGCCTTCTTTAAGAACGTCTTCGATCTTGGCAGGTGTCTCTTCGTCTTGACCAACAGCTGTCAGACAGACCGCCGTCAGCAACAGGCACGAGGTGATAAGTTTTTTCAACATGGAATTGTCCTTTCTGTGTCGGACAATGTGTGCCCGATGGTTTGTTTCAACGGTGATATGTTGATTCTTTGTGGAGATGTTGCCAGGACGTGATAATCGCCGAAGTGCACCAAACCACTGAGGGATTCCTGAAGAGCTTCGCATGATTCTCCACAGGGGAAACCTGTATTCTAAGGGAGCCAGAAGGGAAATACCATTGCCGCAGGACGCGAATAATCGTGTCAGGAGCCGAAGGATTTTTGCCGGTGATAGTGGTAGCCAGGGACAAAGAAACAGATTGCCGAGACAACTCCGAAGATGATCAGGCTATATTCAGGAAACATGGCCATGATGATCGAAGTAGAAAACAACGCGAGTGCCTGGGAATAGAATTTTCCGGTCAGGATGCCCGCTTTGACCATAAAGACCATCCCGCTGATTAAACCCAGCACGGGCGAGGCTTCCAGTACGTCCCAATCCATCAGATATTCAATGGGGAACAGCAGGCCAATAGCGATCATACTGGCAGCCCAGGCGTGGGCGATCTGACGCTCCACAAACAGCACCGGTCCCAGTTTCTGTCTAAACTTCCAGAAGACAGCAGCCCAGGCTCCCAGCCCGAGCGTCCACATTCCTGAGTAGTAAAGTCGGTTTTCTACATCTGCCAGAAACATGACATTGGTCAGGACACAGGCCAGCAGTAGTACCAGGCTGTGCCACATCCAGAGCAGACCCCAGTTCTGCAGGATAGACGCATGATGGGTTTCTCCAAACCAGCGAGTAATCACGTGGTTAAAACGACCAGAACTCGCTTTGATTGGTTGGTGATTGATATAGGCATCCAGGTCGTCGGCCAGTTCACGAGCAGAGGTGTACCGCAGATCTGCTGGCTTCTGCAGACATTTGAGAATGATCATTTCCAGCTTGCGGTCTATTGCCGGGTTAATGATCCGCGGAGCCACCGGTTCCTGCTCAAGAACCATCATGATGGTATCCATGGGTGAGGATGCTTGAAATGGAGGCCGCCCAGTGACCATGTAATAGAGCATGGCTCCGAGTGAATAAATATCCGAGTGGATTCCGACATCTCCGCGGGAACCGGCGGCCTGTTCAGGTGCCATGTAGGAAGGTGTTCCCAGAATGGCACCGGTTTGCGTTAAGCCGGTATCTTTGGTCGAGTGTTTAGCGAGTCCGAAGTCCGTAATGTGTGGGTGACCGTCCTGGTCAATCAGGATGTTCGATGGCTTGAGGTCCCGGTGAAGAACTCCCTGATTGTGCGAATAGTGGACCGCTCGAGCGATAGTCAGCATCACTCGGGCTGCCGCTACCGAGTTGTACAGTTCCTTCTGTACCAGGCTGCGAACTGTTTCCCCCTGGATCAACTTCATGGAGAAATAGGGACATTCTTCGAGTTCACCGACTTCGTAGACGGGAACAATACCGACGTGATCCAGCCGGGCTGCTGCTTCGGCTTCATACTGAAATCGCTCGCGTTGTTCCCGGCTTGCCAGTTGACCCGGCAAGATCATCTTCAGTGCAACTTCACGATTAAGACTCCGCTGATTGGCTCGATAGACAATCCCCATACCGCCTCGGCCCAGTTCTTCCAACAGTTCGAAGTCTCCCAGTGTGCAGGGAAGCGGAAACGTTAGTGCGACCTGTTGCTGATCGTCGTCCAAATCTTCCAAACGGAAGTGGCTCCCGGCGACATCTGCCACGAGCATGATGGGGAGCAATTCTCGGAGCGCTTCTTCAATTTCCGGAGATTGCCGATAGATTGCCTCGGGATCAATGGATTGTCCTTCAGCGAGTTGCTGCTGCAGTTGGTCGATTACCCGAGCGATTTGTTCGTCCGGATCCTGAACAGGGGGGACAGGATTATCAGGGAGTGACGTCACAGCAGGTATCTGGTTTTTGGGTTAAGAATCGTCCGGCGAAGGGATGAGGTGACTTCGTAATTTCCGTAGTGCTCGTAGATAACGCATGCTGGCAGCTGCAGGTTTGAGGTCGAGTGCTTTGGAAACTTCATCATTGGACAATTGTTCATAATGTCTCATGATGATCATGTCACGGTCGACTTCACTTAGATCTGCTAGCGCCTCTTCCATGCGGCCAGCCATTTCCCGCCGTGTTGCTCGTGCGGCCGGAGTAAGATCGGAATCCCGTAGTTGCTGCACCAGATTGATCGTACTCTGATTGACGCTTCTGCCCTGCAGTCGGTGCTCCCGATCCACACTCCGTTTAGCCGTTGCCCGGTGGCGTCGATGAGCATCGATGATTCGATCTTTGGCAATCTGTCTGAGCCAGAGGTGAAATTCAATTCCCGGATTTTCCAGGTAGCGATCAATACGCCGATTGGCTTCGATCATTACATTCTGGACAACATCACTGACTCCGACTCGCTGGCGAATACGGTTGTCCAATCGCATATGCACGAGACGCTGTACTGCTGAGCGGTGACGCTCCAGCAGCACATTCCAGGCAGTTCCATCTCCGTCTTTGCGACGATTCAGTAAATTTTGAGTCTTCTCGTTTTCAGGCCACATGTCAGGATTACTCGCTTAGGACCACTAGTGGGTCACAGGGAAAAGGTTCTACATGAAGTTCTACCCGTCATTGTACTTGGCGATTAACACCTTTTTTCACAATTGGTAGAAAATGTTCCGAGCGAGCCATCCTTTTCTTCTTGTTAATAGAGGAGAAAATGGGCCTTTCCAGCCAGTTTGCCAGTCTGGGCGAAAGGCGTTAGATGAAAGTCAGTCCTGAGTGATGGCGGTTTGAATCGCTTTGGCTGCCATACGCCTGAATCTTTTCTGTTGATGGAGCATATAAGGTTTTCCAATCCAGGCCAGCAGTGATCCAGGTCTGGAAAAAACGGTAATGCGAAAGTGTACCTCGTCTGATTGTTGATCCCAATCGACATGAAATAGTTCTTCCCCTGTCGCAATGTGCCCAGTGGTTGTACCGTATGCAAATCCGGACTGTTTGATTGGGCCCGATTGGCGACGGTTGTCCAGCGTGTATATGATCCGCGCTGGATTGACGGTCCATAATCCCAGCGAACCAAATACGACAGCCACGGTATTGCCATTTTCTATGGCGGGATGCAGATATTTGAGTTCTGCCATCGAGTGGTTAAACATTTCCCAGCGAGAGATTGCATCAGAGACGGCTGTGAACACGGCCTCTCCCTTGCCAACATAGTGCGAGAAGCGGTCGAGCCGAAATCCGGGAGGTGCGTCTCCCGAGTTTATGAGATCGCGGGTTTGACCAACATAAGGATAGTTGAAGTCCAATGTCTGGCAGTATCGAATGTAATCTTCGATAACACTCTCAGAAGGTCGCTTTCCAAAACGAATCATAAATGCTGTTTACCAGGGAATGCAGGTTGAACGTGTACTCGTAATAAAACCGTAGAAAGTGGCTGGAGATAACAGAGAGGCCCCCGAGCACGATCACAGAGGAGCAGGTAAGTCACGTTTACAGAATACCCAATGCCCCAGCAGATAACAAAAAAGTCCCAGGCCCAACAGGATACTGTGGCATCCCAAAGCGCTCAGGCGGATGGAGCCTTCCAGCCCGTACTGCCAAAACTGCCAGAATTGTTCCGGGTCCTCTGTCCATACATTTACAAGTCCCTCAGGGTCGAACGGATTGAAAAAAGTGAAATTCAGCAGAAAGTTGTATTCTGGTTTAGATATGGCCAGAATCCTCAATGACTGCTGAAAAATGACGAAACCGATTACGATGCCGACCGTTCGCCAGCGATATCGATCAAAACTTGAAACCATGGCAGCAAATCCTGCGACAAAGAATCCCATGGCAAAAATGACCGTGATCGCGGGCAAGAAATCCCAGACGTGGACGTAATCGACCATCGGTTTATGGAGAATGGTTGGCTCGGCCGTCGACAGAGGAATTTTGAAGGTTGTGAAAGGTATGGAGAGTGAGGCTGGCTGGATAATCTCTTCTACTGAATTCAGGTTGACACTGACAACCATGCCCAGCCAGGCACAAAATGAGAGAAACAGTGTACCGCTGGTGGTGACCAGAAAATGCCCCCAGTAGACGTTAGATCGTGAAACAGGATTGCCAAGCAGCATTTCCATGGTTCCCCGGTTGATCTGACCAGCCACCACATCGGTTCCTCTGGAGATTGTCCAGGTTAATATCACAAACAGCACGATTGGTTCATTGAAGGTACGTGCCACTCGACCGGTATAGGTGATGAGTTGCGAAAAGGGTACCGGAGAGAATTTTTCGAAATCTTTGAAATGTTTGATGATTTCTCTGAACTCCTCGCTTCCCAGCAGCGTGATCGTCCAGACTCTCAACATCATGAAGCCAAAAATTGCCAGTCCGCATGCCAGCAGAATCGTCCGACCTTGAAGCCAATAACGGAGTAGTAAGCCGTTCACTGCTTGAACTCCTTTCGCTCAGGGTGGATTGCCTCGTAAAGACTTCTCAGTCTGACCGGTTCGATAGAGATTTCCGAGAGTCCTGTTTGTCGGAGCCAATCAAGGCTTTCGAGGATATCTCCTTGTACTTCCAGCGTCACACGGTTTTCGACCTGCTGGATAATTACCAGCTGGTCGGTAAGTGTGTCCGGGATGGAAGGAAGATCGTTGTCGAGTACTCCGGTAAGGCGATGATGATTTCGCAGAGTGCTCAGATCAGCCATAGTTATCAACTTGCCCTGTTTGAGAAAGCCCACGGTATCACTGATTGACTCGACTTCGTCGAGGACATGAGAGGAAAACAGTATCGTTTTTCCTTCGTCACGTTTATGGCGGAGAAGGCGGAGAATCTGCTGTCGGACAGTAGGATCCAGATTGGCAGTTGGCTCGTCCATGATGATCAGCGGGGCGTCATTGGCCAGCGTGATGGTGACCGCCAGCTTTTGCCGCATGCCGGTCGACATCGACCCCACTCGACGTTGCAGATCCAGCTCCAGAAAATCAGCAATCTCCAGAGCTTTGTCCGTGCAGCCATCGGGGCGCAAGGTGGTAAACAGCCTGATCACCTGTTTTCCCCGGTACTGTCGATCCAGTCTTGCATCCCCTGGAAGATAGGAGGTGATCAGCCGCACTTGAAGTGATTCAGTCTGACAGTCAAAGCCCTGGATGGAGGCGTGCCCACTGGAAGGAGTCATGAATCCCATGAGAAGCCGAAGCAGTGTACTTTTTCCGGCACCATTGGGTCCCAGCAATCCGAAAACCGTGCCCTGATCGATCGTCAGGCTGCAGTCAGCCAGCGCACTCAAAGAGCCAAAGCTCTTTGACAGTTGATTGGTTTCAACGAATGCCATAAAGCTTTGACTCTAAAGAACTGTCCGTCACATTGTCTCGTTTAACGATTGAAAAGGAAGGCAGGGTTGTTGATTAATGCCCAAGCCAGGTCCTGTAATCCGGTGAGACGCTTGTTATCAAATTGAGGCTTAGCGGCAGCCACGACGGCCGCCAACTTCGCGTACTGCTGATCCGTTTCGATATACTTTGCACGTAGTGCTGCGTTTTGATCGTCGTTACGCTCGTCGGCCGGAACTTTCAACAGGGCTGCAAGGTCTGCAGGGAGGGAGTTGAGAGTGACCGGTCGGGGGGAGTCAGAAACAGAAATTCGGAATTTACCTAACTGATGCATGTTGTCCTGGAAGTTATTCAGAATGGTCACAGTCAGCAGGCTACCCCCTTCCATTCCCACGTCCCCTTCCGTCTGGAAGACAGCCGTTTGATTTTTTCCGACTTCAGGTGAAATCGCCCAGCCTGTATCTGGATTGCCGTCGAGGGCCATCGCGATCTGGTAGTTCTGCTGGCTAAATGTCGCCGAGGGATTGACCAGCTTAACTTGCTGTGGCTCACCTTCACCATTGGCACTCTGAACCATGACACTAAATTCACTCACAACAAAGTTACCGTTTTGAGGTCGACCAGGGCCTTTGGACGGTAGGCGATCATCGGTCAGGGCTTCCAGACGCAGGGCCGTGATCCTGGGCAGATCTGTTTTCAACTGAAGCGTATAGGTCGCCTTTTCATTTTTCCCTGTGGCCAGCAGCGAGCCATCAGCCTGGAGTTCGAGTTTGGCTTCCTTGTCTGTTTCCGCTGAAACGACTTCTACAGGCAACCAGCGGTTTACTTTTTGCAATCCGGCTTCCCAGGCTGCCTGACGTTCCGGGATAAGTTTTTCAAGTTCATCCAGTTCTGCTTTTAAATCCAGATAATCAGATCCCGCTTCCTGAAGCGCGAGTTTTCCGATTTGGATCTCCTGATCCGTTGGGTAGCGGGAGAGGAATCGCAGGAAGAGTTCTTCGATCAGCAGTTCATCATCTTTAATCTCGTTTTCCAGTTTCACCAGATCGTTGTTGGCGTCACCAATGGCATTGGCAACGGTTGGCCCATTGACCAATTTCATGATGGGGCCCAGAACCAGCCCGCTGGAGCGTTCACATTCACAGGCACTTTCACGAACCGGTCGACCAAAGTCATCCAGGAAGGGGACGGCAACTCCGACATCGGGCAACTCAGCAGCTCGGAATCCTTTGGGGACTCCGGCAATCGATGGCACAGATCCACAGACAACATGGATGGAGTCGAAGAGAACTTCAGCCGGAAGTCGGCGGGCAATGGAATGCGAATAGTTGATCGTATCATCGTCATTCCACTCATTCGTACCTACCGAATGCTGGTACGTACGAGACTTGAGAATCGTTTTGAGGATGTGCTGAGCATCAAATCCGCTATGGATGAAATCGTCTGTCAGGGCTGCCAGTAGTTCAGGATTGGTTGGAGGATTACCGGCACGAATGTCGTCAATCGGTTCAATGATGCCATTGCCGAACATGTATCCCCAGAGTCGATTGACATAGCTGGAAGCAAAGTACTGGTTCTTGGACGAAGTCAGCCATTGCGCAAGTTGCTGCAGGCGTGGAGCGGTTGAATCGAGTGTGTCGTCGTGTTCGTAAGGAAACACAGGTGGTGCAACCTGCCCGGTTAAGGCATGGTTGATTTCGCCACTTCCCTGGTCAAAGACAACTTCCACTAACGGAGTGGCACCTTCTACGGCAGAGCCACCAATTCGTTGGCCCTTGAAAGCAGGATCTTCTTTCCGTCCCACCTGAGCAAAGTAGGCGGCCAGGTTATAGTATTGGTCCTGAGTCCAGCGTTCGAATGGATGGTCATGACACTTGTTGCAGTTAAAGCGAACCGCCAGGAAGAGGTGCGTGGTGTTTTCCATCAGCGTGGCAGGGTCGCGGATAATTTTGTAGTAGGAAGCGGGTGGGTTCTCGAGGTTGGATCCGGTTGCGGTGATTACTTCTTTGGCAAACTGATCGTACGCTTTGTTGGATGCGATGGACTGTTTGATCCAGTTCCGCAACGAAATGGCACCCTGCTCTCCAAGGAATTTACGGTTGACCTGAAGCAGATCGGCCCATTTGTTGGTCCAGTGTTCAACATATTGCTGGCTGCCGACAAGAGAATCGATCAAAGCATCCCGTTTCTGTTTCGATGGTCGCATATCATCGAGAAACGATCGCACATCATCTGCGGTCGGAGGAAGACCTGTGACGTCGAGGTAAACACGTCTGATAAATTCTTCATCCGTACAAAGATCACTGGGTAGCACTTTGACACGCTGCAATTTGTTGTAAACATGTTTGTCGACGTAGTTGTAGTGTTCCGGTTCCTGCCAGACAAAACCTGTTCGGTCACCCATGACAGTCAGCGTGGTGGCGGCGTAATTTCCTTCATAACGAATCAGTACCGGCCCTTCACCTCGGCGCAACACAGTCAACAGTCCGTTTTGGTCTGCTTCGATGACTTCAATGTTTCCACTTTCAATAAACGCTTCACGGGAGACATCGCGAACGGTGCCGTCCGAGAACGTTGCCATGACGGTCATCTGTTGCTTCATTCCGGCGCGAGGAATGATCGGGTTTTTGGGATAGACATCAATGGACGTTACGCGGGCAACATCCTGTTCGAGTTTGGCTCCACTTGTAATCCAGGATCGAATCGCCTTGTAGTAACGTGAATCCACATCGGTGCGCACGCCGCCGACGTGCGGAATGGAACCGGTTGCTTTCAGTAGCATCAGACTTTGGTCCGGCGCTGCACGGTTGAATCGTCGGGCACCGATATCGTCGGTGATAGCCCGGTGATCGTAAAGTTCATCGTAGCCACGCAAAGAGAGTTTGAAGTCACCTTTTCCGTCTTTGGAACCGTGACAGGTCCCGGCGTTGCAACTCATCTTGGATAGAACAGGTTGTATGTCCTGAACGAAGTTTGATTGTGGAGTAACCATCGAAGTTACTTTGGCCTGCAGTTGAACGGTCCGGTCACCAAAGCGAAAGGTAACGGCTTCCGTTCCTTCACGGATAGGAGTGATCAGACCATCAGATGAAACGGCAACGTGCTGAGGATTTCCCTCGACGTTTGCCATCCGAGTCAGGTCGGCAATTTGACCACTCTCAAGATGACCCAGAATTAATACCTGCCGGTAATCCTGACTATGAGATAGTTCAATGGATTCCGGAAAGACTTCGATGGACTCCAGCGAGAGTCCTTCTGGAAGTGATTCGACTGCAACATCATCAGCTGCTGCGACCAGTCCACTGAAAAGAAGTAGCACGGTAAAGGAAAGACTGAACATGGTAAACCGGGTTATTTTGGTCATGGTATGAAAGTAGTCCTTAAGGCGTCCTGCGTAGGAAGGTTCTATTGGTTAACAAATGGTCTCAGGTTGTTGTTATTCTTCCGCACCGGCGACGGTGGTCTGGATTTCAACTGGTACGAATGATTTGAGGATCTTTCCCGAAGCTGTCTCGATCAGGTGCACCTCACCGCTAAAGCCTGCCGCGGCAACGGTCTTTCCGTCAGGATGGAAAGCGACAGAGAAAATCCCACCGTCGAGGTCAACCGAGGCGATTTCTTTACCATCGGCGTAGTTGGCAACTTTGACCTGACCGGCCCCGTTGAAGCTGCTGCCCGAGACGATCATGGTTCCATCCTGGGAAAACTGTGTGCTGAAGATGCGTCCCTGCAGCGCGGGATATGCTCGGATCAGATTAAAGTCGTCACCAATCTTGCGAGCCTGATCGCGAAACATTTTGTAGACTTTGGGTACTCCGTCAGCACCACCGCAAAGCAACTCGTCTTTGCCTGGGTGACGGTCAACACTGTTCAGCCCTCCTTTGAGAGCTCCGGGAGTGATACTGGTGACATTGTCGATGAATCGTTGTGTCGGCACATTGATGAGTTTCATACTGCGGTCCCGGCTGACGGTGACCAGATGGTCTCCCTTTACTGAAAAGACAGTGTCCAGCACCCAGCCGTTATGTGCTCCATTGAAGAGAACTTCTTTGCCGTCTTCGACTTTGATTGCATGCGAGGTATTGTCCGGGCAACCATAGGAGATCAGCTTTCCGTCTGGAGACCAGTTTGCGCCATAGAGCGTGTCGTAGCCGATGGTCTGAGCAAATAGCAGGCTTTGGTTGGTGATGTCCCAAACCTGAAGTTCTCCCATGCGTCCTGGCGACCCGCCTGTGACAGCAATTTTTGTCGAGTCTGGGGAGAAACGGGCTGTTTCGATTCGTTCGGACATACCAACCAGCCGTGCGGCCAGACCACTACCATCGGCATGATGAATGAGGACTTCATGATATCCAGAGACAGCCAGGTATTTACCGTCGGGTGAGTAATGTAGTGACGTGATTACCGGCGCGGCACTGTATACCGGAGGGTTATCGGCCGAGTACATTGGTTGGGTGGAGAGAGGGGCATCATTTGCGGCACCCTCTTCGATCCACTTGCGAATCAAGTCGATTTCAACGGTTGATAATGGTTTTGCTTCTTTGGGCATTTCAGCTTCACCATCTACGGGAGTGATGAGACTGACCAGGTAGCTCTCGTCCGGCTTGCCAGGCACGACAGCCGCTTCTTCAGATTCTCCCCCTTTGATTAACATGGCAAAGTCAGTCATGACATATTCACCACCTCGCTTGGCAGGTTGGTGACAACCTTGACAATGCACCTGAAAAATGGGGCGAATATCCTTGTAATAGCTGACACTCGATCCGGCAGGAGCGGCATCTTCGTCGGCTGTGCTGGTAACAGTCCAGAGGTTCACTAACAACAATGTGAAGACTGGGAGTAAATAACGGTTAGACACTGTATTAAGGTTTCTCTTAACAGATTTGCGTGGGGGAAACAGAGTTATACTCAACCCTCAATATACTCAGAAAAAGTCTAATTCACAATGAATCAGATGCGGACTTTGGCACACCTCAGAGTTACCAAAAAAACTAAATAGTAGGTGGTTTTACAAGTTTTTGTTATTACCGGACCAATGCAGACAACTTTGGTTTGAGTGGGAAGGACAGGACGATGGATTCGAGTGAGAGAAGTATGACAAACTCGTTTTATACCGAGTTAACCGACGACCTGACGAAACTGGCTCGAATCAACAGAAATCGCAGATTGGGGAGTCAGTTTGATCCGCTGGATCTGGTACAGATGGCATGGAAATCGGCACTCATGACCCAACAGGATTCGATGGCGCGATGGGAGCGAAAGCGGGTTCGGTCCTACTTACGGGGAATCCTGCTTAATAAACTCAAGGTGCTTCACCGTAGTTTTCTGGATTTGGAGAAAAGGGATCTACGGAAACAGGTGCATCTTGAGATCTGTGTGGATGCTCGTTGTCAGGACACCGATTCGGCCTACCATGCCAAGACAGGTAGTGTTTATTGGCATCGGGAAGTACTGATCCAGCAGATGCTGGATGAACTAAATGAAAACGAAGCCAGGATTATCAAGTTGAAGCTTCATGGCTGTTCTCTCGCCGAAATAGCAGAACAGACCGGATTGAACCGTCGCAGTATCCAGAGAGCTGTTATTCGTATACGTAAACGGTTTGAAAATCGTTGGAACGATTTACAATGAATAGACCAGGTTCAGGTACCCCGAGTTTATTGCTGCTGTTGATGAAAGCTTTTCTTAGTCATGAAAATTCACTTTTGGGGTGCCAATCGACAGGTGACCGGCTCCTGTTACTGTCTGGAAGCAGCCGACCAGCGTTTACTTATTGACTGTGGCTTATATCAGGAACGAGAGTTTCTTTCCCGAAACTGGGAGCCTTTGCCGCTGGCTGCCAGTTCGATTGATGCGGTCGTTCTGACTCATGTGCATATCGATCATCTTGGCCTGTTACCCAGGCGAGTGGTCGAAGGTCTCAAGGCTCCGTTTGTTATGACGAGGGCTTCCGCAGCTTTAGCAGGGATCATGCTGCGGGATTCAGCCAGAATCCAGGAAGAAGATGTCAGAGAAAAGATTAAGCGTCATGAGCGTGAGCAGCGCACGCCAGAATATGAGGTAATTCCATTGTACACCGAGGAGGATGTTGAACAGACACTGCGTCTGATTTCATCGGTACCGTACAACCAGCCTCAGCCACTTTGCGAAGGTGTTTTTACTGTTCGCTTCAGAGAGGCAGGACACATTCTGGGATCTTCGATGCTGGAAATTGATGTTCTGGAAAACGGAGTGACGCGGAAGGTGATTTTTTCCGGGGACATTGGTCAGTGGGACAGGCCGATTATTCGTGACCCAACGCTGTTTGATCAGGCTGATTACGTTGTTATGGAATCGACCTATGGAGATCGTAACCATGAGGATCATGGCGACTGTGAAGATCAGTTAGCTGAAGTCATTAACCAGACGATCGATCGTGGTGGGAATGTGGTGATTCCTACGTTTGCTGTCGAGCGGAGTCAGGAGTTGATTTATCACTTTAGTCGACTCAGGCAATATGGACGCATTCCGTCTGTTCCGGTCTATCTGGACAGTCCGATGGCAGTGGACGTCACGACGGTGTTCAGTCAATTCAAAAACTGCTTTGATCAGGAAGCCTGGGATATGATTATTGATGGAAAATCTATTCTTGATTTTCCGGGCATGCAGCTGTGTCGTACACGTGACGAGTCAAAGCAGATTAGCGCGAGTAGTCAGCCTGCTGTGATTATGTCAACTTCGGGAATGTGTACCGCCGGGCGGATCAAATATCATTTGCGGGATAATATCTCCGATCCGCGTAGTACGATTGTTTTCGTTGGCTACCAGGCGCACGGAACGCTAGGACGTGTCATCTCCAGTGGCACCAACCCGGTTCGTATTCATGGTCGCGAGTATGAAGTCAATGCTGAGATCGTCCAATTATCGGGGTTTTCAGGGCATGCGGATCAACAGGGATTGATGAATTGGGTGGGGCACTTTAAGGACCCCCCGAAAAAAGTGTTTCTCGCTCACGGAGATGAAGAGCCTGCCTCTGTACTGTCTGACATGATTTCTGAGACGTATGGTCTCGAAGTCGAAATTCCTGAATTTCGCCAGACCTTTGAACTGGAATAAGTGACCGAGTAGAATAATCGCGATATGTTATAATGCTTCGCAGAGCATGACTTACTTCTGAGTGATTATTCGGGACATCTACTGAAGATCCAATGGCAGAATGGTATTACCGAACGGATAAAGGGATTAAACAGGGCCCTGTTTCCAACTCCGAACTCAAAAACCTTGTCAGCAACGGTACCATTGCTTCGCATACGCTGTTGCGTAAAGATGATGCCAAGTGGGTAAAAGCTTCGGCCGTCGGGGGGCTTTTTGAGTCGGTAAAAGAGTATGAGACGCGGAATGTATGTCCGTACTGTAACTCGGCTGTTTTTAAGGTTCCCGGAAAGTGTCCTTCCTGTAATCGGGACATAACCGTGTCGCTGAAAACTTCTGAGAGGTTAGAGTCGAGGCAGACAGAGTCTCGCCCTGAATCCCGCTCAGTCGCAGCCATTCGAAATATCTTACGCGAAGAGTCTTTGGAAGAACGGCGTTTTATAGTCATCTTTGCTATTATGTGTACTCTTCACGTGCCCCTTGGTGTTTGGCTTTACCGTTCACTTGAAGCTCAGCAGACGATCACCTCCTGGCTGGTTGGAGCGCTGCTGGGAGTATTCAATCTGGCGACGATTATCACCTTTCTTAAAGCTCGCAAACTTGGCAACGAAGAATCGGAATCCTGAACCTGTCGGGATTTGTCAGAGCGTTTGTCCGACGTGATATTCACGGTTTCGCAGCAAAGCGTTGGCAACCAGCATGAAAATGGTGCACAGTACGCCGAGACTCAGAATATCCCCGGATGTACCCAGTTGGCTGACCAGATTGGGATCGTCGAGGAAACTGAGTTGCGGAGGCAAGTCGCTCAATTGCCATCCCATCAGACGGAGGAAGATGCTCCGCAGATAAAAGTTGATCGTCAACGTATTGACAACGGCAGGCAGCATGGAAATGAGCCCCTCCACCAAAAGCGTATAAACAATCGCGACGACCATGGGACGTTTGTGGGTGATCGTTCCCAATAGACAGAAGAGGGTACTGTAGCAGAGGCTGCTGAGAATGACGAGGATACCGAGCGCTAACCAAAGTGGATAAGAATCGCTGCCTGGCTCAGTCGGTTCGTTCGATTCGAATGCAGGTTGATCGAAGCTCAAGGGTGCCAGTTCAGTTCCAGCTTGCGCGGGTTGCATGAGCACGGGGGGGACATCGCGATTTAGTTCATTCAGACTTGTGGAAAGAAAAACGAGAGCGATCGCCAGGAAGCCGGCGATGATGGAGCGGGTTACCGACACCAGATATTTCCCCAGCATCATGGAAGTACGTCCATAGGGACGAACGGCTACATAAGGCCAGGTGTTGCCTTCAAGTTCCGTATTCAGGTAGGGAGACATGGAACTCAGAATCGTCATCAGGCAAACAGCTCCGGGAATGGTACCAACCAGCAGTACACCTGAAAATTCCACGGGAATATTGGAGCTAGCCTGATCAATAAGTAATTGGAGCACTGTGGGGAAGGCAATCACGCACAGCCAAAGCATGGTGTTGCCAAGCCCGAACGACTTTTTGAACTCGTATCGAAATACTGCCAGACTAGTGGATAACATCTTTGATTGGCTTCCTTACAATTCTCCACGATGCAACTGCATCAGTTTTTCGAAAACAGAATCCAGCGAGTCATCTTCACTCTGCATTTCAAGCACATCCAGATCTTCTTCAGCTAGTAGCGCAGGCAGCTGCAGATAGAAGGTGCTGGCATCGGTAGTCGTGACGTCCAGGCCTTCCTGATCGTCGTGGAGTCCGATACTGGCAATGTGGTCGAGTGCTTGCAGGGCCACCGCGAGTCGAGCGGCTTGGGGGCTGCGAATCCAGACATTTTTGGGAACATTGGTCATCAGATCATAGATTTCATTGATCGTACCCGATGCCAAAAGCCGTCCTGTCATCATCAGCAGGAAGTTTTCGCAGATCGATTCAACTTCGTGCAGGATATGACTGGAAATCACCAATCCGCGACCATCACGGACCCAGCCGGTCAGGATGTTGGTCAGCTCGTAGCGAGCAATCGGATCTAGTCCTGCAAAGGGTTCATCGAGCAATAGTATTTCCGGCTCGTGCGCGATTGCCTGAGCCACCTTGCAGCGTTGCTTCATCCCTCGTGAATACTGATCGATTCCTCGCGTACGATCTGTTTTCGAAAGCCCGACTCGATCTAACGCCTGATGTGCCAGATCCAGAGCCATTTTATGCGAGAAACCAAGCATTTCCGTGTATAGCGTTACCCATTCCAGTCCGGTAGTTTTGGTTTGCAGAATATCCAATGCACTACAGAAGCCAATACGTTTCATGAGTGCTTCGTTTTTCCAGGGGGGTTCACCCAGGACTCGTACCTTACCCACGGTTGACTTCAATTGGCCAGTGATGATGTTCAGCAGCGTGGTTTTGCCGGAGCCGTTGGGGCCGAGTAGTCCATAGGCGCCGCTTGGTAAGCTGACGCTCATATCATTCACTCCAATGACGACGCCGTAAAGTTTCGTGAGATTTTCAATTTCCAGCACCGGGCACGCTCCTTCCTAAACCCGAATCGGCGAGTCTATTCGCCGTCGTAAGATAGCCAGGCACGCCAGGCATACCAGGCCTACCATGATGAAGGAAACATTCAGATTGCCGACCTGTTTGTCGATACCAAATACCCAGGATTGCATGTTTTCGAGCGTTTGCATGGGCGATAGCCAGGCCCAGCGTCCCGCTAAACCAGCTTCGACAAATACCATTGCCTGATCACTGGGGTTCATACTCTGCTGTTGTTGAACTCCAACGATCGCTTCTACTGTCGTCATGATGGTGTAGGCGATACTTCCCATGATCCAGCCAGCGAACCAGGCAAACGACGCTCGTCGGCTTTCGCGGGTCAGAGAACTTAGCATTAGCGCAAACAGCGTAGTGGGGACACATAGTACGATGCTGGCCAGCAGGATTCTCAAGGGTAGCTGCCAGGTATGGAAAAAGACGGTCATATCCGGGGACAACGAAAGCCCAAGAATGTAGAGTAACAAAGCGGGTAACGTTGTGAGTCCTGCCAGAAATGCCCAGACGACAGCACATTTTCCCAGAAGATATTGCCACGGTGAAATAGGGCGTGAGTAGTACAGCAGAAAAGCCCTGTTTTTCATGTCACGACTAATCAATTTGGGAGCCACCATACCGATTACGATGACGACGGTGAAGGCCTGCGGTAGACGGAAGAAGAGGAAGAGAACTTCAGACCAAAGCGTAGGACGCATGTAGTCAACCAGTTCACGAAAATCGACCAAGCCATCTCCATTGTGATCAAATTCGATGAGATCGGCAGCGACTTTCTGCGAGTACTTGAAGGTGCTGAACGACTGTTTAACAAGGGGCGTGGTTGGAGAGCGGCCACCGATTCGTCTTACTTGCCGCAGTTGTCGCCACATTGCTGAGTTGGTGACTTCCTGCACCAGTTTTAACTTTTCGTCCGACATGTTGATAACGAACTCCAGATCCTCGACTTGAAACTCGAGTCCGCCCCGCCTGATCCGGCTCAGGGTCAAGTCGTCTGGCCGAGTACTGGCCCACTCTTCAGGAACTCCGTTCGGTACCTCTGAGAGTTGATTCGATAGCGTCAGGACCGATATGTTGCTGATTTCCGGACGTTGTATCAGGATCGCTGCTACAAAGAATCGACCGATGTTCTGTGGAAACTCGTCCGACTCAACATCAACATCCTGAATGGACTGTTCGATGACAAAGAGTCCTACTCCCATGACGAAGATAGGAATCCAGGCCATGATGAATATCCTTCGTAACCAGTTACTTCGCCAGGCGACTCGAATGCCAAATCCAGCAATTGTCCACCATTGCTGTCGATCTCGCGTAGGCTTAAGTGCCCATTTGCGGTAACCCAGATCATTGATAGCCATGCTGCATTCCTTGTACGACCTGGATGAAGACGTCTTCCATGCTGACTTTGGCTGGCACAATGCTTTGCACTCCGGCATTGGCACTCAGTGCCCACTGCCAGATTTGAGATTCTCGTAACCCGTGCTCGGCTGCGAGCGTTATGACACCGACAGGACTGACCGAGGTAGTGACGTTGTTTTCCTGGGCCAGCTGCATGAATCGTTCGGTGTCGCCCGTGATTCGTACCTGATACGAAGGTGAGGAAGGGCGGCGCAGGTTTTCCACCGTATCCACCACCGGAATGCTGCCATCGACCATAACGGCGGCATAGTCGCAGATTTGTTGTACATCCTTGAGGATATGGGTGCAGATCATGACCGACATGTCGGTTCGTTCTCCAAGCAGCTGAATGCGTCGCAGCATGGAGATACGTTCTTCCGGATCAAGGCCGCTGGTGGGTTCGTCCAGAATCAGCAGTTTGGGTGAGTGAACGATAGCCTGAGCGAACTTGAGTTTTTGCCGCATTCCGGTCGAATACGTTTCAATCTGACGATATCGTTCCTGTCCCGTGCCACAGAAGTCGAGTATTTCGTGGGCTCGTTGGAGTGAATGCAGAGGTGGGTAGCCTGTGAGCTGGGCTGCAAATTGCACCATTTCGACTCCGGCAATTCCCTCGATAAAGCAGTCGTCTTCCGGCATGTATCCGACATTGCTGCGAATCGCTTTATAATTCTGAGCCGTGACGTCGAATCCGAGAATGCTGGCATTTCCCTCGGTCAGAGACGCCAATCCCAGCAACGTTTTGATCAGAGTACTTTTACCGGCACCGTTGGGGCCCAGCAGTCCAATGACTCCGGTGGGAATTTCCGCAGTGATGTCATCCAACGCCAGGAAACTTCCATAACGTTTGGTGACATTCTGTAATGAGATTAGCGGTTCAGCAGGACTGGGCATCAGGTTTTATCTTGGTTGATTAGTCTATTGCCTGTCTGACAGGTAGCCGTATTATGAGTAGAGGATGATCAACAGACAACAACTTTACCATGTAAAGCAGCTAATTAATCAAAAAGGCGAGTCATGCGTCTGGCCTGACTCGCCTCATGGGCTTGGTAAACTCCGTTCCCTGCTGCATTCCGGAAAACCGCAAATGAAGTGGGGATTTGGTTTGGATTAGCTACGGTTGCAGAGGGCTACCCATGGTGGTTCCCGGTGCAGCCAGGGTACTTGCTCCCATGAGGTATTCATCGATAGCTCGGGCAGCTCCCCGGCCTTCATTGATGGCCCAAACGACTAGGGATTGTCCGCGGCGACAGTCTCCGGCAGCAAACAGACCATCGACACTGGTTTGGAATTTACCATGCTCTGCTTTGTAATTACTACGGGCATCAGTTGCGACCGAATCCCCGAAAGCTTCCAGCACGTACTGTTCGGGACCGAGAAATCCCATGGCCAGCAGGACGAGGTCCGCTTCGATAATCTTTTCGCTTCCTGCGACACGGGAGAAGGGAGGGCCGTTTTCTACGGGCTTGCTCCAGTCGACCTCAGCGACCTTGATTGCTTTGACGTTTCCGTACTCGTCCGCGATAAACTCGACGGATTCGACCGAGTATTCACGAGGGTCCTGGCCCCATTTTGCTTCTACTTCTTCGTGACCATAGTCGACTCGGTAAATCCGCGGCCATTCTGGCCAGGGATTGTTTTCAGCTCGCGTTTCCGGTGGTCGAGGGACGATTTCCAGATTGACGATACTCGTGGCACCATGACGTAGTGAAGTCGCGATACAGTCGGTTCCTGTATCTCCTCCTCCGATGACGACGACTTTCTTGCCTGCGGCTGAAATGTAATTACCATCTTCCAGATTGCTATCCATCAGGCTTTTGGTATTGGCTGTCAGGAATTCCATGGCAAAGTGGATTCCATTGAGTTCACGGCCCGGAATGGGGAGGTCGCGAGGGTTGGTTGCACCAGTTGCCAGTAGGACGGCATCGTTATTGTCCATGAGTTCTTTCGGACAGACATCGACTCCTACATTCGCATTCGTAACGAACTTGACGCCCTCGTCTTCCAGCAGTCCGACGCGACGCAACACGTCGTTCTTTTCCAGCTTCATATTGGGGATACCATACATCAGCAGGCCACCAATCCGATCCGCTCGTTCATAGACCGTTACTTCATGCCCGACGCTGTTGAGTTGATCTGCAGCGGCGAGTCCGGCGGGCCCGGAACCGACGACGGCCACTTTTTTGCCTGTACGGCTTTCGGGTGGTTGAGGCTTGATCCATCCTTCTTCAAACCCCCGGTTGATAATGGTGCTTTCGATGTTTTTGATAGTCACCGGTCGATTGGTGATTCCCAGCACGCAGGCGCCTTCACAGGGAGCCGGACAGACGCGGCCTGTAAATTCCGGGAAGTTGTTGGTCTGCCCGAGTCGTTCCAGGGCATCCTCCCAGCGTCCCTGGTAGACCAGGTCGTTCCATTCCGGAATCAGATTGTCGATCGGGCAGCCGGTGTTTGACTGACAGAATGGTACGCCACAATCCATGCAACGGGCACCTTGAACTGCAAGGTGTTCATCGGAAGGAGCGGTATAGATTTCCTGATAGTCGTCGATACGAACCAGCGGCAGGCGATACGGAATTGTCTCGCGTTGGAATTCTTTAAAACCAGTTGGTTTACCCATTAGTATTTACCGTTTTTATTGTGTTGAATCCTGAGTGCTCAGGAGTTGTTTGTTGTTGAAAAAGGTCAAAGTCTGCAGCAGGATTGGTTGCTAGCTGGTTTCAGCTGCCTGTTTGACCTTCTGTGCTTCCAGCACTCGTTTGTAGTCCGTTGGCATGACTTTGATCAGTTGGCCGAGGAAGTTATCCCAGTCTGCCAGTACTGCTTCTGCTACGGTGGAACCAGTGTATTGCTGGTGTTTCTCAATCAGTTCCCGTACTTCGGCAATGTCATCAGGAGCCTCGACTTTTTCCAGCTCGACCAGTTCCAAATTACATTTCAGATTGAAGTCTCCATCGCGGTCCCAGACGTAGGCAACTCCGCCAGACATCCCGGCGGCAAAGTTGCGACCTGTAGGGCCGAGGATAACAGTGCGACCACCTGTCATGTACTCGCATCCATGATCCCCTACTCCTTCCACCACGGAACGGGCGCCGGAGTTACGGACACAGAATCGTTCGGCTACCTGTCCTCGGAAGAATGCTTCTCCAGCGGTTGCACCGTAGAGACATACATTCCCGGCAATGAAATTTTCTTCGGGAACAAACGTACTGCTGGCCGGCGGATAAATGGCGATTCGTCCGCCGGAAAGCCCTTTGCCCACATAGTCGTTGGCGTCTCCTTCAATTTCCATGAAGATTCCCTGCGCCAGGAACGCTCCAAAGCTCTGACCCGCTGAACCGTTGAATTTGATCTTGATGGTTTCATCCGGAAGGTGATTGCCTCCGATTGCCGTCACCAGCGTATGGCTGAGCATGGTGCCGACAGTACGGTTGGTATTCACGATCGGCAATTCGATCGAGACAGCCTGCTGATTTTCAATCGCGGGTTTGGCCAATTCGATCAGCTGGTTGTCCAGAGCATCTTCCAGGCCATGATCCTGTTTGATGGTACAGATAACATCCACATCGTCATTCAGTTTAGTAGCAGGGGCCAGGATTGAGGAGAGGTCCAGACCGTCGGCTTTCCAATGATCAATCGCAGCTCTGGTTTCCAGGCAATCGACGCGTCCCACCATTTCATCAATGGTACGGAAGCCGAGTTGCGCCATGATTCGACGCGTTTCTTCGGCGACCATGAACAGGTAGTTCACCACATGTTCCGGTTTTCCACTGAATTTCGCTCGTAAGTCCGGATCCTGAGTAGCGATACCGACCGGGCAAGTGTTCAGATGGCATTTACGCATCATGATACAGCCAAGAGTGATCAGCGGAGCGGTCGAGAATCCAAATTCTTCTGCTCCCAGCAGTGCTGCAATCGCAACGTCACGACCGGTTCGCAGGCCTCCGTCGGTCTGCAGGATTGTTCGGCTTCTGAGGTCATTCATGACCAGAGTCTGGTGAGTTTCCGCGATTCCCAGTTCCCATGGCAATCCGGCGTGCTTGATACTGGTCAGTGGAGAAGCTCCCGTTCCTCCGTTGTGTCCTGAGATCAGGATGTGATCAGCATGTGCCTTGGAAACACCGGCAGCGACGGTACCCACGCCAACTTCGGAAACCAGTTTTACGCTGATGCGAGCTTTGGGGTTTGCATTCTTGAGGTCATGGATCAGTTGTGCCAGGTCCTCGATCGAATAGATGTCATGGTGCGGAGGTGGACTGATGAGTCCCACACCGGGTGTGGAATAGCGAATACGAGCGATATTTTCATCCACTTTTCGCCCGGGCAGTTCACCACCTTCGCCAGGTTTTGCCCCCTGAGAAATCTTGATTTGAATTTCATCTGCATTGGCCAGGTACCAGATCGTAACTCCAAAGCGTCCTGAGGCGACCTGTTTGATGGCTGATCGTTTGGAGTCACCGTTTTCCAGTGGAGCAAATCGAGCTGGATCTTCACCACCTTCACCCGTATTGCTCTTTCCTCCCAGACGATTCATGGCGATGGCCAGCGTTTCGTGGGATTCGGCAGAGATGGAGCCAAAACTCATTGCACCCGTCACAAATCGCTTAACGATTTCACTGGCTGGCTGAACTTCTTCCAGCTCAATAGGCCCTCCGTTGACATCTGTTTTGAATTCCAGCAGTCCTCGCAGCGAACCCTGATTTCGTTCGTGGTTATTAAGGTGTTCGGCAAATTTCCAGTAGTCCTCACGACTGTTAGTTCGGGCTGCGATTTGCAGATGGGCAATGGATGCAGGATCCCAGGCATGCTGTTCACCTTCGGCTCGCCAGTGGAATTCACCAGGATTGGCAAGGATTGGTAACCCTTCGTCATGGCGTTCCGGAAAACCCAGGTTGTGGCGACGAACTGTTTCATTAGCCAGGACGTTGAAACTAACACCCTGTACGCGGCTGGCAGTGCCGACAAAACAACGCTCAATAACCTCATCCTGTAAACCGATCGCTTCAAAAATCTGAGCACCTTTATAGGACTGCAGGGTGGAGATACCCATCTTGCCCATCACTTTTAGCATCCCTTTGGCGACTGCTTTCTTGTACAACGCCACGACTTTATCGTCATCGGCAATCGAGTCATCCAGCAGGTTGTCCCGTCGTGCCTGCCAAAGTGATTCGAAGGCCAGATAGGGGTTGATTCCATCGATACCGTAACCGATCAGCATACAGTGGTGATGGACTTCGCGTGCTTCTCCGGATTCGAGAATCAGGCCAATCTGAGTTCGTTTGGCTTGTTTCACCAGATGGTGATGGACAGCTCCGGTTGCCAGCAGGGAACTGACCGGGATACGGTCGGCGTCCACAGCGCGGTCCGACAGTACGGCTATCGAGTAGCCGTCGGTGATCGCCTGTTCGGCTTCCTGACAGATCCGGTCCAGAGCGGTTGCGAGGCCGGCTTCCCCTTCACGACGAGGATAGGTGATATCGATGGTCTTCGATTTCCAACCGCGGTGATCCATGTTGGCAACGGCATCCAGCTCCTCGTTGGTGAGAATTGGATGAGGAATCAGCAGGCGATTGGCGTGTTCAGCAGTTGTTTCGACCAGATTCTTTTCCGGGCCAATGTAACACTCCAGGGACATGATGATCCCTTCACGAATGGAGTCCACTGCCGGGTTGGTAACCTGAGCAAAGAGTTGCTTGAAATAATCATAGATCATGCGAGGCTGATCACTGAGGCAGGCCAGTGCCGCGTCATTTCCCATGGAACCCACGGGGTCGCGTTTCTCATGCAGCATGGGGATCAGCATGAACTGCATGGTTTCGGCGGTGTAACCAAAGGTCTGCATACGAGCCAGCAGGGTCGCCTCATCGAACGATTTGTGATCTTTTTCAGGGTTCAAGTCAGCCAGTTGGATGCGGTTTTCCTTCAGCCACTGAGCATAAGGCTGCCGACTGGCGAACTCTTCTTTCAGTTCCTGGTCAGGAATGAGTCGTCCCTGTTCAAAATCAACCAGAAACATGCGGCCAGGTTGCAGCCGACCTTTGTATTTGACATTGGCAGGGTCAATTTTGAGAACGCCGACTTCACTGGCCATGATGACCCGATCGTCATGGGTGAGATAGAAACGGCTGGGGCGTAGTCCGTTACGATCAAGAATAGCTCCGATATACTTACCGTCGGTGTATACGATCGAGGCTGGGCCATCCCAGGGTTCCATCAGGCAACTGTGATATTCGTAGAAGGCACGTTTATTCTCACTCATCGTGTCGTGCTTTTGCCAGGCTTCGGGGATCATCATCATGACCGCTTCCTGGAGCGTTCGCCCGGACATGAGCAGGAATTCCAGTGCGTTATCGAAGTTGCCCGAGTCTGAGCAGTCGGGTTCGATAATCGGAAACAGTTTTTCCAGATCGTCGCCGAACTGTTCTGTCTGGATGACTCCTTCACGTGCAGCCATCCAGTTCACGTTGCCACGAAGTGTGTTGATTTCTCCGTTGTGAGCCATAAAGCGGCAGGGTTGAGCCCGGTCCCAACTGGGGAAGGTGTTGGTGGAGAATCGCGAGTGAATCATTGCCAGGTGGGTGGTGTAGTCTTCACTCTGCAGATCGTGAAAGAAGGGGACAACCTGATAGGTCGTCATCATACCTTTGTAGAGCATCACTTTGCTGGAAAGTGAACAGATATAGAACAACTTGGACTCGCTCATCGATTCATCCCCGCGCAGTGCGTGACTCGCTCGTTTGCGGATGATATAGAGTTGACGTTCGAAGTCCTCGTGCTGAACGCCGTCAGCAGCTGCAATGATCAAGTGTTCAATAACTGGCATGGCCGACAATGCAGTAGGACCAATGTTGGCTCCGGAAGGGTCCGTGGGAACGGTTCGCCAGCCTACCAGCGTTTGTCCCTGATCAGCAATAATCTGCTCGACAGTCGCTTTACACTGAGCGCGTTGCGCATCGTTCTGAGGCAGAAAGACGACACCGGCTCCAAAGTGACCATCCTCTGGTAATTTGGCATTGAATTCCTGGCTGACGACTTTGCGCATGAAGTCATAGGGAAAACCGGTCAGCATGCCAGCTCCGTCACCCGAGTTGGGTTCGCAGCCACAGGCACCACGGTGCTCCATGTTCATCATGATTTCGTTTGCGTCGAGCACGATCTGGTGGCTGCGTTGCCCTTTGATATGAGCGACAAATCCCACGCCACAGGCGTCTTTTTCCAGGGTCGGATCGTAGAGTCCCTGCTTTTCAGGTAAGCCAAAATTCATCAAGTTGTTCATGGTCATATTTCTATTTCTGTCTGTCCTGTCCGACCTGCCTTGGCGGCTGGAAAAACTCCAGAAGGTGTTTCTATTTCAGGTTGATCGAGGGGAGAGGGATGGCGATGGGGAGTAGCGGCCTGTGCGTCACCGATAAGCAGTTCGATAAAGTTTTCGGTGTTTTCACCTAACCTGATGTTCTCACGGTGAATAATACCGACAGGCCGAATCAGCGGAGTGGATTCAATTTGAACCGTGGTTAGCGTGCCAGCGGCTACTTCCCGCTGGACGTGAGCTTCGGGGAGTATGCTGAAACCAGCATTGATTTCGATGGCTCGCTTGAGCGTCTCGATGTTGTCAAATTCCATGACCACATTAGGCGTGGCATTACAATCAGCAAGTACCCGGTTGATCTCCTGGCCGATTCTCAGATTCTGATCAAACCCGATCATGTCAAAACCGTTGAGGTCTTTCAGGGATACTGACGAATCCCTGGCCAGAGGATGATCCGGGGAAACCACCACGGCCATATCTTCTTCCCGCCAGGGAATGACTGCGACCGCATGGGTGGCTGTCGGATAACTCAGCAGTCCCAGATCGACATCTCCGGATTTCACCAGATTGTAAACTTCGCTGGGATGATGGTATTCGAGTTGCACATTGATCTCAGGGTTGAACTCAGTGAACCGCTGCACAAACTGCTTCATGTAACTCAGGCCCACTGAATAAATCGATGCGACTTTTACGGTGCCTGCTGAGTTGCTGTGGACATTGTTGAGGCGAGTGACAAGATTATCAAACTGGCGTACCAGCTTGACGCAATGATCAAAGCAAACTTTCCCCTCTTCGGTGATCACAAATGGTCGTTTCGAACGATCCAGAAGCTTAACACCAAAGTGGTTTTCCATCTGGTTTATCGTCTGACTGGCCGCCGATTGGGTGATCCCGTTGTCATCGGCTGCTTTCGAAAAACTACGCCTTGTAACAACGTCACAAAAAACCTTTAAAGCTCGGATTTGCATAGGATGACGATCCTATCTCAAGCTCAAACCACTACAAATCGAATAATCTGAGCGAATAATGATTAGTATAAAAGCCTCTAATACTCGGAGGCAATCATTCAAAATATCCGTGAAAATAGAGACCGTCAACTGGGGAAACACCATCCATGAATGTTTTCACCTCTCTATTAGCAGAGCTAATAAGAAAAGAGGTGTATCAGCAGGGGGCGGTTCCAAAGAGGAACGTGGAAAAGAACGCCGTTGTGTTTGCAAATGGGCAGGAATTTGGGTTTACGACTGAAGGATTCTGAAAGCGGGCTGCTTGGCGAGAGGAATCGAGCGGCCCGATGGTTGCTCGAATTTCGTTACTGTTCAGGGGAGTTTCGGTAGTCAAGCGGTGGTTTCTGTCCTGGTACCATAAGTGTCTTATACGGTTGTCCTCCCAATCTTTGACGAAGTTCGGCCTGGGCAGCTGTGATGATTTCCGGAGAGCTAAACAGGTCGTAGGCGGTAGCGGCCAGGACGCGTGAGGCGAGGTGCATTCCTTTACGAGCGATCGTGGTTCCCCCGCAGGCTACAGCTTGCCAGCTATGTCCTGGGGTTCCGGGAACAAAACATGCCGTATTGAATCCTGTCGTGGGAACAACCCAGCTGACGTCTCCCACATCGGTGGAACCCATTCCAATCGTGCCACTCACATCCACAACATCTGCAACGCTGGAGAGTGGGACGCTGTTATCCAGAGTGTTCTGGATACGGGCTGCGAATTGAATTTCTTGCGAATCCCACTGCAGTCGGTTGAGATTTCTCAGGTTTCGCAGAGTGATTCCTGAGAGTACATGGTTGGGAAGTATTTCAACAATCCCTCCCTGAAAGTCGATTTCGAGTTTGGTTTCTGTTGCCAACGCTCCTGCCTGAGCGCACTTCACAAGCCGTGCATAGAGATCACGGACCACATCGGACTTCGGGTGACGAATGTAGTAATAGACTTCTGCAAATTCTGGTACGACGTTAGGAGCTCCACCGCCAGCGGTAATGACGTGATGAATTCGAGTGCCTGCGGGCGTATGTTCGCGAAGAAGTTGGGCCGCGAAATTAGTTAGTTCGACGGCATCCAGAGCGCTACGTCCCAGTTCGGGAGCTCCAGCGGCGTGTGCCGCTTTACCATGGAAACGAAATTTGACCGCGTTACGTGCCAGCGTGCTTCGGTCGCCCGCTGAGTTGGTACTGCTGGGATGCCAGTGCAGTACGGTATCACAATCCTTGAACAGACCGGCATGCACCATAAATACCTTGGCACTGCCTCCTTCTTCCGCCGGACATCCATAAAAACGAATGGTCCCTTCCAGTTTCCCCGATTCCATCTGTTGAGCTAATGCCACGCAGGCCTCGGCAGAAGCCACACCGAAAAGATGATGACCGCACGCATGTCCGTAATGCGAGTTCATTCCAGCGAGCTTTCCGCGTTCAGCACTCGCCTGCTGACTTAACCCCGGCAACGCATCGAATTCTCCCAAAATCCCGATTACAGGTCGGCCTTTGCCGTACGTCGCAGTAAACGCTGTGGGAATGCCTGCCACTCCCTGCTTGATAGTGAACCCGGCAACTTTCAGATTTTCAGCGAGCAGCTTACTGCTTTTAGTTTCCTGATACCCCGGTTCCGCCCATCGCCAAATTTGCAGCGCTCGCTGCCAGGCATCCTCGGACCTGGATTCAATGGCTTCAAATAGTTTCTCCTTTTGTGCAAATGCATCGACACTGCAAAGTACGGAAAGAAAAAGTGCCAACAGGACGCGAAGCTTGAATGACATTTCAAGTGCCTTTGTGAGTTAGAGAAGTGCAGCAGTAAGGACCAATATACCAAGTTATGAAACGGGATATCGCTAGAGCTTCAAATCATAACTCCCGTACTGTCAACAGTGACGGAGGAAAGGTAGATTGATGAATAGAAAAAAAACTGCCGTTTTGAGTTAGGAATGAGATTGTGTTAGCAGCAGAAATCTATGGCGAAAAACAGATTCGAATGATTGACGTCGAAGAACCGACACTCGGAGATAGTTCTGGGGGCGATATTATCTTTCAACCAGAGTTGGCCTGCCTGTGTGGTTCGGACCTGCTTTATTTTGAAGCGGATAATCCTGCTTACAAACCGGAAATTGGTCATTCTCTGCATGAAATGATTGGTACGGTTGTCGACACGAATGGAAGCAGGTTCCAGATCGGGGATCAGGTGCTATGCGTCCCTTATCGCCAAATGGGATTGCAGGAGCGATTCGTTTGTACCGAAAAACAGGCGATTCCTGTAGATACGCGACCAGACATTCGGGAAGCTCTGCTCGCCCAGCCTCTGGGGACCGTCCTTTTTGCCACTCGCCGACTTCCAAACCTGTTGGGCCTCAACGTCGCTGTCATTGGCCAGGGGCCGATGGGCCAGTTGTGGAATTGCACTTTGGCTCAGCTTGGCTGCCGGCAGATTGTCGGAGTGGATCTTAATGCCGAGCGGCTGAAAGTATCGCCTCAAATGGGTGCCACGGCGACGCTTCAGGTAAGTGCTGACCAGAGCGATGAAGAAATTGCAGCCGCAGTTCAAAAGGTCCTGGGGGGCCAAAAACCAGACCTGGTCATTGAATGTGTCGGGCATCGCGAACAGGTCGTCAATTTATGTTTCGAGATTTGCAAAGAGCATGGAAGCGTCTTTTTCTTCGGAGTTCCAACTCAGGCCTTGCAGCAAATCAGTCTGTTTAAACTCTTCTGGAAAAACATCACGCTTTATGCCAGCGTCGTGCCGGACTTTGAAATAGACTTTCCGCTGGCCATGCGGTGGATTGCCGAAGGTCGTGTCGATGTTTCTCCGATCATTACCCATCACATGCAACTCAAGGACATCCAGGAAGCCTTTGACATCTTCAGCCAACGTCAGGACGGAGCGCTCAAAGTCTTTCTCGATTTCCCTGTCCGAAACGCATAAGTTTCTGAAGAGAGATTTGCAGAGTAATACGGGCCGTGGCTCGTTGCTAAACCAGTAAAGCCAATTCGAAACGGCCCGACCTCATCAACCAGAACGGTTTTTATCCACCGATCCCGTCAGGATTGAAGTACTCGGGTTCCTGAGTTTCGATCCATTTGATGTTACATCCGATGCTGGGAATTTGAGATTCAGCGACATCCTGACCAGCCAGAACGGCGTCGAGTGCTGCGCGGAGGTCCGCTCCGGTTACGCGAATTTCGTTTCCGGGACGGCTGGCATCGAGTTGTCCCCGGTAAACCAGCTTCTGATCACCGTCAAACAGAAAGAAGTCAGGAGTACAGGCTGCCTTATATGCTTTGGCGACCGTCTGGTGCTCGTCGAACAGATAAGGGAAAACGTAACCTCGGTTCTCTGCCTCGTGTACCATCTGTTCCGGTGAATCTTCCGGATACTTGGTCGAGTCATTACTGCTGATGGCAACGATTCCCGCTCCTCGAGCCTGATACTCGCGGCCGAGTGCCGAGAGCTCTTCGGCAATATGTTTCACAAATGGACAGTGGTTACAAATGAACATCACCAGCAGCGCTGGCTTCCCCGCAAAATCGGTCAGCGAGACGGTCTGGCTATCGACATTGACCAGAGAGAAATCGGGAGCCTGAGTGCCTAACGGCAGCATTGTACTTGCAGTTTTTACCACGGTAAGAATCCTGTATTGATCGGTATATAAAAACAGGTCCTGCGATGAGGACCAGATGAAGATCTTACTGTGATTCTATTCGTTTGGAATCTCGACTACAAACCGGGTGATCCCGATTCTTAACTCATCTCCGGATTCGATCGTCGTTTCATCAATGGGAGACTCGTTAACGTACGTCCCATGCTTGGAACCGAGATCGCGAATGATAAGTCCGCCGTCGGTGACATCGATTTCGCAATGGTTGCGGCTCAGCCAACGATCGTCAAGTCGAACATCCGCAGATTCGCTACGACCGAGTCGTACCGGATACGAATTCAATCGCACAGGTTTCTGCAGTTCTGTAGTTGCAGGAACAAGTAGCGCTGGAAATGCTATGGGGTAGGAAGGTTTCATGAGTGCCCTGGGGTGGGGTCGCGTCGTCGTGACTTGGGTCGTGACTTCATCATGAAGTCAACATCGCAATTACGCACTCGTAGGAGGGTACCCTCATCCTAAGTTTCTGATAACCGCGAGTCAACGGCTTTTGATCAGTTTCTTAGGTATGTCCTGTCAGGCTGTGATCAGGCCAGAAGTTTGTCGACGACTGTGCCATGAACATCAGTGATACGGAAGTCACGCCCCTGGAAGGGGAACGTCATTCGCAAATGATCGATGCCCAGTAGATGGAGCATGGTGGCATGGAGATCATGCACGGTAACCACATCCTCCACCGCGTTATATCCCAGCTCGTCAGTGGCTCCGAGCGTTGTGCCAGGCTTGATACCGCCGCCGGCCAGGAAGATCGAAAATCCCTTAATGTGATGATCACGGCCATTGCCCTGCGCCATGGGAGTACGCCCAAATTCGCTGGCAAACACGATCAATGTTTCGTCGAACATGTCTCGTTGTTTAAGGTCTTTGATCAGTGCGGCGAGTCCTTGATCGATCAACCTGGCTGTGGTTTTGCTGGCAGCTTTTACCCCTCCGTGATGATCCCAGCCGCGGTGGTAAAGTTGAATGAAACGGCAGCCACGTTCCGCCAGACGACGAGCCAAAAGGCAGTTTGCGGCGAAGGAGCCATCGGATCCCTGAGTGCCATAGAGATCCATGGTGGCCTGCGTTTCATCGCTGGTGTCCATCAATCCGGGGACACTGGCCTGCATGCGGAATGCCATTTCGTATTGGCTGATACGAGTTGCAATCTCCGGATCATTGACAACGTTGCCGCGGAACTGATTAAGCTGCTGCACTGCCTTAACGATGTCGCTCTGTCCTTCCCGGTTCACTCCCGGAGGATTGTTTACATACAGGACAGGGTCACCCTGACTGTGAAAGTGGACTCCCTGGAAGCGGCTTGGCAGAAATCCGCTGTGCCACTGTCGAGATGCGATAGGCTGGTCCTGACCACCACCGGACGAAGTCAGGACGACAAAGCCAGGCAGATTTTCTGTCTCTGATCCCAATCCATAGGTCAGCCAGGATCCCATCGACGGACGACCACTGATTGTCGTACCAGTGTTCATGAATGTATGAGCGGGGTCGTGGTTAATCGCTTCGGTTTTCAGTGAGCGGACAATCGCGAGATCGTCAGCTACACTTCCCAGATGCTCCCAGATGGAAGAAAGCTCATTGCCGGATTCACCGTGTTTCTTGAATTCATGCTGGCCTCCCAGGCAACGCAATTCCCGATTCTGCAGTTGGGCAATAGGTTGTCCTTTCGTGTAGGACTCGGGCATCGGTTTCCCGTCAAGTTCCCGCAGTTTGGGCTTATTATCAAAGGTTTCCAGGTGGCTCATTCCACCGGCCATTGTCAGGAAGATAACACGTTTGGCTTTGGCCGGATGATGCAGTTTCCCATTTAAAATGCCAGGCCAGCGAGAGACTTTGGCATCGGCTCCCTGAGCCTGATTCATGAGTGACGCCAGAGCATAGACGCCTACGCCTTGTGCTCCTGCGCCCAAAAAACAACGACGGTTCAATGAAAATGAGTTGTTAGCCATTGAAATGATCTCCGGATTATTCTTGCACCGCAACCGGTTAGTTGCGAGTAATGGTTTCGTGCAGGTTAAGAATGATGCGCCCCACGGATGTCCAGGCAGCCAGTTCACTCTTGTCTGTTTTTTCAGCCAATGGCCGACGACCAACACTGAGGTATTCCTCGGCCGCCTGCGGATTGGCTCGATAGTATTCCAGGTGTTTTGCCAGTACATCGAGCAGTACATTAGCTTCATTCGGATTGACGTTTCGCGACAGAGCGGTTTGATACGCCCAGTTTAGCCGGGTGGAGTCGTCTGCTCCTCCTTCCGCCAGGATACGTCCCGCGAATGCTCTTGCTGCTTCAACATAAGTAGGGTCGTTGAGCAGAACCAGTGCCTGCTGCGGAGTATTGGACCGAGGACGACTGACCGTACATTCTTCACGACTGGGTGCATCGAATGCCAGCAGCGAGGGGTGCAGGAACATGCGCTGCCAATGGGTATAAAGTCCCCGTCGATAGATTTCATCGCCGGCTGACATTTGCCAGGTCCGTTTGGGGAAGTTCATATGTTTCCAGTAACCGGCTGGTTGGTAGGGTTTGACGCTTACTCCGCCAAGTTTGTCTGACAGAAGCCCACTAATGGAGAGTGCCGTATCACGGATCATTTCAGCATCCAGACGGAATTGGCTTTGACGAGCATACTTGTGGTTGTAGGGGTCCAGTTCGGCCAGCTCCGTGGATAATGCAGATGACTGCTGATAGGTATTCGAATTGACGATCAGACTAACGACATGTTTGACATTCCAGCCGCTTTCTATCAACTCAACGGCCAGCCAGTCCAGTAAATCTGGATGCGTAGGATGTGTTCCCTGTGCTCCGAGATCGTCAAGCGGTTCCGCCAGGCCATGCCCAAAGAAGAGTTTCCAAAGCCGGTTTACAAACACGCGTGAAGTGAGTGGATTGTCCGCATCAACCATCCATTCGGCCAGATCCAGTCGATTGGCACGACGGCCCTCAATGGCCAGTGGTTTCATAAAGCCAGGGACAGTCGGTGAAGCTTCTGCTCCGGAATCATCCATCCAGTTACCTCGAGGTAGTACCCGGATCATCCTTGGTTCCCGAGTGCGGGTCATCAGGGTCCGGGGTGCCGAGTTGTTCAATTGCTCAAGCTGTTTTTTCAGCCCGGCAATTTCATCCCGCTGAGGTTTGAGTTCGGCACTCTGATCACGATAGTAGTCAGACAATTTATTTTGTTCGGCAGCAGATCTGTCTGCCGGCGGTCTGGAAACAATCGCAGCGATCTCAGCCGGTACACCACTCTGGGCGTGTGCGTAATAGAAGCCAGCCCCGCCAGCTCCCTGCGAGATTTTGATGAGCAGCGAATTGTCTCCCTCTTGCAGGTCGACGATGACCTTTTCCTGGTCGGCTGCTGGGGCTCGCGATACTTTTTTGTTGAGGACTTCCTTCTGATTAAGCCAGACTCGGATACCATCATCGCTACCGAACTTCAGTTCGACTTTGGCTGCCTGCTTTACCGTCAGCGTTCGGAAGAGGTAATGCGCGGCGTTAGGTGTTTGATCCAATGCATGGACCTTGGCATCGGCGAATTCCCTGGCGATCCATTTTTTGTCACCCACGGCTACCGTCAGGTCGATTGCTTCTGTTTCCGGAAGGAATGATTTGTCATGAGCTTCATCAAAACTGGCAGCCGAAATTGGTCCCAGGTACTGCCATTTACCTGCAGCGAGGCTGGTGTCGACCTGCTTTGCCAGTGCAACTTCCCATGCCTTCCGGGTATCGGAATCTTCCCGGGAGGCAGTATTGAGTGCTTCCTGGCGGGCCGCAATCGTTTCGTTTTTATCGGCGATCTGTGCGGCAAGCATCCCCTCGATCACAGGAAAAGCTGGTGGATTACCGACTCCAACTTCGTTGATATCCGCAAAGAACGAGGCGAAGTTATAGAAGTCCTGAGTGGTAAACGGATCGTACTTGTGATTGTGGCATTCGGCACAGCCAAACGTGACTCCCAGGAAAATCGATCCGGTGTTACGAACACGGTCGGCAGCATATTTGGCCAGATATTCTTTGGCCTGTGCTCCCCCTTCATCCGTGGTCTGCAGCAGCATATTAAATCCGGATGCCACCTGCTGTTCCACAGTAGCATTTTCCATCAGGTCTCCACCCAATTGTTCTTTGACAAATTGGTCATAGGGTTTATTCGAGTTGAAGGCATTGATGACGTAATCGCGGTAGGGAGCGATCTGTCTGGGTTTATCGGCGTGGTATCCATTGCTGTCTGCATAGCGGACAACGTCCAGCCAGTACATCGCCAGTCGCTCGCCGTACTGTGGTTTAGCAAGCAGTCGTTTCACTAGTTTCGCATAGGCATCCGGGGCTTTGTCATTCACAAACGCAGCTACTTCTTCGGGAGCAGGAGGCAGCCCCAGCAGGTCGAAGCTCAGACGGCGAATCAAGGTAACCCGATCAGCAGGCGAACTCAGCGATCGCCCTTCGTCCTCGAGTTGCCGGAGAACAAAGTTGTCAATTGGGTTTACAGCAGCTTGGGAAGTTTTCGGAATGTCAGGTCTGTTAGGAGCTGTCCATGCCCAATGCTGTTTCCATTCCGCTCCCTCGTCGATCCAGCGTTTGATCAGGTCTATTTGTTGGGAGCTAAGTTTTTTACGGAAGTCAGCCGGAGGCATTACTTCGAATTCATCTGCGGAAGTAATGCGTCGAAATAGTTCGCTGGCAGCCGCTTTACCAGGCTGAATCAATACCGACTCGCGTTTAGCGAAGACACTCTCTTTATCATCCAATCGCAGTTCGGCTTCCCTGGTTTTCTCATCAGGACCATGGCAAGCGAAGCAGTGATTAGACAAAATCGGCCGAATATCGCGATCGAAAATAACCTCCTGCGCACACAAGGATGTTGAAGCAAGCGTTGAGACACAGAGTCCCGCAAAGAGAACCAGGACGTGACGATGAGTCATCTTAATTCACCAGTTACAAAGACGTAGGGGGAAAGGGTAGGTGGGCAAAGTGCCAGACTAAAATGCGAATACGCATGTTAGTTCTGACAACTTCCTATTATAACCGACCGGCTGGGACGCGCGGAGGTTGGAGGAGGTTAGAGAGCTTCGAAATGTCCGTCGGATTCAAAGACACGAATATGCTGATTGACTTCAACATTGTTCAGCTTTGTTTCTTCCCCGGACGGCCAGAGAATGCTGATAGAGTCCACTTTAGTATGTTCGCCAAGTCCTACCTGGACGGTGGCAGGTGCCTGAGAGAGAAAGTTCACCACGGGGTACAGCTCGCGACGAACGGTTAAATCTCCTGCCGTGACAGTGATTTTTGCACCAATGCCTGCTGAATTACTTTTCTCTCCGCGTAAAGAAATCGTCAGCCAGCTTTTCTGAGGGAAGTTGTTCTTGTAAATGACGATGGCGCCTCCGCCCACCTGACGGATCAGCAATTCAGCCATACCGTCACCATCAATATCTGTCCCGACGACGGTCCGTGAATCTCCCCGGTTATCGCTTCCCGAGAGGTAGGACATGTCGAGGAACGAACCGGATCGATCGTTCAGAAAACATCCGTTGCGTTCGTAGGCACTCAGGTTCTCTTTGACATTGGAAAACATGAAGGGATTGCCGACCCAGAATTCACCGTTGTCTTCGTCGATCTCCCGCAACTCGGGTACGGAGGTCGTACAACTAAAAGGCTGTGACACGACAGCCAGCCAGACACAACGTCAGCCGTCGGATTTGCCTTCGGTGACACTCTGGAAACCGACCGGAGCGTAGATTTCCTGATAACCATCTCCGTTCAGGTCAATAGCTCCCGTGCCGTAGGCCCAGCCGACATCATTGACGCCTACGTCACGGCCGATTCGATGGAACGTGCCGTCACCGTTGTTGTGATAGAGCTCATTTCCAGAGACGAATTCCTCAAGTTGCGTAGCAATATCATGATCGTAGTTTTCATACAGGCCGGACCGGATATTGCCAACGATCCGTTCACCCGCTTTGGAGTACATGTTGGCCAGGTAGGGATCTCCGAAGCCATCATTATCGATGTCGGCGACAGTGATACCCATGGAAAATCCACCATGCGTTCCGGGTAATTCGGCCAGAGTGAATGTGCCGTCACCGTTGTTCAGGTAATAGTCATTTTTTCCGAATTCGCAAGCGGTCATGTAATCGGGCCATTGGTCTCCATTGGCGTCAAACCAGACAGCAGAGAACGCTCCGGTTCCCAGACCGATTGTATTGGTCGATTCAGTAACGTTTTCGAACTGAAAATTACCCAGGTTTTTCCAAAGCCGATTTTCCGTGGCTCGCTCTGTTACCCCCTCTTCATTGATCCAGCCACGTGCACCTTCACTGACAACGATCCCCACTTCCATGAAATCCAACAGTCCGTCCCGGTTGTAGTCGACGACAGTCAGACTACCGAGTCGTTTTGCGAGTGGGACATTGAATTCCTCTTCACTCGCCTTACGGAACTTCTGACCCTGCTCGTTGACGTAAAGTGTCTGACCAATGATGAGGTCTTCGAAGGTGTCGTTATTCAGGTCAGCTACAAGCGCAACTGGTTCCTTGACGAATCGCTTCAGTCCGAGCTGGATCGTCTGTTCTTCAAATTTTCCTGTGCCGTCTCCGACATAGAAGAACAGGCCGTCCAGGTCTGTGAGCAGGAAGTCGGTATGACCGTCCTGGTTGAAGTCATTGGCAAAGATGCCGCCTGTAACAAAAGGGCGAGTCTGCCCTTCGGCGTAGTCATAGTTCCAATTGTCCCTTAAACCAAGATTGGAAATGCCGGTTTGTTCGGTAATATCTTCCATCAGAAAGTTTTCAGCCGAGCCATACTTACCTTTGTAGGGTGAGCAACCAAGGATGTATTCTTTTTCGTCCGGAGTTGTTTCCGAGATCGATGCAATGCGGCATTGGAACTTGAACGTTGCATAGGCAACTTGATTCTTTGCATCCCTGCCTGCCAGCAACAGTTTGAAGCTGCCCTGCCATGGTTTGTCGAATTCGCCATGGTTTTCAGGAGCCATTTTCATGATTTTGAAACCGGAACGTTCCAGTTGAACAAATCGTTCTCTCAGTTGCCTGATCGCCGTTACAAACCCGGTTCGGTTGAGAGACTCGCGAGGAGAATCCGCAGTCCAGGATTCAAATGATGCAAATTCGAATTCGTCCTGATCCGCTTCGTCCCAGATAAACATCTCACCTTCAAAGTCAGGAGCAAAAAAGCTCTCGAAGGTTTCCCAATCCTCGTTCTTGATAGAATCGTTGATTTTGGGGAATGCTCGATCGCCTAGTACGAAGCCTCCAAAGTGCTCTACATCCTGAAGGTACTTGGCGTCTTCTTCCGAAATCGCCAGCGTCTGATTCTCGTCCAGACTATCTGAAGAGACCTCAGTGGAATCAGGGCCAGATGGATCGGAGTCGCAGCCAGATAGTGCCAGCAGGCACAGACTGAGGGACAACGTCGCAATGAGTCTTGAAAGAAACAAGATAAAAACCGTATGGCGAAAGGGGGAACCCAGTAATTTTTGCATTACTGGAAATATAGCATTTAGCCTAACTGCAATAGGTAAAAACTCAACCTGATTCTGTACGGAACGGCTACTTGGAAAGGTCGATACGATTTGAGCCGGATGTATATTTTCGGTCCAGATGCGTATAGCCGCCGTCGACATAATGGATCTGTCCGGTGGTGTGTAATGACCGTTGCGAACTCAGAAACACGACCATATCGGCAATTTCCTGAGCTGTGGTGAAACGTTTTCCGAGTGGAATGAGGTCTTCGATCTGTCGTCGAGCGGCTGTCGGATCAGATGACTGATCGATCAGCGCGGCGTAGAGCGGTGTCCAGGTTTCTGCAGGTACCACCGTGTTGACGCGGATATTGTCAGCTGCCAGGTCGAGTGCCCATTCGCGAGTCATGCCGTTGATGCCACCTTTGGAAGCAGCATAGCCACTTGTTCCTCCCTGCCCGGTGGCTGCCACTTTACTACTTATGTTGATGATGGCACCTGACGAGCTTTTCAGCGCGTCCAGCGCGTAGTGCACCATGGCATAGTAGTGAACCAGGTTCCGCTGTAGCGATTCAAGAAATGCCTGAGGTCCATCGGTCAGCGAAACACCGTCATTGACTCCGGCGTTGTTAACCAGGGTGTCAATCTGTCCAAACTCGTCCAGTGTTGTTTGTACCGCTCGTTGGCAATCCTCCATACGAGTAAGATCGCCCTGGATGAATTTACAACGTTGGCCTTTGGCAGCGTATTCGGCTGCGAGTGCTTCTCCTTCCGTGGTGGAGCGATTGACATTAGCGACGTGTGCCCCTTCTGCCAAAAAGGTGCGGGTGATAGCCTCGCCAATTCCTTTGGAGCCTCCGGTAATCAGCGCAACTTTTCCGTCTAATCCGAGATCCATGATTTTCGCGTGTTCCTATTCTGCGTCGAGATCGACACCCAGATTATCGTGGTTGAACTGAAATCCGTTTCCGTCAACATCGACGAAGACGGGGTTCGCCACAGCCGTTGGTTCCATGGCCCCGCGTCGTTCTCCCTGTACCGGACCGATTTTCAGTCCTTCACCAATCGTGGCAACAATGATGTGCGTGTCCTGTTCCAGTTCCAACTCGAGCGTTTCATGGAAGCGGGTGACCGCCGTGGCAGGAAACATTTGTGGGTGTGTACGACGAGTGTAATTCAGGTTTTCTGCCATTCGTCCGTTGAGGAAAACCTGAATGCGATTGATATCAAACCAGTTGGGGCACTGTACACTGATTTCCACCCGAACCTTTCCATCAAGAGCTTGCAGGTCATCACCTGGTACGGCGGTATTCTTACTACCTGCCGTTACCTCAACCTTCAGGTAGGGTCCGTTTGTCATCACTACATTACCCTGGCGACAGGCAGCCACGATATTTGGCGTTTTGATACGTCCCGGGTTGTCGGTGGGGGAGAGGATGTAGTTACGTAAATATCCCGCGTCGTGGTTGTTGTAGTGACAATCTGAATTAACAACTCCGGTGATCCGGTAACCTTTGTTGATCAATTGCATCCAGTAAAACATCACTGGTTCCCTGGAGGAAGCCGGAGGTAAGGATTCCGGTACCTTGAAGATGGATTGTGGCGGATGGACTTCCATGGTGTCCATATAATCGAGCATTTCCCGGAAGCCTCCATCCGGTTTGCCATCGACATCTCTGTCCCGCCAGATCTGCATTAGTGACGGATGGTCTTCCTGGACGATTTTGTCCGAGTTATTGTCCCAGCCCTTCAGCCTTTTGATCTGGGTAATCGGATTATCATCGATGGTGGGACCACCTCCGTTTTGTGTTCGAGGTTTGTGAATCAGAGGAAAGGAATTCTGATGATTGACGGGCAACACGCGTCCAGTCAATTCCATCCCTGGTGCAGTTCCCATCAGATGTTCGGCTCGGAGTTGTTTCAATATGGGGGTAAATGAGTCGATTCGCTGGTGTTCGGTGGCCGGAGAATATTCGATATGTTCAGCCAGCAGTGTCAGGATACGACCAAATTGATCGGTGGTATTGTCACCGGATGGCGAGCTGTGAGTATGAAAGTCTGCACTGATCCATCCTCGGGAATCGACGACATGGTCTAATGCTGCCGAGATGTTCGTGGTTTCTCCCTCACGAATCTCAATCTCCTGGACGTCGGCATTGTATTCCGTTCCATGACTGATAATGACGCGATAGCTCCCCGGAAGCAGCGGGTGTTGAACTCGACCGTTGGTGGCGTAATAGAGGTCTTCGGCAAACACGGCGTTTTGCTTTGGAGCAAACATGGGAGTGGCTGTATCATCGAGCCCCTGAAATGAAAGCTTGGCGTAGATCGGTTTCCCCTTACCGTCAGTGATGCGTCCAGAAAGATAACCTGCCTGTTTTAATTCGATCGTGTTTTGTGTTTCTCCAGAGATATTCAGTTTGACTTCGATAGGAGGCCGTCCGGCAGCCTGACAATGGGCTCTATACTGGCCAGCAGGTAATGCAAAACTGCAAGACCCGTCAGCTCCGGTGCGAATATCCCCAATCGTCGTTTCGCCCGCTTTGATGGTGATCAGAGCGTGTTCTATGGGGCCATCCGCATCCTTGACTGACAGCCCTACGTCGTGTTGTTCGAGTTGAGTGAGTCTGTTGAAGATGGATTTGAGTTCGAGCAGGCTGCCTGCCGGAATCAGCTCCCGTTGAAACGTCTCTCGCTGCTTCGGTTGAAGTTCAAAAGAATTACTGCCATCCATAACAAACTGAATGGTCCGTCCGCCACTGCCGGTACGGGTAACGGTTCTCTGCTCAGTCCACACTCCGTAAGCCTGTTGGAACCACTGATCGTTTGCCCAGAAGGTATTTACACTAGAGCCCAGCACAAAGGGACTGTCCGCTCGGATCGAATCCTGCAGGGCGAGTTTGACCGGCTTGCCGGATTCATTCAGGTACTGAGTGATGATGCGTAAACTTGCATCGCCCTGTTGTAACGAGTAGATAACACGTGCCAATGTACCGTTGCTCTCCTTTTGACTGGTGATGTGGATGGCTGCTCCCTCACCTGGTTCCACCACGATCTTCACCTGGTCAGGAGCCGTGAAGGAATACTGTTGTCCAGTGGGATAGTAGCATCCGAGTTGATCGTTGTTGGAATCGTGTCTTGTCAGATCGAGTACACATCCTCCCACTTCACGGATGGTGAGATTGGCGTTTCGCGTAGGGGTCGGCTGAGCAATGATGGCGGTCAGCACATCATTACGAATCACGTAGTCTCCGTAAATGGCATCAACTTCCTTGCCTGCCGGAACATATTTGTCCCAATTCCCAGCTGTTAATTGCTCGACTTCAGTAGCGTTTACCTGGTGGCAGAATATCAGACAGAGACTGGCGAGTAGTATGGTTCGATAGTACATGACGTCCTCGTTGGGGTTATTGGGTAAGTATTCCGGCGGGGATTCGTCCCCAGTAATTCAATGATGCTCGATCGTTTTTTTGATCTGGACCGGGAGTGCTTCTTCCACGTGCAAACTGTGCTTCCATCAAAGCAAACATCTCTTTGACGATCTGGGGGTGCAGATGGGCAACATCGTTTTGTTCTGATAGATCTTCGCGGAGGTTAAAGAGTTGCACGAAGGGGGCTTCGAGTAATTGCGATCTAGTGGGATTCTGACCGAAGGTTTTCACTGCGGCGGGCCAGGCTTCTGCTGGTTTGGGGACATTCCCGTAAACACCTGGCGCTCCACTTCCCGGGCAGAGGCAAAGTTTCCAGTCACCCTGCCGGAAGGCCCATCCGTGCGTGCCTTGCATCTGCAGATTCTGCCGAGTCGGTTTTGCATTTGGATTTTTCAATAGTGGCAGGTAGCTTATCGAATCAAGACCCTGATCGCTTTTCAACTTGCCTTTCGTGATGTCGGCCAAGGTTGCCAGTAGATCCTGAAGACCAATCAGGCGGTCGCAGGTTGTTCCCGGCTTGATCTGACTGGGCCATTTGATAAAAAACGGGACGCGTGTGCCCCCTTCGTAAACCGAGAATTTGTAGCCTCGTAATGGGCCAGCTGGGTAATGTCCAAGCTTATGCAGGCCTTTCACATTGTCATAGGTGGCTTTAAGAATATTGCCGGCGTAAGGCGCCGGTCCATGATCCGAAGTGAAGATGACGATGGTGTTGTCGTCGAGCCCATGCTTTTTGAGTGATTCCAGAGTCGAAACCAGACAGTAATCGGTCTCGTAGACAAAGTCACCATACACGCCTAAATCCGTTTTGCCATGAAAGTCAGGGTGGGGGCTGGTGGGAGTGTGAGGTGAGGTGAGTGCGAAGTAAAGGAAGAAAGGTTTACCACTTCGAGCATCCTCTGCATGGCGGGCGATGTACTCGCTGACTTCACCTCGAAATGTCTGCAGAACTTCGTAGTCCTCGAATTTTTCTTCTGCCGGTCCGATTCGATTAAAGGCACTCCAACCTCGTTGCTTATTGACGCTGCCCACAAATTCCTGATTCCTCAAGTAGACATAGGGGTACATATCGAGTGAACCGGGGAGGATAAAGCTGTAGTCAAATCCGTGGTCGTTGGGACCCGCATCGACTGGTTGAGCGTAGTCGACGTTACCGATCTGCTGTACCTGATCATTGGTGGTTACCATGGCGAGTCCGAGGTGCCATTTGCCGATGTAACCAGTTTTATAACCGGCATCCTTTAGTAGATGTGCCAGCGTGTGGCTGCCAGGCCTGAATTGTGGAGCCAGATAGCCCCAGGGGCCACTTTGCCCGATTCCTCTGATCCGCCAGGGGTAGCGCCCTGTCATGATTGCCAGTCGACTGGGTACACAGACACTGGCAATCGAGTGTGCATCGGTGAATGTCATCCCTTCTGCGGCTAGCTGGCTCATACCGGGAGTAGGAATCTTGCAACGCTGCTTGCCCAGCGGAGCAGCGTCTCCATACCCCAGGTCGTCCGCCATGATATAGATGATGTTTGGTTTCCCAGCAGCCTCTGCCAGTTGACAGTCTACTATGCCCAAAAGCAGACCAGTCAGAAGCAGCATGAGGAATGGTTTAGAGAACATTGTGTGTGGAAGTGGAGAGGCTGGAGGCAGGAGGGGTAATCAGAGTCCGGTAAAACTCATCGTACATCTTTTCCTTGCACCGTTTTGTGATTTCACGGGATTTATTACTCAAAAAATGATGCTCGTATTACACATTGCTATCATGGATGTCTGGTGACGAGGATTTGATAGAAAGTCTTCAGCGAGATTTTGGATGGACAGGAGCCTGCAGCATGGCGAAAGTAGTTGTCACAGATTACACCTTTGAGTCGTTGGATACGGAGCGGGAAATCATTGAAGAAGCAGGGCATACGTTGGTCGGTGCACATTGCCAGACCCAGCAGGAACTGATTGATTTATGTCGTGACGCAGATATCGTGATCACTCAGTTTGCGAGGGTCGATGAGGCGGTTGTGGAAGCCATGGAAAATGCGAAAGCGATCGTACGTTATGGTATTGGCTACGATAATGTGGCGATCGACGCTGCTGCTCGGCGAGGAATCCCTGTCTGTAATATTCCGGATTACTGTATTGATGAAGTGGCTGATCATACACTCGCTTTTATTCTCGCCGCGACGCGGGACGTGCGCGCGAACAACGATTTAATCGCGGACGGAAAATGGGGACTTGCTAACGGAGTCTCCACGATGGTGGCCCTCAGTGATTTGACCGTTGGAATCATTGGGTTGGGACGAATTGGCAGGGAAGTAGCTGCTCGGCTCAAAGGGTTCCGATGTCACATAGTCGGGTCGGACCCGGTGATGACTTCAGACGCTGCGGCGGAACTGGGAGTCGAGCTGGTTTCGCAGCAGGACCTGTTCGCCCAGGCTGACTTGATCACTCTGCACTGTCCTTCTCTGGAATCCACGAAGAACTTGATTAACGAAACGTCGCTGGCGGCGATGAAGCGGGGAGCCATGCTGATCAACATCGGTCGAGGAGACCTCGTCGATCTGGATGCCCTGGTGGCAGCGTTACGATCTGGACAGGTCAAGGCAGCAGGTCTGGATGTTTTTAGCGTGGAACCATTGCCCGAGGATCATCCGATAAGAACCATGTCCAATGTCATGCTGTCGTCCCATGTTGCTTCCGTCAGTCCTGGAGCGATCAGTCATCTTCGCAGAGCAGTTGTCAGTACTGCTTTGCAGGCACTTGCGGGAGAATCGCTATCTAATGTTGTGAATGGAGTCTAGTTTTGGCAGTCGCTGTTTCTCCTTTTAAGATCGATGTTTCCGATGAAGTCCTGGACGATCTGCGTCAACGATTGGAGATGACCCGGTTTCCAGGTCAGGTGACCGGGACAGGATGGGACCGGGGAGTCGATCTGGACTATATGCAGGATCTGGTTGCTTACTGGCTGGATGAATACGACTGGCGACAACAGGAAGCGGCACTCAACCAGTACGATCACTTCCAGGCAGATGTTGATGGTCTGGGAGTTCATTTCATTCGGCAGGAGGGAAAGGGCCCCAACCCCATGCCGCTGTTTATGATGCACGGTTATCCCTGGTCGTTCCTGTTGCTGCTAAAAATCCTGCCCATGCTGACGGACCCGGCAAGCTATGGAGGAAATGCAGAGGATGCGTTTACCGTCATTATTCCGTCGATTATAGGTTACGGGTTTTCAGACTACCCCGATCAGCAGGGCTTTGGTTTTCAGCATCATCCAGCAGTTTACGATCGTTTAATGACTGAGGGACTGGGGTTTGATCGGTATGGCATTGAAGGTGGGGACTGGGGAGGGTTTATCACTGCCCCTTTCGGTTTTCTCCATCCTGAGAACCTGATCGGCATCCACCTCAATTGTCTTTTCCCCAGACTTGGGGACGAACGTCCTGAAGCGGACAAAGACCCGGATTTGCTCCGTGGCCTGGGGATGAAGTGGGCACCGTTGAAGCCCGAGGATCCTGACATGCTGCGTTACTGGAAAAATGTTGAGCAGTACTGGATTGATGAAGGTGCCTATTGTCACCAGCAAATGACTCGCCCTCAGACTCTGGCCATGGCCATGGCTGACTCACCGGTGGGATTGGCTGCCTGGATCATTGAAAAGTGGCGTAACTGGTCCGGTTGGTATGATGACTTTGAAACATTGTTTCCCAGGGACATGCTGATCACCAACGTGATGCTTTACTGGGTGACTAATTCTTTCTGGTCGGCGATCAGGTTATACAGTGAATCGTATTACCACGGTTGGGAGTTGCCGGCCGGCAAGCGAATCGAAGTGCCTACGGCAGTATCTGCTTATCCGCACGAACTGGCACCGATCGTGCGGAAGCGTGCCGAGATGTACTACAACGTGGTGCATTACAACGAATACGATGCCGGGGGGCACTTTGCTATCCACGAACGGGCTGAAGAGATGGCCGCTGACCTGCGGGAATTCTTTCGGCCGTTACGTTAAACCGAGAGGCCGAAGTTGACCGAGCCTGGACTGCTGGAGAGAAGAGAGTATGGCCGCAGAAGGAGTTTTAAATGAATCCTACGTTTGAAGAATTAGGAGCTTACACCCAGTCCGTTTTGCAGGCAGTTGGGATGAACGAGACCGATGCGGTGAATACGGCAGAAGTGCTGGCCACCACGGATGCCATGGGAGTTTTTACTCATGGTACGAAATTGCTGAAAGGATACGTTCGTAAATTGCAGGGAGGCGGCTATCGGCATGATGTTTCTCCGGTCATCGAACGCGAGGGTCCCGGTTGGGCTGTGGTAGATGGTCAGTCCGCGTTAGGCCAAGTCGGAAGTCAGTTTTGCATTGATCTGGCCATGCAGAAGGCAGCCACGGTCGGAGTGGCTTATGTTGGTCTGAGGAATACCGGACATATCGGTGCGGCTGGCTATTACACTCAGAAAGCAGCGCGTCAGGGGTTCATCGCCATGGTGACCGGTAATGATATTCCCAGTGTGGCGGCACCAGGCTCCAAAGGACCAGTGCTGGGAAGTAACCCAATTGCTTATGGAGTTCCTGTGCCTGGTAGTGACCCTATCAATCTGGATATTGCGACGGCGGCCGTGGCTGGCGGTAAGGTCTACGCTGCACATCAGCGGGGCGAGTCGATCCCGGAAAATTGGCTCATCGATTCGGAAGGAAAGCCGACAACAGACGGCAGCCTCTATCCAGCCAACGCATCCCTGGCTCCGATGGCTGGTCACAAGGGGTACGGGTTTGGATTGTGGTGCGAGATTCTTTCGGGAGCGCTCCCGGGCGGTCACATGCGGTGGGACATTGGTAGCTGGATGTTCGATCCGACGGACCGGCCCTCCTGCCACAACGCTGGCTTTATCGTGATGGACACCAGCGTCATCGCGGACACGGAAGATTATTCACGACGCATGAATAAATTGATCGAAGAGATACATGCTGTGGAAACCGCGGATGGAGTGGAGCGGGTGATATTGCCGGGTGAACGTGAATGGGCCAAGGTGGCTTGTAGTCGTGAGTCGGGAATTGATTTGCCGGCGGATGTCCGAGCCAGCCTGAGAGAAACAGTGAAGCTGGTGGAGCGCGAGCCGGTTTGGCTGAGTCCATAATGCCTGAGGGTAATTCTCCCCATCGGTAGATGAAATTGGTATTCTAGGAGTACGTCGAGTACGTCGAGTACGGCGAGTACGACTTACCAAATTAAATTCGGTCTGCGAGTCTTTTCAGGGAATAAAAATGAGACATGTAATGTTGCTGGTGGTGTTCTTTACCAGTGTGGTCACCGCCACAGCTCAATCCAGATTTGTCGATTGTTCATTGCTGGTGGCTCCGGATTATCCTGCTACCTGGCCAACCGCTCCGTTCCCGCGTTTTCAGATCATTCATCAACGTACGATCGGACCTGCAAGTCCATACAACGTGGATGCGTTAGTGATCGATGGCAATACAGGAACGCAGCTGGATGTGCCGCCTCATTCTGTCGCTCGACCAGAATTGAAACGGCCCAAGTCAGGAAAGCTGGGACTGGCTTATACAGATAAGATCGAACCCTGGCAGTTCGGTGGCGAAGCTTGTGTAATTGACGTTCGTGACCTGTTGAACAAGGCACCCAATGGCATCAGCCCATTAGTAACACGGGAACATGTGCAGCGTTTTGAAAAGCAGCATCGGCAATTGCGGTTTGGTGATGTGGCTCTTTTCCGCAGTGATTATTCGGACCAGTACTATCGCCCCTATCCTGATGGCCATCGCTACATATCTGATGCACTGGATGGCAAAGCGCCGGGGTACCCGGATCCCGAGCCCGATTGCATGGAGTTTCTGGCGACTCGAAATGTCATGACGTTGGGCACTGACAGTGCAAGTATGGGGCCGATTCCTACTCTCGCTGAACCGACGCATTACGCAGGTTTGAAGTACGGTATGATCTGGACCGAAGGTGCGACGAATCTGGGGGCTTTGCCTCCCACGGGTGCCTTCTATATATTGTTGCACCCACGTCACAAGGATGGTGCTTATGCTGAAGGGCGAGCGTTTGCGATCGTTGGCGGAGATTTGCCAACCCGCCTGATCGACTCGGCAAAAAACAGACGAGCTGTTGATCTGTCTCCCACGCTGGCGCAGGGTTATCCACTGACCGATCCCGGGTTTTCCACCGGAATGCATCGACAGCCCTATCTGGATGTCAACTTCCTTTACTCTGAATACCTCGATATGTGGCACCATACCCACATGATGGACAGTATGGCCGGAACTCATTTGGTGCCACCCTCCTATGCACTGCCTGCACCGGGCACTCGAGTTCAGTACTCACCGGAAGTTCGCGGCTGGTTGGAAGAGTATGAAAAAGCATACGGTAAACGGGGGTTTAGCGATTTGACGACAGAAAAAGTACCGCTGGACTGGACGTGTGGTGAGGCACGAGTTATCAGCGTCCGCAATCTGGTTGGTACGACAGAGAAGAAGAGCTGGCCCGCCTCGCCGGAAATCACGGTTGAACATATCAAGGATTTTGAAGCTAAGCATGGTGCGTTAACTGCAGGTCATGTCGTTATTTTTGAAACAGGTCATGTGGACAAGTATTTCAAACCAGCACCTGCCGACACCGCGCTGTGGGTGGATCCACTGAAAGGTGACAGGGAAGGCTGGCCAGCGCCTGGTCCTGCTACGATTGTCTACCTCAAAAGCAAAGGAATCCGCTGTGTTGCCACCGATGCTCCTAATCTTGGAGGTGTCGATGCCAAGCGAGCGTTGATGACTTACTGGGCTCTGGGAAGTAACGAGATGGTCGGGGTTGAGTTTCTTGCGAATGTAAAAAAGGTGCCTGCCGGAGGGTATTTCCTGTTTGCCGCGATCAAAATCCGTGATTGTCATGGTGGGCCGGGACGTGCAATCGTCCTCCATTAAACCTCGACATCCCTGCTGAAAATGCTCCTCTAAAAGAATACCGCATGTCCGATTCGAATCCCCCTCAACTACCCAAGACTGCTCTGCCCAAGACTGCTCTGCCGACCTGGACGGTGGCAGAACTGACAGAGCCACAACGGCTGGGATGGAGCAACCTCAAGGGATTGATCGGTCCCGGTATCGTGATGTGTGGGATTCAGATTGGTGGTGGCGAGTGGTTGCTGGGGCCCGAGATTACGGCCAAGTATGGTGGTAGCCTGATGTGGATCGCCACCATCGCCATTGTTTGCCAGGTGTTTTACAACATGGAGTGTGGACGTTATGCACTCTATACCGGCGAGCCCGTTTTTACTGGTTTCATGCGGAACAGACCGGGGCCTGGCTTCTGGATCGGTACGTTTGCCCTGTTTAATATTGGCGCGCTGATTCCTGCTCTTTCCACCACGGCAGCGGCCGTCGTGGTTGCCTTGTTTATCGGCGAGGTGCCGGGCGAAGAATATAACTCGACCCTGCTGATACTGTCCTATGCGCTGTTCGGATTAGTTGCGCTACCCGTACTGATCGGTGGCAAGATCTACAATACGCTGGAAAAAGTGATGACGCTCAAAGTGTTTATTGTGCTTACTTTTTGTCTGGTGATCGGTCTCGTTTTTGTTTCGCCATCGAACTGGGGGCGAGTCTTCTCAGGGTTTGTCGCCTTTGGGAACGTTCCGGTCGAACGAGGTGAGGATACCAACGGAAATGGCCAGCTAGATGCCGGCGAGGACTGGGATGGAGACGGGCATCTGGATGTCATGGAACGGCGTTTTTCTCTGCAGGATATTGTGCCCGCGGGAGTTGCCTATCGCACGTTCGACAGTGATGGTGACGGCAGGTATGACATGCTGATTCGCCCGGCGAGCAGCGGTTCCATCGTCGTAGAGGTCGACGGGAAATCGCAGAATTATGAAATGCTCACCGCACTGGCGTTGCAACCTGCCGGTGAAAAACAGACACAGGTTCAATATTCGTTGTTCCAGCGAGTGGATCAAACTGGGGCTAAACGGTTGTTCCTGGAAACGCCCGGCGAGAATCCTTCTCAGTTCCCAGTGCATTTGACGTCGGGAAAGAGTTCCAAACATCAGTCGTATATCGATGTGGATGCGGATGGGCACTGGGATGGCGACAATGTGGAAAATGTTATCACTTCTCTCCTTCGGGGTGATGGTCTTCCGTTCATTACATTAGCCAATATCGCGGTACTCGGAGCATTCGCTGGTTACGCTGGAGGTGGCGGATTAAGTAACTCGACGTACAGTAATTTTGTCCGTGACAAAGGTTGGGGGATGGGATCACAGGTCGGGGCGATTCCGAGTGTTGTTGGTGGACGTGGTGTTTCGCTAAGTCACATTGGTAAAGTCTTTGAAATCAATCCGACCAATATGGCCCGGTGGAAAGGCTGGTGGCGCTATATCCTGACCGATCAGTTGATGATCTGGGGCCCTGGTTGCTTTATGGGAATGGCGTTACCAGGATTGATATCGATCGAGTTCTCGCAATATTCCGAATTCTTTTCTGACTCAGAAGGGCTCGCTTGGGCACAGGCACTGATCACCGCAGACGGCCTCAAGAACGCTCCGGACCTGTACGGGTTAAATCAACTGTTTTGGGTGCTGACCGTGCTGGTCGGGCTGGTTGTGCTACTTCCCAGCCAGATGTCAATCATCGACGACGTATGCAGACGGTGGACAGATATTATCTGGTCCGGTGTTTCAGGTGTACGGAAAAAAATGAAATCAGACCAGGTCGGCAAGGTTTATTATCGAATCATGGTGGCGTACATCGTGTGGTCCCTGATCATGCAGACGATCTTTTTGTATTACTCGGATGCCAAGGGGATGGTGCTGACGGTCGCCAATACAAACAATCTGGGACTGGGGCTAACAGCAGTCCTGGTACTTTTAAACAACCACCGATTTCTTCCCAAGGCGTTGCGTCCGGGTTGGATTCACTCGTTGGGAGTCCTTGGTTGTGCCGTGTTCTACCTGGGCATGACCGCTTTGGTGTTTGCTCAGAAACCGGAAGTATGCTGGTTTTTCGCGTTGTTTGCCGTATGGGGCGTGATTTGGTTTTTCTTTATTGGCAGGCAGAGATCGCAGGCGATTCAGGAAGAAAAGGGGATGCAGTAGTATGAGTTCAATGTTTGATTTAACTGGTCGTGTTTCGTTGGTTTCGGGTGCGGCCAGTGGAATGGGGAAGGCTGTTGCCCTGGCTGTGGCAGAAGCAGGTTCTGATGTGGTATTGGCCGACATCAATGAAGAGGGGATGCAGGCGACCGCTGCGGAAATTGAAGCGTTGGGGAGACAGGCGCTGCCCGTACTGTGTGATATTTCGTCAGCTGACGAGATTCGTTCGATGTTCGCCAGGATAGACGAAACATTTGGACGGATAGACTTTGTTGCCAATATTGCAGGCGAGGCTGTTCGTAAGAAGCCCGAGGTGATCGAGTTGGAAGAAGTGGAGTGGACCTGGAGAAATATTGTCTATGGCCGGTTCTGCATCTGCCAGGAAGCGGGGCGTCGAATGCTGGAACAGGGTCGCGGTAGCATTATTAACCTTGGTTCACTCGCAAGTATCACCGCGCTTGGCCGAGGCCATATTGCTTACAGTATGGCGATGGGGGCTGTCGTGCAGATGACTCGGGAACTGAGTACGGAATGGAGTGGTCGTGGAGTTCGCGTCAATTCTGTTTTGCCTGCTCAGGTACTGAATCCCGGTTTGCAGCAACGGATTGATGCCGATCCGCGAATCAAAGATAGATTTTTAAGTGGGATTCCTGCTGGGCGATTTGGAAGTTCGGATGACATTAAAGGGCTCGCCGTCTTTCTTGCCTCGGATGCCTCTTCCTGGATTACCGGAACATTGATTCCAATGGATGGTGGAAATCTGGCCATGAATGCAGGTGGATCAGTAGGAACAGAAGTCTTTGCAGAATAGATAGGGGCTGGAGAACTCATGACGACAACAACGATTGGAATTGATAAAGAGACTGGGCTTTCCCTGTACCGCACCATGCAGGTGATCCGGCAGTGCGAAGAGAGGTTGGCGAAATCTCATCAACAGGGTCTGGTTCACGGCGCCTGTCATACCTACGTCGGTGAAGAAGCGATCGCGACAGGCGTATTTGCTCATTTGAGACTGGAGGATGTTGTCTTCAGTACGCACCGGGGGCATGGGCATGCGTTGGCAAAAGGGATGGCTCCGCAGGAATTGATTGCTGAACTGTATGGACGTGCGGATGGTTGCAGTGGTGGCCGGGGTGGCAGCATGCATCTGTTCAAACCTGAAATTGGAATGATGGGTACCAGTGGAATCGTAGGTCCCTGTATTCTTCATGCGACTGGTGGTGGTTACACATTTAAGATCCAGAAGAAAGATAATGTCTCGGTCGCCTGTTTTGGTGATGGTGCTGTCAACAACGGAGCGTTCCATGAGGGTCTGAATATGGCCAGTATTTGGAACCTGCCCTGCGTTTTTGTTTGTGAGAACAATCAGTTTGCCACAGAAGTTTCCTTTGCATATTCCAGCGGAATTCCAGATGTTGGTCGCCGGGCAGCCAACTATGGTATTCCTGGATGTGAAGTCGATGGGAACGATGTGTTGGAAATCTACCGGATTGCGGGGGAAGCGGTAGAACGAGCTCGCCGAGGTGAAGGTCCTACGCTGATCGAATGTAAGACGTATCGTACGCGCGCTCATGCCGAAGGGATGGGCGACTTTACCTATCGAACCCGGGAAGATGTCGAACAGTGGAAACAACGTTGTCCGATTGCTCGTCTGACGGAACGACTCATCGAAGAAGGCCTGGCCACTGAAGGTGAATTGCGGGCAATTTCAGACGAAGTGCAAGAACTGATTGCAGAGTCGCATGCGTTTGCTGAGGCGAGTCCCTATCCTGCCGCTGAGACTGCAATCGCTCACGTCTATGACGAAACTTTCCAGAGCTCGGCGACAGATATAGATCCAGGTGACAGAATCCAGACGTTTGTCGGTGGAACTCATGAAGCCCTCGACGCTGCCATGGAGGAAAACCCCAATATCTGGGTCATGGGAGAAGGTATTGGCGAGCGTGGTGGAAACTTCATGACGACGACCGGGTTGTATGAAAAATACGGTGCGGACCGACTCTGTGATTCGCCTATTTGTGAACGAGGGTTTGTGGGGCTTAGCTGCGGAGCTGCCATGACTGGGACGCGTCCGGTCATCGACTTCATGTTCATTGACTTCATTAACGATGCCTTTGGTGAGATGATTAATCAGATTGCCAAAATGCAGTACATGAGTAGTGGTCGAATCAAGATGCCGGTACTGCTTCGTGGGTGTGGAGGTATTGGACATTCCGCGGCGACGCACCATTCGGGAATCTATCACTCGATCTACGCGCATATTCCTGGGCTGCGTGTGGTGATACCCTCCACTCCGTACGATGCCAAAGGGTTGTTTAATCATGCTCTGCATTCGACCGATCCGGTGCTGTTTTTGGAACATCGTGAGTTGATGGCAATTAAAGGGCCGGTACCTGAACAGCAGTATGAGATTCCATTTGGAAAAGCTCGAGTGCATCGTCAGGGGCAGGACGTTACTGTCGTCGCCGTCGCATTGATGGTTCATCATGCGTTGGCCGCTGCGGAGCAATTGGCAGAAGAAGGTATTTCCGTAGAGGTTGTGGATCCGCGGACTGTATCGCCACTGGATACTCAAACGATTTGTGAATCGGTGGCCAGAACTGGTCGCCTGCTGGTTGTTGACGAGGCATTTCAACCTTGCAGCATTGCGTCCGAAATTGCTGCCTCCATTGCGGACCAGGGCTTTGATAATCTGGATGCTCCGATTAAACGCCTCAGCGGAGCGTTCACGCCCACACCGTATGCGCCAACGCTGGAAGCAGCGGTGGTGCCAAATGTTGATTCGGTGGTCACGGCAATTCGTGAACTATTGGCGGAGTAAGGAGGAGACGGCAGATGGCAACGGAAATCGTAGTACCCCGACTCGGCTGGTCCATGGATGAAGGTACATTCGTCGAATGGCTCAAAGCGGACGGCGAAATGGTGAGCGCCGGTGAAATGCTTTTTGTTTTAGAAGGTGAAAAAGCAGCCCAGGAAGTGGAGTCTTTTGATTCGGGAATTCTCTGTATTCCAGCTGCAGCGCCACAGGCCGGGGACACGGTACTGGTAAGCCAGGTACTGGGGTTTTTGCTGGAAGAAGGTGAAGAACCTCCGGAATATAAACCGGCCGCTCCGTCTGTGCCTGCTACTGCCGATGAGCCGGCGGTGACGCAGTCTGGAGAGGTTGCGAGCCCAGTGGAGCGTGTTCGAGTTACTGGTGACACTCGTCGGAATATTGCCTCTCCCCGCGCCCGTCGCCGAGCGCGGGAACTGGGGGTAGATCTGAAAAGCATTACCGGAACAGGGAAGAACGGACGCATTCGTGAGGTGGATGTCGAAAAGGGAGTTGCGGGCGGTGTCGCCCAATCAGTCCCCGCCAGTTCTACACCTGTCCTTCCAAGAGTGGTTCCGACACAGCCAGGGAAGTTACGACCGCTGAGTGGCATTCGTCGGATTACTGCGCAACGGATGCTGGCCAGCGTGCAACTGACCGTACCGGTTACGCTGCACACCAAATTGAATGCTCAGGGTCTGGCCGCGTATCGAGACAGCTTGAAAGGCTCCGCAACCACACCGTCCTATAACGATATAATCATGAAGCTTGCGGCTGATTTGTTGCGCGAGTGTCCCGAGTTAAATGCCTGCTGGACCGAGGATGGAATCTATCTTTACGACCAGATCAACATTGCATTGGCTGTGAATACTGACGGGGGATTGCTGGCGCCGGTGATCCATCAGGTGGACAAACTTTTATTGGACGACGTCGCTGAATATTCATCTGAATTGATCGAGGATGCGCGGGCTGGCAGGTTGAGTGAAGATCAGCTTTCCGGTGGAACTTTTACGATTTCGAGTTTGGGTACGCTTGGCGTCGACCACTTCACTCCCGTGATCAATCTCCCTCAGGCCGGAATCCTGGGGATCGGCCGTATCGTTCAGGAGCCGGTTGTGGAAAATGGCCAGGTGGTAGCCGGATCGACCATGTCGCTAAGTTTAACATTTGATCACCAGGTACTGGATGGAGCCCCGGCTGCCAGATGGCTGCAGCAATTGTCTGACCGGCTTACTCGTCCCAGCGAATATCTTTAATAAGGAAGAAACATGAATTCGGAACAAATTGTCTCCAGGGCTAAGGAAATCCAGCCATGGATTGTTGGCATTCGCCGTCAGTTGCATCAGCAACCCGAGTTGATGTATGAGGAATTTGAGACTAGTAAGCTGGTGCAGTCGACGCTGGATGAACTGGGGATTGAATACCAAAGTGATCTGGCGATTACCGGAGTTCTGGGGACGATCGGGAACGGAAATGGCCCTTGTGTCGCTCTGCGAGCAGACATGGACGCTTTGCCGATTCATGAACAGGCTGACGTTGATTTCAAGAGTGAGATCGATGGGAAAATGCACGCTTGCGGACATGACTGTCACACGGCGATGCTGCTGGGAGCGGCTCGTTTGCTAAAAGAAAACGAAGATCTCATTCAGGGTACTGTCAAACTTATCTTTCAGCCTGCCGAAGAAGGTGGTGCTGGGGGCGAGAAGATGAGTGACGAAGGGGTGCTGGAGAATCCTCAGGTTCAGCGAATATTTGGTTTACATGTCAGTGCCGATTTGCCTACCGGGACACTGGCAGCTCGCGCCGGAACCTTACTGGCCGCAGCCAGCTCGTTAAAGATTGTTGTGCATGGCAAAGGTGGTCATGCGGCCATGCCACATAAGTCGATCGATCCGGTCTCGACCGCAGCCAAAATTGTAGTCGAGTTGCAGACGATTATTTCGCGCGAGCTGGATCCGCTTCAATCCGGAGTGATCAGTGTCACCATGATGCACGGTGGTCATGCCTACAACGTGATTCCGCCTTCAATGGAACTTCAGGGGACTATTCGTTCGTTGACACTTGACGGCTTGCAGCATTTGCAGACTCGCATTAAAACAGTCGCCGAAGCGATTGCTGCGGCAAACCAGTGCGCAGCCGAAGTCAGTTTTCCGGGCAATGACTACCCACCAACCTTGAATGATGAACTGAGTTGGGCCGCAGGGCGTGCTGCGACGGAAGAGGTATTAGGGGAAGGCAGAGTCATTGAGATGCCTCCTGTCATGGGAGGAGAAGACTTCGCGTTCTATACGCAGCGAGTGCCTGGATGTTTTGCCTTCCTGGGAGTTGGGAATCCGGAACTCGGAGCGACCTACAGCGTGCATCACCCCATGTTCAAGGTTGACGAAGAGGCGTTGCCTTATGGAGCGGCGATCCATGTCAACTGTGCGCTGCGGACTCTGGACGAGCTGCGATAACGTCCTGCCTCCTGGTTGGATTGGTTTATTTGATTGCATGACTGGCTACTGGTCGTCCTAACTGCTTGTCATTACATTGAAGTATCAGGAATTTCGGGTTTTCCGGATCTCTACGACTAGCTAGCAAAACGCTATACGAATAAAGGCGAATGATTATGAAGCGATTGTCTTCTGTATTCTGTTTGGTTTTGGCCCTTCTGTTTCTGGCTCCTGAAGCCTCGGCACAGGTTGATTTGAAAAAGGGAGATCGTATTGTCTTCATAGGTAGTAATACTGCCGAGCGATTTCAATATTTCGGGTACTGGGAAGCATTACTGCAGTCTCATTTCAAAGAGTTAAACCTGTCCGTACGAAATCAGGGATTCAATGGCGACGAAGTTCGATTTCGTCCTCGGTCACTGGACTTCGGTACGCCCGATGACCATCTGACTCGAGCCAAAGCGGACCTGATTTTTGCCTTCTTTGGTTTTAGTGAGTCGTTCCGCGGCGAGGCAGGATTGGCCACCTTTAATCAGGAATTGGATCAATTTCTTGCTCATACGTTGCAGCAGAATTACAGCGGTAAAGGGCATCCGCGAGTCGTCCTGATTTCACCACTCGCATTTGAAAATACGGGTGATGTCAATTTGCCTGCGGGAGAAACACAGAATGCAAATCTGGGGCTTTATGCTGATGCGATGGCTAAAGCCGCCCGCAAACATCAGGTCCCATTTATTGATCTGTACGGCCTTTCCCAGAAGTTGTTTGCGGCCAGCGATCGACCGTATACGTTCAACGGTGTCCACTTGAGCGACGATGGCTACAAGAGGTTTGCTCCTCATTTCATGACCGCTCTGTTTGGAGTTGATTCTGAGTGGAATGACCTGGCCGAGGCGTTGTTGCCTGAGATTCATGAGAAGAATTTTAATTACTTCCACAACTATCGAGCGGTGAACGGTTATTACATCTACGGTGGTCGATCACGTCGCGATCATGGGAATCCTCCTTATACCGATGCGTACGTTATTGAAAACGAACGCGCCAAGTTGGACGAGATGGCGGCAGTCGTTGACAAGCGAATTTGGGCGGTTGCCAATGGAGAGAAGGTTGCTGACAAATACGACTATTCGGAAACTCGTAAACTGTACGACGTTCCCACCAACTTTAATACGCCAGTCAACATCCTGGCTCCGGAAGCTGCCAAGAAGCACTTTACGATTGCAGAAGGTTATGAAGTGAACCTGTTTGCCAGTGAAGTCGATTTCCCTGAGCTCAAGAACCCGGTGCAGTTCACTTTCGACACCCGAGGTCGATTGTGGGTCGCGACGATGCCCAGCTATCCACAGTATCAGCCACCTCATAAGCCCAATGACAAATTATTGGTGTTTACCGACGAGGATGGTGACGGTAAAGCAGACAAAATGGAAACCTTCGCCGATGGTTTACACCTGCCGACTGGTTTTGAGTTGGGCGATGGTGGTGCCTATGTTGCGCAAGAGCCCAATCTGGTTTTCCTCAAGGACACCGACGGTGATGGGAAAGCCGATTTGCGAAAGATCGTCCTGGGTGGTTTTGATTCAGGTGACTCGCACCATGCTATTGGAGCCTTCACTTGGGGACCGGGTGGGGGAATCTATATGCACGAGGGAACATTCCACGTGACCCAGGTGGAGACACCTCGTGGTACGGTACGTAACGCTCATGGCGGTGTTTATCGTTTTGATCCGACCAATCAGGAATTTAACACGCATGTGCATTACAACTTTGCCAATCCATGGGGGCATGCGTTTAACCGATGGGGACAGAATTTTGTGGCAGATGCTTCGGGCGGAGCCAATTACTTCGCAGCTCCTTTTTCGATTCGGGCTCCGGAATACTACGGCCAGGAAGATTTTGGTCCCTTCAAGTTTCAATACACTGAACGGCTGAACCAGTTTCTGAAGAAACGAGTTCGTCCGACTTCCGGTTGCGAATTTGTTTCCAGCCGTCATTTTCCTCCAGAAGCGCAGGGCAACTTCCTGCTCAATAACGTGATTGGATTCCAGGGAATCCTGCAGCATACGGTCAAGGAAGCCGGTTCAGGATATGAGGCAACGGAGATTGAGCCGATTCTGTATTCTTCAGACCGTAACTTCCGTCCGGTCGATATTCAATTTGGTCCGGATGGTGCGTTGTATATTGTCGACTGGTTCAACCCGTTAGTGGGGCACATGCAACACAGCCTGAGGGATCCCAATCGCGATCACTCTCACGGACGTATCTGGCGGATCACTTACCCTTCCCGTCCATTGCTTACCAGGCCTGAGATTGAAAGTAAGGGAATTGGCGAACTGCTGGAAATGCTTCGCACTTACGAAGATCGGACCCGTTATCGAGTCCGTTTGAAGTTGCGAGAGTTTCCCACGGCAGAGGTAGCTGCGGCGGTTGCTAAGTGGACAGCAGGATTGGATAAGGATGATCCCCAGTATGAACATTTGCTGTTGGAAGCATTGTGGGTTTGCCAGCATCACAATGTGTCGGACGGAATCGGCCTGAAGCTGTTGAGGCGGGTTGCGTCATCGCCGGATTACAACGCCCGCGCAGCCGCTGTTCGTGTCATCAGTTATTGGCGGCACAAAGTTCCTGGAGTCTTCGGCATGTTGCGGACGGCGGTGGAAGATGAGCATTCCCGAGTACGTCTGGAAGCTGTGCGAGCCTGTAGTTACTTCGAAGAAAGTGAGGCGGCTGAAATTGCACTGCTCGCATTGAATCACGAGTTGGACTATTACGTCGATTTTACTCTGCGGCATACCATACGCCGTCTGGAACCGGTCTGGAAAGAAGCTGTCGGGACAGGAAAGGAATTTGCGGCCGGGAATGCGAAAGCAATTGAATATATCATTGACCGGGTTGCAACAACTGACTTGATCAACATGACACGTAGCGAACCGGTATATCAGGCGATCCTGACTCGACCAGGGATCGTGCATCAGTACCGTCATGAAGCGTTGATGGGAATCGCCAAGATTAACCAGACCGATATGGTTGCGGAACTGGTGAACACGGTACGCGATCTGGATGCGTCTGCCGAGGAAGACGCCGAACAGGTTTTGACTGAATACGTGCATATGTTCCGCATGACCGATCCGGCGATGTTGAAAATGAAGCGAGCAGACCTTGCGCAATTGCATCGAGCAGGTAAAAAAGCGGTTACCAGACGTCTGGCTACTGCTGCACTCATTGCGGCGGATGGTTCTGCCGAGCAGGTATGGATGCAGTCGCTGGAAAACGCTTCCCGATTTCGCACGGTGCTGGATACGATTCCGTTGATCGCCAGCGACGAAGTGCGTGAATCATTGTACGAACGAGTATTGTCAACTGTTTCGGCACTTCCTGCGCCGCTTGCCGAGCAAATTGGTGATGCCCAGGGAGCTGCTGGTCGCTATGTGCGAATCGAGTTGTCAGGTAATCAGCGAGTGCTGACTTTGGCGGAAGTTCAGGTAATGAGCGAAGGTAAAAATGTCGCCTTGAAAAAGAAAGCTTCCCAGTCTTCGACAGATTTTGGTGGAGCGGCTTCGCGCGCTGTCGATGGGAACACCAATGGCGCCTATGGTAATAACTCGCAAACGCACACAAAAACCCAGGCCAATCCGTTCTGGGAAGTGGATCTTGGGCAGGAGTTTCCGATTGACAGTGTGGTAGTTTGGAATCGAACCGAGAACAACGGAGAATATATCAGCCGTCTGGATGGATTTACCGTGGTAATTCTGGATGGTGACCGTAAGCCAGCCTTCCGATTGGCCGGTAATAATGCTCCGAATCCAAGTCTGGCGGTGAGCGCCAGCGGGGCTAATCCCAAAGTACAACTGACCCGTTCCGCAGTGAATGCTGTGAGTTATATCGCCGGGCATGATCAGGAAGTATTCGCTGCGTTGGCTCCGTTGGTAACGGAGACGGCAATTCGTAATTCAGCGATTACCTCAATTGGTCGTCTGGATGGGACGCAATTGCCCACGGACGGAGTGGCCAGGTTACTTGACCAACTCATTGCTTATATCGAATCGGTTCCACCAAAGAGCCGCACGGAAACGGAGGTAATGGATGCGATCCAGTTAGGTAAAGATCTGTCCGGTCAGCTGGGTAAAGAGGCGGCCATAGCAATACGTCGCCAGCTGGCAGATCTGGCCGTTGATGTGATTGTGATTCGTCCGGTTCCGCATCGCATGATTTATGATCGTCCTCACATTTATGTGCAGGCTGGTAAACCTGTTGAAATCGTATTTCAGAATGTGGATATCATGCCACATAACCTGCTGGTGACTGTCCCCGGAGCTCGTGAAGAAGTCGGTATTCTGGCAGAAAGGCTCGGGTCCACACCAGAGGGGCTTGCTCGTCAATTCATACCAGATAGCCCCAAAGTACTATTCTCAACGGGCATGCTGCAGGCTGGAGAACAACAACGCTTGCAAATAACAGCTCCGACGGAAGTGGGCGAGTACTCCTACGTATGCACATTCCCGGGACACTGGCGAACGATGTACGGAACGATGCATGTTGTCGCTGACATCAGTGATATTCCATTGCAGCCAACTGCTCCGGCGATTGCTCACGGGGATATTCCTCAACGGCAGTTTGTTCGTAAGTGGTCCACGCAGGATATTTTGAACTCGATCAACGATCTTGAATCAGGGCGGGATTTCCAGAACGGTCGTAAGTTATTTACTCAGGTTTCCTGCGTAGCTTGCCATGCGATGAAGGGTACCGGTGGAAAACTCGCTCCGGATCTGTTCGACTTGCAGAAAAGACTGGCCGAACAGAAGACTGATCTTGCCAAGGTGGTGGAGTCATTGACGGAACCGTCCAAGGAGATTGAAGAGAAATATCGAACGCAGATTATTGCGACACTGGCGGGCAAGTTGTACTCAGGTGTGATCATTGAGCAGAACGACAAAGTGCTGAAGCTCTCGGACAATCCACTCAAGAAGGATGCTGGCGTGATCGAGATTGCCAAGGATGATATCGATGAGCAGGATGAGTCGAAGGTGTCGATAATGCCTGAAGGGTTACTCAACACCATGACCAAGCAGGAGATCCTTGATCTGATCGCTTACATCATCAGCGGTGCTAACCCGGAACACCCTGCTTTTAGAAAGTAGGAAATCTCTCGGCCATCTCATGATGACGACTGTTTGAAGTGGCTGGCCGCGGGGTGAGAACATGTTCGTTCGCGGCATACCTCTTGTTTATTCCTCACTAGGGACGACAGGAGTATGACTGCGAAGTTGAGCTTTGAAGTCTCCCAGGCTTGACCAGATCAAAGGTTTAGCAAGATCGACTTCGGAGACTACCACTTCACCAAACTCCTGCGCCTGCCCCAGAACTTTGCCATCCCGACCATAAACGCCGGTGATCATCCAGTCCAGCTCGATACCACAGTAGGTACTACTGATGACGAAGACGTGGTTTTCACAGGCCCTGGCGGCTCCCAGCATGGGGTTACAGCCCCACACGGGCCAGCAAATAACTTCAGCCCCGTTTTGACTCAGTTTTCTGGCCACTTCCGGAAAGAATCCGTCATAGCAGATCATCATGCCAACTTTTCCGAAGGAAGTATCAAAGACAGGATATTCAGTACCAGGTGTGATTCCTTCTTCGATTTCCCCACGAGGTAAGGTTACCTTGCGGTACTTTCCGACGAATCCTTCCGGGCCAACCAGGGCAGCGGTGTTATAAACAAGACGCCCATCGCGTTCGAGCAGCCCGGCACAGATATATAAATCATATTTCTTTGCCAGCTCAGCGAAATATTCTGTAGATTCCCCCGGAATCGCTTCGGCACACTCGTGATATTTCAAGCCCCGTCCGTAATAGGTCAGACATTCTGGTAGTACAACAATATTGGCGCCCTGCTCAGCCGCCTTGGCGATTAATGGCTCGAACAACTGGCACTTCTCAAGATTCGAATCACCTGACACAGGCTTGAAATGGACTGTCGCGAGTTTTACTTTGCGAGCCGGTGGGGCGGTTGTTTTACGTAGATCCACTTGTGCCCATTCCACTTTTCCCCGAGCTTCCCAGCGGTAGGACAATTCGACAATTCCCTGAGTCGCTGCGGAAGGGACCAGATAGGTACCCTTTATCAAGCTCCAACCATTTTCCAGCTCTTGGACGATTGCTGGAAACTCAGGTTCTGCTTGCGGTTGTGTTCCACGAGCATAGCTGGCATCGGACGTGAAATCGTGTTTTACGTGGTTACCGTTTGCATCGCGCCAGAGAACTCGAGTAACTGCAGTTCGCCGAGCATGTTTGAGGTTCCGAGTTCGCTGTAACGCGGTGAATTCGAAATATTCCCCGCCCTCTACGGCAAATGACTTTTGGAACCAGCCGAAAGACCCCGAGCGGTGATCTGTGGAGATGACAAAGCTTCCCAGGCCATCCGGACCTCCTCGGAGGTTGTACTCAAAATCAGGTGAAATCTCTTTGCGCGGAGTATTCGCAGACCAGCCGGCAGGCATTTTTCGAAATGAGACACCCTGCCCCTGCAGCGTAGGACAGATCATTCCAAGGATCAGTAGCAAGTGGATTCCAATCAGTTTCATGTTCATTCTCCTTCGCAGTTGATTCTATCTTAGTCCGCTCGGTGCTTCCAATCTGCGTTTTGGTTCCAGGGCCGGCTGAATTGCCAGAAAACCATTCAGAAATGATGGCAAGTTTGATTAAAAATAAGGCGGGATTTATGCCACAAATTTCCCCGAAGCGGATCATTTTTAATAGAATAGTGTTAGCTGGTTTGCAGGACTCAACGATAAGGAGTCGTTGAACTTACCTGAGCCAATCTAACAATGGAACGAAAAAGAAATGCCCCAAGGCAAAATCAAACGACTTGTAGCTGACCGAGGTTTTGGTTTTATCGAGACTGATGGAACTGATGACCTGTTTTTCCACCTGAGCGCTTTAGCAGAAGATGTGAACTTCGAAGAATTGAGCGAAGGGGATGTACTCGAATACGAACTCGGTGAGACTCCTAAAGGCAAGCGTGCAGAAAACGTACGCCGAGCCTAAATCACAATCCGAATGATTGCTGTCTGCATCGAGTAATGCAGAGTGAGCTGGAAGAGAATAGCAGGAGCTTGCACGCTGATCCATGCAAGGAATTTGATGCTGCGCTGCTGTTATCCATCTGTGAGCAGTACGGGAACTCGACGAAGAGTTATCCCGTGAAATGCTCTCGGCAGGCTTATGCTGCTGGTATGTCGTCCAGAATATTAAAGAGGGTGTCCAAACGCGTAATCGCAAAGACCCTCGCGATTTAAGGTGTAATACCAGCCAGTTGCAATTCTTTACCTTTTGCCTTGCTGCACTTGTGGAGCATGATGAGGCGATTTAATGCTGCGCTGGATAGAAGATTTACTGCAGACATGTCCAGTAAAATCGTACTGGGGCTTGAGTCTGCAACCTCAAACAATTCACAGTCAAGTTGTTGAATGTCAATAACATCCAGGAATTTGGGCTGTGTAAAGGTTACAACGGCAACATCACCGCTAAAAGATACATTGATTTTTTCCATGTTTATTTCCAACTTAAATTTGGGAAAACCTTAACGATTGAAATGAAAGCAATAGTTAAGACGAATTGTTAAACTGGATAAGAATTCACAATAACTCTAGGTTCGGAAATCGGGCGGTGCCCGTTTTAAAAGTTAATTTTCATGAAAAAAAATTGCGCTTTCCTGATACTCCTGATACTGTTGTTTCTTACATTTCCAGTAACTGCCGCTGATTTCAAGCTGGCAACCTTTAGCGTCGATGTGACCATTCCGTTGGGTCATCGCTGTATGGGAGTTTTGCCAACAAAAAGTAAAAGCGTGGCGGATCCGCTCTATGCGCACGGTTTTGTGTTGACCGGTGGAGATAAGCCGATCGTACTGTGTGCGCTCGATTGGTGTGAGGTACGTAATGGTGCTTTTGAACAGTGGCGCAATGCTTTGGCCAAGGCTGCCGGGACTTCGCCTCAGCGTGTTCTGGTTACCGCTCTACATCAGCATGATGCTCCGGTGGTCGATCTGGATGCTCAGAATCTCCTCGATCAGGTTGGCCTGGCGAATGAACTCTATCAGGTCGACTGGCATGACAAGACACTTGCTCGTGTCGCTCAAGCTGTCAAGGATAGTTTGAAACTGGCAACACCATTGACGCACTATGGTATCAGCGAAGTGAAAGTCGAGCGTATTGCCAGTAATCGGCGAGTGGTTCTTGAAAATGGCAACATTACTTATGGTCGCGGAAGTCGAAGCGGGGGTAACGAGTATATGGCGAAGGCACCCGAGGGCGATATTGACCCGCTATTGAAAACAATCACATTCTTCAATCAGGATAAGCCGTTGGTGCAATTGCATCACTACGCCACTCATCCCATGAGCTATTACGGGCAGGGAGTCGTTTCTGCTGACTTTGTCGGTTTGGCCCGAGCACGACTGCAGCGGGAAAACCAGTCGGTTCGCCAGATCTTTGTTCCTGGCTGTGGTGGGGATGTAACCGCTGGTAAGTACAACAATGGATCGGAGGTACATCGTCAGGAGCTTATTGATCGACTATATACTGCCATGGCTGCTGCTTCGAAGAATACGGTCAAACATGAGATGACCGAGGTAACATTTCGAAACACAGCACTTTCGCTTCCATTTCACCCGGGCAAACACCTCACCAGAAAACAACTGTCAGAGGATCTTAAAAACGAGGAACTGACAACCGAAAAGAGAATTCTGGCCGCCATGGGACTGGCAAGCCGTAATCGAGTGGAAGCTGACAAGCCATTGGACTTTCCCTGCATAGATCTGGGTCAGGCACAAATCGTTTTATTTCCGGGCGAGACTTTCATTGGTTATCAGTTGATTGCGCAGCAGTATGCTGGCGACAATTTTGTCATGTGTATTGCCTATGGTGATGCCTGGACAGGTTACCTGCCAACGGATGCAACGTTTGACGAAAACTTCAGGGATTCGTGGCTTTGGGTTGGTAAAGGAAGCGAAAAGCAGATCCGGAATGCCATTCAGAAGGTAATTCGAAAATAGTGAACAACTCGGAAGCGTCCTCTGTGCGTTGGATTCGAATCCAACAGATCTGGGCGGCCCTGGCACTTATCCTGTTTGCCGTTACCCTTCGACTATGGTTGCCGGACAATCGGTTTCCTGCAGTCCCACTCATTTCATTATTTGAATCACCTGCACTTCAGGTCTCTTGGATTCACTACCTGGCATCAGGAGTTTGTCTCCTTTCGCTGCTCGCTTCCCTTGTCAAACCACGACCTGCAATCTGGTTCTTCACGATTGGCACGTTGTGCGTGATGTTCCTGCTTAATCAGCATCGAATCCAGGCTTGGGCTTTTCATTTGCTATTAGGAGCAATTGTTTTTGCCGCCTGTTCGTATGACAAGGGAATCCGCCTGCTGAGAATCCTGTCTCTCAGTATCTATGCATTTTCCGCGTTGGGAAAATTTGACTATCAATTCATGCATACCGTAGGGCTGCAGTTTCTGAACACAGCGGCGCAATTGCTGGGGCAAAGTACCGATCAGCTGTCACCGGAACAGGCACCCTGGTTAACTCTGGTGTTTCCAGCATTTGAGTTGCTGGTTGCATTGCTGCTCTGCTTTGGCAGAACCAGGAAGTTCGGAGTCGTGGCCGCTATTGTGTTGCATGCCAGTATCATGCTGATTGTGAGTCCCTTGGGACTGGGGCACAAACCTGGTGTATTAGTCTGGAACTGTCTGTTTCTTTTGCTGACACCCATGCTGTTTCGTGATGGGCTTTCATCATCGGATAGTCCGAACAACACAAATACGACAAATACGACAAATACGACAAATACGATCGGTTCGCGATTCGCCTCAATGATCGTACTGGCCGCATCAGTCCTTCCGATTTTGGAACCTTTTGGTATGTACGATCATTGGTTAGCCTGGGGACTTTATTCGCCTCGCACCAGTCGAGTGCAGGTAAATATTCATTCCAGTCGAGTGGATGATATTTCAGAGTTGGAACCTTATCTGCTGCCTCAGTTGGGTGACACACCATTTCGTTCTCTAGATCTACGCAGATGGTCATTGGACGAACTCAATGTCCCGATTTACCCTCAGGATCGTTTTCAGCTTGCCGTGGCCCGTTACGTTGCTCACCACTATAAACTGGATAGCGGTATCGAAGTTCATTTGCTCGGGATTGCGGATAGATTCACTGGTCAGCGTGAAGTGGAAATACTTCGTGGTACGCATGAAATCGATATGCGTTGCCAGCAGTTTTTCTTTTCAACCAATTATGTGAAGTTGTCTGGATCTCAGTGACGTGTCGTTGCGACAGAGGATTTCGCGCTGGTGAGAATGCCGCTATGGGGTGTGACTCTATAGAGTGACGGATTGTTAGCTGGACAGTTCTTTGATGGGGCCAGTCTGGTCGATTCCAAACGCATTCAGCCCAACATCCAACGCGCCAAAGTGTTCGATTGGATTTCCATAAGCGTTGAGTAGCGTGGTATAGAAGTTCCCCAGTGTTTTATGACCCTCGTCTCCGTAGTTAGGAAGACGGATGTATCGCCTTCCCAGATTCAGCCGGGCGTTATCACCCGCGAGAATTACGAACGGGTATTCGAAACCGTGGCTATGATGAGTTTCACCGCCGTCCGGGAAGTAGAAAAGCATGGTGTTGTCGAACATGGAACCGTCACCTTCGGGAACACTTTTCAGGCGTTTGACAATGGTGTCGACAAGTGTCATATGATGAGTCCGGCATCGGTTACGAATTTCAGCTGCCTCTACACCAGCGATCGTTTTACCGTGCCCCACGTCGTGCATATTGACCGTGGCCCCTTCGATTCCTGTAATACCGGTGTAACTATGCCCCAGCTCATCGACGGTAAAGGCGACTACATTGGTCAGCCCTGAGATTAGCGCTCCCAGAAGCACTTCGGTGTGACCAATCTGGCGATCAAACGTACTAACATCGGCGTCCAGGTACTTGGGGTCGAGCTGTGGAACGTGTTGGCGAATTTTATCGGCCATCGCGTCGACCTTCCGGCTTCGTTCACGGATTGCTTCGATTGAATTCGCGTAATTTTGAACTTTGTTTTTCTCGGCATTCAAGAGTGGTCTGGCTGTTTCCGTTTCATTCCGAGCGGCGAATTCCAGCACCATCCGGTCCAGTTGGTACTGTATCTGAGTGGACTTGTCGGTCGAGACGGACTTGAAGAGCTCTTCCATGGCGATTCGAGGAGAACCGAAGGCGTAGTTTGGCTGTTGAGGTCCTCGGGCTGAAAACCCAGTAGCAATTCCATCCAGGCTACCTCGCGCGTTTCCTCCTCCTAACGGAAAACAGGCCAACTCGATATGTTCCACAGGTGACGGGAAGAGTTTGGCTAATTCAAAGTCTACGGTGGCCCACTTGATGGAACTGACACGTTCATTTGCTTTATAGACGCCTAGTGACGAAGACCAGGAATGGTGACCCACCGTGCACATCTTGCCCGAAAGTCCTTGGAGTATGGTCAGGTTGTTGACGTGGCCGCTCAGCGGACTCATCCAATCTGGCAGCTCATGTCCATCCAGATCCACTTCATAGGCGGCTTTCTGCTGTTCTTTCTTCTTCAGCGTTTCGTCAAAGCTCGGCGGAACCATCACACGGGGCCAGAGTCCATTGCCGCGGTGCATGAAAATGAATCGCATGGGTGGCTTGCTTTCGTCCCCCAGCGTTAAAGCGGGATTCATCAGGGCGGTGGCGCCAATGCCGAAGAGGCTGGTTTTCAGGAAATCGCGTCGTGAGTCCATAAGTCTTTTTTCTGAAATCGGTATATCGTTATTTGATTAATAGTAAGTCTACCCTGTCAGGAATCATGACAGGTCATTTTCTATACATAAAGGAATCGGATGTTAGTAATGAAATAATAACCGCTTTAAAACTTCCGCCGCTATCCAGGTAGGCTTGGTCGGCGTCTCGTAGCGTTTGTGCATCAGATAGCATTTCATTACGTCCAAGGTAGAAACGAAATGCGTGCCGAATAATCGATTGCCGCACGCGATCTGATTGAGCCAGACGATCGATCAGCTCCAACGCGTTTTCAACGTCACCGTCCAGTTCCGGCACCCCAGTTCCGTCCAGGGAACCGGTGGTTACGACAGGAGCTGTTTTAAAGACATCAAACGAGTTCTTGCCGTCACCGCTTTTAATAAGATTGTCAGGGTGTTCCAATTTTTCGACAGTACGAAAACGTCCGAAATCATCGTACATTTCAAAAGCCAACCCCAGTGGGTTCATCTGCTTGTGGCACTTCCAGCATACCTGAGCCTGCGTCACCATCTCCACTCGTTCACGAAACGTGTGATGCGGATCTTCCGGAACTTTGGCGTCGACGGTGATGGGGACATCCGGAACGCGACCGGCCAGCAGCTTTTCTCGAATCCAGCGTCCTCGACGAATTGGATCTGCGTGGAAGTTGGTGGAATGAGCGATGAGCCAGGCAGGGTGGGTCAGAATCCCCTTTCTGTTTTCAATAGCAAAGGGTTGTTCAGTCGGGTAATCCCAAAACTGCTTCAATTCGATGCGGTCTCCTTCGTAGCGAGTGGACTTCCAGCTGCCATACCGGTAAATACTCGGGGTTGGTGGCAGACTGTAGAAAGGTGAGTGGTGGTAGGCATAACCGTGTGACCAGGGGATCCGCGTAAATGGCTTGCGGCCCTGCCCAAAAGACTCTGCAAAGAAATGCATGTAGTTGACAAGTTCACCTGCTCGGGAAGTATCAACAATACGCATCGTTTTACGTTCTTTGAGGAATTCCAGATTCTCGGTCAACACACGTTCAGGCTCGGTCTTCCAGGGGGTATCTTTCAAGTGTTCATACACTTCCTGCCACTCTTTGAGCAACTGATCTCCCTGAGCCGGCGGCATGTTGTAATACACAAAAAACTTGTCCGAAGTTAGCAGGGCATTGAAGACATCCTGATCTCGCTGCACGTGATAGGCGACGATACGGTCCGCTTCGTAGGTGAGCCAGCCCGGAGTACCATGCGTTCCCCGCCCCGGGTTCTGGTACTTCCCGTCGCTCCGTTTCACATCTTTGAACACCTTGAGCGAACCGGTATAGCCAAAGAACTCGCGGAAGAAACGAATGATCTTCGGATGCGAAACAACTTCGGATTGGTAATGTTTTCCATTGAGTGATGAATCAATCTGGCCTCGATAGTAATTCTCGTCAGCCAGTAATCGTGTAACTTCGCGGCGGAAATCTTCTTTCGTTTCCAATCGCCCTTGGCTGGCCGCTTCCAATAGTATCGGATCTGGTCCGCGATCCCCCAAGGCATACGAAATGGTGCAGGCCGCTTCGTGAGGAGTTAGTAGCCGGCGGCCATGAGGGTCTTCGTCATTGGTTCCCAATTCAAGTCGATACAGGAATTCGGATTCTAAAAGTACGGTGACCAGCATCTGTCGCAGGCCTTCGATGTTTCCAGCTAATTGAATGGTCGACCTGGTCAGTTTCAGGTATTCGTCCAGTTCGTCTGCCGTCGGATTCCTTCGCAGCACCAGGTTGAACTGTTTCACAATCGCGGCAAGTAGCTGATCGTCAGTCGCCGGCTGGTCACCGACGATAATTTCCTCGAATTCAATGGGGGTGATCTGAGGATACCAGCGGTCTTTGTTATCGGGGTAGACGATGGCATTACGAGCTTTCCCTTTGTTTTCAGCGGCGAAAATCTGTTTACTGGCAATCCACTGAGCGTTCTTGAGCATGACCAGCAGGTGGCCACCGTCGAGCGACATGATGGAGTAGTCACGTACTCCAGCATGATCAGGCAGAATGAATGGATTAGTGACTCCGTAAAAACTGCGAGTGGCAAAACCAGTTCGCTCCCTATCGCTCAACTCGAAGATGTCCATAACTCGATGGTGAAATATCTGCGGGCTGACAAGCCAGCGACGAGCAGGAGTGAACGCCGGCTGCGTCGGAGCTGTCGAGAAGAGAGCGTCATGATCTACATAGTTCCCGTAGGAAGGGTACAGCAGCTTTTCATCCAGCCTGGAAGCGTTATGAGCCTGCAGTTCGGAACGTACCCAGCCTGTTAACGCAGTCTGATGTTCTTGCTTTAACGGTTCGGCTTCTTGCGGAGGCATCAAACCAAAGAACAACTGATCTTGCGCTCTGTTTAACAGATCAAGACGTTCTGCCAGATCCAGTTTGGTTAGCGTGTCCAAGCGAACCTGGCCTGCCGAAGTTTCTGCGTTGTGACAGTCGATGCAGCTCTGCTGCAGGACATTCTGAATCTGTTCCGGAACAGCAAAAGCGGTCGAGGCTTCGTTCGCTTTGGCCAAAGAAACCCAAAGCATGCCAGACAGGATGATAGGTAAACTAATTCGCATGGTGGGTTGAGAATCTGGTGCCTTAATATGTTATAAGGAAGAGTGCTTTCAGGGTTCCATTGTAATTGGAGGTTGGGATCTTGTTCAATCGCGGAATACATTTGCTATGAAGGAACCAGAATTGATGATTCAAAGAAGACTGTTCACATCGTTGGCGCTTGTTGCGTTGGTAGCTCAAACAATAACCACGAGTGCTCAGGATCAACTGCCAGATCCGGATGGGAAGCCTGCTGATCTGAGTAAACCGGTTCAGGTTTATATTCTGCTTGGTCAGTCCAATATGCTGGGGTTTGGTAAAGTGGCGGGCGCCAGTGAAGGCTCGCTGGAATATGCAGTGAAGGAAAAAGGACTCTACCCCTATCTGATCGATGATGAAGGTAAGTGGACAACACGGCAGGATGTTCGCAACGTACGTGTCATGGGAAGCGGCACTGGTGGAGCTCGCCAATTCAATAACGAATTTCTCACGATTCAAGGTGGTCGGATTGGGCCCGAAGTTGGCATCGGTCACTACGTTGGTGAAGCAACGGATGCTCCGGTTTTGCTGCTAAAAAGTTGCATCGGAAACCGAAGCTTGGGATGGGACTTGCTACCTCCGGGAAGCCCATCATTTGAATTTAACGAGGGTGGAAAAGTGTTTCACTATGCCGCCTACAAGGAAACGCCTTTGAAGTGGGAAGTAGGCACTAAAGCGGAACCAATTGGTTGGTACGCTGGAATGCAATATGACGGTGATATTGCTCGGGCTAAACAGGTTTTGGAGAATCTGAACAACTACTATCCCAACGCGAAAAGTTATGAAGTCGCCGGATTCTTCTGGTGGCAGGGGGATAAGGATCGCTATAACCCAGGGCATGCAGCTTATTATGAGCAGAATCTCGTCCAGCTGATTCGACAGCTACGTAAAGATTTCGACGCCCCGAAAGCCAAGTTCGTTTGTGCCACGCTTGGGCAGACTCCGAAAGATGCCGAAGGCGTCGAGCGGCAAATCCTGGACGCTCAGCTTGCTGTTGATGGAGAAGCCGGAAAATACAAAGAGTTCAAAGGTAATGTCGCTTCTGTCTACAGTCATCCACTTTCCAAGGGTGGAGCATCCAATGGACATTATGGTGGCCATGCCGAGACTTACATGAATATCGGTGAAGCAATGGGCAAAGCGATGGTGAAATTGCTGAAGGCTGACCGTTAAGCAAACTGGCTTGAAATCCCTGCTTGTCCTTTCGCTCTACGGAACGCTTGGAAAAGAGTCGTTTCTGCCGGTTTAGCATTTGGATTGGGTGGTGATTATCGAGTGTTCGCTAGACATGGAAGTCTGTGACATTCCACGTCGTTGTGAAATGTTGTGAAATATAGATGAAAGGGGGAATGTACGTTTTCAACCGTCTCCTGATTGGGAGAAGTATTAACCATCTACTTCAATGACTGCGGTAGTTCTGGCGTACATACTCTTTTTGCATCATGATCATCGCCATTATTCTTTTGACGACACTCTGCTTGGCCTATGCCAATGGATCCAACGATAATTTCAAGGGTGTGGCGACACTCTTTGGAAGTGGTACTACCCATTACTTCAAAGCATTAGGGTGGGCGACCGTCACGACGTTCCTTGGCTCGCTGATAGCTGTGTTTTTCGCGGAATCGCTGCTCAAGAGTTTCTCTGGTAAAGGTCTGGTAAGTGCCGATCTGGCGTCAACTCCAGAGTATGGGGCGGCGGTGGCGTTGGGTGCTGGCCTGACCGTCCTGCTCGCCACTCGGATTGGCATGCCTATCTCCACCACACATAGCCTGGTTGGTGCTTTGGTCGGAGCTGGCTGGATGGCGGATTCAGTCATTGAATTGGAAAAACTGGGAAGCGGTTTTTTCCTGCCCCTGTTGGTCAGTCCAGTTATGGCCTTTGTTTTCGCAGCGTTGGTTTATCCCCTGTTGTCCAAAGCAAGGTGTAAATACGGATTGGATTCAGAGGCGAGTTTCCGTTCCGGTGATGAGGTCATCGAGGTTGTCGATGGAATGTCGATGTCCGCAGCACTGGACCGATTGGATGAGCTCAGGGCCGAGACGGATGAGGAAGTGCATTTGCAGAACCGGTATGTCGGCAAGGTCTTTGGTATTCAGGGAGGAAAGCTGTTGGATAGCCTGCATTTTCTGTCTGCAGGAATGGTCAGCTTTGCGCGAGGTTTGAATGATACGCCAAAAATAGCTGCGCTTTTGATGCTTGCTCCAGCCCTGGGCAAGTTTGGAAGTACTGCTTTGGTGGGGGCTATGATTGCAGTCGGAGGATTGGTGAGTGCTCGGCGAGTAGCGGAAACAATGGCCCAAAAAATCACGCTCATGAATCACGGCCAGGGATTTACTGCCAATATGATTACAAGTCTGATTGTGATCGGAGCCAGCCGGCTCGGGCTGCCGGTCTCTACTACGCACGTAAGTTGTGGTTCGCTGTTTGGTATTGGCACCATTACCGGGCAGGGAGACTGGTCGGTCATTGCCAGGATTCTGGGAGCCTGGGTGACGACGTTACCATTGGGAGCAGCATTGGGGGCAGTGAGTTATTTAGCGATGAGTGCTATTTAATCAAATGCTGGGTCACCAGAGCTATTTCCTTGGAGCGGGCACAGGTGGTCTAGTGATAGCGGCGTCGATGGGATCAAAAAACCTCATGTTTTTCCCGATGCGGTCATAGTCGCCCAGGTCTTCACGCATTGCTTCCGCAAGTGCCAAAAGTCGTGTGACAATCTGTGGATGTTGTTCTGCCACATTGGTCGTTTCACCAATATCGTCAGCCAGATTGACGAGAAACGGTTCATCAAAGCCAACTCGGTCAGCCGGACCTATGTGCTGATTATTGGCAAAGGGAGCAGCTCCAGAGGGGCGTGCATCACGAACCAGGTGCAACTTCCAGTTACCCTGCCGTACCGCTTGAAGATGAACTCGCAGATAGTAGTAAAACGCCTTATCGATATCTGCTTTGTCAAACTCGCCATGCAGCAGGTGGGTGATATCTTCTCCATCGATGACTCGATCATCTGGTAATTTGCCTCCTGCTAATGCTGTTAATGTGGGGAGCACATCGAGCGTACTGGCCAACTTGTCGCATGTTGTTCCTGCTGGCACTCGACCAGGACCCCAGACTATTGTTGGAACACGAATCCCGCCTTCAAAGGTTGACACCTTTCCGCTTCGTAGTTTTCCAGCTGATCCACCGTGATCCGTGGGGAGCCTGCCGTCCTGATGTTCCTTGTTCTTGATTAACCATGGTCCGTTATCACTGGTGAAAATGACGTAGGTATGGTCGGCAACGCCTATTTCCTGGATGGCGTCCAGGATCCTTCCGGCATTGAAATCGATTTCTTCGATGACGTCACCGTAGAGACCACGTTTACTTTTACCGCGAAACTGTTCGGACGCCGCCAAACGAGTATGGGGCATCGTATGAGGAATGTATACAAAGAATGGTTTCTCTTTGTTTCGCTGCATGAATCCAATGGCTTCATCGGTGTAACGTTTTGTCAGCGTGGCCATGCTGGAATTCGGTTCAATCAACTCGGCATTGCGGTACAGATTGACCAGCCTGTCATTGCTGGTCGGCGTGCCAAAGAAGTAGTCGAAGCCCTGATAGGCTGGAAAAAGATCGGGGTGGAAGCCGCGTTGCGCGTGCTTGGCGAGATCCCATTTACCAAAACAGGCCGTGGCGTAACCTTGGGTTTTGAGGATTTCGGCAATGGTGATCTCCTGACTGTGCAGGATCGGGTGGACCTGTTTGATATTGCCTCGTTCTGCCACGCGCAGCGGATAACAGCCTGTCATGATGGCGGCTCGGGAAGGACCACAGATAGGTTGCGCATAGAAACTGGTGAACTTCATCCCCTCGGCAGCCATGGCGTCGAGTCGGGGAGTACGAATGTCAGGTGACCCGAAGCAGCCTACATCTTCGTACCCTTGATCATCCGTGAAGATGATGACGAAGTTCGGTTTTTCGGTGGCTCTGGCAATTCCGGTCCAACCTGCAACAACAAGGAGGAAAATCAAGTGGGCAGATTTGGTTGGTAAGAACTTCATGGAGCAATCCTCTGGTTCCTCGCGCGCGGCACTGCCCCCAATGTGTTATTAGCCAAGACTGGTTCAGTGCTTGATCAGTTACCGAAGTATTCGTGATCCGGGTCAGCACCACTGATAAGGTAGGCGACCAGGTCGAGCACTTCTTCTTTTGTCATGCGGTTAAAAAGACCGGCCGGCATCGGTGATGTTTTGGAGACCATCATTTCATCGATCGTATTGCGATTGATGGTAACTCGCTTATTCGGATCGGTCAGATCGGTGTTCAGCGTTAAACCATCGTTATTCAGGTTCACCACGACACCGCTATGGACCAGACCTTCGTCGGTGATAACCATGACGGCAGAAAACTGATCGTTGATCACCTTGCTGGGGTTGATCACCTGATCGATCAGGTCACGAACGGAGTAGCGTCGGCCAGCTGTGGTGAGGTCCGGACCTGTCATGCCTCCCTGATTCTGGAAACGGTGGCAGGCAAAACAACCAGCGGCGGCAAACATTTTACGTCCGTTCGCAAAATCCCGTTGCTTGAGCCCGGCGTTGGCCGCTTGAACTAACTCATCCAATTTCCACTCGGTTTCTTTACGTCCTTCAAAGATAGCCCCCAGGTTTTCCAACGCAGATTTCGTCTCGGGTTTTCGCGCCAACACGTCCTGGAGTGCTTCTTTCTGGGCTGCATCGAGCGAGGCTACCGCATCATTACGAATGAACTCGATGAACTTGGCAAAACTTGCGCCGCCGCGATAGTTGGCTGCCTTCAGGAACCATTCAAAGTAGGCTGTATGCAGCTCCCGAGTCCATCCGGTTTTGAGCATCCGGATGGAGCGAGCGTACTGCACCTGTTCTTCCTGAGTCGGCGCGGCTTCGATCAACGCCATCGCTTTGGAGGCAGCGGTTGGCGACTGGAGGTAGCCAAGCGTTTCGCTTAGCAACCAGTTCAGATCGGCTGATTCGGCGGGAAACAACGGGTCAATTGTGGCTGTCAGTTTCTCTACGGTGGAGTCATCAGGACGTCCAAAACGATTGAGAATAATCTGAATAGTTCGCTGCAGGGTAAGTTGGCTGGTTTCGTCCAGCTTGGACATGTCGATGGTTAACACCGCTTCCAGCAGTTTGGCTCGCATGGCTGTATCGACAGGAGGTGTCGAATCATTGCGGTGCTGAGGGCAGACACCGGTTACCCGAGCCAGAGCTAATAGAGCTTCAACCTGAATTTGGGGATTCGATTCCGTTAGTGCTTTATCAGCCCAGGCATCGACTGGTTGGTGCTCGACGGCAATGCGTGCGGCCCAGCGGATAAAGCGGTCGTCGCTGAAAAGGTGAGGCCATGCAGCAGCGATCGTCCTGGGATTCTGCTTGCCGTGGAAAGCTTCCAGTGAACGTCGCAGCTGGGCGGCTTTGGTGACACGTGGTGCGGCTTGAACCAGCTCGGTTGACTCCTTGCCAACATACGTGACGCGATAAAGACCTGACTGGACACGTCGTCCACCAATGGTGAAGTACATTGCTCCGTCGCCAGGGTGGATGATGGCATCGGTGATCGGCAGGGGAGCACCAGTGATGAATTCTTCCTTGGTGGCAGTGTAGGACGAACCTTCCGGCTTCATGTGGATGGCGTAAAGTTTGCCCCAGCTCCAGTCCAACGCAAAAAGAGCGTCCTGGTATTTGGCAGGGAATTTCGCTCCGTAACCGAATGTGACCCCTGTGGGGGAACCGGGGCCGATATCGAGAACACCCGGTAAATTGTCGGCATAGAATACGGGACGCTTCCCGGCACCGTTTCGCCAGCCAAACTCTGATCCGCTGGTGACCTGGCAGATCCGAGTTGGACGGTACCAGGGAACGTTGAAGTCGTATTCCATGTCGGCATCGTAGGTGAACAGCTCACCGTCGCGATTAAAGGCGGCATCAAAGATGTTTCGAAAACCATTGGCGTAGGCTTCAAAGTTTTTACCGTCGGGATCTACCTTGTAGATGATTCCCCCTGGCGCCAGTACGCCGCGGTTGTGTCCGCGACCGTCCGGGAAACTTGGCAGCAGGTGATCTTCACCCCAGATTTGAGGTACTTGTGAATTACTGGCAAGTTCCGTAGGGGTAGTACTGTTTCCAGTGATCAGGAAAAGAGATTTTCCGTCGGGGCTGGGGACGACCGCATGCACTCCGTGGTCTCCCCGTGCTCCCATGGCTCGTAACATTTCGACCTTGTCCAGTTCATCATCACCGTCGCTATCGGTAATGCGGTATAAGCCGGAAGGAATCTTTCGTTCGTAGTCGTTCACCCCGACATAGAGTGCGTCGAACGCCCAGACCATGCCGTTGACCGCTCGGATGTCAACATTCAGTGGCTTGATGTCAGCCTGTGTCAGCGTCTCGCCGCCCTCGGGAGGAGTGATCTTGTACAGTTTTCCAAATTGATCACTGACGATCAGGCGACCTTTATTATCGGTACACAGGTTGACCCAGGATCCGTGGACTTCACTTGGTACTGAGTAAAGCAGTTCGACCTGGAATCCTTCAGCCGCTTTGATGCGGTTGATCGGTGTGGCACTGTTTCCAGTTTTGACAGTGACGGCATTAATCGCCGCTTTTCCGCTTTTGGTATCCAGATGCTTTAGTTGGATATCTTTGAATTCGACTTTCATCGGTGCGCCCGCGTGAAGCTGCAGCGCGAGTATCCCTTTTCGTTTTGCTTCCGGGTGGTTGTCTGTCAAATCCATGGTGGTGACGCCGTTGACCTGATGAATCTGCCGATTCCCGACTGCGATTATGGTCAGTTCGTTCCATTCGGTGTCGACCAGATTCTGATCCCGGTCTCCTACTTCACCTACAACCTGAGGTTTTCCATCTGTTCCGACGATGACACGCTGGAAACGCTGAGCGACAATGCCGCGCCATTTTTCGGCGTAGAGCATACCAAAGTATTCTTTTTTGGGATGCAAGTCTGCCTGATACCCTTTGACGACAAAGTCATCCGGGTTACCGACCAGTTCACTACGGTATTGGACACCCGAATTATTTCCGGAGAATCGCACCTTGGCTTTGAAGACGAAATCCGCGACTTCACCGTCCTGCCAGACGAGGAATGTATTTCCTTTGGTCGGTTTCTCTTTGGTGGTCTCTCCGAAGATGGCTCCGTCCTTGACACTCCAGAACTCAGATTTACCATCCCAGCCGGAAAGATCTTTCCCGTTAAAGAGAGATTGAAATTCCTGAGCGTTGGAAGTGATTGCAAGCAGTGGAAGCAGGAGTAGTGATGTGAGTAGTTTCATGATTCTCGCGTTTACAAAAATGGTGAACTGTAACAAGGACCATTTTACTCTAAGAAATTCGAGTCTGGCAGGTCTGCGAGTTATCCTTTACCCAAGCAGTGGTAACGTCCTGCTGGTTGCGTCGAAATATTTCAAAGAGTCCCATGGGTGGATCACATGTAATCGTTCATGCGTTGCAGGAATTCGTCGCCCTGAGCACGAGCGTTCTTACGTTTGGCCATGACCAGAGCAAACAACGCGATGACGGAAACTGCCACCAACGATCCAGGCAGGATCGGCCACAAAGCAGGAAGTGGCGGCAGGTTAACAAAACTACTCAGGTGCACGTACACGATCGGGCCAAGCAGCCAGAGCAGGATCGCCAGGCCAATGACTGAACTCGCGATTTCGATACCAGCATTGATTCGAATATCTTTCTGGATCTGTTCAATTGTCATCGGGCGACTGTTGCGAGCGTCAGACTCCCATTGCTCTGCCTGCTGTTTCGCCGAGTTGGCAGCAGCAGTGTCGCCCAGCATTTGATGAGCGTTGCTTTTCAAATGGCACGCATCAATCATGAGTGCTCGCGTCCGCGGCTCTTCTTCGGTCACGTCATCACTCCATCCAGCAAGAGCTCGGGCCAGGTCATTCATCGCCAGCGCAGTCTTGCCTTGCTCAAGCAGGAACTTTCCGTGATAGAAGTAGGACTCTGGTTCCGCTTCTCCCCAAGCATTTTCAGCTTCTGTGATTACCGTATTAAAATCATTTGCCGCCTCGTCACTACGTGCCAGCCCTGCCAGGCATCTTGCACGCGCCAGTTTCAGATCCGCGTCCAGACCATATTCCCTGTCGCACCTGGCGATCAACTCGAACGCCCTTTGATATGCTCCCAGTTCGACCAGGCAGTAGCTCCGCTGCTCGTCCAACGAGCCAAAGTCGTCGCCATATCTGCGGTCGGCCTCCTCCAGATCTGCAAGTGCCTGCTGGTGCATGCCGAGTTCAGTATGCAATTCGGAGCGTGCTAAGAGGTACTGAAATCCCTCACTTTCGTTTGGTTCACTACCGCTCTGTAGGGCTGAAATCCTGAGTGCTTCGTTTAATTCTTCGATAGCGGCTTCATACTGCCCGTTGCAAGCATATTCTTCGTGCCGTTCAAAAAGATCGTGAGCGGTACGCGGCCAACGGCCCAAAAACTTTCGGAGTGTTTTGATCGGTGTGGACATGAGATCCTCTCATTTATTCTGCAAGCAGAGTCTTCGGGATGACTACTTTTCCATTCACGAAGGTATCGTCGTCTTCAATCGCGTACAGCAGCAGGATCCAACTGTCATCCGTTTCTGAGATTTCGTACTTGCCGGTAGAGCAAACCGTATTTGAACTGGGGGGAACGTGAAAGACGAGGTTGCGTGAAAAGCCCAGCCTGCCTGGCCCAGATTCAAGTGGCAACCACCTATCTCCCAGAATGATGTGTGCACCGTGCAGAATCTTCGAAGATCCATCCTGGGGCTCGCCGAGTAGATCCAAGCCACCGGTTGGCCCACGCACAACCGACTGGAAGATCCACGGTTCGCCCAGGAACTTACCTTGTAGTAGATCGGGGGACAGGGAGACATCATTGATTTTAGATTCAGGTGTTTCCAAATCGACGAGCCAGCCTCCATTCACGCGTTGAAATGAGATAGATTCGCCGTTGACATTGCCAGTCGCTGAGTCTCCGTCGATTTGGAGATTGCCCAGATTGCCCAGAGGAAATCCTATTTCGGTGGAATTACCTTCCTGACTACTCAACCAGGAACCTACTTCGCCAATGAAAGCTGGTTTGTTCTTTACAGGTATTTCGACTGTAAGGTCGCGGCCACTCAGCCCGTGTCGTTCAAAAAGCTGTCCCAATTCCTCATCTTTTGACGCGTCAGACGCTGCTATCATACCTGCCCGAAAAAGCAAACGTGTGGCCAGGATGTCCTGGGATTCGGGTGTGAGTGTGTCGGCCAGCGTTTTCCAGTCACCGCCCTTATATGCTTGCGAGTAACCGTCAAAGGCTGCTTGGGGGGAATCGTCCTTGGCAGTTGAGGATGACGAGTCGCAACCAACCTGGGTCAGGCACACGACTACTAATAAATAGTTACAGAGGATGCGCATAATTAATTCTCGAGAAAATGTGCCGAGTGAACCGGTCAACAATCAGTGTAGCCCAAATCAGGTTTCGGGACTAACGAATTGGGCTGCTCGTCGTTTTGACCGGCATCTTTTGAGTATCCAATAAAACTCTCATACCAACGAATCGCGCGGGTCAACAAGCGGTGGTGTGAGTTTCGTGATTGGCTACTGTTGTGCTAAGGATCGAAATTCTCAGCAATTTTGCGATTCCGCTGAGCAAGCACTCGCCAGGACTTACGAGGAGAAGCAGCTGCTGCTAGTGCCGGAAACCAGTTCTGCAAACACATGACCACGGACTGTTTGGCCGTCCAGCTCCAGTGTGATGGCGTCACTGCCTGAGTTCAATTGAATGCGAATGTCCCTGGTCACATTGGCGATCGTAGCGATGAGCGATTCATCGTCGAGAACCTCGTAAGTGTTATTTTCCAAGGCGGTAATTTCGACCGCGCCATTCGGATCGCCAGTCACGACCAGGCTTCCAGAAACCAGGCTGGCACTTGCAGTTAAACAGATTCGATCTTCCAGCTGTTCGAATCTCAACTTGGAGTTGCGGGGTTTAGCCATGTCAATATCTCTCGGAGTTAAAAACGATTGGTCGAAATAGACCGAAAATGCCGAGGTTAAAGGGAAAACGGCCTACGTTAGTACTAGATTGCCCAACGACAGGTCAAGGCAGAAATTGCCAGCGGGCTGTTTTAGGGGGAGTTTGAATCCGAAAGCTCCCCCTCATCAATCGTCTGAGTGGGCGGATTTCATCGAGGGCGTGCGGCCGATCTGTTTTTGCATTCCGACGCGACCATTCCCGGAAGTTGAATTGGAGCGAGGTGGCTGAGGAACAATCGCAAGGATCGCTTGAATAGTGACGCTTCACAAACCGGAGTCATGCTGGCCAGCAAGATCTTATGGACTCTCAGAATGTCCAATCAGTTCTTCCTGTTCGTACAACATTTCCGAGTGTTCGGTACATGCTTCCTGATGAGCCTCATCACCAGTGTGGCCAGCTCGGCGTTGGTCCAGTTCTTCGAGACGGTCAATGGGGCCATAGAGAACCAGCGTGTCACCGGCGAGGATTACGGTTTTGGCAGTGGGGGCTCCAATATAGCAATCGGGCTTCGTTCGCTGGATACCGAGAACAAGCACTCCTTCTTTGGGAAGTCTGAGTTCGAGAAGCGATTTTCCTGCGAGCCAGTCGTTTGGAGTGATTACTGTTTCCGTGACAGCGTAACCCTGTTGCAGGTTCAGGACGGCAACGTAGTCACGTGCATCAAGCCGAGTGAAACGTTTGATTGCCCAGGCAATATGCCGGTTCAATTTACGTTCAACCCAGCGACTCTTGGAGATGAGCCATAATAGAAGCAAACCGGAACCCAAGAGCGACAGGTTAATTAGCCAGCCTTCGTTAGTTCGGATGTCGATGAAAGAGACCATCATGGTGGCGACGACCGTGGCCACTCCGATGTTTCCCACCAGCATCAGTCCCATCACAATCTGTCGTCGAACAGGATGATTGACGATTGATTCAGCTTCGCTTGTTGTGTAACCAACGCCAAAGAATGCGGAACGGGACTGGAATCGAGCGGCTTCGCGGGAGAGTCCGGTCAGCATCAGAGTCATCGTGGCGACGCGGGTAACCAGCAGCGAGAGCGCGATAGTTACAAGTAGTGATGTTATCGCTATCAATTGGCACCTCCGTATTCGATTGTTCTAGGGCATTACCCGCCGTTTGATTCCGCACTCGGTTCGACGATCAGGACATTGGATATACAGTCATGGGACACACGCTTTTCAAAGCCCCAACTCGAGAGTGGCTTCGATCTCTATTAAGCCTGCGGGACCACATTTTAACGCTTCTTCATATATGCTGTAAGGCTAACCTTTTCCTGGCAAAACGACTGACATCACTGCGTCGATTATAATCAGGCAGTTCTACAAGGATGAGTAAAACTGTGAAACCACAAATCACAAGATTCGCGTCTGCAGCTTTTGTACTGACTTCCCTCCTGCTTATCGCTCTGGTGACTCCGGAATTACGGGGCCAGCGGCAGGAGCCGAGTGCGACGAGTGAATCAATCACTTTGAGAATTCTGAACCTGAATATTCTTCAGGGTGGGTACCCCGCCCGGGAAATCGGCAGAACGTCACCCCTTTATCGCAAGCCTCGACATCAGCATATCGCCAGGCTGATTCTGCAGGTGAAAGCCGATATCGTCGGAGTCACTGAGCCATGTTCGATCGACAATGATCCAATACTGGTTGAACTTCAAAAGAACGATCCGCAGTGGAACAGGCACGGCAAAGTCTACTCGCGATTTCCCGTGACAGCCGATCCCTCGAATCCCAAAAACTCCAGCCGAAATTCCTTCGCGCATCGAGTGGAACTCAAGGATGGCAGGTTCGTCTATATTCATGTCGCACATTGGTGGCCGGGCAATGGCTATGGGCCGGATGTCGTGATGAAACAGATTCAGGCGGGAACCGTGGACACCGACCCGGAGGCGTTTGAGAAAAAAGTGCTCAATATGATGAGTACGCCTGGTTCCTATAACCTGACTCTCAACCGACTCAAGCCGCACTTGGACGCTGGTCACGCCACCTTTCTGTTGGGTGATTTCAATGAATCATCGCATCTGGATTGGACGAAAGAGTACGCGCTGCATGGGCCTGATCGGTGGGTCAAGAATCCGACGGATACTCCGCTGCGGTTTCCGATTCAATGGCGTGGCTCCAGGACATTAACCGATGCGGGGTTGCGCGACGCCTACCGAACGATCTATCCGAATCCAGTGACACATCCTGGCTACACATGGACACCACCCTATGACAACGGAACTCCCGGGCGTCGACCCTATGATGGCGAGAATGGCTCCAGCCAGATCCTTGATCGTATTGACTGGCTGATGTATTCGGGGAAGGGAGTCCGAGTGACGTCGGCTGCCACGGTGGGTGAAAAACCAACCAATCAGGAACACCTGTCCGAGGGACGACGCAAACCGGTTTATGTACCCGAAGTTCAATACGATGGTCCCTGGCCGTCCGACCATCGAGGGGTTTTGGCGACGTTTGCAATTTCGAGAGGGTAACCTGTCCACGAAGATGACCTGATGATGTTTCCCAGCACAGTTGCCCAAAAAATGGTTCGTAAAGCAGGTCGTCTCGCAGGGGATTTTTGGCTTGTTCTACGGCAAGACGTACTGAGGAAAAGGCCGTATAATCGGTGTTCGCATTTTGCTCGATCTTCATAGTTTAACCAACATACGTTCGCGACGGCCTTCCAGGAATTCAGGTGCTACGCATGAAAAAAAAGAAGACTTCTTCGCTTTCGGTGATTGGCTGGCGTGAGTGGGTTGGTCTCCCAAATCTGGGGATTCAAACGATCAAGGTAAAGGTTGATACCGGTGCGCGGTCATCGTCACTCCACGCGTTTGACGTGGAAGAGTTTTCTCGAGGGGGAGCGCAATGGGTTCGCTTCAAAGTTCATCCGGTCCAGCGTAGGAATGAGAACACGATTGAGGCCGAAGCCGAGGTACTCGAATACCGGTCCGTGAGAAGCTCAAGTGGCAAAGCGTCGATGCGGCCGGTAATCGTGACAGATGTTGAGTTGCTGGGGTTCACTTGGGAAGCTGAGTTGACTCTTGCCAATCGTGACGAGATGGGTTTTCGAATGCTGCTTGGGCGGGAAGCAATTCGCGGGCGATTTGTGGTTGATTCTGGCCGCTCATTCTATGGCGGGCAACCGATGCGAAAGAAAAAGCGGAAGACAAAATGATACAGCGTCCCATGACTGGGAATCGAGGAATGAAATTATATGAAACTTGGCATCCTATCGTGCAGCCCTAAATGCTACAGCACGCGTCGATTACGCGAAGCATCCGAACAACGCGGACACAAAGTAAAAGTCCTCAATACACTAAAATTCGCAATTGATCTGGAACAGGGTTACCCGGATCTCTATTTCCGCACGAAGCAATTGACGGATTACGACGCGGTGCTTCCCCGAATCGGTGCGTCCATCACTTACTTCGGCACTGCGGTTGTGCGGCAGTTCGAGCAGATGGACGTTTTCTGTGCGAACTCTTCAGCAGGAATCTCTAATTCACGAGACAAACTCCGTAGTCTGCAAATCCTGAGTCGCCATCAGATTGGTATTCCTCAGACGACCTTTGTCAGGGACAAGAAAGACGTACTTCCCGCGATCGAAAGAGTGGGTGGGGCTCCTGTTGTCATCAAACTCATTGAAGGTACCCAGGGTATTGGAGTTTTGCTGGCTGAAACGGTAGCGTCAGCTGAAGCTATCATCGAATTACTTCAGAGTCAGAAACAGAGCGTGCTGATTCAAAAATTCGTGGCAGAGAGTAAGGGGCGTGACATTCGTGCATTCGTCGTCGGAGATCAAGTAGTCGGTGCGATGCGCCGTGTGGCTCAGGGGCAGGAATTTCGCAGTAACCTTCATCGGGGAGGTATAACGGAACCAGTTATCCTTAATGAAACGTATTGCGAAACGGCGATACGAGCAGCCCAGATGATGGGACTCCGTGTAGCCGGTGTTGATATGCTCGAGGGTAAGGATGGTCCGCAAATCATGGAAGTGAATTCATCTCCCGGTTTGGAAGGCATTGAACGTTGTACGCAACTCGACATTGCAGGTGCGATTATCGACTACATCGCAGCTCAGGTTGACTTTCCCGAAATCGATCTTCGCCAGCGGCTGACTGTTAGTCGGGGCTATGGCGTGACCGAGATTCATATTCCTGAAGGTTCGGAATACATTGGTAAGGCAATCGCTGAATCTGGCCTGCGTGATCGTGACCTGAATGCACTGACGCTTTATCGTGGGACAACTGTCATTCCGAATCCTAAGTCCACTCGCGAGCTGGAAGCAGGCGACCGTCTGCTTTGCTTCGGCAAGCTGGAAGCGATGCGAGACCTCGTGCCGACAAAGACGCGCCGTAATCGACGCCCCAAGGTCAAGGATCTGCCAGATTTGCCAGTCGCCGACGAAGTTTATGAAGATGCGTCCCTCTCAGTAGAGACGAAGGGCGACTCGGATGAACTCGTGAACGACCGGGCGGTGTCGGAAGAGGAACGATAGTTGGGATAGCAGCCTCAGGTAAATGGACTTCGGCTGGGAGCTAAAATCGTCAAGGGATATTCAAAGGGCAATGGCCGACTCGCCATTGCATACAGTGCATCAGTTGAGGTGCATCTGTTTGTGTAGAACATGACTAAAGAAGCGTTCGATTGTCGAGTGATGTTGCCGCATTCACTCGACGGCTGGACGATGGGGATATACGATTCCAACGATGCACATGTCAACCGTTTCCAGGATTTATTCTCTGCGTTTCAGCCTCAGCTATACCTTGACGGCTCGGTGGAACCGGGGGAAATCCAGCCGATCACCGGCAAGTTGGATAAGTTCCATACAGACACCTGGTGAGGGGATAGTCAAAAAGCGGTTCAGTTCCAGGTGCGACGTGAACCGAAAAAGAATCAAGTCAAACCACCCTTTGTGTATGGACTCAAAGAGGGAGATTACTCATTGCTGCTATACGCCAACATGAGGCGAAACGACATGCCTGGCGCCGCCATCAAGCTCGAAACAAAGAAGATTGCCTTCCAGGTTGTAACGAGTGATGAAGAGTGAAACGCTACTTCAAGAATCCTTCTTTGGTTCCATTGGTGCTCAGCACATGAACTTCATGGGCTCGTGCCGTTGGATGAAAAAACTCCCAGACCACTTTCTTGTCTGGGGTCACTTCGAACAGCTTGGGCTTATTGGGGTTCCGCTGCGCGTAGCTGCAAATGATGGTGTTTCCGTTAGCTAGCCGCTGACCGCCACAGGGATCTGCAAAGCGTCCGTCAACATCCTGGTTCGTGACTTTCCAGACTACGTTTCCGTCAGCATCGAACTCGACCGTCTTATTGCCATGAGTCAGATTGACCAGCGTACGCCCATTGGCCAGACGGATGGCCGTAAACGGCCAGTTTTCTGCCTCGCGGCCACCAAGTTCTTCGAGGTCCGTCTTGATCGTTGCCACAACCTTGCCATCAGGCTGGTATTCTTTCACCTTGAAGGCGAGTAGATGTGGAACCAGGTAGTTTCCATTTGGCAGTTTACGAGCCATTCGCGTTTGCATATGGAAATTGTTGGTCTCTGGCTCAAGCGGTACTTCGACAGCGATCTCGCCAGATTTGGTCACTTCCAGCAGCCGAGGTTTGACGCCTCGTTCGACGACGAGCGTATTGCCGTTATCCAAACGGACCGCCGTTCCCAGTTCCTTGTTTTCTGGAGCCAGCTTGTAACTCCAGACGACTTCCCCTTGGGGATTGATTTCTTTGGCTGTGTTCGAGATCGAAGCCAATACATTGCCGTTCTTCAATACGAATGCATCTCGCGCATATCCCTGGGTTCGCCATTTGACTTCCCCATCTTCGCCGACAAGCACAGTCTCTGGCCCGGCAATCAGAAAGGAGTGTTTAATGCCAGAGGCAGACTCCTGACGACCAAATTTCTCGGCAGCATTTGCAGAATGAATAAATGTAGCGATCGTCAGGAGGTAAAGGGCGATTGTTTTCATGAGTTTTCTTTTCTGTAGTTTGCTTTCGTGGATTACAATCCCAATTCAGATTTTGCTTCCACAAACTTTTCTATCGCAAAGTGGATGTCCTCTTCCGAATGAGCTGCTGAGATTTGTGTACGGATACGCGCCTTTTCCTTGGGGACGACCGGATAGGAAAAGCCAATCACGTAGACTCCCTTTTGAAGCATCAGTTCGGACATCCTCGAAGCCAGCACGGCGTCGCCCAGCATGATCGGAACGATCGGATGTTCACCTGGGAGAATGTTGAAGCCAGCTGCCTGCATTCCTTGACGAAACAGTCGTGTGTTGGACTCGAGACGGTCTCGCAATTCGGTCGATTCGGTCAACATTTCAATCGCCCGGATCGAAGCCGCGACGATCGGTGGTGCGACCGAATTGGAAAACAGATACGGACGAGAACGTTGTCGCAGCAGTTCTATGATCTCGCGTCGACCACTCGTGTACCCGCCGCTTGCTCCGCCGAGTGCCTTGCCGAGCGTTCCGGTGATGATGTCGATACGATCCATCACGTTATGAAACTCATGGGTGCCGCGCCCACGTGCTCCCATGAAGCCAACACTGTGAGAATCGTCAACCATCACCAGCGCGTCGTATTTGTCCGCCAAATCACAAATGCCCGGCAGATTGGCAATGAACCCGTCCATGGAAAAGACGCCATCGGTGGCAATCAACCGGAAGCGTGCTGACTGAGCTTCCTTGAGCTTTGCTTCCAGGTCCTCCAGATCGTTGTTCTTGTAACGGAAACGCTGAGCCTTGCATAACCGAATGCCATCAATGATCGAAGCATGATTCAGTTCGTCCGAAATGATGGCGTCTTCCGCAGTGAGCAAGGTTTCAAACAGCCCGCCATTGGCATCGAAGCAGGATGTGTACAGAATCGTGTCGTCGGTGCCAAGAAATTCGCTGAGTTTCAACTCCAGTTCGCGGTGAATCGATTGCGTTCCACAAATGAATCGGACTGATGAAAGACCGTAGCCCCAGCGATCGAGTCCGTCATGGGCCGCTTTGACGATTTCCGGATGTTCAGCCAACCCAAGGTAATTGTTAGCACAGAAATTCAGAACTGGCTCGGCATCATCAACACGAATGCGGACGTCCTGAGGTGTTGTGATCGTACGTTCGGACTTATACAGACCATTGTCACGAATCTGATTGAGTTGATTGTTGAGGTGTTCTTGGAATGATTGGTTCATTGGGTTTCTAGGAATATGGAGTGTTAGTCAAGTTCAACTTCGTTCGATGATATCGGTTACTCTTTCCAGTTCAAAATCACCTTGCCGGATTCGCCTGAGAGCATTGCATCAAAGCCCGCTTGAAACTCGGTGTAATGAAATCTGTGTGTAATGATTGGTGACAGGTCGAGTCCGTTTTGCAGCATCACGGTCATTTTGTACCACGTTTCGTACATCTCACGACCGTAGATACCTTTGATCGTCAGCATGTTGAAGACAACGGTATTCCAGTCGATGGAGATTTCTTCGGAAGGAATACCAAGCATCGCAATTTCACCACCGTGGCACATGTGAGCGAGCATGTCGCGAAACGCATCCGGACTGCCAGACATTTCCAGGCCGACATCGAAACCTTCGACCATGCCCAGCTCTTTTTGCACATCATCCAGTGTTTCCGAACGCACATCTACGACACGAGTCGCCCCCATTTTCCTGGCAAGTTCCAGGCGCCAAGGATTGACGTCTGTTACCACGACGCAGCGTGCTCCGGCGTGTCGCACCACTGCCGCAGCCATGCATCCAATCGGTCCTGCCCCGGTAATCAGTACGTCTTCGCCGAGCACCGGAAAACTGAGGGCGGTGTGAACCGCATTGCCAAACGGATCAAAGATGGAAGCAATGTCGCGATCGATGGACGCATCATGATGCCAGACATTGGTCATCGGCAGTGAAATGTACTCGGCAAATGCGCCAGGCCGATTCACTCCTACACTTTTCGTGTCTCCACACAGATGTTTTCGACCGGCGAGGCAGTTACGACATCGGCCACAGACAACATGACCTTCGCCGCTGACAACGTCACCGACGTGGAAGTCCGAAACATTCGAGCCGACTTGCACAATCTCGCCGACAAACTCGTGCCCGACGACCATCGGGACAGGAATGGTCTTTTGCGCCCACTCGTCCCATTTGAAAATATGTACATCCGTGCCGCAGATGCCCGTACGGTCCACCTGGATCAGGACATCATTGATCCCCACTTCCGGCTCAGGTACATCCATCAGCCAGAGTCCTGGTTCGGAGTGTTGTTTGACGAGTGCCTTCACTTTGCTGGACCACCTTTCAGGTTTTATATGGGTCTGACTGGGCCGGGGATGGCATGTTTGGGTTTCGGATGTTCTTCATTCTGGTCGAAGTCTGACTTTTCTACCAAGGTTGTGAACGGTGTTCTCAACGGTTTGATCTCCCGGCAGCTTCGACGAAGTGCATCCAGTTGTTGACCCGATACTGGGTGCCACTCAGTGCGTGTGACTTATTCTATAACCTATCAGCTCTTTTGAGATGTCAAATGACCCAAAACCTGTCCGCTCGTCAGGTTTTTGTCTGCTGGCAATCACCGGTTTCGCGAGCCGAGACAGGCACAAAGTGATATACCCCCGGCGTTCAACTCGCGTCCCGTATCATTGACTCATGGTATCGTATTTCGCAAAAGATGGAGAAGTTGGTTTTGGCTTGCGCGACGGGGGTTGTTCGAGAGACGCTCGACGTTGACCGAATCGACGATCGTCTGCAGTTCATCGGACGTTTTTACTCCCACCGCTTCCAGTGTCGTTGGGCAGTCGATTTTCTGCAGCAGGTTTTTAATTGACGCGCAGGCATCTTCGACGTTGTCTGTACCCAGCACATCCAGAATTCCTGCAATGCGGTCACGAACAGCCGCAGCCCCGCGGGGATCCGTGCAGTCCTGATCGGTCACGCCTGCGTTGAAGGCGAGCATCGGAGCCAGCGTGATCGCAACGGCCATTCCGTGCGGTACGCCATGCCGCGACGTGAGGGCATAGGACAGCGCATGTGGGGCAGTGGTCTTGGTGATGTTGATGGCCTTGCCTGCCAGGTGCGCTGCGCGGCACATCGCATCGCGGGATGCGGGCGTTGGCGAATTGGTAGCGATCACGACGTTTCCAAAGGCAAGCCGCGCTGCTTCCGAAGCATACTCCAATGACTCTTCAGTTGCACCGACGGCCCAGATCGATTCAATCGCCTGGCAGAGTGCGTCAAGACCTGTGGCAGCCGTCATTCGCTTGGGTAGGCTCGCGGTCAGCGTCGAATCTACGATAGCATAGCGAGGCAGCAAAGAGGGATGCGCCACGGAATACTTCTTACCATCGACGTAAACGACAGCAAAGTGAGTCGCTTCGCTCCCTGTCCCGGCCGTCGTCGGAATCGCCATCAACGGCTTGCCGGGGACCTCAATCGTAGCGCGGCCGGTTGCGATATCGCGTGCTGACTCCGCTTGGACTGCAATACTTCCGATCAGCTTCGCCAGATCAATGGCCGTGCCACCACCCAACGCGATCATGAAATCAGGTTGGCAATCGCGATAAGCCTCGACCCCGCGCTGCACATCCACCAGTTTCGGATTCAACTCGAAATTGGTAAACCAGGTCGTTGTTCTCTGCAGGAAGAGTGGTTCCAGGACGGCGTCTGCTCCGGATGCGTGGTATGCTGGTTTATCAATCACCACGAACAAACGATTGGATTGCAGCGATTCCAGGATAGCCGAGACTTCGCCGATGGATCCGATCAGAGGATGCTGCTCAGCGGTCAATTGAACTTCTCCAGCGGAGGATAGCTTTTGCTTAGATGTTTCCGTATGATGCACCAATATTGACTTGTCGTCAACACACTGGATTGCCCACAGACCGTCGCAGTTACGAGTCGCACTTTGAATCAGACAGACAAATTACCCGCAGGGTTTCGTGCCGCGCAGTGGCGGATGCTGCTGGCAACAATGTTCTGCTATCTGTTTTTCTACACCGGTCGGCAAACATTTGGATTTGCCATTCCCGGTATTGAGCAGGAGCTGAAGATCTCCAAGTCAACGCTGGGCTGGGCCAGTGCAATTCTGTTGTGGGCATATGCCATCGGCCAATCGATCAACGGAAATCTGGGCGACCGGTTTGGTGGCCGGCGAATGATGAGCCTCGGTGCTCTGCTTTCTTGTGGGTTGAACTGGATCGTCAGCTTTGGGTCGAGCTTTGCCAGCCTGACCATTCCCTGGGCGGCCAATGGCTATGCTCAGTCAATGGGCTGGGCGCCGGGAAGTCGCGTGCTTTCCAACTGGTGGCCACAGTCGTCGCGGGGTAAGGTCTATGGTGCCTATGTTTTTGCGGCAGGCTGCGCGTCAGTACTGGCGTTTGCGACTTCGACGTTGATTCTGGAATTTGAACTCAATTGGCGATGGATATTTCGGCTTCCGGTCCTGTTGCTGCTCGTTGGTGGCGTGGTGTACTACATTGTTGTCCGAGATCGCCCGGAAGAGCTGGGGTTTCCGCCCTTGCCGCAGGATGAGGGAGTCGAATCCGATGAATTCGATACTGCGACTGAGACCCAAGGTGAAATGGAGCCGAGCGAGTCATCATGGCAGAGATACCGTTGCGTGCTTAGTGATTCGCGTTTCCTGATTGCCAGCCTGGCGATCGGCTTCCAAAGTATGGCTCGCTACGGGTTGTTGATCTGGGTTCCCGTCCATTTTCTCGGTGAAGACTGGAAGAACTCGGACACAAAGTGGATGACGCTCGCTCTGCCAATCGGCATGGCACTCGGTGCAATCACTAGCGGTTGGTTGTCGGACCGTGTCTTTCACTCCAACCGTTCGCGCGTGATCGGCCTGTTTCTGTTGCTTGCGGCAGTCTGTTCGCTGGCAATGTTTTTTCTGCCACGTGATCATTGGCTGGGTGTGCCGATGCTGCTGTTGACCGGTTTCTTTGCCTATGGACCTCAATCCGCTTTCTGGGCGCTCTGTCCTGACCTCTTGGGGCGTGAGCGAGCCGGTACGGGAACCGGGGTGATGAACACTTTCGCCTATGTGTTCGCCGGACTGGGGGAACCGCTGATTGGATGGATGATCGAGTTGAATGGGCAAACGTCACTAGTTTTTGGAGTCGTTGCGGTTGCCTGCCTCATCGGAGCTGTCATCTCACCTTTCATCAGGCGGTAAGAAGATGAACCTGGTTGAACGTGCCGCGCGCAGCGGGCTGAGCAGCGGTACCAGTCCGAGAGTAACACGACGGAGAACAGTTATTGATGATCCTGATGAACCTGATGGTACTGATGATCCCGATGATACAATGGGTGGGCCAGCGATCAGGATTTCGATGGCGACGTTTTTTCGCTTGGAAATCGGGACAGTCATGTTTCGGAGCGAATAATCACCCCCCATCATAAGAGAAGCCATCGTGCTGTGGGGCAATTTTAAACGACCAGGATAGAGAGGATAGAGAGGAAATTCGACGATGATCAGACTTGTTGTTTTCGACATGGCCGGTACGACAGTTGATGAAGACAATGTGGTTTACAAGACTGTGCGGGCTGCCATCAACGCTGCCGGTTATCAGTTCTCACAGGAGCAGGTTCAGGAGTTCGGAGCTGGGAAGGAGAAGTCTCAGGCGATTCGTGACGTATTGGCTCTGGATGGATCGACGCATTCTGACCAGGAAGTTGCGGCCATCTTCGATGACTTCAAACTACGGTTGGCCAGTGCATACGAGGTGCTTGACGTCAAACAGCAACCGGGAGCGTCGGAGACGTTTGCAAAATTGCGTGAACACGGCATCAAGGTCGTTTTGAATACCGGTTATGACCGAGCTACGGCTGAATCACTGGTTAAAAAGATCGGCTGGGTTGTGGGCAAGGAGATTGACGGTTTGGTAACTGCGAGCGATGTCGAGAACGGACGCCCTGCCCCGGATATGATTCACCTGGCAATGAAGCAGACCGACGTGGCAACGGGCGACCAGGTCGCCAAGATTGGAGACTCTACCATCGACATTGAAGAAGGGAAAAATGCCGGGTGCGGCTTGACGTTTGGCGTTACGACCGGAGCTCAAACCGAAGCACAACTTCAAACCGCGAACCCCTCGCATGTCGTGAGCAGCCTCGCCAAAATGTGCGAACTGGTACTGGCGGCAACGTAGCTGACCACCGCACGTTCCGAATACGGTTCAAGTCCCGTCGAGCCCCTTCATCGATTAGCAGTCCTGTGGATTTTTTCAGAAACTCTCATTAAAATATCGTAATATAACGATGTAATGATACAATAATGTAAGGAGACTTGAAAATGCCTGCGAAAACCAGGACTAAATCGAAAGCCAAGCCCGCCGGTGGTCCAGCGGAGTTTGCTCAGGCGGCGGAGTGCCTGAAGACGTTGGCGCATCCGGTACGTTTGCGAATGGTACAGCTATTGCTGCATGGCCGATACACGGTTGGCGAACTGGCGGAGGATTGTGGAGTGCCGAACAACGTGGCTTCGGAACATCTGCGGTTGATGCAGCGGTGCGGGTTCTTCACCAGTGAGCGTGAAGGGCGTCGGGTTTACTACCAGGTGGCCGAGCCGCATTTGCAGGATATTATGGCCTGTGTGGAGAGCCGGTTTCTGAATTCATAGACGACAGGGAGGCTTCTCCCTTTTTTTTGGCTATAAATATCGTAAGACTGAGATATTACGAAATAACAATAAGATATGAACGGCAATTCAACAATCAGTTTGCGGGAGCCTGGCTCCATCGTGATGGTTGATGCCGCTGCCTGTGAAACGGGTTTGTAACAATGCAATTGAGAAAGGGAAAGGCCATGAAGGAACTGCTATTGCCACTTGGAATTCTGGTTGTCTGGTTTGTCCTCAACGCATGGGTGCTGCCTCGATTCGGTGTGAAGACGTGACTGTCGGGTTCGTGTGCGGTGGATCCGCACTCCGGCCAGGAAGCGTTGCCAACCGAATCGACTGTGGATAGCAACGAAGACGAGTCACATTCCTCCAACCGCACTCCGCCATCAGGAACTCAGCCATGACAACAGAAACTGCTCAGCCAAAGATCAACGCGGCCAGGATTGAATCGAGCGCCAAGGTTATTCGACATCGCTTGGCCTATCACCACTGCTCCCATCGCAACTCGACTTGCTTGAAGGCATGGGCGAGTTGGCGTATACCTTTGAGTACATTCCGTCACCCGATTCCGAGGCGTCGGAACAACCGGCTTGAAGCCACTGTTTCAAACAACTGTGAATTGAATTAACAATCCTAAGGAGTAACACAAATGAAGTATCAACCAGTACTGCTCGCGCTCATCATGATCGGTGGCGCAATTGGTCTTGGTGTGGCGTCTGACCAGTCAACCCAGTCGGAGACGCCGCAGTATATCAATCCAAGAATCCGCGAATATGGCAAGGTTGTGAAGCTACCAGCAGCGGCTCACCAGCCCCACAACAACAGCAGGCTTGTCGTCGACATCACCAAAGGTGGCGACCCTGATAAATTGAACTCGGCCATCGAAAAGGTCTGCCGCTATGTCAATATCTATGCAGGAGCCGGCAAGGACTCCGCAAAGGTTGACATTGCGGTCGTTCTGCACGGTGACGCAACGCTGGCTGCATTGAATCACGATGCGTACTCAGCTCGCTTCAAAACCAGATCGAATCCGAACCTCAAATGTCTTTCCGAGTTGAAAAAGACTGGTGTAGAGGTATTCGTCTGTGGACAATCACTCATTGGCAAAGCTGCAAAGCCCTCGCAAGTCAGCGATCAAGTGGATGTGGCCGTATCGGCGCTGAGTGCACTGGTCAACCTTCAGACCGACGGATACGCCTACATACCAATGCTGAAGTAAGATCTGCGACGTCACGGACGTAAACTGAGACACGGGAGAATCAAAAAAATGAACTGGATCATGCAACCGTGGCCTTGGTGGGTTTCGGGAATACTCATTGGGCTGACCGTACCTCTGCTGTACATCCTTGCTGGCAAGGCGTTTGGCATTTCAACCAGTCTGCAGGAAGCGGGTGCGATGTGTGCTCGGAACAGCAAGTGGGAGTACCTCGCCAAATTCGATCGGAAGAAAAATTTCTGGACGCTCGTTTTCATCGCCATCACAGCTCAGTTGACGTTAGCAAACGATCAGCCTTTGTCCGAGAGAGGTTCCGTCTACGCAAAGATCATTTTGCCCGTGAAATCGCTTCGCGAAGGTTCTCACCCGATGGTTGAATCGTGGATTGCCAAAAAACTGCTCAAGCGTGGCAAATCTGATGTCAGAGCCGTAACGCACTGGGTTCGCCTTGCTGAGAAAGGCGAAGAAGACACCTCTGTTTGGAATGCAGTAGTCGACGGGAAGGACTGGGGCTGCCCCGTCGTCGGAAGGGTCGTTGAGCGTACCGAGGATGGTAAAGTCAAAGTGGAACTGCTGGGCTGGTCGCCGGGTGGAGCTGAGATCAAGGGGCAAACTCTCGCAGCTGAAATCGGTAGACGCAAAATTGCCGTAGTCGATACCGGTCAGGGCGATGACAGCGGTATCGCTTACATCGCTCTCTTCGTGGGGCCAGCATTATCTAACATGGCATCGACACGAAAGTAGCAAGCACACATCGCCAGATAACAAAGCGGTGAACGGGAGCCGCCGATGACGCGAATTTTGAAATCATAGTTTTTTGGCGGCGGCCCCGTTACCGCCGTCGTTAGATTGAGCAAAACTCCCCCGAGCCGTGCAATGAAAGCAATCGACACATTACTCGCCCTTGCAGCACTATCCCTATGTTCGCCCGCAGTCTTTGCGCAAGACTCGTTTCGACCGCTCGATACTAGAACACGCTGTATCGTGCTGTTCCGCGAATGCCTCGTTCTGATTGACAAAAAGGACGCAAATGGCATCTTCCAGGTCGTCGCGGACGGTGGCGCACCGGGATCGGGCTTTAAACTGTTTCCCGATCTCGATTCATTGTCGCCCGACTTGAAGCAAGAACTTCAAGATGTCGACAGATTCTTCAAGCGCAATTTCAAGAGCGCTCCGTTGATCAAACGCACATTCGACAAGATTCAGTTCTCCGAACTGGTGACGGACGACGAGCCCGTAACCGTAACGAACACGGCGAGCGACAAGAAAGATGAAGCGAAACTTCATTCGATCAAGATTAAAATCCCGATTCCAGATACGGACCGCCACGAAATCGGCGAATTGCGATTCGTTCAGATAGCAGACAAGATTTATTGGATTCCAATTGGTTGGTAGCCCAAAACAATGCAATCTAACATCTATATGGCCTTAGGGCTCAAGTGGGCACACTTGTAGTAAGCCGAAATAGTTTTTTTCGGTGGATTCACGGGAGCCTTTAGTGCGTTGACTGCGGGTAGGGTTCAGTACCGGATGTCTCGTCCATACTCATCGCTGAGTACGGACTGCATCAAACATCTATCGAAGGTCATTCCGTCATCACGGAAGCCTTAGAATCCCATCTTGACCCGCGGGGGCGGCGACTCAAAACGTCAGGCTTACTCGCGAATCTCTCCGCGGCATCCAGTTAGTTCACACTCGCCACGCAGGGCAGTCTGCACGAAGTTCCCGGGTGTTGTGTCCTGCAGCGGCCAGCAAGGGCCAATCAAAACGAATGTGGTCGAGGAACGGTGGCGAAAGGCAACCGGGGCGGACTGACTCCGCGGAGCCGTCCAAGGAATATGGTTGCCCGCTTTCGCTCGTCCTCAGCTTGCCACAGTTATACGTCCAGCTCAGCGCTGACCGCTGCGGTGTTGTTATGGTTTGAGGAATCGCTTGGCTTCAAAGGGCTCCTTCCGCTTGAGCATCAGGTACACCGTGCGGCCCAGTCGGGCGGAGAGGATGGCCAGGGCCTTGCCTTTGCCATGCTTCTTGGCCAGTGTCTGGACATACTGCTTGGCTGCGGGCAATTGCCGCATCAGCAGCACGGTGGCTTCGCTGAAAGCCCACTTCAGGTGCGGGTTGCCGATCTTCTTGCCACCGCTGCCCAATCGCTTGCCTGCCGATTCGTGGACGCAGCGGACCAAGCGGGCATAGGACAAGAAGTTGCCCGCTTTGCGGAAGCGTCGCACATCATGAATCTCATACAGCAGCACCAAGGCCAGGATCTTGCCGATCCCTGGGATGCCCCGCAGCAAGTAATAGCTCTGCGGATCGTCTACTTTGGCCGAGCGGCTAAGTTGAAGTTCCAGCCGACGGAGTTGCTCGTCGAAGTGATCGATCAACTGCAGGTCGGCCTCGACGTTCAGCCGCGCGCTGGGGTCGGTAAACTGTTCGGCGACGCCGACTCGGTTGGCCGCGTAGGTCAGCTTCTTGGTCAGCGGTGGCAGATTGTATTGGCTGGCCGTGTTGACGATGTGGGCCAACGCTTCCGCTCGATGGTGCATCAGATACATCCGCCGCCGAAGCAAGTCGCGCGTGGCCCGCATCTTCTGCGGATACGCGTAAGCTTCCGGCAGCATGCCGCCGCGGAGCAGCATGGCGATCTTCTCCGAGTCGATCTTGTCGTTCTTCGCCTTGCCGCCGTGAATGGCCTTCATGTACAGCGCGTGCCCGAGCACAAATGGAACGTCGTACTGGGCACAGAGGTCGGCCAGCCAGTACCAGGTGAACATGCATTCCACGCCCACCACCAAATCATGATGCCGGTATTCGGTAATCGCGTTGAGGAAGTGGCCGGGCCGCGTCGGCAAGTTGCGATGGACCAGCACTTCACCCGCTTGGTTGACGATGCAAAGGTGCATTGTCTTTGCATGCAGATCGACGCCGCAGTAGAATTCGTGCTGTTGTTTGTAGAATCTCATCATCGTCCTCCTTGGGTTGAGAGTGTTTGAGCCTGCAAACATTGAGGCTTCGACCTCGCTAAAAGGCTAGACCTTTTTTGGACAAGCAATCTCGCCCAAGCGAGGACATGATGAGTATCAATCGCGTGAACCGGAGCGGCGAATCCTGCGGAATCTGAAATCAACGCGTACCGTCGCCGCCCGGTTACGCTGGTCGTTGAACTTAATCGAAGCCGATTGCAGTTCCCGGTCTTTGCGGGATTCTGCGCGGGGGTGTTGTTCCATCCGCCCTGGTGGCATCCCTGCCAGAGCTGAGCCGGCATCCGGCCGGCAGTCTTTCAAAAAGACAAAGGAGGGGCTGCGCCCCACTAACCGTGCGCGTGGTTGCCACCGCCCACCGAAACCAACCGCGTTGTTAACCCACGGCCTTTGGCCGAACCGAGAGTCTGAGAGTTTCGCTCTCGAATTCTAGGGCGCGGAAGCAACCCCCACGGTTGCTTTCGGACCCCGGTTTGTCTCTCTGGAAAACGAGAGCGCCGCGGGGGCCTCCGAATCGGCGCAAACGCCCGCGAGAAAGGCAAGAAACGCGAAACGCCGAGAGCGTGAACTCTCGGCGCGGTGCGTTAACTGGGTTGTCGGCTGGTTTCGTAGCCGACAAACGAGCTCCCCCTGCTTGATACGTTTCGAACTTTTCTCGGGTCACCGCCCCTGGATTTCCAGCTGCGCTACTCGGCTTTTCGAGAGCATGCCAAGGTAACGCGGCGGAATTCTGTTGACGAAACTACTTGATCGTTTTTTCGAATATCAGTTTGTCCAGTTCAATGAGTTTCTCTTCGTCAGCAGCGGTTAGCTTTTCGCCCATTCGTTTCTTGTTAATTAACGGTTCTAGATCTCTGTATACCTGTTGGTGTAGAGCGTTCTTCATCTTGAGAAACGGTCCCCATACTTTGTGTTCTTTGAATTGATTTTCGTAGCCCTGCATCATTTTTAGATTCATTCGGTCATACAAGGAGAATTTCCTGAAGGTCTCCTCGTCCCACCGCTGTGTCAGCATTTTTTGGATCAATGCAAAGTGTGTATAGAATTGCATGGATGACAGCGCTGTGATTCGTTGCAGGTCAACGTCTTTCTCGGCGGGTCCGTCCACGGTCGTGTTCGGAGGCAGACTGTTCGACCGGTGCTTTGCAGCGTCTGCGGGCTCATCATTTGCAACAGCGACGGCGGTCAGTAGGACGAGAGCCATTAAAATCGCTTGCGGATTTCGGTTCGCAAGTAGCCTCATGGTTGGCCTTGGACTTCGGATAGAGTTATTGCGTTTCATTTACTCACCATAAACACCCAGCAAATCTCTCATTTGCCTGAGAAACCTTGTAGGAATTGGCTTCTGATTTCGTCATTGTTGATTGCTTGGGCCCACTTCAAACCTTCTTTCTGTTGAACCAGCCAGTCGGTCGCTGACTTTAGGTCAAGGTCGGACCATTTCACGAGCGCGGCAGGAATGCCCGAAGGCCGAACTTGCGAGATCCAGTTGGCGAACCCAATAGGATTCGTATCGAATCCACCCATTTTTGTGATGCATTCGATTGCATGATCCAAATCGGCGCCACTCAGCTGCATTTCCCCAACGCTATGAGTGGCTGATAGCACGCCGCCGTTGAACATGGTGTGCGTGACGGTCATCTTGATCAGGTCAGGTTTGATACTCGTATATTCTGGCTTCCCGATTGCTTCGATGATTCCGGGTAAGCACTCCGGAGGCAGCGTTGGAATCCCCAATGATCCAAATGTCCCAATGGGAATACGACCACCATTTGAATTATCTAGGCTCGCGTGAATTTTCAGCAACGCCGTCAGGCCAGCATTGATATCGACACCTAAAAGTTTTGTAGCGACACGGATTCTTACATCAAGGGAGGGTTCAGTTATCAAGTAAAGCGAGTCTGTTTTATCTTCTCGCGGTTGATTTGGCGATATAAGACGCATCGCAAGGGCCGGATCCTTTCTAGCGATCGCGTCAAACAACTCCCTGCTGCTAATCGCTTTTTTCAAGTCGCTATCTTGGTAGATTCGCATGGGTTCCTGTTCGGCGGCGAGCAGCACCAACCACGTCTTCATCTTCATGTTGTTGATTTGTTTTGCAGCCGCGAGCAATTCATCGGTTCCATGTCCTTCGACAACGCGAAGGAATTCCTCGAAAATCAACTTGTAGGCTTTGTCTTCGAAAACAATTCGCTTGAAAATATCTTCCGAGTTCTCCTCGGATAGATCGGGCTCCAAGTCCTTTAACGATTTACAAGTACGGTCGACGACTGCTTGGTTTGGGCTCAGTTTGGTATGTTCTGCTTCGGATGCACTCGGACTTTCGGATTTAGACGCAATCGACTTCGCGTCAAAGTCGCGCGGAGCCTGAACGGTCTCTTGAGGCTGTTTGGCCGCTGCCAAACGCATTCTTGCTTCCTTGGGGTCGTGCTCCAGCCAACGCTCTTCTATTTTCTCCAACGTTACGGTTCGCAAGGGTTCATCCTTGATTCTTCCCGCATGCTGCAATGCCTTTTCAAAGAACTTGACCTTGAGACGTGCCTCACTCAACGAGGCATAACCCTGATCTCTGATCGCACCCGGACTCTGTTTTTCGAGCCAATCCTCGGCCTCGAGTTCCCTGATTCCGCCTCCTCCAGATAGATGATCAGCGATAATTTTACCAACAAGCTCTGGTGCCTTTGACTCCGTTGTGGTCGTCAGTAGCCAGTCCAAGCCAACTCCAATCTTGTGATACGGTAAGCCATAGGTAAACACATGTCCGAGGTAGTCCATCCGCGCCTCGGGCGATGGATCATGCTTGGTGACGAAATGAAGCCCCTGATCGAATTCACCACTTCTTGCGAACTCGCCAAAGATCCCTCGAAGAACATAAATCCGGTCTTTTGCGGAGTGAATTTGAAGCATCTTCAGAACATGTGTTTCATCTCCCGACTTCAGCATCTGTTCGGCAAACGCTGACGCCAGCCACATCGGTATCCACTCATGCATCTTCTCTCTTGAAGATGTTTGGTAGACCTCGAATGCTAGATGAGGTTCCGAAACGGCTAAACCGCAGAGGAGATCGGTGAGGATGGTTTGAGCCAATTGGCCATCGCGTCCTCTGGTTAGCACCCCAGAGCTGCTCTGATCGCGAAACCATCCCAAAGCCGATTCTGGTTCCAGTGCGGCCCATTTCAACATCGGTCTTTGGGTTGCGGATGATCGACCACTGGATACGATCCGTTCCAGTTGTTCGCGTGGCGAATGCACAGTTCCGTATTCGCTGCACATGTTGATAAGGAGATCTTTTGTGCCGTCATCGCAAGGGAAAGCCTGCAGATCATCTAGGAGACGATTGTGTTGCTTGGGGCTCATTGCCGAGATCCGAACCCAAGTTAAGAGTTCCCCCAGTGTCTCTTGTTCCAGCATCGACCTGATTAAGTCGTTATTGTCGACGGGTTGTTTTAGCGAACCTAGAAGGCTAGTCGCGGTGCGCACCTCGCGGGCGGTGTCTGCCTGAGCTTTGATTTCCAGCTCGGCGATTTGATCGGCCGCACTTGCCGACCCGCAGACGGCCATCACAACCACGGTCAGAAGCACTGGATGCAGAGTTCGTTTCTGAAACGTCATCCTGAAATTCCCTCTCGTTGCTTCGCGTTTGCGGAAATCGTGACTTGCGTCAATTATCACCAATTTTCATCGACGCTCTTGAGGTAGATGCTCCCGAGACGCCTGCGATTCACCTGCTGATCATCACTTTAAATCATTAAGAGGACTATGGCAAGTCCGTGGCCTGCGGCGAGAAAGAGGCAACGTACTGCCTCCTGCCGGAACGTTTCCTGATTCGCGTTAGGTAGATCCATGCTGCAAGACCCCAAACGAAGCTGTTAGCAAGGAAGATCAGCGTCCCCCAATGTCCCGTACCTCCAGTCGGTAATTGCTGGATCAACAGGACCAGCGGAAAGGCGAGAATCGTTTCAATCGTATTGAGAATCTGTAAGCTAGCCGTCGGTTCGTCACCGCTTTCGAAGTACTTCATCGATGCACCAAACGAGAGCAACACCGCGGTCACATGCAATAAGAAATGAGAAATCGTCACAACAGAAATAACGACAACCGGACTCCTCGCCATCCGGTACACGACGCCTCGGCTCTTTTGATACTCCATGCTAACCGCGACGGGATCACCGATTTGTTTTGTTGCTATTGAAAAAGCCTCTTCACTTGAGATCCCTGATTCAAGAAGCTGATCGAAGGCGTCACGCAAATGCGTCTCCAGCTCATTGAGTTCATCCCATTGGAAGCTACCAACCCTTAGCAAGGATAATCTCCAACGCTCAATTTTCCGATTCAAGTCGAACATGGCACTCCCATCCATAGCTTATTCAGCACTCGATTGGTCAACTGCCACTGAGCTCGTTGTTCGTCGAGCATCTTTTTCCCTGAATTCTTGATTTGGTAATACCGCCGTTTCTTTCCAGATTCGATAACTCGCCACTCGGATTCGATCAGTCCCTGCTTCTCCAAACGTCGTAGCACGGGATAGAGCATCCCATCACTCCACTCGATCTTGTTTCCCGATAGTTCCTTGACGCGCTGGATGATGGCATATCCGTAGCTTTCTCCATGGCTCAGCACGGAGAGGATCATTGGTGTTGCCGAAGCGGCGACCAGTTCTTTGGATTGAGGCATTCAAGGCATCTTTGGACGAGCTTACGGTATCTCTTTAATCCACATGATACATAGCAGCACAATGTATGTAAAAGCTGCAGATTCCCGACCACCATGACGGCAACAGTTTACCAGCATCTGGAATATCGCCTCCTTGACGGAGCGTGATTTGCGAAGGATCTCGCGGAGTTTGGATTGGGGCGTGCAGAGGGCGGATTAGAAAACCCCAGAGAGATGCTTAGCAAAACCATGACGCGAAAGAGTTCCGGTTGTAGCGGTTGCTCCGATTCTGCAGACCGCGTCAGCAGTTAAGTCACTTTTTAACGATCATAACGAACCTGATTATCGAGCCTGTAATTACGGTCGAAGGGACCACTTTGTAACTCATCTCAAAGTACAAATCGCGTCGGTCAGACTCCTGACGGCAGTGTGAACTTCAAGGCTCAATCAAGGTCTTCAGATGATGATATGTAACATCAACCACAACGTAACCGTCGCTTGGTGCTTCTCTGGTTTGCTGATCACGCTCTTTGCAACCTATGGCGGTTCGTGTGAGGGTGGTGTGATCTCGGTTGCAAATTCCAGCTTTGAATCGCCGTCGCGTTTTGATGGAGCCTACACAACTTCATCGGCAGCTGGGACCGTTCCCTCATGGACGATTAATACAAGTGGGAAAGTCGTTGGAGTTTGGAACCCCCAGAACGCCTCCTATAACAATGCCTCTGGGAACGGCACACCCTCGGGTGCAGATGGAACCAATGTTGCTTTCTTTTATGGAACGAGTGAGGGTTCGTTGACGCAAACGCTTACTGAAAATCTTGCCGCCAATACGAACTATACTTTGACGGTAGCAGTTGGTAACCGTAACGACCCCGGACTTTTCGCCGGCTATCAAATTGAGTTACTTGCCGGAGGCGTGTCGGTTGGGATTGAGTCAAACGTTTCGGCCCCGAGTACGGTTGGAACTTTTGCGGATGTGACCTTGAATTTTGTCACAGCGGGTACTCATTCTCAGCTTGGTCAAGCTCTAGGAATCCGATTGACTGGGCCGTCGAGCGGATCCAACACTCGAGTTGAGTACGATAACGTTCAGCTCACCGCGACCGCGGCTATCGTCCCCAAACCTGGCACCGCTATCGCAATGGGCCTACTGGGTATTGTTGGTTTCACAGGCAGACGTGGGCGACGTCGATCAGCAACGGTCTAGTTCGAGTAAGACAAACGAAATTCAAATCAAAAAGCCATATCCCGAATTAATTCAGGGTGTGGCTTTCTTCATGACACGGCTGGACGTTGGAATAGACCAAACACTGTGGCCACGATTTCGGTTGACAATTTTCTTGGCGATAGCGACCTGTTAACCGGAAGGTCGGCGGTGGCAGAAATCAACCAGTCCGACCCCGATCCCAACGCTGCTGTTAAACAAACCGGCTGAACTCGGCAGAGAGCGCGAGAGTCTTGGGGCAGTCAGTCCAAAACCTGATCGCACGTTTTTACTCTCGAGAAAAACAGAGAACGCTATCTGGAAGTTGCCGCCTTCTAAAAGACTGCAAAACACGGCCCATAAAACGACCAAAGCCGAGGCGTAAAACCTCGGCTTTGGGTGATCGTCTTGCAAGCGGTGTGGGACGCTTGCGGGAGCAAAGCTCCCCGAAAGGAACCCTCTTCGTAACAATACTCTCTTTTTGAAATGACGTAAGGCGTGGAGATAGCGGCGGTTGGCGAGTTCGAGTCCCTTTCGGTTGGTTGGAGCGAAAGCAATCTTCCGCGAATAGAGGTCGAGTAAGAACGCCGTGTAACCGAAACGACCGGTCCGGAGCGGAATGTATGTGATGTCGCTCACCCAAACCTCGTTGATCTTCGTAGCGTCTGGTCGGTCGAAAAGCAGGTTGTCGTTGTAGCCCAGGCGATGTCGGCTTTCGGTCGTCTTCGGCTTGAACGACTTGGGCTGAATGGCTCGTAAACCCTGTGATTTAAGCAGTTTCGCCACCCGTGCGATGCCGCAAAGAATATCGCGCCGGCGAAGTTCGGCGGCGATGCGGCGTGCTCCGTAGCGGCGTTTGTGCGTCCAGAAGATATCGTGAATGACCGGGATCAACTCCTGGTCCTTCGCTTCCCTCCAAGACAAAGCGCGCCGTCGCCAGGCATAGAAGCCGCTGCGACTCACTTCGAGCAGGTCGCAGGCTCCCGGCCTCGCCCGTCTGTGAACAGCTCTGCCGCCCCCGCCAAAAGTTGCTTCTTCCAGGCCGACACCTGGTTGCCGTGGACCCCAAACTTCGAGGCCAGCTCTGCCGTCGTCTTGTCGCCGCGGACTGCCGCCAACGCTACCTTCGCCTTGAATGCTCCCGAAAACCTCCGTCGTTTCCCGCCCATCTGGACCTCCTTCCAGGTGACTCCCCCAAGGGAGAATACACCTTATTGGGCTGTCCAGAAATCGGGGTCCACTACAGATCAAGTGGATGCGCCGCGCTGCTTGATCTAGGTTTCATGTCCTCGGATGCAGTTCTATTATGTCTGAAGATCCGCGCCGACCTAGCCAATGCCTGCTCTGTTCAAGCATTCTGCCTTTCTCCCGATCACTTTTGTAGCAGTCTTCCGTAAGCAGTACCGCAGAAATCACGGCTACTCGCTCGCTTTCACTTGTTTGTACAGCGCGCACCCGCATGTTCTCCTCCCAGGACGGAGACGGCGATCCGTACCGAAACCTCAGCGGCCTACCTACTCCAGGTCTCAGACCCCTGCGCAAAGGCCCCCTGTGAGATGAGTGTCAGGCTGATGCAACAAGCGAATAATTGCATCGAATTCGTTTGATTTTGCCCTTGATGAAGCACGATCAGAACCTGTTACGTCGGACGTCATGATTTGCGCCAGCGCACGTAAACGGCGAGAGAGTTATCGCGTTATTTTGAAGGCAACCGAATCGCTGGGTTTGACTTCAGGATTTCGAGCGTATCTTTGTCAATGAATCTCAGGCCAGTAAGGTACATACAGTGACTTTCAAACTTTACCAATTCCTGAGCCGTCTCTTTATCAATGGACTCTAGGCCTCGGAGGTTCAAGTACTTACCTTTCCACTTTGCCAATTCCCGAGCCACGTCTTTGTCTATGGATTTGAGGGAAGAGCCGAACCCCATCTCTCCATCACTCCTTGCCAATTCCTTAGCCACTTCTCTGTCGATGGACTTCAGGCCTTGAAGCCCCAGGCGACCTTTGAGACTCGCCAATTCCCGGGCCACGTCTTTATCTATGGATTCTAGGCCGTCGAGGTCAAGAAGCTTACCTTCGAACTTTGCTAATTCCTCAGCAACATCCTTGTCGATGGACTTCAGGCCTTGAAGATCAATATGTCCTTGAAAGCTCACCAATTCCGAGGCCACAATTTTATCGATGAACTTAAGACCGTTGAGGGCCAGATACGTACCCTCGAATTTTGCCAATTCCCGGGCGACGTCTTGATTGATCGTGACCAGCCCTTCTAGCCTCAGCCATACATCCGCTGAAGGCTTATCCAGCAAATCTCCTTTAAAGCTCGCCAATCCTTGGGCAGCTCCTTTATCAATGGACTTCAGGCCTTTGAGGTACAGGATCTTGCCTTCGAACTTAGCCAATTCGCGGGCCACGTCTTTATCTATGGATTCTAGGCCGTCGAGGCCAAGAAACTCACCTTTGAACTTTGCCAATTCCTGAGTAGCTTTACTATCAAGGGACTTCAGGCCATCAAACTGCAGAGACTTTGCAGTTGAGTTCGCCAATTCCTGAGCCAAATACTTGTTGATGGACTTCAGCCCTCCAAGGGACAGGCGTCCTTTCATGTTCGCCAATTCCCGGGCAACATCTAAATCAATGAATTCCAAGCCACCCAGGCTCAAGACGCCTTTGTGCTTCGCCAATTCTCGGGCAACGTTTTTGTCTTTCGCCGGATCGAAATAATCAAGGACCGTCAGTTTCGGAAGAAACAGCAGACTGGGATGCTCGGCCACAATTTGAGCGGCTTGCCTTGCATTCAAAGACTCTATTTCGCGAGGATTTTTTAGCAAATATTCCGGAAGCGGCAACTCCTCGTAAATACGCCGGGCTCGACTTCGAATTTTGGCATCTGGACTACCCGAGCCAGCGATCATTTCTAGTGCCTGAGTCCCATCCCCAAAAATTAACGCCAGTCCTCTAAGGGACAAACTGCTACCTTCGAATTTCAGCAATTCCCGAGCAACGCGACTTTCAATGAACTTAAGACCGTTGAGGCTCAGACGCTCACCTTCAAACTTTGCCAATTCCTTAGCCACATCTTGGTCGATTGTCATCAGGCCATCAAAGGACAAAGAATTGGCTATTGATTTCGCCAATTCCTGAGCGACAGCCTTATCGATAACCTTTAGGCCAGAAAGTCCCAGAGCTGCTTTAAGGCTCGCTAATTCCCGGGCCGCGTCTTCATCAATGGATTCCAAGCCATCAAGGCCCAGACGCTCACCCTCGAACTTTGCCAATTCCTGAGCGACATCCTTATCGATGGACTTCAGGCCTCCAAAGACCAGATCAGTACCTTCAAACTTTGCCAATTCAACGGCCACGTCCTTATCAATCAAAACCAGCCCGTCCAGCCTCAGCCATCCATCCTTTGGAGACTTGTCCAGCAATTCACGGGCGTGCCTCGGATTCAGAGATGCGATTTCTCTTGGGTTCTGCAGCAAATACTGCCCTAGCCCATAGGCTGTAAACCTCTCGAAAAACACTCGAGCTCGATAGCGAATTTCAGGATCTGGGCTATTTAAAGCAGCGGTTACTTCTGGCCGTGCTGACAAACCAATCTCAAGCAATTTTGCGGACGCTTGTTGGCGAACCGCAAAGGAAGGAGCACCAAGCTGCTCCACTAACTTTTCGTATTCAGGATTTAGCGGTTTGTCCCGCTCTTGTGCATTACTACCGAGTAAAGCGGCGGTTATTTCTAGCCGTGCAGACAAACCAAGTTTGATCAATTTTGCGTACGCTCTGCCGCGAATCGCAGAGGAAGGATCACCAAGCTGTTCCACTAACTTTTCGTATTCAGGATTCAGTGGTTGGCCCTGCTCTTGTGCATGACTCGCGGCAACCGTCAGAACAGACAGCGACAACATCCATACACGTATGAAATGTTTGGTGATGACTTTCATAAAAAGATCTCTGACTAAAGTGACTTTAGTGAAGAATGTCGAATTCATTTCACACCTGACAGATTGTGAAATCCGACTGGTGAACCGCGGGGCGATCATGGAAATTTCATGACCCTATCCGTCAATAAGTTTCCCATGGACATCCGCAAAGCACCATATCGCCAAGCGACAATCGCGAACTAGAACGTCTCTTTTTCGATGAGGTTGCCGTCTTCATCCCATGTCAATGTCAACGCTGGTTTGCCATTTTCGAAGCGAGTTTCTTTCCACTTCGAACCAGTCCGGTAGTATTGCTTATAACTGGTCTGCTTACCGTTGATGAATTGAGATTCCCAACTCGGGCGGCCGTCCGAATGGTACTTAACCCCGACACCTGTAAAAGGCTCCTCCTCGCCTTTGGCGTAGGTAATACGTTCTTTGTTTACCCCCTCGCGATAGGTGAGATCGTCGTACGGATATTCCCGTTCAGGTTTTGCCACTTTGGGAGTTGAGGGGGGCGAGGCATCCAGAGGTGTTTCACTCAACTGAACTGTGCTGTCCGGTGGATCCTTGTTTTCCTCGTTCGTGTCAACGCTTTGCCCCTCCATACCGAAAAATCCATCAACAGCATATTTCTCTGCTTTCGTCAGCTTTCCCTCTTCATTCCATTCAGTTCGAGAAACAACATAACCATTGGTGTAGACAGTTTCCGTCATCTTCGATCCGTCTTGATGGAATTGAATCAACTTGCCATTCTTCTTTTTAGCGTCTGTGCCGTCTTTGAGTTTGCGGGGCAACATGTACCGGTTGCCGCCGAAAGAATGTGTGTCTTCATAAACGGGTGTCCGTAGAGCGGATCTCAGCATGTTCAGGTCATCGAGAGCGATTGATTCGAGGTGAACAAGATCCAAACTGTTGCCTCGGTATTGTGCGAATTCCCGAGCCACCGCACTATTCATTGACTTCAGGGAACTAAGGCTCAACTGACCGGGGAACTTGGCCAGTTCGTGAGCCACTTCCTTGGAAATCGAAGTCAGACCATCCAGCCGGAGGAATTTGCTTGGGGTATTTAAACGCGGTCGAAGTTTCGCTAGCTCATGAGCCACGTCCTTAGAAACGGAAGTTAGGCCATCAAGGGTGAGCATGTAGCCCATGAAACGAGACAATTCATGGGCCACCTCTTTGTCGATGGAAGAAAGCCGATCAAACGACATTCCATTTCCTTCGCCCCTTGCAAATTCCCGAGCATCCTCTTTATCAAGTGAAGTCAAACCAAGGATGAGCCAATCCCCTTTGAACAACGCCAATTCCTTCATGGCTTCTTTGTCGATGGTAGCGAGTCCATTGAGAGACAGCACCTTCCCTTGAAAGTTCGCTAGTGCTCCGGCCACTTCGTTATTAATATTGGTCAGGCCATTAAGTTGAAGCTTGTAGCCGTTGAACCGAGCCAGTTCTTCAGCAACCTCTTTGTTAATAGAAGTCAGGCCATTTAGGAGGAGATCTCCGCTTTCAGATTTCAGCTTTGCCAATTCCTTGGCAACATCGGGTTCAATTGATGTCAGACGGTTAAGGTTCAGGTAATATCGATTCGCTCTATTTGCCTCTGAAATCATCTCAGCGGCCTTCTCCGCACTTAACGAAGAGTTGTTTTTTTTACCATCAGGCAAATCCTTCGCCAGGCAAATGCCATGGCAAAGAATGAAGAGTGTGGTAATGAAAAATTTCATAATCATCTTTCGCCTCATTAGGTTGGCTCATAGAGCCTGTCAAATTTGTGGGTCAGTCACACGCCTGCCTTAACGATGGTCGTGCGTTGAGATTGGGACATTGTTCGTCAGTTTCCGGATCGCTAACGCTCGGCGATTTTCCATTCAGCAAAAATCCGTAGCGTGGTAAGCAGCAGTGCTGTTGGATGATGATTTTTTCATTGGTGTTCTTTATTTCAGTGGTTGAAAAATAACTGGGGCCAACGCCACGCGGAAGCCGAGGCTGTTGCTCCGGGAGCTCAGGTAGTGCCTGCGGCGGCCCGCCGACCGACAACCTGCGGCCTCGCCGATCCAACTGCCGCCGCGGTACACGGCGTAGAACCCTGATACAGCGCGCC
>CALKGE010000010.1 GCA_938084685.1 uncultured Pirellulaceae bacterium
TTGACTGTTCCAGCGGAAGTGAGAGAATTCAACCAGATCTTATTCTGGAGAGGAGTCTTTCAAGGTGAAAAAGAAACGTCATTCACACCGCCAAAGGCTCCATGCCATAGGTATGGGCGAATTGTTTGTGCAGGGTAAACCCTATACAACATAAAAACGTTCAGGGCTCCTTTTTTTGTCTGCGCACCATTAATTTCAAGCTCGGTGTGATGGTGGGCGGCTATGCTTCCGACGCTGGCTCGTCTGCCGGGGCACTCTGGGAGACAGAAATAGCGTCCACAAAGAGCAGTGAATTGGGGACGAACAGTCTGGTTTCGTCACCAGATTGTAACACCGTATAACGGAGGTCTGTACTGATGACTGTTCCTTCATACCCTTTGACCCTGATAAAGTTCGATTTTTCAAACGGCTTGTAAATGAGGATTAACACGCCGGCCAGCACGTTGGAAATCGTATCCTTCAGTGCAAAGCCAAGTGCAAATCCGGTGAGTCCCAGACCAGCAACCAGCGCTGATACATCGACACCAAGCTCGGATAGAGCGGTGATCAGTCCGACCACCATGACCGCAGTTTTTACAACGCGTCCCATGAAGATCGCCAGTTCTTCGTCGATACGCTGAGTTCGCCCCAGACGCTCGGCAACCTTCTGGAGAATTCTGGCTGCCAGATAAAATGCGAGGAATGTGAGCAGGCTAAAGCCAATGGCTCGGGCCATTTCGGTCCATTGCATGTCCAGCAGATTAATCTTCTCAGCTACTTCCACCGTAGAATCATCAGCCAACAAAAATAAAGATGTCATACCACAAAACTCTGGGGCCACACGAACTTACCTTATGCGACGTAACCATAGTCAAGGTTCGTAGAGTGAGGCAATAGCAGACAACCGAGATTGGCGATGCCGTGCAACTGTGGGTTTCTTCGAGTTAACCCAGCAGTGTTTGGATCAGATCGGTTGTGCCCAACGGGCGCGTGGGATAGAAGATTTCACCTGCCTGGAATCCAGCTTCTGCACCGACCTGCATGGCGAATGCTCGCACGCGGTCGAACACGTACGCTTTTTCTGGAGGGAACTGAGTTTGATAACACCGGACGGATTCCAGTTTTTGCTCCAACGTATCACTGATGTCCATGGTGATGTGACCACCTGGTGAGGAGTGATGCATCGGTTCAAAGGCCAGGCGGAAATAGAGGTGTTTGGAGATGGTATGCCGAGGTAGTTCCCCAAAGTGTTCGGGCCATTTGCTCAACCGGGAATAAAAGACGGCCGCATCCGTGATCTGCATCGCCTGGTAATGATCAGGCGACGCCATGGGAGTTTTGTCACCAAATCCTATGACGATGCTGGGTCGGTACTTGCGAAATTCCCGGGCCAGTGTGACACGATGTTCGAAGCAGTCGAAAAGTGCCCGGTTGGGCATGTCGAGTGTGATGCGTTTGGTGATTTTCAGAATGTCGGCCGCTTTCCTCGCTTCTTTAAGCCGCGCGGCCGGACCAGGGCTTAGTGGCGTCGGTTCGCCGTTAGTGAGATCGATGATGCCGACCTTGTACCCCCGATTTACCAGACTTGCCAGCGTTCCACCACAGGCGATCTCGACATCGTCAGGATGGGCTCCGACGGCGATCACATCGAGTTTTTCGTAATTGTCTACCTGAGTGTCTGTCACGGTCTCACCCTTTGTTTGCCAGTGTTAAACCTGCTACTGGACATCTTCGAATCGGAAGTCTTTGCGGAAGGTGGTATGTATTTTACCATCGACTTCGGCATAGGGATAAATCAGAAAGTTCACCAGGCCGGCTTGTTGAGCAGGATTTAAAGTCAGGTCTCGCCCAGTCGTGAACGTTACGCGGTTTTCTGTGAGGTTGCCGTAGTAGTAGTCTGTCAGCGTCGGATCTTTATCTGCTTCCGAGATGTCGACAGGAACCCATTTGCCATCAACTGCGAACTTGGCCCAGCAGTGATAGCCTCCCACAGTACCCGACCCACGCTCGGTCGGCAATGCGAAACCAATTTCGAATTTGGCAGGGAGTTTCTGTTCGCGGCAGACGGAGATAAACAGACTGTGGAAGTCGGTGCAATTTCCAAATCCATTGCCACAGGCCCAGACGCTGTCTCCGCGTCCCCAATCTTCCCCTTCCGGTTTGTCGTATTTCATGTGGAGATTGACAGCATCGTAAATCTGCCGTCCTGCCGTCTCTGGGTCTTCGCTGAGTACCGTGTCCTTGAGTATCTGTTCTGACAGCTGTTGGTCGGTAGGTACAAAGGTCGTTCCGATTTTGAATTTGGAGGCCTCTTCTTCCGACACGTCTGCGCCCGAGTCTAGCAATGCTTCCTCACGCGTGAGGTGATAGACAACCTGAAAAGGGACTTCCCCCTGCTCGTTCGCTGTAGCAGTGAAATGCAGAATCGTATTGCCGTATCCAGCTTCCTTGCCGATGACGTACTCGCCAGGAACCTCGATTTCCCGATCCAGCACCTGTTGTTCATGCGTGTCCGTTGCAACGGGGAGCCAAACGGATACCTCTGCCCCAGGTTCCAATTCTGACAATGTACCTGCGTAAATAAATCTGAACTGGCGAACAGCAGCCGTTTTTGGTTCTGCCTGTTCTGCTCGCTCTGCTTCTGTCTGGGAAATGGTCTCAGGCGTGGAGACTGGGCTTGCTGGAACCTCTGGAACCGGTTGGTCTGCTGAATCAGTCTGGCAACCCAGTAAGCTGGTGATGACCAATAGAAGAAAGAGTCGAGTGTGTCTGGGCATAGTGTGAAATCTGTGTGGATAAAAAAACAGGGAGCTGCATGGATACAGCTCCCTGTCGATTGAAGAATTCCTGTTACAGGACGACGGTGTTCTTGTTCCCGGGGACAGCGACATTGTAGTTGCCGTCAGCATCAGGAGTCATTGGAGCATCGTCGTCAAGTGAGGACAAGGCATCGACATCGCAAAGTTTCAGGTCTGAGTTGATGGCGTCATCCCATTTGATCATTTTTCCAGAATAGGTTGCCATACGACCCAAAATAGCGGTCATGGTACTTTTCGCACCATAGTCACCTTCGTTTGGTCGTTTGCCAGCTCGCAGGTCAGCAAACATGTCGTGATGTTCCTGCTGGTGACCGCCTCGGCCGAGGCCGCGGGCATTGAACAGCTCTTTTCCTTCCGCATCCCAGATACGACCGGCTGCAATGTCACAGTTGCCGGCTGTACCATGAGCGTGTTCAGAAACGCTGTTCCAGCACCCATGAATGTGGCGGCACTGACTGAACATCTTCATGCCGCTGGCATAAGTGAATTCGACCAGGTGGTGGTCATAGATTTCACCATGGTCTTTCCCATTTCGGACTTCGCGACCACCCTGCCCTTGAGCGGATACAGGGAAATCATTGGCAAGCCAGTTAATCACGTCAATGTTGTGAATGTGCTGTTCGTTGATGTGGTCACCACAGAGCCAGTTGAAATAGTACCAGTTGCGCATCTGGTACTCGAGTTCTGACTGATCTGCCTGCCGTGGTCGAACCCAGACTCCACCACTGTTCCAGTAAGCTCGGCTGAGTACGATATCACCGATCGCTCCGTCGTGGAGGCGTTTCATCGTTTCGATGTAAGCTTCTTCGTGGCGACGTTGCAGGCCAACCTGAACACAGAGGTTCTTCTCTTTGGCGATTTTGTTGGCATCGAGTACGCGGCGAACTCCGGGAGCATCCGTAGCAACCGGTTTTTCCATGAAGACATGTTTTCCAGCGTTCACGCCAGCTTCAAAGTGGAGTGGGCGGAATCCAGGAGGCGTTGCCAGGATGACGAGATCACAATCGGATTCCATCACCTTTTTGTACGCATCCAGGCCGACAAACATGGTTTCCGGCGTCACTTTGACCTTGTCGTTGTGCTTGCTCTTGATCGCTCGGTACGATCCCTGCAGACGATCTTCGAATACATCAGCCATGGCAACCAGGTGGACGTCCCCGTTCGTATTCATGGCCTGCACTGCCGCTCCGGTTCCGCGGCCACCGCAGCCAACCAGGCCGATTTTGATGACTTCGTCACCATAGGCGTGAGCCGCACGGGCAATCTGCAGATTGCCGGCAACGGTACTACCGGCGACCAGGATCGTAGACTTTTTGATGAAGTCACGTCTGGTATTTGTGGATGATTTCGAGTCGTTACTCATATATATGCTCCGCTTCGAAGGTCGTAATAATGCAAAGGGTTTTGAGGTCTGATTCTTGACCGAGGTTTGTTGGTAAATCCGCAACAAAACCTACTCGTCTAGCTTACTTGTAAACCAGTCTCAGTACAATGATAAGAATCGCGGCTGTTCACGCTCCGCAAGGTATGGAATACGATGACAGGCATCATGACAGGTAGATTGACCAGACAGTCAGGCGGAAATACGTTCTGGGTCTGCCGCTGCGCAATTGCGGTCGGATTGTTCTGCTTGCCAAGTCTGGCCAGCGCTCAGCAATCGTTGCCGGAACAGGAACTTGGTCTTTTTACAGAGTCGGCTGAATTGATGGGCGTTCAGTTCACGATTTCGCTGTATGCCCCGTCCCAGCAGGTAGCCAGCCAGGCATGCCAGCAAGCATTTGAGCGTATTTCCGAGATTGAAACTCGTTTGAGCAACTATCAGGCAGATAGTGAAGTGAACCAATTGTGTCAGAGCAAGGAACACTTCAAAGTCAGTGATGACCTGTGGTTTGTGCTGAAGGAATCGGTCTTCTATTGGGAGTTATCCAAGGGTGCTTTCGATGTTTCTATTGGAAGAATTACCCGATTGTGGCGTCGAGCACGCCGGCAGAAAGAGTTTCCAGCAATTTCGCGAATCCGGGAGGAACGAGCCTTTGTGGGAAGCCAATTTATTAAGCTGGATGCCGAGCAGCAGGCTGTGACCATTCTCAAACCAGGATTGCTGATTGATCTGGGCGCCATCGGCAAAGGCTATGCCGCGGACGAAGCGATGAAAATTCTGGCTTCCTCTGGAATTCGTTCTGCCGTGATCAATGCCAGCGGAGATGTGCTGTTTGGCGACCCGCCTCCCGGGAAAAAAGGTTGGCCGGCCGCCATTGGAAATCTCTCTCCTGATGATCCTCCCATTATGCTGCAGCCGCTGGCCAATGTGGCATTGGCGACCAGTGGTGATGCCTACCAGTATCTGGAATATCGGGGCCGACGCTACTCACATATCGTTGATCCTCGGACAGGCATTCCGGTCAAAGGGCGAGGCAGTGTGAGTGTGCTGTCAACCAGCGGACTGAAGGCAGATGCACTGGCCAGCGCACTTTCCGTTCTGGGACCACGCAAAGGACTGGAACTCGTTGGTAAACTGGCCGGCACCGAATCGTACATTGGCTATCAGCGTCGTTCTGGAAAGTCGCCGGAGATCTACCGAACAGAGCAGTTTCCGTTAAAATCGAAGCAGTGAAATGATCTACCGGTATGTGCAGCCGGCGGAGCTTATAGCGAAACAGAAAGATAAGGATTGTAAATGTCTGACAAACAAGTAGCCCACATGGTGTTTTTTACTCTGACCGATGCCAGCGATGATGCGGTGAGCCACCTCATTGACGCCTGTAATAACTACCTGACCGACCACGACGGGACCGTCTATTACAGTGTTGGAGCCCGCGGAGCAGAATTTACTCGTGAGGTAAACAACCAGACATATCATGTTGGTTTGCATGTCGTTTTTGAAGATAAAGCGGCTCACGACCAGTATCAAACGCATCCACGACATCTGCAGTTCATTGCAGAGAATAAAGATAACTGGGCCTCTGTGGATATTTACGACACATACGTTTAGTCGCCGGTGATTTGCGGTTGGGAACGACATCGTGTCGATGAGCGGCAGGAGTAGATAAAAGATGGGCAAGCGGAACTGGCTGATTTTGGCGATCGCGGCAGTTATGTGGTCGAGCGGTGAGAGCGAAGCCTGGGCGGCGCGGCCCAATATTGTGCTGGTTATGGCCGACGATATGGGCTACAGCGATATTGGTTGCTATGGCAGCGAAATCCGCACTCCGCAACTGGATAAACTGGCGTCCAACGGGATTCGATTTACACAGTTTTACAACACCTCCCGTTGCTGTCCGACTCGCGCAGCCTTGCTGACCGGGCTCTATTCCCATCAGGCTGGCATCGGTCTGATGACCGGTGATCGTGGTTTCGATGCTTATCGAGGTGATCTTAATACGCGTTGTGTCACACTTGCCGAGGTCTTAGGGCATTCCGGTTACCGTACCTACATGTCCGGAAAGTGGCATGTCACCAAACATGTAAACCCGGATGGCCCGCAATATAACTGGCCGCTGCAGCGGGGGTTTGATCGATTTTATGGAACGATTATCGGAGCCGGCAGTTTTTGGGATCCGGCGACGCTCTGCCGTGATAACACCTTTATCACGCCGGTGAATGACGAGGCGTATCAGCCGGACACGTTTTACTACACCGATGCGATTAGTGATAACGCGGTGACCTATATTGCGGACCATTTCAGGCAGGACGAGACAGCTCCTTTTTTCCTCTACGTCTCCTACACCAGTGCTCACTGGCCAATGCACGCGTTTGAAAAAGACATTCGCAAGTACCGAGGAAAGTATGACGATGGGTATGCTCCGATTCGAGATCGACGGTATGCTCAGGCAAAGAAGCTGGGAGTGATCGAGGAACATTGGGAGTTGAGTGCCGGTGCGATGGACTGGGACGCGTTCGAGCACAAAGCGTGGGATATCCGTTGTATGGAAGCCTATGCGGCGATGGTGGATCGGATGGATCAGGGGATTGGCAAGATCGTCAAGGAGCTGAGTCGGCAGGACGTGCTGGATAACACAATTTTCATCTATCTGCAGGATAACGGAGGTTGTGCCGAGTATTATGGCCGAGCTGATAATTCAGGCAGGAAGAAGGATTTCCAGTTCAAGCCATTTGGTCCGAATGACTTGCAAACAAAGATCTGGCCACCTATGCAAACGCGTGACGGCCGTTGGGTGCGGACTGGCCCAGACACGATGCCCGGTGGCGAGGATACTTTTGTCGCTTATGGACTTGGTTGGGCCAACGCGTCGAACACACCCTTTCGGGGTTACAAACACGATGGGTACGAAGGAGGGATTAGTACTCCTTTTATCGTGCACTGGCCAGACGGAATGGAAAAGAAGATGCGGGGCGAGCTGGTTCACAGTCCTTCTCATCTGATTGATCTGATGCCGACCTTTGTGGAGGCCGCTCAAGCGGAGTATCCACTCACATTTCACGACGACCAGCAAATTCAGCCGATGGAAGGAGTGAGCTTGTTGCCTGCCTTGGCTGGACGGGAGGTGAATCGTACAGCCGCGCTCGGTTTTGAGCATCATGGCAACCTGGCTTTGCGGGATGGTCGATACAAGATTGTTTCGGCCTATCGCCGAGACCAGCCCACTCGGTGGGAATTGTATGACATGCAGGAGGATCGAACGGAACTGCACGATCTATCAGATAAGATGCCAGCGAAAAAGCAGGAGCTGATCGAGAAGTGGCAGGCATGGGCTGATCGCGTGGGCGTACAACCCTGGCCGATCAAACGTCCTTAGTGCACCGGTTGGTCTTCTACGTTGATTCACCGGTTTCATCACGTTATAGTTGGGCGATGCTTCGCGGCACATACTATATATGTAGATAGGTTTCCTCGAGAATTGTCAGGTGGCGAACACAAGAGATGACGGGCACTGGTAAGAAACGCCGTTTTCGCATTTCTTTGCGAGTGATATTTCTTGCGCCGATTGTTGGGGCTCTTCTTCTGGTCCTCTTTGATCCTCGAATTGTCACTGGCCATTTTTGCTATGTGACGATAGATCGACTTGATGTTACCGATAACGGCGCGGTTTCTGTTGCGTACTCTCGCATCGTGACACCAGGGACGATTGTCACTCTTCAGTTTCCTCATTGCAGTGCGTCCGGAGCAACCTCAGGTGGTGCCTTCCTGTGGTATGTGCGTGGCACGGCGTCCGGAGGCGGTGGTGTGAATCTGCAAAAGATGGGTCTGGAGGCGTCCGCCTGGCGAGATGCCATCCAGGTTGAAGAAGGTGAAACTTACCGAGTCGAATTAGGGCAGCGACTGACTTTGTACAGCCTTCCTGACCCCGCAACAGGTGAACAGCACGAAGGCTATATCGAGTTTCAGAAATACCCTCGCCGCTAGCACGGAATTTTCGTGGGGCGAGTTTGAGGATATTACGTTCCCCCGGTGTGATAGGTAACTTATTTGACTCACGTCAAGTGATTCATGAAAATAGGGGGAGTTGGTAAGCAAAGTCTCTCCCCCTTCGAGTTTTTCCGAATCTACATTTGTCCTGATGCGTCCTGAACTAGAACTTCCGTTTGAAAACTCGCAGCTAGTCGATCGTGGTGGAAGTAAACAGACTCAAATGGCCCGTACCGAACGTATGATTGCCGGTCTGTTCGGTATCGTGGTGATGCTGCTGGTAAACGCAACAGTCAGCGGAGGTGAAATCCGAGTGCGCAATGCTGACGAGCTGTTGCGTGCGGCGCGCACCGCTCGGCCAGGGACAACGATCCTGCTCGAACCGGGCACCTATCGTGGCGGGCTGACATTGAATAATCTACGGGGCACGGCACAACAGCCGATCCTGATTGCTGCGGCCAACCCTGACGAACGTCCGGTCATCGAGGGCGGTAATTCCTGCCTTCATTTGACCAATCCGGTGCATGTCGAACTGCAAAATCTGGTGCTGACCGGAGCTCGGGCGAATGGGCTCAATATCGACGACGGTGGCTCGTTTGACACCCCCGCCCATCACGTCAAACTGGTCGGTCTGGCGGTCAAAGATATTGGCTCGGATCGGAATCATGACGGGATCAAGCTTTCGGGTGTCGACGATTTCCTGATCGAAAACTGTGTTGTCCAGCGCTGGGGCCAGAAAGGTTCTGGCATCGATATGGTGGGATGCCACCGCGGAGTTATCTCCGAATCGACATTTCGTGAAGGTGATAAAGTCTTCGGTAACGCGGTCCAAATGAAAGGTGGCAGCCGAAATATCACCGTCAGTTATTGCCGGTTTGAAAATGCAGGTGGGCGTGCGATCAATATCGGAGGCAGTACTGGGCTGCCATACTTTCGCCCGAAACCACAAGGCTATGAAGCGAAAGAGATCACGGTTGCAGATTGTACTTTTATTGGATCCATGGCTCCGATCGCCTATGTAGGCGTCGATGGTGCAAACGTGCACCACAATACCATCTACCGCCCCACTCGATGGGGCATCCGCATCCTGCAGGAAAACCGCAACGAGGAATTTGTCGCGTGTCGCAATGGTCAGTTTTCCAACAATATTGTTGTCTTCCGTAGTGATGAACTTGGTACCATGGTCAATGTCGGTACAGGGACGGATCCGGAGTCCTTTAAGTTCTCCGAGAATTTCTGGTACTGCATCGATCGCCCTGAACAGTCAAAGCGATCTGTGCAATTACCGACGTTTGAGAATAACGGCATCTACGGTCAGAATCCGAAGTTCCGTAACGCAGAACAGGGGGATTTCCGATTGGCACCTGATAGTTCCGCCAAGGGCTACGGCCCACGTACGAAACACCCATGATGAAATGATCCGGTTGAAATCAAACAACCGACTAAATGTATCAGGAGTTAGAAAACGAATCGTGTTATATCAATCCACGTTGCCTCTCCTGTTCTGTTTAATCACGCTGGCATCCGGCTGCTCTGAGTCTTCCACAAACGCTGCTGCTCCTGATTCCAGTTCGCTGGCATCGACTACGACCGTCGAATCTGCGGTGCCGCGAGAAAAGAGATCCGCGGAGAAATCGCAGAACCGACCGAGGGCCTCGCAAGCGGAGACTCGAAAAAACGATTGGCCTCATTGGCGCGGACCAAATCGCAATGGTATTTCAGACGAGACTGGTTTGATTCACGAATTCCCCGAAACTGGCCCGAAGATTCTCTGGCGAAAGAGCCTCGGCACTGGATTCTCCGGACTCACCGTAGCCGGAGGCCGAGTATTCACGATGTTCGGCGAAGAGGGACGTGAAAAGATTGTTTGTTTTGACGCTGACACCGGAGACGAGGTTTGGAAAGTCGACTCGGATGCCGATTTTGCGCAGGGGCGTAGTTTTGGCCCTCGTTCGACACCGTGTGGTTGATGGCAACCATGTCTACGCGATGGGGGCCTCGGGAGAACTGTACTGCCTGGAATCAGCAACAGGAAAAACTGTCTGGTCATTCAATATCTACGACAAATTTGAGATGCGGAGATTCTTTCATGAAGAAGGAGTGTCCTGTTCACCGCTTGTCGACGGCGAGAGGCTGATCATGCTGGCCGGCATCCATGCTTTTGCGTTTGACAAAACCAATGACGAGTTGATCTGGCAGTCACTCGAAGAAAAAATGAATCATAGCACTCCCACGTTTGCCACCATTGACGGTCGTAGACAACTGCTTGTGCTCACCGCCAGCAATCTGGTCGGTCATGATCCAGAATCTGGACGTGAACTCTGGCGCCATGCACAGCGTGGAGTCAATTGTGTGACACCGGTGGTCGGCGCGGACAACCAGATTTTCACGGCAGCGTCCTACGGATTTGGATGCCAGCTGGTGAAAATTTCCGATGATACGGCGACACAGGTCTACATGAACAATGCGCTGGCAACACACCACGCAACAGCGATGCTCTTTGACGGAAACCTGTATGGCTTTCACGACAGACCGGGCATCTTCAAGTGTGTCGAGTTCGCCACGGGAGAGGAGAAATGGGTGTCACGTTTTCCTGGTAAAGGAAAGATGATTATTGCCGATGGGCAGATGATCATAATTACGGAATACGGTGAACTGGTTCTGGCAAAGCCTACTCCTGAAAGCTACAGCGAAACGGCCAAAGCTCAGGTTGTAAAAGGAACCTGCTATACGGCACCTACGCTGGCAGGGGGTAAGCTTTACGTTCGCAGCGATAAAGAGATGGTCTGCATCGATATGAAGCAGTGACTACGCAGAGCTGGCTGCCGCATCGAAACGAGTCCCATTGCCCTGCTCTGCCTGGATAACCCCAGGAACTTGCTAAGGCGTGATCGCTGCATTACACTTGCGCAGTGAGCAGCATGTGATTCGATGACGCACATGCAATTTAGATCGGAACTACTGTCGAGTGCCCACGGCGTCGCGACTCGCGTTAAAAGCATGGAGTTTGTAATGACTGTAAATACCAAGAAAGTGACTGAGCGACGGGACGTTCATTACGATTCCCTGGACGAACTTCTGGCCGATGCAGAACGATTGGCCAAGGGCCAGAATCGTACCGTGGGCAATTGGACATTGGGACAAATTCTCCAACATCTCGCTCAGTCAATGGACGCCGCGATTGATGGGATGGAAATGAAGGTTCCATGGTTTATGAAGATGGCATTTGGCTTGCTGATGAACAAGGACAAGATGCTGAGTCGTCCGATTTCAGCGGGCTTCAAGATTCCCAAGAAGGGGGAAGCACAGTTCATCCCGGATTCGAGCACTTCGACCGAAGAGGGTTTGGCATCACTTCGCGCGGCTGTCCAGCGCTTCCAGAACGATACTTCGCGATTCCAGAGTAAATGCTCGGACACGGCCATCTTTTTCTAACTCACTTTAATCTTGATGAATCTTGATGGATTTCTGTTTGCTGTACGGTCGTAGCACCTTTGCTAGCTGGTTGTTGAACACCAATTTTCACTCACCGAAGCGGTATAAACGGAAAAATCGACAGATTTGGCATATTGTTGACAAGTTGCCTATCTTCCAGGCCGAAAGAAATAGTAGACCGTGCCTCCTTTTTCCTAACCCTGCGTTGACATCTAATTCCAACAAATACCTGCGTCGTAGGGTAATGACTTTATTAAGTGAGGTGCTTCATGTGGCCACACATTCAAACCATCATCACATCAGGTTTGTGCCTCGCAATTCTGGCGGGTTGCACGACTTCGCCTTCGGCTCGAAGTGAAAAACGACGGGAGTTGCCATATGCAGTTGCCCGGGACAAAGAACTGCTTCCAATTGATCAGACCGGCCCAGCACTTGATTCGTTGATCCAGCAAGTAAATTATCGGGATACCAGAGAATCCGAGCAGGATAATGAGTCGGAAAGTGTGAGCCGTGACGAGCTTGCTGTTGCGGACCAGGTGACGCCAGACTCGGTAGATGCCCTGATTCAGACGGCTATGGACCAGAATCCTCGGTTAATTCGCCTGCATCAGCAGTATAAAGCAGCATCAGCTCGATCTAAATACGTTGATAAACTTCCTGATCCGAAGCTGGGTGCCAATTTCTTCGGAAATCCTATTGAAACGGCTGCTGGATCGCAGCGAGCCAACTTGCATCTAAGTCAAAAGCTTCCATGGTTTGGAAGGTTGGATGTGGAAAAACGAAGAGCCGACTATGAAGCGTTGGCGGTCCGCGCCGAATTTATAGCAGAGCAATTGCGAGTTACTGCGGCAGTTCGTGCGGGTTGGTATCGTTTGTATGTGATTGACAAGCAGATTGAAATTACGAGAGCCAACCAGGAACTTCTGAAGTCGCTGATCGATGTTGCTAATGCGAGAATTGCGACTAGTAATGCCTCTCAGGGCGATGTTCTTTTGGGAACGCTTGAATTGTCGCAACTGGAAGAACGTCTCCTGGCGTTTCATAAGCAGCGCCGGGCCGTTGAAATTGAGGTTAATCGTCAGCTTGGTCGTTCGGTGGACACACCCATCCAGGCCCCAGCCGAATTGAATGTTGGTGTAACCAAACTAACGGCTGGCGCAATCCACCAAATTACGCTGAACAACCAACCGGAGATTGAAGCAGCTCGACTACGAACTCAAGCGACCAAGCAGGGAATCGAAGTGGCGAGATTGAAGCGGCGTCCCGAAATGATGGTCTCTGCGAGCTACTTTTTCACCGACGATAATCGTCCTCCATCGTCGGTCGTCGACGTCGGCGAAGATCCGTGGGCGATCGGAGTTCAGTTCAGTCTTCCTCTTTGGCGTGAGAAGTACGATGCGATAGAGAACGAGGCGAAATTAAAGCATCAGGCTGCTCACAGTTCGGTAGAAGAACTTTCTGATCGATACGAGGCACTGATTCTTGATCTCGTGACAGAGTCGAAACGAGCGGCTGAAACTGCCCTGCTCTATCACGCTACGATCTTGCCGCAGGCCCGTCAGACGCTCTCGGCAGACCAAAAGTCTTATGCGAGCGGGGCGGTCGAGTTTGATCGAGTCATTAAGGACTACCGAAACTTGCTGACCCTTGAAGTTGGCTATCACAAAGCTCTCGGCGATGTCGCCGTAACGAACACCCGCATTCAGAGGGCGGCAGGACAAGAGATCAAGTTCTCAGAACCGCTGGGAATCTCCGCAGACGACGAGTAGCTGTGTACTGGCCGGTGGTTGCCGAATTGGTCAAACTTGACATTTCGGCTGGGCGAGATAGGATGAAGATTGGATCCTGAGCGTTTCTATAACCGAAAGGACTGAATGACGATGTCTCCCGTCGTACGAGCCGCCACCGCTTCGATTACAGCAGCAGTGCTGTTGGCGCAAGCGGTTTTCCCCGGCTTGGTACTGGGTACCAGTTGCCCGCAGTCCTTTTCCCCGTCCTGCTCAGTCGAGTCAAGTAAAGCGAGCGGGTGCTGTTGTTCACAATCCGAGAGCGATTCATCCTCGGTGCAATCTCACTGTCAGCAGCCCTCCCATCATGACCAGAAGCAGCGGTATGATTTGCCGGTTTGTCACTGCGGGAATTCTTATCCTGCTCAACCAGTTTGTCCGTCCGCACCTGAGTCATCAATTGTATCCAGCCTGACTGATAGGGGCTGTGGTGATACGTCCTGCTTGACGACAGCCTCTGTGGTATCGTCGGCTGCGAAACAGGGTCAAGTGGCCTCGCGCGAATTGCTGGTTCCGCATTTCAAACAGATTCTTCAATGTGTTTGGCTGACATAAGTCGCTATATGCGTTTCTGATTCAGGTGAGATTTTGCTCACCTCATTTTCCAGTCTGCTCGTCAGCCTTGAAATCCGCACGTACATTCCGTATCAGAAATCGTTGAGCGGCTGGTCGGAACAGTCCTGGCACGGTCCAAAGCTGGTGTATTGTCTTTGGCCAGTCGCTCTCATTCGAGATGGTGAAACTATTAGGAGTATTGTTATGCCTGAGAATCCCCAAGAACCCGTTCCACATATTCCTGGTAGTGAGACTCTTGAACCAGAGGCCAAGTCCATTCGCTGGTGGATTTTCCGATTTGGAAATATTGGACTGTTTATTGGGGCGGGCATCCTTTTGATTGTCCTTCTGGGTCTAGCACAACGCACTGGCTGGATTCAAGCTGGCGGCTCAGGGGCGGCAGTCTCGTCTGACGACGCAAATCAAGAAATTCACACTTGCCCGATGCACCCTCAAATTCGGCAGCCAGGACCTGGCCGTTGTCCCATTTGCGGGATGCCTTTGGTGCCAGCGGCTGCGACAGGGGCAGATCTCGACCAACTTGCCGTTTCCATCGAGCCTGCTCAACGACGCCTGGCAAATATAAAGACGGCTAAGGTTACCCAGCAACCAGTATTAACGACCATACGTACAATTGGATCCATTGAAATAGATGAGAGTCGTCAGGCTACGATTGCGTCCTACATTGACGGTCGAGTTGAGCGACTTTTTGCCGACTACACAGGCGTTGAAGTAGATAAGGGAGATCATCTGGCGGTCGTCTATAGTCCACAGCTTTATTCGGCGCAGGTGGAATACCTCGAAGCTAAAAGCACATTGAGTAAGACCGGTGATGCAACTCTTGCATCCGTACGGGAAGCCCAAGCCGAACTCGTCGCCAATTCTCGACAGAGACTTGTTGAGTTGGGAATGACGACAGAGCAACTGAAGGAACTCGATTCATCGAACGAAGCCAAATCTCGGCTTACTATCTATGCCCCATTTGGAGGGACAGTGATTGAAAAGCTTGCCGAAGAAGGTAAGTACATTTCGGCAGGGGAGCCGATTTACAGGATTGCCAATCTCTCAATGGTCTGGCTGATGTTAGAGCTTTATCCTGAGGATGCATCGAGGATCCGGTTTGGACAGATCGTTCAAGCAGAGCTGGCATCTCATCCGGGACGTACGCTGACTGGACGAGTGGCTTTCATTGATCCTCGTGTTGACAAGAGAAATCGCACCGTAGGAGTACGAGTTGAATTCAAGAACGAGAAAGGTGAGTTGCGACCGGGCGACTATGCGCAGGCCGCCATAGAAATCCCGATCGGACCACAAGGTGAGATTTACGACGCGGAGCTTGCAGGTAAGTGGATCAGCCCCATGCACCCGCAGGTCATTCTGGATCAGCCGGGCGACTGCCCGATCTGCGGAATGAAACTCGTTCCCACGTCTCGATACGGCTATTCCAATCAGCCGGTGGACCAGCCGCTGTCGGTTGTCGTTCCTCGCTCGGCACTGCTTATGGCTGGCGAGCATAGTGTGGTCTATGTGGAAACTGAAATGGGACGATTTGAGCTTCGAAATGTTACTCTGGGGCCAGTTCTCAAGGACAACGCTATCGTGTTGGATGGACTCAAGCCGGGAGAAGAAGTTGCTACTTCTGGAAACTTTTTGATCGATTCGCAAATGCAATTGGCGGGCAAACCGAGTTTGATCGATCCGACTCGTTATGTTTCCCAGTTTCGAAATAAGCCTCTGGGATTTGAATCGATCAATGTCGTTCAGATTGAAGGAGCGACAGGCGAAAAGTTGGAGCAACTCTACACAACGTACTTCTCCGTTCAGAAAGCGCTCGCAGAAGATAAGTTGCCCTCTGAAAAAACTGTCAGCGATCTTTCTCAACTTTCGAAAGAACTTTTGCAAGCAGACATCTTTGGAGAGGTTTCCCTGGAGCAGCTCGCGAAGATTAACGAAAATGTTCCGCACTTGCATCACTTTTCTCTCGATGAAGCTCGTAAGAAATTCAAGCCAATTAGTCATGCTGTCGTGACGCTTGTCACTGAAATTCGCGGCCAGGAGGCGGATCGCAGTTTTCATCACTTCTTCTGTCCGATGGTCAAGCAAGGTGAAGGCGATTGGCTTCAAGCAGAAGATAGGCTCAGTAATCCTTACTATGGGAGTCAGATGTTGCGGTGTGGTGAGTTGGTAAGAACGATTTCACCAAAATCAGTTACTGAAGATTCGTCAAAAGTCATGCCTCACGAGCACGACAGTGACGACTCTCAATCCAAGGGAGAGAAATAGATGCTGCGTGCTTTGATTGCATTTTGCGTCCGTGAACCATTGATTATGCTCGTACTGACGACAGTCGGCATCGGGTGTGGATGGGCTGCTACGCAACAGGTTTCCATCGATGCTATTCCCAACATCGGAGAGAATCAGGTAATTGTCTTCACGGCATGGCCCGGGCGCTCTCCCAAAGATGTTGAAGATCAGATTACCTACCCGTTGTCGGTAGCAATGCTGGCCGTACCGGAAGCCGAATCGGTGCGTGGGAAAAGCTTGTTCGGTTATAGCTTCGTACAGGTCACTTTCACAGATGATACAGATTTTTACTGGGCGAGGTCACGAGTTTCCGAGCAGCTTGGAGCGGTATCTGGGATGTTGCCCGGTGGCGTTGTTCCGACACTCGGGCCGGACGCTACAGGTCTGGGGCAAGTTCTCTACTATACGCTTGAGTCCGCGGAAGAGATGAACCTTGCTAAGTTGCGGAGCATTCAGGACTTTGTCGTCAAATATGAGTTACAGGCCGTCAAGGGCGTGAGTGAAGTCGCAAGTGTAGGTGGCTACGTTCGGCAATATCAGGTCGAGATCAACCCGGATCGACTTCGTTTTCATAATATTCCACTTGATCAGGTGGTTGAAGCAGTTCGTAAATCCAATATTGATGTCGGTGCCAAGACTGTCGAATCGGGAGGGATGGAGTTTATCATCCGTGGGCTGGGCTTTATTGGTGCCGAGCAGGATACAGCCAAAGCTGTCGAAGACATAGAAAATACGGTTGTGCAGAGTCGTGACGGAATTCCCTTGAGAATTCATGACCTCGGTCACGTTCAACTGGGACCAGATTTTCGTCGAGGAGCGATTGATCTCAATGGTAAGGAGGCGGTCGGTGGCGTTGTCGTCATGCGGCATGGAGAAAATCCGAGAGAAGTCATCGAACGAGTCAAAGAAAAAATCAAACAGATTGAACCGAGCTTAAATGGAGTCAAAGTTCGTATCGTTTATGATCGTACGGGCCTGATTAACGAGACGGTTGGTACACTTACAGAGGCGCTCTCACAACAAGTTGTTATTACTGCAGTCGTGATTCT
>CALKGE010000011.1 GCA_938084685.1 uncultured Pirellulaceae bacterium
CGCCAAGAAAGTAACGCTCGAGTGTTATTTAGACGGAGACGTTGTACGAGTCGTCATCCAGGACGAGGGTGAAGGGTTCTACCTGGACGACGTCCCCGATCCCACGCTGCCCGAAAATCTGGACAAGCCCAGTGGCCGCGGCCTGACGCTTCTCAATGCGTTTATGGATGAAATTTTCTACAACGACATCGGTAATCAGTTAACTTTTATCAAACGCTGCACTTTTGATGGGTGAGCGATTCCACCTACGGTGGCTATAGCTTCAGCAGTAGACCTCTAACCAGCTTCTCTGCTCTCAGTAACCCCGGTGCTTTTTCTGTTCCGCTTCAGCGTTGCTCGCTCGAGATAACAACCGCTCGCGTACTGTTCAGCAGTTACAACAGGGTATCCAATTCCCGACGAAAGCCACCTGAGAGAATTGGAAATCTGCACCAGGTTTTGGGATCAAGATTTTCATCGTCTACATGAAACGACGGTGCAAACCGCTCACGTTTCCACTGATTGCGTGACCACAACTGGAAGAACCTCCTGACCCACTCGATTAACTGCTGTCGATCTGCCTGGTAACGCTTGACCTGATCATGCTCCGCCAAGGCCTCCAAAATATCGTGAGGCATCATCTTATCCCGAATCGCCCAACGCTCAATCAAATCCAGGATCTCGTAGGGCATCAAATCCGATTCATCGGTTTGATGTGCCGACGGTGGTCGCAGTTCAGCCGTGGGTTGCTGTTGAGTCACCTTTATCAGCGCGGGAATGGGTGCGCCCGGAAACGGCCCTTTGGTCTCCAGCCAACTCAGCCAATGCCTCAAAAATGCTTTATCAATACCGGCTATCGGTGCAATACCACCACAGGTATCACCATCCATCGTCGTGTAACCGACAGCAGCTTCCGATCGATTACTTGTTGCCAGCAACAGCCCTCGTTTGATGTTGGCCAACATCCACACTCCTGGTGCTCGCCCCCGGGCCTGAATGTTCTGTAACGCCAGATCGTCCTGCTGCCAGGAAAGTTCCCTCCCTAGCACACCACTCACCAGTTCTGTGTACTGCTGAACAACACCATCCACGTCGATTTCAAAAAAGCTTGCTCCTATCGCCTCCGCCACACTCCGGGCGGCCTCTCTGGTAATCTCTCCACTGTTTCGCGTCGACTGATAAACACACCACAGCAATTCATGCACCCACTGCTCCGGCGACTGCGGCACTTCTCCTTCGAAGCAACCACGCAATCGCTCTGCGACACCCGCCAATCCAATATCCGCGATAGCAAAGTCGACCATGAGTTTAATCAGCACAGCAACCGTTGCCGAATCAGCTCCTCCACTCAACGACAGTACGAACCCGCGTGAACAGGACTTCCGCATGTAGTCAAACAGAGCCAGTGCCAGAGCGCGAGCAAACTCTTCCTCTTTCAAAAAGGAACTCGATTCCCAGGCAGCCACGGTCAGCTGATCAACCGCTACCTGATCCGTCTGGGGGTGAATCTGCCAGGGAGACGTAAGTTCCGTAGTATCCGGGGCACACGATGGCACTTCAACCACGGCTGTTGTGAGAACTATATCCTGATAGGAAAACCGGGCGCCGGAAGCAATCAACTCCCCGTTACTGCCAATCATGGTATCACCGTCGTAAATCGCCCGACCTGCTTCATTCCCAACCAGATTGGCATACACATAGGCGCCTTGAATGATCCGGCTTCCCTCAAGCAGCAACTGCTGTCGCACCTGATGTTTTCCAAACGCGAAATGAGAGGCACTTGGATTGAGAATCACTCCTGCGTGACGTGCTGCCAGACTCTTCGCTGGCCGCGTCGCCACCCAGGCATCCTCGCAGATTTCAAATCCAATACGTACATCTGAAATCGAAAAGACGAGATCTCCAAAGGGAACTTCCTGGTCAGCCACACAAACGGTAACCTGTTCTCCTGCTTTCCAGGGCGTAAACCACCGAGGTTCATAATGTAATCCGTCACCAGCCAGATGTTGCTTGGCAACAAACCCCAGCAGTTTACCATCCACCACCATGGCCACTGCATTATAAGTCTGACCGCTGACGGACATGGGCAATCCCACGGCAACTGCAATATCGCGAGTGTTTGGGATGATCTGCTCAAGCATTTCCAGAGATGTTTCGATCACCCCTGGAGCCAGAAACGCATCTTCGCAACCATAGCCGGAAATACACAATTCTGGCAGGCAGAGCAGATCTGCCTGCTGTGACCGAGCCTGTTCGATAGCCTCGATAATATTTTGAACGTTCTGATCCCAGGCAATCGGAGTTTGATTTAACGCGGCAGCTACCAACTTCATCCGTTTCATCATGCTCTCCAACCACCTCGGAACTTTTCTCGTCCGAAGCGCCCTCGGCTCTATTCTCTCGCTCGCAGTTCTTTAATCGCCTTAGGAAGCAGCTTATCAACAAAGCCTCGGGCCCCACGCCCTTCTTCGTCAATTCGGAAGTTTACATCGTCCACGATCAATTGGACATCAGCACGCCAGAATTCTTCTTTTTCCTTCATCGACACTCCCTCTTCCAACGGACGCACCAGACGCATACCAACGCCCAGTGCCGGGCCACTGGTAAACCACCAGGGACTCAGCGGAATATTGGGGTCTTCACCGCGCCACTCATCGTCGCTTGACGGCAAGCGGGATGCACTGCGGCAGTCTTCCGGATCCAGATCGTAATAGCCTCCTCGCACAACCCTTGGGAACAACTCCTTGGTTTTAACCAAAGCCTCTTTCACCGAAACCCGTTTGCCATCGAATTTTGCATAACCTTCGTCCAGTAAACCATCGAGTACCCACTCGCAGGCGTTCCCGTACATATCATAGAGTCCCCACGGGTTTGGCTTTTTCTGTCCAACCGGGTGAGTTGTTTCATTGGAATTTCCATAATGCCAGCCATAGTCGTCGAGATCTGCAGGGTCGTCGCCGAAATGAAAAGCCGTCTTCGTGCCAGCTCGACACGCATATTCCCATTCTGCTTCCGTGGGTAGTCGATAAAACCTGTCACTCATCAATGACAGCCACTTCGTATACTGTTTAGCCGCATACTGACTCATTGAAACCGCTGGCAATTCCGGTTCTTCCCCGTTGCGATAAGTAAAACTCGTATCGTACAGATTTGAGGGTGCCGAGATGACCAACGCACTCTTTTCGTCGGTCAGCGGGCGTAAATCGTGCGTTTGAAACCCTTTGAAGATGTCATGCATTGCCATATAGGATTTGTATTCAGCCCAGGTAACTTCATACTTCCCAATCCAGAAAGGCTTGATTTCCACTTCAAATTGCGGGCCTTCCTTTTCCTGCCGATCTGCTTCACTATCCGGGCTCCCAATCGTGGCCACGCCACCCGCGATCGGAATCATCGTGTACTTCACATCCGTACCTGGAATCTCAGCCTCATAAGGGACCATGTAACCACAATCGATCTTTACATAGGGACCCTCTGCAGGTTTTTCTGCAACAATTCCCCGTGGCAATTTGTGGTCTGCAAACCCCGGGCCTGTCCAGAGAATCAAAAGGCACACAGCATAAAAAAAACGCATGGTTGTCATCACTTTTCTATCATTCATTCTGTTTTTGAGGGGCAAACCTGACAGGTCGCCGACCTGTAGCTTCCCTCCCTGAAGTATCGTTTGCCATAGCCAATCTGTAAAGAGAACGAGTTCGCTCTCGGCTAATAATTGCCTAAAGTTGGCAATGGTTCAGACCACTGGCGAGCTTGTTGAGAAAACTTTGGCGTGCTCTGACAAAACTCTTTCGCTGGCTTCGCCTACCATTACGAGGCCCCCAAAATTCGATATGAGAATGCCATTTTAGGCAACAATGAGCCCCATCCCAAAGAATGTCGATTTGCTCCCAACAGGTACACGACTGTGCAAAACTCTGCATCACAAGCTGCAATCGCCGGGAGGGCCAGGCTTGAATTATTTCTAACGAGTTAAAGGGGGACACTTCTGTACCGTAAAGAACCTGTCCCAACCCTGCTCCATTGGAAATGCTGCAGCCAGATTCAATGTCGGACGACCATCGCGACCACTTGGACAAATCGGCCAGCTCGGCATATACCTGCGGAGGAGAACAAGGCAGTGATATCTGCAGCTGGAAATCAATCAACCTGCCTCGGTATAACATTTGGCGAAGCAATATTACTCCCAGCGTTATCGCGACGAACGTCAACAGCAATACAAAAATTGGAAGCAATGACTGGATTGGTAAATTCATCATGATTGCAACGCCCCCGAGTGCAAAACTCAGCACCTTTGGTTGCATTGTCGGTGTATCCGAGAATACGTCACGTGGATTGTCAGAATATTCGTGTCAACCTGCTTCAGTCGTCACGCCCGGCTGCGTTGCATCAGTTGAACTCCGTGGCATGAGATAGACGGCAACGATTCCCAGCAGATAGGCGTATCCACAAATGCGTCCCACCATGTCATATCGGCCTTCAAATGCTTCTTTCAGGAAAAGTGAAGTGGCAATAATCAGCACTCCAACAAGGATTCGACCAAAATTGAAACTGACACCACTCCCGGTGGAACGAATACGAGTATCAAACATTTCCGGCAAGCATAACGGAAGCCAGCCAAAGAAGAATCCACTGAAGAACCCGAGGCCCCGCACCCAAAACATGAAATCGCTATGACTGGGATCGGGCAATGCGTAAAGGAATTGAGTACAAGCAAATGCCAAAACACACAGTGCTGCGTAGCTCAAACGACGTCCTAGCAGAAATGCCAGTCCCCCACCCAGCAGACTGCTGATGCTACCAGGCCAGGCGCGTTGAAAAGCAGCCTCAGCCTTCAGGTTCGTATTCGTTTTCTTCGACCTGACTTCCTCCGCTTTATCACTGGCGTTCGCATCCGCATTGGCGGTTTCATTCTGCTGGTCGTATTCCGCAGCCCAATAGTTGGCCCAATTCGCTACTCCCCAACCTCCAAACAAGGGAACAAACGCAAGGATGATTCCGATTGCTGTCAACTTCCAGTTCCTGGCATTGAACACTTCGCCCATCGTTACCGGATGAACTGTTTGTTGATCCTCTGCGTCTGATTTCGCCTGTTCCGCCAGCCAGGAAGGAGACTCAGGAACGCAATACCAGGTAAACAGGGCCAGCAATATGGGGAGTGCTCCCACCTGCAATGTCCAATGCCAATCGGACGAATTTACATCTTTGTACATACACCAGAGTGAAAAGAACATAATCCCAACATTTGCCGATGTTCCTAGCACTCCCGCTAAAATCGGCTTGGCTGTATTCGGCCAGGCTTCCTGAATAAGTGCCATTCCATTGGGCCACATCCCCCCGATTCCCATGCAGGTGAGAAACCGAAGTAACCAGAAAACTTCGATGTTGGGAGACAACGTGGATAGAAATGAGAAGATACTGTAACAGCCGATACTTACAGCCATCGCTTTGGAACGTCCGAATCGGTCGCCTACCCAGCCAAAGACATAGCCTCCAGCCGCGGCCCCAAACAAAAATGCACAGACGAGCAGACCGGCCCATTGTTTGGTAGCATCCGCCATATCAGGTCCCAACAGGTCGGCCGCTGCCGGGAAATGAACAATCCCGTTGATACTCATCTGAACTCCGGCAAACATCCATCCCAAAAATGCTACCACCAGAACAAGCACTCGTTGGTTCATTGTGAGTACACTTACCGGTCTATCTTGCACGCTTTCATACACAGTGTCTGTTGCCATTTTTCCTTACTCGTTTTCTACCGCTAGCTATCATCCGTTCCATCTGCCATCACGAATTTCTCATTATCAATCATCAAATCTCACGCATCGCCATTCGTCACGGTCAGCTGAGACGTCAATGACATTGCCATCCGGATCCAGCACTTTGAATGACCTCCCCGGGCCTTCGGACAGATCGACTTCGGTACGATCTTTCACATCCCCTTTCGAGATTTCAGCTCCCCATTCGATCGCCCGGTCCCATATTTCCTGGAGATTATCAACAATGACTCCAAAGTGAATATATTCATCACCCTCCTCAAAACCGGGGCGGCTACCATCATAGGGCAGCAAGGTGATATTGATACAACCATCGGTGATATCCATTGAATCCCCTTGCGGTCGCCAGGCAAAAAACTCGAATCCAATTACTTCGGTATAAAAGGCACGAGACTTCTCCAAATCGGAACATCGAAGTGCCAAATGAGCCATGCGTGTAATCGCCATCTATAATTCCTTCCATGTTGGCAGTCCTTTCGACCAGTGCCGCCGCAGATTTATTAGCAGTTGCCCCATTGTACTGGACTGCACCAATCGCATGCCAACATCAGACGCGTTTTGCAAGCTCCTGCTGACGCTCGAAAAACTGGCGGCACTCTTTGACATAATTCGTAGCCGCCGTCAATGATTCGATTCCCTGAGCCTGATGAATCGTAAAACTTCCCTCATACCCTATGGAATACAGGCCCTGAAAGACCTGACCGAAATCAACTCCACCCTGCTCCCACAGATAGAGGTGGTGGAAACGAACTGGTCCACGACAGAACGTATCCAGCACTTCGGGGCCGGCCGGATCGAGTCGATGATTCTGGACATACACATTCATAATGTGAGGAGCCAATTTCTGCAAAGTTGCGATTCCGTAGTCCTGACCGTTGAGCAGTAAATTGGCCGGTTCGTAGATGATGCCAAAATTATCCCGATTAATCTCTTTTAAGACTTCGAGCATTGGATCCACTTCTTCAAACAGGCTTGTTGTATGACATTGATGGGCCAAACGAACTCCACGCTCAGCAGCCAAATCAGCAGCCGATCTGGCAAAGGCAATATCGTCCTGCTGTTTCATACAAACTCGTATGAGATCACAATCAAAGGCCTCGGCGACATCCAATGACGGGCGAATATCGCGTAAACTGTCAGGCCCATCTTCATTATTCAGTGGCACATCATAGTCGGCTGTCACCATGGTAACCGGAAGATCGGCAGCAGAGATTTCCGAGGCCAGAGCTTTCAGTCGAGCTGGACTGTCATGCACGCCAGCTCCACTTGCCCGCATGCAAATGGCACTTGCACCGCCACGCTGCACAACACCAATAAAGTCCTTCAGCGGTACATTGAGTTTGGTCTTAAAGGGAGCTTCAACAATGCGTACGGAAACAGAGAGATACATCGGCGGTGGCGTGGATCAGGATAGAAACAATTGCCTTTCATTGTAGAGCATCTTGAGCCGACTCTGCTGCAGGCGCACAAAAATACCCACCGGCAAAAGCCGATGGGTAACTGTGAGGGTGCAGGGACTTGAACCCTGGACCTACGGATTAAAAGTCCGTTGCTCTACCGACTGAGCTACACCCTCAGTAAAGAACTTAGTTGAATGAGAAAACCTCTGTTTGTCAACCAGCCTAATACTCTAACCATTCGACAATTTGAGCATTCCGCACTTAAGAAAAAAGGAAAAACGGAACGGATTATTTCTGTCTAATGCAGTAAAGGCGTTCGGCCGTCCGAATAATCAGCTGATCCTCGATCAGGGCAGGAGTCGCCATCGCCATATCTTCGGGATGTAACCTGTTTTTACCGACGACTTCGAATTCCTCGCCTGCCTTGATAACAAAGGTCTCACCATACTCATTAATACAAAAGATGTGCCCCCGACAGGCCCACGGTGAGCTCGTGAAGGCGCGACCACCGTTGAGCCGCTGCTTCCCATAAACTTCCTTTCCTGTCGTTGCGTCATAGCAGGCAAAAAACCCTCGATCATAAAGTACGTAAATCCGTCCTTCGTACAACACAGTACTGGGGTTGTAGGGAGCGGCCTGCTTTTGGCACCAGGCGATAAATTCGTTGCTCGTTTCCCGGTCTTTCAAACTGATGTCTCCGTTACCCCCAGGCCTGATCGCAAACAATGGTTTCTTCTGGTCAAGGACATAACCACTGCTGACATACAGCAGGTCATCTTCGGCGTACGGTGTTGCGATGGTAATGCTGGAGTTTCCCCCAAATTCGTACAACAATTTACCTTCCAGGCTATAAACACGGTTCATGCCCGTACCTGGAGTCACCAATTCGGTTCGCTGGGAATTCTCCCAAACGTACGGCGTAGCCCAATTGCTGCCTTCGGGACGCGTTACCTGCCACTGCTGCTGACCCGTCTTTTTATCCAAGGCGACCAGCGATGACTGCTGTTCATTATCATCCACGATGAACAACTGGTCCTGATGCAGCACGGGGGAAGCTGCTGTTCCCCAACCATTACGAACCGTGGACGGCTTACCACGCCGCTGCCAGACTAACTCGCCATCCAGGTCCAGACAGAAGACTCCCAGATGTCCGAAGGAGACAAAAAGGTGCTGGCCATCGGTCACCGCCGTCTCGGAGGCATAGCTGTTTTTAATGTGAATCGGCGCTGCCGGTTTCCCCTGATGCAGCTCTTTCTTCCAGATCAACTCACCCGTTTTCAGTTCACGGCAAATCACCAACCAGTGATGCAGACCTTCTGGTGGCCTGGAACGGTCTCCTCCAAAGTACAAACCCTTACGAGCGCCCTCGGCCGCCCCATCATTCACGACCGTCGTGTAGTAAATTCTTCCTTCCGTAATGACAGGTGACGACCACCCTCGGCCTTCTGTCTTAACTTCCCATTGAATGCCATCTCGGCTCTCATAATCCCAGGTCAAAGGAAGCTTCCCGTTGGAACTGATCCCCCGAGCGCCCGGCCCACGAAACTGATGCCATTGCTGGGCCTCTGTTTTACCAGGAAGCAAAAAGGCGAGCACAAAAGTAAACAGGGAAAAGAGACTTGGATTCATGAGATTAACTCGCATTAAATTATTTCCTGAAATTCTAACCGCCTTCTCGTCGATACCTGTTTCCAAAAAAGCTATATTGCAAATAGACGAATTGGTAGAGTATCAACTGAGAATATAACCGAAAGGACATTCTGATGAAGCAATCTTTCACCAGGATTTGTGGCTTGCTGGCCCTGCTGACATTGCTTGTCGCACCGGCCTCTGCCGAAGTCAAACAGGGTGATCAAGCTCCTGACTTTGCTCTGGCTGGCAGTGACGGAAAGGTTCACAAGCTGTCTGATTACAAAGGAAAAGTAGTCATTGTGGCTTGGTTCCCCAAGGCATTTACCGGTGGTTGAACGGCCCAATGTGATTCGCTGCGTGTCAGCGGAATTAAGCAAGGGTTCGATGTAAAACTGCTGGGTGATCGGCAATTCAACGTTGCTGCTCGAGAATCGGGATCAGGATTGGATAAGTTCGACGTCGCCTTCTTCACAGCAAGTTGTGATACTCCTGAGACGAATAAACGCTATGCGGAAGCACTCAAACTGGATTACCCCATTCTCAGCGATCCAGAAAAAAAGACCGCTCGTGCCTACGGAGTAGTTACCGACGAACGTCCAGTTCCATTCCGATGGACCTTTATCATCGGTACCGACGGTAAGGTGCTGCATGTTGACAAACAGGTGAGTGCAAAAACGCACGGTGCCGATCTGGTAAAGAAACTCAAAGAACTGGGCGTGAAGTCCAAATAGGCTCTGCTGGTCCAAAAGCTATCCAGAACGCAGATTCTGGTAAAACCCTTTCAATCCTCCCCATCGTTTCGCGCATGCGGGAGGATTTTTCAAAACAGCAGTTCGTCCGGATTGATCAAGCTTTCAAAATCGGCTTCACTTAAGATTTCAACATACAGTTCTCGGGCCCGATCCAATTTGCCGCCAGCATTCTCACCAGCCACCAGGTAATCGGTTTTCCCAGAAATACTGCTACTGGTCTTTCCACCATGCTGAACAATCAGGTCATGAATCTGTTGTCGAGTGTAATTGGTCAACGTCCCGGTAACCACAAAGGATTTACCGGCAAACAGTTCGCTCACCTGATCACCGCCAGAGTCCTGCTGTAGCATCTCCACTCCGGCAAGCTCCAATTCAGCCAGAATTTCTTTCCCTGGAGATTCATGAACAAATCGGTACAGGCTTTCGGCGATCACATCACCGATTTCATTGATCTCACTCAACTGTTCCACACTTGCCTGTCGCAACGCATCGAGTGTTTGAAAATGCTTAGCCACGATTGCGGCCACCTGGGCCCCAACATGTCGAATGGATAGAGCATTGAGCACCTTCGCAAGTCCTCGTTGTTTGCTGGACTGGATATTCTTCACGACATTCGATGCTGATTTCTCTCCCATCCGCTCAAGCTCAGCCAACTGCACGACTGTTAATTCGTATAAGTCTGCATAGCTCGCTACCAGCTCTGCTTCCACGAGTTGCTCAACAAGTTTGTCGCCCAGACCTTCGATATCCATGGCGTTACGAGTGGCAAAAAAGCGTATACGTTCACGCAACTGCGCCGGGCATTGATAGTTAGGGCAGCGTATATAGACGCCACCTTCGTCCTTGATCAGCCCGGTTCCGCACTCCGGGCATTGCGTGGGAAATTGAAATTCAGGAAGCTCCGTTTTACGTTCATGTTTTTCGACACGAACGACACGAGGAATAATCTTTCCAGCTTTTTCCACGACCACCACATCGCCGATTCTCACATCTTTACGCTTAATTTCATCCGCATTGTGGAGGCTTGATCGACTCACTGTCGTGCCGGCAAGTTCGACTGGCTCAAGTTCCGCCACGGGCGTAATCGCCCCGGTCTTACCCACCTGGACAGTAATGTTATTCAGTCTGGTGATCGCTTCGTATCGTTCCCATTTGTAGGCGACGATCCAGCGTGGGCTTTTGGCCGTGTTGCCCAACGCATCCCGCTGATCGAACCGATTCAGTTTCAGTACGATCCCGTCTACCTCAAAGTCTATATCCTGAATCTGCTCAGTAAGAAGTTCACAATGGGCGAGTGCTTCGTCAAACGCAGGAAAGCTACTGACGAAGGGAGAAGCGGGCAGCCCATATTCACGAATCTCGTGCAGAAAATCCATATGTGCGGTGCTGCGAATACCTTCGCAATAGCCGATCCCGTGACAAAACATTCTGAGTCGCCGTTCGGCACAAATGCGAGGATCAAGTTGGCGGATACTACCAGCGGTGGCATTTCGCGTATTCTTGAAAGGGGCGTCTCCCCGGTCAATCTGCCGCTGGTTGATCTGAGCCAGGTCATGATTGGTCATATAGACTTCACCACGCACTTCAAGTACTTCCGGGAGTTCCGTCCCGAGCAGTTTCAGCGGAATGTCAGCGATAGTACGAATGTTGTGTGTAACATCATCTCCCTGAACTCCATTGCCCCGCGTCAGAGCACGTACCAGGACTCCGTTTTCATAGATAACCGAAGCGGCCACTCCGTCGATTTTCAGTTCAACCACCCATTCGGCATCGCTACCATCCAGAGCTTCGCTTGTCCGCTGACCAAACCTTCTTAACTCGTCAAGATTATAGGTGTTATCTATCGACAGCATGGGAAGCCGATGTTCCACCGTCACCAGATGATCAACAGGCTGTTCCCCCACACGTTTGGTGGGACTGTCGGCCGCATCATATTCGGGGTAAAGCTGCTCCAGGCGACGCAGCTCTTGCAACATTCGATCATATTCCAGATCGGTTATCTCTGGCTGAGCATCGATATAGTAGAGTTTATTGTGACGTAACAAATCACCGCGGAGCTGAACAATCTGTTGCTGAACTTGTTTACTCACCGCCCTGGTTCTTTCTTTGCATCACTGCCAGGAGTCTCATCCGTATCGCCCTCAACAACTTCCTGCTCGTTGGCGTCACCATCCTCTTCAACATCTGACGGTTTCTGAGTCCGTGTGCCGTCCGGATCGTGAATTTCATCGTACGCAATCGCGGCAAAGGTCAGGACGCCCAGTAAACCTAGCTCGGCAAGCATGACATCAAAACCGTTGGCATCCAGAAACTGAAACAGAGGATGATGATTCTCTGTCGGATCACGCTCTTCCGATGCCCGTAAATAAGTAACGGTCATCACACCGTAAGCAGTCGCGGTAATCGCAAACAGGACGCCTACACCGACAAGAAGCGTGTAAAACGGGTTCTTCTTTTTCTTTACTTTCGCAGCCACGCGGATGAAGCCTTTCATGTACCGGATTGGTGCCGGATCGATTGTGTCCTCTACCTAGAGGATACTAGCGTATACTTCCATGCTCGAAAATCCCGCTTAACCAGTTGTTTCACCAAAGAATCAACTGGTATTACCGATTCTAAAATTCTATCATGAGGGATTACGTAACGGCTCCAACAGCACACTGTAGGGCGTTAAAAACAGACCGGGTTGTCGGCGGCAGGTATGGCGCTGCTGGAATTCGAGAAAACAACGTTTTGACAGCTATTATTCCCCATAACAACGACGAACCATTAGCCGGCGAAGCAACCAGTATTCGGCTACGAGGTGTGCATGTCCACAATCTCAAAGATATTGATCTGGATATTCCGCACAACCAATTAGTCGCGTTTTGTGGTGTCAGCGGTAGTGGAAAAACAAGTCTGGCATTGGATACGCTCTACGCAGAAGGTCAACGCCGTTATATCGAGAGTTTTTCGGCATACACTCGTCAATTTCTGGATCGTCTGGAAAAACCGGCTGCTGAACGAATCGATGGTATCCCACCTGCAATCGCAGTTACTCGTGGCAACAACAGCCGTAGCAGCCGTTCCACAATTGGTACCGCGACAGAAACCGCGGATTACCTCCGACTTCTATTCGCCCGCATTGGTGAAATTCAGTGTCACGGATGTGGCAACACCATTCAAAAAGACTCGCCCCAGTCGGTCACTGATGAAATTTACAAACTGGCCGACCAGTCCCGGTTCATGATTGGCTTTGCCACTTACGTTTCAGCCGAGTCCCTGGAATGGGATACGGAGGATCAGGAAGCCTTACGTTCCGTTCTGGAAAACTATCTGGCCCATTACCTGGAAGATGGTTTTGTTCGGGTTATTGTTGATGGCAATACTTACCGGCTGGAAGATGAACGCGATTCGCTGATCAACTACTGTACTCAGGCCTTCAGCAATGAAGCGGCCGCGGTGGAACTTTTGTTCATCGTCGACCGACTGTCCCTCCAGCGGGACGACAAGTTCGATGGTCGCTTGCGAGACTCGCTGGAAGTGGTGTTCAGTCAGCCCGAATCCGTCTGTGTTGTCACTATCGAAGATTCCGGGCACGAACCCGAGTCTGCTTCACGTTCGATATCCATCGAGCTCGATGGTCGTCGCTGGGTCCAACGACGATTCAGTGCAGGCTACCGCTGTGACCAATGCAATCTCGAATATGCGGCTCCTGAGCCTCGCCTGTACAGTTTCAACAGCCCGCTGGGTGCCTGTACCGAATGTGAAGGGTTTGGCAATATCATTGACAATGACATGGAATTGATCGTTCCCGACCCGGGTAAATCGATTCGGGAAGGAGCGATCGCTCCCTGGAAAACTCCGGCCTATGAGCACGAATTACAGGAACTGCTGGCACTGGCCGACGACTATAACCTGCCTGTCGATATTCCATTCAGCCAACTTACCGAGCAGCACCTGAAGATTATTCATGAAGGTGTTCCCGAACGGAACTTTGGAGGGCTCAATGGGTTTTTTGCCTGGCTTGAACGTCGCAAATACAAGATGCACTTACGCGTCTTTCTGAGCCGGTGGAGGAGCTACAGACAATGCCCGAAATGCCTCGGCGCACGCCTGAAACCAGAATCATTGGCGACCAAAGTGGGCGGGCGTAGTATTGCGGAAATCTGTCAGATGAAAATCTGCGACGCCATCGAGTTTTTTCGCCAAATAGCATTTACGCCGTGGCAACGTGAAGTTGCCAGGCACGTCATTGAACAGATTCATGCTCGGCTTCATTACCTGAACACCGTTGGACTTGGCTACCTGACGCTCGACAGAACCTTACGCACACTTAGCGGCGGAGAGGCTCAACGAGTCAGCCTGACAAAGGCGTTGGGGTCAAATCTGGTCAACATGCTGTACGTTCTCGACGAACCAACGGTGGGATTACACCCCAAGGATGTTCGACACCTGTGCCAGGCCATTGTTGGATTACGAGACCGTGGTAATACGGTGGTTGTCGTGGATCACGAGCAGGAGATGCTGAAAAATGCCGATCGACTGGTTGAAATCGGACCGGGAGCGGGAGACCGAGGCGGCAAAGTCACGTTTCAGGGAACCATCGACGAAATGCTGGCGGAAGAGGGTAACCTGACAGGAAGCTACATGACCGGTACGCGAGGAGTTGTGATGCCGGAGCGACGCCGACCTGCAAATCGTGGTTGGCTGAAGTTAAGTGGTGCCAGCGGCAATAATCTCAAAAACCTGACCGTCGAATTCCCTCTTGGGGTTCTCTGCCTCGTAACAGGCGTAAGCGGTTCAGGAAAGAGCACACTCGTTCAGGATACGTTGTACGGAGCGGTTTGCCGTAGAAAACGGAAGGATGCCCCGAAGCCACTTCCTTACTCTGATATTGTCGGTGATGGACAGATCGACGACGTGGTACTTGTCGACCAGAGTCCAATTGGACGTTCCCCTCGCTCGAATCCAGTGACTTACATTAAGGCGTTTGACCAGATTCGAGCGGTATTTGCGGACACGCTGGAAGCGCGAACCCACAATTACTCAGCTGGACACTTCAGTTTCAATGTGGACGGAGGGCGTTGCAGCGTTTGCAAAGGGGACGGACAACTTGAAATTGACATGCAATTTCTGGCTGACGTCTATATGAACTGTCCCCAATGCGGAGGAACAAGATATCGAAACGAAATACTGGATGTTACTTATCGTGGGATGAATATTTCTGACGTACTGAGTATGACCGTACGGGAAGCCTTCTCGTTTTTCCGGGGACAAAACAAAGTTCAGGAGAAACTCAAGCGGCTCATCGATGTCGGGTTGGACTATCTTCAATTGGGACAACCTGCCAATACGCTTTCGTCAGGTGAAGCCCAACGCCTGAAACTGGCCGCCTACATTTCAACCCACAAACGGAATCGAACGCTATTCATCCTGGACGAACCATCCACTGGTCTGCATTTCAATGACATCCTTCAACTTCAGGATTGTTTTGACACACTATTGGCGTTGGGACATTCTCTGATAGTGGTTGAACACAACCTGCAACTCATGAAAGCTGCGGACTACATTATCGATATTGGGCCTGGGGCAGCAGATGAAGGTGGAACGGTGGTCGCTCAAGGTACTCCGGAAGACCTGGCGCGCATCGAAGCATCTCACACTGGACGCTTTCTTCGCGAAGTGCTGGAGACCGGCTAAGCAGACATGTCACAATCGCTCCCCATTCCCCTACCTGACCTCTTCTATACGGACCTCAATAGTGTACGTGTTTCTGTCTATGCTGAAGTAACCGGCAAATTTCCATGGCGTGACGGTTGGCGCATCGAAGGAGACATCTACGGTCCACAATGTGAGCTCAGTGACACGCTTCCTGCCCGGATAAAACTACAGGATCAGGGCGAGGGCAATACGCTTCTGGCAGCAGCAACTGTACCAGACCCATGCCCCTGGTCTGCGGAGTTACCAGCAACCTATAGCGTCACCACCAGACTGACAAAAAACGCCCAGTCCATTCAGACCGAACAACAGATACTGGCTTTCAAAACGCTGGACACACAAGGCAGCGTGTTAGTACGTACCGACCTGAACGGGTTCACCAGACGGTGGGTATTACGAGCGTCGACGGGTAGCATTTCGTCTGCACTAAATGACGGTGGAGATGAATGCCGATCGTTACGCCTTTCAAGATTGGTTACGAATCCCACGCTCGCCGACTGCCAAAATGCCACTCGGCACGGATTATGGATTGTCGCTGTCCTTCCGCAAACCGACCAACCCGAAGCTACGCTGGAGCAGCAACTGGCCAGTCTCAGTGCCTGGCCCTGCGTCGCCTGCTGTATCCTGCCAAACCACCTGGATCTTACTGGCATCCATCTGCCTGCCAATCTATTGCTCGCAGCTTCCATTTCTGCCGATAGCAGTCAGGATATACCCGCCTGGGCTCAATTATTAACCGTCAGCATGAACAATCCGTCAGTATTCAATTCACGCTGGAGTTCTTCCACGATTCCGGTCATTGCACATCAGGTCACAAGCTACAATAATGACCGCATGGCACGTGAAAAATGCGCTGTTTTACAAGCCAGCCTGGCGCCCTGCACCAACTATGCAGGTTATCTGGTCAGCGATGCACCACTCTGTCCCCCTCACGGATAATCAACCTTGAATCAGGAAAGCCCCGAAGACCTGAAGCGTTATGTTCGTCAAATGCGGTTTACTCCGTTAGGCGTCGAGGGACAGCGCCAGATCGCCAATAGCCGCGTACTGCTATGCGGCTGCGGAGCGTTAGGAAGTGTGCTAGCCAACACACTGGTACGAGCCGGCATTGGGTTTCTGAGAATTGTGGATCGCGACTTTCTCGAATGGAATAATCTGCAACGCCAGGTGCTGTATACAGAAGAGGATGTACGATCTGGAATTCCCAAAGCCATTGCCGCCAAAGCCCATCTGCAGCAAATCAATTCTGAAGTTGAAATCGAGGCTCACGTCACCAACGTTTCGGCATCCAATATTGGAGAGCTTATTGATTCGGTCGATTGTATTGTCGACGGCACCGATAATTTTGAAACTCGCTTTTTACTCAATGACGCGTCGGTCAAGAATAATATTCCCTGGGTTTACGGAGGATGTATTGGTGCCGAAGGTCAGACAATGACAATTCTGCCGGGCGAAACTCCCTGTCTGCACTGCCTTATGCAAGCAGGCCCTCCGCCACCAGGTACCACACCTACGTGTGACTCAGCCGGAATTCTCTCGCCAGTTATTAATGTCATTGCCTCACTTCAAGCTCTGGAAGTTTTAAAAATCGTCAGCGGTAATCGGGATAAAACCAGTCGTGTACTGCAAATATTCGACCTCTGGGAAAATCAGGTTCGCCAGGTAAAACTCGACCAGCTTTGTGAAGGCGAGAATTGCCCCACATGCCACCATGGTCAATTTGACTGGTTTACAGGCAAACAGGGGAGCCAGTCTGCTATCCTCTGCGGCCGTAATGCCGTCCAACTCTCCTTCCCAGGAAAATCCCAGGTTGACCTGGAGCAACTTCGGGACCGATTAGGTGGTTTGGGGGATGTAGATTGCAACCCGTTCCTGTTGCGAGCTGCCATAGACGGCTTTGAAATCACTCTGTTTGCTGATGGAAGAGCGATCATCAAGGGGACGGAAGATGAAGTGGTCGCTCGTAATATCTACGCCAAATACATCGGAAACTAACCGTTTCATGAGGCACTTTCCCCCTCTTGACTTGCCCCAAATTGGACTGCTTTACCTTGCTAGCAACTCATTCTCAAAATAGAATCGACTGTTCGGGAGCCTTCACGCTGCCCACTCTGTCAAACGCTTTTTTTCATGTCGTTTGACGACAGTCCTCATTACAAATTTGATAACAAGGAACGCGGGATGAAACGCATCTTTTGTTTTACATTACTTATCCTGGCCGCAGCCATGACTGGGTGTGATTCCAGTGATAAAGGCGAAAATGCAGGGGACTCGAATGCGAACCCTCAAGCTGCTGGTACCGGAGAAAATGCCGTGGCTCCTACGGTTGCTTACGTTACCAACGGAATTGCATCCTTCTGGGACATTGCCGAGGCGGGGGCACAACAGGCCGGAAAAGATCTGGGAGTAGACGTACAAGTTCACATGCCAGTCGATGGAGTTCAGGATCAGAAGCGTATTCTGGAGGACCTGATTACACAGCAGGTCGATGGTGTTGCCGTGAGCCCTATCGATTCGGACAACCAGCTCGATCTTTTGAATCTCGTCGCGGAAGCTACCACGCTGATTACACATGACTCGGATGCTGCCAATTCCAACCGCGAATTGTACATTGGCATGAGCAATTACGATGCCGGTTGGATGTGCGGCGAACTGATCGAAGAAGCAACCAAAGATGTCGCTGGCCAGGTTTCCATCATGATCTTCGTGGGACGTTTGGAGCAGGTAAACGCTCGGCAACGTCGCCAGGGCCTGATTGACTACCTCATGAAACGTAAAAAAGATGATCAGCGATACGATGAACCGGGTGAAGTGATTTCCAATGATCGTTATTCGATCCTTGGCACACGGACAGATGACTTTGACGCCAATAAATGTAAATCGTACGTAGAAGACACGCTGACTGCCTATCCGGATATCACCTGTATGGTGGGACTGTTTGCCTATAATCCGCCCCAGATTCTGGAAGCATTGACATCCGCCGATAAACTTAATGAAGTTCACGTCATAGGTTTCGACGAAGATGCTCAAACGTTACAGGCCATCGTGGACGGCACCTGTTATGGTACGGTGGTACAAAATCCATATCAGTATGGATACCAATCGGTCAAAGTCCTGACCGAACACGCCAGAGGGACCAAAGACATTTCTGAACTCGATGACTTCATCGACATTCCAGCTCGTAAAATCATGAAAAACAACGTGCAGGAGTTTTGGGACGAGTTGAAGAAGCTGACCGGCGAAGCGGACGCGGCCGAGTAAGACCTGTAGGTCCTGAACAAAAATCGAGCGGGGACTGTCATTCAAATTGGAATGCAGTCCCCAGTTTTTTTGCAAAAATTGCGGATGTCTCAACAAAACCTGATCCTGAATGTTCAAAACCTGACCAAACGCTTTCCCGGCGTCGTGGCTCTGAACAATGTGCAATTGCAGCTCTACGAAGGCGAGTTTTTATCGCTGATTGGAGAAAATGGCGCTGGCAAGAGCACTCTCATGAAGATTCTGGCAGGAGTCCAGCTTCAGGACGAAGGGACAATTGAAGTCTTTGGACAAACGGTCTCCATGGACAGTGTAAAAACTTCTCAATCCCACGGGATCGCTCTGATTCATCAGGAGTTAAACCTGAGTGAAAATCTCAGTATTGCCGCTAATATTTTTCTGGGACGAGAACCCTCGATTGCCGGTTTTATTGATGAGGCGACGATCGAAAGGGAGGCGAGCCGGTTTCTGAATCGAGTCGGATTGCAAGTCTCTCCCAATACGCTGGCAGGTGACCTTTCCATCGGACAGCAGCAACTGGTCGAAATCGCCAAGGCACTCAGCATTGACGCTCGCATCCTGATTATGGATGAGCCAACGTCGAGTTTAAGTGCTGGTGAATCGGAACGGTTATTCGAAGTCATCGCTGAACTTCGTGAACAGGGTGTTAGCATCATTTATATTTCTCACCGCCTGGGCGAAGTCAAAATGCTTTCTGATCGAGTCACGGTCTTTCGTGACGGTGAATATGCTGGTGACCTTTGCGGCGAGCAAATCACCCACGATGCCATGGTAAAGCACATGGTGGGCCGAGACATCTCGCAATACTACGCTCACATACCTAATCCGGTGGGCGATGTCATTCTGAGTGTCTCGCAATTAAGGACTCTGGCTAATCCCGAACACGAGTTATCATTCCAGGTACGGCAGGGCGAAATCGTCGGTATTTCCGGACTTGTCGGCGCCGGACGCACTGAACTTCTGGATGCCCTCTTTGGAGCAACTCCTGCCATTTCAGGAACGATCGAAATCGCAGGTCAACCGGTATCAATTCATTCGCCACAGGACGCCATCCGGCTTGGAATGGCACTGGTCCCTGAAGACCGAAAAGGGCAGGGACTGGTGCTACAAATGAGTGTCAAGGAGAATACGAGTCTGGCATCACTGCAGACCCATGCGATTGCGGGAATATTTCGAGACGCTGAACGTGAAGCCAGTGATACGGAAGCCATGATCACTCGCCTCAAAACCAAGACACCCAACGCCGATCAAACCGTTGGCTTTCTATCTGGCGGTAATCAGCAAAAGGTGGTGCTTGGCAAGTGGCTCGCCACCAACCCCAAACTGTTGTTGCTGGATGAACCGACTCGAGGAATCGACATCGGCGCCAAGCAGGAAATATACCAACTGATGGAAGAACTCGCCTCGCAGGGAATGGCTGTGTTGTTTGTCTCCAGTGAACTGGAAGAAATCATCGGGATGTCAGACAGGACCATCGTCATGCACGAAGGAAAAATCACTGGGGAACTTCCACGCAACAAACTGACCGAAGAATCCATTATGCACCTGGCCACAGGTGGTGCCCTCAGCTGAGCTCCACTGAACCTCAATTCTCCTCTCATTATAAAGGTCTCCTTGAATGAATAAGATCATGGGAATTCTGATGCTGCTGGTATTTGCCTGTATCGCTACGAATATCCTCAGTGGTGGCAGTTTTGTAATCCCCTTCAATCTCCAGAACCTGATGGTCCGCACGTCGCTTTTCGGAATTATCGGGATCGGAGTGGCATTTGTCATCATTACCGGCGGAATTGACCTTTCGATCGGATCCATGATTGGATTAATCGGCTGCCTCATGACACTTTCGCTGATGAAATGGGAGCTGGGTATCGGAGCCACGTTGCTGCTCGTTCTGGTTGTTTCACTGGCATTGGGTGCGCTTCACGGAATCCTGATCACCCACGCCCGTCTCCAACCGTTTGTCGTCACACTTTGCGGTCTGCTCATTTACCGTGGTGTGGCCCGCTGGATCACCGGTGACTCGACCGGTGGATTCGGATCAGATTACAACGATTCTCTGCGACTGCTCGCCACTGGAAAACCATTCTCAACAGCAACGGTACTGGTTGTTATAGGATTTGCTGCCTTTCTTTTCTGTTGCTACAAGGTCAGGCAACAAAAAAAGGGGGGCCACGACGGACGCGTTCTCAACTGGATTGTGAGTGCTGTGATCAGCGTCAGCATCTGTCTGAGTGGAGCCAGTCGGTTTACGAATCTATCTGAATCATCCGTCTTGAACATCAGTCAAGGGACCAGCGTAAACATTACTAGCAAACGCGATGATACCAAACTGAATATTCCCAAATTGGATGAAGAGGATTTCGGTAAACGCCCCAGCCAATTCATGCCGGAAATACTCTTGAACTATCTGGGTTACTTTGCCATCCCTGTCACTTCGCTTCTGGCATTTTACTTCTATCAACGAGAACAGAAGTCAGCCTTGCTGGCATTGGGCCTGTTATTTGGTGGTGCACTCTTGACCATTTTTGCAACCAGATATGTCGACGGTCTGTTCGAAGCAAAACAGAACATTGGCCTGCTGGCAATGGGTAGCGTGATCATCGCATTGGGGCTCCTGATTGCCGGAGTTGACCGTTTTCTGAAGGGGGTCTACCGCACACTACCTGAACAGCGCGGGATTTTATTCATCGCCTGCATCCTGACTGTTTGCTGGCTGGTCAGTCAGACTCCGATTTGTCGTACCTTGATTCCAGCTCCGATGATCTTTCTGGCAGTCATTGCCACGGCAGGTGCTATCTTCCTTAATAAAACAATTTACGGACGCTATCTGCTGGCGCTGGGAAATAACGAATCTGCTGCCCGTCTGAGCGGCATCAATACCAAAAACATGATCATTCTGGCCTACGTAATCTGTGCGTTCTGCACGGCCATAGGAGGTATTCTTTTTGCGTTAGACGGAAATTCGATTCAGCCCGCAGGACATGGTAACTTCTACGAATTGTATGCTATTGCCGCAGCAGTACTCGGTGGCTGCAGTCTACGTGGAGGTGAAGGAAGTATCGCCGGAGTTGTCATCGGAGCTGCAGTCATGCGAGTGCTCTATAACTCGATTACCTTACTGAAGATACCGACTTCTCTGGAATTTGCGATCATTGGTGTGGTCATCATGATTGGAGTTCTGGCTGACGAATTCATCAAAAAACTGAATGCAACCAAACGTCAGCAGAAAGAGGCTGAACGAGCCAACCTTGTTGATCATTAGCAATATGGCTAGAATAAATTGCAACGCAGGTGGAACGTATAACGCCTGTTAATAGTAATCTTCGTACGACCTTTTTACTATTTAGGAAAGCATATTATGAAAAAAGCATTTTTAATGCTACTGTTTGTATTCAGCGTAGCAATCGCTGGATGTGGTGACAAAAAAGCTGATGTACCACCTGATCCGAACGCCGACAACGTTTCTACTGGAATGGAAACTGAAACACCGGAAGATCCAGGTGAAGATGGCGAAGGCGAAAACTCATCCGATGGTTAATTTCCGGATAAGTTGAGCTGAGCTCGAAATAAGAAAAAGGCGTGGATGGGAAACTGTCCACGCCTTTTTTATTGATAACCGCCGGCCACGCGTCCCCCCCAGGAGCACCTGCCGAGAGTACGCTTAGCAGTAATCATAGGGGGACTTGTGAGTATAAGCGCAGTAAATGAGATCCATCGGATGCATGACCCTGACACTCTCATCCTGCACCCGACGCTCACGATCAATCTGCATCAGGCAACCAGAGTTTGCTGTCAGTACGATGCTGGCACCAGTTTCACGGATATTCCCGAGTTTTCTCTGACTTAGCTGATCCGCCATCTCAGTTTCCGTCAGGTTGTAGGTTCCTGCCGCCCCACAGCACATATCACTTTCCGGTAAATCCACCAACTCCACTCCGGGAATCTGGCGAATGATATTTCGGGGCTGCTGGGTTACTTTCTGAGCATGAGCCAGATGACAGGCATCGTGATAAGTGACCTTCACGTCTAGCGGAGCTTTGGGAGCGATAAACCCGAGTTCGTCCAGAAATTCATGCACATCTTTGACTTTTGCTGCAAAGGCGTTACGCGCCTGAGCAGTCTCGTCGTCATGCCATAAATGCGCATAATCTTTCAACATCGAACCACAGCCTGCGACATTAATGATTATGGCATCGATATCATCTCGAGCAAAAGCTGCCAGATTAGCAGCAGCCATCTCGACGGCTGGTTCTTCACTTCCCGTGTGATAGTGAATTGCACCACAACACCCCTGCCCTTCAGGAATGATGACATCACAACCGTTCTGTTGTAAGACGTGAGCCGTCGCGTAATTGGTCTGAGCGAACACCTCACTTTGCACACACCCGGTGAACAACGCCACACGTGCTCGGCGTTTTCCAATAGCTGGCATAACATGTTCCAACTTACCATCTGCCTTCCGCAATCGGGGAAGCAGCGTCGCCATCCGTCCCAGCCGGGAAGGTAGCAATTTCCACAAGCCGGTAGCCATCATCAACGTATCAAGTTTCAGCGTCTGAGCAATTCGTGCCAGCCCGAGCGCTTTCCGAAGACGTTTAGGGTAAGGAAACAATCCAAAGAGAATATACTTGTGAAACCAATCACTGGTTTTGCTGGCCGTATCGATTTCCTTTTCCATTTCCAGACGGAACGGTTCAATCAGTCGACCGTACTGCACACCGGAAGGACAAGCGGTTTCGCAACTGCGACAATCCAGGCATAACTCGAGATGTCGCCTCACATTTTTGTTCAAGTCAACTCGGCCATCAGTTACTGCTCGCATTAAATAAATACGGCCTCGGGGCGAGTCGTTTTCGTTCCCGGTCATGACGTACGTCGGACACGCCTGAGTACAGAGTCCACAGTGCACACAATCCAGGAAGTATTCATAGTCGATTTTTTCACCGGGATTGAAAGACGTTATCGGCAACGAATGGCTCGACGGCTCCGGCGTCATAGCATCAGATTGGGGGATATATTCACTCATTGATATACAAACCTCCCGGGATTTAATAAACCGCGAGGATCAAACTGTTCTTTAACTCGATTGTGCAACCACTGAGGCCCTGACAACTGGCCCCACATCGTTCCCAGAGTTAAATCCTCTGGAGCGGGACAACGCAGAGTCTCAACATGACCATGATAGACCGTGGCCAACGGGCCTAATTGAGAAACGACCAGTCCGGATATTCCTGTCTCCGGCATCTCTTCAAAGCCGACCGTGACTACACCATTGCCGATATCCGACTGAATAGTACATTGCGGATCCGTTTCAGTACACTTCTCGATCACCGGTACTGCACCGCTCGACACCGTCTTGACCTGAATGGTCAGCTCATGCTCTGCTGCAGGAAACTCCTGTATTTGCTGCCACAACGCCACGTGTGCCTCGGAGGAGAGGGCAAATGCTCCTGGAGCACCACAGGCCTTCAAGTCATCTGCTAAGCGTTGTTGTCCCCACGTAATCTCTGACTCTGTTCCAGCGAGCTGTACGGCCAGTGTATAGCGCCTGTTTGGGTCTCCGGCATATTCACTCCAGCGTGCGCCGTACAGTAATTCCACTGCTACCGGAACGGTTGGAGATTCCATGAGCATCGCAATACAATTCTCTACCGTCGCCCCATCATCCAATGAAACAGCAACTGTAACCGCTTCTTCCGGAACAGGCTTCAATTTGACTGTCGCCTGGGAAATGATTCCCAGCGTACCCATCGAGCCGGTCAATAGCTTGCAGAAGTCATACCCGGCAACATTTTTGACCACTCGGCCCCCGCCATGAAAAAGCTGACCTTTCCCGTTCACCGCCTGAATCCCGATTACATAATCCCGAACCGTTCCGTACCCGAAACGCCTGGGACCATTGCAATTAGTGGCGATAACACCTCCCAGAGTCGCCTGAGATTGCTGCGGAACGTCCAGTGGAAGCATCAGTCCTTCATTGGCAAGCATATCGGCCAGGGCCTGAATTGTAATTCCGGTTTCCACTGTCAACGTCAGGTCTTTGACCGGAAAGTCGATCACCCGATTCAGTTTCTCGGTGGAAATTCCCCACCCGTCGGTTTTGGCGGGCAGCCCGTAATGAAGAGCCGTTTGTCCTCCCAGAGGATACATGGGCACAGACTGCTCATAGGCCTGCTCGACAAGACCAGCCAGTTCCTCAACCGTACCCGGCTGAAGACTCTGCACTAATGGTAATTGCGGTAATTGATATGTAGGTTCTGTCACTTGGATTGCTTTTGTCTATTCGCCTGCCTTGGTGGCAACCAGTTTACTGAGCTACCATTTTGCTCGGAGCGTGACGTTCCACTCCACAAGCTCCTGCCGTTGGCAACATCTTATCAGGACTAAGGCGATTATTGGGATTAAACGCTGACCTGAGTGAAGCCATGACATCGAGATCATTCTCCGAAAACATTTGTTTCATGAACTGTATTTTTTCAACTCCGATCCCATGTTCTCCGGTCACGCTGCCTCCAGCATCCAGGCAGGCCTGAAGGATTTCTCCACCAGCGGCCAGCACTCGCTCAATCTGCGATGGGTCACGTTCGTCAAAAAGCATCACCGGATGGATGTTGCCGTCGCCGGCATGAAAGACATTCACGATACGGATATCATATTTCTCTCCGATCTCCATAATCTTCTGATACATCTGCGGAATCTGCGTTCTGGGCACGACTCCATCCTGTGTCACGAGACTCGATGCGAGGCGACCGATGGCGCCAAAAGCCTGCTTCCTGGCCTTCCATAACTGCTGACGATGCTGCTCATTTTCCGCCTGTTGAACTTCCCGAGCGCCCGCTTCTTCACAGATATCGATAATCTGGTCACGTTGAGCGTCCAATCCAGCCTCGATTCCGTCCACTTCAATGATCAGAATCGCTTCGGCATCCAATGGGAAACCAAACTGAAATGCTTCTTCCAAAGCAACCATAATATCGTGGTCAACCATTTCCAATGCTGCTGGAATGATCCCGGCACCGATGATCGCACTGATTGCATTGGTGGCGTCATCCACACTGTCAAACACGCCCAGCATCGTGCGTACACCTTCGGGGTTTCTGGTTAACCGGACCCAAACACGCGTTACCACGGCCAGTGTTCCTTCACTACCCACCATGACTCCCGCCAAATCAAGTCCAGCAGGATCCGCGTTCGGCCCACCCAATCGGAAAACCTCGCCTTCGGAACTTACCGCTTCCACACCCAGGACATGGTTTACCGTCACGCCATACTTGAGAGTGTGAGGGCCCCCGGAGTTCGTAGCGACATTGCCTCCGATCGTACAAGCCCCCTGGCTGGACGGATCCGGAGCATAATGATAACCCGTGCCCGCCAATGCCTGAGTGAGCCTGATATTGACAACACCTGGCTGAACAACTGCATAACGGTCACGAAGATTTATTTCTTCGATGTTTGTCATACGAGTCAAAACCAGCATCACTCCTCCACCAATGGGCAACGTCCCACCAGCCAGACTGGTTCCCGCGCCGCGAGGAAGAAATGGCGTTTCAAACCGATTACACGCCTGGATGACAGCTGCGATCTGATCTGTGGTGGTCGGAAATACGACCACATCGGGACAACTCTTCTCAATAGTGAAACCGTCGCATTCATAGACCATCCGGTCCGAATGAGCAGTTAACACTCCGTCGACACCAATAATCTGTTGAAGCTCATGAATCAGAGCAACTGGAAGGGTCGATTCCAGATCGGCTGAACCGTGCATGAGAGTTTCCTTCGTTGTGAATAAGCAATGATGGCTATTTATTATAACAGTCTTGCCCTGAGCGTCTGTTACCCGACCGAAGGAATCTTCCCGGTTTGACAATCCTGGATCGGAAACCATTTACGGTTGCTGGGTGAGCAACCAGAATTACGACTCCACCTGTTCACTCAAATGTTCAACGACCGTCTTACCAATCTTCAGAGAGCTCGTCGCAGCAGGACTCGGAGCATTACATACATTGATAATTCTGGGAGAGGAGAGAATGATAAAGTCGTCAATCAAGGCCCCGTCTGTCCCCAGCAATTGTGCACGAACGCCAGATCGTCCTCGCACCAGATCCTGCTCGGTAACACTGGGGACCAACCGCTGCAAAGCTTTAACGAATGCCTTCTTGCTGAAGGAACGCCACATCTCTCCCATCCCCATTTTCCAGTGCTTGGCGGCCATCCTGCGGAACCCTTTGTAAAACAAAGCTTCAAACAGGTCTCGAAGATTAATATCCCGTTTGCGGTATCCCTCCCTGGCGAAAGCCAATACGGCATTGGGCCCGCATTCAAATCGACCATCGATGATACGAGTGAAGTGAACTCCTAAAAATGGAAACTGAGGATCGGGTACGGGATAAATCAGATTGTTGCAAAGATGATAGGCCTCAGGCTTCAGGTCGTAATACTCTCCACGGAACGGAACGACTTTTTCTTCCGGACGTTCTCCTGTCTTTTTAGCTATCCGATCACAAAACAGGCCGGTACAGTTAATCATGTAATCCCCGGAAAAATCACCTTGTGTTGTCTGTACGACAACTTCACCAGAATTCTTTTGCACCCCTTGCACCAGGGCGTCGTGAACAACTTGTCCTCCTCGTTGAGACAGTTTCTCCGCTAATCGAACCGCGACAGCGCGGTAGCTGACAATGCCGGCGTCAGGAACCCAGATCGCCTTGATCCCTGCGGTGTGTGGCTCAATCTCACAAAGTCTTTCACGATCAATAACCTCGCAGCGGACACCATTCTGTTGACCACGCTGATAGATCTTCATCAACCGCTCGACTTCCGAGTCGTCGACGGCCACGATTACCTTTCCACAGATATCGTAAGCAATGCCTTCATCCTGGCAAAACTGTTCCATCATCGCGCGGCCTTCACGGCAGTTCAATGCTTTCAAGGAACCAGGTTTGTAGTAGATGCCCGAATGGATCACGCCGGAATTGTTTCCGGTCTGATGAGTACCAACTGCGGATTCCTTTTCCAGTACCGTCACTTTCATGTGTGGATATCTGTTTGTAATCTGATAGGCTGTCGCCAGACCAACAATCCCACCACCAGCGATCACAACATCACTTTTGTTACTCATTCGCCCGGGTATCCGTATCCTCTCTTGACCTTCCCCATTGGTTGAATATTGTTCGCCAACAAGTGTTTCTCTATAATTTGCCACAGGTGCAAGTAACCATTGTACTCTTTCGGGCCACACGAAGTTGACAGGCCTCCTCCAAGCTGAAAAGGTTTACTCTCATGGCAAATTGCAAACTCCCGAGCGTATCACGATTTGTTCTGTTCACGTTGATTTTGTTCGGAATTCCCACCATCGTATCTGGTCAAGCCGTTTCAGATTTTGGACTGTCGGATTACCAGGCGTTGCTCCAACAGGAGGACGACTCATCCGCGGAAAAAGCGACGGCGCAACAGGACGAAGAGTTATATGAACTGATCAAGTTGTTCGTTGACACACTCGATCAAATTGACCGGAATTACGTGAAAGAAGTCGACCGACGAGAGCTGATTGACGGTGCGATTCGAGGGATGCTGGGAAAACTTGATCGACACTCGAATTACATTCCCCCTTCCAATGTCGGCAGCTTCAAATCACGCGTTGAAAACGAATTTGGAGGAATTGGAATCCGGCTCCGCAATGAAAACGGTAAAGCCACTATTATTACTCCCATGCTCGGCAGTCCAGCGTATAAAGCGGGCGTCCGCCCTGGTGATGTAATCGTTTCCATCGACGACGTCGCCACGGAAGGAAAGAGTCCCGGCGAAATCGTCAATGCTTTGAAAGGAAAGATCGGCAGCAAAGTCAGCCTGGCCATCCACAGTCCAGCTTCCGATCAGTCTCGCACTGTCGAAGTGGAACGCAGTCTGATCCGCGTCCAATCAGTACTCGGTGCGTCACGCAACGATGATGACTCGTGGAATTACTTCCTGGACGAGCAAAACAGAATTGGGTACTTGATCGTGACCAATTTTGGACGTCATACCACTGAAGAAATCCTTGATGCTGTCAAAGAACTGAAGTCACAGGAAGTCCAGGGGCTCATTATCGACCTGCGTTACAATCCAGGCGGGCTGTTATCTTCCGCCATTCAGATTTCGGATATGTTTATCAAAGAAGGGCTTATTGTTAGTACGGAAGGCCGCGCAACTCCCAAACGAATCTGGGAAGCAAAAGTCGACGGAACCTTTGAAGGCTTTCCCATGGCTGTCCTTATCAATCAGTTCAGCGCCAGCGCCAGCGAAATCCTCTCGGCCTGCCTGCAGGATCATGAGCGTGCTGTGATTGTCGGCCAACGCTCGTTTGGCAAAGGCAGTGTGCAGAACATCATCGAACTGGAGAATGGAAAAAGTGTTCTGAAGCTTACGACGGCTGGCTACGTTCGTCCCAATGGTAAAAACATTGATCGGCCATCGGCTGGTGAAAGTGATGAATGGGGCGTGTCGCCAAATCAAGGATTTGAGGTTACCTTTAATGAAGAACAAAACCGTCTCCTGCGAGACGCCCGCAGGGACTATGACATCGTCTTAAACGGTGCAACTCATAATCCCCGGGAAGGGAAAGAGTACCTGAGCCTGGTTGATACCCAGTTATTAACTGCCCAGAATTACCTCTACAGTGAATTGGCACTTCCCCCCATCGAAATACCGGGCCAGGAAGAGACGTCAGGTGACGAATCTTCCCAGACAACGCAGGACAAAAACAAAAACGATTCAAAGAAGCCCGGGAAACGTCCCAAAGGACGCCGGTCGAAAAAATCAGACAACGAATGAAAATACTCACCATTGAATCAACCTGCGACGAAACAGCTGCCGCAGTCATCACAGATCAATTCGAAGTTCTCAGCAGTGTTGTCGCCTCCCAGGAAGAACTCCATCGCAAATTCAATGGCGTCGTTCCTGAAATTGCTGCCCGAGCGCATGTCGAACGGATTCTACCTGTTATCGAAGAAACATTAGAACGCGCTAATTGCGAGTTGTCGGATCTGGACGCCGTAGCGGTAGCCAACGAACCAGGACTCGCTGGCTCTCTGCTCGTCGGAGTCGTAGCCGCCAAAGCAATCTGTCTGGCTCACGACATCCCGCTGGTCGCGGTCAATCATTTACAGGCTCATATCTTCGCCTGCCGTCTGGCAGCCGAAGCCAATGTCTTTCCCTGCGTCGGCCTGATCGTCAGCGGAGGCCATTCCAATCTTTATCTCTGCAACACTGCCCTCGATTTTACTCCGTTGGGAGGCACGATCGATGATGCCGCTGGTGAAGCATTTGATAAGGTCGCGACGATGCTGGGACTACCTTATCCGGGAGGCCCTTCTATTTCCAAGGCAGCGCTGCAGGGAGACGACAAGGCTTACCAGTTTCCCAGACCGTTTCTCAAAGATAAAGAGTCACTTGACTTTTCGTTTAGTGGTTTGAAAACAGCTGTTCGCTATGAAATTGCCGGACAGGGTCAGGTCGACTTCAGCAATCTGGAAATCTCTGAACAAAAAGTAGCCGACGTGGCGGCCAGCTTCCAGGCTGCCGTAGTCGATTGCCTGGCTGGTAAAGCCATGCTGGCGTTAAAACGGTCGGGCCTGAACAGACTCTGTGTTGGGGGCGGAGTGGCTGCTAATCATGTGTTACGTGAACGGCTCCAACGTGAGTGTGACGCAGCCGGAGTCACCTTGCATATTGCTCCATTCCGACTGTGCACAGATAACGCGGTCATGGGAGCTATCGCGATCGAACGATTAAAGGCAGGGCTGATCGAAGATTTGACGCTGGATATCTCTCCTGGATTAATGCGCATCGGCAAACATTAATTATGCAGACAATGAAAAAGGCCGAGCAATGTTTGCTCGGCCTTTCTGCTGATTATGGATGGAACGCAGGGTTTAGTTGTTATTATTATTACCACCCTGGCCGTTCTGGTTATTGTTATCTCCGCGATCATTACGATCATCAAGGTTCTGAGCCTGTCCAGTGGCGAAGTTAAAGGTTCGCACATCGCCAATACCCATCTTGATCGGGGTCGGCGGCACAGTCACTCGGACATACCGACGGTCTGGTGAGACGATAGGAGCAACCGCTGAGAAAAAAGCTCCTTCGGGCAACGTGGTGATATCAGGTCGATACCCAACAGCCCCTCGCCCTGGCAGGGCAAAACCGTTTCGGGCTGCCAGTCTTCGGGAAATCGCTAAATCCCGAGCAGCATCAGAATTGGACATACTGTTCAGCTGCTGCGCCAACAGTGCCTGACCAATCATTTCCTGATGTTCCAGCATGTTTTCAAGCTGATGCTCCCCAATTGCCTCAACTCGCCGACCATGCATGACGTCGAAAATCACAATGGCTCCGGTATCGTCCAATTCCAGTTGTTCGCGAATGTGCGGTTTTTCGTCATTATCCGTGAAGATATCAATCGTCACTTTACCGGCAGTCACATTTCCCCATACACGACGAATCAACAGGCGATACTCTCCTTTGAATGCCTGTGAGCAAACGTAGGATTCACTGTAACCATTTACGGGTTGCTGTCCAGCAATTGAGAACTTGTCTCCCAGCAGCACTCCCCCAGCCGTGGTACGCTCGTTCTGCAGCGAGCAGATCGTACCGGTTGGTTCCTTAACGAAGAGGTCGATATCGGCGTTTCCTGTCCAACTAACTACAACACGGCAGTCACGGCGAGTTGCACCGTTAAGCTCTTCACCAAACGCCTTGGCCTGCTCCATCAACCCAGCCTGTTTCAATTGCAGCATCACAGCTTCTGCCGTACGTTGAGCATCAAATTCAATGTGACGCTGATCGTTGGTCCAGGCCTGACTGAGTACTCCCAAGGATGCCCATTTCAGAGCTTCGAAGTCCCCGAGGCGTTTTGCCAGAGCTAATCCACGAACGTAGGGTTCAGGGCGGTAAGGATTCACTTCCGAAACGTCCCTGAGAACCTGCAGAGCTCGCCGGTGAAGACCAATCTCTGACATGTAAATACCAGCTGCCAGCAGCGATTCTTCGTTGTTACTGTAATCCACAGCCGACATTAGCGCTCGTTCGACATCTTCAATCGGAGCATGATTTGCCTGCATCGCCAATCCCAGTCCTTCATACATCCAGAACTCGGATTGTTCATTACGAATCGCAGCCATCATGATGGCAATCGCCTCATCGACAAGCCTTTTCGCTTTCTCACTGTTACCTGATTGATGAAGGCTGCTGGCCTGCTTCATATGTAACTGAACAGTATAAAGAACCTGACGAACATGGTCGTCTTTCGCTTCACCTTCCAGATCTTTCTTGCTGGCAAAATAACGATCCCAGGCAGACTCCACTGAGTCACCTTCCTCAACAGTTACCTGCAACTTGGTGAGCTGGTTTTTGATGGCATCAGGAACATCAACTTCTTCCGATTCCTGAGCAGCTTCTGGCTGAGCATTGGGGACATCTTTTTTGCCCAGGATGAGCTGATCATCGACAACCTGGAAGCCGCCCATGCCGCCGCCACCCATGCCCATGCCGCCCATGCCGGACATAATTGGCATTACCAGGTCACCGACTTCATAAGTGCGGATGATGAGTTCATTTTCAGCAGCCTCCGGTGTTGTGACCTTTAACACTTCATCGTTGATCACATACGTCAGTCCCAGGCTGTTGAGCATCAGTTTCAGACCACTACGAAGCGTAATACCTCGCAGGTCCTGATTGACAGTCATGTTAGAATCAAGTCCGGCATCAGCCAGCGCTTTATCATCGATAATCATGGGGATGTTGTGGCGAGTTTTTACGCTGTCAATGACTTCGGTCAGAGGCTGGTCGAAGAACAGCATTACCGTTTCTTCGTCCAGTGCATCCACGATCTTCTGTTCTGCAGGGTTGTTACCCTGATCTGTTACATACTTACGTCGTTCCACAGTGATCCGATGCCAGAATTCAGCTTCCGGATAACGAATCGGTGAATCACCACCAGGGAACGGAATCAATGCTTCGTCGTTTTCATACATCACATCTGCAAAATTCTTATGTCGCAGATCACGGAACTTTTCGAGTCCCTTGTATTGACGCAGAATACGAGCCTGCCAGACAGCCGCCGTCGGAGTGCCGTCAAAAGGAAGCAGGGGACGGAGTTTCATCCCGATCTCTTTATCTGCTGTGAGATAGGTTTCCCCTTCGTCTACTCGCTTACGATCACTTTCCAAAGCGGCTTCGTCCATCAGCACATTGAATTTCTCCATCAGGCTGGTAATCAGCTCCTGCTTACGAGCTGTTTCATCTGCCAGATTTTTCAATCGCTGAGCATTCGCTTCGCGACTTTGAGCAAGCATCTTCTGTTCGTCAACATCTACCTGACGAGCACCTGTTTCACGGATGGCATCTTCGACCTGTTTCCGCAATTGCTGACGGATATCACCGGCGACATCCGTAGCACTGTCAACCTGTTCCAGCAACAACTTCAACTCCTGAATTGCTTTTTCAGGCGAGCGTCCCATCAGGTCCCGAGCTTCTTCCAAACCATTTTCAACCACCGCCTGCAGTTTCCCGGCTAATACCTTACGTTCGTTTTCTACGTTTTGCAGGAACGTTGGGGAATCCTCCAAACTGGTGTCTACGTCATCAGAACCATCCAGGACTAATGCATTCCCATTATTGGCGGGTGGAGCAGCAGGAGCTGGCTGGGCATCCTGAACAAGAGCAATTTCGGTGGTGATGGGCCCGCGTTCCGCTGCACCCTTGATCGCTTTGGCTTCCGTATTCCCCGGATCCTTGCGAAGCACTTCATTGGCAATTTCCTCAGCACCTTTAACGTCTCCGCTTTGCAAAGCATGTAAACCGAGTTTGTTTAAGTTACCTGCGTTCCTCTTCGCACTTTCGCGTACTTCGACGAGTCCTTCTGAACCGAGTGTTGGCAGGCCAACACCTTTATGCGGAGCTGCATTGTCCACCAGCGCTGGCAGGAAATTGTAGTCTTCGCTGGGACCATTCGAGGCGACTTCCCATTCCAATTCGACATCCTGGCCACTCACTTTACCGGTGATCGCCACTTTCAGACTACCAGCCTTTTTCAGCTCGCCAAGCAGGATAGTGTCGCGGTCCATACGGACAGGAGGCGCTGTTTTGCTGGAGTAGACACACTGAACACCTTCCGACGTTGTGAGACTTGTTGGCCACAAGACAGGAGCGACAGCCGCTCCGGCAAGATCGAATCCACTCTTGACACTGGTCTGCTTGTCCTCTGTATCGACGCGGATTACTCCACCCGTACTATTGCTTAAAGCAGCCAGTAACTCGATATTACGTTGCGGGCCAACCGCAAAAGAAGAAAAGGATACGTTCTTTTCCACCAAGCCTGTTACCAACTCTTTGTAATCGTCAATTTGAAGAAGATTGGCTTTACTCATCCCGTCGCCAATATAGACGACACTTTTCGCATTCTTGTTATCAGTACTGAATTGTTTTGCTGTGGCCTTCAGCAACTCAACCATATCGGTGGAACCAAGTGCTGCACGCCGGTTTAACTTGGCGCGGGCAGCTTCCATCTCCTGGCTGTCGGCAGCAACAAATTCAGCGGACATCGGTACAGCATACAGATCAACCGCCATCAGCTTCACTCGATGGTCGGCATCGAGATTTGCCAGCATCGAGTCGAGACATGCCAAAGCAGCTTTCCGGTACTCACCGATCTGACTTGCTGACGTATCAATCAAGACCAGGATGTCATGAGCCCCTGCAGCAGGCAATTGCTGATCAGCCTGAACTGACAGAGCAAAATAAGTTTCCCCGGTTTCCTTTTTATAGGTGTGCAGAACACCTTCGGATTCAGCAGCAAATGTCACGGGTGACAGTGCTAAAGTTGCCAGGGTAAAAATCAGTGTTGATAGCGCAATGCGTTTGGACATGGCCAAATAACTCCAACGCAGGAATTGAATTTACTTCTCTGTTTGTTCCGTTAGAAAACGAGCGTTTTCCAAGCAACTACATTCTATTCAGCTCTACTGGATATAACCACCAACTATTTGAAATTAGGCAAATACGGCAGTCTCTTCCAATTAAAGCCCAGAATCGTCCTGACCCTGTGGGACATACGAAAAGTACGTCTTAATCTTAGGTTCGAATGTTCCTATTGTGTCGGTATAGCGGACTCGCTCATTTCCTGGTCGAAAGACCAATTAGGGTACCGATTGTTCCGGTTATAACGGTCGCACTAACAACAAGTTCGACCAAACCTCAATTCCAAGTCCAGCCATATGGAAAATAACTGCGAATATGGAGCCCCTTCATTGTTCACTAATTTGATGAACTTAGTTGACATTATGGGAGAGCGAGGGCATTATCAGGGAGTCGTTCTGGTATTACCAAACAAATCTGATTCATCTCCCGATAACAGAATGACAAGCAGGTACGACGTATTTTCAACTTTCTTCACCCTCAGACAGGACTCTTTCGTTAGCGGTTTTCAGACTTATGGATCTATCCTGGCAGGCTTACTTTACACTTGGTGTCACCGCAGCAGTTTTTATTCTGCTGCAGGTGCAACGTCGAGCTTCGACTGACGTTCTGTTTCTAGGGGCTCTACTCTTACTGACAGTCTCTGGAGTACTGACGACAGAACAAGCTTTTTCGGGGTTTTCCAATCCGGCGGTATTGACGATTGCCGGTCTACTGACGATCACAGCTGGTCTTCGCACGTCCGGAGTTCTGGACTGGCTGGGATATAAATTACTCGGTTCGGCAACCACCGAAAAACAGGCACTGTTCCGACTTTCGGCAGTCACAACTGCCGTTAGTGCTTTTTTGCTCAATACAGCCGTAGTGGCCATGCTTCTGCCGGTTGTGATTTCCTGGTGTCGCCGGAGGAATATTTCACCATCCAGACTGCTATTACCAGTCAGTTATCTGGCAATTCTGGGCGGAGTCTGTACGCTCATCGGAACCAGTACTACGCTGGTCGTAAACGGCGAGTTACAACAACGACTTCAGGATGGGCTGGCAACTACCGGGACAAGTCCATTAACGTTTTTTGAATTAGCCGCTGTGGGAATTCCGTGTGCTGTGGCGGGCACCGTTTTCCTGATCACGCTAGGCCCCGGTTTACTCCCTTTCCGTAGTGGAATCATCAAACAGCTCGACGAACAACGGCGCGAGTACCTGGTCGAAATGCACGTACAACCCGACAGCCTGCTCGTCGGGCAAACAGTCGAGCAAGCCGGGCTCCGTCACCTGGATGGGCTTTTTCTGATTGAAATCGACCGTGCGGGCCACGTGATTACGCCCGTCACTCCCACCACCATTCTGGCAGGTGACGACATTCTCGTCTTTACCGGAGCGGTTGATACCATCGTTGAGCTGGAACAGATCCCCGGCCTCACTCCAGCCATCGAATCCGACTTTCACCATCACCCGGAACGTCATCTGGTGGAAGTCGTCCTGTCTCGTAAATTCCCCTTGCTCGACACCACCATTCGAGAAGCCAGTTTTCGACAACGATATAACGCCGCCGTGGTCGCCGTTCACCGCGAAGGGGAACGGCTACAGGGGAAAGTCGGAGATTTTACGCTGCGGGCTGGAGATACGCTGCTGCTGCAAACGACCAGCGACTTTGTGAGTACGTATCGGCACAATAAGGACTTTTATCTTGTGTCCAGTGTGGAAGGTATTGAAACACGTCACCATACCAAAACGACGACTGCCCTTATCCTGCTGGGTATCCTCCTGCTATGGCTGGTCCTTGGTTCGCTGAACTATTCCAGCGACAATCCTCTCGCCATAACCTCACCTGCCGTGGCTTCCCTGAGTATAGCCGTCCTCATGATCCTCACTCGCTGCCTGAAACCGAGTGATGCGCGGAATGCGATCAATCCGCAGGTTCTTTTAACCATTGCTGCCGCGTTAGGCCTGGGAAAAGCACTCTCAGCCAGCGGAGCCGCCGAAGGTATTGCCACAACAATGCTTACCTGTACCGGAGACAACCCTTTCTGGATTCTTCTGGGACTATACGGCCTGACAGTCTTCCTCACTGAAACGATTTCCAACAACGCGGTGGCCGCCATGCTGCTTCCACTCGCCATTGAAATCGCTCAGGCAGGAGATCTCAATGCTCGACCGCTAATCATTGCGATCACTCTGGCTGCGTCACTTTCATTCATCACTCCCATCGGCTATCAGACCAATCTCATGGTCATGGGCCCGGGGGGCTACCGCAGCCGGGATTACCTGCGTCTGGGCCTACCATTGGCGCTCATCATGGCACTCTGCGCGCTAACGATCATTCCTCAGGTATGGTTGTTCTGACAGGCCGACCGGCTGGCGATTACTCGCCACCTCCCAGCACAACTTTGACGTCAACACGCTGACGATCACGAATGACGGTCACCACCACCTCATCACCCGGCTGTCGAGTTTCAATGGTTGTCATGAACTGATCGACGTTACTCACGGCCTCTCCATCAATCGCTACGATCAGATCTGCTTGAGACTGATCCACGCGCGTTTGCTCATAAACAAAAGGCCCTCGTTGTGTTCGAGTCTTTACGAGTTTGAAGCCTTGCAAGCCGGCTCTATCAGCTGGACCCTCGGGGGCTACCGTGGCGATCAGCAATCCTTCTTCTGTTTTATAAACACGCGTGATACCAATATCAGGTCTGATCACACGACCATTCTCAATGAGCTGCGGAATGACACGCTTGGCTGTATTCACCGGTATTGCAAATCCCACTCCGGAACTCTCTCCCACCTTACTGGCAATAGCCACGTTCACTCCGACCATCTCACCCTGATTGTTTAACAGCGGACCACCAGAATTACCCGGATTGATCGCTGCGTCGATCTGTACAATCGACTTCATTGTTCTGCGGTCAGCCGTCGGAAGCTGACGATTCAGACTACTGACAATCCCGACGGTGTAAGTACGTTCCAGTCCGAATGGATTCCCGATTGCATGGATCTTTTGTCCAACGCGCAGCTGAGCTGAATCCCCCAGTGAAATCGGATGCAGAAAATCGTCTGGCGCTTCGATCTTAATGACTGCCAGATCGTTTAAGTCGTCCGAACCAACCACTCCGGCAGGGTACTCTTCACCGTTATACAAACGAACATAGATTTCCCGAGCACCACGCACAACGTGATTATTCGTCAGGATATGTCCCTTGCGATCCAGTACGGACCCAGACCCTGCTCCTTCAGTTGGCGTTTCAAACAATAGAAAAGCGGACGTTCGAGCACTGCGAGTTGTAATATGCACGACCCCCCGGTTGGCCGAATCGTACACATTAAAATTCACCCGTTCTTCGTCTGTATACCGTGAATCGTCGACCGGCAAGGTGACAGGCGAAGTCAGTGAACTGGCCGTAGATTGCTGAGCAACCGCCGGGCTCACTCCCTGATCCTGAGCGATAAAAACACCGATCACCGCACCAAACGCGGCCGCAAAAAATGCTACCCAAATAGTCTGTCTCATTTTCCTACTCCTATTTGATGTTCTTTGATGTTGATAGCAAAGCAAAACGATCCGTCAAACAAAAACGGCTCATCACTGCATATCATTGATATGATACGCACAGATAAGCCGTCAAGTTCGCCTGGGAACCAGCAGTCGCCGCAAGCTATTTCTTGCCAAACCCGATTGCCAGTTCCTGAGGTGTCAGTTTGCCATCACTATCACTATCAAATTCCGGCTTGATCATAGAGCTCTTGCTACCCTCGTCCAGATCCAATACTCCATCTTTGTTCGCATCGTACTTACCAATGATGAACATGGCGTACTTCATGTGCTTTGGATCAACTCCGCCAACCGTTTCAGCAGGCCCTGGCTTGGCGTAGCTGGTGCTGCCGGCAGATGGAGTGACGGTCATGGGCGGAGGAGTAACTCCCCGAACAAATCCTGTCTGCGCTGCCGCCAGAACTTCCTCGACCGTCACTGTCCCGTCACGATTCTTGTCATAGACGTAATACTCAGCCAGTGTCTTTTCGTCCCATTGCCCCGCATACTCTGACATCGCAATCTGCCCGTCTTTATTGCGATCACCATCACGGTACCACTGTGGAATCCCCTCCGGCAACCGCTCATGAGCTGTCTTGAACCGAAAGGACCTGGGAGATGCCCCAGAACTACCGCTGGCTGGGGCCTGACCATTACTAATATTGGGCGTTGGGCTCCCATTGCGAGAGGGACTATTGGTGGACATGGGTTGAGAACGTCCTCCGCTAAATCGTGTGGACATCCCTTTGATTAATTCATCACGCGTAATCTTACCGTCCTTGTTGGTATCCCAGGGAGTTGGATCAGTGCGGAAATTCTTCCATTCGTCTTTTTCAAGAACGCCGCTTTTGTTCGAGTCATATCGCTGGAACATACTATCAGCAAACTGACCCATGCGATCAGCACTGCTAAAACTGCCTCCCCCAAATCGACTCATTCCTCGTGACGGAGGCTGACCTCCCTGAGGCTGTTGGCTACTCTGCGGATTCTGAGAATCACGAAAGGCCTTTTCCCGAGCTAAATCCTTCTGCGTATCTCGGCGGATCGAATACCGAACTGCTAACTCGCTCCGAGTAAGCTTGCCGTCACCATTACGATCCTGATTCATTGGATTGCCGTAAGTCCACCTGGCACTACGGATTTCATCCTGATCCAGAACTCCGTTACGATTTCGGTCATAACGTTTAATCGTCTTGTCCGCTTCGTCAAAATCAGACTGAATCACATCCACATTAAGGTATTCCGCTTTGGAACCAAATCCTACCGGCGGGACCTCGTCTTCCGCACCGTCGTTAAAACCTGGAACCAGCCCCTGTTCAGCAGCTGCCGCCTCTTCATCGTAACGACGGTCTCCAGAGACGCGGGGCTGCGAGTTACGGTCACGCGATCGACTTCGATCACTGCTCCCACCCTGCATTTGCTGAACCTTGGAGGAAAGTAGAGATAACGGAATCGGACGATTCAGATCCAAACCACCGGTTTCCCGGGCGATCCGTTCAAGAAAAGGACGAGCTCGTCCCTGCTCATCAGGATCAAGCCGACCATTCCCATTCGTATCCAAGCGTGAGATGAAGGACATCGCACCGCTTGGCGGCTGAGCGTACACGGAACTGGTTGATAAAATGACCAGCAAACCTATAGAAAACGACAGTCGTAATTTCAACATCGAATTGGCTATCCCCTACTAAGTGAATCTGTGAGGAAAATCGGACGAAACACCCCACAAACTAAAGCCTACAGCACAACTGGCATGAGACAAATCATGTCTACAGACTTCTCATGCACTTTGAGTACCATTAGTACCGATTATAAGGTCTGAGCCTTTGATTAACGATACTTATCACTTAAACCCCCGTTGAAGTCCGGATGTTTCGCCAAAAAGCGATCCTGAAACGGCACAATTATCAGATTAACTAATCCTCAAACCAAGAAAACCTGTATATGTCGGCTAAGCCTCAATTCATCTTCTGTGGTTGCCAATTTGGAGCCCAGTCCGTCCTCAAGCAGGAAATCCTTGGTAGCTGGCCCGATTTCAAGCTCTCCTTTTCCCGTCCGGGATTTGTAACCTTTAAGCTGCCGGCTGATTTCCCTACCAAATCCCTCCCTACGCTAGACCTCAAATCCACATTTACCCGTTGCTCTGGAATCAGCCTCGATTCAGTACGAGCTGATAATGAAACGGACCGGATCGATCAAATCCGACAGATTCTTGGCAATTCTGAACTTCCAGACTTTGACCATCTCCATGTCTGGAAACGGGATTGCCAGATACCCGGTGACCGTGGATTTGAGCCTGGACGAGATGCCGATACGGATGCTTTAGCAGCTCGGATTGCCCGCAGTCTAGATTACGAAAACCTGCCACTGAACAGAATTGCCAAAGCGGATCAACGTATCCTCGACATTATCCTGGTCGACGACAATCAGTGGTGGGCAGGTTGGCACCAGGCCACTCGTACTCCCACACGCTGGCCCGGTGGCGTCTATTCGATGACGTTGACACCAGAGATTGTCAGTCGAGCGTACCGAAAAATGGAAGAAGCGATCCGCTGGTCACGACTACCAATGAAACCGGGTGATCTGGTTGCCGAAATCGGAAGCAGTCCGGGCGGCGCCTGTCAGGCGCTGCTGGCGCGCGACCTTCAGGTCCTGGGGATCGATCCGGCTGAAATGCACCCCACACTACTGGCGCATCCCAACTTTACTCACATACGTAAAAAAGCCTCCGAAATGAAACGCTCGGAGCTTACCCATGTCAAATGGCTTATGTCCGACTCCAACGTAGCCCCCAACTACACGCTTGACAGTGTCGAACACATCGTGAGCAGCAAACGAACCAATATCCGGGGAATGCTGCTTACTTTGAAAATGATCAAGTGGGAATTGGCTGCTGAGCTCCCGAGCTATCTCGACAGAATCCGTAGCTGGGGATACCAGTATGTACGAGCCCGTCAGCTCGCCTTTAATCGCCAGGAAGTCTGCGTGGCTGTCCAGCGAAACCGGAGTAAGCGGCGTTAATCGCCCGCTGAATCCAGGCAGATACGACTCTGGCTAAATACTCGGGTCATCAATTGTCCCCAGAGGGAAACGGCGAATCGCTGGCCACAAACCGCGCATTCCCCAGACAACGGTTACCAGTTCGAGACGGACAGCTGAATCAATCAAATGGTGTTGTCTCCGAAAGAGCCGGGCTGCCAACAGAACACGTTGCTTTTTGGCCGGAGTAAATCGACGATGAGGCAATGCGTCTGCCATCCGGCTCGCCTTGATCTCGACCACAATCATTTCCTCGTGTCGCTTCCAGTGATCCACCAGCAACAGGTCCATCTCCGCAGTTTCATTACGCTCGCGCTGCCCCAACACCGAATATCCTCGGCGCATAAAAAACCGGGCCACAAGCAGTTCTGCCTGTAGCCCGAGTTGTTCACTTGTGAGTCGACTGGGTCTGCGTCCTGCTATACCGATCACGTAGCTGGTAAAACGTCGGCTGAATGCCAACATCCCCAGTACTATCCCGCACAACAGATTCCAGACTATCAGCACACCTGATTACCTCAAATAGGTGGCCGGCGAGTCCAGAAACGCTTAGTGAAAACTACCGCCTTCACTGACCAAGCCCGAGATCCCGAGCTCCCGAGACCCCGAGCTCCGAGGGATGTCTAGCTAATTCGACGTTCCTTGAGCCGAGTCGCTTTTCCGACGCGATCGCGCAGGTAGTACAATTTAGCGCGACGGACGTAGCTGGAACGAGTGACTTCGACTTTGGCAATTCGAGGAGAGTGCACAGGGAATTTACGCTCGACACCTTCCCCTGCCACAATACGACGAACGGTAAACATTTCACGAGTCCCACTGCCGCTCATGGCAATGACGACTCCGCTGAACACCTGAATACGTTCCTTCTCGCCTTCGAGAATACGCACATGGACGTCCACCGTATCACCGATTTCGAATTGTGGTTTGTCTTCTTTCAAGTTGGACTGTTCGACCAGATCCATCAATTTCTGATTCATGGTTATGCCCTTCCTTTTAGGACGCCTTCTTAATATTCACAAGTGATTGGTTGTTTTCTGTGTGTCAGTCGGTGTCAGTCAATTCAAAGCAAATCGGAACGACGCTCCCGCGTCCGTTTCAAACTTTGCTCTTCCCGCCACTTGGCAATTGCCTGATGGTCACCGCTGAGCAGGATTTCCGGAACTTCCAGGCCCCGATATACCCTCGGTCTTGTATATTGCGGAAACTCCAGTAATCGATTCCCGGAGGAAAAGGAATCCTCATGACTACTTTGCTCGTCACCGAGTACTCCCGGAACGAGTCGAATCATGGAGTCGATCAGTACCATCGCACCAACTTCGCCTCCATTAAGGATAAAATCCCCGATCGAAATTTCCATCGGTTTCAGAATATCTGAAACCCGCTGATCAAAACCTTCGTATCTGCCACAAAGCAGCAGGTGCCGAGGTGTTTCGACCAGTTGTTCTACCAGTTGCTGATCCAGTTTTCTGCCGGTGGGTGTGAGCATTATCAGGTTGCCGGGATGTTCTCCGATCGCCTGAACCGCTTCTACACAGTCCACCACAGGTTTAACCTGCATCACCATGCCTGGACCTCCGCCAAAAGGCCGGTCGTCCACACGCTGGTGCTTGTCTTCCGACCATTGACGAATATCGTGTAATGCTGTCTCGACCAATCCGTTTTCGATTGCCTTATGAAGTAAACTCTGCCCCAGATATCCTCGAAAAATGTCGGGGAACAGAGTCAATACATCAAATCGCATGGCAATACCAAACTTTCAAGTCGGCCGCAAACCGGCTGTGAGCCTTGGCAGTTACACGCCGCGAAGCCTGCCAATACTACTCGCTGGCTTCTTCTGAAGCTTCTTCATCAGGAGCCTCTTCTGCTGCTGCTTCTTCGGCAGGAGCTTCTTCTGCTGCCGCTTCTTCAGCAGGAGCCTCTTCCGTTGCCGTATCCGCTACGGCCTCTTCAGACGCTTCTACACCTTCTTCCGTGGCAGCTGCTTCTTCCACAGCTTCCGGTTCTGGTTCATCAAATGAAGGAAGTGCTTCTGGTGGAGGAGCAGTTGGTTTACTGGCTGCCACTCGAGCCAAGGCTTCTGCCTGTGCTTCCAGATGAGTTCCTTCCGGACCGTACTTTTCAATAAGTACTTTCACTTTTTCGGTGGGTTGAGCTCCAACACTCAGCCAATACGCAACGCGCTCATTGTCAAGTTTTACACGAGCATCTTTTTCAGACACCATGGGATCATAATATCCAAGACGCTCGATCGCTTTACCATCTCGTGGGCTACGACTATCCATTGCACAAACGCGATAGAAAGGTCGGTGAGTACGGCCCATTCGTTTCAGTCGAATTCGAACTGCCACGATTCCTCCTTTGGGTTTTCTCTCTAAAGGAAGGCAGCCAGAGACTGCTTCCATCCAATAATAATAGTTTCGTTATATCATGAACCGCGTAAAAACGGCCGGTCACCAGTACTTGAGTACTGCAGTACTTGAATACTGGGGCCACCCTCAGGCATTCGCTTACTATCGTCGCCGACGGCGAACCTGTTTGAGTAACTTTTCCCGTTCTTTACGATTACTTCGTTTGTCTTTTGAGGAGAGTCGGGTTCCGGTGGATTTCTTGGTTTTCTGGGCTCCCCCAAGTGGATTGGTCATTGCACTATCGTGCAGATCCCGCACCGCCTTGAGACGTTCCCGCATCCCTTTGCCGGCCATTCCCTCCATCATCGGTTTCATCTGCTCGTACTGTTTAATGAGCTGAGTAACTTCGTTACCCTGCACTCCAGCACCCTGAGCAATACGATTCCGGCGACTTCCTGAAATCACCGACGGATCACGTCGTTCTGCCAGCGTCATTGAATTAATGATACCGATCGTACGACGAATCCCTCCTTCGGTCTCGTCATCCTCGAGCATCTGGTTCATCTGTGCCATCGGACCACCCAGCATGCCAAGCATTCGCTTGACCAGACCGGGTTGTGCCATGCTGGCCAGCTGCGTCTTAAAGTCATCCAGCGTGAACTGCCCCTTTTGGAGCTTTTCCTCGAGTTCGGCCTGTTGCTTTTCGTCGACAACCTGCCGAGCCACGTCGACCAGTCCGAGAATATCTCCCAGACCGAGAATTCGGCCCGCCATACCTTCCGGTCGGAAAGGTTCCAGCGAATCAAGGTGTTCACCAGTTCCGATGAATTTAATCGGCACACCAGTTACACTTTTTACGGAAAGCAACGCTCCACCTCGAGCATCACCGTCCAGCTTGGTCATGATCACTCCGTCCAGTTCCAAAGCCTCATTAAACGCTTTGGCACTGTTTACAGCGTCCTGACCGGTCATACCATCCACCACCAGGAAGACCTGATGAGGCTGGACTTTGCGGTCGATGTTGACCAACTGTGCCATCAACTCTTCGTCAATGGCCAGTCGACCGGCAGTATCGAGAATGACAACATTCGCGCCATCCTTCTTAGCCTGTTTCACTCCGTTCTGACAAACCTTTACCGGATCAGTTGAATCCGCTTCCGAATAAACCGGAATGTCCAACTGTTCACCCAACACATGCAACTGCTGAACAGCTGCAGCACGCTGGAGGTCAGCCGCAACCAGCATTGGTTTGCCGCCGGATTCCCGGATCAGTCGAGCCAGCTTCCCGGTAGTCGTCGTTTTTCCCGACCCCTGCAGACCACAAAGCATGATGATATTAACATCGTGGTCCAAGGAAAGTGCTGAATCTTCCGTTCCCAGAATTTCGACCAGCTCGTCACGTACGATCCCAATGACTTGCTCACTGGGATCGAGTGACAATAATACTTTTTCCCCCAAAGCCTTTTCCGTGACATTACCCATAAAGGACTGCACCACGTCATAGCTCACGTCCGCTTCAAGTAAAGATTGCTCCACCTGCTTCAGACCTTCTCGCATGTTGGCTTCAGTTAAACGCCCTTTGCCACCGAGTGACTTGATGGCGCCCTGAAGGCCCTCGGAAAGTCTTTCAAACATGGATGAATCCTATACCACCTGTCGTGAAAATAAATCCACTCACAACGCTATCGGAAAACCGACAGCGCACCGCGTACGTCCACAGTCATTTTGCTCTTCAAGTAAACACTGGTAGGCTGCATGACTATAGGGGAAACTCGTATTCTACAGTCGTAACTAAAACCTTGTAAATGAGCAGAATATGAAAAAAGCCGGCTTTCGCCGGCTAAAATCAACCCTTTGTTCGCAGAGTTTTAAGCATATGGTAAGCAGCCGGTTCGTCTTGACCTGCGTACGTGGTTCAGTGCCCGGCACTCACCCTGCCAGGCTCTGCATTAGAACCACTTATCCTGCCAGCCGATCCTGTCACTGCCGTAGGCCAGCAAAACTACGCTACTTCGCATCAACAGGCTCCAACCCCTTAAAGGTCATCGTACCAACCGTATTGGTTTCCAGATTAATCGTACGAATCAAGTGGTTATTGGTGTCCGCCACGTAAAGTGTGTTTCCGATCTTGGTGATACCCGAAGGTTCATCGAATTGCCCCTTATTTTCGTCAGAGAGTCCAGAGTCTCTGGTGCCGGCTATCGTATGAGTTTCACCAGTTTTTGCATCCACCACTTTCACTTTATTGTTATATGTATCGGCGATGTAAATCTTACCAGCGTCATAATGCACTCCCAGCACATGCTGCAACAGTACATTCTCCTTCTTGCCATCCCTGTCTCCAAAGGTGAACAAACGATTGCGAGGAAGATTGGATGTGCCCACGACCGTAATCACAGACTTCGTCTTATCAAAAGGTACACCGCGTATCGAACTGCCTTCACTGTCCGCCACATAAATGTACTCGCCATCCGACGTCAGTCCGGAAGGCTGAGCAAAGGAACTCGCTCCCATCGCGTAAGGCACCTTCGGCAATAACGGTCCGTCGACAATGTCTTCCCGAGCGTTACCGGCGTAGGGACCAATTCTGGACTCATCCAGAGGCATAATCCAGATCTGATGCGGACCTGCCATCGCGATATAAAGATTGTCTTCGTGAACCCAAAGAGCCCAGGGACTATTGATCGGCGTCTGCCTGGGAGCACCAAACCAGGGGCCAGTCTGCTTCGTTTGCGTTACCCCCGGGAACGATTCCTGAAAACTGGCCTGGCGACCAACACCTGCAATCGTACTCACGTTTTTGCTGACAAGATCAACCTTCCGGATCATATGGTTCTCTACATCCGCTACATATAGCGTGTCTCCGTGCAAAGCCAAACCCTGCGGATGATCAAACGACGCCGAGGCATAGTCACCATTGGCTCGGCCAACCTGTCCGGAACCAATGATATCCTTGACGTTGCCCTGCGTATCCGAAATGACAATCCGGTTGTGACTGCTATCGGTAATATAAAGCAGTCCATTATCCTGATCTGCCAATACCTTCCCCGGATACTTTAACGGCGTCGGCTCTTCTTCGAACAGTTCCAGATCGAACTTGATCGGAGTCTTATCCAGCAACTTTGCGTTAGCATAATAGGGAATGCAGTTTTTGAAAAAGCCATCGAGCGACTCAAAATCAATTTCGCCACGATTGATCGCAACAAAGTAACCTTCCGGATCAATCACCACCAATGTAGGCCAGCTGTTGACCCCAAAGAAATTCCAGAGTTTATGATCGTGGTCATTGACTACAGGATGCCGGATATCGTGGCGGAGAATCGCATCACGAATATTCTTCGTGTCTTTCTCTTCCTCGAACTTCGCCGAATGCACACCAATGACCACAATTTCGTTGGGATACTTCTCTTCCAGCTTCTTCAGAACCGGAAGAATATGGTGACAGTTAATACAGCAATACGTCCAAAAATCCAGCACGACAAACTTGCCACGTAGTTTCTTCAACGTCAGAGGATCTGTATTGAGCCACTCTACTCCAGCCTTTTCCGAAAACGGTGCTCCAGGAATCTCAACCCGTTTCGCAAAGGGATTCTTTTGTTGCAGCGCCACTGGCTGCCAAGCGACTTCTGTTCCATCTACTTCAGCGACCTCCGTGGCGTGGGACTCTATACTGTCCAACGGAGCAGTCGATAACGACTGCTGCTCTACCTTCACGGCCGTCGATGAATCATCTTTGCATCCGACAATCACCATTGCCGCTAAACAACAAACCAATGCACCAAGACTACGCAAACGCATCAAATCGATCCTCTATTCCAAATCTGTCTGCAATAATAATTCGCCGTAGCTTACGTCAGCTAAGACGTGACTTGCCAGAACATCTTTCTTTTCTGTCGTTCGATTATATCCCATCAAGAGAAACGAAACCAACTTCTAATAGCTCCTCAAACCGAGCAACGATGTACCATTTGCCGAGTTTTTCAGAATAGCAGCAGCCAAACATGCTAAATTGGTAGCACGGACAGCTCGTACCGACAATAAACCTGTACTCTCACATTACCCTGACCATAAACCATGAGATTTCCGCCGCCTGTACACCTTTTGCAACAACTCAAGCCGTTTTTCACTGGTACACTCGGTCTGCTGCTTCTCGCCCTACTGGTAAATCCTGCTGAGGCTCAGCAGTGGGCCAAAAAGATGTTTGCCACGCTGGAACACGACTTTGGAACCGTCGCCAAGGATTCGAAGCAGGAATTCCGGTTCGAGTTCACCAATCTGTACAAGGAAGATCTGCATATTTCCGGCGTGCGAGCCAGTTGTGGTTGTACCATCCCCAAGGCAGAACAGAGCATTGTGAAAACCTTCGAGAAAGGTACCATCCTGGCAACCTACAATACAAAAGCTTTTGCCGGAGCTCGTAGTGCCACGGTGACCGTCACTTTCGACAAACCTTATTTTGCAGAAGTCCAGCTTCAAGTTAGTGGCTACATTCGCACCGATCTGGCCTTTTCTCCCCCAAGTCTGGCATTTGGCGAGTTTTCAACCAAAGACAAACCGAAACTCGAATTCAATGTGACTCATGTCGGTGCCAGTGACTGGATGATCACGGATGTACGCAGCAAACGCGCCTACTATGAAGTCGAGATCCTGGAACGAACTCAACTTGGCAGTCAGGTTGACTACAAACTCGGAGTACAACTCAAAGACAACATCCCAGTCGGCTACCTGCAGGACAGTTTGATCATTGTTACCAATGATGTGACAAATCAGGAGATCAAACTCCCAGTCTCGGGAAAAGTCTCAGCCCCAGTGACACTCAGCCCCTCCTCCCTACTGATGGGAATCACGAGTCCCGATACTGAAATCACGAAACGACTGATTCTGCGAGCTGACAAACCGTTTACGATCGAATCGATGACCTGCGACTACCCCGGAGTCAGTTTAAAGCCGGGTACGGAAGCAAAGAAAATCCACATCGTACCAGTTGTCTTTCACTCCGGGCTCTCACCTCAAAAGATCCAGGCCACCATAACCGCCACGGTCAATCTGGATGGCCAGATCAAACTCACCTGCCCGCTGAGTGCCACGGTGGAATAACAGCCAGCAGTCCACGCAGCCCAACTCAAGTCGGTTTACCAGCTCGACAGCGTTCCAGTTCTCGCATGACCGCCAACACTTTGTGTTCCTGCCATGGCAGGCTGGAAACCTGGACGCCCACCGGCAGACCCACACTTCCCTTCTCGGTTCGAATCGCTTTCTTCACCACAGCGTCGTGCGACAAGCAGCGATCACTCTCTTCCCCTTCACGCACCTGCGACCAGGGAAGCACACCTCCGGGGCCACCGATCAGATTTTGTAACACCGCATGACTTGCAGCTGGCAATAGATCAATCCCATCATCGTGACACATCGCAGGAAGCGCAAAGGCCGGACTCAGCAAGACATCCAGATTCTGTTTTTCAAATTCCCGAGTGAATTTGCGACGATACCGGTTCATGGCATCAATCAACAACCAGTAATGTTTAGCACTGATACCTCGGCCCGCAGCAACCATCATGGCCTGATACCGCTGGCCCAGCTTTTTCAATAGCCAGGCCAGTAGTGGACGGATCGACCCCGGAATCCTGGTTGCATTCACCAGTTTTTTAAAGGCTCCGTGCAAGCGACCACCTTTCAGTACATACCGCGCCTGAAATCCGCCGTCGGCCGACAACGCTCCAATGTAAAGTCGAAACATCAACTCTGGATCCGGAATTCGAAACGGCTGTACCACAGCCCCTTTCGCTTCCAATGCCGCTGCGGCTTCACGTACCGCTCGGCGAATTGCCGGAGAAGGAGCAAAATACTGATCATCCTCCACGAAACCAATCCGCATGCCTTCTACCGAATCGACTATGGGCTGCAAGCCGACCGGTGCCTGCTCACAGGAATGAACTGACTGCAGGTCTCCCAGCATCACACTCAGCATACACTCCAGATCAGCCACACAATGTCCCATAGGTCCAGGCTGAGCCAGGATCGCCTCCATTCCCTTGAAATTCCCTCGCGATCCCTGACGTGTCAGCATCCCATTGGTCGGTTTGAACGAACAAATACCGGTGAAGTGTGCGGGAACGCGCAAGCTTCCTCCCAAGTCATTACCCAATCCCAGAAAGGAGCCTCCGGCCGCAAGAATAGCAGCTTCACCTCCCGAACTACCTCCTGGCGTGCGTTCAAGATTCCAGGGATTCAACGTCCGGCCATAGACAGGATTCACAGCTTCGTGCCACAACATCAGCTGGGGAACGTTCGTCTTTCCGAGCACCACGGCTCCGGCATCTTTCAAACGCTGTACCATCACTCCGTCTTCTTCGGATTGCCGTCCGACCAGAGAGTCAACACCGATGCAGCAATCGGTATCAGCCACGTAAAAGCACTCTTTGACCGTCATCGGAACGCCATGCAGTGGCCCCAGAAATTCACCCCGGGCAGCCAGTTCGTCCATCCGCCGGGCATCTTCCAGTGCACGCTCAAACAGGGGAACCACCACGGCATTTAACTCGGCATCCACCTCCCGAATTCTGTCGATGCACTGCTGAGTTAATTCCAGCGAGGTGACATTCGCCTGACGAATTTGAGCGGCAGCCTCCACTGCGCTCATCGCAACTTGCTTCACTAAAGGCAATGGGCAATCAGACATGCAACGTCGTTATCAAAAATTCCGGCATGACTATTGGGAACTCGTTGCCAATGGAACAGTGGATCCAAAAACAACAACAAAATCGTCCGTCCCCAGGTAGTTCTTCACATCCCGCCGAGGCCGACGGATGAGGCTCCCCAGTACCAGCACAGGCACTTCCTCCTGAACCGGTTGAGCAATTTCAGGTGAATAGACCAAAGGCAGTTCCACGTCCGTACCTTCCAGACGCACAATCAATCGTTGGTAACCGCTGACAGACTCTTCTTCACCAACACTCCGTGCCGTAAACAGCACTCCTCCACGAGGGCTCTGGCGTGTACTCAAGCCGAGTTCAAATTCCTTGTTAATCAACATCAGGATTTCTTCTCGACTGGCCAGTTCCATAAAGAATTTATAGGCCTGGGAAACCGCTTCAAAACTTTCTTCCGCGTCGGGGTCCTGATAAGTAATTCCCGAAGCGAGCTGGCCCAGCGAAAGGAACAATTCCTTACGCTCGATCTTCCGCAGGTTTTCACTCGCATCCTCTTCCAGCTCATCCCACTGCTTCAGACTATCCTGTGCCTGGGCGAACATGTTGTCGATCACCACAGACTGAAAAACAAAAGACTCACGAACGTACTCAGTTGGAGACAACGGAGCAGGTCCAGCTGGTTTTGGCTGAGCCGCAATTTCATCGACGGTGGGAGTCTGCGAATCGTCTGCCGAGCCGTCTATTCCAAAAGGATTCTCTGCACCACCACCGGAACCCATTTCGACTTCATCCATCGGCCCAACATCAAAACCGGTATCCTGCTGTAACGGGTTGGTCAGCGGCCGACTTTCGTCTTCTTCTGCTCTTTCAACATCAGGACTCGAGTTCCCAAAATTCAGTTCCTCTGGGACAATCGACCGGAGAAAACTGAGTGATTCCTCCTGGTAGATCTTCTCACCCAACCCGACTGGATCGCGAGGTTCTTCCGGAAGATGCCACAGCACCAGCTGAGCGAGCGGCAGTGCCAAGGCGCCTCCCATCACAACCTGGACAATCGTTTTCAGCGGAGAACCGCCAGACGAGCGACGAGCCGCTGCTCTGTCGGAAAGCGGCCTTGTCGAAGCACCTTCCTCGTCAAATGCAAAAGCTGCGTGACTGGCGGATCCATCCTGATCATCCCCGACGGCTGCGAGCTGCAACTCATCTTCCGCTTCGGGTTCAGCCACCGGATCGGACAATACGATCAATTCCGGTGGAAGTGTTTCCGCAATTACAGCCAGTTCATATTCAGCATCACATAACGGACACTGTACTGTTGCTTCATGACTGGCCGCCGGAACGGTGACTTCCTCCTGACACTCAGGACATTGGGCAATTGCCATCTATCGTCTCCCTGATCCTTAAAGGATCGATTTACATCTTCTCTGTGGTCTGAAACTCATTCTATTCCATCGACCTTTGACAGGCCAATGAAAGATTAAATTCCGTAGAGTGGCTCCAACTTTGATTTCAGATGTTCCATCAGGTAGCTATGCGTTAGCGGTTCGCCAGTCACTTCGTTTACCAGTTCAGCCGGAGTCAGATTACGACCACGCTGGTGAATTTTCTCGCCAGCCCAGCGTTTCAATTCAAGGAATTCCCCTCGACGGAATAATTCGTCCAATCCACCGAGTTCCTTGTCGGCCTGGTGGTAGAACTGAGCTGCATAGAGATTTCCCAGCGAGTAGGTTGGAAAGTATCCAACCAGACCAGCACTCCAATGGACATCCTGCATAACTCCGTCCGCATCGGTCGGGGGCTCGATTCCCAGATACTGTTTGTACTTGGCATTCCAGGCATCCGGCAGATCCACCGGAACGATTTCTTCGTTAATCAATGCCTGCTCTAATTCGAACCGAATAATGATATGCAGGTTATAGGTCAATTCGTCTGCCTCGACACGGATCAGCGACGGTTCAACATGATTAATCGCAAAGTAGAAATCCTCCTGGGAAACATCTCCCAGACTGTCGAACTGCTGCTGTGCCCGCGGGTACCAGTAGTCCCAGAACGGCTTACTGCGACCCACCTGATTCTCCCACATACGGGATTGCGATTCGTGAATCCCGAGTGACAGATAATGGCCGGGTCCCAGGCCGTAGTACGACTTTCGCAGTCCCTGATCATAGATTCCGTGCCCAGCTTCATGCAGGATGCCAAAGAACGCCATATTGAAGAAGTTGGCATCGTAGCGAGTGGTAATTCGGCAATCGTCCGGTCCAGCTTCGGTGCAAAACGGATGATGTGTGACATCGAGTCGCCCGCGGTCGAATTCAAAACCGATCGCTCTGGCTGCTTCAAGCCCAAAGGCTTCCTGGCATTCCACATGGTAATCCCGTGTCAGGACACTGCGGTCCGGTCTTTTGCCACTGGATTGAATCGCTTCCAGCAGCGGAACCAGTTCCTGCCGTAGCGCCTCGAGTGCCGCTCGCACTGTCGTCGTTTTCTCACCTGGTTCGTAATCATCCAGTAGCGCGTCGTACCGGCACTGGTCATAACCAATCGCGTCTGCTTGCTCGCGTTTCAGCCTGTAGACCGTCTCGAGATAGGGAAGGAATTTGCCGAAATCGTTTTCACGACGAGCTTCCACCCAGGCGTGTTGCCCGTCATTGGTAGCCCGCGTCAAAGCTTCCACCAACTCGGTCGGCAACTTGGTTTGCTTGTCATAGTTGCGCTGTGCTTCCCGAATGACGGTCGCCGAGTCACTTTGAGGATCTGCAGACAGGTCCGTGCCCTGAACTTCCTCGAGCCATTGCCCGATTCGCGGGTCTATCTGTTTTTCATGAACGAGTTTGGCCACGTACGCTTGCTGTTCAGTGCGGTAAGCATTGCCCTCTTGAGGAAGTTTGCAGCGAGCATCCCAGTCAAGCAGGGACTCGATCGAATTCAGCAGAGCTATTTCCCGCGTATGGGCACATAAATTATCAAAAGCATCTGACATGGTGACAGAATCTCTCTCTTACTAAGTATTCATCTGCATCAACAAGATCAACAGGATCAACAAGGCTGGATGCATCATCTGGTTTTCGAAGTTTTGTTCACAGGCAACTTAACATAATATCAGCGCACAAAAAATCGCCCCACCACCGAGGCGAAAAAGGTTACTCAAACGGAGACGCGAAAACGGAATCCTAAAAAAGCAAATCATAGCCGATAACAAACATCGCTAGGTCGATAGTTGCATGACTCAACCAAACGGCAACAAAGTTTCCCGAACGGCCGTAGAGCCATGCCCAATAAGCTCCTCCAATAGCCACGGCCAGAGAATGCAAATAGGCCAGCGGTGAAGTGAGCCCCATAAAGACCACCATCACCACCACGTGATGAGCCATAAAACCGACGGCTGAAATGGCAATTGCATAAGAATCTGGGAGCGTGCGAGTTAAACGTTTGTAAACAAACCATCTCCAGTAATACTCTTCCATCGCAGAGTGTGCCAGCGAATAAAACGCGGCCAGCGCCCCGTACGCCCAAAGACTGTTCAATCCAAATCCCTGCACTTTGGCGAACACCTTGGACTTCAAGTAGAAATAAACAGCCGATCCCTTCATGAATCCGTAGTAGATGGCCAATGCGCCCACCAGCACAGCTATACCAAACAACAGCCCCTGCACAATCGCCGGACGTTTCCAGACAGGCAGCTCGATCGACTCCCGACAAATCAAAAACGTAAAGAAAGCCGGAAACCCGAACTGAATCACTTTCAGAGTCCCAAAGACTGCACTCTGAACGCCCGATTCTCGTCCATCCATAAACACGAAATAGACTACGGTCAGCAAAAACGGAAAGGTTAGTGCAAACCAGAGCGAAGGTGGGATCCGTGATGCAACAGAATCCTGACTGAGCTGCAAGCCAGGTAACTGCCGCTGCTTGCAACAGCTCATCAGGTCAGGCTCCATCGAGTCTGTCTCAGAACCGCCCTGGTACTGCCTGCCATCTTTTCATACCAGACACTCAGAAACTGCCCGGCCTGCAATTCAACGGTTGTCACATAACCAAGATCATGATTGGCCGCCCCTTCACTCAGCGTAATGGGCTCGGACCATGACTTCCCTTCATCTTCACTCAAACGGGCGCGGTTTCCAAGCGAGCCTCGTCGATAGCCATAGGACATGAGCAATCGACCATCTGACAGTCTCAGCAGATGCGACGGAAATCCCCAAACGCCTATCGAATGCGGAGTACTCCAGGAGGCACCTCCGTCGGTCGACTCGCTCTGCAAAGTCTCGCCGGCATGTCGAGCATTATGGTTTCGTATGTGGACAATGAGTTTACCGCTGGGCGCTTCCACTGCATGTAATTCATGATACTTGGCAGGGTCATCTCCCTCACGAGTCGGAATCCGTGCCTGTCGCTCCCATGACTTGCCGTCATCTCGTGAAATCACCGTCCCGATGTAACTATCCTCTCGCCAAAGGTGCTTCCCAGCATACAACTGATTTCCACTTGCCAGCTGGATAGGACCATGCGGACTATTGAGAATGCTGTCGTACGGTTTGGACCAGGTAATCCCACCGTCGGTTGAGCGGATCATCCAGGTACCTAGTGTTTGCTGTAGCTGTTCGGCGGTGACTCGCTGGTGAGCCGCTTCCCATTGTCTGAGACGCGCAGCTTCCCAGTTGCCCTCTTTCCTCGCCTTTTCAAGAATCGAAACGTAGGCATTGGATGTAAAGGTCGTAGCCAGCAGTGTCCCTTTGTCAGTTTCCAGAATACCGGCGTCACGATCATCAATGGGTGTATCCAGGATTGTTTGCGGAAGCAACCAGCTTTGCCCCTGATCATTGCTACGATAGAGCTGGACTGAACCAAAGGGGCAGACATGCGATTCGCGAGTGCCTGAGGCAACCAGGACCAATTGACCGTTGCTTCGTTTAGCCAAAGTGGGCCAGCCGCTGTAGTGTCCAACACTGGCGTCTATCACCTCAGGTTTGGCGACTTCGACTCCCACCTCGGCTCGGGATTGCCTCGGCAAAACAATCGTAGCGACTGACGCCATTGACAGCTGAATTGCAGTTCTTCTTTTCATCACCGTGGTTCTCATTCAAGGGAAAAAACAGTTCTGAATCCATCTTAGTGCAGACGGATCAAAAAGATCATGTTTTTTAGAAATCTACCGTTCCAAATCTGTAATTCTCCTAAAGAATTGGGCAACGCGGGTCGTTTAGACCTCAAATACACTGCCATTGTTGAAAAGCATCGTTTTAATTACTATCGAACCATGCCTTTTCTGGAGTCAGAGATATGAATCTCAGGCAACACGGAATCAGTAACTTAAACGTCTACCGCAATCTTGCTCCGGCGGCGCTGTACGAGCATGCCGTCCGGTTTGACCAGGCAGAGATTACCGCTTCCGGTGCATTATCCAACCGCTCCTACGAGAAGACAGGCCGCAGCCCACTCGACAAACGAATTGTCGAAAACCCGGAATCCCGGGATCAGGTCTGGTGGGGTTCGGTTAATATTCCTCTGCCAGAAAAATCCTATCAAACCAATCGTCTGCAGGCCGTTGAATTTCTGGATGCCTGCAACAACCTCTACGTGGTCGATGGCTTCGCCGGCTGGGATCCCCAGTATCGCCTTAAGGTGCGAGTCATTTGTGCTCGTCCCTACCACGCACTGTTCATGCACAACATGCTGATTCGGCCAACTGCCGAGGAACTGGAAAATTTCGGCCGCCCCGATTACACCATCCTCAATGCCGGCCAGTGTCCAGCCGACCCGCGTGTCAAAGGGAACTCCAGTACCACCAGCGTTGCGCTCAATCTGGAATCCAAAGAACTGACCATCCTGGGAACGCAGTATGCCGGTGAGATGAAAAAAGGGATCTTCACCATCATGCATTATCTGATGCCCAACTCGGGTATCCTCTCCATGCACTGCAGCGCCAATCAGGGATCGGCCGGTGATGTCGCCCTGTTCTTTGGACTCTCTGGAACCGGCAAGACCACACTATCGGCCGATGCGTCACGCTCGCTTATCGGAGACGACGAACACTGCTGGACGGACAACGGAGTCTTCAACATCGAAGGAGGGTGCTATGCCAAGGTGATTAATCTGACAGCCGCCTCTGAACCTGAGATCTATCGTGCCATTCGCTTTGGTACGGTACTGGAAAACACCTTCGTGGAACCCAGCAGTCGCCATGTCGATTACACGGCCACCGACCTGACTCAGAATACTCGAGCAGCCTACCCCATCCACTTTATCGAAAATGCTGCCAATCCATGTGTAGGTGGCCACCCCAAGAATATCATCCTGTTAACATGTGATGCTTTCGGAGTCCTGCCACCTGTCGCTCGACTCACGCCCGAACAGGCCAGTTACCATTTCCTGAATGGATACACTGCTAAAGTAGCGGGAACCGAGATGGGAATCAGTCGACCAGAAGCAACCTTCTCAACCTGCTTCGGTGCAGCCTTTCTCGTACACCATCCCCTGCGATACAGTCGCCTGCTTGCTGAAAAAATGACACAGCACAAAACCAATGCCTGGCTGGTAAATACAGGCTGGTCTGGCGGGATCTATGGCGAGGGCCAACGAATCAGCCTGAATCACACCCGCAAAATTATCAGCGCAATTCATGATGGCACGTTGGCCGATCCACCCACGCGAAGAGAACCTGTCTTTGGTCTTGAAATTCCTGTCGATGTACCTGGTTGTCCGCAGGATATACTGATCCCGAGCAATACCTGGCGAGACCCACTGCAGTACAAGCAGACCGCAAGTCAGCTGGCCGATTGTTTCCACGAGAACTTTGCTCAGTATCTTCAGGAAGCAGATAATGCTATCCTTGATGGCGGTCCCACTTTTAAGCTGCGTAAGACCGGCTAATTCTGGACACTACCCGCCTACTGCTTGTCAGGATTCTATAACATGGCCGGTTTGGCTTTTGACCTTCTCCGACTTCGTCGTGATACCTTTCTGGAATCGATTGAGTACTTCGAGAAAGTGGAATCCACCAATACCGAAGCACTCAAACGGATCCAGTCCGAGCCGGACTGGAATAATGTGCTGGTGCTGGCAGCCGAGCAAACTGCCGGACGGGGGCGAGGAAATCACCGCTGGCATGCTACCACCGGAGCGCTCACCTTCTCACTTATCCGTCACTTTCCCCATCTCAGCGGCAACGAACTGGCGACGCTTGCGCTTGCCACCGGCATTGGTGTGGCAGAGGCTCTGCAGTCACGGACTTTTACTTCGATCCAACTGAAGTGGCCCAACGATCTGTTCGCCGACGGATGTAAATTGGGAGGCATCCTGATCGAAACGAATCCGTCCAGCCCTCAAACGCCCGTCATCGGAATCGGGTTGAATATCAACAATTCCATGAGTCAGCATGCCCCATCGGACCTTGCTGCCCCGGCTATCTCTTTAATTGATTTAATCGGCACAAGCAGTTGTCTTACCGATGTCCTGCTGAGCCTACTCGGGCATTTGAATGACATTTACAGACAACTTGATGCAAAAACAGCTGATATTCCGGCTCTCTGGAATCCGCGGTGTATGTTAAATGGTAGCGAGGTGGATTTCGTACAGGGTAATCAGCGTTATCAGGGGACCTGCCATGGAGTGCAGGCTGACGGAGCGTTATTATTGGAAATAGACGACGAAATCCGACCTTTTTATTCAGGCTCTGTTGTAAGTTCCTAGAACGAACCAACACCAAACTTCGTACTACGGCAATACCTTGACGAGCCCGTCAAATTTCCGTTTTATCGCACCACATATTCTTCCGGTTAGGCCATGTCAGATACCGCAGTGTCTCTCAAAACGAAATCTCTGGAAACACCTAAATTGCTGGCACTCATTTGCTTTGTGCTCTCAGGTTTTGCAGCGATTATTTACGGAATCAGCTGGATTCACAAAGTCACAATCCTGGTAGGCAGAACAACTTACGCTGTCAGTATTGTCCTGACCGTCTTCCTGGCTGGACTTGCCATTGGAAGCCATCTCGTCGGGAAACGCTCCAGACAACAGGCCGCTCCGCTGAAGCTCTTCGGTAAACTTGAAATTGCTTTGGGAGTGCTCTCTGTCCTGAGTGTCTTTCTGCTTCCGTTGATGGACGCCATTTACACATCCATGTATGACTCCATCCGCGGTTCCCTTCTCACGTCACTCGTGGCCCAGGGGGGGCTGATTAGCGTCTGCTTATTTCCGCCCGCCATTCTCCTGGGAGCTGCGCTTCCCCTGTTCAGTCGTCAGTTTATACGTCAACAGAACGGAGTCCTCCATTCAGTCAGCTGGCTCTACGCTCTATACACCCTCGGTGCAGTCATCGGTACCGTCCTCAGTGGTTTCCTGCTGCTACCAAACTTCGGAATTAACACCTCGATCTTTCTTGCTGGTGGTATCCACCTTGTCATCGGCATGGTCGCACTTCAGCTCAAGCTACCAGACTCGTCCTCCCTGGAGCAGGAAGAACCTTCCGGGGAAACCGACTTGGCGGCTGCCAAAGAGAAGTCCCGAGCGATGGGATGGGTTTTTGCTCTGGCAGGATTCGCCACTTTAGGTAACGCAGTCGTCTGGACTCGGTTTCTCACATTACTGATGGACAGTAATGTCTACACGGTCACGCTGATGTTGACAGTAATTCTGTCGGGCATCGCGTTAGGCAGTTTATTTGTCACTGGGATCAAATCTGATTTCAAACGTAATACGTTCCTGTTCGGCGTGCTGCAGATACTAAGCGGACTGATTACCTTTGCCATTGTTATGGCACCAGCTGAAATTGTCTGGATCAACTTTTTGGAGAAATTTGGGACCGCCGGACTGAGTCAACAATTATTGCTCATCAGCTTGATTATGCTTGTTCCTTCCGTCATGACAGGGATGGCCTTTCCGCTGGGCATTCGTTTGGCCAATTCCAGCACCGGTGACATTGGTGCTGATGCCGGGCGTTTAACTGCTTTGAATATGTTGGGAGGCGTCGCTGGCTTACTCCTGGTTGGCCTGCTGATTCTGCCTCGTCTAGGACTCGAAAACGCCGTTGCCCTGACCAGCGTATGTGGCGTGATTGCCGGCTTTCTGGCATGGATGAAACTGGAAGAGGGACGACTGATGGAAAATCGTGTCGCCTGGATTCTGATTGTCGCACTGGCCTTTGTCGGAATACGCATGTCCAGCAACAGCATGTTTATTCAACGTACCCGTATCCCCTTCGACATGCTCAGTCAGGGGCGTCAGATTCCGACTCTGGACGGAACAAATCTGGCCCTCATCGAAGGTGTCAATTCCTTTATTGCTGTCATTGAAAACAATGACTTGTTCGAACTACACATTGATAAACAATGGCACGGTAATTCCAAGAAAACGCAGCAGTTCATGGCTGGGCATATTCCATCACTGGTTCACGGAGCTCCCAAAAGTGTTTGTGTCGTAGGACTTGGCACCGGACAAACCGCGCAGCGATTCCTGATGCATAACATTGAGCAACTGCATCTGGTGGATCCTGAAGCGGAACTCGAACCGCTGCTCATCCGCTTTTTCAACGGAGACTGGCTGACCGAGGGTAGCGTCGCACGCCAACGCACTGAAATTGAAATGATCATCGAAGATGGACGAAATTACCTCACTCACACAGGAGCCAAATACGACATCGTCTCCGTTGAGGTCGGCAAAGTATTCCAGCCAGGCGTGGCAAGTTACTATACCCACGAATTCTATCAAGCTGCCCGCCAACGTCTCCATGAAGGTGGTGTGCTTTCCCAATTGATCCCGCTCGAATATCTCACTTTGCCGGACTTCCAGTCTGCAGTGGCTACGTTTCTGCAGACATTCCCGAATTCCCAGCTCTGGTACAACACGTCAGAATTATTGCTGCTGGGAATCAATGGAGAGGAAACTGCGACATTTACACGAGATGAAATCAGTCAGAAATTCGACGCGCAAGCCAACCCGATGTTCATGAACGACCTCAAATACCGCCACTGGGGAGGTCCTGAACATCAACTAGCCAACCCAGACGTCTTTCTGTCCAGCTTTCTGGCCAGTGGTCCGCAACTCAAGCAAATGGTAGCAACCACCAGTTCGGAACTACTCCATGACGATCAACCTCGTCTCGACTACCGCGGCAGTGAATCGCTCGATTTCTATCGTCCGGTGCTGGACGCGATCCGAGATCATCTTACACCAGTGTCAACCATTATCCCTGATCTGTCCGATGCCCTTGCGGGACGCTGTCACGTACTGAGACAACACAATCTCTCTCATGTTGAAGCCAATGCTTACAGCGACGCTGCAAAAGTCAAATATACCTTTGGCCTATACGATGATGCCGTCGCCTATCTCAAGCATGCGCTAACGCTGAATCCTAATTTCGCCGAAGCCAATCATGACCTGGCCCTCATGCTGCAACGTATTCTGGGAATAAAAAGAGAATCGGGTGAAATCAAAGACCAGGCGGGGACAGCCAGATACCTCGATGACGCGCGTGCTTTTCTGTTCCGCACCACCGAAATCGACAACGATCACTATAAAGCGCATTCAACGTTGGCAACGATCGCCTTTCAGGAGCGGAATATCCTGGCCAGTGTATATCACCTGGAGCAAGCAGTCCGCGTAACCATGCCTGCTCCTGTCGGTGAAGACGTCCTGAATTCACACCCTGACGACCTTGAGTCTCTGATCTTTCTGGCCACCGTCTATGCAATGTCCCCGGACGCTCAACTTCAGAACCCCGAAAAGGCGTTGGTGATGGTCGAAGCAGGACTGCAAGGGGCGGAAGTATCGGTCATCCAAAAGGCTCAATTGATTTCAACTCAGGCTGCCGCAAATGCCATGCTGGGCGAATTTGATTTGGCAAAACGACAGATCTCAAATGCCATGAATATGATCGAACAATTCACGCAGGAACTTGCTGTATTGCAAGGCATCAGCGAAGCGGAAGCTGGGCGTGTTTATGAAGAGTTCATGACCGATCTTACGATTCGCCTGGCCCGCTATAACGAAGGAAAACTTCTCCTGAATTCGTCCATGGCTTTGCCACGTCAAGCACCGGTAGAAAACCAGCTCGACTTAAACAACCTTCAGGTGCCGGTCCTGCCTCAAGGTGAAAACCTGAACAACCAGAGCAAGTAAACCGGGTTAGTCGTCCGCTTTCAACTGCTTGACTCGGCCTCCTTCACTGACAATGGCAGGCGCACGAGGAGCATCGTCAATCAGATCGTTGTTTTTCAATCTGATTTCACTGAATCCTTCGGTACGAACCTGGGCTTTACCGTTATTGCCAACCAGGCATGCTTCGATAGTAACACGTGATGCACCACCGACACTGATTCCACTACGTCCGTTGCCTCTGGCAGTCACACCCAACACGCTCGCTCCGAAAACGTTGTCATGCGCATTGATTCCGTCCAGCTGGAACCCCTGTACGATGAAACCACGTACGGTAACGTTGCGACAATTGACAAGCGTTATTCCGACGCGCCGCGTGTTATAAGTAAGATCGTAATCGCGGGGTAATTTCGTTCTCTCTGTCTTAAAGTAGATTTTCCGATTGAAGAGACACCACTGGTGCTCTTCGAGTTCCGGAAGTTGCTCACTATCTACCGCCACATCGACCTGCGTCGCAGGTTTATTGTCCAAATAGAGAATCGTGAAGGGCGAGGGAGCCGGCATACTGTAAACATTGTCAGCTGACAATTCCCAGGAATCGTCATCGACCTCCGTTCGACCGTCCAGCACCACTCCGTCACCCAGTAATTGAAAACTCTTGCCAATTAGCCCGCTGTTATTTCCTCCTTGAAGCGAAACACTCTCACGGTAAGGATCTCCCGTGTTGGCGACGTGAATGGTGTCGCCTTTGCCGGCCAACTGAAGAGCTCGTGAAATTGAACGAACCGGTCCACTCTTACTGCCGGTTCCAGTCGGGACCAGACCGTCCTGGGCATCATTGCCAGTGACATTATTGACGTAGAGATCCCGCGCATCAGCTTCGTAGGCCAGATTGAAGGTCAGCGTTAAACAGGCAACCAGCCAACATGACTTTCTAATCCAATGATTTCTCGCATCCATACGACCACAACGCTCCCGATTCCATAAAACAGGTTCAAGCCTGAATTGTCCGAAAAAGCGAGCTTTAAGAGAAGGCCAAATCGGTGGAGGATCTGGGAAGCTGCCTGTTTGAAGAAGACGTCCGAAATGTCTCAGGCTGCAAGTTTGGTCAGGCATCGATCTCGGCAGGAAGTTCTTCGATCTCTTTCCTGCTGTTGAGATAATAGACCACGCCGATCAGGGCATTGATAATCGTCACGAGTCGGAATCCCAGAGCGACGGCCAGGCCCGAGCCGGCATCATATCCACCCTCCACATACATCTTGGAAAACATGACTTCAAACGCTCCAATACCACCGGGCAAGGGTACAGACGCAGCCAGATTCGACATGGGTGAAATCACCAGGTGCTGTACAAAATTGGGATGGATGACGCTCAGCCCCATCGCAATCACGAAAACACTGAGAGCAAAAAAGCAATGAACGATGGTAGTCATTAACGTCAGGCAGATGAGCAGTACTGGCTGACTGCGATACGTATAGATAGCGAAGGTCAGCTTCCGTAGAGTACCACCGATTCGCGGAATACGCTCCAGCCTGTTTTGGATGGCATTACCGGTCAGAGCGGGTACAAAGATGAATAGCAGCCCGACAACCGCTCCGATCATCGAGATCGCCAGTGAAACTTCTGAGATCTTTTTCAATGCCACTGCTGTTTCCTGAACTCCATCTGTAGCCTGGCTCCCGGCAAAGGAGGCGATGGCACAGACAACCGTTAAGGCGTAGAGCCCCATCACTCGATCCAGCAACACGGAAGAAACGGCTTCCGGTTTTTTGTCGGGTCGTTCGCGGGAAATAAAGATCGCTTTGATTGCGTCTCCACCTACGACGCCGAGCGAAAGGAAATTGGAGAAGTAACCAATGAACCCCAGACGAAAAGCGTCCTTGAGTTTGAAGTCAATATCGAGCGCTCGCACGAGAAAAAACCAACGAATGAAAGTAAGCGAAAGCCCAAGCAGTGCCACCAGAAGCCCGAATACCAGATACATGACGTTCCAGCTTTCGCGATTTTCCCAGACGGATTTGAAACTTTCCGAATCTTTCCCGGTCAGAACCTGATAGATCAGGAAGGCAACAATCCCCAGAGCGACCGTATATTTGGCCACGGCAATCACAATTTTCTTATTCACAATTTCATCCGATTTAACTGGCCGAGCGGAACATGGCTGAGGTGGTTGACAGTTGAGGCCACCCTAGTTAATTTCAAGTACTCACATACCTGTTTGGATGTTTCGGCATTCGACCCGCATGTAGTTTATTCAAACGGGGGATTAGCTCAGCTGGGAGAGCGTTTGGCTGGCAGCCAAAAGGTCAGGGGTTCGAGTCCCCTATCCTCCACTTGCCAAAGCACTTGTGATTTTTCACGAGTGCTTTTTTCTTTTGATGCTACAGTTTTCTCGCTGCTCAAAACACCAGAGAGCAGCCAAGAAAAAGTTCTGAGCCAAAATAAGCTTCTCGAATTCTCGTCAGCGGTCACCCACCCACCGCCTCAAAAATGACCGAAGCAGGTGTCAAAAATCTGTTAGTTCCCAGATATCCGGAAAGATCCATTCTGAGGACGGGGAAGATGCATAAATCCATGTTTTTTTGTGATCTGTGTTGTTGGCTTCATGGTTTTAATCGTGTGCAGCTTTGTTTCTCGTTTTATTTCCAGGTGGTATAACACCGAGCAAGAGACGGAAGAGACGCAAGAGACGCAAGGACCGTCGAAAATTCACTCCTACGTTTCTCAGAACGACATCCACGGAGTTCAGCAAGAACTTGAAAATGGAGTGTCCGTTGATACCTGAGATGAGAAGGGCTCCACACCGCTGGCTTATGCAGCAAGCGACCCTCACGTCAGCGAAGAGCTGTTGCAATTGCTGATCGAAACCGGAGCTGATGTCAATGCTACCGTGGTGAGTGCAATGCAGTCGTCTGGCGTCGAAATTGTCCAGGAAGTGAGAGAATCGAAATATGGTCTGCGAGCCGTACTCTGAGACCCCGATGGTCGATCCGTGGAAATGATCCAATCGTGAAACAGTCGGTGCGCATTGAAAATGAGACGCGGCTGGGAACAGCCCGACAACGGCACCGGCATACTTACGCTGAAAAGTCAGGTCGCATGCGACAAGCGTCTCGCCGCCGAATGCCAGATCAATCCTCCTGCAATCAACACCAAGCCGAACATCCAGATTTCTGGTTTAACCCAGAAAGCAAGAAACAGGCAGGAAGCCAGACCCAGCCAGGAGATCAATCTGGGATAAAGACGTTCTTCTTCTGTAAGTGATAACGCTGCCAGATTCGTCATTGCATAGTAAATCAGTACCGTGAAGGCGCTGAATGACCAGGTGGTTTTCACGTCGCCGATCAAGACCAAGCCTGCAATCATCAGGCCCACGAGGATAACCGCGGGATAAGGAGTCGATGCCGAGCCTCCAACTGCGGCAAAGCAGGAAGGGACATCCCGTCGTCGCCCCATCGCCAGCACAACGCGGGACAATCCCAGGATCAGATTCAGCAGTACGCCCAGCATGGCGGTAACGGCACCCAGTGCCACAACCATCGCCACTCCAGAAACGTCAAACTGACGAGCAATAACCTCCAAGGGAGCCGCCCGCCCAGTCCCATCGGTGGCAAATGTTTCGGCACCGACGGATGCCACTCCAACCAACCCCACGACCAGATACAGTCCCATCGATACCAACAGCGTCACGATAATCGCCAACGGAATCGTACGGCGTGGTGTGCGAACTTCCTCGGCCAAGGTCGCAATCCGTCCGTAACCGGTATAAGCAACAAACATCAGAGCACAGGATTGTAGAAACCCGGCAATCGGAGAAGCAGACTCATCCACAGGCGAGAAAAACGGTGTCAGGTGTGTCGTGCCTGCTTCTAAAACGGTCGCAAGACCAGCCAGCACGAATACAGCCAGTGAAAACAGGGTTATCGAGACAATTCCAATATTAATATTGCTGGAACGTCGCATGCCGCTCAGCACCAACACGGTCAATGTCAGGACCGCCACTAGCGCGAGCGGAATCAGCCAGTCCGGGCGATCCTGACCGAACACATGCAGGATATAACCTGCAAAACCTAACGCTGCCGTCGCTGCCGAAGCTGTCTTGGCACACAGGAACATCCATCCGGCGGTAAAGCCGATGCTCGGGTGCAGCCAGCGATAGCCATATTCATAAGTTCCGCCACTGACAGGATGATTGGCAGCAAGCTGGGCACTACTCAGGCCGTTGCAGGTTGCGACCATCGCTCCAACCACAATAGCCAGAATAACGGCAGGACCAGCAACTCCCGCAGCAATTGCAATGCTGACAAATACACCAGTGCCGACAATGGAACCCAGCCCCATCATCGTTGCCCCGAACACTCCGACTTGACGCTGGAGGGACTGCGAGTCAGTCTTCACCTCACGAGATTCAGTTGCCTTTTTCAACAGGCGCCTCCGGATCGGCACTCCACTGTTCCCAGCTACGAACGAAAAGTTTAACCTGCGGATAACCAACCAGTTCTAAAGCAAACGCTTCAACCGAAGCTCGGGCACCAGACTGACAGTAACTGACTACTGTTTCCTCCGGCAGAATACCCCGTTCCCGAAACAGTTTCTGCAACTCGGCTACGGGCTTAAACCGTCCATCGGCAGCCAGCACTTCCTTCCACTCCAGATGAGTCGCACCGGGGATGTGCCCACCTCGTTTTCCCCGCACGACCCTGCCGGTGTACTCGCCCTCGCTCCGGGTATCCACAATGGTTACTTTGCTGGTTCGCAGAGACTTTTTCAGTGAGTCGATTTCCTCTAACCGGTCCGCCTGAAACTGCGGTACGAATTTTGTCGATGTGACTCGGGGTAGAACTGAACTGGAAGGTCTCTTCTCATTCACCCACACGTTCCAACCGCCGTTGAGGATCTTCACCTCCTTCAAGCCCAGGTATTTCAGCGTCCACCAGATTCGAGCTGTACTGGTTAACCCATCGCCATACACCACAATTTCAGAATCGGCATTAATTCCGAGACGACGAACCTTCTGCCCCCAGGCTTTGGCATTTTGGAATCCACCTTTGGTTGTGCCGAGCTCCTTCCAGCTCGCCACATCCACCCGAACGGCTCCAGGAATATGGCCTTGTTCGTAACGGTCCATGGAGCGGGTATCAATAATTCTCAATCGCTCGCGCTGTAACTGCCCCTCCAGTTCAGCAGGTTCGATCAGCAGCGAGATTTTATTCACCGAGGAGTAAGCAAGCTCATTTCGCTCGACCGGAGCCACTGTGTTCAGTGCCTGCGCGTCACTCGCATTTATAAAGGTACCAATCATCACCGCAATCACGACCGCGATGGAATCCACCAGTTTCTGGCCAATCAAATGGACATTCATAAAAATACTCTCTCTTCTACATTGTTACCGTACAATTTCCATCTCGACTCGGAACCGCTAGTCTAACCCTCTCAATATCGACTATCAATGTCGTCACTCGAAATAAGGGGTTTGCGCGCGAAAGCGTCAAACATCTTCACGCCAGAGTTACCTTGAGTGATCCAACTGCCCCCTCCTCTTCACGCTGTGAAAAACGCTTACGTCCAATGATCGATGCTGCCCCCGCGCGTTTTTGAATGACTTGGCGGGCCATCCTCATCCAAAGCTGTTACCTGGATTTTCGATTGTGTTCTGCTTCTGTATCAGGCTACAATCACGTCTTATTGAAAAGTACTCTTATAAAACCCTGGAGTGAAACGATGCGTAATTTTGTACTGCTCTGCATTATGATGTTTTTGCAGTTCTTTATTTGGGGAGCCTGGTACGTGACCGCCCCCAATTTCCTTTCAACGATTGGATTTGATGCCAATGATTTTGGTTGGACCTACTCTGTCGGTCCCATTGCCGGCATCATCGCTCCTCTGTTTGTGGGGATGGTCGCTGACCGTTTCATGTCTGCCCAGAAGGTACTGGGCTTCATGCATTTAGCGGGTGGAGCTCTCATGTTCTTCGCCACAACGCAAATGTCTGAAACAGGCTCACCAGACACGATCAACATAATCTTTTTCCTCTACATGCTGACCTACTATCCTACGCTGGCCTTGTCCAACACGGTTGCCATGAAAAACATGACCGATTCGGAGAAAGAATTCCCCAAGATCAGAGTGTTCGGTACGCTTGGTTGGATCGCAGCTGGAACAGCACTGAGCCTGCTCTCCTTTGAAACCAACATCAACATGTTTTACATGACAGCTGCTTCGGCACTTGCCCTGGGCGTAATCAGTTTTGCACTTCCCAACACGCCTCCGAACACCGAATCAGAAGCAACGATTGGGCAACTGCTGGGACTCGACGCCCTGGCCCTGCTCAAAGACAAAGCCTATCTGATCTTCATGTTCTCTTCGATTCTGATCTGCATTCCACTTGCGTTTTACTATCAGATCGCGAGTCGTGTTGTGGAGATGGTGGAATTACCGATTGGTCTCACCATGTCGTATGGACAGTGGTCGGAAGTTGTCTTCATGCTATGTATTCCATTTTTCTTCGCTCGTCTGGGCGTCAAGAAGATGCTGGCTGTTGGCATGGCCGTATGGGTCCTGCGGTATGCACTGTTCGCTTTCGGAGCACCATCTCAAATTAGTTCGCTGATTGTTCTGGGGGTTGTTGTGCACGGTATTTGCTATGACTTCTTCTTCGTAACCGGTCAGATCTACACCGATCAAAAAGCTCCAGAACCCATTCGCGCCCAAGCTCAGGGATTACTCGTCATGCTCACGCTTGGCGTAGGGATGTTCATCGGTGCCAAAGTGGCTGGAAAAATTGAAGCACACTATACGCCCGCCAGCTCCCATCATTACGGTTATCAGGTGGAAGCGATCACTTCGCTGGAAAAGAACGAAACGACATCTCCTTCCACGGACCTGGCAACGCTGATCAGCGAGATTGAATCTGATGACGAGTTGAAGGTGGAGAAGACGGCTTCGTTGAACGATTTGACTTCGACTTTCCAGGATTCCAACCTGGACAGTCAATCGGGTGACGCTCTGGCAGAGTCCCTGGCGAATATCAAGACAGAAAGCCGACTCAACCAATTGAAGGAAATCGATTGGCAGATGCTCTGGGGAATTCCGGCAATCTTCGCGGCTGGCGTACTTGTCTTTTTCTTTGTTGCCTTTAATGACAACTCTGCAGACGATACCGAATCCACTGCCGACACCGGTAACGACAGTCCAGATGACGATTCTTATGAAGCAGCCTCGGCAGCATTAGAAACAGTCGCAGCCGATGGTGGATCCTGCGGTGGAGACGGCAGTTGCGATTCTGGCAAATGAGGATAGTCCATTCGCCTTGAGGTCTCAAGGCTCGCAAAAAAAAGAAAGCCGCAGTCTTCATGCTGCGGCTTTCTTTATTTCTACACGAGATCCATTCACTTTGGCATGAACGCGATTTTTTCTCCCGGCGTCTGTGCCGGAGCGATAATGATAAAAAGTTCGACCTGGTCATCGATGCGGTTCGTTTTATAGAACGATTCGCCCAACAGCGGCAGGTCCGAAAGGATCGGCAGATCCTCCTTTTCCAGAACAACGCGTTCCATCGGCATTCCATACAACATCAACGACTCACCTTCTGCCAAATCGATCAGCAGATCATGCTGGTGAATACGAATTCCAGGTAGATTAACCGTCTCGATTTTGGCTTGTTTCGTCATATCGATCTGATTGACGCATGGCTGCACCTCCAGTCGCAACTTCCCATTGTCCAGACGCTTCGGCAACAGCTGCATTCGTACGCCCCATTGCTGGAGTTGAACGCGACTTCCAGTATTTCCTGTCGCGACCACCAACGGCATCTTCCCCCCCGTTTCATAGGACGCGCGACGCCCTTCCACAGTTGAAATACGAGGGGAGGCGATCTTCCGCAATAAGTTCTTATCGTGAGCCGCTTGTAAAAAGTCGGCCACCTCACCAACACTTCCTAATACCTGATGCTGCATCTGTCCTTTACGACTCTTCTGCAAAGGCCACTCCAGTCCATGCTTCGTGACATCGTAATGTGATACTTCAAAGATGGATGCTTGCAGCTCAACGGGGAGAGGTTCCAGTTCGCGTTTGTGAATGAGCTTCAAATTATTGATCACCCGCGGAAAGAACTGACGAGCCACCGATTCCATATTTGCCCGAGTCTCTGCTTCGTATACTTCGCCGGTGAGCATTACGCTGCTGGTCAGTTGCCGAACTGCCACCTGATGCTCAGAAAACTCTTCCTTCAGAACCTGCTTTAGCTCGGTAATCGGAGCATGCACCAGTAACTCATACGTCTGCATAACTCCACCAGCACCCCAGACGTTGACTTCCGTTCTGCCTGCCTTCAATGCTCGCAGACGTACCTTGCTGGGAGTAACCGGTTCGAATTTCACCAGAGTGTCATCTGCGAGAAAAACTCGAGTCACGTCAAAAGGCCAGCTCAGTACTCGTTGCTCCTGCAGTTCCATTTCAACTTGCACAGCAGGTGTCACAGACGTCACACCTGCCTCGGGCAGTTCAAAGCCTGCAGGCTCCTGAGTTTGCTGAGCATGCAACGTGGTACTCAACAGCATGACCATCATTGCAGGCAGACTATTTCTGACACTTCTAATCAGCTTTTCCATGGGCTTTCTATTTTTGTAAGGCGATTTTTGCTGGGTCATTGTTCAGATTTTGACTCGTTTTAGTATTCTCGTCTTCGTCAGCAATGATGACTGGTTCGCTATCACGAGTTTTCCAAACGTAACGCACAACTCCATCCGGAGTAATGACTTCCATTTCACGGTAGAACCGCTGCTCCTCAGTCGGAGCAACCGCAACAACTGGCTTGACGTCGACCTGTGTTTGTTGAATGTCATCCATTCGGTCGTCAATACGCTGCAGCATCTGCTCGGACACCTGTTCGGAAACCTCAACGGCTACTTGCGTCGCCAGTTTGTCCAGCTGTTCTGCAGTTACATCTGGTCCAGTAACTTCCTGAGTCGAATCGGACTGGACAAGCGCCGCATCAGGACCTGTCACTACCAGATCGCTTTGCTGGGGATCATCCTGAATGCGAACCCGCACTACCAGGGACTCTCTAATGGCATCGAGCGTATAAATCATGCCAGATGGAAAATCACCTTCATCCTCGGCTCCGGTTAAACTCAGATGCAAATCACCATTGGTCATTGCTACCAGAATCGGGTCAACCAGTTCTGACTTCACAAGCAGCGTGAGACTGGCTTGAAGTTCATCGGCATGGTCTGAATTATTGATCCCCATTACCTGGCAATTACTTGCAAGTCGGGTGATGCCCAGCGAATCGCTATCATCACCAGGAATAACACCAGCAACATCCACACTACTGCCAGACTCCATTAAGCCCACGAGCAGCGGGTCGAGGTAACTTTCCACGGTCACCGTGCTGTAACCAGGTATCAATGTTTCCACGGCGACATCATCCGTCTCCTGCAGCACCCGCGCAGTAATGGGGTCACCTGCAACTAACCTCCTGACAGCATACTGCCCCTTGATAGCTTGAAGGTCCAAAACGGGCTGCTCGTCTACAAGCAGGTCGGTGGAAACGTCCATAACACGAATCTTTGTCAGGTCAAACTCTTCCCCCGCATCCATATCGATGGCTGCTGCGTAGACCCGTTGTGTACTTTCCGGAACGGCCACTTCGAGTTCTGGTTTTTCCTGGTTGGCACCAATCGCACAAATCAACCCGATTGCCAACGCACCAATCAGTAAGACGTACTTTTTCAGTCGACCTAACAAGGTGTTTTATCCCATCATCAAACAATACTCGACATAACACGCATCCGCGCGGCGCGGCCTGTAGCGCTATGACTTATCGTCTTCTTCGGAATAATCGTTATGCCCGCGTGATGAATATGCCCGAAAAAAAGTATTTTCCGGCACAGACTTCCCAAATTAACACTCTGGAGAAACAGGACTTCCCCTACGAAGGGGGGAATAAAAGATAAGCGTATCCAGCCTGTATTCACAGGTTAAACCGGTGAGGGTCGTCCCCAGTGATCGCGGTATTTCCTGGTCAGCAATGCATTGGCCTGCGAGTCATCAACAACAGACTCTGACACCGGGTCAAACTCAAAACCTCGGCCTAACCGGACAGCGATATTGCCTAAATGGCAAAGGGACGAGGTTAAGTGGCCGATCAAGCTGTCTGCATTAGGCTGTTTCCCAGTATGGATACATTCGAGCCAGTTACCAATGTGTTTTTCAGTATTCTGTGCTTCCCCAGTCACCTTGATATCGCGTTTGACATTCCTGGGCCCCAGCACTTCAATTTTTCCGCGGCGGCTGAGATACATTTGCCCATCCGTGCCATAGAACTCGGCACCACTGTCCGTATGATGTGGGTAGTTAGTGGACCACAATCTTTGTTCGTAGATTAAGGTTTTCTGACTTCCAGGTTTTCCATCTCCTCGATACTCGAACAACACGTGCTGAGTATCGGGGAACTGCTGATCGTCATCAAAGAAATACTTGCCACCAACTGCGGCAACCCGATCCGGATGCGTGGTCACGCCCAACCCCCAACGTGTGTAATCGATGTCATGAACACCATCATTCCCCATATCGCCCGTGCCAAAATTGTAAAACCAGTGCCAGCCACTGTTTACTCGGTTTTGCTGATAGGGTAACCATTCGGCCGGCCCCACCCAATTCTCATAATCCAGCTCCTGAGGAGGTTCGCTCGGCTGCTGGAATCCAATGTTGCCGCGCCGCTGAACGTTCCAACATTTGGCAACTTTGATATCACCGATGATTCCCTCACGAAGTAGCTCAACGGCTTCAATCATCATATCGGTGCTGCGTACCTGGGTGCCGTGCTGAACTATGACTCTATTTTTTGCAGCTGCCTCGACCAACAGACGGCCTTCGCGCACCGTATGGGAACAGGGCTTTTCCACATAAACGTGTTTACCCGCCTGACAGGCCAGAATGGCTGCGGGGGCATGCCAATGATCCGGTGTAGCGATCATGACCGCATCAATATTGGAATCGTCCAGGATTGTGCGAAGATCGTCAACGTGCCGTACTCCCTGATCCTGCTTTCGTCCTGCATTCACTTCGGCAATCGTCATCAGCCGGGCACCAGGAAACTTTCTCAATTCAGCCTTGAGCGCAGCCGCTCGGCCACCATTGCCAATCAACCCTATGCGAATCTCCTGGTTGGCACTACTTGTTGCTCGAGCAATTTGGGTTGCCGAAGCTGTTGTGATTGCCAAGGAAGACTGAATAAACTTTCGACGATGCTGGTGAGCCATTATATTCCTGCCCTGTTTCAATTCAGTGGGTGAGCAAATAAACTTGAAGAACAGAGTTCACACAAATCGTGCCCAAGCTGAGACGAAGTCATGAAACAATTCTGCGCCCTGGTTCTTCTACTAGCCCTTTCATTCTCTCTTACGGCAAAAGAACCCGTCAAATTGATTTTTGATACGGACATGGGAAACGACATTGACGATGCAATGGCACTGGCCACAATCCATTCATTGATTTCCCGAGGCGAATGCGAGTTATTAGCAGTAACGGTTACCAAGGATCACCCTCAGGCTGCTCCGTTTGCAGACCTGATCAACACTTTTTATGGCCGTCCAGATATTCCGATCGGAGTTGTTAAGAACGGGATGGCCAATCAGCAGAGTAAATACACAGTCCTTGCAGACCATAAGGTCGGGGACCGCCAACAATATCCACACGACCTGACCAATGGCAACGACGCTCCGGATGCTCTGCAGGTACTTCGCAGTACGCTGGCCGCTGCCAAGGACAAAAGTGTCGTGATCGCTCAAGTTGGATTTTCGACCAACCTGTCGAGACTTATGGAAACTCCGCCAGATGACATTTCCCCTCTCAATGGCATGGAGCTGATCAATGCCAAGGTTCATCACCTGGAGGTCATGGCAGGATCCTTCACAAAAATTGGGGATGCTGAACGGTTTCTGGAATACAACGTACGTATCGACATCCCCAACGCCAAAAGGATCCTGGAGCGTTGGCCATCGGACGTCATTGTCAGTGGATTTGAAATTGGAATCGCACTCCGGTACCCTGCTCGCTCCATCCTGGAAGATTTCAATTACGTTGATAAACACCCGATTCCAACGGCATACCAGCTGTATAACCCCACACCGCATGAACGTCCCACATGGGATTTAACCAGTGTTATACACGGAGTTCGTCCTGACCGTGGATATTTCGACCTGTCACCCCGAGGAGAAATCAAAGTCCACGACGACGGGTACACTGAGTTTGTCGAACGCGAAACTGGGAGTCGACGGTACCTGATACTCAAGCCTGAAAACAGGCAACGAGTGCTCGACACGCTGGTTCACCTTACCAGCCAACCTCGTTAGGAGCAGCACTATGTTTTCCTACCAGCATCTCGCTCTTACTCCTATTATCAATGCCTGCGGCACTGTGACTCGTCTGGGTGGCGCTCCGCTGCGGCAGGCTGCACTCGACTCCTATCAACAGGCAAGTCTGGAAGCCATTCCCCTGGAAGAACTGCAGACCGCCGTTTCCCAGCAACTGGCTGAATGGACCGGAGCGGAGGCAGGAATCATTACGTCCGGTGCAGCGGCCGCACTGACACTCGGAGCCGCCGCCATCCTGGCTGGTAGCGATCCAGCGAAGATGGAGTGCCTGCCCCATACGGAAAACATACCTCACGAATTTCTCGTTTCCCGTGATCATCGCAGTGGCTATGACCACGCCGTCCGCGCAAGTGGAGCGAGACTCCGAGAAATTGGGCTCAACGAAGTTGTCAGTGGTGCCGGCGTCCGTCGAACGGAAGTATGGGAGTACGAAGCTGCGATCTGTGAAAACACAGCCGGTATTCTATATGTCTACACAAAGGATTCCGCGCCCGCTCTGGCGGACGTTGTGTCGTTAGGCCAAAAACACAATTTACCTGTACTGGTTGATGCCGCTGGCGAACTCCCACCTCCCTCCAATCTGACAACACTGGTCGCCAGCGGTGCCAATCTCGTCGCTTTCAGCGGTGGTAAAGCAATCGGTGGACCACAAGCAAGCGGACTGCTACTGGGCCAAAGAAAACTGGTCGGCTCGGCACTGCTGCAAATGCTGGACATGGATGATCATCCCCAGCTATGGAAACCATCACTACTTGACCAGCTTGACTTCCAGGCCATGCCGCGACACGGGATTGGCCGAGGCTTCAAAGTTTCCAAGGAATCAGTGATGGCCCTTATGTCGGCACTTGACGAGTTTCTCCAGGAAGACAATTCTGTGCGAATGCAGGGCCTGGCTGATACGCTAAGCGATATTCAGAAAAAACTGGAACAGGCCGGCATTATCAGCCAGGTCCATTGGCCCGATCCGGAAACCACACCCAGACTTCACTTACCCGCGGCTGATGCCTTCCGCGTCTGTCAACAACTGCGTGACAGCTCACCCCGAGTCTTCGTGGGACATGGCATGCTGGATCAGGACATCCTGATCATCAATGCGATCGCCTTAAGGGAACATCAAATCGACGACCTGTGTCAGGCGCTTATCGACGCCGTGAATAATCCACTCTAAGGTCACCAGGCAGGTCAGGAGCCTGCGACACAGGCAACTTCCCACAGATGCCCATCAGGATCTGCAAAGTAACCGGAATATCCTCCCCAGTCAGCTTGCTGAGCAGGCTTGATGAGCGTCGCTCCACACTCCACCGCGTTATTTAGTACCTGATCGACTTCTTCGCAGGTTGCCACGTTGTGAGCAAGGGTAACGCCGCGAAAACCGCTTCCTGCTGCTGAAACTGTGGCATCGTTGGCCAGGTCATCCCAAGGATAAAGTGCTAACTGCAAATCACCAAGTTCGAAAAAAATGATGTCGTCCAATTCCAATCTGACAGGAAACCCCAGTCGATCCCGATAAAACTCGATCGACCGCTGTAAATCGCTCACTCCGAGCGTGATTAACGTAATGCAAGGTTTCATCTGCCTCATACCTTTCGGCGAATCGGAAACTCGTTGTAGTCAGCACTTCGTTATCAGTTTATCCTATGGGAATCGTACTATCATCCATGAAAGCCAGGCCCCTGTACTATGATTCCTGTTCGTATTCTCACTTGTCTCTGTTTACTCGTTCTGCCATCAGTGCTTTCAGCAGAATCGCGTCAGCCCAATATCATCCTTCTGCTGGCAGATGATCTGGGTTATGGAGAACTCGGTGTTCAGAAGCCTGATAATCTCGCAAGGATTCCGACACCAAATATCGACTCCATTGCCAAGTCTGGTGTTCGTTTCACCGATGGTTACGTAACAGCTGCCTACTGCAGTGCTTCACGGGCCGGCATGATGACCGGACGTTATCAAACCCGATTCGGCTATGAATTCAATCCGACGGGACACCGCAATGAAGATCCTGATTTTGGTTTACCCGCAAGTCAAAAGACCATCGCCGAACAGCTTCAACTCGCAGGTTACACCACTTCACTGATCGGCAAATGGCATTTAGGAGGTACGGCAGCCTACCATCCATTTCGTCATGGGTTTGATGAGTTCTTTGGATTCATGCACGAAGGGCACTACTTTGTGCCTCCTCCGTACCAGGGCGTCACGACAATGCTGCGTCGCAAAGCATTACCGGGGGGCCTGACAGGCAGGTGGTTCAGCAGGAACGAAAAACTGGTGTATACAGACCACATGGGTTACAACGAGCCGGACTATGATGCAGACAACCCGATCCTGCGTGGTGGGCAACCCGTGGAGGAAACAGAGTATTTAACGGATGCTTTCACGCGGGAAGCTGTCGATTTCATCAACCGCGCCAGTGACCGCCCCTTCTTCCTGTATGTCGCTTACAATGCTGTCCATTCGCCTCTGCAGGGAGCGGACAGATACATGAAGAAGTTTGCTCACATCGAGGACATTCATAGACGAATCTTCGCTGCAATGCTGGCCAATCTGGATGACAGCGTGGGCGAAATTCTGGAAGCCGTGAAAAGCAACCGCCTGGAAAAAGATACACTGATCATATTTCTCAGCGACAACGGCGGCCCCACTCGTGAATTAACCTCTTCCAACTTTCCCCTGAAAGGTGAAAAAGGAATGATGTATGAAGGGGGGATCCGAGTTCCATTCATGATGCAGTGGAAAGGAACGATTCCTCAGAATACGGTCTATACCCAACCGGTCATCTCCACCGATCTAATGACTACCATGACCACTGCCGCCGGCGCGCCACTTCCTACCTCCCGACTGGATAGCGTCGACCTGCTTCCTCATGTGACCGGCCAGCTAAACCCGGCTCCGCATGAATTCCTGTTTTGGCGAGTGGGCCCCAAGCGAGCGATCCGTATGGGGGACTGGAAAGCACTGCTTGAACCGGGCCGTTTTGGTTCACCCGACTGGCAACTTTACAATCTTGCAGAAGACATCAGTGAAAAGAACGATCTGGCCAAAGACAAACCAGATGTTTTAGAATCGTTGCAACGACAATGGATGAGTGTCAATGCAGAGATGATCGATCCCATCTTTGACCCTCGTAAAAAATAGACTTAGCCTGAGTTTTACCCTATGAAACACCTATATCAATTCGGCCTCGCGGCTTTGATTCTATTTTCCGTTTTCACGCCTCTTGCTGCCGAAACTTATTGCCTGCAGAAAAATGACGTCATCACGCATGTCAACACGCTGAACATCCATCGGGTTAAAGACTTCTTTCGAGCAGTGAAGCATTCCGAGAAAATCATGTTTCTGACAGTACAAGCTCACGACGGATCCAGAAAGGTGCTGCATGTCGAGTTACCTCTGCACAGGGTCGCACCAGTTGCCCGCTTCGGAGCCGACGTGACGGGGAATCAGCTCGCAGGAGTCCGAGTTACTCACGTACGACGAAACTCGCCCGCTACGCGCTGTCAGGTGGCAAAATCGAAGGAATGAGTCAGCCCGATTGCTACCGTTTTGAATTCACAATCTATAAAGCATTGCCGAATTGAGACGGCAAAACTACTTGGACTTCTCTTGATTTGGCAAAACGCGAAAATTCGAATTCTGCGGTGGAGCAAATTCTTCGCCTGACAGTTCTTCAATCTTGTTCAACTGCTCGGGGGCGAGGATTTCCTGCAGGACTTTCTTTTCCAATTCCTGACGCATACGCTGAATTTCTGCATACATCTTGCGTTGCTCTTCCAGCACTCGTTTGGACAACTCAGCCTTTTGCTCGTCGGTGATGTCCAGCATCTTCAGAATGTTATCATCCCGTATTGCCATCTGGACGCCCCCCTTGAGTTTGCTTTGAAACACAATCTGCTCGAGACGTTTCATTTGCGGAGGCAATAGTACCTTCTCTACGTCCTTTTGAAGATTCTCTTGAATCGTCGATCGCATCTCCTGCAAAAATTCCATCCGTTTCTGCGGGTCAACATCCTTCAGTTCCGCATAGATCTCCCGCTGCTTCACTCGGTAATCAGTCTGCAGCTGCTTGAGTTTCTCGATCTGCTTCTCATCCAGATCCAGTTCCTGCTGAATCGGTGCCATACCGATAGCCATATCGATCGAGCGCCCGTAGGCCCAATAATTGATGCCGTAGCCACCTGCCGAACCAGCAACCACTCCGCCACCGCCGGCAGGTTGCGTCCGTTGTACAGCAACCTGTGCCTGGACGTCTACTACTGCCCCGAATGACAGTAAACCAATCACAAAACACTGGAGCGACCTAATCATGACTTTTACCCTTTGTCTCTTAGAACAATCTTATTCTTTTCGTCTTTGGAACCCTCTGGCCTGTACCGCTCCATTATATCAAAAAACTCTACTCCACGAGCAGGATGCCGTTCATAACCAACCAGTGTCCGGGAAATGTACACAGATACGGGTACCTGCCAGGTTGCTCCGGTACCTGAAAGTAGATCGTAAATTGCTTTTTGGGAAGTACAATATCGGTAAACACAATGACATCGGTCGAGTCCGGAACATACTGCTTGATAGCTGCCTCGGGATCCGAAATGAGTTTATTTGCCAGTTCACCGACGCGCTGCAACGTCCCTGGTTTAAGCAGAGCCCAATTGTGGGGAACGACGTCCGGGTTATCAAACGTCAAAGCCAGATTTTCACCCGGTTTGGCTCTGATCAACTTGGTGGCGTACGAAAGGTTGCTGGCAGCTTGAATCGTGATGGGGCGTGCGTCAGCAATTACCGGTGCATAAGGATTGGGAACGACTTTGGTGGCCAACGCAATATCCCCAATAATGGGATGCGGATGGATTGGTTTGTTGTCCAAAGCAATCAACCCGGGAGCCCCAGTAAATGACTCAGCATCCAGTACATGAGCAGTCACAAACAATTCACTGAATACTCCAGCCGCCGTTTGGACTCGTAAGTGAATCTGGTTCGCCGGTTGAATGTCCGGGATTTCCAGAAAAAGGGATTTGCCTCCGGCAAGTACGTGCGCCGATTTGATGGGAAGGTAATCGTGACCAACCATGCCCATATGACGAGTGGAAAACTCGGGGGAACCATACTGAGGTCCGTATCGATAATTCCAGGTCATGGCAAAATGGCTTTGAGCTTGAGCCGCCGTTGCTGCCTCCACCGACTCAGTAAAATCCAGCCGAATACCGTTCTTGTGCAGATGGAAGCCAGAGGGTACCTGAACCGACTCTCCGGTATATCGTACTCGTTGAAAACATCCGTCCTGCGGAGTGTAACATCCCCATCCCTGCATACCTGTAACATATAGCTGACCATCTTCCGGTGAGAACCGTCCCCGATGAATGCCAGACAAAAAGTCACCTTGCAAGCGAACTACTGCTCCCTGCAACTGGCCTTCAATTTCATCTCGAAGCACCAGAAAGTGATTACCGGTGCCAAAAGAGAAATGGAGCAGCTGTCCACTTAACGGTCCCCAACGTTCACTGTTTACGGCCTGTTGACCTCCCGACTGGTTATCCAGCCCCCGCGGCAAATAGACCAGAGGCAAGCTTGGCACCTCTTCTCCTTGAGGACCTCGAAATCCAAAATGTGGTATCGAGTCGTCGGTGAGCTTCATAGCACAGATCATGCTCGACGGAGTCCAACCTCCTTCGGCACAAGGAATGGTAAGTATCCCGTCCGCAGTCAGCCCTATCCCATCGGGATTTCGAAAACCAGTGGCAACCACGCGAGCCGATTTACCATCTGCCGAAATCCTGTAGAGACCATCGGCTCCGGAAGCTGTGTAGAAGTTACCATCTTTGTCGCGCTCCAATCCACAAATGTAGTCGTGACCTCCCGGTGACGTGTTGAATTGACTGGAGAAACACTCGTAGAAGTCCGCGTCACCATCATCATCCATATCCCACAAACGGACGAGCTGATCACGACACAATACAAAAATACCGTCTTCGTCGGCATGCATTCCCAGAGGTTGGTGCAGCCCGCTCGCAAAACGTTTCCAATGTGCCTCGGTCGACGGATATTCCAGATTTTCAATGCGCCAAACATCACCATGCATTGTTGCCAGCAAGGCAGTCCCATTCGGCAGTATTGCCAGCCCGCTTCCCATGACCGGTACATTCCAGGGATTTTCCAGAGGCAGTTCAAACGTATCAATCGCATACGGGCCTTGAGCACCGTGCGTTATTTTTGTCGTGAACACTTGCGGGGCTGACTGCCCAGTATCTTGCAACAGCTCCGCCGGCAGTGGCTCGTCACGCAGCTGAACCTGACGAACAAATTTACCGTTTTCTACCCAGGGTGAGTCGAGATACGTTTTTCCATTTAACGTGTATTTGAAGTAAACTCGATGACCCGCTCGGTACATTCCATGGTACTGGTGTTGACCGGCGAGACGTTTACCTTCAATCGTCAGTCCTTTCTCTGGAAACGCAACCGGGTTTCCGTCCATTGGTATCCCATCGAGAAACCCATGCCGGATATTGGTGAATTTGATGAATCCATCTTTCCATACCATTTCATAAGCGAGACTCTCCGGATTAAACACGCAGGCCAACTCACCCTGATCACCGATTCTGACGGCAATGGCCCGGTTCACGGTCACACCGCCACCTCGAAAAACACCAGCCAGAACTCTTCCCAGTTCAACATGATTCCAGGCATCACGTTTCCAGGTTTCCTCGTCCTGATTCCCCCAGTGCCCCTGCTCGCCACCATCCAGCCCCTTAAATGACATCAACACCGGCGGTACGCGTTCACCTTTGACCAGCATCTGCCGAAAGAATTCCGACTCTTTCGCGTAAAAGTCATATTCACGGTCCCGATTGACAGGGTGGCTGGCATAAGTGTGCCTGGAGGAAGGCAGCGGCTGCTTGTCATAAGGGAATTCTGCTGCCCCGTGTACGTGTGCCGTGGCATGCTCCAATACCGTTTCAATTTCTGCTAATGGAATCGCTTCGGACTTACCCAGATCAAGCATAAAACTGACCAGATCGTAAAGCTGTCCGTAAGACATGGCTCCCACAAGGTTCTCGGGCATCAAGGTGCCAACCTCCCGCTCCGCATCAATATCTTCCACACTCAACTCGATCTGATGCTCGGGGCCCCTGGTGGGATCTCGAAACAATACCCGTTGGTCATTGCGATCCAGAATGTAACCGCTTAACGTATCCCCATCGGCCGTAATCAGCGCATGGGCTCTGTACTTTTGGTCAATCTTGCGTTTGGGCCACAACACAGACTCGACAATTTCCTCTGGCTTGCGTTCCAATGCCAGGCGAGTCAATGAGGGGCCAACAGTTCCTCCCACGCTACCAACGCGATGACAGTTGATGCAGGCGGTTTTACTGTTGGCAAAGGCAACCATTCCCTGCCCCGGATTACCTTTCCGGACAGCGTGCACCAGGATGTCCTTTACCAGCTCAGTCGAATATTCGGGAGTCCTTCCGATCATGCTGGGAACGTTCTCAGAATTTGCGGAATCTGTGGCTAACCATCTCAGAATCGTAGGACCTTCATCTGGAGGCAATGCATGTTGACTCCAGGGCGTCCGTGGACCGCGCAAAATCCGCAGCCAGTCCACCGGCCCGGAACAACCCAGATCACCTTCCACCAGACGACCTATGCCAAGTTTGCCCGGAATACCATCTCCTGCAACCATCTCAACCGCTTGGGAAGCAACCATCTTCCCATCTACAAAAAGGCGGATAAGGTTCTCTTCATAAATCATCCCGATCGTATGCGGTTTACCATCGGCAATGTCCACTTCGGTACGTACATGATCCGGCCGCAACCCAGGGGCATACATCGTAAACTTCCCGCTCGCAGGCATCGAAAACAATTCCCAGTGGCGAATCGACTTCTTGGAATCACTGGCAACAATAATGTTGTAGCTACGCTTGTCGGGCAGTGTCACCCTGCCCTCAACCGTAATCGCCGGCACGCGGTTCCGAGGATTGTTTTCCACTAACACTCCACTGGGTCTGACTCGCGAAGAAGCATTTTTCTCTGGAGACCAGGTGACCGGCTTTGGTTTTGGACCAGCCGGTTTCCCATCCAACTGCGGACGCAACCACCTGAGTCCGTTCAGATTGTCCTGCAGACGCAACTCGACATCATCCTGTGTATGTCCAATAATTCCGATCGGTCCAGAGTAACCAGACTTACGGATGATCTTTAACAACGACAGATCCAATTCCCCTTCACCCAGCGGCAGGATTTTCATTCCCTGCTTAACACCATCTCGGGTCGTTCCGTTGAGATTAAGGCAAAGGAGGTGGGGCAGCATCGCTTTCAGATCTGCTTCAAACAGGTCCACTCGCGGATGACAATGGTGCTGGTTATAAACAATACCGACATTATCGACTTGATGATGTTCCTGAAGGTATTCACAAACCGCCACCATATTCGGTGGATCGCCAGCCCAACCACCATGGTTATAGAGCCCCACTTTACTTCCCAGCTGTTTGGCTCGTCTGATAGTGGGCAGACAGGCTTCGGCCGCCTGCTTCACACGCTGATCCTGCGGGCCTTCTGCTGGCTGAGGAATCATAAACCAGATCTGGGGACTCAGGTTGTGTTTTTCAAAAAGCTTAAATGCTTCTTCATGCACACTCCAAAACGCAAAGTATTCCAATCCATGCTTTTTGTACTCCAGAATTTCCTGCTCAAACGTCGGAACATGCTCAGCACGCCAATCGTAAGCGATTTTCCTGAACCCCAGTTTGGCACACATCGCCGCACGTTCAGCTGGGCCACGTTTCTTTCCATCAAATGGAACAATGCACCATGCCACGAGATTATCCTGAGCAAAGATATCTTTCTGCTGCGCATCCACCGGATGACACAAAAAACTCAGAAGCAGCGTCAACAGTAATACCAGGCAATTCTTTCTAGCCATGCTCCACCTAATGTGATTTTGTATTGGTTGTAAGTTTTCTAATCCGTTGCCAGACAGCATCAAAGATGCTTTTTGACAAACCGCCAGGCTGATGCATCGTCAAACTCATGTCCACCTTCAAAGATGACATGTTCAAAACGGTCTTTGACATCCAGTTTCTCATAAAACGCTGCTGCCCGCGGAGCAATCTCGGCACCCTTGGCCCGATGCGAATCATTATCTTTGGTACCAGCCTGAATTTGATGAGCCCGAGGAGCAATCAACGCAACCTTATCAGCATCGTCAAACAGGGTAAAGCGACTGGGAAAACGAAAGTCCGACGGTACAGACAGCTCGTCACGCTCGTATCGATACTCCTGGACTCCAAAGTAACAACTGGAAACAGAGACTTTAATACGAGTATCAATGGCTGGCGTTACTTGAGCGTAAAATCCACCGTAGGAAAGCCCCACCATACCGATACGGTCCGCGTCAACCTCCGGACGTTTGATCAACTCGTCAATAGCGTAAGTAATCTTGGCGATCTCAACAGCTGTAATGCTCGTACCAATCAATCTCATACGATCGTCAATCCTGCGACGAATATCCGCAGGATAGCCTTCTGCACGAAAGAGGTGTTGCGGAGCGTACACCAGGTAGCCTCGTTTGGCGGCTCCACGAACCATATCGTTATAGTTTGCTCCGCCATGAAACAGAGCAACCTCGGGACTGCCTCCACCACCATGCATGGAGATGATCATAGGTGCCTTCCCTTTGACCGACCGAGGAATAATATAGATGCCTTCCGAATGAACTCCCGGAAGAATCGGAATCATCGCTCGATAATAAACGGCAATGGAATCTTCTCCTATTTGTTTTAACGTCATTTCCTTTTCTGGACGCTCACCAGGAGGCGGATAGCCAATCGATTCACAAAATGCCTGGCGATAAGCCTCCGCTGACTTTTGAAAGGCCTCATGACTGGAGTAATCCGGCTTAAAAACGCCTTTTAACAGGCTCTTATCCCGAGCTATATGCTGGATATATTCGTCAAGCTCACGCGCCTGTTCTGTCCTGAGTGGATTCGATTCGGAAACCGGCCGATTGAACAGCTCAGGCGTTTGCTGAGCGCACAGTGACGGAGGCATTAATAACATAAAGAGAAATACTCGTCTCATCGATTTCTGACAGCTTTCTTTGTTAAGTCTCATGGATGGAAATCTTTGTTGCAGGTTTGATACTAGTTTCTTCCCACAAGCAGGAGCAGGGGGGCAGTCAACTCAGCAAGCATGGCTTCATTATCCACCAGCTGAAAAGGCAATTCAATTCGCCGTCCGATGTCTCCTCGGCAATATTCAATTATCATGACTGTTTAATCCTCCATCAGTTTCTACTGCGAATCGGAACTATCCATGCAGCTCTTCGTTCGTGCCTCCAGCCGTTTACTCACCTCACTTCCGGTATTCCATCGGTTCCTCCTTTTCCATCGGTTCCTCCTTTTCCAGCTGTTCCTGCTGTTCCATCTGTTCCTGGCTCCGACGACTCACCTGGCCGCCAAAGAACCTGTCCGAGTTTTCATCTTTGCTGGACAATCGAATATGGTTGGGTCAGATTCCAAAGTGAAAGATATCCACAGGTTTCCACCTTTCCGGGGGCTGGAAAAGGCCCAGGAAAATGTTCGCTTCTCCTACTGTCTCGGCCGTGAAAACAAAACGGAGTCCAATGGCTGGGTCGATCTGCAACCGGTGAACAACATCGTCGGACCCGAACTCAGTTTTGCAAGAACGGTCTCCAGTCATATCGATGCCCCCATCGCCATTATCAAAGTAGCTGCGGGCGGTACGCATCTGGGAGGAGACTGGAACCCCGACGACCCGATCGGGTTTGAAATGTATCCGCTGGCCCTAAAAGTCGTCCAGCAGTCCTTAAAAAAACTGGAGGACGGAGGGCACACATACAGGATCGAAGGCTTTATGTGGCATCAGGGTGAAAATGACATGTTCAATGAAGAGTACATGGCGAGTTATGGTAAGAACCTGAAGAACTTCCTGATGCGTTGGCGTCAAGATCTGAATACTCCTGATCTTCGTTTCTATATCGGCGAGTTATGTACCAAGACAATCTGGGGCATGGATCTCCGCCCCAGGATGTACGCTATCAGCCTTGGCCAGAAGGAGGTGACCGAACAGGACCAATTCGCCCAGTACATTCCAACCTCGCATGTCGGAGTGGAAATTGGTGGCGGAGTCGGACTGCACTACCATTACGGCACACTGGGGCAATTGGAGCATGGCGAGAACTATGCCACAGCCTACCTGAAAAACATCGGTGTCGAACCGAATCCGATCGATGAAAAAAACATCTTGAAGCGACTCCCATACTCCACCAGAAAACCGGTCAAGTTATTTATCCTGGCGGGCCACCGAAACATGGAAGGAGAACGGGCGTTTACTCAGGAACTTGCGTCGCTGGAAAGTCATAGGCATTTGCTCCAGCCACAAACCAAAGTCGCATATCGATATAGTTTGGGAGGCGGTTATCAGGCATCAGCGAGCTGGGAGTTCATGCGGCCTGCGGGTTACTATGACAATTTCGGACCGGAAGTCAGCTTCGCCGCTCAACTAACCAAACATCTGGACAAACAAATTGCCATCGCCAAATTCACGCATAGCGGAAGCCAGATCATCGACTGGACGCCTGAGGGGAGTATGGCAAAATCTCGCCACCTTTACCCGGCATTCATGGACTTCATCAAGACAACCCAAAAATCACTCATCGATCAAGGCTTCAACGTCGAACTGGCAGGTATCTTTTACCACCTGGGTGAAAACGACATGTCGTTCTACCCCTACCGAAAAGATGCAGCCTCGCGCCTGCAGGCGATCGTCAACCAAAGCCGGATGGATCTCAATCTTCCCAAACTGGATTGGTACGTCAGTCAGCAACTTCCAACTGATGATAAGCGCGTCAACCAGATCGATGTGGTAACCATGGTCGAAGAAGTCGCCAATGCCGACGCCCATTTACACCACATCAAAGCTTTTGCATTGCCGCCACAGGAAAAGAAGTTAGTGATCACTACCGAAGGGATCATCGCCCTGGGGGAAACTCTTGCCAAATACTATCTGGATCGCCCGTGAACGGGTTCCGCCGCTGGTCCATTCATTCGATCAGATGAGGCCTGGTACTGGTTTTCCACCCTCTTGAACGATAGGAGTGGGACGGCCTTGAGGATCGGTCCAATGGGTACCAAGATCAATCCCCAGATGCTTGAAGGTCGTGGCGGCCAGATCCTGAGGCCGCACCTTTCCAGATTTAATCTCTCCTCCGGTTCGGTCAGTACTGCCAATCACCTGCCCTCCGGCAATTCCACCACCGGACATGATCATCGACATTACCGGTACCCAGTGATCCCGACCTGCTTGCGTATTGATCTTTGGTGAGCGACCAAACTCGCCCATCATCATCACCAACGTGTCATCGAGCATTCCTCGTTGCTCCAGATCTTCAATCAGTGCCGGATATACCTGATCGATTCGTGGCAACAGTGGCTTGAGACCTTTTTCTATTCCCCCCCAGCGAACATTATCACCATGGTGATCAAAATATCCCCAAGCTCCGCTGACGAGTACAAAGGAGACACCTGCTTCCACCAGACGCCTGGCCAGTAGTGCCTTCTCGCCAACACTTGTACGACCATAACGTTCTCGTAAACTGTCCGGTTCCTGCCCTACATCAAATGCCTGTTCCACTTTGCCGGATAGTACCATTTCCACTGCACGTTGAGCGTTGGCATCAAACTGGTCAAGCAGCTGGTTCCCCTCGAGTCGTTTTCGGGCGGTGTTGAATTGCTCCCTCAAGTCAGCCCGGTTTTGCAATCGCTCCAGATTGATCCCTTCCGGCAGTTTAAACTTGTCGGCCAGCTCCAGCCCCTTAACCGGTTCGTACTTGCTTCCCATATGCCCGGCACCGTAAACATCCGATACCCAGGAATTGGCTAGTCCGACAAAAGCAGGCATGGATGGATCGTTGGGACCCTTAAACTTGGCAACGACAGACCCCATGGACGGATACCCACCCCCATCCTTGCCATCGTTAGTCCGTCGAGCCAGCGGATTTCCTGCCTGCATCGTAATGGGCGTATGATTGCTGGCTGAGCAATCAACCGCTCGGAGCACGGCCATTTTGTGCGCTATGGCTGCCTGACGAGGCAAATGTTCGGTGAACTGAACACCAGGAACTGAGGTTGAAATGGTATCAAACGGACTGCGAATTTCGATCGGAGCATCGGGTTTGGGATCCCACATGTCAATTTGACTGGGGCCTCCGCTAAGCCAGAAAAGAATCACTGACTTATGAGAGCCGGAGCGATTTGCCTGAGCTTGAATCTGCTGCAGAGTGGCCAATGGAAGGCTGGCCATGGCGGCCGCACCGGTCTTCAGAAACCATCGTCTGGAACGGACCTGGATCCCCGGAACTAATTGTGAATGGTGTGTATGTGATCGAAACATTTACTGATTCTTACCCCGATATTTACCAACATCTAACCTGTTTCATCTTACTCTAAGGACACCGTTGGGATCAAAATCAAACTCGCGGCAGAGCAGAGAAATTACTTTGGTTGAGCTTTCAGTGACTCCACATACGCTCGAATCTGCAGCCCCTCTTTTCTGGGCCACTCCCAGGCTGGCCATGAAGGATTATCGGCCTGCACCGACTCAAAAGTGTGCTGCATCTTGTTGATTAACTGCCGAGCCATGATGGGATAGTTTGACTGAACATCGGTAATTTCATCAACCGTCAGGTCAAAAAGCTGAAATTGGGTAATTTCAGCATTCTGGATTCGCTGTTGATGTTCTTTGAAAATATCTCCGTGAGGAGGCAAACTTCCCCCTTCAAATCGACCAACCAACTTCCAATTTCCATCAATGACAGCTACGTGATCATCCCCGCGTGCTCCGTGGAATTGCCAATAGAGAGGTTTGGTCCGACGTACCGGCCGCTCATCAAATGCCGCAAGAAAACTGGCCCCATCAAGCTCCAGTGAACGTGGCACAGCGACGCCTGCGATCTGGCAAAACGTAGGCAATACATCCACTCCGCTGATCGGAGTATCAATCACCTGAGGACGCTTAAAGCTTTGTGGCCACTGTGCCATACCTGGTACTCGAATACCTCCTTCATAAACCGAACCTTTTTTATCTCGCAATCCGCCCGTGCTACCGTGAGGGTGAGCATTCGTAATCGCCGGTCCGTTATCACTGGTGAAGAAGATCAATGTGTTGTGACGAAGACCGCGCTGATCAAGATGCTCCAGCAGACGTCCAAAGGCGGCATCCATCTGAGTGAGGTTTCCATGATGAGCCTGAAAGCTTGTCACTTCAGGATCATAGATACTTGGTTTTCCCTGAGGTTCATAGAGCTCGGTATACTTAGGGTCGGATGCAATCGGCTCGTGCGGTTCATGATAGGCCACATACATAAAAAACGGCGCCGCTTTGTCACGCTGCTCATCTAACCAGTAAATCGCCTCGTCGGTCACCAGGTCAGCGGCATAGCCTTTCAGCGGTCCCACCTCTTTTCCGTTACGTACGAAATTGACCGGATCTTTGTGGCACGGTAAGGCGTTATTCTGAGTGCCAAACGACCAGTCAAATCCATGATCTTTGGGCTGTGGATAACGAGTATCAGTCAGATTTCCATTCAAATGCCATTTACCAACATGACAGGTTTGATATCCCGAATCATGCAGCAGTGTCGCCAGCGTTATTTCATCTTTTCGTACATGCATCGGTGAGTCATAGGGGATCCAATTGTGAATCCCAGCTCGATACGGAGTGCGTCCCGTCATGAGTCCGGTCCGAGCGGGTGAGCAATTGGGAGCGGCCGCATAGCAGCGGGTAAACTTGACACCTTCAGCCGCAAACTGATCGAGGTGCGGAGTCTTCACCACCTTGTTTCCATAACAGGCCAGATCTCCATTGCCCAGATCGTCACAGAGAACGATGATCAGATTCGGCCGATTCAATTCCGCCTGGGCCAGGTTCGGGAAGAAAAGAATGCCCGGCAGCAACAGCACAAATGATCGTAACAGATGGGAAAATGGCATAGTTAACCCTTGAGTTAAGAATGGTTGTCTCGCCGCTGGCATTTTGCATCTGACGCAGCGTTGGGTACGAAATTCATATTCAACAGTTTAGCTGCTCCCAATTCACAAACAAAGAAAATAGATCATGTCGAACCGGGTCGAACCGGGTCAAACCAGGTACCACTCGTTGCCGAGGCTCACGGAATGACCAAATCTGAACGGTCACCACGTTCAACGCCTGCCTGTCATAAAAAAGCAGACCAAGCGAAGCATCACTTGGATACCAGCATGCAAGTTGCGCCAAACGCTCAACAGAAAAGGCTATAATCAGAGATACAGCCATGCATAATCGCTGTTTTACCGTCTGCCTTTTGGCATAGTTTTTTTGAGTTGAGATGAAATGATGACCAGATTTCTGTCTTCACTAGCTAGCGTGTTACTGCTGGGAGCCCTTGTTATGACCGACAGCGTGAGTGCTGAAGTATTTGAATTGCGAATATATACGACCAACGAAGGCAAGTTGGAAAACCTCCACACTCGTTTTCGTGACCACACACTGGCATTGTTTGAAAAACATGGCATGACCAATGTTGGCTACTGGGTCCCTGAAGGCTCGAAAGATACTCTGATCTACGTACTTCGCCATAAGAGTCGTGACGCAGCCGCCAAGTCGTGGGATGCGTTTCGCAACGATCCTGTTTGGCAAAAAGCATTTGCAGCCTCGCGTGTGGACGGCCCCCTTTTGTCCAAACCACCTGAATCAACCTTCCTGGCAGCCACCGACTACACGCCTGAAAAGAAGTGGAAGAACGGAGAAGCAGGCGGCTTCTTTGAGTTACGCATTTACCAGGCGGCTGAAGATAAACTTGGCAAACTGGATGCCCGCTTTCGCGATCATACGATGGACCTGTTCGAAAAGCATGGCATGAAGAATCTCGCTTACTGGCATGCAACGGATGAGCCCGAATGCGATGACCACCTGTACTACATCATTTGGCATGCAAGTAAAGATGCAGCAGCGACATCCTGGAAGGACTTTGTGGCCGACCCGGATTGGAAAGCGGCAGCAGCGGCATCGGGTGTTGGGCGACTTGCCAAACCACCAGTCTCAATCTACATGCAGGCGACAGACTATTCCAAGATTCAGTAAAGTCGCTCGTTATTTCGAGGTAACAGCTGATGACAAAGTCCGACAATGAAAAACTGGAGTTGCTGTGGTTAATCACTAAAGCCCTCTATCGCGCCAGTTTGGCAGGATTCCTGTTGATGATCGTCTCGCTGCCGCTCCTGTTCATGACCGATCAGATTTATGCGCTTCACAATTCAATCATTTCTCTGGAGCGACCAACCTATAATGCTCTGATATTTGGATTTTTTGCGGCCCTCAAAATACTTATCCTCGTATTTTTGTTGTTACCCGCAATTGGACTGCACTGGACCATTGCCAAACAACGGCATGTTGCCGGCCAGCCTGAATAGTCAATCAACGCCAATAAAAAAGCCTCCCATCTAATGATGAGAGGCTTTCTTGAGTGCGGATGAGAGGAGTTGAACCTCCACGCCCTTGCGGGCACTAGAACCTGAATCTAGCGCGTCTGCCGATTCCGCCACATCCGCTTTGATGCCTTAAAAATAGGCTAAAATTGAATTCTTGTGAATGGGTATTTCCCAACAAATCTGACGGTAACGGCCAAGTTCTTCTACAAATCTTTCTGCAATCGCTCGGGCAAGGAGAAGAGACCGGATACCGACTCATCTCACCTTGAATTTCCCGATTCCCGAGGCTTCCTATCAGGCTCAATCCTGTAACGCGGCCAGTGGTGAGTGGTGCGCAGCTACCCAGGCTGGGATAATTCCTGCTGCACCCGCACCTGCAACTGACAGCACGACCGCTTTCAGACTCAGTTGCCACGATGCGACAAAGGCAATCGTCACCGCCTCGGCACTCAGCGAAAGCGGGCTAAACGTGATCAGCAGGACGGCGGCCAGCACTCCCAGCGTGCCTCCGATAAATCCGACCAACGCGGTCTCAGCAATGATATTCTGGAACACGGCCCACCTGGAAAATCCCAGTACTTTCATGACCGCCAGCTCTTTCATCCGATCCTGAATCCCCATCAAACTCGTTGTCGTCAGCAGGACAAACAACAAACCAACACAGGCATAACCCAATACAGACGAGAACTTGATGACATGGGTCAGATCTCCGAGGCTCTTTTCCTGAAACGCTCCTTTAGTTCGAGTATCGGTCGCGATCTGAGCGGATTCAAACATCGCATCGATTTCTTCCTGTAACACCAGCGCATCGGCCGACGCATCCAGCAACACCTCAAACTGAGTCACAAACCCTTCACCACTCGTCAGACTTCCATACTGCAAATAGTCAAGATGCGTATAGAAGTAGCTTTCTTCTGCTGGATTATCGGAACGGAATACGCCAGCAATCTGAACTGTATAAGTGCCAATCGAAAACGTGTCCCCCACACTAATTCCCCGTCGCTGAGCAACATTGGCACCGATCACTGCCGCATCACTTCGTCCGGTAAAGTCACTCCAGTTCCTCTGCGCTAATTCCAGATTTCTGATCGTCTGCAGTTTCTCCGGTGGAACTCCGAGGAAGACAACCACGTCCAGGCTGGCACGACAATTATTGGTGAACACCTGGATGGGTACAGCATCCACGACTCCGGACAATTTCTTCAATTCATCCGCATAAACCTCGGGCAGCTGACTTGTTGCCGGGCAAAACTTGTTTTCCTGAAACACCACCAGTCTACGGTCCGCTTCCTGTTGCCCCAGTAATGAATCGAGTCCTGCCTGAATGCTGCCAATAACACAGAACAGAAAGACGGACATCGCTGCCCCCAGCACAATCAATGAACTTCGCAACGGTCTGCGAACCACTGCCTTCAAAACAAGTCTGAGCTTATCCATGAAGTGCTCCCTCCAACTCACCCTGCGGTACAACCTTCCCATTGACTAAACGCAGTCGCCGCGATGCAATCCTTGTTGCTTCCAGATCGTGAGTCACCATCAACAGGGTCGTGCCCAATTGGCGATTCAATTCCTGTAACAATTCAAGAATCTGATCGGATGTCTCTCCATCCAGATCTCCAGTCGGCTCGTCGGCCACTATCACCAGAGGATCTGTTACGATTGCCCGACCAATACCCACTCGCTGCTCCTGCCCTCCTGACAATTGTCTGGGAAAATGATCAGCCCGATCGGTTAATCCCACCGCCTCCAGGGCAATTTCCACTCGCTGCTGCCTCTGCTTTGCACTCAGGGGAAGCAGCAACAACGGCAATTCAATATTTTCATATGCTGTCAAAACCGGAATCAGATTATGAGTCTGAAAAATATACCCCACGTTGTCAGCTCGCCACTTTGTCAGTTTTCCCTGGGAAAGCGAGGTAATTTCGGTTCCATCTACAACAATCCGGCCACTATCAGGAGTGTCAATTCCTACGATCAGATTGAGTAAGGTCGATTTTCCGCTACCACTGGCGCCCATCAACGTCACCAGCTCACCCTTTTCAATTTCCAGGTCGACATCGTCCAGCGGAACGATGACGCTATCTCCCTTACGATATGTCTTGGTCAAACCCTGAATTTCTATCAACGCCATCATCCACCTCAGTTCTGTTCGAATTCAGATATGGTTACCCGCGTGTCTACGGTCAAAGGTTTCCGGCTGGACTTGATCACCTGTGAACTCACATTCAATCCTTGCACCACTTCTACCCATCCGTCGACCACGACCGAGTCGACCACGACCGACTGCTGTTTCGCTCTGCCAGTCGCCCCATCAACGACCCAGACATACGTCGAGTCTGCCTCTCTGTGCACCAGTTCATCCGGCACAAAAATTGTTGACTCGTCAGCCTCTCCCTCCTGCCCGGAGTTTTCAATACGAGGAGATAAAAAGGTGACATTCATGAGCATTTCCGGCTTCAGTATTTCCACGGCCCCTTCAATACTCACTTTCACTTCCAACGTGTTCTTCTGGATATCGGCCACCGGATTCATCCGCAGTACCTCTCCACGAAGAGGCTCGCTGAATGCAGCCGACTCAATCAGGACTCCCTGTCCCAACGTCACTCGGCGAACGTCTTCAAACCTGACATCCACTCGTATCTGAAGCGACTGTGGATCATACATCGTCACTGCCACAGCTCCGGTATGACTCCCCTGAATACCAGGACCGCCTGAGAGGTGTCCACCGGGACTGGTCATTAACTTCATGACTTTGCCATCGGCGGGACTTACAATCCGGGTTCTCTCCAGTTGCAGTTCCGCTTCTTCCAATTTCACCTGAGCCAGATCCAGTTGTGCCTGCGCTACTTTTTCGGCAGCCCGAGCCTGTCCCATCTCATTGGCCGCATCGTTGTTAAGCTCCAAATCCAACAGGGCCGCTTCTCGTTCAGACTCTACAGTGAATTTCTGCTTTTCCAATCCGGTTCGTCGTAATTGCAATTCCCGTAACCTGGCAACAGCAGCCAGATGCACAGACGTCGCCTTTTCCACATCGATCCGGGAAATCGCTGTCCCCGCCCCTTTTTTGGTATTCAGGTCCTGGATGGCAAATGCCAGAGAAGCCTCAGCCTGAATAATCTGCTCGGGAATTTCGCTCAACCTGGTATTTATTTCAGCCAGACTCTGTTCTACTCTGGCGATTGCCAACTGCTTGTCGACCGGTTGTTCGTAGTCAACCTCGGCTGCCTTCAAGCGAACCTGAACCTGTTCAAGCTGGGCCTGCTTATTCATCAACTCTGCTTCAGCCTCACGCAATTTCAACAGGGCGTCCTCATCAATCAGAGTGGCAATGACGTCACCTTTCTTCACCGGTTGGTCCTCCACAACCAAAAGTTGATCGACAGTTCCGGAGATCAGAGACGAAACGGAAATCTGGGTCGGCCGTGGTTCCACCCAGCCAGACGCTCGGAAAAGAGGCGTTCCCTCCCGGGAAACGATACCCTGCTCGACCCGTACCTTAACCACCGTGACACCCATTCCAGACACCAGACCGGGTAACACTGCCCAGTAAATGACAGCACCAAATCCTGCGAGTACCAGCAACGGAACTAACCATTTGGAAAAGAGGCTGATACGAGAACGTGAACGTCCGCTGGCGGCAGGCGTCTGCTCCCGGTCCAATGCCAGTTCTGATAAGTCAATTTTCTCGTCACGCATGGTTCAGATCCTACGAGGCTTTCCTGATATACAGTTTTCTGGCGGCGAGTGTGACATTGCCCGAATCGTCTTTGTCGAGTTCAGCTTCCACGACAACCGTATCCAGAGCACTCACGCCCAGCAGCTGTCGGGCATCTTCTTCGATTAATTTCCCTTGGGACGACTTCATCTGCACCAGCAGCGTATTCTTACTTAATTCCGGCTCGCAGCAGAAATCCCATGGTGTCGTACATTTGTCCCCAGGAATTTCATTGCATGCTGTCAAAGCAAGATCCGTCAGTGTAAATGCGGCCAAACCATCTACCCAGGGGTTACGGCTTCCACCAATACGACCAACCACAACGACCAGCTGATCGGTCGCTTCCTGCTGCAACGCTTCACTAACATCCAATGCACCAGCCGGTTCAGATGCAAGCAGCATTGTTTTCCCCAGATCTGAAGGCCCGCTGGGCACCTGGGTTGTTTCGCTCTTTTCACCACAACCAGCTAAAACGATGCCGGTTCCCAGCGTCGCGGTAAATGCGGCGAACTGCCGCCGAGTTAATCTTGTATTCATTTGAAAACTCCTAATCCTGTTTAAGTCCTAATGTTATTTCTTTTCGTAATGCCTGAACTGCCGGCGCCAAAGCACCGACCGCTCCAACGATCATGCCGGACAGGCAGCCTGTCGCGACCGTCCACGCATCCAACTGCAAACCAAACGCCCCCATCGTAAATTTGATCGAAACGCCATGAACGAATTGCCTGCAAAACAGAAACCCCAGCACGGCACCTGCCATGCCTAACAGAGTTCCTTCCTGCATCAAGCTGAACACAATTGATTTGCGACCGAATCCAATTGTCTGCAACATTGCCAATTCCCTGGTCCTGCCCACAACCGCTCCGTACATGGTATTGATCCCTGCGAACAAACCACTGATAGTAATCAGGCTGACCATTAACCACCCCAACTTTCGGATCGGTCCGTAATCCTTATTCAACGTCTCAAAGTATTCCACCTCAGCCATCGATTGAATCTCCAGATCATATCTCCGTTTGCAAAACAGGTTCAACGCAGCAAACCCAGATTTACCGGTACAGGAAACAGCCACCAGACTCAGATCATCGCGACGAGTCGCCTGCTGCAGATCTGTTAACCGGCACCAGATCTCGGAATCGAACACTCCGCCTCCCGACTCCAACACACCGGCAATCCGCCAGACCTGCCCCTCAAACTCCAACTGACTCCCCACACTGATTTGCTCGGGATCAATGCCCAGCTTCACCGCCGCCAGACGACCGATCAGGATCTCTCCCGGCTGAATCCAGTCTCCCTGAACAATCTGCACACTTCGGCGGACCTGAAATACTTCTTGCGTCACCCCACGTAACAACCCGAACGCATCCGATCCGTCTGGTAGGGTCATCTGCGTCCCTAAAAACAGCTCGGGAGAAATATCCGCCACACCGTGAGTTTTGCTGACGCCCTCGACGCTTCCCTGAATCAGTCCAGAGGTACTCATCGGGATCGATGAATACTCCAGATTGTCCCCCATGTTGATAGAGAAAACGATGGCAGTATCCGGATTCGCACTGACCTCCAGCATCTTCGTCAATCCCTGCAAAAAACCGATCGTGCAATAGATCAACGTGGTGACTAACGTCAACGCTAAAGTTGTGAGCAGACTCCGTACCGGACGTCTGAGCAGATTTCTGATACCGTATTCAAACGGCAACATTCGCATTCGCATACTATCCCCTCTACAGGGACAAAGAAAAAAGCAGCCGAGTATCATGGACTTCAGCTATCAAAACCTGAATCAGAATGATTCAGTCACAAAGAAGCAATGGCCGGACCTGCTTAGCAAAGCCAGGACTGTATGCGCATGCGAGTAGAACGGCCCGTCCGCAGAGAACTCTCTCGGGGTACCCTGCAGAGGGTAGCCTGACAACCGTCAAGTAAAACCAGACGTTCCGCAACCGTTCCTACCGGCGTCAACTGGACTACTTCATTTAAAGTATCCGGACTCACAAATAGGTGCCCAGTTCCTCCCAGTTCACAGCAAGGACGATTGGAATCCACCGGAGAGTGATGAGTATCACATGTCTGATCCGTGCAGCAGGACACCACTTGGATTTCCAGATGCGGACAACACACCTGTTCCGCTTCACAACATGGTGATGGGATCGGGAATGTCAAACATGTCAGCAGAACGAGCAGCTTATACATCGTACTTTCCGTGAACAAACAAACGACAGGGGCAACGCCTACCGTCTAACTACTAATATTCTAGTTGCGCGAAATAAAAAAAGACAAGTAACTTTCGCCGCAGACTATCTGACTGTACGAACTTACCTGATTAAATGTTCTTTCAGCAGCTGGCCATTTAATTCGGAAACCGCTTCAAACAGTTTTTCGGACGCGTCGAGATAACTCAGATTAACGCGTAACAAAGTACGCTGTGCAGTAAGAATCGCGAAATAGTCGAACTGCTGATTCTCGAATCCAGCCTGCACCACGCTCTCGTTTTTTTCAGCCGCTGGAATGATGACCTCACGATAACGCTGCTCGGCAATCCGTGCATTTTCATAATCTCGAAAGACTTCTCCCGCCCGTACTCGCAACTTCAGTTTTAATATGCTCAGCTCGTTGTCCAATACTTTCAATCGGGCCTGCGCTGCCGTAATGTTTCCCCGATTGTCATCAAACACTGGAATCGGCATGCCGATCTGAACATTCGCAATGTCCTCCCCGGTGAGACTGTGCTGCCGAAAACTGAGCATAAATTCGACGTCCGGGATATTGTCAACTTCATGCCTTCTGAGCCTCAATCTCTGCTCTTCAATTTGATACCTGAGCAAGGCAACCTGAGGATTCTGCTGAATTACTGACGCTACAATGAAGTCCCATGAAACGGGATTAACAATCTTGTAAAGCTCGCCAGACACTTTGACAATCTCCTCCCCCTCAATACCACAGATACTTTGCAGAATCATCCAGGCAGTCTTAATCTCCTGCTGAGCCTGAACCATTTGCAGATCAGCCTGTTCATATTCAATCTGAGATTGCAGCAGGCTGTGTAGCCCCGCCCTGCCCGATTTCACGAGCGCCTCAGTCCGTTGCATTACGTCATGCCAACTCCGCCGTAATCGCTGCAGGATCTCAAGTCTTTTTTGTGCAATCAGCAGACGACCGAATGCAATGGCCACATCGGTCTTCACTCGTTTCTGTACCAGCGAGAGCTGAAACTGAAACTGAGTAAGCTGTGACTGGGCAATATCTATCTCCAAATGCCGTTTCATTCCGGCAGGAATCCGTTGGCGAACAAAGACACCATGAGCTCCATCACTGCCCTGCATACCGATTTCGTTCGCGTGATATCCCACCACCGGATTGGGATAGAGTCCGGCCTGAACTTTTTCTCCTTTGGCCGCCGTAATCTGATGACGAACCACTCTGATTGTTGGATTGCGATCTTCGGCCAAGCGTTGAAAATACTGCAGATTGGCTACCGGTTGCGCAGCTGTTAATCTCTGGCAGCCGAAAGCTGTCCACAGAATCAGGCACAGAAACAACTGATATCTGGCAATGCGCATAGGATCCCTCTGGAATTACAACTCAGAGGGTAAATCGTTTGCCACACGCCGTTTCTGCAAACAATTCGCGAGAAATGCTCTCTTTCTGATCCTGATTAGCGCTATCCGCCAGGATGATAACCGGCATCCAATTCACCGGCTTCCGCCAACTTTTGAAATGCGACGAGTGAACGACGGATACCTTCTTCGATAGGCGTCAGTGGCATTTTGGGAAAAGCGGCCAGCGACTGTTCCGCATCCAGATCGTAAACAAACGGCATCCCCTGTGCACCAGACTCGATTCCAACATCGACTCCGTCGATACCAAGTTCCACAGCCACTTGCTGGATCATCGCAATCAACTGCTCGGTATGGACAGTTATCCCTCGCAGATTAAACGCGCCGTACCCTTCAAAGGGTGCCAACGCGGCTTCTGCGAAACCAGCACCTACATCGGAAACAAAATGAAAATGTTCACGGCCCTGATAAGGCATTCGAAAAGACTCACCAGCAGCAACTGATTTGAGCATGGCAGTTGGGGCAGACGTCATCCCCAGATCTCTTCCCGGACCGTAGCAGGTCGACAACCTGATACTAACTGTCGGAATCCCGGTTTCACGATGAAATGCCTGTCCCATCCCTTCGTTACATACCTTCCAGTACCCATACAGGTTTGGCGGTAGATAGGGCACGTCTGTCTTCACCGTCTCACCAGGATACATCTCACGTGGTCCGTAGACGCCCGAGCTGCTGGCCAATACCAACCGTTCCAGACGGTCACCTAATCGGCTAGCCGCCTGAACGACATTGCGAGTACCAATCACATTGACCTCCATCCCCTGAAGTGGCTTCGACATGCAGTCGGGCGTTTGAAAGGCTGCCAAATGGATGATGCTCGCCGGAGCAACTTCGGTAATCAGCTGCTCAACCTGATCGCGGCAAGTAATGTCTCCTTCTACGAATTCGAACCGGTCATGATAAGCGGGCTCCAGTCTGCTCAGGTCCTTCCTGCGACTCATTCCAACCACACGCTGCACACCCTGATCCAGCAGATACTGCACCGTGGCAGCTCCAATACACCCGGTGGGCCCGGTTACAAAAACAGTAGTCATCTTCTCATCCTTTCCATGAAACTGGTCGCGTCCAGAGCTTATTCCAAATAGAGTCTCATTCAATACCGGGGCTTGGTATTATCAATCTCCTGGCTCCAGGCATCGATACCACCAGCCATGCTTTGTGCCTGAGAGTATCCCTGCTGGCGCAACCACTGGGCCAGCTGTAAACTACGAACTCCATGATGGCACAGAATCACAATGTGCTGCTCTTTATGATCCTCTAGTTCCCCAACGCGTGCCTGAATATTACTGAGGGGAAACAGTTCAGCTGCTTCGATGTTTACATAGTCCCATTCGTTCTGTTCACGACAGTCAACCAGGAAAAAGTCTGCACCGTCATCCAAAAGCTGTTTCGTCTGCGTGACAGAGATTTCTAAACCGAGTTCAGTCATGATGAATCCTTCAATTTCAAAGCGTCAAACGACTACATAAATTCGCTCAAACTGTTATGTTCTATCTATGGCCAGCACGCAATCCATTGACCCCGAAAAAGCCCGTGAGTTTGCCATCCATACGGTGAAAACTCTCCGTGACGCCTCATTCCTATCCTACTGGGCAGGCGGCTGCGTGCGCGATTACCACCTGCAGAAACTCCCTCAGGACTATGACGTGGCAACCAGCGCCACTCCAGACGAAATACGCAAGCTGTTCGGCAAAAATCGAACGCTGGCGATCGGAGCCTCTTTCGGTGTCATCACACTCATCGGCAGTAAGCAACAGGGGAATATCGAAATCGCGACGTTTCGCGAAGACGTTGGTTACTCTGACGGCAGACATCCAGATCAGGTAACCTTCAGCACGCCGGAAGCTGATGCCCTCAGACGGGATTTCACAATCAATGGAATGTTTCTGGATCCGATCACCATGGAAACCATCGACTATGTAGGCGGTCTGGATGACCTCCAAGGCGGACTCATCCGGGCCATTGGTGATCCTGCAGATCGATTTGAGGAAGACAAACTCCGTATTCTTCGTGCGATTCGATTTGCCACCACCTTAAACTTCGAGCTCGACCCAACAACACGTGACGCTGTCTGCCGTTCTGTGGAGAAGCTCAATCAGGTATCGCGCGAACGCATTCTTGTCGAACTGGAAAAAACGCTCACTTCAGAATTCCGCGCTCGCGGTTTAATGCTGCTTAGTGAAACTGGAATCCTTCCCTGCATCCTGCCAGATACCCAAGCTGACCAGTCCAGTATCGAACTCGTCCGGCAAGTACTGCAACTGCTACCACTTGACGATTTTTCACTCACGCTGGCTGCACTATTCAAACTGTTAGCCCGCGAACTGTCAGCCAGAGATGTTCACCGGATCCTCAAGTCCATGACCGCGTCCAATGAGACTGCCAATGACACGCGATGGATCCTCGAAACGGTCGACTACCTGATTCAGGCAGACTCGGAACCCTGGCCCGCTATACAACGAATCCTGGTGCACCCTCAGAACACTGCCGCCCTGAATCTGGCGTCGGCTCTGGTAAAAGTGCTCACCCTCAGCGACGATGGAATCTGTTTCTGTCAGCAGAAATTGGACCTGCCGGAATCTGAACTGAATCCGGCAGAATTCCTGACCGGCGCGGATCTCATTAAATTGGGCATGACGCCGGGTCCCGCATTCTCTAAAGTCTTAAGGACCATACGTGACCAACAGTTACTGAAGTCCATTACCACCAAAGATCAGGCCGTAGCGTTAGCCAGATCAACTTATCAATCCATTAATACCGAGCAATAATCCGATGGAAGCAAACGACTATATCAACCTACTCTCCCGCTGGGCACACATCCTTCCGGCCGTGATACTTGTTGGCGGAGCAATCTTTATGAATCTGGTCCTGGTTCCCGCTTTGCAAAACTGTGACAGCGCTGATGATGTGAAAGTGCGAATTAAACGGACCTGGGCCAAGGTAATTATGATCTGTGCAGGACTGTTGATTATCAGTGGGTTCTACAATGCTTTTCTGGCGTTCAAATCCGATCCCAAACCAACTCCTATCTACCATGCCGCCATAACTGTCAAACTGGTCCTGGCAGGAGTCGTCTTTTATGTCAGCTCTCTACTGTCAGGCAGAAGTGATGTCGCGATAAAGTTTCAGAAAAACGAAGCGAAGTGGAGCAAAATCAATATGCTGGCAGCGATTGCCGTCGTGCTTTGTGCCAGCCTCATGAAAGTTGCCCCTCGCGTTGCCCGTCCTGTAGTGGATCCCGACCCGGTAACAGCAGTCTTCCCCCTGGAAGATATCGCGGATCCAACCAGTATCTCCCACCTGACTGAGCAAGAGGTTGTCAAATAATGGATAAGAAAGCCAAGAAACGACTGGCAGTTATTCGCAAGAAGCAAAAAGACCTGCAACACAAGATCATGTGTGTCAAACAGCAGAATGACGAACCAGGTGAACTGGAGGCTCTGGAAGCTGAATTAGCCCGAATCACTGCAGAAGCCGAAGCGTTGAAAAACTCGTAAAGCCTGCCCGCTCGGACACGTAGACCTATCCAGCTTTGTTAGCCCGATAAACAGCAATGTCATCGACTCCGTCACCATCAAAATCACCTACCACTGGTGAATCTCCGGAAGCACCATGGTGGAATACTTCGTCCACCTCATCAAAGTGCTGATCCCCGTTCAAGTCGATTTTCCAGACACCATCCCGGAATACTCCCAGATCGTCAATCCCGTCGCCATCGAAGTCGCCAACTACTGGCTGGTCTCCTGATGTCCCCAGCCGGATGCCTTCCTCTCCGGGAGAAATCCGGCCGTCGCCGTTGAGATCCAGTCTCCAGACACCGTCCCGATACGTGCCAATATTTACCACACCGTCACCGTTCCAGTCTCCCGTCACAGCGTGTTCATTGGATCGACCATACTTAAACACGTGATCCACCACGTCGGCACGTACCTGACCCTGTGAGGATTTCTGTAGCAAACGGCGTTGCGAAGCGACGGCATGTTTAGGAGGGACGTTCTTGGGAATCGGCTTCTCCGTTTTATTCTCAGCATCGGGCAGGCCAGGATCCATTTCTGCGAGGCCGTGATCGCCAGGCCACTGAAGTCCATAGATGCCAATATCGTCTTTGCCGTCTCCATCCCAGTCACCGGTAACGGGTTGGTCTTCCTGGCTTCCCATTCGAGCCCAGAGGTCTTCCTCATCCCATCGGCCATTGCCATTAATATCGATGAACCAGTATCCATCCATAAAAATGGCGACGTCGGTCACACCGTCGCCATTAAAGTCGCCGGCCAACGGTTTGGCATCAGCAACTCCCAAAACCACTCGACTCATATCTATCGATTCACCGCGGATGGAGACTGCTTCCCAATGTCCGGAATCGATGGATTCCGCATTCCACCGAGCGTCCATGTTGACCAACGACGTAGCAACCATGGTCAATTGCCCTGCCGCTGCAGGCTGCAATTCACCTCGAGGATTACCTCCATCGATCACACTCAGATGCCAGGCATTTGCTAACTCCCGCGTGACATTATCGGCTGAATAAATCGGAATCTGAGGACGAGCAGTACTTAGCTGCCGACCTGTATTATCCAGCTGCAGGACGATGACCGCAGGAACATTGACAGTACCGACTTCAGGTGATGCTCCCCAGCTAATCGTACCTGGCAAAACACCAAGAGGAGTGCTGACTTCGGGGGCTTCCGGAACTTCCGGAACTTCCGGGACTTCGGGGACCTCGGGGACCTCAGGCAAAGGTACAAGTTCGGCCTGGTATTCACTAAAAAGATAGTCTCTGGCAAGTTCACCGGACATCAGCTCGATGTCATGGATCAGATCAGCCGCTGAATCAACAGTCCCCTGATGGGTACCTGCATAATCCGGGCCATCATAATATCCACCGGGTTGGATTTCGTGCAGTGTGTATGATCCCGGAGCCAGATTGGTAAATATAAATACACCCTGGTCGTTGGTCACGGTTACCAGTTCTTCACCGCTCTGGTTGTTGGTCAGGACAACCGTCACACCAGCAATCCTTTGATCTTCACTGTCCAGCACCCCGTTTCCCTGGAACTGAATGTCATCTGGTGTATGAACAACATACGAATCGCCGTCACGGAAGACGACACCTGTCAAACCGGCCGGCTCGACTTCGGTAAAATTGTATTCCACCGCCTGATCACCCGCTAACAATGAAACAGGCCCCAGGCTATCCACGCCGTCTGACTCGCCCTGAGCAATTCCGTTTACTGTACCGGGAGTATCAGGACCGTCGAGATAACCGTCCGGAGTCGTTTCGTGGATCCAGCAGGACGAGGGCAGTACTTCGAGAAACTCATAGTGACCTTGATCATTGGTCACGGTCGTGCGAACAAGTTCCCCGTCGTTACATACCAATTGCACGGTAACATGCTCCAGCGGGTCTCCATTGCTGGTCGTGACAACTCCACGAACTTCCGCCCAATCCGTATCGGCAAAGTCGACATTCACCACTTCACTACCACCGACGAGGATCACAATGTCGGAGATAACGTTGGGATTAACAACAGCACCAACTTCGTTACCTTCCAATTGCCCGGTGAAGGCCGCACTGTCGATCAATCCATCCGGTTGGATTTCCCGGACTTCGTAAATTCCAACTTCGAGGCTTCCAAAATCATACGCACCACCTGCATCAGTGGTCGCAGTTTTGCCTGTCGGCTGATAGCTATCGGTGTCGTATTTCCAGAGTTCGAGTTGTACGTTTTCAAGTGGAGAATCCTGTGAGTCACGTTGTTGATTGTTATTTGCATCGAGGTAGACCGAACCAGTGATACTCACGGGTAACGGAATCTGCTGGAAAGACAAAAAAGCGCCAGCCGTACGGTCTCGCATTCCATGGGCATCGTCCGCAGGCAAATTCAGGCCCGATTCCATGAGGTTCACATCATAACTATTGCGGAAAACTCCATTGGCCGTGGCGTCATGATAGTGGGGCGCAGAGAATTCGGCGTCCACACGCACTCCCTGAAATTCAATGCCGGAAGTAATGGGATCAATCCCCTCGTTCACATCGTCATTCTCACCGGTCAGGAGGATTTCCACTTCATCGACATCCACTTCCAGTAAGACACGATCACCGGCCACAAACTCATGGAATTCCAGAACCAGCGTACTACTGCCATCAAGGACCGTCGCACTAACGTGAGCCCCGGGACTTTGTGCTGTCAATTCAGCGACAGTCAAAGGGAACGCCTGATCCGCTCCAACACCTCCCTCAGCAATATCAAAGATTATGTCTCCGGCATCCAATCCTGTCTGGTTGTGATCACCCTGGATGATCAACCGAGTCAATTCGGTTCCCGCAGCACCATCATCAAACGTAATCTCCAAAGTGTCGCCGCGGGCATCAGAACCCAGATCGCTTTCGGTATAGACCAATCCCAGTTGCAGAGCATCAGCGGCTAACAAACACCGCTCCTCCAGCAACTCATACCCTCCTAACGGCGCAGAGGTGGCCTGCCGCCGGTGCTTGCCATCTCGTCGTAGCATCGTATTCAAAGTTGATTTAAGATTCTTCATCTACTTTTCTGTTACTTGGCCGAAGGTGGAGTCTGTTCGCTGACTCGTACTCGTACAGGACTGACCGGGCCCAACCGCCAGGTCCTGACTGATGTATCGAAGCTGCCGGAAACGAGTGTTCCTCCCAACCCATTGGGACGGGGGATATAATCGAGCGAAGTTACACTACCAGCATGTCCCTGAAATACCTTACGGACTGTTTGCCGACCGAGATTCCATACGGAAATCTGATTGTCTGTTCCACCAATTGCCACTTCATCGTCGCCACAATTGGCCAACGCAAAGGGAATCACGGATCCCAGTGGAATCCGGAAGCTGCCAGCCAGATTGTCCAGATCAGCAACAAACATGGTGCGGTCATCAGAAATACTGACCAGTAGAGAATCATTGGCTACAAACCGCAGATCACGAATTCTCCTGCGATGAGCAGGTACTTCGCACAGTAATTGGCCACTGTCGACCGACCAAAGTCGCAGAAATCCATCACGTCCTCCGGTCGCCAGCACCTTACCAGTTTCAGCGAAAGCAGCTGCCCGAATATCATCGGTGCGAGCATCAATCTGATGCAGTATCGTTGCGTCTTTCGGTTCCATCAGAAGCACACGGTTTGAGAAGCCTGCCACTGCCAGGGTCTTACCCAATGGCGACACAGCCAAACGGGAAATGGAAAAGTCGACCGTTGTTACTTTTCTTTCCAACTGCCCCTGGCTGGCATCAAACAGCAATACATTCCCATCATCGCCGGCGGTGAGAATATGATTGGAATTGGGCAAGAACACCGAAGTGCGAATCCAATCGGAATGCCCTTTCAACTGATGAATCTGTGTACCGCTGGTCAAATCCCATACGCGGACAACATAGTCATCTCCGGCCGTAACCAGCAGCTTCCCCTCTGCGTGCAGGCTCACAGTACTGATAACCGGCTGATCGCCGTCGAATGGAATCGCCCGACTGAACTCGTCCTCTGCACTAACTGAGATAACCAGCAGTAACAGCACGGCGATATATAGAAACGTTCGTATCTTCTTCACTTTGATTGCTTCCGTGCAAACACATAAAGCGAGGTAAACGGTACCCCGTTTTAGGTATCGACGTATTCAACCAACGTGACAAGTAATCACGTAATAGCTAGGAACGTAGCAATTAGCCGGTTGTAACGGTTAGGAGGATTATGACGCCTCCAGAAGAAACCGTTGTCGTGACAGACGTGAAAAGCGGGAAAACTCAGATTTCCCGGAGTTCCGATCCGGTATAGATTTGCCGAGGACGACAAATTCGTTTTGTCGGTGAAGCGTGCAATTCCTGCCAGTGAGCAATCCAACCTGGCAATCTCCCCATGGCAAACAGAACGGTAAACAATTCGACAGGAATACCAATCGCGCGGTAAATCACACCTGAGTAGAAGTCCACATTGGGATAGAGTTTGCGAGCCACGAAGTATTCATCTTCCAATGCTACCTTCTCCAACGCCTGTGCGATCTCGAAGAGCGGATCATCCAAGTCGAGTTTTTCCAGCAGTACGTCACAGGCACTTTTGATAATCCGGGCACGAGGATCATAGTTTTTGTAGACGCGATGGCCAAAGCCCATCAATCGAAAACCATTTTCCTTGTCCTTGGCCATTTCAACATATTTGGCAACATCACCACCATCGGCGGCGATAGTGGAAAGCATATTCACACATGCTTCATTCGCTCCACCATGCAGCGGGCCCCAAAGAGCACAAATGCCGGCAGTAATGGAAGCATACAAATTGGAGTTAGCCGAACCTACAACTCGCACTGTCGACGTACTGCAGTTCTGTTCGTGATCGAGATGAACGATCAGCAGGAGATTCAGAGCTGCCACAAAATCAGCATCGATTTCGTATTGTCCCTGTTCGTCGGCAAACATCATCGTCAGGAAATTCTCGACATATCCCAGCTCCGGGTTCGGAGCAACAAAGGGAAGGTCCAGACGATGACGATGAATACAGGCGGTCAAAGTAGGCAGTGTCGCAATCAGCCGTTGCCTTGAACGATGTACCTGCTCGCTGTCGAGCGGATCTACCTGGTCCTGATGGTGAGTCGAAAGGGCGTTCACACACGAAACCAGCATTGCCATCGGGTGAGCTTCACGAGGGAAGGCTCGGATTAGATCTTCCATCTCCTGAGGCAAGTGCATATCGGCAATCACTGCCTGACGAAAATCAGCTCGTTGCTCGTCGGTCGGCAATTCGCCGTTGAGCAGCAGCAGCGTTGCATCTATAAAGTCACAGTTCTTACAGATATCTTCGATGGCATATCCGCGGTAACGAAGAATTCCCTGTTCACCGTCCAGAAATGTTATGGCACTCTGAGTTGATCCGGTATTTACAAAACCTTCATCCAGCGTGATCATGCCGGTAAGACGACGCAGCTTGCTGATATCAAGCCCTTGTTCATTTTCGGTACCGACGACGACGGGTAATTCAATTTCGTGTTCACCGACCGAAAGTTTTGCAACATCCGACATACAGTGCATTCCTTGGAGTATTAGCGATGATAGATCGAACCGATCCCGATCCCGTAGCAAGTATGTTAACTATCTCTCCAATATAACATTCTCAAATGAATTTAATAGCAGCCGGCAACGCTAGTTTTGTGCATGTTTTGTGCTGCAAATAAAGACACCTCACCATAAGTGAGACTTATAGTGAGGCATTGAAGAATTGGACGTGACGCACACTCAGGGTTTCTTTTGTTCCAGTCGATTCCAAACGGGAACGTGCGTCTTGACTTTCTTGATATAGGTCTGAACGGCCTCATTGCGAAGTTGATTTTTCATGGCGACCTCAATTTCGCTCTGGACTTCAGTAAAGTTCTCTTTTCCTTCCGGGCGATGCATGGTTACTCGAATGATATAAAACCCCTTTTCATCTTCAATTACCGGGCTCATCCGATTGACAGGTAATTCAAAGGCAACGGCTTCGAGCTTTTCACTTACCAGGTCACCTTTTTCGATAAGATCGTACTTCCCTCCCGTTTTGGCTTTCGGACCTTCCGAATGTGACATCGCTACGTTTTCAAAGGGAGCCCCTTGCAACACGCTGTTACCCAGAGCACAGATTTTTTGATAAGCCTGCTGTTTTGTTTTGTGATTCTTGAATTCAACTGCCAGCTGCTCAAAGCTTACGGCTTCGCTGATCCTGTAGTCGTCCAGGTTTTCATAGTAGTAGTCCAGCATGGCCTGATGAGTGATTTCGTAATTGAGTTTCACATCCAGTGCGATGGCCTGACGACCAAAAGTTGTTTCGGCAAAAGACTGTTTGGCATGCTCGAGCGAACTTCCAAAGCTCCGCAGAATACCATCCAGCTCCCGGAGGGTCTCGACTTCATGCTCTACCATGAGCGTACACAACTGAGCGATCTGCATCTCCTTGGCACGTAAACGCTTCATCTCCTGCTTGTCAGCTTTTTTCACCAGAGGCAATGTTTCTTCCATGGAAGATACAAAGGCGGAATTTACGATCTGTTCCGCACGTTCTTCAAACTGCTCAAGTTCCTCCGGCTTCATGGAACGCTTGAATGCCAGAAAAAGCAACTTGGAGTCAATTGCCTGGAGCAGCAAATTTTGCATCAGGATCTTTTTCTGCTCTTCAAGTTCTTTGCGGTGCCGGTCAAGTTCTTCCTTTGGACGATCTTTGAACATTAGCCACATGATGATTTCAACCTGGGGCATCAGGTCTCCAGCCAGAATGTATTCAGATCCCACGGTTGCCATCACGGTGGTTGGTTCATAAACATTATCGCTCGCCCGAGCCCTGGGTGGCGCCGCTACGCGCGCGTCACCTGATGCTGGCACGATTCCGGAGGACTGCCCTCCGGTTTGCACCGGCGCCAGAGGTTGAGCTATCACGGACTTTGCCGTAGCAAAGAAAGTCAATACCGTTATAGCGGTACTTAGGAGGAGCTGGAACTTCATGTTCTTCAAATGAATTCTGGGATGAACGCTTTACTGAGTACGCGGCACACTGCATACCGGACCCGAAAAGTCGCCTGATTCTAGGAATTAATCGCTTGCGGCTGCAACACCGATTTAACGAAGGAAATCAGCATCGGATCACTTTTCAGCCCCGTGGGAAGCGTCAGATAAGCACTTCGGTGATCGGCAATTCGAAGAGCCCCTCCAGTATTTCTGCCAAGTTGCTCTATCCGTTGCCGATCCACGTACTGCAACCGTAAGAAACGGTCTTCCAGACTTATCGATGTGATTTGCCAAATAGCCGCTTCCAGTCTGATCTCGGCTAATTCCAATAATTGCCTCACGCTCTGAGGCAACCTGCCAAACCGATCCGCCAATTCCTCTTCCAGATGATGAATCTGTTGAAAGTCTTCCAGTCTGGAAAGTCGTCTGTACAGGTCAATTTTGGCTCGAATATCCGTGACATAGTCCTCGGGAAGAAAGGCATCCACCGGCAAATCAACTTCGACATCTATTGCCAGCTTGAGAGGCTGTTTCCGAATTTGCCGCACGGCGTTTTCCAGTAGTGAACAGTAAAATTCATACCCTACCGTGGCAATGTGCCCTGACTGCTGAGCTCCTAACAGATTCCCAGCTCCACGTATTTCCAGATCCCGCATGGCGATGGCGAATCCAGCTCCCATTTCAGAATACTCTTCAATCGCACGAAGTCTCCGGGCAGCATCGGGCGTGATATGTCGATGCTGGTCTACCAGCAGATAGCAGTAGGCACGGTGTTTGTATCTCCCAACACGCCCACGCAACTGATGCAGATCTGCCAACCCGTAGCGATCCGCCTGGTCAATAAAGATCGTGTTGGCATTGGGAATATCGAGACCACTTTCAACGATCGTTGTGGCCAACAGAATATCAAATTCGTGATGTACGAACCCTACCATCACTCTTTCCAGCTCGGATTCCTTCATCTGCCCATGGCCAATTTCAATTCGGGCCTCAGGAACCAATTCTCTCAGTTTTTGAGCGATCCGCTCGATATCCTGTACACGGTTATGGACAAAGTAAATCTGCCCTCCCCGGTTGAGTTCCCGATGAACAGCAGACTGAATGATTTCTTCCTGAAATCGTAAAACCCGAGTTTCCACCGGGACTCGTTCTTCCGGTGCCGCAACCAGATTGGAAATATCTCTGACACCTACCAGCGACATGTGCAAGGTTCGCGGAATAGGAGTCGCTGACAACGTGAGTACATCTACGTTATTACCGACATTCTTCAGGCGTTCTTTAATCTCGACTCCGAAACGCTGCTCTTCATCAATAATGACCAGTCCCAGATTATGAAACCGAACATCCTTGGAAGCAATTCGGTGCGTACCGATGACAATATCAATATTGCCGCTGGCAATCTTGGCAACCGTTTCACGCTGCTCGGCAGCTGAGACAAAACGACTCAACCGGGCAACATCGATAGGAAACTGTGCCATCCGCGCCTTGAACGTCTGATAGTGCTGTTCGGCCAGTACGGTTGTGGGCACCAGAATGGCAACCTGATAACCGCTATCGACTGCCTTGAACGCAGCTCGCATGGCAACTTCGGTTTTGCCAAACCCGACATCTCCGCACAGCAGACGGTCCATCGGTCGGGTACTCTGCATGTCCTCTTTGATGTCCGCAATACTGTTAAGCTGATCTTCTGTTTCGTCATAGGGAAAGGACGCGTCGAATTCGTTCTGCCAGACCGAGTCGGGTTGAAAGGTTATGCCGGGACGAGCCATTCGCTTCGCCTGCAACTCGACCAACTCGGCCGCCATGTCTTCGACTGCCCGAGCTGCTGCCTGTTTCTGGTTTTGCCAGGTTTTACCACCGATCCGAGCCAGCGCTGGCCTGACTTTACGACCACCGATATACTTCTGCACCAGGTCGATTCGGGTCGCAGGCACGTAGATCCTGGTGTTGCCATGGAATTCAATCACCAGATGCTCTTCGAGGTACCCTTCCTTTTCCAGCAGTTCCATTCCCCGGTAGCGACCAATCCCGTGTGCCAAATGCACCACCAACTCGCCATTTTTAAGCTGGCTAAAGCTGTCCAGCGGTTTGCCCTTTTGTCGGAGCTGTTTTCGTTTGAGCTGAGTCCGCCGGAATAACTCGCCTACCGACAGGACTACCGTCTTAGGGGAAACCCAGTGAAAACCCTGTTTCAGATACCCAAGTTCATAACGCACCCGGTCACGATCACTGGCCCGCGTCTCCTGAAGAATCTCCTGCATCCGTTGGATCTCGGCCTGAGTAGGACAGACAATGATCAGCTGATGGTCGTTGCCAATACGTTCCACCTGCAGCGCGATGCTGTCTACATCTCCTGAGAAACGGTCCACCGATTCAAAGGCCAGTTTGAGGTCCAGCTGCAATTCACCGACTGCCAGATTACTCAGCAGCACATAGCCGCTTTGCGTCAAGCTTTGAATTACCTCCTGGATCGAGTGACAACGTTGAAAATCACCGGCACGCTTCAAATATTCACGTGCCTGATCTTGAAGGTCAGACATTTCTACCAGCGTTACACAACCAGGCGAAGGGAGGTAACTGGCCACATGATCTTCACCACGGTAGTAGGATTCAATGGAAGTGAATTCAATCCCCGATAAAGACTCGATCGAGCGCTGCGTTCGCAAATCAAAATGCCGAATCGACTCCAGTTCGTCATCCCAGAATTCAAGCCGCACTGGTTGTTCCCATTCCGGGGCATAGATATCGAGGATACCTCCCCGGCGGGAAAACTCTCCAGGAAGCTCCACGGCCGAAGTTCCATGGAATCCGTTCTCAACCAGCCAGGCCTGCAATTTTTCGATATCGAGAACGTCGCCGACCTGCAGAGAGCGGGTTGCCGCGGCGAGTGATTCATGCGTGGGGACCGGTTGCAGCAGCGCCTGAATGCTGGTGACAATCGTACACGGTCCGGTCTCACGTTGCTGAAACCCGATTAACCGTTTGAGGATGCGAATTCGTTCCCCATGCTGGTCTTCGTTTTTCCAGGTCTCTCGCGCCTGACCAGATTCCAACACCGGGAAAGCGAAGACTTCCTGTTCGGTGAACAATGCCAGATCATCACAAAAGTCGTCGACCTGCCTGCTGTGAGGCAAAACGACCAGATGCACTGGAAACCCTGTAGAACTGACAGCAGCAGAAACCAGCGCGCAGGCTGACCCCCAAACTCCATCAATACTTACCCCCTGTCCCTCCTGAATGGCGGCAACCGTATCCATGAAGTCTGTCTGATTTGCCAGCAAGCGAGTCAAATCATGCATCAAACTCAGGTCAGTATGTTTCCAGTCAACGGCGTCTCTGTGATCACCAGGCTGACCGGCAGGTTTCTTCCTGTCCCTCACACGGCGCTCGTCTCCAGACAGAACGCTGCAGGACTAGGACTTTTTCAATTCCTTGAGCCTACCAGCTTCTTCCATCTGCTTGTAGTAAGGATCCAGAGGAAAACAGCCAGAGACCAATCCATTGCGAGGCGCAGTCGTGCAATCGCTGAACGTCCGGCAGATCACTTTGCGATTAATGATGCCCTGCTCAAGCGTATCAGCAGGCAGGTTCCAATACGACAAGACCATTCTTCCCAGCCCGACCAGATCGACCCATCCTTTCCGCAGAACAGCCTGAGCCACGTGTGGCAGATAATCCTGCAGATAGGTGTACCCTGTACCCACCAGCGGGATGCCGGGAACAGCTTCTTTACACTGTCGTACTGCATCAATCTGACGAAACACATCAATCAGCGGATCCTGCGGAGGCTGATAACCGTCGCTCGGTGGAAACGCAGCGGGGCGCATCAGATGAGGATTGTAGTACGGACTGGCACAGGAAAGGTTTACCGAGGCGACACCCATATCGCGTAATTCGGTAACCAGTCGAACAGGCTCGGTCAGATCCAGTTTCAAGGGATCGTCCTGATCACAACCGAAACCAAATTGATAAGGAAGCAGATGTTCAAAATCCATCGGGACTCCAAACTCATCGCCAGGCACGAAGGGAGGAGCGTCGAAGAAACTGAGACGAACCAGCACCATCAAGCCAGGACACTCGTTTTGAATCCGCGTGATAATTGTCTTTAACAAACGAGTACGTCCCTGGTAATCACCTCCGAATTTCCCTGGGCGAGTCCGCGCACTGAGAAACTCGTGCAGCAAGTATCCGTGACAACACTTCACATCAACAAATTGATAACCGGTCTGCTGGGCAACTTTTGCTGCTTCCACATAGGCCTGGATGAGGTCTTCCAGCTGATCGTCTGTCCAGACAATGGACTCATCAGCCGGGTCGATTCCAAATTTGGCATCCAGCAACGGATGATGATAGGCAATCCGCGGTTCCAACTGCTTATTGTTCGGACGGCAGAATCGTCCCGAGTGAGTCAGCTGCAGTCCCACCAACAGATCCTCGGTGGTACCAAATCTATCCTCGTGTGCTGATAACAATGTATCCAACAGCGCTTTGATCCCGGAAGTATTTTCCGGCACCGCCATCGTCTGGTTCGGATTCGCCCGGCCATCAGGGCGGACGGCAGCCGCCTCGCCACCCCAGATCAATTTGGCTCCACTTAAACCAAAGTTTCGCCAACGTCGCAAAGTAAGCTCGGTGGGTGAGCCGTCTACGTTGGCATCCCAGCCTTCCATGGGATGAATACACCAACGGTTTCCAACGGTGAAACCACCAATGTCAATCGGAGCTGCAAGCGGAGAACCTGCATCGGCCGTCAGAATCTGATCGTCACACGGCAGGTCGAAACCAAGTTCGCTGCATCTGGCACGCAAGGCTGCCGGTTCTTTATACTGAGCGATCCGTCGAAAGCGATTTTCAGTGGCCATAGTGTTTCATTCACGCTGGTCGGTACAGCCAACCGTGCTCCTCACTCTTCGTCATTTCCCACAGGCACAAGTGGTGCGAACGCAAGACGGAATTTTCGCTCCTGCTGATCCATAAACTTCACTGTCGCTGTCCGTTTAGGCCCTTTTCCTGTAATGGCCAGAATCACCCCGGAACCGTACTCGTCATGTCGCACCAACATGCCAGTACGAAATCCCGACGCGTTTTTCTTACGAGCTGCCGCTTTACCGACAAGCTGGGCTGCTGTTTGCAATTGAGCTGCGATCTTTTCCAAAGGAGCAGGTATGGAGTGAGCAATGCCATCGTCAGGCTGCTGGTAACTTTCCTGTGACTGGTCTGCTTCAAATTCCCCGCTCATTTGTTCCAGGAATTCTGGATCCAGTTCATATTCGCTTCCCAGGCTCCCGAGTCCGATCGCTGCCAGCCCTCCGGTTGGAATCTGACACTGCATCTCTTCCCGTGGCAGCTCATAAAGAAACTGGCTGGGCGATGCAATTCTTGTCTGCCCACGGAATGTCCGACGCTGACAATAGCTGAGCTGTAACTCCTCTTCTGCTCGAGTAATCCCCACAAACAACAGCCTTCGTTCCTCCTCTTCAGCTGCCGGGTCTTCCAGGCTACGTTCATGAGGAAGAATGCCATGTTCCACTCCGACGATAAACACACTGGGAAATTCCAGTCCTTTGGCGGCATGCATTGTCATCAGGGTGACACGGTCGGGGTCCACATCCAAATCATCCACATCACTGACCAGCGCCACATGTTCCAGGAAGGACTCCAACGTTGGCTCTTCAAACTCCCGTTCGAATTCCCGAGCAGCATTGATAAGTTCATCGACGTTGGCGCGTCGATCTTCGTCTGCCTTGGCATCCTGAGCATCCACGTAATCTCCATAAGCGGACTGTTCCACAATAGTTGCTAACAGTTCAGAGACGGGATCGTGGATCGAGGCTGTGAAGACGTCCACCATGGTGACGAATTTATGGATGGCAGTGGCCGCTCGTTTACTCAGCGACTCAATGAGTCCCGCTTCACGGCATGCTTCGAGCATGGTGAGCTGATAACGCCGAGCATGGTTCATGACATGGTTCAACGACGTTTTACCAATGCCTCTTGCCGGGAGATTCACAATCCGATGAAAAGCAACGTCGTTGGCCGGGTTGTTGATCAACTGCAGATACGACAACAGGTCTTTGACCTCTTTCCGCTGAAAAAACTCCAACCCTCGTACCACCTGGTACGGAATGCCCTGCTTCATCAAGGCATGCTCCAACGGACGGGAAAATGCATTCACTCGATAGAAGACTGCAAAATCACGCAACGACCGCTTGCCTGCCTGGACTTCGCTGGCGATCCGAGCGGCAATCGCGTCCGCTTCATCATTAGGGTGGGGAAAACAGATCAGCCGAACCGGATCTCCCTCTCCGTTGTCCGTAATCAGTTCCTTCTTCTTCCGCTGCCTGTTATTGGCAATCAGTTTGTCAGCAGCTCGGAGAATCCGTTTGGTACTACGGTAATTCTGCTCGAGCCGCACCACACGCGCACTCGGATAATCTTTTTCGAACTCGAGAATATTGGAGATACTCGCACCACGCCACGCATAGATGGACTGATCAGGGTCGCCCGTAACCGACAGATTCTGATTGGACAGCGACAAGGCGCGGACAATGGCATACTGAGCCAGATTGGTATCCTGATACTCGTCCACCATGATGTACTTGTAGCGTTGATCGAGTTCATGTCGCAGCTCAGGATTGTCACGTAACATCACCGCAACGTGCAGTAACAAATCATCAAAATCAACAGAATTGGATCTCAGCAAATACCGTTCGTAAACCGGGTAAACCTGCCGCGTAATCTCCGATACTCCACTGAATTTGCTGCCACTTTCACGCTCATATTCGGCCGAAGTGCGAAGATTACTTTTGGCATTACTGATTTCCCATAACACCGTATCCAAGGACGCATGGGAGAGATCAAGTTGGGCTTCGTCGATTGCCGACTGCAGGGCCTTTTTGGAATCTTTGGTATCGAGGATGGAAAAGTTATCTGCCAACCCCACCAGATTTCCGTACTGCCTTAGAATCCTGGCACAGAAGCTGTGGAAGGTCCCAATCCATGGTCGCTGACCGGGCACCAACCGCTCGATCCGCAACTTCATTTCATCTGCGGCCTTGTTGGTAAAGGTGAGCGCCAGAATATTTCGAGCCGCAATTCCCTGCGACAACATGCAGGCAATCCGGTGAGTGACCACTCGGGTCTTCCCACTACCTGGGCCGGCAAGCATCAAAAGAGGGCCATCAATGTGAGTCGCCGCTTCACGCTGTGCATCGGTCAGTGATGACAGTATATCGACCTGCATAGTGATAAACTTCTCTTCCGTGATGACACATTGACGTTACTCGCCACATTATAAAGGTATCCTTCTGAGCGGGCGAGGCGTCAGACTGTCAAACCTCTGGTGGAAGCCGCTAGCAGATTAACAGACTTTTTCTAAAAATGATTAGCATTGAAGACCATATTTCGAGTATATTTTGTCTTTCTGATTCACGGCAAAGTCGAGTTCAGAAGCAAATTAACGATGTTCACCAAGGATGGTTGACAAGGTCACTACAGGGAGGTTTTTATGACTCGTATTCCGCTTAGCGCTGCCGACGAACAACGTCGCTTGATGAAACAAAGGTTGGAACTCAGTACAGCCGAAATAGGTTTGACTGTTCGTACAACCAACTGCCTGGAAGAAAAAGGGATTTTCACCGTCCGTGATTTACTTCACGCAACTCCAGCTGATTTGTTGAGCATTTCCAACTTCGGCGGAAAAACACTCGAAGAAGTTTACGCGGCACTTGAAGCAATCGGTTTCTTCCGTACTGCACCCAAACGCGACATGGTAGAAACTGCTGCTTAACTGGATTTTTTTATCGATCAGACGGCTGTGATGTTCTGGCATCACAGCCGTTTTTTGTTGGACCGGAAACGAACTTTTGTTGGAAAAGTCAACTTGCGTTACACTGGAGTCATTCGACCCCAGGGAGAACTCGACAATATGCGTATTCTTATCATGACTCTTTTACTGAGTTATACTCTGACCGCTCAAGCCGGCGACTGGCCTCAGGGGCTGGGACCCCACCGTACTGGAATCGCCGTGGATGAACCGGCACTTCAGCCCTGGGGAGACGCAGGACCTGCCAAGCAGTGGAGCCACCCGGTGGGGATGGGGTATGCAGGTCCGGTTGTTTCGGGAGACCACGTTGTAATCTTTCACCGTATGGGCAATGCAGAGCGGCTGGAAGCATTGCATCGTGTCACTGGTAAAGTCGTCTGGTCTCATGATTTCAAAGCATTTTACAGCGGTGGCTATAACTCGGACCAGGGACCTCGCAGTACGCCGGTGATTGCTGCAGGCCAGGTCTATGCCTACGGTGCCGCCGGGGATCTGCACTGTGTCACGCTGGCCACAGGCAAGGTTGTCTGGAGTCGCGCAATTAATGATGACTATCAGGCACCCGACGGATACTTTGGTGCCGGCAGCAGTCCGCTTGTTCTGGGTAGCAAGTTAATCGTCAATGTCGGCGCCGATGATGCGGGAATCGTTGCGGTCGACGTGAAGACGGGCAAAACGATCTGGAAGGCAACCAACGAGAAAGCGAGTTATTCTTCGCCCACGACGATCACCATCAATAACCAGACCAAAGCGCTGTTGATCACTCGCATGAAAGCACTAGCCCTGGATCCCGATTCCGGTGAAATCCTGTTTGAAACTCCTTTTGGAAAACAGGGGCCCACGGTCAACGGTGCGACCCCGCTCGCCTTTGACAACAAGATCTTTCTCTCGGCGAGTTACGGAATCGGAGCGGAACTGCTTCAGGTGTCGAGTGACGGCAAAAAGGTTACTCGAAAATGGAGTGGTGACGATATACTCTCCAGCCAGTACTCAACCAGCCTCCTTCACAACAAGGCGCTGTTTGGTACGCATGGCCGCGAAGATTTAGGTGTGGCGGCGCTACGGTGTGTCTCAGCCGAAACGGGGAAAGTCCTTTGGGAAGAGACGGGATTCGGAGTGGCTCACTGCATTCTGGTCAGAGACAGAATCCTGGCGTTGAATACCGCAGGAGAACTTGTGCTACTACAGGCCGACAGCAGCTCCTACAAACCGATGGCTCGCGCCACAGTCGGCCAGGGCGTCACTCGAAGTTTTCCTGCATTCTCCAATGGACAATTTTTCTTTCGCAGTAACAATGGTCGAACAGGAACACTTACCGCTCTGAAGCTAAAGTAACCCGATCTTCCAGCATCACTAACAGGAATTCAGCAAACCTTGGCTCGTCCACTTATCCGTTTAATTGGAAAGAAACGTGGTAGTCACCACAGTGTCTCCCATCGGGTTGGGATGTGGGGGGACATTGCCTTCAGCCTCACTTTGCTGGTATTCGGAATTCTGGCCGGAATTGCACTCATCTCCAAAGCACTTCGTTCCGACACCAGTATTTCTGTTGACATCTGGCTGCTCGCCACCGTCGTACTCACCTTCATCCTTTTCGGTGGACAAGGACTTATTCGCAGCGTCATGCAAAGTCGAATGGGACATGGACTCAGGTTTTCAATCCAGCAGAACGTCACGCGATTTGATCTACCCCAGCGGGTGCGGAGCCGATTTAAACTGCCTAATGTTCCTCACTTCGATACGATTCTGGCCAGTCGTGGAAACGTCCAAAAATGGCGTCTCCCCATGACGACCGGGCAGCCAGTAAAAACACTGGCCGTGATCATTTTCTTTTCGATCTGGGTATGCATTTCCATCATCCTCCTGTATTACTCGATCGCACGCTATCTCGGGCGTGAAAGTGAAGTCCAGTTCAGTTGGTGGCTGCCGGTATTATCACTGCCACCGTCAATCGGACTTTCGATCTGGGCTGGCCGATTTCTCAAAGCTCAACTTCAGGGACGAATCACCATCGATCCACTCAAACTGGAGATCTCCGCGCAGCCACTCTATCCTGGAAACTCGTATGACGTCACCGCACTTCAGAAAGGTCACCTTTATGTACGTTCACTTCGCATCTTTCTGATCTGTGAAGAAGTCACCAGTTACCATCAGGGAACAGATATTCGTACGGAAACCCACGAAGTTCTCAGAGAACGAGTCTTCCAACAACGACGATTTGAAATCAAACCAAACGCCCGGCTCAACGAGACCTTCCAGATTCATATCCCCGCAGGTGCCATGCACAGTTTCCAGGGGAATTACAACAGCCTGCAATGGAAACTTGTATCGATTGGACGGTATCGCGATATGCCGGAAATCCGACGCAGTTACGCTTTGATCGTCCACCCGCCGTCACCACACTCTCTGGCCGAAGGGAGTGACCAGTGAAGTTCGACCCACTGATCAGCATTAAACTCAATCACGCCAGTCGGGAATATCAACCAGGCGACCTGCTTGAATGTGAATACCAGGTTGATGCTGTGGAACGAAAGGAACTAAAGAGTGTGGAAGTGGCCACCATGTGGTATTCCTCCGGCAAAGGTGACGAAGAGGAAGCAATTCACTACTACGAACGGCAGACTGCTCGTCAGTCCCAGTATGAAACCGACCTCCGTGAACTGGCTCATTTCTCAACCGAATTACCACTCAGTCCACTCAGCTACTCTGGCACCAACCTCAGTATTACCTGGTGTGTTCGAGTGCGTATTATCGTTCAGTATGCCGACCAGACTCCTAAAGAGTTCAAATACTCTCAACCATTCCAGTTGCATGCCTATCAGTCCAGCTAATTCGATCGACGTCATCAATCCGTTTGAAACCCGATGGATTCGACCTGATGCGGTGAGCTACATCATGAGCGGAAACAACCGTGTTTCTGATCTGCTGGACAAAATACTGGAATCCAGTTCACCCTTACAGATCATAGGACCTCATGGCGTCGGCAAAACCACGCTGGCGCATACGTTGTGTGCCGACGCCGAATCACGCGGCCTGACGGCACAACTACAGCGCGGTGGCCGGATTCAAAAAGGAATACTCAGAAATTCACTGAGCACAGCCGGCAGCATCAATATTGTGGACGAATTCGAGCAGCTTTCACGCTGGCAACAGACGAAAGCCTTCCGCTTGGCGCGGAAACATGGTTCCCGGCTGGTGGTGATTGTGCACGATCGGTTGGACCTGCCGACACTGACAGAGATCAAGCCCGACGTGCTGGCAATGCAAATCCTTGCAAGTCAACTGCAACAACAACACGGAATCGCTCCACTCGTCACAGACGAGGACGTTTCCCGACTCATGCTGGCCCAACAACAGAACTGCCGGGAAGTCCTCTTTCAGTGCTACGACCTGTTTCACCAACGGCATAAAAAAAACCGGTAGCGAATGGCTAGTTCACTACCGGTTAACGCGAATCATTGCCACCCTGTTTGCACAGGATGACAGAGAGATGTGCTACTTAACAGGAATCCAATCTTCGTCATCCAGGACGGTGATGCGAGGTGGTGTTGTCACTGAAGCCGGTATGACAAGCCGTGGACCGATCATGGGTACGGTGTCACGAGCTGTTTTATCCAGCGGATTGATCAGTCGAGGAGCCTCACCTGTTTCCTGGTCTTTCTCGGCATCCGGGTCGGCAAGAGGTGCGTCAGGATCCGTCTCCAGCTTCTCCTCTTCTTTTTCTGTACCTTCCTTGTCCGAGGACTCAGGATTTACGTTCGGTTTTTTCAGTACCGATTCATCATCCTGCTTGTCCGACGGTGTTTCCACTTTGCGAACCTCAGTCCGCTCTCCTTCACCAGTTTCCGGTTGCTTCAACGCATCTGCATCAAGTTGGGGACGCGTATCGGCTGGCTCAACATTCTTCAAGGTGTCATCACCTGAATTCTCCTGCTGTTTGTCGTAGTACGACGAGTCCTTTCGAGCTGGTGTGCTGGCAGGCAGATCAGAACAGCGAGGCAGGATCGGCTCGAGGATATCACCCAAGCGAGGAATATGCACGCGAGACATCAAATTGTTGTTGGACGGCTCCAATACAGGTCGGTAGTTTTCCACCGGCACCTGACGCAACTGCCAAGTGTACGTTTCCACAGGTTTTAACAACACCGACTGGCCAGGTTGAGCTCCCAGTTCAAGCGAGGGACGATAAAGTGTCGTCGGCACCTTCACCCATTTCGTGACATAACGAGTTTCTTTTTTGTAGTCGACGATAACCTGACGAGGATAAAAGACATTCAGTGGACTGAGCACTTCAGATCCCACCGAGTCAGGTTTGCGAACCTCCACTCTATTTTCGTCCTGGGGAGGACTGTAAACCTTGAGAATGGGCTTGCGGCCGGTCAAATAATCCAGCACTTGAGCGTCAGCTGGGTGGGGCGTCAACAAGGCCATCGTGATGGCCGCTACCATCATGTATTTTAGATTGCGCATGTTACTACTTCTCTCTCTCTTCGCGTTGAGTTTCAATCGAGCATCTCTCACAATGCCGACCTAATAGTTAGTTTGACTGACCGCTCTCGCCTTAAGCAAGCAGCAAATCCAGTTTGCCAGTCAAATTACGGAATATTACGGTTATGCAGAATATGCCGTTGTCCTCTGTCTGATCGCAGGTACTCTCACATACCAATCAGGCAGTATTTTGCGTGAGTCCCTGAAAAACCAACTCCCGCGTCGGTTTTTCAAGGGCTGGACCCAGTTGCCGTAACTGGGTTCTCTCACGTCATGTAAGAAAGGTAGGTTACTGATTTCAACAAAGGCGTAACAAAAATTGTTTTCTTTCTGTTTTTTTGCAGACAATGCTCCCACTTTCCTGCCTGCGATCTGTCACAGGCAGCGCAGCTCTGAAATTGCGATATAATTGGCACTCAGCCACAACTGAGTGTGCTTAAAACAGCTCCAGACTCCGCAGGAAAGGAAACGATGGATAACGCGAAGATCTCCGCTCAGATCACCAAACTGGCAGACCTGCTCGAATTTCAAGGAGCCAATTCGTTCAAGATCCGAGCGTACCGTCGAGGTGCTCGAGTCATCAAAGATGCGACAGATTCTTTCGCCACGATCGTCAACAACGACCCTTCCGAGCTTTTGGAAATTGAAGGCATTGGAAAAGGTGTTGCTGAGAAAATCACCCAACTGATACAAGATGGTGAAATTGCAGAGATAAATACGATTCTGGAAACTGTTCCGGCGACCGTGCTGGATATCCTACGCATCCCCGGACTCGGTCCCAGAAAAGCAGCCCTGCTTTACCAGGAACTGGGCATTCAGACGTTGGACCAGTTACAAGCTGCCTGCAAAGCGGATGAGGTTCAAAAATTAAAAGGTTTTGCTGCCAAGACTCAGCAGAGTATTCTCGACGGCATCGCCATCGCCGCCGCTGCGAATGAGCGAATTTATTGGTCCGATGCAGATCAACTCGCCGACGCACTGCGCTTGCATATGCAAAACTGTCCTGCCATTCAGCGTATCGAATTTGCTGGCAGCTATCGCCGCGGCCGGGAAACGGTAGGTGATCTGGATGTCCTGGTCGACTCGACGGATGCCGAATCGGTGATGGATCACTTTTCTGAGTTTCCTGAGCTGGAACAAGTCATAGTCCGAGGCGACACGAAAATGTCGATCCGGGTTACGAACAGTTTCCAGGTCGATCTACGAGTTGTGCCTGCTGACGCTTTCGGTGCTGCGCTGCAGTACTTTACCGGCTCCAAAGACCATAATGTCGAACTTCGTGGGCGAGCCAAACAACTCGGCCTGAAAATCAACGAGTACGGCGTGTTCCGTGTTGAAGGTGACGACGAAAGTTACATCGCCGGTGCAACTGAAGAAGAAGTCTATCAGGCACTCGACCTACCCTGTTTCGCTCCGGAAATCCGTGAAGCTCGAACTGAATTCCACTGGGCGTCTGATGATGCGATCCCCACGCTGATTACGGTGGAGCAAATCCAGGGAGACCTGCACATGCACACGACGGCAACCGATGGCAAAGCGTCTATTGAGGAAATGGCCGAGGCTGCCAAAGCGCGAGGACTCAAATACATTGCGATCACCGATCACTCGCAACGCGTCTCGGTGGCACACGGACTGGACGCCGAAAAACTACTGCAACAGTGGAAGGAAATCGATGACATCAACGCTTCCCGCAACGATGATTTCCTGATTCTTAAGGGAGTCGAATGTGACATCCTCGAAGACGGAGCCATGGACTTGCCGGACGAAGTCCTGGCGCAAGCGGATTGGGTGATTGCCTCCGTCCATTTCGGCCAGCGGCAACCTCGTCAGCAGATCACCGATCGTATTACTGGCGCGCTGGCAAATCCACATATCGATATCATTGCGCATCCGACAGGACGATTGATTAATCGTCGCGAGGCATACGAAGTGGATATCGATGCTGTTTTCCAGGCAGCTCAGGAAAACCACAAAATGCTGGAGCTGAATGCCAACCCGGCCAGGCTTGACCTGCACGACGTACACTGTGCTATGGCGCGTGAACGAGAAATCCCGATTGTCATCAGTAGCGACGCGCACTCTGTCACCGGACTGGATGTGCTGAAATACGGGATCAATCAGGCTCGACGTGGAGGCCTGGCTGCCGGTCATGTCGCCAACACACTGAGCTGGAACAAACTTCAAAAACTGCTTTCCTCTTAGCTATCGGTTAAACTGAATTCTCACTACGACAATCCCATTCACTTCAGATGATCTCCTACCATGAACAGTATTCCATCAACCTCGCTCCGTAATCGCCGCCAATTCCTGACCGCCACTTCGGCCATGCTGGGTGTCGCCTCCTTACCAACACTGGCTTCCGCAATCGACCCTATCCCACGAAATGGTAGCCATAAGTTCAAGTATTCGTTGGCTGCCTACAGTTATCGCCGGCTCCTGCAGGGAGAGAAGGCCGAACTAACTCTGCATGACTTCATCGATGACTGTGCCGCCTTTGGTCTCGAAGGGACGGAACTGACGTCCTACTATTTTCCAAAGCAAGTTACCACCGAATACCTGCTGGGTCTCAAGCAACATTGTTTCCGACTGGGGTTATCAATTTCAGGTACCGCGGTCGGAAATGATTTTGGTCATCCGGAAGGGGACCCCAAACGCCGTGAACAGATCGATCATGTAAAGACCTGGGTAGATCACGCTGCGACCATGGGAGCTCCGGTCATTCGCATCTTTGCTGGTCACACCAAGCAGGGTCAAACCGAGGCCAGCTCGCACAAGCTGATGGTGTCGGCCATTGAAGAGTGCTGTGACTATGCTGGCCAAAAGGGGATTGTCCTGGCGTTGGAAAACCACGGCGGCCCCACATCCACTGCTGAAGGACTGATGAAATTTGTGAACGATGTGAAGAGTCCGTGGTTCGCGGTCAATCTGGATACTGGTAACTTTTCCAGTGACGATGTTTACGCGGAACTGGAAACTGTTGCGCCGTATGCGATGAACGTTCAAGTCAAAGTGGTCACACATAATGCTGCTCGGGAAAAATCACCAACGGACTTCGGGCGTCTGGGCAAGATTCTCAAGGATTCCAACTATCGGGGCTTTGTCGTGCTGGAGTACGAAGAAGCGGGTGACGCTCGCAAGCAGTCACTTCACTTTTTGAACCAGCTACGCGATAGCCTGAGCTAGATAACGACAGCCGTCACAGGCCAACTGTAAAACGGACCTTGAGTGGCCGATGAGGAACTATTGAACGGTGGGCACAGGTTGCGGACAGATCGAAGAGGGAAATTCTGAGGCATTGCCGAGGTGATACCCCTATCCCCGTGAAAGTTGATTAGTACCAAACGCTGGTGTCACTTATTGCTATACTTGTCAACCAACTACTGGAGAGCCTCGGGGATGTGGAGATGCTCAGAATTTCTGCCTGTGCGTCAGTCAGGGTAGTTAAGCTGTTCAAATAAAGCTCGTCCACCTGGCCTACCTCCAAATGGTGGCATCAGTGGAAGTGAGAGAATTCTGTCAGTTTTACCAAACGAGCACCCTCGGCCAGCCAACCAGGAATGCCGGATAATCAAAGCAATGAAAAAAGGCTGTATCCGATTTTGGATACAGCCTTTTTTGTTGGGTGTGTTAGGAAGTGACGATCTATTTCTTGATCTTCTCAACCACCTTCTCGACAACCTGCTTGGTCTTCTCGACTCCGTCTTTCACGGCGTCTCCTGCTTTCTCAGTCAGTTTCTTGTCGCCGTCAGCACATGACTTACAGGTCTCTTTCGCTTTATCGCAGTCTTTGCATTCTTCTTTCTTCGCATTGCACACCGGGCAATCTTCTTTTCCAGTACACTCAGACTTCTTGAACAAGCTTTTAGCTCGTCTGACCAGCTTGCTGCCAACCGCGTCACAGCAGGATCCTTTCTCTTTATCGCAACACTCTTTTTTCTCGTCACAACATTCTTTCTTGTCGCAACATTCTTTTTTGTCTTTACAGCAGTCTGATTTTTTCAGTTTGATTTTGGGTAACTGCAGTTCCAGTTTTTTTGATTCTTCATCAGCTCGAACTGTGGTTGTAGCAACTAGCGCCACCAACATCAGCAAAGCCAATCCGTTTACGCTAAAACGCTTCATTTCAGGATCCTCGCCTTAGAAAACTCGTGGGTTAAATATCCGCGCACATCGCCCGTAGGTGGATGACGCTCCATTATCAGATTCGACAATCTGGCTGATTCGTCTTTACAGAAGTGACAGTTTTTTCGAAGATACCGACACGAAAAAAATGTCTCTGGATTAACTGGAAGGTGCAATAACATGCGCATCACAGGTATTTTAAATCTTGCAATTCTCTGCAGCCTGGTGGTTGTCACAACAACCGGCTGTTCTGACTCATCGGAAAACAGCGAAACCGCTGAAAACCTGAATACAGTTCAGTCCCCCAACGTCCAACTGACGACGAATTCGGATGGGATCGGCATGGACTCGTCAACCAGCTCCACCGCCGATCAGCTGGCCAACGAAGATAGTCCCCAGCGAATTGTGCAAAACTTCCTGGCTGCACTTCAACTTGGTAACGATGCAACCATTTCCAATCTGCTCACCACCCGAGCCCGGCAAGAAACTGAAAAACATGACCTGGTAGTCCGCAGCCCCGGATCCCCCAATGCCACATTTGAAGTGGGAGAAGTGGAGATGGTATCGGGTGGAGCCTATGTTACCAGCCTGTGGAAAGAACCCGGCAAGGATGGGCTGACTCATCAATTCGATATCATCTGGATCTTACGTCAGCAGCAGAACGGGTGGCGGATCGCCGGCATGGCAACCCGAGTCACCGCCAACGAAGCCCCGACCTATCTCAACTTTGAAGATCCAGAAGAAATGATACGTATCTGGAAGGCAGCCGATCAACGACTGGCAACGCAACAGGAACAGGGAGCAGCCACGGCCGGCAACTAAATGCTTGACGAATCAGACCATATGCATAAGGGCCAGTCACCGATGAAAGTGACTGGCCCTTTTTTACGTATCACGTTCCGTGCATTGAAGCGGGTTACTCGTCATTGGCTCGTAGCTGAGCCAGCACCGAGTAGTCTTCCAGGGTGGTCGTGTCTCCAACCGCCTCTTTGCCTTCTGCAATATCCCGCAACAGACGTCGCATAATTTTTCCACTCCGCGTCTTGGGCAAGGCGTTGGTAAACCGAATGTCATCTGGCTGGGCGAGCGCTCCGATCTCTTTCCGCACGTGCAGTTTTAATTCCTGTTTCATATCGTCTGACGCTTCCGCATCCACCAATGTCACAAACACGGCGACAGCCTGCCCCTTGATATCATCTTTCCTGCCCACAGCAGCAGCTTCAGCGACCTGAGGATGGCTTACCAGAGCGCTTTCGACTTCGATCGTGCTGAGTCGGTGGCCGGACACATTGATCACATCATCAATTCGTCCCATGATCCAGTAGTAACCATCCTCGTCACACCGAGCGTTATCACCGGCGAGATAGCTGCCTGGGAATTTAGACCAGTACTGTTCCTTGTATCGCTGATCGTCTCCCCAGATTCCTCGCAACATCCCGGGCCAGGGATGTGTCATGACCAGCATCCCTCCCTGGTTCTCACCGACTGCCTCACCCGTCTCATCCAGAATCGCCGGCAGAATACCAGGCAATGGCTTGGTACAACTTCCTGGCTTGGTAGGAACAGCTCCGGGAAGTGGACTCATCATGATGCCACCAGTTTCGGTCTGCCACCAGGTATCCACGATGGGACAACGTTCGCCACCAATCTTTTCGTGATACCACATCCAGGCTTCCGGATTGATTCCTTCGCCCACGGTACCCAACAACCTCAGGCTGCTCAAATCATGTTTCTCGACATGCTCGTCTCCCCATTTGATAAAGGCCCGGATGGCAGTCGGAGCGGTATAGAGGATGGTAATTTTGTGCTTTTCCACCAGGTCCCAGAAACGATCTTCGGCTGGATAGTTCGGAGCACCTTCGAACATGACACAGGTTGCTCCGGCACTGAGCGGACCATACACAATGTAGCTATGGCCCGTGATCCATCCACAGTCAGCTGTGCACCAGTAGATATCGTCGTCGCGAATATCAAAAACCCACTCGAACGTCTTCTTGGCATACAGATTGTAGCCAGCCGCAGTATGCTTGATCCCTTTCGGCTTACCAGTCGAACCACTGGTGTAGAGGATAAACAACGGACTTTCTGAATCGAGTGGTTCGGCTGGACAATTGTCATCAACGGATTCCAAAAGCTCATGCCACCAGATGTCCCTTCCGTCTTTCATTGAAACGTCTGAGCCTGTCCGATTAAGCACGATACAGGTCTCCACCGTGGGTGACTTTTCCAGTGCTTCATCCACAATCTCTTTCAAAGCCAGAATTTTTCCGCGTCGAAAACCACCGTCTGCCGTCAATTGAACTTTGGCACTGGCATCGTTGTTTCGATCTGCAATCGACTCTGCCGAAAACCCGGCGAAAATCACGCTGTGAACAGCTCCGATGCGAGCACAAGCGAGCATGGCGAAGGCGAGTTCAGGCACCATCGGCATATAGATGGAAACAACGTCACCCGCCTCGACTCCGGCCTTCTTAAACGCATTGGCCAGACGTGAAACTTCACTATGCAGCTCTTTATAAGTAAAGGTGCGAATATCTCCCGGCTCACCTTCCCAGATGATGGCTGTCTTATCTCCGTTGGCTTCCAGATTCCGATCAAGACAGTTGTAGGACACGTTCGTCTTGCCACCGACAAACCACTCGGCGTAAGGTTCGTTCCACTCGAGTGTTGTATCAAAATCTTCGAACCAGTGGAGTTCTTCCCGAGCCAGATCACCCCAGAATTTGACCGGGTCAGCCGCTGCTTGATCATACAACTGCTGGTACGCTTCCATCGAGTTGATCTTACAGCCTTCCAGGAACGCGTCAGATGGAGGAAACAACCGGCTTTCCTGCATTACATTATCAATTGAGCCACCAGTGTTGTCAGACATGTTATCTATACCTCTGAGGAGATGTACTGTTTGTGAGTAGGATCTTGTGTGTAGAACCAAATTCTAAATTGCATCGTGGACCGTTGCAATCATGCCGGTGGTAGCAACAGGGCCAGACGAGCAATTCGTAAAAAAGTGATGTGCCGACTGACTGACTGGCAGGCAGCTGGGACTTGCCTCAGACTGTCCCTGTCCAAAATCACCCTGATCGAAACCAGTTACGAATTCCCAACTTGAACATCATCCAGAGCGAACGAATTGCTTCCGCACGATTCAATTTGGACTCGCCATACTGACGATCCACGAAGATGATCGGCACCTCGACGATACGAGCACCCACACGCTTCAAGTACCAGAGAATTTCCTCGAGGAAGGAATAGCCGCTGGACCGAACTTCAGAAAAATCCAGCTTCTCGAGAATGGCAGTCCGGCAGCAGCGGAACGCACCAGAACAGTCTTTGGGCGCAAGCCCCAGTAAGATGCGCGCGTACCAGTTGACACCACGACTCATCAGACGACGTCTCAGCGGCCACCCCTGGACACCACCACCGGGACAATACCGGGACCCGATCACGACATCAGCCACAGGATCATCAGGTTCACCTATGGCTTCGATCATAGCTGGTAATCGTTCCGGAGGATGACTGAAGTCTGCATCCATCTCGATCCATAAATCATATCCCTGGTCGATGGCGTACTGCATTCCACAAAGTATCGCTGTTCCCAAACCTTGCTTACTGCCACGTTGCACGTAGTGAAACCAATCATGTTCCTGCTGAAACTCTTCACACCACTGGCCGGTTCCATCCGGGCTGCCGTCATCAATCACCAGCACCTCGACCCCCTCTACGGCTTTCCGAACGGCGTTGACGAGGCGTTCAATGTTCTCTCGTTCGTTATAAGTCGCTATCGATACCAGGGTCTTCCAGCAACTCATGACGTTGTCCCCAGAAAAGCCCTCACCGTACGTTCCAATCCAGACTCAATACTGACTGATGGGGTGTACTTTAATAATCGAGCGGCTTTGGTGATGTCGGCACAACTATGAAGGATGTCTCCCTGACGCACCTCGGCAAACACCGGATCGGCTTCGCACTGCAGACAGGTTGCCAACAATCTCACAAGCGCGAGCAATGTGATGCTGCGACCGGTGGCGATGTTGATACTGTGTCCTGAAACTCCTGTGGCATCGGCAGCCAGCAAATTCGCTTCCACTACGTTTTGTACATAGGTGAAGTCACGAGACTGTTTTCCATCACCAAAAATCGTGGGCCGCTGGCCGTCGATCATCAGACTGATAAAACGGGGAATCACCGCTGAATAAGGGCTGGACGGATCCTGCCCAGGACCGAACACATTGAAATAACGAAGCACCACAGTTTCCAGGCGACCAGATTGAGCCATGGCATGGCAATGCTTTTCTCCTTCGTATTTCGATATTCCATAGGGCGAGATCGGAGCTATTTCATCGGACTCAGACTGTACCGGCTTGGCAACCTCCCCGTAACAACTGCTGGACCCAGCATAGATCACTCGACGACACCCCGCCTGCTCCGCCGCTTCGAGTACCAACCGAGTCCCCTCACCATTGATCCTCTGAGTTTGCTCGGGATGTTCCAGGGAATAGGGTACGGATACCTGAGCGGCATGATGAAAGACGACGTCCGCGCTAGCCACAGCCCTGGTCAATGGTCCTGAATCAAGTATGGATCCTTCGACCAGATCGATCTGAGACAATACATCCCGCAGGTTGTTGAGCTTCCCGGTGGAAAAATCATCAAGTACACATACCTGATGGCCATGGGCTAGCAATGTGTGAACCAGGTGTGAGCCGATAAAGCCGGCTCCCCCGGTGACAGTCACTCTGGACATTTACAGATACCCGGATTGTTAGTCAGACAAAAGTCCAAATTCAATGGAACTGGATGCCGGAGCTGCAACCTGAGCCAGTTCTTGCGAGGACTTGGGTTCCGGAAGCTGTTGCAAATCTGCCCAGGCCAACTCGATATCAAATGAATCCAGCATAGGCTGTTCCCGCTTCATCCCCAGTAACATCGCTCGATCTACCAGCTGTACCACAACTCGAGGCACACCTTCAGTGTATTCGTAGATCTTGCGTAATGCATCAGGTGTTAACAACTCGGACATTACTCCACCTGCCTTGACAAGACAGTCTGAGATGAGTGCCCGAGTCTCCATGGCGGACAAGGCGGACAGATAGCAACGATGGACCACTCGTTGATTGAGCGAAGCGAGTGCCGGATGAGCCAGTGAATCTTCGAGTTTGAGTGTGCCAGCCAACACCAGATGCACTCGAGCTGCGCCGCTGTAAACCAGGTTGGTAAGTTGATGGCATTCCTCCAGTACGTCAGCCGACAACTGATGAGCATCATCAATAATCAAGAGCAGTGAACGAGGATGCTCGTCGAGATCAAAGAGATGCCGACCGATGGCAGCTCGGTTTTGCGCTTCCGAGTTTCTGGTGTGAGACAATCCAAGTGCGAGTGCAACACTTTCCAGGAAGGCATGTCGACTGGAAAACAGCCCGTGCTGAAAATAGATCACCTGATGACTGAAGTGGAAGTGTTCAAGCAATAACTGGCACACCGACGACTTGCCCGTTCCGGTAGCACCGGCCACCAATGCCACTCCCTCCCCACGCGTGACGATTCTCACAAGTTGAGATAGTGAGTCACGTACGTAATCACCGGCAAAGAAACTTTCTGAATTGGGCGCATGATTAAATGGACGACCGCTCAATTGATAATATGATTCATACATGACTTGTGGCTTCCTGCCGTTGAGCTAACCTGAAAGGTCTGATGAATGAAAATAGAAGGGCTTATCCTTGTTTTTCGGCAAATCATAATTTGCAGCTGCAAGATGTTACTCCTCAGAACGCAAGTCTCGCTATTTCCTCCATCTTCCAACACGACACGTTAAAATATGAGGGTTCGCTAAACAGTAGCGACCCGGACTATCTGCTTCGTTAAGTTGACTTATGCTTTTCCAAACCAAAGTTTGCGGAATTACCTCGCCTGAAGATGCACTGATGTGCATTAAATCAGGAGTCGATGCGATTGGACTGAACTTCTATGGTCCCAGTCCCAGAAGTATTACTCGAGAGGTCGCACTACAGATTGCAGACGCGGTTGGCGATCAAATACAACTCGTCGGTCTCTTCGTCAATGAAGACCCTCAAGTCATTCAGCAGCTGCACGAGGCCATTGGGTTCGATTACATCCAGCTTCATGGGGACGAGGATCCCTTTTACCTGAAAAAGCTGTCGCCGCTTCCCTTGATCAAAGCATTCCGCTGCAAGTCATCCAACCCCGCGGAACTGGTGGATTATCTGGCCGCCTGCGCGACCTTTGATGTGACGCTACAGGCTATTCTCCTGGACGCCTACAAGCGCGACTCGTACGGCGGTACCGGGCACCAACTTAACTGGGAAACCCTCGATTTCAAAGATGGTTATTATGGGGGGTATAGAGTTATTTTGGCGGGCGGGATCACCAGTGACAATGTGGCAGCTGCGATCGAGTCCACCCACCCTCATGCCGTGGATTGCGCGAGCGGTGTGGAGGCAGCTCCGGGCGCCAAAGACCAACAGCTGGTTCAGCAGTTTGCCGAGCGAGCGCGACAAGCTTTTGCTAATTCCCTCTGAAGGAATTACTCCAGACTATTGATCACCAGGCCACTCAGGAGCTTGGGATAGAAGTAAGTGCTCTTGGCTGGCATCCGCTCGTCATTCTTACTGATCACTCGGATATGTTCGAGCGTTGCTGGCATCACCAGAGCCGCCAGGCCAAAAGGTTCATCATCGTCGTCAACACCTGCCTCGAGACTGTCAATTACTTCCTGAACGAGATGCATATACTTGGGCTTAGGCAACGAGTCGTGTCCCAGACAGGTTTCCACCAGCAACCTGTGCAGGATGGAGACGCCCAATCCCTGCCAGTCATCGGTCCTGTCCCTGGCGACTTCAGCCAGCTTCTCCAAACCATTGGTATTGAGTGTGGCCAACACCCAGGTCTCGTCGACCGGGCAGTAGAGTCCAACTGTGTCCTGAGCATCATTGACTTCGATCTGCTCCCAAACCGAACTGGCCAGCTCGCGTCCCGTGCCGACAACTTCGGTATCAAAGTCAGATTCGATTTTTGAAATGAGCGAAGCGGAGTCATACGCTGGCAGTCCTTTGAAGAGACGGTGCGTCGGTAGCACAATCATACCGTCATCATTCATGCTGACACACATCGTCATCACGCAGTTGGCGGGATGCGTTACGGTAAGCTCTCCGGATTCACGTAGCTGCTGCTGATAATTGCAAGCCGTTTCGTAGCGATGATGACCGTCGGCGATGAACATCGCTTTGTCTGCCATACTGCCCTGCAGCTTACCAATGGTTTCCAGGTCATCAACAACCCACAGGCGATGAACGACACCCAGGTGATCTGTTGCTTCCAGCGGCGTCTTACCAACGATCGCCTGCTCAAGAATCGACTGCGCCTGATTTTCGGGATCCGCATAAATCCCAAAGATCTGACTCAGGTTGGCTCTGGTCGCATTGAACAGTTTGAGTCGATCAACTTTGGCTGCCGAGTGTGTCTCCTCGTGCGGGTAGACGTTACCTTCCCCCAACTTTTCGAGCTGCATGCGGCACATGAATCCTTTACGGACGAATGTCTGACCAGCATAACTAAATTCCTGATGATAGACATAGACTGCGGCGTGCGATTCAGCTGAAAGGACACCTTCACGTTGCCACTGCTTCAGATATCGCGCGGCCCGCTCGTATTTCTCGTCACCCGTTTCATCACCAGGTTCTTCCCGATTCAAAATCAGACGAATCACGTTTGCCGGATGAGCTTCATAAAGTTGATTTTGAAACACAGGATCGATTACGTCATAAGGGGGTGCAACCACATCACTCAAAGACCCAACATGTGCCAGGTCGTATCGCAATCCTTGAAAGGCTTCAACCTGAACCATCGTACTAATCCTGTTCCTTCAAAACTTAAGCCGCAAAGTCGCTTCAACGTTTCTCTGTTTCACGTGAAACACTTCACGCGCGACGTTGTCGGTTTAACATTTACACAGCCTGCAACGTTTCACGTGAAACATCGCTGGCTAGTCTCTTTAATAACGATAGTGTTCCGGCTTGTACGGACCTTCCACCGGCACACCAATGTAGTCAGCCTGTTCCTGTGTGAGTACCGTAAGCCGAGCCCCCAGCTGACCCAGGTGCAGACGAGCGACTTCTTCATCGAGTTTCTTGGGCAAGAAATGAACTCCGATATCGTACTTCTCCGATTCGGTCCACAAGGCAATCTGAGCGAGCACCTGATTGCAGAAGGAGTTGGACATCACAAAGGAGGGATGGCCTGTTGCGCAACCCAGGTTCACCAGGCGACCTTCGGCCAACAGAATGATTGAGTGACCATCTTCGAACGTGTAACGGTCAACCTGAGGCTTAATCTCCTCTTTGACCAACGACGGATTCCCATTTAACCAGGCAACATCAATTTCGGTATCGAAGTGACCAATATTGCAAACGATGGCATCGTTAGGCATGACTTCCATGTGCTCGCCGCGAATCACATCTTTGTTCCCCGTGGTCGTCACGAAGATGCTGCCAATCGGGGCTGCCTCTTCCATGGTCATCACCTGGAAACCTTCCATGCATGCCTGCAATGCGTTGATCGGATCAATCTCTGTCACGATCACGCGGGCACCGTACCGTTGCAGAGAATGAGCACATCCCTTGCCCACATCTCCGTAGCCACAGACAACAGCCGTCTTACCAGCCACCATCACATCGGTTGCTCGTTTAATCCCATCAACCAATGACTCGCGACAACCATAGAGGTTGTCAAATTTACTCTTGGTAACCGAATCGTTTACGTTAATCGAAGGTACCTTGAGTTCATCATTCGCGTACATCTGATAGAGACGATAGACGCCTGTCGTTGTCTCCTCTGATATCCCTCGGATGTCGCCGAGGAATTCCGGAAAGCGATCATGTACCATGGCAGTCAGGTCACCACCATCATCCAGAATCAGATTCAAAGGCTGCCCGTCAGGAAACACCAGCGTCTGTTCAATACACCAGTCAAACTCCTCTTCGGTCATTCCCTTCCAGGCATAAACAGGAATCCCTGCTTCAGCAATCGCTGCTGCGGCATGATCCTGAGTGGAAAAGATATTGCAACTTGACCAGGTAACGTCTGCCCCCAAGTCGACCAGCGTTTCAATCAGCACAGCTGTCTGAATGGTCATATGCAGGCAACCGGCAATACGCGCGCCCGCAAGTGGTTTGGATTCACCATACTTCTTCCGCAATGCCATCAATCCAGGCATCTCATTTTCGGCCAGAACTATTTCGCGACGTCCCCACGCTGCTAATGAAAGATCCTTTACTTTGTAAGGCAATCGTTCTATCTGCGACACGATTTCAAACTCCTTGGTTGCAACCTTGCTGTCTACACCGGCTTATCTGCCAGTACTGTTTTGATCTAATGCGATTTACGATTCTGCATCATCGTCATTGCCCTTCATTGTAGAGATGCTGCCAGTAAGGGGAAGTGGTCGAGCGCACTCAATTGGACGAAATCAGCGCCCGCTGCCGGGAGTGCAATACAAAGGGACACTGGTTTCACGTGAAACACCAAACCGACGCAATCCTCACCCGATGTGAAAGCCAACGTTTCACGTGAAACGACCTCCAACAGTTCCGACAGCTACCAGATCCCTGGATGTTCCACGTGGAACAACCTTCGATTTATTCTCGACAACGCTCCCGACAGGTGTTCCACGTGAAACCTCTCGTTCTTTCGTCCCTCCCTCCCCAACTCAACTATCACTTCCATCGTTTCACGTGAAACAATATGCACTGCACCCCACACGCGACACACTATAAGGGTTCCACGTGAAACAGCCCCCTGATGTCGATCGATCAGTCCACGATCTCAATCTGCTATTCTCATAAAACCCCGGTCCGTATTAAAATTCGTCCGTACGTTTCATTAGCATTACAACCACTTATACAGAGGGGCCCTGGGGTGACACGCGTTTTGTGCGTTGCAAACCAAAAAGGGGGAGTGGGTAAAACCACAACCTCCATCAATCTCGCCGCCGGGCTGGGACAGGCCGGATGCGCCACCCTTTTGATCGACCTCGATCCACAATGCAATGCCACGACCGGGCTGGGCCATCAGCCAACTGACCGCCACCCGCTGGTCAACGATGATTCCATCACGGATGCGATTGAAACCACCAGTTTCGAAAACCTGGATGTACTTCCAGGAAGTCGCAGCTTTCAGGACGTCTCGGTGCTGGCAGATGGCGAGTATGTGGAAAGCCAGCAGTTGCAGACCCACATCCGCAACGAAACAACTCAGTACGACTTTGTCATCATCGACTGTCCTCCCAGCGTCGGTCCGCTGACGCAATCGGCGCTGGCTGCCTCGACCGAAGTTTTCATGCCGATTCAATGCGAGTACTTCGCGATGGAAGGCCTGACGCAGATGATCCATGTCATCCGGGATGTCATGCAGCAGGAGAGCAGTCAACTGGAGTTTGGTGGTATTGTACTCACCATGTATGACCCGCATCTGGAGCTGACCGGCGAAATTGATCAGGAAGTTCGCGAGTTCTTTGGTGAGATCGTATTCGACACAGTAATCCCGCGAGATTCACTGCTGGCCGAATCTCCCAGTTACAACAAACCCATATTGGAATACGCCCCGCGAAGCAGGGGAGCACGAGCGTACACAGAACTGTGTATGGAGGTATTAGAACGTGAGTAAAAATCGACGCCTTGGTAAAGGCCTTGCCGACCTGCTGGGACAACCCCCGGCCCAACCTGAGTCTAAGCAGCCAAAGCCAACTTCACGACAAACAACCTCGGGAAAATCCACCACAGAGCCAACCAGCGAATACACTTCACTGCCGCTCGACAGCATTGACGAAAATCCCTACCAGCCCCGAACTCAGTTTGACTCATCGGAACTTCAAGCACTCGCATCCAGCCTCAAACAGCACAATCTGCTGCAACCGATTGTCGTTCGTCAGCTCGGCAACCGTTACCAGTTAATCTCTGGTGAACGACGATTCAAAGCTGCCAGGATTGCTGGCTGGAAAAGCATACCTGCGCGGATTCGTAAAGCGAACGATCGGGAAGCGGCAGAACTGGCGATCATCGAAAATCTTCAGCGTAAAGATCTGGGACCGCTCGAGAAAGCGGCATCCTTCAAACAGTACCTGCGACAGCATAAATGCACCCAGGCCGAACTGGCCAAACGACTGAATGTCGACCGGTCAACCATCTCCAATCTCATCCGTCTACTCGAGCTCCCTGAACAGGTCCAGGACGCTATTCGGCAGCAACTCATCACCGCCGGGCACGCACGCGCCATGCTCCCCCTGGAACCGCTCGAACAAATCGGGCTTTGCGAGCGTATCGTCCGTGAGTCTCTGAGTGTGCGGAATATCGAACAGTATGTCCATCGTAAGTTGATGGACGATCAACCAGGAAAGCCACCTGCGGCAGTAGTTCAAAAAACAAAGTCCGCTCAGATCACCCTGCTCGAGAAACAACTCAAAGGTGCCTTGGGAACTCGCGTCAAGATCACCGAAAAGGAAAAGGGGGTCGGCAAAATCGTCATCAACTTTGGCAGCTCGCAGGAGTTTTCCCGATTGATGAATCTACTGACAGGTGGAGCGGACGGGGAAAGTCGTGCCGCCTAAAAACATCGTCACACAGGGGTTGTCGAACTGATAGCCGGTAGGTAAATTAAAGCTCACCTTTGCGGGGCGTAGCGCAGCCTGGTTAGCGCGTCTGGTTTGGGACCAGAAGGTCGTGAGTTCGAATCCCACCGCCCCGACTCGCAAAAAAAAACGTGACCCTGGAATCTGGTAAGCCCCATATTCCGGTCACGTTTTTTTATAACCCCGACGATAGGTGTTCAAATGTACACCTTTTCAGTTTTTCCTGTGTAACTCGATTCGAGTCAGCTGCTGGGTATGGACTCGATTTTCTGACTGTAGATCGGTCAGCCCCAGCTCCAGTTTCATTCCGGTTCGGATGACTCCCATCTCCACCAGGGAAAACGAGCCTTGCTGTCTCCCTTTTGTCGCTCCGAGCAGGATAACGTGACGAGGCTGACCAAAGGTCATCCCGTCCTTGCTAATGCGTACTGTCGCACGCCCTGCCGATGGATTCCCCAGATCCACTTCGATCACCTGCTTTTCACTGTAAAGCCTGAAGTGTGTTCCGGGGGTTAACGAATAGAATTCAAGTTGCTTGATCTTTTGATCCGCAGGTTCGCTAGCCAGCGCTACCAGTGCTCCCAACAGGAAGGCACCCAAGCACCAAGCGAACCGCGCAATACTACGGTTCATCATCTTACTTCTCACGCCTCTCTCAAAGGCGAACCAGGAATAGTTTCTCTCTCAACAGAACAATAGGTTTCACGGATGGCGCATGTCGCAACCAAATTCAAATAATTCGATATCTTTTTAGCTTATCACAACGTGAATCCGCCCTCGGTAGTCGTTACGATTAGATTATTAGACATAACCCACCACTGCTTCCCAGGCCAAAGTGAAGCTCTGCGATCTGTCCTCATTCCCCCTCCTCCGGCGAGTACCCTGATGTTTAGACTTCTACTGTTATCTCTCACTTTCTGCTCTGGTCTCCTCCTGCAACCCAGCTACGCTCAGCAGGCCCCAGCCTGGACGGTGGTTGATGTTCCCTCAGACTGGACACGGCCGCGAAATAGCGCCAGCGAAAATGGTTTCCGCTGGTACCGCTGTATCGTGAAGCCGCCAGCTTCCTGGGCGGGCGAGTCATTGAGTCTTTACGTTGAGCCGGTTGACGATGCACGTGAAGTTTTTCTCAATGGTGTCAAAGTTGCTCAGACAGGCGCCATGCCTCCCAAGTTCCGCAGTGGTTTGGGAGAAGACGAGAAACATACTATCGCTGCCAACCATTTTGTGGCCGGGCAGGACAATGTTCTGGCAATTCGCGTTTACCGTAAATACCCCCGAGGTGGATTTAATGTTGGTGCACCCATACTCACCGATGGCAAACAGGCCATTTCCACAAAAGGTAAATGGCAACACATTATCGGAGATAAAACCGAGTACGCGTTGTGGAAAGAAGATGGCCGCGACGACTTCCGTTATGACAAACTTGCCGATGCCGAAGCGGTGCTGGAATCCTTCAAGCAACTGGCCAATGATCGTGGCCCTCAAAAACCAGCTGATGCCCTCGGTCAGTTTGAAGTGGGAGACGGACTTGCAGTCGACGCCGTACTGACCGATCCCCATATCGCGCAACCTCTCTCTTTCAAATTTGACCATCGCGGACGACTGTGGGTGATGGAATATAAACAATATCCCAATCCAGCAGGACTCAAAGCGGTCAGCCGTGACAAATACCTGCGCACGGTCTATGACAAGACGCCACTACCACCTCCACACGGTGACAAGGGGCTTGATCAGATATCAATCCACGAAGATACAAACGGTGATGGCCAGTTCGATAAGCACTCGGTGTTTGTCGACGGCTTGAGTATCGCGACCTCCTTTGCAATGGGCGATGGTGGTGTCTACGTCATGAACCCTCCTTATCTGCTGTTCTACGAAGATAAAGATCAGGATGGCAAAGCGGATGGTGACCCCAAGGTCATTCTGCAAGGCTTCGGCATCGAAGATTCGCATTCCTGTGCCAACAATCTTCGCTGGGGGCCAGACGGGTGGCTCTATGCGGCACAGGGTTCAACGGTAACAGGAAATATCAAACATTACGGTACTGATGAAAAACCGATTGCTTCGCTGGGACAATGCATCTGGCGTTATCACCCGCAGCTCAAAAAATACGAAGTGTTTGCTGAAGGAGGAGGTAACACATTTGGCGTAGAATTTGATTCCCGTGGCCGAGTCTATTCTGGCTACAACGGCGGGAATACCCGCGGCTTCCACTACATTCAAGGTGGCTATTATCTCAAGGGTTTCTCGAAACATGGCCAACTATCCAATCCCTACGCCTTTGGCTATTTCCCGGCCATGACTCACAGTCAGGTGCCGCGTTTCACTCATACCTTTGTGATCTACGAAGACACAACCCTTCCGCAGCAATATCAAAACAAGCTCTTTGGAGTCGAGCCGCTGCAAGGTCGCGTCGTTTACAGTGATGTTGCCGGAGAAGGCTCAACCTTTAAAACTCAGGATCTGGGATTCCCGCTCAAGACTTCAGATACCTGGTTCCGCCCAGTCGATATTCAGGTAGGTCCCGACGGAGCGATCTATGTCGCCGATCTGTACGAACAACGAATCGACCATGCCTCGCATTATCAAGGTCGTGTCGACAACACCAACGGACGTATTTATCGCATCCGTCCCAGCGAAGGGTGGAAACCTTATTCCTTCGATGTGGATGGCAGGAGCAATCAGGAACTTTTTGAACTTTTCAAATCGGACATACGGATCCATCGCCAGATCGCCATCCGTCTGCTCAAAAACCGAAAACTCTCGTCGGCCGACAAAGATCAATTGCATCAGCTACTGCATTCTCCCAACGAACTGGTAGCACTCAATGCACTCTGGGCTTATCAGGTCACCGGGAACTATAATCTCAAAATTGCTGCCGCTTGCCTGAAAATCCGCCATGACATTGTTCGCAGTTGGTCCGTCCGCCTGGCAGCTGACCACGTGAAACTTGATGACTCCTACAAGCGTTCCCTGGTGAATTCCATTGCCGCAGAACCAAGCGTCCATGTCAGAAGCCAGTTAGCAGCAACTGCCAGACGTGTTGAACCTGCGTTATTTGCTGAAATCACCAAAGAGCTTCTCTATCACGGTGAAGATGCCGGTGATAAACATGTGCCCTTGATGATCTGGTGGGCCATTGAGGCCAATGCCAATCAATTCACTGCAATCCAATCCCTGTTAAGTGATGCCAGTATCTGGAATCAGGAGATTACTCAGGACATTATCATCGAACGCCTCGCCAAACGGTATGCCATGTCTGGCAAACGTGAAGAACTGGATATGCTCAGCTGGCTTTTTGAAACGGCACCGGACGATGACTCACGGAGCCTGTTGCTCAAAGGTTTTGAAGAATCCTTTGAAGGCCGATCGCTCGCCTCACTTCCCGAGCCGTTGCTCAACGGAATTCGCAAAGCAGGTGGGGGTTCGCCGATCCTGCGAGTCCGTCTGGGGCAACCAGAAGCGATTGAAAAGGCGTTGGCAGACATCGCCAATCTTCAGGGAGACAAGGACGCACGCGCTGGACTGATTAACGTACTGGGACAGATAAAATACCAAGACGCTGTGCCAGTCATGCTCAAGCTGGTCAAGGAAGACCCCGCTGATACCATTGTGCAGGCTTGCCTGCTGGCACTGCAGTCGTTTGAAAGCAATGATATTGCACTGGCAACACTTGAATCCTACTCGCAATTCAATGAATCAACCCAGGCAGTCGCGCAAACTTTGCTGGTGAGCCGGGAAGCATGGCTTCATACCCTGCTGGACGCTATCGACACCGGACTGATCAAAGCGGAATCTATCCAACAGGAATCAGTCCTGAAAATGCTGCTTTATGACAACCCGGACCTGCAGGCCAAAGCTGAAAAACACTTTGGCAGAGTTTCAGCTGCCTCAGCCGGAGAACTGCAGAAACGTATCGATCAACTCGTTTCCATCATTGGCGAAGCCTCCGGCAATCCCTATGATGGCAAACAGCTCTATCTGAAACACTGTGGAAAGTGTCATCAGCTGTTTACTGACGGGGGGAATATCGGCCCCAATCTGACCGCCTATAAACGGGATGACCTGCAGTACATTCTGCTGAATGTCGTAAACCCCAGCATCGCCATTCGTGAAGGCTTCGAAAATTTTGCCATCTTCACGCTCGACGGGAGAACACTGACAGGATTCATTGACGACCAGGATAATCGCGTAGTTGTACTGCGAGGCAATGATGGCCAGCGAACAGTCATCAATCGTGACGACATTGACGAAATGCAGGCCATCCCTCGTTCCATCATGCCCGAAGGGATCCTGAAAACACTCAAACCTCAGGAAATCAGGGACCTGTTTGCCTACCTGCGAGCGTCCCAACCGCTGCCATAATCTGACGGCTCGGGGAGTCTATTTAAGACAAGCCTTGATCTGTCGGATACCCTGCCGCAGACGGTTTTCATTTTCCACCAGGGCCATCCGCAGGTAGCCTTCGCCGGCAGCTCCAAATCCGGTGCCCGGGCTGACTGCCACGTTACCTTCTTCCAACAGCTTCATTGCAAAATCCATCGTCGACAACTGATCCTGCCACTGTTGGGGGAAGCGAGCCCAGACAAACATCCCAGCTTTGGGTACTTCAAAGTCCCACCCCAGTCGGCTCAGCCCTTCACAAAGTACATCACGTCGGCTCTGGTAAATCCTGGATTGCTCCAGCACTGCATTCTCTGTTTCACGCAGGGCCATAATTGCAGCAACCTGAACTGCCTGAAACATGCCGTAATCGTAGTAACCCTTGATCGTTGCCAGAGCCTTGATCATTTCACGGTTACCCGAGCAAAAACCAACACGCCATCCAGCCATGTTGTACCCCTTGCTCATGGTGGTAAATTCCACGCCAACGTCTGACGCACCAGGCGACGCCAGGAAACTGGGAGGCTGGTAACCATCAAAGCCTACGTCCGCATAAGCAAAGTCGCTGATCACCATAAATCGGTATCGCTTGGCTAACTCAACCACCTCATCGTAAAAATCCTGCTCCACGGTAACAGTAGAAGGATTATGCGGATAGTTGATAATCAGCAGCTTCGGCTTGGGGTAGAGGTGCTGACAGGTGTAAGCCACATTTTGCAGGAACGTGTCACTGTCGTTGACTTCCAGAGAAATAACATTGCCGCCTGCCAGGGCAACAGCATAGGTATGAACCGGGAAATAAGGAGCAGGTACGATGGCCGTGTCCCCCGGGCCCATCAGTGCCAGACACATATGGCTAAAACCCTCTTTACTCCCCAGACATGTTATTACTTCCTCATCCGGATCCAGTCTTACTCCGTATTTTCGAAGATACTTGGCAGCTACTTCCTTACGCAGGTTTTGAATCCCGTTTGATTTGCTGTATCCGTGGATCCTGGGATCAGCAGCCGCTTCGGCCAGTTTATCGATCACCAACTGCTGAGGAGGGTCTGATGGATTCCCCATTCCCATGTCGATCACATCTTCTCCAGCCCGCCGCTTTTGATACAGCAGATTGTTGATGCGTCCGAACATGTAGGGCGGCAATCGTTTCACACGTTGTGCCGTATCGACCTGGAAATCAGCACAGTCGATCTGATCTTCGGGATATTCTGGCGAATGATCCGGAACGTCATCTGCCAACGGCATCGAATCAGCTGACAGGACGTCCTCATTGGCCGGTGCATTCGCTGACTGCATCGGTGGCAATTGTGAATCGTCATCTGGTGGTGTGTGTGTTTCGCGAGCCATCGGTCTTATCAAAAAACAGGTTTACTATCGGGTGCGCCCATGCACTGCCTGAAGGAACTTCTTACTCAACCATAACCAGCCTGCTCCATTTTGAAAACGCTGGAACCGGATATCCATACGGAGACTTACCAATTCAGCAGAACAGCTTGCAACGGTTATACCGATGAAAAGCCTCATTTCACAAACAGCCCCACAGCCAGGCCAAGTCCACAGACCATTCCCGAAAGCAGTTTTACAACGTACGGCGCCTGATGGTTCCTCAGACGGGTCGTCAGAAAGTTGGCTAGCAGGCCACAAAAACCGGTAATCGCTCCTACCATGATGAACCATTGTGGCAACATCTCCAGTGCCGAGGATGTTTCCTCCTGCTTTTCCAGGAAGGCATTGATCATGGCAAAGGTCAGTGTACCAATCAGCGACGCGAATGTGGCCAATGTGCTCAGTACCCAAAGTACCGTCACTGCCTCGGCCGCTCGGGTTTCCGAGCCTAACATCAACGCAGGATCGTGATCCTGCTCACTCACCTTCCCGCCTGCAGATCCTCTGTCAGATTTGACTCGGGGTGCATCGGAACGATGGCGATGTGGTCGCGTGCCACGAGTACTTCCCGGACGCATTTTTCTCTTACTACGCTTCCGGTTCGATTTTTTACTCATAACATTCTTTGACCACTCAGTTCACCGCAGCAATTCAGGAAGCTTTGCTGGCAGCAATGTTGTCATAAAACTGCTGGAACAGATAGCGACTGTCGTGGGGTCCCGAAGAGGATTCCGGATGATACTGGACTCCGAACGCATTGTGTTCTTTATGACGAACTCCGGCGATCGTGTCGTCGTTCAAGTTTCTATGAGTGATCTCCAGATGGTCAGGAAGAGATTCTTCTTCGACAGCAAAACCATGATTCTGAGCAGTAATTTCCACGGTACCAGCATCCAGATTCTGGACGGGCTGATTGGCTCCACGGTGACCAAATTTCAATTTGAATGTTTTCGCCCCACACGCCAGTGACAACAGCTGATGCCCTAAACAAATACCAAAGATGGGCACCTGAGGTACCAGCTCGGAAATCGTTTTGATTGCATAATCCAATGGCTCCGGGTCTCCCGGACCGTTGGAAAGAAAGACTCCATCGGGCTTCAGTGCCATGACTTGCTCTGCAGTGGCTGTCCCGGGAACAATGGTAACCTGACAGCCCAGTTCCTTGAGGTGCCGTGCGATGTTCCACTTCATACCGAAGTCAAGTGCCACGATGTGGTACGATACATCCCCACCACCAGGAGCTTCATCCGGCAACTTGGCCCACTCGCTTAAGGCCTCTTCCCACTGGCAACTCTCTTCAGGAATCACCTCTTTCACGAGGTCTCGTCCCACGAGTCCTTCCGAGTTCCGAGCCTTTTCGACCAGGCTTGCGTCATCCAGATCCTCGGTCGAAAGCACTCCTTTGAGTGCTCCCTGTGTACGAATACGACGCACCAACGCTCGGGTATCAATACCTTCCAATGCAATGATGTTGTGCTGCTTGAGATAATCTTCCAGAGAACCCTGACTGCGAAAGTTACTGGCGATCCGGCTGTTTTCACGAACAATAAAACCGGACAGATGCGGCTTCCCACTTTCCACATCTTCCTGATTCACACCATAGTTACCAATTTCCGGATACGTCATCGTGACAATCTGACCACAATAGCTGGGATCAGTAAGGATCTCCTGGTAACCGGTCATCGAAGTATTAAAGACAACTTCACCATCAATTTCACCTGAAGCACCAAATGCTTCTCCCGTGAATACCGTTCCGTCTTCGAGCGCAAGTTTCGCAACCTGTGTCATACTTTGTCACCTTCGCAAATAAACAAATGTGAAAACAGTTCCTAATCCATTCTGAACGATGCACACACTCAAGCCGGAACAATTCTTTTCCCGATAATGACGATGTGGCTGTGGGTCTATCGTGCCAGGCAGGAGGCCAGCACGTTATCAGCCCGAATCGGTGGGTTCTTGTTTCGGCGAACAAGGGCCCACTTTTTTTGTGTTCTCCACAGAAGAGGGGACCGTAGTGTTCACATACTGATCGCCGATTATACCGATTTCAGTTCCAATCGGATAGTGTCACCAGGCAGTTTAAAATTCAGCATTGCCTGGGGTTCTGGGAAACGGAATCACATCACGGATATTCTGCATTCCGGTTACAAACTGAACCGCTCGCTCCAACCCCAATCCGAATCCGGCATGAGGAACCGTGCCATAACGTCTCAGGTCGACGTACCACCAGTATCCTTCCGGCTCGAGCCCCTGCTCTCGCATGCGACTCTCCAAAACCTCGAGACGATCTTCTCGCTGGCTACCACCAATAATTTCCCCAACCTTCGGTACCAGGACATCCATGGCGCGAACTGTCCTGTCATCGTCATTGACGTACATGTAGAAAGGCTTGATCGACCGCGGATAATCATACAGAATCACCGGTCCGTCAAAGTGCTGTTCAGTCAGATACCGTTCATGCTCACTTTGGAGGTCGCATCCCCACTCCACTGGAAACTGAAAATCATGACCACTGGTCTCCAGAATCTGAATCGCTTCGGTGTAAGGCAGCCGAACAAATTCCGACTCAATGATGTTCTGCAATGTGGCAATCACCGTATCGTCGATGCGCTGATTGAAGAAGTCCATATCTTCCGGACATTTCGTCAACGTATCACTAAAAATACGTTTCAAGAAATCCTCGGCCAAATCCATATTGTCGTTCAGATCATGAAACGCAACTTCCGGCTCAATCATCCAGAACTCAGCCAGATGCCGCGACGTGTTGGAATTCTCGGCACGAAACGTAGGTCCAAAGGTATACACCTTGCCCAATGCGGTTGCATAGATCTCCGCTTCCAGCTGACCACTGACTGTCAAGTAACTGGGTCTGTCAAAAAAGTCCTGTGTGTAATCGACTTGACCATCTTCGCCTCGGGGAGGGTTCTCTGGATCGATGGTTGAAACACGAAACATTTCCCCTGCGCCTTCACAGTCGCTGGCCGTGATGACCGGCGTATGCACATAGAGAAATCCTCGCTGCTGATAAAAATCATGAATGGACTGACAGATACAGTTGCGTACTCGGGCCACTGCTCCAAACGTATTGGTACGAGGACGAAGGTGCGCCCATTCCCTCAGTTTTTCAAACGAGTGCCGTTTCTTCTGCAGCGGATACTCTTCCGGATCAGCCCACCCGTGGACTCTCACTTTCGCAGCCAGTACTTCCGTGGCCTGTTTCCCACCGGACGCCTTCACTTCCCCTTCAATACTGACACTGCAACCAGCAGTAAGCCGCTTAATCTCGTCTTCGTAATTCTCCAGCGTGTTATCGGCAATGATCTGCAGATTCGCCATGCAGCTGCCGTCATTCACTTCCAGGAAGCTGAACCCACCTTTACTGTCCCGACGAGTTCGGACCCAACCCTGAATCACAGCGCTAGTGCCGATCACGTCAGGATTCCTGGCCTCACGGATAGATAGCTTTTTCAAGGCTCCCTCCTTGTCATAGTCAACGAAGATAAATTGGGGTATTCAACCCTGCACCTGTCTGTCTGATTTTTTTAATCAGCTGCTGAGTCTGAAGAGACTTCAATCGGGGCAGGCTTCTTCATGATAAATCCGATGATGACGGCAACCACGTAAAACACCACCATTCCCAGCACAAAACTTCCAGTCGTTTCATCTTCAACTTTTTGCAGGATGGTAGCCACCACAGCAACAATCACCACAATACAGGATATCCCCATCAAAAGGTTCCATATCAACCGGCGACCACCTTCAGGTCGTTCATCTCCCATGATCTTCCGGTTGTTCATCATCATGAAAAAGGTCGAGTAGGCGATCGGCAGCAGAATGAATCCAAAGCTGGATACGGCAATGGCCAGCCAGAGCTTGGCCGGGCCATCCCAAATCAATGGCCAGATCGCCCCACAAACTCCTGATACCAGACAACCGACCATGTGAGTGGCACTTCCCTGTTCCACATTGAACAATTCACAGAATGCATAGCCATTGATCAGCATCAGAATGATAATCGTGGAGAATCCCATTCCCAGCACTCCAATACCGAAAATCATGCTGGCTTTATTCTTACCGGAATCTCCTTCACCAAAGATGGGCGCCAAAGCATTGGAGAGTTGAAAGGCATTTCGTTTCACCAGTGAAGACGCTAACTGTTTCTCTGCCACGGGCATGGAAGCAATTTTGGCATGCAACACGTCCAACGCCTCTCCCTCCTGCTCAGGAACGGTCTCTCCTATTCGGGCTGCCAGTGTTGGCACCACGGCTTGAAAGTATTCACTGCTTTTCATCGTGGCCAGATCCGAACTCGCCAACGGCGTCTTATCAAAATCCTTGCCTCCGGCATGGAACATTGTTGCCGAGGCAATGACAACGCAGGTTGTTACCAGCAGGTAAGGAATCACCATACCTGTGGAAAGGTCGAATTTAGCCATGCCTCGGAAAGGTTTATCCCAACCGCGAGCAAGCATCGAGTAGGGCAGCAGGAACGTCATGTTAATTCCGACCGCAGTCGCCGCAGCTCCGATGATCACATCACGTTGCTGGGATACGATTCTGCCATCCCAAAAACTTGCAGCATCACCCCCTAAACCTTGAATCAAGGCCGCCAACTCTCCTGTGGGGCTCGACCACTGACTGAGATCAGGAACAAATCCTGAGAACACCTGTCCCCATTCAACGCTACCATTACTGGACATGATCCATACGGCACAGAAAAAGGAAATGACTACCACGGCAACCATTCCTTTCAGGATCCAGTCAAATGCTTTTGCCGCCCGGCCCTGCTTATTGTTCAGGTAAAGAACAAGGATCGCTGCCACCAGCAAGACTGCCGAAACCGCAAGCTTATGGTTCAGCGTGTCCTCGACCAGGTTCGGTGCCAGGTTCTTGTTTAACGCCGCGAAACTCAGACTAAACTGCGGCATACACCACAGCATATTGGCAGCAACGGTTGCCAACAGCCACCCCCAACCAAGCACAGGGTTCACATGCTTGTTGATTTCCTGAAACGGCTTCTTCCCAGTGGACAAGGTCACATGACTGATCGCAGAAAGCATGATAACTCCCATCACGATCATGATCAGTTGAACCCACAACATGTTAGTGCCGGTCAGAACTCCCAGGAAAAGAGCCCCCGAAAGTGATCCTCCGCCCAGCGTAATCGCACTTTGCAACCACCCCGGACCTGACAATTTGGTATAGGCCAACAGGGTAGGACCAAGGCCTTCCTGCTGAGCCTTGACGATCATCTCTCTATTCTTGGCGACCTGGTCACTCATTATTTCACTCCGAAGTAGGATAGTTAAATTTGATGCCCTCAGGGCTGGCTCTCTGGATCAGCTGACTACAGGCCCTGGCTGGCCAGGTATCGTTCAGCGTCCAAAGCAGCCTGGCAACCTGTACCTGCTGCCGTAATGGCCTGACGATAATAGTCGTCAGCTACGTCTCCGGCCGCAAAGACTCCTTCCACACTGGTATTGGTCCGGTGTGATTTCGTCCACACGATGTAACCTTTATCATTCATTTCCAGAGCACCCTTGAGGAAGCTGGTATTGGGAGTGTGTCCAATGGCAACGAAGAACCCTGTCGCTTCTACTTCCTGCACCGAGTCATCCACCGTACTCTGGAGTTTCGCTCCGGTGACACCAGACTCGTCATCACCCAGCACTTCGACACACTGTGAATTCCAGATGATGTTGATTTTCGGATTATCCATGGCACGCTGAGCCATGATCTTGGAAGCCCGCAACTCATCCCGACGGTGTACTAACAGCACCTGCGAAGCAAACTTGGACAGATAATCAGCCTCTTCCACTGCCGAATCACCACCGCCAATCACGATGACCGGTTTATCACGGAAACGTGGCAGGGCACCATCACAGACAGCACAGGCACTCACTCCGCGATTCTTGAAATTATCTTCGGACTCCAGCCCCAGATAGTTGGCTCTGGCTCCCGTGGCAATAATCACGGTATGCGCTTCGACCACATCACCACTGCGAGCTGTCAGCTTGAAAGGGCGGACATCAAAATCAGCTTCGACTATGTCATCGGTTACAACGCGAGTACCAAAATTCAACGCCTGCTGACGCATCAGCTCCATCAGTTCCGGACCACTGACTCCTTCTTTCATATGAGGAGCCATGTACTGCCGACGTGACTTCTCAATTGAATCATCCAGATACGATTCGAGGTTACCGGAAGGGAAACCGGGGTAATTCTCCACCTCGGTCGTCAAGGCAAGCTGCCCCAACGGAAGCGTGCCCTGTTGACGATTTTCTTCTGTGACAGCTCCTTCAAACACCAACGGGTTGAGACTGGCGCGCGACGCATAAATTGCAGATGTCCATCCTGCAGGACCACTTCCTATGATGACAACGTGTTCTGCCAATGTGAGAATCCTTCTATAGGTTGTAAAAAAAGGGCAGCACAGAAAAGCCGTCTCCTGCCCACCCTGTACTAGTTTGATTTAGACAGGTAAAGAGATCATTATAGGAGTTTTACAGCGTCAGCGTGAAGTATCCTGACGGCAGAGAACTTTAGATTCTGCTAAAATGCCTCCTCGGGCTGCTCACACCCTGCATTGGCCGGATTCGAATCCAACCAGAACGATACAGACCGGCGAAGTCCCCCTCACCTTTCCTTTATCTGCAACTCACTAAATCCCCATGGAAACACTACTCATCGCCGTCGGTTCGTTCGTCGGCTTCATTATTGCCTATCACACCTACGGAAAATGGCTGGCCAGCAGGATCTTTGAACTGGATCCCCACGCCCGTGTCCCTTCGGCAGAGCTTGAAGACGGAGTAGACTTTGTTCCGACCAAAAAGGAAGTGATCTTTGGGCATCACTTCACTTCGATCGCAGGAACCGGCCCCATTGTGGGACCTGCCATCGCAGTTTTTTGGGGCTGGTTACCCGCGCTGATCTGGGTCGTGCTGGGTTCGATCTTTATCGGAGCGGTACATGACTTTGGAGCGCTGGTTGTATCACTTCGTAACCGTGGACAGACGGTTGGAGAAGTGGCTGGACGACTCATCAGCCCACGCGCTCGTATACTTTTCCTATTGATCCTGTTTGCTGCACTAACGATAGTACTTGCGATATTTGGCCTGGTAATTGCCGTCATTTTTTCCAGGTACCCTGAGGCCGTCCTCTCGGTCTGGATTGAAATACCTATCGCCATATTCATTGGTTATCACGTCTACAAAAGGGGCGGAAATCTGCTGGTCCCCTCGCTGCTGGCGCTGGGCATACTGTATCTCTGTATCTACCTGGGCGTCTATTACTTTCCGATTGAGCCCTTTGGGGATCAGGCGGTGGTCATTTGGACCATAATCCTGATGGGCTATTGCTTCATCGCTTCGATTCTTCCTGTCTGGACACTTTTACAGCCACGAGACTACATCAACAGCCACCAACTCATACTCGCGCTGGCACTGCTCGTGGGCGGACTCCTGGTAGCCAGTGCGACTGGTCAAGCCAACCTCATCGAAAGCGCTCCGGCCGTCGCCGAAAACCTTCCTGCCGGTGCGCCACCCATCTGGCCTTTCCTGTTTATCACGATCGCCTGCGGTGCAGTCAGTGGATTTCATTGCCTGGTTAGCAGTGGAACGTCCAGTAAGCAGCTTGAATCCGAATCGGACGCGCAGTACGTAGGTTACGGAGCCATGCTACTCGAAGGAGCACTGGCGGTGATTGTGATCCTCGCCTGCTGTGCCGGAGTGGGAATGGGCGTAGAATCTGAGTCCGGAGTGCTGACAGGAATCGATGCCTGGCATACCAAATACGACGCCAACGGATCCTGGTCGGGCTTCGGTTTGCCGCAGAAAGTCGCTGCCTTCGTCGATGGTGGTGCCAACTTTATCAGCACACTGGGAATTCCACTCGAACTGGCAATTGGTATTGTCGCAGTATTAGTTGCCAGCTTCGCTGCCACGACTCTTGATACCGCGACACGACTGCAACGTTACGTGGTTCAGGAAATTGGTACGACGGTTAAATTGGATCTGCTCGCCAACAAATACTTTGCTACCTCCCTGGCCGTGCTGCTGGGCGGATCGATGGCCATGGTGCCCGGCCCGAAAGGAGTGGGGTCTGGCGGTCTGTTGCTGTGGCCATTATTTGGAGCGACCAACCAGCTCCTGGCCGGACTGGCCTTTATGGTCATCGTCTTTTACCTCTGGCGACGAAAGAAACCTGTCTGGTTTGCGGCGATCCCCATGGTGATCATGCTGATCATGCCAGCCTGGGCCCTGTCCTGGCAACTTTTCAATGAAAACACGGGTTGGCTTACCTCAGAAGAAAATCCAAACTACCTGTTGGGTTCGATCGGCATCGGGACGCTCTGTTTGCAGGCCTGGATGATTATTGAAGGCCTGCTGTTGTTGCCTCACAGCCGTGGAATCCTGGAAGAATCCCTGCCTCCACTGGAAATCCCGCAAGCCTCCGTTTCATCCTGAACGATGTGAATCAACGACTTGCATCGCCTTCATACCGTCCTGGGCCCCCAGTTTCACTCGATGATTATCACCATTGGCCAGCTCGAGGGTTAATGGAGTGTCGAGTGCATGTCCGGTTTCGAGTAACGTGCCAGGCCGCAAGGCAGCCAATTCGACCTCGGCTACTTCCAGTAACACTTGGGCCTGATAATGGGGTTCCAGTGGAAGTTCACCGTAATGGTGCTGGATCAGTTTTCGCGACCAGGCCATGACAAATTGAACTGGCAGGCACAACCCGATTTGGGATTGATGAGTTCCGATGGTCAATCGCCATTTGAGGCAGATCATTTCTACATCCAGCTGTTCCTGCAAATCGGTTTCTATTTCAGACAATTCGTGATGCCATTGAAAGACTGACAGGTCCAGAGGCGTCACGGGGCGCCAGAGTGTTTCGATCGTCTCGTTGATCTGGTTTAACAGAGGCATCAGCAACTCTGTTTCCACACTATGCAGCGGTCGTCCAAGCGGATCCCGTTGCACGTGCCTGGCCCCCAGCAGCATATCCAGCAGAGCCGAAGCTGACTCTTCGCCCATGGCCAGCCACCAACTCGTATGGTCTGTCCGGTTGCGAATCTGAGCCATATTGAAGGGAGGCTGCTGAGCGTAAGCAAACTGTCGAAAAGTTCGCACCTTCCCTGGTTCAAGTCCCAGGTCAACCTGCACGCCGAACTGTTCGCTCCAAAGCGAAGAAAGAGACTCGGCAGTTTCAGCAAACAGACGGTTTAGCCCGCCGGATAACTCGTAGGGTAATGGCTCGTCGATTGGTCTCATTGCATCCTGCATATGAACCCCGTCGGAAATAAATCAACGATCAGCCTCGAATCTGACCGTCACCGGTCACAATGTACTTATAGCTGGTTAGCTCCTCTAACCCGCAAGGACCTCGAGCATGAAATTTATCGGTACTAATTCCAATTTCAGCTCCCAGCCCAAATTCGCCACCATCGTTAAATCGTGTACTGGCATTAATCATGACAGCCGAGCTATCGACCGCAGCGGCAAACTTCCGCGCTGTGAAAATATTCGAGGTCACAATCGCTTCCGTATGACGGGAACTATAACGATTTATGTGTTCGATTGCACTATCAACATCATCCACAATTTTTACAGAAATCTCAGGTCCCAGATATTCCGTCCCGTAATCTTCGTCGGTGGCCGCCACGGCACTCTCGACAACCTCACATGTCGTTTCGTCACCGTGAATCGTAATGCCCTGTTCGACTAATGCTCCGACGACCTGCCGTAACGCCTGTTCAGCAATTTCACGATGAATAAGGAGCGATTCGCATGCATTACAGACGCCCATTCGCTGGCATTTAGCATTTACGACAATTTGAGTCGCCATGTCCAGACAGGCATCTTTATCCACATAGACGTGACAATTACCATCAAAATGCTTGATCACAGGCATCGTTGCTTCAGCCGAAACCCGTCGAATCAATCCTTCACCCCCACGCGGTATCGCCACATCAATGTAATCGTCGAGCTTCAAAAAGTGCCCTACAGCAGCACGATCTGTCGTACTTACCAGTTGCACCGCATCTTCAGAAATACCTGCGGTGGCAGCAACCTGCATCAGGATATCAACAATGGCGCGACTCGAATGCGCTGCTTCTTTGCCACCTCGCAGAATCACCGCATTACCACTCTTAATACAAATCGCAGCAGCATCGGCAGTCACATTAGGTCTGGATTCGTAGATGAAGAAGACGACCCCCAGCGGGACCCGGATTTTGTTAATCTCCAGACCGTTAGGTCGGACCGACCCCTGAATTACCTGCCCTACTGGATCAGGCAACATCGCAATCTGTTCCAACGCCACTGCGATCCCATCGATCCGTTGCTCGTCGAGAACGAGACGGTCGATTTGAGCGGCAGACAAACCGTAATCGGGAGCCGCCTGTATGTCTTTGGCATTAGCCTCCAGGATGGCAGGGGTTCCCGCACGCAGCGCCGCGGCACTCTGCTTAAGCCACTCATTCTTTAATTCACCAGAGCAGAGTTGCAGCTTGGCCGATGCCTGACGGGCCTTCTCGGCGACATCGCGACAATACTGTTCCAATTCCTGTTCACTGGTAGCCATATTTATCCGCTTTCATCAAGGGTGAAATCAAAGGTTGCTGGAACAGGAATCAGACCTTGTTCTCCAGCCGCTGACCGCCGAGCAAACCAAACAACCTATCTTCGAATTCTCATTCAAATCACCGCAAGCGTCAACGGCTCAATCGTCCATCAGGAAACGTCTGTTGAAACAGGAGCAAGGCCCGGTTCAGCTCGGCAACATCATGGACACGCAGAACCTGAACTCGCTGCATCGCCAAACCTAACGCGGCCCCGATCGTGCCACTCGTCCGTTCACACTCCCGGTCATCCAGCAGGTGAGCGATGAAGCCCTTACGCGAATGGCCTACCAGCACTGGACACCCCAGCGCATGAAACCGATCGCAGTTCTGTAATAACGCGACGTTGTGATCGTGCGTTTTGCCAAATCCGATTCCTGGATCGAGACAGATGCGATCCTGATCAATACCAGCCGCCAGAAGAGTATCACGACGCTCACGCAAGTACTCGTAAATCTCCTCAACAACATCAGCATAGACCGGGTTGTCCTGCATGGTCTGTGGCGTTCCCTGTATATGCATCGCACAAACTCCGACTCCGGTTTCCCCAGCTACCTCCAGCATCTCCGGGTCGCCTTGCAGGCCTGTTACGTCATTGATGATCTCTGCACCGGCAGCAACAGCTTCGCGGGCAACCACTGCTTTGGACGTATCGACAGATATTGGGACGTCCGTAGCGCTGGCTAATTGCTCGATCACAGGAATAACCCGAGCCAGTTCGTCGTGGCTCGTCACTGGTTCCGAATAGGGTCGCGTACTTTCGCCACCTATATCAAGAATGCCTGCACCATCTGCTGCCAATTGCAGCGCATGATCGACTGCACGTTGCGGGTCGAAAAACTGGCCTCCATCAGAAAAACTGTCCGGCGTCACATTCACAATGCCCATGATGACAGGCAACGTTCCAAAGGAAATCGTCTGCTGGCGGAGAGTCCAGTGCTGGCTGCGAGTTGTGTGTGTCATACGAGTCATTATGACTTGAGCGAAAACAAAACCCAAGAGGCACAGAAATCCCTCAAGGGAGGAAGGGTTAGCGAGCAGCAGCGATGGAACAGATGTCGAGTGAGATTCCCGGCAGGACTACCAGGGGAGCTCCATTTGAGCGACAATCTGCGAGGCAAGTTTCTGCATGACTTCCTGTTGCGCAGTCACCAAAGACTGTCCACCTTCGGGAACAAAGGAAGCTGATTGGGTGATATAGATTCCTTCGTCGATCGGTATCTCTGTCCGCTGAATCAGCTGCTGTCCCTGGCGATCCAACCAGGAAACTTCGACAATCATCGCGGTTTCGATATCACGTGCTTCGTCAAACTGATTTTCAGCAATCACTCGTTTGTGTTCGTCAACAATACGAGCCTGAAAAGTGCTGTCTGCCTGAGCGGCATCCACCACCTTATAGGGTGTACGCAACTCAATCTCTTTGACGATGGCCTCTGTTAATCGCTCGCCCAAACCACGCCGAAAACTCTCCGACTGCACAATGGGAACATGAATGGTACGAATGTCCGGACGGAACTGACTGCTGTTTCCTAATTGGTAACCAGTACATCCCGTAAGCGAAACGATGCACAGGAAGAGTAAAACGGCAGGCCGCGCACCGCTTGCCATGTGACGGCTCTCTCTTTCGACTCGTCGAGTTTCACGTTTAATAAGCACGACACCGAATTCCTATCTGATCGGTCCATCCATTTCATTGGCAATCAGCGGTTTGACCTTGTCAGTTTCCGGAAACAGATCCACCAACCACTTAACCGGAGTTTCAGGTTTATCAGGCAGGTCCTGGAGATCGTTAAACCGGGTAAAAGCGCGACTGGCAAACGGAGTATCTGCAAAATTCTGAGCGACTTTCCGGTAGTAGAATTTGGCTGCTCCGTATTCCTCCTTACCTTCATAAAACCGAGCGACCCACCATTGTCGTTCAGCCTGCAGATATCGGAATTGCCGAGCAAGCCGGTTGAGTTCGTCGGCGTATTGCTCTGCCTTCACAGGAAACTGCCGTTTGATATCGCGGATCTGCTGTTCACCTTCATCCAGATGATCTCCTGCATATTCCGGTCCCCGGTAAAGGAGGAACCTGCAATGCAACATCATGAAGTTAGCAATGAATTGATGGTCACTTTCAGGAAAGATGGTCACCAGATCTTCCAGAGATTGAAGTGCCTTACCATATTGTTCCCGCTTGAAGTACGATTCAGAGACCAGCATGGTGGCGTCATCAGCCATGTCACTGGTCGGATCGTCGCGTCGCAATTTATCGAGGATGGCAATAGCCTCATCAAAACGCGAATTAAAAGGCATCGATTTATCGAACAGATTGAGATCAAAGAAGCCCTGCTCTTCCTCGCTATCCGCTTCGATCCAGTACTTGGCAATTTGAAATCGTTTCTGCTGTATCTTGTCGAGATGCCGCGTATTGGGATATTCCTTCAGAATCGCTTTATGAATTTCATTAGCATGCTTGTAGTAATCAATATAGAAGTAACACTCGGAGGCCATAAACAGTGCATCCTCATGAAGCGCCGAATCCGGCCAGTACTCACCAGCCTCTTGATAGCGGAGACCTGCCTGCATAAACAACTCGCCCGCTTGCCGCAACTGCGACTTACTGCCATCAGCCTCCTGGCGTAAACGTACCGCTTCGTTGTAGCTATTCTCTGCCTGGAAAAAGAACCGCTTGGCTTTTTCAATTTCCGGATCTGAGTTCACAATGCTGTCCCAGATGCGTGTTTCGGCAGTCTTTCGTTTGCCCGTCGGAGTGGAGGCAGCAAGTTTGGGTTTCACATGCCGAACTTTTTCATATTCGTCCTGACTACCACCCCAGTTGGCCCCATACGAACTCCCAGGTCCCAACAGCTGATCGCCAGACACTTTGTCACCAGAATGGCACCCCAGTGAACTAAGCACCATCAGTGTGCAAAGTCCTGCCAGCGAGCTCGAGAGGCTAACTGTTTTGAGTAAACGTTGTTTCATTAAGGACATCCTTGTCCGTTTCGTCATGCTTTGTACTATCGTGCTGGGATAATGCCCGGGTTTCTGATTTACGAAACCGGCTCAGTGCATCATCACGGATGGTTGTTGGACGTCCGAGCATGCTCAGGAATTTTTGCATGCGCGGGCGGCGGCCCATCATATTTGCCATGTAGTTATTCAGGACTCCGCGAAGTTCCCCAAGCACCATCGGATCAACCGAAGGTAGAGGGCTATCGCAAACCGAAAACAACCTCATGGCCTCCAAAACTCCCCAGGAAATACTGATCACTCGCGACTGTCCCACTCGGCACTTGCCACACAGAACACCTCCGGAAAGCTGTCCAAATGGTACGCGTGCCTGCCGATCAATGTCTCGGCCACACAACGTACAATTATCAAACGATGGCTTCTGACCTATCATTCGTAGCAAGTTTAATTCAAAGCGAATCACCAGACCGAGTGGATCCTGTAATTCATCCAACTGAATGACAGTCTCCTGAGTAAGTTCAAATAGGTCCGGGTGCGGATCCCCTGTATGTGTCAGAGCATCCAGTAATTCGGCGATGTAATAACCTGCATATAAGTGGGGTAAGCTGCGAGTAGCCGCTCGAAAACGACGTTGCAACTTTGCTTCAGTAAGTAAATCCAGGGAATCTGAAGATTTGTGGATGAAGACTATTCGAGAAATGCTTAGCAGGTCAATAGCAGACTCAAACGGGCTTTTGGGGCGTCTGGCCCCCTTAACCAACGCTCCGATTTTCCCGAAATCCCGGGTAAACATCGTCACGATGCAGCTCGATTCACTGAACTCAACAATGCGAATCATGATCGCATCCGTTTTTTCACTTGCCACCGTGAAATTCCCTTTGATTGAACGCTGGAATCAGCTATCACCGATCACTGTTAAGCTGACACGTTCGATACGTCTCTTCGTCGCTTCAATTACCTTGATACAAATACCAGCCACCTCAATTTGCTCGCCGACTTCCGGGATATAGCCTAACTGGTGAATCATTAATCCGGCGACAGTATCAACTTCGTCATTCTCAGGCAACTGCATTCCCAGCATGCCATTGATCGCATCGATATGTGCCTTGCCCAGAGCTTCTACCCTCTGATTAGCAAGAATGAAGATTTCCTCGGGAAGATCATCATCCTCATCGATGATCTCGCCAACAATCTCTTCCAGCGCATCTTCGATCGTGACCAATCCGACCACGGAATTAAATTCATCAACCACCAGTGCCAGATGAAATCTCTCTTTTTGAAAGCCGCGTAACAGCTCGTCAACAGCCTTGGAAGCAGGAACAAATTCAGCCGGGCGCAATACATCTTCCATCGACGTCACTTCGGCAACACCTGGTTTGGCAAATACCATCAGCAGGTCTTTGACATAGAGTATTCCCACACAGTTATCCAATGTCTGGTCATACACCGGTATCCTGGTACGACGAACTCGTTCAAACAGCTCCAATACCTCGGACCAATCAGCCCCCAGTGGGAGCGCATCGATTTCACTACGGGGCGTCATGATGTCTCGCACATCGACATCATCCAACTCCAACACTCCTTCGATCATGTCCCATTCATCTTCTTCCAGAACACCATCACGCATTCCGGCAGTCGCAATAGATCGAATCTCGTCTTCCAGCGCCTCTTCTTCATCGTTGTTGTCTTCACGACCAGACAACCTCCAAGCCAACCCGGCTACTAAACGAACTCCGAGTGTAAAAGGAGTCATCAACCAGGTCAGCCCGCCCCAAAACGGCCACGTGTGATAGATAATCGGAGACGACCAGACGGAAACCAAAGCTCTGGGAAGCCAAACTCCCAGCAGTAGCAGACTGATCGCGATGGTGACAACCGATGTCCAAACCTCAGACCAGGCAAACTGGCCCTGCTGGTCAGCTGGCACCACTTCCAGTAATCGCTGTACAATCCCACTTGTCGACGGCTCGCTCGCGGGCCCAGCATGAGCAATCACGGCCAGTGCCAGACTAACAATAGCTACACTGCCAGCAAGTGCTAACAGAGTTTCAGACGCGAGCGAGATATCCTGGTATCGATCTCTAACCAGATTGAAGAAGTTGATATTGCCTTTATTTCGACAATACTTTTTCAGATCAGATCGCGAGTAATCGTCGAAGATCTTCGATCCAATCGCGCCGACGGCCACAAGTACGGTCGCCACCCAGGACAGCAGTATCAAAGTGCTTACAGAAAGCACAATCGCATACACCTTAAAAGACTGAAAATCATGTCGCCGTCATTATAGGAAAGATCCCTCGCCACACGCATACCTAATCGGACATTTATTCTGCTGGGTCGATTCGATGTTCAATTCCGAATTTCATCAAATGACGCCGTTCTGCCTGCTGCATGACCACTTTCGCTTCGGGATCCTTATCATCGTAACCGACCAGATGGAGGCAACCGTGAATCACGTACAGCAGAAATTCCTGCCGCCAGTCCCACTGGTAGTCCCGAGCTACTTCCACTGCTGTGTCCACGCTGACAATAATCTCGCCCTCCAGGTGTGTTTGTTCCCGCTCCAGTACAAAGCTGATAACATCGGTCGGATAGTCGTGGTTCAAATACTGGATATTTAACTGGTGAATGGTCGGATCATCCACCACAGCCACACTGATTTCCCCTGACACGATACCAGCCTCTTCGAGCACCTGCTGCACTGCCAACTCAATCTGCGCAAAGTCCAGCTCGTATTTCGACTGTTCGTTGGTGATAAATACAGAAAACAATTGGTCGTGAAAACTAGAGTTCAAAATGAAGATTCAGGACTCAGGGACTCCTCTACGCTCAGGGCCACTACCCCAAACTGGACAGCTTGCGGACTTCCGTATCCTCCGGATACTCCACTCGTTTGTGCAGCAATGCCAGAACCGACTTTACCAGAGATCGCTGGATCACGTTCAATTCCGATAATGTCAACCCGCACTCGTCAAATTGACCATCCAGCAACCGTTTCATCGCCAGTTCACTCACGAGATGTTCCACACGAGCTGGAGCGGGTTCGTCCAGGGTGCGACTGGCACTCTCCACAGCGTCGGCAAGCATCACGACAGCCGCTTCCCGCGATTGCGGTTTAGGCCCTGGATATCGATAGTCAGATTCCTCTACACCGATTTCAGATGTTTTTGCCTGATGGTAAAAGTATTCCACCAATGTCGTCCCGTGATGCTGCTCGATGAGATCAATGAAAGACTGAGGAAGATGATGCTTGCGGCCCAGGTCAGATCCATCTTTAACATGGGAGATAATCACCAGCCTGCTCATCGAAGGCAGTAATTGTTCATGCCTGTTCTCTTCCTGGTTCTCCGCAAAGTACTCAGGTTTGAACATCTTACCAATATCATGAAAGTAAGCCCCCACACGACAGAGCAAACCATTCGCTCCGATTGCATCAGCCGCCGGTTCTGAAAGCATGCCAACATTAAGTGAATGGGTAAATGTGCCAGGAGCACGGTTCTTTAGCTCCTGCAGCAACGGATGAGCCGGGTCTCCTAATTCCAGCAAACTGATATCTGTCTGCACTCCAAAAATCCACTCGATAATCGGCAGTAGTCCGGTGATGAAAAAACCTGCCAGAACTACGCAAAGTCCATACCAGCCAGCCCCCTGAAGGAGGTTGGTTAAATAATTGGCCTCTGCAGCATCCTGGTTGAGCAATTGATCCCAGAATTGCAGACCGGTCGACCCGAACGTCTGGCCCGCCAGAGTACTCACCCCAATCGTGGTTGCCAGTGTAATCACTCCGGCTCCGAATCCCACGGAGATTAAACGCACACGAGATCTGATCCGTCCCATGAGCAGACAGGATGCCGCCACTGCTGAGAATACAATGATAAACCCGGGCAGAGATTGCCCGCTTGTCACCGCAACCATCAGTGAAATGGTCGAAGCGATCAGCAAAGCTGACTCACGACGAAAGGAAATCGTCAAAATCATCGCGTACATCGACAGCGGAATGAGTTCGGCTCGCCAAGTATCATTCGCAGTTGACGTAGCCAGCAGGACGACAATGGTTGAGAGAACCAGCAGGCGGATCAAACATGCCGTGTCACTGACCACATTCCTTTCATAGACGACCAGATAAGCGCCGCAGAGCAGAAATACGGCCACAAACATCCCAAAACTCGCCATGCCAAATCCCATCAGTCGGGTCATTTGCAGCATCTGAGTGTTATAGCGAGTTTCATATTCCATCCGCAGTAACGCCAACTCGTCTGCCTGCAACGGCTCACCTGCACTGGCCAATGTTTGCCCAGGCTGATAATTGCGAAATTGCTGTTCAACACTTTCCCGCTCGCTCTGACGCCGCTTCATGCTCTGCGCTCGATCAATCGTCAGCGTTCCTTGAATTCCAGCACCACGAATCCAGTTCTCCATCATCGAGGCCAGAAATCCTGTTTCGTTCTCAGCCAGCTCCAACTGGCCCAAAGCTTCGCCAAGAGTTTCTGTCAGCGTCCGTGCAATCTCACTTTGACGCACTTCGGAGACATCAACAATTACATCCGCCGTGCCGTTTTCTCCACTGATCTGAATGGAATCCAGGCGACCCTCTTCCTCTGTATGTCCCAGCCTTTCCAGCACTCCCTTTTCCATCCACGGATCGTATAACTCGTCCAAGGCATCCGACAGGTCCGCTCTGGCCTCTTCACTACCCAATAACTCACAAAAACGATCAAACATGACCCGGGATTTCTCCAATTGCTCCGGATCCATCCTGACCGCTTCCTCATCTTCCATATTGCTCATGGGACTGAGAAATCTCTCCCAATGCAACATCGGAGCGCTTTCCCAATCCTCGGCGACCACTAATTCATCAACCGCCAGCAGCAAATCTTTCTTTTGCTTGGCCAGTTGGTAAGCATCGTTACTGTAGATACAGAGTGTTTCGGATTCGGCCCGCCGCTGCATGACCTCTGTCCCGATGGCGTCCTCAACCTTGAACAAAACGGCGGCCACAATATCACGGTCCGGAATATAGCCAAGACGATATTGAAAAGGTGGCTTCCATCCCTGCGTCACGCCCCACATGAAAAGGGCTGCCACCAAACTCAGCAATACATGTCCCCAATTCTTGCCACTTCGCAACGACTCGATCATCACCTTCCGCAAGCGACGGTGAGAAAGCTGAAACGAATCAGCTCGAGTCGATCGTGATTTCCTGGAAGAACCGCTGGCCATGGTACCTGTCTATTTCTTGCTAGCCTTTCTGCCCTGATGATTCACCGGCTCGTAGGCATCAACTATCTGTTGCACAAGACGGTGACGCACAATATCTGACGCATCCAGTTGCACAGCTGCCACTCCCTTTATGTTTGCCAGCCGACGCGTCGCATCCAGCAATCCGCTTTGAACATTCACGGGCAAGTCGATCTGAGTGCCATCTCCGGAAACCACAATTTTTGATTTGGTCCCCATACGTGTGAGAAACATCTTCATCTGACTGATCGTGGCATTCTGAGCTTCATCCAGAATAATAAAGGCTTCATCCAGAGTTCGACCTCGCATGTAAGCCAATGGCACCACCTCGATAACATCCTTCTCCATGTACTGCTGAATCACATCGAAGTCGATCATGCTGTGAAGGGAATCCAGTAAAGGCCGCAGATAAGGATTAATCTTGGCGTGCATATCTCCTGGCAGGAAGCCAAGACTCTCACCTGCTTCCACCGCTGGACGCACCAATACGATCTTGCGAATGAGGTTGTGCTTTAACGCTTCGACAGCCAAAGCTACCGCCAGGAACGTCTTGCCAGTACCAGCCGGACCGAGTGCAAAAACGAGGTCGTTCTGACGGATGGCGTTGATATACCTGGCTTGCCCCAATGTACGCGGAACGATTGGTTGACTAGCTGTCATGACGTCAATTTCAGTATCCATGAATTCGCCAAACTGGCCAGTGATCCGATCGACCACCCGCTTGGCTTCTTCAAACGGCAACTCGCCGCTACGTTGCACTATGTCCTTGAACTGCTCAAGCACGTCTGTTGCTTTATGGACATTGTCTTCGTCGCCACGCACCACCAGCGTACCATCCCCGTGCGTTATGTTGACTCGCAACTGATCTCGCAGCAGGCGCAGATTCTGATCTTTAGCTCCGAATAAAACGAGCAGATCCTGTTGTCGGGGAAACGGTAGAGTAGCTTCAATCATGGATTAGATTTGCATGAATCATGTTAGGGAGAGCCGTCGGCAATCCGGGACACCCCGCGCCTGTTAACTATACCCCAAGGCATACTGTTTTTGCATGAATTCTATGCATGAATTCCCGGCTGGCCATGCTGAAGCATACCGTTTATACCGGTTTTTCCAGTGCCCGCCTCTAAAAATCGATACATGCCATACTTTCAGAAATCTGACCGACTGCGATGGGAACGATTCGCTTTGGCAATCGTCCTTTAGCTTCCAGTCAGCCAGGTCGAAATCCAGAATAAATAGGCGGGGACCAGCGAGAATGTAATGGAATCCATAATGTCCAATACTCCTCCCAGCCCTGGAATCCAGGTGCTGGAATCCTTTACCTGAGCATCCCGCTTGATAAGAGACTCTGCCAGATCACCAATCATTCCAGCGGCGGTGATCACCAACCCATACAGCGCCCAAGCCCACATTGGTCCGGTTTCGGGGTCTGTTGACGCCCCGGTATCAGCCATCTTCAATATCGCCGGTACGATCCATTGACCAAAGACAACCGCTGCCGCCATACCACATACGAAGGCTCCCAAAGCACCTTCGACCGTCTTCTTCGGACTCAAGATCGGAGCCATCTTATGTTTTCCCATCGACTTGCCCGTAAAGTATGCTCCGCTGTCACCACACTTGGTAATGACGATGACAGAAATCAGCGCAAGCATTCCCCAGGCTGATGCCAATCCTTCATCACCTACCTGGATGGTGCGAAGGATGGTCAGGAAACTCATCATCGTTCCGGTATAGACGACCACCAGCATCCCGTTGGCCAGTCTCGCGATCGCTCCACCCGGCTCCTTAAAATTTCTCATCTCCACCAGAAACAGCCAGCACATCGCCAGCACGGTTGCCACCCCAACCCAACCGACACGGCCCACCGGGCAATCCTCCGGATAACCTGATGCAGAGAATGCATCCATCAACGAGGGAATGAACGTCAGGAGATGAACCAGTGCCACACTGAACAGTACATGTTTGAGACGTAACTCAAGTCCGCCCTTGATCAGCATCTCACCCAGTTCAGCCGTTGCCAACAGAGAAATCACCAACAGCAGTGGCAGCAGTAGCAAACCGCCAACCCCAAACAAGGGATGATGAAAGTCGAAGTGCAGCAATATTCCCAGAAGAGTCAGCAAGACAGCCGAAGCTGCAAGTCGTTGATGTAGCACCGTTGCGTCCTGTAGATGATTATGAATTCAGACCACCAAAGCGGCGGTTTCGGGTGGCGTAAACTCCCATGGCCTCGTGAAGGTCACTCTCTTCAAACTCCGGCCAGAACTTTTCAGTCACCCATAGTTCTGCATAACTTATTTGCCATAGCAGAAAATTGCTAATCCGCATTTCGCCACTGGTGCGAATCAATAAATCTGGATCAACCATTCCCGACGTATACAGATTCTCTGCAATAAGCTGCTCGTCAATCTGATCGGGCGTCAGGTCTCCGTTTTCAATCTGCCGAGCAATCTTTTGAAGAGCATCCGCAATTTCCCCTCGACCACCATAATTGATTGCCAGGCAAAGCGTCGTGCCCTGATTACGACTGGTGATTTCTATCGTCTTATTGATTTCATTCAGCACGCGATCTGGAATACCTTCACGACGACCGATGACCTGCACCCGAATCCCCTGCTCCATCAACAGAGAACGTTCTTCGATCATGTATTGCTCAAGCAAATGCATGAGAAAATCAAGTTCGTGAGACGGGCGTTTCCAGTTCTCGCTGGAGAGACAAAAAAGAGTCAGTTGCTTGATTCCAAGTCGCGCACACTCTTCGACGATCCGCCGCACACTGCGGACACCATGACGATGACCTTCAATACGAGGCAGTTCACGTCGCTGAGCCCAACGCCCATTTCCATCCATGATTATCGCGATGTGCTGCGGGATCCGCCTCTGGCTTTCGGCATCGGCACTATCCAATTCGCCAGCCTGTTGCAGCTCCTCAGAATCCGAGTCCTCCGGGAGATCCGGTGGAAGAGCGGAAGATCGATCTGGAGTACTGGTAGACATCGATTTCAATGAGGATGGCCTAAACGAACGTGGGTTAGTTTGCGACAGTTGGGTCAGTCGGCTTACCCATATTATCCTTCAGATTTCGGGGATAACTCAAGTGCATACCAACCGATACGCGAACAATGATCTAAAAGTTCGTTCCAGACTCGCTTGCCAGCAGGCGTCCCATTGGAAATTAGCTCCGGTCACATGAGAATCCCGGAACCTGCGGGGCGGCCAGCACAAACCGTGGTATGGCAGCACGGCAGAGTCACTCGACAATGCTGTCAAACTCTGGAATCAGTGGTTTCGGCCGATTCGGCAAATCCAGCCAGCTGTCTAACCGAGTCTGCCAGCACAATCGTCTGCGCACGATCAGGACCTACTGATGCTACTTCCACAGGCACTCCGATCAACTCGCTGATACGATCGATATACGCCTTGGCAGCCGCTGGAAATTCGTCGTAGCTGGTAGCCTGAGTGAGGTCTGTATTCCACCCTGCAAACGTCTCGTAGACAGGCACTACCCTGCGGAGATCATCCGCATCACTGGGGAAGTACTCGATACGTTCACCATCCAGTTCATAGGCAACACAGATTTTCACTTCCGGTAACATGGAAACGACGTCCATCATCATCAGAGACAGTGCACTGACTCCACTCAGTCGAGCGGTATAACGAACAGCAACTGCATCAAACCAACCGCACCGGCGAGGCCGCCCGGTCGTCGTACCGTATTCGTTACCCAAATCACGAATCTGCTGACCAATCTCACTTTCCTGTTCTGTGGGAAAAGGTCCTCCGCCAACACGCGTGCTGTAGGCCTTGATCACCCCAATCACCTTATTGATGGAATTCGCTGGTACTCCTGAACCGGATGAAATGCCGACACCGGAGGAATTCGAGCTGGTGACAAATGGAAAAGTCCCATGGTCGATGTCGAGCAGTGCTCCTTGAGCACCTTCAAACAGAATCGATTTGGCGTCATCAACCGCATCCAGAAGATAATTGGTTGTATCAGCAACAAATGGTCGCAACACTTCAGCGTAGCCACTAAATTCGGCGGTGATGGCTGCGGCATCCAGAGGCTCAAAGTCTTCCCCGGCAATCGGAGCCAGCATGGAATTCTTGGCTTCGACAATGGCGTCAACGCGTTGAGGAAAATCGTCACGGAGCATATCTGCCAGACGAACGGCAAACGACCGCCCAACTTTGTCGCGGTAGCAGGGACCTATACCTCGCAAAGTAGTACCAATCGACTCACCTTTCACCTTTTTGGCATTCAACGCACGATCTTCCGCAATATGCCACGGAAATACAACATGCACCCGTTCACTGATCATGAGGTTGTCGGCCGCGATTCCTTTGGCTTTGAGACCCTCAAGTTCGTCGATGATCGTACCCGGATTGAGTACCACTCCGGGAGCGATAATATTCATCGTTTCCGGATTAAGAATCCCGCTGGGGATAAGATGAAGTTTATAAACCTGATCTCCGGTTACCACCGTATGGCCGGCATTAGAACCACCCTGGTAACGGCAAACGATATCGAAATTCGGAGTTAACAGGTCGACAAGCTTTCCTTTTGCTTCATCGCCCCACTGCAAACCAATCACACAGGTGCCCGGCACAGTGATTCTCCCTTTAGTACAAGCATGGATGAAAGATGGGTTTGTGCACGCCGAACCGGTTGTCTGGGTACGGCTTTCCCTAAACTATCTGCACAAACACGCCATTGTGGATTGATGGTCGGGCATGGTCAAGTATCTAGATTCAACCGAAAGACGGGTTTCTCGGGAAACAGGACAGGTTCCCACTATCTCAGGCATCTCGGTTCTCTCACTCTTTTCCCCAAAAACCGGAGCAAATTCCGGCATGAGGATGACCAGCATACCGGAATGCCCAAGATTATCCCTAATCGAGGTTTCATCAATTGACCGAATGCCAGTCGGGGTGTAAATTTAGGGATTACTCGGTTCGTATTATCCGAAGCTTATTGGAAGCCGGAACTTGCCGAGTATTACGTACCTTATGGTTCTCAGGCAAAGGGAACCCCTGTACCACGGACCGGATTACCTATCCGGAAGGTTGCCAAGCCATACACCGTCCGTGTTATCGCCTGAATCCAAATTAATCGAAGGGATATTATTATGGCTGAAAATCTGGTCAAAGACCTCATCACCGCAGGCGTGCACTTCGGTCACCGCACAAGTCGCTGGAATCCGAAGATGGCACCGTACATCTATGCGAAAAAAAATCAAATCCATGTGCTGGATATACGCGAAACTGTGCGTGGATTGCTCCGAGCAAAGAAATATCTTAAGCGAGTTGCTGAAGGTGGAAGTCTGATCCTGTTTGCAGGTACAAAACGTCAGGCTAGCGGCATAATTGAACGTGAAGCCAGTCGCTGCGGAATGCCATTCGTATCAGAACGCTGGCTCGGTGGAACTCTCACCAACTTCCGTACCATTCGTAACCGTCTTGGACGTCTGGAAGAACTGGAAGCCTTGCGGGCGAGTGATGAAATCAACCAGTACTCCAAAAAAATGCAGTCTTCGCTCAATCGTGAATTCCGCAAAATGTATCGCAACCTGAATGGAATCCGTACCATGAACCGGATGCCTGAGTGTGTTGTCGTCGTTGATCCCAACAAGGAGAAGAACGCGATTCGTGAAGCGAAAGCCCTGGGCCTTGCCACGATCGCCTTGATCGACACCGATTGCGATCCCGATTCTGTCGACCTCCCGATCCCAGGGAACGATGATGGCCTGCGAAGTATCGAACTCATCTTCAAGCATCTTGCTGATGCCATTATCGAAGGCAAAACCGGTACGGCTCCACCAGCTGAGCCAGTAGAAGCTCCGGCTGCCGAAACGGCAACTGCAGCTCCTGTCGAAACAGCTCTAGCAAAGGAAGCTCCTGCCGAAGCCCCGGCTGAGGAAGCTGTCGCAGCAGCCCCTGCGGAAGAAGTTCCGGCAGAGGCCCCTGCAGAAGAGGCTGCCGCAGAAACACCTGCAGCAGATGAAGCTCCTGCGGAAGATACTCCGTCAGAAGAATCCTTAACCGGGAATGACGATTGATGAGGCTCGCTTCAACCGCAGTCTCAAGATCGTCGTGCGATGAACTGAATCGTTATCTCCTGCCTGAGTCCTGTGCGCTGGGTACGCCAGCAAACCGTCTCAAGCACGAGTCTTAAATACAATCTATATACAACGCTTAAAATTAATTTTGAAGGAGATCTGTCATGGCAGTTACTGCCGCAGCGGTTAAAGAACTTCGAGAAAAAACTGGCCTTCCAATGATGGACTGCAAGAAGGCTCTGACTGAATGCGATGGAGACCAGGACGCAGCTGTACAGTGGTTGCGTGAACGTGGTGCCGAGGTATTCGAAAAACGAGCCGGACGAGCAACATCTTTTGGACGGTTTGGACTTTATGTTGGACTGGATAAAGATGCCGGAGCCATGGTCGAGTTGAAGTGCGAAAGCGCTCCGGTGACCATCAACGAAGAATTCATTCAGTACGCCAACGACCTGGCAGAAGCATTGGCTCAGAATGCGGACGTCTCCGATGCCGACAGCCTGTTGGCACTCGATTCACCCAGTCAACCAGGTACTACGCTGGGAGATGTCAAAAATGATCTCTTCAACCGAACTCGTGAAGTCTTCAATATCGGGCGCATGATTCGCCTGGAAGGTGGATGTGGTGGCTACAGTCATAATGCAGGCACCGTATCCGGAGTCCTGCTGGCCGCCGACGGAAGTGACGATGAAGCCGCTCGTGGAATCAGCCAGCATATCGCTGCAATGCGTCCTGCTGGTTTAACTCCGGAAGACCTGCCAGCAGACATCGTAGACAACGAACGCACGATTCTGCGCGAAGCTGCTCTGGCCGAAGGGAAACCGGAGAACATCGTCGACAAGATGGTCGAAGGCCGCATGCGAAACTTCTTTGCCGAACAGGTTTTGACTTATCAGAAGTACGTCAAAGCTGAAAACAAGGAAACCGTTGGTGACTATGCCGACAGCGTCGGTCTCACTCTGAAACAGTTCGTCCACTGGGAACTCGGAGACGATTCTGAGGAAGGCGATCAAGCTGCGGAAGAATAAACCATATGTGTTCGCACAAAAAACAAGCCCCGAGTAAAATCGGGGCTTACTTTTTGTGATCAGCTTTCTTATAACTTCCAACCAGTCACTGCCCATTCAGCATAAGGTCACACGGATGTCAGACAACGAGAATACTCATACCCCAAAATACAAACGCGTCGTCCTGAAACTATCAGGTGAAAGCCTCGCCAGCGCTGGTGAACGTGGAATCAACATGGAAGAAGTTGCCGCCATTTCACGACAGATCAATCAAGCACAGCAACTCGGATGCGAAATCGCCATCGTCTGTGGAGGAGGGAATATACTTCGCGGTGCTCAATTCAAAGAAAAGAACGTCAGTATCCAGGAAGCCACCGCCCATTACATGGGCATGCTGGCTACCGTCATCAATGCACTGGCGCTCCAGGATGCACTTGAATCACTCGGTGCACAAACCCGAGTCATGTCCGCCATCCATATGGATGGTGTTGCGGAACCTTACATTCGACGACGAGCAAAACGACACCTTGAAAAAGGACGTGTCGTTATTATCGCTGCTGGTATTGGAAGTCCCTTTGTCACCACCGACACGGCAGCAGCCCAACGAGCACTCGAACTTGAGGCGGATATCCTCCTCAAAGCGACACGTGTCGATGGAGTTTACAGCGAAGACCCGGAGAAAAATCCACACGCTGTGTTCTATCCTGAACTTACCTTTGAAATGGTCCGTGATCAGGGACTTCAGGTAATGGATAGTACCGCCATCACACACTGCATGGAAAACAAAATGCCGATCCTGGTATTCAACTACAAGGTCAATGGCAACATCGAAAAGGCGGTCAAGGGAGAATCGCTGGGCACCTATATCGGTTAACAGGGATCGCTGCCTCCACCCCGCTAAACTTTACATCACCTGTTAAACAACTGATAATTGCAATAGCGACTTATTACTGAACTTACTGAATCAGGCAATCACTCCAGGAACCGAATAATACCATGTACGACGAAATACTTCTGGACACCGAAGAACGAATGGATAAAGCCCTCGAGCACCTCCGCCATAACCTCGCCGGGATTCGAACGGGACGAGCCAACCCCGGGTTGGTCGATTCGATCCGGGTAGAATGCTACGGCTCTCACACACCACTCAAACAACTCGCAAACGTTGGTTGCCCTGAACCGCAGCAAATCGTAATCCGTCCCTACGACCCCAGTGTGATTAAGGAAATTGAAAAGGCGATCGTTTACAGTGACCTGGGGTATAACCCTCAGGGCGACGGTCGCGTCATTCGCATCAACGTTCCGGCACTGTCCGGAGAGGTGCGTAAAAAGATGGTATCCCGAATCAAGGAACTTGCCGAAGAAGCTAAAATCTCTATTCGCAGCGTTCGCCGGGATGGCAACAAGGCAGCCGATCAGGGTGAAAAAGACAAGACACTCACGGAAGACGACCGGGATGCTCTCAAAGAAGAAATCCAAAAGCTGACCAATAGCTTTGAAGACAAGGTCACCGAAGCAGCAAAAGCCAGGGAATCAGAAGTAATGGAAGATGCCTGAGCACCTGAGAGACAGATCAGCTTTCATTACGACCAATAGATAACACGCGGCCAGCAGAGTCATTCAGTCGTTCGTACGGCAGGGAAAGGTCTCATGCCTGAAAACATGCTCGACTTTCAATGCCCCCACTGCAGCGCCAATCATCAGCTGCCCGTCCAATTCGCGGGGAACCGGCAGCCCTGTAGCCAGTGCGGAAAAACGATGAGGTTGCCGTCGCAGTTGAACGCGAACGGTACGGGAGATTCCTCTGCACAGGCAAATCAATCCAGCTTGGGCAGCATCATGTTGAACTGCCCGCTTTGCAGCAAAACACTGTATGCGTCCCCAGAGCAAGCCGGTACCGAAATCCTGTGTGAAACCTGTTTGGAATCCATTCCCGTTCCTGAGTTACCCGCAGGGGCTCGGAGTGCCTCCCCCGCCAGCGAGTCAGGCTCGGCCGAGCAATCACCGGACAACGAGGGTTCTTCTCAGCAAAACCTGACGTCACACTCGGCTCCACCCGCTCCCCAGCCCGACCCAGTGGTCAATGAAGACGACCCTCCCCTTTCTTCTTCACCAGCACCCGCTATTGCTTCACAAAGTAGTGAACTTTCACTGCAACCGCTCGCCTCCTCAGAGCCACACTCCGACTTGAAAACCAGTGAACCGGAACCTCCACCAGCTCCCTTAATCCCTGATCCAACGCGAGCATCCGCTCCTCCCGCTCCTCCCCAAACCGCTCCTCCCCAAACAGCACCCGCCTCGAAAACACAGAATCAACAGAATCAACAGAATCAGGGCGAATCTGACGAGATCGTCGAACTGGAAGCCGTTGGCCCACCTCCTCTGACTCCGATCTCGCCACAGCAAGCCATCGAATTGACAGGCAACGCAAGCGGGAATGCGAAAACTGTAGCGGGAGATTACGAACTGGTCATTCGCTGGACCTGCCCCTGCCCTTCATGTCAGACTCATCTGATCGTTTATCAACAGGATGTGGGACAACCCGTACAATGCGGAATCTGCAGTCAACCAGTTACCGTGGAAGCCAGCCAACCGCTTCCACGACCTCAACGAGTCGCCAGAGTAGAACATCAGTTTATCGGAGAACAAACACGGGTCGCGATTGCAGCTCCTAATCAACCTCGTCGCAAAAAAGGAATTCAATACAAGTCGGTTATCGAATGGCGAGTCGAGTGTGATGTCTGCGGAACAGGACTAACTGCTACTCCGGAAGAAATCGGGACGCAGAAAAAATGCCCTGACTGTTTCAAAATTCATACCATCGTTGCTCCGGCGAAAATCCCCGAACCGGTGCAACGCTCTATCCGTGATGAGCTGAATGATGAGCCGGAGACTGATGCCAGTCTCCCAGCCAACGTTCCCACAAAGCAAGTACTCAGCGAAATAACTGATATGCGGGAAAAGCTAACGCGCGATGAACATGAGGCCAGCAGACAGATTCTGGAACGAGCGAAAGAGGAGCACCGTCAACAGGAAGAAAAAGAAAAACCAGCTATCAATTTGGACGAAGACAGTTGGTTGAGAGCTACCTTCCAGGTGCTGACACTGCCAAAAGTTCTGCCCCGAGTGTCATTTTTGGCCGTCTGCTATCTCTTTACGGGCTTTCTCATACATGCAGCAACTCTATCAGAGACTGACGATTCAGTTATTAGTGCAATGGGGAGTTATGTAACGATCCTCATCAACCTGTTCTATACTCCTATTGTCACCATTTTTGCTTTCTCGACGCTACTAAATATCGTCGAGCAAACATCCTTCGGTAACCTCGAGATTGATGAATGGCCTGAATTCAATATTTGGGACTTCTTGTCCCAGTTTTTTGTGATCTTCATGGTGTACATTTATGCTACGATTCCTGCCGGAATCGTATTCGCGATCTCTGTGGCTTTGTTCGGCGGAATGGCCCAGATCCTTGCGGTGATCCTCGCCGCCCTCACTTTGGTAATCTCCTTTCCAATCATATTGTTGAGTGTTATGGAGTCAGGCAATGTTTGGAAGCCTTATTCCAGTGTGATAATCGAAAAGCTAAGACTACGAAGCGACTTGTTTATCAAGTTTTTCCTCTTGGGCCTACCCGCCATTTTCATATGGGTCGTGGGAAAAGTTATGTTGTCTCAACCAAATCTGTTCGTCACCTGTATTGGGGCGGTGATGGTCTGGTTAAGTCTGGTTTATTTGTGCAGACTGGTTGGTTTACTGGCTCTGGGCATATCAAATCTGGACGATTGATACCGTCTTATTCAATCGACTCAATCATCCTCTGCAAGTCAGCTGTTAACAAATTGATCCTTGAGGTCATTTCATTACGAGTCCGTTCGAGATCTGCCAGCATTTCTGCCGGTTCATAGGCAAACAGATATACTTTGATCTTGGGCTCCGTGCCTGAAGGCCGCATCGCAACATAGTTCCCTGCTGACGCAAGCTCGAAGAAAACAAGGTTGTCTGTCGGACCAGCAAACCGCTCGGTCTGACCGTCGCTTTTCGTCAGCTGGTGAGTTTGATAGTCTCGCCGGGCAGTCACCTGTATTCCGCCAAGCATCTCAGGCATGGACGATCGCAAATGATCCATCACACGGTTCATCCGCGCCATCCCCTTGCTCCCTTCCATGTAGACCGTCATCAAACTCTCCTGGTGATAGCCAAACTGCCAGTACAAGGAGTCCAGATATTCGTGCAGTGACTTTCCTTCAGCCTTGAGTTTGGCCGCCAGTTCCGCAAGCATCATACTGGCCACCGCGCCATCTTTGTCCCGACAGTAATCGCTGATCATGAACCCATGAGATTCCTCCGCGCCATACACAAAATGTTGCGGGCCACCTTCATCCAGAGCACCAGCAATCCATTTAAATCCCACCAGCAAATCACTGCGCGTTTTGATACCATAGCTATCGCCAATCCGTTCCAGCATCCGCGTGGTCACGAGTGTGGTTACCTGGAAACTTTCCTCCGTTAATTCTCCAGCTTGCTGCAGGGATTCAAGCCGATAAGCTCCTAACATGGCGCAGAGTTGATTTCCATTGAAGATTTCCCAACGAGCATTCTCTTTCAGATTGACCGGAGCAGCACATCCCAGGCGATCTGCATCAGGATCGGTCACTATGACCACATCAGCCGACTCTTGCCGAGCATACTCAATAATCGGAGCGTAGACTTCCACGTTTTCGGGGTTGGAGACATTTCCGGCAACGTTGGTGAAATCTGGATCTGGTTCGGCATGATCAGGAAATTGAATAACCTCTTCGAATCCGGCTGCCTTCAAAACGCGGGGAATCACCCTGCCTCCGACTCCCTGCAAAGGCGAATAGACCAATTTGAGGTCACGTGGACCGGGCTGCCCTAAACGGACCACCGTCTGTTCAAACGCGGTATCGATTTCTTCGGTACAAATAACAATACGCCCATCTGCTACCGCCATGTCAAAGGCAACAGAGTCAATCTCTTTTACATGCTTCATCACTTCCTGAATAATTGCCTCATCATGGGGAGGCAGTATTTGACCACCCGTTGACCAATACACCTTCACAGCGTTGTCCGACGGAGGATTATGGCTGGCGGAAACCATAATTCCACAATGACACTCTTTGTATCGAACCAGAAACGAAAGCTGAGGCGTGGCCCGAAAGTCATCCAGAAAATAAACCTGAAATCCACTGGCCACCATGATTCCGCTGCAAAGTTCAGCAAATTCTCGGGAACGATGACGTGTGTCATAGGCAATAGCACACTTTAGCTGCTCCGAACCAAACTGGGATTTAACATAATTAGCCAATCCTTGGGCGCTCTCACCTATCGTTCGATCATTAATCATATTCGATCCAAATGGATACATTTTCCCACGACGCCCACCGGTACCAAATTCCAGCACCTTCCAGAAGGCATCGTCCAGCTCTTGCCATTTCTCCTCCTGAATGTGTGCCATCATTGCTGACACATACCTGGCATACGGGGGCGAGGTTAGCCAGTGACGCAGATTCTTTTCAGCAGACTTCGAAATCTTCCCATCCGCGGATGCTTGCTCAACAGCTTTCACTAGCAGCTGCAGGTCGATGATGGTCATGTGTTCTCAACAATTCCCGAACAGGTTTGCGTTCGTTAGCGTGTCAGGTCTATCAAGTATCTATTATGGTACGGTGATCCGAAGCAAATAGTTTTTGCAATTCGTGGCCGGGGTAACGAGGCCTCCGTTCTTTTGTACAATACGCTATTATCTAACCAACAACCTTACGGCGAGCATACCCCAATGACAATGAAAGCAGCTTATATCACTGAATGTGGCCCCCCGCAAAACATTCAATATGGAGACATCGATAAGCCTGCTGCAACCGGTAAACAGGTTTTGGTGAAGGTAGGAGCTGTTTCGCTCAACCCGGTCGATACCTACATCCGCAACGGTGCCAACTACTGGGAGTTACCCAACCCCTTTGTCGTCGGATGTGATCTGGCCGGTACGGTCGAGGCAGTTGGAGAAGACGTAACCCGCTTCCAGGTCGGTGATCGGGTATGGGGAACCAACCAGGGACTGCTTGGGCGTCAAGGAACCTTTGCGGAGTACTGTAGTGTCGACGAAGACTGGCTTTATGCCACCCCTGAAGATGTCTCCGATGAGGATGCCGCCGCCTGCTCGCTGGTCGGTGTTACCGCCCACCTGGGACTCTTTCGGGATGCCCGTATTCAGGCCGGCGAAACGATTTTTGTGCATGGTGGCACAGGTGGAGTTGGCGCGATGGTGCTGCAAATGGCCAAGCGTGCCGGAGCTCGTGTGATTGCTACTGCCGGTTCTGATGAAAAAGCGCAACGCTGCCGGGAACTCGGTGCTGACGTCGTCATCAACTACAAATCGGAAAACGAATTAGAAGCTATCCTCCGGGAAGCTCCTGGCGGAGTCGACGTGTTTTGGGAAACATTGCGTGAACCCAATCTGGAAGGCATCGTGTCGGTCATGAAGGAACGAGGTCGAATCATTATCATGGCCGGACGTGATGCTCGCCCTGAATTCCCCGTTGGCCCGTTTTATGTAAAATGCCTGCAACTGTTTGGTTTTGTGATGTTTAAGGCTTCTGCAGAAGAACTGCGCGCCTGTGCCGACGACATTAACACGTGGCTGGCAGACGGATCCCTGAAAGCCCAGATCGGCAAGGTTTTACCTCTCTCAGAAGCCGCCAGCGCCCACCAGCTTCAGGAAGACAACACGCTGGGAAAAGAGGGGACCCTCGCTGGAAAAATCGTCCTCAAACCCTAAACAAAACCCGCGAAATCTCGCGGGCAACGGTCATTTTCCCCGAACGGTTTTCCTCCGCTTCCTGATGAGAAAGCTGTATTGACCTGTTTTTCCAATCCCCCCTATACTCAACTCACCTCGAGGGCGGTTTGCGCGCGTAACTCCGAAGGGGAAGCAGCAAGGCAGCGGAGGGGCGATAGCAGTCCCTTGGCGATCAAATGGAATTGATTGATTAAGGAGCATCCGATGAGTGGCAAGGAAAGCCAGACACAGGATAAAACAAGTCAAGTTGAAAAAAACGAATCTGCTCGATCTCTACGTCGGTTCATTATCAGCATGACAGCCGTTGGCCTTTTGGCGGTCACGTATGTCGCGCGCTTGTACTGGTTTTCTCCAGACGAAGCTGATGCACAGCAAAAGCCCGCGCAGTTCCGAACTCCTCAAACGGCAGCGCCAGTTAACACGACCCCCAAGCCGGCCCCCACGAATACCACCGCCCAGTCGACTTCCAGATCAAACACCTCGCAACCTGCGAATACGAACCGAGTCGCTCCAGCAAACAGGACAACACCGGACACTGCTTCTGCAACCAATACCAAAAAACTGAAAGTGGTCGCGCAGGTCAATGGTGAAAACATTTCCCGCAACGAACTCGCCCAGGCCTGTCTGGATCGGTACGGAAAAGAAACACTGGAGGGCTATCTGAATAAACGACTGATCAAACAGGCTTGTGAAAAACATCAAATCGTTATCACCGGCGAACAGCTGGATCACGAGATTGAACGCATGGCCAAGAAGTTTGGTATGTCCGTGGATCGCTGGCTGACAATGCTGCAACAGGAACGAAACATTGCACCTGATCAGTATCGCAACGAACACATGTGGATCAATCTGGCACTGCGACAACTCGCTTCCCGGGAAATCGAAGTCACTCCAGAGCAACTCACAAAAGCCTTTGAATCCGAATTTGGACCAAAAGTCAAAGTACGTATCCTTACCCATTCAGATCTGGAGACGATTACGCAACTGCGTCAGCAGGTAATCGACGATCCTGAGCAGTTCGGAACATTGGCCAAAGAACACTCAGAAGATCAGGCCAGTGCTAGTGCGCGCGGTTTGATCCCTCCTGTCAGTAAACACATGGGGGACCCAAGTCTGGAAGCAGAAGCGTTCAGCCTCGAAGAAGGAGAGATATCTGAACTCGTGAAAATCGCGAATCTGTATATCCTCATGAAATGCGAAAAACGTATCCCTTCCACGTATATCGCACCGCAGTTCAAAGCCGATGCAGAAGCTCGTCTACGTGACCAAATCCGGGAAAGGAACCTGGAAGCCGCCGCTGGTCGTATTTTCCAGCGTCTGCAGACCGAGGCCAAAATTCAATCGATCTACGAGGATGCCTCGCTGAAAGAATCTCATCCTGGCGTCGTTGCCGTTCTCAACGGCCAGCAGATCACTGTACGAGAATTGGCCGAAGAATGTATCACTCGTTACGGAGTTGATGTACTGCAGGGTGAAATCAATCGCAAGTTACTGAAACAGGCTTTGGAAACTCAAAACAAAACCGTAGCACAGGAAGATATTCTGGTCGAAATCAAGCGCGCTGCAGACTCACGGGGATATATCGATGAACAGGGGAATCCGGACGTCAAAGAGTGGCTCAAAGCGGTCACAAGTCAGGACGATGTGACCGTCGATATCTACGTCAAGGATGTGGTCTGGCCATCAGCCGCACTGAAAAAACTAGTCAGTGATGCGGTAAAGATTAGTGACGAAGACCTGCAACGTGGTTTTGAATCAAACTATGGACCCCGCGTGGAAGTCATGGCGATCGTGCTCAATACACAGCGTCAAGCCAATATGGTCTGGGAACTGGCCAACAATAACTCCAATGATTACTTCTTTGGACAGCTTGCCGAACAGTATTCCATCGAACCTGTTTCGCGAGCGAACCAGGGTAAGGTACCTCCCATTCGAAAACATGGAGGACAACCGGTTGTCGAAGAAGAAGCATTCCGTCTCAAAAAGGGAGAGCTTTCGGGAATCGTTGCCGTCGGTGGAAAATATATCATCATGAGGTGCATCGGACATACTGTGCCGGTTGTCGACTCCATCGATGACGTACGCGACGAATTGACCAGCTTTCTTTCAGAACGAAAAATCCATAGTGCCATGAATGTGAAGTTTGATGACATCCGACAGCAGGCCGATGTCATTAACTTTCTGAGACCGATCATCCCGGCCGCAAATAAAGGTCTATCGCCTGGTGGTAAACTATCAACACCCCAATTGTTCCAAAAATAAGCTATCCTGAAAGTCATACCGACTATCTGATGCTCGAACCAGATCCGTCTGGCTCGAGCATTTTTCTTTCCCTTAACGCACCATCGACAGGTATGCATCATGACCGACCCTTTGTTTTCCGTTGCCGATCAGGTTGTCATTATTTCAGGAGGTAGCCGAGGTATCGGCAAGGCGATCGCCCAGGGCTTTGCTGTTCGAGGGGCGCATACAATCGTTACTGGCCGTGACGCAGCAACACTCCATGAAACCGTGCAGGAGCTTACCGAAGCGGGAGCCACGCACGAAGTGATTCCGCTGGTCTGCGATGTCTCGAAATCGGACGACATTACCAATCTCGTACAAAGTGTGACCGAAAAGTTTGGCCGTATCGATACACTTGTCAATGTAGCGGGAGTCAATCGAAGAAAACCAAGCCTGGAAATTACCGAAGAAGACTATGACTTCGTCATGAATATCAACCTCAAAGGTGCCTATCAAATGTCCTGTGCTGTGGGCAAAGTGATGATTGCTCAGCAATCCGGAGCGATCATCAATATTGAATCGCTCAACACACTGCGACCGCTGAAAAATGTACTACCCTATGCCATGAGCAAGTCCGCACTCGGCCACATGACGAAAGGGCATGCCCTCGAATGGGGTGAACATGGTGTACGTGTTAATGGACTTGCACCTGGATTTATTCTCACCGACCTGACTCAGAAACTGTGGTCCCTGGAACAAATGCAGCAATGGGGCAAGACGAATACGCCTCAACGGCGCCTGGGAACCCCCGCAGACATGGTCGGCACAGCGATTTTTCTGGCGTCCAATGCCTCCGCCTTTCTTACAGGACAAACGATTTACGTTGACGGAGGTTACACCTGTGGGTGGAATTGGCCCATTCCCGAAGGTGGTGGACAATAATAATACTGCTGACAATTCGATACCAACACGCTCTCCACGACGGACGAATACTCACCAGGCACGACCTTTAATTTGCAAACACTTCACTTTTTGAAAGCGGTCACATCATGGATCTGGCAGGAAAAGTAGCCATTGTAACCGGTGCATCCTTTGGTATTGGACAGGCCGCGGCCATCGCACTGGCCAAATCAGGAGCTGATGTTTATTGTGGTGACATTGCCACCAACGACGAAAACGAAGAGCTTTTCGCGGAACTGGGAATCTTTCAACGTCCCTGTGACGTAACGGATGAATCCGATGTGATCGGTCTGATCGAACAGGCCGTATCACCGTCAGGCAATCTGAATATTCTCGTGAATAACGCCGGCGTAGGACTCGTCAAACAGATTCCGGACGTCACGGAAAGCGAGTGGGATCATGTGATGGGCGTCAATCTCAAAGGCGCATTTTTATGTTGCAAACATGCTATTCCTTATATGCAACCCTCAGGCGGTTCCATCATTAATCTGGCCAGCAACGCAGGGTTACTGCCACGCGCTCATGACCCTGTCTACAGTACCAGCAAAGGTGCGTTGGTCGCCTTCACAAAAAGTCTGGCCCTGTGCCACAGCAAGGATAGAATCCGAGTTAATTCCGTTTGTCCTGGTCCGGTGGGGGAAACAAGAATGATGCTCCGTGATTTGGAAGCCAGCGGAGATTTTGAAGCTGCTTATCAGGCAACCATGGCCGCCAGCCCAATTGCTCAGGCCGAAGGTCGAATGATTCATGTCGACGAAGTCGCTGCCGCTATCCTGTACCTGGCCAGCGACGAGGCTCGTTTTGTGACCGGCACGGACATCGCTATCGACGGAGGAAAAAGCCTGGGCGTACCTCCTGAATAATCGCCCTGGCGTTCCAACTCATTGCTCGTTGGCCGTGATGACGGATACCGAAAAATGAGGAGTCGGTTTTTCCAATACGAGCGGTAGCAGTGACTTACGCACCCACAAGGTGCATCGCCGTTGAACTGCCCCGTCGTCGGATCGCTGAACCAGCTCCACCGGTGCGTACTGTGCAAGGAAGCGAGGATCCTCATCTAATCCCTTGAGAGCTTCGATCCAAAACTCATTTCCCTTACTAAAGGGAAACACCTCGGCACGAGAAGTCGGTCTTTTTCGCTGACTTCTGGGCGCGAACAAATCAGGGGATAATTCAAAAAATGTGTCCTTATGAAATGCCGCATGGTTTTTGTTCCCTTTCCGATCTCCCTGACTGTGAGCCATTTGAACATTATTGAGTCCCAGCATATCCAGTACGGGACCTGCATACGTGTAACCAACTCCACCTGTCGTTAAGGTACCCAAACTGAGTCTGCCAGTCTCACCCGCTGATTGCTCGCTGATTTCATCATTCCATTGATTTAGCAACTCTCCCAAATGTCGGCCACCTAATGCCAGCTGAAATTCATTCATCAGCGTAGGCTGTACCGTGGGCGATTGAAGCAAGGCAGGCCAGGGAGGAGTCTGAGCAAGTAACATTGTCCCAGCCAATGCGACCGTCGTCAGACCCACGCGGATCGGCTTGCGCATCGTAGGCAGAGATTCAATAAGTAGATATTTACGGAAAAAGTACAAACCGATGATTCCCATCAGCGGCCAATACGGCTGAAAAAAGCGAAAGTAATTAAAGTGATCTCCGCCAGTAAGAATCGGCGTTACCGCCCCCAGCAGCGTGATGAATGCGAGCATCGTCACTGCCTGTTGCGTCGACCCGGCGGCATTCCCATCCTCAGGTTTCCAGGAAGTACCAAGGCCCCTGATGAGAGCCACGCCACAAAGCAAAAATGCAAGTCCGGCCCAGGGTTCCGCTTTAACAAACTCACCTAAATAACCAAAGCCCAGTTTCAGGTTGTAGAAAAAGTCCGAAGAGACTTTGGCGTAGTACGTATTGGGTAGCAAATAGCCAAAATAGAAATACCGGCAAACAGTGATCCCGACCACAACTGCAAGAAACGTGAGCAACTGAAACTTGACTGCCCCCACGGCCGCGGTAACCCGATTGCCCTGTTTGACTCGAGCCACGGCAACAGCCCCAATCCAGACCAAACACAAGTAATAGGATTCGGGTCGCGTCAGCAGCATCAGTACGATCCAAGCATGTAATGAGCCTGACGTCCGTTGAGGATGCAGTGCACTGGAAACGGCCGCGACCGACCCAGCAGTAAACACCAGCGTCCATAAGCCGACATCCATCATCGTGACAGTCGTCCAGATGACAAAGCCTGGACTGCCAACTACCCAGACCCACAACAGGATACTGGCTGCCCAGTTAACAATTCGCAGCTGCCTGACTGTTATCGAAGACTCGTCTGGCAACCTCTCCCGAGCCAGACCATGCAGAAAGGCCTGCAACGTCACCAGAACTCCGCACATGAACAATGCATTCATCAGCAGGACATAAAACTCAATGTTGGTAGTCACCAGCATACCGACAGTGCAAAGCAGCATAAACAATGTCGAAGAATAACCTTCCACAGGCTGCCCACCCGCGTAATAGACGGCGCCATGACCTTCTGCCACATTTTTGGCATACGTAAAAAAGATATTGGCATCATCGATCCCAGCACCAGCCATATTCAGTCTGCTTGACCCGCTGGCACCCTCAACCGGGACCTCGTACACTTTCAAAGCGACAGCAATGGCCAGGAGTGTCACGACAGCAGAAATCGCAATTCGCACATTCAGCAGCGGCACGTCGGACTCTTCTTTATCTTCAGTCCTCTGATCCTGATGTTCTTTTTTTCGTCGTAAGCTTCGCTCGTGCTTGCGCTGCGAATATGTTTTTTGTTTTGCCATGCTTCGATTCAAATCACAAAGTCTCAGTAATACCAACGCGATCGGACTGATGGGAACGAAAAACCGTTTCTGGATCGATCCGTTTTTTTAACTGCCTGAATTCGTCCAGACGTGGATACATCCGTGCAAATGTCTCTGCCGAAACCAAGGCATCCTTTGCCAGGTAAACTCGACCACGAAAATCCAGCATAACCTGATCCAGCTCCCGACACAGCCGTTCGGTCTTCGCGCCCCGGTAGGGAAAATCCAATGCTAATGTATGCCCATCAAACAGGTAAGACAGCATTCCCCGGTTCGCTGCCCCACTGCTCTTCAACACCGCTAAAAACGAAGCCTGCCCCGATTTAGAAATAATCTCCAGCAAACGGGTCATCGCTTCCCGGGAATGCTCTTTCGGAAACAGAGCCTGGTATTGTACAAACCCTCGCTTGCCGTAAATTCGATTCCAGTTTTGAACCGAATCCAGTGGATAGAAATAAGAATCAAAGTCCACCAGCATTTGTTTATCACCGTGGCGACGATAGTAAAGTTCGTTGAATGCCTTGACCGCATATTTGTTCATGGCCAAACCCGGGAACTGTATCGGTATACGCTTACTACGCCTGCCGGGTACCTGATAAGGATCAGCATAACCCTGGGCCTGAACCGTATCAGCGTCAGCGTCATTGCCGAGCAACAGTACCGAGCGTCCCAACCTGCGTCCTTGACTCAAACAATCGATCCAGGCCACGCTGTACTTGTACTGCTCGTCTGTCTCCATAAACAGATCAAACGCCTCGGCAAGATTACCGGCTCGACGTTGATCCACCTGAACAAACGCTGAGGGCACTTTCATCAATCCGATCGTGGCTTCCAACACAATGCCGGTGAGTCCCATTCCACCAATGGTGGCCCAGAAAATATCCTGATTTTCAACAGGGGAGCATTCCAGAATATTCCCATCAGCCAGCATCAAACTGAAACGCTGGACATGCTGACCCCAGGTTCCGTCGCGATGATGGTTCTTTCCATGTACATCCGCAGCAATCGCACCACCGACCGTCACAAACTTCGTCCCGGGCGTCGTGGGCAAAAACCAACCATGGGGCAAGGTAACCTCGATAATCTCTTCCAATGACACTCCGGCTTCACATGTAATACACCCCGTCTCTACGTCCAGGGACAAAAACCGGTTTCTTGCGGTTTGCGACCAAACCCCATCAGCATTTAATGCTGAATCACCGTAGCTTCTCCCTAATCCGCGGGGAATCAAGCCGGTGGCAGAATCGGTGCGTAACAGTGCCTGCATCTGATCAATGCGGCGTTGAAAGAAGACGTTACACTCAACCCGAGGGTAATTGCCCCACCCTGACAGCACGCTGGAAACGCTCGGAACAGCCCTGGAAGTATCGCACTGAAGATTTGACATCGCCACCGATCCCTTATGGAGAAAACGGCCAAATGGCAATCAACATGCTGACAACAACGATCACGGCACTAATCCAACTCGATCGATCACACACGATATACTTCACCGCATCTTCCGCAACCCTGCCTCGATGCGCCATCATCCAGTAATTGCAAACCCAGTAGAGTACCGCCAGGACCACTCCCCACAATGCTTGCCGATAAACATAAAACTTTTCAGCAGCTTCCGCGTTCATATACAGAGCCATGACCAGAACGGCCATCATCCCCGTACAAATCCCTGTCATCTCAACCAGCAGCATATCACCTGGCTCGTACCCCCGCCGCCGCAAACTTTCCAGCCGTGGGTCATCCTCAGCAACATCCTGGTATTTGAACAGCTCACTGAATCGTTTACCAAAAGCGATGCTCGTAAAAATAAACATCGAAAAGGCAAGTAACCAAACACTCGATTCAACTCCAGTGGCAACTGACCCCATCACAATTCGCAACGTGAATAAACCGCCAAGCACCAGAGCATCCACCATGACCACTCTTTTGAGCCAGAATGTATAGAGCGTGGTTGCAGACAGATAGCTTACCAGAGTATAACAGTACCCGACCTCATCAATCTGGTAGTAAGCCACGGAAAATCCTGCTGCCAGCATGACAACAATGATCCAGGGTGCCAGTGCCGGAGCCACCTCGCCACTAGCTAGCGGTCTCTGGCATTTCGTCGGATGAGAACGATCAGCCTGCAGATCCATCCAGTCATTCAGAACATAAACGGCGGAAGCCACAAAGCTGAGACTCAGCAGCGCCCAGAGTCCGGCCATTGCTATGTCGCCCTGGCCAATCTGCTGTCCCAGAATCGCAGGCAGGAAGACGAGAAGATTCTTTACCCATTGATGAGGACGTAACAGCTTGATCACACCCACCACCACGCTGCCGTTCGCGTTCAGGTCTTCGTGTGTACTGTCACTACTCATTGAGTACATTCCTCACCGATGGTACGTGTCAACCAACGGTAACCATTCCAATAGTTGTGTCCGGTTAACCGATGGTACCAATTTCATCACGCTCATCCGTGCTCTCACGTTTGTGCAAATACAACTTGATCGGCACTTCACCAAAATCAAGCTGATCCCGTAACACTCCCAGAAGATATCGTCTGTAGTCTGGTGCAAAAGCCTTGGGATTATTGACCTTCATCACAATCGTGGGAGGTTGAGTACTTACCTGACTGCAATAATAGACTTTGGGACGACGATTTTTGAATATGGGAGGAGCATGTCGACGCATCGCATCCCGTATCAGTCGATTAAGTTCACCAGTTCCTACGCGCATCTGAGTCTGTTTGTAGAGCATTTGAGCATGGTTCAGCAACGCTTTCATGTTCTTTCCGGTCTCACCAGTAATGAAAGCAATTGGTACGTGCCACATCGTCTGGAATGTATCCCGCAGGTAGTTGGCCCACCGTTCGGTCGGCATATGATCCACCATCAGATCCCACTTGTTAACGACAAAGATACATGGCTTGTAGTTTTCCTCGATATACTTCACCAACTGTTTGTCCACCTGGCTAACGCGTTGCGAAGCATCAAAAAACATCAACACGACATCCGCTCGACGAATACTGCGTTGGGCACGATGCGTACTGTAAAACTCGATATCGGTGCGGACACTTTTTCTTTTTCGCAGCCCTGGAGTATCGATGGCAACGAAGGATTTCCCATCCAGTTCAAATCGAACATCAACACTGTCTCTGGTCGTGCCAGCCACCTCACTGACAATCATCCGTTCGGCTTCGGTCAGCGTGTTGATAAACGTACTCTTGCCAACATTGCGACGTCCAACCAGAGCGATTTTCATTTCGCCCGGCTCGATGTCTTCCTCCATGAGTTCTTCTTCGCTGAGATGCGGAACTCGCTCAGCAATCATATCCAGCAACAATTCTTTGTTGCGATTCTGCATGGCACTGACGCGAACCAACTTGCCTCGACCAAGCCGGTAGAACTCGTCCGCATCAGGGTCCATATCGGATTCATCCGTCTTGTTTGCCACACAGATGATCGGTTTGTCAATGTACCGCAATCGCTGAGCAACCTCCTGATCCAGCGGCAGCAGGCCTTCACGTGTATCCACAACGAACAAAATGACGTCGGCGGAATCCATTGCCAGTTGAATCTGATCTTCAATCTCGTCGCTCAGGTCATCGACATCGTTGATCCCGATACCACCGGTATCCACCAGCTCAAAAAAACGATCGTTGTGTCGTAGCAGGTGAGTCATTCGATCGCGTGTAACTCCAGCCACATCGTCTACGATGGCCAGACGCCGACCGGCAAGCCAATTGAAGATGCTGGATTTGCCCACATTGGGGCGACCGATAATGACAACTTGAGGTAAAGCCATAGTGCTATAATGATATCTTCGCACAGGAAAACCGTCGATAATCCCCTGTTTCATTACGTCGGAATACTCGAACTGGAGGTTGAGTTGAGTGGTATTTCCCGTGAAATCGTTATAATTCAACTTGCCCTGCACGCCAGTCCACCACTCCTTTTTGTTGCCCCTTCATGTCTGCCGACCCTCCGTCATCATTCTCGCCGTTTGACGCCGCTCGCATTACCAAAGCGATTCGCCAGCGAATTCAAAGTTTGCAGCAAGCTGGGGTCACTTCATTCCATACGTCAGCTGCAGAGCAGACAGATCTGAGTGAGCTTCAAAAACAACTTGATGCGATCCGTCAAGACGGACGACCTGCTTCAAGCACCGAGTCACAAACCTCTTCGGTTAACGCCAGCCCTCCGCTGGCAACTCCTCAAACCACCACGCAAGTAACACCAGCGGCCGCCAGCACCAATTCGGCCACCAAAGTCATCCCCACTCCATCCAGCTCCGCCCCACCAAACAACAGCCCTCAGGAATCCACTGCTATGCCCTCCCAAAAACAAACTGAGCTCGATATCGTTTGTCAGGAAGTAGCCAACTGTACGGCATGCACAGAACTTGCAGATACTCGTACCAATACTGTTTTCGGAGTCGGTAATCCGGATGCCCGGCTCGTATTCTACGGCGAAGCTCCGGGTGCAGACGAAGACAGACAGGGAGAACCATTCGTCGGTCGAGCCGGTCAACTGCTTAACAAGATTATCGAAGCGATGGGCTTAACCCGTGAAGAAATCTATATCCTCAATACCATCAAGTGTCGTCCTCCGGGCAATCGCAATCCAACTCCGGAAGAACAGCAGAATTGTGCCGGGTTTCTCCAGCGGCAACTCGAGATCATTCAGCCCGAATACATCGTTTGTTTAGGAGCGATCGCCAGTCACTCTTTTCTCGAATGCAAAACACCTATCGGGAAAATGCGTGGGCAGTTCTTTCACAAAAACGGGATCAAAGTTCTTTGCACATTTCACCCTGCCTACCTGTTGCGTGATCCCAATCGCAAACGGGATGTCTGGGATGATATCCAGTTTTTGATGAAAGACATGGGACTACCTGTTCCCACAAAGTCTGACGGAGTCAGCTAAAGGACTTTGCATGGCCATCAAAGGCATTATTTTTGACATGGATGGCACGCTGATCGACTCCCAACTCGATTTTGATCAGATGCGAACCGATATGAACCTGCCTCCCAATGCACCGATTCTGGAAACGGTTGAGGAGTATTCGGGATCGCGTCGACAGGAGTGTGAGCAGATTCTAAAGCGTCATGAACAGCGTGGTGTGGAACAGGCAACCGTGTTTCCTGGCATACCGGCATTGCTGCTGCATGCCGAGTCACTCGGGTTAAAGATGGCCATCGTCACCAGAAATCTTCACGAGTTTGCGATGGAAATGCTGCAGATGCTGCCCGTAACCTTCGCTCCTGTGATCGGTCGCGAACACGGCCCAGTCAAACCGGACCCCTGGGCTCTACTGTACATTTGCCAGCAATGGAACATCGAACCGCACGAAGCCATCATGGCCGGCGACTACCGTTTCGACCTTGAAGCAGGCAAACACGCGGGCTGCACCACCCTCTGGTTCAGTCAAAAACGGGTCATCGGAGCTTCAGACTGGCACGGGCTGGCAGACTACACTCTGGAAAACAACTTTCTGGGTAAGCAACTTCTGGACGAAATTCTTGAAAACCATCGGGATCAGACATAAGACCAGCAGTTTTATCAGGTCGCCAGGATAACTTGTCCTTCATCAGCGGGAATTCCGCGGTTTGCAGCCCAGGTTTCATCCACCTACCCGCTTCGATCCTTTGGTGAGTGGATCCGTATAGCCCTTAAAGCCATTTTCCTGCTAGAATCCAGCTCGATTGACCATCTGTATAAACCCGGGAATGGACTCCAGGAAAATGAAATACTGTCTGACAATCCTTGTCGCCCTGGCACTCGTGCAGTCTGTCGAAGCACAGCAGCAGACAGGGACTGTACCGGCAACCACACAGCCTCAGACACCCCCTTCCCAGGGTATTCGTCAGCAGGCTTCACAAAGAATACAGCCCCCCTCCTTTCTGCCACTCTCAGAAAAACATCAGGAATATGTCCAGCGAGTACTGTTGTACTGGCAAAATCACACCGAAAAAATTGATCACTACAGAAGTGACTTTGAACGCTGGCAATTTGATACCGTCTACGGACCTCGTAACACCTTCAAGACATTTAGCACAGGCAAAATCCGGTTTGCCAATCCTGACAAAGGGCTATTCCAGGTCGACAAGGTACTGACCTACCAACCAGCCACTGCACAAGCCAAAGCTACCTACAAGGAGATTCCGGGGACACACGGTGAGCACTGGGTTTGCGACGGTAAGAGTGTCTTTGAGTACGACTATCTGAATGAACGATTGACTCAGCAAGTTCTACCAGCCGAACTGCAGGGGAAAAATATTATCAATGGCCCTCTGCCATTCCTCTTTGGTTGTAATGCTCAAGACATCACGAATCGATTTTGGGTTCGTACCATCACCCCCCAGGAGGTGGTGCAAAGTGAAATCTGGCTGGAAGCCTACCCCAAGACAATGCATGATGCCGCCAACTATCAAAAAGTACATATCATCATCAACCGCGAGGATTTTCTCCCCAAGGGGATGGTGATCTTTGACCGTAGTTACGAAAAAGGGAAAAACCACTCCCGCACCGTCTTTAAATTCAAAGATCGTGAAATCAACTTCGCCACCACGCTGGAAAAACTGAATCCGTTCTATCGAAATTTCTACGAGCCAGCGTTGCCTTCCGGCTGGAAAAAAGTAGTCAACGCAGCTCCCACAACTCAGCCATCAAGACAGGCAACCAACCCAGGTCAGCCTCCTCGCTAGACGGAGCAGACCAGTTTTGTCGTCCCTGAAGCTTGTCTACTGATATAATGAGAGTCACGTAAGGTTTATCATCCCTACTTGGGCAATACGTTCACTTCCCGAACATAGACTCAGCACAGTGTCAGACCTCAACGTCCTCCTCCCGCGTTTTCGACTCTTACTCAGAACCATGCCGGTTTTTCTGAGCAGCCTTGCTATCCTGTTTACACCTCGGACTTTACCAGCCCAGCAGGCAGACAGTCCGCAACAAACATCCGTACTGATCGAGTTACAGCTTCCTGTTCAAAACAACAATATTGGAGCAATAACCCGATCGCTTGATACGGCAGCAGAAATTGCCGCCAAAGCCACCGAAGGAAATCTACGCCCGCTATTGCTGCTACGATTTCTCACTGCGGAAGGAACCAACCGTATTGCCAGTGATTTTGGTGCCTGCAATACGCTGGAAAGCTATCTTTCCTCGCCCGATCTGACTCGACAGATTCAGACCGTCGCCATTCTCGATGGGCAATATGCCGACCATGCAATTCTTCCGGCCTTGGCCTGCTCCAAGTTAATCATCAGCCCGGAAACCCGACTGCATGGCCCCGAAAGTGACACCACTCGGCTAACCCCAGAAATGAAGGAGGACTATCGGCGAGTCGCGTTGGCCCATCAACACATTCCAGCCTCGATCATTGAAGCAATGCTGGATCCGGCAATTGCGTTGTATGAAGTTTCCACAGAGGAAAGTACCTTCTTTGCCACTGGCCAGCAGCGGCAGGCTTTGCTGGACGAAGGCAAACTCTCCTCTTCAACCGCCATTTCCATGTCCGGTGATGCCTTCCAGCTGGACCAGGATATCCTGAGTCGCCAAAATGCGATTTCAATCATCCCCACCAATGACACGACTCTGGCAACCGAACTGAACATTGCTCCCTCCCGATTTCTCAAGTCCTCCGGACCGATCGGCGATATCCATGCGGTAATCATCGACATGTCTGAACTCGTTGGCCAGGCTCGTATTCGCGACAAACAGATGCTCATCAACAACCTGGCAGAAGAACACAATCTGATTATTTTCCAGTTTCAAAATAATGGAGCACATGCCGAAGAGCTTATTAATCTGGCAAACACAATTGCAGATCTGCGGTACGAAAATGTTAAAACTGTAGCGTTTATTGAGCAGCATGCACGTGGGGCAGCCGGATTGCTGGCATTGGCCTGTGATGAAATCTATATGGGTCCAGATGCCTCTCTCGGTGGGTTCGGCAACAGTGATGAACTAGGGGAATTAACCTTTGAAACACAGGAAACACTGGAAGCATTGGAAGAGTCCACCTCCCGGGAATGGTCACTCTTCTACCGTTGTCTCGACCCGCTGGTAGAACTGCATGTTTACTCGCAGGCAGTCACGGGTGAATCGCGTGCGTTTTGCCCTCAGCAGGTAACAAGTCTTGACGACCGGGATCAATGGATTCGCGGGGACTCGCTTAATGAACGCCGACATTTTTCAGCAGATGATCTCCGTCGGCTGGGACACCTTCAGGGAATCGCAGCGGATCTGCCCACCGTACTGGGAAACTTTGATCTTCAACTACCCGATCTCGAAATCAAGACCACGACGGGACTGAGTGGATTTCTGAACGAGGTGGCTCACAGCAACTGGTTCCTGTGGGCAACCTTAATAATGGCGATTTATGGTTTGATGGCAGAATTGGCTACGCCTGGCCTGAGTTTTCCGGGTCTGGTTTCACTGCTTGGGTTTGGCCTGCACATTTGGGCCCGGCACCTGAACGGAACCGTGGACGCGCTGGAAATCATACTGATCCTCATAGGTGTGATCTGCCTGGGAATCGAGATTTTTGTGACGCCTGGTCTGGGAATTTTTGGGCTTGCCGGAGCATGTGCTCTGATCATTGGACTGATCATGGCAGCTCAATCTTTTTCTTTCCCCACCAATCCATTCCAACGCCAGCAGATTGCAGATTCCATTCTGGCTATCGTTGCGACGATTATTGGTTCGGCTGTGCTTTACCGAATGACAGTCCGCGTACTGGGTGACACCTTTATCGGTCGGGCGATTGCTCCGAAAAACAGTGATCCGGCAACAGCCCAGCAAACCAGCTGGAATGAATCAATGGTCCATTGGGAACATCTCATCGGTCAGACAGGACAAACCACTTCACGTTTGTCACCAGCCGGCAAAGTTCGTTTCGGAACCAAAGTTTACGATGTGGTTAGTGACGGACAGATGCTGGAAGCCAATACCACCGTGAAGGTGATTGAAGTGGTAGGCAATCGCATCGTTGTTTCACCAGTTTAATTCAACAGTCAGCAGGCTCTCGCATGGATCCAAACGTAATCTGGGCTATTATTCTCATCGCTCTGGGAAGTGCACTTATCATTCTCGAGCTTTTCATTCCGTCTGGAGGCCTGATCGGCGTTGCCTCGGTAGGCTGTTTTATCGGAGCCACCTATCTCGGATACCAAGCGGGACAAACGGCAGGGTTGGTTATTCTCTGCAGTTCCGTCGTGGTGATCGGAGTGATGATCTATCTGGCATTAAAAATCTGGCCTCATACTCCCTTGGGTCGAAATGCCTTACCTCCTGAAGAGGATCCATCCCGAGCGGTCACGCGCCATATTGAACATCTGGTGGGCCTGCGAGGCGTCAGCACTTCCACTTTGATGCCCAATGGTCGTATCGAAGTCGACGGTAAAGCGTATGATGCAGTAAGTCAGGGTACGATCATTGAAGAGGGAACTCCCATTGAAGTACTCAGTATTGAAAGTAACCGGATTCTTGTTACCCGGGTTGATCCAGGTGGCTCCTACCCGACCGTCAATGATACCGCAGCATCGGACAACGAGGTGATGTATTCATCCTTTGAAGACGATCTCGAACAATCACTGGGTGATGAACCAGACGAGAATTAAGTCGGATTCCGTGAAACCTGCAACGAACTTTGGTAAAACTACGTGTGAACGTGGAATCCACGATTCTCATCTGACATTTTGTTTAACTTCTTCCTGGTGAAACATTCATGAACCATCTGTTGCTTGCGGACGGATTCGAGCCGCTGCATATCGTTGGCATCGTTGCCCTGATCTTCCTTCTGGTTGTGATCTATATTTTCATTTCCTACTTTAAGCTGTACATCCAATGTAAGCTGACTCGAGCAGGAATTGGATTTGTTGATCTGATCAGCATGACATTCAAGAAGATTCCAGTTTCCATGATCGTCCAGAGTAAAATCATGGCTGTCAAAGCCGACCTGACGGAAGACGAAGGAGTCACGCTCGAAGCACTCACCTCACACCACCTGGCCGGCGGAGATGTGCCATTGGTCATACGAGCGCTGATTGCCGCTCGGAAAGCCAAGATTATCCGCCTCACTTTTCGGGAATCCATGGAAATAGACCGAGCAGGTCGTAATGTGCTGGCAGCCGTGCAAACCAGCGTCTATCCCAAAGTTATCGACTGCCCTTCGCTCGACTCAGGCAAATCAAAACTGGATGCCGTGGCAAAAGACGGGATCGAACTATATGTTCGTGCCCGAGTGACAGTGCGAGCGAATTTGCAGCAGCTGATCGGAGGTGCAACAGAAGAAACGATCACAGCACGGGTCGGTGAAGGCATTATCAGTGCTATTGGATCAGCCAGCTCTCATAAGGAAGTGCTGGAAAACCCGGACGTGATTTCCAAGAAAGTACTTGCCGATCGACTCGATTCACAGACTGCCTTTGAAATCGTCTCGATTGACATCGCCGACATTGATGTGGGAGGTAACATCGGAGCCAAACTTCAAGCTGATCAGGCCGAAGCTGACACCCAGGTTGCGCGTGCCAGAGCGGAAGGCCGCCGAGCAATGGCTGTTGCACTTGAACAGGAAAAGGTGGCCACCATTCAGGAAAGCAAAGCTCTATTGATCTCTGCCAAAGCTGAAGTGCCGAAAGCAATTTCAGATGCGTTCAACAGTGGGAAGCTCGGGATCATGGATTACTATCGTATTACCAATATCCAAGCCGACACAGACATGCGCACGTCATTTGCCAAAGGTTCTGCAGCAGAAGAATTGACCGCGGAGGCTTAACTAAATATGGCCGGACTGATTAAAACGATCATCGAAGCAATTCGGGAAGGTTTGGACCAACTGGTTCAGGAACCAATGGGACCTCCTCAAAAACGACAGGTTCCTCGACGCGCTCCTGCAAAACGTGTTCCTGTCAATCCGCCACCCTCCCATTCCCCGTCCTCTTTTGAATCACCGTTTTCATTGAAACCTGAAAACGTGATCGATCTGGTCCGTGAGCAGCACAATCCCCAGACATCACCCGTCGCTGATTTAAAACAATCCGCTCCCCTAAAAAAGCCAACCTCTGTCGTCAAGTCCGAGTCGGCAATCAAGGCGCACGAGCTGTTGCGATCACCCGGAGGAGCCCGCCAAGCAATCATTCTCAGTGAAATCCTTAACCGGCCTGAACATCGCTGGAAAAAATAGCCGTCGCGACCTTTTCTGCTCCTTCCCCGCTCCTTCCCCGCTGCTTCCCCGCTGCTTCCCCGCTGCTTCCCTGCTCCTTCCTCGCTCCTTCCTCGCTTTAGAACAACGGACAAACGGAACCATGCCGTCAGACCCGATGGCGATTTCCCCAAGCTGGGCAACTATTCACTACCCGTGCTGGGCAACTATTCACTACCCGTCTAGCTGCACCCTGAGGGTTCGGCACACCATGTACGTATCACCGGCTTGCTCAAGAGCTTGATTCAATCATGGGGGCGTGAAAACCAGCCGGGAAATAACTAGAATATCGATTAAAGTGCGAACCACATCACTATTAAACAAGCGGGACGGAAAAACCTGCGACCAATCAATCTAACAAGGAAAGAACAACATGAGTGTTATTTCGATCGAACCTGGAAAGACGAAGATCGGCTGGATCGGAACCGGCGTCATGGGGGCCAGCATGTGCGGTCACCTGATGGATCAGGGGTTTGAAGCCACCATCTACACCCGCTCCAAAGAAAAAGCACAGGCGCTGCTCGACAAAGGAGCTCAATGGGCTGACACTCCCCAGGCTGTCGCTGAAAACAGTGATGTCATTTTTGCGATCGTAGGATTTCCCGCCGACGTGCGGGCAGTCTTTCTGGGTGAGGACGGAGCGCTGGCTGGTAGTAAAGAAGGAAACATTCTGGTCGATATGACCACCAGTGAACCTTCGCTGGCCGTTGAAATCTATCAAGCCGCTCAGGCTCGGGGAGTTCACAGCGTGGATGCTCCTGTCTCTGGCGGTGATGTAGGAGCCAAGAACGGTACGCTGTCAATCATGATCGGCGGCGACAAGGAAATCGTGGACGCCTTACAACCGATGTGGGATGCCATGGGTCAAACCATCGTCCATCAGGGCGGAGCTGGTGCGGGACAACACACCAAGATGGTCAACCAGACTTTGATTGCCACCAATATGATCGGCGTTTGTGAGGCATTACTGTACGGTTACAAAGCCGGACTTGATTTACCAACCGTGATGCAGTCCGTTGCATCAGGTGCTGCCGGTAGCTGGTCGCTCTCCAACCTGGGGCCACGTATTATCGACAAGAATTTTGACCCGGGCTTCTTTGTAGAACACTTTATCAAGGACATGGGAATTGCTATCGACGAAGCCAACAAGATGGGACTCTGCCTGCCAGGCCTGGCGTTGTCCAAACAACTTTACGAAGGACTCAAGTCGCAAGGACATGGACGTGACGGAACACACGCTCTGCAACTCGCGCTAAGTCGACTCTCCGGAGTCGAGTGGAACTAGCGTCTGTTCCAACGATCAACAAAAAACGGCCAGACGTTTTCCATACCTCTGGCCGTTTTTTGATGCGCTTCAGGCACATCCTTTATTTTGTAAATCGGACGCCGGTCGTATTCAGTTTTCGACGGTAGACTTTGTCCTGAGTTGTTGCGTAAAGATAATTCAAATCGGGACCACCAAATACCACGTTGGATAAAAATGCACGCTGTGGTTTGGATAGGATGCCACTCAAGCGACCCTGCGTGTCAAAAACCTGTACTCCCAGGCTGGTACACACAAACAAACGCCCGACCTTGTCGACCGTCATACCGTCTGCGCCACTCTCCATGCTACCGATAGGTAACTGCATCGCACTGTAAGGCTGCTGATGGTTAAGACTGCCATCAGCTGAAATGCAGAAATTCCACAGATGTTCCCCTTTCATGTCGGATACCACGAGTTGTTTTTGATCGGGCCAGACGATAATCCCGTTGGGAAACGTAATTCCAGATGCGACCTCTTTGAGCTTCCGATCCGGTGACACATTCCAGACTTTTCCGTCAACATGATCGGTAAAGAAGATGTGACCGTCTGCCAACACAACCAGATCGTTGCAGTTCACATCTTCGGCCATCGAAGTCGGAGTACCATCTGCAGCAAACTGAACAATTGCCTTTCCGCCGATACTGGTACCGTATAATTTGCCATCAGCACCAAACATGAGACCAGCTGTTTTGTTAGCCTGATCACTGAAAAGTGTGACTTTCCCCTGCAGGTCAACCTTATAGATTTTGGAAGCAGGTACATCCGTAAAAAACACCTCACCTGCGTCATTGACTGCCGGACCTTCCGTGAACTGATACCCTTCAGCCACCAATTCCCAGGACTCACCGTCAATCATAATCTGCGAGATGGGCAGATCCTGTGCATTCAGTGGATTCGATGTCCCACTCCATAACAACAAAAGAACCAGATACTTCTTCATCATCCTATCGCTCCCCTTTGCTAATTCGATCCCTGTGGCGTATCCGGATGATCCCGCCACAGCCAAGTGAGGATCTCGGGAAGAATCGTACCACCATGACGCCCGCTATGTCCCTCTGTTCCCATGACAAACTGATAATCATAACCAGCGTATTTAAGAGCGGCTGCCATCTGCTCATTGGCCAAGGGCCAGTTACCAAACAGATTATCCAGATCTGAACTTCCTTCCTGCAGGAAGACGCGAATTGGCTTTTTCTCCGCTTTGCGAATCAAAGCCGGATAGACGTGGCCACCACGAATATTCGTGAAACTACCGATGTAGGAGACCACTTTGGAAAAGTAGTCGGGACGTTCCCAGGCAGCTGTGAACGCACAAATACCTCCACTGCTTATCCCGCAGATGGCTCGACCTTCGGCCGAGTCTGTGAGGTTGTAGTCCTTACCGATCGCCGGCAATAACTCGTCAATCAGGAATTGGGCATACTGGTCTCCCAGGCTGTCATATTCAAAGCTTCGATTCCTGCGAGGTGTGCCTCCTGGTTGCTCTGCGGGAATCACTCCCGGATTTATAAACACTCCGATCGTGACCGGCATCCTGCCTTGATGAATCAGGTTGTCAAACACGATAGGTACTCGTGAATGTCCCTTTTCCCGGACATATCCACCACCATCATTAAAAACCATGAGACTGGCCGGCTTCGTCTTGTCATACTGAGCCGGTACATAAATCCAGTAATCACGTTGGGTACCGGGAAACACTTTACTGTTTTCCCAACGATGCTGCGTCACCTTGCCTTGTGGCACTCCATCCTGTCGCTGGGAATCAGGTCCATATTCGTATTTGCTCTGGCCAAGAAGTTGAGAACAGAATCCCAACAGTAAGAGAGCGACCGCCCCAGGCAATTGTATTCGTATCATTGAGTTATCCGTGGTTGAGAAAGGGATTAGAAACATTCATTCCCAGCACTCATGATAACAGGATTAAACCCTCGAGTGAGAGCCTGCGAGGTTTAACAAGCGCATAGACAAACGACGCCTTACGAGCAGACGTCGTTTGAGAATCCATGTTATATCTGTTACACCGTTAAGAACTATTTCTTGCGGTGGCGGATCTTTGCACGCATACGTCGTTTCTTACGACCGATCTTGCGTCGTCCTTTTCCTGTACGTTTTGTTCCCACTGGGAATTCTCCAATTAGTAACTCACTTTCATAAGAAGCGAGCCAGCATGACTGTCAACCAAAAGGTTAATCGTATACTCAACCTGAGGTTCACGCAACCGGCGAATCACCCATTTTACCTCGGCTGTTAAACCCTTAAATACGAGCCACTTTCATTTGGAACCGGTCATCGTAATCCCGCGTGTAAAGCTCTTTTGTGCGACAAAAAACAGGAGCACCATGGGGATGGTAAACATCACGCTGGCCGCCATCAGCAAGTGAGTCTGATCTGCGTAAGAACTCACAAACTGCTCGAGTCCGTAGGCCAGTGGGAATTTCTCATGATCGCTGAGATACAGCAGCGGGCTGCTAAAGTCGTTCCAGCTGGCCACCAACTGGAACATTGCCACGGTGATCAATGCCGGCTTACTCAGAGGTAACACGATTCGCCAGTAAATCCCAAATTCGCTCAGACCATCCAGTCGGGCTGCCTCGCTGATTTCTTCAGGAATCGCCAGAAAGAATTGTCGTAGCAAAAAGATATAAAAGGCATCTCCCAAAAATGTCGGCAGAATGATCGCCGCCAGATGATTGTAGAGTCCCAGTTCACTGAACAGCACGAACCGAGGAATCATTGTCACGTGCCATGGTAACAGCATGGTACCCATCAATATGGCAAACATCAGATTCCGCCCCCGCCACTTTAAGCGGGCAAACCCATAAGCCACCAGCGAACAGGATACGACCGTCCCAATCACGCTACCAACACAAAGCACGATCGAGTTTGCAAGGTACTTCATGTAAGGAATCGCCTGAAGTGCCTGCTGGTAGTTGTCCAATTCCACCGACTGGGGCACTAGACTGAACGGATCACTGGTAAGCTGCTCGGCAGGTTTTATCGACGCCAGCAGCATTAAAACCAACGGCCATATGAACAGACCGCTGACACAAATCAGAGCCATGAACCTCCACATCCCAGATGTTCTTGACGCTCTATTCATCGAATCCACCCGCGCTACTTTTGAAAGAAGGCCGACGATGAATCCGGTCTATATGCTGCTGCATCGTTTTTCCAAGAGTATGCAATTCACCCTTTAAATCTGGCGTCTCGTGGTCATCGTACATTACTCGCTGCACCAGATTGTTCACCTCGCGATAATAGCGAGCAGCTCCGGGTACCAACGGAGTCGGTACCTGGTCTGCGGCTGAAAGTTCGACAAACTTCGCAAATAAAGGATGCTCGTCCAGATAGCTTTGGAAAACTACCGAGTCAGAAACAGGCTTGGCCACCGGGATCCAGCCACCAGCTACACATGTCTGGGCTGCCTGCTCGACATTTCCGTTCAGTCCTGTCCAAAATTTAATGAATTCCCAGGCACCCTTTGAGTTCCTGGCATGCCGCGGTACTAAAAAGACATTACCATTAACCCACCCTGCTTTACTTTCTGGACTTTCTGGACTTTCTGGTCCCAGAGTCGGTAACGGCCAGACTCCATATCGGGTCACAGGCTCCCCCTTCCGCCGACTGGCCTCCTGCGCCGCCTCAATATCCCGAACACGCCACTGACCATCGAGAATAATCGCATAGCGATCAGCCAATAAGGGAAACATCTTGTTGGGAAGTGACTGATCGTTCTGCCTGTAAGTTGCTACCGTATTTGCACCCAGCCGGTCCCGATAGCCCTTCATCCACTTTAAAGCAGCAATGATTTGCTGATCCTCCGCCGTAACCTGCCCAGTTTGTTCGTCGTAAAAATCACCACCAAACACCGAACCCCATACCCACAACCGACGTGGGTCCGGCAGATAACCAACCTGTGTCAGTTCGCCGTCGTCATACCGGGTGCAAAGTTCAGCAATTTGATCCAGCTGCTCAACTGATTCCAGCTGGTTTGGTGCTGCTTTACCCAGCGCCGCTTCGACCAGATCCTGGTTGTAATACAGAGCGCGGATGTCCAAACCATTACAGACCGCATACAACTTACCGTCATACTCCCCCAGACTTCTGGCAGCCGGTAGCAGCCAATTCTGCATTTGTTCGACTTCGTCAGCCGGCGCAATTTCCTCCATGGAGTAAATTGCTCCCCGAAACGCCCAATCGCCTACAATCGGATCATCCTGATTGATCAGGTCTGGCGGATCGCCACCTGTAATGGATAGAAACAGCTTCATATCGAAGTTGTTTCCGGGCATCGATACCGCTCGTACAAAAAACTCCTCCTGGCTCTCGTTAAACCGCCTCACCACCTCGTCCACGACTTCTCCATCAGGGCCAGACCAGAAGTGCCAGAAGACGACCTCCGCGCGATCAGCTGGCGTGTCGCGGTTCAATGAAAACATGGTCCCCCAGAGGACAACCACTACAGAGAACACCACAAGCAGAGCGACTGGCAATTGACGAATCATGACAAGCGCCCTCCGCGATAATGGACCCAGTTACGACTGGAGCGGAACAGCCCCCAGGTTGCGAGCGCCAGGACGACAAACAGGACCCAGGCAATAGCAGACGCGTAGCCCATCTCCAGGTCACGAAATGCCGCCAAAAACAGCTGCAACGAAATCATCAAACTAGATTCAGCCGGCTGACCTGTACCCTCGCTCACAATGTAAACCTGAGTAAACGCCTGGACGGACTGGATTATCCCCAGAATCAGATTGAAAAATATGATCGGCGACAACATGGGCAAAGTAATATTACGGAACTTTTGCCAAACGCCTGCTCCGTCCAATTCGGCAGCCTGGTACAGTGATTCATCGATATCCCCAATGGCCGCCAGATAAATCAGCATGAAATTGCCGACACCCCACAGCGACATCAGGGTCAGTCCATCCTTCGATCCGAATTGAAACGGAGTCGATAGCGAAACTCCCTCCTGCATGCCCTGAAACCAGAGCGGCGGTGTTTCATAGAACAACGCCAGGACTGCGTTCAGCATGCCGTCACGAGGGTCGAGCAGCCACAGCCATAGAATGGACGAGGCGACCATCGGTACCATTGACGGCAGATAGAACAGCGTCCGAAACAGAGCCTGCCCGCGGACTTTCCAGTTAAGCATGACTGCCAAAGCGATAGCTAGCATTGTCGACAATGGAATGGACACGGCCGCATAATAAAATGTGTTCCACAATGCCTTGCCAAAGCCTTCTCCAGCCAGAACTTCACGAGCAATACGTTCGTAATTGTCTGCCCCGACAAACCGCGGAGACGTCAGCAGATCATACTCGGTAAAAGACCAGATCAGTGAAGCAAAAAAAGGATAGACAAAGAGGACGGCCACTCCCAGTAACCATGGACTGATAAACAACCAACCCGTCCAGCGATCTCCTTTTTTAGCATCTGCCGCCATGGCACTACTCTTCTTTTTCCACAGGTCGCCGCAGCACCAGATCGAATGAGCGGCCCGATTTCAGCGTGATGTAATCTTTCTCACCTTCCACGACTGGCCGACGCCGATCATAAAAATGGACTGCGCCGTCACCTTTCACCGCTCCGACTCCTCCTTGTACAACCAAAGCTGTACCTTCATCAATTCCGATTCCCAGCAACTGAGGGTACCGGTTCACCAGAGAAGTCATATCTTTAAAACGATTACGCTGTTTGAAATGCTGGTCGATCGCCGAGCCTGGCAGAAATCCAAACCCTCGTTCATAACCAGGGGCCATAATATCCCGGTTCCCCAGTGGATTAGCTCGAGCTAAATAGTCTCCCTGAATGGATGCTCCGGCAGAACTGCCTCCCACAATACCACCTCTGGCAAGAACGGCGTGAAACAACGGATAGGCTTTGGTGTATTCATACGCATCCACAAATCGCCATTGGCGACCACCACCAAACCAGATCCCGTCCGCCGTTTTCAAAGCTTCCAGCACCGCCTGAGATTCAACGTCACTGCGAATCCGCTGAGTCAGTACGGTTATATTTTTGGCACCACCAGCTTCAAACATCCGTTTCCCATAGTCCGCAGGCAAAGGATCTGGCATGGATGTCGGCAGGACAACTATATGAGCGTCTTCCCCTCCCGCAGCGGCGATGAACTCTTTTACCAATTCCATTGGCATGCGGCCTCCTCCAACTATCATCAGTGTCCCTGTTTCAACGACAGGAGGAACAATTTTAGCAGGAGGAAATGTCTTCAGTACCCGATCGCGGGCGATTCGTCTCAAGCTGGTCAGATCGATCATGGAATCCGCTGCGTAAATTTTTGCCTCCTCCTGTCCTCGCCGCGAAACAGGAAAGACTGCCGTTACCTTTCCATCGCCAACAACTTTCATAAATCGACGATCGACAAGCAATGCCGTTTGCTCATCAATCCCTAATCCAATCCGGGATTCATGTTTACGGGTAACTTGCTGTAACCTCCCCATTCGGTCACGCTCAGAAAAATGCTGATCGATAATCGTTCCGGGTAATAAATCCAGCCCGGTATCCCACAGTGCGCGGCGACTACCTCCGACAATAGCAATCCTGGACTGAATCGCGGCCCCCGCGCTAGTACCACCTACTACGCCGCCACGCTCCAATAGCTTATCCAGTTGCTGCTCAAACGCCGTTCCTACATACGTATCAATAATTCGCTGCTGATCTCCACCGACAAACCAGACACCTGTAGCCTTCTCAAGTTGACGTATAAGAGCATCCTCATCAGCTTCTGCGCGGGAACGAGCGTGTACCAATGTGACACTGCCAATATCCAGACTTTTCCACGGTGCGACGAACCGGGCTTGCCCGTCCGTACCGGCATCTGTTGAAGCTGTGGTTACCACCAACAGTTGCGCCTTGTCACCGCCAGCCCATTGGACAAATTGTGCTTGAGCTTCTGTTGGAATCTTGCCGCCACCTGCAAGAACAAGCCGTCCTTTTGCACCGGCAGGATCGAGATAATGATCATCAGCCAATAGCTGCTGACCGGCCAGAACAAGTAAAGTTAGTAACAGGAAATGAATGAATCGAATCTTCAAGTTTCTGCTCTCCGTGACAATCACCAAGCGGGCCCCTATCGGGCAATATATTTTACGAATCGTTACCTAGTGCCCTGGCTCCAGCTTCCAGCGTTTCGACAATTTTTTCAACGTCGTATACACAGCCCCCCCAGGTACCTCCTCCAACTTTCTGGAGGGCCGCCCATAACCGGGTATCATCATGCAAAGCAGGATCTTCCGTCAAACCTGGGAACATCTCCCGGGAAGCGAGTAACTGTTCAGCCTGCTCGGCAGTCAGGTCCTCTTCGGCCGTGCCCACCAGATTAACCGACCCTGTCAGTTCATTACGATCCACGATAATTTCAATACGGTCTCCATCCCGTACTCGGCCAATCGGACCATCGGCTAACGCTTCAGGACCAACATGCCCAATACAGGCACCGGTGCTGACACCTGAGAAACGAGCGTCCGTGACGATGGCAACCTCTTTACCCCACTTCAGAAATTTCAGGGCCGAGGTAAGTTGATACGTTTCCTCCATGCCGGTCCCCAATGGCCCGCGTCCCAGCAGTACCAGGATATCTCCTGGCTTCAAAGCTGGTTCGATCTGGCCTTTAATTGCCATAATTGCGTCCCGTTCCGAGGTAAAGACGCGTGCCTGCCCCACTTTGCGGTAAACACCATCCTCATCCACGACAGACGGATCGATCGACGTTGCTTTGATCACCGAACCTTCGGGACAAAGATTTCCCTGGGGAAAACAGACCGTACTGGTAAGCCCACGCTGAACCGCTTCGGCCGGCGAAATGATCACATCATCCGGGTTCACTCCATCCTGCTGAACCAGTCGAGTCCGCAGCTGCTCTCTTCGTTCCGACTGTTGCCACCAATCCAGAACGACACCGAGTGTCTGTCCAGTCACCGTTAACACGGACGTGTCCAGCAGCCCCATTTCTCGCAGATGAAGCATCACTTCAGGAACTCCCCCCGCCAGAAAGAACTGTACGGTCGGATGATTCACCGGACCGTTGGGAAGTACATCAACAAAACGAGGAACCTGGCGGTTAACTTCACTCCAGTCATCAACCGAAGGACGTTTCAATCCGGCTGCGTAAGCTACGGCAGGGATATGCAGCAACAGGTTGGTGGAACCGCCACAGGCAGCATGGACAACCATCGCGTTACGTATCGAGGCATCGGTGACAATATCTTTTAATGTCAGGTTCCTATCGACCAGCTGTTTCAAGGCATGAGCACTACGGATAGCGTTGTCGATCCAGATCGCCTGCCCACTTGGAGCCAAGGCTGCATGGGGAAGAGTCATCCCCATCGCTTCGGCGACAACCTGACTGGTAGCCGCCGTCCCCAAAAACTGACAACCCCCACCTGGCGTGCCACAAGCTCGGCACCCGGCAACCGAGGCATCTTCCAGTGTGATTTCGCCGTGAACGTAACGAGCACTAATTGTTTGGACTGCACCAGCATCCTCACCTTCTTCCGGCGGCAAAGTCACTCCCCCGGGGACGATGATGCCCGGCAGGTCATTTTGCCCGCTAAGTGCCAGCATCATGGCCGGCAGCCCTTTATCACATGTCGCCACCCCCAGGAGTCCCTGGCGAGTAGGCAGTGAACGAATCAACCGCCGCATGACAACGGCCGCATCATTTCGATAGGGCAGACTATCAAACATCCCGGTCGTTCCCTGACTGCGACCGTCACAAGGATCGCTGCAGTAGGCAGCAAAAGGAATACCTCCCAATTCCTTGATCGTCTGCGAGGCGGCCTGTACCAGTAAACCGACCTCCCAGTGACCAGTATGATACCCGAGCGCAATCGGCGAACCGTCTTCCGCTCGCATCCCCCCCTGGGTACTCAGAACGAGATACTGAGGACGTAACAGGTCTTCAGGGTTCCAGCCCATCCCTGCATTCTGAGTCAAACCAAACAAGTCACCACTCGACCAGGTTCGCAGAATCTCATCCGTTAAGGGCAATGCTCCGCTTGGCCCCGGGGCTTTCGTCTGAACGTCCAGGACTCCGGCTCCGGGAGTAACCGATTCAAGCAAAGCAGCTAATTGGTCAGCAGCTGCATCTTCGTTAGTCATCTAATTCACTTTCCTGCGTAGTGGCTGAGTCCACGACGGGGGACTCGCTTCTGGTTTTTACAAATCGTTGTACTACTAATGTTAATAAAACTGGAACGCCGATACTTACGCCCATGGCCAAAGGAAACCAATCATGCTCCCTGGCAATATGGCCAAAGGCACTGTAGGCGAGTGAAATACCCAGGTTGCTTAATACGATAGGAAGCAGAAACCGCCGCCAACCGAGTCCATGCACTCCCATCAGTAAAACGCTGGCTTCAGCAAGAACGGGAACGCCTCGCGCCAGGACAAGGAAGCCCGGGCCAAAACGGTGAGTTAATCCAGCAGCTCGGTCCAGATCTTCTTCCTGCGAAAAACGCAGTGCAAATGACCGCCCATATTTGCTAGCGAACCAGAATCCGAGTACCGCTCCGATATTCATTCCGGTCCAGGAGACCAACGTGCCGGTCATCCAGTGCATTTGTCCACCAGTAAAGGTCGACACCACACTGCTTGGTACAGGGAGAAAGATATCGCCAGACAAAAGCAGAATTACAATTCCTGCCAGCCAGGTAGAGTTTTCAAACTGGGTGACCCATTCTTCCATGACATCCCCAAACAGCAGAAAGGGAATAATGGGAATGGCCATGACCAGACAGATCGGAATCAACTGACGAAACAGTGTTTGCAATTTAGGACTCCGACAAGAACCAGTTTCCAGAGCCGGCAATTAACCCTGGCATTCGCTTCCGCGAACAGTACCAAAAAAATCGCCACCTTTGAGCAGCTCATCATCTGTCCCCCTGGCAATTTCCTTCGGCACGCGTTTCATGAAGGGAATAGTTTAGCCCCATGGATAGTTGCTTCTTCTACCGTGACACGCACTGAGGTTCCATATCGCTCTTGCGGTTCATGTTCACCACGAGAACCGGACAGCACCACAGAATCAATTTTTCCGACAAGTTGGTTTGTCATTTTCTCTGTTAAAAAACCGCAATTCAAATGTGATTGCCTTCAGTTTACACTTAGCGCGCCGAGTCGGTAAGTAAAGGGACTGAGCAATCGGTAAGGCTTCACATTTCACAAAATCATTTCTTGAGAATCCATAAAAAATAGAGAGCGGCTGCTTTATCAATTTCAAGTGCATTCCGATAACTGAAACTAACCCCATCACTCTTCTTGAATCTGCATATTACATTTCGGTCATGTCCATCGTTTGACCTCGTTAAACGTCAACCTGAGCTGGACCCGTCAATCGGAAAAATGTGTATCCCGCGTCGTCAACTGAGGTGCTGCTATGCTTACCAGGATGCCTGAGAAACCTGCTACTTTGAAAGAGGATCATCTTCGCCAGTTAGTTCATCAAACACTCTGCAACATAGGTCAACTTGAATCTTCTCAATTTCCGCTCCAGGAACGACCACTCACACGAGGAGGAGATCCATGTGGCGTGCTGTTCAGCGTCAGCGGCCCTCGTCAGGTAACATTGACGGCCGTGTGGGACAGTGTCAAAAACAAACTCTTTGTTTACGATTCAACGGGTAGCCGCTGCGAGCAGTTTTCCGCCGACAGGCTGGTGACGGCCATGGCGTAGAACCGTCTGCAGCTGAAATCAACCTGTCAGACCATCAGGCTTCCGCTGGTTCAGCGGAAGTTTTTTTTCTCGCCTGAACCAGACGTCTGCATAGATTCACCAATGGCGAACCTGCCAGATAGTAGAGGAAGATGACTGGCAATGCAAACTCTTGAAAAATAAGGGCAAAGATGACGGCGAAAAGTATTTGCACGATCTTGAAGTAATGACGCTTCATCGACTTCTTTTGGGCCAGTTGCTTCGCCAGATGAGGATAGCGAACGCCGGAAACCATGAGCCAGCCCAGCACGACTGTCAGAGGTGGTACCACGATCATCACCAATTGGTATAAGTCAATGTTCACACTTTCCAGGATCACGTTACGCTGCAGCATAATGTCAGGCATGGCCATGGCAAATGTTGCAATCGTTCCTGCGGCAGCCGGTGACGGTAATCCACGGAAGTAGGATGAATCGCTATCCTCCTCAGCCTCGACGTTATACCTGGCCAGACGAAGAATGGCACAAAGCGTATAAATCCCGGCCGCACCTTTCATGAATCTGGGATGAAAAATATCACCAAAAAATATCATGATGAATGCAGGAGCAACTCCGAAAGTAATCACGTCACACAGACTGTCGAGCTCCAGACCAAATTTGCTCGTCTGGTTTAACAGTCGCGCAACCTGACCGTCGAGTGCATCGAAAAGCATTCCCAGAAAGATCAATATCCCCGCATACCGTAACGCTTCGTAGGCTGCTGGATCCAGGTTCAATGCCTCCACGTTCTGCATTCCCTCGGAAGCCAGTTTGACTCCCACTGCTTTGGTTGCCAAGCCGATGGCTGTCAAACCACAAATGGCGTTGCCCAGCGTCATCAACGTCGGCAAGATCGGGAATTTGGAATCGTCCGACAGATCGTCATCGAGATTCACGTCAAGATCTTCTATCAAATCCTTGTTCATAGCATTGATTATAGTCCCGACAGCGAGGTCTTCCTAATGAGCCCGTTATTGATACCTGGCAAAAACGGTAGAGCCGGCCTTCACTTTATCACCGAGCTTCACCAGTACTTCCAGTCCCTCCTCCTTGGGAAGGATCAGCTCCGTCCGCGAACCCAGTTTAATCATCCCAAACTGTTCTCCACGCTCAAAAGATTCACCGGTCTTCGCCCAACATACGATACGGCGTGCCAGTTGCCCTGTGATCTGACGCACTCGTATCACGCGATGAGGTGCTTCGGTCGATTCGAGCCATAATTCGAGACGCTCGTTTTCCCAGGCAGATTCTGGCCTGAGGGCACTCAGAAATTTTCCCTGACGGTATCGGGATGCGATGACCGTACAGGCGATAGGAGCACGATTTATGTGGACGTTAAAGACAGACAGGAAAATAGCAATTTTGATCGCCGGCCCCTCAATCACATCGTCATGTTCTATTTCTTCGATTAAATCGATCTTGCCATCGGCTGGCGAAACGACAGTGCCCGACTCCTGCGGAACAACCCGTTTCGGATTACGGAAAAACCAGATCACTTCGGCTTCCAACAGTAACGGAACCAATGCCGCGGCCCACCACCAGGGTGAGTTGGTGAGAGCGAGAAAAATAAACAGAGCCAATGTGGGCAGGAGGACGGACGAGAAAATAATCATCTCGGCCAGACCTGCCCGAGCAAATCCCAGGTTCTCGCGACCGGTAAATGGATCATCTTCCCGATCCCAGTAATAGCCGGGCTGATTCGCGTAGAATTTCAAATCTCGCGGATCCAGCACATCCCAGGGGCACTGGTTGGTTTCACCTTGGCGAGTTGCTGCCATTCGGCGAACGTATCCGCGGCGGAACAGCTTGAGGTAGGCTCGCCGTACATGCCCCCATAACAACTCGATACGCATGCAAACTCCGCCTCCCGGTTGTACGCAATGTATTTGAGAGTCGTGAGGCTGAACTTCCCGGCCACCAGGAGTCTTGTGTGAAGTGGTATCTGACATCGAGAGGTCTTTATGAGTGCGTTAACCAGCACCGGCAGTATGCCGACATGCGATAAAGTCGAATTATGGGTCATCCCCGATACTCTGTAAACCCTCACACCAAACGTGCATTCCAGCCTGCCTCTGGCTTAAAATGGATGTCACAGGAATGTAAAACTGATTGGATTGCCTTATGAACGTCTCCACCAAACTATTTACGTTACCCGCTCTACTGGGCTTGGCTATCGTACTCGCCGATGTAACTGTCGCGTCTGCGGATAACACCTCCCGTCACGACGGCTATGACCGTATCAATAATGTCGAATATGCGAAGGTGGACGACCACCGCCTGCTGCTGGACCTGTATTTACCACACGATGTGCAAGAAGCTCCTCTGGTGATGTGGGTACACGGAGGAGCATGGAGGCGAGGTTCCAAAGACCGAATGCCGCTGCTGTTTCTGGTCAGGCAGGGATTTGCGGTGGCCAGTATTGATTACCGACTTTCACCAATGGCCAAATTCCCGGCACAAATGCATGATCTGAAAGCGGCTGTCCGATTTATGCGAGCAACAGCAGGACATTGGAAGGTCTCTGCTGCGAAGATTGGGGTTGCGGGTGCGTCAGCCGGAGGACACTTGGCTGCTCTTTTGGGCGTCACCAATGGGCACGAAGATCTTGAAGGGAAGCTCGGCGTCTTCCCCGATGCTTCTTCAGATGTGCACGCCATCGTAGATCTGTATGGCCCCACGAATCTCATGACCATTCTGGATCAATCGACTCCGCACGGCCTCAGTGTCCGAGTGCCGGCACTGGAATTGTTGTTGGGAAGTCGTCCGGAGAAGAATAAGGAGCTGGCGCGACTTGCAAGTCCGGTTGAGCATGTGGATAAGAACGACCCACCACTCTTATTGATTCACGGAGATCAGGATCCTCAGGTACCCATTAATCAATCTCATGAGTTACATGGTAAATACAAGCAAATGAACCGACCGGTGACATTCCATGTCATTCACGGTGGCCTTCACGGCGGCGACAACTTCTACCAGGGCAAACCGCAACAACTCATTTCTGACTTCTTCAAAAAACACATCTCCCAATAGGTGCCACCCACTCATTCGAAGTCATTTCAGATCAATTTTGCGTGCCCAATAAGTGACACCCACTTTTTTGCCGCGGTTTCAGACTGATTTTTATTTCAACCGAGTGGGTGGCACTTATTTCAATACCGCAGTTCGAGTGGGTGGCACTTATTGGAAACGCGTCGCGCATTAAAAAACTCCTTCTTCCTGCCGAATGGATGAGAGGGAGAAGGAGTTCTATTGGAGGGTAGATGTCACGCTGCTGACATTTCCGAAGTAGGCCTGGACGGACTCGAACCGCCGACAAAGGGATTATGAGTCCCCTGCTCTAACCAACTGAGCTACAGGCCCCTTATGGCACCTAGCTATTAAATGCCATTACTACACATTCGAAAAGTATGTTGAACTTACTTTTTGATGTTGTAACAGTGAATCAGGTCCTGATCCCGCACATAAAGCTTACCGCCGCTGATCACGGGGTGAGTCCAGATTCTTCCCCGTTGCGAGCGAATCGTCGACTGCGGGCTCATGCGAAACTTACCATGCTCTTTGTAGCCCTGCGGCGTTGGCTCCAGCAGTGCAATCTCTCCAGTACCTTCGGACTGGGCATACAGACGACCATCAGCGTAAGCGACAGCCCCTTTACCAAACGTCTTATTGTTCCAAACCATTTCACCGGTCTTGAAATCCTGACAAATCCAGCCGGGGCCATCGGAGTACCCATACAGGTATCCATCCAGCAGGATCACTCCGCCATGATGATTCTTCATAACCTGATTACGATAGACTTCCGTTGCCTCATAACCTTTCACTTGAACCAGCTTGCAACCAACTCCATAGCCGGAAGTAATGTAGACGTTCGCTCCACTGACAATTGGTGTAGGAATCGATGCCGTTCGCCCTTCCCAGGGACTCTTCCAAGCCAGTTCTCCCGTTTTCGCATTGATACCAAAGACATGCTGCTGAGTCATTTGGACATACTGTTTGACTCCACCCAGTTCAACGGGCACAAGGCTGGCATACTGGGCACCATCAGTGATATCGGAACTTTGCCAGATCTTGCTGCCATCCTTGACACTCACAGCCAATACGGCTCCCTGAGATCCACCAGGAGTACAAATGACCTTGTCTCCATCAACCGTCACACTTTCACAGTAACCCCAGTTTGGTTTTCTTCCACCAAAGTCACTCAAACTGATTTTCCAATTCTCTTTTCCAGCTGTCGTAGCAGAAACCAGAGTACCGACTCCGGAAAGAACGTAGACATTTCCATCGGCAACGGTGGGAGTAGCACGAGGGCCATTGCCCCATCCGTTTTCCAGGATATTGCTCAGGCTTAACACCCATTTTTCTTTCCCGGTATTGGCATCAAGTGCAAGCAGGATTTCGGCATTACCGCGAGTTCCCAGGGTGTACAGCACACCATCGGCAATTGCAAAGCTGGAGTAACCCAGGCCGGCATTATTAAATGTCCAGACCTTCTGAGGTCCTCCGGCAGGCCAGGCCTGCAGCAAGCCTTTTTCCTGAGAAATACCATCACGCAAAGGTCCACGCCAAGTAGGCCAATCGGCTGCCTGTGCCAAGCTGCCAACCAAAGTACCTAGCAGCGCAATTATGGATAAAAACGACTTTGACATATTCCTGCTCTCTCTATATCTGTTTCTCTAAATCACCGCTGTCTCTACAACGTACCGGCACCTCTTTTGCAATCCGCGCAGAGCACCATTGCTATTATTGATGTTACCATAGAGAGCACCGGTTTTCCTAGCAGGTAGATTGGTCGGACTCACCTACCAATTCCACTCCAACCCACATTCACCCCTACTGGCTCCGGCCCATGACCGATCAGGCAACGCGAGAATCCGAGCAACCCACCGAGCCGCCGCAGATTTCCAGTATCAGCCGAACCGGGCGCTGGCTGGGACCACTACTTGCCATCCTGCTGGCAGCCCTGCTAAAGACGCAAACCAGCATGCCATCCGCCGCACTGGCGACTGCCTGCACTGTCGTCCTGATGGCAGTCTGGTGGATTACTGAAGCGATCCCTTTGGCAGCTACCGCCATGCTCCCGCTGGCGCTTTTCCCAATTTTTGGTGTCGGCGAAAAAATCGCTACCAATCCACAACTGCACGAAACAGTTCGTTGGGATCTGGATAATCCCCGCTTTGGTGAGCCATTCGACGATACCGTGCAACCGAACGAACTTCGAACAGGGTCTGGGCAGTTAAAAGAGATGACATATAAGCAAGGTGTAATCCTGACTGCTCAGGGACGAGTGACCGTCCCGCTTCCGTCTATCTGGTCCCAAAAGCCGACCAGTCTGTTTGAAGTCACCTCGCGCAGCTATGCCAGTAAATTCGTATTCCTGATGATGGGAGGTTTTCTGTTAGGGCTGGCCATTGAGCGTTGGAATCTGCACAAACGTATTGCACTGATGACCATTCTGGCGCTCGGCACCGAACCAGTACGACTGATCGCCGGTTTCATGGCAACCACGGCTTTATTGAGTATGTGGATCAGCAATACCGCCACAACGGTTGTCATGTTACCGATTGCCTTGAGCCTGATCGCGCTCATGCGGGAAAAGAATCCTCAACTGGACTCGTCCCGACTCGATAACTTCGCCGCCTGCCTGATGCTCTGCATCGCCTATTCCGCTTCGGTCGGTGGGCTGGGAACCTTCCTGGGCACTCCGACCAATCTGCTACTACGGGATATTCTGGAACAGCATGGGATCGAAATCAGTTTTGGTCAATGGATGGCCTTCGGGTTACCCTCCGCCTTTATCTTCCTGATCATCATTTGGCTACTGATGACTCGTTCAATTTTCCGAATCAATCTTCCGAAACTTGAAGGAGGTCGGGAGCTGATTCAGGATGAATTGAGAAAGCTCGGCCCCATGAGCAAACCGGAAAAGACGATCGCCATTCTGTTTAGCCTGACCGCTGTTTTATGGATTACTCGCAGCTTCTTTACCAAATGGGCCTGGCTGCAGGAGCTATTTCCTAACGTCGTATACATTGACGATACGATCATTGCCATGACGGCCTCGCTACTACTGTTTATCATTCCGGCCTTGGGCCATCCGGGTACGGCATTGATGGACTGGAAAACCGCCACCAGATTACCCTGGGGTGTGCTGCTATTGTTCGGCGGAGGGCTGGCGCTCGCCGGGGCCGTTAAATCGACGGGACTCGGAGCCATCATTTGCGACGCTGTGACTCCATCCGGAGCAACCGCTATGCTGGTCATCATGTTTGTTGTGACAGCAGCAATGATTTTCATGACCGAAGTCACCAGCAATACTGCAACTGCAGCACTTATCCTTCCGCTGCTCGTAACGCTGGCTGGCAATCTGGAGGTGGATCCTAAATTGCTCCTCATTCCAGCAACTCTGGCAGCCAGTTGTGCATTCATGCTACCGGTTGCTACTCCTCCCAATGCCATTGTCTTTGCCGCAGGTCAGACGACGATTCGTCAGATGGTTCGCGCCGGGATGGTTCTCAATCTGGTATCTATCGTCTTACTTCCCCTGTTGACGTATATTATTGGTCAAATCGTGTTTGGTTTCTGATCGACCTCACCCCATGGATCAAGGAAGAAATCGTGATGGTCAGTTTCATCGTCATTCCGGCTCGTCTCCAATCGACTCGTCTACCTGAGAAACTGCTTCTCAGCGAAACTGGGAAACCGCTGATCCAGCACACCTATGAGTCGGCAATCAAGGCAACTCGGCCTGAGGGAATCGTCGTAGCGGCCGATCATCAACGGATCGCTGACGCCGTGGAAGCATTTGGTGGTTCCGTGGTTTTGACCGACCCAGAAGCTCCCAGCGGAACCGACCGCGTGGCAGAAGTCGCTCACAACCTGCCGGATGTGGACATTATCGTTAATGTTCAGGGGGACGAACCTGATATTTCGGCAGAGGCCATTGATACGGTGGTCGAACTGCTTGAATCCAACCCGGATGCAGTGATGGCCACGCTAGGCACGCCAATTCGAAATAGAGCTCAGCTGGAAGATCCTGCCTGCGTCAAAGTTGTTTTCGACCACCAACAACGGGCAATGTACTTCAGTCGCAGTGTGATTCCTCACGCTCGAAATTGGGAGGAGAGTCTGCTGGACGCGAATCCGGCCCACTTTCATCAACACATTGGGCTGTATGCCTACCGACGCGAGTTCCTGCTCACACTCACGAATTTACCTCAGTCTGAAGTGGAAAAACTGGAGAGTCTTGAGCAACTACGTGTCCTGTCCCACGGACATACCATCCTGGTGGGGATCATCGAAGAGCCTTCTCTGGGCATTGATACACCTGCAGATTATGAGGCGTTTGTCAGATTGGAAAGAAATCGTTAAAATTGTCCAATTGTGGGCGTGTTGCTTGATACTCACCGTTTCGAGTAGCTTGCTCCAAGCAGGCAGAAATGCGTTCCAAACAGGGCAAAAACATACAAAAAGGCCGGACAAAGGACGTCCCTGCCTTTATCGCCCCTGTCGTTTTACGGACTGGTGGTCGGTAAGAATCCTGAATGGAATCACATCTGAGATAAGCAATGACCAAGCATATTTTTGTAACCGGTGGTGTAGTTAGTTCTTTGGGAAAGGGGCTAACGAGTGCTTCGATTGGTTTGCTCCTGGAGCAACGGGGCCTGAAGGTTAAAATGCAAAAACTGGATCCCTATATCAATGTGGATCCTGGCACGATGAGCCCTTACCAGCACGGAGAAGTTTATGTGCTGGATGACGGTAGTGAGACCGATCTGGACCTTGGTCATTACGAACGATTCACCAACAGCCCACTAACTCGCGACTCTAACTATACAACGGGGCAAATCTATCTGTCGGTCATCGAAAAGGAACGACAGGGAGAATTTCTGGGCAAGACTGTTCAGGTGATCCCTCATATCACCAACGAAATCAAAAATGTGGTCAAGCGACTGGTCGACGATGACACGGACGTAGTGATCACAGAAATTGGTGGTACGGTGGGTGACATTGAGAGTCAACCATTTCTGGAAGCAATCCGTCAGTTTTCACTGGATGTTGGCAAAGAAAACTGCCTCTACATCCACCTGACACTGGTCCCTTACCTCAAAGCTGCCGGCGAACTTAAAACCAAGCCGACTCAGCACAGTGTTGGCCAACTGAGAGAAATTGGGATCCAACCGGACATTCTGATCTGCCGAACTGAGCAGGAGATCTCCCGGGAAGACTGCGAAAAGATCGCTCTGTTCTGTAATGTGCCTCTGGATGCTGTTATTGAAGAGAAGGACATGGACTTCTCCATCTACGAAGTTCCGCTGGCACTCAAAGAACGGAAGCTGGATGAGTTGATCACCAACCGCCTTGGGCTCAGCACTCCGGAAGCCAATCTGGATAATTGGAAAACGCTGCTGCACGATTTGCGTAATCCTCAGCAAGAAATCAGCATTGCGGTAGTAGGCAAATACGCTGAACACAAAGACGCCTACAAGTCGATCTACGAAGCACTCGATCACGCCGGCATACACAATCGGGCTCAGGTGCGGATTGTCCCTATTCAGAGTGAACTGGTGGAACATGAAGGACCAGAACGTCTGCTGTCAGGTTTCGATGGAATTCTGGTACCGGGCGGTTTCGGGGAACGCGGTATCGAAGGAAAAGTTCAGTCCGTACGTTTTGCCCGGGAACGTGAAATCCCGTTTTTCGGTATTTGTCTGGGCATGCAGACGGCATGTATCGAATTTGGCCGGAATGTTGTCAAACTTGAGAAGGCTCATTCTACTGAATTCGACAAGAACACTCCTCATCCTGTCATTTGCCTGCTAGACGAGCAGAAGAATATTACAGACAAGGGTGGAACGATGCGTCTCGGAGCTCAACCCTGCGTACTGGCCGAGGATAGTCGAGCGAGAGATTGTTATCAGCAGCAGGAGATTTCAGAACGGCACCGCCACCGGTACGAATTCAATCATGTCTATCGAACTCAGTTCGCCGCGCATGGCATGATCGTTTCGGGGACCAGCCCGGATGGACTGTTACCGGAAATCGTCGAAATCCCAGGTCACCCCTGGTTTGTGGCCGTCCAGTTCCATCCGGAATTCAAATCCAAACCGACCAAGTCGCACCCGCTTTTTGCCGGCTTCATCGCAGCTGCAGTCAAACGACGCCTTTCACGTGGCGACGCCGCTAGCGATCAGGATGTACAGGAACCGCTGGAATCTCTGGATACTTGAGAGTAATCCTTTCGCTCAGCCGGGCGCCAGATTGACTTCCGACAACAGCTGCGGTCCGCTGAATCATCTGCAATAGTTTGGTGAATCCGCACTCCATGTGCGTCTCTGTCTGCGCCCTTGGTATATATTAGGAATTCGGGACAACCTACAGGAGAAATGACCCATGTCTGATACACCAGAAACACCTGATTTGAACGACGAAGAAGCCAACGAAGAAACACCTCTGGAAGAAACTGTTGCAGAGACAAACGATGAAGTTGAACAGGATGCAGCGGAAGAAGTAGCCGCTGACGCCGAGGCGGACTCTGAGGATACCTCCGAATCGTCCAACGAATCTGGACCGGAAGATGAGCAACAGAACGATCTGGAAAATATCGAGTTTCCGGAAGCCAGTTTTGACATGTTGCTGATGCAGCATCACACTCAGGCGATGCTTGCCCTGGGGATGATCCCCGATCCAGCTACCGGTCAGGTTATCAAGAACAAGTCAGCCGCCAAATTTCATATTGATATGTTGGCGATTATTCAAGAGCGCACCAGCGGGAACCTCAGCCAGGGTGAGGAAGAAGCGCTCAACGGCGTCCTGCACAACCTCCGCATGATGTTCGTCAATGCCAGCTAACAGGCTCTCTGTTTTATGAGTGACGATGCACCTGATCACGATTCTCAAGACACACCGACAGACTCCAGCCAGAAGCCAGGTCAGTTTGAAGGTGTTCTGAATGACGATGCATATGCTGGTTGGCGTCGTGCAGGAGTGAAGGTGCGCCATTTCCCCAGGACGCCCGGCATCTATCTGATGAAAGATGATGTGGGGCGAGTCATCTATATTGGCAAAGCGAAGAATCTGAGAAGCCGAGCCGGAAGCTATTTTACCAACCGTTCAATCGACGACTCGCGGATCAGTAACTGGCTACATGAAATCCATGATATTGACTTTATGGAATGTGCCAGCGAAGTAGATGCACTGCTTACCGAAGCGCGACTCATCAAAGACATCCAGCCTCCGCACAATAAAGAACAACGGGATGACAAGTCTTTTCCGTATATCATGATCACCAATCGGGAGGACTATCCCCGAGTGGAAGTGACTCGGGAACCGCCAGACAAAAATGCCAGATTGTATGGCCCCTTCACCAGTGCTGGCTCGCTGCACGGCGCGCTGAGTGTACTCCAACGAATATTCAAATTCCGTAATTGTACGCTCGACATTGACGCCAATGACGAAAAATGGAAATGGTACCGCCCTTGCCTGCTGGCTGCCATCGACCAATGTTCGGCCCCCTGCAATCTGCAGATCAGCAAAGAAGATTACGCTAAAGATATTCGCCGTTTGCAAATGGTGCTGGACGGTAAAAAGACGCGGCTACTCCAGAGCATGAAAAAAGAAATGGAAGCAGCCTCCAAGCAGCTGAAATTCGAGCTGGCCGCCAAACTGCGGGATGAAATCAAGATGCTGGAATCACTCGACCGCCGTGGCAATCTTGATACCCACGAGCAGCCGGAGGTTTTCTATACGGATCCTCGTAAAGGAATCGCTGGCTTACGAAAGGTCCTGGGACTTGATTTCGAACCTCGCACGATCGAAGGCGTCGATATCGCTCACCTGGGAGGATCGGAAACGGTCGCCAGCCTCGTGCAGTTCATCGATGGCCTGCCATTCAAACCTGGCTATCGAAGATTTCGTATTAATGAAGTTCAAGGTGTGGATGACTTCCGCAGCATCTACGAAGTTGTCAGCCGACGGTTTAAGAAGCTGAGTGAAGAGAACGAGCTTTTTCCTGACATACTGCTGATCGATGGGGGTAAGGGCCAACTGAATGCAGCCATCGCCGCCTTCCGCGATATCAACGTCACACCTCCAATTCTGCTTTCCATCGCCAAGAAAGAGGAACTGATCCATCGTCCCAACGAAGACGAACCATTGCGGCTAAGTCGCAATTCCTATGCCTTGCGGCTGCTGCAGTACATACGTGATGAGAGCCATCGGTTCGCCCAACACTACCATCACATTCTGCGCCGTAAAAAAGTCATCCCGGACTGAACCGGATAGCCTCTCAGAACAACTCTGCACCTCCGGCCCTCGGACTCATTGGCCCGCCACGGGTAACAGCCGACGCAACGGATCTCGGACCGAGTCCGAGCTGATTAAAACTCTGCTCCAACTCGAAGCAACTCGAAGCAACTCGAAGCAACTGGGCACAACTGGGCACAACTGGGAAGCAACTGGGACCGACCTTGTGGGCTTTCTGCCCACTCGACATGGTGCGCCCTGACTCGCAACTGAGCCCCATCTCCAACACCATCCAAAAAAAACGATGGTTTATCTCTTTTTCACCTGAAAATCCTTGCAATCCCTGTTGAGTTCAATAAACTCATTGTGTGGGATTTATACCCACTCCTAATAATTAACAAACTTATCCGTGGGATTATAGCCCACACTAAAACCGCGTTCAAACGGGAAAGGTGCAAGGAGGCATCGTGACCACGTTGGATTCAACAACGTCGAAAAGGCTAGTTAGACGACACCATGTCTTCGCACGAAACGCTATTGATTGGCGAACATCGACGTACACTCGATCCGCGGTATCGACTTTCCATTCCATCCGACCTTGCCGAGCATCTGCAAAACGCAGGTCCGGAGCTCATCCTTGCCAAAGAACGTCCAGGCTGTCTCAGCCTGTGGAACGCCAACCCCTGGGAAGCTCATCTTCAACGGGGTATCTCCTGGGTAACCGACAAACTGAAAGCGGGGAAACTCGAACAGCAGACGAATCAATTACTTCGACTGGGGCGTTTACTCAGCACTCGCCATGTCCCCTTGCAACTGGCCGGTCGCGGCCGGTTAGTGATTCCCGAAGGGTTCCGGGAATTCCTCGGAGTCGAACCGGGGGGCACACTATTTGTCGTCGGAGCTTCTGTCTGTGTGGAGCTTTGGCATCCTCAGCGATGGGTCGAGTACTTGAATCAACAAATGCCGGAATTCAGGGAGCTATTTGACGAACTAAGTAACTAACAAAAAACACAACCAGCCCGACTACAGTACGATTTTTATTACTAATAAACCGCAATATCTGGGTCTTTCTTGTTGGGAAGCAAGTAAACCACGGATCGGTTTAAAAACTGGCACGGAAGCTACCATGTCGTCGTATTGTAGCGGGCTTTTTATATACTTGTCCCCGTCACTCCATCGGTCTCAACAATTCTCTAGAATACGGGTTACTTGCTGGCCCCAGGCCGAGGCCTTGCAGGGAAGTCAGCAGACCCACCAATCCAAGGCACTCCTTCTCCTTTCCTAACGGCAGCTATGGCATATCTCATCGGAATTGACGAAGCCGGTTACGGTCCTTTTCTGGGGCCGCTATGCATTGCAGCAACCTACTGGAGCCTTCCCGATGATCTGCTGAGTGACCACGTCGAACTCTATTCGCTTCTGGACCAGCTGGTATCTAACTCGCTGAAAGACAAATCACGCATCATGATTGGTGATTCGAAACTGGCATACAAGCCTGGAGGAGGACTGAAGAATCTGGAACGAGCCGTCTTTCCACTGCTCTCAAACCCGCCTCGCTCGTTTGACCAATGGATGCAAACTTACGCCGTGAAATGGAATGAATGGTCTGCTCGGTCACCCTGGTTTCAAAACTATGATCGAACGCTCCCCTGCGACCTGGAAAAAGACAACCTCAGTCAATTGCGACAGCTTGTGCAGCGTTTCCTACCAGAGAGTGGGGTCGATTTTCTGGGAGCGAAGGTCTGGTGCCTCCCGGCTCACCGATTCAATGTCCTGCTGAACAGTTTCCCAACCAAAGGAGCCTTACTCTCTCATTGTTCCATCACCCTGGCTCGACAGATTACCGAAGAACTGCCCGCCGGGAAAACGCTTGTTCACTGCGACAAACATGGTGGTCGCAATCAATACAGCCACATCCTGCAGCAGTTATTTCCGGAATACCTCGTAGAGATTTACGAAGAGAGCCGTGAAATCAGTCGCTATGCCTGGGGACCGAGTGAACAACGAGTTCATTGCCGGTTTGCCGCCAAAGGAGAAAGTTTTCTACCGGCAGCATTAGCATCGATGTTTGCCAAATACACTCGGGAGTTAACGATGGATGCTTTTAATCACTGGTGGTCGCAACGCATAACGAACCTCAAACCAACAGCCGGTTACCCTCAGGATGCTAAGCGGTTTCTGCAGGACGTCGAAGCTGAACTGGAATCGCTGGACATTTCCCGGGACATCCTCTGGCGTAACAGTTAGCCCATTTATGAAATCGCAGGACATGCTTAGAATGAGTCGTGTCAACGTTTTACGAGAAGCCGATCATGCTCGATGCAGCCACCCTGAAAAACGACTTTCCCATCCTGCAACAAACGGTGCATGACGATGTCCCGTTAGTCTATCTGGATAGTGCTGCGTCTGCTCAGAAACCACAGAGTGTCATTGATGCTCTGAGCCGTATCGATAGCACCGTCTATGCAAATGTTCATCGAGGAGCACACTGGTTAAGTGATACGAGCACCGCATTGTACGAAGAATCCCGTGAGGCAATCGCAGCATTCATCAAAGCTCAGAAATCACATGAAGTGATCTTCACGACTGGTACGACTGGGGCGATCAACACGGTTGCACGTAGTTGGGGGGATGCGAATATTTCAGCCGGTGATGAAATCCTGTTAACCCGACTGGAACACCACTCCAATATCATCCCCTGGCAACAGCTGTCCGAGCGAACCGGGGCAACCATTCGATGGTGCGACATCACCGAAGATGGCCAGCTGGACCTGGACGATTTCGAAAGTCTGCTTTCTGAGCGAACCAAAATTGTAGCTTGCACCATGGCCTCCAATGTCCTGGGAACCTACACGCCTGCAAAACGCATCACTCAATTGGCTCATGATGCCGGCGCCGTCGTCGTGCTGGATGCCGCTCAGGCAGTCCCTCATAAGTCCGTCGACGTCACCGACCTGGATGCTGACTTCATCGCCTTCAGTGCTCACAAAATGCTGGGACCCTCCGGCGTCGGGATACTTTACGGTAAAGAGACATTACTGGAAGCAATGCCTCCGTTTCTGGGTGGTGGTTCGATGATCGATGTTGTCTCGGAAGAAGGCTTCACCACAGCCTCACTACCCGCAAAATTTGAAGCCGGTACGCCGGCGATTACGCCCGTGCTGGCGTTTCCTTCCTGCATCGACTATCTCCGGCAGGTTGGTATGGAAAATATTCAACAGCACGAACACGCGCTGGCCAGCTACGCTCACGAGCAACTGGAAGCTTTGGGTACCATCAACATTCTCGGCCCACACCCTGATGCAAAAGCGGGGGTTGTCAGTTTCACTGTGGATAACCTGCACCCTCACGACCTGACTCATGCATTAGACAACCAGGGCGTTGCGATTCGAGCCGGGCATCACTGTGCCATGCCACTGCATCGTCGATTGGGTATTTCTGCCAGTGCTCGTGCCAGTTTTTACGTCTACAACACGCGCGAAGATGTAGACAAACTGATACAAGCCATCGCAAAAGCGATCGAGTTATTCAGCTAACGACTTACCTCGTCCTCAGACACTGTCGCCCTCGCTTCCACCGCTTCGCCGCCGGACTGCTGCAGTTCATCCCAATACTGTTTGACGACCTTACGTTCGGGTAATGTGCTATGCACATGGGCACGGTGGTCAAGCAGATGTTGCTGAGCCTGCCAGGGATCCATCGACCGGAAAGCCATGAGCCAGCAGAGTGCCACGGTGGCGCTGCGACCACGACCTGCTTTGCAGTGAATGTAGACCGTATTGCCCTGCTCAACATGCCGGGTAATAAAGGCGACACTTTTTTTGATGTCCGCCAGCGAAGGTGAAGTGAAGTCGATCGTGGGGATCCGCAATTGTTCGATCGAGTGTTTTTCGTACTTGGCGACCGGACCACTGTATTCATTACACGTATTAACGACAGCTCGTACACCTTCGGCAGCCATGTTGTCGACGTCAAACGGAAAGGGAAATGCCCCGACGATAACGTGCTCATCAACGAAGTCCCACCAGTTTCGCAGTTTCAGGATACGCCCGAGCAGGAAATTCCAGGCCAACGTTACCGGAAACAATAGCCTTGCTCCCAGCCATTTCAAAGCTAGCATGTCCTTACAACTCACAATCAAACAAAGAAATCCAACCCCCACCAAGCGACGTTCATGGTGCCGCACAGGAGCCTTTGAATTTTAATCACAACAATACCGCTTTTGATATAGCTATTTCCCGCAGGTACCATTACGACTATGATTGCTCCACCTGCTTGTTCCTAGTGCCAATCGTACAACGACGACCTTCAACAAATCCATGGCTTCCAAACCGATCATCAGCGTCAGTGGCCTGCGTGCCATTGTGGGCGACTCGTTAACACAGAATCTGATCGAACAGTATATCTCAGCCTACGCCTATCAACTGTCACAACAGGGTGCCCAGGGCCCTGTCATCCTCAGCCGCGACGGCCGTGATTCAGGCGAGATGATTTGCCGTTGGGTACAAAACAGACTGACACAGTATGGCTTTGATATTCTCTATGCCAACGTGATGGCAACCCCTACGGTCGGAGTGGAAATACTGAAACATCAAGCAGCCGGTGCCGTCCAGGTCACTGCCAGTCACAACCCTCCTCAGTACAACGGACTGAAACTCTATGGCGCAGATGGTCGCATTCTGAACGCTCAGAAAGGCGCCGAATTACTGGAACTTTATCACCGTGGCAAAACCCCGGCAGAGACGAACTCTGGCTCCATCGAATCACTCGCGGACACCAACGCTGCCCATCTGGAAAAGCTACTAGCTCTGACTGAGATCGAAAAGATTAAGCAGCAGCGGTTCCGAGTTCTACTGGATTGCAACCACGGATGTGGCTCGGTACTGGGCATCCCGCTGTTGGAAAAGCTTGGTTGCAACATCACCGTGCTCGGTAAAGAACCGAACGGACAGTTTGCTCACCCGGCGGAACCGACGGCGGACAATCTAAAGGACGTGGCAAACGAAGTCGTCTCGCATCAGTGTGATATCGGATTTTGTCAGGACCCTGACGCAGATCGCCTGGCACTGATCGACTCGCAGGGTAAATATCTGGGGGAAGAATATACGATCGCACTCTGTGTTAAGCAACTTTTGGCCGAAGAGCCTGTCGACGTCGTGATCAATTGTGCCACCAGTCGCATGGTAAGTGAATTGGCTATCGCAGCCGGACAAATGTATTACGAATCTGCAGTGGGTGAGGCGAATGTCGTGGATAGGATGCTGGAAAAGGGAGCTGGTTTTGGTGGCGAAGGAAACGGTGGTCCGATCGATCCGCGGGTTGGATTAATCCGCGACAGTTTTGTCGGTATGGTACATGTGCTGGCTTTGATGGCCCGGGAGCAGCGACCGATTGACCAGATCGCTGCCGATATCCCCCGCTATGCCATTTTCAAAGACCAGGCCCCTCTGGATGGCACAGATATAGAGTCAGTATTCCGAGAGCTAACCAGTTGCTTTCCCGATGCGGAGGCGGATCAGACCGACGGCCTGAAGTTACGCTGGCCCAACGGGGATTGGCTGTTGGTAAGAGGTAGTAACACCGAACCGATCATTCGCGCCATTGCCGAAACCCGCTCACTCGCCGAGTCCAAAGCGTTATGCAAACGAGCCCTCAGCGTCTGAGGTCACTCTGGTTCGATGGCTGCACATATTGACGTAACGCCTTGCAGCGTTAACCACCGATGATCTCTTTGCCCATATAAGGACGTAGAACTTCGGGGACAACAATCGATCCATCTTCCCGTTGATTGTTTTCCATCACTGCAATGATGGCTCGGCTAATGGCTACGGCTGTTCCATTGAGCGTATGCAGGAATTTCGTCCCCTTTTCGCCCTTCGTTTTATAACGAGCATTCAGACGGCGAGCCTGGTAGTCCGTGCAATTCGAGGTACTGGTGACTTCACCCCATTCCCCTCCCTCACCACGGCCTGGCATCCAGGCTTCAAGGTCATATTTCCGGTAGGCAGGGCCACCAAGATCTCCGGTTGCCGTATCAACCACCCGGAAGGGAATCCCCAGATCATCAAACAGGTCGCATTCAATCTGACAGAATTGCTCGAGTATTTCTTCACTTTGCTCGGGCAGTGAAAACGCAAACATTTCCACTTTAGTGAACTGATGCACCCGAAACAATCCGCGCGTAGCGCGTCCAGCTGCTCCAGCCTCGGTGCGGAAACAATGACTGATTCCACAGATTTTTAAGGGAAGCTCTTCGGAGTCCAGGGTTTCGCCAGCCATCATACCACCGAGTGTAATTTCAGCGGTGGCCACCAGATTGAGATTGGAGTTCTCAATGCTGTAAATCTGTGTTTCCGGGCCACGCGGAATATACCCGGTGCCGTGCAGAATCTCGCTATACGCCAGATCGGGCGTAATCACCGGAGTAAAACCATGACGAATCAGATGGTTGATGGCGTATTGTTGCAGTGCGAGTTCCAGCAGGACAGCATCATTTTTCAAAAAGTAAAACCCTGCTCCGGCTATTCGAGCACCTGCTTCAAAGTCGATCAGATCATGTTTTTCGGCCAGTTCCACATGATCGAGCACAGTAAAATCGAAACGTGGCGGCTCATGTTTTCCTCGACGCACTTCCAGGTTGGACTTATCATCTTCGCCTACGGGTGCCGCGGGATGAGTCATGTTGGGAATACCGGATTGGATCTCGAGGATCTCGTCGGCCAGCTGATCGCGCTGTTTCTGAGCTTCATCTTTTTGCTCGCGCAACGACCGTCCTTCAGCCTTGCGTTGTTCACGTTCTTCGTCAGAATCCGCCTGGCCGATCGACTTGGAAACTTCATTGGCCCGACGATTCAACTCTTCAGCCTGCTGCAACAATTGACGACGCTGGCCTTCCAGTTCAACCAAACGAGGTATGTCTGCAGGCACACCTCGCAATTCACAGTTTTTTGCAACCGCCTCCGCATTTTCCACAATGAATTTACGATCAAGCATCGATGTCTAATCCCGAGTTATTCTGCTAATTTCCTGCCAGAGGTGAGCACTGGCCCTGGTTCCCCGATAGAAATCATCCAACGAGAACTTTTCGTTGGGACTATGGGTATTATCATCATCCAATCCCCACCCTAACAGTAACGTATCTATTCCAAGCAGTTCACGGAAGGCGGTTACAACCGGAATTGAGCCTCCTTCGCGAATAAATACCGGTTTTGTTCCGAATCCCTTTTCAATAGCCTCTGCGGCCGCTGACATATAGGGGCTGTCGAGCGAGACAACGACTCCTGGCGCGCCATGATGATGGATCAGTTCCATTTTCAGGCCCGGTGGAAGCAACGATTCCAGCATTTGCTGAACGCTGTCTCTCACCTTATCGGGATCCTGATTGGGTACCAGACGGCAACTGAACTTGGCTCCGGCCCGTGCCGGTAATACCGTCTTGGCACCTTCTCCCTGATAACCTCCCCAGATACCGTTCAAATCACAGGTGGGCCGTGCCCAACGCCGTTCCAGTGTCGAATAGCCCTGCTCTCCATGGACTTCTTCAATCCCCAGCTTCGACATAAACTCCTGTTCAGAAAATGGCAACGCAGCAAACTGATCGCGTTCGCGCTGCTCCAGTTCCACCACATCATCGTAAAATCCAGGAATCTGAATACGCCCATCCTGGTCAACCAGACTGCCCAACATCTGCGTCAGTGCGTTCACAGGATTTGAAACTGCTCCGCCAAAGGTACCACTGTGCAGATCCTGTTTGGGGCCTTCCAGATACACTTCAAAGTAAACGATCCCCTTTAATCCATAAGTTATGGCGGGCTGCCCCTTGGCAAACTGACTGGTATCGCTGATTACCGCGATATCAGCCTGCAGCCGATCTTTGTATTGCTGCAGGAACGGATCCAGGTTGGAACTACCACATTCTTCTTCCCCTTCAATCACATACTTGATCTGGATGGGAAGTGCCCCTTCTGTTTCCATCCAGGCCTGAGCACTTTTGATATGCGTCAGCATCTGACCTTTATCGTCAGTGGCACCACGTGCGTAGACATTTCCGTCTCGGACGGTCGGTTCAAACGGAGGAGTCAACCATTCTTCCAGCGGATCAGGTGGTTGTACGTCATAGTGACCATAGACCAGTACAACAGGAGCTCCTTCCACGGCCGGTGTTTCCGCATAGACGATTGGATGACCCGCTGTTTCCACCATTTCGGTAGTGAACCCCAACTGCTGAAACTGGTCGGCGACCCACTGCCCTGCCTGCTTCACATCAGCAGCAAACTGACTATCCGTACTCACACTGGCAATACGAAGCAATTCGAACAAATCATCCTGATTGCGTTGGCGGTTTTCGTCCAGGTAGGTTGCGATTCTGTCCATTGTTGGTCTTTCCTGAGCTAATCGTCACAGAGGCATGACCCGTGCTTGCCGAGGCAACCGGACCAACCAAAAACTCTTTGGTCACTGCCGAAACGTACAATATAATGGCTTACAGGCCAGTCGACCATCACGATTGGCCATGATGGCGAACTCTCTTTGGAGTCCAAATCATGGGGCAGCAAACAACGCAACCGGTTGTCCAGACGGAAAACAAACCCAAACGACAACCCCGATATAACGTCGTACTCTGGAACGATGAAGACCATACCTACGAGTATGTCATGCTTATGCTGCTGGAACTGTTTGGGATCGCCCGCGAGCTGGGATTTAAGCTTGCCACAAAAGTGGATAACAACGGACGGGCAATTTGTTTAACGACCACGCGTGAACATGCCGAACTTAAACGAGACCAGATCCATGCTTATGGCAAAGATGAACTCATTGCCAATTGTCAGGGTTCGATGTACGCTACGATTGAACCGGTCGAATAAGTCCATCCGCAGAAGCTCATGCCCGCAAAACTTAAAACCGTTACTTTAGGCTGCAAAGTCAATCAGTACGAAACCGAATTCATCCGAGAAGGCCTTTCTCAAATCGGCTATGTCGATGCCCATGAGGATGAAGCGGCGGACCTGTGTATCGTCAATACATGCACGGTCACCAACGAAGGGGACTCCAAAAGCCGTAAAGTAATTCGGCAGTTGGCACGTGATAATCCGGATTCACGAATTGTCGTCATGGGATGCTATGCCACGCGCGCTCCGGACGAAGTCGAAGCCTTACCTAACGTGGCCGAAGTTGTCACCGATAAACGTGAACTGCCGGATATGCTGGGGCGTTTCGGTGTAGTCGATATTCCGACTGGAATTTCCAGTTTCGGCAACCGCCATCGGGCTTATGTCAAGATTCAGGATGGATGCCTTCTACGATGCAGTTACTGTATCATTCCCCACGTCCGCCCGGAATTGACCAGTCGCCCCGTGCAGCACATCCTCGACGAAGTCGATCGATTAGTTGCCAATGGCTACCGTGAACTCGTACTTACCGGAGTCCATATCGGTCACTACGGTGTTGACTGGAACATGAGCAGGCCCCGTGATGAGTGGATTCGCCTGGCAGATTTGGTACGGGACATTGCCAACCGTCCCGGGAATTTCCGAATCCGCATTTCCAGTATCGAAGCTACCGAGGTCACCAGAGAGCTGATTTCTGTTATGGCCCAGTTCCCTGAGAAGATTGCTCCGCATCTGCATATCTGCCTGCAGAGTGGTTCGGATTCCGTCCTCCGCCGCATGCGTAGACGTTGGAGCAAAAAGACGTTTATCAATCGCTGTAAGCTCGTCGGTCAGACACTCGACAACCCATCGTTCACGACGGATGTGATTGTCGGTTTTCCGGGCGAAACGGAAGCCGAGTTTGCTGAAACGATCGCCACTGTGCGTGAAATCGGGTTCTCCAAAATACACATGTTTCCGTTCTCGGCACGACGAGGAACACCTGCCGCTGACATGGATAACCAGTTACCCAAGCAGGTGAAAAAACAACGAGGACGGGAATTGGCCGTCGTGGAAACTGAACTTCGGCAGGAATACTTTACCAGCCTGATAGGCTCGGAATTGGAAGTACTGGTTGAAGCTCAGGAAAAAGACGCGGAAGGTCAATTGATTGGTACAGCCTGCCGCTATGTCCCTGTGCAATTTGCTGGTGACGAGACGCTGATCGGTTCGCTGGTCAAAGTCAAGGCTCGCCGTGTGGATGGAGATCGGATTATCGCGGACCCACTTACTCAGCCAACCACTCTGAATGGCTCCGCCTAGAACGGCGACAGATAGTTTGAACCAATCGATTTTTTGGGCACATGTACCGGGCGGGGTTGAATGTCAAATTGAATCCCACCCAGGCTTCTAGGCCGCAAACCAAACTGGTTTGAATTCGGGATCTGCACCCGTTGGGCACCGTACGCCTTCATGACTGCGGCGACATTAGGATCGAGATTGATCTTTCCGTCAATCTCACGCCTGCCTAACGAATTGAAACTCCCCACACAAACCACACTTTCATGACGGTCGTGATACTCGTACGCAGGGACGTTCTGCTTGCGCAGGGCCACCACCAGCTTATGAGCATTTTCGGCTGCCTTCACCAGGCTATCTGAAACCGCGGCATTGGCATCGAATTCTTTTTCAAGATCGTAAACTACTTTGCCACGGAACGTTGCTACCTGTACCGAGAACTTTCCTGGGTTTTTCAACAGGCTATGTTCCACTCCACTATTGAGTCGTTCGACAAACGGATCGATGGAATTTTGAGTGAAATATTCTGCGGGCAATTTTGGGTTCCGAATAATAAACGCTCGTCCCATAGGCCCCTTTTGGGATGAACTTGGGTTGATCGAGCGTTGGATCGTGCGTTGCCAGGCTCGCAGACTTGCGAAAGCCTGACGATTTTCTGGATCATGACCATCACGAAACGTGCTCGGATGCATGGTTTTGATTTTGGCAAGCAGCTCCTGAGCGTCATCCGACTGCAGTGATTCAAAGTTTCCGACCAACACTGCAAATTCATCAAACTGCAGATTGCGGTTGTAGACCATCTGTTTCGGCTTGCCGTGCTTATCTATCCCGCGTCCCTCGACTTTTTTTGAAAAGTCGTAAGACTTGCGATGCATGTATGCCTCGAGCTTAAATTCTTTGCGCAATTCCAGAATCAGGTGATGAGCCTGTTGTTCGGCCCCTTCACCACGAAAAGAAGTCGCCATCACCATCCATGGCCCTTGTTGCGGTGTCACCAAATATCGCTTGGCAGGATCGGCTTCAATCTGTCGAAATGGAAAGAAAATAGAGTCAAACGGATTCTCAGCCTGCGCTGGGGACACCACAAGCATTGACAAGGTAGCCAGTGCCAAAGTGAAGCCTGATTTTCTGAAGCTTAACATCACCCCATACCCATACATATGAATAGTCTTATTTGAGGGTGGAAGAATAGCAGATAAACAAGTTTGGCCGATAGGCCTATTCAGGCAGATATCGGTCCGGAACAGGTTATTCTCTGTAGCGGTTAAAGTTCGCCACTGGCGATTAAATCCCGTATTTCACCGGCTATCTTTCGTATCGCCCGGCTACGATGACTCAAAACACGCTTGACACTGGGCCCCAGCTCACCAAACGTCTTGTGATACTCGGGAATTTCAAAAAGTGGGTCGTATCCAAACCCATTTTCACCGGCTGGCTCAAACCGTATTCGACCATAGCAATAATCTTCTGCGGTTGCCCGGATTTCTCCTGCAGGGTCTGAAATAGCCATATGGCACGTATAGAAAGCGGTGCGATTCTGGAGAGGCGTATCGCCCAGCGACGCCAGCAACTTTTCATTGTTGCGTTGATCTGTCGCGCCCGGGTCGCTGTACCGGGCAGAGTAGACGCCAGGTTCGTTGTTCAACGCAACCACAGAGATACCGCTGTCCTCGCCCATCACCCACATCCCCAGATGTCTGGCCTGCTCACTCGCTTTCAACGCCGCATTTTCGGCAAACGTCGTCCCCGTCTCTTCGACCTCCAGAGCATTTTCAAAATCGGACAAGGTGCTGAGTTGTAATCCTGGAAGAGACAGCAGTTGCTGCAGCTCAAGGCGTTTCTTTTGATTGTGCGTTCCGAGAACTAAAACGTGTTCAGACATTCACTTGTTGCCTTGTGGAAAGGGTACCGTCATGATGGAAAACCACCGTCCGCCAGGACTAACCGTCCGCCAGGACTACTGGTCCTGTAGCTGGACTACTGGTCCTGCAGATAGTACTCGAAAGTTGCGTTAAGGTCGCCCTGCTGATTCGAGGGTACAGAAATCACGATCGATTTGCTCAGGCTGATCTGGTCGCTCCGGGATTGATAAATCACCTGCACTCCGCCACGATGTGGCTGTACCTGCCGAACATAGCCCCAACCGAGTTGCCGCTGTTGCCCTAACACAGACTGAATGATACCGGTCGGTCCGATATGAAATCGAATCGGAAGCCAAAGACGCCAGGAAACGGCCAACAGCGCTGCTAGTGAAGCAGCAGTCATTAGCCAGTCGCGACTGTACCAGTACACTCCAAAGAGCGCCAACACATAGAGCAGCAACACACCGATAAAAAGGAAGGGTTGTGTACGAGGCTGCCAACAGACTGTGACAAACTCAGGACGCTGTGACAGCGCCGAAGACGACCCCGCTGTGGATCCCGTCGTTGCCCCGCTTCGGCCTGCGGCTTTACTCCCGGCACCCGATCGCGACTCTGGCTTAGCTCGTTTTACGGACATCCTCTAGCTCGCCTCTGGATTGCTCTGCAGCCAATTCCTGTTCCAGAGAAATGGGCCCACTCGTCCCACTTCTCGATACCCCGTGAAACATATACATCACGACTGCAAAAATCAATGTCGAGAACAGGATCAGCCCGGTCAGACACATCCCATAGTACTGAGTCATCAAGGTGGTCATGTTGCTGACAGGTCTACGTCGAAGGTCAATTTCCTTCCGCTCCACGGGTCGCTGACCATCCTGATGCTGATTGGATTTTTCCACCCAATCCTCCCAGTCCTGCTGGTCTTTCTGTCGAGTTTGATCGGGGGCATACAGAACACGGTTACGAGCATGATTCATGTTGACCACGATCGCTGTGATTATGCCCACGTAGGCTGCAGCCCACAATAATTTAACCTGGATACTCCATGAATTCCCCTGCCTCTCCATCCCACTAGGGCTCCTCATACAACAGACATGCCACGCGATGTTCTTCCTCGGAAAGCTGCGGAGGCGTCGTGCGACAATGAGACAATACATCCGGACAGCGTTCAGCAAATGGACATCCAGCATATTCAATGTCAGGCGAAGGAACTTCTCCCTCCAGCTTGACCCGGTTTTGACTCACATTCTGATCCGGATCAGGAACCGGAGCTGCCGACAACAACGCTCGGGTGTAGGGGTGCCGAGGAGATTTATAAAGTTCATTTGAGTCAGCAAGTTCGACAATTCGTCCCAGATACATCACGCCAACACGATGCGCAATATGACGCACAACAGCCAGGTCGTGAGAAATAAATACATAAGCGACTCCCAATTTCTGTTGCAGATCCATCAACAGATTGATCACCTGGGCCTGGATCGATACATCGAGAGCGCTGACGGCTTCATCGCAAACGATCAGCTTCGGGTTCACCGCCAAAGCCCTGGCGATTCCGATTCGTTGCCGTTGTCCACCAGAAAATTCGTGCGGATAGCGATTTATGTATCGTGGATTAATCCCCACCAATTCCATCAGCCGGATTACTTCCAGTCGCTGGTCCTCTGACGAACCATGCACACTGAAGTTTCGCATCGGTTCCCGAATGATCTTGCCCACCGTCATGCGAGGATTAAGTGAGGCAAAAGGATCCTGAAAGACCATTTGGACTTTTGCCCGGTGCTTCCACATGGCTGCCTCGCCCAGTTCATCAATCCGCTCGCCATCGAGATAAACTTCTCCTTCGCGGTAAGCTGCTCCTGTCAGATTGAGAATCGCTCGGGCCGTGGTTGACTTCCCGCATCCTGATTCGCCCACAAGCCCCAGAGTCTGCCCCGGTTCTACGTCAAAGCTGACACCATCTACTGCTCGGATCGCCGGAGCAGGCCTGCCAAATCCACGTCGAGGTGGCCTGAAGTGCACCTTAAGATCTCGCACCTGTAGTAATGCAGTGGTCATCCTGGCTCCCCTCCTTTGCATGTGCTGAGATCCCGCAGGCAAGCGTGTTGCCGCGGAGGGTCACCGTTAAGGGTAACCAACGGTGGGATTTCCTGCAGGCACTCGTCCTGTACGAACTGGCAGCGAGGATGGAACGAACAACCTGCAGGAAGGTTGAGTAAATCGGGTGGTTGCCCATCAATCGCCTGCAACTGCTCATCGCTCTGATCCCAGCGTGGAGCAGAGTTCAACAGTCCGATGGTGTAGGGGTGGCGAGGTTGATTGAAGAGTTCCCGCGTAGTAGCCTGTTCAACTTTTTGACCGGCGTACATCACCATGACGCGGTCACATGTACTGGCAACAACCCCCAGGTCATGCGTGATGAAGATGATGGCTGTACCAAACTCTTCCTGCATGCTTTTCATCAGTTCCAGAATCTGAGCCTGAATGGTAACGTCCAGGGCTGTGGTCGGTTCATCAGCAATCAGAATATCCGGCTGACAGGAAATCGCCATGGCGATCATGACTCGCTGTCGCATCCCTCCGCTGAACTGATGAGGATAATCACGAATACGTTTTTCCGCTGCGGGAATACCAACTTTCTGAAGCAGTTGTACAGCATGCTGAGAGGCCTCGGTGCGACCCAGTCCGAGGTGCAGCATCGTAACTTCAATCAGTTGTTCTTCCACCGTCAGGAAAGGATTCAGCGCAGTCATCGGATCCTGAAAAATCATGGCGATTTTCTTGCCTCGAATCTGCTGCCACTGACGTTGGTCAAGCTCCAGCAATTCCTGCCCGTCATACTGGACACTGCCTCCAGCAATCTTACCGGGTGGCTGAGCGATAAGTCCCAACACAGCCAGATTGGTGACGGACTTACCTGAGCCAGATTCACCAACAATACCCAGAGTTTCACCAGGAGACAGGTCGAAACTCACTCGATTCACAGCTCGTACCACACCACTGTCAGTGTGGAACTCCACCTGTAAATCCTGTACCTGAAGTATTGGTTTATCTGAGTTTGACATAAGTTGATTTACGAAGTTCAAATTTCTGAAATGTGTTCCGTGGCAAGCAACGTGACTATTTATTCTTAAGTTTTGGGTCGAGGGCATCACGAACGCCATCGCCGAGAAAATTGAGTGCAAACAGGGTCAGGGCCAACGCCATGCCAGAAAAAGCGATCATCCACCAGTACGTTTTGAGAATGGTAATCACCTGAACACCTTCGTTCACCAGCAATCCCCAGGAAATATCTGGAGCATTGACTCCCATTCCCAGAAAGGAGAGGAACGCCTCGAAACGAATGACAGCTGGAATGGTCAGTGTTAAATAGACAATCACAATTCCCATGACATTGGGAACAAGATGGCGGAACACAATTTGCATGCGAGTGGCACCGATCGTTTTGGCTGCTTCGATAAACTGTTCGTTCTTCAATGAAATCACCTGCCCGCGGACTACACGTGCCATGGTCAGCCAGTAGATTGCTCCAATCAACAGGAAGAACACATGAATCTGGTCGATGTTGTATTCCTGCAAGGTTAGTCGTATATCCGGACTCGACAAAAACGACATGATAAAGATCACGATAAAGATGAACGGAATCGAATAGAAAACATCGACAAGCCGCATCATGATATTGTCAACCATGCCTCCCAGATATCCGGAAATCGCTCCGTAACTAACTCCGATAATCAGCGAGACCAGTGTGGCAATAAAGCCGCAGGCGAGTGAAACTCGCGAGCCCCAAAAGACGCGGGAGAGCACATCCCGGCCCAGTTTGTCTGTCCCGAAAATTGATGGGATACAATAATCACCGAAAACGGCCAGGCGAAGCTTGATGAGTCCTCGTGTAATAAAACCGGGGTTATTCCAGTAAAGGTCGATGGGATGAGTCTGCTGACGTGCCGCAATCGCCTCCTGGATTTCAACGTACTCGGCACTTCCCACCTCCAATTTTCTGGCCTCAGCTCGAAGTCTGTCCGTTTCCAGATCGTACTCTCCAATACCAAGCGAATAGGAATCCAGAGCTGGCGGTAATAGCTCCCGATTTTTGACATCCTGGAAGATCGGAGATTGCAGAGGCAAAGCCGGAGTGAGTATGGCCAGCAGCACGATGACGCATAGAGTCCACAGCGACAACATGGCAGCCTTGTTGCGTTTAAGGCGTTTCCAGGCATCCGCCCACAAGGAAACTCCTTGCACTTCGTGTGCTTCCCGGAGGATTGCAGTGAGCCGTTCAAGCTCGGATTTTTGGGGATCGGAAATTGACATGCCAGGATGAAGGGAAAAATGAAGCGGAGAATGGCGAAGGAACCAGTTCAGCCAACAGAAACGATTGCGGACTATTCAAGTTTCACTCGAGGATCAATGATCGAATATGCCAGGTCCACCATGGTGTTCATAACAAACAGTAAAACGGTGTAGGTAAGTAGAGCGCCCATCGCAAGGGTATAGTCGCGCTGAATCGCTGCTTCGATAAAGTGACTACCCATTCCGGGAATCACAAAGATACGTTCCAGTACGAGCGAGCCTGTAAGGATACCGGCAATCGCCGGCCCCAGATAGGAAACCACAGGCAAGAGTGCTCCTCGCAGACCATGCTTCAAAACAACGGTCCGCGGGCTGAGACCCTTTGCATAGGCGGTACGAATGTAATCATTTCCCAGAACTTCCAACATGCCGGTGCGAGTCAACCGAGCGATGTAGCCAGCAAACGGGGCTCCCAGACAGAAGGCCGGAAGGATAATCTGGTTCAGATCTCCCCAACCAGCTGCCGGAAACATCTGCAGATTAAAGACAAAAATAACAATCAGCATCGCCGCCAGAACAAAGTTGGGAATTGCGATTCCCAATGTGGCGAGCAGCATGAAGGAATAGTCGTAGACGCTATTTCGGCGAACAGCGGAGATCACTCCGGATGTCATACCGATGGAGATGGCAAAAACCATTCCCAGGATTCCCAGAGCGGCTGAAACAGGCAACCCCTGCGCCAATACTTCGTTGACGGTGTAATCCTGCAATTTGAAGCTCGGTCCAAAGTCCAGCCGCATCGTATTCCAGAGATGGGTAAAGTACTGTTCAGAAAGTGGTGCATCGAGGTTATAGCGGGCCTCAAGTCTGGCGCGAACCGCTTCGGAAAGGACTCGTTCACCATTGAGCGGGCCTCCAGGAATGTGACGCATCAGGAAAAACGAGATCGTAAAGACGATCCAGACAGTCACAATCATCCAACCAAAGCGTTTAAGCAGAAACATCAAAACCTGCATTAGTCCTCTGCTCCTCGCGAATCGATGGAAAGCAAATGCAGAGGGTGTACGTCCTGCAGATTGGCGCTGAAACCTTTCACGCGGGTATTCACCATGTTCAGAGAAACATAGAAGTAGATCGGGATGATCGGTTGCTCATCCATTAGTCTCTGTTCAGCTTCTTTGAAAATAGCCATCCGCTTCGCCGGATCTGATTCGTACTTGGCTCTTTCAATATCATTGTCATAGGCTCTACTGGACCACTTTGTTTGATTGTTGGGTCCATCGGTGACAAACATATCCAGAAAAGTGTTGGGGTCAGCATAATCACCGATCCATCCGGAACGTGACACCATGTAGTCGCCAACCCGCAGCGTATCGAGAAAAGTGCCCCATTCCAGGTTACGCAATGAAACATCAACTCCCAGATTCTTTTTCCAATCCTGCTGAATCACTTCCGCAATATCACGATGACTGTCGGCGGTGTTATAGAGAATCTCAATCGTGGGCAGCCCCTGCCCATTGGGGTAGCCAGCCTCCGCAAGTAATCGCTTTGCCTCCTGAACGTTGTATTCACCGCAATAGGCGCTTTCGTACCCGTTCATCCCTGGTGGCACAAAACTCCGAGCTGGTATCTGGCCACCTTTGACGATGTTGTCCACGATCGACTGCTTGTCGATGGCCATGTTCAGCGCTTTACGAACCAGCGGGTTATCGAGTGGTGGCTTGGAGGTATTCACCCGGTAGAAGTAGCATGCCAAAAATGGTGTCGAAACAAAATCTTCCCGCTGCTTCAGCAAAGGGATTAACGTATTGGGTGGTTTGGTATCCCAGTCCAACTGACCGTTAAGGTACATGTTCAAACTGGTCGTCTCGGATTGAATTGCCAGTACATCCACGGATTCAAGATGTACGTTTTCTGCATTCCAGTACTGGTCATTCTTCACCAGTCTCAAGCGATCTCTGATTCGCCGTTCCTTGAGCAGAAAGGGACCATTCCCAACAAGGTTGCCCGGCTTTGTGAATTCCCGGTCACCATACTTCTCCAAACTCGGCCGATGAACCGGATGTAACGGATAGAAGGCGACGAGTTCCGGGAAGTAAGGAGTGGGGCTGTTCAACGTGACTTCAAATTCATTGCGCGAAATCGCCTTGATACCAACATGCTCGAAATCGAATAAAACATGTTCGACAGATGTCAGTTCTGACAGATCATATTCGCCTTGGTAGGCGTTCACCAGCGCCTGGATTTCTTCCGACTCAACAGCCTGTGTCGTATAGGCCGCGGTGGTTACTGTACCATCCTGCTGGAATTCCACCACGAAAATGGCAGCCCCGGAAATCCCTCCTCCTCCGTGCCCATGACCGTCATCTGCAGCAGATTGATGATCGTCGTGTGGTTGAAGCAGTGAAACAAGCCTGCCATGTCGGACAGTTCCTCGAGGAAACATCTGTCCCGGAACAGGCCGGTCCTTCATTTCCACTTCGACCGGATCACCTTCCTGAAGATCGACAAACGCAAACTTGGAAGCATTAACAGCGTAGAACAGTTGGTAGTTATATTCGGATGCGGTTTCCGGATGCAAAAACCGCATCCACGACCAGGCGAAATCAACCGCAGTAACAGGATCACCATTACTCCATTTTGCATTGTCCCTGATATGAAATGTGTAAACCGTGCCGTCATTACTCACACGGTAGTCATCAGCCATGGCGACCGCCTTGGGCTTGGTGGGCGTACGGCCCAATTCGTCCGGGTCACCATCCGGAACGCTTCGTAGCAAACCTTCATACAACGCGTTGATCACGCGGCCTTCCGGCACTCCGGTCGCTTTGGCCGGATCAATGGTCTTCACTTCCGTCCCATTGTTGAAGACAAATTCAGCTGGGGGCAGAGTTCCCAGGTTGACCGCCCAGATGACAGAAACACCAGCCAGCAGAAGCAGGCAGATCGGAAAATACTTTCGTAAAAATCGAACCAAAAATCGCTCCTGAAGGCTTGAGCAACTTGCAACACGGCAACACCATGACCGGGGTACGCCTCAGACATCCATTGTGGTCAAACTACGCTTTGATAAACAACAGTGAAACGAAGAAGTTCGTAGAAGATAACCAAGAGAAGTCTAAAAAAACCGAATTCCGTCTGATACTGGTCTAATCCAGCCGACGACCTCCATGGCAAACCGGGCCGAATTCACACCTGCCGCTTCAACCGTCTGGAAACTGCCTGCAATATTCATAGAGGGCCATACAGGTGGCCGTCGCAGCGTTGTAGGAAAAGGGCATGCCCCATACCGGGATTTCGACCGTTATGTCAAGCAGGTCCAGTACCTCTTCCGTAATCCCGTGACGTTCGTGCCCAATCACCAGGACACAGCGACGCGGAAATGTGTACTCGTGGATATTCTCGGAATTGGAAGTCTGTTCGAGCCCAATCAGCGGATATCCATCTGCTTTCAGTTTTTTAAGAACGGGCAACAGCGAACGTCGAATCTGCAAATCAAGATGCTGTTCACCTTCACGTGAAATCCTGGGATCAATTTTCACGTTGCCACAGACAATCATGGTGCCAACTCCGCAGCAGGCGGCTGCCCGGATGATCCTGGCAACATTGACATTACTGCGCATCTCGGGGCAAGCCAGAATCAGTTCACGAGGTTGCTGGAGTTCTGAAGGTGGCTTGTGTCGCTGGTGTACGAATTCGCTCATCGCAACAGGTAACTCTCGCAAACAAACAGACTGTCAATAAAAAAAGCCGACGAAACAATTTGAATTGCATCGACGGCCATGCTACCCCACTAGGATTTGAACCTAGACTAAGTGGACCAAAACCACTTGTGCTACCATTACACTATGGGGTAAATCCTTCAACTGCGAGCAGTTGATTGAGAATATATATACCGAATAATCGGTTGCAGGAAAAGCTGACACATGTCTGCATTTCACAATTCAATTCAGTTTTTTTGTTTTATGATTTAGAGTCGCGATTAACCACGGTAAAGGCCAACTGTTCCAGTTCCATGGCCAAATCCACTCCGATAACTCGAACCTGAGAGGGAACGTTGATAGTAACCGGAGCAAAGTTCAGAATCCCTTCGATTCCTACTTCTACAACCAGATCCACCACCGCCTGAGCTGCATGCGAGGGCACGGAAATCGCCGCTAAACGGATGCTCTGCGCCTTGACCACTTCAGCCAAATCCTGGATGTGATAGACATCCACACCTTCGACCTTGAAACCAATGACATCGTCATCCACATCAAAGGCTGCCACTATCTGAAATCCCTGCTCATGGAATCCTTTGTAACGCAACAGAGCGCGACCAAGGTTACCGATTCCGATCAGAGCCACATTCCAGGTGGTATTGGTTCCCATGATGTTTTTGATGGCGTCCACCAGTTCCTGGCAGCGATAACCAACGCCCGGATGCCCGAACTGCCCGAAATGCGCCAGATCTTTACGAACCTGAGCATCAGTGACTCCGAGCAACTTTCCCAATTCCGTACTGTTGGTCGTCTCTTTGCCATCACGAATCAGATGTTGCACTTCGCGCAGATACAGACTCAGTCTCCCCACCACTGCCTTGGGAATAACCAACTCGCCCTGATCATTGAATAGTCTGGATTTGGGTTCTGACATTCGTGAATTCAAATAACGTGGAAAACATCTCTTGTTATTAGTTTTACAGGGAAATAAACAACCGTAGCAATCAATGGAAAGTAAAAGCCAGGATTTGCCCGCTGCTGTATTCGCTAATCGTTAAAGTTTACCCAAACTGAAGGCCGACCTGTCAATGTGCTCGAAACATCTGCTAGCACCTAATAATTCGCATTTTGCCTAGTTAACCTCCCTCAAATTTAGGTGTAGGTGGTTTTGAATAGATGAAATCTACGCTCAAGGTAAAATATTCGGGATTCCGATAATTTTTTTACGGCCCCCGGTGTGCCAGCATGAAGAATTGCTTGGGGCGTTCAGGATGCAGCCGCTAACCGTACCGAAACCACTCGTCGGTTTGTTTCACTTGATGGATCAAGTTTTTTGGCGCTTGGGTGAACTGAGTGACCAGAAAATACCCAATTTAACTAATCCATACAGTGAACTTGGAATCACCGAAGGAGTACCCCATGTTTAAATCACGTTGGAGCGTAACCAGTCTGGCAATTGCTATTTGCCTTTTCATGCTGGAGTCAGCTTCGGCCGGATATCTGGGCATTGCCAATTATCGCAACTGCGGAATCGCTGAACCGGAGACGATTTGTGAGTCCCAGGTACAGACGCATACCATCATGCGTACTCGTCGTCGCGTTGTCTTTGATCAACAGCAGTACACCTGTTACAAGACTGTTTACGATACTGTCGTCGACACCAAAGAGATCGATTGCGTCAAGTACGTCAATGAAACGAAGGTGCGTGATATCAATTACGAAGTGGCCCGGCGAGTCTATGAAACAAAGTATCGGACGGTTAACTACACTACGACCCGCCCCGTATGGGAAACCAAACAGCGTGTCATTAACTACACGCAGCGCCGCCCTGTATGGGTAACCAAAACGAAGCAGATTCCCTACTTCGTTATCAAACCGGTCGTGGAAACCAAACAGCGAGTCATCAACTACTCGGTCACCAAACCGGTATATGAAACAAAAACTCGTACTCATACCTGGAACGTTACTCGTCCTGTCTGGGAAACCAAACAAAAGACTATCAATTACACCGTTCCCAAAACGGTATGGGAAACCAAACAACGGGTCATTAATTACACCGTTCGCAAACCGGTTTATGAAACCAAAACGCGTACCGTCACGCAGGTCGTACGAAAACCTGTCCATTACACAAAGACGGTTCAAATCAAATCTGGCCACTGGGAAACCGAGATCATCGAGTGCCCTGGTCCGATCCGCCGCCGAGTGGTACGTACGCCTGGATGCTGGACGTGGGATCCGACATGCTGTCGTCGAATCTGGGTACCCGGTTCGTGTGAGATCGTTGAAATACAATGTCCTCCTCGACAGATTTGCAAACGAGTCTGGGTGCCGGAAATCTGCACCAAGGAGATCCCGTGTGTTAAATACGTCAAAGAAACCGTGCAGAAGCAGGTACCTTATACGAGTTGCCGCTGGGTGAATGAGCCCAAGCAAAAGGTATGTACGTACCGTGTTTGCAAAGTTGTTCCCGAAACGAAACAACGGGTTGTGAATTACCGCACATGTCGGATGGTAACAGAGACTAAATCTCGTGAAGTGCCCTACACCGTTTGTAAACTGGTCAAGGAAAATAAACAGCGCACAGTAAACTACCGTACGTGCCGATTGGTGCGAGAACAGAAAGTCCGCAACTGCAGTTACAAAGCACTGCAGATCGTAGCTGAAACGAAACAACGCGTCGTCAATTACCGACAATGCCGGCTGGTGAAGGAAACCAAAACAAAGCAGGTTCCTTATCAGGAGTGCAAAGTCGTAAAAGAAACCAAAACGCGGCAGGAATGCTACACCGTACGAAAACCGGTCAAGTACACCAGGACGATTCAAGTCTGCAAACGAGTGCCACGTCAGGTTCCCTACACCGTTACTCGATGTGTTCCACGTGTGATTTGTGAACAGTATCCGGTGACTGTTTGCACGCCCAATCCATGCGGACTGCTACGACGAAGTTTATTGAGAAACTGCTGCTTCTAGGCGACTTCACGAGGTCAAACTCAGAGAGTACTGGCAACAGCTATCGAAAATCAGGGGTACGCTCGTTCATCGCGAGGTACCCCTTTTTGCGTGGTACAGAATCAACCTTCGGGAAGCTCGTCACACGATAACTGCTCAGTTATTCGTTCAATGGTACGCACCGCTCTCTCCGCTCTCTGGCGGTACAAAACGCTCAGATAGATCAAAGCCACAAAGTCGTACAAGGCGTGACTGACTGCGGCTGGGAGTACAGAACCTGTCAGCTCCATGACGTAACCAAAGTAAATGGAGATCACAAACGTAATAACAAAGTAGGTTCGTGACAGCGCATGACAAAAACCGAAAATCAGTGAGACGATCAGAATGGCCGGCCAGATACCCGACTCCGGGGATAGCATTGACTTGAACAGCTGTTGGAGAAAGCCTCGAAAGAACCACTCTTCCCCGAAACCGGCTCCAACTGAGATCAGCAACAAGCCCCACACGGGGATGCCGTTCAAAACCGGCATAAGCTTCGTGAGGACAAGTTCACGTAAATCACGTAACGGTTTCCAATGCGGACTACAGAGCTCGCTTCCGACAAACAAAGCCAGCAGTGGGATCGTCGCCATAAGCCCATAAACAGTGCCTGAAATCCAGGTGTCCTCCCCCAGCAATTGTCCTGATACATCGCCAGCCCGGGGAAGATGGCAGAGATAGATGAGCAGAATTGCAAGAGGAATCAAAGCAAACTCGAACACCAGAAACTTCGTCAGTACGGATTGCCACGAGCCCCCATGGCTGACAACCAGCTCAGCCATCGGCTCGCCGGGATTCGTGGACGGTACACTTGCCTGCTGATTGGAATCGTTAGCCTGAGCCCCACTGAAGGACTCGTCGGCACAGCCGGTTTTTGCCGCCGGAACTGAAGTTTCCTCAGGATTCTGGTCTGACGGATGCTCTGTTTCTTCCTGCAATGCTCACCTCTAAATAAAACATACTATTTGATTAGAATATCTGGTCAGCACCACCCAAATGGTGGTACTTTTACTAAGAATCACCTCAGGTATACCTATTTCAATCAAACAAACCCCCATTATGGGTGGATCTATTGATTGACACTCCCCAAACCTCGTTGGTAGATTTACCTACTTATGTTTACGCCACAAATTGCACCTAGATGCCCTCAATTCTCTAACTAATTGAGACTAGCCAGGAGCCTGATCGGGGCTACTTTGAGGGAAAGCAATGCCAGGGTGCTCAGCGGCATAATCAGCAATATAACGGAAAATCAAGCTATTCACAGCAAAGTGCTTTCCAGCCATATATCTGGAATCCAGTTTGCTCAGCACATATTGAAACGAGCCTTGTCGACGGTTCAAAACCCCAATAGGACAGATTGAAAACATGGCAAAAAAGACTGCTAAAATGACTTACTACTTCGGTAAAACAAAAACCGAAGGCCGAGGTGCTGGAAAAGAGATTCTCGGCGGAAAAGGCCTCAACCTTGCTGAAATGACCGGTATTGGCCTGCCAGTGCCTCCCGGATTCACCATTACCACTGTCGTCTGTGATCAGTACTACAAGCTGGGGAAAAAACTTCCAGCCTCGTTGATGGATGATGTCGCCAAGAACATCCGTACCCTTGAACGGGAACTTAAAAAGGGGTTTGGTGATGCCAAGAATCCCCTGCTGGTCTCCGTTCGCAGTGGGGCAGCGGTTTCCATGCCGGGCATGATGAATACGATTCTGAACCTGGGTTTGACCGACGTATCTGTCGAGGGGTTGGCTACAGCAACTTCTAATCGCCGTTTTGCTTATGACGCTTACCGCCGTCTGATCAACATGTTTGGCGATGTGGTCATGGGCATTGATCACCATCACTTTGAAGAAGCATTCGATAAAATCAAAAAGAAATACAAGGCAGCGGAAGATACCGACGTACCTGAAGAAGGATTGGTCGAGTTAGTCACTGCCTATAAAGCTGTCTACAAGAAACACACACGTTCAGCATTTCCTCAGAACCCGATTGATCAGCTTCGACTCGCTGTGGAAGCTGTCTTTGGCAGCTGGAACACCACACGTGCTGTTCGCTACCGCGAAGTGGAAGGCATTCGTGGATTGCTCGGTACTGCTGTCAACGTTCAGGCGATGGCCTACGGCAACATGGGGGAAGACTCTGGAACAGGTGTTGCATTCACGCGAAACCCATCGACTGGAAAGAACGTCTTCTACGGTGAATTCCTGATCAACGCTCAGGGTGAAGACGTGGTGGCCGGGATTCGAACTCCGCAACCTGTCGTCGAAATGCGGAAATGGAATAAAGCGGTTTACAAACAGCTGCTGGAAATCAAGGACATTCTGGAAAACCATTATCGTGATATGCAGGATATCGAATTCACGATTGAAAAGGGAAATCTCTTCATGCTGCAGACCCGTACCGGTAAGCGAACTGGTGCCGCGGCTGTGAAGATTGCCTGTGACATGGTGAGAGAGAAGTTCATCGATGAAAAGGAAGCATTGCTGCGAATCCCAGCAGACGCTTTGACTCAGCTCCTGCTCCCCAGTTTCACTCCAGCGGGCAAAGCCTCAGCCGACGTCCTGACGCAGGGGCTACCTGCCTCTCCTGGAGCGTCTGTCGGATATCCGGCCTTCACCGCAGACGAAGCTGTTGAACGTACAGCCAAAGGTGAGAAGGTCATTCTGGTACGAAAAGAAACCAGTCCGGAAGATGTCGACGGTATGCATAGTGCCGCCGGAATTCTGACAAGTACAGGTGGAATGACCAGTCATGCCGCCGTGGTCGCTCGTGGTTGGGGCCGTTGCTGTGTCGCCGGTGCTGGTGAAGTTAATATCAACGAAAAAAGTCGCAGCTTCACCGTCAATGGTCGCAAGTTCACGCATAAGAGCCTCATCAGTATCGATGGTTCCACAGGTGAAGTTATGGCCGGTTCGGTAGAAACCTCGACGCCAACGCTTTCGGGAGACTTTTCCAAAGTGATGCGTTGGGCCGACAAATACCGTCGACTGGATGTGCGGACCAACGCCGACTCACCTGCCGACGCCAAACGAGCTCGTGACTTTGGTGCCCAGGGAATCGGTCTCTGCCGTACAGAGCACATGTTCTTTGAAGGTGACCGCATTACCGCCATGCGAGAGATGATTCTTTCTGAAACCGAGAAAGATCGACGCAAGGCTTTGAAAAAGCTGTTACCCTTCCAGCGGAAGGACTTTGAAGGTATCTTCACAGCCATGAAGGGACTGCCTGTCACCATTCGCCTGCTTGATCCCCCACTGCATGAATTCGTTCCACATGATGAAAAGAGTCAGAAAGAGCTGGCGCGTACGATGGGTATCTCACCAGCAGTTGTAAAAGCCCGAGTCGAACAGTTACACGAATTCAATCCCATGTTGGGGCATCGTGGTTGCCGTCTGAGTATTACTTATCCAGAGATACTCGAAATGCAGGTCACAGCGATCGTGGAAGCCGTGATTCGGTGCAAAAAGAAACGCATCAATGCGATCGCTGAAATCATGATTCCGCTGATCGGTACTGCCGCCGAACTGAAACTGCTCAAAGGCAAAGTTCAAGAAACAATCGACGCAGTGAAAGCTCGGCGCAAATACACTGGCAAACTGAATATCCTGATCGGTACGATGATTGAAATTCCTCGTGCCGCGTTGACTGCAGACGAAGTTGCTGAACATGCTGAATTCTTCAGCTTCGGCACCAACGACCTGACTCAGATGACGTTTGGATACAGCCGTGACGATATCAACAGTTTCCTGCCGGACTACCTGTCCCAGGAAATCCTGCCTGTTGACCCATTCCAATCACTCGACACAACCGGCGTTGGCCAACTTGTCGATATGGGAGTCAGCAAAGGACGTTCCGTTCGCAAGGGACTCAAAGTAGGTATCTGTGGTGAACATGGTGGCGATCCAGCTTCGATCCAATTCTGCAATGAAGTCGGATTGGACTACGTAAGCTGCTCACCATTCCGAGTACCAATCGCTCGGCTGGCAGCGGCTCAGGCCGAAATCAGTAAGTAATCGACTGGGCACTTCCCGCAGACTGACAGTACACCCTCTTCAGATCATTTGATTTGAAGAGGGTTTTTTATTGGCAACAGGCTTAGCGTCATACCGCAAACTCATTCCACCGTTTAAACTACCAGTTGAAATTAATTAACTAGTGCTCCCCCACACTCGACACAGTGGAGAAACAAAGTTGTGACAGATCTGAACGCAAAATATGACCAGGCCGAAGCGCTTAAACTCGAGGGCAAACTGGACGAAGCCATCGAAATCCTCAACGGTATCCTTGCCGAGCAGCCCAATCACAGTATTTCACACTTTGCTCTGGCTGTACTCTACGGGAAAGTCGGACAGCATGATAAAGCGGTCGAGCACGGAGAAACCGCGGTCGATCTGGATCCAGCAGATCCCTTCAGCTATACGGCCATGAGTGTCACCTACCAACGAGCCTACGCTGGAACGGGTGACGAAAGCTACATCCAGAAAGCTGAATTTGCGATGGAAAAAAGCCGCCAGGTAAGCGAGCAGCAACGCATGGGTGGTTAACGCATCCCAGTCCACCCCCTCACTCGACAGCCAGCAACTATGACAGTTTCCCGACAGACAACCGGAGTTCCCGGACTGGATGACCTGCTCGGCGGCGGCCTGATTCCAGGCGCGCTTTCGGTCATCGTTGGCGCCACCGGCATCGGCAAAACTCAGATGGGTATCCACTACGCCCATGCCGGACTCGAGCAGGAAGGAAAGCACGGTGTCTTTTTTGACATGTGTTCACGGGGGGATTCACAAAATCACGCCAACTATGCTCGCCGTATGAAAAACTGGGAGCTGGAGTCCGCCGACATCGAGCCTCATATTGACTTCGATGCTTTTCTGTCCGGAGAAATGCGGCTGGGCGACATGATGCACATCTTTGATTACTCCGGTAAACGAGTTACCAAACGTGATTTGGATTGGGACCAATGGCATGATTGGCAGGCTCAGCTGAACAGTAAGCTCACTTGCGCCATCGCTTTTCTCTTTGGGAATTGCCTACGAGGGACGAAACGAGTGGTGGTGGATGGAGTCGAACCGGTAGGGCGGCCCAATGATTCCATACAGATCAATTTATTTGAGTACATCTACCACCAGATTCTGAGGAAAGATCCGGAATGGGTCGCTCGGGATCTGCTACGAGTCAAGTATCGTGAAAATGCCGACAAAGTCGCTCAACTCAAATATGACAGCACATCGCTTGGTTGCATGCTGCTCTACACCTCCCACGAAACAATGCTCGACGATATGATCGCGCGCCCTCTCGAGGAAGGAGATACGCTGTCTAATGCCAACACGCTCATCTATATGGGAAAAATCCGTGACGGTATGAAAGTGCGTCGCGCGTTGTACATCGCCAAGCACCGTGGCAGTGCCTGCAGTGAAGATATTATCCCTTATCACATTGATGACTCAGGGATCGTTCTTGACGTTTGAATTGGCAACCTGGACTACGAGGTCATGGTATGCCAGCTGGCAATCAAGTCCTCCGCCCCCTGCTCGACCTCCTCAAACGTAGTCATCCGTCCCACGCTCAAACGAACGGTCCCCTGGGCGACGGATGCCTCAAGTCCTATGGCTTTCAAGGTGTCCGACAAAGTCGTCTCGCCGCTGTGGCAGGCAGCGCCTGTTGAAGCACAAACCGACGGCGTCGCGGCCAACAGCTCTGCTCCGATCACCTTTGGAAAATTTACACTGAGAGTGTTAGGAAGCCGACTCTGCCTGTCAGCATCAGGATCTTCATGCGTCCCATTGACCGTTATTCCGGGAATCGCTGACTGCAATCTCGACAACAGTAAATCTCGTTTGCTCCGCAACTGATCAAAGTGGATTTCGCCCTGCTCTGTCAACAGACGGCAGGCTTCTCCCAACCCCACCCAATACGCCACATTCTCAGTCCCTGCCCGTACGCCACGTTCGTGTGAGGCGCCATGAATCAACGGCTCCAGTACAACTCCACTTCGAATATACAAAGCACCGACACCTTTGGGCGCATATAACTTGTGACCAGCCAGTGTCAGCAAGTCGACTCCCAGCTGCTGCACGTCCACCGGAACTTTGCCCAGACTTTGCGCAGCATCGGTATGACAGAGCACATTCGCTTCGCGACACAACCTGGCGATTTCACGTATCGGCTGGATCGCTCCAATCTCGTTGTTAGCATGCATGATACTCACCAGCCGAGTATCCGGTCGCAACGCTCTCCGCACCTCATCCGCATCAATCATTCCCAGCGCGTCACATCCGACTCGCGTCACCTCAACTCCTAATGATTCCAGATAGGCCGCCGGCTGTTGAATCGCTGGGTGCTCGAAACAGGAGATAATCAAATGCCCTCCAAGAAACTGTTCACGATTGAGGAAGATTCCTTTGAGAACATGATTGTTGCTTTCACTGCCGCCTGAATTGAAAGTAATCTCGCCCGGCTCGGCATTGAGAAACAGAGCCACTTGCCGACGGGCTGTTTCAATCACAGAATCCAACTCTGTTCCTTTCACATGGCTACTCGACGGATTGCCAAACAATTCCCCAAAGTACGGCTGCATCACTTTCGTAACTTCTGGCGCAATCGGAGTTGTCGCATTATTATCGAGGTAGGACAGCGGCATATCTTCATTCCATTCAATCACTTGGGGGACCGTTTCAGTATGTCAGTTTACTTCAGCGCGCTCAGCACTGCATCGCCCAAGGCCTGGCAAACCTTCCTCACAACAACCATGTCAGTCTGGGGGAAATAGGGGGAATTCATGGGCATACTATGACCGATTAACAGGCATAACCCGCACAAGCCGATGTCACAGACAGGTACTAAAAGTAGTTTGAACCAGTTTGTTCATCGAGTTGAAGGGAAGCGGAGTGAAAAGCTCCCACCGTTCCCGCGACTGTAATGGGTGATGGTGAAACTCAAATGCCACTGTGATGCCGCACGGCGTTATGGGAAGGCGAGTTTCACCGCGAACGTCCCCTAAGTCAGGAGACCTGGCTCGATGCATTGTAAAGAGAAAGCGGTCACGGGATATGACTGTAATAAATTATGAAATCTCATTTTCTTCTGGCACTAATCTTAGTGACCATGCAGACGCCATTTGTCGTCGGGCAGAACCCGGAGTCAACACCGGAGATCCCTCCCACAGTTGTGATCGGACGACCAGACTCCTTTCCTCGTAAACCATTGGCTCCCACCACACTCCTGACTCCAGGAGCTCAGGCGGTGAGCAGAGATACGACCGGAGCCAGTGTTGAAGTCATCACAGCAGAACAACTTCAAAAGCAGGGGGCAACGACCCTGCTTGATGCAGTCCGCAACCGAACAGGAATCAGCACCAGTCAGAATGGCGGAACCGGATCGTTAACTTCTCTCTTTCTACGGGGCAGCAACTCTGCTCATACGAAAGTGCTAATCGATGGTATCCCCATGAACGATCCGTCCGGCGCATCTCGTGCCTTTGATTTCGCTAATCTCACCATTGACAACATCGAACGGATTGAAATTCTCCGTGGACCACAAAGTGTCATCTACGGCAGTGATGCCATTGGTGGCGTGATCAATATTATCACCAAACGCGGACAGGATGAGGGCCAGATTTCCTTCTCGGCCTACGGTGGCTCGCTCGGTACTCACTACGAAGGGGTGCAATACAGCGGCGGGAATGACCAGTCGTACTACTCCATCGCAGGATCCTATTTCGAAACTTCAAGTGTTTCTCAGGCGGCGGCCCGATTCGGAAATACGGAAGCAGACGGATTTGATGTCGGAACCGTCTCCGGCCGCTTCGGCTGGAACCTGGATGATGACATCAATCTGGATTACGTGTTTCGCGTTACCAATGCGGAAGTCGAGGTCGACAACTGGGACTTTGGAGCTCCTAACCCTGTCGACAATCTCAACCGGGCTAACATCTCCAAAAACTTTGCGAATCGCATTCAGTTGAGCAAGCTGGCACTCGACGGAAGACTGGAACATAAGGCGGCCTTCAGCCTGACCAGCTACGAGCGTCTGGATACCAATGTACCGAGCGTATTTTGGGCTTCCGAGTACCACGGTGAAACTCGGCTCTTTGACTATCAGGCTCACTATGCCCTGAATGACAACCATCTGCTTACCGCCGGAGCCTCGTATCAGGTCGAAGAGGCCTCGACAGACTTACAGGCTCAAGTGAACCAGCTTTCCACGGGCGTGTTTCTGGAGGACCGAGTCACACTCAGAGAAAACTGGCATGCCACAGCCGGAGTGCGATGGGATGAGTTTAGTCGCGCTGGGCAGGCAAACACATACCGCTTCAGCACGATCTATCACCTGGCCAACAAACCTGCCCACATCCACGCAGCGTTGGGAACAGGATTTCGAGCCCCCGCTCTGGCAGAAAACCTGTTCGCGTTTGGCAATCCAAATCTGGCTCCGGAAACCAGTAAAGGCTGGGAACTTGGTGTTACCACCAAACTCAAAGAGGACACTTTACTGCTCGACCTAACCTACTTCCGCAATGATTTCCGCAACCTGATTGTCTGGAACCCGAGCCTGTTCGTGCTCGACAACGTTGGACAGGCTCAAGCGGCTGGCGTCGAAGTCACACTTGCCTGGCAGTTGAACGAGCGCACCACGCTCAATGCTAATTACACCTACACCCGATCCAGAGACCGGACTACGGGAGAGGAGTTACTTCGTCGTCCCCAACATCGTTCCACGCTGAATCTGGAACACACGCTGGAAAACGACAAGACCAACGTCGGTTTCACTCTGGCCTACACCGGTTCGCGGCTGGATAACCCGAGTGGGACAACGACGGCGCTAAACCATTTCTTGCTATTGAATCTCTATGTCTCCCATCCACTCAATGACCGTTGGACCGCCTTCTTCCGTGCGAACAATGTCACTGATGAGGATTACGAAGAGTTGTACGGCTATGGAACACCGGGAGCTACATTCTACGGTGGGCTGAGTTTGCGAAGGTAATTCATTTCCAGACGGTGAGTTTACGCAGATTTTGAATTAGAATAGATTCAAATCGAATCCACGTGGCCTCACAGGACTTTTGAGAATGCCCTTGCTCCAACGCACTCTTCTTTCAACTATCGCACTCTGTCTATCACTCACCATCAGCCTGGGCACTGTTGATGCTGCCGAACGCAACGCGAAACCAACCAGGTGGCGAGATCTATTTGATGGAGAATCGTTAGAGGGCTGGGAAAAGACGAATTATGGTGGCGAAGGTGAAGTGGAGGTCAAAGATGGCCAGTTGCTGCTTCACTTTGGATATTCCATGACCGGTATTACGTACCAGCGGGACGACCTTCCCAGGACAAATTATGAAATCAGAACAACTGTTTTGAAGATGGAAGGGAATGATTTTTTTTGCGGAGCCACTTTTCCGGTAGCTGATTCCCACTGCAGCTTTATTGCCGGCGGATGGGGAGGCGCGGTCACAGGGCTCTCCAGCATCGACGGTCAGGATGCCTCGGAAAATGAAACCACCGGCTATCAGAATTTCCCAGCCGGTAAGTGGTACAAGATTCGAATCCGTGTGGAACCGCATCTGATCCAATGCTGGATCAACGGGAAACAGGTTGTCTATCAGAACATTCTTGATCGCAAGATCACCACGCGCAACGAAGTCAATCTCAACAAACCTTTGGGGTTTGCCACATGGGAAACCAAGGCAGCCTACAAGTCGATTCAGATCCGTGAATTAAAGACCAAATAAGAGACACAGTTCAACTATATGTTTCACAGCTTTGATGATGACTCTGGTACCGACGAACTGCTGAGGCATGAGTTCTTCATGCACCATGCTTTGCAACAGGCACAGGCAGCCGACGCCGAAAATGAAGTTCCTGTCGGTGCTGTGATTGTCCATAACCAGCAAATCATTGCGGCCGCCCATAATCAACGTGAGCAACTGCACGATCCAACGGCACATGCTGAAATGATTGCCATCACGCAAGCCGCCGAGGCCATCGGAGACTGGCGTCTGGAAAAGTGTACTCTGTACGTAACGTTGGAACCTTGTTGCATGTGTGCCGGTGCGATTCTGCAGGCTCGAGTACCCATCGTCGTCTATGGTGCCAGTGATCCCAAGGGCGGAGCTGCCGAGTCACTCTATCAGCTGCTTCAGGATGATCGTCTGAACCATCAATGCAGTGTGATCCGGAATGTCATGCGTGAACCTTGTGGAGAAATCCTGACCGAGTTTTTTCGCAGACAACGCCGGCTGGGAAAGAAATAAAAGGAAACTCAGCTCCGTGAAGCGTGGCATGAACATGCTCCAGCTCCGATCGCAGGATTTCAAGCAAGTTTCGAACTGGCGGACAAGGCCGCTCGCTGATCAGGACGACTACCTTTGGAGCAAGCCAGCGCGACGCCTTTCAATCCTGTAGGTGATTGGAACAATCACGCGTTTAGTAGCCGCCTGACCATTGGTAAGTCCAGGATTGAATTGCCATTTTGCAACCGCCTCCCGGGCAAGCTCGTCCAATTGTTGAGAACCTGTAGAGACCACGACTTTGGTCGACTCAACTTTTCCGGTAGGTAAAACGACGACTTCCAGTTTCACCGTTCCGCTTACACCTCGACTCACCAGATTCTGAGGAAAGACGGGAGGACGATTCTGTGGGTGAGAAGGATCCAGAGTGGGCGTCGTATTCGCTCCGTTCATCGCTTCCACAACCACATCGGCGTCAGCATTACCTTTACGTGGTGGAGCATCTGCCGTCGTCGTCTCTACTTCCCATTCCATGACAGACGCTGTACGAATTACAGGAAGCGAATCCAATTGCGCCACTTCATTCAGAGGCGGGTCTTTCCTAATGACATCAGTTCGCTGAACCGTGTTCATCGGCTTCGGTTCACTCGCCTGTATGGAATCTGACCGAACAGGAGGTAGCGACGATACCACCGGTTCAGGAATACTGAAATCTGATCGTTGCGAGTCATCTACCGAATTAGCCTCGGCAGCTGTTTCCATTTCCAACAGGTCACCCCGATTCGCTGTTGGTACACACTCGATTTCATCTTCCGGGTTAACCTGCTGATCGGTCGACGGCTGTCGAATCAAATCTGATTCAATGTTGGGTGGCTCCTGCGAATCCAACTGCGTTAATACTTCTGGATGACTACGATCGATCAACGAGTCGTTTTCCAGAGTGTCATGTTCCACAATATCTGGTTGTACCGGCGGAGTGCTGGACGCCAGTAACTGTACGGCTATCGACGATTCACCCTCCTGAAGGTTCGTCAGCAAGACATCTGCCTGATGACTGCCAAACTCACCAATGGCAAAATGCCCTGCAGTACTACCTGTCAGCAGTATTAAAAAGAGCCAATCTGTATGAAGTAGTTTACGCACAGTGAGGTGTTGTCTTAAGCGGCTTACGAATACTTCGGGACCAGTACTGAAATCCAGAATATCATCAGCCTTTATCATTTCCTACATCTATCATATCGTCAAACAGGCACGTGGTATTCGATCCAACTCGTCCAAGCCGAACACATCGTTGGATTCATCTCGTGCTTACTAGCAAGTGGGCAGATTTAAGTTACCCTTAATAGATATTTGTACGACAACAGGATTTCATTTTTACGCAAGTCGGGATTCCAGACTCCATGTTTTGGGGAAAGACACTAAGCGAACTGTTTGAGCAGGGTGGGTTGGTCATGTACCCACTTTTAGTTTGCTCTATCGTCGCCGTGAGCGTGACGATTGAACGGATCATCGTACTGTTTTTGAATCGGACCCCGTACGACGAGTTTGTTTCAGCGTTGGAAAGCAAACTCAATAGCGCCGGGATCGGGGAAACCCGGAATTGGTTGACTTCCCTGACCGGGCCTTTAGCCTACGTTGCCAACTGCAGTTTGCGATATGCCGATCTGGATCAGACGACGCGGGAAGAAATAGTCAACCGCGAAGCATCCGAACAGATCGCTCATCTTGAGAAACGTATTAACTGGTTATCAATTATCGGCACACTCGCCCCGATGATCGGCCTGCTGGGAACGGTCATTGGGCTGGTCGAAGCGTTTCATCAGATTGAACTGCAAGATGGACAGGTTCAACCTGGCGACCTGGCGTCTGGTATCTGGACGGCTCTGCTGACCACCGTTTTTGGCCTGATCGTCGCCTTACCAACACTGGCAGTTTATCACTTTCTTGATAACCGGATCGCTGCGACAACGTTGCGGATGACCTGGGTCGCTTCACGGATCAATGAATGGCTGGTCATTGAGCAACAACCAGAAAGTGACGCGTGATCCATGAAGTCTATTCAACGCCAGCGTCGACCATCGATACGGATGGAACTTAGCCCGCTGATCGACTGCATTTTTCAGCTGTTAATCTTTTTCATGCTGTCGTCAACTTTTTTGACACCCGCTATCAAGCTGACGCTGCCGTCGGCCACAGCCGGAACGAGTCAGAATGAGCTGGAAATCATCATCACACTGAACAAGGCAGGTGATGTCTTTTTGAATAACACCCAGGTTTCGCTGCTCTCTCTGGAATCAAAGCTCAAAGAGTTACTGGAAACAGCTGAGCACAAGTCCGTGACCATCCGTGGCGATCAGGACATGTCCTACGCCACATTCCTCGATGCGCTGGATATTGCCAAACGGAGTGGTGCTGAACATGTCAACATTGCTCATCAGAATCCGTAACGCGAAATTCTATTTCCTTTAGAATTCAAATGCGTACTGGATATTGGCAGAGAAGCCTGCACCATCAACACCACTACCGTGGACTCGATAGGCTTTATCGAGAATATTCTCCAGTTCAATCCGCAGAAGATGATTCTCTTTGAGCTCCGTACCGTAGCGAATGCTGATGGTTCCATACCCCGGGGTTCCACCGGCAGGAATACGTTTGTCTGAGATATCCTGAAAATTGAGTCGGTCCTGTTTGGCTACAAGCCAGGAATAGATATCAATGAATTCATACTTTTCACTGTTCCGCCAACGTAATCCCAGCACACCCTGCGTCGGTGGAATTCTTGACAATGGCTCGTCGAGTTCGAGATCGTGGCCGTAGATATAGGAAAAGTTACCGTAGGCTGTCCAGTTGGTGGAAAGTCGTTTCTCTGCCGCAAATTCAACCCCGTTAATATGGGCATCCCGGTTACTGCGTGAAAACAACAGGCTATCACTACTCATGCCGGCAGGCGTTCGCAGAATCATATCCTTGATATCCGTCCAGAAAACGGAAGTTTGCCAACGCAGATCATCCACTTCCTTTCGTAATGCCAATTCATAGCTCAGGCTTCGTTCAGGACGCAGATCAATACTGGGAGTATCGGCCGCGGCCTGTTGGACGTTGTCGTTGTTGGCTGCCAGGTCGTCCAGATTGGGTGCTCGAAATCCTTCGGAAACCGAACCCACCAGTATGGTCGAATCATCCAATTTGAAATTCAGGCCTCCGCCAGCCGACCAGTCATTGAACGTTGGTGAAATGAAGACGGGTTGGGAAACAGGATCCGTTAACGGATTATTGTCATGGTCAACGTCGACCATGGGCGTTCCCTGGGCGTGAGCACGAGTGAACCGGACGCCACCATTGAACGTCCAACGCTTATTCAATTCTTTATCAACTTGAACAAATGCGCCGGTTTGACGATAGCGTCCGTCGTCCGGGTACTTCGGAGTCGGTGACGATAGATAAGCATTTGTCAGTTTGTCATACCGATTACGAAAGGAATCGACGACGTCGCGATACGAGTCGACCCCGTAGGTCAAATTCCATCCGTTATCCAGTTCACGTCCCATGACCAACTGGATTCCGTACGAGTAATTATCTGTTTCCATATCATCCCCGTACGATTTGCTATCGCGCGCATCCGTGGAACGTTCGCGTTGGCGATGCAGGGAAAACGTAAGCATGTACTTGTCAAAGAATGTGTCCATTTCTGAGCCTTGAAATCTCAGGTAGGCCATACTGCGCTGCTGAGGATCAAAAATCGTTTGCCGGCTGGGGAAGCGATCAGTCCGGAAAACATCATGTTGTTCAAAATGCTGCACAGAAAGTGTGAAAGCCTGATTGTCCGATAGAAGCCTGTCGATGCGGACATCACCAGAGTATTGCGAATAGGCAGTTGCCGGCTGACGACCAAGACTCCCACCGCGGTCCAACTCATTAAAGTTCCCGTAACCGGAGCCAGCAAACACTCGAGTTTCACCTTTTTGAAACTGATAGTTAAGGCGAGTGTAAATACCTCCGTCTGCGCTGGAATACCGGGAGGTCCATGTTCTCACCGGATTCGCCAGCAAAGTATCGGCGGGCGTATGCCTGGTAACTACATTGATGACACCACCGATTGCATCAGAACCCCAGAGGACTGTCTGAGGACCGCGAATGACTTCGATATGATCAACCATGCCGGGATCGATCGTGTTGAAATACTGATTCGGTCCTGAGCGAAATGTTGCGTTGTTCATGCGAATACCATCGACCAGGATGAGGACCTGTTGGCCGGTAAGTCCACGAATGAATGGCGAGGCCGCACCACGCTGGGTTCTTTGCATGAGTACACCTGTTTCGCGTTCCAGTGCTTGCAACATATCTGCCGGCGCACGCTCCAGAATATCCTGCAGATCAATTACAGAGCGATTGGTGGGTGCAGTGAAATTGGAAAAGTCACTACGCCGCGCGCCGTCAAAGAGCCTGCGCGGCATCGCGTCCAGCCTGTCTTCCTTCCAGATTCCGTCCGGGGTCGTCGGGAACGGCATCACTCCTTGTACGACGATCGGATCAATCTCAGGCGGCGTCTCAGTATCACTATTTGGCTGACGTTGCAAGGTAACGAATTCTGCTAACGATAGAGCTGATTCGTCGTAGACTTCCGCTTCCGCGAACTCAGTACCCGGCTCTATTGGCGTTGATGCCGCCGTCTGCTCTTGCTGATCAGTGACCTGGTCGGAGACCTGTCCAGCTACCTGCCCGGTCAGAAGACTCCAACTGAAGCCAACTGTCAGAAGTAAACTCAATCGGCACTGCACGGACTTCTTCCAATTCACTTTCATAAACAGTTTTCGGTGTATGGAGAGTGAATCGCCCGTAGATCTACCAAACACCAAGAATTCTGCGAGAAAATGGCGGCTTTATGCAGCGCTCCAGACAGCAGAAGGAAAGAGATTTGTCGCGTGGAAGCCCGTTCCAGGAATTATTCAGACGCCTGGGCTTGAGCTTGCCAGTACTCGTCAATCGAAACCTGTTTACACTCGGCCATCAGATTGCCTGTTGAACTAATGCGTTTTCGATCAGAATTGGTCAGCTGCCAGTGTATGTCGTGCTCGCTGCGAACCACCTGCTTACGTAAACCTACGCGGTCCAGGAGAACCGTTCGCTCGATCGTTTTAGGCATTAACTTTCGTTCGGCCATAACCCGATTCAATTCAAAACGAGAATTAGGTGGAAGATTTCCAATCCTTGTACTGTTCAGTCGGGCAATCCAATCTGCAAAATGGCGATACTGTTCGACGGCACGATCCCATTTCGCATCGATTCCGATAGCGTGATATGAGAGATGATCACTCGAAACCGTGACGGTTTTCGTAGTCGGATTATATTGCTGGTCTAATTCAGGGCTCACAAACCGAGTGATCACATCATCGTTGGCACGTGACTCGACCTGCTCAAGAAACCGAATAAGGTATTCCTTGGTAAGAATCGTTTTAATTTTTTGCTGAGTATCGATCAGTACAAACCTCCCACGACTTACGTCGAAAACCGTAATCTCTCCTGCCGAGCTCTTGTCGCCTAAAAAGTCGTAGACCTTGGAGCCACTGAACAAAGTGAGGCTGGAAGAAACTGGCTGAGAATCACCTTCGACAAAGACTTCCGTTTGCATGCGAAAATCACTTGCGAAGATCGTGGCCGGAAGTGAACTGACGATGACAAGCAGGGTCAGCATGCCAAGTTTGGAAGCCTGCAGGTAGCTCATTTTTCTTTCCTGAAATGGACGACAGAACAACAGCGTCCCAGAACATACCGTATAACAACCCCGCAAGTCTACGCAAATTGTATGGTTTAACAGGCGACGGGGAGAGAATCACTGTTAGTTTTACTGGTTTACAGCTCACAGACTGACCCGATGGGCCATACTTTACGTAACACGGTTTGATAACCACGACGAACAAAACACGCGCAAGGAAATGACGTGAATCTAAAGCAACGCATATTGGTGACAGGTGGAGCAGGGTTTCTGGGATCCCAACTCTGTGAAATACTCGTTGCGCGAGGTGATGACGTCATTTGTGTGGATAACTTTTTTACCAGTCAGAAGGTGAATGTAGCGCATCTGTTGGACAAGCCGAATTTTGAATTAATTCGGCACGATGTCATCGTACCGATCTGGCTCGAAGTCGATCAGATTTACAATCTGGCCTGTCCGGCTTCTCCAGGACATTACCAGTTCAATCCCATCAAGACGATCAAAACATCCGTCATGGGGGCCATCAATGTTTTAGGACTGGCCAAGCGCTGTGACGCGCGAGTCTTGCAAGCATCAACAAGTGAAGTCTACGGAGATCCGGAAGTACATCCGCAAACCGAGGATTACCGGGGGAGTGTAAATCCGATCGGCCCGCGAGCATGTTACGATGAAGGCAAGCGGGCAGCGGAAACGCTATTTATGGAATATCACCGGATGAATGATGTCGATATTCGCATCGTCCGCATCTTTAATACGTACGGTCCACGGATGCACCCATTTGATGGTCGAGTTGTATCCAACTTTATTCGGCAGGCATTGGCCAATCAACCACTCACCCTGTTCGGTGACGGCTCGCAAACTCGTTCCTTCTGCTATCGGGATGACCTTCTCACAGCAATGATTCGAATGATGGAGAATGAATCAGGATTCATCGGACCAGTCAACATTGGTAATCCGGAAGAGTATACCATTCGTCAATTGGCCGAGTTGGTAATAGAACTTACTGGAAGTACGAGCGAGATCATTGAAACTGAGTTACCAGAGGACGATCCGGTGCGGCGTCAACCTGATATTACGCTTGCCAAAGAACGGCTGCAGTGGGAACCTCGCGTCGATTTACGCGAAGGGTTACAAAAGACGATCGACTGGTTTAAAACGATCGACTTGGCCGACTACCGCCCCCCAACTCCGAATCTACCCGAAAGCGTATAGAAGTAATATCCCACTCCGCGCTTCAGACAGCGCCTTCTTTTTAATCTGCTCGCGCACAAGGCAGTTATTTCTTCACCCCTTCATACGCTTTGAACTGGGCTGCGACATCAGCTGCTTTGGTATCACCCTGATGAACATAAACTCGGTACCGCAATGTCATTGTTTCACCTTTGGCCATCCTGTGTGAACCATCCAACTCGTTATCATTTTTGAAGTGATGCAATCCAAAGGGATTAGCGGTAAACAGGCCATAAGTTCGTACATGCCAATAGGTGGGATAACGGAAACTACTGGGGTGATTCATAATCGCAATTCCGACAGTATTGCCTTTCACGGGTCCCACATAATCAACCCAGGGTGACGCCTTGCCCCAGGCCATCAAGTCTTTATCGCCCTGCTGGTTGACAATGGTGCCACCCATCTGAGCGGTCACTTTCATGGAACCGGCCACACGGACTCCGAAAGAACCTTCTTTGGTATCACCAAAGACGACCTCTCCTTCGCTGGCAGTGACTGTCGTATCAAAGTCGATCCAATATGCATTACCTTCTTTGCCGAACGTCAATCGCCGCACGTCTTCACAGACTTTTTTACCGTCGGCATCCACCCAGTCGTTTTTCGTTTCGATAACAGCCGTATCACCTCCCTTTACCTTGGTAAATTTTTTATGGAGGATGTTTCCGTGCCCCGGAGTTTCCGCCCAAAAATCAACGCCATTGACATTTCCATGGGTAAACCAGAACGAACGGTGGTGCACATGGTCGTCTCGTTCGTGTTCGCCAGCATCTCGCATGGGGTAGGCTCGAGTAATTTCATTTCCAAAGGGGCCAATCAAGGGCCATAACACCGGTTTTGCTCCTGATTTGGTCAAGTATCTCGTCAGCAGTTTGCCATCCTTGGTAACTTCCAGACCTCCATCGACTTCTTTGATCTCAAAAGTATCTGCGTTCAGGTTGGCTGGCAAACTCACTGCCACGGTCGCTGCTAAAAGTAGAAGAAGTTGTTTGATCGGGTTGCCTGACATAGTTTGTTCTCCAGACTTTCCACGTTCGGCTGGCACAATCAGGAATCCTGGAATTATGAAATCCTGAAATCCTGGACTTGCGATATGGCCAGTTCAACGGGCTGATAAAAAAGGGCTTCTATATATAGGGTTCTCAGTACCGCACGGCGGTTGAGCAGACTGCCATCATTCTATCAATCTTTTTCTGACCGTCATAATCGATACACGCTACTTCTCCGGAAATCCTTCCACATAGTTCATGGACTATTTTTTAGAATCTTCATCCGCAACCGGATAACACTCGCCAGTTTCCCGATACTACCCATAGTTAATACTCAACTTAACTAACCCAAACTAAGATCACTCGAATTTGACCTGCCCGCAAAACCGAGCCGTTCTTAGAGAATATAGAAGAGCTATGCCAGGAACGATTTCTACCCTGTTGCAGGCCGTTGACCTGTGTGACTTGAGAAACCAAATCCAAAAAGCCTTATGCGAATTTAACTTTCTAGAACCCGGAGCCTTTCCTTTTACCGAGCGAGTCCTCACCAAACAGGGCGAAGCTTGCGGGATCATGTTCTGTCTACATGGACCACGAAGCGTCAAGCTGACCGCTATCTGGGAAACTGTATCCAATTCCGTCCTTTTCTACGACTCTACCGGACAACGTCAGGGGAAAGCAGAAGTGGACCTGAACTACCAAACCGATCTTACTGGTTCCGACCAGTTAAACGTTGAACTAACCGCTGCTCACTAAAGCACGTTATTACATGGAGGTAAAACGATGTTAGTACTGTCTCGTAAAGAGTGTGAAAAAATTCAACTTGGAAACGACATCACATTAACCGTGGTCAAAGTTTCTGGCGACAAAGTTCGCCTGGGAATCGAAGCACCATCCAGTGTGAAAGTTCTACGAGATGAACTTGAGGCCTTTGACGATGGCCCACAAACCATTGCCCATCCGGCAAAACTACTTTTAGATTCTGACAAAGAAGCTCTGCCACTTGCATCCTGATGCGTGAAAACTTCTTAACATAAATCGTGGAATTTAGTGCGGAACCGGTCGATTTTCCGATTAGCGGAAAGTCCGGCAACGGATGACCCCGCTGCAGGCAATTCTTTCGACGGGGAATCCATCCCCCCGAAAGAACGGTTGCAATTCACGACTAAAAAGATAGGCTTAATGATACCCACAAGACAGGGTGTACCATCATCGAGCAGACAGTCCACTCGACTGTTCCCACCTTTGATCACTTTGTCGCAATCACCTACCTTTAAAAAACCTATCTATGTCTTAAATTCGCCGGTAATTGCCTGCAGTTATTGCTAAGATGGATTTGTTAATGAGCTTTTACCTACCTGCGGTTTCACAGAGAAAATGTGGAGCTAGCAGGTGAAGTGTATTTACAATTTGAATTGTTCGAACCAGACGTGGTTCACATGTCGTTTTATTAGTGGAGAAACTTGTAGTTATGAAGTGCAAAGGCAACAGCTTAGGTCGTCGCTCTTTCATGCAAGTAGGATTCCTTGGTGGTCTTGGACTCTCTCTTTCGGATTACTTCCGAATGAAGAAAGTTCAGGCGGATCAGAAATTCTACGAAAGCGTGGAAGGCCCGGCTAAGAGTGTAATTTTCATTTACTTACCTGGGGGATGTGCCCATCAGGAAACATGGGATCCGAAGCCATTCGCTCCTATTGAATACCGCGGTCCAATGAACAGCATCGAAACCGCTGTTCCAGGAACTCGTCTTAACGAAACCATGGTCAAGACCTCCAAGGTCACAGACAAAATTGCAATCTGTCGAAGCATGACGCACGGTGAAGCAGCTCACGAACGTGGAACTCACAACATGTTCACCGGCTACCGACCTAGTCCTGCTTTGCAGTTCCCATCGATGGGTTCGGTTGTGGCACATGAATTTGGCCCGCGCCATAACTTGCCACCGTATGTCTGCATCCCTAACCAGCCCAACGTGTTTGCGGGTACAGGTTACCTCAGCAGCTCGTACGCTGGATTCAGTCTCGGTTCGGATCCTGCCAGTGGTAGTTTCCAGGTACGCGACCTGAAACTTCCAGGTGGAGTGGATGACAACCGATTTGGCAAACGACGTAAAATGTTGACCGCGGTCAACGATTATTTTGCGAGCAAAGAAAAGGCTGATTCGTTGGATGCTGTCGACACGTTCTACGATCGTGCGTACAGCCTGATCAGCAGTGAAAAAGCTCGGGATGCGTTTGACATCAACAAAGAAGACCCTGCGCTGCGTGACAAATATGGTCGCAATACTGCAGGTGCTCGTATGCTACTGGCTCGCCGTCTGGTCGAAGCCGGAACCCGCTTTGTCACACTCACCTATGGTGGCTGGGACATGCACAACAACATTGAAGGAAGCATCAAGGGTCAAGTACCAGCATTGGATCAAGGCTTTGCAGCTCTGATCGAAGACCTCGAGCAACGAGGAATGCTGGAAAGTACGCTTGTTTGTATTGCTTCTGAATTCGGCCGTACGCCGAAGATCAATGCCAACGCCGGACGTGACCACTGGCCAAAGGTCTTTAGTGTTGTCATGGCGGGTGGTGGTACCAAACCAGGTATTATCTACGGTAAATCCAATGCTACAGCCAGCGAACCTGAAGAGGATGCTCTGACGGTCGAAGACTGGGCAACCACAATCTACAATCGAATTGGTATTGTTGCTGACAAGGAGTTGATGGCTCCCGGCGATCGTCCAATTGAAATTGTAAATGGTGGTAAAGTTCGCCAGGAACTGATTGTTTAGTCCCCACACCTGAACAGTCAATTCCCACTAACAACGACATGCGTTGCGCGGGTGGCGCTCATTGCGTCACCCGCACTTTGCAACGTATGGGAGCAACAGGAAATTATGAGACGTTTATCCCCGCGAATCGTAACATCAGCATCGCTTTGCGCATTGCTGTTAATCTTCACTACAGTCGCTCAGGCTTCGTCGCCTGCTCTGAGTATTATTACTCCACGCAATGTTCAGCGCGGTGTCGAAAATATAATCACGTTTAACGGAGCTCGACTGGCCGACGCAGAAGAAATCCTCTTCTACTCACCCGGTTTCGAAGTGGTCGAACTGACCCCGGAAGCTGGCAAGGTGACGACCAAAGTAAACATTGCGGCAGATTGTCGACTGGGGGAACACGTTGCACAAGTTCGCTGTAAAAGTGGGGTGAGTGAATTTCGTACCTTCTGGGTGGGGCCCTTTGGTGCAACCGCGGAAGTTGAACCAAACAGCAGTTTTGAAGCTCCTCAAAAAATAGAACTCAATACGACTGTCCACGGAGTCGTTACCAACGAAGATGTGGACTACTACGCAGTGGAACTCAAAGCTGGCCAGCGTATCTCTGCTGAAATCGAAGCCATGCGACTCGGCACCACACTGTTCGATCCTTATATCGCCATCATTGATGCCAAGCGTTTTGAACTGTCAGCCGACGATGATACTCCGCTGACCAAGCAGGATGCTGTGGCTTCCGCTATCGCCAAGGAAGATGGGACCTACTATGTCATGGTTCGTGAAAGCAGTTACGCCGGTAATGGCAACTGCCGCTACAATCTGCACGTAGGTACATTCCCTCGCCCACTCTCTGTCTATCCGGCTGGCGGAAAAATTGGTGACACGGTGGATGTGAAATTCGTAGGAGACCCTACGGGGGTTATCACCCAATCGGTACAACTGCCTGCAGCAGCCGAAGATCAGTTCTCGCTCGTTCCTCAGGACGCCAACGGAGTAGCTCCGTCAGGCAACCCGTTCATGCTCTTTGAACATGGAAACTCATTGGAAACGGAGCCAAATGAATCGATCGCCGAAGCTTGTGCTGCTGAGCTTCCCAACGCCTTCAACGGTATTGTCCAGGCAGACGGGGATGTCGATTGCTTCAAGTTTACCGCCAAGAAAGGCCAGATTTTTGATATCGAGTGTTTCGCTCGTCGCATTCGATCCCCTCTTGATCCTGTAATGAATCTCTACACTGCCGCCGGTCAATCTTTGATCGGCAACGATGATTCACGAGGACCTGACAGTTATTTCCGCTACACATTCCCTGCCGATGGCGAATACGTTTTACGTATCACCGACCATTTGAAGCGAGGAGGCGAGACGTTTGTTTACCGAGTGGAGTTCCGTCCGGTTCAGGCACAACTTTCGATCGGCATTCCTCGAGTGGCCCGCTATTCACAGTCACGACAGCAGATCTTCGTGCCTCGTGGTGGAAAGTACGCAACATTGCTTTCAGTATCACGAGCCAACTTTGGTGGAGAAATCACTATTGAAGGTAATGAGTTGCCTCAGGGTGTCACCATGCATGCCCAGAACATGCCGGCCAACATGAGTGTCATGCCGGTCGTATTTGAAGCGGCTGCTGATGCACCGATTGCCGGGAAACTTATGAAGTTCCAGGGAAAACATGTAGATCCTGCAACGGGTATCGTCGGACACTTCAAGAATCGTGCCGATCTGGTTGTCGCGGCCCCTGGTCAGTCGCTCTATGTCTACAAAGATGTCGAACAACTGCCAATCGCCGTGGTTGATGAACTGCCCTACAGTCTCGAGATCGTTCAACCCAAAGTACCGATCGTTCAAAATGGTCAAATGTCGTTGAAGATTCTGATTCACCGCAAGGAAGGGTTCAATGACGCAATCACACTCCAATTCCCCTTCCGACCACCAGGGATTGGAACGAGATCCACTGTGGCAGTTCCTGCCGGAGCCACCGAAGCGATTTATCCTTTGAACGCAGCCGGTAATGCTCAATTACGTGAATGGCCAATCTACGTGCTGGGCTCGGCAAATGTAAATGGCACTGCCTGGGTATCCAGCCAGCTGGCCACGCTCAGCGTTGCGGCTCCCTATGTCACGTTTGCACTTGAACGTGCCGCATGTGAGCAAGGACAGGAAACGCAGCTCTACACGAAGATCACTCAATCCACTCCTTTTGAAGGCAATGCAAAGGTTGAATTATTGGGTCTTCCCAATCTGGTCACGACCACCAATCTGGAGTTTAACAAGGAAGCAGAAGAACTGACGTTCAATATCAAGACTGACAAAACCAGTCCTGCTGGAAAGCACACGAATGTCTTCTGCCGCATTACGATTATGGAGAATGGTGAGCCCATTGTCTTCCGAACTGCTGCCACCACGCTGCAGATCGATAAACCACTGCCTCCTCCACCAAATGCTCCTCCTAAACCGATGCCCAAGCCTGTCGCTCAGGCAGCACCTAAACCAATGCCTGCACCGATGCCCATGGCCAAGCCATTGAGTCGTCTGGAAAAACTTCGCCTGGCTGCGAAGCAGCGAGCCGAAGGTGGTGCACCGGCCGGTTCGGAAGAGAACTAAACAGCTACCCTCGGTATTCCCAATAAACACATTTGACATTTTGATATTCAGGTCTTGTAACACAATGACTGCTACAAAAGCTATCCTGCGAAGTCTTCTGCTATTTACATTCATCTTCACCACTGCAGCCACGTCTGCTGCGGAACTGGTTGAAGTTTCTGTCTATCCGCAGAACATTGACCTTACCAGTTCCCGTGACCGCCAGCGTCTGATCGTTCAGGCCAAATTTGCTGATGGTATCACGGAAGATATTACCGAACAGGCAACGATTACTAATGGAAATGCTGAGGTCCTGCGCCAGGAAGGCTGTCTGTTCTATCCTCAGGGTGATGGCGAAACGACAGTGAATATTGAGTACCAGGGAAAAACACTTCAGGTGCCAGCCAAAGTCCAGAACTCGGCTGTGACTCCTAAAGTAAGTTTCTCACTGGATGTCATGCCTGTCTTCATGAAAGCGAACTGTAATACCGGAAGCTGTCACGGTGCGGCTCGAGGTAAAGATGGATTCCTGCTTTCACTCTATGGATTCGATACCCGAGGTGACTACAACAACATCACGCGTGATTTCAGCTCGCGCCGAATCAACCTGGCATTCCCGGAAGACAGCCTGCTGTTGACCAAAGGATCCGGAGCAGTCCCACACACGGGTGGTACGCGTTTCCGCAAAGGTGATGAATTATATGAAACCGTTCATGAATGGCTGCAAGACGGAGCAAACATGGATCAGGGTGAAATTCCCACCGTTACCAAAGTGGATATCTATCCCCCGGGAGCTGTTCTTAATGGCGAAGGTGCTCAGCAAAAGATCTCTGTCCGAGCTTATTATTCAGATGGCACCGATCGTGACGTTACGCATCTGGCCTATTTCAGTTCCAACAATGACAACTCAGCCGTTGTCGAGCAGGACGGAATCGTTACCGCTCAGAATCGCGGTGAAGCGTTCATCATGGCGCGCTTTGATACTCACACGGTTGGAACTCAATTTATTGTCCTACCGAAAAACCTGCAGTTCACCTGGAACGAAGTGCCTGAAAACAACTACATCGATACGCACATGCACAATAAGTTCAAGAAACTGCGTATCATTCCCTCAGAGCTCTGTACCGATGAAGAGTTCATTCGCCGAGTATCACTGGATGTGACTGGTCGATTGCCGACGGTTGAAGAGTACAACACGTTTCTGGCCGATACCGATCCCAAAAAACGGGACAAGCTGGTTGACGAGTTATTATCGCGTAAAGAATTTGTTGAACTTTGGGTGATGAAATGGGCAGAGCTTCTGACCATTCGAACTACCAATCAGATCAGCTACAAATCCATGCTGCTCTACTACACCTGGCTTCAGGAACGCGTTGCCAACAATGTTCCCATCAACGTGATGGTTCAGGAACTGCTGGGAAGCAATGGCGGAACCTTTGCCAACGCTGCAACGAATTACTATCAGAACGAAACAAACACCCTGAAGGTCGCTGAGAATGTTGCTCAGGTGTTTATGGGAATGCGTATCCAGTGTGCTCAGTGTCACAACCATCCATTTGACCGTTGGACCATGGACGACTATTACAGCTTCGCCGCGTTCTTCTCACAAATTGGACGTAAGCGTGGTGAAGACCCTCGAGAAATCATTGTCTACAACAGCGGTTCAGGCGAAGTGCGTCACCCGGTGGGCAACCGAGTGATGGCTCCTAAATTCCTGGGTGGCGAGACACCGGACGTTGCCGGAAAAGATCGCCGCCAGATCGTTGCAAATTGGCTTGCCTCGGACGAGAATCCTTTCTTTGCACAGAACCTGTCCAATATCGTTTGGGCTCACTTCTTTGGAAAAGGGATCATTCAGGAAGTCGATGATGTTCGTATCAGTAACCCACCAGTAAACAAAGAATTACTTGATGCGTTGGCCCAGAAGCTGACCGAATACAAATACGATTTCAAGAAACTGGTACGCGATATTTGTACATCCCGCACCTATCAGCTCAGTACCAAAACGAACGAGACGAACGAGAAGGACACGACAAACTTCTCGCACGCCACGTTGCGACGTATGCGGGCTGAAGTGCTGCTTGATTCCATCACTCAGGTAACAACCACCTCCAATAAATTCCCTGGTCTACCAAGCGGAGCTCGTGCGGTACAGATTGCCAATGGAAACACTAGTACCTACTTCCTGACGACCTTTGGTCGCGCCAAACGGGAAACCGTTTGCTCCTGTGAAGTCAAAATGGAACCAAACCTGTCACAGGCATTGCACATGCTCAATGGAGATACCGTCAACAGCAAAATCGCTCAGGGGGGATTGGTTGCAACCCGCTTGGGTGAAGAGGTACCTCATGAAAAGATTATTGAGGAAATCTATGTCCGTTGCCTGACGCGAAAACCAACCGAGAAGGAACTCACCAATTTAATGGAATTGGTTGGACAGGAAGAAAATAAACAGCAGGCGCTCGAAGATGTCTTCTGGGCACTGCTGAATTCACGAGAGTTCGTATTTAACCACTAAGCCTCTCCAGGTGTGCACCCGACAGGGATGCCCACCACGGGGGGATTGTTCATAAACCACAGGATACTCAATTCAGAGTCTCCTGAATCCCGGTTTGACTGGAAAAGACGCCACTATGAGTGACCGTCTGAAATGTCAAATCATTATCATCGCTTGGAGAAGAGTTATGATTCGTCGTTTTTTACTTGGCCTGTTTCTGCTTGGAATCGCCACGGTAGCCTACGGCCAGGAAGACGCCAAAGAAGCAAAGGTGACATGGGATGACCATGTTTCTCAAATCTTTCGTCAACGTTGTGTGACTTGTCACAACGTGAATAAGAAGAGCGGTGGTCTGGATATTTCCACCTACACCAACATCATGCTGGGTGGTGCCTCCGGAGATGTACTCGAGCCGGGTGATGCCGGCAGCAGCTATCTGTTCCTGCTGATTACACATGATTCCGAACCCTTCATGCCGCCAGACTCGGATCCAATTCCGGCAAACGAAATCTCCTTGATCGAAAAGTGGATCAACCAGGGGATGCCTGAAAATGCTGGCAGTAAAGTCATGGTGGCCAAGAAGCCCAAGTTTGAGATGACACTTGATCCCGGCGCGATTGGCAAGCCGGATTCGCCGCCGATGCCAGGTCGACTCAATAAAGCACCCGGGCTTTATTCACCCAAGCGTGCTGCCGTCACGGCCATCGCAACCAATCCGTGGTCTTCGTTGACTGCAATCGCCGGACAAAAGAAAATTTCACTCTATGACATTGCCACCATGGAATTGCTGGGAGTTTTGGACTTCCCTGAAGGAATTCCGCACGTACTCAAGTTCAGTCGTAACGGCAGTCTACTGCTGGCTGGCGGTGGGATCGGATCCCAATCCGGTAAAGTGGTTGTCTATAACGTACAAAACGGTGAACGTATTTTTGAAGTCGGTGACGAATTTGATGTGGTTTTAGGTGCTGACATCAGTGCTGATCAGTCTCTGATCGCACTCGGTGGACCTCTTAAAATGATTCGAGTCTATTCCACATCCACTGGTGAAATGCTTTATGAAACCAAGAAACATACCGACTGGATTACGAAAATGGAATTCAGCCCGGATGGTGTCCTGCTGGCCACTGGGGACCGAAGCGGCGGTGCACACGTCTGGGAAGCTCATACCGGTCGTGAATACGTAACACTGAAAGGTCACACCAACCGCATCTCGGGGATCTCGTGGCGACTCGATTCCAATATTCTGGCGACCAGCTCCATTGACGGCAGCGTTCGACTTTGGGAAATGGAAGAAGGCCGTCAGGTCAAGAGCTGGGGAGCCCATGGTGGCGGAGTTACCAGCCTCGAATTCGCTCGCGACGGTCGTCTGGTGACTACCGGTCGGGACCGCACGGCAAAAATCTGGAATCAGGATGGAGCAGCACAGGCAACTTATCCGGCCTTCGCTGATATCGCGCTGGAAGTCTCGTTCTGTGATGAATCGAATCGGATCATTGCAGGTGACTGGACCGGCAAGATTAATGTCTGGAAAACAGATGACAATGCACTGGTCGGAGAATTGGCCGTTAACCCCATGCCACTGGAAAGCCGCCTGGAACAGGCTCAGGCCAGCCTCGCACAAGCTCAAGCTGCCTACAAGCCATTAGGAGAAGCGTCGACAGCAGCGGCCACTAAAGTAAAAACCATTAAAACCAATCTGGCTACGGCAACAAAGAAAGTAACAGACGCGAAAGCCGCATTGGATACTGCTAACGCTCAGGTGGCTACTTACACCAAAACAGCAGCCGAGCTCGATGGCCAGTATAAAGCGTTCAATGCTACCATTGCCAAAACGACCCCTGTGATTCCTGCGTTGACAGAATCTGTCGCTAAAGCGAAAGAAGCTGCCGGGAAGAATGCGGATGATAAGGAACTTGCTCAACTTGCAACTCAGCTTGATGCTGCCCTGAAGAAACGCTCTGCCGCGTTGGCTAAAACTCAGGCAGATGCCGCCGCTAGCAAAAAGCAACTGGATACTACCAATACTCAGTTGGCTACCAGTAAAAAGGCAGCAGCGGATGCAACAGCTGCAATGACCGCCGGTCAGAAAGAAGTTGCTGCAATCACGCCTACTGTCAAACCTGCAGAAGAAGCAGCTGCAGCTGCTCTGAAAACAGCTACCGATGCACAGGCCGTTGTGACAGCTGCTCAGGCTGAGGTCACGAAATGGACCGAGGAAATTGCCTTCTCCAATAAACTGACAGAACTTAAGTCCCGTCTGGCAGCTGCTTTTCAGGTACTGTTAGCCAATCAACAGAAACGTGCTGAGATGATGGCCAATCTGGGCGAAGTACAGAAACAGTACGATGCTGCCAATCAAGTTGTTTCGACCTCGAATACGAGTGTGCAAAACGCTACCAAACGTGTGGCAGATTCCGAAGCCGTTGCCAAAACAGAGCTGGGCAAACAGAACGCCGCAACGACCGTACACGCCAATGCCACGGCTGCAGCCACCAGGCTGAAAGCTGCTGTCGCTGCTTTGGGCGAGGCGGTTGCCAAGTCGAATGAAGCAGTTACCAAAAGTGGTGGTGACGCCGAGCTTAAGAAGGCTGCAGAAGCCCTCAAGGCGCTGGCCGACAAAAAGACCGCTGAGATTCCTGCAGCTGACAAAACTGTCGCCGATGCTTTGGCAGCCCTTAACAGTGCGAAGGCAGTTTACGCCGAGTCCCAGAAAGCAGTAGCTGCAGCTCAGGCTGACCTGGCTTCCAAAAAGAAAGTCTATGATGACGCCGTAGCTGCTCGCAAACCGCACGAAGAGGCACTGGCAGCTGCCAAAGCCTCAGCAGATGCTGAAACCAAAAAGGTCGGCGATTCTGAGGTGGCATTGGAGTCCATCGAGCAGGAATTAGCCGCACTTCAGTCCAGCTAACATCGGCACCTGCTGGCAGACTAACTGGAGTGGATTGAGTGGAGCCCCAAGGGGCATTGAGGCTGGGGGGCGCTGTCTCTCCTGCAGGGCTGGAGTCCGTTTACCCCAGCGACATACCCCAGCGACATAAGAGTTTACTCGCCTTGCAGCGTCAACACCAACTGACGAGGGTTTGCGTAATTCCGGTGCTCCGCCAGATAGATCCCCTGCCAGGTCCCCAGCGCCAAACTTCCATTGGTTACCGGCACGGTCACACTGGCTCCTAACAGGGAACTCTTCACATGGGCAGGCATGTCGTCCGGCCCCTCCATGGTGTGAATGTAGGGAAAATTCTCCGGGGCTATCGCATTGATCGAGGACTCCAGGTCAACCTGCACATCCGGGTCGGCATTTTCATTCAGGGTCAGGGAGGCTGAAGTATGCTTGATGAATACGTGCAGCTGCCCAATGGACAAGTCGGCTATTTCAGGCATGGCACTGACGACATCACGCGTAATAAGATGAAATCCACGCCTTCTTGCTTCGAGTGTAATCGTTCGTTGATACCAAGACATTTCCCACTCCGAAATAATTTTTTTTCAGCTGTTGATTGTAGAGATTATTTTCGGGTTTCAACAGGCAGCATGGTGGAATCGATCAGACATATTTCGACCAAGCCCCCCACTGTTGCGCTGACTAAAAGCAAAAGTCAATTGGGGGAAACGTATTGTTAATAACCTAAAAACCACAAAGGGGAAAATACGCGCCACTAAATGACCATAAGAGTTGTTTAATACCGTCTTAAAAACCACTTCAGCTCTTCATCGGATCCACATCAAAAATTAACAAAAGTTGCGATACTAAAGGTGATTTACGAGTTTTATTGGACAGCATGTTAGGGATGTATCGTGAATCAACCTGAAGGCAACCTGAGTAAAATTCGCTGGAAGAATTTCTTCCCTTATTTTTTCAGTTTTTTGTTGACTCTGGATTTATAGAGCTAATAATAGGGCGCTTCAGGAGATTAGTTTTGTTTGGAAGGGCGGTTTACCCCGCTAGTACCAACGAGGCGTCCAGCAGGTCAATTGAAATGGTGGCAGGAGCCCCAGAGAAAGGCCTCCCCTGGCGTCATCAAGTGAGCATACTCGGGTACTTGAGAGAGTCTTGATCAACTAATCCATGAACCAAATGCGTTTTACGCGGTTCGCTTTGAAATTGCTCCAGCATAAAGTGTGGCCCCACACTGAACCAGTATCAGGTTTACGCCGTACTGGGTAACAGAAGGGCTTTTATGTAGGAATAGTATGACTCGAACAGCACAGGGCTGGAGCAGGTCAAACACGAAAGCGACTGCGAAAAGATAAACACTTTTTTACTATAAGGATATTAATCCAATGTCAAATGTACGGAACGTTTTCGAAGCGATCCTGAAGTACGGCCACGACGAAGATTTCGCCCCTACTAAAGAGGGCTTCGAAGCAACAAATGCACCAGCAGGTTCAGAAGACAAGATTGAAATTCTGCGCCGTCGTGTTGAACAGGGGACTCCTCTGTGGCACCGTAATGATCGCCGCGATTACAGCGGACTGACAGGAGCTGTTCGCCCTCGCGAATAGTCTCCATGCGTGTCAACGCTCTCAGCCCTCCAATGGGCATTGAGCTAAACAAACACGAAGAACCCTGAACACGCTCGATGTGTTCAGGGTTTTTTCATTTTAAATCCCCTTGCCCAACTCGCATGCACTCAACCAAATCATTCTCCATCTACGAAGATGGACTCCTGAAGCAATAGCTGGCCTGACACCACGGTCGAGTAATTTCGTTTGTCAGCTGTCGTGGCTCGAGCGACAGAAATTGCCGTTTAGGTAGGCACCTTGAATCCACCGGTGAGCCAGATTTGACCCAGGTCATCTACCCAGGCACCCACAAGCGTCTTTACATTCGCATTAGCCAGCGCGTGAAATCTGGTTTCCAGCGTTCGATCTATGCAGGCCAGAGCCGTTTCCACATCACCTTCCCAAACGTCGGCCATCTTTCGGCTCGCCTGCACCAGCACCTGATCTCCAGTTAGCTCCTGCCCGGTCAGTATGAGCACCAACTGATGGAAGCAGGATATCACGATCGACGCCAGAAACTCGATTCGATCATACTTCTCATTCCGCGCAAGCTTCTTCACATCGACAAACCCCGAGAGGAATTCATCAAGTCGCTCTGTCTGCTCAGGCAGGTTGGATAATAAATCGAGTAGTTCCCGGCGAACCTCCAGCAGGTTCCCCTCGTTGTATTTCCTAGCCAGGCCGACACTTCCATTGGCAATCATAGCCAGCTCCAGAGCATCGCCAGCGCTTTCAAGGATCCTTTGCTGCAGCAATATCTGCTGAACCTGTTCGGGCAACAGAGATTGAAATGAGACGACCTGACAACGTGAAATAATCGTATCCAGCTGCTGACTCAGACTGGTACCCAGCAAAATCAAAACGGCACCTGGAGGAGGTTCCTCAAGCGTCTTCAGTAGATTCGCCGTTGATGTGGCATTAAGAGAATCAGCTTGATTGATGATCACTACTTTACGTTTAGCGACAATCGGTTTGAGATTAATTTCGTAACAAGCACCCCGGAAGACTTCTTCCCGTTTATCAATCGTGAAGGAACCACCCACGATCTGAGCTGTTCTGATCTCTCCCGTTCCAGGAACGAGATCGACAAAGTGCAAGTCCGGGTGGGTGTCGGCCATCACCTGCTGACAGGAAGGGCACTCGCCACACGGATCACACTCCTGCTCAGGTCGAACTTCGCAAAACAGAGCCTGCGTCAATTTACGAGCGAAAAACTGTTTACCAATCCCGTCGGGGCCAATAAACAGAAAAGCGGACGCCAGACGACCGCCGGCAAGACTGCGACGGAAACGTTCGATCTGGGCATCGTGTCCCAAGACTTCATGCCAGCCCATACCTCAGGCACCTCGCTGTTGATCCAGAAAAGCTGTCGCCAAACTCACAATTTCACGGTGAATGGTACCAATATCCCCGGCAGCATCGACCACCTTGATCGAGTCCGGGTAACGAGCGGCTTCCGTTAAAAATCCTTGTCGGACCTGCTCCATATAGCTCAGTCCCTGGGACTCAATTCTGTCAAGTTCTCGGTTCATGCGGCCGCGAGCATTCGTTACGTCCATATCCAGCAGGAATGTCAGATCGGGAAGCACTCCGTCCGTCGCCACGGCACCAACCTGTCGAATGACTTCAGCATCCAATCCTCCGGCATGTCCCTGATAAACGATATTCGCCAGCAAATAGCGATCGCAGATCACCGTCTTACCTACCGCCAGCGCCGGCTTGATGACCTGTTCGACCATTTGAGTGCGAGCTGTCATGTAGAGAAACATTTCGCTACGACGATCAATCGCGATATCGTGTTTGTCGAGCAGTAAATCACGCAATCGTTCACCAAGTTTGGTACTACCCGGATCCCGGCACAACAGCACGTCATACCCACTTTCGATGAGCCACTGTTTGAAGAGTTCGATCTGAGTCGATTTACCGACCCCATCTGTTCCATCAAAGCTAAAGAACATTCTCGTAGTGTGCTTCCATGTCAATGACTGCTGGCTTCCTATTCATTTTGTAACACAGAACAGGAGTCATGAACACGAGTGACGGAGAACTTCTACGACACAGTACTGCCGGTTAATACAGAGCAGCGGCAACTGCTCAGACAGGATCTACCTGATTACAGATCCAGACTGTAATCAGGTAGATTGAGAACGACGTCGGATTCAACAGCCTCGGCAGCCGGAGCCTGATTTACATCCGCTGGCTCAGGCTGTGGTTCAACCTCTTCAGCTTCCAGTACCGAACCCTCGCCAGTTGCCTCTGACGGTTGATCAACCTGATCCGTGGCACTTTCGGGCCCGCTGCTGATCACGGCAGGTCGAGTGTAACCGTAATTCATATATCGCCCCGCATCGCGTTGACGAGCCCGCTCCATAGCATCATCGTAAGCTTTGCCAGGCCAGGGCCCTTCGGATAGATGAATATCGTTATAGCTCAGGAGCGAACCTTTCCGGTAATGAACTTCAGCGATTGCCTTGGCATAGGACCCCAAAGCTCGATGGTAATCCGTTTCGGCCTGAGCCTGTCGACGTTGTGCTTGCAGCAGGTTATCGACCGTGACTGATTCTGTATCAATCAGTGCCATCACATCTTCCACTTCCTTTATGGAAGCCGCCCAGCGATTATAGTGCAATTGGGCCTGACGATGAGTGTAATCAAGTGTTTTCATCGCCGTTGTCAACAGGTGCGATGTATTGAGTTCCATATCTTCCAGCCGAGCGATATCCCTTTTTAAATTCAATTCCGCGTTTCGCACGGCCGCCAGTTCAGCCCGAGCACCAAACCTGGGTGGACGGATGTCGATGCCTACTCTGAATTCCTGGTATTGCCCGCCAGTCAGACTTTCGACAGCCGTTGAGCCGGGTGCAACAAAGTCCAGACCGTTTCGTTTACCAATCAACTGGTCACCGTAGCCTAACCAGCGATACATTGTTACCAGATTGACTTGGGGCAGCGTGTTATGGCGAGCCAGTTTCAACTCCAGCTCACGTCGCTTAATCGACCATTTTTGCTGTCGCAGTTCAACGCTTCGAATCAGAGATTCTTCGTGCGACTGCTGCCAATCAAACACAACTTTGGCTTGAGCTGGTTCATCTGCAGGTCGGATCACTCGGCCATCGGTAGGCGAAAGTCCCATCAACCATCGCATACTCTGCTCCGCCTTCAACAGGTCATTCCAAGCAGTTTCAACCTGCGCCTGAAAGAAGAAGTATTGCTCTGAAGATTGGGCTTCTGCCTGAGACGATTCTTGTCCTCCCGCCACTAATGCCTGAGATTTATCCCAGGTACCTTGAGCTGCATCTCGCGCTATCTTTGCAGCTTCGAGATTTCGATAGGACGTATAGAGATCCCAGTAAGTGTTTTCAACATCCAACACCATGTTTCGCACGGCAGATTCGAACATCGCCACACTCACATCCGTGTTGATACGAGCCAGCAGCAAGGGAATGCGGTTGACCATCGTCCCATTGCCTCGTAGCAAAGGATGACTGATTTCACCTTCAATAGCTGTATACCAGTCCGATGGCAACGCTCGTCCAAACCCTCGGTTATTCCGGTCGTAAATTGTTTGATTTCGTAAAGAGAACTGGGTCCCAGTGGCGGCCTTCTTGGTTATCCCGACGTCGATCTGCCCAAGGTCTTGCTGATAGTTGAAGGGAACAAAACCAAATTGGCTGGTACTGACATTTTGCGGACGATCTGTCTTTTGCCAGAACATGCTGGTTGTAAACTGAGCATCAAATTCAGACAAAGCGGCCTGAACCCCCGTTCGAGGATCGGTTTCAAAAATGGCCGGGTCATAGACCGTGGTTGCTCCTGCTGTCCGACCAGACAATCCGTCTGCAAACCCGAAGGGTGTCACGCTGCCAAGGTTACGAATAACCTTGCTATTCTTAAGAGCGGTCTGTACCGCTTCCTGCAGGGTTACATCCCAAGGCTTATCAAAATCAGGCTTGGAAAGTGTAATCGGGGACCTGGTTTTGGTAACCTCATCCAGTGATTCTGTCTGGACATCGGGATACTCGATCTGAATTTGGCTATCGACATAGGTTCGCAGTTCGCTCGGTTCCCGCAAATAATGGGGTTTGGAGGGCGTGCAACCGATCAAGATAGCTGTCATCAGCAAAGCCGATACAGAGACGGCTTTCATCGAATTATGCTGACTATTGATCACTTGTTAATCCTGAATTGGGCTTTGCAGGTACAAAAAACAAATCTGTTTAAGCCTGATTCTGTCAGGCTGCCCCCCCATACCGCCAATCTTCCCGGTCTGTAGATACAATTATCCCAGACGTCAATGAACCTGACGTTAGATCTCCAATCGTCCGGCAACTGTCAAAACTTCTGGGAAAGACAGGTAAAAAAGTGCTTTTTTTAGAGGACTCCAACGGTCTGGAGTCACCGTCCACCACCCCTGAAATGGTGGGGGAACACGAAGAGTATTAGAGATACATCCCCAGATAGCCATCAGCACCATCTGCGGCTTCTTCTATTTCTTTGATCCGCTGCCGGGTCTTCTCCAGATCCCCGGCATGAATATAACGGTCAAATTCGATTTTGACTGCTTCACGTACCGTCTGCAAAAACCAGTCTACAACGGGCTGACTGAGCCAGTCACACGTTTCTCCCAATAACTCAACTTTCAAATCAGCTGATTTTGTGACTTCATCAGAGGAATCCGTTAAGACCGTCCCTTCAAAGCCAAATTCCATCATGCCTCGAGTGGGCGAGTTGGTTAAGTGAAAAATCGCTCTGGCGTTGTACAAGTAGTACGAATTAAAGGAACCATGGCGTTGCATGGCGTCCTTGATCCGCTCACAACGTTGCTGATATTTGGGGGAAGCGTCCATGGGTATATCGAGACGACCGACGCTTCTCAACGGAAGGCAGTCAAACGAGATTTCAACCCAGCGCTCCATTCCCTTTATCCTTTGTCAGATTGACTCTTTACCTCAATGCCTACTTGATTGCAGGTGTTGCACGTTTACCAAGGTTATAGGACAACATTAGCCAACCGTTATCTGAAACGATTTGCTGCAGGATCAGATTCCCTGCCGAAGCCCAGTTACCGGGCAGTGGGATACCACCTTTACCGATAATATCATCCTTAAAGAAGGCGTTAAACTTTTTACTCATGACCGTCTTCATAGCAACCTGGCCTACGGTCAGCGAAGTTTTGCCCACGAATTGAACATCGACGTCGCCTTGGCGTCTGAGCCGCATCCCCTCATCTGTTTTCAAAACGGTATAGAGGGCAGCAATACGAATTCTATCGTTAATAACCTTGGCACCATCACGGAACTGCTTTCCTTGGATCGCAATTTCAATCTGGTTATCACGGAAACTGACACTGATTGGCTGCGTATTGGAAAACGTAATAGCCCATGACTTCTTCCCTTTACCAGTTTTCAATTCCTCAGGAACTTCGGCCCCCAGATCAGTCATGTGCTGAACAAGTTTCTCATCCGTCAACTCAACTCCACCAAGCACAACCTCGGTAAAGTTGCGTACAAACGACTCGTGCAGACGTAATGCCACATCGGTTCCTTTGTTAAGAGCCGGAGGTTCCGTGGCAGACGCAAGTTGATAACGCCCGGTTTGCAGCATATTCAGTCGAATGTACTCTTCAGTACTGGTCGAATTCACATTAACCGGGAAACCACCACGGCGAATGAGGGGATTTCGAACTTTATTCTGGTAACCCTCAATAACATTCGACAGTAGCTCCAATACCTGAGCGTCCATTTTGGTTGTCACGGACTCGACAGCCACGGCCGATGCATCCTTCTCGTTCTGGGATCGCATCTTGATAAACTTGGTTTTGGCAATCGATTCATGTGTCGAAGTGGGTCCTTCAATACTGTCCAGCTCAAGTTTCGTTGTCGCTTGAGCCTGAGCGGGTTCGGTACTGAATCCGTCACCGTCAAAGGCAACCAGCTTCGTCGCTCGCATCGTCGTTGTACCTCGGCTCACCACCGTAACTCCAGACTTTTCCGCTACATTGCGACTAATCGCTGTACCATCAAGAATGACTCGCAACGTCGCTTTTTCCTGGGATTCCGCAATCTGAAACGAAATTTGCCCTCGCATACGGGCTTCCCCTTTGATTTGCAGCCCTTTCACCGTCATGGCCAACTCTTGCGTTTCATCCACTTCCATTAATTCTCCGGCCGAGATGAGATTCTGTGAAACGTGCAGATAGATATTGGGTTGGTAGAAGTGATATCTGATTTGCTGCTGAATGTTGTCCGCCTGACCTGCTCGGTCGAGCCAACCGATAATACGTCCAACCTGCCACGCCGTATCATTACTGGCATGGTCCGTGTAATTCTCCAAGGCAGTAATCAGGTTCTTGATCTGCGTTTCGTACATCGCCTTCGAATTGGGATTGGATTTAAAGAATACGGCATTCATATAGGCCCGCAATGCGGTTCGCACATTCGTAAACTCCGGACGTTCCAACCCTACAACGTCCGCTCCATAAAATCCGTTTAAGCTGGGCTGCATACGAGCAGGATTCGGTTTTTCACTTCCTAGCTCCTGCTGCAGTACGTCCCAATGCAACTGTTCTTTCCAATCGAATTCGACTTCCCCAGCCTCCAGAAATGCTTTCATATTGGCCAACGAGGCATCCAGAGCCGTTCTGGTCTGGGAAACGTGTGCATCGGTGATGGGAGTAAAGGCAGGTGCCTCTTTCTTCAATTGTTCAAGAATCTGCTTCAAATCCTGGGAAGGGAGACTCTGTACCCATTGCTCCAATGCCTGACGGACCTTCTCAGCTGACAGCCGGGTCTTCTTGGAAAAATCCGGAATCTTTTCGATAAAATGATCCCGCAGCTTGGCAATATCAGCTTTCCGGGCAGAAACCCCTTGGCGCAACAATCCTTCCAATGTGTCGTAATCGAGCCCAGTTCGAATCGCCGTAACAGCCTTCTCTTTCTTCTGAGCATCAATCAGTGCCTGAGAAGTTTCAGCAACACGACTGATGGCTTCTGTGAGATCATCTGCCCGGGTAACGCCCAACAAGGAAAAAACGCCAAGCAGTATACCTAACGAAAAACCTGCAACCATGTTCAATCCACAACGCTGCATCCTAGTCTCCCTTTGCCCGTAACCATCTAAGATCTCGGGAATTTATTCTTCTGTACTTCCAATTCGTTAACGCGTTGCTCAAATCATATGCCAATCCAACAGTTCCGGCTAACGCAGTTGTAATCGTTCATCTATTTTTACACATAACGCGGAGCTATTCTTCCCCAGATTGCCAATTATCGCAAGTTCAACTAATACCCAAACTCCCCCTGATTTAGCTGTTTTTAGTTCTTTTTTTTTGTCACATAGCCCGAAATAGGGAAATTCGTCTTAACTCGAATTGAAGGTTTTCCAAATAATGGTGAAAGTTGAACCTTAGGTGAAAGGACAACGTGGGGTGGCACAATCTTTTCAAGCTTTCAGAACAATTTCTGATCGGCACAACCAAATGCGCTCGTCTATAGAAAGACTACCGGCTGTCTGGTTTCTTTTGTTTATCGCCGTTCTGGGTATTCTGGTTAGCGGGTGCAACGAGATGCGGCTACCTAAAATTGACCCCAACGGCAGAGGCCTCTTTGTTGACGGTGACTCCACTGAAATAACTCGACCGTTCAAGGATACCGAAAAAGTTCGAGACCTTCCCACCATCATCCCCAGGCCCGCTTTTCGAGCCCCTCCATCGGGTGACCGGTTGGCAGGAGGTGTGTCAGCAGATTCTGATGAGCCCAAGCAGCCTTCTGCGGAGGTAACACCGGGCATGGTCTGGGTTTCCCCTAAAGTTGTCGCTGCACCCATTGGAAGTGCGGTCGTTCTAAAAGCGGGAATCGTGGGATCCAAAAAGCAGCTCCTGTCAGGACGGAAACTTGAATGGACCGTTTCTGAAGGTAGTCAGGGGATAATTGAAAGTGCCGGAGGCGGTAATCCCAACACCTTCCATTGGCTGTTTCCAAAATATGGTAATCAGGCATCAGAAACTTATGCACACACCATCACCTCTGAACGAACTGAATTGGTACGCCAGAAGAACACAGACTCTACCTTCGATGACATAGGAGTTGCCACAGGCGAAGCCTGGACTGTCGTTTCTTCGGATCAAAAAGGGATGACCGAAGTTCTGGTAGGTGCCTCAACCGAAACGAACTGGGACAAACGGTATCAACGAATACGAGTCCATTGGATCGATGCCCAGTGGCAATTTCCCAATTCCGTGTCCGCGAATGCAGGTACCGACCAGGTTTTGACAACGACCGTTTCCAGGCCGTCAGATAACTCTCCCCTTGCCGGTTGGACGGTGCGTTACAAGCTGGTCAGCAACCGTCGTGCGACTCTCTCCTCTCCCGCCAATAATGAACAGCTGGATACCATCGATGTCACGACAGATGCGGACGGCAAAGCTGCAATCCGAGTCTCGCCCAACGTTAATCAGGCAGGTGTGGTGTATGTAACAACCGAAGTGATTCGTCCAGCTGATGTTTCCACCGAAACTCCGGCACTGGTGGTCGGTGAATCAACGGTCGAAGTGACCTGGAATTCACCTGGCCTCACTGTCACCGTTTCCAGCCCTGAGATCGTAGAACTTGGAAAAACGGTGGACTGCTTGCTGACAATTTCCAATCCAGGAAATCAATCGGCCACCAAGGTCTCTATTGCTCAGTCCATTCCTGCCGGTCTGACTCTCGACTCAAGCAACCCTATCGCCAACCTGACGGGAAATCAGGCCATCTGGGATATCGGTGATCTTGCCCCCCAAACTCAAAAACAACTGACTGTTCGGTATTCCACAAGTCAGGCAGGTTCCAGTAATCAAAGTTTCCTTGTGACCTGTGATGAAGGTTTGCAAGCTGAGGCAGAGTCACTCACCAATGTTGTCGTAGCCCCTCTTGAAATCACGATCGAAGGTCCCCGAATCGCCAAATTGGGAGATGATTTACAATTCCAAATTCTACTCCATAACACTTCCACCTCACCGATTTCCGGCTTGCAACTCCTGGAAACTCTCGGCCCCGGCCTGATTCACATTTCGAAATCTAATCCCTACGGTAACCCAACAGTTCGAAAACTTGCATTTCAGTCACGAACGATCGAGCCAAACAACACAACCGTCAAAGCAATCTCCATGAGAGCGACTCGGGCAGGCACGCTCTGTCACACGCTGCAGGCCACCTTGCCAAACGGATTGGTTTTAGAAAAAGAATTCTGTGTCGAAGTCAGTGCCCCCATCCAACCTGATGCCGAGGCAACACCGGTCCTGGAAGCTGAAATTATCAGCGAGAAGACTCCGCAAATCTGGGAAGCAGGACAGGCCACGACCAAACGATTCCGAATTACTAATCAATCGAAACAGCCGATTACCAACGTTACTATCAAAGCCACCTTACCGCAGCAACTACAGGCTCAGCTGGCGAGTGAAGGTCATCGCAGCGAAGGACAGTCCATTATGCTCGACATTCCCACGCTCCTGGCTGGACAAACTCGCACACTGGTCATTCAAATTCTGGCAACGGACCCCGGAGAAGAGTTGTCGATTCAAATGGAAGTAACCGGAGACGCAATTCAACGCATCCGTAAAACCAGCAAATATACCGTCCGCCCGGACTCCACAACCAATCCCCTGGAATTATCCCCGCCACCCGGTGAGGACGTCGAACCGGCTGCAGAGCCTCCGGCAAATGACACTTTGCCAGATTTATCCCCTGCGGACGCCAACGATCAGCCACCAACAACCGATGAAGATACTTTTCCGGTCGATCAACCAGACGAAAAACCTGAGGATCCTGCAACATCAACGACGCCTGCAGAAACCCCGAAGCCGCAACCCGAGGAGCAACCCGAGGAGCAGCCCGAGCAGCCAAAACCAGATCCAGACTCCTCTGAGAACCCGGACGAACCGGTGGAGTTAGCCTTTCCGAATGACACACCACCTGACGATAATTCCAATGCCTCACCAGAGGAGCCTCCCGCCGATCCCGAACCAGGAAATCCAGATAAAAAAGACCAGCCAGAAGGCGAACCTTCTGACACCGCTGCTCCTGCGGAAATGGAAGCCTCGGATGAACCGGAGCCTCCAACGAGGAATACGCCCGATCCCCCGTCCAGCTCGCCCGATATCACTGCCCGCGTCCTCACTTTGAGCAATCCAATTACCGTCGGCGACGAAAATGTCTTTTTTGTTTATCTTCGCAACAACGGCCAAACCCCAGCGACAAACATCGTAATACAGGCAGTTGTCAGCGAAAACCTGACGGTCATGTCTCTCGCTCAGAAGAACGCGGAAGCCTCGCAATTCCAGAATGCCGTCGATGCTGATAACGGAAACATTTCTGTGCCTGCCATTGCAAGTCTGGATTCGGGACAGTCACTGCTTCCGTATCAAGTCAAGGTAAAAGCCGGGAGTGAAGGAACTGGTACACTGAGCCTTACCATCAAGGCGGATGGTTTGGACAAGGCAATCGAAGTTCGACAAGAAGTCAAAATCATCTCGGCGAAATAACGTATGTCCCGATTTGTCATCCTCTTTCACCAAGCCGGCTCCTGCTCAACACACTCGGATCACTACGACTTCATGCTGGAAACAGATGCATCCCTGGTGACATGGAGATGGCATGAAATCCCGTCAGGCCCACTAACGTTTCAAGCACTCAGGCTTGCCCCTCATCGTCTCGCATATCTGGACTATGAAGGAGAGATCTCCGGTGGGCGGGGGCACGTAGAGAGGAAAGTATCAGGTACCTATGCTCCAGCTGTTTCCCCGGATACCGATAGTTTGATCATTGAGCTTGACGCTGTTCAACTTCGAGGACACGTCAAAGCAAGACACCTTCAGGATGATCTGTGGGAATTCGAATTCACTCCGACTTAATCAACCTCAGCAGTCACTCGCACCTTACCCTGCAGAAACTCCAGTGCGGTAACCGTTAATTCTCGTTCACGTTTGACTCGTACCTTGGATGGAATTTGCACAATAGCCACGGTGCGATCTGTTCCCGGTTTCCATTGAAAGTTGACTCCCGAACGATCCATGGCGGACTCAATTTCGTCGAACACCCGTTTTAAGGAGATAGGAAGCTTACCTGCATGAATGGACTGAAGCTTCAGTTCGACTGCGTTCGGCTGCTCGGCCAACTTCATCCCTAACTCAATCGAGATGGCCGAACTAAATTTCGATGCCTCAAGTGTGAAATACAGGGTTTGTTGGCGTGGCCTCAGCACGACACGCGGATTCTCGATACCTGATGGTAAAGCAATCTCGGAACTGCTTGTTAACTGGGTTGCCAACCAGGCGTTGAGTTGGTCCTGAGTAAATTCATAATCAAGATCTGCTCCAAAACGAATATCCTCATGAATGTCATCCACTTTCTCCAACAGCTCCTGAACAGGTTCCTGGTGAACAACGGGTGGACGACTCAGCTCTTTCTCATAGGATTCCGGAACCGCTCGGATAAGATACATCAAGTACGAAGCCACCAATATCACGACGCTTCCCAATGCGATGAACAAATAGAAAAATTTTCGCCAGGTAAACTTCATACAATCTGGTTCCCCATTCGTTTAACTTTCGAAACGAACTAAGGCATACTTTTTCTTACCCCGCCTCAGCACGATAACCGTCTCACTCGCCAGGTCCTCTGGCGAAAGCTGATAGTCTATCGCTTCGATGCGTCGATTGTTGACGTAACCGCCACCCTGTTCAATCGCTCGACGGGCATCTCCTCGGCTACTGCACAAGCCACTATCAACCAGCACATCGACGATGTTAATTTCACCACCAGCCAACGCATCTCTGGACGCTTTCACGCTTGGCACATCCGCAAAGATATCCATCAACTGCGCATCACTCAGATCCTGAATCTCCGAACCAAAGAAAATCTCGGTCGCTTTACGCGCGGCATCAAGCCCTTCCTGTCGGTGAACGTTGAGCGTCAATTCTTCGGCAAGACGTTTCTGACTGCTGCGCAGATGCGGTTCGCTTTCGCGAGCTTCATCCAGTGCCGTTATTTCGTCCATCGACAGCTCGGTTAAAAACCGCAGGCACTTACCGGCATCATCATCAGCCACATTAATCCAATACTGGTAAAACTTGTAGGGACTGGTTCTTTCGGGCGACAGCCAGACAGCTCCCGACTCGGTCTTCCCCATCTTGGTCCCATCTGCTTTGGTCAACAGTGGGCAGGTCATGCCATACAGGGACGCGCCATACATACGGCGGCCCAGATCAATACCCGCCGTTATATTCCCCCACTGGTCGCTACCGCCCACCTGCAATTCACAACCATACTGCTGAAAGAGATGAGCAAAATCATATGCCTGCAACAACATGTAACTGAATTCCGTGTAACTCAGACCACTCTCGCCCTCCAGACGACTCTTTACCGAGTCTTTTCCAAGCATCACGTTCACCGGAAAGTTCTTTCCGATATCCCGCAGGAACTCCAAAAACGAGAAATCCTTCATCCAGTCAAGATTGTTAGCCAGGACTGCGCCGCCTCCCACCTCATCGAAGTCGATGAAGTTTTGCATCTGTTGCTTGATAGCTTCAGTATTGGCATGCAACTGTTCCAGCGTCAGCAGATTACGCTCCTGGCTCTTTCCACTAGGGTCACCAATCATTCCTGTCGCTCCACCCACCAACGCAATCGGTCGATGGCCGGCTTGCTGAAAGCGACGTAACGTCATCACCTGCATCAGATGCCCCACATGCATGCTGTCGGCAGTCGGATCAAAGCCGATATACATCGTACGTGGCTTTTCGTTAAGCCAGGGCGCAAGGTCATCCGTCGTCTGGTGGATGAGACCACGAGCGGAAAAATCTGCATGGATGTCGTTCATAAGTCAATCAGTCTATGTGAAGTTTTAAAATCGGACGTGGGTTAATTATCTCAGAGAATACCTGTTATGAATACGACACATTAAAGACTCTTTAGCGTCTGGATGACGAATCTATGCAATTCGTAAAGTGCCCCCGCAATACTCGGCGTTACTTCCAGAAGTCCCCATCCTCCAGAGGATGTGACGATTGCTTTTCATTCAAGCCTTGGTCGCTTGGCCTGTCCAGTTTTGGTAATATCTGCAGCGCCAGTTCAATAAACTGCAGGTCACTTTGCGTTGTCACTTTTCGATTGAACGGTGATGCCTCCACTATCTGCACTGGGTGTCCAGACCACTCCACCAACTGAGCTTCATCAGTTGCCTTCGTATAATCTTCCGTCGAATCGTAAGCCTGCTGCAGTATGGATTTTTTGAACATCTGTGGAGTTTGGGATTCCCATAATCCATCACGTGAAACCGTCTCGGTGACATTACTCTCTGTCACTCGTTTTACCGTTGACACCATCGGAGTTCCCAGGATGGCTGCTCCGGATTGCTTGGCCAGATCAAACAACTCGCTTAACCAACGATCCGTCAGACAGGGACGGGCAGCATCATGTACAGCAACGTACTCCAATTCTTCCCGAACCGACTTCAAACCGTTGAGCACAGACTCGGCTCGCGTCTCACCCCCATGCACAACGTCAATGCCCAGAATTGCCGCCTCGGCGCCAAACTTCGTTCCAAACGTCTGCTCGTCTTCCGCTGCAATAACGAGTATCAACTGCTTAACATCATCACGTCGAATGAATCTGTCAACGCTATGCAACCAGAGTGCCCGCGAATTCACCGGGACAAACGGTTTCCTGTAGTTACTGTCGTTGAAACGAGTACTCTTTCCAGCAGCAACAATGATAACGGCGACGTCTGACATAAGGATTAACTTTACTACAGATACTGTTCTTTCAGTACATCCTACCCCGCGTAAAGGCGATCGAGAACATCTGCAAATTGCTCTTTGATCATACTTCTTCGCAAGGTCCCTTTGACAGTCAATTGCTGATGTGCTGCAGTCAATGGCTGACTCAATAGCGCGATCCGTTTAACTTGCTCATAAGATGCTCGATTCTGCAATTGCTCACTAACCAATTGCATATACCACCGTTCGACATTGGGACTATCCTGCCAACAATCCGGGGTCCCGGATATATCTACCTGGCCAGCAAAATACTCCCAATCAGGCACTAAAATCGCTACCAAATATTTCTGTTGATCGCCGAACACCACTGCCTGTTCGATACCAGGATGCAATTCCAGACACTCCTCAATCGGCCGAGGCCAGATATTCTGACCTTGAGCCGTCACAATGAGTTCCTTTTTGCGACCGGTCAAGTAAAGGAATTGCTGCTGGTCCATTCTCCCCAAATCACCCGTCTTGAGCCAACCATCACAAATCCGCTCATTGGTGGCCTGCTCATCCCGGTAGTAACCTGCACAAACGTGACGCCCCTTGATTAATACTTCTCCTTCGGAATCAAGTTTTATCTCAGTCTGATCAAGTGCGCGTCCAACCGATCCTGATCGAATGTCGTCGCGTCCCGTTAGCGTGGCCACTGGTGAGGTCTCGGTCAGCCCATATCCTTCCAGAACCGCAATCCCTCTCGATTGCAGATACGCAAAGGACTCCTGGGATAATGCAGCCCCTCCCGAGTTAACTTGATTCAGCGCTTGTCCCAGTACAGATTCCGCGTCTCCAGTCCGCATGCACTCAGCAACCAGCTTTTCAAAAAAATATGGAACACCGTTGATATGAGTGGGAGAAACTGTTGCCACTTCATGTACCGCCTGATGTCGATTCGATGCCAAGGAGAGTCTGTGGCCTCCCAGCAACCAAACATACAAATCACACGTTCTTCCAAACGCGTGAAAAAATGGCAGGAAGTTAAATTGAACTGTGGTTGGGTCGAATTGATAACGCTGCAGCGCCATTTCCGCATTAAAGAGTAAATTGTCTTCGGTCAGCATGACCCCTTTGGCATCACCTGTCGTACCGGATGTATAGACAATAGAAGCGACTCGACCTGGCGCAGGTTCAGGAACCTCGCGTGGGCCAGCGATTCCAGCCGCCCGGGACTGCAGAGCCTTCAGCGAGCCAATGACCTGCTCTCCGTAGATTCCCCCTGTCTCTGCCTCACAATCTAAAACAACCGTTGGTATCCTGGTGTCGCCGGTGATGAGCGACAGGAGCTCGTCTCGGGCGAACAACAGACTAACGCCTGCGTGATCTATCTGTTGTGCCAACTGGGCAGGACTTAACTGAGTATTCAACGGGACGGAGACGGCATGCAACCAATGGCAGGCCAAATCAACGAGAATCCATTCCAAACAATTCTCGGCAAGTACTCCCACCCGATTCCCGGAAGTGATTCCGAGGTTTGACAGGACTGTGGCCGTCCTCTCCACAAGTTCATGCAGTTCAGACCAGCGTAACCAGCGACGCCCTCGACAATCCGAAATCTGTAGCGCCTCGCCATCATGTTCCGATTTCGATCGTTGGTAAAGAGCCTGAAGCAACATCATGAATCTTGAAACCGAATCGTCCTTCTCGTTGACTACCAATCTATAATAGACACTGCAAGCTGATTTGCGTCCCGCTTACGCTTACCGTGCTTTGATTGTACGGGAGACTCCGGAAAACACCTTAACCAGACCCTTAACCAGACTTGATAACCAATGCCCAGACGTCTCTGCTTACTCGCCTGCCTCTTTTTCTGCACGCTCGTTGCCAACGCTCAAACCTCCACGGAAAAACAAATTGCCGTCTCGCTTCAATTTGATTATGGAAATGGCTTTAGTAAACATTATAAGACGATTCGCGTATCTGCAGGAGCAACGGCATTGGAAGCGATGCAAGCCATGCAAAAGCATCCTCACAAGATCAGTTACAAGACACGGGGAACAGGCGCACTGACCTTTATCTACGAAATCGACAATGTGGAAAATCAGGGCAGCGGCAAGAACTGGATGTATTATGTCAACGGAAAACGTGCCAATGTGGGGGTCGGAGCTTACCAACTCAAAGCCAGTGACAAAATCGTCTGGAAATATGAAACGTTCCAGTAACTCTGGCTTAGTTTGACGGTTACTGGGAAGCGAGTTGCTTCAGGCGGGAAGCCAACCAGGCATGGCAAAGAGCGTAGCCACCAAAAAAGACAGACACAAAGAGCAGATCTCCGATCACCGTATGCCGGAAGAATGGCAAGGCGGCATTGTAGCAATCAACCAGGCCCACGATATCTCGGGAGTAATAGGTTGTGCTCGCCCAGACCGCCAGATTCGTTCCCAGAAAGAACAAGATCGAAAACAGTAAGCTTGAAAACCCTAACGACAATACAGTCCAGGATCGTGAATTCTTATTGCGATGCAGATTCTTCAATGGAATACCGGCCAATACAGGCAACGCCAGCAATGCATAAACAGAAACCATGACCATCGGAGTGTAACCTCCGAAATAGAGGTCACTGAACGTCAGTACGGCCAGCGGGACCGCAATTGCAAGAAGCCGACTACGTAGCACATATCCGGCAAACAGAGCCAGCCCTGCTACCGGTGATATATTAGGATAGTCCTGCGCCCCAATCCTCAAGAGGACCCCCAGGCAAACCAAAACGGCTACCAGAATCCATTGAGCTCTTTTTTGTTGGTAATCCAATGTCTTCATCTCTTTTACGGGTTGTTCTAGCTACCGGGTGCAACAGCAGCCGGTTCAGCAGGGTTGGTCGAAGGTACATCAGCAGCGGCCGGAGCAGCGGCCGGCAACAGAAAGCTCTCGAACTTCCGCACCTCATCTTCCAGATTAGCAAGCATGGTATCGCGATCCGGTTCAGCAGCTACCTCATCGGGAGAAACCGCATCGTCCTGTGATGGAATTCGAATTGTAGCAATGATCGCATCCATGCTTTCCTGCAGTTTTGCAAGAGCTGGCTGCCCTGCGTTATCCTGACCTACAGCCAGCACCATACCGGTGGCTGGCACCGAGTTGGGACCGACCCGTCTTCCTTCCTTACCGATCGCCATAACGACATGATAGAGTTGATAGGCCAGAATTCTGCGAGAATAGTCGACGCGCCGCTTTTCTTCTTTACTCAAGACGGAATCACCGCCACCAAAGACGTCACCGCCCATGGCGCCTTCCATGCCACCCATCATGCCACCCATGCCGCCTCCCATGCCTCCCATGCCTCCGCCCATAGCGCCTTCCATGCCGCCCATGGCACCTTCCATGCCACCCATCATGCCAGCACCCAGGCCTGCAACACCACCTGCAGCCTTAGCTGCTTCGAGTTCTTTTTCTGCTTCAACTCGAGCAAGTTCATTGCGGCAAATCTTGATAGTCAGCAGACCAAGTGCATTGGAAGTATCTTCCACCACCACCCTGGTTTGGGCATCATAGTAGAAATAGTGAAGTGCTTTAGCGGCTGACAACCGTAGTGAAATCGGAGCGTTATCATCCTTCACGATAGCAATGATGCGAGGCAGGATCTGACCATTGTCCCGTCCAATCGCCGAAAGGACTTCCAAGGCCCGGCGTTGCAACCAGGTCTGCCCGGATAAACTGCGACCAGCTGCAGCCGCATCCTGATTCAACAGGGCCATGGCCTGATTTGCAATGACAACCTGATTACTGCCTGGAATATGATTGATAACTCGATTCATGCTTACATGACGTAATACACCTACCCAACTGGCCAGCAACAGAGCATCGTTTTTAGCCGCGCCCTGAATATTCTGCATGAGATAATTCAATGCTACTTCTGATGGCATCGGAACGCGACGAGTTTGATCAGGGTTGTAGTTAGCCCGGTGGTTCATCTGCCCCACAATTAACATGGCATTGTATTGGACAGCCGGATGAAAATTACCGTCAATGAAAGCCTGCATTTGAGGCAAAACAATGTTGTTGGCAATGTGCTGGTAAACCTCATCAATTTGGCAGCGAGTATTAAATTCATTGACGAATGTCATGCGTTGAGTTGCTAATTCGCTGATCGTCGCAGCATGTGTGAACTGAGCAAAGACGTAGTTTTCGTACCATCCCTTGAGCAATGCCTGATTCGTCATCTGGACCGCCCCAGGTGTTCCCTCGCCAAGCGTAAACGAACCGTTCAACGGAGCTTCACCTCGATTGATGAGTGCAATCTGAGCTCGCGCCTGGTTGATGTTCTGCTTTACCTGATTCAACTGGGCTCTGGCCTCTGGTGCACTGTGTGGAGCCAAGTCAAACTGCGGAGCAAGCGGGATTTCTGTATACTGCGCCGCTTGCTGTGCCATCGCCACAGAACCGACTGTACACCAAACGGCCGCCAATAGAACAAGTCTTAACTTTTTGAACAGCACTTTATTCCCCTTTGAATTAGCTGTTACATGGTTTCTCGAAAGATAGCTTCTTCCTTCTACTATGATACGTGCCTGTGAAATCCCAAGTCAATTCTGGGAACCGCTTAGAACACAAACTTCAAGCACATTACCACTTCATCAATCTCGACCTAAATCGGCCGACTGATGCAAAACAAACTGCAAGCGGACGAATTCCCACGCTGGAAACTCGTTAATACACGCTATAACCGGAATGTCTTAACATATTCCAGTAGGATAACTACCCTCTTAGATAGGTCGCATGGCCACAAAGTTCCCGGAAACCGAAGGACCATCCTGCCGTCCGATCCCGAAAAAACGCCATCGAAATTTACTGGGCTGAGAGATTACTTGCGACTATAGGTGATCAACACCATCCCAGTAGCCTTACCGTCAAATTTTTCCGGGTAGGCTTTGCCGTCGAGTTGATAGCAAACCGTCAGCTTATCTTTACCTTCAAACTTATAGATTCCCCGGAACTTCTTTCCAGCATTTTCCCCTTTGACGCCAGTCAAATCCAATTTAGCTGGCTTCGCATCTGGCATTAATGAAAACATGCCTTCATCCACCACAACGCCCATTTGTGAAGTCTTGTATCGATTACCACGCATCTCCAACTGAACCGTTTTGTTAAAGTCTGCTGGTACTTCATTTCCTTCAATGATCGCCGCCGCAACGGTCCAATCACCATGGAACGTCTTTAGAGCGTTATCGTCCGCTACCACAACGCCGGCAGTGAAGAACGTGAGAAAGAGGAAAGAGGAAAGGATGCTGGAATTATTCATCAGATTCAATCGCCTGCAATAAACAACTAACAGTAAGGTTTCGACCTGGAATTTCACTTTTCCCCAGGAACTGGCATCGTACCGAACAATAGGATGACAGACAACTTCTAAACAGGAATTGAGCTAGCGGTCAAGATGGAAGAGAACGTCGATACGAACTCACGCACCGTAAGAACTCTCGCCTACCGTTCTCATCCGCCATTGCTTCTTCGTCGGCAATGGGCAGCTCTGAAAGTGTCTCGGCAACTCGTTGAGCAAAACGCCCCTGACCGCGTGAAACAGCTTGATTCGTACCTTCCTGATAGATCGGTACTCCTTTGATACCACAACTTGGCGATCTCGATTTTAATATCAAACCACAGACAGCCATCTCACTCAGTTGCTCAATCCATTGACGTGCAACTTGATCCATACGGTCAGACCAGTCAATCCGCGATTCGATCGCCCTCAATTTCAGCTCGCCTTCGTGCAGCTCGACCTGTATTTTCTCCCGAGGAATCGACATCCCCGCCTCAACTTCCGGACAGATCGGCACCCACTGAACATCCCGCAAAGCTGCAAGCCATGGCTGCTTTTTATGCTTACCGTCGTAACGTACTTCATGCCCTAACAGGCAGGCTGAAATCGCTATTCGAATTGGCAAAGACATGATGACTTACCCAAGACCCACATTCACTTCAGTTTCGTCATTGTAGCAAACTACTAGCAATCGAAAGTTTTGAACCAAAACTCAGGTTGTATCCCCATTACGGCGAGGTGAAAATACTCTTTTATCACTCAACCTTTCCGAATCCATGGCTCCCAAAAAACTCGCGGTTCTGATTCTCACCATTTCCATGTTGTATGCCGTGCTACGCTATCATGTTCTAGGAGACGCACCTCATTCCGACATCGCACTCTTCATTTTCAACAAAGCCACTGCCTATAGTGGATTAGTACTGCTGGGTATTGCTGGTATTAAGTCGAAAAAGACAGACCGTCATCAACTGGGGATGACTGGCGCCTACTTCCTGCTCGTTCATGTAGCGATCTCGTTGGCATTGTTTTCCGCGAAGTACTATCCAAAGTTCTTTTACGGGGACGATTCCAACCGTCTAACGACCTCAGCCGGCTTCTCACTTCTATTCGGGATCGTTGCGTTCGTCTGTCTGATTCACCTGTGGAGGACTTCTCTTCATACTCGAAAAGGAACAGACCAAAGTCTGGTTTACGGTCTGGGACGTTGCGTGCTAGCCCTGGCCGCTGCTCATACGTGCCTGATGGGGTTCTCGACCTGGCTCCATCCCGCTGCCTGGCCGGGCAACCTGCCTCCTATTACCCTGCTGGCCTGTCTTTCAGCTGTCAGTTTTCTGCTGGTAACACACCGGCGTAAACGACCAGCATCCAAGGTAAGGAGTAACAGTTGAACACCTCGTTTGATTGTCTGATCGTCGGTGCCGGCGCGGCTGGTCTTATGGCTGCTATCGAGTGTGGTAAGCGGGGACGACGTGTGTTGCTACTCGAGAAAAACAGCAAACCGGGTGCGAAAATCCTGATGTCAGGAGGTACCCGCTGCAATCTCACTCAAGACACAGACACTCCATCCTTGATCGCAGCGTTTGGAAAAGAGGGGCGTTTTCTGCATTCCGCACTGGCGGCATTTTCCAATCACGACCTGATTGCTTATTTTAATGAACAAGGGGTCCCTACCAAGGTGGAGCCAACCGGCAAGGTGTTTCCTCGCAGTGACCGAGCAAAAGACGTTTTAGACGCCCTGGTACAGGATGCGTATGAAAAAAACGCCAAACTTAACCTCCAGGAACCTGTCCATTCCATTTCCTATGAACAAAGCATGTTCCTGGTACATACGAAGAAAGCTGTCTATCAGGTCCCCCAACTGCTTATCACTACTGGTGGCCGCTCTTTTCCAGGCTGTGGTACGACCGGCGATGGATATCAATGGTGTCAGCAATTTGGACATACGATCATCGATCCGGTTCCAGCTCTCGTTCCACTGAAAACTCCCGATCAGTGCTGGACCAGAAATCTGCAGGGAGTTACGTTGTCTGATGTAAATCTAACGCTCTTCGACTCATCCCAGGTGATGCTGGCTCAGACACGCGGACCCACTCTGTTTACCCACCGGGGAATCTCTGGTCCGGCACCGATGAATATCAGTAAGGCTGTTTCCCATAACGATGGTCAGGCTCTTTCCCTGCAGTTCGATTTTCTACCCGATTTAAATCGTGAACAAAAACGGCTCTGCTTGCTGGAACTTGTACGCAGTCACCCCAAAAAACAGATTGGCACGGCACTCAAAGGCCTGCTGCCAATGAGGGTAACAAATCTTCTGCTGCAGCAGGCGACCATTGCACCTGACAAGCGATGTGCTGAAGTATCCAAAGAGAACCTCCAACAACTGGTGGAGACACTACATTCTCTGCCAGCGACAATTACAGGAACACTGGGATTTGCCAAGGCCGAAGTCACAGCCGGTGGAGTGCAGCTGTCAGAAGTAAATTCCAAAACCATGGAAAGCAAATGTCGCCCAGGGTTATTCCTGGCAGGAGAAATCCTCAATCTCGATGGTCCGATCGGAGGCTATAACTTTACCGCTGCCTTTGCCACAGGATTTCTGGCAGGACAGTATCTCTGAATACCCAACTGCAACAGTTACAACGATTATTCCACGTCGCATTACAGAGAATATTGCGTCGTCAGATCAATCTATCCGCCATAATTCACTAGTTAAATTCTTCACTTCCGTAGGCGTGATAGACGCCGTGAGCCTCCGTTGTCGAACACAACCAAAGTCATACTAGTATTCGCCATATTCAACGCCATTCTATTTGCGTGGTTTAGCAGTTTCATTGCAGAAGATGCCTTCATTGTCTATCGGTACAGTGAAAACCTTGCCAATGGAAATGGACTTGTGTTTAACCAGGGCGAGTATGTCTCTGCGTTGACCTCTCCACTGCACGCCCTTATCGTCAGCCTGCTTTATACAGTTACTGGTGAATCCGTTTGGACCAACCGCCTCTTCGCACTCATCTTACACTTTGGGGCAACACTCTACGCATTTCGCTCGATTCGCAGGGACCGCGCACTCGTTCTGTTTGGCTTGATGGTCTGGCTTAGTCCTTATGCCGTCTTCTGGACAGCTGGTGGACTCGAAACGATGTACCTCTCCAGTTTCCTGATCATCGCATTTGCCGCTGCCTGCCGTTGTACTCAGAAGTATTCGATTCACGGACAATGGCTCTTTTCAATTTGTCTGGGGCTCGCATTCCTCACAAGATTTGACAGCTGCCTGGTAACGTTGCCACTTTGGTTCCATGTCGCCACCAGACAGTGGCGACTGGCTGAGACCTCCCAAGTCAGAACGATCCTGCGACTACTATTGCCTGGTTTCGCAATTGCATTGACCTGGCTCGGTACCGCCTATATCTACTACCACGATATCTTTCCAACCTCCGTTTACCACAAACCTGCTCGCTGGGATCACCAGCGCACCAATATTCTCTATATGATTCAGTTCGGTCTACTGACCGGCATCCTCCCCCTGATAGGCTGGACATTGATCAGCCATGCGAAGTACAAATCATCAAAACTGACGCAGGCAATCAGAAACACACTCGGTCGCCATTGGGGAATCTTCCTGGGAGGCCTGATCTTTTTCTGCTATGCCACCGGGACAGCAACAGCACACATGATGTTTTCCTACCGGATGCTCCTACCCTACTTACCTATCCTGGCATTGCTGATTATTGAATTTATGGATGATGTTCACCCGCATGGTCTGTCCGCTGGCAGGTTTGGGCAACGCGGCTGGAGCCTGGTGCTGCTGCTTGCCATCACCTTCCAGGCTGTACAGTATTACTACATTGACCAGATTTCGGTGAATCCTGGAAGGTATGGCGAGTACACCAATCTGTCCCGTCAAACTTACATGCAATTCATAGCAATCCTGGAAGAACAGGCTGAAGCAATCAACAGCCACTGGGAAGCGCAAGGTCGGGACCGAGCGCCACAGGTGCATGTGTACGCCGCAGGCATACTCCCTTACAAACTGGAACGATCCAAAGTGGTTGATTGGGGCCTGATCTCCTACAGGAAAAATGTCAAAGTGAACGCCGCACAGCGCGGGCTGCTGTACAGCTCGGACTACATCATCACGCTCACCCCTCGACACTTCACTAAAAAACATCAGTTACAACGAGACCCTTCCACGGTCGAACTGATTCATGAAGCAACATTGAAAAACTTCGATCATGCTGATGACCGCCTCGAATCGTTTTCTGTCTTCTACAATCCGTCGCCAGTAGAATACCGACTGCCAAACTATGTCGATGGCGGTGAGCTAATGCCGATCCCGGAGAAAACCGAGTAGCATGGTTAAGCAATCTACCACCTGTGACTCAACTCCCCCCGGAGATGATGCCGTCGAACAGCGTTCGAACAACTGGAATCTGTTGCTGGCAGGTATTGTTATTCTGGCTGGTATTGCCTGGATGGGCATTCGAGTTCATGGCACCTTCTTCCATGATGACGCTTACATTACGCTACGATACGTCCAACACTGGCAAGCCGGCAACGGCCCAGTCTGGAATGACAGCGAACGTGTCGAAGGATATACAAGTTTCCTGCATCTCGTCACACTCCACGGCTTGCAAGCCACAGGAATTCAGCCGGAAGTCGCTGCCCGCATTGTCGGATTATGTTCCTACCTGGCAATCTGGATTCTGATTGCATTGTTTTGCCGAAATAGCAAGCGGAACTCCCAGCAAAACTCATCCCGGATGCTGATTCTGATAGCAACCATTCCCACTTCTTTCTCCCTGATCGCCTGGAGTCTGGGAGGATTGGAAACACCGCTCTACACCGTACTGCTTATGGCCGCCACCTACCTGTACACCACCTTGACCAGCAACTCGTCGAATAATCGATACCTTGCGGTGGGAGTTCTCTTGGCCCTTTGCATGCTCGCCAGGCCGGAGGCTGCTCTCTTCGTTGCTGTCTCGGTGCTGGCAGGAATCGTACATTTCAAATCGTATAAACCATCACTCCTGATCCTGCTTGCCGTGGCTGCCATTTACCTCCCCTACTTCCTTTGGCGTTGGCAATACTATGGTGATGTTTTTCCCAATACCTACTATGCCAAACTGGGAACACCACTGTCGAAACGTCTTCGTGACGGCTTCTACTACTTCCACACCTTTATCCGCTCAGCTCCCTGGCTTCCACTGCTGGCCATCTTCAGCTGGGGCGTCACGCTGCTGAAACAACCTGAACGCCGAACTGCTGGATGGCAATACATGACTATGATCAGCGTAGTGGGAACACTTTATGTCATTTGGACCGGTGGTGATCACATGCCGGCTTACAGATTCTGGGTTCCGCTGCTGCCGGTCTACGCCTGGTTGCTGGCTCACACGTGGACTCCGTCCACACTCGGCACTGATTGGAAAACATGGGCAGCGGTCCCTGGCATCCTGATGCTACTGTCACTGTCGCAGTTTGTTTCCGCTGATCAATCCATGCGAAATGCGCTACGAACAGATCCAGCCGCAGCTGTCGGAAAGCAGATCGGTACGTACATTTCCGATACATTTCAACCTGGCTCGCTGATTGCTACCAATTCCGCCGGTGCCGTCGCCTTTTTCGCGCCGAACATGCACTTCATTGATATGCTCGGACTCAACGACAAAGTCATTGCCCATCGCACCAATGTCCCACAACGAACGCACTGGCAACAATTCCCGGGGCATTCCAAAGGTGATGGAGCCTATGTCCTTTCCCGCAATCCGGACTATATCATCCTCGGTCCAGCAGAAGGTACTGTGGCAGACTCAACCAACGCAAACAGAACTGACCTGGTATGGTTCCTATCCGATCAGGAATTGGCCGAGAATCCAAAGTTTCTGGAAGCATATGAGTTACGGAGGGTTCGTCTCCCTAACCGATTGACGTTCTCTTACTATCAGCGCAAATAATCTACTTCGCGTCTGACCGGTCGCTTGCTTTGAGAATCTTATCAAAAAGTGGTAGTGCGATCTCGCCGTTCCAGCGGTGCCCTCCTTGAAAATGGTCATAAACCAGATTTTGGGAATGACCATAGGCTGTATAAATCCGTTCTAACCGATTCTTGAATTTTTCATCCCAGCCATTTCCAACGATCAAACCATCCTGAGATCCCATCTCCCAAACGACCGGGCGGGGAGCAATCAGACTCCCGATTTCACTATAGTCACCATACTCGAGCAATTTCGGTATGATCTGCAGGCCGCAACTGTAACGGAGCGATGTTCGTTCCTGTAACAGATTTAACGCTCCACTAATTGCCGCTACTTTGATTCGGGGATCCACCGCTGTCGCCATCATCGTCATACGTCCTCCGTAGGACAGTCCCGCACAACCGATTCGGTCGCCGTCCACTTCAGAACGACTCTGCAGAAAACTGATAGCCCAACGTATATCCCGAATGTTTTCAGCAATCGGAACGCGCCCCAGTGCCATCATACGTACAAACGTGACTGCGCAAGGATCCGAACTGTACTTCTCGCCTTGTACCCGGATACCAAATGGAATCAGGCAGGGACATACCACCACATATCCTCGGCGAACAAACTGGTAGCCGTAATCGTAATTTGCTTGTTCAATGGCGGCAGTCACTCCCGGTAAATCTCGACGACCGGCTACGGTATGATGGCCATATTCCCCATGACCGTGCACGGCCACTACCGCTGGTCTCCCTCGTGACACTCCATCTGCGGGGACAAGCAGGTAGATGGGCAGATCAGGTACTCCTTTGGCTTTGAGTATGATTTCGTAACGAGTGTGATCTGGAAGTCTTTTACCACCGACCATTACCGTTTCCCAGCGTTTCGGTGGAACGGTCGAACCTAATAATTCCTTCAGCTTCCCGGAAAACGCGTGCTGCCATTGCTCAGCTTCAACAGTCGTCTTACCGTTAAACAGCATCGAGAGCTTTGCGTGTTGAATCTGCTCACGTAAAGCATCATGCACGGTTAACGCATCCTGGGCGTCAGCTTTGCCACTCACCCAGATACTCAGTACGATGCTACCTAAAAGCAGAAGACACTTTCTGTTCAGCATAAAGACTCTCCGTCGTTAACGAGCGGTCCAGCCACCATCAACTACTACCATACTGCCGGTCACATAGCTGGAGGCATCACTTGCAAGGAAGATGGCAGCTCCCTGAATCTCCTGCAACTCACCCCAGCGTTCCAGAGCGACGGCACCAACGATAGACTTTTTCGTCTGCTCGTCATCTTTGATGGGTACATTCATGGGAGTCAAAAACGGACCGGGACAAATCGCGTTACACGTGATTCCAAATTCTGCCAGTTCCAATCCCAACGCGCGAGTCATCTGCGCTACGGCGCCTTTGCTGGAAGTATAAGGAGTTCGATTCGAGAGTCCTACCAGACCCAGCGTACTGGCCAGATTGACAATACGACCATAGCCCGCTTCCTTCATGTGGGGGACTACGGCCCGAGCCATTCTCCAGACACCATTGACATTGACATCCATGACCTGCTGAAAATCGTCAAACGAAAGTTCGTCGATCGGACCACGGATGTTGATGCCGGCATTATTGATCAACACATCCACCTTGCCGAATTCGCTAATGCACTTCTCTACTACAGCATTCACGTCATCTTCCGAAGTCACATCCGCCTGAAGGCCAACTGCTCGTACTCCATGATCCGCTGCAATCTCGGCAGCTGCAGCATCTGCTTCGTCCTGATGACGACTGACAAGCAATACATCAGCACCAGCTGAAGCCAACCCGGCAGCCATTGCTTTACCGAGGCCCTTGGGACCTCCGGTGATAATCGCTGTCCGTCCGGTCATGTCGAACTGCTTAATACCAGGTAACGCCATTTTTCTTCTCCATCTATAAAGAAAAACCGCAGACGGACTTGAGCATAAGTTCGCCTGCGGTTGTTCGATCAAAGTTGCCTTTATTCCTTTTTGGCTTCTTCAGCCTTTTTAGCTTCCTCGGCTTTCTTGGCCTCTTCTGCCTTTTTGGCTTCTTCCTCAGCTTTCTTTTTAGCCTCTTCTTCAGCCTTCTTCTTGGCCTCTTCTTCAGCTTTCTTTTTGGCAGCTTCTTCCTCAGCCTTCTTTTTGGCAGCTTCTTCCTCGGCCTTACGTTTCGCTTCCGCTTCGGCCTTGGCTTTTTCGACTACCAAATCCGGAATGATCTTCAGGTCAGGGCGAGCTGCCTTGAGCTTGGCCACTCCTTCAATGGTGATCCCTGTATCCCAGATGTAGACTTTCTCCAGAGATTTAATTTTGGCCAAATCGTCAATCGCAGCGTCGGTGACTTTCGTACCGTATACATTGAGGTAAGCCAGGCTTTCCAGCGCCAGAAGATGTTTCAGACCAGCATCGGTCAATTCGGTCTTCTCCAGATGCAATCGCTCCAGTCCTTTCAAGCCAGCAAGATGGACCACACCGTCATCATTCAGTTTGGTACCTCGCAAATTCAATGAAAGAATAAAGCCCAGATCCTTCACACTGGCAATTTGGTCATTACCGATTTCCTCGGAAGCCAGATGAAATGCTACATTCAACCGATTGTCATTCTGAGCCACTTCCAGAACCGAAGCGCCAGCCTCCTGGATCTGTGCAATACGTGCCTTATCTGCGTCTGTATATTCGATCGTGACTCCCTCTTCCTGAGCATTCACTACGGCTACGGTGCAGACCGCCACGAAAACAAAACTAATGACCTTTGAAACGTATTTCATTGGTACTTCTCCTGCTGTTAGGTTCTCAGAACGAATCCTGAATATCTTTTAGTCACTTCGATTTTATCAAATCCAAACCGCGCTTCAATTCCCGTACGAAAAAACGATTTTTACAATTCCCAGCCCTGACGGTACTCTTTGTGCACCAATTGCTGAGCACGCTCGGAATTGCTCACCTTCAGCTTGCGGGAATCCCATTGAAGCTCTTCCCCGCTTTGATACGCCACGGTCCCCAATAGAACTGACTCCGTCAAGGCACCTGAATAATCAAAGTTGCAGGTTGTCTCACCATCTTCCTTAATCGCCTGAAGCCATTCGTTTTGGTGACCGATCGAATCCGGAATCCAGGGATCCGGCACTCGGTGTTTAATCTGCTCTCCTTCCGGTGAGAAAACGATATGTCGTGAGTAGTCCGACAGGACCATCCCTTTCGACCCGATAAACAACTGACCTGATCCCCAGGGAGCGATCGCCTTACCAGCCAGATCTCTTAATCCCTCGATCTCCTTAGGCTTCTTACCACTGTCATACCACGTCAGATGCACTGGCGGCTTCTTGCCGCGAGCAGGATACTGGTAATCGACGATACACCAGGCCGGAGTACTCACAGGGTCCACTTCAGGCCCTTGAGCCTTTACCTGAACGGGATTTCGCAATTCCAAAGCCCAGTGAGCCAGGTCCATGAAGTGGCAACCAAAGTCTCCCAACGAACCGCGGCCATAATCCCAGAACTTACGCCAGTTGAATGGATGAATGTCGGCACAATAATCACGTTGCGGCGCGGGACCTAACCACAAGTCCCAGTTAACATGCTGTGGTTTCTCAGCCTTCACAAACTTCGCTCCGGTATAGACCGCTCCAGCCCACACATGAGCCCGCTCGACCTTACCGATCGCACCTGACTGAATCAGCTCTACCACGCGCCGGTAGTTACCCAACGCGTGTATCTGAGTCCCCATCTGAGTCTTCAGCTTGTTGGCTTTGGCAATCGTAGCCAATGTTCTTGCCTCGTACACCGTATGCGTCAGAGGTTTTTCACAATAGACATGTTTCTTCATCCTCAATGCCATTGCTGCAGCAGGAGCATGCGTATGATCTGGCGTACTCACGATGACTCCGTCAATCTTTTCAGCCTCTTTCTCCAGCATCACACGGAAATCGGTGTACTTGCGTGCGTTGGGAAAGGCCTGCGTCCCGGTTTCCAGCAACTTCGAATCAATATCGACCATGGCGATCATATTCTGCGTTGCACAACCTTTGATATTTCCAGCCGCTCGACCCGTCACACCGATCGCAGCTAAATTGAGCCTTTCATTAGGCGAGTTGGACTCCTGCGCAGGAGTCGGATTCACAAACAGACCAGAACCAACAACCGTGGCCCCAACAGAGGAAACAAATCCTCGACGATTTAATCTGGGTTGACGCTTGAACATAGCAATCCCTTCACAACACTTTTTAACTCAAAACCGGAATCAAGACGCTTCCCATTATAGGACATTCAACCTGGAAATACTCAGATTTCCCCCTGACTGTTTTACCTCTGAAATCCCAGTAAAATGAAATGTGAATTCAAGAAATAAAGCTTTCAGAAGAACGGTTAAGAGGTCCTGTTTGCCATGGCGTGTGTTCAAGACAAAGTCATTATCATTACTGGAAGTACATCAGGAGTCGGAGAGGCGTGTGCTCTGGATGCTGCCAGAAACGGTGCAGCAGGCATCGTTATCACTGGACGTGATTCCGAGCGTGGAGAGGCTGTCCGGGCTGCCGTGGAAGCATTAGGCGCTGAAGCCATCTTTGTCGCCGCCGAACTGGCTGACCCGCAACAATGCAGAAATATTGTCGACCAATGTGATGCCAGGTGGGGACGCGTCGATGGGCTGGTAAACTCTGCCGCCGACACCAACCGAGGAACGATCGAAGATACGACCGTTGAATTCTGGGACTATCAGATGAATGTCAATGTCCGCGCACCGTTCCTATTGACGCAACAATGCGTGAAAATCATGCAACGGGAGAACATCGCCGGATCGATCGTTAACATTCTTTCCGTGGCAGGATTCTGTGGAATGGATATTCTTTGCTCTTACAGCACCACCAAAGGAGCGCTCAGAACACTCACCAAGAATAATGCTCACGCGCTCAGGCGTCACCAAATCCGGGTCAACGGCATCAACCTGGGCTGGACAGATACTCCCAAGGAAAATGTCGTTCAACGATCGCAAGGAAGTCCTGACAATTGGCTGGAAACTGCCGAAGCAGCCTCTCCCTTTGGCCGGCTGCTGAAACCTGACGACGTAGCGAAGCTGGTCACTTACCTGCTGAGTTCAGAATCTGGAATTCTGACTGGTTCCTGCATCGATTACTCGCAACGTGTCATGGGAGTCTTCCCGCCTGAAAATGTTGTCATGGAATAACGGCTTCTCGCGTTATTGGAACAAAGGATGTTCGGGATCTCCTCCCGACTGAATGTAGGCCAACAGATCCAGGATTTCTTCCCGGGACAGTGTGTTGAGCAGACCGATCGGCATCATGGATGTCTTGCCTGGCAGGATCTCATCAATTTGCCCAGCATCAAGCTGGATGACGGCCGCCGGAGCCTTTGGATCGATCGCCATGGTCAACTGAGAATTATTCTGATCGAGGATTCTGCCCTGAAAGATCTTACCGTCAAGGGTGATAATCGAGTGCTTCTTAAACTGATCGGAGACCTGGACCGACGGTTCGATGATTTCACGTAGCAGCACCGCGGGGCTGTACCGCCGGGAAGCTCCAGTGATGTCCGGCCCCAGAATCCCTCCAATATTTCCAAACCGATGACATTGAATGCATGTCGCCGTGGTGAACATACGCTTGCCCACCTCATAAGACCGCCCTGATGGCAGATTAGAAGCATCTGTCAGCAGGTCGTCAATCTTCCAGTTCTTGATAAACTTACGCGGCGTAGGAGAACCTGTCGGCACTGCACTCTGGATTTCAGCATGGATCAGTGGTTGCAGCTTTTCCTGCTGAGCATCCGATAGCCTGGCCACAAAGTCGTCACGCATCCGCTGGACATAGATTTGATAGTGTCCACCACCAATAAAGTCACCCAGCGCTGCAGCCTGTTCAGCTTCGTTCATCCGCTGCAGATATGTCTGGTGCCCCAGGAGACTCCAACCCTCGTCAGCAACCCGCAGCGCCATACCGTAAAAAAGAAGATCCTCCTGAGTCCGGGCAGTCTGCATTTCAGGTACAAATGCAGAAACAGCATCCGGTTTTTTCAGATAGACCAGCATGCGGCAGATTTCATGATTCAAGTACCTCTCTTCAGCAGGCAACAGGTTCTGTACTATTTCTCCCAACTGCTCACGGCTCCCGGCATCCACTCCTTCCGTTCTGGCGAATCCTACATTCAGCACACGTAACCAGTCCAGCAGCTGCCGAGTATCCATTTTCCGCGTATCAAGCGTCATGAGTTTTTTCATGGCTGCCAGCTTTTGTTCGTCATTCCCACTACGGATCAGAGCCAGAAGTGACTGGATGGCCGTATCCGGTCGCCACCGCTGCAACGCTTTGGACATCCAGCGTTCGACAGGCTGATGTTCCAATGCCACACGGGCCGCATACCGAATATGACGATCAGCATGCCCTAAAGATTTCCAGATGCCATTCAGCTGCTGGCCAGCGTCGACGCCATGAAATTGTTCCAGCCACTGCCGACGCGCTCGTAGTCCACGTGTTTCTTTCGACTCCTGTTCGACAAGTACATCTTCCTGGTCACCAATATAGGTAACCCGGTACAAACCTGACTGCGTACGTCGACCACCAATGGTAAAGTACATTGCTCTGTCATGTGGATTCACAATCACATCGGTCAAAGGCAAAGGAATGCCTGTGAGGAATTCCTGAAGGTCACCTGAGTAGGAACTGCCGTCTGGGCTAAGTTTGACGCTATAAAGTTTCCCGTACGTCCAGTCGCTGATAAATAACGTGTCCTGCCAGTACTCTGGAAAATCAGCTCCGTATCCAAACGTAATACCTGTCGGTGACCCCTGGCCCACATCGACAACTGCAGGCAGATTGTCGGTAAAGTAGGGCAACCACTTTCCTGTCCCAAATCGCCAGCCAAACTCACCGCCACTAACCACATGACAAACACGTGTGGGCCGATACCAGGGTGTCCCAACATCCATTTCCATGTCTGCGTCATACGTAAACAGCTCGCCATCTTTGTTAAACGCAATATCAAATGGATTTCTAAAACCGGACGCTACCAGGTCCCAATTCTTTCCATCGGGCGTCACCTGACAGATCCACCCTCCGGGAGCCATAACATTGGTGTTATGACCATTACTGCACGGCTGACGAGGTAACAATTGATCTTCACCCCAGTTGTCAGGAATCCGATAACGGCGAATTCCTGAGGGTAACGCAGTATTGTTTCCAGCCACCACGTACAACGACTTTTTGTCTGGCGATAAAACAATGCTGTGCGGACCATGTTCACCACCTCGCCCCGGAAGCAGCTTTAACAATTCCACTTTGTCCAGTTGATCGTCGCCATCCGAATCGGAAACTCTGTAAAGCCCTGAATCATATTTACCACCACGATTGACTACGACATACAGTGCGTCAAACGCATAGAGTAACCCCTGGGCTTCTCCCAACTCGACGTTGATCTTTTCAAGTGTTACGTCACCGGTCTGGCCAACCGGAGGAGGTGTCACTCGATATAAACCTCCGTACTGATCACAAACGATCAACCTTCCCTTATGATCGGATGTCATACTTACCCAGGAACCCTGCGTCGGCTTGGGAACCGAGTACAGTAATTCGACTTGAAAACCATCCTGAATCACCAGACCAGCAGGGTCGGTTGCCTGCTCGGCAGGAGGTGCATTGGAAGCAACAATGTCAATCGACTCGATTCGCATCGTCATTTCTCCCGCGTGAGGATCAATGCGCAAAGCGGTAAGAGGATCTTCCGTATAGAAATAGGTCTCCACAGTTGCCACATTCTCACCACGCCCTGCCATCTTAAACCGCACACTGCGACCTTCACTGGTGCCAGGGTTTTTGTCCGTCGTCCAGAAAATCTGACTATGAAGAGTCCCTCGAAAGGATGCCTTGATGATCAGTTTCTTCCATCCAGCAGGCCCCGAGACCGCGGCGATCATGTGAGGGTCACCTCCTGTACTGGTAACCACCAACCCCTCAGCTGTCGGCTGCAATTCGACTTGATTCAATGGTTTCCATTCAGAGAAATCCTGCTGCGAGTTCCAGGATCTGATCATCGTGTCATCCTGATCCAGTGCGGCGAGACTGGTGAACACGCCTGAAAAAAGCAGCAGGAGCAGACTCCATCGGGTTACCGGAGAACTTAATGTCATTGCGAAGGATCCTTTTGAGCGGCCAGGCGAAGACGGTTTCTCAAGAGTTTCATTGTAACGGACTGGAAATCATGAGGTGACAAGCTCGCTGCGGCAATACCAGAGACTGCGATTGGATGATTGGTTACTTTGGAGTAACTTAAGTTAATCAGGACGACTTCACTTGCCCCTTCACCCGGTTGACCATTGACTTCATGTACGCGCCAGAAATCATCAACGATATTCCGCTCATCGATACTCATACGCATCTCGATAGTGACCAGTTTGACGGAATTCGGGCGACCGTGCTGGAACAGACTCAGAAAGCAGGGATCGTAAAGATGATCTCGATCGGATGCAGTTGGGGTTCCAGCCAGAAATGCCTCTATCTCTCGTCAGTCTTTCCGAATGTCTATGCTTCCGTTGGTATTCACCCCAACTATACGAGTGATGCTAGCTCCGACCACTGGGATCGGATCGTCACCATGGCCAGGCAACCTCAAGCCGTCGCGGTAGGAGAAACCGGGCTCGACCGATACTGGGACTTTTGCCCTTTTGATTTACAGCAGGATTACTTTGATCGCCATCTCCGCCTGAGCCAGGAAACCGGACTCCCGTTCATAGTTCATATGCGAGAATGCGAGCAGGATATTCTGGAGATGCTGATGGAAGCTCGGCAACGAGGCCCACTGCGAGGCGTAATGCACTCGTTTACCGGCGATCAGACAATGGCAGACCAATGTATGGAACTGGGATTGTACATCTCTTTTGCCGGGATGGTGACCTACAAAAAGAACGAAGCGCTGAGAGAGGTTGCTGCCCACATTCCGCTAGAGCGTATTCTGGTCGAGACCGACAGTCCTTACTTATCGCCTCATCCACTGAGAAGCAAACGTCCTAATCAGCCAGCGTTCATGGTACATACAGCCCAATGTCTGGCTGATGTGAAAGAGATCCCGCTGGCAAAACTTGCAGCACACACCGTCAAGAACACCTATCAACTGTTTGATCGCATGGCGTCCTGACCGGACAACCCGACACAGTCTAGGCGTCAGCCGTTTCGCCGGCAACAATTTCCTGGAATGTGTCCAGGTGTGCCTGAGCGTTGCCCAAAATTTCTTCAGCAATAGCGCGGTCCCGAGTATCCGGTTCCAATGAATCAACACACTGCTGAATAACGTCGATGTCATCCTGTTGGGTTACCAGAAGCAGATTCAGGAGATAGTCCAGTGACACGTCATGGAAGCTTGTGTACGTTAGCGGGAAGGCTCCAGGCTCTACAATCCCCCCCAGCTCCAGAATACGTTCACCCAGTATTTTGACACTACGCTCCTGATCCTCAACGGCGTCATTCACCAATGCCATAGCCTCTTGCTGGCCATGAGCAACCCAGGGAGAAGCATATTTGATGTACGACACGAGGGAAGCGTTATGAACGCTCAGAATCCGATTCAGAATGTCAACTGTGTTATTCATTTTTACTATCCGTATTCTCTCACCTAGCTGATGAAATTCTTAACTGCTTCATCAGCAAATCCAGCCACCCATTGCCAGCAGACAATGAGAAAGACAGTGGGAACGGTAACCAAAATGACATAGGCCATTTCAATTCGGCCCACCGGACGGTCACCCAAGTGATGTTCTTCGTTAGGCTCTCGCATGACCATCGTCTTAATGACTCTCAGGTAATAGAAGAGACTTATTGCCGTATTGATCCCACCGGCGAGCAGCAGAATAAGCAGTGCCGAGGAACCCGCAGTACTATAACCATCCGCCAACGAGGCGAAGATGGCAAATTTCCCGAGAAATCCTGACAGCGGCGGAAGACCGACCAGACTGAAAAAGATCAAAGCCAGGCAAATCACGAGTACGGGCCGGCTTTTAATCATACCCGAGTAATCTTCGATTTCTTCGCTACCCACATAGTTTCGCAGGAAGGCGATGATAGCGAATGCCCCCAGATTCAGGAAAAGGTAAACCACGATGTACTGGATAAGAGCACTCGCAGCCTCTTCAGCCGCAGCATTGTCTGTGCTGAGCATCATCATGAGTGGCGAAATTGCCATCATCATATAACCGGCATGGGCAATCGTAGAATACGCCAGAAGCCGTTTGATGTTCTTCTGTCCGTAAGCCGCCAGGTTTCCAAATGTCGCAGTAATAACTGCAAAAAACGCAACCAACAATCCAATGAAGTTTCGCACCGGAGTCAATGCTTCGTCATAGGCCTGTTTGATTTCGTGGCGAACATCCACGACGGTGATTTCCTCGGCTCCAGGTTCCTGTGGCTCGACATGCAATACGGTACTACTGTCTCCATCGACGACCGCTTCCACCGCGTCCGAATCATCTTCGAGCAATACCCACTGTGTCGAGGTTACATCGCTGAGGCTGGTTTCCTGGTGGGATTCAAAGGCGCGAGTGGGACCAATTTCATGCAAGGGGACCGAACCAAGTCCAACCGCCAGTCGCAGCAAGAGAGCCAGAGCAGCCGCTTTCGACGCCACACTGAGAAATGCATTCACCTCGGCACAAGCTCCGTGGAAAACATCAGGAGCCCAGAAGTGGAAGGGAACGGCCGATAGCTTGAAGGCAACTCCCACCGAAATCATGACTGCGGCCAGACAGAGAACCGCTTGTTCACCGAGTCCCGCAGCAGGAATAACTTCCGCCAGCGACAAGGCCATGGTTGGCAGGTGAGCCGTACCGGTCAGACCAACCAGTAACGAAATACCATAGAGCATCACGCCTGCCGCACCAGCTCCGTAAATCGCATACTTCAAAGCTGCTTCACTACCACGCTTACGTCCCTTGATCAAACCTGCCAGAACGTAGGAAGGAACGCCTGCCATTTCAATCGCCAGGAAAACAATCAGCAGGTGATTTGCCGAGGCCATGAGGCACATGCCCAGCGTCGAGCCAAAGACAAGCGAGTACACATCAGCACCATCATCTCTGTCCGGCACTCCCGAAATCTTGGTAAACACCAGAAACAGAACAAGAAAGAGCATCAAAACCGTACGAATGGCAATCGTCAAACCATCATGAACCAACAGCCCCGTAAATAACTCTTCGCTTTGAACATCACCGCCACACAACTGCAGAGGATTACTGAAAATCAGACCGACAACCGCTCCGGCCAAGGCAACCCAAAACAGGTCCAGCTTGTTGGTAATCAACCGTACTGCCAAAAACAGTACGATAGAGACACACAACGTGATCTCCGGCAGGAACAGTTTCAGACTGTTTGCCGAGTCTGCCTTGAGGGCATCAATTAATTGATAAAAGTCAGTTGTTAATTCCATTGGTTTTTTAACTTTTGGGAAAGTTCTAAATTCACAAAACCGTGATTCGTTGTCCTGATCGAGATGCTAATTTACCAACGCGACCTCGGAGAGTTCTGCGTTGCTAGCTGATTCACCTTCACCATGAGCTTCTACCTCATGATCAGCGTCCTCTTCTGCCGCATCTCCCTCCTGTTCGTCCGTCTCGACATCCTCGTCGGCTTCCTCAGCGTGAGCCAAGGCATCCTCATAACCGACTCGCCATTCATTCAACGAAGTAACCTGCTGGCCAACCGTTTTGTCCATGTACTGAATCAGTGAATTCGGGAACACTCCGAAGAAAATAGCCAGCGACAACAGAATAGCGCCTGTGGCGAATTCGCGATTATTAACCGGTTTGATTTCTTCTGCATGCGGACCTTTGTATTCGGGACCCAGGTAAACTCGTTGCAGAGTCCACAGGATGTACCCTGCTGTAAAGATCACGACACTGGCTGAAATAATTGCCAGCAGCGGGCTGAATCGCCAGACGCTCAGAACCACCAGGACTTCACCGATAAACCCACAGAGCCCTGGAAGCCCCAGACCGGCAAAGAAGAGTCCCATCGCCAACGCAGTATATTTAGGCATCTGACCATAGAGACCACCGAATTCGTTGAGATTCCGATGATGAACACGGTCGTAAATAATCCCGACCATAAAGAACATACCGGCGGATGAAATACCATGACCAATCATCTGATACATGGCTCCCGTAATCCCCATCTTCCAGTAGTCGCCATTGCCCACCAGTGTCCAGACACCAAAGCCAACCATGACGTAGCCCATATGACTTACAGAACTGTAGGCGACCACACGTTTGAAGTCCGTCTGAGCCAGCGCGGCAAACGCTCCGTAAACCATACTGGCAACCCCCAGACCAACGACCAGATAGGACAACTCAAATCCACCTGCCGGGCAAATGGGATAACAAATACGAATAATACCGTAACCACCCATCTTCAAAAGCACGCCGGCCAGGATCATGGAAATCGGAGTCGGAGCTTCCACGTGAGCATCCGGTAACCAGGTATGCACCGGTATCGATGGCACTTTCACAATAAAGCCGATAAACAGCAACAGGAAACACCACCATTGAAGCTCTGTACTAAAGCTGTCGGTATGCTGAGCCAGTTCGGCCAGAGCGACCAGGTTGAAGGTATGAACAGCAGACGTAGACTCTGCCACGGTGCTGACCACATCTGCTGAGATCACATTCTGGCTTGCCAATTCAGCCAGGATCGCTGGATCGAGCAAAGTCAGATCACTATTGAAGTAGATCATCAGGATCGCAATCAGCATCAGGACTGAACCGAGCAGCGTGTACAGGAAAAACTTGATTGCCGCATATTCACGACGCGGACCACCCCAAATACCGATCAGGAAGTACATGGGCAACAGCATGACTTCCCAGAACACATAAAACAGGAAGAAATCCAAAGCAAGAAATACACCGATCATCCCGGTTTCCAGAAGCAGAAACAGGATACAGTACGCCTTCACATGTTTCTTGATGGACCAGCTGGCCAGGATGGCCAGAATACTGATACCGGTGGTCAAGAGAATCAACGGAAAGCTGATTCCATCCACTCCCATGGCATAGGCGATGTCAAACGAAGGAATCCATTCAACACTAAATGCACTTTGCATCGAGGCCAACTCAGTATCAAAGGCAGTATCCCCGGCAAACAGAAATGTCATCAACGTGACCAGAAAAGTCGCAATCGAGATCGCCAATGTTGCACCAAGCAACATGTTCTGGTTTTCTTTCTCATTGACTCCGTTTTCATCCTTCTTGCTCGGCATGAAGGCAATCGCGAGGGCACCAAGAGTGGGCAAAAATACAATTAAGCTAATCAATAACATGTTTTTACTCTTCCAGTTATGGGTGAAGCCTTAGTGCTTCGAGTTATAGGAAAAAGTGTTTCGTTCGTTTCAAAAATGCCTTATCTGGTACTGGCCGTGGCCGGGTCCCACATAAAACTTACAAAGACAAATATTGCCACTGCACCAATCACAATGAATAACACGTATTGGCGAAGATTTCCTGTCTGAACACGTCGCAATGAGGTACCCACTCGGTAAACCGAGCGACCAACCGAATCGACAAATCCATCAATTACAAATCCATCCGAAATCCGCGTCCAGACATTGGCAACCTTTTTGGTGGCACGAGCCGAGAAGTGGATGATCGCATCAAAGATATGCTTATCAATTGCGGAGACAAATCTTCCAATTACCTTGGAAGGACGCACGAAGAGGAATTCATACAATTCGTCAAACCACCATTTATTTCGCAGGAAGTTGTAGATGCCTCCGAATTGTGCTTTCACTTCTGCTGCTCGGAGAAAACGGTTCGGCGGTGTGGCGTACATCAGAAACGCGAGTGTAATCCCGATAATGCCTGACAGTGTTGCCAGCAAAGTCACTGGGAATTTGACACTCCATTGATGACTTAAATGTTCGTCTGGAACGACAACATCCGAACCCAAACCGGCAAGTGTCTGACCAGCTACTGCGTCGGGACGAGCAGCTTCGAGCAAATATCCCAGTTCAACACCTGATGACAGAGGGTTCGCCCAGGCCACACCAATCGCCATCACTGCCAAAATCAGCAGGGGATGCACCATCCGAGGATACTCGTGAGCATGAGAAAATCGTTCTTCATCGCGTGGCTTACCGACGAAGGTCATAAACCACATGCGGAACATGTAAAAGGCGGTAATGGCAGCACTTCCCAGAGCAATCCAGAAGAACGGACCTCCAAAAGCCCATCCATTATGCGTGCCCCAGCTGAATGCCTGTTCCAGAATCGCATCTTTCGAATAATAACCACTCGTACCAAGAATAAACGGTATTCCAGCTCCGGCAATTGCCAGACAACCAACAAACATTGTCCAGGCAGTGATTGGAATCTTCTTTCGGAGTCCACCCATTTCTGTCATTTCATTGGTATGGACAGCATGAATGACAGAACCGGATCCCATAAAGAGCAGTGACTTGAAGAACGCATGCGTAAACAGGTGCATCAGACCGGCAACCCAGCCTCCCACGCCCAAAGCCATTATCATGTAACCGAGTTGTGAGATTGTGGAATAGGCCAGCACTTTTTTGATGTCCGTCGCGACAATAGCAATTGTGGCTCCGATAAACAGCGTAATGGTACCGATAATTGCAATCACGAATAATGCTTCGGGAACCAGCATCGGGAAGAATCGTCCAACCAGAAATACCCCGGCTGCAACCATCGTGGCTGAGTGAACCAGCGCGGAAACTGGTGTCGGGCCTTCCATCGCATCGGGCAACCAGACGTGCAGCGGGAACTGGGCACTCTTTCCTACACAACCGCAGAAAATACCAAGCCCCCCGACGATCATCAGCCAATAACCTAGCGGAGACTTACCTTCTTCCGCTCGGATTTCATTAATCGCAGCCAGCGCCTCCGACTCGGAAACTTCGTGTTCTGCTGCATACTCTTGAATCTCAGCCGCATGGAACTCTGTCGCAAAGCCACTGGGAATAGCAGTTTCCAGAGTAGGGTGACTGTGATCGGCTGCATCGTGCAGATGAGCCACCTGAGCGGCGCCGCCCATCTGTTCAAATAACTCGTCGTAATTAAAAGTTCCAAAACCGGTCCAGAAAATCATCAAACCGATGATCATTCCAAAGTCGCCAACTCGGTTCGCAATAAAAGCCTTGTTTGCCGCTGTCGAAGCACTCTTACGTTCCACGTAAAAACCGATCAGGAAGAACGAGCAGATACCGACCAGTTCCCAGAACACAAAAGTCATGGCGATGTTACCAGCCAGTACCAGCCCCAGCATGCTGAAGCAGAAGAGTGACAAAGCCTGGAAGAATCGTGGGTAACGACCCTTTCGTTGGCAATGACTTCCATCTGGCATTACGACTTCGTGGTCAACAAATGCGTAATCTTCTTCACTGACGTCTCCACTGTCGTGACCATGATCTCCATGGTCTCCATGGTCCGGGTGGTGATCGTCATGATGATCGCCGTGAGATCCACCGGTCCAGAATTTCTTGTAGAAGTTGCCCAGGAAACGGTTGTGGTCGGGGTCAACATGAGGATCCCGTTTGCTTTCTGGTAACTCGTCATCCATGTATTTGGATGCATACCAGTGAATCAACGTAGCGATAAACGTCACCATACAGAACATGGCGATCGTTAAGGAGTCAATGTAATAGCCAATGGAAAGCTTCAGGTCGCCAAACGTACCCAACGTGTAATATTCACCATGCGACGCCGCAAAAACAGGTCCATGCGATGCATGAGCGGAATCGTCATGGTCATCCTCAGATGATTGCTGCTCGCCAGCATGCTCATCTTCCCAGGCAACGAAGACTTCGCCATCAGATAATACCGACGCCTGATCTTCTCCGTCCGACTCAGCCTGATCCGACTCGCCGTCATCTTCCTGACCGTGATCGGCTGCGGCATCACCATCATAAGTAGTATGTTGCTCGTCGTCCTGATGCTCATCGTGCTCACCAGGCTCACCATGTTCTGCATGGTCTGCATGGTCGACATGTTCGAGGTGCTCAAGATGAGCTTTGTTCGCCGCTTTAAGTTCTGCCAAAGCTGTGCGGTTGGACTGACCGTGATTATCCGCTCCTAACCAGATAAACAGAGAAACAAAAGATAGCAGGGCAGCACCAGCGATAGCCGCCAGCGAAATATTCGCCGCGATTTTACTCTGACCGTTTCGACGCAGCGTATGTCCCAATAAGAGGTTTACAAAAAACGCACTTAACGGCAGTAATACAGCAACGCCCAGTAAGATATGAAGATTATTCATTAGCCGTTTAACTCGTTTGCTCTATCTACGTCCACAGTGTTGTGGTTGTTATAAAAATTCAATGCGATCGCCAAAGCCACGGCCGCTTCAGCAGCCGCCAGTACGATCACAAACAGGGCGATCAACTGACCGTCCAATCCCAACGATCCTTCAGGTCGAAGGACTTTACTCCCAAAAGCAATGAAATTCATGTTGGCTCCATTGAGGACCAGCTCCACGCCCATCAAGACTCCCAACAAATTACGTTTTGTGGCCATGCAGACGGCGCCCAGTACAAAAAGTACGGCTCCTACTGCCAAATACCAGGAAACGGAAACTGTTCCAATCAACAACATTTTGAAATTCCCATCACTCTTTTCTAGTGAATGCCTGTTCTCACTCGTTCTCGTCACTTTGCTCCAGCGGATTAAGCGCCGACTTCCCACGATGAGTCACCACGTAGGTTTCTTCCTCTAACCGTTCCGGTTCCTGTTCCATCTTGAACAGCATCAGCTTCGCCCGACTACTCTTATCATCTGTCGCATGCGAGAGCTTTTTGGTACGAGCCATATAGGCTGCACCAATCAAAACCACTAACAGATGGATCGAAACAATAATAAAAGGCATCAGATACCCTGACTTACCTTCCTCTACTGCATCCTTCGAATCACCCAACGAATCCACTCGAATACCCGTCAGTGCTAATCCGATAGGCGTAGCTTCTTTGGTGGCCTGAATCTGAGCATCTTCAAGATTCTGAGGCGTATTCCAGTCTTCGGCTCCAAAAGCACCGAAGAGCAGGATCATCAGCAGGGAACCACCTACGATGGTTGCCAGAATCCAGTCCTGCGTATGTGTATCCATATTGATGAAGTCTTTTTGCGCTGTCAGCATGACTCCGAAAATCAACAGCACCAGCGTGCCGCCAACGTAGATCATCAACTGCATCGCCCCCACGAACTCAGCTCCAGCCAGGAAAAACAGACCAGCTGTCGAACCAAGTGACAGGACGAGATAAAACGCCATGCGAACAACATTCTTACTGAGCAACACACCAAACCCGAATCCGATGGCTGCAGCGGCGAATATGATGAAGAAAAACTGATGCCAATAAGGCCAGGCAACTGCAATCAAATCCATTATCGCTCACCTCCTTTCACAACCGAAACGGGTACGGTGTTGGCAAACACCTCATCCGCTTTCACTGTCTTATCTTCTGCATGAGGAGTTTCATCATCGGAAGCTTCACTGGAGGCATTCTCAGAGCCCTGCTGGTGCTCCAACCCATGAGTCCAAAGCTCGTGGTGATGGTAGCGAGGACTCCCCAGCAACGAATTAGCCGTGGGCAAATCAAGAGCCTGCCAGGCAGTCGCACCCAGAAATCCAACTGCTGCCAGAGGGACGCAATACTTCAAGCACATCGTCATTACCTGGTCGATTCGCAGACGAGGAAACGTCCAACGAATCCACATCATGACCGTCACGCCAATGATGCCTTTGAACAACAGATTCCCGACTCCCAGCAGACGAGCGATGATGACCTGCAGGTTAACGCTGGAGAAAAAGCCACCCGCAGTTTCATCAAAAGCCTGAACGTCAGGATTTCCAAGCTGATCAATACTCAAAAACGAGAGAATATCAGCGATGGGAATCGGACCATGCGGTCCACCAAAGAAGAGGATGCTGGCCAGAGCAGAAACGACAAACATCGAACTGTACTCGGCCATAAAAAACAGACTCCAACGCAAGCCTGAATACTCTGTATGAAATCCAGCCACCAATTCACTTTCCGCTTCAGCCAGGTCGAACGGAGCCCGGTTCACGCCAGCGGTGGCACATGTGAAGTAAATAATCGCAGTCAGAAATGTGAAAGGATCATTAAACACCAGCCAGTTGGTAAAGTAGCCCGCCTGCATGTTAGCGATCGTTGTCAGATTCATCGTGCCACAGATCAGCACAGGAACGACAACACACATCCCCAGAGGCACTTCGTAACTAACCACCTGAGCAGCTTCACGCATGGCACCAAACAGCGACCACTTCGAACCCGAAGCATATCCAGCCAGAATGACACTGAAGACTTCCAGCCCCAGCACAGCCAATACAAAGAAGACCGCCGTGTTAACATGCTGCCCGACAACTCCATCGGCAAATGGCAATGCGATAAAGGCAGCATAGCTGGCAGCCAGACCGACATAGGGCGCGATCTTGAACAGAAACTTGTCTGCCAAATCCGGAGTGAGATCCTCTTTGGCAATCAGTTTAATACCATCAGCCAACGTCTGCAGCCAGCCAAATTTACCACCGACACGGGTAGGTCCGAGTCGGTCCTGAATGCGGCCAGAGATTTTTCGCTCCATCCAGATAAAGAGCAAAGCTCCTACTGCGACAACGTGCAGGATCAGCACAGCAGCCACCAGAGCTCCTACGAGGTATGAAAACCACGAATCATCCAGATTTAGTATGTAGTCTACAAATTCTGCCATTTAACTGGCCTTATTCCTAATTGTCTCTAATTCGATAACAACTGAATTACTCATCCACCCTAACGGTCGATTTCTCCCATCACCACATCCAGACTTCCGACAATCGCCGGAATATCCGCCAGCAGGATTCCCTGACAAAGTGGAGCAGTTACTGAGAGATTACAGAACGAGCTGCTTCGAGCTCGTACGCGCCATGGAATCGCATCCCCGTTTCCAACCACATAGAACCCCATCTGGCCTCGAGGTGCTTCTGTTTCCATATAAGCTTCCTTCGCCGGCAGCTTTTGTGTCAGCTTGATAGGAGTCCCCCAGTCACCAGAAGTGGCTTCGTATTTTTCAATGGCCTGCTCGACCAGACGAACCGACTGAACCACTTCCAGCATACGGACATAGAATCGATGCCAGCAGTCACCCAGGACGGCCTGTCGGGGAATCTCAGGATAATCCAGCGAATCCCCGTGAAACTCATAATTCGACTCGGGATAGAGACCCGTTTCAGGATCCGCACAGATGACGTCAAAAACGTAGCCATCGTACATTTCCGTGTATCGTTCTTCGCCATGGAACCGCAGATCATGGTAAACTCCGCTACCACGCAGGACCGGTCCGGTGCAACCATAATCAATGGCCATTCTGGCCGGCATCACTCCAATTCCCGCCGTCCGTGACACAAAGATCGTATTGGTTGTCAGAAGTGTATGCAGTTCAGGAATCACTTCCTTAAATTCAGCCAGAAACTGCAGGCATTTATCCGTCCACCCCGCTGGCAAATCAGCCGTCGCTCCGCCAGGAGTTAAATAGCTGTAGGTCAGTCGAGCACCACATGCTTCCTCGAACAGATTCAGTATCTTTTCTCGTTCACGGAAACCATAGAGGAACGGAGTGAAAGACCCGAGGTCCAGACCGTACGTCCCCATCGCTACCAGATGACTGGCAATACGCCCCATCTCTGAAATGATGACTCGCAGGTGACGAGCTCGTTCTGGCAGATCATGGTCAAGCATCTTTTCGATTACCAGTGACCAGCCAAGATTCATGTTCATGGCAGCCAGATAGTCCATCCGGTCAGTATAGGGGACCCACTGTCTGGCAGTCAGATTTTCACCAATCTTCTCGGCACAGCGGTGCAAGTAGCCCAGATGAGGTTCCACATCGGAAACGACTTCGCCGTCAGTTCGCAATACAAGACGCAGTACTCCGTGAGTACTGGGGTGCTGCGGTCCCATATTAATGAGCATTTCATCCGTACGGACGTCAAACTCGATTACGCGAGGATCATCAATCTTTGAAGTGGCCATATTCAAATTTATTCCACAAATACCGTTTCTGGTTTTACTACCAAATCACTCTCAACCGCCTGCAAACTAACGACCACGAATGCCGTGGTATTCCAGCGGCTGTTCATAATCTTTTCGCAACGGGTGACCTTCCCAGTCATCCGGACACAAAATACGTTTCAACTGCGGATGTCCCAGGAAATTAACGCCTGACAGATCATATGCCTCGCGCTCGTGCCAGTCAGCTGTGGACCAGACGCCAGATACCGACGGAACTCCTGGTAACTCGCCTTCCACACCATTTTTCCAACGCGGAATCTTGACCTTCAGCACCAGTGTCATCTTCGTAGCGATACTACTCAGGTGATAAACCACTTCCATGTGAGGTTCCCAATCGACTTTGGCAGCCTTTTTGGGATCTGTGTGCAGATAGTCCACTACGGTGATGCTGTTACACATATCAAAGCGAAAGCCTTCGGCCTCTTTGAGAAACTCGCAAACACCGACTAACACATCCGGGGTTACTTCGACCCATTCGTCTATCGCTTCCAGATTGACATCGATGATCCCTTCACCGAATCTGCTGCGTAGTTCTGTCACTAGTGGGATTTCACTCATTGGTTGCTTACCTTTTACTCGTTCGCCTGTCTGCCTAATCTGCTTCTACGTCCGTCCGACCTACACTTCTGAAGGAGTACGATCACGGCGTCGTTCGTTGACAACCGCTTTCACCCAATCGAGATCGCCTCGCTTCCAGACATAAAAGAAGCCCAGCATCAATACGACAAAAAACACGCCAATATCAATCAGCGTGATTAACGATAATGTTTTAGCACTGGCCGCAATCGCCTGTTCACCACCGGCAGGAATCGTCTGTTCCGATATTCCGACTCCCATCTCACTCAGTAAACGCTGAGCATCGACTGAAAGAGCCCCTGCCTCCACGGCAGCACCATCACCAGCCAACTCGGCTAACTGCTCTGACTTCCCAAAGACCGTTGCCCAAGGAAAGAAAAAGGCAACTTCGACATCAAAGATGATGAAGAGCAAAGCCACAATATAGAAGCGAAGGTCAAACTGAACGTAGCTCGAACCAATTGTCGGCTCACCACACTCGTAAATCTCACCTTTTTCCTGATGAGGATTATGGGGACGCAGCAGGCGACCCACCAACAGGTTCACAAATACAAAAACCAGCGCGATCCCAACAAACAGGGCGAGGTAACCAACAATACCGACTGGGGACTCCAGCGCTGCCTTTGTTGCTGCTTCTGCAAATACCATTGTTATTCCATCTATTAATCTTGAAACATCCGAACCCTAGGCAGGGCCTTCAGCAACCTGCTGCACCACCAATTCGGCAACACTTCGGCGACCTTTAAACCCGGCACCAACTTCATGCCAGTATTCCACTGACGGCTCACCAAGTCGCCAACAGAGGTAAACCACCTGACCATCCTTCTCTGCCGGAAAATCAACCAGATCGATTCGTCCATCCGGTCCATTTCTGGGTTCTGCCCCCAGAGCACGTAGTTCCTCTATCAATTCATGCAAGCGAGTCGTCTGACGTTCCAGCTCAGCTTGCTCGTGCATCAACTCTTCCGTATACGGATCCTCAGTCAACTGCAATTCACGACCGGCACTGATCGTTGTCATATGACGTTGTCGTTCAAAAACGACTGCCGATAATTCTGCCAAATCGCCCGTAATAGCGCGCACTAACGGAAGTGAAGCATTCGCCTGCTCCAACGTAAACAACTTCATTGTTTGATTTGGTGTCATGTCACTCTTCCCGCCCGTGGCGTTACCCAATAAACCTACTACTACTGCTGCTCTTCGTTCGGACCCTGATGAACAGGATTGACAATGACCTTCGACTGAGCCACTGCTGCCGGATTCAAGGTTGCTCGCCCCCAACTCACATCCAGAGGCAATCTCGAGTAATCCACAATCGTTCCGTCCCGACTGTAACAACTCAGGTCATGAGAAGCACCCATGAAAATACAATCCACAGGACAGGGCTCCACACATAATGCACAGAACATGCACTTTGAGTAATCGATGGTGAAACCAGTGATCTTGAACCCCTTGCCGACGGTGACCTTCTCTTTACCGATGTAAATGCAATCCACCGGACAGGCCTTCGAACAGGCGTCACAAGCAATGCAGGTCGTGAGATCATAACGATGAAACCCACGATAGCGAGGAGCCACTGGAACAGGCTTTTCGGGATACTCGTAATGCTCAGTAAACGTGCGACGATCAGGATCATAGGTCTTTCGCCAATACCGCAAGGTAATCAGCATGCCATTGATTGTCGTCTTGAAGACACGAACGATGTTCCCCAACCAATGCTTAAAAGACCGGGAAAAACTAACTCTTTGTTCTGGAACTTCCATGGATGAAGCGAACTAACAACAAAAAACCTGAGTGGGTATAAAAGGGCTGTAAACAACCGATAAGTCTATAAGAATATCTATTTGCGTAGCATTAGAATAGCCCCAAGAACTGCGAATTCAGGTAAAGATAAAGAGATTTTCAACGGCCAGCTTTTGTCAGTTTCCAGACGGTTCCCAGATCTACACTCCACAAAAGTCGCTGCATCTGCAAGAAGGACTCTGGCTACACCTCTGAGGCATCCCCGATTCCAACCAGTTTCCAGCAAGAAGCCCTTCAGTCCAAAACAGAGCGGTACCAAGGCAAAGTGACCACTTATGACGGTTATGACGTCCCTATAGCCGCGTTCCACCAATTTCACTCGAAGAAATTCAGGTATTGCTTGACCACCCTTTTTCACGTCGTAGAGTGAAGTAATTCCTGTGGAAAGTGCAGGGCAGGTCACTGACGACCGCCAAACACCACTTTTCCGATGCCTGAAGGCATACTTGGGACCTAAAATAACATTAAACACGTGAAATTGCTTTCTCAAAAAACAATCCACGATAAGTGAAAAACGGATCATCACATTTTTTAACCAAAGGACTGAGCAATGTTAGTTCTGTCACGAAAGAAGAATGAGAGTATTGTCATCAACAATGACATTACAATCGTTGTTGTCGATATTCGTGGCGATAAGGTGCGATTAGGCGTAGATGCCCCTAAGGAAGTACCCGTCCATCGACAGGAAGTTTTTAACGCCATTCAACGTAATGAAGACGCCATTACCGAGAACCAGTAAGCGAACAACTCTCCGCTATCCTCAACAACTCAGCTGTTTCACCAGGCCTCGCCTGAGTTTCAACCAGTTGAATCTCTACCCGGTTCTGTCATAAGCGAATCAACGACACAACGTCCTGGTCGCAGGGAACCTGTTTTTTTGGCTACTTTCCAAAAAATTAAATTCCAATTCGGTTCCCCTACTTGACGATAACCACAATCAGCTATTTCATATAAGCATTGGATGTTTTACTAAAAACACCCAGATCGCTGGCCCCTTCGTCTAGCGGTTAGGACTCCGGCTTTTCACGCCGGCAACAGGGGTTCGATTCCCCTAGGGGTCACCTGAGTCACATGGTGCACATCATGTGACTCTTTTTTTATGCGCTAGCATTATCAGTAGCTGATCCTGGAGCCGCTAGCCCTTACATCCCAACCAGCAGAAAAGGCGACCTGTTGTGAGACAGGTCGCCTTCTCTGTGAAATTCTACCAGGATGAACCTGTGTGCGTTATCCAATAAACTCTGGCTCGACCAATTCCGGAATCACGCCTGCTTCGTACCCACGACGAAGCAATTCAGCGACCGCTTCTCGGCCCTTTTCACCAAAATCGATGGTCCAGTCGTTCACATACATGCCTACAAACTCATCCGCCATCGCTCGGTCGAGCCCACGTCCATATCCGAGTGCGTATTCCAGTGCAGGAGCCCGATTCTCCAAGCCATGCACGATCGACTCTTTTAACAACGCTGTGACTTCATCCATCACCGGTTGCCCCAAGTCCTTACGAATGCCGTTACAGCCTAATGGAAGTGGCAATCCGGTTTCTTCATACCACCACTGCCCCAAATCCACAATCAACTCCAGATTCTGACTGCCATAGGTCAATTGACCTTCATGAATAATCAACCCTGCCTGGACAGGCTGTCCTGCATACTCGCCTGACTCAACTACATCCAGTATTTCGTCGAAGGGAACAACCACATGATCAAAGTCGATTCCCAGACACATCCGCAATGCAAGATATGCCGTTGTCAACGTGCCAGGAACAGCAATGGTGTAGTTCTTGCAATCTTCCAGAGTGACCTTTTCACGAGCAACCACCATGGGGCCGTACTTGTCACCCATACTCGCACCACAGGCACAAATCGCATACTTGTCTGCCAGATGAGCGTACGCATGCAAACTCAAAGCGGTTAATTCCAGTTCAGCCTCAAAAGCCCTTCGATTAAGAGTCTCGATGTCTACCAATTCATGAGTGAATTCGTAATCACCCGTATCAATCGTCTCCTTCGCCAGGGCATAAAACATGAATGCGTCATCCGGATCAGGACTGTGACCCACACGAATTAAAGTTTTATCTGAATCGCTCAACACTGGGCTCCATTTTTCCGTGGTTTCTGTTCTAGGTTATCTTGATTTAGGTCTCTAACCGTAAGCCTGGCCAGATAATCACGTTCTGTTATAGCATCAAATGGAAAGTACAAGTAGCGGGCGTGAAAAGAGCAGATCGAGGATTGGGAATCACGGCGCCAACGCGCAAATCCTCAACACGATTAATCCGAACAACCGGAACTCGCGGAATCTGCGATACGTTTGGCATAAGTGCATGAAGCGGTATTCGATTGTCAAGAAAATGTTGGCTTTCATTGTTTAAGTCAACACTCGTCATGTTTGCACTCCGATACTCTACGTACATCCTCAAGCAAAACCAGGCCCCCCTACCTTTCCCCCGGAGACTCTCTCAATGCTTGTACTTTCACGACGACGCGATGAAAGCATCATCATCGGAGAAGAAATCACTATCACGATTGTCGATATTCGCGGTGACAAAGTTCGCCTGGGAATCGAAGCACCGCCAAGCATCACGGTCCATCGCGAAGAAGTCTATCAAGCCATTCAAAACGAGCACTCTCGAGAGAACGACACCTCTAACCGACCACGAACGCCTGCCGCCACTAAACGAGCGGATTAAGAATCTGCACGAACCTCGGCAATTAAACCTGTCGCGCCCTGACTGATCAGATCGTCCGCTACACGCTGTCCCAACGCTTCTGCAGCCAACACCTGGTCGGTAAGAGGTATCCCAGCAAGCGAGACCTCCTCGCCAGCATCCACTCGTTGATCACCGATCCCGCTGAGAACAACTCCGTGCAGTTTCAGAGTCTGATCAATCAACTGGCCATAAGCGCCGACAGGAGCCAGACAGCCGGCACGCAGTGCTCGTAACATCGCTCGTTCCGCCGTGACCGCCAGAAAAGTTGTCGTATCATTCAGATTGGAAAGCACTTCGCGAACGTATTCATCCTCTTCGCGACATTCGATCCCCAACGCCCCTTGCCCTACAGCTGGCACCATCACAGTCCGATCGATGACGTGCGTGATCCGTTCCAAAAACCCCAGTCGCTTCAATCCGGACTCGGCAAGAATAATCGCTTCGTAATCTCCTCGATCCAGTTTCTCCAGCCGCGTATCGACGTTTCCCCGGATGTCTTCCACCTGCAGATCCGGGCGGCGATTAAGCAACTGAGCCTTTCGTCGCATGCTACCTGTCCCTACGACTGCTCGTTCCGGTAACTCATCAAAACTGGCAACGCGGTTGCTGACCAAAACATCTCCCACACTTTCGCGGGGAGGCACACTGGTCAGACATAACCCGGGAATCACCTCGGTTGGCAGATCTTTCAGACTGTGAACCGCAAAATCAACCTCGTCTTCCAGCAAGGCCCGCTGAATCTCCTTGGTAAATACTCCCTGAGAACCAATCGCACCAATGGGTCCGCTCTTCACGTCTCCCTGCGTAGAGATCTCGACCAGCTCAACAGCATATCCCAACTCACAAAGTTGCGACGCCACCCAGTTGGATTGCCATAACGCCAAAGCACTGGCACGCGTTCCCAACCTCAATTTACGATCCGTTACTTCACTCATAGATTTGTTTGCGATTCTGTGATTCGTATTATTCGCCGACGTCCGCAGGCGCCGCCGAGTCCGTGTCCTGCGGGTCTTCAACAGCCGAATTATCCGAGTCGTGCTCTAACATGGCCTCGACAGAGCTTCGCACGGCAGCATGCTGTTGCTCCGGAGTCGCATCCTCACACAATTGCCCGTAAGGTACAACCACACCACAACTCACCACAAACTGAATAGCCTGATCGATGGTGACGTCCAATTCCACAGTTTTACTTCTGGGAACGGTCACCGTGAATCCAGTGGCAGGCATCGGAGAAGTGGGCATCAACACACTAATCATCTCTTCGCCGACATGATCCCGCACTCCCCGCATACTCGAACCAGTCACAAACCCTATCGACCAGATCCCAGCGCTTGGATACTGGACCGCTACGACCTGATTAAATTCCATGTCATGATCGCCCACCAGAAAATCCGTCACCTGTTTGACGCTCGAATAGACATTTCGAATGAGTGGAATCCGGTTAATAACCCTCTCTAACTGAGCAAATGCAAACCGACCAAACCTGGCCGCTAACAACTCGCCAATAAAATACAAAACAATGACGAAGACTACGAAAAAGACCACCGCCACTAACCATGGTTTCAGGTACACCAGAGTCACATAACGATCATAGATCTCGTCGGCCGAGGCAGTAGGCAGATGAAGCAATTGCTGTTTATCGTCGCTGACCCGCTGATAAACCGAATGAGGAATAAACGGGCCTGTGCCCTCTTTGATGGCGTAGGTAGCCGTCTCTGTTTTCGTGTCACTGACATCCTTGATCGATGCAACCACAACCGTGCGGGCTAACCAGTCTACCGGCTTGAGAATGTAGTTGTTAACCATGGACCAAGCCCAGATAAACAGCGCGATGGTCAGCAGCGGAGGCAGTACAACACCCAACCCCCGAACAACGGATGCGCGAAACGGCTTTTGTTTCTTCTTGGCCATATAACCTTTAATATCCTTACCTGACAAAAACCCGCCCTGGCGACAACAACCTCGTGCCCCTATTGTTTCGTTGGAGTCCGGCTATTTCAAGTACTGGCAAGCGAGTCTGTTTAAATGGTGCATTGTTTGGCTCGTCCGCAAGTTCCCAGAAACTGCTCAGACCTGACTCTCATTCCAGCCAGCACGGCAAATAACCGCAACCAACACACGAGTAGCACCTGCCTGTAATAACCGAGTGGTAATTTCATGCAGCGTGGCTCCGGTGGTCATCACGTCGTCGATCAGTACGACCTGCCGGTCCTGCACCAGGTCCCGTCGCCGCAGACGAAAAGCACCCCGTACGTTTAAAAGACGTTGCTGAGGAGACAATGTCCCCTGTTTCTCCGTTCGTCGGCAGGCCTGCAAAAGATTTGTCCTTAATGACAAACCGGTCCGAGACGCAAATCCACGCCCAATCAACTCGGCTGTACTCCATTGGCGCGACAACCGCCTCTGCCAGTGCATGGGAACTGGCAACACCATATCGGCTTCCAGCTCACCCACCATGACTCCCAACAACTGCCCCAGGGCATAGGCAATCGGAGCGCCTGATAACAACTTGGCCTGCAGAACCATTCTTTGCAAAGCTCCCTCGTAAGCACCGAGGCAATAACTCGTAGAGAACCGGAAACCCCACCGACGACATTCCAGACAGTCGAAAGTGATCTTTTCAGAGCTGGCAAACTCCAGCTCCGCCCCCGCGGCATGCTCCAACATGGCGACAGGATATCCGCAGCAGCGACACCGGGACGGCCCTGCGGCCGACAAACGCAAATGTTTTTCTAAACACTCACCACAGACAAGATCTACACGACTGCCGGAAGAATCAACCAGACAATTGCGGCAGGTAATGCAAACAGGAGGAAATAATATATCTTTGAACGATTCCAGGAATCGAATCATCTCTTATACTCCCCAAAAGACGATTTGTACTAGAATACCGAAAACCAATCCTCGGGCTCCCCATTTTGCTCCTTTGCCTGTCACTAGGTTGTCAACCAAAAAGTCATCCTCATGCCCCAATCGCCTCAACCACACCTGAGTCAACGCGCTTTACAAGCTGCTGGCCAACCCATTGGTCCATTGATGAGCATGGCTCTGGCCAACCCCGACATTATTTCGCTGGCCGCCGGATTTGTTGACAATCAATCGCTTCCAACCAGCATCACTCGTCAAGCTGCTGAAAAAGTACTTACCGCAGGCGACCAGTCCAAAGCGGCTCTGCAATACGGCTCCAATCACGGAGACGAACAACTACGGCAGCTGATCCTGCAATACACCATCGACATGAACCGGCACGCCGCCGGTGATATGCAGCCGTACAACGTCGATCTCGATCAGATCTTTATTACCCCTGGCAGTAATCAATTTCTTTTCCTGCTGGCCGATACGATCCTCGATCCGGGCGACATCATCCTCTGCGCCTCCCCTTCCTACTTCGTTTTTATCGGCGCCGTGAAAAACATCGGAGGCCATACCTATGGTGTCGCCACTGACAGCCTGGGATTGATTCCTCAAGCACTCGAAGCCGCGTTGCAGCAGCTGGAGTCCGAAGGGAAGCTGTCCAGAGTGCGAGCTATCTATACAGTCCCTTACTTTGACAATCCAGGTGGAACAACGCTCTCTGCAGAACGTGGTCAGGAAATCCTGGAAATTGCAAAACGCTGGTCCAGGGAGAATAAAATCTATGTCATCGCAGATGAAGCCTACCGTCTGCTGCGTTACCAGGGTAAAGACGTTCCCAGTATCCACCATTGGGATCCAGAACTTGAACATACGATCGTAGCAGGGACGTTCTCCAAGTCCTTCTCGCCCGGCATTCGTGTCGGTTGGGGAATCGTTCCACGCGAACTTGCCGGACCACTGGGTGATCAAAAAAGCAATCTTGATTTCGGAGCCCCTCATTTATCTCAGAAAATCATGGCCACCGTCCTGGCAGATAAATTATGGCTTGGCCACGTCGACAAATTGAGAAACGTGTACATGGAACGTTGTAACGCCATGCTATCGGCATTAGCCACTCATCTGGGTGATGTCGACGGCTGCCACTGGCATGAAACGCAAGGAGGCCTCTGCATCTGGCTCACGCTTCCCAACCACATCGATACGGGGTTAGATGGTGGTTTTCTGCAGGCGGCGGTGGACGCAGGAGTAATCTATGTTCCTGGAGAATACTGCTTTGCTTCACAGGGCGAACCAGCAAATCACAGTACCATCAGATTAACTTTTGGTGTACAGTCTGCGGAAAGGATTGAGCAGGGAGTACGTCTGTTGTCTGAACAGGTTAAAGCCTGGCAGTGAGCTGGCTGTCTGCCCCCCTGCCTTTTCCAGTTTACTCGTAGCTGATGCGGATGGAGTCCATGACGCTGCTTTCAAGATACACCGTCAAACTGTTCATCAAGATCTATCTGATCATCCTGATCACGATGTTCTTCATGTATTTCATTATTGACATGGTGACCAATCTTGACCGTCTCAGTAATGCAACTCCGGTGAATATCAGCCTGCTGGACACACTGCTCCAATACTACGGCGTCCGCAGCTTTTCACTGTTTAACACCATCAATTCTGCCGTCATTCTATTGGCAGCTGTAGGTGCCATTTCCAGCATGCTCAGCAAACGCGAATTGATCGCGTTACACTCCATGGGCGCTTCTCCCGCGCAAATTGCCAAACCCATTGTTGTGGTCGCAGTATTACTTGCCGCACTCGGTGTTATAAACCGGGAACTGGTGCTACCCCACTATCAGGACGCACTCACCCGTACAGCACAAAACTGGAACGGTCAGGAAAGAATTCCAATCCGCGCAAAATTTGACCACCGCACGGACATTCTGATCGGAGGACAATTCGCAGTCCTGTCTGACCAAACGATTCTCAAGCCGAGACTTCACCTGCATCAACCTATCGGACAATTTCCCAGACGCATCGAAGCAGAGAAGGCCGTTTATGTGCCTGCATCCGAGCACACTCCGGACAGACTGGTAGGGTACCAACTGATCAATGTCAAAGTACCGACTGAACTGACCAATTATCAATCCGCCAAACTTGACGATGAAATCGTAATTTACACGGCGGATGACCATGCAGATCTTGCTCCCAAAGATCTCTTTCTGGTCAGCAATCTGCCACTGGAACTACTCGCAGCAGAAAGCAATCATTACAAATACCGATCCACCAAAGACTTGACGGCACTACTGGAAAACGAAAGTCTGGATTATGGAGCCCATCTGCGAGTGCAACTGCATGCCAGGATTGTCCAACCCGTCCTGGACCTCACGCTGCTGTTACTCGGACTTCCCTTTATCCTCTCTGGCCGAAATCAAAGCATCATCATTTCGATCTGTAATTCCGGATTAGCGATGGTGGGATACTACGCAGTCGTATTCACATGCCATGCCATCGGTGGCAGTGGGTACGCCATCACCCCCTCCTTTGCAGCCTGGCTGCCGCTGTTTGTTCTCATTCCAGCAGCCTACTTCATCACCAAACACATCCGACGCTAAACTAATTCAGCAATTACATGGGGCTGGGAACACCGGCTGTGGTATCAGGGGATCCCGGTGGTTGAGCTCCCGGAAAAGCTCCGGCACCGGGAAAGTTATTGCCAGAAAGTGCATTCGATGTACCCTTCGATGGGTCAGTTGTATCGCCCATAGGACTATTTCCAGGACCTGCTCCTGGAAACGCACCTCCTGCTCCACCCGCCGCAGGGTCACCAGTCCCCCCCGCGCCGACAAAAGCATTTCCGCCGCCAGGATTACCCGTTGCGCCAGGAGCTCCTGATGGTCCAGCACCATTTCCGAACGGGCCACCTTCCCCAGTCGTCTCAGATTGTTCTGGTTTTCCAAGTAACGCTGCCGTTTCGATGTCTAAAAAGACATCCACTGCGGTAAGCCGTTTCTGGAAGTCACCGCCGATTAGCTGAGATGCCACCTGTGGACCTACAATCGTCTCATAAGCAATCTTTCGATGTTCCGCAGGGCACAAATCATATTGATGGTAGAAGGCAACCTCAGCCAGTGCCTTCAATTGACTGATCGTCTTGCTGTTGACCAAGGGAATTAATCGATGCTGCTGTACAATGGCCGGAGTTAAATTCTGAGGCATCTTGACCATTTTGTAATTCATGTCGACCGTTTTCAGAAACTCATTCACTGCTTCCGTCAGTGGATCAGGTTTCTTCTGTTCCTTGGCTCGCTGACGTTGCATCTGCAGTGTTGTATTGATCAACGGAGCAGATTTCTTTAACTCTCTGCCAGAAGAAACATCATAGAGACTCATGGTGGTTGTATTTCGAACCAATCCATTCTTGGGAATAAAAGCAACCGCAACGTTGAAGAAGATGACGGCATCCAGGTCCTCTTCAATAGCCGACTCGAGAATCTGGTCGATCGTTCCCTGACCCAAGGTCACAATACCCGGAGCAATTCCAGCGGAACCACCTCCGCCCATGGCACCTCCCATACCGGGGTCTCCCATGCCAGGTCCCATGCCTGCACCGCCCATTCCGGGTCCCATACCTGCACCACCCATGCCGCCCATGACATTACCTCCACCGGCCTGAGAAGTCTTGGAGGCAGCTACCTGCAGGATCGTTCCAAAGTCTCCATCTGTTACCCGTTTTTTCAGTGCTTTGGCAATCTCTTCGCCCAAATCACCGGTGTACTTACTAATTTCTTTAGGAAGACCTCCGGAAGCCTGACCACCCATCATTCCCATGCCTGACATCCCGGCCATATCTCCACCCTCGCCTGGCATTCCAACTCCGCCCGGTCCGCCAACTCCGCCCGGACCGCCAACTCCACCTGGTCCACCTGGTCCACCTGGAAAAGCGCCATCGCCAAATCCCTGATTGCCCGAGTTCCCAGAACGACCTGTAGATAGCTTCTGCTCGGTACCAATCGGTTTTGCATCGCCGCTGTAATCTCGCGGAGTTGTCCTGACGTTCACAGCCAGTCCAATTCGAACAGCCAACCCGGGACGCTTGGCTCCGGGGATCCAACGATAACGAGCGAGAATATTGTCCCGCGATTCATCTGCAATAGCCGCCGCATAAATCAAATCGATTGCTTGTCGATCCTTCCCCTGACTGTATGAAATATTGGCGATGTCGGCGAGTGTTTGGGGAGCGGGACCCTGACCACCTCCCATGCCGGAGCCGCCCATGCCGGGACCCATGCCAGGTCCCATACCAGGTCCCATACCTGCACCACCCATGCCGGGCCCCCCCATACCGGGGCCCATACCAGGACCACCCGCCATGTCTTCTCCGCCAAGAGCGCCCACACCAGCCATCATTTCACTCATGTCGCCACCCAGACCAGGACCACCTGCTCCCATTGCTTCGCCACCAGAGTCACCCACACCAGACATCATTTCGCTCATGTCGCCACCCATCGATGGACCGCCCATGCCGCCACCTTCAGCGCCCGGGTCACCCATACCTCCCATCATTCCACCCATGCCGCCACCATCAGCTCCTGGGTCACCCATACCACCCATCATGGCACTCATGTCGCCGCCCGCAGCAGAACCTCCAGAATTACCTGCGGCTGCATTAGTGTCAGCACCACTCGAGTTCGAAGCAACCTCAGCATTGGAAGCGGTTGATGAGGAACTACCGCTGTCATCTCCACAGCCAACCGCCAGGATGACCAGGATTGATAAAAGACTTGCAAATATGCGCAACATAAGGAAAACCGATTTGGGGAAGATTAGATATTGAGATGAGCGCAACTGGTTTGTACCCGTCACTTGTAATCAAGTAATTATTACACCCGAGTCCTAAACTGTCGAGTTATTATTGAGTTCGAGGCGTCTGAATGGTGGGGGATATACCAGACGAGAGTGCTGAAATAGCCGGAATTTGCCGTTTATACCGACTCAAAAAACGTGTCACCGAACTGTCTCGGGAATGTATCCAATCAACTTGCAATACGTTAGATTCAGTCTTAGATAACCAATCACTCATAGTATCCAAACCACGACTTCAACGACGAGACAGGACTAGCATGGGAAAACTATCAGGAAAAACAGCGCTCATCACTGGTGGCAGCAAGGGAATTGGGCGAGGCATTGTACTCGCTTTTGTCAAGGAAGGATGTGACCTGCTCATCTCTTCACGAAATCAAGAAGACCTGGACCGCATGGCCGAGGAAGCCAGAGAAGCCGCAGAACACGATTTGAAGATCGTAACCCACGCCGGTGACATTGGCTGCAGCGACAGCGTAGATGCGATGTTTGAAAAGTTCAAAGCCAACTTTGACTACATGGACCTGTTAGTCAACAACGCCGGCGCATTTAATGGGGGCCCCATTGATCAACTGGCACTGGAAGATTGGGATCATGTGATCAACACCAATCTTCGAGGCCCTTTCATGTGTACCAAACTTGCGATGCAGATCATGAAGCCGCAAAACAATGGCCGGATCATCAATGTCGGATCAATTTCAGCAACCCGAGTTCGTCCCGGGTCTGCTCCCTATTCAACTTCCAAGTTTGGCATTCAGGGGCTGACGCACGTCACCGCATTAGAAGGTCGTGACTACAACATCACCTGCTGCGGTCTGCATCCGGGCAACATTGCCACCGAACGACGGCAAGCCAGTGAGGCGGTAGAAGATCAGGAACCGATGATGACCGTACACGAGTTAGCCGAAGTCGCACTCCTGATGGCAACCCTGCCCCAGCATGTCGAAATCCTCGACGCCGTCGTACTGCCTCACCAACAACTCTATGTCGGCCGCGGCTAAACCAGTCCGCCGAATAACCTGAGTTAACAAGTTCCTGTCGACCGACCCCCCGGATCAACGGATCAACGGATCAACGGATCAACGGATCAACGGATCAACGGATCAACGGATCAACGGATCAACGGATCAACGGATCAACGGATCAACGGATCAACGGATCAACGGATCAACGGATCAACGGATCAAC
>CALKGE010000012.1 GCA_938084685.1 uncultured Pirellulaceae bacterium
CAAACCACCACTTTTCCCACTCTTCGCCAACCTATAGCCCGAACCACCTCATATCTCATTCCATATCTGAGAGTACTCAGATGAGATTATAATAATCCGCCTCACTCTTTCAAAATCTCTACAAGAAGTTGCTTTAGGATGATGGGGTCTATAGAGGATAAGAGGGCTTTCAGATCCGCTAGTTGTGTCACATTTGTGTCAGCGCCGGTCGAGAACTCTTCATTTCCCCTGTGATTCGATACATCCTCGAATCCTTTAGGGGGCGCCTTTCTCTTTTTGCGCCTGTTGCGTGCTGCCAAGCTTTCCCCGACCACTATCCAAAAATCTTTACTCAGAGTGGTACAACTGATGGGATTGGGTCAACTGAATTAATCAAGATCCAACTATTTAAAAAACCTGATTGCCCCAATGCCAAGGCAAATTGCAGAGATAATCTGACCACAAAAATTTCCTTTTTTGGTCAACTGCTGCTTTTCCTCTTCTGTGAGTTTTGGATCTCGAGCGGATGAAAAAAATGCCAACGCAATAAGTGCGAATATTACCAAACCTCCCGAAAAAAACCACGACATAAAACCAAATCCCTTGCGCATCGCTAGTAACCCGACTATGATCCCAAAAACACAAAAAAGACCAAGGAGAAAATATAAGAAGCGTAGTTGCTGATCATCCATCGTATTTGTAAATACTCCTAAAAACTGTTGCTACTGCCATTAAAAGTGCTCTATCTCTTTTAGCTATTAATAACTCGCAGTAACCCGGCGAAACCCGCCACACTCTGGTAAGAATTCTCAAAAAATGTGAAAACATTCAGGACTTTCCAATTGATTGAGTCTGTCAGACAGACTTTTCCAGAATTCAATCTGCAACTGGCATAGATTCTTCACGACTGGAAGAAAAGGTATTTTAAGAAGACTTGAGGGCGTGCCGTTCTCTTTTTGCGGCTGATTCGATGATTTGATCACACCAGGACTGGGTTAACCTGCGGCTGACTTTTCTGATGACGTTGTGATCGCGTGGAGAGATTTCGCAGGCGTTTGCCTACGTATTCGACGCCAAAAAGACCGCAATTCATCAAACCGGATAAAGGACAACAATCCCAGAAGCATGATGGGATGAAATAGATGGAGGTTCATACTGTAGAGCGTAAACAGATGAAAACCTACTGCCAAAACGAGAATGGGCCAGCGGAATATTTTGAACCAAATCAAAATGGGAAACGCAAGTTCAAAAGCGATGGTGCCCCACGATAGTAAACGAATCCAACTCAGTTGTTCCGCGATCCACGCAGGAAGATGAAAGCTGGTCGAATCGTCGAGCCGTAGTGCGTAGTAAACGGCGGTTCCGTCTAACCACTCCGCGCCTCTACACTTCTGAATCCCTGCTGCTAAATACATCAGGCACATTTGCAACTGGAATAATCGGAGTGGCCATGCTGGATAACGATCCGTTTTCTTGTGTTGAACAGGCAGGGTATTCCATTGGAAGTGACTGGCTGGAGGTGCAAAGATCAGGAAAAAAGCGAACAGCCTGAAAACAGTGTCCTCGCTGTCAAAAAGCGTATTGTTAGCGTGATGAACACTGAGCAGGATGAACATGATTATTGCCGCCGAAATTCGAGGGCAACAACCGATAATCAGGCACAGCCCGCAGATCCCCAGCAGCAGAAGTGAAAGCGTAATGACAATCGGATGCTCAGGTAGAAATGAATATAAGCCGAATGTATCGGGATCGATTATCGCGCGGCCAACGTCGGCTGGTACCAACGAATCACTACCAAAAAAACGGTGGCGGTCGCCCCACAACAGACTGGTATAAACTAACAAGAGACTGCCGTAACCTCGGCGAATCACATCCAGGATCCGTAAGTCATATGGTTGCATCCAGAAAGCATCAATGCGCTGGAACAGATACTGAGTACCACTCTTATTCATTTGGCACCCATTGGTAAAAGTAATTGCGAGGTCCAAACAGAGGGGGGCCATAGGCATGCCGCCATTGAACCGTCGGAGCAGGAATCACATCCTTTCGCAGGAATAATGTGACACGAGCAGGTATCGCGCCAGGCTTCCTGGCCTCTTATGCCGCGATATGACGACAAAGAGCATCCCAGCCTGCAGAATTTTGGTCTCTCCAAATATTGTCGTAGTAAGACATCTCACGAAAGGAACTCATTTTTTCCCACGGATTCATCGAGGACCAATCAGGCTGGAACCATTCGGTAGTCGTGCCGGTCTTCCAATAAATCGTAGCGCCAACTTGAACGTTTACATGGTCGGGTGTCGGGGCGAATAGTTCCCAGCTGCCTTGCCATAGTCCTGTTACATCGAGAAACGGATCGATCCACTGTTTAGCTTTTCCATGAGCCGAGCCGAATTGAGGCATACCGTCTATCAGCATCATGCCGCCAATGATGAATAAACCTCCGAAGACAAGAAGTCGATTAAAGTACATCTTCTCCCCAATTCGTAGAATTGGTTCCATTAGCTGTGACCACTCTGAGTGAGAGTTTTCGGAGTTTTACCCTGCTACCATTTTCGGGGTTGGCGGTCGCTTTCACAAGATCGCTCTGGTCACGATGAGAGTCAATCATTATTGCCACTCCGATTCCGCCACGGACCAGAACTCCATTTCCAAGCAGGCCCTGCCAACCAGGTTTCACGCCTGTCAGCAGCGATCTTTCTCCCGTTAGTTGTACCACTCTGAGACGTGAATTCTCTGGCCTGTGATGGTCACAACAGGCGAAGAACCTAAACAAGCTTGCGTTAGGAGTTCCTCCTAACGCAAACGTCCAATAGAAACGCTGTTGACCAAAGGCTTCGTGGCTCGGAAGCTCATTGAAATAGAGCGTTACCTGAAAAGCTCTACTGTTCCAACGGAAGCAGGTACAGATCATGGCTTCCATCCCGCTCGGCAACATAAACCAAATGCTTTCCGTCCGGATGCCAGGTTGGATAGTCGTCCCGCTCCTCATGCTCGGTAATTCGTCGCACACGAGTGCCATCTGCATCGCAAATATAAATCTCAGCATTCCCGTCACGATGACTGACAAACGCGATTTGGGTTCCATCCGGTGAATACTGACCTCGCAAATCCTGATAAGGACTGTCAGTCAATCGCTTGATCTCCGAACCATCAGGCTTCATTTCATAAAGCTCGTAGTTACCATCCCGAGTCGACGTGAACAATACTTTCTTCCCATCCGGTGAATAACTGGGCCAGACATTAATCCCTTTATTTTCCGTCAGAACCGTTCGGTTTCCACCCTTCATATCAATCCGAAAAATGTCCTGCCCAAAGTTATTGGCAAACGAAAACAGCATTTGTGAGCTGTCTGGAGCAATCGCTGGTGTCCGGTAACCAGAAAAACCGGGGTCCGGCGGGACAATCACTTCCTCACCAGATTTGCGATGGCGAATCACCAGGCTAACCTGCAACCCCCCGGTCGCTCTTAAGAACGAAAAGTAGTTACCATCGGCTGAATAGGCTGGGTCAAATTCCGGCGCAGGTGCCGATTCATGAATCACTTTCACCTCGCGCGTTTGCCAATCCATCGACTTCAGACGAAACACTTTGGGATTCTCAAAATCGACATAGGTAAGACTCGCCCCTCCATCCACAAAGACTGGCGTAAATTTCATCCGCCCGTCATCCGTCAACCGGATCGGTTCAGCCGCACTCAAAATACCAACCAGACCCAGCAGTATTAGCAACGCCTTAGAGCAACTCATCAATCACCTGGCCCCCGTCGAGCACTCGCATTTCGGCTCGAGCCGCTGTATCAACGCCTGCTAACTCGGCAATGGTTGTTCCTACCATCAGTGGCGTAATCGGTCGCGTCACTGGATGCTCACCATTCTTGTCACTCTCACCGATCACTCGACCTGGCTCCAAACCAGCCCCAGCCCACATCGAAAAATAACATTGTGGCCAGTGATCACGCGCTGCCCGCACGTTGATCTTCGGTGTTCTCCCAAATTCCCCCATACAGACAATCAACGTGTCATCAATCAATCCACGATCGTAAATATCATCCAGAAACGCCGAAAACGCTCGGTCAAAAATCGGGCAATGTTGATCCTGCAACAACGAGAAGTTGTACAAATGGGTATCCCAGCCGAACTCGAACCCCGGAGTGATCGCTTCCACATGCCGACTGTAGTTCAGTTGTATGTAAGGAACTTCGGCTTCGACCAGTCGACGCGCCAGCAAGGCACTCTGACCAAAGACGCTTTGACCGTAACGTTGCCGAGTTTTCATGGACTCCTGCGTCAGATCAAAAGCTCGCCGTGCCTCCGGATCCGTGATCAAACCGTAGGCCTGCTGGTAAGTTCTGTTCCAATCGCGGAACCCGGATTTCTCCAAGGACCTGGGTACTGAATCGAGTTGTTCCAGAAGCTGGCGGCGGTCGGTAATCCTCAGCGGGTTAACATCGTCCATTAATGAGAGTGCCGGAATATTCACTTCACCCGTCTCCGAAGCACCGACCATAAATGGATCATAGACAGCTCCCATTTCCCCACCACCATACGCTTCAATACGTCTGGCACCATCCATTACCACTCCGTTAGCAATGGAAAAGAAAGGAGGCAGCTTACCACCGAAACCACGATGACGAGCCACAATCGAACCAAAATTCGGATTCACTGGTTTGGGATTCTCCTCAAACCCGGACAAAGCAACGGTACCTCCATCCGGATGCCCCGGAGCACTCTGGATGTGCGAACGGATCAAAGTGTACTTATTGCTACGCTGTGCCAGCTTGGGCAACAACTCGGTAAAATGCACGCCGGGCGTCTTTGTCGGAATGACTCCGAAAGGGCCACGATACTCAGAACTAGCATCAGGTTTTGGATCACAGGTATCCAGATGGCTGGGTGCACCCCACAGGAACACAAAAACAACAGACTTCGCTCGCGCCACTACCTGGTCTACTTCTTCGGCCGCCACCATTCCGAGGCCAGACATACCGAGTCCAAACGGGATGGCACCGGACATCTGCAAAAAGCTGCGTCGCCCAATCCCGCTACAGGTCTTCGTCTTAAAGGAACCAATATTCAGCATCAATCTATCTTCGTCTTCAAACCAACCAATGCTAGTCAGTCAGTCGAATAATCTCCGGCAGTTTCTCGCCTGCTTTGTAAAACTTCATCGAAATACTGTTCACGCAGTGACGAGTGTTCTTTTCGGTAAACCCTTCTCCCAGGAACACATGCCCCAAATGGCCTCCACAATTGGCGCAAAGGATTTCAGTCCTTAGTCCATCACTGTCTGGAATCCATTTCACGGCCCCTTTGATTTCATCATCAAAACTTGGCCACCCACAGCGGCTGTCAAATTTATCGTCCGACCGGTACAAAGCCGCATTGCATCGCCGGCAGGTATAAGTCCCTTCTTCCTTATTGTCGGTCAGCTCTCCGGTAAAGGGACGCTCGGTCCCCTTATGCACCAACACATATTCTTCTTCCAGACTCAGTTGATTATACTCCCGAACAAGTCCCTCGTCCGGCCGTTCTTCGCTCGTCACGTCCTCTCCCTCCCCGGGATTCACATCCGTATCGTTTGATTTCTCCAGCTGGAAATCCACATCGACTGTAGCACTACATCCAAGCACCAAAGCAGCACTCGTCAGAATCAAAAAAAGCATTCCTCGTCGCATTTCGCATTCAGACTCATCAATAAAGCCGCTCTTCTCGTCACCTCTAATATTCTAGGCGATTAAAAAGACTGCCGTAAACAGAGGTAATTCTGGCAGTCACCAAGGCACCTATCTGCAATTCCAAAGTTGAATCCAGAGCCATAAGTCCAGATAATGAAGGTTACCCTTATGAAACGAGTTACCTTATGACATTCATTCGCTACTCTAGCGTAATAACACTGAACGCCTGTCTGATTCTGTTCGCTTGTCTGCCGGTACACGCTCAGCAGTCACGTGTCTCCAGAAACGTGGTAGTGTTCTACGATTTCGCAGAACTCAAGGGGAACGTTATTGAGGATCGTTCCGGAGTCGGAGTTCCACTCAACCTCGTAATCCAGCGTCCGGAAGCGATACGACACGAACCCGGCAAACTAACCTTCCTGCAACCCACCGTCGCTAAAACTTCCGCACCAGCAAAAAAACTCTACGATGCCTTGCGGCGAACGCATGAAATCACGATGGAAGTCTGGATGCAGACCGACAATCTTCAGCAGGACGGTCCCGCCAGGCTCCTTACGATGAGCCAGGATTCCAGTTCCCGCAATTTCACGCTTGGCCAGGAGGCCGCAGCGATTCAAGGTCGACTGCGCACCACCAGCGGTACCACCAACGGGATGCCTGCCATCGAGTCATCCAGCACGACCTTGACCCGAAACATCACACATATCGCCTATACACGGTCGCGAGCAGGAATCACTCAACTTTTTGTCGACGGGAAACAAGTCGCGTCCGGAAAGTCTGCCGGTACGATGGAAAACCTCGACGACAGTTTCCACTTCGCGTTAGGGAACGAATTATCAGGGGATCGCGGATGGCAGGGCACACTGAGACTTGTGGCTGTGTACAACCGAGCGTTATCCGGAGCCGAAATCATTCAGAACTTCAAAGCGGGCCCAACCGGCGGATCAAGCCCAGCAGCCCTTCCCACTCAGTTAACTGAAAATGAAAAACTGTTCGAAAGCCAAGTCGCCGGTTTACTCACCAAACATTGTCTTGAATGCCATGATACCGCCAATGCCAAAGGAGGCTTGAACCTGGCCAAACAGGCTGCAGCCTTGAAAGGGGGAGATTCCGGAGCAGCCATTGTTCCGGGGCAGGTTGATCAAAGCCTGCTTTTACTCGCGATTGCCAATAACGAGATGCCCCAAAAACGTGAGCCGTTATCTCCCGAGGAAAAACAGATTCTGCAACAGTGGATTCAAGGAGGCGCGAAATGGACGGTTCAGACGATTGATCCAGCCATCTACGGAGTGGACACCCAGGCCGACGAGATCTGGGTACGACGGCTGACCATCCCGGAATACGTTGCCACGGTCAAACATACGTTCAACGTCGATATTTCAGACCAGGCATATAAACTCCTCCCCGCCGATCTCCGGGCTGACGGTTTTACCAATACAGCCTACAACCTCAGCGTCGACCTGGAACATGTGGAAGCCTACCAGAAACTGGCCCAACGAATTGTGGGACAGGTTGATGTTGATTCCTTTTTGAAGCAGTTTACAAATCGTACTTCATTTGGAGAAAAAGAACGGCGAGCTACTGTCTCGGCGATGGCTGAACATGTTTTGCGAGGTCCAATTGAAGAACGGGAATTGAGTCTTTACATGGGACTCTATGTCGCGGTCGCCGAGGCAGACGGAAGCTTTCAGGATTCTGTTCCCTATCTCCTCGAAGCGATGCTGCAGTCGCCCCGCTTCATGTATCTGATGGAGAACCAGCGAGGTGATGGAAGTCGGTCCTACCTCAGTACCTATGAACTGGCCAACCGCATGAGCTACATGCTCTGGGGCGGGCCTCCTGATAGCGAACTAATCGAAGCGGCCGGTGATGGCACGATCCTCAGTACGACAGGCTACCAGCAACAGTTACAACGTATGCTGCAGCACCCACGCGCAGAACAACACAGCCTGCAGTTTATCACCGAATGGCTCAATCTGAATCATCTGAATAACCTTCGCCCAGGTCGCAAGGCATTTCCGGGCTGGTCCCGTGAACTTGGTCAGCACATGAAGGTCGAAACGCAGGAGTTTTTCCGGGAGGTCGTTTGGCGGCAAAACAAACCGATGTCAGGCCTGCTCAACTCACAAGTGACTTTTGCCAATCCAGCATTAGCCCGCCATTACGGTCTGACACCACAGGGAGATGGCTGGCAACAATACGACCTATCGGACGTACCTGGTCGCGGCGGTCTGCTGACCCACAGCAGCCTGCTTACGCTTGGCGGAGACGAGGCATCGATGGTGACGCGAGGACTGTTTATCATGCATAATTTCCTGCGGGGCGTCGTCAACGATCCTCCACCCTGTGTCGACACCACGGCAGCGGCAACAGGTAAAGGTACAACGCAACGTTCACTGGCCGAATCGAGAATCAAAAACAATGCCTGTGGTGGCTGCCATTCCAAATTTGAGCCGCTTGCCTTCGGGTTGGAAAAGTTCGACGGTATCGGCGTTTTCCACGAGGTCGACGAACATGGAAACAGTCTGCGGGAGGATGGCAATATCCTGTTGCCAGGAACGGCACAGGCGGTTGAATATTCCACGTCAGGAGAACTGATGGATCTGCTGGCAACGAGTGAACGTGTTCAGCAAACCATCCTCTGGAAGTTGACCCAATTTCTGCTCGGCAGACCACTCGGACCTGAAGATGCCCGGACGATGGAACAAATTCACCATCAGGCACAGCAACTGGGTGGAACCTATCAGGCCATGGTCACCTCAATTATGCAAAGTGACCTGGTACTTAAAACAAGAACGGAGCCATAGAAATGCGGTCCAGAAATATCAATCGACGAACAGTACTCAAAGGCTCAGGCGCGATCGCAATTGGACTTCCGTTGCTTGATGAAATGGCTGCCTCCGCGGCCGCTCCTGACCCGAAAGTACCAATCAGAGCTTTCAATCTGTTTTTCGGATTGGGCTGCCCTGCCCCACTTCAATCCGAAGGCTTTGACGATGTGCTGGAACCGTTAAAACCACTGGCAGACAAACTGCTTATCATGCGGAATGTTGATCAGATACGCTGTGACGAATCGGGAATCAATGCTCATTTTGACGGAGCTTGTGGTAGCTTTACAGCCGAAGCACCAGCCGGGGAAGCCCGCGCCGGCGGTGGCTCGATCGACCAACTCATTCGCCATACGGCAAACCCTGATGGAATGCCGGGAGGGATGATCCCTACACTGATCGGTGGCACCTACTTTCGTCGTAGCCGTGTCTGCCGTTACGTCCACTCGTATAACGAAGATGGTACAGTCGCTGCTCGAATGCAGGAAAAACCACGCGCGCTGTTTGACCGAGTGTTTGGCACGTTGGCTGCCACGGATGAATCAGATCCCAAATCACGCCGTCTCCGCCGGAGTGTACTGGACAGCGTCGTGGAACAGTACCGCTTTTACACCGGCCCTAATTCACCTTTGGGCAAAGTCTCGCGCGGCCGTGTTTCAGATCACCTCGACCGAATCAGGGAATACGAACAACGGGCTTACGAAATATCGTACAAGGACAGTGAAGCTCCTCGCATACCTCCTCGTTCCAAACTGCTTCACGGAGGCTCAGCCGATCCGGGAGGAGAAGGAATCGACATCACACTTGCTGACCTACGGGAAGAATGGCGACTCATGGCCGACCTCTATGCATTGGCCGTCAAAATGGATCGCGTCCGTTTCGGGGCACTAACATTTCTGGCAGCCGGCGAACGAATCCGACTCACTGGCGAGTATGAATACGAAGGCCGCCAACGCTGGACGTTTGACGATGCCAACCAATTACGACGATCCGGATCCGCTGGCTGTAGCCACGAATTCTGGCATCAATTCCGCCCGGAAAAAGAAAACCTGGCTCTACGAGCACACGTTCACATGAAAATGAACGAGCTCGCTTACTTCATGAAGGCCTTGGACACCGACGAATGTCGCGAAAGCAACGGCCGAACGATTCTCGAAAATTCACTCGTCACCATTTCCACAGAATCGGGAGATGGTCGTCACAATGACGTGAAGCGGGAACTTTCCGGAGTCTTCCACGCAATCACCGGCGCCAATGGGCGGTTCAAGACGGGACAAATCATGGATGTGGGTGCGGAAGGGATCGATGTCTATAACACCATGCTCACCGCATTTAATGCAACCAAAAAACTGGGCCCGAACGACCGGGATCATTCCGCGATCGACATGATTCGTGCATAGACCCCGACCTTAGTAATCCTTGCCTTCCCAGCCGGCCCACCAAGTGTTGAACTGAGCATACTGCGTTTCGACAAAGTGACGCTGGCTGGCACTCAACTCATCCGTTTCGTTGAAATGCAACGTGTATTCGGTGTCGCCATTAAGCACCAACAAGTATTTGTAAAACAGAACCAGATCGGGACCCTCATCATACGTCGATAATACGATCAACGCTTCATCCAGTTCTTTGGCCAGTCGACGAGCCTGAACATCACCCTGCACTGCCCGCTCGCACAATTCGATCAGTTTGAGAACCTGAACTGGAATTGCATTTCCAATTCCGGTAATCGCGCCGACAGCTCCGCAGTTGACATATCCATGAAAAACCTGCGTGTCGACTCCGACCATCAATCTCAGCGACGGATCCGCACCCGTGATATGCTCGGCAGCATAACTCAACGCGTCGGCCCCACCGAATTCTTTGAAGCCGACCAGGTTGGGGAATTCATTTCGTAGTTCAAAGAACAATTCCGCTCGCGTCTGAAATCCGTAGTAAGGACTGTTGTAGATCACAGCGGGCGTATTGGGTGCGGCACCCAGAATACCGGCGAAGTGATGTCGTTGAGCAATCGAAGAACTACCGCGCGACAAAACACGCGGAATCACCATCAACCCTTTGGCACCTACCGACTCGGCATGAGCAGCATGTGCGGCAGCCAGCCGAGGATTTTGAGCGCCGGTTCCCACTACCACGGGCACTCCTGCTTCACAAAGCCTGGCCACTCCCTGCATCCGCTGATCATCTGTCAGCAAGGGCCAATCCCCCATGCTTCCACAGTAGATGACTCCACGCATCCCAGCCTCTACCAACGCGAGTGCTTTTTGAACCAGTGCATCGTAGTCAGGCGTACGGTCGTCCCGACAAGGAGTCATAATGGCTGGCAAACAGCCGTTAAAAATCGCGGTATCCATAGTTGTCCCAGGTCAGGTCAGTTGAAGTTACGTAGTCCAGCAAAGTCCAGCGAGCAGACAGACTTGCTTCCCTACCAATGTAAACTCGATTCGCATCGAAACCTATACCGTGCAGAAAATTGAAAACTGGAAACGGAACGCCTCGCTCAGCTCATTGGGCGTCGACCCTGCGAAGCGGATTTATAAGCATTCAGGAAGGGACGAAACTCCCTCTGTTCAATGATGGTGCCTTGCTCCCTGAAGTCTTCGGCTAGATCCTACCGTGAACGACCGCTCTCGCGCGTCCTGTTTAACTCGGCCAGTAATCGCTCTACAATCTGAGGATGCTCGTCCCACAGATTGTTAGTCTCACTTGCATCCTCTTTCAAATTATAAAGCTGCCCGGCCGGCTTGCCGTCTTCCGGCTTAACAACACGTGGTGCCGAAAACCCTCCCGAACCAAGATTCCCTTCGATCAGCTTCCAGTCACCAATGCGAACGGCAAATGTTCCGTTGAGTGAATGGTGAACGATGGATTGGCGAACGCTACCTTTGCTTTTCCCCTGAAGTGCAGCAGTAAAGCTGAAGCTGTCCTCGCCAGCATCAGCAGCTACTTTGGCACCGGCAAGTTCTGCTGCTGTACTCAACAAATCTGTCAGACAAATGGTCTGATTCGATTGCGTCCCCGCCTTCACGGCAGCTGGCCAGCGAACCACAAACGGTACGCGATGGCCCCCCTCCCAGATATCTGCCTTTTGACCTCGATAATGCAGATTCGCTCGATGGTTGTACTTCGGAATATCACCCGGCACCCAGTGGGAACCATTATCGCTGGTAACAATCAACAGAGTATTTTCAACCTGACCGATTTCTTCCAGAGCCGCCATTACCTGTCCCACAACAGCATCACACTGATGGACAAAATCTCCGTAGTATCCGGCCCGGGCCTTGCCGCGATGCTGGTCAGTGGGCAACCAGGGCGTATGAGGTGCACTCAGCGGAAAATAGAGAAAGAACGGCTTGTCACCATTTTGTGCTGATAGCCACTCCACTGCTTTTTCAGCCGTACGAGGTAACACATCGATGTGCTTAAAATCCGGACTGACCTTTCCACCTCGCCAGAATCCTCCGCCATTCTGACGACGGTGAGCCGATTTGGCAACCGTTGCCGTGGGCAATTGGAGTGGTTTGTCGTTTTCCACAAAGACGTACGGATCCATGTCCAACGATGCCGGAATCCCAAAGAAGTAGTCAAATCCAAAATCATTGGGACCAGGTGATAACGGCTTGAAGTAATCGACCGCATGAGGATGATCCTCGGGAAGGATCGAACTAGCTGGAGGAAAATCCTCCGCCTCAACATCGGCATGCTGGAATCCCAAATGCCACTTACCAACGCACGCCGTGTTATACCCCTCCGCCTTAAGAATACTCGCTACCGTTTCACGCCCGCTACTAATCAGACTTTTGCTGTATCCCCAGCACACACCATTTTTAAGTCGAGTACGCCATGCGTAACGGCCCGTCAACACTCCATATCTCGTAGGAGTACAAACGGACGAAGGGGAATGAGCATCGTTGAATCGCATCCCCGCCCTGGCTAGCGCATCCATGTTCGGCGTAGGGATCTTGCTCTGGTCGTTATAACACCCCAGATCACCTATTCCCAGGTCATCCGCCATGATGAAAACAATATTGGGTTTTTCAGCTGCACTTGCCGGCTGATGAAGACAAGCGGTAAGTATTAGACTGACAACAATTGTTAGGATAGTCGCCGTAGCATGACTTCGAATTCTCATTGAAATGCACCTGAAAACGCTTGGAATCACATGGTTAATAAACCGTACGCGTTACCATTCTACCTGATCACTGCGGCTATTACAGAACGACCTCAAAAGCACACCCTGTCATTAGAAGTAAACCTATCTCCTCTTCAACGCCTGCGAGTCGAACATACAGTACCTCACTGAGATTCCTGTCCGCAGGGCTGAGCCATAATGAAACTGATTCAGAAGCGTAATCTCAAAGCGATAAAGCGCGAAATCATCTGGAAACAAATCGCTGCAAAACCCAATAAAACACCTTGAAGAAAATTCTGTATGGGTTTCTTTAGAACCGCGCGGAGCGCACTGGATTCCAACCGTTGAGAACTTGAACTAAAGACTATTTCGACATCTGCATTGTCTTCTGTATCTGCAGCTTAACCTGCTGGGGCAAACCTTGAATCTTCATGACCCTGGTGGTTTGCTGGTTGAACGTTTTAAGCGCTTGGGCGCCGGCCACGCCGTGCTTACGTGCCAATTGAGTTCTCTCGGCTGGTGTCGGTTTTTTCATTTTCTTCATCGATTCGGTTGACAACTTGAATACTTCTTCCAATTCTTTCAACCGATCAATCTGAGCCAACGCGGATGGCGCATCATGCATTTTCTCCAGAGTGGCTGCCATCAACTTCAACAACTGCAAATTAGCTACCGTTACCATTTCCAAATTGTTCGAACCAAGTGCCTTTCGGATACTTGGTAGATTAGCTGCAGGAAGACCGCCACTGTTTCCTCCTCCTACTGAAGGTACCGCTCCAGGGCCAAAATTCCCATTCGCTCCAGGAATAGCTCCCGTTGGACCAGTCCCTCCTTGCGCCGGATCAGTTCCAGGTCCAAAATTACCTCCCGCTCCGGGAATAGCACCCGTCGGACCAGTGCCCCCTTGCGCCGGATCGGTTCCTGGACCAAAATTACCTCCTGCTCCGGGAATAGCTCCCGTTGGACCAGTCCCCCCTTGCGCTGGGTCAGTTCCAGGACCAAAGTTTCCATTTGCCCCAGGAATAGCTCCAGTTGGACCAGTCCCTCCTTGCGCCGGGTCAGTTCCAGGACCAAAGTTTCCATCTGCCCCTGGAATAGCTCCAGTTGGACCAGTGCCCCCTTGCGCCGGATCGGTTCCTGGACCAGCACCATAAGAACCACCTGCTCCCGGAATAGCACCACCTGGACCAGCACCTTCCCCCATACCGGGGTCCATCATGCCTGCTCCCATATTGCCAGGATCTCCACCCATAGCACCACCAGCACCTGGGTCGGACATGCCCCCCATCATGGCAGACATATCGACAGGTCCTCCGCCTTGAGTTGAACCGCCCGTGGAAGCTGGATTTGCCTGAGTTGTTGAATCACCACCGTTAGCGACTTGCTCAGAATCGCCTCCACCGCCTCCACCCATTAATAACACGGCGGTTACTCCACCACCGATTAACAGGACGGCTCCGATAGAAATGCCAATCCATAGCCCCTTCTTGCTACCCCCACTCTTGCTCTTTGCCTTACCTTTCGGGGCAGGCGTATTCCAGCCACCAGACTGCATACCTGGCATGGCGCCTGCTCCGCCCCCCAGCGGGTTACCTGCCGGAGCCGCCGGAAAACCTCCAGTTGCCGGTAGTCCTCCCAATTGCCCTCCACCAGGTTGAGATACTGGAGGCAGGCCGCCTAATGGGCTACCAGCCTGCGGGGCAGCCGGCATACCACCAAATGGATTTGGCGGAGCTGCTGGCTGTTGAGCAACTGGCTGTTGAGCCGCCGCGGGCTGTGCCGGCGGTGTGACAGGAGGTTGCGGAGTTGCCGCTGGAGCAGCAGGAATCACAAACTGATTCCCGCAACCACACTTCGACTTTTTGCCAGCTAACTGATCTGGAACATTATAAGGCTTAGCACACGTGGGGCACTTAAAAGAGATCGTCATATTGACCACCAACTCGAATGGATTGTTGAACCGCTCAAAAACGGTACTTAACTATTACTCCTAGTATACGCATCGATCCGTGATTGCCAAAACGGCAACCATCCTTGAGTACTCGACAATCCTCTATAATTAGGCCATGATTCAAGGAAATTCACCGTCAAAAATCCAATGTAAAAACGGACAATAGCCTCTATGAGCGACTGCAGAACACTTCCACGCCTGCGTTATGTCGCTCTATGCATGTTTTTGATGATGACAGTCGGTTGCTCCGACTCTTCCCAGCAAGACGTTCCCAAACTCCGAATTGCTACGACAACCAGCACACGGGACTCCGGATTATTGGATGTACTACTACCCGAGTTCACCAAAAGCTACCCTTGTGACCTGTCCGTTATCGCCGTTGGCACAGGAGCTGCATTGAAGCTGGGACGAGAGGGGGAAGTTGATTTACTTATCGTTCATGCTCCGGAGGCTGAAGCAGAGTTCATGGCGGATGCTCATGGCCAACAACACCGTCCTTTTATGAAGAACCACTTTGTACTGCTTGGTCCTCCCCAGGAATCCCCTCCACTAAAACAACTCAGCATCCATCAGGCGTTCGAATATATTGCGAAAAACCACCTTCGGTTTGTTTCCCGCGGAGATGACAGTGGCACACATAAAAAGGAACTTGCGCTATGGCAAGCCAGCAATACTGATCGACAGTTTGATGAATACACCGAAACCGGGCAAGGAATGGGTAATACATTGATGATCGCCAGTGAACTGAGAGCCTTCACACTTTGTGATGCTGGTACCTACCTCCGTTTTCAACAGAAAATCGAACTGAGCCCTGTCCTGTCAGATCAGGATCCATTGGAAAACCGCTATAGCGTAATTACTGTTCATCCCGGCAAGAATAGCCAGATCAACCAGGAAGCCGCAATGAAATTATTTGACTTCCTGACTTCTGCAAAAACGGCAGCACTGATTGAGAATTACCAGTTCAACGGCCAGTCACTTTTCACTCCTGTTTCACCATAAGGCTGCAAGACTGTGATGGAAATGATTCTTAACGGAATCACCGAAGGCTTTCGATTACTTGTGAGTGGCGACCCACAAGTACTGGACGCTGCCTGGCGAAGTATCTGGGTAAGTTCGACAGCAGTGTTTATCGCCACCATCCTGGGAATCTCAATCGGGACATTTCTGGCCCGCCACCGTTTCTTTGGCCGGAATCTGGTCATCACACTTTTCCGTGGCATGATGGGCATACCGACAGTATTGATTGGCCTGATCGGCTATGCCCTGCTAGCTCGGCAAGGCCCTTTAGGCACTTTCGAACTACTCTATACTTCCTGGGGGATTGTCCTCGGCGAAGTGCTGCTCGCTGTTCCAATCATTACCAGCCTGACGCACGGAGGGATCAAAAATCTGGATCCACGAATCCCGGAAACTGCCCTGCTGCTCGGAGCCGGTCGGCTGCAACGCTGGAAAACGTACCTCTCTGAAGCTCGACTCCCGATTACTCTGGCCATTCTTACCGCCTTTGCCAGATGTTTCACTGAACTAGGCATCGCCATGATGGTGGGAGGCAATCTCAAGTTCAAAAGCCGTACACTCTCAACTTCCACGACACTGGAGACTGCTCGTGGCGAATTCTCCCGAGCCGTCGCGATGAGTCTCATTCTCCTGGCCATCGCAATTTGTATCACGATCGTCATCGCCTGGGTCAGCAGGGAGGAAGAGTCATGAATACCTCCCTTCAAATCCATAATCTGGTAGTCACTCGTAACGGAAAGTCTCTTTGCGAAGTTCCTGAGTTGTCAGTGGAACCTGGAGAAATCATCAATATCCAGGGACTTAACGGTTCAGGGAAGTCGACGCTTTTCCGCGTGCTCGCCGGTCTGGAGAAGTCATATTCGGGCGATCTTCATATCCCCGCCAACCTCCAGCCTGTTGGACTCGTTCAGCAGAGCCCGTATCTATTCCGTGGCACCGTTCTGCACAATCTGCTTTATGGTACACGTGCCAGACATACTCAGAACGCTACTGAACTCGCTCACGATCTTGCCAAACAACTCAACATTCTGGATTTGCTTGATCGTCGTGTGAAGCGTCTTTCCGGAGGTGAACGTCGACGAGTGGCACTTGCCAGAACCATGATCCTTTCCCCCCCCTTGCTGTTGCTGGACGAGCCGTTTGCAGAAATGGACAACGAGGGAATTGAAGCCACTTGCCACTATCTGAACAGTTTGGTGGGGACTACCATTCTCATTGCCTCACCTACCCCACTGCCGAACTCCTGCCTGGAAACACGTGTTATCACCATTTCCTGAGCAAGAGCAGAATCCACCCTGCTTCCTGGTGAACAGGCTATAATAATTCCAGTTCTCCAACGAAAATGACTCTTTCATCGCAGACTCCCCATGAGAAGAATCCTTTACCTGCTGGCAGCAATTTCTGGGACACTTTGGTGTCTGCTTTTGTCTTCAGCGGCAAACGCTCAAACCGACTTGCAAAAACAGGAATTCTTCGAAGCGAAGATACGACCGGTGCTGGTGGAACACTGTTACAAGTGCCACAACAGCCACGGCAAACAGGGAGGTGATCTGACTCTCGATTTCAGACAGGGGCTGCGCAAGGGTGGCTTTAGCGGCCCGACAATCGTGTTGGATGATATTAACTCCAGCCCGCTACTTCAATCACTCAAGCATCAAAATGAATTGCGGATGCCCAAGGATGGCGCCAAACTGAGTGCTCAAGTTATCGCGGATTTCGAAAAATGGATTCGAGACGGCGCGTTTGACCCTCGTGATAAAGCGCCCACCGCTGCGGAACTGGATGCTGCCATTTCCTGGAAAGCCGTACTCCAACGGAGAACAAAGTGGTGGAGTTTTCAACCCGTGGCCAACCCTGGCCTTCCCTCGCTGCGTTCCTCTTCCAACCATCCGGTGGATTTGTTCATTCGACAACGATTGCAGCAGGAAAAGCTACCGTCTGCAGAATCAGCCGAGGCTTTAACACTATTGCGCCGAGTGAGCTTTGCCTTGACGGGGCTGCCACCAACGTTGGAACTCATCGAAAAATATGGACAGGACCTGAACGATGATGCCTATGAAGCTTTGGTGGACGAACTGCTGGCATCACCCAAGTTTGGTGAACACTGGGCTCGTCATTGGATGGACGTTATCCGATTTACAGATTCTCATGGAAGCGAAGGTGATCCAGCGATTCCATTTACCTATCGTTACCGGGACTATCTTATTCGTGCCTTTAACCAGGATGTTTCCTATATGCAGCTAGTGCGCGAGCACATTGCTGGTGACCTGCTGGAAAACCCGAGATTCAATCAGGAAGGTACTCTCAACGAATCGCTGATTGGTGCTGGCCATTATCGATTTGTGCCCCACGGATTCTCTCCTGTGGATCCGGTAGCCGAATTAATCACCTTTAATGACAATCAGGTCGACGTAATTAGCAAAGCATTTTTGGGGCTCACCGTGTCCTGTGCGCGTTGCCACGACCATAAGTTTGATGCGATCAGCCAGCAAGACTACTACCGTTTTTTCGGCATCTTCGACAACCTCCGCCCGGCGCTACGTTCAGCGGATACTCCGGCGATTTTAGAGCAGGACAAAGCAAAGCTGAAAAGCCTCAAACAGGAAATCAAAGTCGTAATGGCCCGGAACTGGATGAAAACGGCCGACCAGTTACCAGAACTACTGCGACGTGACTCCGCACAAACTGGACGCTGGTTAAAACAGATCGAAGCGGCCAAGGAAAATTCTCAAACCAGTCCTCTCTTTGAATTTCAACAGCTGCAGTCATTGGAAGGAGAGGAATTGAGCAGTCGCTGGAAAGAGCTGCAGCAACAATGGATGGCGGCGCGGCAAAAGGAACAAGATTTCTTCGCTCAGGATCTGGGACGTCGATGGGACTTAAGCGATCCAACTCAGGCCGCCGAATGGATCAAGACAGGAAACGGTACTCATCATCAGATAAGTGCTCCCGGAAGTTTCTCGGTACTCGTTAGCGGCGAGCAGATTCTCGATAACATTCACGAAGGGGGCATTTATACCCACGGCCTCTCGACCAGGCATAACGGCATCCTGCAGTCTCCTGAATTCCCGATCGACTTCCAGAAAATGTGGTTTCGTTATGCAGGGGCCGGCGGAGTCCGAGCGAGACCTGCTGTTGAAAATTATCCTCGTGTACTGGGTCTGCTTTATAAAGGTAACGAGCCAAACAGCATAACACCGCAGTGGCAGCAACATGACATGGTTTTCTTCACCGGAAACAGCGCGCACTTTGAATTGGCCACTGCCGGTGATCTACCGATCGAACGTAAAAACAATGACCGCAGCTGGTGGGGTATCACCGACTTTGTTGTTACTCGTGAAGGGCAAACGGCACCAGAGAATACTCCGAACCGACTGGCAGCCCTGTTTCAGGATGATATCACGTCCTGGGACGAGCTGATTCAAGCCTATCGTGAAACTCTGAAAGCGGCGATTCAAGCCTGGGCTGAAAACAGGTTGACTGACCAACAGGCCCGCTTCCTCGGTTTCTTTGTCAGAAACAATCTGCTGCCCAATCATCTCAGTAACAACCCTGCTGCCGAACCACTGGTGAAACAGTATCGTGCTATCGACAATACTTTGCCGGTTCCGACTCGCGTACCAGGAGTTATTGACCGCCATGGAGTGGATCATCCCTTGTGGGTCAGAGGAAATCCCAAGGTTTTAGCCGACGACGTACCCCGCGGATTTCTGGAAGCGTTTGGACAATCACGCTATGACACCAGTGGCAGCGGGCGACTTGAACTTGCCGCCGACCTGACCAAACCAGACAATCCTCTGGTAGGCCGTGTCATTGCCAATCGGATCTGGCACTATCTGTTTGGTCGCGGAATCGTTCCAACCCCTGACAATTTTGGACGACTCGGTCAGCAACCCACTCACCCCTACCTGCTGGATTATCTGGTGCAGTATATGGCCAAACACGATTGGTCTTTTAAACAGACCATCAAGCACATCGTGTTAAGTCACACATACCGGCAATCCAGTGTAAATAACAAAACTGACAGCGATCAGGCATCAACGCTGCTGGCACAATTTCCAATCAATCGCCTGGATGCCGAAGCAATTCGCGATGCCATCCTCCAAAGTTCAGGGCTGCTCGAGTCACGGATGTACGAAGGGAGTGTAAACGGAGGGAGTAATCGCCGCAGTCTTTACGTTGCCATTCGTCGAAACAACATCGACCCCTTTATGCGCGCCTTCGATTTTCCCGACCCGACCACAACGATGGGAGCTCGCAACAATACCAATGTTCCTGCACAGTCTTTAACACTGCTCAATAGTGAGCTGGTCATTAATCGGGCAAAGGCATTTGCCGATTCGGTTCTGAATGATGCGGCATATCCTCAGCAGGCCGACAAAATAGCAAACATGTTTCTTCGGACTCTTTCCCGTCCCCCGTCGGCTCAGGAGCTGGCCGCCAGTCAGGACTTTCTGGCAACACTGATTCGAGACAATGAAGAGCAGCACACCGAGATCGCCAAACTCAATCAACTACTGAACAGGTCGACGCAACAACGTAACGCGATCATCACCCCGGTTCGTCAGCGACTGTTGGAGTTGGCCAAAGAGGGGAAACAGCCCAACGTGGAACTGCCGGCGCCGCTGCACGCCTGGGATTTCCAGGAAGGAGAAGAAGTTCTGACAGACGGTGTCAATGGATTGAAGCTCGAGTTGAAAAACGGAGCTCGTATTGAGGATGGTGCGTTGCTGCTCCAGGGTGGCAATGCCTATGCGCAATCCGGCCCACTGAGTAAGAATGTGGACGAAAAAACGTTGGCAGCTGTCGTTCAGCTCGACAATCTGCAACAGCGTGGTGGAGGTGTCATTAACATTCAAACATCTAACGGAGTTATCTTCGATGCGATTGTCTACGGAGAAAGAGACGTTCAGCTGTGGATGCCCGGCAGCAATGGATTCGTTCGTACGCAAACGGTCGATGGCCCCGCGGAAACAGCAGCACTCACACAACCCGTCCATATTGCCATCACCTATCAAAAGGACGGAACCATTACGATGTACCGTAATGGTGAGGCCTATGGCAAACCATACGTATCCAGTGGCCTGCAATCCTATGTCGGTGCCAATTCCACCATCAATCTGGGATTGCGACATTCACCCCCCGGTGGAAACCACAATCTGACGGGTCGTATCGTCCGAGCTGAATTATATGATCAAGTTCTGACCGCTGACGCCATTAAAGGAATTGCGACCGGACAGAACTACTACGTTCCTGAAAAATTGGTTTTAGAGTCACTTTCTGAAGCCCAACGGTCTGAAGTTGAATTACTGGGTCAACAGATTAAAAAAATTCAGGAAACGTTAGTGTTTATCCGGCCACCAGCGACGAACGTCGACCCAACACGCCAGGCCTGGCACGATTTTGCTCAGTCGCTCTACAACCTCAAAGAATTTATCTTCATTCGGTGATTCCCATGACAATGCATGATCTTCCTGGTCTTAGCCGCAGACAACTACTATCGCGTACCTCAACAGGTTTCGGGCTGGCAGCCCTGACCGGTTTACTAGCTACTCAAGACCAGACACAGGCTGCCCCTGGGCCCTTCGGCCCCCGGAAACCGCACTTTGAGCCAAAAGCCAAGCATGTCATATTCTGCTACATGTCCGGCGGCATGTCGCAGTGTGATTCGTTTGATCACAAACCACGTCTGGAAGTCGACGCCGGAAAACCAGTCCCCTTCCAAATTGAACGGACACAATTCAATAACAATGGCACGCTGATGCCGACTCACTGGGAATTCAAACGCCGTGGTGAAAGTGGTCTGGAAATCAGCGAACTATTTCCCCATCTGGCAACCGTTGCTGATGACCTGGCCATTGTGAAATCGATGACTGCTGAATTCAGTGAACACGCTCAAGCCAACTATTTCATGCATACGGGTTTTCCTTTCCGAGGACATCCCAGTGCCGGAGCCTGGATGACCTATGGGCTGGGAAGCGAAAACGACAACCTGCCTGGCTTTGTGGTTCTCAATAGCGGAGGTAGCGTTCCACCTCACGGTGGAGTAGGACTTTTCAGTAATGGTTATCTTCCGGCGATACATCAGGCATCGAGTATTGCGCTAGATCGAGATCCCCCGGTGGCAAATATTGTTCCTCAGGAAGCAGATCGCAGACAACGTAAACGTCTCGAGTTTATCAATCGACTGGATAACGGATTCCTGCAAAACACGGCCAGGGATGCCGACGTTGAGTCCGCAATTCGCAATTATGAAATGGCGTATAAAATGCAGGCTGCCGTACCGGAGGTGGTAGACCTGTCAGGTGAAACAGCAGCAACCTTTGAAATGTATGGTGTTAATGATCCTGATGTCAAAAAAGGGCACTATGCGAGGCAGTGCATTCTGGCCAGACGGTTGGTGGAGAAAGGAGTTCGGTTCATTGAGCTGTCCTGCTTGCAATCAGGCATTGGAGGCGGAGGAGCAGCCAATCCGTGGGACAATCATGGCGGCATTAAAGTGGGCCATGGACGTATGGGTAACCAGGTGGATCAGCCCATCGCCGCGCTTATCAAGGACCTTAAACAACGAGACCTTCTCAAAGAAACACTGATCGTATTTGCAGGTGAATTCGGAAGAACACCATTCGCTCAGGGAAGCGACGGACGAGATCATGATCCGTACGGCTTTAGTATCTTCATGGCTGGTGGCGGAGTGAAAGGGGGAGTCGAATATGGCCAAACCGACGAGTTTGGATACCACGTTGTGGAGAACAAAGCGACGGTTTGGGACATGTGGGCCACCGCCCTGCATCTGATGGGCATCAATCACATGGATTTGACTTATCGTTTCGGTGGACGGGACATGCGACTTACCGATGTCCACGGCAACGTGCTGCATGACATCATTTCCTAGTACCTTCTGAAAACTCAAGCCTCTACAGGTCTAACAGTTCTTCCACATCCGGTTCGATCACGTCAGGAGGTGTGGCAAGCGACACCAGGAAGAAAACGGTTACCGTCACCAGGAGTGAAAATGCTCCCGGGTGAAACTGAAACGGCAACGCCGTATCACTGAAAAAGATAAGCCCGTAAACAGCAAACCCGGCTATGACAGATAACTCGGCTCCCAGACGGTTTGCCCTCCGCCAGTTGAGTCCCAAGGCAACGGTCGGCACGAAGGCAATCGCAAACGCACTCCACCCCATGACTCCCAGCATGGCTACCGTATCTTCGGCATAGTACGCGATCAGCGCTGATCCCACCGCAATGATCACCGTCATGATGCGAGCCCAAGTTAGCTCGTTTTTAATCTCGCAATTGAACAACAGCCGCGGTAGATCGTGAACGACGGCCGCGGCTCCGATATTAAGAAAGCTGTCAGCTGTCGACATGATGGCAGCAAACAGGCCAGCAAAGACCACGCCTGCCAGCATGGGGTGGGCATACTGAGTGAGAAATGCCGAACTCGCCTGATCAGCATCCGTCAGAGGAAGATGAAAATCCCCGACCACCATAGCTCGCATGGTAATCCCTATCGAAACCCAAAGAATCGCTGACAGGATAAAACCACCAAGTGAAAGTGGAAGCAGATGCCGACTGTCCTCTGGCTTTTGGGTCATCATCAGTTTGCTGATAACGTGCGGCTGCCCGCAAACTCCGAAAGCCATGATGAAATAAATTGAAAGGCAGGAAATCATCCCCATCGTGCCCCATGGTTGCATGGCCTCCGGGTCATCCCGAGTGATCAGCTGCGCCATCTCTGTAAAGCCACCATCCAGCGTGGTCATGGCAGTATAGAAGACCAGCAGCGCAGCCCCGATCATGATGATCCCCTGTATAAAATCGGTATAAACCGAAGCAACCATTCCACCAGTGACACAGTAAAACACCAACACACTGCAACAGATCACAAAGCACCATTCCAATGTCAAACCGCCAGACCAACTCAGCCCTTGCAGCAAATCAAAGAGTACGACAGCCATCGCCTTGATTTGTACCGCCAGATAAATCAGAACTCCCGGCAACAACGCAACGGCCATCAATCCACCCGTCCGATTGGACTTGTATCTGCAAGCAACCACTTCGGGAACGGACAAAGAATTTGTGAGTCCAGCCAGCAGACGTAAACGCTTCCCCAGCAAAAAAAACATGATGCACATGCCAATGGATATGCTCACCATCATCCAGAAAGAACTGGTGCCCGTCTTATAGGCAATTCCTGGCCCACCCACGAATCCGAAACCACTCATCGTACTGGCAAATACCGCAGCACTCGTCACCAGTACCCCCAGATGACGACCTGCCATAAAGAAGTCACTGGTGTTCTTTGTACGCCGCATGGCCCAGAGGCCAACCACAATGCACATGAGCATGTAGACGAGAATGCATCCAAAAACAATATAAGGACGATATGCCTCCATCACTGCACGTCCTCTTGCTGCTGCTTGCGTGCCTGCCGTGCTTCGACCAATTCGTTAAAACGAGCCAAAGACTCAGGGGGCAGGATGAATTCTTTATAAAACAGGACGTATAGCGCGATGAATCCGACTGGAACTCCACAAATACCCAGAAACATCAACGTCGTTCCGACTGGAAACGGCCCCAAATAATGAGGTTCGTAAGGATTGTCCCAGGACATCTGATACGCCGTGCACATCATCAGAAATGCAGCGACATAGACAATACTTACCATTACCATCAGGTTCCAAAAGAAGGATCCGATTTCCTGATTTTGATTCCTGGTGCGACACCCCCAGGCAATCAGCAGTGAAAAACCAACCAGTGTGACAATACCAAAAAACAATCCGGCTCGGGCAACCTGAATATGACGGTCACGACCTACGCCTCCCTGGAACATCATCGTTGTCGTTGCGCCATCGGGCTGAGCAAGTTCTTCACGAACATGAGGATACCCTAAAGCATCACCGGGATGATTGGTCGTAAAGATCCAAAGAATGGCTCCCCAGAGCAAAATCAGTACGATAGTAGCGGGAGCATATTTCATGAATACCGACGAGGTGATAAACAGATCTGTAAAAAACCATTCTAGTCTGTCGAATATAAGGTGCGCAGTAGACTAAAATCAACATCCAGCTAAATCTCTGCTCCATCAAAATAGTTGCAGGCCCAACATGAAAACGCTTTTACCTCAATCTCGTTACCTGACCGGCTCTCTTTTAGCCTGTCTTCTGTTACTCAACGCTGCTTCCGCACAAAGCTCACGTTACACAACCATACGGGTTGTTGATTCCGAGACCGATCGTGGAGTGCCATTGGTCACTCTGAGCACGGTCAATAACCGTTCCTACGTGACAGACAGTAACGGGATCATTGCTTTTTATGAACCCGGACTCATGAACAAGGAAGTTTTCTTCCATATCCAAAGCCACGGGTACGAATTTCCCAAAGATGGATTCGGATACCGAGGATCCCGCATCATGACCACTCCCGGTGCAACAGTTTCTCTGAAGATCAAACGAATCAACATCGCCCAGCGACTCTATCGGATTACAGGCCAGGGAATTTACCGCGATAGCCAGCTCGTGGGACTCCCTTATCCAATTCAGGATGATGTCCCGGGTAACGTACTGGGAAGTGACAGTGTCCTTTGCGAATCTTTCGGAGATCACATTTACTGGTTCTGGGGTGACACAAATCGCATTAAATATCCTCTGGGAAATTTCCACGTAACGGGAGCTCGATCCAGGCTCGTAAATACGGGAGGACTCGATCCGGACAAAGGTGTTCAATTTGAATACTTTACTCGCAAGGATGGCTTCGCCAAAGAAATGGCGCGCATGCCAGGCGAAGGCCTCACCTGGTTGGATTGCCTGATGAAGACCTATGAAGAAGATGGTACTCAACGACTCTTTGCCGTCTACATGAAAGTAAAGCCTCCCCTGAATGTTTATCAACGCGGTATTGCTGAATTCAACTTCGAACAACAGCAGTGGGAGCAACGCATGGTATTCCCGGACTCGCAACGAGTCATACCTCGCGGACACCCATTGCGCCACCGCGACAGCCAGGACGAAACAGACTATTTTTATTTCGCTGGAGGTATGCCAAATGTCAGAGTACCAGCAACGGCAAAGGGAGTTCTTTCGGCACGCCAATACGAAGCGTACACGCCTCTGGCTAACTCCACAGGCAGCAATTATCAGGTGGGACGAAATGCGCGAGGAGAATTAGCTTACGGCTGGACAACTCTTGCTCCAGAAATGTCCGATAAAATTGCCTCCCGATTGATCAAAGAAAAAAAGATAACCCGAGAAGAAGTGGCCAACCAGCTGATCGACATCGAAACCGGAAAGCAGGTTCGTACTCAACATGGCAGTGTCTATTACAACGAACTGAAGCGACGCTACGTAATGGTCATCAGTCAGATTGGTGGCACCAGCATGCTCGGTGAACTGTGGTATGCTGAAGCTGCTGAACCCACTGGCCCCTGGAAGTATGCTCGTAAAATCGTCTCGCATAACCAATACAGCTTCTACAATCCCAAACAGCATCCTCTGCTTAGCGGAGACGGTGGCCGAACAATCTATTTCGAGGGCACCTATACCAATATGTTCTCTGGAAACGACGATCCGACGCCGGGGTATAACTACAATCAGATCATGTACAAGCTCGATGTCAGGGATCCGCGTCTAAATCTCCCTCTGCCCGTCACACTGGCAAGAAAAACAAGTCGCGGTACCTTCCGCTGGATTCTGGGAAAACTGCCGGACGGTTATACAGGTGTCCCCGAATTCTACGCGTTAGAAAAACAGGCCGAAGGAACACGTGAAATTGAACTGGGTAGTGAAGGAATCTGGGTTGCCACCGAGGCAGGTCCCCATCGGGTTGGGCTTTATGAGTGGACCAATGACAGCGGCAATACGGTGGTCAGACTGGACGGGTCAGACGGACCACCTGGATACAAAAAAAGCGAGCTCAAGCTGGGCTACGTCTGGAAAAAGTAAGTGCCGTTGGTTTCACGAGGTGCTTCTGGTTAGACGTTAAACAGGAAGTGGCAGATATCGCCATCCTGCATTTCGTACCCCTTACCCTCGACTCGCAAACGCCCCGCGTTGCGAATCTCTTTTTCACTCCCGAGTTCCACCAGGTCGTCCAGCGAAAATACTTCCACTCGGATAAACCCTCGCTCAAAGTCCGTATGAATCACTCCTGCTGCCTGAGGTGCTGTCGCTCCGATCGGAACGGTCCATGCGCGGATTTCCTTTTCGCCAGCAGTAAAGTAACTCTGCAGCCCCAACGTGGAGTAGGCCTCCCGCGCAAGCACGGCAAGAGCAGGCTCAGTCAATCCGACCGACTCCAGCATATCCTCCCGATCCTCTTCGTCCAATTCAGCGATCTCTGCTTCCAGACGGGCACAAACATGGACAACGCCTGCATTGACTTCCGCCGCGTAGTCCCGCACTCGTTGGACTAACTCCCCTTCCCCCTTCAGATCATCTTCCGAAACATTGGCGACATACAAAACCGGTTTTAACGTAAGCAAGCCATAACTGCGTACATACTTCAACTCACCATCATGCAAACCAAGACTTCTCAGTGGTTTGTCTTCAGCCAGGTGCCCGAGGCATTTCTGCACAACGTCAACTGTCGCCTTGGCTTCCTTGTCGCCACTACGTGCTGTACGTTCTGCTTTGTTCAAAGCATTTTCCAAGGTCTGAATGTCGGCCAGCATCAACTCCGCTTCGATAATCTCAATGTCATCCAACGGGTCTACCTTTCCCGAAACATGAATCACGTCGTCATCTTCGAAACAACGAACAACTTGTAAGATGGCATCGACCTCGCGGATGTGGCTGAGAAACTTGTTCCCCAGGCCTTCACCTTCACTGGCCCCCTTCACAATGCCAGCGATGTCAACCAGCTTAAGAACGGCTGGTATGACTTTCTGAGTCTGAATGTGGCTGCTGATGATATCCAGTCGCGGATCGGGAACAGGAACAATCCCCTCATTCGGCTCGATAGTACAAAACGGGTAGTTCGCACTTTCAGCGCCCTGAGAACTGGTCAACGCATTAAACAGTGTGCTTTTGCCCACATTCGGCAAACCGACAATCCCTGCTTCCATGATGCTCACTTTGTCTGAGTTGATACTGGGGACGACAATATTCAGGTCCTCTATGGTACACCAAGTCGTATCCGAGAGAAATCCCGCCAAAAATGACACTGGTCAGACAAAGTTTTTCACTCGTGACCGCCGCGATCCTCGCCCACTTCTCTCCAAAAACCCGGTAGAACCCGGTGCCACCCACTCATAAGAACCCGGTGCCACCCACTCATAAAAATCAGGTTAAGAATCAGGTGCCACCCACTGATTGAGTATCCCAAAACCACATCAAACGCCCCATTTCGAGTGGGTGGCACCTGATTCAGCGGTGGATTCAGCCAAGATCGAGTGGGTGGCACCTATTTCAGCACCTAGTTCAGCGGTGGATTCGGCCAGGGTCGAGTGGGTGGCACTTATTTATGGCCAGAGTTGCCACGGATATTCTGGCGTAATACGACGAAGACGAATCAACTGTTAATTTTGAAACATTGCGAGTCTCGCCACTACGGCAACCTCGTCCTTGAGTTGTGCAGCCAGATCTGGGTTGAGCTTCATAATACGAGCGACCTCTCGCTCCAACTTGATTTCCGCTCCCATCTGCCTGCTCTTGTATTCCTCCATGAGCGACATGATCTCCATGTTAGGCTCGTCCCGATCCATACTTTCCATGAGCGGATTTTGAGTTAAGGCAATTTGAGAAAGTCGTTTCAGATCATCCATGACTTCCTCAAGTTTTTCCTGAGAATCAACATACCTCAGAATCTTTCCCATCAGTTCCGTACAAGTGGTTTGGGCATCAAGGTATTCATCCATGACCGTAGTTATGGATGATTCATCGCGAGTATTCACTGCGGCCAGAAGCTGATTTGCTTGCTCATCAGTGAGAACCAAACGTTTGACTGGACGTAACAGGTAGTAGGAATAGCTCCCGATAGCCAGAATCAGTATCGTCATTACGCTCAGAAAAAACGTTCGCGATATCCTGGTTTGATCAAATTTGGAACTGTCAAAATGCTCACCTGCCGCTGCTGCGTCTTGCTGAGCTTTCCGTTTCGCTCGAAAAATCGACTTGGTACTAACCGCATCAGACGGAGCGTCCGACTCCTCCTGGCTGTTCACTTTGGGTGCGGACCGGTTGACGACCGGAGCCATTACTTCGGCAGACTGCGCAGGTACGTTTAGCGACGCACTACACTCCGGACAATCGATCGTCTCGCCCTGTTTTTCATCCGCAACGTTGACGGTTTTTGAACACATCAAACAACGAAAAGAAATCATCGGCATCTCTCCTCCGAATCAATCACACGATAGAAGACAACCTCGTCTCCCTAACATCATCGTACGATAATTCCTTTGGTCATTACAGAAAGATCAGGATTCAACAACTAGTAGACACGTACTACTGATTTTAATCGTAGAAAAACGAAACCTTGAAATGAGCCCGTTTCCTTATTGGTCCGAGTCGTACCCGGTTAGTGGGCGAATCCACACATTTCGGAATCGAACCGGATTCCCGTGATCCTGCAAGGTAAGCGGAAGCTGCTGGGCATGAGCTTTCCATTGAGCAGGGTCTTTGTGAGCGACCTGTCCCAGGCTTGTGGCACGATTATGAACGACCACGCCATTGTGAAACACGGTAATGTGTGCCGGTTCCACGAGTGCACCTTCTTCATCGAATTCTGGCGCTTCGAAGACGATATCGAAAACCTGCCACTGACCTGGTGCTCGCGACGCATTAACCAACGGTGGATACTGGCCATAAATAGCCCCGGCCTGTCCATCTGAATAGCTGCGGTTGTCATAGGAATCCAGCACTTGAATCTCGTAGAGTCCCATAATCATCACTCCACTGTTTCCACGTCCCTGGCTGTCTCCTTGGACCTCGGACGGAGTCGCAAACTCAACATGCAGCTGGCAACTTCCGAAAGATTCCCGAGTTCGAATGGATCCGGTCCCGTTGACTTCCATGTAACCATCTTTCACGATCCATTTCGCTCTGCCACCATTGCCAGCCTGCCACTGCGAAAGATTCTTGCCGTCAAAGAGTACCGTTGCGTCCGATGGAGCAGACCCTGCTTTTTCCTGAGTACTAGCTGTTGGCGGCGTAATAATCCATGGCTCAGGACGTTCTTTATCATGAACTCCCCAAGGCTGCCCCGGCACGTTGAGCGTATCATCATACCCCTGGTCCGGCTGGCCCGTACGATGACGTCCTTTGAGCTTGGACTTGGTTTTCCCGGCTTCTGCGGGAACACTCACCAACATCACACTTAGTACAGAACAGATTGCTACGATTCGCTTGAGCATGACTCTCATCCTCCATCAGACATTTTTCAGTTTCGCATTTGAGAAACGTCAGTATATCAGAGAATCCGCAGGAACGGTCGAGGACGAGGTCAGGTAAGTAACTGGTCTATCGGAGTTCCTTTGGAGAGCGCCATCGGACGACCAATCGGCGTCTCCAGCTCGTGCTGATAGTCAATGGCCAGGGCCTTCAATACCGTTGCATGGACGTCAGCAATCGACACCGGCTGCACAACATCAGCCGTCTTATTCTCAGCTTCGAGATTCGGCGCCGGGTTTGTCTCTCCAACAACCTGACCTCCTCGAATACCTCCACCACCAAGTACTACGGAGAATCCATGTGGCCAGTGATCCCGGCCACTCGCTCGATTCAATCGCGGTGTCCGACCAAATTCACCTGCCCAAATCACGATGGTATTTTCAAACAAACCATCTGCTTTCAAGTCAGCGACCATGGCTGCCATGGCCGGATCCAGGATTTCGATTCTATTACGCTGGCCTTCCGTATTATTGATGTGTGTATCCCAACCACCCAATGTCACTTCGACACAACGAACGCCCGCTTTGACCAACTGAGTTGCAACAAAACAGCCTCGACCAAAGGCGTGATCTCCGTATCGTGCCAGGACGGCTGACGAAACATCACTGACCGAAAACGCTTTCAATTGTTCGGATGACATCATCCGCTGCGCGCGGCGAATTGAAAGCTGATGCAGTGTTTTGGATTTATCCAGATTACGCAAACGGCCTCGAGCGAATTCAGATTCGACCACACCCAATAGATCACTGCTTCGCGTATCCTGCCGCCGCTGGTTCACACGTGCCTGAACATCGGGAATCGGTCGCAATGGATCTCCGATCTGAAATGCGTCGAAAGCATCACCCAAATAACCTCCCCGTCCAGGATGCGTACTGGACAAAATCGAAACATGACGAGGAATATCGCTTTGACTGGGCAATTGGTGGCAAACCACCGCTCCAATCGACGGATGTACCAGAGTCGGATCGGGACGAAACCCCGTCTTGATGTTATATACTCCCCGAGCGTGATCCCCTTCCTTACTGACAACACTTCGCACAATACTCAGATGCTCCATCTGCTCGGCAACCCGTGGCAAAGTGGAAGCAATTTCGATTCCCTTGGCCGCCGTTTTGATTGCCCGTACGCCTCCGGAATACTGTTGTTGAGCAGACTCAGCGGGATCAAAGGTATCGCGTTGACTGGGACCACCCTGCATCCACAATACGATGACGTTTTTAGGAGGTTTTCGCTCGTCAGGACTCGTCTGTTGAGCCCGAGTCAAACTGGCAGACAGGAGTGTCAACCAGGAACCTCCCGCCGTTTGCAGTAAAGTGCGACGATTCCAGTGAGCTGGCTTTTGACACGACATGATTGCAATCTCCCCTCTCTTTCCCTGCTAATGAGACCAGGAAAACTCGGTACTATTGGTCAAGGTCCAGAACAGATCTTCAATCACCTTGCTACGTTGATGCTCCGGTATCTCCCTAAATTTCTTCAGGAAATGCAGTAATTCCGTCTGAGTTGGCAAGCGCGTCAATACGGCTAAATAAACCGAACGAATGGCAGCTTCATCATCTTTGGTAATCGTGGCGATCCGAGCTGATGCGTTGGCACCATTTCCGTTGGCAATACGACTTTGGAGCAGGTTACCGTTCATTAGCAGTAGTCGCTGGGTAACTGTACCTCCTCGATCCTCAAACTCGTCTTCCCCGGTATCGCCAAATCGCCTGACAAAGTCATCCATCTCACTTTGTTGCTGCAGTCGTACCAGGTAACTGACATCAGCGTTGATCGTCTTCAGACTGGCCGTCTGATTGAGTGCTCCGGCAACCTGTTCCGGACGCAGGCGAACCAATGGAAAGACAGACCAGGCTGACTCGTGGTCTGCCGTCACCTCAAAATCCGCTCGGCTATCCATCCTGAATACCTTCAGTCGGGTAATCATGCGAATCAGGTGGTGAACGTCGAAATCACTCTTCACAAACTCATCCGTCAAAGTTTCCAAACCGGGAGGAAATGGGCCTGCCAACGGAATATCATCGACAGGCTCAACCAGCGGACGTCCAAAAACGATCGACCAGATTCGATTAACGGCCGTTCTGGCAAACGCACGGTTATTCGGATGCGTAACCCAGTCGGCCAACTGGTCACGTCGAACCCCATCCGACTCTGACAATTCCCTGTAAAACGGAACTACCGGAGGCACAATCACTTCGTCTTCGGCATCAAGATACCTAAAGGCATAGTGTTCACGATCATCTTCTACTCCATAAAACCCAGTTTTTACCTGGGAGTAAAAAGCTGCGAATTGATGAAAGTCCGACTGCAAACTCTCCCGAGCGGGATTCTCGGGATCCAGCGCAATGGTACCCAGCCGATCGTCATGACATTGCAGACAATCGATTCGTAATCCCAGGAAGGCACGACTTGTGCGTCCTGCCAGTTTCATGATGTCTGGTCGTCCCTGGTTTTCCTGGGTGATCGTGGCCGTCACAAAATTCACTTCCGGGTCGCTTGTCCACACTCCCTTACTCGCAATCAGAGTATGCACCAGGTCGTCATACGGCTGGTTTTCCATTAGCTGGTCGCTAAGCCATAACCGAAATCTCCCTCGCCGATAAATAAGAAACGGCCCCGTATCCACGCCGACAAACACTCTGGCAAACCGCTCGCTCACATAATCTGAATACCGCCGGTCTTGCAACAGATAGTTGATATATCGATCCATGATCTGGTCATCTGTCGACTCATAACCGGTATCCAGCGTAAAAGCCTTGATCTCCTCAACCGAAGGAATCGTGCCGTGCAATGCGAGCGACGCTCGACGCATCACCGTCAGCGTGCTGGCTGGTGGTGCATGTTGCAATCCTTTCCCCTGCCATGCAGCCTGAAACTGCTGGTCCACCTGCTGCACAACATCCAGGAATCCTGAATCCTGCTGCTGGTGGTTACCCACTCGCTTCACCGATTGAGGTAATTGCCGAAAGCTGAAGGCGCTGCCCATCAATGAGCCGATAGCGACGCCACAGATCAGTACAAAAAGAACTGTCTGAGCCACAGGACCCAATTTTGAGTTTGCTTTTTCTGTCATGACACCGCCAGACGCTAATCCGTCCCTTTATTCAGAGTGACTAAACCGTCGCTTAGTATATATTATTAGCATTCAGCAAGGAAAAAACGAACCTCGCTGGAGACGAAACCATTTGGCATGAATGAATCCACCTCACCATCGAATGACGAGCAACCATCGCTTCAGCCGGAACGGCAAGTGATGCAGGCGACCGCAATTTATGATCTGACTGCCTATCAAACCGATGGTGAACCCGCAGCAGACCGAAAGCCACCAACTTTTCTACCTCCGGTTCTGACCTGGCCATGCATGAAGATAGCAGGCATGGTCGAATGGTTATTCGGTGTGATATCGATGATCGCCATACTCACCCTTTGTGCGGCCATCCCGATTCTGCAGTTTGTAACACTTGGGTACCTGCTGGAAATATCATCACAGATCGTTAAACAGCGCAAGGTACGAGCAGGATTCGTAGGAATTCGCAAGGCAGCCCGAATCGGAGGATTTGCTCTGGGAACTTTGATTGTATGGCTGCCCGCCTTCAACGTTTCGGACATCTTCCGCGACGCTAAAATTTTATTGGGAAACTCGCAGGACATTCGTCCGTTCAGCATTAACCTCGTCGTAGTACTTCTGCTGACTGTTGCCTATACGCTTTGGGCCTGGCTGCGAGGCGGTAAACTGCGGCACTTTTTATGGCCAGCGCCGGTTCGTTTTTTCAAGTCCATTCTGAAGCGGCAAACGTATCAAGAGGCTGTAGCAGGATTCTGGAAGTTCACCGATTCTTTGCAAATCGGACCAATGTTCATGCTGGGTCTGCGAGGATTTCTGGGAGCTGGCATGTGGCTACTTCTTCCAGTGCTGTTGTGTATTGGAGGTACCCAATTACCAGAAGGGCTGCGCGGACTGTCTACTCTACTCGGCCTGCCATCATTGGCATTCGTGCTTTGCTATTTACCAATTCTGCAAACCCGATTTGCGGTAGGCCGTGACTGGAAGGTCTTTTATGAGATCGGTGAGGTTCGAGCATTATTCAAGCGAGCTCCGATTGCACTCTGGATATCAATGCTCTCGGTGTGGGGCTTTGCACTGCCCGTCTATCTGGCAAAAATCCAGCTCACTCCTCGCGAAGTTTTCCTGCTGCCAACAGTCATATTTGTTATCTTTGCCTGGCCATCCCGCATGCTGCTGGGGTGGGCCTATGCACGGGCCACCAAGCGAGAAACCGACAGAAACGTGATTTCGATCTGGCTTTCACGACTGGCCATCGTTCCCGTCGTCATGATCTATGCCGGCGTCGTTTTCCTGTCTCGCTATACATCCTGGTATGGGGATTGGAGTCTGTTCGAACAACACGCTCTATTAATCCCCATTCCACTTTTAGGTGGATAAACCCGACCAGCAACGCCAGTTTCACTCGCGGTCGGTCACGACTTCACCCAAAAAGTTAAATGGCACTCGGGGAATCAGAAAAGCAATCAGGTCCCCATCGTTTTGCTGTAGCAGTCCATCAATCATCTCACAGTCGACTTTTCCCAGCACTCGCACTGGGACGGCATCGCGAGGATCAATCGGAATCTCAATCAACGATTCCATGTGCGAGGCCCAGCCACCTAAACGATCAACCGCTTTATTCTGTGACACGAGATATTCAACGGTTGCATGCCAGCCCCCAAAACGACTCTGCCAGGAGTCCGGCAAAGTGAAGGGGGAATTGTCTACTTCAAATTCCAACGCAAGGTCCGGAGCACTCCCACCCTGTGATGTGATATTTAACGTGCCACTACCCTGCTTCACTTCAAAGTGAAATTAGCCACTCTTGTGCGACGGCAATCCATCACTCATGAGTCGACTGCCAATCACGTGGACTGAACTATTGAAGCAGGTCTTCAGAAAGTAAACGGCTCCAGCTCCCTGCTTGGTGGCGTCAAGGTAGACACGCCAGTTGCTCTGCAGCGGAGAAGGCAACCATCTGCGCAACTTACCCAAAAACCGAGGGCCAAATCCACCATGTTGGTAAGTCAGAATAGATACTACCGCCATGGAATCTCGCGAATCCACCTGGAAACCATCCGGCAACAGTTTAGATACTCGTTCGGCGGGAACAAGCCAGTTCAGGTAGAGCACATTACGGATGTCCGAGGTAAGTACTGGTGTACGAGCCAGCTTACCTACCAGTCGCATGATATCGCGGATCCCTTTGGAATTCAGTAATCCTGACGTCCAGCGTAAAGAACTGTTCGTTGGGAATTCAAGATGCTGCAGCTGCTGGCTGGACTCGCGAAAAAACTCATGATGACGATCACCCAACGCAGCGGTGAAAGCCAGCATCCAAACAAACAGAACGGGAAATCCGATTCCGTTAAACAGAACGACGAGGTGAAAATCCAGATACTCGATCCCACCGGCAAGCACGGGTGCGGCAGCATGATGACAGGCGAGAACAGACAGCGTAAAGGCGACCAGATCGATGGCGCTCAGTATCAGGAATACTTTCAAATGGCGCACATGACCATGATAAGCGACAAGCGCGGCGGTCCAGCAAAGTTGCATCAGCGTATACCCAAACGCCCCGCAGGTAGTTGTCATGACAATCCAACGTGCTTCCCAACGCACGTACTCGGACGCATTCCCCAGGCAAACAGCCTGGCGAGCTTGTTCTACAAAGCTGGTCACAAGGGCATATTCGCCCCACTGTTCCGGAATGATTGCTGCCACGGTAAACAGCAGCGCGAGAATACTCAGCGCAAACGGCAGGCGGCCTATTGACGCGGTCTGTCGGCGAACGTTGTTGAAATAAAGCATCAACAGGACAGCTGCAGCCAGATTCGCCAACGCCACCAGCTGCCAAAGATGCCATCCCAAACGCCAGAGTGTTGAATTCTCTGCTACATAAATCGCTCGTTCCAATACAGATTTTTCTATATCCAGTCCGGGCTGCATAATTCCCAGAGCTGCAAACAGAGCGATGGCATGCAGAAAGGCAGACACCACAAAACTGATGACCGTCAGACGATAAAGTAATCGAGAAGATGCAGGATTTTTGTTCATCCGAGAAAACCTGTGCCATTCATTCTGGATTTCCAAGTAATTACTATATAGGTAATTCAACCGCCGCTTTGTGAGACAATTAACTAAAAATGCCTGATGTACCACGCACAGAGTCCGCTTCTGCTGCTCGCCAACTCAGACTTCTATTGCAATTATTCGGAGTGCTCTGCATTACGGCATTCTTTCCTTTTGTAATGCCCGTGCAATGGATGGACTGGGGCCATCAACAGCTCGGACTGGGACCATTCCCGACGGACAAGCCAATTGCAGTCTATCTGGCTCGCAGCACATCTGCCTTATGTGGACTCTACGGAGCATTTGCGTTGATTCTGGCCACGGACATCGTCAGGTACCAGAAACTCATCCAGTTTCACATCATTGGCCTGTTCTCCATCGGTTCCATAGGAACTCTGCTGGCATACCAATGTGGAATGCCGACCTTTTGGATTTTGACTGACTTTGTCAGCATTCTGATTATCTGCCCCTGGAAATACATGTTGTACAAACGGGTTTTCTCCTGACCTCTTCACGGCGTTATCCGTCCACCATGTCGTCCAACCTCAGACTCGATTTGTACTACCAACTACAGCGTGTTCTTTATTGGCTGGCGCGATCTGATTTGTCTTATAATGAAGCAAACAACCAGAGCAGTCTCAGGCAAGTTTCTGACAGAGAATATTCATGAATCCGTATGAATGGACGACGCCGCCCCGTCGCTGGGATCCGAAACTTTCGCCGCTGGTTGTCAAACTCCTCAAACATTGCAGTCGCGCCAAAGCTCGTAGCGAATGCAAGCTTGTCGAAGTGAAAATTGATAACGTACACGTCCTGCAGCAGGCCGTCGCTGCTAATCAGGGCGTGCTCATTACACCCAACCATTCGACCCACGCCGACCCGTATGCCATCAACGAAGTTTCCTATCTGGCAGACATGCCCATGTACTTCATGGCGACGTGGAACATTTTCGCTGCTCAGGGAAAAATCGGACAGTGGGTTCTGCAAAAACATGGTGTCTTCAGTGTGGACCGCGAGGGCACGGACCGCAAAGCAATGGAAATTGCTCGCGACATACTCATAAATAAAAAACATCCTCTGGTCATTTTTCCGGAAGGCGAAGTTTATCACTGCAATGACCGAGTGACTCCGTTTCGTGAAGGTGCCGCCTCGCTGAGTCTATTAGCCGCGCATAAAAGCAAACGCCCCATCGTCGCGATTCCATGTGCCATGAAGTATCGCTACAGTAAAGATCCTACGCCAGAATTGCTGGAGCTAATGATCAAGCTCGAGCATTCCATCCACTGGTATTCCCGAAACGACATGTCTTTAACCGATCGCATCTTTCGACTCGGCGATGCAGTGATGGCGTTAAAGGAACTGGAATACCTGGGACAGGTGCAACAAACCCCGCTCGCAGAACGAACTCGGTACTTGACCGACACCATTCTTCGCAGGCACGAAGAAAAATATCAGGTAGCCAAAATCGGCAATACGATTCCGGAACGAGTCAAGGAACTGCGCCGAAGAACGATTGCCTTGGAGGAAGACCTGACGCCGGACAATACAGAACTGGCTGAGGAAATACGCAGAAATCTGGCTGAGTACATGCTGGTCGTACAGCTCTTTAGTTACCCCGGTAACTATATTTCAGAGGACCCAACTATCGAACGGATCGCCGAAACACTCGATAAACTGGAGGAAGACCTGCTGGGAGTCGAAAGTGCGACACCCCGCGGCGAGCGGACGGCTCAGATTCGCTTTGGTGAACCTATCGCGATCGAGTCTGATCGGAAACGAGGAGCCTCGGAAGCGATTACTCACCAGCTGGAAGATGCTGTACAAAGCATGCTGGACGACATGAATAGCGAGGACTAAATGGAGAGAACTTATTCACTAGCAAGTTCACTGGCAAGGGCAGCCTGCCTGTTTTTGCTTCCGCTCCTGATGACGTCCGTCCAGGCTGCCGAACCTCCGGAACCTGAAGAGGATCTAACTTTGCGACGTCCTGTTGATTTGGCCCGTCACGCGCAATGGATTATCAGCGCCAACCACCTGGAAGGTTCCGTATCGGTCATCGACTCTGAGCGACATACCTTCCTGTCTGAAACGAAATTGGGAGGCCAACTCCGTAGTCTGGCCACCATGAAAAATCGAAATGTACTGCTGGTCGTAGATGAACAAAACCACAGACTCATACCCTGTAATATCGTTCAGGGGCATGTATCGTCCTGGAAACCGGTAACTACGGCGCATTCACCGATCCACGTCGTCATTGACCATACCGAACAACTCGCCAGCGTAAGTTGCCTGTGGGCTAGGCAGGTTCAATTATTCGACTTACAACCTACCGACGAAGCTGTTCACCCTGTTTTAGCAACAACCATCGACCTTCCATTCAATCCTGGTTTACAGTGGATTGCACCGGACAACCAGCACTTGGTCGTAGCCGACCATCACGGTGGTCACCTGGCAGTGATCAACCTGCCTCTTCGCCGTCTGCAACGAATCTATCAATTGGGAATCCACAACATCCGTGGCCTGACGCTCGGTCCCGACGGTGAGCACTTGATGCTGACCCATCAGTTACTCAACGATCTGGCAGCCACCGAACGTCAGCGCGTGTTTTGGGGTACCGTGCTGGAGAATCTGGTTCGTGCTATTCCTCTAAAGGATCTATTCCAAACCGATGAAGACGATGACCCCTCCGCCGTTGTGCGTATTGCCCATTGGCTTCAATATCCACTTGGAGCACCAGGAAATGCGGCGGGAGACCCAGGCGAAATCCTGATCACAGGTGATCAAGAAGTCTATATCTGCTTTTCAGGTACCAGTCAATTGGCACATGAACGGGACATGCTAAAGCAGTTACAGCGTCACCAGACAGGCCGCAGACCAACTGCCCTGGTAGTAAACGAGGATGAATCGAGAGTCTATATTGCCAATTACTTTGACGATTCGATCTCGGTCTTCGACCGACGCAAAAACCGTATTGTCGAAACGTTGTCGCTGGGAAAAATGAGGCCTCAAACTGCTGCCGACCAGGGACACGCTCTGTTTTTTGATTCCCGTCTGTCGCTCGATGGCTGGTACAGTTGTCACAGCTGTCACCCGGATGGCCATTCCAATGGACTGCTCAATGAGAATATGAGCGACTTTCAGATTGACTCGCCCAAACGCATCCTCTCATTGCTAGGAACAGGTCAGTTTGCTCCCTGGGCCTGGATCGGCAATCGAACGGACCTCCGCAGCCAGGTGAACAAGTCAATTCATGTAACCATGCAAGGAGGACAAAGCCAGCTCGCCAGTGAAGCGACTGAAAAGGCACTCGTTGCTTACTTGCAAACACTGGCCCCTGCTCCAGCTTTGTCAGTAGCCAGAAAAGAATCTCAAACAGAAAGTGTCCTGCGGGGGCGTATCATTTTTCGAGAACGTCAATGCAGTGAATGTCATACGCCGCCTACCTATACTGCCGCTGGTAAATTTGATGTCGGTATCCATGATGAATACGGCCTGCAGGAATTCAATCCGCCGTCTTTATTAGGGGTAAGTCAGAGAAACCGCTTTTTCCATGACAATCGTGCTGTCAGTCTGGAAGAGGTTTTTTCAAAGTTTTTCCATCCCCATACCGGCCAACCGAATGGCACCCCGCTGACACCCGGGCAGATTTCAGATTTAATCGCCTTTTTACGGACCTTATGAACGACCTGTTTTCTGAAGATTTACGTAAGGGTTGCTATATATAATGAAGTCATTGGATTTTTCCGAGTAATTGAGGGGCGGCATGTCGACAGGCAATTCGCAATCACAAGAGCCAACTCTGGTCGGCCAGCGACTGGGAGATTATCAGATTCTTCGTCGACTCGGACGAGGTGGCATGAGCGTAGTCTATCTGGCTGAGCAACAGTCTCTCAAGCGTCGCGTTGCCTTTAAAGTACTTAAACCGGATCTGGCCAAAGACGAGGTCTACGTTAGGAGATTTCATAAAGAAGCTCAGGCAGCAGCTGCGCTGGTGCATGCCAATATCGTGCAGATCTATGAAGTGGGGGAAATCAGCAGCATACACTATATCGCTCAGGAATACGTACCCGGTCAGAATCTGGCCCAGTACATCCGCAGGAATGGTTCGGTTTCGGTACCACTTTCCATTGTCATTTTGAAACAGGTTGCCGCGGCACTTCATCGTGCCAGCACTCAGCGTATCACTCACAGGGACATCAAACCAGAAAACATCATGCTGTCCACAACCGGTGAGGTCAAAGTGGCTGATTTTGGATTAGCCCGAGTCACCAGTAACGAACATCATACTGATACGACACAGGTCGGTATCACCATGGGGACTCCGCTTTACATGAGTCCGGAGCAGGCGGAAGGACGCACAGTCGATCCTCGCAGTGATCTCTACTCACTCGGGGTAACCAGCTACCACATGCTGTCTGGGCGTCCTCCCTTCGAAGGTGACTCGGCACTCAGCCTGGCAGTGCAGCACCTGAAGCGTGCCCCACAGACGCTATCGGAAATAAAACAGGGAATTCCGGGCGAGCTTACCAAACTTGTAATGCAGATGCTGGAAAAGGATCCGGCCAACCGCATTCAAAAGGCGAGTGATCTGCAGAAGCAGTTGAAAGTAATCCCTGTCGAGATTGCCGAGGACATGTGGCCGGAAGACCTCGAGCATATTGATTGTGACGAGGTCTCGCTAGCTGATGCCCGTACCGAAGCGACCCAGCAATTAGATGCGTTAATGAAGGCACAAGGCAAGCAGCTCCTGCGAAAACACCCCAACTTCCTGTGGGTCACGGCAACCATCGTCATGTTCGCCTCAGGCGTACTATTCGGTAGCCTGCCTTATTCCGACGAAGTACTGGATACTCCCGAACAGGTTGTCAAAAACAGTGTCGTTGAGAAGCAGAGTTCGGTTGAAGCACAGTTTCAGTTTGCCACAACGGTCCAAACGGTTGAGGCCTACATGAATGTTGAAAAATACTATCCCGTGAAGGACGATCCTGCCAATTTCCATTGGGTTACACTGAGCCACGAACGGCTGGCCGACTTGCATCTGGCAACTGAAAACTATCCGGCTGCCGAAGCATATTACATGGAACTTTATTATCTGGCACCAGAAGAACGTCACTATCGAATCTATGGTATCGCCGGTCTGGCTAACGTATACCATCGCACCGAAAACGTTGTCAGGATGGCTGAATGTCTCATCGAATTGGGTCAAGTCCTACCACTGGTAAACACGGACACTCAGATAAAGATCCAGGAACGACTGGATCCAGAGTTACAGGATATTCTGGAACGATTTCAGGATGATGCTTCCCGGCAGTACGAAAATCTGAACGGCGACGGAGATTCACAGGCAGACGATCAGTCACCGCTCACATCCCTTTTGACCCGTCAGCTTTCTGAGTTCTCCAAATCGTTTTCAAAGCTGCCAAATCTCAAAGATACAGGCACCAACTTCCAGAATGAATTACTGCGACATTTAGAGCAGCTTCAACAACTCATTGAAGAGCAGAAGGAAAACGATGCCGAACAAACGCCTCCTGCCGAACCAGAAGATCCGTCTTAAGATCGTTTGTTAACTCGACTCAGGAATGTCGATCTGCAGGAGCTGGTTCAGGCTTCCCGATTGGAAACCACTCAGATCCAACGTCACAAACTGGAATCCAAGTTTTTGGAAGTGTTGTTCGAGCGGGATGCGGGTTTCCGGGTCGGACAGTACCGCGATGAACTTGAGCGGCACCTCGATGCGGGCCAGATCTCCACGGTGGTACCGTACTCGAACCGGAACAATACTCTGCTCTTTCAGATACTGTTCAGCTTTGTCAATCATCCGCAAACGCTCGGGCGTTACCTGTTCGCCATAAGCAACTCGACTGGAAAGACAGGGGCCGGCTGGCTTATCCCACACAGGCAGTTCCCAGTGCTTGGCAATGGCCCGAACCGACGCCTTACCAACCTGGCATTCAGCCAGCGGAGATCGAACGTTGTTTTCCGAGGCTGCAATAAGTCCGGGGCGATAATCGCTCAGGTCATCAGCATTCGTTCCGTTGAGCAAAACCCGATTTTTCAGCAATGGCACCTGCAGCTCAATCTGGTTGTCCATTTGTCTGTACAGTTCTGACTTACAGTGGTAGCAGCGATCACCCTGGTTCTGCAGGTACTCCGGATTGGAAAATTCGTCGGTTTGCAGCACCTGGTGTGAAATGCCGATCAGCTGGGCGAGTTGCTGAGCCTGCTGCAGTTCACCTGTGGGCAAACTTGGGCTTTCTGCGGTCACGGCAGTCGCTTGATCGCCCAAAGCCAAACGGGCTGCTTTGGCAACAACTGCGCTATCAACACCTGCAGACAAGGCAACGACGCACGAATCAAACTGCGATATAAACGAAACAACACTCTCAATTTGATTGAGAGTGTTTTGTTCGTCATCGGCTACGTCGATGTCCATCGAAAAAAATGCCTCCGCCGCAATGCCGTGGTAGAGAGTTTTGTGAGAGCCCGTGTAACCATTAAGGTGGGAACCTGGACAGCGGGACGAGTGATCCACAAGAATCGGTTGTCAAGCAACCAAGACATGGCATGACCCGTGGCCGCAGCCAAAAATCAGCTCCCAACGGACCTCTTATCGGCTCCCCAAAAAATCTGCACATACACACAAACATGGAAGAGGCTACTAGCAATCTAGCACTCCCGACGGCCGCGTGCAATTACTGCAGCAGAATCTGGGAGCTCCGAACCAGCTGTCCGGAACATCCGCAGGACCTGAAGACTACATTTCGTCTTCTTTGGTTACAGGTTCCATCACTTTGGTGTTACGTTCGATCGCAACCACAATCGTCTTTTGACGACGTCCATCGGCTGTTGTGGACACGCAGGGAAGGACCATGCGGCGATCGGGCAGATCCATACGGACGGTAAAGCTACCGTCAGAACCAAGTTTGACTGGTTCACCGGAAATCACCACCGATGACGTGGGATCCGCGTTCCCAAAGACGATGAGCTCAGCATCCACATCAAACTGAAACGAATCCTGACCATCATTCGGAGATTTAAACCCAAAGCGGGATACCACCGATTCGCCCATGGAACGATTGAGGCGGGTTTCGAACAGTTCTTTCAGATCACTACTGCCAGCTTCACCCTGTCGTCCACCACTTTGAACATAGATACGTTCGTAGTTATCTGCGATATCCTCCCAATGAGAATCGATCGATTCGCTCGAGCCGGGAACGAGAGTGGTCACGATATTGCTTCGGCAGAGTGCATGGAATTCTCCATTAGCTGCCAGGTATCCCAATTCCACTCGGTATCGCCCTGGCGGGTTCGAGACATTGATATACCAGGTTGTTACACCACCATGAACTTCAACATCACGGACAATTCGAGCGCTGTTGGTTGTTTTTGTCGCATCTTCCACTTCGTAAAGACGAATAACAGGACGCGCGGTATGCCAATGTTCCATCATTGCTGCCTGAGCTCGCACAACGCTTTTGCGTTTGATTTCCCAGCAGGCTTGAAGCCAGAAAGAATCTCGGACTAAGACAGTAATTTTGTCGCGATGAATGGCTCGGCCGTTGGAAGAGCCAAAATTACTTCCCAGTGACAGATCTTTGAATTCCTGCTTCTCAGCGTCGCTCATATCAAGCTTGACGAGGTTGGTTTTCAGTTGAACCTCGGGCATCATCGGTTTTTTACGCGAGCGAGTTGTACGTCTAGGTTTGGAAGTTACCGACGAGCGGGAAACTTCTTTTTTCTTTTTCGCACGAGTCTTGGCAGCTTTGATAGCTCGCAATTTATTGGAAAGAGCTTTGATCAGCTCGTCCTTACGCATCGAAGCGTATCCTGGAATTCCAAGATCACGAGCACGTTGACCAAGTTCTTTTACGGTCTGAGATTTCAAATCAACTTTGGAAATCAAAGCCATTCTCCTTTCGGGTTGTTTACTAAATCCGGCTTCTTCTGAATCACACTACGCATTCACAGCACCGGAGGCGGGCAGGTACCAGCTGACTGGCAGCCTGTGTCACAGGTGGGATGGAGCAATCAACGGGCCTACGTCCGAATAACTACTCGTGCCTTTTTAGGAGCCGCTCATCTTTGGCCGATTGAATCTTCCCTGAAGCATTTACGTTAGCTGCGGGTACTCAATGCCAACCACGGCTACTTGTTCGTCTCGACACAGCGGCAGAGCCAAGTTTTGACTGGCCAGACCGCTTGTCACTAACAAGTAATACTGACTCTAGTTAAAGAACTCAAAGATGACAACCTGCACACCCCCCGTCATAGGTATTCAGAATGCTCGGTTATCTGTGCAACGGGAAGAAAATTTATCTCGTGAGCCTGTAGTGTGGGGTCGGACCTGGAGCGGATTATTAATTGACCGGAATTGGGACGTCATAAGGACAAGCAAATGACATTACAGATCCCATCCAAAAACACCGCTACAAACCATAAAAAACATGTATATCTCGGGGGTTGGTTAGTTGACCATACGCTATTGTCAGTATAAATTAATCGGCTTCAAGTGATGTTGAATTCGGTAAACCAGTGAAGCTGTAGCACTTTGTAACAGTATCCGGATACTGTGGATTAGTAGCACTGCTGTCGCAAGTTATCGGGTGAATCCTGTTGTTGTATGATGATAGGGTACCACCACCTTCCATCAGGGTTGAAAACGATGGTCGAACTCCCTCACTTTGAAAAGCCGGAATATCCGAAACGTCCGAAGCGTTCCTCGTTGTCGGAAGCTTACGATGTTATGTCGCGTATTTTGACATGTGTCCTGGTGATGATCGCTCCTGGTATTGGAGGGGCCTACCTGGACAGTTATTACGGGACCTCGTTTATGATGGTGATAGGCTGGATTATTGGCCCTCCCCTTGGGTTCTGGCAACTGTTGAAGGTTGCTAATTCAGTCTCGCAGGAAAACTCCGAAGATCCGTAGAGTTGAAGGAACTCGATAACTTGAGCGAGGACAAATCGGGGGAATCGTCGGAGGCAACGGCAAGCGAACTGCCACCGGTCAGGTTTCACTGGAAACCACTGGTGGTAATTACAGTCGTTCTTGCGACGGCATATACTGCACTAGCGTGGTACGGAAACCGTGGATTTACTGACTTGGAATTGAAAGCTGCAGGGATCGCAGTTTTTCTTTGTTGGTTAGGTTCTGTTCTGGGCTTGATACCGCCTATGTTTCTCCGGGGTCCGGAGCAAGGCATAGTCGGTGTACTGGCAGGGATGTTTTTCCGGATGTTTGTTCCGCTTGGTGGGGCCTTTGCGTTTCATCGGTTGGACGAGCAGATGCGAGATGCACACATACTGTATTTCATGTTAGGATTTTTCCTTCTGGCATTAATCGTGGACACCATACTGGCTGTGAAATTGGTTAAGGCTCAGTTCAGTACCCAGAATACAAAGACAGACAACTAAATGGCCGACCCAGTACTTCATATTAAAGATGCATACTTTTTCGAAGTTCCCAAATTTGCGTTCCCGCGCAATTATGAAAAGCCTTCTGAATTTCCAGCTGTTTGGCTAAAGCTGGATCCCACGGTACAACACCGGGAAGCGACTTTACTGGCTGCTCAGTATCCAATGGACAGCATGTCAGCAGAAGAATCTGTTGCTGCTTGGCACGCATGGAGTCCTGATCACCATCACGCTCCTTACGACGTTTTTTACTATGAAAGTAACAAGGCGGCTGCGGAGGCTAAAGCGGAACAGAGTGGCAATGAAATCGGAGACATTGCTACGATCCCCTTGTCGACTCAAAAAGAGATTCAACAGCAAATTCTGGGAGATACGGCCTGGCTCGACAACGACGTAGCCGCCGTCTGGGAATCGGAAGGGCTGCTTGAACAGTACAACCACCACCTGAGTGGTAAGATTCTGATTCCTCAGCCTTTTGGGGGCGAGCTACGTAACCTGCATGAAGCGGAATCAGGTTTTTGCCTTTCCAAGTTCATGGTTGTTGAAATGGTAGTGATTGTCCTGCTGGCATTTGTATTCAACCGTTTTGGTAAATCGATCGCTAGCGGAAAACCTGCTCGAGGCAAATGTTTCAACCTGCTGGAGACCTTCCTGCTATTTGTCCGGGACGAGATCGCTCGACCGTCGATCGGTAGTGATGCGGATTTCCACCATGGGCATGACGATCATGGAGAGCACGACGACCATCACGGTCATCACGATGACGGCCCCGAAACTTTCCATCTGGCCGATAAAGTCACTCCGATTCTCTGGAGCCTCTTTTTCTTCATCGTAACCTGCAACCTGTTTGGATTGATTCCCTTTGTCGGATCTCCTACGGGTGTATTCGGCGTCACGGTAGCGTTAGCCGGTATCACGTTTTTAACTTCAGTCATTTCGGGATCTATCATGCACGGTCCCTTTGGATTCTGGCTGGCTCAGATTCCCAGTATGGAATTGAGTTTTGCGATCAGTATCGTGATCAAACCGATGATCTGGGTCATCGAGGTAATTGGACTGTTCATTAAGCATGGAGTGCTTGCTGTTCGTCTTTTGGCGAACATGGTTGCGGGGCACATGATTCTGCTATCCATCATGGCCATGGCAATGACTGCGGCTACAGCAGGTGGTGCATTGCTCTACGGTGTTGCTCCAGTTGCGCTTCTGGGAGCTACCTGCATTGGTTTGCTGGAGTTATTCGTGGCATTCCTGCAGGCTTACGTATTTACGCTACTGAGTGCACTGTTTATTGGTGCGGCCATGCATCACCACTAGACCACTACAAGAACACTTAACAAATCAATTCGTCAATCAAACGAAAACAGGATTCACGAAATTCGAGGTAACAACGTGATCAAGATTATGCAAGAAAGTTGGATTCGCTGGAGCGTTGCTCTGTTGCTTGTGTTGGGCACAGTGTCACTGCCTGTTTCGGCTGACGAGAGTGAATCCGGGGACGAAACACCCGTTGAAACCAAAGCCGATAGCGATGACGGTCATGACGAGACAGATGATGCACATGATGCGGTCGCCAGTGATGACGGTCACCAGGAAGGTCACGCTGAAGATGATGACCATGATGAACGCGACGCTCATGGCGAACATGCCGATGACGCTCATGGCGATGACGATGGCCATCACGACCCGACCGACCTTTCGCATGCCAACGCAAGTCACGAATTGCCAGATCCCGGTTCGCTCTCGACCGACATGGCCATCTACACCTTAATCGTCTTCATCCTGATGGTTGTCATCCTCCGTGCAGCTGCCTGGAATCCCATCAAGAAAGCTCTGGAAGAGCGTGAACAGGGGATTATTGACCACATCGCAGACGCTCGCAAAAGTGCCGAAAAAGCAGAACGTCTGCTGGAAGAGTATGAAGCCAAGATCGCTGCAGCTGCTCAGGAAGCCAATGAGATCGTCACGGAAGGACGCCGTGACGCTGAAGCGACCAAAGATCGTATTGTAAAAGAAGCTCAGCAGGCAGCCACGGCAGAACGAGACCGTGCTCTGAATGACATTGAAATTGCCACGAATGCTGCTCTACAGGCTGTTGCCGAAAAATCAGCAGACATTGCAGTCGCATTGGCTGGCAAAATTGTCACCAAAGAATTAAATGCCTCCGATCATCAGGTACTGATTAAAGAGACGCTGGACAATATCCAGGAAGGTTAAACCATGGCGGAACCGGAAGCACCAAAACACGAAACCACTCTGGATACCGGCAAGCAGCAGGTTGGTGAAGTTTACGCAGCTTCACTACTCAAAGCTGCGGAAAATGCCGGAGAAACATCCTTGGTGTTGGCAGAATTCCAAAGTCTGGTGGTAGACGTTCTGGACGAAAAGCCCCAACTGGAATCGATGCTGAGTTCACCTCGTATCACTCACCGTGAAAAAGAGGCGATCATCGACAAGGCCTTTCAGGGGAAAGTGACCAAAACCTTTCTTAACTTTCTGAAAGTACTCTCCAAACATGGACGTCTGGATTGTCTGCGAGTCACCTTTGTCTGTTTCCGTGAACAGATGCTTACGCAGCAAGGGCAACTCGAAGTTCAAGTCACCACCGCAACCGAACTGGATCAAGCGACACAGGAATCAATGAAGGCTGCTCTGAGCGCCGCATTCGACAAGACAGTCGAATTGGTACTCAAAGTAGATCCTCAATTGATCGGTGGCAGCCTGATTCGTGTCGGCGATACTGTTTATGACAGTAGCGTCGCCAATCGGCTCGAACGCGTACGCGAGTCGGCCAAAGATAACACCATCCGAGAAATCCGTTTAGCAACCAGCCGATTCACGGCGGATGCCTGAGCGGATCAACCGAACACCATATTATTTAATAAACGTAAGGAAAACCTTCCATGAAATTCAACGCAGACGAAATTGCGTCGGTATTGCAGCAGGAAATTGAGCAATACGAAAGTCAGTTGGACGTTCGCGAAGTCGGAACCGTCCTGGAAGTTGGAGACGGTATTGCCAGAGTTTACGGACTCTCCGGAGTGAAAGCCGGTGAAATGGTTGAATTCCCGGGCGGCGTCAATGGCCTGGCTTTTAACCTGGAAGAAAACAGTGTCGGAGTCATCATTCTGGGTGACTACCTGCAGATTAAAGAAGGCGACGAAGTCAAAGCACTTGGAAGTCTGCTTTCTGTACCTGTAGGTGATGCTGTCATTGGCCGAGTCCTGGATCCTCTCGGAAATCCGCTCGATGGCAAAGGACCTGTCAATTCGACAGAAACTCGCGTGGTGGAAGCTCGAGCTCCCGGAGTTGCTGAACGACAGCCAGTGGGTGAGCCGCTGCAGACAGGTATCAAGGCAATCGACTCGATGACACCAATTGGACGTGGCCAGCGTGAATTGATCATTGGTGACCGTAAAACGGGTAAAACCGCCATCGCCATCGACACCATCCTGAACCAGAAAGGTTCCGGAGTTAAGTGTTTCTACGTTGCCGTTGGCCAGAAAGACTCGTCCGTTGCTGGTGTGATCAAGATCCTGGAAGAACACGGAGCGATGGATTACACAACCGTGATTGTGGCCGGAGCCAGTAGCCCTGCTCCGCTCCAGTACATCGCTCCTTACGCGGGTACGTCCATGGCCGAGTACTTCATGTACCGCGGCGAGCATACTCTGGCCGTTTATGACGACCTTTCCAAGCAGGCTAATGCCTACCGCGAATTGTCACTGCTCATGCGTCGCCCTCCCGGACGTGAAGCGTTCCCCGGAGACGTGTTCTACTGTCACAGTCGTCTGCTGGAACGGTCCAGCAAGCTGAATGACGAGCTGGGTGCCGGTTCTCTTACTTCCCTGCCCATTATTGAAACACTGGAAGGTGAAGTTTCCGCATACATTCCAACGAACGTGATTTCGATTACCGATGGGCAGATTTACCTGCAACCTGACCTGTTCTTCTCTGGTATCCGTCCTGCGATGAATGTCGGGGTATCGGTTTCGCGAGTGGGTGGTGCAGCTCAGATTAAAGCCATGAAGGGTGTCGCCGGTGGTCTCCGACTTGACCTCGCCGCCTTCCGTGAACTGGAAGCATTCGCTCAACTTGGTACCGACCTGGACCCGGCGTCCCAACGTCAGCTGGATCGAGGATACCGAATGGTGGAACTGCTGAAACAGGGCCAATACACGCCGCTGCCAGTTGCCGAACAGGTCTGCTCGATCTATGCCGGCGTCAACGGGCACTTTGACGAAGTGGATGTCAATAATGTCGCCAGCTTTGAACAAAAGCTGCTCGAATTCCTGCGGGATCAGAAACCCGAAATCCTGGATGCCATCAAAAACGACGGTGCGATTCGGGATGAAGATGAACTGATTGCAGCCATCAACGAATTCAAGAGTTTAAGCGACAGCTATGCAGCAGCAGAAACTGATGCTACAGAGAGCGAAGAAGCTGCAGAAGAATAAAGGCTTCAACCACTGATTGAAGGTTTTACCTAAACCAATATCGCAACAGGAAAAATCCTATGGCAAATGCCAGGGCATTAGACAAACGACGAAAATCGGTTCGCAACATTCGTAAGATTACGCGAACGATGGAGCTGATCGCAACAGCTCGATTCAAGAAAGCGATGGATCGAGCTACAGCAGCTACTTCGTACACCAAGCGTATCACCGAAGTGGTGGCCAGCCTTGCCAGAAGTGGAACCGAAGTTCAGCACCCGCTGCTCGAAGACCGTACTGCCACAGACAATGCGGCTCTGATTGTCCTCACATCAAACCGGGGACTTTGCGGAGGTTACAACGGTAACATTATCCGTGAAACAATGAAGCAATTCGACAGTCTGTCGGATACGTACGAGAACGTCAAATTGATTGTTTCGGGTAAACGCGGAGTGACCAATCTGGAATTCCGAGGCTATACCGCGGACGAATCCTACACTCAGTTTGAAGACGAACCACTGTTTGAAGAAATCAAACCGATAGCCGATAATCTGCTCGACGAATTCATTGCCCGACGCCTGGATCGACTGGACGTGGTTTATACCAAGTTCGTCTCGAGTTCAAAGCAGGTTGCCGTTGTAGAAACACTGTTGCCACTGGGCAACGTAGGTGACTCGCAGCAGCAAGACGAAGCGAGTGGCAGCGATGCAGACTTTGAATTCTTCCCGTCCGCCGAAAGCATACTGGAAGAAGTGGTCCCGATGAGTTTCCGAATCAATCTCTTCAAATGTTTCCTGGATGCAGCGGTCAGTGAACAGATCGCTCGTATGGTTGCGATGAAGAGTGCAACTGAGAATGCTGACGATATGATTCGAAATCTGTCGATGACCTACAACCGTGCTCGCCAATCACAGATTACTGGCGAAATCATGGAAATCATCGGCGGTGTGGAAGCACTCAAAAGTTAACCCCTAATTGAATAATCAAACCAACACACTAACTAGTTTTTAAGAAACAAAGAGTTTTAACATGGCTTCAGATACAGCAACACAGTACGTGGGACGTATTACTCAGGTAATCGGCTCAACATTTGATGCTCAATTCGATGACGACAAACTTCCTGGTATCTACAATGCTGTAGAAATTGATCTGGGTGAAAACGGCATCCTTACCGGAGAAGTACAACAGCACCTCGGCGGTGGGCGAGTTCGCTGTGTGGCTCTCGGCAGTACTGACGGGATGGTGCGTGGACAGGATTGCTGCGATACAGGCTCTCCTGTAACCGTACCTGTCGGCGATGCGACGCTAGGTCGAGTGTTTAACGTATTGGGTAAACCTGTCGATGGCCGTGGTGAAGTAAACGCAGATGGTTACCGTCCGATTCACCAATCGGCTCCGCTGCTAACCGACTTGTCGACCAATACCGAGTTATTTGAAACCGGTATCAAAGTGATCGACCTGCTCACTCCATTTGTGCGAGGTGGTAAAGCTGGACTCTTCGGTGGTGCCGGTCTTGGTAAGACGGTTATTCTCACCGAACTGATCGCTCGTATCGCAAGCTCTCATGGTGGTTATTCCGTTTTCGCAGGTGTTGGCGAACGTACCCGTGAGGGTACTGACCTGTGGTTGGAAATGCAGGAAGCAAAAATTGGTGACACGGGACGAAGTGTTATCGAGCAAACCTGTATGGTGTTTGGACAGATGAACGAGCCACCAGGAGCTCGTCTGCGTGTGGCTCTTTCTGCACTGACCATGGCTGAGCATTTTCGAGATACCACCGGAGCCGATACACTCCTGTTTGTCGATAACATCTTCCGCTTCTCACAAGCAGGTTCTGAAGTATCCGCACTACTTGGACGTATGCCTTCCGCCGTGGGTTACCAACCTACACTGGCTACCGAAATGGGTGCCCTCCAGGAACGAATTGCTTCGACAAAACAGGGAGCGATTACATCTGTTCAAGCGGTCTATGTTCCAGCTGACGACCCAACTGACCCGGCTCCAGCAACCGCTTTTGGAAATTTGGACGCTTTCCTCTACCTGGAACGTAATATCGCATCGAAAGGTATCTATCCTGCCGTGGATCCACTGGCGTCGTCCAGTCGTATTCTTGACCCTCAATATGTAGGCGAAAGACACTATCAGATCGCTCGCCAGGTTCAAACAATTCTGCAACGCTATCGTGAATTGCAGGATATCATCGCTATTCTCGGGGTGGATGAACTGAGCGAAGATGACAAGATGATCGTTCATCGCGCTCGTCGTCTGGAACGATTCCTCTCACAGCCGTTCCTCGTTGCAGAAGTATTCACAGGGAAACCTGGAGAAATCACTCCTCTGGAAGATACTCTCCGCAGCTTTGAAGAAATCTGTAACGGGAAATGGGATCACCTGCCGGAAGGTGCATTCATGTACATCGGTTCAGTGGATCAAGCTGAAGAACAAGCTAAGAAAATGGCTGAAGGTTAATCCATGTCACTCAACTGTATCGTAGTCACTCCTGCTGAAACTGCTGTCGAAACCGAAGCGTCCTCTGTCTCCTTGCCACTGTTTGACGGTGACAAGGGAGTAATGGTCGATCATGCTCCCATGATCGGGCGCCTTGGCAACGGAGCTTTGACTCTGCAAGCAGCTGATGGAACCTCCCGGTTTTATATTGAGGGAGGCTTTGTGCAGATCCTGGATAATACTGTGTCCATCCTCACCAATCGGGTCGTTTCCGTCGATCAACTTGATGCCAAAGCACTCCAGCAGCAGCTCGAGGATGCATTGGACATGCCTGGCAATAACGACGAAGAACTCGATCTTCGTGAACGAGCTGTCGATGCCGCACGATCCCAACTGCGAGTCGCTCAAAGTTCCTGATCGTTGTCTGACTCAATCCGTATACTAAAATAACAGGGTGTAGCTCCTACACCCTGTTTTTTAATGGCTGACGATCGCATCAAGCTTACTGACAATCATCGTGGAACGCACCAGACTCTCGGTATTACTGCTCATTCCTCTATCGGCAACGATCGTCCTGATCGGACCACTCTGGCTCAACAGTGAACTACCTGTGTTTCGTGACGCAGGTCACTTTTACTACCCATCTTTTCACTACGAGCACGAACTTTGGAAACAGGGCCATGTGCCACTCTGGAGCAGCCTGGATGATCTTGGCAGACCCTTCGCAGCAGACTCCAGTGCCAGTGTCTTCTATCCCGGGAAACTGATATTCTGGCTCCCACTGAGTTTTGCCAGCTGTATGCTACTTTATCTGACAGCACACATTCTGCTGGCCGCCGTGAATACCTATTACCTTGCCCGCCGCTGGAACACGTCTGCCGCTGGTGCCGTACTGGCCAGTCTTTCCTACAGTCTGGGCGGAGCGGTTCTCACTCAACATTCCAATATTATCTATCTGGTGTCTGCTGCCTGGCTGCCTCTGGCAATCTGTCTGGCGTTGGATCTGCTGCAAAAACAGAACTGTCACAAATCCATCACCTTTCTGGCCGTGACTCTGGCACTCATGGTTCTGGGTGGCGATGCGCAGATGGCACTCCACGTAATTCTGCTGGTCCCACTGCTTTACTGGTTTAGCGGCCGACGAGCGAAACGGGACAACCATGCCAGTATCAGACAAATTGCCAGTAGGACGGTCGCTAAACGGATCCTGTTGACCAGTCTGCTGGCCTTTGCACTAGCTGCGATTCAGGTACTCCCCACCTACCAATGGTCTAAATCCGGCAGCCGGAAAATGAGGTCTGCATCACGAACAACCTACGAGTGGGTTTACGATCAGGTCAGGGAAAAATCACTCCCCAGCGATCTATTTCAGGGTGGTGCCAAATCGGAACATCACGGGCAGCTTTACCAGTTTTCTCTGGCCCCCTGGCAACTGGGCGAACTGCTCCTTCCCAACGTCACCGGCAAACTATATCCGGAAAGGCACCGCTGGACTTTCCTGTTTGACGACAATCCTCGTACCTGGTACCCAAGCATCTATCAGGGAATACTTCCTATCCTCCTCTGTTTAAGCTGCTTTGGAATCAGTAGAAATGCTCCGCACAAACAACTCAGTCGATTGATCCTGTTTGCGCTGCTAGCCTCACTTGGTAGCTTTGGTGTCGGATGGCTCTTACGCGCATTTACCGGTTCCGAGCTGATCGCCGACGAAACCGGCGGGATATACTGGTTGCTGTGCAATACCGTCCCAGGCTACATCCAATTTCGCTATCCGGCCAAATGGTTTGTAATTGTGAGTCTCCTGATTTCTATCCTTGCCGGCCTCGGTTGGGATAGCAAGGATACCACCACACAACGTAAGCAGACGATTTTCAACTGGTCTGCCGTAGGAATCTGTGCCACATTGCTTGCCTGCTACCCACTGCTCAGTCAGCTGCTCAGCAACAGTCTGGCCGATGCACCAGCCGATTCTTTTCTGGGCCCGATCATCGCATCTGGCAGCAGGCAGGATCTGCTCATCGCTGCTGCCCAGCCGCTTTTCATCGTTCTCGGCTTTATTACGCTTTCAAAAGTCGTGAAACCAAAGCGGATATTCAAAGGACTGGTCCTTGCGCTGCTCGCCTGCGATCTGATTTTCGCCAACAGCTGGCTGTTCTCATCATCCCCTTCCTATCAGTGGGATGCGGTGAGTAACATCGACAGTCAGGTTAAGGACTCCACCAGGAAGAATCCTGCTCGGGTTTATCGAGCTCGACTATCCCGCTGGAATCCTCCCTCCTTTACACAAACCAGTTCCCAGGATCGACAGCGGGATGCCCTGCTCTGGGATCGCCAATCACTCCGCCCCAGGATGCACCTGCTGAGTCATATTCAATCACTGGACGCCAACGCCAGCATTTCTGATGCGCATTATGATTCGGTGTTACGAGTCATGCGTCGACACGGACGAACACGCCGAGATGGTATTCGCGAACCGGATATCAATGGTCTGGCTTTGCTGGGCGTTAGTCATATCATTGCTCCAGACAAATTCATTCCAGGAACCGACGCTGCCACCACAAAACCAACGGATGTGGAAGATGTATTAATGACTGCCATCGATCACTCTGCTCCATTTGCATGGACCGTGCCTAACTGGAAAATGTATCCTCCTTTCATTCCTGGCACACCAAAAGAACTCGACCGAAAAACAACCGACATCTTTTACCCGGATGGCAAGCTGGCCGATCTGGCCAATCTGTCTACGCTGGAGTCTGAAACGCTGAGCAGCAGTTCCCAGCCTGTCCGAAATGAGAAGGATCGTATCGAGCTGGAATTGTTCGAGCCAGGTTTTGTACGGCTACGGGTTTTCAAGCAGGAGCGTGGTCCATTGATTATCAATCAGGGGTTCGCTCCAGGATGGAAAGCTCGCATTTGGAATTCCAGTAATACTTTGGCTCAACCTACCCCTGTGTTTCGAGCCAATCGAATTATGCAGGGGATCATGCTTGAGCAAGGGGAACAAACCGTGGATCTCATCTATCGCCCCGATTCGTTTATGGCGGGGCTGGTCATCAGTTGCCTGGGATGGCTCATACTTTGCCTCCAGATTGCAAGGACAGCCCGTCGCGAACATCGTAACAGAACCAAGTAACACTCGGAACGATCCTTTCCCCTTGACCGGTTTTGGGTATTACCTGTTTGGCTTACAATAAGTGCTAATCCAGTTTTGCGTCTGCCTGTTGAGATCCCCGATTATGATCGCCATTATTGATTACCAGATGGGTAACCTGCGTAGCGTTCAAAAAGCCTTTGAAAAAGCAGGCTTTGAGGCGACCGTTACAAGTGACCCTCAGACGGTAGCAACTGCTGAAAAAGTTGTCCTACCAGGTGTTGGTGCATTTGAAGATGCCATCGCTGAGTTGCACCGACGGGACCTGGTGAATCCGATCAAGGATGTTATACAGGCTAACACTCCTTTTCTGGGTATCTGCCTGGGTTTGCAGTTACTGTTTGATGTGAGTTACGAAGGAGGAGAGTTTGAAGGACTGGGTATTATCCCTGGTAAAGTCAAACGTTTTAACGTCCGTCCTCAATTCAAAGTTCCTCACATGGGATGGAATCAGGCGAACATTGTGCGTGAAGCTCCGATCCTCGAAGGGATCGAATTCGGTACTCACTTCTACTTTGTACACTCGTACTATGTAGAACCCCAAAATAATGATGTCATCGCTGTCACCAGCGATTATGACGGTGAGTTTTGCGCGATGATCTGGCAAAACAATCTCTTCGCCACTCAATTTCATCCTGAAAAGAGTCAGTCGGCGGGCATTCACCTCCTCCGCAACTTCGGTTCGCTTTAGTCAGCGGGCTCCCTATCAACATCACGAAAGAGACATCCATGAAGATCTGGCCGGCCATCGACCTCCGCGGCGGGAATTGTGTCCGCCTTAAACAGGGCGACTACAATCAGGAAACGGTATTTGGAGAGGATCCCGGCGCGATGGCCCGGCAATGGTGTGAGCAGGGCGCCGAATGCATGCATCTGGTTGACCTCGACGGTGCTCGCGACGGACTCTGGATCAACCAGGACGCCGTGCATAGCATCATTGAAGCCGTTGATGTGCCCTGTCAGCTGGGGGGTGGCGTACGTGAAGAATCGACCATCGAGCTGCTGTTAGGATTGGGCGTCAGCCGATTAATCGTAGGTACAAAAGCACTCAAGCAACCAGAGTGGTTTTCTTCGATGGTGGAGAAATTTCCCCATAAACTGGCTCTGGGGATCGATGCTCGTGACGGAATGGTAGCAACCGATGGTTGGTTGGAAACCAGTCAGACGACGGCCATCAGTTTAGCTCAGCAGTTCGAAAACCAACCAGTGGCAGCCATTATCTATACGGATATTTCGAGGGACGGGATGATGCAAGGAGCCAACGTCGCGGCCATGGCTGAAATGAAACAGGCAACGCCCATTCCTGTCATCGCTTCGGGTGGAGTAACCACATTGGAGGATGTCAAACAGCTACGGGACGCCGGTCTGGACGGAGCGATTATCGGTCGCAGTCTTTATGACGGAGTAATCGATCTGGCTGAAGCGATTGCATTGGCAGCCACCTAAGTCATCTGGAAAGCCATGGGGCTAGATTTCAAAGGCGGAATCCTTGGTGACAGCCTCTTTGCTATCAGCACGCATCCGCAGTTTTGGCTTCTCCAGAGTAACGGTCGTGTGAGGTTGAATACTGCGAGTCAACCAGACACTCGAACCGATCACGCTGTGACGCCCTACGGTCGTATCACCGCCCAGGATGGTTGCAGAAGCATATATCACCACATGATCCTCGATTGACGGGTGCCGCTTCATCGTTCGGATGATGTTACCGTCGGCATCAGTCGGGAAACTCAACGCTCCCAATGTCACTCCTTGATAAAGTTTGACATGTTTACCGATGACGGTTGTTTCTCCAATAACAACTCCGGTGCCATGGTCGATAAAGAACGATTCACCAATCGTCGCTCCCGGATGAATATCAATTCCGGTCTCTTTATGGGACCATTCAGCCATCATGCGAGGAATGAATGGGACCTGTAAGAGATATAATTCGTGAGCAATTCGATGTACTGTAATCGCATCCAGCCCCGGATAGCAGAAGATCACTTCGTCCAGACTCTTGCAAGCGGGGTCCCCATCGTAAGCCGCCTGAACATCGGTCGCCAAAATTCTTCGCAATTCAGGCAGACGCTCCAACAGCTTTAAGGTAATCTGCTCCCCCTGCTCCAGATAAGCACTCCACGTGCCCCGTGATTCAGATACAACATCTTCATGCTGAAAAGCTCGGGCAATCTGGATCGAAAGTTCGTTGAAGATCTGATCGATAAGATCTCCGACGTAATAGGAGATATTATCGTGATGAAGCCTCTGACGTCGACGATATCCTGGATACAAAACCTCTTTAAAGTCCGCCAGAATTTCGACAATCTTGTCCAATTGTGGCAAGGGCGTATGCCCCAGATGGTTGATCGTACCCAGATCCTGGTAGGTTTTAAGGATTTGCTGAGTCAAATCCGGAAGTTGCTGTTTATTTTCGCGTGAAGACATTTCGAATGATTGTGGTTAAAGAGAGATTAAACGGACATACTACAACGGCCATTGCTGTGAAATCAGCAACAACAGAGGCAATCGCAAATGCTGTAGTAGTTAAGAAATCTCATGGGGTCATCCGAAAAGAGTTACGTTTGCAGTCAATATTCAATCGTAGATCACAGATAACTGCTGTCAAGCGAAGTCCAGCTCAAAATACAGACTGCTCCAATGCTATTTCCTGTCACTCACCTGATTTGATACGATGACGCCCCCTGAATCTGGTTTGATACATAGGGCAATTATGAAAACTACTGCTACATACCTCCTGTTACCTGTGCTGATCATGATGGTTGGCTGCCAGGTTGGTCCAGATGGCAAATTCCAGTGGAATCGGCCGGGTGATTCTTCCACTCAAGGTGAAGGGGGTGGAGCCGGACCGGACCTCAGTGAGGCAACATCCGGAGAATCAACCGTCGACCAACTTACCACCAGAATTGATGAGTTGAACAACGATCTTGCACAAGCGAGAAGGCAATTCCGAGTCACGGCCAATGAACTGGATCTGGTAAAACAGCAATTAAAGGACGCTAATGCCCGTCTCGCCAACAACTCGGGCATCGACTTGTCAGCCGACACCGCATCCAGCTCAACCACATTGGATGCGGTCAGCATTGAAGGCCTTGTGATAGGCCGGGATGGCAACAACATTCGCATTGAAGTCCCTCGCAGTCAGTTATTCAACGCCAACACGATCGCACTCAGCAATGAAGGAAAAACCATTTTGGACCGAGTGGCGGCTGCAGTCAAACAGCAGTACCCCAAACAACAAGTCATGATTGAAGGTCACGCTGCTTCCGGTCTGACTCCCAACGATGACCACCAACAGGCTATCCAGCAGACCACCTCGGTATACAATTACCTGGTCGGGATGACTCAGCTACCCGCCAACCAATTCTCCCTTGTATCCCGAGGAAATAATCACCCGCGGTACTCCACGGCATCGGATCAGGGGCGAGAGGCAAATCAACGCATCGAATTGGTTGTCCGCCCCGACACTTTCTAAATTCCCATCCGTTTACCACAGCACTGGAAAGTCGCATGTTCAGCTGGAGCACCTGCCTGATCGTCATGATTCTTGGATCGGTTGTGGGTATGTTCGTCAATTGGGGAATTTACAATCTGGCCTGGAACAAAAGGGCCATCAGTCCCTGGGGTCGGTTACCTGAGAAAGTTTCGCAGAGACACTGGACGACCAGAATTCCTGTCATGGGCTGGCTCAGAATGAAAGGGGAAACCCGCCAGCATGGATATCTGTTCTGGGTTCGACCGCTCTGGATCGAACTGGGTATGGCGATATTTTTTGCTTATGCCTACTCACATTTCACCAGCCTGGCAGACTCGGCCCATGCTAACGCCGATCCGAGTTTTCTCTGGTCTCAGACTATTCCATTTCTATGCATGGCCACTCTACTCTGCATCGCGACCTTCGTAGACATGGACGAAAGAATGATTCCAGATGAAGTGACGGTCTTTGGCACGCTGCTGGCATTAGTGCTGGCCACGTTTCTACCAGCAAGCCGATTGCTGGATACGGAAGCGTTGTCCCAGGGGATCGTCGTGCATCTTCACGCCCATTCCCCGAAAGACTGGTTTACCTGGAGTACTGAACCACGGGCATTGTTATATGCCATGGGTATGCTCGGTTTTTGGGGGTTGGCAAGTATGCCCAAACTTTGCACGCTGCGTTACGGCTTCAAGCGAGGCCTGCAATACATGCTCGCCAGTGTGATTCGCCCGAGACGTAAGTCGCTTCCAGCAAACGAACCAAGACGACGTAAGCCTTTTACGGTAACAACTGTCATTGCCGCAAGTTGCATGCTTGGTTGGATATTCCTGATTGCCATATGGCGCTGGGGATCGGCCTCACAATGGGAAAGCCTGCTAAGTGCAATCGTTGGGATGACAGCTGGTCTGGTACTGGTCTGGAGCGTCCGCATCATTGGACAGATCGCGCTGCGTCAGGAGGCGATGGGATTTGGCGACGTAACATTGATGGCGATGATTGGAGCATTCCTGGGATGGCAGGCTGTGATCCTCACATTCTTCCTCGCCCCATTCGCAGGTGTCCTCATCGGAATCCTGCAGGCCATCGTTCGCAAAGAAAACGAACTCGCTTTTGGGCCGTATCTCAGTCTGGCGGCGGTGTTTGTCGTGCTGAGCTGGGACACACTCTGGAAACAGACATCACCAGCCCTGTTCCGATACGTCGATGTCTTTCCGTTCATACTTATGATCGGCTTATCAGCCATGGGTGGCATGCTGTTTGCCTGGCGCATCATTAAAGAGAAGATCCGAACTTAGTGTCCAGCAGATTCTCTACTTATTCTGGCCACAATTTCTTCCGCTACCTGTTGAGGAGTATTTGTATCGGTATCGACGGTAAAATCTGCTACAGCCTGATAAAGCGGAGTTCGTACTGCAAGCAGTGATCGAATTTCCTCCAGCCCACCTGCTGAAGTAAGAGCGGGACGTCGCTGGCCCGTCGACGGATCGGTATTCATACGCTCGAAAATTACATTCGGGCTGGCCGTCAACCACACAGTGACTCCTCGTCCCTCCAAGGCCCGACGGTTTTCTTCTCTGAGAATCGCACCACCGCCCAAAGCCACCACCCTATCTTCACCATGGGCCAGCTCCTGAACAACTTCTGTTTCGCGATCTCGAAAACCCTGCTCACCTTCCTCTTGAAAGATCTGCGCGATTGTCTTGCCTGCGCGCTGTTCGAGAAAAACGTCCGCGTCAACGGCCTCTTTTCCCAGAGCGGCAGCAATCAGTTCTGCAACAGTCGTTTTCCCTGTCGCACGATATCCGGTGAGGAAGACGTTGCTCATACCACTTCGCCTTTAATACTTCGCTGACGAAATCGCACGACGAAATGTATCTCGCATAATATCCAGAGGTGCCGCTTCGCCGGTGAACAATTTGAATTGCAATTCGGCCTGCCTGACAAACATCTCGACACCGGTCACAGTCTGGCAATCATTTTGACGAGCTTGTTTTATGAGTAATGTCTGTTCGGGATTATAGATTGTATCGAAGACGATCATGTTGCGCGTCAGACCAGCTTCCTCAAAAGGTGTTTCATTCATGTGGGGATGCATACCAACCGGAGTGCAATTCACTAGCACATCTGCATTTGCTGAATGACGATCCTCCCAGGCAATAGCCTCCCCTTCAAGCTTCATTGCCAGCTCCATCGCATTTTCGTACGTTCGGGAAGTCACCAATAGTTCACCTCCACGATCCTTGACGCCCACGCCAATCGCCCGGGCAACACCACCTGCCCCCAGCAGAAGCACTCGCTTACCCTCCAGCCACCTGTCGTCCGGATCTTCTCCGGCGGCTTCCGCCAGACTTACCATCGCTCCATACAAATCTGTGTTATAGCCGACAATCTGATCACCTTCGAAGACTACCGTATTAACAGCTCCAATCTTTCGAGCACCGGACTCGATCTTCGTCAAGAAAGCCATCACTTCCTGTTTATGAGGAATCGTGACACTCAGCCCCCGAATACCTAATACAGGCGCTTCATCAATAAACTGGTGCAGGTGATCTTTGGGAACTCGGAACGGCAGGTAAACTTTGTTCATCTTCAGCTGACTAAAACCAGCATTGTGTATGACCGGGCTCAAACTGTGTCCCACCGGATCAGCAATCACGCCAAACACTTCCGTATCCGCGTCTATGGACTCATACCTGTAAACCTCGGTCATCTCCTTAAAACTGAGTTGCCCGGGAGCAATAGTACGTTCGTGATGAAATGTAGCGAAGGAAAACGGAGCGCCAAACTTCCCAGCCAGAAGACGACTCGGCATTCCAATATCCCCCATGCAAATCCCGACCGTGGGAACTCTACTATTCTGGATCAGTTGCAAAATGCGAGTGACATCGTGAGGTGAATTTGCCATGCAGGCTAGTTTGACAATATCTGCATCTTTGTTGACGAGACGGCTATGAATTGCCTCCAGATCATCCGGCGTTTCGTCAAAGTCATGCATACTGATGATGCGTTTGGTCGTACCGTAACGAGGAATCTCATCCGCAATATCTTCTTCCAGATCAACGTAGTCGACTCCTTCTACGATGGCAGCACGCAGCAACATCACCCGTTCGGCTTCTGTACCTTCCCATTTGCCACCATCCTGAGGGCGGCGGCAGGTAGCAACTACCGGGCACTTGCGATCTTTCAACAGACGTTTAAGTGTCACTGCTCGGCGAATGTAGTCCAGGCGTAATTCAACCAGCTGGGCGCCGTTCTCAGCCAAATGCTGATGCTCGGCTCTCATGTGCTTGTGTCGTCCTCGACCAATACTGACACAAATCACTGATGTGGGATTCCCGCTTGATTCACTCAACGAAATATACCTCTCGCTTTGACGACTGCCCCCTCCCCTGTGTAATACTCTGTTATAACCTCGGCAATTTCATTCGTGAATAACCACATTTCGGGGAGTACTTCAGACAGCCGTCATAATCGGCAAACCTCCCCGAGTAGACATTGACGCAGACTTGATTTAGTTAGTTCAATACATTTTGATGTGTTTAATTAACACGTTCCAGCCCCATCCCGCATTCGTCCAGACATATGAAAACTCCTGCATTCCTGGCAACCCTGTTGGTCACCATTTTTGTGACCGCCTTGGCCACGCTTCAATTCACTTCCATATCGAGCCTGCCGACGGAGAAGCTATCCAAGGCAGGCCAAGGCCTGAAAGAACGATTTGGAGTCCTGGTAAAAATAGATCTGGACGAACAGACTGGCCAGATTGTCAGCGTAGAACTGGACGCTCAGTGTCTGGAAACAGAGGAAACCTTTGAGTTACTGAGCGAATTGTCAGATCTTAAACGGCTGTCCGTACGGCATGGCCAATTCAATGATTCCGATCTGGAACCGCTGCAAAGACTGAACAAGCTGGAGTCGGTGGAACTACAGTCATTAAACTTGAGTGGCAGCGGGCTCAGGTATCTCACCCATTGCAAAGGCATCAAGTCTCTTAAGCTGAGCAATAATCCTGCCTGGGATCCACGGCACTCGGGCCATTTGAAACAGTTCCCATTGCTGCGTGAGTTGCACCTGGCCTATACATCCACTTCGGACGATAACATCAAGGAACTGGCAGAGCACAGAGAATTGCAGACGATCAATCTGGCTAATACCCGTATATCCTGGGACGGTGTGCAGTACCTGAAGTTAAACGACCAGTTACGATACTTGAGTTTAGAGGGGTGCGAGCTTGGTCACCAGTATCAGGATGCTCTTTCAAAACTAACCACGTCCTACCCCCTGATACTGAATCTTGCGGATTCCAGTGTCACAGATGAAGCCCTACGCGGGATCCACGACTTACATATCGTAGACTTGAATCTCCGAGGTACGGACATGACGGACAAGGGACTCGAACACTTCAGCGAACACTCGCATTGTCAGCATCTTGATCTCAGTTTTACTCAATGTTCGAGTGTCAGTCTGGCTCAGGTGTTACCAACGCTTTCACTGCAATCACTCAGTCTGCGTGGGCTGAAGCTGAGTCAATCTGTCCTGAATGCGATCGGGCGCTGTCCACAGCTGGTCACACTCAATCTGGCCAACTCGAATGTCCAGGACCTTTGGTTGGCAGAACTTCATCAAGCCCAACATCTTGAGCACTTGATTCTCTATCAGACACCTGTCACCGGTAGCACTCTGGCGTTGCTCAGCACACTGGATGAATTGTCGTATCTGGATTTATCCGACTGTCCTGTAAGTTCCCAGGCAATGAAACATTTACAACAATTGCCAGCACTTTCCAGTCTTCATCTGATGGGGTCCGACCTTACGGACGAAGGCTACGAGCATTTGGCCAACACAGCCGTGACACACCTCAACCTCTCCAACTCGACGCTGAATCGCCGGCATCTGAAACGTCTGGCTGCCATGTCTGAACTGAAGGAATTGGCGATTCGCCATTGTGACATCAGCTTGCAGGACTTCGAAATGTTTCAGTCACGGAACATTAACTGCGTGATTTACTGGCAGGCTTATGGTCAGGACAGTGTCTATGCCAAACCGGACGCCATGAAAGCGTTAACCCCTCGCCCCTGAACCCGTGACTCAGATTCCGGTTCGCTGAAAACGTTTATCCAGTTCATCCCGTGAGAACACGAGTGCCGAAGGGCGTCCGTGGGGGCAGTGGTGCGAATCCTGACAGAGGTGCTGCAATTCTAAAAGAGACTTGATTTCCTCTGTCGTCAAAGGATCTCCCGCCTTGACTGCAGCCTTACACGACATCATCGCCAACAGATCGTCCAATACATCCCGCTTATCGGGTGACGCTTTCCCTGACAGCAGGACGTCAACCAACTGCCGAATCAACTCTTCGATTTTCAAGCGTCGTAGCATCGCCGGGTAGCTTGAAACCAGAACCGTATCTCCTCCGAATGGTTCTACTTCAATCCCCAGCTTCTTCAATGCCTCGTGATTTTCCAGCACTGCAGCTGCTTCGGCAGGCGTCAATGTAACCGGTTCGGGTACTAGTAGTCTCTGAGTCTCAAGCGTACCTTCCATGGCCTTCGTACGAAACTGTTCATAGAGAATTCTTTCATGCAAAGCATGCTGATCGATAATCACCATACCTCGCTCATCCTCTGTCACCAGATAGCGATTCTGGATCTGAATCCCCAATGTGGTATGCGTCTCAGTTCCACGAATCGTTTCGTCCATGCCGCCCGGACCTTCCGTCACGGCCATCACGGAAGTCTGATCCGTTCTGGTAGCCAGACCGGTTGCCAACTGCTCCGGATCCAGCGCCTGCCGGAAACTTGCTGGCAATCCGACTGCACTCCTGCCAATCATCTCTGGATTTGTCTGAGTACCAGCGAATTGAAAATTCATCCGTTGAGTCTGTTCTGTGGCGGCCGCTACTGATTCCTTATTCGGCACCTCTGCCTGGTGCTCCCGTACATGGGCTGTCAGGTCAGTCGACAGGAATTTGTTCCTGATCATGCTTAAAAGCTGGCTGTACAAACGGCGGCCATCCTGAAAACGGACTTCCAGTTTCGTGGGATGTACGTTGACATCGACCATTTCCGGAGGCATTTCCATCTTCAAAAATACGATCGGATAGCGACCATGCAGCAGTAACCCTCGATAGGCCTCTCCCAAAGCATGCTGCAGATTACGATCACGAATATGCCTGTTGTTAAGAAACAGGTACTGCATACGAGTATTGGAACGAAAGAAGGACGGGTCAGCGACGTAGCCGGAAATCGAAACATCCTCGTCGTGGCTTTCTACCCAGATCAGTCCTTCCGCAAGATCGCGACCAAAGAAGTGACCGATCCGGTCTTTCCAATTATCCACTGCGGGCAAATCGTGCTTCACTCGATCATTGTGCCGAAGACTAAAGTGAATATGGGGATGAACCAGCGCTATCCGAGTGAACGCTTCGGTAATATGTCCCATTTCAGTTTGAGCCGTCTTGAGATACTTGCGACGTACTGGCGTATTGAAGAACAGATTTCTGACTTCGATCATCGTACCAACAGGCCCTCCCACCGGTTCGGGAGCCTGACGATTTCCACCATTGATTTCCAGAATCATGCCAGCATCGTTCTCGGCCGTACGACTGCGAATGACCATATTGCTGACTTCCGAAATGGACGCCAACGCTTCTCCCCGAAAGCCCATCGAAGAGACTGAAAACAAATCCTCTGCGGTACGAATCTTACTGGTGGCATGACTGTCCACCGCTATTTCTATTTGATCAGGGTCGATGCCGCTACCGTTATCCACGACTCGAATCAGCGAACTGCCACCTTCTTCGATGGTCACATCGACTCGCGTCGCGCCGGCATCCACGGAGTTCTCGACAAGCTCTTTGACAACACTAGCCGGTCGCTCGATCACTTCTCCCGCAGCGATCTTATTGATGATGCTTGTCGATAGCTGTGCAATCCTTGCCATGGTGTTCCCATCCACTGGGTTAAAAACTGATTAAACGATTACAATTCAAATTCTTTCAGTTTGCGATAAACTGTGCGAGCACCTACTCCCAGTATACGGGCAGCTTCCTCGCGATTACCATTGGTGAGAGCTAATGTTTGCTCATAGGCCCATTTTTCTATCTGGGACATCGGTTGACCAATCAAATCAACCGGACCGACGGAACTGGTGGACAAGTCTGCGATGCCCCCTTCAAAATCAGGAGGCAAATCATCTACGTCCAGCACGCCGTCGACATCCAGCACCACCATGCTTTCCACTGTATTTCTCAATTGGCGTATGTTGCCCGGCCAGTCGCAAGCGTAGAAACGTCGAGTGACAGCAGGAGTTACTGCGGTGACATTTTTTCGATGGCGTTCGTTGCATTGTTTACGGAAATGATCCACCAGAGGGACAATATCGTCACGGCGATCACGCAGTGCAGGAAGTTCAATCGTCACTACTTTCAGGCGGTAATAGAGGTCATTACGGAATTCGTTTTTCTCGACGGCCTCTTCCAGCACCAGATTCGTTGCAGAAACAACTCGGACATTCACCTCCATGGGCGAATTGTCTCCTACGCGAGTAATTCGACTCTCCTCGAGCACTCGCAACAGTTTCGTCTGAGTTGCCAATGGCATATCACCAATTTCATCCAGGAAAATCGTACCGCCATCAGCGTACTCAAAAGCTCCGATTCGATCCGAATGCGCGTCGGTAAAGGCTCCTTTCACATGCCCGAACAATTCGCTCTCTACCAGATTCTCTGCAACAGCCGCACAATTCAGTGGCACCAACCGTTTGCCTTTACGAGGAGAGTTTTGATGAATTGCCTGTGCAATCAGTTCCTTGCCCGTTCCACTTTCACCGGTAATCAAAACGGTCGCATCGGTAGGAGCAATACGTTTGAGGCGATCGATCACGGATTTCATTTTCTCGCTGGCATAGACAATGCCATCAAACCCGAATTTTTCATCAAGCCGTTGTTGGAGTTCTTCGTTGCAGCGTCGCAGTGAGACTGCTTCGACAGCACGCGCCGTAATCGCTCTCAAGCGTTTGGGAGTAATCGGTTTTTCCAGAAAGTTGTAGGCTCCTAACTGCATGGCTTCGACTGCCCGAGGAACCGTCGCATGCCCGGTCACCATAATCACTTCCGCGTTGGGCAATAACTCGGAAGCATTCTCCAGAATCCCCATGCCATCCACGTCGTTCATCATCAGATCTGTGATGACCACATCATATTGATTCTGCTGAATCATCTTCAGTCCCTCGGGACCGGAAGTCGCCATGCTGATGTCGTATCCCACTGATTCCAGACTCTCCACCATCGCTGTCGCCAATGGTGGATCATTGTCGACCACCAGCACACGAATGTCGCCAGGCGCCAATTCCGGAATATCCTTAGTTTCAGTCACTGTTGGGTACCTTCATCCTGTTTCCAGTTTCAATCGCGACGTCCATCCAGTCGCGCAGGTGTGGGAAATTCAAGTGTAAACTTGGTCCCCTCCGTTTCCTGACTCTGAACATCAATACGTCCTGCATGAGCCTGCACGACTTTACGAGCCATGGGGAGTCCAAGACCTGACCCGGTAGGCTTGGTCGTGTAAAACGCATTGAACATATTCAGTGCCGTGTTGTCACTCATTCCACAACCTGTATCAATCAGATCCATCGCAATTCCGATCGGCGTGACTCGCGTAATGGCTGTAAGTTCTCCGCCATCAGGCATCGATTCCAACGCATTTTTAACCAGATTGGCCAGCGCCGCCTGTAAGGTTTCCTCATCAAGATGCATCGCCGGCAGCTCAGGATCCAGATACCGATTAATTTTTACATTCTGGACCTCGGCCTGAGTTTCATACATATCCAGTACGGCAGTAATCTGTCGATTGAGCGAGCCAATCTCGAGATCCAGGTCCCGTAACCGTGCAAATTTCAAAAAATCATTGAGTAGCTTCTCCAGCCGCTGACACTGCGAGTGGACAGTTTGAAGTTTTGTCCAGACACGACGCTCACGCGGCGTTTCCGGTTCTTCCAGATCTTCTTCCACCAATTCCATATTCATACGAATAACTGAAAGTGGATTCTTAATCTCATGTGCCAGTGAACCGGCAATCTGCGCAAGTTCAGTGTATTGCTTTTCCAGCAATTGAGCCCGTTGCTGCCAACGTTCTACTTCACGGTCCAAGGTCTTACCTGTGTTTAAATCCATTTGAAGCATCTTCACCTCCCCGGTGAAGGAAGTATCTGTTTAAACCTTCATTTTAGCCTGCTGACTAAAATAGCCAGAGTATTTTTGTGACTCGCTCGGTACCAGTAGCTCAATAAAACGGCCGGTCGACCTGAAACTCAGGGCAACCGGCCGAACGTTATCAAACTTCAAACCAGATAGCCTGGCTGTTTATTCCCGGCGACGACGACGTCCACCACCGCCACCGCGACGATCACCATCACGGCGCGGACGACGCTCGCGTCGTTCGCCATCATTTTCAGACCGTTCCTGGGGTTCCCAGTCGTCTTCTTCACCAAGTTCCACTAAGGCCGCCTTACGACTCAACTTGACGCGATCATGATCATCCACACCGATGCATTTCACTTTCACAACATCGCCTTCGTTGACTGCTGCTGCAATATCAGAAATGTAGTGTTCGGAAAGCTCACTGATGTGACACAATCCATCACGCCCGGGCAAAATCTCAACAAAGATCCCAAAGTCCTTGATGCTACTGATCGGACCTTCATAGATCTTTCCAACCTGAACGGTTGCCGTATAGGCTTCTACCAGACCGCGAGCCTCTTCAGCCCACTCGGCATTGGTCGATGCAATCGTGACAACACCATCATCATCCACTTCAACCACAGTACCCGTCGATTCCTGGATATGGCGAATATTCTTGCCTCCTGGTCCGATCAGAGCTCCGATCTTATCCGGAGCGATATTAACGCGAATCAAACGTGGAGCGTATGGTGAGGTTTCAGCACGCGGACGATCAATTTCACGAATCATCTCACGCATGATATTGATCCGAGCTTCTTTCGCCTGAGCGAGACTGTCGCGAATCACCTGTTCACTGATCCCGTTGATCTTGAGATCCAGTTGGATTCCGGTGATACCTTTCTGAGTACCCGCAACCTTGAAGTCCATGTCGCCGAAGTGGTCTTCCGCTCCCTGGATATCTGTCAGCAGGATATTCTGATCTCCTTGCTGAACCAGCCCAATGGAGATACCGGCAACCGGGTTCTTGATCGGCACACCTGCGGCCATCAACCCAAGTGTTGCTCCGCAAACAGATGCCTGGGAAGAAGAACCATTGGATTCGGTAATATCAGAAATTACCCGAATCGTATAAGGAAATTCTTCCGGGTCTGGAAGGACAGCTTTGACACTACGTTCAGCCAGCATTCCGTGACCAATCTCACGCCGTCCAGGCCCACGATTTGGTTTGGCTTCCCCTACACTGTAGCCAGGGAAGTTGTAATCCAACATGAATTTCTTGGAGTAGTTATCGGTGATACCATCGACACGCTGTTCATCTTTGCTCGTTCCCAACGTCACCGTGACCAAAGCCTGCGTTTCTCCCCGCTGGAAGACTGCTGAACCGTGTACGCGAGGCAAAACGTCTACGTGACATTCAATGTTACGCAATTCGTCAGGCTTACGGCCATCGGGACGAGTTCCTTCCGCGATCAGTTGCCGGATAATCTTTGACTCAAGTTTGTAAAGAGCATTGCCCAGGGCCTTCGAGCAAATAGCTCCTTCTGCCTCGGGATCAGGAATCATTTCTTCCTTGATCTTACTCTTCACTTCGTTCACCGCGTTGGCGCGATTCTGCTTACCTTCGGTCAACTGAGCAGCTCGGAATTCTTCCGAAAACCGATCAATCAGGATATCAGCCAGACCATCGTCTTCCGGAGCAACAAACTCCTGTTTCTGCACGTCACACTTTTCGTACAGTTCGTTCTGCAGTTCGCAAACCTGTTTAATCCCTTCGTGAGCATACAGAATGGCTTCCACCATTTCATCTTCGGGCATTTCCCGAGCAAACCCTTCAATCATCAGGATTTCTTCCAGGCTACCCGAAACGATCATATCCAGATCGCTCTCTTCCAGGTCTTCGACAGTCGGGAAGGTTACCAATTGACCATCAATACGTCCCACGCGAACCGAAGCGATCGGACCAGCAAACGGCAACGGTGAAATATGCAGTGCTGCCGCAATGCCGTTCATGGCAATCACGTCTCCGTCATTGAGTGCATCACTGGCAATCACGGTCGACTGACACATCACTTCATCGTTAAATCCCTTCGGGAACAACGGCCGGATCGGTCGGTCTGTCAGACGCGATGTTAATGTTTCTTTTGTGGAAGGGCGACCTTCCCGTTTCAAAAATCCGCCAGGAAATTTCCCGGCTGCTGCAAATCGTTCCCGATAATCACACATCAGCGGGAAGAAGTCGATGCCCTCGCGAGGCGCCCCCGACGTGACAGCATTTAATACAACGGAATCACCATACTGAGCGATTACACAGGCCCCTGCCTGTTTGGCGATAAACCCGGTTTCCAGCGAAAACGTCTGGCCACCAATCTCTTTTTCTACACGTACCTTTTGCATTCGTACAATTCTTTCTCTTACCTACAAAATCCTGCAAGCCTCATCTCATACGAGGCCCTTCAAATACTTCCATCTTTTCAAAAACAACATCAGCCCATTCGTCCCCTGCACCTTAGCCTCGTTGTAGGTAAGACAACAGAGAAGCTCACTTCGGGAGGAGACGCTGGCTGTTTCGAGTGAGTTACACTCCGTATATGAGATTGTCCCCGGTAAAAACCAGGGACAATCTGCGATGACCGGTTGGCCTCCGAATTCTACTTTCGGATGCCTAACTTACCGATAATATCCAAATATCGCTGAGGATCGATCTTTCTCAAGTAGTCCAACAACCGACGGCGGCGGCTGACAAGTGCCAGCAATCCACGGCGGCATGCATAGTCTTTTTTGTGTGACCGCATGTGTTCGGTGAGGTTATTAATCCGAGTCGATAAGATTGCGATTTGAACTTCCGGAGACCCGGTATCATTATCTGCATTCTTAAATTCGCCGATTAGTTCCTGCTTACGTTCTCTAGTGATTGTCATAGGTGTGTTTCTACTTCCTCTACCGGCACCACTGCCCAACCGTTGAACAGCCGCCGATCCAATGTTTCCAACCAAACTGCCCTGTTTCAGGTACACCCCAGTCAAAAAGACCAATACTCAGTCCGTATACCAGTACGGATAATCATTAATCCCTTAAATCTACCACTATCAAGGGGATATGCAAGTGGGAATAAGCTCATCTAATAGATGAAAACTGGACGTTTTGCCTTCGAAAACAGGCTATCTTCCGGTTTTCCGCTGGCCGTCAACATAACGACTTAGTGCGATCACACTCCAACACGATGCCGCGATAGAAATGAACTGATCTTTCCCATGAGGAAAATCAGATTCAAAGTACTCCTGGATCGGTTTACTACGCGTCAAAACGTGCCAGGAACCATCATTCTCCTGATTCTTCAACAGATATTGAATGCCACGGCGATAACATTTTTCCCGTACCAACTCCGAATTTGCTACAGACAGGGCCGTTAACACAAGACCGGTCGCATAGGCATCACTTGCCATGTCATCGGTCTGCCCCCAGCCTCCATCTTTCCTCTGACGCTGCTTCAATTCCGAAATCATTATTTGCAGTTGCTCTCTGTCACCCTCCACATCAATCTCCTCTGGTGTGGCAACAGTCGCAGGTAACGACTTGGCGGAACGCGAGCCGTTTTCGCGATTTGTCGGTAGCAAGTTACGAGCGGCAACAGCATAGTCCGAATTGGTGAGCCAATACCATCCCATCAGCTCAAATGCCCGATCTTCGGCAGAAACAGCTTGAGTCTGTCGGTACCACTGACGGATGTCTGCCGCATGCTGACTCAACTGATCAGGTTCATACCTGCTCAAGGCAGCCACTGCCAATCCAGTTGCTGTGAAATCGCTGGACTCCAAAGGAGGTCGGATCGTGTTGATTTTCCAGGGACGGTCTGGTTTGTACGTCTTCCACAGATAACCGACCAGTGCATCTGCACCTGCGGGCCGTGCTGGCGACTGCTCCTCTTCGGAAGAAGTAAGTTGTGCTGTCGTGATGAGTTGTGCTAGAGCGTATCCCGCCGTAAACGGCCCTCCAGGCACCCCTCGTCCTTCAGCCAGTTGACCTTTACGTTTGAGAAAAAAATCAGCTGTAAATATTCTTTGTGTTTCAAGCCACTGCCGATCGACACGAATCCCAAGCAATTCCGCCTGGGCTGCAGCTATTACAGGCAGCGACTGATGGTGGCACGAAAAACACTCCTTCTGTGTCACATAACTTTCGGCACTCTTCACAATCGGCTTGATCGCTCGTGCCACCGCGGCTTTGATCGAATCCTGATCATTCGACTGGGCTGCCACCTGGGTTGTCAGACTGGTCAATCCAAACAGAGTAAGAAGTAGAACTATCGAGGATTTGATAACAATGTTCATGAACGAAGCAATTTCGTTTGGTAATCTAAAAGACAATCGAGGATAACACGAGCGGTCCTCCAACCATTCTATTATCTTCACCCGATCGAGTCATCTCCCGTCGTTTTGTACCCAGGCGAAGCAAATTGTCCGATATCATGACCGTACCGATCAAAAATTACTTCCTGCTCCCCTTCACCTCCATTCTCATTTTGGCCAGCACTTTCATGACCGAACCAGTTCTCGATGCTCAGACTCAGGACCCAACCCGTCAGGCAGGTTACGATCGCCCCATCGCACCCTCGAACCAGAGCCGAAGTGTCGTCGTAGCCAGAAACGGCATGGTGGCAACCAGCCATCCACTCGCAGCGCAGACCGGACTCAGTATTCTGCAATCCGGTGGGAATGCGGTGGATGCCGCCATAGCGGTAAACGCCATGCTGGGAGTAGTCGAGCCGATGAGTAATGGCATTGGAGGTGACCTGTTCTGTATTTACTGGGACAACAAAACTCAAAAACTCTATGGCTTAAACGCCAGCGGTCGCAGTCCATACAAAGCAACTCGTGAGTACTTTGCCTCGAAGGATCTACAGGAAATTCCTCTATTCGGTCCACTCGCCTGGTCGGTTCCTGGATGCGTGAGTGGCTGGCAAGCATTAAACCAACGGTTTGGTTCACTTCCGCTGAAACAACTACTTGCTCCCTCAATCCGTACTGCCAGAGAGGGCTTTACAGTTTCTGAAGTCATTGCACATTACTGGAAGGTTTCTGCTGCGTCACTCGCCGAAAACGCCGGATCAGCACAAACCTATCTGATTGATGGAAAACGCGCTCCCGCATTTGGAGAGATCTTTCGGCTGCCCAAATTGGCAGACAGTTATCAACTGATTGCCGAACAGGGAGCAGATGCCTTCTATCGAGGAAAGATTGCACGGAAAATCGTAGCCTACAGTGATCAGGTGGGTGGACTGTTTACGAGGAAAGACTTCGTGGATCACAAGGCAAGCTGGATCGAGCCTGTATCAACCAGTTACCGGGGATACGATGTTTGGGAACTTCCACCTAATGGACAGGGGATCGCAGCTCTGCAGATGCTCAACCTGATTGAACCGTATGACGTCAGGAAAATGGGACCAGGCAGTGCCGATTGGTTTCACCTGTTCAGTGAAGCCAAAAAACTTGTGTTTGAAGATCGAGCTCAGTTCTATGCAGACATTGACATCGCTGATGTTCCGGTCGACTCACTTATTTCCAAAGAGTATGCGCAGCAGCGAGGGGAACTCATTGATATGAAACAGGCCAGGCAGCAGGTCCGCCATGGTGATCCCAAAATCCAGCATGGGGATACTGTCTATCTGACCGTCGTCGACAAAGACCGAAACTGCTGTTCACTGATCCAGAGTATCTTTCATGGATTTGGATCCAGGGTTACTCCTCCTGAAGTTGGGTTCGCCATTCAAAATCGCGGGGCATTATTCTCACTGGACGAGGACCATCGCAATTGTCTGGAACCCCATAAGCGCCCTTTTCACACCATCATTCCCGCCATGGTAACCAAAGATGGCAAACCCTATTTCTCCTTTGGAGTCATGGGCGGGGACATGCAACCTCAGGGCCACGTACAAATCCTCGTCAATATGGTGGACTTTGGAATGAATGTTCAACAGGCAGGTGACCTTTCCCGAATTCGTCACCTCGGAAGTTCAACTCCCACTGGCAAACGCAGTATGGGACCAGGAATCGTTGAAGTCGAGTCCGGAGTCCCAGACCACATTATCGAGGAACTGACATCACGCGGCCATCAGGTGCGTCGAAGTGTTGGAGGTTTTGGAGGCTATCAGGGAATCCTGATTGACCACAAAAACGGAGTACTACATGGTGCCACGGAGCCCCGAAAAGACGGAGCCGCCGTCGGGTATTGAATACTTCGGCAACCAGTCGCACGAAATAGATCTTTCCTGTAAGGACAAAAGCATGACAAATCGAAGAACCTTCCTATCCTGTCTTTCTGCACTTGGAAGTTATGCCGCGCTGCCCGCACTCCAGGCCTGGGGAAAACAAACAGGTACGTCCAAAATCAAGGTCGGCCAAATCGGAACCAAACATGCCCACGCCAGCGGAAAAATTGGAACGGCTCGCAAGTTTTCTGACTTGTACGATGTCGTCGGTGTCGTGGAACCAGATGACGCTCGCTGGAACAGTGTTAAAAACAGTGCTGCCTATAAAGATGTACCGCGGATGACAGAGGAACAATTGCTGAATGTTGCAGGACTGCAATTCGTTTGCGTAGAAACGGAAGTAGAGGATCTCATCCAGGCAGCAAAGGCATGCGTCGCAGCCGGCAAACATATCCACCTCGATAAACCCGCCGGGGTTAATTATTCCGGCTTTGAAAAACTGGTTCAGATGGCTCAGGAAAACGACGTTCTGATACAGATGGGATATATGTTTCGCTATAACCCAGGGTTTCAATTTATTTTCAAGTCCATTCGAGAAGGCCTGCTGGGTGATGTGTTTGAAGTGGATGGAGTCATCAGTAAGAAAATTGGTGACCAGACCCGAAAACAACTTGCCAGGTATGCTGGAGGCACGATGTTTGAGTTAGGCTGTCATCTCATCGATTCGCTCCATGTGGCGATGGGAACGCCGCAGCGAATCACGGCCTTTCCACGCACTACGTACCCCGACAAAGACGCTCTGGTCGATAACATGCTGGCGGTCTTTGACTATCCGAAAGCGACCGCCACTATTCGATCAGCAATGCTCGAAGTGGACGGTTTTCGACGACGCCAATTCGTTGTCGTCGGAAGCGAAGGGACGATCGTTCTGCGACCTCTGGAAAAACCGGTCCTCGAATTAACACTGGAATCTGCCAAAGAAAACCATACCAAAGGATCGCAGCTGGTCGAGCTCCCCCTATCAGGTGGACGGTATGACGGAGACTTTCTCGAGATGGCCGCTGTGCTCAATGGGGCCAAGGAATTTCCATTCAGCTATCAACACGACCTCGATGTACAAAAAAGTGTCTTACTGGGAAGCGGATTGAAGTTAAACTGAAAATACTCCGATTTCAGCAAAAGCTCCCTTATCCAGAGAGGGAAATGGCTGCTTCAGACGTGACAGCGGTGTGCCATAAACCAAATAATTGACACCGGGGAAGCATTTGGTGAACAATATGCGTGTAGGGGGCACCGGCGCCTGTATGGCCTTTTCTTATTGGTGTATCCTACCACCCAATCTGATGCCACTGGCGTTGTTTGTTTGTTACGGAGGCAAACGCTGTCGGGCGTCCTACTTCAATGACTTTTAGCATCGTGAATTCCGACTCCACCGATGTCAACCTCGTCCAAGCCGCGAAACAGGGTGATCGTACTGCGCTTATTGAATTGATTAACCTGTATCAGAACCGACTTTATCGAGCGTTACTGCCTGTAACAAACAACTCGGAAGAAGCACTCGACGTAACGCAGGAGACGTTTGTTCAAGTATTTCGCAAATTGAATTCGCTACAGGAAGACGCTCACTTTTTCACCTGGATTTACCGGATCGGATTCAACATCGCACGTACTCGACAACGAAGACAACGCCCCGATCCCATCGACCCCTCTCAAATGATGATTCCTTCTACAGAACAATCTGCCGAACAACGCTATGAAAGTCGGGAATTTCAGACGGCACTCAGGCAGGCCATCGCGAAACTTCCGGAGGATCACCAACAGGTAATCGTCTTTCGTGAAATTGAGGAGTTGGATTACCAGCAAATCGCTGATGTACTGAACATCAGTATCGGCACGGTTCGCAGTCGCTTGCACCGAGCCCGAGCACAACTAAGAGAACTACTTAGTGAATGGCTCTAATCCCGTTTGCTCGACTCGGAATTCAATCAACCCTTCACGACTTGTCATCAACACGTTTCCCTCTCGCCGGCCAGCCACTCGTCGATAGCTGTTCAGCACACGTCTGCTCAATTCCTTGTGACCGGTACTGATCACCGCATACCGAGGAAGACTCCATTGACTGAAAAGCTCTGGCTCACTGTGCACGCTTCCATGATGAGGAACCATCAAAACATCGCAATGTTCGCGTTGCACTTGTTGCTGCAGAATGCCGATACCTTCTGCTTCAATATCTCCCGGCAATAACACCAGGTTTCGCCGATAGCTCAGCATCAATACCAGGCTGGCATCATTGTCCGAAGAATAGATGTGCCTGGCGTTTGGCCCTAACACTTTCAGATCTGCCGTCCCCAATTGAAACTGGTCTCCGGCAGAGATCGTCTGCAACTGTGCGTCGGTCGCGTCCAGTTGTTGAGCCAGATAAGAAACTGCCGCCCCCTTCTTTTCCTTGTCGCCGGGTACAAATAGCTGCTTATAGGTTCGATCGGAAACGAGTATCTGTTTCGGAGCAAAGCGGGGAAGAAGAAACGGAACAGCGTTGAAGTGATCAAGATCTGCATGGGACACAAGAATCCCATCAATCCGACTATGTCCCCGGCTCCACAGAACATCCGCGATTTCCCGCCCCACCATCCTGAAATCCTTCAAGCTGCCTGCATCATAAAGCCACACTCCTCCATTGGAAATTTCCAGAAGCACAGAAGTTCCATGTTCAACATTAATAAACACCAAACGGAACTCATCCACCTCTGTCTTCATTCCCATTCGGTGCGGCCAGAAAAAGAGACTACCCAACACCCAAACTCCCAGGCACCAGCCTAAAGTTGCTTGTGTGGGGAAGCGAGTTGGAATGATACCAACTGCTGCAGCCAGAAGCACATAAAACAGAACGCACCAAAGATCCGTTGGCCCTGATAACCAGAAGACGCCTGACGATCCCCAATGTGCCCACTCGCTGAGTTGCCAGATCGACGCAAAAGAGAATTCCGCAATCACCGCGGGTACAGACTCCAGCATTGGCACACTTCCCAGCAAGGAAACGAAAAAGCCACTCAGGATACCCACAGCTACCGGGATGGCCAGCAGCGTGTTAAGCAGAAAGCCAACCAGACTGACCAGATGAAAATTGGCCGAGGTTAATGGGAAGGCTACGATAACAACCATCAAGGTAGCGCAGGCTGTCGCCTTAAAACTTCCGCACAGATGAAACAAGAGACGAGTGGGGAGGGTTTTTCGACGAATCAGCAATCGCTGAATTCGGGAACGATCTACCTGCCAGACCTGTTTGCTCATGATCAACGTCGCGACTGCCACAAACGATAATTGGGTTCCCACGGAAAACAAAGCCGACGGATCAATCGTCAGAATAATAAGCCCTGCCAGATAGAGTGAATAGACAGCATGATTCTCGCGGTAAATCGATCGACCGACGACAGAAACGGTGATGAGTATCGCCGCCCTGGTGACCGGGGGCCTCAAATCTACAACGACAGCATAAAACCAAATCACTGCTAATGCTCCAATTGCCAACCACCTCTGCGCCCGCGGAAAGAATCTGGCCGGAAATAACAGACCCAAAGCAAGAATCCCAACATGCAACCCGGAAATCGCCATGACATGAATAACACCACCTTCTGCAAACAATTCCAGTTCCTGCTGGTTGAGCTGGAAGCGATCTCCCAGCAGCACGGCGGCAGCCAACCTGAACTGTTTTACGCGCAGGCTGGTCCTTAAATGATTCCGCATCACATTGCGGATACGGTCCCTCAACTGGGTTATCCATCGATTTGATTTACCGGTTATCTGAACAGCTTCGGGCGTATTACCAACGCTCAATATAAAACTCTGCCTGCGTCCCCAGCGGTGTGTTGCCGAGTCCCAACCTCCGGGGTTGGCTGCATGCCGAAGAGGTATAGCAGTCGCCAGTACGCGCAAACGAGTGCCGGCCTGCAGAGTACTCCAGGGCACCACCATCTGTTGTCCGGCCGAAATGGAACAATGTAGCGTGCCGTGTCCGGAAACTTGTATCCACTGAAACCCTGCCTCGGTAAATTGATGCAGAGCCCTGATCGAAACCTCCATTTTGACTCGCTCCCCCCCAGCACCTCGTCGCAACGGATGCCATGGTTCTGCCGGTTCGACGTTTGCAACACGAGTTACTTCGACGATGGCGGTAACCGGCGTTGGTTCTGACAAACCACGTCTGAAAGCGTCCGACGGCTCATACCACCAATCCAGGTAATGCCAGAACGCGAAGCTGCTTCCAACCAGAACCCACAACGTCAGGCAGATCCCTAATGATCTCCAGTCCGATCGGCGGGTAGAGTCGGCCGAACGAAGTTCATCCCCTCGATGAAGAGTGCACAGCAAAAAAACAACTCCAACCATCAGGCCTGATATCAAATAGACGAGAGGCCCCGGACAAGCCAGGCGATCTACCACAATCCCAACCACAGCCGAGAGAAAGATTCCGGTTATCGGAGTAAGCCGGTGATACATCGAAACCTCTGGAGCCCGACACGTGCGAGCAAAATCAGGATCTATGGATAAGTCAGACGAGGGAACTCCTGATTGCACCATAGCACTGCTAGATTGGTGTCATCCGTCTTTCACTCTGATGCCACACTTGCAGGCAAACTGTTGTATATTGTGGTTTGACCGCACGCTCCATCCGGATCCTGAATACCTGGAAGCAACGATCGATGTTACGCAAGCCTTTGCCCGCAAGACAACTTGTCCCGAGTGGAATCGCTGTTCTGCTGTTGACGTTTTTTAACGCGATTTCCGTTCCGGCCCAACGTTCTTTTCTGAAAGAACGTACTTCTCCAATCACCTCCGCCCTGAAGATTCGAAAAATGCCAGAATTCCAATATCCAGCTACAAAACGTGGTGACACGAAAGATGATTATCACGGGCAGATTGTAGCGGATCCTTACCGCTGGCTCGAAGACACCGAATCTGAAGAGACAGCCCGGTGGGTGAAAGCTCAGAACAAAGTCACTTTTGATTACCTGAATCAGATTCCGACGCGGCAGAAGATCGTAGATCGCCTGACAGATCTATGGAATTACGAACGGTATGGTCGACCGCTCAAACGTGGCAACTTCTATTTTTACTCCCACAACAACGGACTGCAGAATCAAAGCGTCCTCTATGTTACCGATTCACTGGAAGCAAAAGCTCGAATTTTACTCGATCCGAATCAATGGTCTAGCGAGGGTACGAAAGCGCTTTCGTCCTATGCACCCAGCCCCAGTGGAAAACTACTGGCCTACAGCATTTCCTCAGCCGGGTCGGACTGGCGTGAATGGCATGTAATAGACGTTGAAACCGGTAAGCAATTGGATGATCATCTTCAGTGGTCTAAATTCTCAAGTGCTTCCTGGGCTCACGACAACTCAGGATTTTATTACAGCCGATATGACGAACCGAAAAAAGGCGAAGAATTCTCGGGGACCAATTACTATCAGAAGCTTTATTTTCACAAGATCGGAACGCCTCAATCTGAAGACGAACTTATCTATCAACGCACCGATGAAAAGCAGTGGGGATTTGGCGGCTATGTCACCGAGGACGGTCGCTATTTGATCATTTCGGTATGGAAAGGATCCGATCGCCAAAACCAACTTTTCTATAAAGACCTTACTCAGCCTGAAAGCGAAGTGATTGAATTAATTACCGGATTTGATGCCGATTATGACTTCATCGGAAATAACGAAAATCAGTTCTGGATCCTTACCGATCTTGAGGCGCCACAAAAACGGGTGATCCAGATTGATCTTGGTCATCCCGGTCGTGATCACTGGGAGACACTGATTGCGGAATCCGCCCATCGTTTGGAAGACGTTTCCAATACAGGAGGACATTTCATCGTCCAGTATCTGCAGGATGCACAAAACCGGGTTTACGTCTATTCAGAGGATGGAAGAATGATTCGTGAAGTGGAGTTACCCGGAGTAGGCTCCACCAGTGGATTCAGTGGCAGACGAAACGAGAACGAGACGTTCTACAGTTTCACCAACTACGTCACTCCGACTCGAATCTATCGCTACGATGTCGCCACTGGCCAATCAGAGCTTTACAAACAACCTGATGTCAAATTTGATTCCGAGCAGTACGAAACAAAACAGGTGTTTGTGACGAGCAAAGACGGAACCAGAGTACCGATGTTCATTACCAGCAAGAAAGGCCTCAAGCTCCATGGCAAGAATCCGACGATTCTCTATGGATATGGTGGTTTCGACATCTCGTTGACTCCAGGCTTTTCCGTCTCTAACCTCGTCTGGTTGGAAATGGGAGGAGTTTATGCGGTTGCTAATCTGCGCGGTGGAGGAGAATATGGACTGCGATGGCACGAAGCTGGAATGCGTGACAACAAGCAAAACGTTTTTGACGACTTCATTTCATGTGCCGAATGGCTGATCCGCGAGAACTATACCAACACGCCAAATCTGGCGATTCGCGGTGGTAGCAACGGTGGTCTGCTGGTTGGTGCCTGCATGACCCAACGGCCGGAATTGTACGGAGCTGCAATCCCCGCTGTAGGAGTCATGGATATGTTGAGATATCACCAATTCACCATCGGGTGGGCATGGGTTGGTGAATACGGAAGTTCGGATGACAAACAGCAATTTGGTACTCTGTTTAAGTACTCACCCCTCCACAACTTGAAGCCCGGGACAAACTATCCTTCGACCATGGTAACCACTGCTGATCATGATGACCGCGTCGTCCCGGGACACAGCTTTAAATTTGCAGCGGAACTGCAGCATGCTCACAACGGAAGCAATCCTGTTCTGATTCGTATTGAAGAAAGTGCTGGACATGGTGCCGGAACGCCAACCAGTAAACGAATCGACGCGGCAGCAGATGTCTTCGCATTCCTGACTGACGTCCTGAAAAACAACCGCTGGACACCAGGAGAATAAATCACCCATGCAACTCGGTCTCATCAACTCAGCCTGGGTTCAGGCCAATCAGCCAACACAATTTGGATTACAAAAAACCAGGGAAATCGGTTTTGATTGTATCGATATATTCATCGATCCACTGGACGCGGACATCCGGGAAAGGCGGCTGATCAAAGATGAATGTAACCGCCTGAAACTTCCCATTAAGTCAATCTGTTGCGTTGCTGTGGGCCTGATCGACTTCAATCCCAGTGTCCAACGTTTTCACCTTGATCGCTGTCAACAATACCTGGATCTGGTCTATGAATACCAGGCGGACAATCTGCTGCTTGTACTGGGAGAATACATCTGGCAACAGGAAGTGATTCCTCCTGCAGAACAATGGAACACCGCGGTGAAACATTGCCGGTCTCTGGGAGACTATGCGGAAAATCTGGGAGTGCAAATCGCGTTGGAACTGGAACCATTCAAGTTGTCGCTACTCAATAACATTGACAACATGGTGAAGTTCATTGATGAGGTAAATCATCCGGCCGTCAAAGCCAACATCGACATCTCACACGTGCTGCTCGCAGGGGATGCTCCTGAAGATATTCTGAAACTCAAAGACCGGGCCATTCATGTTCACATTTCGGACTGTGATGGCCAGGTCCACGGTGATCTACCTCCGGGTCGAGGAGTTTGTGATTTCATTCCGTATCTCGAAGCTATCAAAACGCTGGATTTTGAAGGGACGATCTCAATCGAATTGGAGTATTCACCGGAACCGGACAAGATTGTCCAGTGGGTGGAAGAAGCATACCGGGAGACTGACGCCTTGCTGCAGAAGGTAGGACTACGCTCTTAAATTAATTTATCCCCAGAGGTCCAAAGGTTTGCTTAGTACTACAGCCCACTTACCTACCCTGCCCAGACAACTCGATTCACCGATCGGCTGTATTGGTTCGGGATTCATCATGGCCGATTGCCATCTGGTTGCCTACCGGAATGCTGGGTTTAACCCTGTGGCGATCGCCTCCCGCACTCCAGCCAACGCCCAGGCTGTCGCAGCGCGGCACAATCTGAGCGCTTATGATTCCTACCAGGCCATGCTTGACGAGGCAGATATCGAAGTCGTTGACGTCGCTGTACCCCCGGACGCACAACTGGATGTCATCCGGGAGATCATCCGGTATGCAGGAAAAATCAAAGGGATCCTCGCGCAAAAGCCTTTGGGAGTAAACTATCAGCAGGCTCGGGAAATTGTCACACTTTGCCAACAAGCCGGTATCGTACTGAGTGTCAATCAAAATATGCGTTACGACCAGAGTGTGAGGGCTTGCCGGAAACTCATCGACCAGAATCTGCTCGGGGATCCGGTATTTGCCAGCATTGACATGCGAGCCATACCTCACTGGATGCCATGGCAAGAGCGACAGGGCTGGGTGACATTAAGAATTATGTCCATCCACCACCTGGATACCTTTCGATACTGGCTGGGTGACCCGCGACGAGTTTTTTGCAGTACGCGGCCTGACCCTCGCACCTCGTTCAAGCATACCGATGGAATTTGCCTTTACATTCTGGAGTATGAAAACGGAGCTCGCGCCAGCAGCTGGGATGATGTCTGGGCAGGTCCAGCACGGGAAGGAGCAGCTGCGGATTGTGGTATTCGCTGGCGAGTGGAAGGGACAGAGGGAATGGCCCGGGGAACCATCGGCTGGCCCGAATACCCAGCACGCACTCCCAGCACGCTCGACTACACCAACATATCACTCGGTGACCAGTGGCTTTCACCTCGATGGGACGAGGTCTGGTTTCCAGATGCGTTTGCAGGCACAATGGCCCAGTTACTCGTCGCTCTGGAGAACAACACGACGCCCGCCATCAGTGCCGAGGATAACCTCATGACCATGGCGCTGGTAGACGCCTGCTACCTGTCAGCCAAAGAACATCGTGCGGTAGAAATCGCAGAAATCACCAACGGCTAAACATCCAGATCTGCTCTGTCAGTCTTCGATCTGGTGCACAAACAATTCGTCATGTCCCAGCGTACCGAAAGTACTACTGGTTACAAAGACAGCATAATCACCGTCGGTAAGCAGACCCTGCTCACGACCCCATTTCTCCACTGCCGATCTCAGTTGCTCGCCACTGTCGAGAGGCATACCACGTAGCGGAATAATACCCCAAAAGAGACATAACTGCCGCAGCGTACTCAAATTACGACTGACACCAACGGTAGGAATATAATCCCGCTGTTTCGCCTTGATTCTGGCTGTGTTACCTGTCCGAGTAGCAATCACGACCAACTTGGCTTCCAGACGATCAGCGATACGAGCTGCACCATAAACGACGGCAGACGTCACCAACTGAACGCCGTCGGCTATTTTGGGCGAAGCATATTCCGGCATATCCACCAGGCTCGATTCTGTATTGAGCATAATCCGGTTCATCATCGTCACAGATTCAACCGGGTAATCTCCGATCGCCGTTTCACCGGACAACATGCAAGCATCTGCACCGTCCAGAATTGCGTTAGCGACGTCGGAAGCCTCCGCTCGTGTTGGTCGAGTTGACTTGTGCATGCTATCGAGCATCTGCGTGGCCACGATCACTGGCTTGGAGTATTCCTGACATTTCCGAATAATACGTTTCTGCGCCATCGGAGTTTCTGCAACATCGATTTCAACTCCCAGATCGCCACGCGCCACCATGACTCCATCGGCTGCCAGGACAATTTCGTCGAGTCTCTGTAACGCTTCCTGCTTCTCAATTTTGGCGATCACCATCGCACTCGAAGCATGATCACGAACAATCTGCTTAAGCTCAATGATCTCCAATGGTGTCCTGACAAAACTGAGGCTGATAAAATCTGCTCCGGCCTGGGAAGCCCAGTGAGCATTGTCGTGATCCTCTTCAGTCATCGCTGGCACACTCAGGGAAACCCCTGGAAGATTTACTCCCTGACGGCTGCGAACAGTACCACCTTCCGTGACCTCACACACCGCTTCGCCATTTTCAATAGCAACAACTTTCAGCGTCACAGTTCCGTCGGCCAGCATCACGTTGTCACCAACGGATAATTCTTCGATGAGCGGCACATAATTGGTTGTAAACTCAGAAGCACTATTCGGCACCGTCCCCTGAACAAACCGGATCTCGTCACCCACAGAGCAGATTTTAGGGTCGTCAATAAGCTCGCCCAAACGAATCTTGGGACCCGCCAAGTCGACGAGAATGGCGACCGGTCTGCCGACCTTCTCACTTATTTCACGTATACGATCAAACACAGTTTGATGCTCTGCGCGGGTACCGTGTGCCATATTAATCCGAAAAACGTCCACCCCCTCGAAAATCAATGCTTCGATCATTTCAGGACTGGAAGAAGCTGGACCAAGCGTCGAAATAATTTTCGTTCTAGCTCGTTTTCTAGAATGTTCTGAGATTTCCATACCAGTCCTAACTTTTTGGGCGACAATCCAGCTGCCCTTTCAGGATACCAATTCATGTACGAGCTGGATATGCCACCTTCCCCTGCCTCTCACCCGAAGCAGCTTGGGTTACGTACAATACATCTATGGATACCATGCCAAAAGACTCTGAGTCCTCACCGCTGAACGCCACCATTCGCGATCCCGGCACAACACCTGTCTCCAAAGTTAAACGTTCGTTTTGGTGGTCGTTTGCTGTTTGCAGTCTACTAACAGCGATTCTGATTCTCGCCAACCGCAATAGCCGGATGATTAATGTGGATCGGGAAAAACTAACGGAAGCCCAAGCATCCTGGAAGGCGGCACAAATTGACAACTATCAACTGGAAGTCTCTGTGACCACATCACATACAGACAATTATCAAGTCACCGTGGTTGATGGCAAGGCTGTTCAGGTATTGCTCAACGGCAATTCACTCAATCGTCGACATGCCTTTGATACCTGGACCATCGCCGGCATGCTGGACACCATAGCAATCGATATTGAACACTGTGAAAGGTGGGATGCTGGCCGAGCAACACCAGGAACGTGTGACCTGATGATCAAAGCCAATCTGGATCCCAAACTCGGAATTCCTCAGAAATACATTCGTATGGAACTGGGGCGACCAAGTAACGTGGGCGTGATGGACTGGGAGATCACTCGATTCGAGCCCTCCTGAACAACTCGTTGCACGAATACCTTGAGTAAACGATAGTCACTCCCAACATTAGCATTTAAGATGAACAACTAAGCCCGTCAACAATTTGGCCACCCCGAAGGTTTATGTGTAGCTGGAACGATAAAGTCGTAGTAATTACCGGAGGAACATCCGGAATCGGAAAGGCGTTGGCACTCGCCAGCCAGCTCGCTGGTGCGCAGACCGTTGTTCTGGCACGTAATGCAGAACGACTGCAAGAAATTGCAGACCAAACCGACGGAGGCGTTCGAGGAATTCATGCTGATGTGACTGACGAAGAGTCTATCGCTGAGGCTGTGAAACAGATTATCGCTGAGTTCGGAAGAATTGACGTATGGGTCAATAACGTTGGAAAAAGCTGCCGAGGTGAAGCTCGAAATACGAGTGTCGAGACATTCAGGGACTTCATTGACTACAATTTCCTCACCGCGGTGCGCTGCACCAATACCGTCCTGCCGCACCTGATTCGCTCTCAAGGATCACTCGTCAATATCGGTTCCCTGGCCAGTAAAACAGGTGGCTTTTACATGGGACCGTATACGGCGAGCAAATTCCCACTTACCGGGTACTCTCACCAACTTCGCCTGGAACTGGAATCGGATGGCGTCAACGTGTTGTTAGTCTGTCCCGGTCCCGTAACACGACGTGACTCAGGACCTCGGTACGACGTTGATGACAATCTTCCGCAAAGTGCCACACAACCCGCAGGCGGAGTGAAACTCAAGCGACTCTGTCCTGACAGATTGGCCCAAAAAATCCTCAGGGCCATTGAACGGCGCAAAGCCGAACTGGTAGTCCCCGGATCAGCAAAATGGCTTTTTGCTCTGAGTCAAATCCTGCCCCGTTTTGGTGACTGGATCATCAAACGTAAATTCAACCGTTCTCAATAGTTGCCTTAGAAGATATGAAATACCTCCTCGTCGCGATCACTTTTGCTCTCACTGCTGTTTTACAGCAACCCGTTTCGGCCGCCTCCAACTCTCAGCCTCCCAATATTATCGTGATCTTTTGTGATGACCTGGGGTATGGAGATCTGGCATGCTTTGGACACCCGACGATTGCCACGCCTCATCTGGATCAAATGGCAGCCGAGGGGATGAAACTGACCCAGTTCTATTCAGCTGCACCTGTTTGTACTCCCAGTCGAGCGGCCTTACTAACCGGCCGGCTCCCAATGAGAAACGGAATGTGCAGTAATTCCCGACGAGTACTGTTTCCCAATTCGAAAGGCGGAATTCCAGCTACCGAGATTACACTTGCCGAACAGCTGCAAAAAGTCGGATATGCTACCGCCTGTATCGGCAAATGGCACCTGGGACACCTTCCCCCTTTTCTTCCTACCAGAAACGGATTCGATTACTACTTTGGAATTCCTTATTCCAACGATATGGATCGCGTCAACGATTCTCCCAAAGGTCGTCAGGCTTTTCAAAACCCCAAGGTGGAGTATTGGAATGTTCCCTTGATGCGAAACGAAGAAATTATCGAACGGCCCGCTGATCAGACCACCATCACTAAACGCTATACGGAAGAAGCTGTTAAATTCATCAAGTCGAACCAGACCGAACCTTTCTTTCTCTACCTCCCTCACAGCATGCCGCATGTCCCATTGTTTCGCAGCAACGAATTTGAAAATAAAAGCCGTAGGGGACTCTATGGTGATATCATTGAGGAGATCGACTGGAGTGTCGGGAGGATTCTCGATACCGTCCGCCAGTCCCAGTCCTCTGAAAACACACTGGTCTTCTTTACCAGTGATAACGGCCCCTGGTTGATCTTCAATGAGCAGGGAGGTTCGGCCGGACTCCTCCGGGACGGTAAAGGAAGTACCTGGGAAGGCGGAATGCGAGAACCAACGCTGGCATGGTGGCCAGGCAAAATCAAGGGCGGGACTGTCTCCAGGGAATTAGCCAGCACCATGGATATCTATGCCACGGCGTCCCAGTTAGCCGGAGTTCAACTGCCCGATGACCGAACCATGGATAGTTATGACCTGATGCCTGTACTCCAGGGTGGGCAAGGCCTTCGAGAAGCACTGTTTTATTATCGTGGATACCGGCTGATGGCCGTTCGACAGGGAGCATGGAAAATGCACTTCATGACACAGAATGCCTATGGCCAACCCCAGCCTGTGACGCATGATACTCCCCTGCTCTTTAATCTGCATGTCGATCCGTCCGAAAAGTGGAATGTCAGTCAGCAAAATCCTGATGTCATCGCACGACTTGGCAAGATTGTGGCTGAACACAAAAAGACCGCAAAACATGCTCCGTCACAGCTCGAAAAGTAATGCACTCTGGTTGTCACTCACCAGTGCATCTGGCACGATAAACAATAGCAGGTAAGTCAGCCAAACTGACACCTTCCTGTTCTAAATTCCAATTCCTGTTGTATTTGAAAGCATGAACCTATGGCGGCTTTTCCAGACATTGAAAAGATCCAATACGAAGGACCGGATTCAAAGAATCCACTAGCGTTTCGCTGGTATGACGAAAATAAAGTCATTGAAGGCAAGACCATGAAAGACCACTTTCGATTCAGTGTGGTCTACTGGCACACTTTCCGTGGAGACGGTTCCGATCCCTTCGGGTCACCAACTCTGCAGCGTCCGTGGGATGATGGTACCGAGTCTGTCGAAAATGCCTGTCAGCGAGCTCGTGTCGCATTTGAATTCATGGAAAAGCTGGGATGTCCTTACTACGCTTTCCACGATCGCGATGTCGCTCCGGAAGGTGCAACGCTGGCAGAATCTCATGCCAATCTCGATGCCGTCGTACAAGTTCTTAAAGAAGAACAGGAACGAACGGGAATCAAACTGCTTTGGGGTACCGCGAATATGTTCAGCAACCCCCGATTTATGCATGGAGCGTCAACAAGCTGTAACGCTGACGTATTTGCCTATTCAGCAGCTCAGGTCAAAAAAGCCATGGAAGTCACGCATGAACTGGGTGGCGAAAACTACGTGTTCTGGGGCGGTCGGGAAGGCTACCAAACGCTGTACAACACTGACATCAAACGAGAAATGGATCATATGGGCATGTTCATGAACATGGCCGTGGATCATGCTAACAAGATTGGTTTTACCGGAACCTTCCTGATTGAGCCCAAGCCAAAAGAACCTACCAAACATCAGTACGACTCGGATGTCGCTGCCTGTGTGAATTTTCTGCGGGCCTATGGTCTTACCGATAGATTCAAACTGAACGTGGAAACCAACCACGCTACTCTGGCTGGCCATACCATGATGCACGAACTCGATTATGCCGGTGCTCAGGGTATGCTCGGATCAATCGATGCAAACACAGGTGACCTGATGCTGGGTTGGGACACGGACCAATTCCTCACCGACAATTATATTGCCACGCAAATAATGCTCATGCTGCTCAAGTACGGAGGGCTGGCACAAGGAGGAGTCAACTTCGATGCCAAGGTGCGTCGAGAAAGCTTTGAACCAGTCGATCTGTTCCACGCGCATATCGGAAGTATCGACTGCTTTGCTCGAGGACTCGAAATCGCAGCTGCCATCCGAGCTGATGGGGAACTACAGAGTTTTGTGGACTCGCGTTACAGTAGCTGGGATGGTGGTGTAGGAGCAGAAATTGAGTCCGGCAATCACTGCTTTGAATCTCTGGAAGCCTATATGCTGGAAAAAGGAGAAATCAGTGATAACCAAAGCGGTCGCCAGGAAATGCTGGAAAACCTGATTAATCGATATATGTAAAACGCACTTGGTTTACTGAATATAAAAAGGGAACAGATGGATTGTCTGTTCCCTTTTTTATTATCGTTGTTGATTCGAGAAGCTACGAACCTGCTCACAGCTAGCGGTTATTCACTTCCTTCGCGAGCAAAGAAGTCATCAAAGTCGGTGACTGCATTGAACGTTAACAACCCGAGATCCGCTCCTAAAACAGAATCTGCAAACTGCCATTGAACTACCTGATTATTACCATGCCGTAGCGTAGCAATGTCGTTTTCGTACAACAGCGTAATCGCCAGATCACGCTCAGCAGCGATATTGGAATCACTTATACGACGTAAGTGACGTCGTGTTCCGTTAACCCTCTCTCCGATAACCCAGGAACCACCGCCGACCAGTGCACCAGCATAGCGGTAATTGTTAGGATCAACGTAATTGAAAATGATCATACCGTTCTGAGCTGACCCGCCATTGGGCTGAGCATTGACGGTGACTCCCACTTCAACTGCGGTCGGAGTGGGTTCGCCCAGGTCAACAATAGAAATAGCTTCACCATTGCCATCAGTTCGGTAATGCTGATTCTCTACTTGCCAGACTCCGGAAATGGTAGTGAAATCCTGGGCCAGATTGTCGTCAAAGTCTTCCACGTAATTCAGTGCATCAGCAACACGGACCGTTACCGTGGCCGTATCTGTAAACTGTTTGGGATCAACAACATCGTAAGTAAACGTAACGAGCCCTTCATAATTCGTATCCGGTACGAATCGAATTGCATCATCCAATCCATCCTGATCCGAATCGACAGGAGTCACCTGAGAATTATTCGCGGCGGATACTCCTGTAATATCAAGTTTTCCATTTGGAGCATAGTCATTCGCCAGGACGTTGATCGTAATCGTCTCATTGATTCCTGCACCAGCACGATCATCTATCGCATCAGATCTGACGACGTATTCTTCGACAACGATATTATCGAAGTAACTTCGACCACGATTGGTGAGTACGCCCACCTGACCTCCATTGAGGAAACCTCCGAAGGTATAGGAAACTCGCTGAGTACCATCAACGATCAGTAAAGCTTCATCCCCTTCAACTCGCAATGTCACGTCATAATTGGTTCGCGTTGCAATGCTTTGGCGATTTTGAGCAAGAACCGTCGTGCGACCATCCCTGACCTCAGCTATCACCCAACGACCATCGCGCTGATTCGCACCAGCATAAACATAGTTTTGGTCGTCCTGATAGTTGACCATCAGATAGGCATTTTCGTAATAACCATCTGCCCGCTGGATGTTAATCTGAGCACTTGTCTGGAAATTCTGAGGTAATGCTTCACCTATTAAAACAGTGGCACGGTTGGTTCCACGCCCAATTGAGATTAATTTCTCATCTGATATCGTCCAATTACTTTCGTCGATTACCAGATCGGGGGCTTCGTTATTGGTAAACGGAATCTGGATCGGTAATTCCGACGCAACGGTCACTTCAACACGACCGGTATCCGAATAACCGGCATCATCTTCAATAACGTAGTTGAACGTCTCAATTCCTCGGTAGTTATTGGCAGGAGTGAAAATTAATCGATCCATCTTGCCGTCCTGATCGTGATCGACCAGTTGGACCGTACCATTATCCACTCCGGAAAGTGATGTAATGCCAAAGGTATCACCTTCACGCTCGTGATAATCATTGGCCGTCACATCAATGGTCACAGGCGTGTTGACAATTGTCTGAGTCGCATCGTCCTCGGCAATCGGGGTTGGAACGATCTCTTTCACGAAGAAGTCATCGAACCTGGAGCGAGTGCGGTTCGTGTAAAGACCAACCTGACCGTCGTTCAACGCTTCAGTAAACGTATGACTCACCTTGCTCACACCATTGGAGTAAAGCGTCACAAGCGAATTCTCC
>CALKGE010000013.1 GCA_938084685.1 uncultured Pirellulaceae bacterium
AGAACGGCGACGTTACGGATACTTATACCTATTCAGCATTTGGTTTGGTGAGACGGTGGCCAGCACAGGCACCACAATCAATCCGTACCGCTACAACGGGAAGCTCGGTTATCAGTACAACGAAGAAACGGATGATTACTACGTGCGGGCACGGACGTACGAACCGACGATTGCAAGGTGGTATTCAAAAGACCGGCTTGCGGAACTGGAGCAATACAAGAATTACCTTTATGCCTCTAACTCCCCGATAGATCTAAGTGATCCATCTGGGCTTGTTGCAATAGAGTCCATAAAAGAAGAATTGTCTGGTAAATGCTCGCAGAACAAAAGTGAACGAGAAGGCTATGTTCATTGGCGATGGCATTTTTGGTCCAGATTTAACCAATTTGAAAATAGGTTTTCCGGTTGGCCTTGCCCAAATAGCCGGTATGGTTATTTTATTCAGAGAGTTTTGTTATATTGCGACATAAAATCTTGCAACGATACTACTAAACCTTGCCCTATTTATGAGGCGTCGGATGATATCAGACTACCTCAGCCAGGTCTTAAACCACTTGAATTTCTTGAGGCCCATCTAGTAGTATTAAGGCCTGGGGAAAAACTTCCGATAGACAAAGGGTTGGTGGCCTGCCAACCAGGGACTTGTGGCTTTACTGAAGTCGTTGGAAGACTTAGGTTCGTTTGCGGTGGCAACGGCGTAAATTTGCGTAATAGTCCCGATTGGAAGACAGGATACAAAAGATTCTTCAATGTTCCCTGTCAAGCCATCGGAGGTGGGCCACCTAACAAGGGATATTATTACGTCAAGGAAAATCCGATTTTGCCGCCCAAAGAGTGGGAGAAGGCAGTTGTGGATGAAGGTGAGAGTCGTAGAGTCATTAGAGCTGAGTGGAATTGTTGTAACAGCTCTTGTAGTGGATCTGAAGACGCCTGCAAGTTTACGGCATGGCCATCACGAAAGTATAACAGTGATAAAAAATCCTCAAATCAACCAGCAAATAGTGCGGATCCATTTTATCCGTGGGAAATCCCAATATTCTAGTTTCTTTAGCTTTTGAAGAACTGGGGATCCTTTGGTCGCCGATTCTCAAAATGCACTTATTGGCCCCTCATTGCGGCAACCTAAATTACCGGTGAATTTGAGTGACAGCAATGAGAAACGGTTAAGTAGTAATCTGATTCGATTTTAATGAAAAACGTTATTTCATACGAGCCAGTTTTGTGTGGTCAATAGATTCATTGCTCGCAATTAGGAGTAAACCATGAAAGACATTCTTCTCGCATTGGTCGTAATCTCCCTGCCTCTTTCTACACTCTTCGCTCAGGTCGAGGATACGACTCAGGTCAATGATTTCATCGTGGTGATTGCCGAGAAATCAGAATTGAGGGACGGTAATGATGTCGTTGGAACAGTTGAGCGTGGCGATATCCTTCTTGTATTAGAAGTGAAAGACGATCCGTTTCTAGTGGTAAACTGTTCAGTTAACACTCCTTGGACGGTGAAATATAAAGCAACTAGAGGCATGATAAATCGTGCAGATGTAATTCACATAGATGGAGCAATCGATTTCTTTACGAAATCCATAAGACAGAATCCACAGGCGTACTGGGATTTTTACAACCGAGGTTATGTGTGGCTTCATCATTATGAGGAGTGTGCCCTTGAGGAATACATGGACAAGGCACTCAAGGATTTCAACGCAGTATTACGACTTAATCCACAATACGTTATCGCAAATCGTGATAATGTCCGAGCCGCCAATCTCGTCGTGGTAATTGCCGGAAAAGCAAAATTGAAGGTGGGAGACGATGTTATTGGCACTCTTAACCGCGGCGACATTCGTTCTTTCCATGACGTAAAGGACGATTCTTTCGAGGTATATCTTACTGAGGGTAACCCTTGGCCCGGAACTGAAGGCTGGATTAGCCGCACGGACGTCATTCATCTGGATTTTGCAATTGGTTTTTTTACCAAAGCCATAAATCAGAATCCAAAGGCCTATTGGGATTTCTATAACCGAGGTCTTGTGTGGCGTAGTTCAGGTTACGACGACAAGGCATTCGAGGATTTCAGTGAAGCAATACGAATTAATCCGCAGTATCTAGATGCTTACAAGAGTCGAGCTGAAATATCGTGGTTTTCCCAAAGGTACGACAAAGCGATCAAGGATTACAGCAAAGTGATTCAACTTGATGCGGAAGATTCGTATGCTTACCGAGATCGAGCCAACTTGTATAGGAAAACAGGGGACGACGACAAGGCGATCGAAGATTACAGTAAATTGATTCAATTCGATTCGGAGGATTCGGATGTTTACCTGAGCCGAGCCTTATCATGGATGCGAAAAGACAACTACGACCAAGCGATCAAAGATTATGACGAAGTGATTCGGCTCGCTCCAGAGCGCTCGGCTGCCTATAGTTATCGAGGCGGTGCTTATGAGAAAAAAGGGGACTACGCTAAAGCAATCTCTGATTATAAAGTGGCCATCCACACAGACGGAGGGGCTTATTCTTACAACGACCTTGCATGGCTCTTTGCGACTTGTCCTGACGCCCGTTACCGAAATGAAAAAGAGGCCGTTAGGTACGCGGAAAAAGCTTGTGAGCGTTCTGGATCACAATTTGCGTTTACAGGTCGGAAACGTGGGGCAGCGGACCCTAAGTACATTGTTACTCTCGCCGCAGCTTATGCCGCTAACGGAGATTTTGTTGAAGCGATCAAACACCTCCGACAAGTAATGAAAGAGGATCCTGTCAAATTTCCAAAGAGTTTCTTGTTAGACGAGTCAGTGAAAACAGACCTTAGAGAATCGATCAAACTCCATAGGAAAATGTTGGCCGCCTTCGAGGCAGGCAAGCCATACGTTGACAAGCCCTAATGATGTGTGATCTTCGTAGTGGACCAAGGGTGTTCATGCTATAGCCGGTTTAACCCAAACCGTATAAATCGCTCGGTGGTACAATACCTGATCCGTCTATTGCTTCTGGTGGTACTCCTGTCGATGCTACCACAGGAATGTCAAGAACTTCACCTGGAGGCGGCGGTGTAGTTGTTGTTGGTAATGCCAAAATAAATTTATCTGTCGGCGGAAATTCATCTGGATTCTTACGCCCAGATTCTATGTCAGCCACAACCTTGCACACTTGTTCGTAGCTCTCGTTAGCAACTGGACGGTAATATTCAAACGCATCTTGAATATCCGACGGAACGAGTAGAACACTCAACGCTCCCATAAAAAATTTCGCAACGAATACAAGGTACTTGCCGACTCTTCCTATCAACCTTCCAGAGTTCGGGGGTGTCTCACTGACTGTCATAGAAACCGAACTATCTAAACTACGGTTTTTAAGAAGTTCCCGGACTTCCCTCACTTCCTCAGGTGTTAATTGGTCGTCGCTCATATAATCCCCTCCCTTTAACTAAGCCCTCTTGATTTCAGTCGTTGTCGTAACCCCAATACTCTTCCGCGTGTAGGTCACGCATGTAGTCCTCAATAACTTCTTCAGGATTCCGATTGCCGCAGCAATGTCTGATGAATATGGACCTACGAATCAAGGACTCGTATTAGCTGGAATTATCGGCGGCCTTGGAGTAGGTACGTGGATAACTGGAATGCTTCTAACTTGGTGGCACCACGGGTAAGTCACGTTACCTGAGAGAAGCGTAGGTAACAGTTTCTCCGACACCGGGTTTCTGCGGCTCCCGTACCGGAAGCGTCCCATTAATTGTTGAAAGTTGAAAAGTGGTCTTCCAAAGGCGACACTGTCGCCTTTGGAAACATTAACTTTCATACGTCGGTAGAAGCCGACGGGGAGACCACCATGGATCACTCTAATCTTTTACAAACACTGGGACAAGTTTCCTCTGATCAAGTGTCGGAAGTTTTTCGTCAGCACCTTCGCGGTGCGGTACTTCAGATGATCAGCGATGTTATGGCCGAAGAAGTCACGTCGCTTGGCGGCCCGAAGCATCGACCCGTCGCATGCGGGTATTTTCGAGCTGGCAGTAGTTCAGGGCGAGTGATCTACGAAGGGGATCGCGAGGATGTTGTTCGCCCCAGAGTCCGTCAGTGGCAGGAGCGGCGGCAGTTCATGCGAAGTGCTGCTGGAGACCTACCAGGCAGCGAGCGATTCGACCCAACTCAAAGCGTCAATCGTCGAAGCCCTGGCAGCCGGCGTTAGCACACGCGATCTGGGCAGCGTCCAACGCGAGAAGGCGCCTGGAGTCAGCAAGTCGAACGTTTTGCGGCATTGGCAATCGGTTGGGCATAAGTATGTTGAACAGCTTCGAGGCGTTGATCTGTCGACTTCTGACTGGGTTATATTGATGCTCGATGGGATACGCTTAGCGACAGGTACAAACTTTCGACGGCAGTGGCTTTTTTTCAGTCGCTTACGCTCCTTCAAAAAAAGCCACCGCCGATTGTTGGTTTGTTTTTTCAAAACAAACACGTTACGTTTTTAATCAGAGGCCACATCGAGTTTCAACAACAAACGGGACATCCCCGGCTCCTCTTATTTAACAGAGACGTCAACTGTTTAGCAGAAGTGAGCTCCTTTGGTGGGCGTGTAGACTGCATACAGCGATGAACTGCCACACATGAACAGCCTATTGCGTTTGGTACCACCAAAGCAGACATTGGCACAAATCTCTGGCAGCAAAATCTGTCCAATACGTTTCCCATCGGGGTTAAAGATGTGCACGCCATCGTAACCGTCACCAACCCAGCCAGCACTAGCCCAGATATTGCCATCTTCATCACAACGGATACCATCGGCGAAACCACCTTTCTTTTCGGTGTTTCCTTTTTCGTCGGTCATTTCCATCATCATGGATGCATATTCCTTACCATGCTTGAGATCCGTTTCTTCAACGACATCCCAGACCTTGATGTTGCGAGGAGCATCATCATAATGGCTGGCACCGGTATCTGCGACATACAGTTTCTTGTAATCGGGTGAGAAGCAGAGCCCATTAGGCTTGTAGATTTCATCGGTCAGCTTGATCAGCTTGCCAGTTTTTACTTCAAACCGGTAAATCGCTTCTTTCTGATAGGGCTGAGGCCAGTTGTCCGTTTTCTCAGCTTTGCGACCCTCGTAATCCATCAGTCCACCGTAACCCGGGTCGGTGAAGAAGATGTCTCCGGTGGCTGGGTGAACCACTGCATCGTTGGGGGCATTCAGCGATTTTCCGCCATAGGTGCTGGCTAGTTCCGAACGAGTTCCATCGTATTCGTAGCGAGCCAGAGTACGTGTCAGATGTTCACAGGATATCTGACGGCCCTGAAGATCAAAGGTGTTCCCGTTGCTATTATTGGCAGGGCTGCGAAACGTCGACACGTGCCCGTCTTCTTCCATCCAACGCAATTGGGTGTTGTTAGGGATATCGCTCCAGACCAGGTACCGTCCCACGCCGTTCCAGGCGCATCCTTCGGCCCAGATCATTTCCGGATCGTTATAGAGACGCATGATCGCGGCGTTGCCCTGTTTATACTTGGCGAATTCATCTTCAATCACAACGATATCTGGATCGGGATAACGGACAGGTTGTGTACCTGGGCCATAATCCCGAGCTGAAAGTTTGTTATTGCTTGCAATAGAGGATACAGCTGCCGTCGCAGTGGCAGCCAGCATAAAGTTTCTCCGACTTAGTCCTGAACTATGTTGTTTCATGTCATGAACCCAATATTAATAATGCGTGAAATCGTCTGAAAATAATTTTTGGGCGGGTATCACCGCTCCGTGCGGTCATTACCCCGCGAGCTTCTTCGTTATATCACAATTCAACTTCAATATGTTACAACGGAATGGACGTAACAATACCTTTTCCTCACCTCCGCCAAGCAGCAAAAATCATGACCACCGAGCGTATTGCAACCGTGTCGCCGATCGAAGAAGAGCAGGCATCCGAGCGAGTAGCAGCGGTCTATGCCGACATCAAAGCGACCAAACAAATTGACTTCATCCCCAACTTCTGGAAGGTCCTCGCCGTCAATCCGGATCTGCTGGAACAGATCTGGCAGCAACTCAAAGGGCTGATGCACCCAGAGGCGGTGGGACGCGAATCGAAGTTGACGCCAGCCATCCGTGAAATGATTGCCGTTGCGGTCTCGGCAACCAATGGTTGCAGCTATTGTGTAAATTCACATACAGCCGTGCTGAAGAAACAAGGCATCGACGATGAAACGATCGGTGAAGTACTGGCAGTTACTGGCCTGTTCAATCAGACCAATGCGTTGGCGGACGGATTTCAGGTTGCCGCGGACGTCTTTCCTCGACTCGACTGACTCAAAAAGTCAGTAACCACTGCTACCGAGCCAGGAAAGCTGCTGCCACAGGTGTAGGGCAGGCGACTTCTTCTCCAGTCGGCTCCAGTGCTCCGGTCTTCTGATTGATACGAAAAACAACAATCGTACTGCTTGCCTGATTCAGAGCCAGCAAATAATCGCCTGTTGGAACCACACCAAAGCTTCTGGGAGTACTACCACCTGTTTCCTGATTTTCAACGTAGGTCAATTTACCGGACTGCTGGTCAATGGAATAAACGACAATTGTGTTGTGTCCACGATTCGACCCGTAGAGGAATTTCCCACTGGGATGAACATACATTTCCGCAGTGGACTGACCCGGTTGCTGTTTTTCACCTGGCGGAAGCGTTGAAATCGTTTGCAGCAACTCAAGCGTGCCCGCCTTGCCATCGTACTTGTAAGCATTGGCTGTCATATTCAGTTCGTTGATGCCATAACCAAACTGACCGCTGGGATGAAAACTGAAGTGTCTGGGGCCAGCGCCCGGAGCAGTAGATACTGACGAGTGAATTTTCAGTTCCCCTTTACGAGCATTCATCTTGTAGATCAGTACCTGATCCAGTCCCAGATCACTTACAGCGACGTATTTATTAGATGGGTCGACATCGATGGAATGTCCATGGGGTGCTTCCTGTCGTGGATGCACACTTTTCCCTTCATGCTGCACGAACGTAGACGCCGGACTCAACTCCCCGTTGCGACCAATTTTATAGGCAGCGATACTCCCGCCGGTGTAATTCGCGACCCCCACAGTCTTTCCCGATTGATCGATCGTCAAATGGCAGGGATGTTCACCATGAGTACACTGAGAATTGATTTCTGTCAGCGCTCCGGTCTTCGGATCGATCGCAAAGGATGTGATCCCGCCACCTTTTTCTCCATCAAACGTTGCATCCTCATTGACGGCATACAAATAGTTGCCACTGGGATGGACAGCCACAAAGGACGGATTGGATGTCCTGGTTGGTTTGTTAACCGGAGTCAGTTTTCCGGACTTACGATCAAACCGAAACGTATAGATTCCTTCACTTTGGGGGCCGGTATAGGTACCGATATATACCAGGAAGGAGTCCGGGCCGTGATGACCGTCATGGGCGCGTGCCGAACCAGACACTGCCAGATACACGGACACGGGCACAGCCATTAAACAAGTCGTGGCAAGTAAGCGAGCAAACATCAAATGTCTCCAGTTCTCCAGTTGTTGGCTTCCAAGGTTTCCAGTGGGCTGCGTTCAGGGCAAGCACTGGTTGAGTGATTCATATTATCACAAAAAAACCTCCGCGTAGAACCGACTGTGATTGTCGTGGACCGCGGAGGTTACGAAAGAGGTTTTTTGAGTGGGAGTGATTAATCCTCCCAGGAAAGAGCAGCTCCGCTCTGATACTCGGTGACGCGAGTTTCAAAGAAGTTCTTTTCTTTCGCCAGGTCCATTGTTTCACTCATCCAGGGAAACGGATTGGAACTGCCATATTGAGCTGGCAGGCCGATACGTTCCAAACGACGGTCAGCAATATACTGCACGTACTCGCGGAACAGATCACCGTTGAGTCCCATGACACCATTAGGAAGACAATCCTTGGCGTAATCAATTTCCAGTTCAACCGAAGTACGAATACGTTCGATCATCTCCTGCTGGAATTGCTCTGTCCACAATTCGGGATTTTCAGCTTTGATCCCGTTAATCAGGTCCAGACCGAAATTCAGGTGAATCGACTCGTCACGCAGAATGTACTGGAACTGTTCGCCAATCCCGGTCATCAGGTTACGACGATGGAAAGAAAGTACCATGACAAAGCCTGAGTAGAAAAAGATGCCTTCCATGATCAGGTAGAACCCGATCAGGTTTTTGAGGAATGCCTGGCAACCTTCGAATGTGGAGGTCGAGAAGTCTGGATCCAGCACTTCTGCGGTCAACTCCATTTCAAACTCATCCTTCGCCGCGATGGATGGGATTTCGCGGTACATATTGAAGACTTCGCCTTCGTCCAACCCCAGGCTTTCCACTACGTACAGAAATGTATGCGAGTGGATGGCTTCTTCAAATGCCTGACGCAGCAGGTACTGACGACATTCAGCATTGGTCACGTGACGGAAGATCGCCAAAACCAGGTTATTTCCAACCAGGCTTTCTGCTGTCGCAAAGAACCCCAGGTTTCGCATGATCACCAGACGCTCATCGTCGGTCAACTTATCTGACTTCCAGATTTCGATATCCTTGGTCATAGGAACTTCTGTTGGCATCCAATGGTTTGCACAACCATTGTTGTAGTGTTCCCATGCCCAATGATATTTCAAGGGCATCAGCTGGTTGACGTCAATCTGGCTACAGTTGATCAGTCGTTTATCCCGAGCATCAATACGTTCGGTGTTTGATTCTAGTAATTTATTTACAGGAGATGACATCTCGCGCTCCTTTTCTAACTCTTTCGTTATTTGCTATCTATAAATTTTGTCGTTTGTCTGGAAGCCTGCGGGACCGGCGGCGAGTCTGGATTGCCATCGCAACCCAGCTCGCTATTTCTGGTCGCAATTACTGGCAGGCTTCACAGTCGCTGTCCAGACTGCAGGCACTGGTTACAGCGGTTGCCGGCAATTCCGGAGCACTTTCACGATTCACTTCAATATCAGACGAAGCACTCTGGCTCTTCATCCAGCGGGGCTGCACGCCAAACTTGTTGATATCCACAGTCGATTTCTCAACCTGCGTGGCTGCCAGCGTACGGAGGTAATAGGTTGTTTTCAAACCCTTCTCCCAGGCGGACATATACATGTTGTGCAATTTCTTGCCGCTAGGCTCAGCCAGATACAAATTGAGGGACTGTCCCATATCGATCCATTTCTGTCGACGAGCAGCACACTTGATGATCCATTCCGGATCGACTTCAAACGCGGTGTGGTATCTGGCTTTCAAATCAGCAGGCACCCGCTCAATATCCTGAACCGAACCGTCGTAATACTTCAGAGCTTCGACCATATCACTGTCCCACAGGCCGCGACTTTTCAGTTCTTCGACCAGATCGGAAGTCACCTGAGTGAACTCGCCAGACAGGTTACTCTTCACATACAAGTGCTTATAGATCGGCTCGATCGACTGGCATACGCCAACGATGGTCGAGATGGTTGCGGTCGGAGCGATCGCCATGACATTACTGTTACGCATTCCATTTTCAGCAAGCTTCTTGCGGAGCGCGTCCCAGTCGAGTGTCGTGCTGCGATCAACATCGATATGAATACCACGTTGTTGTTCGAGCAACTCCACCGAATCGATCGGCAACATTCCACGATCCCACTTCGAACCTGCATAACTGGAATAGGTTCCACGTTCGCCAGCCAGATCCGATGACGCCTGAATCGCATAGTAGGAGATTGCCTCCATACTTCGATCTGCAAATTCCACGGCAGCATCACTGGCGTAACCGATTCCCAGCTTGAACAGTGCATCCTGGAAGCCCATGACGCCCAGACCGACAGGGCGGTGACGCTTATTGGAGTTCTCAGCTTCTGCCGTTGGGTAGTAGTTAATGTCGATCACATTATCGAGCATTCGCATCGCCACGGTCACTGTTTCACCGAGCTTCTCGATATCCAGCTTGCCATCCTTGATATGATCAGCAAGATTGACACTTCCCAGATTACAGACTGCTGTCTCTTCCGGAGAGGTGTTAAGCAGAATTTCTGTACAGAGGTTACTGCTGTGTACGACTCCCGAGTGATCCTGAGGAGAACGGATGTTGGAAGGATCCTTCCAGGTAATCCAAGGGTGGCCTGTTTCGAACAGACGTGTAAGCATCTTTCGCCAGAGCTCCACGGCTTCTACTTTACGGGTCATCCGCATCTCACCCGCTGCTGCTTTGCGTTCGTATTCTTCGTAACGCTCTTCAAAATCTTTCCCGTACAGGTCATGCAGGTCCGGTACTTCGTCAGGACTGAACAGAGTCCAGCTGGTCTTATCCCGCACCCGCTTCATAAAGAGGTCCGGAATCCAGTTGGCCGTGTGCATATCATGAGTTCGACGGCGTTCGTCTCCGGTATTGCGACGCAAGTCCAGAAATTCTTCCACGTCCATGTGCCAGGTTTCCAGATAGGAGCAGACAGCTCCTTTTCGTTTACCACCCTGATTTACTGCCACCGCCGTATCATTCACGACTTTCAGGAACGGGATCACTCCCTGGCTTTGACCATTTGTTCCCTGGATGTAGGCATTGGTCGCTCGCACATTCGTCCAGTCGTTTCCGAGACCACCAGCCCACTTGGAAAGCATGGCATTGTCCGATACGCATTTGAAGATGTGTCCCAAATCATCACTAACCGTCGACAGGTAGCAACTGCTCAATTGAGGATGATTTGTGGCAGAGTTGAACAGAGTCGGAGTGGCCGAAGTAAATCGGAACTGGGATAGAATGTTATAGAACTGAACTGCACGCTCTTCTTTCTGATCTCCTTCACCCATGGCCAGTCCCATGGCGACCCGCATCCAGAAATACTGGGGAGTCTCAATCCGCCGACCATCAATATGCAACAGGTAACGATCAAAAATTGCCTGCAGGCCAAGATACTTGAACTTGTGATCCCGCTCGGGCTTTAACGAACCGGCAATCGAGGCCAGATCATACTCACGTAAGACCGGATCGAGACGACCTGCATTGATGCCATCAATAATGTAATGCTCGAACTGATCCCGATACACTCCTTCGACTTTGTCAAATTCCGGAGCACTCCCCAGAGCATCGTTGTATATCACCATCAACATCAGGCGTGAGGAAACGGTATCAAACGCCGGATCACGCTCGATACGGGAACGTGATGCAAGGATCATGGAACGATAGATCTCTGTCGAGGAAATTCCATCAAAGACCTGACGCATCACTTCTTCCAGTAGATCATCCGCATTGCAGATATCTTCCAATCCCTGGCAAGCCATGACAAGGCGACGACGCACCCGTTTTTCATCAAAGGCAACTCGCGTCCCATCTTCCAATACAATGTGAATGCGAGTCGAACCTTCTGATTCGATTTCAGTGTCCGGCGCTCGTAATGCTCGTACTTTGGCCTGCTCGCTGCGGTATACGATGTAACGGCGAGCGATACGGTAGTGACCGCGTCGCATTAACTCCATTTCGACCAGGTCCTGAACCTTTTCCACTTCCACTCCGTTGTCAGCCGTGGCCAGTGGTGCGATTTCCGAAACAATCGTTTCGGCCATACGAGCAATCTCTTCCAGTGAGCTTTCTTCCAGTGGCTGCGTGTCAGCCAGATTGAGTTCGGCGCGAAACGCATTACTGATCGCGCGGGCAATTAAAGAACCATCAAAAGGTACTATGCGTCCATCCCGTTTGCGGACATTCCATTCAACTTGCGTACCTACCATTCTGTCACTCCTTCGTAGCGTTGATTTCCTATCATTGTCACCGTCAGCGAAGCTTGTCCTGGGTTACTCATTGGAATACCAAATAGCCAACAGTTAACCAGTGATTGTTACTCCGTACTGACAAAGGGAAGGGTCAGCCTCCCGCTGCCGGCGAATCAACCTCCTGTATCGATTCACCCTCGACCGCACCATTGCTCCCCATGCGTAGTCGCTACAGTCAAACCAGATTCCGCTGGGCTGACTACTACAACTCGCCGTCGAGGCCTGGAACCACCAGGAGCCCAAGCCTAACGGGCAGTCGAGCTTTTCTGCTTAAAGAGTTTCCCGGAGCAGGGGGCCACGTGACCGTGGCGTGTCAGCGATAGAATACCTGGATTCGTTAACTTACGAGTCAGGTACATCCATTCACCAATTGCTCGAAATACTCCAAATTTAGAAAAGCGATTTCCCCCCTTCGCAAACGCGTCGGAAGGTAGGGCTGCAACTTACGTGTATTCACCCATGGATCAAGCACACTGCCAAATTCGCCAGGACCGACAAGGTCGACAAGTTCAGAACGGAACTCACCCGCAAGTGGCGGGGCACTACAAAGAAACGACCTTTTTCAATCCCTGGTCTCGAGCAATCCTTCGCGACCGACTCAATTCCCTGAGTTCGATCCATATTGTTCGATCAATCCATGACTGAAAGCTCTTTTCCTTGAAGCTTTCCAATCCTTCACTACCGGCTCGCCAGATCAACATCCATCGCTAATCCAGCCACTTCCTCGCAACTCAACCACGAGTTAACGACCAGCGTGCCGAGACAATATATCGTAGGTTTTCGCAATGTCAACACAATATATTGCAGTTTCATCGATAGTCCCCTGCATTTTTTTGGAAGACCTAAAAATAGACTCGCCAAACCGCAGATCACCGTCGACAAATCATGCTAGCAAACCCCCAAATCCGGTAGTCCCGCTAGCACCTTAGGTCGCTGGCGAAATGGCTATCACCCTCGACCTGTTGTGATTATCGTCGTGGTAAACCACAAGATGTAGTATTTAGCGCAATTTCAGAGAAAAACACAATAGCAATTACAGAAAAGTCTTAAAGGGGCTAGCATATACTCCAATACCTGTCGCAGTCCGGCCTGAAATGGTCACCAGATTTGCCCCCAATCCACCTCTGGATATAAGCTAAACAGGATAAACATCAGACTATGAAAACGCCGACTCTATAGATAGGTAGAATAAAGACTAAGCAGGGAGAGAGTGCGCGCTGTCGACGACCAACCATTCTGCACCCTCGAAGGGTTGCGACACACGCTGCCAGCAGGCATCCTGCCCCCCAATTATTGAAAATCGACGAACGACAACTTCACATGGCCTCAACTGAAATACCCCAGAATCCATCTCCTTTTTCGATCGGCCAAGCCCGGAAAATCGTTGGGGGAGATTTATTCAAGCACAATCCGCTGATCTACTGGACCGATTTTTTGCTTTGCTGGCTGGTCGGTTTCTATGCTTATGCGCACGCCCGTACCTACGCGGCCAAAATCTACCTGTCTGACTTCGAACAAAACTGGCAGATGGGAGGTATCGTAATCCCTGAATCAACTGCGATGCTGTGGCTCTGCTACATTGCCACCACCTTAATCGCATGCGTATTTTACTACCGCATTGCCATGTTCATCCATGAGATTGTCCACATGAAGGGACGGGAACTTATCGTATTCCGTTTTGTATGGCATGTACTGTGTGGCATCCCCTTCTTGATCCCTTCGTTCGTTTACCACACACACCTCGACCATCATCGCAGTAAGCACTATGGAACTGAAAGGGATGGTGAATACCTGCCGCTGGGCAAACGTCCACCGTGGCAAATCGTCGCCTTCATGCTACACCCACTGATAGTACCTCCCCTGGTCTTTATCCGATTTCTGTTTCTGACGCCACTTGCCTGGAGCATTCCGAACTTCCGTCTGTTTGTCCACCAGCGATGTTCATCGATGATCATCGATCCGTTCTACATTCGACCATCGGAACCGGCGGCTGCTCGTCGACGCATGTACATTCAGGAGTTCTTCTGTTTCCTCTGGCTGCTTTCGCTAGTAAGTGTTGTGTTCTTTACCAAAGACACATTGCCATGGCCATTTTTCATTCAATCCTATACCACGGCAGTGATCCTGCTCACACTCAACGCTCTGAGAACACTCGGCGCCCACCGCTGGGTCAACGATGAAGGTCAAATGACATTTGAACAGCAACTACTCGACTCGGTAAACTATCCGGACAATCCGATTGTCGGAGAAATTTGGGCTCCGGTTGGCCTGCGATATCATGCCTTACACCATCTGTTCCCGGCAATTCCCTACCACAATCTGGGGATTGCTCATCGAAAACTTGCCGCCAACCTGCCAGACGATAATATTTACAATCAAGTCGGTACCAAAACATTAACCGGAGTCCTGCGAGACCTATGGCAACGTGCCAAAGCCTCCACAAACCTCGGCAGCTCCCAAAAATCATCCTAAAAGTCAAACTGGGACGAGCAAAATTCGTTTACGGAGAATCAAGATGTCACTCAATTTCACAGCCCACATCACAAAACAACTGATGGCTGCTGCAGTCGTTTTAACCATGTCATCCGGGGTGACCATGGGGCAGGCTCCGGATCTTGAGCAAAACCTGCCACCCCAGGCCAAGCCTCGAATTACCAACAGCGTTGGTATGACGTTAGCCCAGATTGAAGCTGGTACTTTTCAGATGGGAGCTCCTGAGTACGTCGTTCAGGTCGCACTCGATGGCAGCCGATTTCGCACCGGTCAGATCTTTATGGTCGACGATGCCTCGGGCAAAAGTGCTCGTTTTGAACTGGTCGACTCGGACACCAAAGCGACGCCTCGACTTTACGCCCCCGTTCCGTTCAGCAGTGGCACAGCCACCAACACACCATCAAGCCCTGAACAAATTGCCGCCAGCATTGCCACCGCCATCAACGCTCAGTCTGATGCTGGCAAGCTCGACGTTACGGTCAACGTCAATGGAGCGTTTCTGAATTTCATCGGAATAGGACTCTTCAGCGCTGGCCGTGTCAACACGGACAACGACAACCGGGTCATCGTCCGCAAACCGGATCCCTATGCCAACAACGACGAACGTCCCCAGCACGCTGTCGAACTCACCAAAGACTTCAGCATTGGTGTCACTGAAGTCACGCAAGCTCAATGGGAAGCGGTCATGGAAAGCAACCCAAGTTCCATCAGAAACGAACACATGCCAGTTAACAATGTCTCCTACGAAGATGCGAAAGCCTTTTGTGCCAAACTTTCTGCATTGCCTGCAGAGATGGAAGCAGGTCGTTCCTATCGACTTCCCACCGAAGCAGAATGGGAATACGTGTGCCGAGCAGGCACTCGGACTGCATACAACTACGGAGAATCCTTCGATAGCAGCGATCAGGATCTCGGCCAGGTCCTCAGCGAATACGCATGGTTCAAAGGCAATGCCGACAAAGCCCAGGTCGTAGCTGGCAAGCAACCCAACCAATGGGGACTCTACGACCTGTATGGCAACGTCGCCGAATGGTGTGAAGACGCCTATCAGGCAAATTACTATGGCGACAATCCGCCGGGACAGGATCCCCAGGGACCAACCGCCGGTGCCATTCGCGTGTTGCGCGGAGGAAGCTACATGTCTCGGCCATCCTCATGCCGCTCGACCTATCGAGGAAGTGCAAATGAACTGGTCCGAAGTCGTCAGAATGGTTTCCGCGTCGTCTGCGTTCAGAAGTAAACAGACAGACAATTCCGTCACTTACGACAGCTGTAAAAGATCGCCGGTGGGACATTCCGCCAAATGACCGGGCTGACTTTCACACTGGAAAAGGTCTCTTTCAACCTCCGCCGGAATCTGCGCGCGTTCTGCAGTGGTAATCCATGCACATAGGCAAACGTAACAAACTGCCCTTTGTCGGCAAGCACACTTAAGGTCGCCTCCAGTAATTCCTCCTGCAAGGACTCGGGAAAGGACGTCCACGGCAATCCGCTAATGATGCCGTCTACCCAGTCCACCTTTTCCCGGTCACAAATTGAACGGATGTCACTTACCGATTCATTGAACACCTGTAACTCAGGCAACCTTCGGCGGAGCCCGGCGATAAAGCTGGCGTTAAGCTCCACCGCGAAGTACTTCTGGTGATCCTGCACTCGCCTGAGTAGATACTTCGAAATCGCTCCGGTCCCAGGGCCATATTCCACGACCGTGCGAAGCGTTTCCCAGTCCAGTTCATTAAGCATCGCGCTGGCTAAAAATCGTGAACTGGGAGCAACGGCCCCCACCTTATTGGGGGATTTAAGAAACTCGCGAAAAATCGTACGTGCTTTAGCCATCGCCGTATTCTAAAGCGGTTTGGCAACAAGCAACAGTGCAGGCAAGGGCAATCATTTCCCAAGTAGACTCGGACGGACTTGCCATCACCATCCCATGTTTCATAATATAGAGGCAAGAAAAAGACGATTTTAATAATCAGATTGATGCTCTTACGCGTTTGTTGAAAGCACACTCGAGGAAAACAAGATGTTAACGATTTATGGAAACACAAAAGGGAAGCAAGGTTACTGTGACGGCGTGGGCCGACGCGACTTCCTCAAGATTGGTGGCATGGCCATGGGCGGCCTGTCAATGGCCAACATGTTTAATGCTGACCTGCAAGCCAAAACCGGCTCGAACCATCGCGCTATCATTAACATCTACATGCCAGGCGGACCTTCCCATATCGATCTGTGGGACCTGAAGCCGGATGCTCCGTCTGAAATCCGTGGTGAATTCCGCCCCATCAAAACCAACGTGCCGGGAATTGAGATCTGTGAACATTTCCCAAAGATGGCACAGATGATGGACAAATTCATTCCCATCCGTTCGATCAGTGATGCCGATGGACGGCATGATGCCTACCAGTGCATGACCGGCTGGAAATTCGGTGAACGAGGCCCCCGTGAAGGTCGTCCAAACTGGGGGTCCTGGGTGTCCCATCTGCAGGGCAATGTCAACAACGCTGTTCCTGCCAACGTCTCACTGATGTACCCCACCGGTAATCGCACCTGGGGTGAAACTCAGATGGGCGGCATGCTGGGCGTCAAGCACTCGCCCTTCGGACTGGTGGAAAAGGATCCGATGAAGGACCCCAGCAATATGGTTTTGCAGGGCATTACCCTGGACCGCCTTAGTGACCGCGAAGCATTACGCTCGGCGTTCGATACGTTCCGCAGAGACGTGGATAATTCCGGTGTCGCCGACGGTATGGATGTCTATCACCAGCAGGCCCTGGGGATTCTCACCACCAGCAAATTGGTGGATGCTCTGGACCTTACCCAGGAAGACCCCAGGATTCTTGCTCGCTACGGTGAAAACGACCCGACGTACCAGCGGGACGGTGCTCCTAAAATGGTTCAAAACTTCTGTGTTGCCCGACGTCTTGTCGAAGCGGGTGCGCGAGTCGTCTCGCTTAACTACAGCCGCTGGGACTGGCATGGTGGAGATGGAATGAACTTCCCTCGTTCACGCCAGGAATTCCCAAAACTGGACCAGGGACTAGCCGCTCTGGTCACGGATCTGCACGAGCGTGGTCTGGACCGCTATGTTTCAGTCGTCGTCTGGGGTGAATTCGGTCGTACTCCGAAGATCAATAAAAACAACAGTCGTGACCACTGGCCACGTGTCAGCTGTGCAATGCTGGCTGGCGGAGGAATGAAGACAGGACAGGTCATTGGTGCCACAAACAAGTATGGTGAATATGCGACCGAGCGTCCTGTGAAATTCCAGGAAGTCTTTGCCACACTCTATAAAAACGTGGGAATCGACACGGGCAAGATTCGTTTCTTCGACAAGACCGGTACACCTCAGTACATGGTCCGTGAAGGTATCGAACCTATTCACGAGATCGTCTAACTTCCATCCTGCTGTCCCCCCTCCCATCCCAATTCAGCGTCTGACAGGGCTTAGGTAAGATGGATCTGATCATTCGTAACGGTACGGTCATTGATGGAACCGGTGCGCCAGCATTTCAGACAGACGTGGGAGTCAGCGACGGACGGATTACCACGCTCGCTGACCTGACAGATGCAACTGCTGCCAACGAGATTGATGCTGCCGGCAAGATCGTCTGTCCCGGATTTATCGACGTACATAACCACAGTGACGGCTGGCTGCTGCGTGACGGACATCAAACCTGCAAAACACGGCAGGGCTTTACCACCGAAATCATCATGTCCGATGGAATCTCGTATGCCCCGGTCAACCGGGAAACATGGCGGGACTGGATTTATTACCTCCGCGGTCTCAATGGACTGCGGATGCAGGACTACACCGGCTGGGAAACACTCGACGACTATCTCTCCGCTTTGACAGGACGCAGCGTCCAGAACTTTGCCGCGCAGATTCCCTACGCCAACCTCCGTACGCTGGTCCACAACTTCAGCCGCGGACCACTCGACGACTCACAAATCGTCCGCCTGAAGCAGCTCGTCGAGGAATGCCTGGATGCCGGCGCCGTGGCACTCTCCACCGGGCTGGATTACATCGCACAGTGCCACAGCCCCACCAGCGAACTCGTGAAAGCCTGCCTGCCCATGGCCGGTCAAAATAAACCGTACGTAACTCACATTCGTTACAAATCCGGATTGCTGAACGGGATCCGCGAAGCGATCCAGATTGGTCGCGAGGCCAATGTCCCGGTCCACATTTCACATCTCAAATGTCAACCTCCCTATCATCCGGAACAGGTATTCGAGCTGATTGAAAATGCTTGTGACGAAGGGATCCCAACCACCTTTGACGTCTATCCCTACCAACCGGGAAGCACCATGCTTAATTACCTGCTTCCTTATGAAGTCTGGGAAGACGGTCCACTGGCTGCGACCGCTAAACTGGCGGACCATCGTATTCGCCTTAAAACAGAACATTCCTTTCAATCCTACCGCCTCGACCTGGATCATGTCCGGATGGCATGGGCCCCCACCAATGACCATGTTGAGGACTGGGGAAAGAGCCTTCAACAGATCGTCGAGGAAAGTGGAAAGGAGACGGCCCGAGCGTTGATTGATTTGCTGCTCGACGAACAACTCGCTGTGCTCTGTGTCATGGACGAAGGTGACGACAAACTTGTCGAGCCCTTCGTAGCACACCCTCGCTGCATGATGGGCACCGATGCCATCTATCAGCCCGCCGGTAAAGTACACCCTCGTGCCTACGGCAGTGCAGGGCGATGGCTAGGCCCGTTCGTACGAGACGCCAAGCTCTTCTCGCTGGAAGAAGCCATTCGTAAGATGACCTCATTGAGTGCTGATACGTTTGGCCTGGAAGGACGAGGGCGACTTGTTCCACAGGCTCATGCCGATATTGTCATCTTTGACCAGCAACAAATCTGTGACCAGGCCAGCTTTGAATCACCCATTCAAAATTGCTGCGGTATCGAACATGTCCTGATCAATGGAATTTCTGTCGTTCAAAACGGTACGCCTATCGACTTTACCAGTACCGAAGTTCCCGGACACCGGCTATAAACCACTCCCAATCAACAACCTTCCAGCAACGGCGAAGCGTCACCATGCCAACCTACGTCTACGAAGTACTTAAGCAAGGCAAACCGACTGGTGAACGATTTGAAGTGGTTCAGCCGATGTCCGACCCACCGCTGCAAAAACACCCTGAATCAGGCAAACCCGTTCGACGTGTGATCCTCCCCCCCAACATCGGCGGCCGCTATTCCGACGGAGCCATGAATCGCTCCATGGCAAACGACGGAAAACTCGACAAGCTCGGCTTCACCAAATACGTCAAAAGCGGAGACGGGACGTACGAAAAAGCATTCGGCAGCGGCCCTAAAAACATAAAAAAATAGCTCGTAATCGATAGGCAAATCAGCCCAGAACCTACTTAATTTCCAATTTTTTTTAATCAGCGATACTACTTTTGTGACTTACTCGTCGTATAAGATAAGAGTAGCTAATCCACTGCATTTAACTCTCATCCCTTTTAGACAGAGATCCCATATCATGCGTCTTATTAACAAAACACTTGCCATGCTGGCGACCACCGCACTGGTCATGTCGTCGTTCAGCAACATTTCAGCAGATGATGACCACTACAAAGGCTGGACTCGTAGCTTCGAAGAAGCAAAACAGCTGGCCGCCGAAGAGGGCAAAGCAATCCTCATGGAATTCACCGGATCAGACTGGTGCCCACCCTGTAAAGCTTTGCACAAAAACGTCCTGAGCCAGGACGTCTTCCAGACGGTCAAAGAAGACTACATCCTGCTGGTGCTGGATAGTCCTCGTGACAAATCATTGGTAACCCCTGCTGAACAAGAGCAGTACCAGCAGCTGTCAGCCAAATTCCAGGTACGTGGCGTACCATCTGTCTTCCTGGCCGATGCTAAAGGCCGCCCCTTCCATTTCCAATCTGGTTATGGCGGACAGCCAGCCAAAGAGTGGGTTTCCGATATCCGTGCCAAGAAAGAAGTACTCGCCAAACGAGACGCTGCTTTCGCAAAAGCAGAATCTGCCGAAAGCGTTGAAAAGGCAAAAGCTCTGGATGAAGCCATTAGCGTGGTAGACGCCAAAGTTGCCGTTACCTTTTACGGTGATACCGTAGATCAGATTTTGGAATTGGACGCAGAAGGCCTGGGCGCCAAGTACGCTGCCATCAAGCGTTCAATTGAATTTGAAAATGACCTTGGTGAGCTAACAGGTAAGAAACTCGAAGCCGACAAATTGGCTACAGAACTCAATAAACTGATTGAGGAAAAGAAGCCAGACGCAGCGATGGGACAAGAGGCACTCTTCATGCGGTCACAGCGTCTGTACGGAGCGGGAAATAAACCGGCCGCCAAAGTGCTGCTGCAAGCCGCTCAAAAGCTGGATCCTGAGTCACGTATCGGGCAGCAGATCCCGCAGATCCTGGAGAACTTCTTCAAAGACTAGTCCCCCCCCTCTGAAATATCATTCAGACGGATCAAAGACGAAAAAGAGCTGGAGTTTCAGGACTCCAGCTCTTTTTTTGTTATCTCTTTCCGAGCAAACCGCGTGTATCGCGACTAGCCGGTGTAAAGCTTTTGCATCACCTTGCCATTGTTCAGATGCCAGGGACGATTCTCCTGATCGATCAGGATCGCCGAAGGATCCACTCCCAACGTCGAATAGATCGTGGCGCCAATATCGTTCGGATGATAAGGTGAGGTTTCCGGATGGCCAGCATGTTTGTCAGACTTTCCGATCACCTGGCCTCCTCGAACGCCTCCGCCAGCAAAGATTCCAGAGTAGCCTGACGCCCAATGATCTCGACCAGGATTCTTGTTAATCGTTGGCGTACGGCCGAATTCTCCGACCACCACAATTAACACATCGTCCAGCATGTCGCGCGCTTCCAGGTCATCCATCAAAGCTGAAACACCATGGTCGATTCCCGGCAACAGTTTGTCTCGCAGCCGAGGAAAGTTATCAGAATGAGTATCCCAGGACTGCACGATCCCCATATTGCACTGAACGTATGGGACACCGTATTCGACCAACCGACGAGCCAGGATGAGCGTCTGGCCATATTCAGTTCGACCGTACTTGTCTCGTAATTCGTCGGGCTCGGCATTAATATCAAATGCCTTGGCGATATCGGGTGACGTCAAAAGATTCAACGCCTCTTCCTGCTGGTTCGTAAACTGGATTCCCTTGGCAAATCTGTCCAGGTTTCGCTGCTGCTCATTCATCTGCTTGAGAATGTCCACTCGATTTGTCAGACGACTGGTGGTAATCCCATCCATCATCTGGATTCCGTGAACTTTGAAATCCTTACTGTTTGGATCCGAGTTAACCTGCCAGGGGTCATACTTGGGACCCAGCATGCCTGCGTGCTGTCCCGGCCAGGTAAGTGGCCCTTCAATCAACGGTCGTGGCAGCGTCACCTGACACGGCATCCCGTTGGTTGTTGGATTGAGCAGTTTCACAGCACCGCCATAGCATGGTCGGTCGATTCGGGAAAGCTCTTTGTCTTCGTTGGCATTGCCACGAAATACCTGTGGCTCCCCTGTCAGCGTATTATGTGTACCAGACAGGTGACGGTTATCCCCATGCGAAAAGGAACGCACTACGGCGATCTTGTCTGTACGATCGGCCAACTTGGGCAGGTGCTCACCGAAGAGCACTCCGGGGATCTTCGTCTGAATCGTCTTAAATTCGCCACGTATATGTTCCGGTGCGTCTGGCTTCGGATCGAATGTCTCTAACTGACTCCCACCGCCGGTCTGAAAGACCAGAATTACCGACTTGCCAGTCCGCTGGTTCTCACTTGCTTGCAGCAACGCAGGCAGCGAAAACCCCAAAAAGCTGGAGCAACCAACCTGCAACAAATCTCGACGATCAATACGACTGAAAGACACGTTACTTCTCTTCAAACTCGACCAAATACTGTAATAACCCATTATGTCATAACATCGGCGTGAATGACAATTACAATTCAATCACTCTTTCTTTTACTGGTTTTCAGTCAACCAGCACGCTAAAATCAACTTCCCATAACTACCTAACTTCTTAATTCAGGAAAGTTTCAATGAACCACTCACGCCTCTTTGCACTGGTAATACTGCTAGTAGCGAATTTTCACTATACAGTCCAAGCCGAAGTCAAACTGCCTTCGATTCTTGGTAGCCATATGGTCCTGCAACGTGACGCTCCGATCACTCTTTGGGGATGGGACGATAGCGGACAAAAAGTAACCGTATCTCTGGGAGAAGACTCTGCTTCTGCCACTGCAAATAACGATGGACTCTGGATGGTAGAACTCAAAGCGCTGAAAGCTGGCGGACCTCACCAGATCAAAATTCAGGGCACAACAGCCATTACCCTGGAGGATGTGCTGATCGGCGAAGTCTGGCTCTGTTCGGGACAATCCAATATGGAATGGACCGTTCGCCAGTCACTGAACCCGGAAGAAGAAGCCCGCAACGGCAATCACCCCCAGATCAGACACATCAAGTTTCCCCACCGCCCTAGTGCGAAACCGGAAGATGACATCCCCTCGGACGGATGGAAACTTGCCACTCCAGAAACTGTCCCCAATTTTACAGCCGTAGGCTACTTCTTTGGACGAAAACTTCAGTCGGAACTTGACGTACCCATCGGGCTCATCGGTTCCAACTGGGGAGGCACTCGAATCGAACCCTGGACACCACCAGTTGGTTTCCAGTCCGTGCCAGCACTCAAAGAAATCACCGATAACCTTGATAACTTCCCAGTCGTTAATCAGCAGGGCCGAGTGAACCATCAGACGCCACTTGCTCTGTACAACGGAATGATTCACAACTTCCGTCACCTGAACTTCCGTGGAGCGATCTGGTATCAGGGTGAATCCAATCGTGGAGAAGGAATGCTTTACCACGAAAAAATGAAAGCTCTCATTCAGGGATGGCGGAAAGTCTTCGACAATGCCGACATGCCCTTCTACTTCGTCCAGCTTGCTCCGTTTACCTACGGCGGCAGCGAACTGGCGCTTCCGGAAATCTGGGAAGCCCAGACCGCCACGCTGGCACTCCCCAATACAGGCATGGCTGTCACCACGGACATCAGCAACCTGCGAGACATCCACCCTAAAAACAAGCAGGATGTCGGAGCGAGACTGGCACGCTGGGCACTGGCTAAAACTTATGGCTATAAAGATCTGGTCTATTCGGGCCCACTCTACAAAAGCCATAAGGTCGTCGGCTCAAACATCGAAATCTCTTTCGTTCATACAGCAGGCAAACTGGCAACCAATGACGATAAGCCGCTCTCGCATTTCCAGGTCGCTGGAGCTGACGGTGAATTCAAACCAGCAACGGCTGTGATCAAAGGCGAGCAGGTAATCGTGGCGTCGGATGCCGTTGCCAAACCTGTCCATGTCCGGTTTGGCTGGCATCAGCTCGCAGAACCTAACCTGGTCAATGCTGCGGGACTACCTGCGTCACCATTCCGTACCGACAAGTAGTCCATGCAAACTCCCACCAACACGGGCGCAGTCTCCTGCTGGATGCTGAGCCCGTTTTCGTTTCACGAATAACATCCCCAGCCAACTGCGGAGTATTGCCTCTAAGAGAACTATGGCGGGTGTGATAGCATGAACTACTGGACACATTATCCACGGCGCCCTATCTCCTGCAGACTAACTTGATCCAACATGATCATCACTGATATCAACACCTACGTGGTAGGACTCGACCGCAACTTCTTGTTTGTAGAAGTCCTGACAGATGCTGGAATTCGAGGCATTGGCGAGGCTGGACTCACATTTCGTGAAGCGGCACAGGTTGGTTTTATCGAAGCCCTCAAGCCCAGCCTGATTGGTCAACCGGCCAATCAGATTGAACATCTTTGGCAGACGATGGCTCGCTGCGGTTTCTTCCCAGCCACTGGAGTCGGCGCCGCGGCAATCAGTGCCATCGATATCGCGCTTTGGGACATCAAAGCCAAATCCTGCAACGTCCCTCTCTATGAATTACTGGGCGGTAAGGTTCGAGACCGGATCTATTCCTATACACATATTCACGGTTTGACACCAGCGGCGTTAGCCGCTGACGCTCGGCAAAAACATGAAGCAGGCTGGAAAGTCGTCCGTTTTCAGCCGGCCCACGAAGAGGGCATTTTTGAACCTCGGCAGGCCATCAAGACGACGGTCGCCCAGGTAGCAGCCATCCGCGACTTACTGGGGGATGAGATTGAAATCATCCTCGACATACATACTCGCCTGGATCCCAACGACGCCATTGCACTCTGCAATCAGCTCGAGCAATACAACCTGTACTTCATCGAAGATCCTGTACGCGTTGAAAACCTCTCGGTCGTACAACGACTCCGTGAAGCGACAAGCGTACCCATCGCCATAGGTGAACAGCTCTCATCCAAATGGGAGTTCGCTCCACTTATCGAAAACAACTGGCTGGACTTCTGCCGAATGGATCTCTGTGTTGCCGGAGGATTTACGGAAGCCCGTAAAATCGCCGGGATGTGCGAATCTCATTACATCCCGATCTCACCTCACAACCCGCTCGGCCCTGTCGCTACTGCGGCATGTGTCCACCTCGATCTGGCCACCAGCAATTTTGCTGTCCAGGAATGTGCTCGTCCTCCCGGCACCATCCTGCCCGAAATGTTCCCGGCTCAGGTCGAATGGCGAGACGGCTATCTCTACGCCACTGATGGCCCCGGGCTAGGGATCGAATTCAATCCGGAAGCAGCCAGCCTCTACCCAGCAGTAGCAGGAGACGCGACCCGGCTTCGACGAGCCGATGGCTCGTACATCAACTGGTAAGAGGCAATTTGCCGAGTACCTTATTTGGTCAATTCACCATAGACATGTTCGATATTCTCTTCTCGTTGCAGAATATCGACGCCGGTCCATTTCTTGTACCAGGGAAGCTTGACTTCCTGTTTGATCTGCTCCAGCGTTCTCCCTTTCTTGATCAATCCGGCGATCTCTTTACGCAACTCAACAAAATATCGCTGCTGAGTTTTTATCGTCCCCATGTCGCCCAATTCACCGTGTCCGGGTGCAAGTACCTTCACGGGTAGTTTCTTGATCTGATCAATCACATTGATCCAACTAGCCGTATCACTATGACCTGTAAAGTTAAACGCACCGTTGACAATGCAATCTCCCGTAAAAAGGATTCCCTGCTTCGGTAGCCAGGCAACCGCGTCTCCACCGGTGTGAGCGTGCCCGAAGTGCAGTAATTCAACTCGCATTTCCCCATCGTCAAAGACCATTTTGCGGGGGAAGTAAATTTCGGGAAGCTGGTAATCCAATTCTCCATACTCCTCGGGTTTTTCCTTCTTACTCGTCTCAAATCCCTCCAAACCCAATGTCTGAAACAATGGCTTGGTACGTTCGGAGGCAATCGGTACGGCTCCAATTTTTTTGTAGATCACATTTCCATCCGCATGGTCGCCGTGATGATGGGTGTCAAAGATATATCGGATGGGCTTGTCCGTTTGGCTACGAATGATCTTGATTACTTCTTCTGCCTGATTCGGAAAGTTTGCATCGATGACAAGCACGAAATCCTTGAAGACCACCCACCCCTGATTACACCCCAGGAACTCGGGCGCCGTCTGGCACTTACGAAAGTACACACCTGGTGCCAGCTCATAGACTTTCGACTCTTCTGGTACGGCGGCGTCACACATGCAAGACGCAGTCGCTACGAATGCCACTGCCAACACGATCATCTTCATTCGATTTATCTTCTGAAACATCATCATTCCTCTCTGTCTTATTTCACTAGTTGTTCTCAATCTGGAATCGTCCGCTCGAATTCACAGCATGGGTGCGTGGCAGAACCGGCATAGCACCCTGTCTAATCTTTCTGAGCGTCTGAATCAATCTTTTCGGATCATCTGACGAAAGAGAGGTGGGGAAATGCTGCAACAGCTCGTAAGTCTCCTCCATCTCTCCCCTGGTACCATTCAGATGCAACGACGCACCGGCCAGCCGCACTCGTCTAACCAAGTCCTCTTCAAATTCATCAAACCAGCGCGGCCACAGACGAATCATTTTCACTCCGCCTTCCACGAATTGTTCAATTTCACGCGGATGGCTTATTAACCCCAGAAGCTGCGCCTCGGGTAACAGTTCGCTGAACGTTTTGATATGAGCCATACTGCGGACGCCAATAATCATTCGCGCAGGATCACCGTACTGCTTCACTTCGGACACCACCTGATTTCTGTACTCCTCACCGTACTCTTTCAAATCCAGCACCACATCAATCCGCCCTTTACAAAGCTCCAGCACTTCTCGCAACGTGGGGACCTGCTGATCCCGGTAACGACGATTGAACCAGCTTCCGGCATCCAGCTGTTTCAATTCAGCCAAACTCAGCTCATTGACGTTACCTGTGCCATCCGTAGTTCGATTTACCGACGTGTCGTGCATAATCACAAGAACGCCGTCTGCAGAAGTTCTGATGTCGACCTCCACTGCCGTCGCCCTGACCTGAATCGCCCGTTTGATCGAAATCAGAGTACATTCCGGGCGTTCGATACTCGCACCCCGATGAGCAATAATCTGATCCACTCCATCAACTGAAGCACGCATAAAAGGGCGAGTGCCTTGACCATAGGCAGCCGTCACCACCAAACTCACGAGGAGGACGGGGAAAGCTCTATTCATTTTTGCTGCCTCATAAAACCAAATAACTTATAAAGGTAGTAAGTCCATAGCATACCTCAGGAATTTGCAGAGTGAAAATCGGCTCATGATTAAACAACTCATCTTGTTCACGCTTCCGTTCTATTTAGCAGCTGTTTCCCATGCCGCCGAAGTCACGCTCGACGGCCAAACGTTTACGATCCCCGATGGAATGACCGTACAGCGTGTGGCCGGCCCGCCGTTGGTGAACCGACCGATTCACGCTGATTTTGACGAGCAGGGAAGATTATATGTTCTGGATTCAAGTGGCTCCTCGGCGCGAGGACCGGAACAGCTGAAAGAAAAATCGCACCGCATTGTCCAGCTTACAGACCGGGATCAGGATGGCGTCTTCGACACCAGCACGGTTTTCGCCGACAAGTTCATGTTTCCGGAAGGAGCATGCTGGCACGATGGCTCGCTCTACGTGGCAGCCCCTCCGGAAATCTGGAAGTTAACAGACACTAACGATGATGGTGTAGCCGATAAGCGGGAAGTCTGGTTTGACGGCAAAACTCTTACAGGCTGTGCCAATGACCTCCACGGTCCTTATCTGGGACCAGACGGGTACCTGTACTGGGCCAAAGGAGCCTTCGCAGAACAGGACCATGAATTAATGACCGGCGATTCGCTAAACACTCGCGCTGCTCACCTCTTTCGGCGGCATCCTGCAGGAGGCCCACTGGGAAACGTGATGACAGGTGGAATGGACAACCCTGTCGAGATCGTCTTTACTCCCGGTGGGGAACGCATCTTCACGACAACATTCCTTGAACATCCGCAGGAAGGAAAGCGGGATGGACTCATTCATGCAGTCTATGGAGGCGTCTACGGTAAAGACCACGGCGTTCTGAATGGTTTCCCGCGAACGGGAGAATTGATGCCGGCGCTGGTACATCAGGGTGCCTCGGCTCCCTGCGGTCTGGCTCGGCTCGAATCGGCACAATTGGGCAGGGGATACATCAATAATGTCCTCTCCTGTTCGTTCAACAAACATCGCATCTTTCGACATCGGATTGGAAACGACGGAGGTATGCTCACCAGTGAAAACTCGGAATTCCTGGTCAGCGACAGTCCGGACTTCCACCCTACGGACGTTCTGGAAGATGCCGACGGCAGCCTGATCGTCATCAACACGGGCGGTTGGTACAAAATCTGCTGTCCGACAAGCCAGTTTTATCGACCGGAGGTTCTGGGAGCGATCTACCGAGTTACAAAAACAGGGGGCCACAAGATCCAGGATCCTCGGGGAACGACACTCGACTGGGAAAAATTCTCGGCCGAGCAACTGGTTGAACTTCTTGCCGATCAAAGATTTGCCATACGAAATCGTGCTCGCAAACTGCTGGGTGAGATGGGACAAGAGGCCGTGCCAGCCTGCCAAACAGCATTCAACCAGGCCGCTGGCGCCCAACATCGCCTGCAAATCACCTGGGCTCTTTGTCAGAATCAATCACCACAAGCTCGCAAGGCCATTCATAACGCACTCGACGATAAAAATGAAATCGTCGTGCATGCTGCACTACACTCGATCAGCCTCCATCTGGATCAGACTGCAGCCCAGGCCATCCGAGCCCGATTCACGGACTTTACCGAATACAATCAACGGATTGCTGCTGAATGCCTCGGCCGCATCGGATCCGCCGCTGATGTTCCTTTGCTGCTTAATTCGTTGACACCTCGGTGCGATCGCGCTCTGGAGCATTCATTGATCTACGCCGTCATTGAAATTGGTGAGGCTGCTCCCGTCAAAGAACTGGTACAGTCCACCAGCATCTCCACAGCCAGAGGTGCGCTAATTGCGTTGGATCAGATTCCGGGGGATCATCTATCCGCCGAATATGCAATAGCCGCGATCGAAGCAAACGATCGGGCGATGCAGAATACCGGCTGGTGGCTGCTTGCCAATCATCGAAACTGGGCAGCCCAACTACCAGGTTATTTCCAGCAACGGATTGACCACACTAAAGCTGATGCCGAAAAACGTATCCTGTTGCAGCGACGTTTCAGCGAATACATCAATACGCCTGAGATATTGAATCTGGCTGGAACCTGGCTTGAGTCCGGTGATTCCAACATGCAATCCTTCGTCTTAACGGCTCTAAGTTCAACCAAGCTTTCCACTGTACCTGATTCTATTCAGAACGGTGTACTCAAAGCACTACAATCCACCGACCCTGACACGCTACTGCTTGCGGTTAGCGCCGCCAATGCGATCCGAGGTGATAAACCAAATCAAAAAACACTAACGCGTCTGCTCGAACTCTTTCACAATTCCTCTCACGCGCCCGAGATCCGACTCGCCGCCCTAAATGCCATTCCACCAGCAAATCGCCCTCTTAATGCGGAGACACTCGCGGCGATAGGGCAATACGCGGCAGCATCTCAGTCGCTGCAGCGTCAGTCACTCACGGTCGATCTGCTGGTCAGCTCTCCCTGGCCAACGGCGCAGTGGCAACAGATTCCGGAACTCCTTTCCTCGCTTGGCTCGATTCATCTGCGTCGCGTTGTCATGGCACTGGCAAAAACAAATGAACCGCAGACGGCCCTCAATACACTGCAGGCGCTTGCCGCAGCGCCGACCGCAACAACACTTAACCCGGACGAAGTCAGTAAATTATTTGCACCGCTCGGACCTGAAGTCGCTTCCAAAACTGCACCGCTGATTGAACGAATCAAAACTGAAAACAAGGAACGGTTCGCCCGTATCGACCATCTGTTGGAACAAATCGACCGTGGCGACGTAACTCGCGGGCAAAAAGTATTCCATTCGGCCAAGGCTGCCTGCACTGCCTGCCACAAGATTGCGTATTTGGGAGGACATGTCGGCCCCGACCTGACTCGCATTGGCCAAATCCGTACCGAACGTGATTTACTCGAAGCAGTACTGTTTCCCAGTGCCAGCTTTGTTCAAAGCTTTGAACCGGTTTCCATCATCACCAACAATGGCCAGGTGCACAGTGGAGTAGTCCGTGACGATAACGGGCACCGGATTGTGCTGCAGATTGACGCTCAAAAACAAATCCAGCTTTTCCATTCGGAAATTGACGAGCAGCATGCATCATCCACATCGATCATGCCGGCGGGGCTGGACAAACACCTGTCAGATCAGCAACTTATCGATCTGATCAAGTTCCTCAAAGCAAGTCAATAACGAACTCGCGTTTCAATCGGGTGACGCTTTTGATCAGTCGTGACAAACGATTGAATGGCCCATTGCCCTCGTTCCGAGGTGAGATGTACTGCGCCGGTAAACGTGTCGCGGCGAGTATGTAAGTGCCCCCAATGCTCAACGCTACCTACCAGATCCCAGGTGAGATCGAGAATCAAAACATCGCCCTCCTTCCGATGTTTCACTCCAGTAACCCTGGTCGAATGCACTTCCATCACCGAGCCACCCTGTTCCGCCATGCGCAGGGACTTCTCCAAATCCAGAAACAGTTTTTCGCCATAATCACCCAATCCCAGATCGCTCAGTTGACGAAAGCGATCCCGTGGCGACTCCAGATTTACCGTGAAATAAATACGCTTAATCAGCTCAGAGGCAATCTGTTTTACCTGACTTTCCGATAGCTCACGAGATTTGGCGCCGGTTCGAATCGGCGGTAGCCGTTCGACTTTCAATTTGGGCAGCTCGTAGCTAAAGCCCGGCGCGTCCTTCACAAACAGATGCCCGAATGGCTGCTCCCCTTTGATTAACACAGTCGAACGAAGCAGGGGAGCATACTTGTTGTACGATTTCCAGTACATCTCCAGCGTTTCCATCAGTTCCATCTGCGGTTTATAGGAAACGATCACACCAATCCGCGCCTGATAAACACTGATTTTCTCAGGCGGTTTATTTAACGCGAAATCACGAATGTCCAACCCGAAGAAATTAACCCGCACCAGTTCTGGTTCGATCGACTCCCCATTAATCATGACAGGATTTTTCATGATCAAGCCAAAAACCTGATCAGCGACTACTTCCTGCTCCGCCACCGACAAAAAGTCAGGATCCTTGCGTTCGATTCCAAACCACTCCTGCAATGTCAGCACCGGAATTAGAATCTCGTGTCGGACTTCGCGTCGGGACAGATACAAAAAGGAGTAGAGCGAGCTGTAACTGGCAATGCCCAGGCGATCGCGCAATTGCCGTTGCTTTGCCGCTTTCAGCGCCGCCAAATCGGGCCTTTGGGTTGGTGGATTTTTCCAATCCAACTGGACCGTGTACACCTGGCCCGAACTGAGTTGTTTTGTCTTTTCCAGTAGAAAACCGTTTTGCAGAAACATGCAGTCCATCGAGGCTGGTTGCAGCTCGCCAAACGTCTGGGAAATGGTTAAAAAGGGAGGCTCCTCTCCAGTGGCAATTGTCCACTGATACGTTAACCAGCGGGATTTCAATTCGGTTTGCAGCAGGCCTTCCGAGGGCAAAACAGATAGATCGACGCCATTGTATGCCAACTCCAGAGACTCCCCCTGATGGTCCAACACCTGCAACCGTTTCTCAAGAAAGTCACGATGTTTGCCTGCCGCCTCTCGAATCGATTGCTCATCAACTCGGAATTCTTTATTTGCCTCCAGTTCATAGTAGAGCACCAGGTCCTCTACTGTGACCGATAGTTTAAGCCGAGTAGTTTTTTCTCTTACGTCGATCACGGCGTCAGAAAGTGAAACCGGATGTGCCCATAGTTCGGCAGACGGAATCAACCCAGCCCATATCAGCTGCGCGAAAAGCAACAATGGCAAATAACGACTACTGTTCATCACTCACCACAGTCACGGTCGATTCAATCCAGTCCCTGACATCGATCCCATCAGATTTGATATCAGCACGAATCAGGTAATGCCCTGGCTCGTTGGGCAATCGAATCATCGCTCTGACGGCTGTCATCGCACCTGCTGGAACTCTGGTCGCCTTTGTCACCGAGACGAGTTCTGCACCCTCTGGCAATCTGAAATTAACTTCGTAATCACGGCGTTTGGCCGAGTGGTTCGTAAGGGTCACATCAAATTCATGAGTCACACCAGGTCTGGTCTGCAGCCCATAGGGATAGAGAACAGCCCACTGTTCATCGACAGCATAGTTGGGATCATCCCAGAGCGTGAGATCTCTCACTATTTCGATTCGATTGGAAAACTCACGTTTCAACGAATCAAGTTCCTTGCCTGAAAACCGAAACACGTGAGGAATGTGTTCATTGATCAACCAGCACTCCTCGCCCAAAGCTCGTATTTGCTCGAAACAAAAAAGAAAGCCGTCATCTTTGTGCATCAGGTTTCTGTTCAGAACACAGTAGTCATCCATGCCTGAGGGTGAAAATGCGTCGCCGATAAAGAAGACTGGTGTCTGCCCAGGACGCTCAACTAATAACGCTCCGTGGTAATACGTCTGTCCTGGAAAAGCGCGAAACGTCAATTTGAACTCGTGGAATTCCATGATATCGCCGTGCTGTTTCGCATCCACCTTTTCGATCGGAGTATGGTGCAAGCAGGGCATATGATAGTTTCCTGGATGCCGCAGAATATCTGCATAGTGTGTGACGGCGTAAACCGGGCAATCAAATTCCACGGAAGCCTGCTGGACAGCATTCGTGTGATCATCGTGATAATGAGTCACAAAAATCCCGTCCACCTTGTTGATTACTCCCGACTCCAACAACTCTTTGACACCATCGATCACGCCTGTATTTCCACAGTCAATCAACAGGCTGTGACCAGTTTCGGAAATAATCAACCGGCTTGTCCCTCGAACCCAAATCCAATCAGGCGTATCTTCATAAGCCGAATAGGGCATCAATGAGAATTCGGCCTGAGGCCCCAGGACGCGCTGGGCGCACTGGCCCATCCGTTCTTCCTTGAAGTACCAATTAAGAGCGCTCGTACTCAAGTAAGAACGATAGAGAGCTTTGATTCGCTGAGTTAGTTTATCCAGAGCCGGAGCAGGGCGGTGAATCACTTCTCCGCGAGCCGGCACCAGGACGTCCGGATTCAACTGCCTTATCTTTTCTATGCTTTGTAATAAGTCCGCGAAGCGACCACCGTAACCGTGATAACCACGGATATTAGCTTCCTCGATGGCATCCTGGAAGCTGTAGATATCAAGGACTTTCCCGGGGCCGGCGATCATATCTCCCGTAAACACCACCGTTTGTCCATCACTTTCGGTGACGTAAGAAACGCTTCCCCGAGTGAAACCGGGCGTCTCCAGCACCGTCAGTTCGATACCTCCCAAATCAATCAAATCTCCCTGTTTTACCCATCGTGTCACCTCGATTCCACGGGCGAGCACCTTCGTAGATTGCTGATCATAATCATGAAAACGCTTCTGCTGAAACGCTTGCCAATATGCTTCTGGCGTTTCGATCAAAGCTCGCTCGGCCTCGGGCGCAATCACCTTGGCACCTTTTTTTATCAACGCGTCGGCGGCCCACACTACATCCCGACGATGGTGCGGTAACAACACCCAATCTGCCTGAACGGGATGCTCGTCCGCAACTCCATAAACGACGGCGGTAGCTGCATCTCCCTGGATGACCGCACTGTTAACAACGCCACTACGAATCGTGATACGTTCCGGCAATCTGGCCGCCAAACTCCAATCGGCAATCCCAAGTAAAACACCGATACACCAAGCTGTGCTCACAAGCATGCGTCGTCTGCTATGCATCACTCGTCCACCATTTCTTTCCATCTGGTTCCACTAACGCCGTGGTTTTAAGAATCGAAAACACTAGCTGAATTCTACACCAATTCCGAATGGCTGGTGACAGAATCAAAAGAGCGACAATAAGGAAGGAGCGATCGCTTCGAACAGGATTGTAAACAGGATCGATGTCAACACGGCGAAACCGGCAAGCACTCCAAATTCCGTAATCAGCAACAACCTCACCCTGCTCACAGCACATCCCAGATATCGCATTGTTTCCAAATGGGTCTGCCTCAATTGGACAGATTGATAGGTTGTGGTAATTACCATCACCACTGCAATGAACAGCAGGAGGGCAAACACCAGATCCAGTACATCTTTGACTTTCACCACCTGCTGCATGAGTTTCCCAAATTCATCATGCGGTACGACAATCTGCAGCTGTCTGTTGTCTTGGTATCCCACTTTCAACAAGGCACTTGCTTCCGAAGTTACGGGCCAGACCCCGACGGCCGAAATCCGATAATCCGTTCGATCGCCATGAAAGTGCACCAGATGCCGATTCTGGCTGTTAATGTGCGCCTCGGAATCCGCCGGAATGTGGGCTCCTGGAACTCCATGCAAATACGAATTACGATTTACAGCCGTCCCGACATCACTTTCCTGGTGAACATGGCCATAGCCGTCGAGTAGCCAGGCAGTCTCCAGCGAAACAAACACAGCGCGATCATCTGGTGAATTCGAGCGGACAAGCGATCCAACGACCTGCAAATCATACGGAATCATATCACCAAACCCAAAAGTACCTGGCAGATCCGTCTTCAGTGTCGACGCCCCCTGCAACCACTCGGCAACCTCTGCCCCCACAACACACGTTCCTAATTCCGCGAACACCGCTCCTCGCTCAAGCTCTAGTTGCTGGGCAGTCAAATAAACACTGGTCGTCCCCACGACAGGCCAAGCTCCCTGCCCCGACGAGTGAACCAGATGTAGCGGTGCAGAAACCAGTTCCTCGTTTTGTTTCAGGCTCGCAAACTCTCCATACGTCATCGATTGCTGCAACTCTCCCACAAAGAATTGAGAACGCAACACCAGATCGAATCGATCTCCGCGAGCTCCGACCAATAACGGCGGACTTGCACTTCGCGCGGTCAATTCCCGTTCGTACCGGCTAACAACCCGATTTGCAGTAATCGGCAGTGCGATGGCCAGACCAATAATAACCACCAGGGTGACCGCCAACTTCCATTGCGAGCGAAGATAGGAAAATGCAAGACGAATTATTCCTGACACAATTCACCTCCGTTCCGGAGTTGGTCAAACGCGATCACTTGAGAAAAGCGATCCAGCCCGACCGAAGCATGCGTCACTGCCAGGATCGTTGCGCCAATGGCATTGGCTTCATCAAACAGCAGATCCCACACAGCTGCTGAATTCCGAGCATCGAGATTCGCTGTCGGCTCATCCGCCAGTATCAGCGCCGGATTGGCAATCAGAGCCCTGCAAACTGCAACCCGTTGCTGCTCGCCCCGAGACAGGTTACGCACGTGCCTGTCTTCCAACTGATCGAGTCCAACTCTAGAAATCAACTGGTTCGCACGAACTAAATCGTCCTGGTTGACAGGACGAGTTGACAGCGTCCGAGGCAAAAGGATGTTGTCACGGATACTCAGATATTCCAACAGGCGAAAATCCTGAAACACAAATCCGACGGCTTCATTCCGGAACTTTCGCATGCGCTGCGGGGTAGCCTGTCCGAGTTCTTCATCCTGAAAGGTAATTTGACCAGTGGCCCCGGCAATAACACCAGCAATGATGTTTAGAAACGTCGTCTTACCACAACCACTCGGACCTGTGATCGCTGTATGCTGGCCTGGCTCCATATCAAACAGAGAAACATTCAATTGGAATGACGTTTGGGAATAGCCGAATTTCAGGTTGCGCACGGAAAGCATTCCGTGATTCTAGCCCGCCCGGAGCATAACGCAAACTTCGTCCTTGCCTACAGTTCGCAATTGACGTCTTTTTTAATAAAATAGAGGTGCTGCCTCTCTGGAATCCCCCGCCTTACATTGGTTATTACGCATGAGTAGTTATCGCTCTGGTCTTTTTCTGACAGCCATGCTGCTGCTCCCGTCGGTCGAACTCCGCGCCCAGAAAATAGACTTCAATCAGGACATACGCCCCATCCTGTCCAACAACTGCTTTCTTTGTCATGGACCGGACGAAGGGAATCGGGAAGCCGATTTGCGACTCGATACAGAAGCTGGTATTGCCGAATTGCGAGACCCGCCGCTGATCGTGAAAGGAGATGCATCGCAGGGCGAATTCATGCACCGGATCACAACGAACGACATGGATTTAAAGATGCCTCCGGCAGACTCCAATCTCCAACTGACATCGCAACAAATCGCGACACTCAAACGCTGGATCGAGCAGGGTGCTGAATACTCGGTGCACTGGGCATTTTCGCCTCCCACAAAACCCGCGCTTCCGCCAACGAAAAACAAATCCTGGGCCAGAAATCCACTGGATCATTTCATCCTCGCTCGACTTGAACAGGACAACTTGCAACCATCCGCTCAGGCAGATCGCCGCACGCTGATACGACGCCTGACGTTTGATCTTACCGGCTTGCCGCCCACGCCAGATGAAGTTGAAGCATTTCTGGAAGACACCTCTGACGACGCTTACGAAAAAGTGATAAAACGCCTTCTCGAGTCATCCAGATATGGCGAGCACATGGCCTGGGCCTGGCTCGTAGCGGCCAGATATTCGGACACAAACGGCTACCAAGGGGATCGCACTCGCAGCAGCTATTTTTGGCGAACCTGGGTCATCGAGGCCTTCAACAGCAACATGCCCTATGACCAATTTACGATTGAACAGATCGCGGGCGACCTGCTTGTACAGCCAAACACATCTCAATTAATTGCGACCGGATTTAATCGTAATCACCCGCTCAATGGAGAAGGGGGACGTATTGCGGAAGAGAATCGAGTGGAATACGTCTTCGACCGCACGGAAACCACCAGTACGGTCTGGCTGGGACTCACCATGGCCTGTGCGCGTTGCCACGACCACAAGTACGACCCTATCACTCAGCGGGAGTATTACGAGTTGTACGCTTACTTTAATAGCATTGACGAAACTGGACGAGTCGATGCGGGGGGCAATGCCAAGCCTGTCATCAAAGTCCCCACGCTCGCCCAACGAGCTCGTGCTGAAGAAATCACTCAGGCAATCCAGCAGTACAACGTTGCGCGATCACAGTCGCTCGACGAATTACGTGACGCTCGCGAACAGTGGATCAGTAAATGGACTGCTATCCTGAATGACGAACAGTCAAGCTCGTTCTGGACAAAAGTTGTACCTGAAAAAGCCGAATCTGCCGAAGGTGCTACTATCCAGGTTGAACCGCGTGGCAAGGTCGCAGTTAGCGGCAAGTTCCCGGATTTCGACGACTATACGCTGTCCATCCCTGTCGCCCCAGGAACCATTGAAGCCATTCGCCTGGAAGCACTTACCAACGACACGCAATACCGGGGCCCCGGACGTAACGCCAACTTTGTACTCACCAGCTTTGAAGTGGCTCTGCAAACAGAAGGGGCGGAACCAACGGGCGTCAAGATACACGAGGCCCGTGCCGACTTTGTTCAGGGGGGCTTCCAAATTGCCGAAGTCCTTCAATCTGACAGCAAGAACGGATGGGCCGTCTGGGATGGCGAGTTAAAAACAGCGATTGATCGGCAAGCCATCTTCCTCCTCGAACAACCGCTCGTCGTTGCTGAGAACTCCAATTTGATCGTGACACTGAAACACCGTTCGGAACATGCCAAACACTTGTTGGGCACCTTTGCACTTTCTGTTTCCGGCTCAAGAGAGGTTAACTTTGGCACCGATACAGTCCCGCCTGCAGATGTGGTGAAGATTCTCCAGACGGACATTGACCAATGGAAGCCTGAACAGGAGCTGGTCGTCGCCGAGTTTCATCGCACAACAACCGAACAGTACAAAAGCGCAACAGCCGACTTGCAGCTGATCCTGAGCGAACAGGATCGACTCAAAGAAGGGTTTCAGGAGACCATGATCATGCGTGATCTGGCAAATGCTCGTGAAACACGTATGCTTGGTGTCGGACGATACGACAACCCACTCAATGACGAAAAACTATCACCCGGCACGATTGCTGGTATTTCGGCGATGCCTGAAGATGCTCCGAAAAACAGGCTCGGACTCGCACAATGGATCGTTTCTCCAGACAATCCGCTAACAAGCCGAGTTACAGTAAATCGGTTTTGGCAGCAGTTTTTCGGAACGGGTCTGGTCAAAACAACGGAAGACTTCGGTTCGCAGGGGGAAGTCCCCAGTCATCCTCAACTACTGGATTGGCTCGCCGTTGATTTCCAGGATAACCACTGGAATGTCAAACGACTTGTCTACCAATTGGTCACCAGTGCAACCTACAAGCAAAGTTCCAAGGTATCTCCCGAACTACTGGAGAAGGACCCATACAACCGGCTGCTGGGACGAGCACCTCGGCACCGACTAGCAGCGCACACGATTCGTGATAACGCGCTGGCTGTTTCCGGGCTGCTGGTTGAGCAGTTGGGAGGCCCATCGGTCAAGCCTTATCAACCTCCGGGACTTTGGGCTGACTTCAGTTTTGGAAAAATCAAATACACTCAGGATTCGGGGGATGCTCTGTATCGTCGCAGCCTCTACACGTTCTGGCGGCGATCGCTTTCACCTCCCAACATGTTTGACGAGGCGAATCGGCAAACGTGCGAAGTTCGATCAAAGCGGACGAACACTCCACTGCATGCTTTAACGCTGTTAAATGACATCACGTTCGTGGAAGCAGCCAGAGTCTTCGCCGAACAGTTGATACAGGAAAACAAACTGGACTCAGAACGATTCATCAGCGCCTTTGAGAAAGCGCTTTCCAGGCCTCCCACTGAGGAAGAACTCAAATTAATGAACAACATTGTCACCATGTCGCGTCAGCATTATCAGGACAAACCGGAAGAAGCAGCCGAGTTGCTTCAAGTTGGTGAGAGTAAACCGAGTGAAGATATCCCGGCAGTTGAATTAGCCGCGTTCACCAATCTGGCAAATATAATCTTCAATACCGATGAGTTTATTTCGAAGGAATAAAACAGGTCATGCACCCCATTGAACAACACAATCAGGGAATCACTCGCCGTCATTTCTTCGGCAGGTCAAGCGTCGGCATCGGTTCCGCTGCATTAGCCAGCCTGTTAAACGACAATGTCGCGGCAGATGACCTTCCGGGTATTTCCCATTTTGCTCCCAAGGCAAAGCGGGTCATTTATCTGTTCCAAAACGGTGCCCCGACGCACCTCGACCTGTTTGACCACAAACCAGAAATGCAGAAGTACCGCGGGACGGACCTGCCCGACACGGTGCAAAAAGGGCAACGCCTGACCACCATGACGCAAGGCAAACAACGAAAAGTCCTGCCCACGCCGTGGAAGTTCCGCCCGTATGGTGAGAGTGGAACCTACATGAGTGAATTGGTGCCACACATGGGATCCATCGCCGACGAACTCTGTCTCGTTCGCTCCATGTACTCGGAGGCCATCAATCATGCTCCGGCAATCACCTTCCTGTTAACAGGCTCTGAAATGCCTGGGCGACCAAGTATGGGCGCCTGGCTTTCCTACGGACTGGGAAGTGACAATCAGGATTTACCGACGTTCTGTGCGATGACCAGTCGTGACAGAGAAGCGTCCTGTGGCCAGATCTTTTACGAATGGTACTGGGGAGCAGGATTCCTGCCAACGCATCATCAGGGTGTCAAGTTCCGTGGAAACGGAGATCCGGTGTTATACCTGTCCAATCCTCAAGGGATCGATCGGGGGCTACGGAAGAATCTGCTGGACCAGCTTTCCAAACTCAATCACCTCAAGCAAAAGGAAGTCGGCGATCCGGAAATCCTCACGCGTATCACACAATATGAACTGGCTTACCGAATGCAAGCCTCTGTTCCTGAATTGGCTGACATTTCTACCGAGCCTCAGCATGTTCTGGAATTGTATGGTCCGGATGTGACTGAACGGGGAAGCTTCGCTCAGAATTGTCTGCTGGCACGCCGATTAGCAGAAAAGGGAGTCCGCTTTATTCAATTGATGCACGCTGGCTGGGACCAGCACAACAACCTTCCGACCCAGTTGGCTGTTCAAACTCGTGATACAGACCAACCTGCCGCTGGCCTGGTCAAAGACCTGAAACAACGCGGATTGCTTGATGATACGCTTGTAATCTGGGGAGGTGAATTTGGTAGAACGCCATTTGCCCAAGGGGATATGAATAACGAAAAACAGCATGGACGGGATCACCATCCTTACTGTTTCAGTCTGTGGATGGCCGGCGGCGGAATTAAGGGGGGAACGACTTATGGTCAGTCGGACGAGTTTGGTTACAACGTGGCCGAAAACGGCGTTCATGTGCACGATCTCCAGGCAACCATCCTCCACCTTCTGGGCATCGACCACGAAAAGCTGACATATCGTTTTCAGGGAAGAGAATTCCGATTGACTGATATTCATGGCAAAGTCGTTAAACCTATCCTCGCCTGATTCCGCATAACCTATGACCGACCAACCCAACGTCCTACTACTGACAGCCGACCACTGGCCCGCCTCCCTGCTAGGTGCTGCCGGACACCCGGCGATTGAAACGCCAGCACTCGACAATCTGGCTCGTAATGGCATTCGATTTACCAATGCCTATACGGAATGTCCGGTCTGTATCCCTGCCAGACGTACTCTGCTTACCGGCACATCACCCCGAAGTCACGGGGATCGTACATTCCAGGTGGAACTGGGAATGCCGGACATCCCCACCATCGCTGATGTCTTCAGTGCCAATGGATATCAGACCTATGCATCAGGTAAACTGCACGTCTACCCTCCTCGCGCCCGTGCCGGTTTTGATGATGTCCAGCTGTGTGAAGAGGGACGCCCGCAAATGGGGCCCACCGACGATTATGAAATCTATCTGGGGGAAGTTGGCGAAACGGGAAAGCAGTTCCTGCACGGCATGAGTAACAACGACTATGTGGCCCGTCCCTGGCACCTGGACGAAGAACACCATGCAACGAATTGGATCACACGGGAAATGTGCCGTTTTATCCAACGCCGCGACCCAACGCGACCTTCCTTCTGGTACTGCTCCTACACTCACCCCCATCCCCCGCTGGTCCCTCCTCAGTGGTACCTTGATTTTTATCGAGACACGGAAATTCCGCCTGCCTACCATGGCTCCTGGGCAAGATCAGCGGACACCATGCCATGCTGGATGAACAACCGACTCATCCATACCGATCACATGTCAGAAAAGCAGATCGAGTTTGGTCGTCGGGCCTTCTATGCATTGTGTACGCACATCGATCACCAAATCCGGGTTGTGCTGGGAACAATCCGGGAGGCCGGTCTGCTGGACAATACCGTTATCATGTTCCTGGCAGATCACGGAGACATGCTCGGAAACCATGGCTTATTTGCGAAGCGATTGTTCTACGAAGATTCCGCCTGTGTCCCCATGCTACTGATGGGAACAAAAGGGGATCATCGGGTACAACCTGCCAACATCGATTCCCGTCTTGTCGGCTTACAGGACTGCATGCCAACACTGCTTGATCTATGTGGCATCGACATCCCCGGCAGCGTAGATGGACTGTCGATGGTAGGGGAGCAGCAGCGCGAGCATTTCTATGGCGAGTATGGTGAAGGCTTCGAAACAACGCGCATGATTCACGACGGTCGCTATAAACTGATCTATTATGCCGCTGGCAACCGACTTCAACTCTTTGACCTGCAAACAGACCCAACCGAGTTGACCGACCTGATCGACTCTGAGGAACATCAGCCAATTCGAGAACGACTCACCCAACTTCTTCTGAGTGAATTCTATGGCGCGGACGCTGAACTTGTTGCTGACGGAATACTAACGGGACTTCCCAATCCTCCAGCCGAATGGCCGGATCGCAACCTTTCACTCCAGCGAGGAACTCACTGGCCCGTCCCTCCGCAGTCGTAAAACTACGCACCAACTTCTATCCATTCAATTCGGACTCTGTCAGACTACAGAGAATCAGCATTCTGTCCGAGCCAGGAAGCTTACTCCACACAGTAGAGCCATTCTTTGCGAGTCGCACCAGTTTCGTCGATAGCTCGCAGGAAAACCTGTTTACCGCTAAATGCGGGCGTGGCCATATATCCAGTACCGAGCTGATTCTTGGATACCAATTCCACACCATCTGCCCGCGGCTTGAACACCCAGGTTGTACCAGCTTCACTACTCACATAGATGTGTCCACCAGCCAGAATAGGACTGGCTGAGAAACCCCCGGAAAGCCGCTGCTTCCAGATTTCCTCTCCGGTCTTTTTATCCCACATGTAACCGATGCTATCATCGGTGACCGTGAACAGATGAGATTCCAGTACAAGCATCGATGGTACATAGGTCCGCACCGAATTCTTCCAGACCAGGTCTCCTGTTCCATCTGCTTTCCAACACCACGTTTCCCGTTTGGGATACCCTCCACTGGCGAACACAAACTCACCATCGGTGGCAACATTTCCAACGACTTCTTCTGTCGTTCCTTCCTTCTGCCAATTCACTTTGCCGCTAAGCGGATCGTAACTGGCAATCAGATTACAACCAGCCATGAAGATCTGGTCTTTACCGTTGATTCGGTAAATCACCGGTGAGACGTAGTTTGGCAATTGAGGTCGGCCAGTTTTCCAGATTTCTTCCCCTGTTTCCCGATCCAACGCGATCAGTGCTCCGCCACCCTCTCCTTTGTTATCGACAGCAATAATTACCATGTTTCCGTAGAGCAGTGGGGAACACCCGAATCCCTGATGTGACTTAAAACCGTCAAAGGTATGGTCCCAGACTTTCTTGCCGTCCAGGTCTAAAGCAGATGTAATCACTTTCAAATCACGAAAGAAACTGACATACAGTTTTTCACCATCGCAACTGACACTGCCAGAGGCGAAGGAATTCTTTTTATTGTTGTGGTCAAAGTTGCCCTGATGCATAAGCGTATTCCAGACAAGCTCGCCCCTGGAACGCGAATAGCAAAGAACATGCTGCGTCTGCTTGGCTTCATCGGCGGTGGTCAGATAAATACGATCACCAACTACAATTGGGCTGGAATGACCTCGCCCCGGAATCTCGACTTTCCACTTCACATTGGTTGATTCATTCCATTCGACAGGAGGCTTCACATTTGCCGGGGCAACGCCATTGTGCTGGGGCCCGCGCCACCACCCCCAATCAGTTTCACCCAATTGTGGAAATCGTTGTTGGGCTGATACGGAACCTGTCAGCAGCAAAAAGAAAAATAGTAATTTGATTTTCATTGTGACCTACTCTAACTATCTGATTGATAACGGTGTGATTTTCCAAATGAACATTGCCTGCCGGCAGCGTAGCGTCGTGGCCTTACGAACTAAAATCGTGGTTTCCCGTCTCCCGGCACTGGTTGTTTTACAGGTGTCCTCCCACGCGGCGCCCAGTTCAAGTTCGGAACATGAGCTTCCTGCATATACCCAGCCAGCCGATTGACGATTTCAGGGTGCTTGCTCGCCACGTTGGTTGCTTCTCCTAAATCAGTACTCAAGTCATACAACTCGATCGCTCCTGTATGCATGGGCATACGAACAGCCTTCCAATTCCCCTCGCGAACAGCCTGCTTACTGCCTTGCTCATAAAATTCCCAATACAAGTATTTGTGCTGCCCCTGTTTCTCAGCCTTGTTGGTCAACACGGGAACCATGCTGACGGAATCCGTCTTTTCAGGAGTCTCCACCCCCGCCAATTCACATGCGGTCGCCATAAGATCTCCAAAGTAACCGATATGGTCCGATACGACTCCTGCAGGGGTCGTGCCCGGCCAGTGCGCAATCAGTGGCACTCGTATTCCACCTTCATACAAATCCCGCTTCATCCCTCGCAGAGGTCCATTGGGATCAAACGTAGCAGGATTGTGCCCTCCTTCATTGTGATGGCCATTGTCACTGGTAAACATCACGACTGTGTTTTTGGCGATCCCGAGTTTTTCGAGAAGATCATTAATTCGCCCGATATCACGGTCCATCCGCGTGATCATTGCCGCCTGACCTTTGTCCTGTTTCTTCCATGCTTTATCCCCGTAAATTCCATAATCAGGCACTTCCTGTCCATCGCCAGTCCCCCGCGTTCCCTCGTTATTGGCATGAGGAATGGTCAGAGCCAAGTACAGAAAAAAGGGAGCGTCCTGACTGCGATTGATAAACTGCAGCGCTTCTTCAACGACGAGGTCATGGCTGTAATCCGTGCGTTTGGTTGCCCAGCCTCCTTCAAATCCTCCATAGCTGCGTCCCACTCCCTGCACCACGTTACGAAGCATTTCCTTCTTCTTGTTTCTCCAGAGGAATTCCGGATAGTAATTGTGAGCGTGTACCTGATTGAGATAACCGTAGAAGAAGTCAAACCCCTGGTCGTTCGGCAGTCCGGTGTTACCTTGTACGGCATCGCCGAGTCCCCATTTTCCGCAAAGCCCTGTCTGGTACCCGGCGGCCTTCAATCGTTCTGCCACGGTCACGTCCTCGGTTCGCAGTGTCTGTACCGACATATCCGTTCCGGCGTTACCTCGCACCCACGTGTGTCCCATATGCTGTCCGGTCATCAAAACACTGCGGGAAGACGCACAAACGGTGCAACCAGCATAGAAATTCCGGAATTGGATACCATGGCGAGCCATCTGATCCAAAACCGGCGTCTGAATCTTTTGCTGGCCATAACACCCCAGATCACCGTAGCCAAGGTCGTCCGCCATGATAAAAACAATGTTTGGTTTATCCAGCGGCTCGCGTGCCTGCGCCAAGCACGGCATCAGCGAGATGGCCAGAACGAGGCTCATAAATCTACGCAACATCTTTCCGTTTCACACCAAGGATCAAATAGTTCTTCCGTATTGCTCCGTCCAGCCGGGGCAGTAATATCATCATCTTAAGTCGTCACGATGTGGGAATGAAGAGTGGCGTTACGTTCTCGTTCGAATTAAACTCACAACTCCTGTTCCAATTTATTCGCATCCGCCTCTCGGAAACGATATCTTAGAGAGAGTCTGTTTAGCTTTTTTTCGGAGATCAGCCATGAAGCGTTTTACTTTCCTTGGTCTTTTCCTGTCGGCTCTGCTGTCAGTAACTATCTATATTTCACAAGCGCCCTACGCCAACGCTGTTGCAGAGGATACTGTTGCCATCCTGGCAAACGTCCAGCAGGGTGATGCGGAGATTTCTCGCATTGGACGTATGAGCTTTGCTCCGGGAGGAGTGCTGCTGGTCGCTGACATTGGCTCGGCCAGTATTGTCGCCATTGAAACCGGCGATATTGGACCTGTGAAAAAACTGAAAGAACGTGTTAACGATGTGGACAAGAAAATCGCTGCGGCGCTTGGTACAGATAAAGAAGGAATCAACATCGCCGACATGACGGTCAATCCAGCAAGTGGCAAGATTTATGTCTCTGTTCAAAGAAAAGCAGACGGCCTGAATGCCATCATCCTGTTTGATGAAAACGGTAAACTCGCTCCACTGAACCTCAAGAAAGCTCGTTTTGTACGAGTCCCACTCCCGGTTGCAGACCAAAAAACAATCCGTAACATTTCCGGCGTTGAATTCTCAAAGGATCGTGTACTGGCAGCAGGGCAGAGCAACGAAGAATTCTCCAGCAAGATTTACTCTCTCCCACTCCCACTTACTCATGGTAAAGCAGGGGAAGTCTATAGCACGGAAACTTACCATGTAGCCCACGGCCGCTGGGAAACCCGAGCTCCAATCCAGTCCTTCATCCCTTACCAGGAGGAAGGCGAAGATTATATCGTCGGGTCCTTTGCATGCACTCCGATCGCCAAATTCAAGATCAGTGACATCAAGCAAAACGAACATATCAAAGGTACTTCGGTCGTAGAACTCGGAAGTGGCAATCGTCCCATGGACATGTTTACGTACGAAAAGAACGGTAAAAAATGGCTGATCACTAACACCGACCGTTTTCATCACGAACGTCGTCCTCTGGGGCCAAGTCAATACTGGGGAGTCCGAGTCGACATGGCTTATTTGCAAGCAGACGAGATCAATGCAGAGGCGGCCCGACGAGTTGTCACAGAGAAATCTGGACCCAATGGTATCGAAGTCGTGGATGCACTCTTCTTCGCCAAACACGTTGCCAAGCTTAACAACGATGAAATGGTGATTCTGCGTGACAACAAAGGCGCACTGGATTTGGAAATCTCCAAGTTACCTGAGTAACCAATCCCATGGGCAACCGTCACTCCAACTCAATCATCAGTGTCACTATGGCACTGATGATTTTTATTTTCACAAACGGATGCAGTGACCCCACTCCCAATGTGGGGGCGGTTTCTCCTCCTGTTCAATCCAGCAGCAGTGATGCTCCGCCGACTATTGACGACTCCGACAGCTCACTTCCTGTCAGCACGATCATTCTGCCTCCGGATACTGACGCCTCACTGGAAAACAACGGCTTGCTGGTATTTGGAGTACGGGACGGGGAGTCCAACGAACTCACCCCCATCCTCGGCACCTATCATCGCCACGAGGACACATTGTCCTTCACGCCTGACTTCCCGGTACTTCCCAACACAGATTACGAAGCAGTCAATCTGCTCACAGAAAAAGCAACATCCTATCGTTGGAACAAAACGTCAGCGACAACGCCCACACTCGCTATCCACCCTCAACATAAAGTCCTGCCTGCCAATCACCTCAAATTCTATTTATATTTCTCTGAACCGATGCAGCAGGATACTCCCTGGGAACACTGCAAACTACTCGACCTGACCACCGACCAATACGTTCCTCGGCCATTTCGTCACACGGAATTATGGAATGAAACCGGAGACCGTTTAACACTCTGGTTTCACCCAGGCCGGCAGAAGACAGGGGTGAATCTGAATGTCGAAATCGGCCCTATTCTGACCCCAGAACATGATTACGAATTGCATATCAGTGGGAACTGGAGTTCCTTGAAGGGCGGTTCGCTTTCACAAGATGTGACTTTGCGTTTCCGGGCCGGCCCGGCGGATCATGACCAGCCTGATCCTGAAGCATGGAACATCCATCTGCCAACTGCTGATACCAGCGACCCACTGGTATTTCAATTTAATGAACCCTTGGATCATGCGATGCTACGCACGAATCCGATACGCCTTTCCAGGCTGCCCGACAAGTCTCCCAGCGGCTCCTCCTTGCTTGTCAACTTTCAGGTCACCTCGAATAATCAGAGCATCCGTATTACGCCTGACGTGAAGTGGACCGCCGGCGAATACGAATTACAAATCAACCCGAGGCTGGAGGATCTGGCAGGTAATAGTATTGAACGACCGTTTGAAGTTGATCTAACCCAAACGAATAAAACTCCCTCCAGACCTCAGAGTCTACTGGTGACCATTCCTCCCAAAAACGGTGAATAAAATGAGAATTGCAGTTCTTCTAAGCCTTGTGATGTCCCTGACGTCCGTGGCCCATGGAAAACGCCCTTTTCGTACCAGGCCAATTCCTGCCAGTGAATCAAAGGCTGAGATCGAACGCCCGACTGCGGGTGATCTACATGTTAACAATCTCATAGCTCGAAAGATTGTTCTGGCCGATGATAATGGCAAACCACGCCTCACCATGAATATCGATCAACAAAACACGGTCCGACTGACTATCTCCAATGGCAGTCAATCCGGAGTAGCCATGCTCAATGTCTTCGAAGATGGCCGAACTGCCTTTATCCTGCGAGGCCCACGTGGTCGCAATCGAGTCTCCATCAGCACTCGTCAATCCGGTCAACCAACGATTTACATGACCGAAGATGCAAATATCATTCTTGCCAACAATAAAAACCAGCCTCGACTCGGCATTGGCAATAGTACAGAGGCCGGCACCAGAATTTTTTATTACGATCAGCAGGGAACAATTGTCGAACTTATTGAACCGCCTGCACCGCAGACACCTCAAAAGTAATTCCCCCAAGTGTCAGGCCTGAAACGTACTTTGCGCTTCTCCTCCAGTCAAAACTGCGCGTACATCCTTGCAAACCATCTCCACCACACGAAGTTGCGCTTCTCGTGAAAATGCACCAATGTGAGGTGTCACAAGCACGTTATCTAACGCTGCCAGGCCTCCGGGCCGAGGAGGTTCCGCTTCCCGAACGTCGATTGCCGCTCCACTTAAGTGGCCATCCAACAAGGCGTCATAAAGCGCAGCTTCATCGACTACTTCACCACGTGACGTATTAAGGAAACAGGCCCCAGGTTTCATCTGGCGAAACTCCTGACTGGAAAACAGATGCCGAGTGTCTGGTAGCAGAGGAACATGACAGGATACGTAATCTGCCTGCTGCAATACGTCACTAAACTCGAGCAATTTGACCCCCAGCTGTTTTACCACCGGAGCATCTTCGGGCAGAAACTTGTCGTAGGCGACAACTCGCATCCCAAACGCACTCGCTCGTTCTGCCACCAACTGACCGATCCGCCCAAATCCCACCAACCCAAGTGTTTTGCCTGACAATTCCGTGCCGACAAACTGACCTCGATTCCAATTACCCGCCCGCGTATCAACATGTGCATTGGGAATATTCCGTGCCAGGTTTAACATGAACCCTAAAGCCAACTCGGCAACGGCCAACGAGTTTTCCCGAGGAGCATACGTGACAACAATCCCATTAGCAGCGGCGGCTTCTGTGTCAATATTGTCTAATCCAGCACCCGCCCTGGCAATCACCTCCAGCTGACGTGCCCCTTCTATAAGCTCAGCAGATACCTGGGTCTGATTCCTGACAATGATGGCTCGGGCATCGACCAGCGCACTGCGTAGAGCCGCTTCATCCTGCCAAAGTTGGGGGTCACACAAGACATCAAATTCAGCCGTCAATGCATCCATCGCTGGCCCAGAAATCGCTTCGCTGACTACAATCTCTGCCATTTATTTCACTTCCACCTTCAGGCCGGTTCGAGCCGACTCCATCAAAGCATCGATCACTCGCTGGTTATTCAGCGCAAGCTGCGGCCAATCCTCCACCAACGTTCCACTTTGAACAATCTGTACAAATTCCTCCACCATGCAAGTCTCCTGAACAACGCTTTGGCTCAGATGCTCGGTTGCCACTCCCTGGTCGTCATGCGTCCAAAATCGCTGCTTTTCAACATCCCACGGAGACAAAAAGTCATCACATACCAAATTGCCAGACTCTCCAACAACTTCCATCCATTTCCGTCGAGTCAGGTCGTAGCCACAATCAAAGGTCGCCATCCGATTCTCGTCAAACCACATCACGGCGGTCGCATTATTATCGACTCCCCGATGATAAGTCGCCGCAGCAAATACATGAGTCGGCAGAGCATCAAATGCCCACAGTGCCGCTCGTACACAATACCAGCCAATATCGTACAGGGCGCCACCACCCAGCTCCGGAATGTAACGATGCTGCTGCGGCGTGTCTGGCATCTGGATACTAAAAGCTGACACTAACCGGCGAAGCTTTCCTAACTGGCCACTGTTGAGAATTGCCTTCATATCACAGGCTCGGGGAGTGTGTGACCACATCGTCCCGTCCATGAATTGCACGCCATTGCGCTTGCACGCCGCCAGCATTTCCCGAACTTCTGTGGCATTCAGAGCAGGCGGTTTTTCGCACAGCACATGTTTCCCCGCTTCTGCCGCTCTGATTGTCCACTCTTTATGCATGGAGGGGGGCAAGGGAATGTAGACCGCCTGAATCATGGGATCTGCCAATGCAGACTCATAACCTTCCACCGCTTGACGGGCACCATGTTCCTTTTGCCACATCTGAGCTTTGGCCAGATCCCGACTCGCAATCAACTCCAATTCGGCTCCGTCTGCATCATGAATCGCGTTACCAACCTTGGTAGCAATTCTGGCAGTACCCAACACGGCAAACTTGACTGCTTTCGACTCTGATTGCATAGGTGACCACTTGGCAAATCAATGGAGCTCTACTGGGAGATGACCTCAGTATAGCCCTCCATCTCGGGATTGACAGCTGTCTTCACTAACATTGCTCGCCGTTGAAACAACCACAGAACTGATGGGGCATTACGTCGAGATGGGATGGAAATGCAACTGGCGGTGTCCACCACCAGGTGACGTTACCCTCTAGCTGCCTACTCGGAATAATTACATCTCTCTGAAATAGTGACTAAACTAACAACATGGCAGATAACATCACTCAGGTGCTGCAAGAACTTGATCTCATCGACTCGTCCTATGACCGCCGGCGAAAGATCGAAGCGCTTGCCGAAGAACATCTATTTTCCGTCACGGCCACGGCTAAAGAAATCGAGCGCAACTACAGTTATGTACGCGTTGATGGCTATCGGGACGGATATGCACTGCTGGGTACGGTGCAGGGTGTTAGCTCGGAAGTAAAAATCCTGCTACCTGCTGCGCTGAGTGACCAGGCAACCCGTTGGAACACTGGTGAAGAAAAGAGTTTCATCGTAAAACTCTACGATTGGGACGGCGCCTACAAACACTTCAAGCTACTGGCTACTGAAGTCGTGTCTGCTCAACCTGAACCAACCGCTCAGACGCCCGAAGAAACCACTCCTTCTGTACCAATACCTGAACAACCTTCAGAGGCTGAGTCGCCGCCAATCGAAGAAGTCGGTGAACAATCTCCAATTCTGCAGCCAGCGGAATCCAATACCGAAAGCCAACAAGCTCCCACGACAGAATCCGTCGTTGCTGCACCGGAATCAGCTCAGGCTCCATCTACAAAACTGGATTCCCCGCAAGAGGAAGAGGTCGACGAGCTACCTTCAACCCAGCAGTCCGCTCGTCCGTTGGAATCTACCGGCTTTGAAACGGAGCAATCGGCTCCTTCACCCACAGAACCTGACTTGCCTGCCAAAGCTCCGGAATCACCGACCAGTTTTTCAACTCTGGAACAGACAGACAACCCGCTCCAACTACCGGAACCCGTTCCTCCTGCTGCAAAACCAGCTGCAACAAAAGCCCCGCCCACGGTACCTCCTGCTCCTGAACCTCCTCCGGTCATGCCACCGGCGACACCTCCACACTACCAGCAGACGCCTGTTCAACTCAGCCGATATTCTCCACCAACACTCAGCAAAGTCCCCATCATTGAACGTGTTCAGACCTTCGGAGGTCGTACAAAACCGATGTCCCCTTTGGTCGGCTCTCAACGATTCAGTCAGCAACCGGTCAATCCCTTTGAAATCGTGCAGGGGGAATTCAGAAAACCATTCATGCTGGGGCTGAAAATATTCGGCGGCATTTTTGCGGCCTTCCTGCTGCTCACCTGCATTTGCTGTGGTATTCTGTCCCGGTAAATCTATTTAACGTTGTTGATAAACGCCACTAAATCCGCAACCTGCTGGGCAGTCAGATCCTTCACCTGCAAGTCGGGCATGATCGACTTATCCTGCCGTTCGAGAAAATCGACATCATCCGCAGCAACCGTCGTCACCTTGCCTTGAGCATCGACAATTACGATCTGTGATGCGTCTCTTGTCTTGATCACTCCGGAATAGACCTGACCTTTTACCGTTTCGATCACGTAGGATGCATACTTCGCGTCAACTTTGGCCGACGGCCGAACAATACTCTCCAATACCGCGCGGCGATCGAGACGCTTGGCGATATCTTCCAATGAAGGACCAACCGCCTTGCCTACCGCACCGACCTGATGACAGTTTTTGCATTGAATTCCCTGGGTGCTCAAAAACAGAGTGCGACCACGATCCACGTCACCCTGCAACGATAATACTGCCTGCAAGTCAACATTCGCTCCGAGTGTTTTCGGGAGAACAGCTGGGTCAATAAATGGTTGATACAATCCCAATTCCAGCAATGGTTCCGCACCGGTCACTGATTTACGAATCGTCACAAGCGTCTCCTGGCGGGCAGGATGTGCATATGCTTCGAGTGCACGGGAAAGCGCAGCTGGAACCGCTTGCTGCTGTCGAGTGGCAACAACGTCTGGATCAACATGAACAACCAGATCCTGCTCGGGTGGAGCCTGCAGCTTTTCGACCCACTGGCGAATCAGATCAATCGCCTTCCAATCCGGAGTTCTAGCTCCCAGGTGAGGCATGTGCCCAAGGCCGCCGGTACTTAGTCGGTACAACAGTACGGATCCAGCCGGATCGCCCGCTGAAACAATCCTGGCATCCTGGATCCCGAAGCTACCACGCGTAGGGCGATGGTTCACTAATTTCATCGCATCCCAACCGATTTCAAATCGGAGATCGATCGTTGCGTTACCACCGGCACTCGGTCGGTGACAATGAGAACAATTCGCGGCCAGATAGGATTTTACAACTGCCTGTTTATCGGAACTGAGACTGCTGTGAAGAGCTGGCAAATTCTCCGGTAGTCCGGCAACACGATGCGCATTGTCCTTGCCACCAACAGGATTCACCAACTGAACAATGCCACCTTCAATCAACGCATGCAACTGTGGTTGATTTTCGGGTGCTGAACCGTCAGTAAATGCGTTGAGCTGAGCAGGTACAAACCCCAGAACTGTCGCTCGGCTGTTATGGCACGTCATACATTCATTACGACTATGAAATCGCCACTCTAACTCGCGTTTACCCTCAAACGCCAGCGGGTCGTCGACGGTAATCGTTCTGGTACTACCTGTTGCTGGCACCAGATCCGCATCAGTCTGATCATCCCGCCAGGCATAGGTATAAAACTGCCATTGGCCATTTTCCCGAAACATGACCTGGGTTTCCAGTTTCGTAAAACCTTCTTTTCCAGACTCCTCGATATACAGCGTTTTAGACAGAGCGGTACCTTCGGGAAACAGCATCGCTCCATTACGCTGTAACATCACATTCTCGTCACCGGTCAATCCGATGGCATGATCGGCTGTTGCACCATCTTCCCATTGTGGTTGTGCAATGGTGTAGGCAAACACTCCCGGTGCACGTTCATTGTCCCGACTGAATAATCCTGTGGCACTTATCGTGCGAGGAAAACGCGACGTATCGACATCAACTTTATTGCCTTCCAGTTTGTAAATTCCGCCGGCATAATCCAGTACTAGCAACTCGCCCGTAGAATCCTCTCCGAAGGCAATCACCTTGACCGTGGATCGCACGATTTCCTCAAGTGAAACGAGTTCGTTACCGTCGTTGGTAAGTGCCCACAAAACGCCGGTCACATAATCTCCGTATACATATTTCCCCTTTAAATCATCATGTTTACCACGGTAAACGAATCCGCCTGTTACAGATCGGGCCTCCGAGTGATGGTGTGCCGCCACGGCCGGAATCACGGGGCCTGGCCCAGTTTTCAAGTCAGCACGCACTGGCTGTGGCCCTTCGGTAACACTCCAACCATAATTACCACCGCTGACGACCCGGAAAACCATCTCCCACAGTTCCCAGCCAACATCACCAACCCAAAGCTCTCCGGTCTCACCATCAAAACTCATCCGCCAAGGATTGCGAAACCCAAACGCAAAGATTTCATGCCGAGCATTCTTCATTTGGACGAACGGGTTGTCTGCAGGAATCTGATAAGGCTTCGCCTGAGACGTGTCAGAAACATCCAGTCGCAAAATACAACTCAGCAAATCGTCCACTCCCTGTCCGGTGTTGAGACCATCGGGAGGAGAGGGAGGAGCGGCATCGCCGGTGGAGATATACAGCATTCCATCCGGACCGAATTTCAAGCAGCCACCATTGTGACCACCTGAACGCCAGCGAATAATCTCCACTTCCGACTCCGGATCGATCTCGGGCTTGTCGCCAGATTTCATTTTAAACCTGGAAACACAGGTCCCTTCTTCCAGGTTGGGACCATCGATATAGGTCAAATAGACATAACGATTATTGGCAAAGTTCGGATCAAACGTAAAACCATAGGCGGCCGTTGCCCCGAAAGCCTCTGCTAGATCGATCACCAGGTTGGGTTGAGAGACGGTCGTATCCGATTCGGCAAAACTCAGCAGCTTCCCTTTTTGTTCCAGCACATAAAGCTGCCCATCACCAGGCCCACTGGTAATGAGTACCGGGTTAGTGAATGAAAGATTGGAGTACGACGGTACCAATGTATAAGGCGGTGGTGGTTCCGGACTTCCGGACAACTGACTACCACTCCACACCTCCCGTGCGAGTCCTTGAATCTGAGACAAAACCAACAGCAAACAGGGCAGTACCACTCTGTAAAACATAATTTCCGAATCCTGATCAACCACAATACGAACTCACGCATTGTAGCATGTTTGCCGGGACTCGAACCTTTTACATGGGTGGCTCTGAATCTAACAGCCCTGGGAGCGGTTCCAGCTCTTCCCCAGCAACCACCTCGTCGCCATCACCTGTCAGGTCGAGGTCGGACAACAACGACTCGACCACTCGCTGAACGTCAATCGAATGACTGGCAGAGAGGAGTCCTGGCAATTGTTCTTCAGCTTCGTCTTCACTGTCAGAACTCGTGTTAGTTTCCGAAGTCATCACCTGGTCCACGGCATCGGCCCAGTATTCCCCTTCCGCTTCCGCTTCGCCTGACGACGCATTCAGTTCATTAATAACAACCAGCGCGTCGATCGACGAGAACATATTGTCTCGGCTGGCATCCCAGAACGGTGCCTGCATGCCATTTTCACGTTGCAAGGGAAGGGCTCCACCTTCACCTGCATTGAGCCGGTTAATTACTGACAGCGCATCCATCGGCACCAGCTGACCATCGTCATTCACATCACCAGGGCTGGCTCCATTGAACCAGAGGTAATCGGTGAGCATTTCAATGGTGACCAGATGCGCTTCGGTCGTCACCGTCCCATCACTAACCTTGTATGCGAACGAATCAACTCGGTTGAAGTTCTCATCGGGAACATATTCGAAGGTTCCACCATCACGCAGCAGTAGCTGACCATGTTCTGGCGGTGTCACTTCTGTGAAGACGAGACGATCTATATCCGGATCCACGACCAGACTGTAAAGGTCGTTATCGTAATCTGGCGCCAGCGTCTGGTTATCAGGTAGTTCATACCATCCATCAGACGCAACCGGATTGTCATTAATCTGATTCACCACCACAGCGAATTCTTCGACGTAGTACTGATTGTCTACCAGTGTCTCCAAATCCCCGTCGTACCCGGAGTCCATGAGTTGCAACACCACAGAACTCGTTCCGAATGCGTTTTCAGGGAAACTCAATTCCAGAGTTCCCGTCGCAGCACCATTGACGTGCGATAGCTGGTGAGTGACCAGGTCTTCATTGGAGACGTACACCTCGGCAACGAAATCCTGAGACTCTCCGATACCTGAACTGAGTCCCGCCAGATCGATCACAACGTTACCACTATCTTCGTCAACCGTAATGTCGCCGAGCTGCTGTACTGTCGGAGGCATATCCGTACGAGCAAGACTGATATAGTAATGGCCCATCGAACCTGCCTGTACACCTTCCCCAGTGACAGGGTCATAATCAACCATTCCTTCGTGATAACCACTGACACCTATATAGTAGGTCGTGTTGGCCTGAAATGGGTAAGTCAGGAAGCTTCCCAGCCCGCCGTAGGGATCATCGTCGTTCTGAGCGAGTTCGTTTCCAGATTCGTCGAACAGGCGGAGCACGGTATCAGCACTCCACACCTCTGAAGCATCTGTCCAGATCATATAATCTCCAGACTGTTCAGGTGCGAAGCGATAGAGATCCACGTCTTCCGCGGTCAAAACAAACGTATCGTCATAGCCAATCTCTGCAGAACGGAAATCACCGACATTCAGATCGAGTATTCCCTGGTGCCCGATTTTATCGTCGGTCAGCAGCGGATAGACTTCGGCGCCGAACTGGTCCCACTTCATCTGGTAATAACCCGTATCCCCGGGAACTGCGTCACCGATCACGAATGGATCGAAGGCCTGATTACCGAGACCACTTACGGCGAAGTAAAAAGGCTCCCCAGCCGTACCTGCCAGATGAATCTTCGCATCCCAGATTCCCTCTTCCACGAAATCCCAGTCTCGCTGTGCGAGATAGTTTCCCTGTGAGTCGAATACTGTAATGACACTGTCCAGATCATCATCGTTGTCCTCAAGGATGTACGAATCTACGTCGAACTCCAGCACGCCACTTACGGTGGGCGTTACTTTGAAGAAATCAATATCCTTATCACTAACCTCAGCCCAGTCTCCCAGGATCGAATCCCAGTCATAGTAAATGATTTCTTCATACCAGGTGTTCGCGTCCGGCAACTCCATGGCCTGCTGGATGTTGCCTGTGAGGTCTTTCGAGATGAACTGGAATTCAACCTCGTAAAGTCCTCCGCTTGTAACGCGACGACCATCCACACTCATCGGATTGTAGCTGTGATTGGGATATCCAGAGACGCCGAAGTAGAGGACCTGTCCCTGCTCGAGATCAGATCCCATAACGAAACTGTCATAGACGTGACCATGGAAGTACTGCCGATCGGTCGGATCCTCGAAAACGTACCCTGGGTAATAGTCATCGGTGAATTCCATCGGATTGCCGAATAGATCCACATGCAAATCATCATCACTGTAGGTCAACTCATTTCCATGTACATCGAAGACGCGGAGAAATGAATCAACGTACCCATCAATGTACGGAGTATCGATATCTACCAGCACTTGACCATCATCCGGCACAACCAGACGGAACAAATCCACATCCTGTGTACCGACATACGTACCATAATCCCGTCCAATCAAACCACTGAATGAAGTTTCTCCCTGATTGAAACTGACCTGCACGGCTGTATCGAGAAATCCGTTGATATCATCATTGGCCCAACTGAAGGCGAGCTTATAGTAACCTCGATCTGCAGCCGTTCCCGTACCAGGTTGGGTTGGTGAATAACTGTCGTTCCCGGAACCACTCACGCCCACATAGTAGACGCCGACCGGCAAGGCAGCTTCCAGATGAGAGAAGGTTGTGCTGTCGTAGTTGTCGTTCGAGGCGAGTGCATTACCGTTTGCGTCGAATAGACGCAACAGCGTGTCAGCAGGCTCACGATCCGCCCAGGCTTCTGTTTGCAGAATAACAACTCCAGGCGAGGTCAACTCGAAGCGGAACATATCCACATCCGCATCTCCAGCTTCGAAACGGCGTCCATCTTTCCCCAGAATCCCCTTGAGCTTCACTGCTTCCGAGGGATCGTTATCGTAGACGTTCCATCGCAAAGGAAGCATCGGTCCCTGATAAGCTCCTGCCAGTGTGCTGTTCGCATCTCCACTGTTGATGTCGTACCGATCTTCGCGCTCTGCATTGGCTTCCATCAGATCTCGAACAGCCTTGATCGCATTATGGACATTGATTCGCGGGTAATCCGCATTGGTGTAGGCATAGGCAACTCCATCGACCGTCGTGATCGAGTTTTCATCGTCGCCGTCATGAATCAAATCAGCTGACTCACGAATGATCTGCTGCACTTCCGATGTTTCGAGGTAGCGTCCACCGAACGTCATGGCAGCGTCCTGCATCAAAGCAACGGTACCGGCAACCATGGGAGAGGCCATGCTGGTCCCAGCCATTTCTGATACACCGTCTCCAGGTACGCTACTGAGTATGAATGCACCAGGAGCGAACACCACATTGTCACCTGCCGGAGGACGCTGGCTGAAGTGGATGATTCGGTCTGAAGCTGTGGTGACATCGCAAACCTGCTCACCCATGCAGATTCCACCCCCTTCGTAGGACTCCCATACCGCTCCTACTACCAGCGTGCTATAGATTCCTGGGACATTGGCGTTGCGTACCATCTGGTTTTGACCGTTTCGGTCGATCCCATATTCGTTTCCTGCAGCGCTGACCACGGTGATACCGAGTCGCTCAAGATTAAGCACTTCGCGGTATACATCCTGAGTCACAGCGGCGCCGTCGCTGGCAGCGGTGAAGAGACCTCCACCCAGCGACATATTTACCACTTTGATATTGTGTTGATGATGATTCTGTCTCACCCACTGAAGCGCTTCGAGAATCTCCACCCAGGATGAATAACCATCTGTTTCCGAAAAAACCTGGAGCGATACGATATCGGCCTGATTGGCCACACCAATATCCGGATCCGATGATGCCGCAATTCCAGCAACATGTGTTCCATGCTCGGAGGTGAAATAGTTTCCTTCGGTCTGATAAACCAAATCAACATTGGCAACGACGCGACCAGTGAACATATCATGAGTCGTATCCACGCCCGTATCGATGATCGCGATTCCTATGCCATCACCGTCGATTTGCTGAAATTCATGGCCACGACGCAGGTCATATAAATCAATCAAATCAAAAGCAAACGAATGAGGAGAAATACCGGTCAACACAAGTCGGTGCTCAAGGTGTTCCAACATCAATTGCCGCCGCAAGTCGCTGCCACGTTCCCCTTTCATTCGTAATCGCACTTTCAATTCTCCTGGCTATCAATATGTCATCAGTCGGATGACACCTGTATCCTCTTTTCACCAGCAATTCCGTATCTATTTCCTTGTTTTATGCTGGTATATAAGTATATATGCAACTCGCATGCCGAAGTCGTTGCTTGGCATCTCCAACCTCAGGCCAGCCGGATATAATTTCGGTATAATCGCATCTTGTACTCCACTTGCACTCCAACGGACCGCACTCATGCTACGCTTTCTTCCCCTGATCATCATTCTCTTCTCCTTACCCTTGACGTCGGCAGCGAATTGGTCGGTCAAACCCATGAACGTCATCGTCGTTCTGGTAGACGACCTTGGCTGGATGGACCTCAGCGTACAGGGTTCGGACTTCTACAAGACTCCAAACATTGACCGACTCGCCAAAACAGGAGCTCGTTTCACGGACGGTTACGCAGCATGTGCAGTATGTTCGCCTACCAGAGCAGCTTTGATGACCGGCCGGCATCCCCACAGACTGGGGATCACCGACTGGATTCGCGCCGAGTTTCAACTGGGTGGACGACAGGGACCAAACTCTGACAAACCTGGCTACCACGATGCCGGTTTGAATTATCTCACGCCGGTAAACAATACGTTTCTACCGCACGACGAGTTGACGGTTGCCGAGTTAGTCAAACCTGCTGGCTATACCACCTGTTTTATTGGCAAGTGGCACTTGGGTGGCAAAGGCCACCTGCCGACCGACCAGGGGTTTGACGAAAACTTTGGGGGCTGGGACTACGGCCAACCTCCAAGTTATTTTGACCCTTACACCAATCGGCGATTAACCCAAGGCATTCCCACTCTTAAACCACGTAAGCAGGGTGAGTATTTAACCGACCGCGAGGCAGACGAAGCCGTGGAGTTTATCAAGAGAAATAAAGACAAGCCATTTCTGCTCTACCTTTCTCACTACACCGTTCACACTCCGATTCAGGCCAAGCAGGAAATCACCAATAAATACATCCCACTTAAAGACGGCAAAGGTCAGGACAATGCCGTTTATGCCTCGATGCTCGAAAGCCTCGATGACTCAATGGGGCGTCTCCTGGAAACACTCGACACCAACAACCTGGCCAGCAACACGGTGATCATCTTTACCGGAGACAATGGGGGCTTGGACAACAACGACAACCCAACCGATAACGCGCCGCTGAAAATCGGCAAAGGGTATGCTACCGAGGGTGGCATTCGCGTGCCATGGATTGTGCGTTGGCCCGGCGTCACCACTCCTGACTCGGTAATCAGCACTCCGATCACCAGCGTTGACCTCTTTCCTACCATCGCTTCCATCACCGGCACCAAGGTTTCTGACAATCATCTGCTGGACGGAAAAGATCTGACTGGCGTCTTAAAGGGCGAGCAGGGCCCTGAACGGAATTTGTACTGGCACTTTCCGCACTACCGTCACCGTCGAGGTGCTGACCCATACTCGATCGTTCGCAGTGGTGACTGGAAGCTGATCTATTACTACGACCCGATGAAAATCGAGCTGTACAATCTGGCGAAAGATATCGGCGAGCAGTACAATCGAGTCGAAGACGAACCGGAAATCGGAGGGCGACTACTAAGGAGCCTGAAAGAACACCTCGAAGAAACCGATGCTAAAAAGCCCATTCCCAAAGAGAGCTAGGGAAACAGAACATGCTTTAAAAGTACTGAGAGAAGTTATCTCTACATGTCATACACTCGCAGCGAACCATCGCTGCAGGCGACGATGAACCGCAAGCCATCCTCGGTAAAGTCGATGCCGCGAACAGCCTTGTCAACTTGCACCACATGAAACGGTTTTATCTCGCGAGTTTTCTTTTCTTCTTCGGTTGGAGTCTCTTCGGCGGCTTGCTCTCCGGTTGAATCAGATTTCTCCTGGGAACCACTTTCCGGAACTTCTTCTGCCAGGGACCAGAACTCAACAGTCCCTTTCCCGTTCTGATTCCCCATCGCTCCGACGACAAAACCGTCCGGGTGAAAACGAACTCCCCAGGCGACTCCCGGAGCGTTGCTCTTCGTCCTCAAATGACTCTGAATCTCCTGAGAATTCCAGTCAACAATACAGATAATGGGGTCCTGCTGCCCTGCGAATGAATTCACAACATTCGTTATCCCGGCACAACCGACAAGCGATCCGTCCTGGTTGAAGGCCATATCGCGGGCACCACCCATATCGGCCTGAAACTTATTATCAAAGCCGGTCATTCCTGACTTGAGTTCTTTAACGCGTTGGCCGGACTTGGCATTCCAGATGAAGATTTCCCCCATCAAGTCCTCCGAAACCAGACTCTGTCCATCGGGGTGAATCATCACGGCATAAGGGTGACGCCCGTGACCAGTAAACTCCTTTTTCAGTTTCCAACGACGCGCGTCCCACAACCGAATCACTTTATCGTTACCACAGGTCGCAATATACTTTCCGTTTGGTCCAGCATGCACCCATCGAGAAAAACCGCGATGAGCCTCTACGATTCGTACCGGACTATCGACCACCAGCTCTACCTTCGGTTCTGCCGGTTCTTTTTTATCGTCCGCCTTGTCCCCAGCTTCAACTGGTATTCCAATCTTACGAACTGAGTCCGGTTCAACTTCCCAGACGGCTACCCGGCCATCCCAACCCGAAGTAAAAACATGGAGGCCGTCATTGGAGAAGTCGATTCGCCGCACCCAACTATCGTGCGCTCCGCGATAAACCACTTTTTCACCTGTCTCCAGGTTCCATCGGTAAACGCCGAAATCTTCTGCGCCAGCAAACGCATATCGTCCGGTGGGATCCAGCCGGCAATTGGTCAACGCCTCACCATGGGTAAATTTCTTTACCTCTTTCGCTTTCGCTGGATCCACCTTGCCAGCGGCCTCCGTACCAGCGGCCTCCGTAGCAGCGTCTGATGCATCCTGTGTATCGTCAAATCTCATGCCAACAGCTCCTTGATCGGAGCGGCAACCGGATCTCCAATGGGCAGAGCACGCCCGTCAAGAGCGTGGTTCGACAGCGAATCGATACCAACCGCCTGCATGTATGTATGGAACAGATGCCCACCATCCACTTCCCGCTCAGAGACTTCGGTCCCGTCGGCATTGGTTGCACCAATCACCCCACCGGGCTGGATTCCACAACCTCCCAACGCAATCGAGAATGACTTACCCCAGTGATCGCGACCGTATTTATGATTGACTCGCGGAGTCCGTCCGAATTCCGAGTAAATCATGACCAGCACATTATCGAGCATTCCGCGATCTTCGATATCTCCCAGCAACGTAGCGAATGTCTTGTCGAATTCATCCAGTTGCTCTACATGAAAATTAAAGTTCTCTGCATGCGTATCGTAACCGTGATGAGTTACCTTAACACATGTAACTCCTTCTTCGAGCAGCGTTCGGGCTAACAGACAACGCCGTCCAAACCAGTGTCGACCATAGCGCTCCAGTTCTTTTTCATCCTGTTTCTCAAACAGGTCGGCCCGCTCCATCAACTGCTGAGCTTGCTCGAAGGAGGTGTCATAAGAGTCAATCAATGCTCGACTTCGCTTGCCCCCGAATTGCTTGTTCAGTTGCTGCCGCAATCCTTCGGCACGCAAGGCAAGATCTTTCGGTACGCCACTGGGACGCTCGAGATTGGTCGGCGGCTTCACTCCTTCCAAACGCATCATGGCATGTTTGGAATCCAGAAAGCCTGCTGTCTGATCCACGATTCCCCGAGTGGTGATATGTACATACCCAGGCAGTGGATTATCCGGCGTTGTTAAATACTTGGACGCCACCGCTCCTACAAACGGATAGTCACCATTTTTACGCCCTTTCTCCATGAACAACCGTCCCACAGTATGGTCGTCGGTTTGCAGGTTGATACTGCGGACAACCGACAGCAGGTGCATTTTCTGAGCGGTGCAGGGGAGCAACTCACAAATCTGAAGCCCGGGTACGCTAGTGGAAATCGGCCGAAACGGTCCACCATATTTGGTTCCAGGTTTAGGATCCCACGATTCGAACTGACTCACTCCACCTTGCAGGTAGACCTGCAGGATCTGCTTCTGTCCAGACTTCATTTCTTTGGCCATCGCAGGTGTCAACAGATTCCCAAAACCGGCCAAGGCGCCTGCCATGGCTCCGGTTCCCATTAATTGTCGACGCGTTACATGATGATCCAATGCGTTACAACCTGCATTTCGTCGCTGGGTCATATTCCAGTCCCTTCAAAACTCGAATGACGTTCAGTCACTATCTATTTATTAAATCGGAATTCAGCGCTGCAAAGTAAAGTCCGCAACAACTCGCGAACTGTTTCTTCACGACTGCTTCCGTCCGTTTGGATAAACTCCATGGCCAACTTTGCTTCTGCTTGCTCTGGTCGTCGCGAGTAAATAGCCAAAAAAGCGTCCTCGACCAACTGCTGATCCTCGGTTGTCGCCAGCAGTCGATCCAGCAACAGATCCTGTCCGACCGTCAGCCACGTCGCCACCTCTGGTCCATTGAGCAAGTACAACGCGTGATTCGCTGATGCATCAAATCGCGACGCAGGATTACTTGCGGCAAACACCTTTACAATAATATCAACCTGAGGCTGCAAGGCGGCATGGATTTTTTCTTCAATCAACACAAGCCCTTCTTCGGAACCCGTATCAAACCCGGCGTTTTCTTTCACCGCTGCCGCAACTACCGAGGCTCTTGTTTTTTCAATCAATCCGACTGCCTGCAATAGTGACCAGGCAAACTGCTCGGGACTGAGAGGCTTAATCGATGCATTCAAGTAGAGTCGGTTCCCGTCAGCAGTATCACTGTCGGTAAATTCAGAAACACGCTGGTAGGTCTCTGAGAGAACAATTTCCTTCACCAGATATTTCACATCATATCCGTGATTCATCAAGTCATCGGCAATCTCGCGGAGCAAATCGGGATGAGTCGCAGCATTTCCTTCGTGGAACATGTCGAGTGGCTCGACAAAGCCCTGGCCCATCAACATGGCCCAAATACGGTTGGTAATGTTCTGCCGGAAGGCGACATTGTCAGCACTCGTCATCGCTGGTGCAAGCTGCAATCGCCGAGCATATTTGGGAATGCCCCGGTTTTTGGAATCTGGTTCTACTTCATACGGTTCCGCGTCCTGTTCCGGATCCTGAATCTCAGGCAGGCTCAGAATTCGAGGTTGCGTAACGTCTTCCTCACCGGTGAAGACCGAAGTAAATTTCACGTCCCCTTCCGTTTTATCGCCAATCGAAACAACTTTGGTAGACGGGTCGGTAAACAAATAACTCCGCTGAAGAAAAGCAGCGACACCGTAGTAGTGCTGCTGCAGGTAGTCATCCACGTTGGGGTGGTTATGGCACTGAGCACACTGCAGGTCACGCCCCAGAAAAACTCGCCCAATCGCTCGCACGGTTTCTTCCCGTTTGATCTCGCGATCGAGCAAAAACCGGCTTGCCGCACGCAGTTCAGCAACGGCACCGTCTGCCGAGAGGATTTCGGAGGCCAGTTGGTCGTACGGCTTGTTTGCAGCAAACGCCTGACGCAGGTAGGTCTGAAAGTCCGCTGGCGCGATATGTTTCTTGGGAAGCCGCTCCATAAACATCACATCAAACGTGTACTGCATATGACGAGCATACTCTGGCGAGTTCAACAAACGATCCACCAGAATCTCCCGTTTACCTGTCTGCTCGGATGTCACGAAACGCGCCAGATCGGCGGCCGTCGGAATCCTGCCGGTCAGGTCAAGAAAAACACGACGTGCAAACACATAATCGTCAGCGAGCGCTGCTGACTTTCCCTTTGCAGCACCTTGTGCCTCGGTGATGGAAGTGTCAATAATGTCTCGTAGCTGAACCTGCTGCGCATGCAATGTGCAGCTGGTTAGTAACGTCCAAATAACGGCTGTTTTAGTCATAAATCGCATCGGTTTATTATATCCAGACAGCTGGTTGCTCGCATTATCAATTCCCATCCCGGAATGAATTTGAAATGGCCGACACTTTTCTGTACCAATGCAGCCGGTGTGGTGAATCCCTGACACTCCCAGTCTCCCTATTGGGACAGCATGGCGAGTGTCCGTCCTGTCAGAATATCGAAGTCTTGCAGGATGCCTCAGCTGACAATTCTCCACGTCCCCCATCAGCACCGCCACTCCATCCAGCCAGTCCGTTTAGTGGAGCGCCTGTTGTTGCGGAATCCGTTCTGCCAACCACCAATCCCTACGCCACTCCGACTCCACCATCCTTTCAATTCGGGTCTGTTAACCCGGACCACCGAGGACTACTAGGAAAAACACTCTGGGCTACCATCATTACATTTACACTGGCCATCGTCTGGGCCCTGTTTGTAATCATCGAGTCCGTCTTTGCTGTACTTGCGACTAATCCAGAACGATTCGAAGGCCTGAGCGAGGCGGAAATAGAGATAGAATTCATCATCGCGCTGGCAGAGCAAACATCTGATTTTGATCGCCAACAGGTTGCCAATGCGACGGCAGACGAAATCATTGAAACCGCTGGACTCGCCATCCTGCAGGGACTGGCAAGCAAGCTACTGGGAAGTGCGGTGCTCTATCTCATAGGTATCATCTGTTACCTGACGTTCTTCCATACACTATGGTCGCAGATCCAGGACGATCCAACGGTACGATTTAGTCCAGCAGCGATCGTGCTGCTGCATTTCATCCCTACCACGCTCGTTGCCATCGGAATACTTCTAGCGACTACCAATGCCGAATTCTTGCTGGCACTTAATTTCCTGTCCGTCGTTGCCTGGTGGGTCATCATGTTCATCTCCTACTGGAAACTTGCTGACTACATGGAGAAGTACTGCCAACGGCAAAACATCACAGGCACGAAGATTTCCCCAGGACTAGCATTAGCATTCTGTCTGATGCAGGTCGCGACGATCATTCCCGTGTTAGGAGGCCTGATTTCCCTGGCCTGCATCATCGCCTGGTTCCTGGTCGTCTTTAATCTGAAGCACTGCGCTGTTGAAATCATCAATCACAAAATGCGTACCGAACAGGCAGATCGTGCTCAATAAGGCAAAGCAACTTAATCGAACTGAGTAAGCACCAGATCATCTTCCAGAGAGCGAATCGGCTGGATGCCGAGGTTGGATAATTCGCCATGGTAGTCACGTACCGCTTGCTCAGGCTCGATTTCTCCATCTGCCAGGTACCGCAGGAACTTGACAAAAGTCAGTTGGTGTTCCGAGTTATTGATCTTGCGACCAAACAGAGCAGCATGCCCCCCATACTTTTTGGATTCCCAGAGCATTCTGAAAGCATCATGCGTCGTACCGGAGGAGCCGCCGAGAATTCCAACAATAATTGAACTGTCGTAATGCACCAGTTGCTCCATCGCTTCGGGGCCAAAATATGGGATCTTCAAAAATACGGGGCGTCCCGCCTTGGTCACACCACCAAGCGTTCTGGCGATACAGTCATTAACGTAACGCGGAACATCCAGAATAGGCTGAACAGGTGCATTAGGGGCAAAGACTTCGAGAAAATGACGGAACCCCTTTTGCTCGGCCTCGATGCGAAAATCCTTGTAGGCTTGTAACGCTTCCCGATCCAATTGAGCATCGTTGTTGAAGGTGATCGAGTAGAGCCCCAGATTGGCCCCCAGCTTCCGCTGCTCGACAGTACATTCTTCCTTGCCACACTGGGCGTGGTCCAGAGTCGTCGATCGGAAAGGTAGTGAAGGTTGTTTTGCATAGTCACCGCTGAGCCCGCACCAGATATCGGAAGTGTCATTGGCTCGAATCGCGGGGGTAACCGGCGAGTTGTCAAAAATCCGTTCCTCGATGGTCAATTGTTCGCTGGCACTTACACTCATCAACATGATGTCGACCAGACCCTGCTCGACGATCGCTCGCATATTATCCCGATGAAAAGTGACCGAACCGTATTCAAGATGGGACGGTTCAGGATTGACGCCAGGAGCTGCTACACCGAACCCCATATCACCGTCCTTGGCATCGGCGATAATAAAATCGTTACTTCCCGGGTCGGCCAGGATGTTGCTTATCTTGATATCTAGCGACTTTTCCATCTCTCGTCCGATTTGCATTAAAAATATTGAAGATCCGCAATGTTACACCAGGCCAATTTCCTTGGCATAATGATAGCTATTCTATCGAAAACAGAGAACGCTCGTAGTCCATTAGCCCATTAATCACATCCCCTGCATGACCACTGAACTCGATTGCATCGTTGCCGGCATTTCCTGCGTGGACCTGCTCATCGGCCCGCTTGACTTTGACCAACCACTTAGTCAGCAAGGAACGTGGGGACTGGATACGATAACACCAACCGTGGGTGGAAACGTCTCCAATTGCAGTATCGCTTTGGCTCGACTTGGAAGCCGTACGGCTGCACTATCGCTGGCGGGCCAGGATGAATGGGGGGACTTCCTGATCGCCACGCTTAAACGAAACGGAGTGGATACGTCCCGATTCGCTCAACAAGCGGATCTGGAAACCAGTGCCACCGCCGTATTAATGAACGACAAAAGAGAACACATATTTGCCTACAAACCGGGCGCGAGTGAATCGATCGACCGCTCCATGATTGATAGCAATCTCGATTTTATCGCCACTTCCCAATACATCCTCATTGGATACTATGCGTTGTTGCCCCGATTGGAGCCTGTGCTTCACGAAGTACTGGACATAATTCAGCAGACTGGCTGCAAGACCGCTCTGGATTGTGCTGGTGGTGGCGGCGACCTGTCCCCGCTCGATCGGTGCCTTCCCTATCTGGATATTTACATCCCGACGCTGCATGAAGCTCAATCGCAAACCAAACTGGATAACCCTCTCGATATGCTGCACAAGTATCGAGATTGTGGAGCAAATGGAATTCTCGGCATCAAACTTAGTGAAAATGGTGTTTTGTTGAGTCCGGCTGCTGGAGAATTGCTCGAGATTCCCTCAGTCACGCCTCCCGGACCTGTGGTCAACACAACAGGTGCTGGTGACAGCTTCTATGCCGGTTTGATTTGCGGACTAACGCGAGGAATGGACTTGGAATCTGCAGCCAAACTTGGCACGGCTACAGCCAGTTGGTGTATCACCGGCCTGGGAGCCATCGAAAAACTGCAGGACTTTGAAACTACAATCGGATTACTGGCGTAAATGCAAGGCGTGGGTACCGCGCCGGGATAAAGTCCTCGCAAAGTTGCGACTCAGATATGATTTTTCTCTCCCGTTCTGGCACAATATAAACTCTGCCCGATTCATCACAAAACTTCATCTGGTCCCTGTCATGATTATTACCGCTTGCCAAATCTATCTTGTCGAAATCAAACAGACGGAACCTCTAGCTCCCTATCGATCTCATATCCGCACCAGTGACTGGACAACCAAAGCCATTGTTCGATTGGAAACCGATAACGGACTGGTTGGTTGGGGCGAGCACAATCAGAATTTCCTTCCTGGAATCGACATCGGACATCAGAACCAGCAAGCCCGGGAATTCATTATTGGCTGGGATCCGTATGACATCGAGAAATTCCATATTGAGAATCCGTTTGAGTTTCGGCTCCGATGTGGCGTTGAAATGGCGATGTGGGATCTGATCGGCAAAGACAATGGACAACCACTCTATAAACTGTTGGGAGGCAAAGTGCGTGACCGAGTGGAATTGGCAGCATGCATGGGTATCCAAAGTTACGAACGGGCAGGGGAGATGGCTCGTTGGTATGTCGATCAGGGCTACACCGCGTTAAAGACCAAAGCAGGAGCTGATGCAGAGGAGGACTTCGAAATGGTCCGTGGTGTCCGCGACGCAGTGGGAGACAAGTTGAAGCTGCGAATTGATCCCAACCGAGCTTATTCAAAAGAAGAAGCGGCCGAGTTGGCTGTGAGACTGGAGCCATACGAACTTGAGTATTTCGAGCAACCGATCATGGCCGAACCTTTGAGTGATGCCAATTGGCTGCGAAAGCAGACGGCAACTCCGATTGCACTTAACGAGAGTGTTGAAGGCCCGGAAAGTGTAATGGCCATCCTGGAAGCAGATGCTGCTGAATTTATCCTGCCTGACACGCATACAGCAGGAGGGATTTTACCCTGCGTGAAAATAGGACATATCGCCGAAGCCGCAGGAATTCCAACGATCATGCACTGCGGGCATGATCTTGGCCTGAAGACCGCTGCCATGCTGCACATCTGTTCCGCGCTGCCAGCTTACAACATGCCCAACGACTGTACCTATTACGGCCTGAGTGACGACATTCTGTCGACATTGATTCCGATTGATCGAGGAACGATGCTGGCTCCTGAATTACCCGGGTTGGGAGTCGAGGTGGATGAAGAGAAAGTGCAGAAGTATCAGACCGACACTCCGTCCTGACACGTACCGGGCAGCAAATCAGTCCCCGCGGTCGCTTAATCACACCAGCTCACGAAATATGAGGTTTCAAGCGCGGCAACCTTACACCCACGGTTAGGCTTGATGGGAATTCACAATTGAAATCGGTGCTAAAAACCCGTAAACACCTTCAAAGTAAGGGCAGGAACTGTCAGACATGAATCCCCACTTGACGCTGCTAAGGAGCAAAATAGAATAAAAGGAGCCTCAAGCATGGTCCTGGCAAACCCAACTTTCGGGTGATTGCCCGCTTTCGCCTCTTGGGACAATGGAGACGTTTCTAGCGTCGCATTTGAAATCAGCACGCTACAAACTAACACAATCTATTAATAAGTACGCGAGGGCGAACACTATGACCAACTCTTTATTTGCAATCGGTATGCCTGGACTTCCAGAAATGCTGATTATTGGCGGGATCTTTATCCTCTTCTTTGGCGCTAACAAACTTCCCGGGCTCGCCAAGAGCATCGGCAAAAGCGCCAATGAATTCAAGAAGGGCCTCAAAGACGACACTCCGATTGATGACGACGATGACGATGTCGTAGACGAAGATAGCGAACTATAGGACGCTCGGCTCGGACCTCCGTCCAAACCAACTCGCTATTTCACTTTCCCTACTCAACAGTAGACGGATACGACTGTACTCATGAACCAATTAATACATCACGCTGTGGACACCTTCCCACAACCCACCGCCTTTATCTTCGGCGGCATGGGAATGACGGAAGTCATGGTGATTGGCCTGATTGCCGTCATGCTTTTCGGCAAGAACCTCCCAGGCGTCGCTCGCAAATTTGGAAAGACCTATCGAGAACTCCGTAAAGGCCTCAGTGAGTTTCAAAACTCGGTCAAAATGGATGAATACGTTAGTGATGTTTCGAATGAATATTACAGTGACCCATCCGACAACAGCTCTTCCGCTTCCGGAGCCGATGATTGGTCCGCTGACGACTATGACGACTTTGAAGCCCCCGACGTCCCGATGTTCGAACCTCCTCCGTCCGAACCGACCACTCCGGAAGAAGCTGATTAACCAGAGCTTCGCAGTCTCTCGCCTGTTACTCTGACTCAGCTTTAGCCTGCGCTTTGGCCACCCGGGCCTCGCCCAGTTTCAAAGCATTCCACCAGGCGCCCACGACCAACAAGGGAGCAATATACATCCAGGCGGGATGGGGGAGCATGGTTAACATCAAAATCGTGCAAAGCAACATGACGCTCAGCACCGGTGCGCTATGTGCCGCTGGCATTTCATGGCACAACTGAACGACATAGAGTGTGCCAGTAAAGGTTCCAAACATCCAGGCAAGAATCGGAAATGCCAAGGCACCAAAAGGAGCCGTCTCCAGATAAGCCTTCACAGTAGCCTCTACCTGCTCAGGACTCATCCCTTCTTCAACCGGAGCCACACCGTACAACTGGTGTCCCAGCCCCTGAACCAAAGCTACCCCCGCCATCGCCATCAATACTCCCAACAACGGGTGAACAATACTCCGCAACATAGCACTCTCTTTACTGATAGCGATAAAAACTTTCCAGACATAGCACGGCCATCGCGGTGCTGTACACTTTACCACCATATCCGCCCCACTTGGTATCCGCTGCCCAACTACCATCGGTCCACTGCAAAGAAGGGACGATCTGTTTCAATGAGTTGGACCAGGTTTCCCATGCTGGGCCTCCGACCTGCCGCAGCGACAGGCTGCCGTAGTACCAATAATACAGATCGGGATTGGAGCGTGAGGGTAACTGCCTGACGATATAGTTCGATGCTTCATCAATCTGCTCGACACTGTCATGCGTCTGCAACCACATCCGGCATGCCAGCGACTCTGCAGTCATCGTACGTGTCGCCTTAAACCCGGGACGATACGACGCCAGACCACCGCGGGCCCCGGTGTTGCAGGATGCCAGGAATTTCGCCATCAGGTCCTTCGTCTTCTGTGGCACAACGAGTCCTGCCTGCTGGGCACTCCGCAGTGCCAGCACCTGCCAACCAAATTGACTCATGTCACCAGCGTCCGCTGGCTGATAACGCCAACCACCGGACTGCAGATCCTGCGACCGAATGGTATACCCCACCGCCTTTTCGGCGTAATCCCGTAAACGATTGTCACCCGTCAACGCATAGGCTTCGCACACGGCGATCGTAGCCATCGCATGACAATACATCCGTGCAAACAGACTGGCATTGCCAGAAAGATTTCCATCTCGTCCCTGCTGTCCTAGCAGGTATTCCAATCCGTGCTGAACTACCACTCGGTGCTTGCCGGACAAATGTGTATGACCGTCTCCCATCAGTGCTAACAGTGCCAACCCTGAAACTCCGGTATCAGCATTCGCTCCGGTACTTCCTCGCTGCTGACCATCCACTTCACGATCGACACCAGCACCATATTCGGACGCATCCCATTGTCCATTTTCGTGTTGATGTTGTACCAGCCACTCAATCCCGGCCCGTACTGCTGCCTCCGTTTCTGGAGTTGCTCCAAATGATATCCCACGTACCTTCTGCCCGGCAGACGACTGGTACCTCGCCCGATACAATTCCGGAATTTCTTTACCATCCAAACGCCGCGGGGTTTGAGGAACATTTTCCGACTCCACCTGAGAATCAAATGGATCGTCTGGAATATCGCTGGCAGCAACCTGCTGTACTTCAACCATGTCCTCAGATTGACTGTCGGGTATTGATACCGGTGAAGCCACCTCGGGGCCTGCAACCAGCTCCGTTTCCTGCTGAGTTTCAGGTTCAACCTCAACTCCGTTGCCGTCGTCGGCAGGTTCCATTACAGGATCTTCATTCACCGGGATTACCGGGTCATTCTCCTCAGAGTCATCCGACTGCTCGAACGGCGTTACTGGTTCAGCCGGATCATTCTCGGCGACTACCCCAGGGTCTTCCATCTCAATTTGCTCGACTTCACTCGGCAGCTCAGTCACTTGCTCTGGATTTTCCACGAATTCTTGAGGGTCGGGCAATAACGGATCACGCTCGTCCCACTGCTCGGGAAACTGCTCTTCAACAATCGGTACATCAGAATCTTCTGATTCATTCACCGGCATCGCCGTTTCCAACTCTGATTCCGAGATCAACGAAATCGTCACAGTCTGATCACCACTCAGGTTCATATCCAACCCAAGCATTTTCGTACCGTAAAAAAAGATTGCCAGCACGACATGCGCAAATACGCTTAAGGTGAGGCACTTCACCAACGGTCTGGCACTCCCCAGTTTTGTCCAGGACAAAACAAAAAATGCCACCGTAAAGACGATCATGCCAATCCAGACAATCACTCCCACAGTCTGATTAACGGAGGTGATTGGCTGAACCCGGTCACCCAACAATATCAGCAGCGTCTGCATCCTCTACTCCTTGGCAGAAGCCAGACGAACAGAAATTCCCAAATCACTGACACCAGCATTTCGACAGACGCTTAAGACACTCGCAACATTCTGAAACGCTCCCTCGGCATCCCCTCGGATGACCACATTAATATGATCTCCGCGCTGCTGCTCGGCCGTCAGCCGCGATTCCAGCTGAGCCAACTCCATCTGTTCACCATCAAGCGAGACGGTGCCATCTTTGAATACGGCCACCACATGACGTTGGACCATTGGCGTCGCAGCGGCCTCGCCGCTTACCTCCGGAACAGTCAGTTCCAACTGCTGTTCCACTTCAGTGAACTTGGTTCCCACCATAAAGAAGATCACCAACAAGAACACGATATCGATCATCGGGGTCAAGTTCATGGCGGGCTTTTCATCCTGATTGATCTTAATCGGCATAATTAAGCTGCCCGCCTTCCGGCCTCCTGTACAGACGTCCGACGCTTCGCTCGACCAACTCGCTCGACGCAAACAGCCTGAACCAGTTGTTGCCCATGCTCGTCAATCTCCATCAGCAATTTATCCACACGACTGGAGAAATAGATGTGGGCGATCAGACCCGGAATTGCGACTGCTAGTCCGGCCGCGGTTGTGATAAGAGCCTTGCTGATACCGGCAGCCAGCAACTCAGGTTTTCCCATGGCGCCTGTCACCACAATGGCGTTAAACGATTGAATCATTCCAATGACGGTTCCCAGCAGGCCGAGCAGGGGAGTAATCGTTGAAATCCCATTGAACAGTTTGAGGTATTTCCGCAGTTTATTGCCAAGTCTTTCGCCCGCATCCACGACAGCCTTTTCGACTTCCTGAGCAGGCTTGCCCCAACGACGAATTCCGGCAGCCAAAACACTCGCCACCGGACTCTTGTTCTCTTTACAAATGCGATACGCTTCCCGCTTATCAAGTTCTCCAGACTTCAGCTGTTCCAGAATCCGCTTGACAAAGGGCCGAGGAATAATTCGACCTCGCCGTAAACTCATGGCCCGCTCGAGAGAAAACATGCAAAGTATGAGTGAGCAAAGAGCAATCGGAAGCATGAGTAATCCACCAGCACTCAGCAGTGACAATAGTGAAGTACCTTGAGTTTCAACCGATGCATCCTGGCCTATGACATGATTGGATAATCCAATCACTATCAAGACCGCCAAGCAGGCAAGTTGTTGCTTTTTGCGCATCATTGCGCACCATCCCTGGGCATTAAACCCGCACCAAACTACCTATCCCCCCATTTCGTCCCTGAAATGCCCGGAAACAGGCTAGATATCTCTTTATGGTTATCGGAATTTGGCAAAGAGCCTAATTAGCCAAAACCGCTAGACTTCACCAAACGCCCACGCGCAGACAACGACCTCTCTCCCCTCGATTCGCTGGAAATCAGAGTTCCTGCTAACCCTGGTCAATCCAGACAATTCAAGTCTCTACAATCACGCTGCTTTCCGTGTGAAAAGCGGCCCCTGCTACACAAACAAACATCGGTTCAAGCTAAAATGAGACTATCCATATACTTCCTCCCACCCCACCCCCATCCCATGCGTTACCTTCACATTTCACTGTTGTTCGGACTTCTCCTTTTTGGTTCCCCTGCGCAAGCAGATGAGGATATCTCCTTCCGCCGCGACATCGTTCCTATCCTCGCCAATAGCTGTGTTAAATGTCATAGTGGTACAGAAGCAGAAGGCGAACTGGTTCTGACTTCACACGAGGGGCTTCTGGCTGGTGGTGCCAGCGGTAAGGTCGTCGTTGCGGGCAAAGCGAGTGAAAGCGCCATTTATCAACTTGCAGCCGGCCAGGACGAAGACCGGATCATGCCGGCGGTCGGCCCCCGTTTGACCGAAGCACAACTAGTGTTGCTGAAAAAGTGGATTGACGCTGGTGCCCACTGGGATGAAGGGATCGTCATCAAGGGATTGCAACGAGCCGAACTGAAACCGCGGCGTCCCGTGCTGCCAAACTCAGATCTCCCCAATCCCATCGACCGAATCTTGTCGGTTTACAACACGGAACATGAAATTACAGGCCAGCAGGTCATCAGTGACGAACGATTCATCCGCCGTGTCAGCCTGGACCTGCTGGGAGTTCTCCCCATGCCCGCTGAAGTCCGAGCATTTACCTCCAGCCAGGAACCCAACAAACGAGTACGATTGGTTGAACAGTTGCTTGGCAATAACAAAGCCTATACCGAACACTGGCTGACCTTCTGGAACGATCTGCTGAGAAATGCCTACATCGGCACCGGATACATTGATGGTGGACGTAAGTCAATCACAAATTGGCTCTACGCGGCGCTCTATAACAACAAGCCCTATGACCAGTTCGCTCGTGAACTGCTAAATCCCACTCCCGAATCTGAAGGATTTGTGCGGGGCATCATTTGGCGAGGTGTGGTGAATGCGAGCCAAAAACGGGAAATGCAGGCTTCCCAAAACGTCTCTCAGGTATTCCTTGGCACAAACATGAAGTGCGCCAGTTGTCACGACAGTTTCATCAATCACTGGAAACTCAGCGATGCCTATGGACTGGCTGCCGTCTTTGCCAACGAACCGCTGGAGATCAACAAATGCAATAAGCCGACCGGCGAGTTTGCAACTCCCAAGTTTATCTACCCTGAACTGGGGACCATCACTCCTGACGCACCACGCGACCAACGCATGGCTCAGCTTGCAGAGTTGATGACACACCCAGAGAACGGTCGTTTTACACGCACCATCGTCAATCGCCTGTGGGCGCAATTGATGGGTCGCGGAATCGTTGAACCGGTTGATGACATGGACCAGCCCGCCTGGAACCAGGATTTGCTCGACTGGATGGCAGTGGATCTGGTCGACCACCAATATGATTTAAAGCATATGTTGCAACAGATCGTCACCTCCCAAGCCTATCAACTGGAGACGGTTGGAGCGCCTCCGCCGAACGAAACCGAATTTGTCTTCCGGGGACCAATCGTAAAACGCATGACCGCCGAACAGTTTGTGGACGCCGTGAATACGGTTACGCAGACCTGGGCTGATGCTCCGGCGATTAAACTTCCACCTGTGACGGCTGCCGAGCCGCAAGACGATCACGGCCTGAAAGTAACAGCCAGTTGGATCTGGGACAAACCGGATGCGAAAACCAGGGATACTGGGGGGACAGTTTACTTCCGCAGGAATTTCGAAATCGACAAACCATTTTCCAGGGCGGTAATTGTCGTCACATGTGACAACGGTTTTCGTTTATTCGTCAACGGAGTAAAAATGGCCGAGTCTGACAACTGGTCGACGCCGAAAGCCATTGATATCACCAAACATCTCAAGCACGGCCGAAACCTTATCGCCATCCACGGATACAATTTCCCTGACAAAGTGACGGGTAAGGGTTTGGAAGTAAGTGGAGCCAATGCCGCGGGATTGATTGCTTCGCTTGCCATCCAGCACCCCGTTGAAGGTTCAGAGGAAACAACGTGGAGTGAAGTCAAATCGGATCAATCCTGGCTCTGCCATCGGGACACTCAGAGCGGATGGGAGACACTCAATTTCAATGATAGCACCTGGAAGCCTGCGGCTGTCATCGGTACTCTGAATGCAGGCCCCTGGAACGCCGCCACAAATCTGCAGACAAGGCTCGTTGCCGCCACAGAATTGTCTGGTCACTCATTTGTACGAACCTCCTTGCTCAACGACAACCCGCTTACCAGAGCCCTCGGACGTCCTAACCGGGAGCAGGTGATCACTCGACGAAACAATGTTGCCACGACGCTGCAGGCAATCGAACTAACCAACGGAGACACGCTCGACGTCGCATTGAAAGCTGGAGCAAAATACTGGATCGGTCAACCGATGAAAGACGACACACAACTTGTGCAGGCGATTTTCATGACAGGCTTGGCTCGCGAAGCTTCCACCAAAGAAATTGAAGTGGCATTATCGATCCTGTCTGGTGACAATAAAGAGCAGGGGATTGAAGACATCCTCTGGATCTTAACAATGCTGCCAGAATTCCAACTCATTTACTAACCCATTGACGTGATGAGCCGAACTCCGATTCTGCCGTCCCACCGAGAAACTCACTATCACCATGTTTAATCGCTTCAACATCATCAAACCTGACCGACGTGATTTCCTGCAAACTGCCGGAGCGGCAACGCTGGGTGCCTTGGCAGCGGGTAGCCCTCGCGCTATTCAGGCAGCAGAGTCTGCGCCCGAAGCAACCGCGGATAGCGTCATCCTGCTCTGGATGGGTGGTGGCATGGCATCCACGGAAACCTTTGATCCGAAACGATTCATCCCCTACGAAAAGGGGATGGACCCGTCCCCAGTTCTGAGTACCTTTCCAGCCATTGATACCGTTTGCGACCATATCAAAATCTCCAAGGGACTGGAAAAAATTGCGTCGGTCATGGACAGAGCTACTCTCATTCGTTCCTACACGGCGGGAGATCTGGGACATATTCTCCATTCCCGTCATCAATACCACTGGCACACAGGCTATGCCCCCCCGCTGACGGTCGCCGCCCCACATATTGGCTCGGTAATCGCCAAAACACTGGGCCCCAAAAACCCGGCGGTTCCGGCATTTATCGACATCGGCCAACGGTTCACACTGGGTGAACGTGAAGAACTTAAAGCCTTCCACACGGCCGGATTCCTGGGAAGTGAATACGGCCCGTTTCTAATTCCCTTCCCCAGTCAGGCCACGCAAGCAGTTCAACCGCCGGCGGGCATGACCCTGGAAAGGTTTAAGCGACGCTACAAAGCATTTCAAGAGATTGCCGACTCAAGTGCCATCGGAAAATTTGGCAGCGACTACCAGAAAGATAGTCTGCAACGGAGCCTGGAAAATGCGTATCGCCTTCTCAGCTCCCCAGCAGCCAAAGCATTTGATCTGTCGCTCGAGCCCCAAGAGTCTCTGGAGAAATATGACACGGGACGATTTGGCCGTGGATGCCTGCTGGCAAGACGACTGGTAGAAGCTGGCGCTCGTTTTATCGAAGTCACTACGGAATACGTACCGTTTCTGCATTGGGATACACACGACAATGGCCACACCCGGCTCGTTGATTTAAAGCAATCGATCGACGGTCCCATCGCCCAACTTGTTCTGGATCTGGAAGAACGAGGGTTACTCGATAGAACATTGATCGTTCTGGCGAGTGAATTCAGCCGGGACATGATGATGGAAGGTCGACCGGAGCAAAAAGTGAAAGACCAGGTCAAAGTGCCAACCAAAATTGAAGAGATGAAATTCTATGGAATGCATCGGCACTTTACCGGAGCCGGCAGTGTACTCATGTTCGGCGGCGGCATGAAAGGTGGGCACCTGCATGGGGTGACCGCCGATGAGCGCCCTTGCACGACAATTAAAGACCGAGTGATCATCGAAGATCTGCATGCCACGATTTATCAAGCTCTGGGTATCAGCCCCAAATTGGCTTACGAAATTGAAGACCGTCCGTTCTATGTAACCAGGGACGGGGAAGGCAAGCCGATTAACAGCTTGTTCGGCTAAAGGGAGCAGATCCTGATAGGAGACGCCAGTGTGAAGTTGCACTCTCTGCCATTTAAAAAATGAAGGAGCCTAGCAGCACAAGCTACTAAGCTCCTTCAAGGGTCACACAACGGGGCAATACGTAGCGTGTAAAATGTTCAGGTCAAACCACGTTGGCTTAGGAGCCTTCCGGACACATTCTGACCCACTCAATTGTTAATAGGGAGAGTCATTCCCGCCATCAACGTTACCAACCATATGCAGGTGGTTGTGATCTATATAGAGGACCTCGACGGCTTCTTCGTCAACCAGAGTATGTGGGACAGGCCAACCTACATAGACTATTTCACTGTAGTGAACCGTACACTTGTAGTGGGCGTGATGCAGCTGTGCAGGACCAATCATCGGGTAGAATCGTGGCGGGTCGATGTAATCTGCGATTTTTTCCTTCACGATACGCACGTTGTTCCGTTGAATATCGTAGAGGAATGGAATGCCAGTTTTGAGCGGATGAGCTTTCATGAATGCTCGCATCACTTCGTCATTACTGGGTGGATCCAGAGCTGCGTGTGGTCCGCCGGCTGCCACTGGACCGAGGATCGGCACTTTGCTGTATCGCTCACGCACCCAATGATCGTCCTCCGCCTTCGTCTGATGATAAGGACTTACCGGAATCGGTACCGACAAGATCCCCATACTGACTCCGTGTGTGGCCAGACAGCCAACACTGGTCATTGCTGCAATTGCCAGGAGGCAGGCAGTCGCTCGTTTGTAATATTTGCTGTTTAACATTTTTATTCCCTTGTGTATTGCCTCGACACACACCGACTAACACTCCTTCCATAGAGCCAGTGTGCACATAACCCTTGTGTTCTACTTGTATCTATCGTGTTAAACTTTGACGATCTTGCGGGCTTTTCCGTTTATAGCGAAAAAACAAGCCTTGTTTTATTGCATAAAAAAACCTGTGGACCACTTGGGCCCACAGGTTTCGCACTTGATAGTTGCCTGACAAGGCAAAACAGCTTAGTTACTTTCAAAATCCAGGAACCACCAGCCGTCATCCCACTCGAGCGTTACTTTACGCCAACCCAATGGCACTTGGGGGTAAGGGTAGAAGGGACCGATATATGGCCACGCGGATGGAGAATACTGACGCGGATAGTTGATCTGGGCATAGTTTGGATACGCCGCGTAGGTCGGCCAGGCGTAATTTGGCATATTAGGCTGCTCATAGCGAGCCTGTGCCATCCCCTGAGAACTTTGCATCATCATCGCAGGAGATGGACCTTGAACTGCTGCAACCGGCCTGACCTGCTGAGGCTGCGCCATACCCGCTCGTTGAGGAGCCGAAGCGACCTGAATGACCGCCGGTGCCTGAACAGCAATATCATTAACAACCTGAACCACTCCGTCGATGTTCTGAGCAGAGGCGAGAATGGAAGCACGCTGCGCTTCATTGGCGGCATACCCCTTCATCCAAACGGTGCCACCGCTGACGCTGAGATTGACATTAAACGCTCTCAATTCACCAGCATCTTTCTTTACTGTTAAAGCCCTTCCGATCGCCTGAGCGATGGCGTTGTCATCAACAGCTGGCATATCCGGACGAGCCTGCATGACACGAGCAGTTGCTCGGCCTTGCGATCGAACAGAAGCCGACGGTACTGGCTTAGCAACAGGCGGCTTCGCCACGGCTGTTGGCTTTTCTTCACCTGCCAACCCCAGGAACCCCGTCACTTTGTCAAATTCCTGCTTGACGCCATTAGTGAAGGAATCGTAGGCACTCGGCGTTTCCTTTGTTTCCTGTGCAACCTGCGGTAAACGCAAGTCGTTGACGACCTGGTTAACTCCTTCAAGTTTGGAAACGGTTCCGAGTACTAAATCACGTTGATTTTGACTGGCCACTTCTCCTTTCAGCCAGACAACACCGTTTTCTACTTGCAGATCGATACTGAAATCCTCCAGTACTCCCTGCGTTTTTTGCTGTTGCAGTGCCTGAACAACCCGTTGTCCAACAGCCTGATCATCAGCCTGTACTGCCGGTACCATCAAAAGGGTACCTAAAACCGCCAATCCGAATACTAAGCGTCGCATTGGTCTCCTCCCTGGCAAACTATATCATGCGAATTTGTAACGTCACCGAAACCCAATGTTCACGGATAACATACTTGCACCAACATCGCGAGATGCGGCTATGTATTGATTTCGGTCAGGCAGATGGCAAAATGTTAGTTTTTTTCGATTTTAAGGGTCTTTGCACGTACATCGATTATCAGGAAAACAACGACGAACGCAAAAAGCCACGTGAAATGCTGGATAGATAGCATTTCACGTGGCTTCTGGTTTTTGCCAGCTGGGAAAGAAAGTTCGAATTATTTAACCAGTTCAGCCAGAATGCCGCTCAATTCAGCCGAGTGTACGCCTGTCTTCACGACCTTTCCCGTCGCATCGACGACAATCATCATCGGAACGCTAACCACTCCGAGCTGATTAGCCAGCTGACTCTCCATCCCCCCCTTGGAATACAGGTGAGGCCAGGAGTATTTGTTTTTCTGAGTAACTGCCACCGCCGGTGCCGACTCGGCATCGACATTCACTCCTACCAATGCAACACGATTACCATATTTCAGCTTCAGACTTTGCAGCATCGACATATCGCGGACACTCGGTTCACTCCAGCTGGCCCAATAATGAATTACAACAATCCGGCCTTCTAGCGACCGCGTATCAAATGTTTCACCTTCGAGGGTCTTGGCGACCAGCGCCAGAGGCCTCCCTTTGAGCTCCAGCCGGCGCTTCGCACCCTCTGCCTTGGCAGCATTTGACGATTTGGGGTACTTGGTTACGATTTGACTGTAGTAGTCTACGGCACGTGAGCCGTTTCCAGCAAATTCTTCGGCGATCCCCAGCTGAAATAATGCTTCCGGAGCGTCTGTACTGGATGGAAACTGAGTTACAAACTCGGAGAGGTCTGAAAGCCATTTTTCCTGTACTTTATCGAAATCTGCATTCGGCGCGGACAGGGCGGTGGAGTACCCCGCTGTAAGCAGTCGAAACCCGACATAAGCTCTGTCATCCTGAGAATATTTCGCGGCGGCAGCCACTAATTCTTCCAAACGCTGCACGCCACCAGGATATTCACCCGATTGAACAGCTGCACTCACCGTATCAGAAAACTGTCGCACCCACTGACTACGGTCGCTACTTGAAGTAGCCGCTTCAACCAACTGCATTAACACATCGGCCCGTTGACCGTTCAATTCGACAATTCGCGATGGAGTTGTTGCTTCGGCCAGCCCCTGATCCACCTGCTCGAGCTGCCCCAGCAGTTTCTGCATCTCCTGACTCACACCCTGAACGGACTCAGTCCCACCTGCACCTGCATTCACAACCGGGCTATTGAAGAAATACCCGGAAGCCGCCACAGATTCTTCAGCAGACTGAAGTCCGGGAGGTAATTGCACGAGTCTCCAGGCTTTGCCTGATTCGAGCATGGCACCAACGACCAATTGACGGTGGTGTTCACCATCTTCCACAATGGCGATGACGTTGTCATAGACGAAGATATCCTGAGTTCTACCGGCACTTCCTTGCGGCAATACACCGTACATACCACTAAAGTGCACCCACTGGGCCCCCGAGGGCAACAATGTTTTTTGAGCAGCGGCTCTGGCGAATGCCTGAATAGCATCATCACGCAGTTTTTTCAGGGCTGCTGTTTTTTCCATGGAGAACCCAGCCTGCGACAATTCCTGGTCTGTAGCAAACAGGTGTGCGAAACGATCGGCATCCCGAGTTCGGGCCGCCGCAACGAATTCCTGAGTGACTTCCTGAGCGGAAATTATTTTCCAGGTATCAACCTTGCGGTCATCATTCACATCAACGCCCCAGCGAATTCCAGCTGGGCCAAGCCAACGAAAGTTTTCTGCGCGCCCATTAAAGTCCCTATCAATGTCCCGGTAAACTTCGACACCCGACTTAAAGTACGACCAACGATCTACACTTTGGTCACCATTGGTGTCCATGAACTGACGAAGAATCTGCCCATTGGCACCGGTAATCTGGTACCCGACAGCGGTCCCGAGTTTGATAGATTCGATCTTTGCCTCGGCTGCCTGCGTTTGAGTGGGCTGATCGTAATCCACTCCGGATTGAATCGGTTTGAAACGAGCCAACGTTTCCTGAGCTGTCGGCGCCGCAGAAAGCCTGTTGGCCTGGAGCATGGTCGTGACCAGCGTCAGTAGCATCCAGGAGCAGAGATTGGCAGAACGGTTTATCACGAGATTATTCCTATTAATACGGTTTGTCTTAATACGGTTTGTCCTGTTGGCTGGCTTAATCGACGCAGCGTTTGGTATTCGGTAGGGGCTGGTGGACGGTTTTGGATAGGAAACGGTGTGAGGGAAGTGTACTTAAAGGTGATAGGTAACGCATCAGCAATTTCGACGGTAGTTGCTGCTAGTCCGGTCATCCGAATTGGAAGCGAATGGTACTTGTTTTTCCACGAAATCCACTCTGGTGTGAGGATGGGCCGAGGCAGAGCAGAACTCGTTGTTTTCAGTGTTGTTTAATACCGGTTCGATTTTCTTAAGTTTTTCACGGGGCCCCCTTTAAGACGTCGGCATGCGGACGTAGAATACCTTTTTCCTTCGAGGTTTTTCCGATTATTCGGGGAAATCTACCTTCGCTGGGTGCTATCTCGTTAAATGAACCTGACTAGGTCGCGATTTTTGTCTTTCTGTGCAAAGTTCGTCCATCTCGGTTCCGATAGATAGTACTCACGACAGTGCCGGATTTGGCAAAAAGCCTTGAGATGGGCTCGACTTTGCCTCCTGTTCTGGTCGGAAATCGAGGGCGTATAGCTCAGTTGGTTAGAGCGCATCGCTGATAACGATGAGGTCCCAAGTTCGAATCTTGGTACGCCCACTTACTGGGGCAACAGTTTGTTGGGTGATTCTTTGGTGAATTACCTGGGAAACGCCACGCTGGTGCCATTTGGCGCTTGACTAGCATGGAGACATGTATAGAATACGGGGCCTCAGTTACTTTCCAGTTAGGTCGGTGTTAATCAGCATCGGGATCTACTGGAATCCAAAGGGGGTATAGCTCAGTTGGGAGAGCATCGGCTTTGCAAGCCGAGGGTCGTCGGTTCGAGTCCGTCTACCTCCACTTTTACCATCCAGTCCATTGGATTGGTGGGTAAAGCAAGTGTCAATTGGAAGGCCCTTGAAAGACGTTTTATACTGTATTTACAGTGTCAGAATAAAAAACTTTTTTTTTCCTGGCAATAACGCATTGAGAGCGTTGACAGTCTTTCTGACCGACCCTAAACTTGTAAATCTGTCGCGTGGTAATATTCTTCCCTGTAGGGCATGAAAAGAACTCGCGACAGGGACTCGGGAAGCCATTTTGTGCTTACGAGTCATTGATATTTGACAATTTGGTTTAGCAAAGGTAGATGGCATCTTTGCGAGCGTTTTGAGTCAACAAGACAATAAACTGTCTTTGTTGTCAGAACAAAGTAAAGGCGAATGGCGATCAAGTTTCATCCAGAGTGATCATGCAGATTCCTGGTTGACTACAAGACTTGATGAACCATTTATCGCAACAAGATTCTTAATTGATGATCTTGTTGTTTCCAAATATTTATACGAGTTGTATCTATATTTTTGGATCGTTGCGTTTAATAAGTTGAACTTTTATATCGAGTTGATGCTTTTGGGCTTGGGTTTTCCTGAGCGTTGAGAGTAGGAGCTTTGAATATATGTGGTCAAGTTATTAAGGGTATATGGGGGATGCCTTGGCATTAGAAGCTGTCGGCGTGGAAGTCTGCGATAAGCCTGGGGGAGGTGACAAACAACCTAAGATCCCGGGATACCGATGTAAACCTGGTGAACTGAAACATCTAAGTAACCAGAGGAAGAGAAAGAAAAATCCATTCCTTTAGTAGCGGCGAGCGAAACAGGAATAGCCCAAACCGAGAGGGTTTCCCTCTCGGGGTTGTAGGACCCGCGATATGTAGTTGATAGCGTAGCAGAATAAACTGGAAAGTTTAACCGTAGAGGGTGACAGTCCCGTACGCGAAACGCAATTCAACGCTAGCGGTGTTCCTGAGTAGGTCGGGTCACGTGAAACCCTGACTGAATCTACGGGGACCATCCCGTAAGGCTAAATACTCTCTAATGACCGATAGTGTACTCAGTAGGGTGACTGAAAGGTGAAAAGAACCCCTGTTAGG
>CALKGE010000014.1 GCA_938084685.1 uncultured Pirellulaceae bacterium
ACGAAGCTTCTCTGCTGCGACTCGTCTCTGCCGTTCTCGTGGAACTTAGCGACGACTGGGAAACCGGAATGCGATACCTCACATTCCAAAACTAACTCAGAAACCGATCAGACGAATTTACAGAACAATGGTTGCTTTATCGATTAACTCTCCTCCGCGATAAATTACACCATCCATATCGATTAAATATCCAAGCATTTTACACCTCTAGTAAGATTCGATTGTTAGATGAAATAGAAATACCCTTCACGTTTGTTTGACAACCGATATCTAAATTCTGGGCAACGGGTGATGAAATCCATCATGGCCGGTTTAACAAGAAGTGTGACGGAGTATCTTAATCCGCCCCGGCGCCAAGTGAAGCCGGTCCATATATTGCCGGGAGAGGTTGTCGCCGAATCACAAAGGGATACGAGCCTGAAATGGATCAAATGATTCATCACTCGTTTCAGTGAACCAGCAGAGAATCAGATGACCCAAAACATGCTATTACTTGTCGAAGCAATTAATATGCCAAAGTCGTTCGATATGAGATATTTGAACGAACATTGAGTCGTCCGCTGTATTCAACTCTCAAAAGCTTCGGGAATCAACGCATTTAAATAGGCCGCTTCTTTGGAAATCAAAGATAAGCTATCAAATGACAAACGAAGCGACGTTATACTGCCGTGCAAGAAAATTAGGCAAGTATGCACTCAAAGGCTACAGACCTGAAGGTGGGTTTGTAGCTACTACCATCTTTGAGACAGCTATTACTGGTACATAAAGAGATCCTCTCGCTAAGCACCTCCTGGCACCTATACTCCAGATCAGGATCGTCTCCGAAAAGATCCATTAAATGGCAATACCGTTAATCCTGCATCTACGTTCTAAGTCAGGATCAGTTACAGGTTACCGATTAAGTACGTAACTGTAATTGACCTCAACCTGGTTTTTGCTGACACAAAATCGCAAAAAATGTAGTTGGTGAGTGTTTTCGAAACAGCAGCTACTGATTTACACGCCACTTCTCACCTTCCGGCGGTACAGGTCCGCCGTATATTTCCGTCTGGTCGCCTAATCTTCTGGCTTCCAGGATTTCAGGGCTTCAAGATTTCACTTGAAGCCCTTGGGTGCGACACTGGGCCTTAATCTTCCTTTCAATGTCTTTCAAGGTAAGATTGCTGGCAGCATTGTAATCCGGATCAACTTCTTCCGCATCGCATACTGGACAATCGAACAGGCGAATGCCACCCTCTCGAGGTTTATTCTCCTCCCGATACTCCCGCGTAAACTCTTCATGGATAAACCCACATGAATAACATCGACGAGATGTATAGTCAGGATTAATCAAGCGAACCTCAATACCGACTTCCTTGGCCTTGTATTTAATAAATTCCTGCAACTCGTAATATCTCCAACGTTGCCCCAGGAATGTACCGGTAAGCGTATCTTTGATACCTGATAGATCTTCCATCTGAATCGAGCCTGCCTGTTGCTCGACGGCAAAGTCGACCAGTTTCCGAGACATTTGATGATTCAACGTCTTATAAGCATTGTCAATTTTCTGCTGTAAACGATCTACCGGCTTGAAACGTCGCTTTCGTCCATGTCCGCCACGACTGGTATCTTTAACGTACGAGTCTTCTCCGCCTCTGAGCATCTGGTTCCGTCTCGCAATCGTCTGAGCCTGCAACCTACGAATCTGCTCCATAATAGGAGCGAATTCTCGCGGACCAATACTTGCATGCGTATCATTGTTCGCAACGGCAACGATCGGGCAGCCAAATCCCAACTCTGCACCAACAATAACATCAGGGTCCAGTTTTTTATCCTGCGGTGGGTAACGATACGTTACTGACAGAAACCACTTATTGCGTCTTTCGTTGTACGAGATTTGAAAAGTCTGCTGGCTCCACCCTGAATCGGGATTCACTAATTTGTCCAGAATATCTTTCTGGCTGTCATCCAATCGTCCTGTCCGCAAAATAATTCGACATTTTGATCCAACGGTGATACCGAGATCCAATTTATGATCACCATCATCATCAACGAAAATCTTTTTGTGGTAATCCTTATCGCAGCGGATGCAAACAGGAACGTTTTTCTTGTAGTTGGGTATCGATGAATTCGAACTTGAAATATCTTTCCAGTTCTTACCTGATACCGTAGGCCGCACCACACTTTGGAGAAACGGATCCAAAACGTCCGACGGTAATGCACCCGCTTTAGAGAAGCGGTTCAGCTGTTCTTCTGAGAAGTTTCCATCTGCGATCAAATCCTGCCGGATTTGCCGATTGATTGCAGAAGCCTTCCTCGTAGAAAACTCGGCCACCGAATCCGTTCTCATTAAACTGAATTCAGCATACTTCTCTGAGACAAAAAGATTGCCGATACGCGACTCAATATATTGAACGTCCCAAAGCATGCGAGCTAATTCCGGCCATGTACAATTCTCTCCATCACGCTCGCCACCAACCCACCTCTCTGGCTTAAGAATCTCATATTTTGCTACTTTAACCAAAGGCTTAGCAGGCACTTTTGTCTCTTTAGCCATTAATGATGTTCCCCAAATGGTAAAGTCTTTCGCTTTACCCCTTTACTACCCTTAAATGAAGTTGCGCAACAGGCGGTCTAAGCTACTTGCAGTTACCAAGGAAATTCCGTTTCCAAAACTTATGAAGATTACCCAACGCTGTTAGATGAGTAATATTCGCATTTTGACCGATTGCTGTGAATATCAAAGATCATCGACCTCTCAGCAAGCCTGCCAATTCTACTCGTGTCTCAAAGCTTCAATCGGGTCCATATAGGCCGCTCGCCAGGCTGGGTATACTCCAAAAACGACTCCAGAGAGAACTGCAATAACTAACGATAAAACTACAGACCACGTGGCAATCTGAGGCTCGATTTGAGCAACAATCGGTGGTACTAGATCCGGCCAGTAGCTACTTACGAATTCACGCCCTCCACGAAACAACGGGCCGCACAACAGCCCGGAGGCGACTCCCAATAGGCCGCCAATCCCTGTTAACAAAATAGCTTCAGTAATGAACTGAAAAATAATGTGCGAGCGTTTCGCGCCTAGTGCCCGCCGGACTCCGATTTCTCGAGTACGCTCAGTGACCGTCGACAGCATAATGTTCATGATCCCGATACCTCCTACCAGCAGCGAGATGCCGGCGATGACAACCAGCAGGACATTAAACATCGCCCTTGTGCGTTCGGCCTGAGCTAACAATTCTTTGGGAACGACGACCGCATAATCTTCCTCGGAGTGGTATCGCTTCAGCAAGTTCGTAATGATCGCCGCCGTTTCATCCACATGCTTGATCTTGTCTACCCCGACAGTGATCTGGCTCAATTCAACCTGCTCACCCTGCCACGAATTACCAACTCGTTTCATGACTCGGTCACCGATGCGAGCTTCCATGGTATCCAGCGGAATATAGGCATCAAGGTTGTATTCACGCGCGTCAAGGCTTCCTCCGATGGCAGCGGATGCGGTTCGAGATTTTGTCTGCCCGATCACCGTATAAAGTTCGCGTCCCACCCAGACTCGTTGCCCAATCGGATTTTGGTAAGGGAACAAGCGGGAGGTCGTTTCGTCTGCTAATACAATCACCTTTTTTCCTCGATCTCGCGGAGTCAGCCAGCGGCCCCGCGCCATCTTCAGGTGATTCAGTGACCGATAAGCCTCCATGCACCCTACAAGCTTGGCGTCCGCCTTCCGATCGTCACGACGCAACTCATACCGAAATTCACGCATCGGTACAGCCTCTTCGACACTCGACAACGTCTCCACTATCCGGTCGTAATCCGCTCGCAGTAATCCATAGCGATGCACGCTCACGCGAGCCACTTGTGGTTCATCATCCGTTACCGGTTTTCTGGTACGAACAATTACGTTCTTAGCCCCCAGCTCTTTGATTTGCTCCTGAGCCCGGTGGCTGACACCCTCTCCCATGGCGACCAACCAGATGACCGTAGCCGTACCGATGAAGATCCCCAGACCGGCCAGTCCAGCACGCATCTTATGCAGCAGCAGACTTTTAATCCCCAGCCGTATCGTTCGCAGCAAAAACAGGTTCACTAAACCAACCTCAATCTCAGTGGACTATCAGCACCACACTACGAGCCCGTCATCTCCAATCGGGCAGTACCAGATTTAAGACGTTCATGCGGATCTGCATCACTCTCAGGAGTCTCGTGATAAATCAGAGGATTCATCACCACCTTCTCTCCCACACGTAACCCCTTTTCAATCACTATCGAGACATCATCGCCGGGGCTGGTTTTCAACAATCGTCGCTCGGCACCTGTATCCGTTTCAACCCAACAATAAACATTGCCATCCATTTCGACTGTCGCAGCCAGAGGAACTGTCATGACCTGGTCGACTTCACTAACCATGATCTCCAAATTGGCGCTGGTTCCCGGCATGAGATCTTCCATCTCAGGCAATTCAATAATCACATCGTAACGGACAACATCTCCAGCACCGATGATGGGTGGACGAGCAATATTTGCCACCTCAGAAACTTTACCTTCGAACGGCTCACGCCCCGGTAGCTTCACGATTGTCTTCATCCCCACGGTAATGAGGTCGATGTTTTCCTCAGCGACACCGATTTTGACCTGCATTTTTTCCAGATTCGGCATCAACAATAAAACCTGGTCCTTGTAGACCGTGCCACCTTCGGTGATGTCAGGAGCCCACTTCCAGGATGCCGCCCGAGGATGAATCACCAGTCCATCTTTCGGAGCTCGAATCGTGCAGTGTTCTTTTTCCTCAAGTGCGCGGTCCCGTCGTGAGGCATCTGCGTCTGCGCGCTCATCACTAGCTTCAAATTGAGCTTTCGCTACCTTCAGTCGACCTTCGAGCCTGGCCATTTCTGACTTCTTGGTATGTTCCTGCAAGACCTTCAGATCTGTCTTTAACACATCCAGATCGACTCGATGCGTGTCGATTCGACGGCGCCACAAATCGACTTCATCCCGACTGACATATCCCTTCTCAAATTGTCGTGTGTTGAAAGCCAATATCTCATTAAAGGCAAGCAGATCTGTCTCCTTCACTATCAGCTCCAGTTCCTTCTGCATCACCTCAGTTACAAACCGCCCTTCCAGATACTCAGCAATCGCCAGTTCGCGCGACTTGACCGTTGTCCTCCAGTGTTCAGCACCACTACGGGACCAGTGAGCATACTTTGATCGTTCCGAAATCTGTTCGTCAATGTAGAGAGTATCCAGCATCAGGATGACATCTCCCTCGTTGACGTACGTCCCATTTTCCACAACCGACGTAATGATATTGGCTCCACGCACCTGACAAATAACTTCATGGTTGTCAGCACTCTCCAACGTTCCCCGCTCTTTCAGGGAAACAGTGATGGGCGAATGGGAAACTACATGCGTCAATAAATGCCTACGCTCAGACTTGTCGCTTTGACTGACAAAGGTCGTGTCAATCCATCGGTACCCTCCGTATCCGACCCCCGCCACGACGATCAAGACAATCAATAGAGTGAGGCGTGTAACAACACGCGATGCTCGGGAATTCGCCACGGTACTCATTCTTCCCCAACCGAATTGGAGGCTAACTGATCCAAGTTGAGCAGTGCGTCACTTTGAGCTTCATCTACATAGGCGAGTGGATTAAGGATCACAGTTTCACCGGCCTGAACTCCGTCCAGAACGCGAACCATTGCCGCATCACTGTCAGCAACTTCAATTTGTCGCCGACTGATCGAATCGCCGCGTCGCACCCAGCAAAAGAACCCACTTCCGTATTCCAATACCGACTCAACCGGTAGCAACACCTGATCTCTGAATTCGTCCATCACGATTTCGACTTCGGCCGTCATACCAGGTTTCAACCCATCCATTTTCGGCAATTCAATCGTCACGTCATACTTTACGATGTTGGAGACGCCGATCGAGGGAGGCCGAGCAATTTCTGCAACATGCGTGACGTAACATTCAAAAGGATCCTGATTGGGAAGTTTAACAAAAACCTTCATCCCTTCTCGAACCTTATCCACCAACGCCTCGTGGACTCCTACTTTCACTTGCATCTGATCCAGATCAGGCATCAGCAACATCACTTGTTCTTTATTGACGATCCCCCCTTCGGTAATATCCGGAGCATCCTTCCAGGCTGCCGCTTGAGGATGGATTACCAGGCCGCTTTTAGGAGCACGCACCGTGCAATACTGTTTCTCTTGCTCAGCACGGTCCCTTCGTGATGCATCTGCCATGGCTCGTTCATCATTCGCTTTGAACTCGGCCTGAGAAACTTTCAATTCTCCTTCGAGCTCAGCCAGTTCGGACTGTTTGCCATACTGTTCGAAAATCTCTATATCCGACTTCAGGACCTCGATTCGCAACTTGGTGAACTGGACCTTTCGACGATAGCTTTCCACCGCATCACGACTCTCGTACCCTCGTTCATATTGCCGTTGAACGTATTCCAATAGTTCTTTGTCGGTCAGCAAATCTGCTTCGGCGATCACCAGATCTTTTTCCATCTCAGTTAATTCCGCCACAAAGCGACCTTCAAGATATTCAGGAATAGCAAGTTTGTTCTTAGCCACACTCGCCTTCCAATGCTCTGCACCACTGCGTGACCAGTGAGCATATTTTGAGCGTTCGGCAATTTCCTCATCAATGAGAAGTGTGTCCAGCGTCAGAACGACATCACCCTCTTCCACGTAAGTTCCCGATTCGATGACCCACGTCACCGTATTCTGACCACGCACACGACAAATGATCTCGACGTTATCAGATGATTCCAGTGATCCCTGCTCAGTCACCGAAACAGACATGTCGCCAAGACGAACAACATGGGTGGGCGCTTCGAGAAAATCGAGCGTTCCCGCTTCCTCCTGTTTGCTACTGTTCGCGTAGAGATAACCACCAATCGCTAACCCAATGAGAATACAGATGGTCACCAGCTGAGACCAAAGCGATGCACCCCGTTTACCGATGTAACTATTCATTCGAATCAGGCTCCTCGGTAACCGACTCCTCATCGGCATAGGTGACTGTTTCACTCAAGCCCCGGTACGCATCGTCTCCCGCAACTTTCTCCTGCTCCATCAATTCCAGCGGATTCAGCAGAACCTGTTCTCCCTCTTTGAGTCCCTGCTCGACAATGACATAAATGTCATTGCTTTCACCCAGAATAACCCGTTGCTTTTTGGGCGGATCGGCATCTCTTTCAATCCAGCAAAAATGTCCCTGGTCTGTCTCCAGCACAGCAGATACTGGTACGTATAAGACATCATCATATTCCGCCAATACCACTTCCACCTCAGCACTCATTCCCGGCTTGAGCCCGTCCTGGTCGGGTAGAGAAATGATCGTATCGTATTTCACCACATTGCCAGACCAGGGCCCCAATGGCTGAGCGATGGTGGCAACTTCGGACACCTCTGCTTTTAACTCACGGTCGGGCAGCTTCACATAGGCCTCCAACCCTGCCTTGACCCGATCTACAATCGCTTCATGAATCCCAATCTCAATCTGCATCCGATCCAGATCCGGCATAATCAAAAGAACCTGATCATGACTGACACTGACACCTTCAGCAATGTCAGGAGTATTCCTCCAGGCTGCAGCTGTCGGATAGATTACCAAACCAGATTTGGGCGCGGTAATGACACAATTCGCCAACTCGGTTTCTGCTCGAGCCCGCCGGGCCATATCCATCTGCAACCCGGCTTCATCAGCAAAGAGCTTTGACTTGTGAGCGTTCAGACGCCCTTTCAGTTGCTCAAGATCCATCGCTCGAGTGTAACGTTTATAGACATCCAGCTGAGTCTCCGCCACCTTGAGTTGCAGTTCCGCCTGAGTGACCGTGAATGCGCTACCGTCCAATTCCAGTTCAGAAACACGTCCCCGTTTAAATAGCTGACGATACTGCTGGTACTTCTCTTTCGAAGCATCCAGATTAATCTGAGCTCGCTCTACTGCCGCCTCACGGGACTTGAGTCCCTTGGTATACCGCCCTTCCTCAAACGAATCGATCGCTATTTGAGCCTGAGCTGCATCTGTTTTCGTTTTTTCCAGTGTGGCCGTGGCTTCGTGTACATTCGTCTTTTGGAGACTCAGGTTTTCTTCAATAACCTTGGTGTCAAGCCGTACCAGTTCGTCACCTTCCTGGACGATGGCACCAGATTCCACCACCCACGTCACCGTATTCCGCCCCCGAACTCTGCATTTAATTTCAGTATTATCCGAACTCTCCAACGTCCCCTGCTCGGCAACTGAAATCCTGATCGGACCTCGCGAAACGGTGTACGTCAGGTTTTCGACAACCTCTTTGGATAGTAACGTGTCGGGCAGATAGTAAATCCCTGTACCAACGCCACCCAGCAGAATGACCAGAATCACGATTCTGGTTATCCATCTCGCGTATCCCGAGTTACTTTCGTTATTTGAATTAATGGACACGTTCGCTTACTCTAAAAAACTGCTCGTTAACCAACAAAACAGGCCACCAATCTATCCTATCTCAATGCAGTAGATACCGTCTACCAACAATGCCATCCCATCGGGGGGGGTAAATTGAAACCGGAAATCTACTCATTTGTTTCGTCCGATACATTATCGTTTCCCGAAGGCTCCTCTGGATTCCCCGAAACATCTAACTCGTCCGATTCGTTAGACAAAGCCTTTTCCAGTTCGGCATCCATGCGTCGCTTCGCTCGCTGAAGTACGATATCTTCAATACGTCGCTGCAAGTTGCTCAGCTTTTGACCTACTATCTCGGCCACACTCAAATCCTGATCCTCAGATTCAGGCAAAGCGGCTGCACCAGATGTACTCGTCGAAGCCTCTGGATCCGTCGAAGCCTCTTCCGCGCCTTGTGAAGCCTCGTCGATGGATTCAACTGAATTGAGTAGTTCCTCTTCTTCGATTTCCAGTAACAGGTCCTCAACCGGTGGTAGTGGCTGATCGATCCAGCTCCCCTGCTCGTCCAATTCCATGATCCCCAGTTCCCGCTGCAGGCGCATTCGCGCCGCCTGGTACTGCATCCACGTACTCAGGAACGCTCCTTGGGTTTGGGCCAGACGACTGTAACTGTTCACAATATTCAGTGCCAGCGTTTCACCTAACAGTTGTTGACTTTGACCAGGCTGAGCTGGTCGTACCGGACGGTACAACTGGGATTGGGTCGAGTCGACCAGACGGATGGCAATCGCAACCTGACGCCGGTCTACTTCCAGTTTCTGACGTAACATTTCGATCCGCCGTAACAACGCTCGTAATCCATAATGCAGCCGGTCCTGCGACTGAATAAACTGCCGCTTGTCCTGTTGGTAAGTAATTAACGACTGTTTCAACTGGTTACGCTCCAACAATCGAGTAATCGGAGCATCAAACTGAATGCCAAACCGTACCGTACCGGTCTCGCCCCGGAAGCTCAACGGATTATTCTCGGACGTGGAGACGTCTCCTGACGCGGTCAGATTGACCGTTGATAACAGTTGATTTTCGCGAATCTTGATTTGTCGCCAGGTATCGACTAAAGCGGCCCGAGCGTTCTGGAAATCAAGACGATTATGCAGTGCAATCTTCAATGCATCTTCAAACTGCAACTCGAAGGACCCCACTGAAATCTTCTCCAGCTTGGCTCGCGCCTGAGCCAGACCAGCTCTGTCCGTTAATCGTTTCAAACGACCTCGCCAAATGATAAGTTCACGCATGGTCTGATCGGGTTCGGCGATACCGAGTCCCTCTTTAATCGTCTGTAGTGCGGCCTGTTCCCCTTCTGCCAATTCCAACAGGACCTCTATTTCAGCCTTCAGCTCTATGCGAGTCGTTTTGAATTCCTCAACTTCCTTTTCCGACATTCTGGATTCGCGTTTGCCGGCAGCAGCTTCCATTTTGTCCACATCGGTCGAGATGTTACTGAACCATGCATTCAACGCCGGGATGATGTTCTCCAATTCCGACACGACAGGCTGCAGGCTTTCTGAAGTCACCGGCTCTTCCAGATTAGCAATGGATTCCCGAGCAGCCAGAATCTGGTCTTCCACAGCCAGAGACTCATCCGTAATAAACGTGAAGTCTTCCACCAATGATTTATCAACTTCGATTGGTAGATCAGGAGGTAACCCTAACTCGTTGGTTTGATACTGTTCAATTGCGTTTTGGTATCCAACATTACGATCCAAAAGACTCGATTCCTGTGCGACAACGTCCTGCCGCATGATATCGACCTGAACAAGTCCGACCAGTCCCAGATCGAGATACTCTTCAAACTGGTCCAGATTCTGCTTCTGACGTTTAACGCTGATTTCGAGGTTCCGCACCGTCTGCTGATTCTGCAACAAGCCGTAAAAACCACTGACAGAGGTGTTACCACTACCGGTCGAAACGAATGTTCCCGGACTACCTCGTCTGACATTGGCCACTGCCGACTCGCCAATCGTGACCTGGGTAAAGAAACCCTGCTGATATTGAGAGAAAGCTCTGATTCCCGCCAGCAAATTCCTCTCGGACTGCGTCAACTGCTCCAGTGCGATATGCTTACCGGCTCCTCGCAACAGCGGCTGAACAAAAGCAAAATTGGCAATGGACGATGTAAAGTTGGCATTGTCACCCGTAAATTCAAAGATGAATGAATTAGCGAAACCTGCGACAAAGTTCCCTGCTGTATCGAGCTGACGTCGCATCTGTACCAGTGGATTCTTGCCGATGTTCAAGCGATTGCTTTCACGACCGGTCGACGGTGGGTACAGAATCGTGTTGCCTGTACTGGGGTCGATGCGTAAACCCGCTGGGTTGATGGTTCCCCGATGACGGTAATTGGAGTTATACCCACCATAATACTGAGTATTCAAACGAAAACGCTCGGTCGTCACATCCAACGCTGACAGATAAAGTGCTTCCTTCTGACGCTGGTATTCTGGCGAATGAATGTAGGCCAGCTTAAGTGCCGACTCAGCATCGAGTCTGAGATTCCCTTCTTCATCAAACTCGACATAGCCCGCTAACTTCTGCTGCCACTCGTCATTGGTAAACTGGTCCGTTACCCCATCCTCATTCCAATGCTCCCATCCCTCATAACCATCAACACGGTGCATATAGAGATGCGATTTTGGATCGTCTTTCGGACGTGGTATATCCGTGGATTCGGCCTCATCATAGAAGCGACTCCGCTCATCCATGCCCACGCCGTAATTCTTCAATTCCCAACGTTTATCACCCGCACGTTCTCCGATAACTTCCAACGCCTGCTGATCCGCTTCTCGTAGATAATTTCGATGAGCGCAGCCGCTCAGTAAAACTGAAAGTACTAAAAGTACCATCAGATTTATCACACTTGGTAGTGACCTTGATCTATCGGAAAGTTTCATTTGAATACGGCAAAAGGATACGGAACGTCAGTGACCTGTAGTATCACTGCGCGCAGATACACCACGGGGACAAAGCCCTGTACGTAAATCGCTGAAAAGCAGTCGTTTTTTGAGCCGTTTTGGCCATTTCCCCCCTTTTCACGCGTGTATTCTTGAAGTTATGATTCCCCCAAAAAGGTATCTCTTACCCTGTGCCCGCACGAAGCCCGTCAAGGTTCAAATTACCGCCCGCTACCCCTTTTACCGCGTGGGCACGCCAGCAAAGAATCCGGTCAACCGCTCCTATTTCATTGTTTATTACCGAGTTAAAAAAATGCTATAATCGCAGGCTGCCGTATTAATTCAGATTCCCCATGGAGCATCGATATGATTCGTAAACTAGCTACTGTTCTCTCCGTTCTGGCTGTCGTGACAGTGATTGCTGGCATCTCAACCGCAGACGAGAAGAAAGAAAACAAGTACAGCACCAAGAAGTTCATGCAGGCTGTCAAGACAGGTGGGTTACACACCAAAGTTATCAAAGGTGAAGCATCCGAAGCGGAAACCAAGCTGTTTGCCGCCTACGTCAAAGCACTTCCCAACAACAAACCCCCCAAAGGTTCGGCAGAAAGCTGGAAAAAACTGACAAGTGCTTTAGCAAAAGCGACCAGGCTCCACCTTGCCGGCGCAGACGGTAGTGCCGAAGCATTAACCAAGGCGATGAACTGCAAAGCCTGCCACACGCCTCACAAGGTTTACCCACCCAAAGAATAAATTGGCTTTCCATTGAGAGAATCCTGAAAACGCTCGGTGAAATCAGTTTTGCCGAGCGTTTTTCATTTCTTGAAATAACCCTCTTGGCGTTACCAAATACCGAGTTATTTTTTAACACTAAAATCCTGCTTCGGCCGATAAAACTAATGGGCCTTCAGGGGGTGGGAGCAGACCATTGAACGAGTTAAAGCGAATCTTTACACTCGACTTGCGATCGATCGCTGTTATGCGTATCAGTATCGCCCTCGTCCTGATCTGGGATTTGATCGACAGGATCGTCCAGTTTCAGCACTTCTACTCCATCGATGGGGTCATCCCTTTCGCTTCCGCGCAGGAATATTACGCTAACTTGAACACCTGGTCGTTTCATCTGCTTATTGAAAACGACCTGTACCAGTACTTCCTTTTCGGTTTACAGCTGGCCTTGGCGATTGTGCTCTTAACCGGCATCAAAGCCCGCCTCACAGCCGCAGCTAGCTGGCTACTGTTTGGTTCCATGATTGCCAGAGCCCCCGCATTGTTAACCGGCGGTGACATGCTGATGGCTTCCATGCTGTTCTGGTTGATCTGGATTCCATCGGGGCAATTCTTCAGTCTCAGCCGCAAGAAAAACAGCACTCGTGAATCGACTTTCTGCAGCTTCGCCACAGCCGGCATCATTTTGCAGTATGTAGTGATGTACACGCTCACAGGAATCTATAAATGGAATCCGGAATGGCACGATGGCTCAGCGCTGTTTGTCGTGCTGGACGATCAGGCGTTGTCCAAGCCACTAGGAGTTTGGCTCACACAATTCCCTGAATTCCTTGCCCTACTGACGTGGGGAACACTGATTCTGGAAGTCACGGCCCCGATTCTCTTTCTCAGTCCGGTAGCGACTCAACGATTCCGAATGGTCGGCGTCCTCAGTTTTATCGGGCTGCACGTTGGAATTTTTCTGACGATGGAAGTACTCGGGTTTTCACCCGTCAGCATTTCCGGACTGCTCGCCATGATCCCCAGCTTCGTGTGGGCCTCCCGGCCACTCAAGAAACTGATAACAAACTCCTCCAGGCCACCAGACCAGGCGAATGCTGCATCCGATGAAGAGATTCCGGTGGAACCATCTCCACAACCCGGTCTGTATTTTCGAGTACTGAGAGAAGTATCCGCAGGCACCGGTCTGGCAATCATGCTTTTCTATGCCGTCTGGCAAATGTTGGTTCATGCCGAGCGTGTCGAAACAGATTACAGGGTGAACTGGATTGTACATCAAATCCGTATGGACCAATCCTGGACCATGTTTCATGTCCCCAGCAATCTTTGCTACCGTTATCTGCTGGAAGGACGAAATTCAAAAGGCGAGTTTATCGACCTGCTGCGAGGGAATAGAACGCGAGAGACTGTCGACGACACTCCTCAGATCCCCCAAGACGCCATTCAGTATGAATCTTCCCGTTGGTTACTCCTCTTCCGGCAAATGGGAAGCACGCAGTATTTCAATCAACAACAACACACCATGCGTTATCTGCAAAAATATAATCCGGCTGCTACCGACTTACCGACAGCCGCTGAACTGGATATTAAGGAAATTATGTTCCACGGAGTTGCAGGAGTTCGAGAAGTACGTGAAGCGTCTTCTCTTTCCAAAATTGCTCACATCGACTTTCGTGCTCATGGGAAATACTACCAGGGACAGCGTCATGGCCTCTGGGAACATTACAGAGACAACGGATCCCTGGATTCCAAAGGAACCTATGACTACGGTCTACGGCACGGCAAATGGAGGTTCTATCACCCCAACGGTCAGCTCGCATCTGAAGGCAACTTTGACTTGGGACACGAACATGGACACTGGACAATGTTCGACGAGAATGGAGATCGTACGGCTCATGGAGAATTTATCGATGGGCAGAAAGAGGGGGCCTGGACGTTTTGGTATGACAATGGCGGAATGACCACCGGGTTCTTCAAGGACGATGAACTGGTGAGGTAATTCCAGCGATCCATTCTCTGAATCACACCTAGGCGAAGTCTGCTCGAACAGCTAAACTTGCAGCAACAGACGATAAAATCCCTTAGAACAAACTATGTCCCTGCTCGCACATGTCTCGCCAAACGCCGGAATTCTTCCCACCCGCGCATCTTTCATGCTCGACGCCGTCTTCCTGGCCATGTTCCTGGTGGTACCAGTCATGTTTTGGAGTATTCGGCTGGCCAAACAGGGCAAGTTCGAGCTGCACAAAAAAGTACAAGTCGTCACCGCTCTGGTACTTCTGGTGGCCGTCATCGCCTTTGAAGTGGACATGAGACTGAACGGCTGGCTTGACTATACGCATGGCAGCAAATGGACGGTTCCACAGATAAAGACCTATCTCTACATCCATCTGGCGTTTGCCATACCAACCCCATTGCTGTGGGTTGTGGTAATCGTGCGCGCGTTCAAGAAATTTCCCAAGCCGCCAGCTCCGGGCCAGCACAGTAAAAGTCACAAAAGACTGGGGTGGCTCGCGACACTGGGAATGGTCCTGACCAGCGTCACCGGCTGGATCTTCTACTACGTCGCATTTGTATCGTCATTCATCTGAGTGCTGGTCACGACCACACTGTTAGCTATTTGCCGCCACTTCGGCTACGACGAGATCGTTCGATACGGATTCGGCAACCGATGGCAACTGTTTCCTGTTTGGCCGGCAACTTCCCTTCCATCGCCGCTTCCACGGCCAGATCGACGTAGCGGACTTTGACCTTGGCCGCGTCGGGACTGTCATCCATCGACCCCATGTAGACCACCCGACGTTCTTTGTTGAGAACGAAGAATTCCGGAGTATATCCGGCGCCATACCTCTTGGCGATCTCTTGTGTTTCATCAAACAGGTAGGGAAAGTTGAATCCTTTTTCCTTGGCTCGCTCCTTCATCGCCGGCAGCAAATCCTCTTCCACTTTATTCACATTGATAGCAACCAACCCGACACTGGTCCCCTTTATTTTTTTGGCAAAAGCAATCAGCCGATCCTCGTAGTCCACCGCGTATGGACAACTGTTACAGGTGAAGACGACAACCAGAACGTCTTTATCTTTAAAATTATCGAAAGAGTATTTCTCGCCATCGGTCGCTGGCAGAGCGGCCCATTTCGGGGCTGGGTCCTTGATGTCCAGAACCGGATTGAACTCACCTGCACTGGCAGCCGGCGCAAGCAGTCCAAATACAACAGCAATCGCTAGTACTAATCGCATGTCTGTTCCTCTGCAAATGATTGGCAAATGATTGGCAATTGATTGAATGATCAGGTTACTTGCTCAACGCAGTAACGCTAATGCTCAATGTAACCTGAGTGGAATCACGAATCCACTAGCTCCACTGAGCATACTTTACGATTGTCTTGATTCCCTGGGGAACTCGATTAGTGTAATGCCAAAGCGAGTCCTGTGGGTCGACTTGCTGCGTGATCATCTTGGCAATCGCCCCGCCATACTGCGAATTCAGTTTTGCCAGGTGGTTTATGGCCGATTGCATATCCTGAGGAGCGTTATTCACCGTACCGATGAAGAGATGGTTCCCCAAAATGGCACTCCTCATGATCTGGTTAACGTCAAACTCACTGACCTGTGGCAATCGGGAAGCACCCAACCAAACCATGATGCCACATCCGGCCAGTAATCCAGCCGACCGCATCATGACCCGATCGTTGCCTGTGCACTCCAGCACCAATTCAAATCCGTCCTGTTCAACGTTCGCCGGAGAAAAACTCAGGCCATCCAGACCCACATAAGTCGCATCAAACTCCCGCGCCAGTGCTGCTCGAAAAGTATCCTCACTGTCACGTCCCCAGACGGTCACATCCCAGCCTCGTGCGCGGCAGCAGATCACGGCAGCGAAGGCAATCGGTCCCATCCCGGTAATCAGAACTCGCGGTGGATTGGCCAACCATTCCTGTTCACCCAACCGTGCCGCCTGAGCCTGCTCAGCCTCGCGCACAGCCTTTTCAGAAACAGAGATGGGCTCGGATAGAATCGCAATTTCCTCGATCCCGGTCGGGACGTGATAGAGATACTCTGGCCGGTCGATCCATTGAGGAAGTGAAAAACCATGCTCCCAGACGATTCCGCGTTCCACGTAGGCGCCCCAGGGCATCATGTCCGGACGACGTTTCAGCTTGAACGCATCGATTCCCTCGGTGGTCGCACCGGTCGTCGGCCGCCGAACGGCGGGGACCACCAGATCACCTGCCCGAACATCTGCAACACCTTCGCCAACTTCAAGCACTCGAGCCAAACATTCGTGCCCCAGCACCAGTTGCTCAGCACCAAAGGGAACATGGGGGCTCGCTGAGTGCAAGATTTCACGATCGGTTCCGCAGATTCCCAGGTAAATCGTTTCACACAGAACCTCACCTGACTCTGGGCCCTGCGGTTCAATTGGATCAACAAGCTGAGGCTCCTGCTCGCCCGGAATCGCTGCAATCGATGGATATGTCATCTGCCTTTGTTCTTTCCAAGTTACGGATGTAGTAGCTGATAGGGTTTGGATGGTATGTGCGTTGGTTCGCCCGAGATCACCTCACTGACCAACTTTCCTGTCGCCGGTCCCATCGACAGTCCCAGCATATTATGACCTGTGGCAACCAAAACGTTCTCCATGCGAGGACTCTTATCGATAATCGGAATTCCGTGATAGATCATAGGCCGCCAGCCATACCACTCCTCTTCGACATGTTCACCATACGGTGTACGCAGATACGGTTCAGCCCCGCGTTTGAGCAACTCAATCCGTCGCCGATTGATGGTCGTATCGTAGCCAGAAAATTCCATCGTCGACCCCAGTCGATAGCCGGACTGCATGGGTGTCATCACAACGCGATGCTGAGGAAAGATCATGGGAATTCGCGGCGAATACTCAGGTTTGGGGAAAGTGAGTGAGTATCCCTTGCCGGGCTGGATGGGCAAATCCGCTCCGATCTCTTTTTCCCATTTGGGAGTGATGGCTCCGACCGCCAGCACAAACTGGTCCGCTTCGATCACCCCTTCCCGTGTCAACACGCCTATCGCCTTGAATCCTTGGCGTTTAAACCTGATGGCCTGCGAATCTTCGCGAACGTCGACGTCGTATTGCAACAAAATCCGTTTCCATTCGGACATCAGCCGATCCGGGCGGAGGTGAGCATCCTCTTCGTAATACCAGGCGCCAGCAATGCCATCGGCAACCGCGGGTTCAAGTTCAAACAACGCACACGCGTCCAGTCGCTTGGCGGGAAGAGAAAAATGCCTGGTCAAAAGGTCATCGGTGGCCTGATACGCATCCATCGCAGTCTGATCTTTATAGACGTAGAGCAGACCATTCTTTTGCCACTCACATTCGATCTGCTCGGCCTGAATCAGGTCCTGATAAAGTTGCAACGATGATTCCAGCAGAGGCATACGTGCCGCAGCAGCCTGCAGCATGTGTCGCTCGTTACACCGTAGTGCAAACTTGGCGAGCCAGAGCCACAACCGAGGACTGAAACGTGGCTTGATATATAGAGGGTTGTGACGTTTAAACAGCGTCTTGAAGGTACTCCAGACGGCGCCAGGACTGGCCAACGGCAAAGCATCACTGGGACAGACCAACCCGCAATTACCATGCGAACAGCCACTGCCAAATTTGTCTTTTTCCAGCAGCGTGACGCGATAGCCAGCTTTACGCAAAAAGTAAGCACTCGAAGCTCCGATCACTCCGCCACCAATGACAACGACATGTGCTTTTCCACGTTCTGCCATAGATCAGCTATCCGACTTTCCAATACCAAAACGAAGATCATCTTCACCCTGAAGAATCAACTGAGCATCTGCAGTCACAAATGCGGTCCCCCGTACTGTTGGAATACAACGCGACTTATCGTCGTTCCAGACAGCCGATGCTTCAAAAATGCTCCCCACGATACTTTCCTGTCGCCAGATTTCCCCAGGTCCGATCACGCCGTCGGCAAGCAGGCATGCCACCTTGGCGCTGGTCCCTGTCCCACAAGGAGAGCGATCATACTGCAGCCCAGGACACAAAACAAAATTTTTGGAATCTGCCTCAGGATTATCTGTCTCTGCAAATAACTCGATGTGATCAATCGCCTTACCATCTTCGCCAACCAGATTATGGCGCGCCAGTGTCTCGGAAACCGACGTACAGTACGCCGTTAACTGCCTGACATTTTCAAGCTCCAATTGCTGCCCATGCTCCTTCATCAGGAAGAACCAGTTCCCGCCCCAGGCGATGTCTCCCGTGGCCGGGCCATATCCGGGAACATCAATCTCAACATCCTTGCGATAGCGATAGCTCGGTACGTTGATCAGTTGCACCGTATGATCATCAAGCAATTCGAATTCGATGACTCCTACCGGGGATTCGACTTTCTGAATGCCCAGATCAGCCTGTCCGAGGTACCTGAGTGTAACGCCCAGGCCAATCGTCCCATGACCACACATCCAGAGTGTTCCGACATTGTTGAAGAAAATAATGCCATGCTCACACTCAGGATGATCTGACGGCACGAGTAGCGCGCCGACCATGGCGTCCCAACCACGGGGCTCATTCACAATCGCGCTACGAAAGTTATCAAACCGTTCACCAAAGACTTGCATCTGTTCCAATACGCTTCCACCGCCCAAATCCGGCACACCGGATAGGACGATCCGAGTTGGTTCGCCGCCGGTATGCGAATCGATGACACGTATTGGTTCGGACATGAGGTTACTTGATCTCCAGAACTGGTTCACCAAGTACGTCCCTTCGCGGAGTACAACCTATGCCGGGCTGGGTCGGGGCGCTCATCCGACCGTTGTCACGCTGCGGAGCGTTTTCGGCGATACTTACCGGTCCATAGCTGTTGAAGTCGGTGGAGCTGAACAGAAGCTCGGTCGGAGTACTATGAGCCAGGTGGGTAATCGCTGCTGTCGTGAAATCGCCTCCCCAGCTGTCTTCAATCGTCATGGCGACTCCGATCGAAGCACACAATTCGCGCGCCTGGTGAGCTTTGGTAAGACCACCAAATTTGCTGATCTTGATATTCACCACATCCATCGCCTGATCGGCATAACCTTTCATCAGCACATCCAGTGAATCAATACACTCGTCCATGACAAAGGGATGATCAGTACGTCGGCGGATCGAAAGACATTCTTCGTAACTGAAACAGGGCTGTTCTATATATACGTCGATGTCTGCCACGCCACGCACAACGCGAGCAGCTTCGTGCATTAGCCAACCAGTATTCGCATCGGCAACAAGTTTGTCTCCTGTTTCCAGACGTTCAGCCACTTGGCGAATTCTTTGGATATCAACATCAGGATTGCCACCGACCTTCAATTGGAATCGTCGGTAACCCTCATCCCGATAGCCCTGAACATTGTCTGCCATTGCTACGGGTTCCTGCTGGGAAATAGCGCGGTACAAAACAAAGTCCTCACCGTATCGTCCGCCCAGCAGTTCGCAGATTGGTAGTCCGGTGACCTGCCCTTTGATATCCCAGCAAGCGATGTCGATAGGAGATTTTACATAGGGGTGCCCCTTCAACGCTCGATCCATAAGTCGATTCAAGGGCCCCAGTTTCAATGGGTCCTGACCGATCAGATGGGGGCCCAATTCCCGAATCCCACTACGGACTCCGGCTGCGTAAGCCGGAAGATAGAAAGGCCCCAGCGGGCAGCACTCGCCGTAACCCGCGATACCAGTATCGGTAATCACTTCAATCACGTTACTGTCAAATACCGTAACGGACTTACCTCCGGACCACTTATAGGTTGTCTCGTGTAGCGGCAGGTCCACTTGGTATACACGAATCGCTTCGATCTTCATCGATTTTTATCTCCAGATAATCTTGTCTTCGATGGGCTGAGGAGCCCCTTTTTTTCGTGCGGGCCAATCGTGTCTAGGAAATCCCAGGTAAAAAATCCCCAAGCAGCGGTCGTCGTCTCCGGAAAACCCGAATTCGGTACGAACGGCTGGGATGTCATAAACTGGGGCGGTGGACCAGAATCCTCCTAACCCTTCTGCGGCAGCAGACAGGTGCAGGTTTTGCACAGCACAAGCAACCGCCATGACTTCTTCTTCAGCTGGGATCTTGCCCGGGTGCCGCTGCATCCCCAGAACAATTGCAACTTGAGTGTGCTCGGCATACGCCGCCATCTTATCCCGCTTCGCTTCTTTGAATGCTTCTTCAGGCGTATATGCCGAGTAGGCTTGTCGCAGAAATTCGGCCAGCGCAGAGAGTGACTCTCCTTGGTAGACGGTAAATCGCCAGGGTTCGGTCAGGCCATGCGTAGGTGCCCAGTTGGCATTATTGAGGAGTCGTTCGATCGTTGCGAGGTCGACTTCGCGGCTGGAATAGTTCGGTGCGCCGAGAGCATCGATGGGCTTGACGGTACGTCGAAATTCGATGAGTTCGCTAAGTGACTGCAGGTCGATCATGAATGACTCATATTTGCCGATGAGAAGGGATTGCGGCATAAACAGGACTTCAACCTGCCATGCGTTAACTGTTGATTGTACTTGTGGATATTTCGAGTGTTAACCATGAATGCAAGCGGAATTCCAAGAGGTATCTGATGCACTCGGGGTCGTGCAAGTCTCTCTTTTTACATGAAATTCATGCCTGGCCGGACCCGGTGCAGCGAGTTCCATTGATCTACTTAGCCTACCAGTTTTTAGCTGTTATACTTAGACATTCAAAACACGCGCCCATAGCTCAGCTGGATAGAGCAACGGACTTCTAATCCGTAGGTCGCAGGTTCGAATCCTGCTGGGCGTACTTTTCTATTTTTGTAGTGTCGCATGCAGCGGCACCAACCGGCATCGCCGTGTTTTTTAGATTTAGTTGAGAAGTTTCGTTCTCCGTACTGACCTGTTCTGTGTCGTGCCGATCTATTTGAAGATCTACTTTAGATCCAAGAGCTTTTTCAAAATCAGCCTCAGTTGTTTTCAGATAATGTTTTTGTGCCACTGGTTTAGAGTTCCCTATCCAGCTGCAAACAGCAGTCATTCTGTATCCTGCTTCTTCAAGATCATTTTGGCAACTCGCTCGTAGATTCTGTATTGGCTTAGTCCAAACTTCAAAGCCTGCTCTTTTGATAATTCTTGAGAACTGTGTTCCGAGTTTCTGGCCAATCTTATATTTAGTAATGATTCTTGGTTCACCAACTTTTGCTGTATGAAACAGAACTGAAAGAGCTGCTTCAACTTCTGGCCATAAAGGTATAACACGCACTCTTTTATTCTTTGGTTCAATTACAGTCAGTTTGCGATTGTCCCAGTCAACGCAGTCCCATGTTAGATGCAATGGTTCCTGCGCTCGAAGGCCAGCGTACCGCCAAAGTGTGATGATGGCTTTCCATTCAATGCAGCTAACATCTTTAATGATGGCATCAATAGTCTCTTTACGAATGTAAACAAATCGGTCGTTGGTCTGAGATAAAGCAACCATTGTTCTGTAAATTCGTCTGATCGGTTTCTGAGTTAGTTTTGGAATGTGAGGTATCGCATTCCGGTTTCCCAGTCGTCGCTAAGTTCCACGAGAACGGCAGAGACGAGTCGCAGCAGAGAAGCTTCGT